>JANQAE010000001.1:0-2107500 GCA_024707225.1 Dokdonella sp. | reverse complement strand
TTTGCACAGACCTGTGAAAGTCCGACCAGCCTGCACCCGCAGGTCGGCAACCAGACGTTCACCGGCACGACCTGCGGTGGTCAGGCCGGCATCCCGCTCGGTGGTGCCGTTGCTGCTCATCCCAGCGTCGTCTACCAGTTCACCTACAACAACAACGAAGCGGGTGGTATCACGCTGACCGGTTCGGAGCGTGAGATCATCATCGCGGCCAACTGCACCAGCGCGCCGCTGACCGGCGTTGCACCGGGCGGCACGCTGAACCTGCAGGGCGTTCCGGGCATCACCAATGGCCAGAACTACCTGTTGATCGTCACGTCGGACTCCGGTCTGCCGACGACCACGCCGCCGCGCTGTGGCGAGTTCTCGTGGGGCTACACGGCACTGCCGGTGGCATTGCAGAGCTTCTCGGTCGAGTAAGAATCGATCTCTGCTTCGGCAGAGGGAAAAGTCAGAAGCCCACCCGGCAACGGGTGGGCTTTTTTATTCCCGTCGTTCGTGTCGTGCGTTCGCCAGCAGTTGGCGCGGTCGTGCGTTCCCGATAGCATTTCGCGGTTCCTTTCAGACCTACGAGATCATGCTGCTCACTTCGCTCGTTCCCGCCGTACTGGCGGTCGCCTCGGCCGCCGCGCCTGCTCCCCAGCTGTCCGTCCAGAGTTGCCAGTTCGGAGAGGTATTCGTTTTCTCGACGGCGCAGTGTGAGATCGAGGTCAAGAACCTCGGTCAGCAGAAGGTGCGCATCGGAAGAATTCTCGCGAGCCAGCCCACCGATACGATCGAGCCGTCCAGCCTGACGTTGGCGCCAGGCGAGACGGCCAAGCTGAAGGCGGTGATAAGACCGGACGTCGCGGTCGGTCTCACCAATCGCATGTTCCTGCTCGATACCGGTGATTCGAAGTCGGTCCCGACCTATGCCTATGCACAGGGTTTCATCGGCAGCGTGCTCGACGATCCGCGCCCCACGGTCGATCTGGGCGAAGTCATCATCGGCGGCGTTCTGCCGTCGCGCCAGATCGAGCTGACGAGTCGTGATCACGGCAGCCTGCGCGCGACCGGTATCGTCGAGTCGCCCGCCTTCGTCGATGCCAGGCTCGAGAATGACGGGCGTACGGTGCGGGTCGCGTACAAGGCCTCGGCACCCTGGGGGCAGCGTTCGGACGATCGCATCGTCGTATCGCTCGATACGCCGCAGCAGAAGAAGGTCGCGATCGCGTTGAGCGCGCACATCGTAGGCGATGTCGCGCCCGAGCGTCAGGCGGTTTCGCTGGGCGTCGTGCGGACCGATGCAGACCGGGAATACTTCGTGCCGTTGCGAAGCCGCAGCGGCAAGCCGTTTCGCGTCGGCAAGGTCGAGCTCGAGGCTTGGAAAGGCGCGAAGACGGACGTGGTCGATTGTTCGCCCGCCGCTGACGGCTGCAAGCGCATTCGTATCAGAGGCGGTAAGGGCATCGGGTTCGGCCCCTTGGAGGGCATACTGCGCGTCGATCTGCCCGATTACGACCAGGTGTTGCCGATCCGGTTGACCGCTACGGCCTTGCCGCCCGGCGTCGAGCCCGCGGAAGAGCCGACCGAAGGGCCCGCCGATCAGGCGCCGACCGCGAACAGAAGCGCCTGATGGGCGATCCGAGCGCGCGCGGGGCGAACGATATCCGCGAGGTGCTCAAAGCGAAGGTGCGGGAAATCCAGGGGCCGCCGCCGGCCGGTCGCGGTCCTCTGCTGAAATGGTCGGTCGCCAACGAGGAGGCGGTGTACGGCTACGTCATCCTGCGTGGTGACAGCGAGTCCGGCCCGTTCGAGCGAGTCAGCAAGGACACGATACCGGCAGGCACGTTCGAGGAGGGATATGCGAACGCCTACCAGTGGCGCGACACCTCGGCCGTGGTCGGCCAGACCTACTGGTACTCGATCGGCCTGATCAACAAGGACGGGACCAAGGACAGCCTGACGGGACCGCAGCGCGTCGTCGCGAAGTAGCCCGCGGAGCTCGGCGAGCCCCGGACGGGATCCCGCCCGGAGGCTCGCCCTTGGTCTTGTGTATCACGAGGATCGTCAGCTTGAGAGCGGCCCGGTGACTGCCGGCAACGGCGAGCGAGTACGCGCAAGTGCGCGTCTGCAGTTGAACGCGACAGCCTGAGGAACTGGACGACTCGGGGAACCCGGCCCTCGGCCGATCTCGCCTCGAGCCTCAGTCAGTCAACGGAGGCCTCCCGCTCACGGGCAGCGTGCCGTCAGGGCGTCCGAAGCGCTTCGAGCGCAAACGCGCCGGCGTCGATCCTGAGAACGCTGCCTTGCTCGTACCAGTCGCCGAGCACGATTCTCTGCGCCGGTTCTCCGGCCAGGTCGACGTCATGAATGCCCGGGCGATGCGTATGCCCGTGTATGAGCCTGCGCGCTCCGAAGCGTCGCATGGTCGCTCGGACCTGTTCTTGATTGACGTCCATGATCGCGTTGTTCGCGGGATCGGTCGTGTATCGCCGGCTTTCCGCGCGCGCCTCCGCGGCGAACGCACGACGTTCGGCGAGCGGCCTGTCGAGAAAGCTGCGCTGCCAGCCCGGCGCGCGCAGCATCGTTCTGATCGCCTGGTAGCGCGCATCGTCGGTGCAGAGCGTGTCGCCGTGCATCAGCAATGTCGGTACGCCTTCGACGTCGATCAGCGACGGGTCGTCCAGCAGCGTCACGCCGGCGCGCCGGGCCCAGACGTCGCCGAGCAGGAAGTCGCGATTGCCGGCGATGAAGAAGCAAGGAACGCCGGACTGCCTCAATCCACCGAGGACCGTCGCGACCCGAGCCCCGGTTTCGTCGTCATCGTCGTCGCCGATCCAGGCCTCGAAGAGATCGCCGAGGATGTAGAGCGCACGAGCGGCTTTTGCCTGGCTCTCGATGAAGTCGGCGAACAGGTCGATGATGCCGGGGCGCGCCGCGTCCAGGTGCAGATCGGAAATGAACACGGTGGCCATTGTGACCTCTCGAGCCTCGCTCCGTTGGTCGGCACGCGCCATCGCGGCGCGCCGGGTTGGCGAGATGCAAGCGCAACGCCGCGTCGCCTTGCACGTCTGCTCACGCGTCGATCGTACGGAAGAATGCGGTATCCGGCGAGCGGTCGAAACCGGACCGCTCGCCGAACCAATCGTGGCGCTGCTGTTACTGGACGACTTCGGCTTTCTCGATCACGACTGCCGTCGTCGGCACGTCGCTGCGGAAAGGCCCCTGCGCTCCGGTCTGCACGGCCTTGATCTTGTCGACGACGTCCATGCCGGCGATGACCTTGCCGAACACGGCATAGCCCCAGGTCATCGGGCTCTGATCGCTGACGTAGTCGAGATTGCGATTGTCGACGACGTTGATGAAGAACTGCGCGGTCGCCGAGTGCGGATCGCCGGTGCGCGCCATCGCAATCGTGCCGCGCGTGTTGCTGAGGCCGTTGTTGGCCTCGTTGGCGACCGGCGCCTTGGTCTGCTTCTGGCGCAGATCCGCCGTGAAGCCGCCGCCCTGGATCATGAAGTTGCCGATCACGCGGTGGAAGATCGTGCCGTCGTAGAAGCCGCTGCGCACGTAATCGAGCATGTTCTCGACGGTCTTCGGCGCCTTGTCCGGGTACAGTTCCACCGTGATGTCGCCGAGCGTGGTCTTGAACAGGACCTGGGGCGCGGCCGGCTTCTGTGCTGCGGCGGCCGTCTTGGCGTCGGCGGCCTGCTTGGAGCTGGTGGTATCCGACTGCGCGAAGCCGAGCGTCGGCAGCAGCAGCGAGGCGGTCAACAGGAACGATCTGAACACGGCTAGTCCTCGATGGGGAGAAGCGGCAATGATAGCGCCGGTGGAAGTGGTGTCGATGCCGCCCGCCGTCTCACAGGTCCAGTCCGTCGATGAATACCGCATCGTCGACCGCGAGCGGGTCGGCGGCGCCCGCCGTGCAGGGACGCGGGCGGATGAAACCACGTTGATCGATCGTCTCGCACAGCGCCGCGGTGCCGGAGGTGTGGTCGAGCAGCACGCTCTCCGATGACGGCAGGCGCGTCGGCGTGGGGCCGCCGTTGTCGGCCAGCGGACCGAGGTCCAGCTGCTCGGCCGTCAGGTTGGCGAAGTTGAAGCCGGTGTGCGGAAAGCAGGTGTCGCCCGGCCCCTCGAAATTGGCGCCGCTGGTCTGGATGGCGACTCCGGACTAACGTCCGCTCCAGAGGCGGACCGTATCGGCGCCGGGCAGGGCGTTGGCGGCAAGTACAGCCTCGCGCAACGAGCACAATCATCGACGGCGCAACCGTCGGGAACCGGGTCGTCGAATCGCGTGACCTGAAAGCTGGCCGCTTCACAGGTCGGTGCAAAGGCGATGATCGCGAACAGTCCCGCAACGAGAGCGGCGCGCAGCGCAGCGGACATGGGATACCCCCGAAGTTCCAGGCCGGAATCTGCGGTCCATCTTACGCCCGCCGCCGGATCGGCGCGCGGGCGCAGGTGCCCCGTCAGCTGGCCAGGGCCAGATCGTCCAGCATCGCCTTCAGGAAGCGGGCCGCTTCACCGCCGGTCGCGGCGCGGTGATCGAACGTCAGCGACAGCGGGATCACCCGATGCGATTCGAAGCCGCCCATGACCGGCGTCATCTGGTGGCGGCCCTTGCCGGCCGCGACGATCGCGACGCACGGCGGGACCACGACCGGCGTCGCGTAGCGCCCGGCGAACACGCCGAAGTTCGAAAGGCTGATCGTGTAGCCGGACAATTCCGACGGCGGAATGCTGCGGTCCTCGACCTGGGTGCGCAACCGGTTGATCGCGGTGCGCAGGCCGGCGGCGTCGAGCGCGTCGGCGTTGCGCAGCGCCGGCACGAACAGGCCGTCGTCGGTGTCGACCGCGATGCCGATGTCGACGTGCGGATGCAGCGTGCGCGTCAGGTTCTCTCCGTCGAACCAGGCGTTGAGCGCCGGCACGGTCTTGCAGGCACGCACCAGGGCGCGGATCAGGCGCACCGTGATGTCGTTGCCGGGCAGCCAGGCGTGGATGTCGGCGTCGTCGGCCAGCGTGGTCGGGACGACCTTGGCGTGTGCGTCGGCCATGACGCGCGCCATGTTGCGGCGCACGCCCTTGAGCTGCTCGGGCTGGCCGGTCGCGGCGACCGACGGCGGCGTGGTGCGGATCGGCTTGCCGGCTGCCGACAGCGTGGTGCGCTGCGCCGCTGCAGCGGGCTGAGCGGGTGCGGCGGCGGCAGCGGCCTGCGCCTGCGGCGCGGCGGTGCGAGCCGGCGCTGCTGCGGCGCCGGCGCCGACGCGTGCTGTCCCGGCGGCGGCCTGCTTGACGTCCTGCGCGGTGACCACGCCGTCGGCGCCGCTCGGCGACACCCGTGCCAGATCGACGCCGAGCTTGCGCGCCAGTGCGCGCACCGCCGGCACGGCCTTGACGCCGCCGACCTGGGTCAGCGCCTCGCTGTGGACGCGGTCACCGGCCTCCATCGCACCGACGACGGTGCCCGAGTCGGCGCGTGGAGCCGTGCCGCCCTCGCGGATCTCGCCGCCTTCGTCGGAGGCTACGACCTTGCCGGGCGCGGCCGGTGCCGGCGCGCCGGTCGACGGCTTCGCCGGCGGCGGTCCGTGATGATGTCCGGTCGCCTCGGCATCGGCGCGCTGCGGCGCGGACGGATCGATCGCGATGTCGACCAGTGCGGCACCGGTCACGATGACGTCGCCGTTGCCGCCGTAGAGCCGGGCCACCGTGCCGGAGTACGGCGAAGGCACCTCGACGACCGCCTTGGCGGTCTCCATCGAAACCAACGGCGCGTCGAGCCGGATCGTGTCGCCCTGCTTGACGAACCACTCGACGATCGTCGCGTCGGGCAGGCCTTCGCCGAGGTCCGGAAGATGAAAGGTCTTGGTTTCGCTCATGGGCTTGGGATTCCGTCGTCGATCAGCCGGCCGCGAGCGTGCGCTTGGCCGCGGCGACGATCTTGTCGACGCCGGGCAGGTACTTCATCTCGAGCCGGAACAGCGGGATGTGGGTGTCGTAGCCGGTGACGCGCTCGACCGGCGCGAGCAGGTCGTACATCGAATGCTCGGCCAGACGGGCCGCGATCTCGGCACCGAAGCCGGCCGTGCGCGGCGCCTCGTGCACGATGACGCAGCGGCCGGTCTTGGCGACCGATTCGGCGATCGTGTCGAAGTCGAGCGGCTTGAGCGTCGCGACGTCGATGACCTCGGCACTGATGCCGTCGGCGGCGAGCGCCTCGGCAGCCTCGAGCGTCTCCTTGACCTGCGCGCCCCAGGTCACCAGCGTGACGTCGGTTCCGTCGCGCAGCACGAAGCACACGTCCAGCGGCAGCGCCTCGCCGTCGTCGGGCACTTCTTCCTTGTACTGGCGATAGATGCGCTTGGGCTCGAAGAAGATCACCGGATCCGGATCGCGGATCGCCGCCAGCAGCAGGCCGTAGGCGCGCGCCGGCGAGGACGGCAGCACCACGCGCAGGCCCGGCACGTTCGTGAACAGCGCCTCGTTGGCTTCGGAATGGTGCTCGGGCGCGCGGATGCCGCCGCCCCAGGGCGCGCGGAACACGGCCGGCACGCTCATGCGCCCGCGCGTGCGGTTACGCAGGCGCGCGGCGTGGCAGATGATCTGCTCGAGCATCGCGTAGATGAAGCCCTCGAACTGGGCCTCGGCGACCGGCTTCATGCCCTGCGCGGCCAGGCCTACGGTCAGGCCGGCGATCGTGGTCTCGTCCAGCGGCGTGTCGAGGACGCGCCCTTCGCCGAACTGCTGCAGCAGGCCCTGCGTGGCGCGGAACACGCCGCCGTTGACGCCGACGTCCTCGCCGAGGACGAGGACGCTGCTGTCATGCTTCATCTCCCAGGCCAGTGCCTGGGTGACGGCTTCGATCAAGGTGATTTGTGCCATTGGAAAGTCGTCGGATTGCGTGGACGGGCGAGCCGCGGCCTCAGCCGCCGTGCTCGCGTGCGATCGCTTCGGCGCGCTGGGCGGCCAGGTCGGGCGGCAGCTCGGCGTAGGTGTAGTCGAACATCGCCTCGACCGGCTGCGACTTGGTCTCCAGATAGGCATTGACCTCGGCGTCGACCAGGTCGCCGCACTGCGCCTTCCACGCCGCTTCTTCCTCGTCGCTCCAGGCGTTCAGCGAGGACAGGTATGCGCGTATCCGCTTGAGCGGTTCGCGCTCCCAGGCTTCCTTGACCTCGGCATCGGGCCGGTAGCGGCGTGCATCGTCGGCCGTGGTGTGGTCCGACAGGCGGTAGGTGACCGCCTCGATCACCGTGCCGCCGTGACCGTGGCGGGCACGTTTGATCGCATGATCGAGCGCGGCGCGCATCGCGATCAGATCGTTGCCGTCGACCTGGATGCAGTCCAGGCCGGCCGCGATGCCCTTCTGCGCCAGCGTCTTGGCACCGGTCTGTGCACTGCGCGGCACCGAGATCGCCCACTGGTTGTTGACGATCACGGCCACCAGCGGCAGCTGCATCGCGCCGGCGACGTTGATCGCGCTGTTGAAGTCGGCCTTGGAGGAGCCGCCGTCGCCGACCGTGCAGACCGCCACGCGCGGCTCCTTGCGCAGCTTGAACGCCAGCGCCGAGCCGGCCGCATGCAGGCACTGCGTCGCGATCGGCACGCACCACGGGAAATCGTGTGCGGGACCGGCGAAGTCGCTGCCGCGCTCGTCGCCGCCCCAGTACATCAGCACGTCGCGGGCGCGCACGCCGCGGAAGAACTGCGCGCCGTACTCGCGGTAGCTGACGGCGAGGCTGTCGTCCTCCTGCATCGCGCTGCCGATCGCGACGTGCGCCGCTTCGTGGCCGAGGCAGGAGGCGTAGGTGCCGAGCTTGCCGGTGCGCTGCAGCGCGACGGCCTTGCCGTCGAACACGCGCAGATAGGTCATCAGCTTGTAGATGTCGACCAGTTGCCGGATGTCGCGCGCGAACGCGGGGAGATCCTCGCGGATCAGACGGCCCTCGGTGTCGAGGTACTGGAGATATTCGATTTCGAAAGTGGCGACGACGCTCACGGTGGCCCTAGGTCGGTTCGGCGAACGGATGGAGGCCCGTCGATCTCGAGGCTGGCTGGAAAGCTCGCGGGCTGCCGCGAAACGCTGCGCGGAAGCTCGGATCCAGTGCCGGCGTGCGCAACGCTGCGGTCGGGAGTGAGCCCGGGTCGACGGCGTTGGCGGCTAGATAGCAAGCCTGTGGCGCAGGTGCAAGGACCGGCGCAGCACGCACCGCCGAGGCGGCGCGGCCGCGCCGGCGCAGGGCCACCGCGATTTGGCCGTCCAATCACGGCGGTGGCCGGGCGCGGCGCTGCCGCTGCGCACCGGCACCGACGGCATCGCGGCGGTGTCCGTTGCCCCGCGCAGGTTTTGCTCGAAAGCGCGGTCGCGCGCCCAGTACACTGCGCGTCCCGCCGCGCTCGGGACACTTGCCGGGCGGGCCGTTTTTTTCCTTGGATCGGCAATGACATCCAGCGACAACAAGCGTGACCTCGAAGCCGGCATCGAACTCGACCTGGCCGATCGTCTGACCTACGGCGGCTATCTGCAGCTCGACACGCTGCTGTCGGCGCAGCAGCCGCTGTCCGATCCGCCGCATCACGACGAGATGCTGTTCATCGTGCAGCATCACGTCTCGGAGCTGTGGATGAAACTGGTCATCCACGAGCTGCGCGCCGCGGTCGCCAATCTTTCCCGCGACGAAATCGATTCGTGCCTGAAAATCCTCGCCCGGGTCAAGCAGATCCAGCGCCAGCTGTTCGAGCAGTGGGCCGTGCTCGAGACGCTGACGCCGTCGGAGTACCTGCAGTTTCGCGACGTGCTCGGTCCGGCGTCGGGCTTCCAGTCGCATCAGTACCGCACGATCGAGTTCCTGCTCGGCAACAAGAACGCGCAGATGCTGGCGGTGTTCGACTACGACCCCGAGCGCCAGCAGGCGCTGCGCCAGGTGCTCGAGGCGCCGAGCCTGTACGACGAGTTCCTGCGTCACCTGGCCCGTCATGGCCACGAGGTGCCGCATGCCTGCGTCGAGCGCGACTGGTCGCAGCCGTACCAGCGCCACCCGGCGCTGGTCGAGGTGTTCCGGCGCATCTACGAGAACGCCGATGCGCACTGGCGTGCCTACAACCTCTGCGAGAAGCTGGTCGACGTCGAGGAGAGCTTCCAATTGTGGCGTTTCCGCCACATGAAGACCGTCGAGCGGATCATCGGCTTCCGCCGCGCACCGGCGGTTCGTCCGGCGTCGGTTTCCTGCGCAAGGCGCTGGACCTCACGTTCTTTCCCGAGCTGTTCGAGGTGCGCACCGTGATCGGCACGCGCTGAGTGTGCGGTACGCCGATTGACGCGGCGCGATTTGACGTCGCATTCATCTGCGGTTAAACCTGTCGGCCGCGGCAGGGGCTGGTCGTCCGCCCGCGCGCTTCGCTTTCATCCATCCTTTCCAGCAGGAGAATCCGCCTATGAGCGGTACCGCCACGTCGCCCGCGGGCGACGCGCTTCCCCAGTTCCCGCAGACGATGGGTCATCCGCGTCCGTTGTGGATGCTGTTCATGACCGAGTTCTGGGAACGCTTCGCGTTCTACGGCATGCGCTGGGCGCTGGCCCTGTACATCGTCGCGCAGTTCTATGCGGGCGATGCGGCCGGCGAGGCGCCGGCCAGCCGGCTCTACGGCGCCTACCTGGCACTGGTCTATGCGGCGGCGCTGTTCGGCGGCTACGTCGCCGATCGCGTGATCGGCTATCAGCGTTCGATCCTGCTCGGCGCGGTCATCATGGCGGCCGGCCTGTTCCTGATCATGATGCCGAACGAGGCCCTGTTCAAACTCGGTCTGGCGACCGTGATCGTCGGCAACGGCCTGTTCAAGCCGAACATCTCCACGATGGTCGGCAAGCTCTACGCGACCGGTGACGAGCGTCGCGACTCGGGCTTCACGCTGTTCTACATGGGCATCAACCTCGGCGCGATGCTCGCGCCGTGGCTGACCGGCATCCTCGCCGAGCGCATCATGGGCGGCACGCCGCAGATGCCGGCCTACAAGGTCGTGTTCCTGGTCTCGGGCATCGGCATGCTGATCAGCCTGGTCTGGTTCTGGTTCGGCCGCCGGCAGCTGCTCGGCATCGGCCGGCCGCCGGAAGGCGCCGAGGGCAGCGGCCGCGTGCTGGCGACGGCGATCTGCGCGCTGGTCGCGATCCCGGTGTTCTACTTCCTGCTGTCGATCGGCGCCGGCGCGCTGCAGTGGATCCTGACCGCCTTGTTCGTCGGACTGTGCGTGCTGATCCTCAAGGAGGGCTTCAAGGACGGCGCGATCCGGCGCGACATGGCCGTCGCGATGCTGATCATCTTCGTCTTCAACGTGCTGTTCTGGTGCTTCTTCGAGCAGGCCGGCAGCTCGTTCAACTTCCTCGCGCAGAACATCGTCAATCGCGACTTCGGCGGCTGGATCTTCCCGGTCGGCTGGTTCCAGTCGGTCAACTCGCTGGCGATCATCACGCTGGCGCCGGTGCTGGCGTGGCTGTGGGTCAAGATGGGCCGCCACAACCCGTCGATTCCGCGCAAGTTCGGCCTCGGCCTGATCTTCAACGCGCTGGCATTCCTGCTGCTGATATTCGCGCTGTCGAGTCTGGTCGATCCGCAGTCGCTGAAGATCCCGTTCTGGACGCTGTTCATGGTCTACGTGATCCAGTCGGTCGGCGAGCTGTGCCTGTCGCCGATCGGCCTGTCGATGGTGACCAAGCTGGCGCCGGTGCGTCTGGTCGGCTTCGGCATGGGCGGCTGGTTCCTGTCGACCGCGATCGGCAACAACCTGTCGGGCATCTTCGCCAGCCACGTCAGCGGCGAGGGCGGCATGAACGTCGAGTCGGCGCTCAGCGGCTACACGTTCGGCTTCTGGGCCCTGGTGATCCCCGGTGTGCTGCTGTTCCTGATCGCACCGCTGATCCAGCGCCTGATGCACGGCGTCAAGTAAGTCTCCGCTCGTCCGCGCCGGCGATGCCGGCGCGGACGATGCCATGCCCGATCCGGACCGGCGTCGCGCCCGCGGCGATGTCGGCGTCAGGATTCCAGCGCGCTGCGCTCGACCTGCCAGAGTTTCTCGAGGATGCGCGCCAGCCACTGCTTCTCCTCGGCATCGAGGTGATCGAGCAGGCGCCGCTCGTGTTCGAGCGCGAGCGGCGCGACCTGGTCGTAGATCGTCCAGCCGGCCTCCGACAGCTGCAGCACCGACTGGCGGCGGTCGTGCTCGGCGGTATCGCGTTCGATCAGGCCCTTGGCGAGCAGGCGCGCGACCGCGCGGCTGACTGCGACCTTGTCCATCGCCGTGCGCAGCGCGACCTCGCGCGCCGAAATGCCGCTGTAGCGGCCGAGCACGGCCATCGCGCGCCATTCCGTCACCGACAGGTCGAAGCGCGTCTCGTAGATGCGGGCGATCGCCTGGCTGACGGTGTTCGACAGCACCGAAAGCCGGTACGGGAGGAAGGCCTCCAGCTCCAACAGGACGCGTCCGGGCATGCTGCACTGCCTCTTGCAATTGGTTTCATATGAAACTATAACACGCGGATTGCGCCGCCCGCACGGCGCGTCGTTCCCCACGGAGCCGCCATGAACGCCCAGCCCCATCCGACCGTACCCAATACCGGCATCGAGGTCACCACGTTCGAGAACCCGATGGGCGTGGACGGCTTCGAGTTCGTCGAATTCGCCGCGCCCGATCCGAAGCTGCTGCACGAGCTGTTCGGCAATCTCGGCTTCACCGCGGTCGCCCGTCACCGTAGCCGCAAGGTGACGCTGTACCGCCAGGGCGACTGCAACTTCCTCGTCAACGAGGAGCCCGATTCGTTCGCGGCCGACTTCGCGGCCCAGCACGGTCCGAGCGCCTGCGGCTTCGCGATCCGCTTCCGCAAGCCGGCCGACGAGGTGCTCGCCGCCACGCTCGCCAACGGTGCCGAAAAGCTCACGCACAAGGCCGATACCGGCGCCGTCGACGTGCCGGTCATCAAGGGCATCGGCGACTGCATGCTGTATCTGGTCGACCGCTACGGCGCCGGCGGCTCGGTCTACGACGCCGACTTCGAATGGCTGCCGGGCGTGGACCGCCATCCGAAGGGTTTCGGTCTGACCTTCATCGACCATCTGACCCACAACCTCTACTTCGGCAACATGGAGCGCTGGGCGGACTACTACGAGCGGCTGTTCAACTTCCGCGAGATCCGCTACTTCGACATCAAGGGCGCCAAGACCGGCCTGGTGTCCAAGGCGATGACCGCGCCGGACGGCATGGTCCGCATCCCGCTCAACGAGTCCTCCGACGCCAAGTCGCAGATCAACGAGTATCTGGACGAGTACAAGGGCGAGGGCATCCAGCACATCGCCTGCTTCACCGACGACATCTACGGCACGGTCGAGGCGATGCGCGCGCGCGGCGTGGCCTTCCTCGACACGCCGGAGACCTACTACGAGGTCGTCGATCAGCGCATCCCCGGCCACGGCGAGGATCTGACGCGCATGCAGCGCAACAAGCTGCTGATCGACGCCGACCCGGAGACCAAGAAGAAGCTGCTGCTGCAGATCTTCACGCAGAACTGCATCGGTCCGATCTTCTTCGAGATCATCCAGCGCAAGGGCAACGAAGGTTTCGGCAACGGCAACTTCCAGGCGCTGTTCGAGAGCATCGAGCGCGACCAGATGCGCCGCGGCGTGCTCTGACCGCTCCACGGCGGACGATCCAGGAGGCGGGCCGGCGCTGACGTGCGGCCCGCCGTTCAACGGCAGTGCGCCGCGGTCGCGGCGCTCCGAGGTGTCGGCATGTCTTCTTCTCGATCCAGCGGCTACCAGACCGGCTTCGGCAACGAGTTCGCGAGCGAAGCCCTGCCGGGTGCATTGCCCGAGGGGCGCAATTCTCCGCAGCGCGCCGCCTACGGGCTGTATGCCGAACAGATCTCCGGTACCGCGTTCACCGCGCCGCGCCACGCCAACCGGCGCAGCTGGCTGTACCGGATCCGGCCCGCGTCGATGCACCGCCCGTTCGAGGCGCTGGCGCATCCGCGTTTCCACAACCGCTTCGACGAGGCACCGGCGACGCCGAACCAGCTGCGCTGGGATCCGCTGCCGCTGCCGACCGCACCGACCGACTTCGTCGACGGGCTGGTCACGGTCGCCGGCAACGGCGGCGCCGCCTCGCAGACCGGCATCGGCATCTATCTCTATGCGGCCAACCGCCCGATGCAGGGCCGCTATTTCTACAGCGCCGACGGCGAGCTGCTGATCGTGCCCGAGCGCGGACGGCTCCGCATCGCGACCGAACTCGGCGTCGTCGAGGTCGAGCCGCAGCAGATCGCGGTGATTCCGCGCGGCATCCGCTTCCGCGTCGACCTGCCGGACGGCGAGGCGCGCGGCTACGTCGCCGAGAATTTCGGCGCGGCGCTGCGCCTGCCCGATCTGGGGCCGATCGGCTCCAACGGCCTGGCCAATCCGCGCGACTTCGAGACGCCGCATGCGGCCTACGAGGACGTGGAGGGCGACTTCGAGCTGATCGCCAAGTTCCAGGGCAATTTGTGGCGCGCCGCGATCGGCCATTCGCCGCTCGACGTGGTCGCCTGGCACGGCAATCACGCGCCGTACCGCTACGACCTGCGCCGCTTCAACACGATCGGGTCGATCAGCTACGACCATCCCGACCCCTCGATATTCACGGTGCTGACCTCGCCGAGCGACACGGCGGGCACCGCGAATCTGGATTTCGTGATCTTTCCGCCACGCTGGCTGTGCGCCGAGGACACGTTCCGTCCGCCGTGGTTCCATCGCAACGTCGCCAGCGAATTCATGGGCCTTGTGCACGGCGCCTACGACGCCAAGGCCGGCGGTTTCGTGCCCGGTGGCAGCAGCCTGCACAACTGCATGAGCGGCCACGGACCCGATGCGACCAGCTTCGAGAAGGCCTCTGCCGCCGACACGAGCAGGCCCGACCACATCGTCGATACCATGGCCTTCATGTTCGAGACCCGTGCGGTGATCCACCCGACCCGGCAGGCGCTCGAATCGCCGCAGCTGCAGCGCGACTACTACGCGTGCTGGCAGGGCCTGGCCAAGCATTTCGACCCGAGCCGGCGCTGAGCGCCGGCCGACCACTCAACGGGGAAGCGATCCAGATGAAGCTTGCAAGTCTCAAGGAAGGCGGCCGCGACGGCACGCTGATCGTCGTCGACCGCGCTCTGAGCCGCGCCGTGCGCGCGACCGGCATCGCCGCTACGCTGCAGGCCGCGCTCGACGGCTGGGAAGCTGTCGCGCCGCGGCTCAACGCGCTGTACGAGGCGCTCTCGGACGGCCGCGCCGCCGATGCGTTCGACCTCGACCTCGACGCGCTCGCCGCGCCGCTGCCGCGTGCCTACGAGTTCGTCGACGGCAGCGCCTACCTGCCGCACGTCGAGCGCGTCCGGCGCGCGCGTGGCGCCGAGGTGCCGGCCAGCTTCTATACCGATCCGTTGATGTACCAGGCGACCAGCGCCGGCTTCCTCGGACCGCGCGATCCGGTCCTGGTCGCCAGCGAGGACTACGGCATCGATCTGGAAGCCGAGGTCCTGGTCGTGACCGACGACGTGCCGATGGGCGTCACGCCGGCCGAGGCGGCACGCCACATCCAGCTGGTCGGCCTCGTCAACGACGTCTCGCTGCGCGGGCTGATCCCGCCGGAGCTGGCCAAGGGCTTCGGCTTCCTGCAGAGCAAGCCGCGCTCGGCACTGTCGCCGGTGCTGGTCACGCCCGACGAGCTCGGCGACGCCTGGCAGGGCAGCAAGCTGCACCTGCCGATGCGCACCTGGATCAACGGCCGCTGGTTCGGCGAGGCCGAAGCCGGTGTCGACATGCAGTTCAGCTTTGCCGAGCTGATCGCACACGCGGCCAAGACGCGCCCGCTGACCGCCGGTACCCTGGTCGGTTCGGGCACGATCGCCAACGAGGACACCGCCAAGGGCGCGTCCTGCCTGGCCGAGCAGCGCACGGTCGAGACGCTGCGCGACGGCAAGCCGGCGACGCCGTTCCTGGCGTTCGGCGATACGGTCCGCATCGAGATGACCGATGCACAGGGCGCCAGCCTCTTCGGTGCGATCGAGCAGCGCATCGAGCGCTACCGGCCACAACAGGACTGATCCCGCAGGGTACGCGGAGCGCGGCAGGCGCCGCGCGGATCCATTGCGGCGGGGTCAGGGCCGCGCAATGGCGGCCACGAGGCTGCGCGGCGCGCGGGCGGCGCCCCCGCTCAACATCCCGGCGATTCGCTGAGATAATCGGCGCCGACCGTTCAGGAACGGCGCGGGGAGGCACCGGCATGAGCGAGCGTTTGACCCTCTACAGCTACTGGCGATCGAGCGCGGCCTATCGCGTGCGCATCGCGCTGAATCTCAAGATGCTGCCGTACGACCAGGTGCCGGTGCATCTGGTCAACAACGGCGGCGAACAGCACGACCCGGGCTATCACGAGCTCAATCCGCAGGAGCTGGTGCCGGTCCTGATCGACGGCCGCCGCGTCGTGCGTCAGTCGATGGCGATCATCGAATATCTCGACGAGGCCTACGACGGGGCGATCAAGCTGCTGCCGGCGATGATCCGCGACCGCGCGCGTGTGCGCGCGCTGGCGCAGCTGATCGGCTGCGACGTGCATCCGCTGAACAATCTGCGCGTCATGCAGTATCTGGAGCGCGAACTCGCGGTCGATGCCGAGCAGCGCCAGCGCTGGACGCAGCACTGGATACGCGAAGGCCTGCGCGCATTCGAGGAAATGCTCGCCGAGCACCCGTCGACCGGCCGCTACTGCGAAGGCGACCAGCCGGGTCTGGCCGACGCCTGCCTGATCCCTCAGGTCTACAATGCGCACCGCTTCCGCGTCGATCTGACGCCGTATCCGACGATCGCGCGGATCGAACAGGCCTGCCTGGCACTGCCGGCGTTCGACGCGGCACGCCCGGAGAACCAGCCCGACGTACCGGGCACGGCCTGAGCGCTGCGAAAGCGCGAGGCCGCGGTAGGGGCCGGCGCGGCGGGATGCCGCGTCCGGCGCGGTAGGCGGTTCGCCGCCGCGCGCTCAGGCCGCGATCCTGCGCGTCTGCGCGCGCGGGCGCAGCAGCATGTCCTCGGCGAACGCTTCGGCCGTGTGCGTGTCGGCCTCCTCCGCGCTCCAGTGGATCAGCTCGAGCTGCCCGTCGTGGTGTTCGACGATCGCCGTGCAGCTGTCGACCCAGTCGCCGCAGTTGACGTAGCGGATGCCCTCGATGTCGTGCATCGCCGCGACGTGGATGTGTCCGCAGATCACGCCGTCCAGACCGCGCTCGCGCACCGCGCGCGCGACCGAGCCTTCGAAGTCGCCGACGAAGCTGACCGCGACCTTGACCTTGCGCTTGGCGTAGCCGGCCAGCGACCAGTAGCCGGCGATGCCGAGCTTGCGGCGCAGCCACGACAGCCAGCCGTTGGCGCGCACGAGCCAGGTGTAGCCGACGTCGCCGAGCACGGCGAGCCAGCGGTGGTAGCGCGTGACCTGGTCGAACTCGTCGCCGTGCAGCACCAGATAGCGCTTGCCCTCGGCGGTGGTGTGGACCCATTCGCGCTCGAGCCGGATGTCGCCGAAGCGGATGCCGGTGTATTCGCGCAATGCCTCGTCGTGGTTGCCGGGGATGAACACCACCTGCTCGCCGTGGCGCGCGCGACGCAGGATCTTCTGCACGACGGTGTTCTGCGCCGGCGTCCAGCGCACGTCTCGGCGCATCGCCCAGAAGTCGACGATGTCGCCGACCAGGTACAGATACTCGGCCGGATACGCGCGCAGGAACGTGAGCAGACGCTCGGCCTGGCAGGCGCGCGTGCCCAGGTGCACGTCCGAGATGAAGACCGAGCGGACCCGATGGATGTTCACGGCTTGGTCCCCAGGAAACGGTAGTACGGCACGCGCAGCAGCGGCAGATACGGCACCGCGCCGCGTGATTCGACGCGTACGTGGTCGGGCAGTGCGCTGCACAGCGTCGGCAGATGCTCAGGGTCCAGGCGTACGCCGTCGTGGCCGAACCAGGCCGGCCAGAAGCGCCGTGTCGTCCAGCCGTGGCGCACGCAGCCGGCGAGCGGGCGGCCGGCCGATACGTAGAAGTCGACCACGGCCAGCGTGCCGCCGGAGGCGAGCATCGCGATCGCCGAGCCGATCGCGGCACGCCAGTCGGGCATCATCGTCAGCGCATAGGACAGGATCACGACGTCGACCGGACGGTCCGGGCGCCATTGCGTCGCGTCGGCCTCGACCGCGCGCAGTTGCGGGTGGCGCGCCGCGCGTGCCCGCGCGCGCTCGAGCAGCGGCGCGCACAGATCGACGACCTCGTAGCGGGCGATGCCGGCGGCGCGCGCGCCGAAGTGTTCGAGGTTGCGGCCGGTGCCGCCGCCGAGGTCGACGACGTGCGCGTCGCGCGGCAGCGCGATCGCGTCGATCAGTTGCTGTCGTCCGTGCAGCAGGCGCTCGCGGAAGCGGTCGTAATGCTCGGCCTGCGGCGCATAGAACGCCGACAGCCGCGCCGCCGCGCTGGCGCCGGCCGGCATGCCGCGCGTCATCGCGCGCAGAACGGTGAAGTCGGCGCGCAGCGCCTCAAGCCGGCGCATCGGCGATCACCAGGCCGGGATAGGTGTGCACGCGATCGCGCGGCTGCAGCGCGGCGGCCAGGGCGGAATCGAAACGCAGACGCTGGCGCAGCGTCGCGCCGTCGGCGAGGCGCACCTGGTCGAGCCAGACCGGCTGCGTCTGCGCGCTGCGCAGCAGGATGCGCGCATGCGGCGCGGCGCGCGTCAGGATGGCCTGCCATTCCTCGTCGAGCGCGGCCGGGTGGTAGGAGCCCATCCAGTCCATGTGGTCGAGCAGCACGAAGCGCGAGATCGGTGCGTCGCCGCCGTGCAGGAATGCGGTGACCGTCGTCGTGTGCAGGCGGATCGACTCGGCGAGACCGTCCTTGAGGCGCAGGAAATTCTCGCGCTTGAGATATTCCGGGCAGCAGTCCGGCGCATAGCGGCCGGTGAGGTAGACGCGATAGAAATAGTTGTCGGCCAGCGGCAGTTCGCGGAATACGTACTCGAGCGCGGCGCGGATGAAGCCCGAGACGCCGTCGGCATGCTCGGCCTGCACCAGGCGCCTCTGCGGATGCGGCACGCCGAGCAGGTTCATGACCAGCTGCCGCGAGATCGTCCAGTTGACCGCGCGGTTCCACAGCAGCGGCGCGACCTGTCTGTCGTAGATGCGGCGCTGGCTGTCGAGGTCGCCGGCCGCGAGCAGGTCGAACATCGCCACGCGCAGCCGCGGCTGCGCGCGGAACCAGGCGCGCACGCCGCGCGCGACCAGACCGGACAGGCCGTGGAAATAGAAGCTGCCGCGCGCACTGGAGAACCACTGCGTGTGGCGGTCCCACCACTCGCGCGCGAACGGCGTCAGCCGCTCGCGCAGCCGGGTCCGGTACAGCCGCGCGAAGTCCGGATGGTGGCCTTCTCCGAAGATCGCATAGAAGTCCTCGAAGTCGAGCGCGGCGATGCCGACCAGCTTCAGTTCGAGCAGGGCGTTCTGGCGCGGATTGGCATCGACGCAGTCGATGCGGCGCGGACCGGCCAGCGCATAGTCCAGCGCATTGCAGCCGGCGCTGGTGATGACCAGGACATGGTCGTCGTCGCCGATGCCGAGCGCGACGCGGTCGACGGCGGGGTCTTCCCAGCAGGTGTTGTAGACCAGGCTGCGCGACCAGATCGCGTGAAAGATCCGCTGGTCGACGCGATCGCGCAGGCTCGGCCGCGTCGCGGTGCGGTGGGCGGGCTGGATGGCGGGCATTCCGGTGAGTCCGGTCCGATCGTTCGCCGCCATCGTGGCCGGCGCAGATGACACGCGCGTGATGACCGCCGTCACGTGGCTGCAACGAGGCGGACCTAGCGTGCGCGCACTCAGGGCGACGAGGAGACCGTATCCATGCTCGATCTGGAAGGCAGGATCGAGGCGCGCTTCCCGCAATGGTTCAGCGGTCGCCGTGCGTCGTTCTCGCGCCAGCTGATCCGATCGCTCGCCCGGATCGCGCGCATCGACGACATCGACGCCTTCGTGCGCGACCATGCGCATCTGCGCGGGTTCGCGTTCGTCGAGGCCGCGCTGGAGCGGCTCGATTGCCGCTTCCTGGTCGATCAGGTCGAGCGCGAGCGCATCCCCGAGACCGGCCGCGTCGTGATCGTCGCCAATCATCCGATGGGCGCGCTCGATGCGCTGGCACTGCTGGCCTTCGTCGGCAGCGTGCGTCGCGACGTGCGCATCCTCGCCAACGATTTCCTGGCCGCGTTCGAGGGGCTGTCGGACCTGCTTATTCCGCTGCGCGTGTTCGGCGGCCGCGCCGGCGCCGACAGCCTGCGCCAGGTCGACCAGGCGCTCGGCGCCGAGCAGGCGGTGATCGTGTTTCCGGCCGGCGAGGTGTCGCGGCTGACGCCGATCGGCGTGCGCGACGCGGCCTGGCGGCACGGCTTTCTGCGCTTCGCCGAGCAGGCCGCCGCGCCGGTCGTGCCGGTGCGCATCGAAGGGCGCAACTCGGCGCTGTTCTACGGCGTGTCGGCGCTGTTCCGGCCGCTCGGCACCGGCCTGCTGCCGCGCGAGATGTTCGCCCGGCAGCAGAGCCGGCTGGTGATCCGCGTCGGCGCGCCGCGGCCGATCGGCGAGGTCATGCAAGGCGTCGCCGACCGGCGCCGCGTCTCGCGCGAGGTGCGCCGCGCCGTCTACGCGATCGGCCGCCGCGGCGATCGCTGGTCGGCAGCGCAGGCGCCGCTCGCGCATCGGCCGGCTCCGGCGGCGATCCGCAAGGACCTGGAGCGGCTGGCGCTGATCGCCGAGAACGGCGAGGGCCTGCGCATCCACGCCGGCCGCCTGCTCAGCGATTCGCCGCTGCTGCGCGAGATCGCGCGCCTGCGCGAGCTGACGTTCCGCAGCGTCGGCGAAGGCACCGGCCGCCGGCTCGACACCGACGTCTACGACAGCTGGTACGACCACATCGTGGTCTGGGACGGCGCGGCCGGCGAGGTCGCCGGCGCCTACCGGATCGCCGACTGCGCGCGCGTGCTGGCCGAGCGCGGCCGCGCGGGCCTCTATGTGCACAGCCTGTTCGACCTCGACGGGCGGCTGCGACCGTTGCTCGAATGCAGCGCCGAGCTCGGCCGCAGCTTCGTGCAGCCGCGCTACCGCAACACGCGCAGCCTCGACTGGCTGTGGCAGGGCATCGGCGCCTGGCTGCGCACGCATCCGCACGTGCGCCACCTGCACGGCCCGGTCTCGATCAGCGCCGAGCTGCCGCCGGCGGCGCGCGAGCAGATCGTCGCGTACTACACGCGCTATTTCGGCGACGCCGGCGGTCTGGTGCGCGCGCATCATCCGTTCCGCTACGCCGGCGACGCGCCGTCGTTCGGCGACTGCGATGCCGGGCAGGCGATGGCGCTGCTGCGCGCGCGGCTCGATGCGGCCGGCGCGCGGCTGCCGATCCTGTACCGGCAGTACACCGAGCTGTGCGAGCCGGGCGGCGCGCGCTTTCTCGCGTTCGGCGTCGATCCGGCGTTCCGCAACAGCGTCGACGGCCTGATCGTGCTCGACCTGGACCGCCTGACGCCGCGCAAGCGCGCGCGCTATCTGCGGCCCGACGCTGCGGCTGCGCTGCCGGCCTGATCGGCGGCGTACACGCCGTTCCATCGCGCGCCTTGCCGCACGCGCCGGCCGCCGCGAGCCGCCATCAGCGCCGCGCCGGCGGCCGGCGCATCGCGTTGAGCCGCACGCCGACGAAATCGATGTGGCCGCCGGCCTGGCGACGGGCGCGCTCGGCGTCGCGCGCGAGGATCGCCTCGGCCAGCGCGCGGTGCTGCATGCGCAGCTGGCGCGCCGTGTCCGAATGCGGGGCGACGCCGGCCAGGCTGAGCTGCACGTGCTCGTGCAGCAGGCGCAGCAGCGAATTCATCAGGTATGCGAACAGCGGATTGTGCGTCGCCTCGGCGATCGCGCGATGGAACGCCACGTCGCTGCGGATCTGCGCGCCGCGATCCTCGCCGCTGTAGGCCGCGTCGACCGCGGCGAGCGCCGCCAGCAATCGCTCGCGGTCGGCCGCATCGTGGCGCGTCGCGGCCAGCTCGGCGGCGCGGCTCTCGAGCATCTCGCGAAATTCGATCAGGTCGCCCTGCAGCGCCGGATGTCGCTCGGCCATGTCGACCCAGACTTCGGCCATCTGCCGCTCGGCCTGGTCGTTGACGTAGGTGCCGTCACCGTGGCGGCGCTGCAGCAGGCCGCGGCTGACCAGGGCGGCCAGCGCGTCGCGGACGGTCGCGCGCGAGACGCCGAGCGCGGCGCCGAGCGCACGCTCGCCCGGCAGGCGCGTGCCCGGCGCGTAGACACCCTGGACGATCGCCGACTCCAGATGGTCGACCACCGTTTCGACGCGGCGCGACATGGCCTGATCCGCAAAATTGGTCTGACCAATATACCGGCCGGCGTGACCGCGCGCACACTCCGGCGCGCACTCAAGGTCACCGGATGCACATGGCAACGATCCCGGCCCCAGCGACGCAGCCCGACCCGGCGCCCCCGGCGGACGTCTACCTGTTCGCGACCTGCCTGCTCGACCTGTTCGCGCCGCAGGCCGGACTCGACGCGGTCGAAGTCATCGAGCAGCTCGGTGTGCGCGTGAGCTTTCCGGCCGGCCAGACCTGCTGCGGACAGCCGGCCTATACCAGCGGCTTTCCGGATGACGCGCGCGCAGTCGCGGCAGCCCAGCTCGACCTGTTTCCGGAGCCCTGGCCGATCGTCGTGCCGTCCGGATCGTGCGGCGGCATGATCCGTCACCACTGGCCGCGCCTGTTCGCCGACGATCCGCTGCGCTCGGCGAAGGCCGCGGCGATCGCCGCGCGCACGGTCGAGTTCACCGAGTTCGTCGCCGGTCTGCTCGGCGAAGAGATCGCGTCCGCCGGAGCCGAAGAGACGCTGTGCCTGCACACCTCGTGCAGCGCGCGCCGCGAGATGGGCACGCACACGGTCGGGCGCGACCTGCTGGCGCGCCTGCCCGGCGTGACGCTGGCGGTCCACGACCACGAACCGGAATGCTGCGGCTTCGGCGGCACGTTCTCGGTCAAGCAGCCGGACATCTCGGCGGCGATGGCCGCCGACAAGGTCGAGGCGATCCTCGCGACCGGCTGCGACCGATTCGTCAGCGCCGACTGTGGCTGCCTGATGAATCTCAACCTGACGCTCGAGCAGCGCGGCGCATCGCTGCGCGGCGAACACATTGCGAGCTTTCTGCTGCGCCGGCTCGCGGCCGGCGCGGAGCCGGCACGATGAACGCGCCGATCGACGAGGCCAGCCGGCGCGCGCGTGCCGCGATCTTCGGCCGGCTGCGCGCGGCCGGTTCGGCGACGCCGCCGCCGGTGCCGGACGTGGCCGCCCATTTCCGCGCCCGCGCGTGGAGCACCGATCCGGCCGCGCACGTCGCGACGTTCGCCGAACGCGCACGCGGCTGGCGCGCCGAGGTCGTCGAGACCGGTCCCGACGACTGGGCCGAAGCGATCGCCGGGGTGGTCCGCGCCAAGGGCCTGCGCCGCGTGCTGGCCGGGCGCGACACCGCACTCGGCCGGACTCGCCGCGCACATCGATGCGGCGCGGCTGGCCTGGTACGACGCGCCGATCGAGACCTGCCGCGAAATGCTGTTCGACGGCATCGACGCGGGCATCACCACGACGCGCGGCGGCATCGTCGAGACCGGCACGCTGATCGTCTGGCCCGACCGCCGCGAGCCGCGCACGCTGTCGCTGGTGCCGCCGGTGCACATCGCGGTGCTGCGCGCGAGCACGCTGTTTGCGGATCTGTTCGCGGCGATCGACGCGCAGGGCTGGTCCGGCAGCCTGCCGACCAATGCGCTGCTGGTGACCGGTCCTTCCAAGACCGCCGACATCCAGCGCCTGCTGGTCTATGGCGCGCACGGACCCAAGGAGCTGGTGATCGTGCTGATCCGCGACGAGGTGAGCCCATGAGCGCGACGCGCCCGGTCGCCGATCCGACCGCCTTCAAGGACAACGCGCGCCTCGTGCTGGCCGACCCGGTCCTGCGCCGCAGCTTCCGCGGCGCGATGGACTTCCTGATGGACAAGCGCAGCGCGCAATTCCCGGACGCCGAGGCGTTCGAGCGGCTGCGCGGCCTCGGCGAGCGCGTGCGTCAGCACGCGCTGGCGCAGCTGCCGGACCTGCTCGAACGGCTGGAGGCCAATCTGACCGCCAACGGTATCCGCGTGCACTGGGCCGAGAACGCCGAGGACGCCAACCGGATCTTCCTGTCGATCGCGCGCAGCCACGGTGCCACGCGCATGGTCAAGGGCAAGTCGATGGTCAGCGAGGAGATCGAGCTCAACCACCGCATGGCCGAGGCCGGCGTCGAGTGCGTCGAGACCGACATGGGCGAGTACATCCTGCAGCTCGACGATGACCGCCCCAGCCACATCATCATGCCGGCGATCCACAAGACCAAGGAGGACGTGGCGCGGATCTTCGCCGACCGGATTCCGGACGCGCCCTACACCGAGGACGTCAACGAACTGATCGCGATCGGCCGCCAGGCGCTGCGCAATCTGTTCCGCGACACCCCGATCGGCGTCTCCGGCGTCAATTTCCTGGTCGCCGAGACCGGTTCGTTGGTGCTGGTCGAGAACGAGGGCAACGGCCGCATGAGCACGACCGTGCCGGACGTGCACATCGCGATCACCGGCCTGGAGAAGGTCGTCGAGAAGCTCGAGCACGTCGTGCCGCTGTTCGCGCTGCTGACGCGTTCGGCGACCGGCCAGGCGGTGACGACCTATCTCAACGTGATCTCCGGCCCGCGCCGGCCGGATGAGAAGGACGGCCCGCGCGAGGTCCATCTGATCCTGCTCGACAATGGCCGCACCCAGGCCTATCGCGACGAGCGCTTCCGCGCGACGCTGCAGTGCATCCGCTGCGGCGCCTGCATGAACCACTGCCCGGTCTATGCGCGCGTCGGCGGCCTGTCCTACGGCACGACCTATCCCGGCCCGATCGGTGCGATCATCGAGCCGCACCTGCTCGGCCTGGCCTCCACGCGCGACCTGCCGACCGCCTCCAGCCTGTGCGGCGCCTGCGGCGAGGTCTGCCCGGTGCGGATCCCGATCCCGGACATGCTGATGCGCCTGCGCGAGGCGGCGCGGCACGAGGCGCCATCCGCGGCCGGCACACCCGCGTTGAAGGGGCAGGGCGCAGCGCGTACGATCGGCGAGACGCTGGCCTGGAAAGGCTGGCGGCTGCTCTACGCGCACCCCGCGCTGTATCGTCTTTTTGCATGGATCGCGCCCCGTCTGCGCGGTCTGGCCCCCGCAACCAGGCAGGATGGACCCGGTCGCGCGCGCCGCTGCGGCCGGCGCGCCGTTCGCTGCGCGAGCAGCTGGCGCAGCGGCGTAACGGGCGGACATCGCGCTGACCGCGAGCAGCGACGGCGGCCGGCAACGGAAATGCGGCGCTGACAGGGATGATCGGAGTGTCGCCGGAGGGCCGGCGGCAGTATGTACGCGGCGCGTGCGCCGCCGGACCGGTGATGCCGGCCCCCTACAACGAATGCCGCCGCATGCTGAAGGCGGGCGGATACGCAGGAGGTAACCCGATGACCCTGTCGCAGCACCATGTCGACACCGTTCTGGGCGTCGTCGCCGGCACGCTGCCGGCCGCCGGCGGCGAAGGCACGTCCCTGATCCAGCGCTCGTGGCTGCGCTGCGTCGAGCGCTACGGCCTGGATCCCGCGCGCCGGCCGGACATCCGCATCGAGAACCCGAGCCGGGTCCGCGAGTGCATCCAGCAGAACGAGGAATACCTGCGCGTCGCACGCGCCGGCATGGAGCAGCTCTACAAGCACGTGTCGGATCTGGGCTACGTGCTGCTGCTGACCGACGCCGAAGGCATCGGCGTGGACTACATCGGCAACGACACCTGGGACATCGCGCTGCGTCGCGCCGGCCTGACGCTCGGCGCGAACTGGAGCGAACTCTACGCCGGCACCAACGGCATCGGCACCTGCCTGGCCGAGCGCACCACGTTGACCTGCCATCGCGACGATCACTTCTACATCGGCAACGTCGGCCTGAGCTGCACGACCACGCCGCTCTACGATCCGCACGGCAACCTGCTCGGCGCGCTGGACGTCTCGGCGCTGTCCTCGCCGGCCGAGCGCGAGAGCCAGCACCTGGTGCGCCATCTCACCATGCTCTACGGCCGCATGATCGAGGACGCGAACTTCATGCAGCAGTTCCGCGACCGCTGGATCCTGCGGCTCGGCACGGTCGGTCCGCTGGTCGACGTCAGCGGCGAGCTGATGCTCGCGTTCGACCGCGACGGCGTCATCGTCGGCGCCAACGCCGGCGCGCGCCGCCATCTGCGCCTGCTCGACTGCGCGCGGCTCGACGAGGCGCAGCGCGCGCAGCTGGTCGGCAGCCATCTGAGCGGCGTGTTCGGTACCCGCATCGACGACATCTGGCGTCTGACGCGCGGCGGCGGCCGTGACGATCCGGCGATCGTGACCACCTGGGACGGCCACGGCTATCACGCCTCGGTGCTCGCGCCGCGGATCGCACCGGCCACGCGCATCGCCGCCGAGGCCGAGCCCGCCCCGGCGCGTGGCGAGGTGCTCGCGCGGCTGGCCGGCAGCGATCCGCGCATGAGCCAGCTGCTCGATCGTGCCGCCCGCCTCGTCGACAAGCCGGTCAGCATCCTGATCCAGGGCGAGACCGGCACCGGCAAGGAAGTGCTGGCGCGTGCGCTGCACGAGTCGAGCCGCCGCGCCGCCAACGCCTTCGTCGCGGTCAACTGTGCATCGATCCCCGAATCGCTGATCGAGAGCGAGCTGTTCGGCTACACGCCCGGCACGTTCACCGGCGCGCGCAGCAAGGGCATGAAGGGCCTGATCCAGCGCTCCGACGGCGGCACGCTGTTCCTCGATGAGATCGGCGACATGCCGCTGGCGCTGCAGACGCGCCTGCTGCGTGTATTGTCCGAGCGCGAGATCCTGCCGCTCGGCGCCGACCGGCCGATCCGCGTCGATCTGAACGTGATCGCCGCCTCGCACCGTGACCTGCGCAAGCAGATCGTCGCCGGCACGTTCCGCGAGGATCTGTATTACCGCCTCTGCGGCGCGACGCTGTTGCTGCCGCCGCTGCGCGAGCGTCAGGACCAGACCTATCTGATCGACCTGATCCTGCGCGAGGAAGCCGCTGCGCAGGACACCACGCCGGCGATCAGCGATGCGGCGCGGGCGCTGCTGCTCGGCCACGACTGGCCCGGCAACGTGCGTCAGCTGCGCAACGTGGTCCGCTTCGCGCTGTCGATCGCCGACGGCGAATGCGTCGACGTGGGCCATCTGCCGCCGGAGATCGCCGGCGGTGAGCAACCGTTCGGCCTCGCCGTGCCGGCGATCGAGGCGTCGAGCTCGACGGTCGTGCCGATCGGCAGTGCCGCGGCGACGCCGGCGTCCTGCTCGAGGCATTGCGCCGCCGCCGCTGGAACGTCAGCGACGCGGCCCGCGACCTCGGCCTGTGCCGCGCGACGATCTATCGGCGCATGAAGCGCTACGGCATCGTCTCGCCGCTCGACATGGCCTGAGCCGGGTCGGCGCGGCGTTCGTCCGCGCCGCGATCCAAGGACAGGAGCGGCGGCCTGTACGGTTTCGTCGGATCGTCCGGCGGCTTTGGCCGATGCGGCAGTTCCGGCCGGCTCGCTCCATGTCCGCCCGCCATGGCGCTTCCGAGTGCGCCGCGCATGGGGTCGCGAGTCCCTTCTTCTCGGTACGAAATGTCCTGGGCTGCCCCGAGTCTCGAGACGCTTTCCAGCCTCGCGCCCGGGCCTGTTCGAAAGCCTCGGGGCTGACGCCGCTCAGAGGGCTGTAACGGCGGGTTCGATTGCAGAAGGCCAGGACGTCGTCGAAGACGTCGGCGCGCGCCCACTCTCGGGTCTTGTAGACGCGCTTGCGGCTGCGCTCCTTCACCAAGCTGCTGAAGAACGACTCGGCCATTGCATTGTGCCCAGCAAGGGGCGCGCGCATCCAGCGGTTGCCGCGCCGGCTCATGTTCGACTGAAGTCCGAACTCACCGAGCGATCAGCGGCGACAAAAAAAAAAGATCCGCGCCTCATGCCGACGGCGCGGATCGAAGTTCGAGACGACGGCGGCCGGTACAGCCGCCGTCTTGAAGCGATGGCTCAGTCGCCGAGTGCGAACACCCAGACCGAACCGCCTTCGGGCACCTTCTCGTCCCAGCCGGCCAGCGTGTGCATCTTGCCCTGGATCCACTGGGCGTCGACGCCGTAGCCGGACACGATCGCGACGTACTGCTTGCCGTCGATCGAGAACGTGGACGGCGGCGAGATGATGCCCGACGGGGTCGGGAACTCCCACAGCAGCTTGCCGCTCTTGGCGTCGTAGGCGCGGAACATGCGGTCATTGGTGCCGCCGGCGAACAGCACGCCGCCGGCCGTGGTCATGATCGAGCCCCAGTTCCACGAGTGCGGATACTTCTCGCGCCACACTTCCTTGCCGGTGTTGATGTCCCAGGCCTGGATGCCGCCGATGTGATCGAAGCCTTCCTTGACCGAGAGATCGAGGCGGTTGATGTCCACGCCGGCCGACCACTGGCCCGGGATGCGCGGCTGGACCATGCCGGTCAGGGTCAGGCAGTGGTTGTCGTTGTACGGGATGTAGAGCATCCCGGTCTGCGGGTTGTAGGCCTCGTACGGCCAGTCCTTGCCGCCCCACAGGCTCGGGCAGTAGGTGCGCGTCTTGCCGGTGGCCGGCTTGGCGTTCTCGTTGTAGCTCGGGCGGCCGGTCTTCGGGTCGATGCTCGTGAAGACCGTGTTGGTGACGTACGGCTCGGACTTGTTGTAGGTGATCTTGCCCTTGGCGTCACGGTCCAGCCAGTACAGGCGGCCGTTGCGCTGCGCGCTGATCAGGCCGCTGACCTTCTTGCCGCCGCGGTCGAACTCGACCAGCGTCGGCGCGTTCATGCCGGCCCAGTCCCACGAGTCGTTCCAGTGGTACTGGAAGTGGCCGACGATGTTGCCGGTGGCCGGATTGAGCGAGAGCACCGAGGCCAGGTACAGGTTGTCGCCGGGGCGCTGGTCGCCGAGCCACGGCGCGCCGTTGCCGACGCCCCAGTAGATCACGTCGTTCTTGGCGTCGTAGTTGCCGGGCATCCACATCGTGCCGCCGCCGTTCTTCCACGCGTCCTTCCACTCGCCGGTCTGCGGCCAGGTCTCCGAACCCGGCTCGCCCGGCGCCGGTACGCTGTAGCGCGTCCAGGCCAGCTTGCCGGTCTCGGCGTCGAACGCCTTGAGGAAGCCGCGCACGCCGAACTCGCCGCCGGACGGGCCGATCAGGACCTTGCCCTTGACGACCAGCGGCGCCGAGGTGATGTAGGCGCTCTCGGTCTCCCAGTCGCAGACCTGCGCTTCCCAGATCAGCTTGCCGGTCTTGGCATCCAGCGCGCTCAGCATGCAGTCGACGCTGCCGACGTAGACCTTGTCGTTCCACAGCGCGACGCCGCGGTTGGTGCGGTGGAGGGCGCCGATACCTTCGGGCACCTCGCGCTGGAAGTGCCACAGCGGCTGACCGGTCTTGGCGTTGTACGCGAAGACGTGGTTGTGCGGCGTGGCGACGAACATGTACTCGCCGTTGACGATGGCCGGCGCCTCGTGGCCGGAATTGACGCCGGTCGCGGCCGACCAGACCGGACGCAGCTTGGTGACGTTGGACGTGTTGATCTGGTTGAGCGTGCTGTAGCTCCAGCCGGCGTAGTTGCCCTTGGTCAGCAGCCAGTTCTCCGGTTCCGGATTGGCCAGGCGCTCGGCGGTGACCGGCTTGTACTCGGCGGCGGCGCCGATGCCCGAGGCGAGTGCCGCGGTCAGTGCGACGACGATCGTTTGCAGCTTCATGGATGTCTCCTCCCGGTGTCTCGTAGGTTTCTTGTGGTTATGGACCGGCACGGCGGATGCCGCGCCGGTCACGTCGGTGGCCCGAGCGGGCCGTCGAACTTGCCTGCCACGACCAGCGCTCCGTCCTGGATCGCCAGCGGCAGCATCGCGAGCCGGCGCACCGCCGGCCCGTTGGTGACCACGCCGCGATCGGCCGCGTTGAACACCGACCCGTGGCAGTTGCAGACGATCTGGCTCTGGCTCGGGTGCAGCGTCGTGATCGGACAGCCGTAGTGCGTGCAGATCGCCGAGAACGCGACGATGCCGTCGGCGGCGTTCTTCTGGCTGGCCGGCTTGATGTCCTCGGCCTTGAGCTTGACCACGGTCAGCAGGTTGACGCGCGAGACCAGCACCTTGCCGGAGGCCGGATCGAGCGGATAGGCCAGTGTCGGCGCCTCGCCGGCGACGAGGTCGCCGGGCTTGATCTCCTGATCCTTCTTGTCGCCCATCATGTAGGCCAGGCGGTCGCCCGGTTCGGGCTTCTGGCTGCGGCCCGTGGCCTGCGCGAGCGCGGGCGCGCCGAGCGGGGCCAGGGCCAGGGCGAGGGCACCGGTCAGCACGCTGCGGCGGGCCGGGTCGTGGGTCGCGCACGCACAGGCGCACGGTGGGGTCTTGTCGGTCATGCGGTTTCTCGCGGTGCCTGGCGGCCGTCCGCTGGGCGGACGGCGCGCGTGGGGCCGGTGGTTCGTTGGGGCTGGGGTGGCGGGGCGTGGTCAGGGCGTCTGCAGATAGACCACGTGGGTTTCGGTGAACTCGTACAGGCCGTGCTTGCCGTCCGCGCCGCCGATGCCGGATTTCTTGCGGCCGGCGTGGAAGCCCTGCATGGCCTCGAAGTGCTCGCGGTTGACGTAGGTCTCGCCGAAGCGCAACTCGCGCACGGCCTGCATCGCCGAATTGATGTTGCGCGTGAAGATCGAGGAGGTCAGGCCGAAGTCCGAATCGTTGGCCAGCGCGATCGCCTCGTCGAGGCTGTCGACGGCCTGGATCGGCAGCACCGGTCCGAAGATCTCCTTGCGCATGATGTCCATCTCGGCGCGCGCGCCGGTGATCAGGGTCGGCTCGTAATGGAAGCCCTGGCCGAGGTCGGCGCGCTTGCCGCCGGTGACCACGTTGGCGCCGTCGCGCTTGGCCTGCTCGACCAGCGCCTCGACCTTCTCCAGGCCGATCTGGTTGACCAGCGGGCCCATGTGCAGGTCGGCGTCGACCGAGGGATCGCCATAGCGCGTGGCCTTGAACAGCGCGGTCAGGCGCTCGACGAAGGCGTCGTGCACGCTGCGTTCGACGTAGACGCGCTCGGCGCAGTTGCAGACCTGTCCGGTGTTGATCACACGCGAATCGTAAATGGCCTTGGCCGCCAGATCGAGGTCGGCGTCGGCCAGCACGATCGCCGGCGCCTTGCCGCCGAGTTCGAGATTGACGCGCGTAAGGTTCTTGCCGGCGGTCTGCATGATGCGGCTGCCGGTCGCGACCGAGCCGGTGAACGTGATCAGATTGACGTCCGGATGCGAGACCAGCGCGTCGCCGGCGGTCGCGCCGCGGCCGCCGACCAGGTTGAACACGCCGGCCGGCAGGTCGGTCTCGGCGACCAGCCTGGCGAACTCGTAGGCGTTGATCGGCGTTTCTTCGCTCGGCTTGATGACGATCGTGTTGCCGGTCACCAGCGCCGGCGCCAGCTTGCGTGCGATCAGGAAGAACGGGAAGTTCCACGGCAGGATGCCGGCGACCACGCCGACCGGCTTGCGCAGCAGGAAGATGGTCTCGTTGGGACGGTCGCTGGTCAGCACCTCGCCCTCGAGGCGGCGTGCCCACTCGGCCATGTAGTCCATGTAGTCGGCGGTGAAGTCGACCTCGACCTGGGCCAGGCCCTGCACCTTGCCCTGCTCGCGCACGATGATGCGCGCCAGTTCGGTGCGGTGCTCGCGCAGCTTGGCCGCGATCTTGCGCAGATGGCCGGCACGCTGGATCGCCGGCAGCTTCTCCCAGGCCGGCTGCGCGCGCTTGGCGGCGGCGACCGCCGCGTCGACCGCGGCCGCGTCGCTGTCGGGGATCCGCGCCAGCAGCGCGCCGGTCGCCGGATTGGTCACCTCCAGCGTCGCCGCGGAGCGGGCGGTGAAGGCGCCGTCGATGTAGTTGGTGTACTCGGTGGTCATTGCGTTTCCTCGAGAAGACGATCTTGCAGTTATCCGTTCGCGGCGGCCGGCTTGCTGAGCCGGGCTCCGAACCGCTCCGATACGTAGCCGAAGGCCACGCCGACGATCCACGACACGATGACGAAGCCGATGCTGTCGTCGATCTTGCCGCCGGTGCCGAAGTAGGTCGCCGCGCCCAGGAAGGCGGCCGGCGTATAGGCCAGCACGTGATGGCCGGCCATGAAGACCAGCAAGAAGGCCAGCACCGCGATCAGCACGATCAATGCGGGCAGTCCGCCACCGGCGTGACCCACCGCGAACATCGTCAGCGCGGTCAGCAGTACGGCGGCGATCGCCGGCGGCAGCGTGCGCACGATCGCCGCCTTGCCGCCACCCGCGGCGAAGAAGGTCGCCCAGGCGACGAAGCCGATCCACGGAATCAGCTTGAGCGCCGGCAGGCCGATGCTCAGATACACCCACACCGCAACCAGCACGGCGATCGATACGGCCAGAGCAATCAAAGGTTTCATGTCAGCCTCTCTCGTTGAGGGATCAGGAGCCGTGCAAGCCTGCGCAGCGTGCGGCTGCGCAGGCCCTTGCCGGCCTGCCGGTTACCAGACGTAGGCGTACTTGATGTTGAAGCTGTCGTTGACGCTGTGGTTGCGGCCGTCGACCGACGTGGAGTAGCGCAGCGTGATCGACTGGTTGTCGAAGGTGTGGAACATCAGGCCCGGACCGGCATCGACCACGTGCGCGCTCGGCGCGCCGTCGCGCGATTCGAGGTACTCCGCGTCGATCGCGAGGAACGGCTCCAGACGCTTGGTCGCACGCCAGCCGAGGCGGTTGTTGGTGTGCCAGACCATGCCCGGCCGCGCGCCGTCGTCGCGCCGCGTCTGGTAGACGATGCCGGCGTCGCCGGTCCAGCCGAACTTCTCGCCGATGCGCCAATCCCAGAAGAAGCTCGAGAGGTTCTTCCAGTTGGTGTCGCTGACGCGGTCGGTGCCGACCGGGATCTGCAGGAACGACTGGAAGCCGAGCGTCGCGTTGGCGCTGGGCTTGTACCAGATCGCAAAGCCGGTCAGCGGATCGCCGATGCCGCTGACGTGGCGATCGCCGTCGGCCAGGCTGCGGTTGCGGATCGCCACTTCCGGCACGATCACTTCCCAGGCCACGCCGATGTTGCGGTTGGATTCGGGCGACCAGAAGCGCACGTACTTGGACATGCCGACGATGCGCTGGGCGCCCGAGCCGTCGACGCGGTCGCCGTGGCGATTGAAGAAGCGGTCGTCCTCCTGGACCATGCCGTACTGCACGAACACGTTGAACGGATCGAAGTCGACCGGCAAGTCGTACTCGTGCGGTCCGATCACGTCGAACGTGATCTGCGCGGCGGCATGGCCGGTGTGGACCAGCGCCAGCACGCAGGCGATGCGAAGGGCCAGATGGCGGCGGGGCGCGCGCGGCGCCCCTTGGATCGAATTCATGATTGTCCTCCCGGTTTTTGTGTGCCGGCGCTCTCGACGTCCCCGAGGGCGCGATCCGAGCGTCGGCTTGTCTTGGTCGGCGAGCGGCCCTCGAGAGCACCGTTCGGCTGACGCGCTGATGAAGTGCAAGGTCCGTTCCACGCCGTGCCAGGTCCGAGCGTGGTGCGAAGCGGCGAATGGCAAGCGTCTGATGCGTGTCCGGTTCGTTTCGCAACGTGGTGCAATGCCGCAGAGCCGGCGCGCTGCGACAGCAGCGACAGCGGCGACAGGTGTCGAGGGTCGCCTGCGACACCTGTCGCAGGCGCCGCCGGTCTCTGGCGGTGCCGAGGCGGCCATGCCCCCGCCGGCGGAGAGCGGTCCGCCGCGCGCCGGAACGGTGCCGCAGCGCAGCGCGAGTCGTGGCGCCGTTCCGGTACAGTGCGCCGCGCCGTCGGGGGACGGCCGTCACGAGGCCGGGCAAGGAGCGGCCGCCGATGAAGACGATCCTGATGTTTCCGTACGCCCATCACCTCGGCGGCACGCAGCCGCTGATCGCGATCGGCGAGGCGCTGCGCGCGGCCGGCCATCGCGTCGTATTCGCCGGGCGCGGCCAGTGCATGCGCTTCGTCGAGGCCGACGGCTTCGATGCCGAGGATCTGATCGAGCTCGATTCGTGCCGCGCGGTCGCGCATTTCAACCGATCCAATCTGGACTACCACACGCCCGATAGCGTCGCCGCGTTCGTCGACGCCGAGTGCGCGCTGATCGGACGCATCGCGCCCGATGCGGTGGTCGACCTGCACCGGCCGACGCTCGGCCTGTCCGCACGCCTGATGCGCACGCCGCGGGCGGTGCTCTGCAATACCGTGCTGACGCGCTACTACCGCGGCGAGCGCCTGCTGCCCGAGTCGCACCCGCTGGCGGCCTGGGTCCGACCGCTGCCGCAGCGCTGGCTGCGGCCGCTCAGCCATTGGGCCGAGCGCCAGCTGTTCCGCGCCTGGGCGCGGCCGTACAACGCGTTCCTGCGCACGCGCGGTCAGGCGCCGATCGACTCGCTGCAGGACCTGTTCGAAGGCGACGCGACGATCCTGATGGACGCGCGCGAGCTGATGCCGATGGACGGCCTGCCCGGCCACGTGCACGCGGTCGGGCCGCTGCTGCACGAGTCGGCGGCCGCGCTGCCGGCGGCGATCGGCGGCACGGCCGGCCGGCGTACGCTGTTCGTCTACCTCGGCTCCTACGGCGAGCAGTTCACGCGCGTCGTCGGTTATCTGGCGCGCCTGTTCGGCGGCCGCGACGGCTACCGGGTCATCGCCGCGACCGGCGGCCTCTACGGCTATGCCGGCGCGCCGCTGCCCGATAACGTCGTCGTGACCGACTATGTGCCGGCCAGCGCCGTGCTCGCCGACGGCTGCGCGGCGATGGTCACGCACGGCGGCCGCGGCTCGATCTACTCGGCGCTCGGCCACGGCGTGCCGCTGATCGGACTGCCGAACCAGGGCGAGCAGGAATGGAACCTCGCGGCGATCGAGCGGCTCGGCCTCGGTCGCCGGCTGTCGACGCGCCATGACGGCTATGCGGCGTTCGCCGAGGCGGTGTCGGCCGTGATCGACGATGCAGGCTACCGGGAGCGCGCCGTGCGCTTCGCGCAGCTGCTGGCCGGCTACGACGGCGCGGCGACCGCCGCCCGCGTCGTCGCGGCGCTCTGAGGACCGGCGCGGCCGCGGGCGGCCGCCCGTGTCGCGCGACGGGCGGAGCGGCACCGCGGCGGATGCGCATGACGGCCGTCATCGGCGGGCGGCCGCGGATGCGCTATCGTGTATCGAGCCCGCGCCATCCCCTCCGCGGGCCGTCCCCGATGGAGCGTACGTGATCAAGTGGACCCTCATCGCCGCGTTTCTCGCCGCGGCGCTCTACGTGCATCTGCGTGGCCGCGTGCGCCATCGCCTGTCGCGGCAGATCACCGACCATTCGACCTTCATGGCGCCGATCAACGTCGTGATGTACGCGTTCTCGCGCGTGCCGACCACGCCGTTCGTCGATCCGGACCTGTTTCCGGAGCTCGCGCCGCTGCGCGCGCGCTGGCGCGAGATCCGCGACGAGGCGCTGCACCTGCGCGAGCTGCAGAAGATCAAGGCCGCCGACGGTTACAACGACGTCGGCTTCAACTCGTTCTTCCGGCGCGGCTGGAAGCGCTTCTATCTGAAGTGGTACGACGAGACGCATCCGTCGGCGAGCGCGCTGTGCCCGGTCACGACGGCGCTGCTGCGCGAGATTCCGAGCGTCAAGGCCGCGATGTTCGCCGAGCTGCCGCCGGACGGCCACCTGCACCCGCACCGCGATCCGTTCGCCGGCTCGCTGCGGCTGCATATCGGGCTGCAGACGCCGAACGACGACGGCTGCTGGATCGAGGTCGACGGCACGCGCTACAGCTGGCGCGACGGCCAGAGCGTGATGTTCGACGAGACGTATATCCATTCGGCGAAGAACGAGACGCGCGAGCAGCGCGTGATCCTGTTCTGCGACGTCGAGCGGCCGATGCGCTATCGCTGGGCACAGGCGCTCAACCGCTGGGTCGGCCGCCATTTCGTCGCGGCCGCGGCCTCGCCCAACGAAACCGGCGACCGCACCGGTGCGCTGAACCGCGCGTTCGGCTCGTTCTATGCGCTGCGCCTGCGTGCCAAGGAGCTGCGCAAGCGCAACAAGACGCTGTACTACGCGCTGAAATGGGCGCTGCTGCTGGCGCTGGTCGTGCTGATCATCCGGCTGTAGCGCGATCGCACGCCGCGCTCACGCGCACCATGCGTCGCTCCGGCGGGCTGGCACCGTCGGACGACGCCACCGCACACGGCAGGTCCGAAGCGACCGGATCGATCGCGCCGGCAGCCGCCGCGACACGCGGCGAGCCGGTATCCGGCGCGGTCAATGCGCCGGCGCGTGCGCGGCCGGTGCCGGTCCGCAGCGCGCGTATTCCTCGCGCGTCAGCTTGTGGTCGCCGTCGCGATCGCAGGCGGCCAGACGCCGCGCCAGATGCGGCGCATGGACCGTGATCTCCGGCAGCGTGACGATGCCGTCATGGTCGGCGTCGAGCGTGTCGTAGGCCGGCAGCGGCGGATCGGGCGGGGGCGGCGGGGCGGCGGCATGGGCCGAGGCGCAGGCGGCCAGGGCCGCCGCGCAGGCGAGCAAACGGAAGGAATGGGTCGACATCGTGGGCCTGTCCGGGAGCGGACGTCGGGCGCCGCGCAGATGCGGCGCCAGCATAGACGCGGCGCCCGCGCGGAAATTCCGCGCCGGTGCGCCGCGCTTCAGCGCGGGTTTCGTCCCGCGGCGAGGCAGGCCGGTTGACCGTCCGGCCGGCGGCTGGGACGCTGCATGCGCCGGCGGCCGCCGGTGCGAGGGAGGCGGGACGCGATGGCGACACCGTGGGTGTCCTGGCACGCGCTGGTCGTGATCGGGGCGTTGCTGGTCTATGTCATGGTGACGCGTCTGCGCCGCGACCGGCGTCCTCCGGTCGCCGCGATCGCCTGGGTGCTCGCGCTGCTGCTCGCACCGTATCTCGCCTTGCCGCTGTATCTGGTCTTCGGCGGCCGCAAGCATCGCCCCGGCCCGGCGCGGCCGGCGCGGTCCGCGGCGGCCGACCAGCACTGGACCGCGGCCTATGCGCGCGGCTTCGGCCTGGCCGGTCCTGTGGCCGGCGCGATGCGCTTCCATGCCGACGGCGCGGCCTCGATGCAGGCGCTGATCGCCTTGATCGGCAGCGCGCGCTTCACGCTGGACCTGGCGACGTTCGTGTTCGCGGCCGATGCCGACGGCGGGCGCGTCGCTGCGGCCCTGATCGAGCGGCAGCGTGCCGGCGTGCGCGTCCGCGTGCTGATCGACGGTGCCGGCCTGCTGCTGGCGCGGCGCGGCATCGTCGCGCGGCTGCGCCGGGCCGGCGTCGACGTGCGTGTGTTCCAGCCGCCGTGGGTGCTGCGCCTGGGCCAGGCGCGCAACCTGCGCAATCACCGCAAATGGACCATCGCCGACGGCGTGCGGGTCTGGATGGGCGGCCGCAATCTGGCTGCGGAGTACTTCTCCGAGCGACCGCGGCGGTGCGCCGTGGACCGATCTGACGTTCGAGCTGGACGGCGCGATCGGCGCGGTCGTCGCGCGCCAGTTCGAGCGCGACTGGATGCGCGGCGACTGCAGCCGGACGCATCCGTCCGGTCGCACGGTCGACGCGGCAGCGCATGCGCCGGCCGCGGGCGATGCGGCCGCTTCCGGCGCGATCGGCGCCGCCACGGGCGCAGGCGTGGCCGCGCCGGTCGCGCCGGTCGCAGCCGATGCCGCCGATGCCGGCCGGATCGGGTCCGACGAGGTCCGGTCCGCGGCGATCGAAGCGGACACCGGCACGGCCGGTCTGCTGTTCGTGCCGAGCGGTCCCGACCAGGCCGAGGACACCGTACTGGCTCTGCTCGACGCGGCGTGCGCGCGCGCACGCGAGCGGATCGTCGCGGTGACGCCGTACTTCGTGCCGGATCCGGGTCTGCTGCAGGCCTTGCGGCTGGCCTGCCTGCGCGGCGTGTCGCTCGATCTGGTCGTGCCGGCGCGGTCCAACCACCGCATCGCCGATCTCGCGCGCAGCCGCGCGCTGCGCAGTCTGGCCGCGGCCGGCGCGCGCATCCACCTGACGGCCGGCATGGTGCATGCCAAGGCGATCGTCTTCGACGGCGAGCTCGCGCTGGCCGGCTCGGTCAATCTCGATACGCGCAGCCTGCTGCTGAACTACGAGTCGATGCTGCTGTTCCGCTCGGCCGCGCCGATCGCCTGGCTGTCGGACTGGATCCTCGCGCAGGCCGCGGCGGCGCAGCCGTACGTCGCGGTCGAGCCCTCGTTCGCACGCGACGTCGGCGAGGGGCTGCTGCTGGCGCTGACGTTCGAGGTCTGAGCGCGCGCCGGTCGTCCGGATCGCGCGTCCGCGGTGCATCCGCGCCGTGTCCGGATGCCTGCGTCCGGTCTCGAGCGCCGCCCGGCCGGCCGGTACCGGCACTCGTGGCGGACCTGCCGCGGCGTCGCCGCGCCGTGACCGGAGGACCTGCCGGCGGTTTGCAAAGGCGCCGGCCAGTCGCTGTAATGACGCGCCCCGGACCGGCCCCGCGGTCGCGTCGCGCCGTCTTTTTTCCGGAATTTCCCGCAGGAGTGTTGCATGTCCATCGTCCGCATGAGCGATCTCGACCTGTCCGGCAAGCGCGTGCTGATCCGCCAGGATCTCAACGTGCCGGTCGAGGACGGCCGCATCACCTCCGAGCAGCGCATCACCGCTTCGCTGCCGACCCTGCGCCTGGCGCTGGAGCGCGGCGCGGCGGTGCTGGTGATGTCGCACCTGGGGCGGCCGAAGGAAGGCCAGTGGAGCGCCGAGGACTCGCTGGCGCCGGTCGCCGCGCGGCTCGGCGAGCTGCTCGGCCGCGAGGTGCCGCTGGTCCGCGATTGGGTCGACGGCGTCGAGGTCGCGCCGGGCGACATCGTGCTGCTCGAGAACTGCCGCATGAACGTCGGCGAGGCCAAGGACGAGGAATCGCTGGCACGGCGCTACGCGGCGCTGTGCGACGTGTTCGTGATGGACGCGTTCGGCACCGCGCACCGCGCGCAGGCCTCCACCCACGGCGTGATCCGCTACGCCAAGATCGCGGCCGGCGGCCCGCTGCTGATGGCCGAGCTCGACGCGCTGGCCAAGGCGCTCGAGCAGCCGGCGCGGCCGCTGCTGGCGATCGTCGCCGGCTCCAAGGTCTCGACCAAGCTGACCCTGCTCGAGAACCTGCTCGGCAAGGTCGACCAGCTGATCGTCGGCGGCGGCATCGCCAATACGTTCCTGGCGGCGGCCGGCCATACGGTCGGCAAGTCGCTGTACGAGCCGGACCTGATCGAGACCGCGCAGCGCATCGTCGCGGCCGCCGCGGCGCGCGGTACCGCGATTCCGCTGCCGGTCGACGTCGTCGTCGCGCCGCGCTTCGCGGCCGATGCGCCGGCGACCGTCAAGCCGATCGAGGCGATCGCCGCGGACGACATGGTGCTCGACATCGGTCCGCAGACCGCCGCGCGCTACGCGGCGCTGATCGCCGCGGCCGGCACCGTGGTCTGGAACGGTCCGGTCGGCGTGTTCGAGTTCGACGCGTTCGGCGAGGGTACGCGCACGCTGGCGCGGGCGATCGCCGATTCGGCGGCGTTCTCGATCGCCGGCGGCGGCGACACGCTGGCCGCGGTCGACAAGTACGGCATCGCCGACCGCGTGTCCTACATCTCGACCGGCGGCGGCGCGTTTCTCGAGTTCCTCGAAGGCAAGACGCTGCCGGCCGTCGCCGCGCTGCTCGAGCGCGGTGGCTGATCCCGTTCCGCGCGGCGGCGGCCTGGCCGGCGCGCTGCCGGCGCTGGTGCTGTTCGATCTCGACGGCACCCTGGTCGATTCGGAGCCCGGCATCGCCGCTTCGGTCGCCCATGCGCTTGCACGGTTCGGACTGCCGGCGCCGCCGCGCGAGGCACTGCGCATGTGGATCGGGCCGCCGCTGCGCGAGAGTTTCGCGGCCGTGTTCGGCGCCGGCGATCCGCGCGTCGAGGCCGCCGTCGCGGCCTACCGCGAACGCTACATCGCCTCGGGCTGGCGCGAGCTCAGCGTCTATCCTGGCATCGCCAGCGGCGATCGCCGCCCTGCACACGGGCGGCAGCCGCCTGGCCGTGGTCACGACCAAGATCGAGGACCAGGCGCGCCGCATCGTCGCGCATCTGCCGTTCGGTGCGGCATTCGAGGCCGTCTACGGCGCACCGCCCGGCGCGGTGAGCGGCGACAAGTCGGCACGCATCGCGCGCGCGCTCGAGGACTTCGGCGTCGCCGCCAGCGCCTGCGCGATGGTCGGCGACCGCCGCTTCGACGTGCTCGGCGCCCGCGCCAACGCGGTCCATGCGATCGGCGCGGCCTGGGGATTCGGCAGCGTGGAGGAGCTGCGCGAAGCCGGCGCCGACGCGATCGTGGCGCGGCCGGACCAGCTGCTGCCGCTGCTGGCGCAGCCGCGCGCCGCATGAGTCCGTTGCTGCGCGCGCTGCTCGAGCGGCCGTGGCTGCCGGTGGCGCTGTTGCTGCTGCCGGTCGTGTTCGCGCTGCCGCCGCTGCCGATCGACGAGACGCGCTATCTGACCGTGGCCTGGGAGATGCGCCAGGGCGGCGCCTTCCTGGTGCCGCATCTGAACGGCGAGCTGTACGCGCAGAAACCGCCGCTGCTGTTCTGGCTGATCAATGCCGGGTGGTCGTTGACCGGCGTCGAAGGCTGGACCGGACGCGCGCTGGCGCTGGCCTATTCGCTGCTCGGCCTGGTGCTGATCCGGCGCATCGTGCTGCGCCTCGGCGAATCGGAGACGGCCGCACGCCACGCGATGTGGGTCATGGCCGGCATCGCCTGGTTCGCGGTGTTCTCGACCGCGATCATGTTCGACGTGCTGCTCGCCGCCTGCGTGCTGGTCGCGCTGCTCGGCGTGATCGATCTGGCCGACGGCCGGATCGCGCGCGGCGTGCTGGTCGCCGGGCTCGGCATCGGCCTGGGCGTGCTCGCGAAGGGCCCGGTCGCGCTGCTCGACGTCGTGTTCGCCGCCGCCAGCGCACCGCTGTGGAGCGCGACCGCGCGCAGCCGGCCGGGCCGCTACTACGGCGCGTTCGCGCTCGCGATCGGCCTCGGCGCGGCGATCGCGCTGGCCTGGGCGATTCCGGCCGCGCTGCGCGGCGGCGCGGCCTATGCCGATGCGATCTTCCTGAAGCAGACCTTCGGACGCGTGACCGAGAGCTTCGCGCATCGGCGGCCGGGCTGGTGGTACGCGCTGATCCTGCCGCCGATGCTGCTGCCGTGGCCGCTGGTGCTGCGCGGGCGCTGGGCCGGGTGCCGGCAGGCGCTGGCGCGGCCGGCGGTCCGGCTCGGACTGATCTGGTCGACCGCGACGGTGCTGGCGTTCTCGTGGGTCAGCGGCAAGCAGGGCCACTACCTGCTGCCGGTGCTGCCGGGGTTCGCAATCGCGCTCGGTGTCGCGCTCGCGCACGGCTGGCTGCGCGTGCGCATCGGCCTGCTCGCGATAGGCATCGTCGTCGCCGGCCTGCTGTTCGCGGCGCTGCCGTCCTGGGGCGGCACGCGTGCGCATCTGCTCTGGCTGCGCGCGATCTGGCCCGGCTGGGGCATCGCGGTCGCGATCGCCGGTGCGGGCCTGTGGCTCGCGCGCGCGCGTCTGCGCGAGACGGCCGTCCCGGCGCTGGCGATGCTCGGACTGGTGCTGGTGTTCAAGCTGGCGATCGTGCAGGGCACCGGCAGCCACTACGATCCGCGCGCGATCGCGGCCGAGGTGCGCGCGCTGCAGGACCGCGGCGTGCCGCTGATGCAGATCGGCTGGCATCACGGCGTCTACGGTTTCGCCGGCCGGCTCGGCGCGCCGGTGCCGTTCGTGCTCGACCTCGATGCGCTGCGCGCCTGGGCGTCGGCGCATCCGGACGGCTGCGTGATCGCGCTCGAACAGCGCTTCGACTTCCGCGCCGAGCCGGCCCGCCGCATCGCGTTCCGCGGCGGCAGCGCGGCGATCTGGCGCGTGGCCGACCTGAGCGCCGACGGTTTCGCGCTCGAGAACGGCGCCAGCGGCACCGCCGAAGCGTCGCCGGCCGACGAGGATTAGCGCCGCATGCCGCCCGAGGCGGGGCCGCTGCCGGGCAAGGCATCCGGTGCCGGGCGGCGGCCTGCGATGCCGCCCGGCGCGACCGGCCCGAACATGGCACGATGGCGCTTTCCCGACCGCCTGTCAGGGCCCGCGATGATGCTCCGATCCCTCTGTGTGTTGCTGACCTGTCTGGCCGCCGCGGCCGTGGCAGATGCCGCGCCGGCGCGCCGCGCCGATCCGGCCTATCTGGCGAGCATCGTCGACGACGAGGCCGACCCGCTGCCGCGCGGCCTCAGCGCGCGCGAGCGGGCGATCTGGCAGCCGCCGCAGTGGCCGTCGGCGCCGCTGGCACCGCCGGCCGGCCCCGTGCGTGCGCAGGCCGAGTACGAGGCCAATCACGGCCTGATGATCCGCTGGGGCGCCTACAACGCGCTGCATACCTCGATGGTCGTGCCGATCACGACGGCCGACCCGCCGTCGGACGTCTGGGTCGTGGTCTCCGGCACGAGCCAGGAAACCTCGGCGCGCGACGTGCTCGCCGGCGGCGGCGCCGACATGGACCACGTCCACTTCGTCACCGCGCCGTCGGACAGCGTCTGGATCCGCGACTACGGCCCGCGCTTCATCGACGATGCCGGCCGCCGCGCGATCTCCGACCACACCTACAACCGGCCGCGTCCGAACGACGACCGCGTGCCGCAGGCGATCGCGGCGCAGTGGAACGAGACGCTGTACGACCTGCCGCTGACGCACGGCGGTGGCAACTTCCATCTGTTCCGCAACCGCGACGCCTTCATGACGCGGCTGATCGTCAACGAGAACCCCGGCGTCGGCGAGCAGCAGATCAAGGACGATTACGCGGCCTATCAGGGCCTGAACCTGACGCTGACCGATCCGTTCCCGTCGAGCTACGACAGCACGCAGCACATCGACATGTGGATGCTGCCGCTGGCCGACGGCAAGGTGCTGATCGGCGAGTACGCGGCCGGCGAGGGCGGCGGCGTGCCCAAGACCGTGACCGACGCGACCGCGTCTGCGATGCAGGATCGCGGCTACACGGTCTATCGCACGCCGGGCTGGCGCGCCGGCGGCGCGCACTACACCTATACCAACTCGGTGATCATGAATCGCCTGGTGCTGGTCTGTCAGTTCAACGGCTACGCGACGCAGAATGCCCAGGCCGTGGCGACGTTCCAGTCCGCGCTGCCCGAGCACGAGATCGTGCCGGTCGACTGCAGCTCGATCATCGGCCTGTCCGGCGCGATCCACTGCATCGTCATGCACGTGCCGGATCTGCTGTTCCGCGCCGATCACGATTGAACGCGGGGCGTGGCGCACGCCGGCGGCCCGGCGATGCGCGCGGCGGCCCGCGGCCGGTTTTCGGCGAGCGTGCATCCAGTCGCGGCGGTGCCGCCTAGCGTGATCGCGGGAGCCGCGATCGCCGGGTAGGGTGTCGCCGGCGCCTGTCCGTTGCATCGCCAGATTCGGGGAGTATTCGACGATGAAGAACCGTGTCCTGTCGTGTCTGCTGGTCGGCATCGCCATCGCGGCGACCGCGCACGCCGCGCCGGCACGCCGCGCCGACCCGGCCTATCTGGCGAGCATCGTCGACGAGGAGGCCGACCCGCTGCCGCGTACGCGCGCCGCGCACGAGCGGCGTGCCGTCACGCGGCCACCGCTGGCCTGGTCCGGTGCGCCGACGGGCGCGCCGCCGGGGCCGGTACGCGCGCAGACCGAGTACGAGGCCAGCCAGGGCCTGATGATCCGCTGGGGCGCGATGAACAGCGTGCACACCGCGATGGTCGTGCCGATCACGACGGCCGATCCGCCGGCGGACGTGTGGATCGTCGTGTCGGGCGCGGCCCAGGAAGCTTCGGCGCGCACGGTGCTGACCGGCGCCGGCGCCGATCCGGCGCGGCTGCACTTCATCACCGCCGAGTCCGACAGCGCCTGGATCCGCGACTACGGCCCGCGCTTCATCGACGACGCCGGCCGCCGCTCGATCTCCGACCACGTCTACAACTACGCGGCCGGCCGGCCCAACGACGATCGTGTGCCGCAGGCGGTCGCCGCGCAGTGGCACGAGGCGATCTACGATCTGCCGCTCTACCACGGCGGCGGCAACTTCCATCTGTTCCGCAACCGCGAGGCGTTCATGACGCGGCTGATCGTCGACGACAATCCCGGCGTCGGTGAGCAGCAGATCAAGGACTCCTACGCGCTGCACCAGGGGCTGGACGTCACGCTGACCGATCCGTTCCCGTCGTGGTACGACGGGACCCAGCACATCGACATGTGGATGCTGCCGCTGGCCGACGAGAAGGTGCTGATCGGCCAGTACGGGCCGAACGAGGGCGGCGGCGTGCCCAAGACCGTCACCGACGCCACGGCGGCCCTGATGCAGTCGCGCGGCTATACCGTCTATCGCACGACCGGCTGGAACAGCGGCGGCACGCATTACACCTACACCAACTCGATGATCCTCAATCAGCTGGCGCTGGTCTGCCAGTTCAACGGCTACCCGACCGAGAACGCGGCCGCGATCGCGACGTTCGAGTCGGCGCTGCCCGAACACGAGATCGTACCGATCGACTGCACCGGGATCATCGGCCTGGCCGGCGCGATCCACTGCATCGTCATGCACGTGCCGGACCTGGTGTTCCGCAACGACTACGACTGACCGGGGCGCGGTGCGCCGCGCCCGGCCGCGACGGCGCGCGCCCGTTCGCGCGGACACAGCGCGGTGTTCGCGATGGCGGGCCGGCCGGGCCCTCCGTTCGCATCTGCGCAGGGTCATCGACATGCCGCGCGACATGCGGATGAAGGCCCGCGGCGCCGGGCCGGGCGCCGCGACGACCTGCAACGTCGCCCAGACCGTGATCGGCCGGCGCCTCGGCGGCGCGATTCAGTCCAGCGGCGCGGGTTCGCTGTCGCCGGCGCGCTGCGGCGCGCCGGGCCAGCGCACGAACAGCTCCAGACCCCAGCCGCGCTCGGTCAGGCCGCGGCGCGCGCGCGGCGTCGCCTGGCCGGCGATCAGGACCGTCTTGTCGCGCAGCCGGAAGTCCGGTCGGTCGAAGAAGCTCTCGACCTCCGGCGTCCAGCTCAGATAGTCGACCGGCAGCGGCAGCAGCAGGCTGCCGTCGGCGCGTTGCCAGGCCAGCGCCGCGCCGATCGTGCGCAGACGCCCGCTGCCGGCATCGACGCTCGGATCGGCGGCCAGCAGGCGCAATGCGTTGACGAGGAAGCGTGCCTCGAGCTCCGAGCGCGCGGTCATCGCGAGCTCGAGCAGCGCGTCGCCGCCGGCGGCCGGCCGCAGCGCGGCCAGCGAGTCGAGCATGCGGCCGTGGAAGGTCGGCGTGAACGCGCCGCGGCGCAGGAACTGGCGCACCAGCAGATCGTCGGCGCACCAGGCGCCGAAGCGTTCCTCGTTGCGCGCCCGCAGCGCATCGCCGTCGAGCGCCCAGACCGACGCATCGATCTGCAGCGTCGTCGCCATCGCCGCGGTGCCGCCGATGCCGCCGAGCAGCGCGCCGGCCGACAGACGGCCGCCGACGCCGGCCCAGGCCAGTCGGTCGAGCTGGTCGTGCAGATACGGGTTGGACGTGTACGGATCGACGCCGAGCTGGCGCGCGAGCTCGCGCTTGGCCTGGCCGTACTCGACCTGGCGCTTGAGTTCGCGCCCGGCCTCGACGCCGATGCCGCCGTACCAGGCGCGGTCGGGCCGCGCGCCGCGCGCCGTGCGCGCATCGGTCATCGGCCCGTCGTCGGCCGGGTATTTCTCGCCCGCGGTGCCCCATTCGCGCGCGACCCGGTCCGACAGCGACTGCGCCTGCCGGCCGAGCTTGACGAACGGCGCGGCGAAGAAGCGCGCGACGCCGGCCGGCAGGCCGCGCAGCGTCTGGATCGGATGCAGCACGACGTTGCCGACCGCGCGCGCGGTGCCGCCGAGCGTGCCGCCGGCCGATCGCGTGAACGCCTCCGACCGCGTCAGCCGTTCGAGCGCGAGCAGCACCGGCAGCTCATCCTCGCGCTCGGCGAGGATTTCGACGCTCTGCGCCTGCAGCGGGCCGGCCGGCGTGTCGAGCGTGAAATGCGCCATATAGCCGCGGATCTCCACGTGCGGGTCGACCGTGAAGCCGGGGCCGCTCAGCCTTTCGGGCGGTACCAGCGTGGCCGCCTCGAGCACCGGCTCCTCGTCGTGGCGCGGCGACGGGCCGGCGTGCGCGACGGCGGCCGCCGCCGTCAGGCAGGCCAGGACCGCGGTACGGCACGCAACGGCGAACGGGAACGGGCGGCGAAGCATCGGCATGTGGGGCGCATCATCGCAGGGCCGGCACCGCCGGTCCGCTGAACGCACAGATCCCGGTGCGGGCTCCGGCGTCTATTGCTCGGTATAGGCGCCGTAGCGGCGCAGGCGCTGGTAGCGGTTCTCGAGCAGGGTGTCGGTGTCGATCGTGCCGAGCGCGTCGAGCTCGTTCAGCAGCACGGCCTTGAGCCGCACCGCCATCGCGCGCGGGCTGCGGTGCGCACCGCCGAGCGGTTCGCGCACGACCTTGTCGATCAGGCCGAGCTCGAGCAGGCGCGGCGCGGTCAGGCCGAGTGCCTCGGCGGCGTCGCGGGCCTTCTCGGCGCTCTTCCAGAGGATCGAGGCGCAACCCTCGGGCGAGATCACCGAGTAGGTCGAGTACTGCAGCATCAGCGTGCGGTCGCCGACGCCGATCGCCAGCGCGCCGCCGGAACCGCCTTCGCCGATCACCGTGCACACGATCGGCACGCGCAGCCCGGCCATCTCGAGCAGGTTGCGCGCGATCGCCTCGCTCTGGCCGCGCTCCTCGGCGCCGACGCCCGGATACGCGCCCGGTGTGTCGATGAAGGTCAGGATCGGCAGCTGAAAGCGCTCGGCCAGCTTCATCAGCCGCAGGGCCTTGCGGTAGCCCTCCGGCCGCGGCATGCCGAAGTTGCGGCGCACCTTGGTCTTGGTGTCGCGGCCCTTCTGGTGGCCGATCAGGACGACGCTGCGGCCGTCGATGCGGCCGAGGCCGCCGACGATCGCGGCATCGTCGGCGTAGGCGCGGTCGCCGGCCAGCTCGTGGAATTCCTCGCAGATCACGCCGATGTAGTCGAGCGTGTACGGACGCGCCGGATGGCGCGCCAGCTGGGCGATCTGCCAGGAGCTCAGGCCCTTGAAGATCTCGTGGGTCTTGAGCTTGAGCTTGTCCTGCAGGCGCCTGATTTCCTCGTCGATGTTGAACGCCTGTCCCTGGCTGGCGTGGCGAAGCTCGTGGATCTTCGCGTCCAGCTCGGCAATGGGTTGTTCGAAATCGAGGAAATTCGGGTTCATTCGACGCTGTTCGAGCGAAAAGATTCGCAGTATAGCCCGTTCGGGTCGGGCGGTCGCCGGCCGTCGGTCAGGCCGGTCGCCGGCCTCAGCCGAGCACGAGCTGGGTGGCGAGCACGCCGTCGATCGCCTGCAGCGCGCGCTGCAGCTCCGGACCCGCGCGCACGCGCCACGGCGCGCCGAGCTCGACGTCGCCCTGGCCGAGCGCGGTGCTGACGGTCAGCCGCACCGGCGTGGTGCCGCCGCGGTACGGGTCGAGCGCGGCGCGCAGGCGTGGCACGAAATCGCGGCCGATGCCGTTCAGGCGGACCTGAACCAGGCGCACCTGCGCCTCGCAGGCCGAGGCGATCGTCGAGACGCGCTGCACGCGGATCTGGTAGCCGCCGCTGAAATCGTCGACCGACAGGCCGCCCTCGAACACCAGGATCGCGTCGCGCGTCAGCAGGGCGCCGTACTGGACCAGCACCTCGCTCCACAGGCTGGCCGTGAACCGGCCCGAGTGATCCTCGACCTCGACGAAGGCGCGGCTGTCGCCGGCCTTGCGGATGCCGACCACGGATCCGGCCAGCACGAACGGCTGGTCATTGAAGCGCCCGCGCCGTTCGCCCGGCGCCGGCGGCTTGTAGTGCTTGTCGATGTCGCCGATCGGGCAGGTCGTGATCTTGGCGAGCAGGTCGCGCCAGGCGTCGGTCGGATGGCCGGACAGGTAGTGGCCGAGCGTCTCGCGCTCGCCGGCGAGCTTCTGTTCGAGCGGCCAGTCGTCGACCTCGACGCGCTCGACCGGTGCCGCCACCGCCGGACCGGCCGAGCCGAAGATGTCGCCCTGGCCGTGCTCGATGTCGCGTGCGTGCTGCTCGGCGGCGCGGATCGCCTCGGGCAGCTGCGCCATCAGGCTGGCGCGGTTGGTCGCCAGCGCGTCCATCGAGCCGGACAGGATCAGCGCCTCGAACACGCGCTTGTTGATCTTCTGCGGATCGACGCGCCGGCAGAACTCGGCCAGATCCGAGAACGCGCCGCCGCGGTCGCGCGACTCGACGATGTTCTCGATCGCGCCGCGACCGACGCCCTTGACCGCGCCCAGACCGTAGCGGATGGTCGTGTCGTCGGCCGCCTCGAACATGTAGCGCGAGGCATTGACGTCGGGCGGCTGCACGGTCAGGCCGAGCGCGCGCGCCTCGTCCAGGAAGGTCACGACCTTGTCGGTATTGTCCATGTCCGAGGACAGCACCGCCGCCATGAACTCGGCCGGGTAATGCGTCTTGAGCCACGCGGTCTGATACGAGACCAGCGCGTAGGCGGCCGCGTGCGACTTGTTGAAGCCGTAGCCGGCGAACTTCTCCATCAGGTCGAAGATCGCGTCGGCCTTGGCCTCGCCGATGCCGTCCCGGGCGGCACCTTCGCGGAAGATCGCGCGGTGCTTGGCCATCTCCTCGGCCTTCTTCTTGCCCATCGCGCGACGCAGCAGGTCGGCGCCGCCGAGCGAGTAGTGGCCCACGATCTGGGCCATCTGCATGACCTGCTCCTGGTAGACCATGATGCCGTAGGTCTCGCGCAGGATCGGCTCGACGCGCGCGTCGGGATAGTCGATGTTCTCGCGTCCGTGCTTGCGGTTGCAGAAGCTCGGAATCAGCTCCATCGGGCCCGGGCGGTACAGCGACACCAGCGCGATCAGGTCCTCGAAGCGGTCGGGCTTGGCGTCCTTGAGCAGGCTCTGCATGCCGCGCGACTCGAACTGGAACACCGCGACCGTGTCGCCGCGCGCGAACAGCGCGTAGCTGGCCGCGTCGTCGAGCGGCAGCGCCGTGATGTCGAGCGGCGCCTCGCCGGCGGCCGCGCGGCGCTGGTTGATCGCCTTGACCGCCCAGTCGATGATCGTCAGCGTGCGCAGGCCGAGGAAGTCGAACTTGACCAGGCCGATCGCCTCGACGTCGTCCTTGTCGAACTGCGTGACCACGCCGGCGCCGCCGTCCTCGCAGTACAGCGGTGCGAAGTCGGTCAGCGGTCCGGGCGCGATCACGACGCCGCCGGCGTGCTTGCCGGCGTTGCGGGTCAGGTCCTCGAGCTTGAGCGCGAGGTCGACCAGCTCGCGGACCTCCTCGTCCTCGGCGTACTGCGCGCAGAAGTCGGCGACGACGCGCTCGGGCTCGGCACGCGACTTCTCGGTGCGGCCGAGTGCGTCCTCGAGCGAGAGATCCAGCGGACGCGGCGGAATGAGTTTCGCGATGCGGTCGACCTGGCCGTACGGCATGCCGAGCACGCGGCCGGTGTCGCGCAGCACCGCCTTGGCCGCCATCGTGCCGTAGGTGATGATCTGGCTGACGCGGTCGCGGCCGTACTTGCGCGCGACGTAGTCGATGACCTCGTCGCGGCGGTCCATGCAGAAGTCGACGTCGAAGTCCGGCATCGACACGCGTTCGGGATTGAGGAAGCGCTCGAACAGCAGGCCGTAGCGCAGCGGGTCCAGATCGGTGATGCCCAGCGCATAGGCGACCAGCGAACCGGCGCCCGAGCCGCGGCCCGGACCGACCGGGATGTCGTGGTCCTTGGCCCAGTTGATGAAGTCCGCGACGATCAGGAAGTAGCCGGGGAAGCCCATCTGGACGATGACGTCGACCTCGCGCTCCAGGCGCGCGGCGTAGTCGGCCTCCTCGAAGCCCGGCGCCGGCGGCTGCTTGGCCAGGCGCGCGGCCAGACCGCGCCGCGCCTGCGAGCGGATCCACGAATCGAGCGTCTCCTCGGCCGGCACCGGGAACGCCGGCAGGTAGTAGGTGCCGAACGAGAGCTGCAGATTGCAGCGCCGCGCCAGTTCCACGGTGTTCTCGAGCGCGCCGGGCAGGTCGGCGAACAGCGCGGCCATCTCGTCGGGCGACTTGAGGTACTGCTCGGCCGAGTATTCGCGCGGGCGCTTCGGGTCGGCCAGCACGCGCCCGCCGTGGATGCACACGCGAGCCTCGTGCGCTTCGAAGTCCTCGCGTTCGAGGAAGCGCACATCGTTGCTGGCGACCACCGGCACATCGAGGCGTGCGGCCAGTTCGAGCGCGCCGGCGATGAAATCGTCCTCGCCGTGGCGCTGCGTGCGCGTCGCTTCCAGATACAGGCGGCCCGGAAACGTGCGGCGCAGGTCGGCCAGGCAGGCCGCCGCCGCGGCGTCGTTGCCGGCCAGCAGGTGGCGGCCGACCGCGCTGTCGCGGCCGGCCAGCGCGATCAGGCCCTGGTTGGCCTGCTCGAGCCAGTCGGCCTCGACCAGGGCCCAGTCGCCGTGGCGGCCTTCGGCCCAGGCACGCGAGACCAGGCGCGAGAGATTGAGATAGCCGTTGCGGTCGCGGCACAGCATGGTCAGCCGGCTCGGCCGCGCGCGGTCGGCCGGGTCGGCCAGCCACAGGTCGCTGCCGGCGACCGGCTTGATGCCGGCGCGTTCGGCGGCCTGCTGGAACTTGACCAGCGCGAACAGGTTGACCTGGTCGGTCACCGCGACCGCCGGCATGCCGAGCCTCGCGCAGGCCTGGACCAGATCGCCGATGCGGACGGTCGAGTCGACCAGCGAGTACTCGCTGTGGACGTGCAGGTGGACGAATCGGGAGGACATGCGGCGGGCCGGGATCCGGTCCGTCAGGGTAGCGGCCGGACCCCGGACCAACAAGCTTGCAATTCGGCGCGCGGCGGCGTGCGGTTACGTGACCCGGTACCCGTCCGGCCGGCGCCGGTGTCGTGAAGGCCGCCGCCGCGGCACCGGTCGGCCGCGGCCGGGGTGCTCCGCCGGCTTACAGCAGTGCGGGCGCGATCAGGCGGCGCACCGGCGCGAAGCTGGTGCGGTGGATCGGGCAGGGGCCCAGCCGTTCCAGCGCGTCGAGGTGCTCGGGCGTGGGATAGCCCTTGTGGCGCGCGAAGCCGTAGCCCGGATGGACCGCGTCCCAGTCGCGCATCAGCCGGTCGCGTTCGGTCTTGGCGAGGATCGAGGCGGCGCTGATCGCCGGCTCCGACGCGTCGCCGCCGATCACCGCGCGGCCCGGACACGGCAGATCCTTCGGCAGGTGGTTGCCGTCGACCAGGGCCAGCAGCGGCGCCGGCGTCAGCATCGCCAGCGCGCGCGTCATGCCGGCCAACGTGGCGCGCAGGATGTTGATGCGGTCGATCTCGAGCGGATCGACGACGCAGACCGCGAAGGCCAGCGCGCGCGCGCGGATCAGCACGGCCAGCGACTCGCGGACCGGCTCGGGCAGCACCTTGGAGTCGTCGAGTCCGTCGATCGGCCGGGCCGGGTCCAGGATCACCGCGGCGGTCACGACCGGACCGGCCAGCGGCCGCGGCCGGCTTCGTCGACACCGGCGATCAGCAGCAGTCCTTCGGGCGTCATTCGTCGCGCAGCACGTCGAGGCGGTTGAACAGGTAGTCGTGATAGGAGGCCAGAATCCGCGTGTCGGCGCAATCCAGGTAGCGCCCCTTGCAGCGTTCGCGCAGCAGCGAATTGGCCTGGTAGAACGCATTGCGCGGCACGCCGGCGCTCTCGAGCAGCAGCGAGCCCAGGTAGACGATGTCGGTCACCGTATCGTCGGCGCGCAGCGGGATCGGGTAGTTGGTCTTGAGCATGAAGTACGTGACCAGGCTGCTGTTGGGACCGGCGCCGCGCGGCAGCTTCTTCGGGATCACCTGGATCGCGCCGTCGAACGAGGGCTGATGGTCGCCGAAGTGCAGCAGCACGGTCGGCTGCTTGCGGTCCAGTGCGAAGCGCTCGAGCTCGGCGAGCACCGCGTCGGACTGGCGCAGGCGCTCGAGGTAGTTGCCGATGTTGAGGTTCAGCCAGTCGTCGAGCTTGCGCGGCGTGAACGCGCCCGGGAACAGCGGCCGGTCGAACGGGGCCGGCAGCAGCGCCAGCGGCGTCATGTGCGGGCCGTGCTGGTGCAGCGTCAGCATGAAGACGAACAGCGGGCGGTCCGGGTGCTCGGCCTTCTCCTTCGCGTAGACCTGGCGGAACACCGCCAGCAGGTCCTGGTCGGTGCTTTCCCAGCCCAGGCCGTAGTCGCTGCCGTCGTGGAACGCGTCGAAGCCGTACAGCGCGTAGGCGTTGCGCGCGTTGAGGAAGTCGCCGGTGACCGGATAGATCGCCACGGTCCGGTAGCCGGCCGCCGCGAATGCGCGCGGCAGCGTGTAGGACACCCGCGGCGCGAGGTTGTACGGCGCGTACAGCCCGGCATTGCCGAACAGCTTGTCGGCCAGGCCGGTCAGGAACGCGAACTCGCTGGTCCAGGTGCCGCCGCCGAAGGTGTGCACGTTGAGCAGGCCGCCGGCGCGCGTGCGGCGGTCGCGCTCGAACATCCGGTAGCGGCAGGCCGGCACCGTGCACAGGCGCAGGATGCGCGGATCGAACGTGCTCTCCTGGAGCACCGCGACGACGTCCGGCTTCTGCGCCGGCGCGCGCAGCGGCCGGTCCAGCCGCCAGTCGATGCTGCGGTCGACGCCGGCCGGGATCGCCGGCTCGGCGACCTGCGTGTCGTTGAACGAGGTGAAGAAGTTCGTGACGAAGCTGCGGTCGTTGATCGTCACCCACATCGGCTTGTTGAAGACCGAGCGGAACGGCCCGTCCGGCATCGTGCAGGCGGCCAGCAGCATCAGCGCGGCCAGCGTGCCGACCAGCCTCGCGCCGAGCCGCTCGCCGCGCGGGCGGCCCGGCATCAGGCCGTCGCGCTCGGCCAGCAGCGCCAGCGTCGGCAGCAGCGGCAACGCGATCACGGCGAGGAGCGAGGCGGCCAGCAGCGGCGGATAGCGCGCGAGTACCTCGATCGTCTCGCGGTTGACGAAGTACTTGAGGTCCGGCGCCAGCAGCGGCGTCGTCAGATACGCGAACTTCAGCGTGCCGGCCAGGCTGATCGCGCCGAATACCAGGCCGGCCGTCAGCAGCGAGAACGCGACGCGTCCGGACAGCAGCAGCAGCGCGGCGGCGCAGGTCAGCTGCAGGCAGGCCGCGAACAGCTTGTCGGCCGGGCCGTTCTCGGTCAGCGGACCGAGGATCAGCGCGACGACGAATACCGCCGCGGCGAAGCAGCGCCAGATCCACGAGCGGGGTCGGCCCGGAACGATCGGCGGCTGGCCTGTCTTCAACGTGACTGTCTTCAAAGGGTCACAATGGCGGGCGCGCATCCTGAAGCGGACGCAGCAGCTCGTCAATGCGCATTGCGGCAGAGCGCAGCGGCGTTGCGGTCCGCGCCGCTGCGCCGATCGTAGGAACGCGCTTCGGCCCGGCCCGGCGATCCGCGCGCGTGCGACCGGACGGCCGCAGCGTGCGTCGGCGGTCCTGGCCCCGCGCGATGGCTTATCGGGCTGCGGCCAGCTCGGCGATCGCGGCGGCGGCGTCGCGGCCCGGATCGCCGATCAGCGCGCGGTGGATGCGCGCATAGGCCTCGGCCAGGTCCGGCGTCAGGCCCGGCACGAGCAGCCACGGCCGCAGCGACGCGGCCAGCGCCTCGGGCGTGCAGGCATCCTGCATCAGCTCGGGCACCAGATCGCGGCCGGCCAGATGGTTCGGCAGCGAGTAGCGCTCGACCTTGAGCAGGCCCAGCCCCTTGACGAGCCGGTAGGTCCACGGCGCCAGCCGGTAGGCGACCGTCATCGGCCGCTTGGCCAGCAGCGCTTCGAGCGCCGCGGTGCCCGACGCCAGCAGCACGGCGTCGGCGGCGATCATCGCCGCATGGGCCTGTCCGTCGAGAATGCGCAGGTGCGCCGCAACCTCGCCGCGCGCCGCGACGAGGGCCTCGAACGCGGCCCGGCAGGCCGCATCGGCCATCGGCGCGAGCACCTGCAGGCCGGGCATCTCGCGCGCGAGCAGGGCGGCCGCAGCGAGGAAGTCGGCGCCGAGCCGGCGGATCTCGCCGAGCCGGCTGCCCGGCAGCAGCGCCAGCACCGGGCCTTCGTCAGTCAGCCCGAGCGCCGCACGCGCGGCGGCCCGATCCGGCACCATCGCGAACGCATCGGCCAGCGGATGGCCGACGAAGCGTGCATCCACGCCGTGCCGCGCATAGATCGCCGGCTCCATCGGGAACAGGCACAGCACGCGATCGGCACTGCGGCCGATCTTTTCGGCGCGCCGTTCGCGCCAGGCCCAGATCGACGGGCTGACGTAGTGCGCGGTACGGATGCCGGCGTCCTTGAGACTGCGTTCCAGGCCGAGATTGAAGTCCGGCGCATCGATGCCGACGAAGACCTCCGGGCGCAGCGCCAGCGTGCGGCGGCGCACGCCGCGACGGATCGCGAGCAGCCGCGGCAGATGGCGCAGCACCTCGAACAGGCCCATCACGGCCAGCGCCTCGGCCGGATACCAGGCGTCGAGGCCGGCGGCGACCATGCGCGGACCGCCGACGCCGGCGAAGCGGGCATCCGGGAAACGCGCGCGCAGGCCGGCGATCAGGTCGGCGCCGAGCAGGTCGCCGGAGGCTTCGCCGGCGACCAGGACGAAACAGGGAGCGGCCGGCGGCGTCTTCATCGCGGCGGCCGCGGCGACGCCGCTTTCACCGCGCCAGTCCGCGCTCGCCGGCGTCGATGAAGGCGAGCAGGGCGGCGACGTCCTCGCTGTCGCGGGCCTGCTCGGCCAGCTGCTGGCGCGCTTCGGCCAGCGGCGTGCCGGCGACGTACAGGGTGCGATAGGCGCGCTTGATCCGGCCGATCCGTTCGGCCGTGAAGCCGCGGCGCTTGAGGCCCTCGGCATTGATGCCGCGCGGGCGGCCGTAGTCGTCGGCCATCATCACGAACGGCGGCACATCGCCGTTGACGAGGCAGCCCATGCCGATGAACGCGTGGGCGCCGATCCGGCAGAACTGGTGGATGCCGGCGAAGCCGGAGAGGATGACGTGGTCGCCGATCGTCACGTGCCCGGCCAGCGTGGCATTGTTCGAGAACACGACGTGGCTGCCGACCTGGCAGTCGTGCGCGATGTGCGAATAGGCCAGAATCCAGTTGTCGCTGCCCAGACGCGTGACGCCGCCGCCGGCGCCGGTGCCGCGGTTGATCGTGACGAACTCGCGGATGTGGTTGCGGTCGCCGATCTCGAGCCGGGTGTCCTCGCCGTGGAACTTCTTGTCCTGCGGATCGGAGCCGATCGACGCGAACTGATACAGGCGGTTGTCGCGGCCGATGCGCGTGCCGGCGTCGATCACCACGTGCGGCCCGATCCAGGTGCCGGCGCCGATCACGACGCCGCCGCCGACGATGCTGTAGGCGCCGACCGACACGCCCTCGCCGAGTTCGGCCGACGGATCGATCTGCGCGGTCGGGTGGATCATCGGCCGTTCCGCTCCGCGCACAGCAGCTCGGCCTCGGCGACCAGCTTGCCGTCGACCAGCGCCTCGCACCAGTACTTGCCCATGCCACGCATCAGGCGCTTCTGCTCGACCTGGAAGATCAGCTGGTCGCCGGGACCGACGATGCGGCTGAAGCGGGCCTGGTCGACGCGTACCAGATAGAACAGCTTGGGCTGGGTCGGATCGTGCTTGATCGACAGGTGCACGAGCAGGCCGGAGGTCTGCGCCATCGCCTCGATCATCAGCACGCCCGGCATGACCGGATGGCCGGGGAAGTGGCCCTGGAAGAACGGCTCGTTGATCGTGACGTTCTTCATCGCCGTGATCTTCTTGCCGGGCTCGTAGGCCAGCACCCGGTCCACCAGCAGGAACGGGTAGCGGTGCGGCAGGATTTCGGCGATCCGTTCGACGCCGATCGGCAGGGCCTCGGGGGCCACGGCCGCATCTACAACATCATTCATCGAGGAGAGTCCTTGTTTGCGAGCTGGGCGACGCGCCGGGCGAGCTCGTCCAGGTGTTTGAAGCGCGCCGCATTGCGCCGCCAGAGGCGATTCTCCTGGATCGGCGTGCCGGAGGAGTACTCGCCCGGCTCGCGGATCGAATGGGTCACCAGGCTGCGGGCCGTCACCGTGACCTTGTCGGCGATTTCGAGGTGGCCGAGTATGCCAGCGCCGCCGCCGATCAGGCAGTAGCGGCCGATGCGCGCGCTGCCGGCGACCGCCGCGCAGCCGGCCAGCGCGGTATGCGCGCCGATGTGGACGTTGTGGGCGATCTGGATCTGGTTGTCGAGCCGCACGTCCGCCTCCAGGACCGTGTCCTCGATCGCGCCGCGGTCGATCGTCGTGTTGGCGCCGATCTCGCAGTCGTCGCCGATGCGCACGCCGCCGAGCTGCGGCACCTTGATCCAGTGGTCGCGCTCGAACGCGAGGCCGAACCCGTCCGCGCCGATCACCGCACCGGGATGGACCAGCACGCGGCGCCCGAGCGCCACGCGCAGCACCAGCGTCACGCGCGCGACCAGGCGGCTGCCGGCACCGATGCGGCAATCGGGGCCGATCGTGCAGTGCGGGCCGACGATCGCGCCGTCCTCGACCTCGGCACCGGCCTCGACGACGCAGAACGGGCCGATCGAAGCGCCGTCGGCGATTCTCGCCTCGGCCGCGACCACGGCGCTGGGATGGATGCCCGGCGGCGCCGCCGGCACGTGATCGAACAGCGCGGCGATCCGCGCATAGGCGACGTACGGATCGGCGGCGATCAGCGCCGGTACCGGGCACGCCGCCGCGTCGGCCTCGCGCACGATCACCGCGCCGGCGCGCGTCGACGCGAGCTGGCCGCGGTACTGCGCCGAGGCGAGGAAGCTCAGCTGCTCGGGCCCGGCGGCGCCGAGCGTGCCGACGCCCTCGATGGAGCCCCGCCCGTCGCCGTGCAGCGCCAGGTCGAAGCGCTCGGCCAGCTCGGCCAGCGCATGGCGAGGCCTCATCGGCCGCCCTCGCGGGTCTGGTACTGGCGGCGCAGCCGCTCGAGCACGCGGTCGGTGACGTCGATGCGCGGACTGGCGTAGACGACCGGGCTGCTGACGATCAGGTCGTAGCCTTCGCTGCGCGCGAACTCGACGATCGTGTTCTCGATCTCGCGCCAGTTGCGGTCGGTCTCCTGGTCGGTCCGCGTCTTGAGCTCGTTGCGCAGATTGTCGCGGCTGCGCCGGATCAGCCGCTCGAGCGCGTCGATCTCGCGCTGCAGCGCGTCGGCGGCGTCGAGGGTCAGGATCGGTGCATCGCGGTTCTGGCGCGAGCGCAGCTCTTCCAGGCGCGTCTCGTCGGCGCGCAGCGCCGCGTCGCGCTGGGCGAACTCCCGCTCGAGCTTCTCGCGCGCGGCGACGGTCTGGGGCATGTTGTCGATCAGCCGCTTGGTGTCCAGATAGCCGATTCGCGCGGCGGCGGGGGCCGGCGCGGGAGTCTGGGCCTGGGCCGCGACGGCGCCCATCGCCAGTGCGGCCAGCAGCGCGTGCGCCGGAAGAAACCGATTTGCGCGCTGCCTCACCTGCCGTCCCCCCGGGTCAAGTCATTGCGGACGGGCACTCCCGCGCCCCGTGAACTTTAGAACATGGTACCGAACGTGAACTGGATGGTCTCGGTTTGATCGCCGTCCTTCTTGCGCAGGGGGCGCGCCAGATTGATCACGATCGGGCCGACCGGCGCCTGCCAGCGGAACGACAGGCCGGTGGACGCGCGCAGCTCGCTGGCCGAGAACGCGTCGTAGTTCTGGAACACGTTGCCGACGTCGAGGAACCACGACAGGCGCGTGGTCTCGCTGTTCTCCTTCATGAACGGCGTCGGGAAGATCACCTCGACCGAGCCGACCGTCTTGAACGCACCGCCGATCGGCTGGCGGCAGTAGCGGCTCGGTCGCGTCGTGTTGCCGATCGGGCCGATCTGGTTGCCGGTACAGCCCGGATAGAGCTCCCACGGACCGAGCGTGTTGTCGCGGAAGCCGCGCACGTCGGCGACGCCGCCGGCATAGAAGTTCTCGTAGAACGGCAGGCCGTTGATCTGCATGTAGCGCGGATCGCTGCGCGGCAGGACGCTCTTCGGGTCGCGGTAGCTGTCGCCGTAGCCGAGGCTGAGATTGCCGAAGAACGTCAGCTTCTCGGTGATCGGGAAATACTGGCCGTACTTGTAGAACAGCTTGTAGTACTCGACCGTCGAACCGGGCAGGACCACGTTGAGCGAGATCTGGTGGATCGAGCCGCGCGTCGGGTTCCAGTAGCGGTTGCGCGTGTCGTGCACCCACGACAGCTGCGTATCCCAGCTGTGCAGCGTGCGGTTGCCGAGGTTGTGCAGGTAATTGATGATGCGGTCCGGCGTGACACCGCTGTAGGCCGTGATGCTGGTCTTGCTGAGGCCGATCTGCGCGTTGATCGTGTCCGACTCGCTGATCGGAATGCCGAGGTAGGTGCTGAACGCATCGCGGTTGGTCAGGTACGAGGCGAGATTGGCCTCGCCCTGGTCCATCTCGCTGTGCGAGATGTTGTAGCCGAGGCCGAGGCCGTCGTCGTTCAGATACGGCTCGAAGTACGACAGGTCGTAGCGCGTGTAGTAAGAGCTCTGCTGCGCGGTCACGCTGACCCGGTTGCCGGTGCCGAACAGGTTGTTCTGCGTGACCGACACGCTGCCGATGATGCCCTGCAGCTGCGAGTAGCCGAGGCCGAAGTTCAGCGAGCCGGACGACTGCTCCTCCACCGCGACCTGCACGTCGATCTGGTCGTCGCTGCCGGGCACGCCCGGCGTCTCGATCGTCACGTTCTTGAAGAAGCCCAGACGCTGCAGGCGGATCTTCGAGCGGTCGATCGCCGCCTGCGAGTACCAGGAACCTTCGAGCTGGCGCATCTCGCGCCGCAGCACCTGGTCCTCGGTGGTCGTGTTGCCCTTGAAGGTGATGCGCCGCACGTAGACGCGCTTGCCGGGATTGACCAGGAAGGTCAGGCCGACCTCGCGGCTGTCCTTGTGCACGTCGGGCAGCGGCACGACCTCGGCGAACGCGTAGCCGATGTTCGCGAGCACCGCGGTCATCGCGTCGGAGGACTGCTCGACCTTGCGCCGCGAGAACGTCTCGCCGACGCTGATCGTCAGCAGCTTGCGCAGGTCCTCCTCGTTGAGGACCAGGTTGCCGGTGATCTTGATGTCGTTGACGGTGTAGATCTCGCCCTCGCGAATGTTCGCGGTGACGAACATGCGGCGCTTGTCGGGGCTGATCGAGACCTGGGTCGAGTCGACGTTGAAGTCGACGTAGCCGCGGTCGAGATAATACGACGCCAGCTTCTCGAGGTCGCCGGACATCTTCTCGCGCGAGTACTGGTCGTTGCGCGAGTACCACGAGGTCCAGTTGGTCGTGCCCGACTCGAACTGGTCCTTGATCGTGCGGTCCGGGAAGGTCGTGTTGCCGACGATGTTGATGTGCTTGATCTTCGCCGGCTTGCCCTCGGCGACGTTGATCGCGACCTCGATGCGGTTGCGGTCGAGATTGACCGTCGCGGTCTTGATCGAGACGTTGTACTTGCCGCGGTTGTAGTACTGGCGCGTCAGTTCCGCCTGCACCTCGTCGAGCTTGAGGCGGTCGAAGGTCTCGCCCTCGACCAGGCCGATGCCCTTCAGGCCGGTGCGCAGGTCATCTTCCTTGAGGTCCTTGTTGCCGCGGATCGAGATCTTGGAGATCTGCGGCCGCTCGCGGACCGCGACGACGAGGATGTCGCCCTGGCGCGAGAGCTGGACGTCGTTGAAGAAGCCGGTCTTGTAGAGCGCGCGGATCGCCTGCTCGGCGCGCTCGGCGTTCATCGTGTCGCCCTTCTCGACCGGCAGGTACGTGAAGACCGTGCCGGCCGCGATGCGCGAGAGGCCGTCGATACGGATGTCGGACACCGTGAACGCGTCGAAGGCCAGTGCATCCTGGCTGGACAGCCAGGCAAACAGGATCAGGGCAGCTATACGCTTCATCGTCACTTCCGTAGAGGCACGCTCGGTCCGTGGCAGGCGCGCGCGCCACGGGTTCGTTGTTATCGGGCAGTCCGCGGTTCTTAGGACGCGAGCCGCAGAATGTCGTTGTAGAACGCCAGCCCCATCATCGCGACCAGTACGATCAGGCCCACGTACTGGCCGGCGATCTGGGTCCGTTCGCTGACCGGGCTGCCCTTTATCAGCTCGATAAGGTAATACAGCAGATGTCCGCCATCCAACACGGGCACCGGCAGCAGGTTGAGGATCGCCAGGTTCAGCGAGATCACCGCCAGGAACGAGAGGAACCAGGCGATGCCCATCTGGGCCGAGGAATTGGCGACCTGGGCGATCGTGATGACGCCGGACAGGTTCTTGGCCGACACCTCGCCGGTGACCATCCGGGTGATCACCGAAACGGTGTTCTTGGTCGATTTCCAGGCGTCGGCCAGGGCCGCCGGGATCGCCGCCAGCGGTCCGTGGCGCAGTATCGCGTCGTGGGCGTCGGGCGCCTCGATGCCCATGACCCAGCGCTGGCTGCCGTCGGCGAACGCGTGCGGGCGCACCGTGACCGGTACGCTCAGGCTCGCGCCGTCGCGCTCCACGCGCACGGCCAGGGTCGGGTTGGCGGCGGCCTGCTGCTGGATCAGCGGGCTGATGTCGGCATACTGGCGGACCGGCTGCTCGTTGATCGAGACGATCCGGTCGCCGACCCTGAGCCCTGCCGCGGCGGCCGCGCCGTCGCCGGCCAGGCCGCCGACGGTCGCCGCGATCTGGGGCGCCCGCAGCTGCAGGCCGACCGCGTCGAGCGCCTGGGTCCCCTCGACGCCCTCGGGCAGGCGGCTCAGCCGCAGCGTGCGGTCGCGCCGGTCGCCGGCGGCGTCACGGACCTCGACCTGCACGTCGCGCCGGGCCAGCGCCGAGTGCGCGATCGACATGATCGCCTCGCTCCAGGCCTCGACCGGCTCGCCGTCCAGCGCCAGGAAATGGTCGCCGGCCGCGAAGCCGGACTCGGCCGCGAGGCCGGCCGGCTCGGCGATGACCGGCTGGTAGTCGGGGCGGCCGACCATGAACATCAGCCACAGCGCGGCGATCGCGAAGATCAGGTTGAAGGCCGGTCCGGCCGCGGCGATCGCCATGCGCTGCAGCACCGGCTTGCGGTTGTGCGCGCCGGCCAGGTCCTGCGGTGCGACATCGCCTTCGCGCTCGTCGAGCATCTTGACGTAGCCGCCGAGCGGGATCGCCGAGATCGTGAATTCGGTGCCTTCGCGATTGTGGCGCGACCACAGCGGCTTGCCGAAACCGATCGAGAAACGCGTCACCTTGACGCCGAAATAGCGCGCGACGACGTAGTGGCCGTATTCGTGGAACGTGATCAGCAACCCGAGGGTCACGATCAGCCACCAGACCGAGCCGAAGAAGGTTTGCATAAGCACAATCAGCTGAACCGGGCGGCAATGATACGTTGCGCTTGCCGACGCGCAGTTAAATCGTCGTCAAACAAGGCCTCGAGCCGGTCCACGCCACGATGCGGGACGTTCTGCAAGGTTTCCTCGATGATCGCGGCAATGCCGGGGAAATCGAGCCGTCCTTCGAGAAACGCGGCCACCGCCTCCTCGTTGGCGGCGTTCAGCACGGCCGGCGCATTGCCGCCGGCGCGCAGGGCCGCATAGGCCAGCGGCAGACAGCGGAACGTCTCGCCGTCGGCCGCCTCGAAATCGAGCCGCGCCAGCGCGACCAGATCGAGCGGACGCACGCCGGCCTCGATGCGCTCCGGCCAGGCCAGCCCGTAGGCGATCGCGGTGCGCATGTCCGGCTGTCCGAGCTGGGCCAGCACCGAGCCGTCCAGGTACTCGACCAGCGAATGCACGATGCTCTGGCGATGGACGACCACGTCGATCGCGTCGGCCGCGGCGCCGAACAGGAAGTGCGCCTCGATGACCTCCAGGCCCTTGTTCATCAGGGTCGCCGAGTCGACCGAGATCTTGCGGCCCATGCGCCAGTTCGGATGCGCGCAGGCCAGTTCGGGCGTGACCGTGCGCAGGCGCTCGGCGTTCCAGCCGCGGAACGGGCCGCCCGAAGCGGTCAGCAGCAGGCGGCGTACGCCGGCTGCGCCCTCGCCGGTCCGGCGCTGCGGCAGGCACTGGTAGATCGCGTTGTGCTCCGAATCGATCGGCAGCAGATCGCCGCCGCCGGCCGCGAGCGCGGCCAGCAGCAGCGGGCCGGCCATGACGATCGCCTCCTTGTTGGCCAGCAGCAGGCGCTTGCCGGCGCGTGCGGCGGCCAGCGTCGAGGGCAGGCCGGCGGCGCCGACGATCGCCGCGACGACGACGTCGGCCGCATCGCCGGCGGCCGCCTCGATCAGCGCATCCGGTCCGGCCAGCACGCGGGTCCGGACGCCGGCGGCGACCAGCCGCGCGCGCAGCTCCGGCTCGCAGGCCGGGTCCGCGACGACCGCCAGTTCCGGGCGGAACCGTACGCACAGTTCGGCCAGCGCCTCGACGTTGCGGTGCGCGGCCAGCACGCTGGCCTGGAAACGCTCCGGATGGCGCGCGACGACATCCAGCGTGCTGGTGCCGATCGAACCGGTCGCGCCGAGGACGGCGACCCGTTTCACGGTCCGGTCATCAGGTCGAGCGCGGCCTTGCCGACGGCGAACACCGGCAGGGCCGCGAAGACGCTGTCGAGCCGGTCGAACAGGCCGCCGTGGCCCGGGAACAGACTGCCCGAGTCCTTGGTATTGCCCTGGCGCTTGATCAGGCTTTCGAACAGGTCGCCGACGATCGAGAACGCCGTGGTGATCAGCGCGAGCACGATCAGCAGCGCCAGCGCGACGCCGCGCTCGCCGAGCAGCCAGCCGCCGACCACGGCGACCAGCACGGTGCCGCCCAGGGCGCCCCAGGCGCCGGCGATCGTCTTGCCGGGGCTGATGCGCGGCGCGAGCTTGGCGCGTCCCCATTGCCGGCCGGCGAAGTACGCGAAGGTGTCGGCCGCCCAGACCAGCAGCAGCGCGAACAGCGTCCACAGATGGCCGCGCGGCTCGCCGCCGTGGATGTGCAGCAGCGCGGCCCAGGCCGGTGCGATCGCGACCGCGCCGGCGGCCAGCTTGATCGCGACGTTCTCGGGCGTCGGTGACGCCGCGAACGAGAAATGGCGCAGCCAGACCAGCGCGAGCAGCCACCACGCCGCGCCGGCGACAACGACGCCCCAGCCGACCGCGGTATCGCGCTGCCACCACAGCAGCCCCAGCAGCGCAGCGAACGCGACCAGCGCCGCGCCGCGCGTGACCTGCGAGGCCATGCCGATCATGCGCGTCCATTCCCACAGCGCCATGCCGAACGCGGCGGCCGCGATCACGGCGATCGCGCCGGTCGGCAGCAGCACGATCGCGGCGACCGCGAGCGGCGCCAGCACGAGCGCCGTCATGACGCGCTGACGGAGCGCGCTCATCCGGCCCGGCGCGCCTGGGACGGGGTCTGGCCGAAGCGGCGGTCGCGCCGCGCGAACGCGTCGAGCGCCTGTTCGAGCACGCCGGCGTCGACGTCCGGCCACAGCACGTCGGTGAAATACAGCTCGCTGTAGGCGGTCTGCCACAGCAGGAAGTTGCTGATCCGCTGCTCGCCGCCGGTACGGATGAACAGGTCCACCGGCGGCAGGTCGGCCAGGCAGAAGAACGGCGCCAGCGCGGCCTCGTCGAGCCGCTCCGGATCGAGCCGGCCGGCGGCCGCTTCGACCGCCGCGCGGCGTGCCGCCTGGACGATGTCCCAGCGACCGCCGTAGTTGACCGCGATGTTGAGCCGCAGTGCCGCATTGGCGGCGGTCTTGGCGGCCGATTCGGCCATGCGCGTGCGCAGTTCCGGCGCGAACGCGGCCAGATCGCCGATGAAATCGATGCGCACGCCATGCTCGTGCAGCTCGTCGACTTCCTTCTCGAGCGCGCGCAGGAACAGCTGCATCAGCGCGCCGACCTCTTCCTCGGGACGCTTCCAGTTCTCGCTCGAGAACGCGAACAGCGTCAGTGCGCCGATGCCCTGGCGCAGGCAGAACTCGATCGCGGCGCGCACGGCCTTCTGGCCGGCGCGATGCCCGAAGCTGCGCGGCCGGTGGCGACGGCCGGCCCAGCGTCCGTTGCCGTCCATGACGATGGCGATGTGGGTCGGCTTCGAAGCCGTCGGCGGGGCGGTCATCGGGCGGTCGGCGCTGCCGCTCAGACGGCCATCAACTCGTCTTCCTTGGCCTTGACGACGGCGTCGACCTCCTTGACGAAGCGGTCGGTCAGCTTCTGGATGTCCTCTTCGGCGCGGCGCTCGTCGTCCTCGGAGATCTGCTTGTCCTTGAGCAGCTCCTTGACCTGCTGGATCGCGTCGCGGCGCACGTTGCGGATCGCCACCTTGGCGTTCTCGCCCTCGTGCGCGACGTGCTTGGACAGCTCCTTGCGGCGCTGCTCGGTCAGTGCCGGCAGGTTGATGCGGATCACGTTGCCGACCGTGGTCGGCGTCAGGCCGAGATCGGAGGCCAGGATCGCCTTCTCGATCGGTGCGACCATCTGCTTCTCCCACGGCGTGACGGTCAGCGAGCGCGCGTCGGAGACGGCGACGCTGGCGACCTGGCTCAGCGGCATGTCGCTGCCGTAGTAGGAGACCTTCAGCGGCTCGAGCAGGGAGGCGCTGGCCCGGCCGGTGCGCAGCCGGGTCAGGTCGTGGCGGAGCGAGTCCACGCTCTTGTTCATGCGCGTCTGCGCGTCGTTCTTGATGTCGTTGAGCATGATGCGGCCACCCCAAGTGCTTGAGTCTTAGCCGACGGAGTATAGCAACGCCGCCGTCCGCGGGAACGCCGCGGCGCGGCGGCGCTCAGCGGCCGAACATCAGATTGACCGCGATCAGCGTCGTCACCAGCATCAGCAGCGTCAGCGGTATGCCGACGCGCAGGAAGTCCCGGTTGCGGTAGCCGCCGGGGCCGGCCACGACCAGCAGCACCGGGTTGGCGCTCGGCAGGAAGAACGTGTTGGACGTGGAGATCGCGACGATCAGCGCATAGGCCGCCGGATTGCCGCCCGAGGCCAGCGCGATGTTGATCGCCATCGGCACCATCATCACGGCCGCGCCGACGTTCGAGATGACCTGCGCGAACATCAGCGTCAGCACCGCCAGCGCGGCCTGGATCAGCCACTGCGGCATGCCGTCCAGATAGATCATGACCTCCTGGGCGATCCAGGCGGCCGTGCCGGTCGAGTCCATCGCCCAGCCGAGCGGGATCAGGCAGGCCAGGATGAAGATCGTCTTCCAGTTGATCGCCTTGTAGGCCTCGTCCATGCTGAGGACGCCGGCCAGCAGCATGCCGACCGCGCCGGTCATCATCGCGACCGACAGCTTGAGGTCGGTGAACAGGCCCAGCGCCAGCGACAGGCCGAAGAACGCCGTCGCGTACCAGATCCGGCTCGGCCGCTGCTCCTCCTTCGGATAGTCGGTGACGACGAGGAAGTCGCGCGACTCCGAAGCCGGCGGCAGGTCGCGCCAGAGGCTGTGCAGGACCAGCATGTCGCCGGGGCGCAGCGTCAGGTGCCGCACGTCCTCGCGGAACACCTCGCCGCCGCGCGTGACCGCCAGCACGCTGATGCCCAGGCGCTTGCGGATCCGCAGGTCCTCGATCTTCTGGTTGATCCAGTGCGAGGTCGGCGGGATCACCGCCTCGGAGATGCCGGCGCGCGTCGGATTGAACATGTCGCCGAAGTTGCGCAGGCGCACCTGCATGCGGCACAGGTGGTTGTCGGCGAAGTCGGCGACCGCGTCGCGGCGGCCGAGCACGCCGATCACGCTGCCGACCCAGATCATCTGGTCGGCCGGCGGCGCCAGGCGCGCCTCGTTGCCGGTCTTGAGCGCGAGGATCAGCGGCGCGTCGTGCAGCTGCTCGGTCTCGCCGACGCTCATGCCGACCAGCGGACTCTCGGCGGTGACGGTCAGCTCGAAGACGTCGCCCTCGATGCCGTAGGTGTCGGCGAAGTAGCTCTCGGTACGCCCCGGCGTGACGTTCTGCTTGTCTTCCTCGTCCGGCAGCAGGCGCCGGCCGAGGACCGCGAAGAACGCGACGCCGACGATCAGCAGCGGAATGCCGACCGGTGCGATCGCGAACAGGCGGAACGGCTCGATGCTCTGCGCGCCCGGCGGCAGGTTGCGGTTCGCGCTCGCGATCAGGTCGTTGAGCAGGATCAGCGGCGAGTTGGCGATCATCGTGATGTTGGTGCCGCACAGGATGCAGCAGGCCATCGGCAGCAGCAGCCGGCGCAGCGGCACGCCGGTGCGCGCGCTGACGCGGCTGACCACCGGAAGGAACAGTGACGAGAGCGCCTGGCTCTGGATCACCGCCGACAGGCTGCCGACGATCGTGTTGATCGCGATGGCCAGCCGCTGCTCGACGCCGCCGGCGAGGCGGATCACGAACGAGGCCGCCTTGCCGAGCACGCCGGTGCGGTCGAGTCCGGCGCCCATGATCATGACCGCGATCAGCGAGATCACCGCGTTGCCGGCGAAGCCGTCGAACAGCTGTTCGACCGGCATCAGCCGCGTGATGCCGATCACCACGATGACCAGGAGAGCGACCAGATCCGCCCGGATCCATTCGAGGATCAGCATCAGGACGGTGAAGACCACCAGCCCGAGCACGAGCATCATCTCGGTGGTCAGCGTCAGGCCGGCATCCATCAGAGCATCGGTTCTGGTTGTTCCGGCCGTCTAGGGGCGGCCTGGTCGTCAGGGCAACCGCGAAAGGATAGCGCTCATCGGCGGCGCTGTCCGGCATTGGACGCCGGCGGCGTCGCCGTCGCGAGCGTCCTCAGCTACCGGTCCGTTCGTAGAGCAGATCCCAGACGCCATGCCCGAGGCGCGTGCCGCGTCGTTCGAAGTGGGTCTCGATGCGCCAGTCGGGACACGGGCTGTAGTGACCCGGACCGGCCCGGTTCGACCACGACGGCGATGCGTCCACGGTCGCCAGCATCTGCTCGGCGTAGTCGGCCCAGTCGGTCGCCAGATGCAGCAGGCCGCCCGGCGCGACGCGGCCGGCGAGGAACTCGACGAAGGCCGGCTGGATCAGCCGCCGCTTGTGATGGCGCTTCTTCGGCCACGGGTCCGGAAAGTAGATGCGCACCTGCGCCAGCGACGCCGGCGCGATCTCGCGCTCGAGCACCTCGACCGCGTCGTGGTTGTACAGGCGCACGTTGCCGAGGCCGGCCGCGGCCAGGCCGTTCATCAGGCGGCCGACGCCGGGGCGGTGCACCTCGATGCCGATGAAATCCTGGTCCGGCTCGTGTGCGGCGGCATGCAGCAGCTGCTCGCCGTTGCCGAAGCCGATCTCGACCACGCGCGGCGCATGGCGGCCGAACGCCGCGTCCAGGTCGCGCGGCTGTCCCGCGTAGTCCAGGCCGTAGCGCGCCCAATGCGCGTCGAATGCACGCGCCTGCGCCGGCGTGATGCGGCCCTGGCGCAGCACGAAGCTGCGCAGGCGGCGCTGCCGGTCGTGCTCGGCCGAGGGCTCGGCCGGCGTCATCCGATCGTCCCGTCGATCGGACTCGACGCCGACGCATAGCGCTTGCGCGGAATGCGGCCGGCGCGGAACGCGCTGCGGCCGGCCTCGACCGCCAGCTTCATCGCATGCGCCATCAGCACCGGATCGCGCGCACCGGCGATCGCGGTGTTCATCAGCACGCCGTCGCAGCCCAGTTCCATCGCGATCGCGGCATCCGAGGCGGTGCCGACGCCGGCATCCACGAGTACCGGCACTTTGGCGTTCTCGACGATCTCGAGCAGGTTGTAGCGGTTCTGGATGCCCAGGCCCGAGCCGATCGGTGCCGCCAGCGGCATGATCGCGACGCAGCCGATCGCCTCCAGGCGCCGCGCCAGCAGCGGATCGTCCGAGGTGTAGACCATCACGTCGAAGCCTTCGGCGACCAGGCGCTCGGCCGCGGCCAGCGTCTGCACGACGTCCGGAAACAGCGTGCGCTGGTCGCCGAGCACCTCGAGCTTGACGAGGTTGTGGCCGTCGAGCAGTTCGCGTGCGAGCAGGCAGGTGCGCACAGCCTCCTCGGCGGTGTAGCAGCCGGCGGTATTGGGCAGGATCGTGTAGCGCGACGGCGGCAGCACGTCGAGCAGGTTCGGCTGGTCCGGGTCCTGGCCGATGTTGGTGCGGCGGATCGCGACGGTGACGATCTCGGCGCCGGCCGCTTCGGTCGCGCGGCGCGTCTCGTCCAGGTCGCGGTACTTGCCGGTGCCGGTCAGCAGGCGGGATCGATAGGTGCGGCCGGCGATGACGAACGAGTCGTCGGCGGTGCCGGCGGAGGGGGCAGGCGTCATGACAGTGGGCGTGGTCGGAAAGCTGAGGGAAGAGGAGGCGGCTCAGCCGCCGCCGATGGCGTGCACGATCTCGACGCGATCGTCCGGCTCGAGGTTCTGCGTGGCGTGGCGGCTGCGCGGCACGATGCGCTGGTTGACCTCGACCGCGACGCGCTTTTGACCGAGGCCGATCGCTTCGAGCAGCCCGGCGACGGTCGTCGGCACGGGACACTCGTAGGGTTGGCCGTTGAGCACGATATGCATCGGACCATTGTAGCGGTGCCGGTCCGGCATTGCCCGTGAACCGAAAAAGGCCGCCGCGTCGTCGACGCGGCGGCCTTCCGAATGGCGATCCGGATGCGCGGATCGCTCAGCGATCGTCCTTGCCCTTGCCGTCGTTGTCGCGCGAACGCTCGACGCGCTGCTTCTGCGGCGGCGCGGCCTGCTGGCGCGGCTCGATCGCGCGCTGCTGTTGCGGCGCCGGCTGCGCGGCGCGCGGTGCGGCCTGCGGCGCGCTGCGCTCCATGCGCTGCGGCGCCGGCTGTGCGCGCGGTTGCGGCTCGGCGCGCTGTGCCGGAGCCTGCTCGATCCGGCGCGGCTCGGGCGCCGCCTGGCGGTAACTGCGCGCCGGCGCCGGTTCGCGAACGGCCGGTTGGGCGTTGCGCGGCTCGTACTGGCGGACCGTCGGCGCCCGCTGCTGGGCCGGCTCACGCGGCTGCATCGTGCGCGCCGGCCGCTCACTCGGCGCCGGCTGACTGCGGCCCTCGAACGACCGCGCTGCCTCCGGTGCGCGCTCCACACGCGGCGCGGCCGCTGGCGCACGTTCCGCGCGCGGCGTCGTGGCCGGTGCGCGTTCGGCACGCGGCGCGGCCGCCGGCGCGGCGCCACGCTCGATCTTCGCAGCCGGCGCACGCTCGCCGCGCGGCGCATAGCCCGACGACGGCAGGGCGCGATCGCTGCGCTGCATCGCGGCCGGGGCGCGCTCCGGCGCCACTGCGCGCCGGTCGGGCGCGACGTTCGACGGCGCGCGCGAGGCACCCGGCGCCGGCGCATTCGCGCCGACCGCCGGCGTGCGCTCGATGCGGCCCGGCGCGGCGCTCTTCGGTGGCAGCGCCTGCGGTGCACGCTGTGCCGCCCCGTTGCCGACCACCTGGATGCGCTCCTGGCGCGACGCCGCTGCGGTCTTCGGCGCACGGTCGGCGAGCTGGCGCAGCTCCTGGGTCTGCAGCGGCTGCCCACCGTTGCGCTCGATCGCGAGCTTGCGCTGCTCGAACGGCGCAGGCGCCGGCGGCGGCGTGTTGCGTGCGATGACCGCCCGGTCGAACGAGGCCGCGCGCTGCGGCAGATCGCGGGCGCCGCCGCGCGGCGCGAGGCTGGCCTCGGTCGGCAGCACCGGTACGCGGCTGACCACCTCGGCGCGCGCCAGGTTGTTGCGGTCCAGATTCAGGCGTGCCGAACCGACGCGGCCGGAGCTGTTGAACACGTTGTCCGGCACTGCGGTCACGGCATTGACGTCACGGCGATAGGCGTAGTCGATGCCGGACGGGCGGCCCGCCGCGTAGTTGTTGTAGACGTTGGTGATGTAGGTGTTGTTGATCACCGTCGTGTTGCGGATGTTGGTCACGTTGACGTTCGTGAAATACGAGCGCGAGCTGCGGTACCACGGCACGTAGACGTCGCGCGGACCGAGCGGGAACCAGCCGACCGGCCCGCCGCCGGAGATCGACACGCTCCAGTTGCGGCCGCCGATGAAGCCGACCAGCGCCGGCGCGTAGACCGGGCGCAGATGGCGCGGGCCAGGGCACCAGCCCCAGCGGTTGCCGACGTAGACCCAGCGGCCGTAGTGCGAAGGCGCGAAGCCCCACGGTGCGTCGTCGACCCAGCTCCAGCCCCACGGGTCGATCCACGACCAGCGTCCGTAGCGATACGGCGCCCAGCCGACCGCGACCGTGGTCGGGAACCAGACCGAGCCGTAGCTGGCGTTCGAGGTCCAGCTGCCGTAGCCGTCGAGGTCGGCATAGCCGATGACCTCCTCGGACACGTACTGGCGCGCCACCGAGCGCGTGTAGCGATCGGCGCGCTCGAAGCACCAGCGGTCGAAGTTGTCGCTGCGCGGCAGGTCCAGGACTTCGTAGTCGCTCAGCGAGGCGTCGTAGAAGCGATAGGACTGGCGGTCGTCGACGCGATAGCTGGCGCCGCCCTGGCCATAGACCGAGCCGCCGCCCTCGAAGACCGTCACCATCGTCGAATCGCCCTGCGGGGCGATGTCGATGCGGTAGTTGCCGGGCCGGTCGACGACGAACGCGAGCGTCGGCGTGTCGACCTCGTAGGTCTGGCCGTCGAACAGGCGCTTGACCTGCAGGTTCAGCGTGCCCTGGGTCAGCTCGACCTGGACGATGTCGTCGTTGACATCGAGGAAGGACAGGCTCGTGCGATCGTCCATGCGCAGCACCGCGGTGCCGACCTCCAACTCGACGCGCGAGTCGCTGTCGGTATAGAGGCGGTCGCCGCTGACCAGCGGGCGGTTGATCATCGCCTCGCTCCAGCGGTCGTCGCCGCCGGGCTGGAAGCTCGCGTTGCCGCTGATGTAGCTCATGCGGGCGACGCGGCCGGGCGGATCGGCCAGCGCGGCGCCGGCGAGCGCGATCAGGACCAGCGCCAGCAGCGCCCGAGCCATCGGGAGGGGCGAGCGGGGTCGCATATTCATGGAGTGACTCCTGCAAGGATCGGCCGTTCTCGGCGCGTCCGGTGACCGGATCGCAAGCCGGCGCCCGGGGCCGCCGAACGCGCCGCTAGTTCAGCCGACAGCCGCTGAACGATCACCTTCCCGAATCCGTTCATCGACCGTGTTTACCGAGCGCTGCGCTTCTTTACATTTGGCTTGCAGGTGCCGGGCGCGCACCGCTACTCTTCGCGTCCGGCCCGCCCCAGCGGCGCGGTCCGGCCGGGCGGGTGTAGCTCAATGGTAGAGCTGTAGCTTCCCAAGCTACTGACGAGGGTTCGATTCCCTTCACCCGCTCAAATCCACTGAAGGCCATGGAGCGCCACTGACGTCCATAGAAGGCTGCGAATCATAGGCCAATCAGGGGTTTAGGCCCCTTTTTCGTGGCTGCGCCGTTCCAGAAACGTCTACCGGAATCCACCGACAGCCAGTCGTTTTTAGTCCATTTTTTTGACCTTTTTTCAAGGGCTGAGAGCGATGGACTCGCTTGGGTGTCGCTGGCCGGCAGCGCTAGGATCTTCGTTTCCGACTTGGGTCAGGAACGGGCGCCATGCCGCTCACGGACATCGCGGTCCGGCAGGCCCGGGCCATCGGCAAGGCCTACACCCTCGGCGATGGCCGCGGCCTGGCGCTGAATGTGGCCGCCAATGGCAGTAAGAGCTGGCATTTCCGATACCCATGGCTCGGCAAGCAGCGACGCATGTCCTTGGGAACCTACCCGGAGGTCAGCCTCAAGGAGGCGCGAACCCGTAGGGAGGCCGCCCGGGCTCTGGTGGCCAGCGGGGTGAATCCCCAGGAGCATCGCAAACACGAACGACTCGTCCGGCACCTGGCGGAAGAACAGGTCTTCCAGACGGTCTTCGACATCTGGGTCGAGCATCGTCGCCTCAGTCTGAAACCCAAGCGCCAAGGCAGCTTGGTGCAGATCCAGCGGATCTTCCGGAAAGACATCCTACCAACGCTCAGGAAGCGGTCGATCTACGACATCAGCCGAAGCGATCTTGTCGCCGTGCTGGCAAAAATTGAAGCGCGCGGTGCACTCACCATTGCCCAGAAGTGCCGGCTCTGGCTCCGACAGCTCTTCCGGTTTGCCATGGTCAAGTTCCCGGGGCTCGAGCGCAATCCCGCGCTGGATCTGGACGCCGTTGCCCTGCCGAGGGTGCCAGTTGTCCACAATCCCTTCCTGCGGGTGGAGGAGTTGCCGCTGCTTCTGCAGGGACTACGTGGCTATCGGGGCCATCAGCAGATTCGGCTTGGCTTACGCCTGCTGTTGCTGACAGGTGTACGCACAGGGGAGCTGCGATTCGCAACGCCGGATCAGTTCGATCTGGAGCGAAGGCTCTGGACTGTTCCTGCAGAGCTTGTAAAACAGCTGCAACTGACGATACGCAAGCAAGGCAAGCGGCCACATGACGTGCCACCCTACGTCGTCCCCTTGTCGACCCAGGCCCTTGAAGTCGTACGCCAGTTGCTTGGTTTCGTGCGGCTGGGTCAGCGCTACATCTTGTCGCAACGTGGCGATGTAAAGAAACCGATCAGTGAGAACACACTGAATCAGGCGCTTGAATCGCTGGCATTCAAGGAGCGTCTGACCAGTCACGGTATCCGCGCCACGATTGCGACCGCGCTGAACGAATACGGCTATCCCAAGGTCTGGATAGACGCCCAACTGTCGCATGCGGATGCTAAGGGTGGTGGTGTGGCTTACAACCACGCCGAGTACGTTGAGCAGCGCCGGCTCATGATGCAGGACTGGGCTGATCGTTTGGATCAGATGGAGCAAGGTGCCGCTGTGACTAGCGCATCGATAATGGAATCGGCGGTTGCTTCGCGAGATGTGGAGAAGGAGCAGGCTGCTCGAGTCCTTCACCTGGAAGGTGGCACGATGATCATCGTTATTCCGTTTAGCGCTCCAGACGTGGTGAAGGGATTCGCCACTTCTGTTCCGGCCTCCTCGACAGTGCGGCCGCCGTCACCCGAACGCGATAAGCTGGAAGCTTACGAAGCACCGCACAACCTCCCGCTATCGGCGTACGCCGTACTTGCAAAGAAGTCTTGCGAGCAAATCATTGGGGATATCAAGGCCAGACGGCTGCTTCGCTTTCCCTGGACGATCGGGGACCCAGGATTCCTGATTGGCAGTTGGATCCAACCAAGTATCTGTTGACCCTTACCGTATTGGCCCTTGCAAATCAGGCCGATGCTTGGGAAGTCTATTGGGTTATTTCCAGGTCAATGAAGCGATTGGGGTTGCGGGCACCGCTAGAGGCGGTTACATCGAGCACAATCCTTGAAGTTAGCGAAGTTGTATGTGCCGGCCTTCGCGAACAAAGAACAGAAGCCTAAACCTCTGGGCGATGGATGTAATCCGCTTCCGGCCCAAAGCAGCGATTGCGCGACAACCACCTACCCACTAGGCGCTCCGAGAAATGCAATTGAATTTCCCATGTGCTGTCCATGAATTTATGCGGCCGCGCTGCATTCTTCGCGCTGGCTTAGGATGGATCGCGTCGTTTTCGCTGGTCGTTGGAGCCATAGAGCGGCATCGACCCAACAAACTGGCCTGAATTCGCGAGTTGCTTCTTTCTCTCTTCGACGCCGATCGCGAAAGATACGTAGAACAGTGCGGATCGAGCCAACTTCATGACTCTGATCGCTTTGGCTTCGAGTTCGTCGCTGCCGATAGAGATGCCGAAGCTGCTGCTGTTCGACCCAGTGATCATGAACGGCTTGGCCCAGCCTTCAGTTACACGCAGATAGGTGTGTTCCAGCGCATTGCGGATGGCATGCAGTTCGCGAGCATCGTCCGAGGTGGTCTGCTTGAGCTGGTCGTCGAAAAGTTCCTTAGACAACCAAAACAAGCCACGCAACGGAAGATTGTCGTACTTCTCGAACTGTGGCAGCAGGCGCGCTTTGTTCTCGACCATCCATACGTTCTTGAAGCTAACTCTGTCCGGAACCTTGCCTAGGTTCCAGTAGCGATCAACGAGAAAGGCGACTTTGTCGAGCAGAGAATAGGTGATGCGAAAGGCTGCACGAACTCGTTCGCTCGCTAGTGAATAGAGCGGATAGTCGAGCGTATCGGTGAGTGCGACCCCGCGTCAGAGAAGTGGACCTGTGTGCTGTTGAGCCCCTCGAAAAGCATGAAGCGAGCCGAGGCATACTCCTGCTTCATCTGATTGAAGAAGCCAACAATTGGTGGGGGAAGATGTCCGTCGGGACGGTCGTTCAACCCTTCGGTAAGCGGGGGCAGCATCAGGTCGTCGGTGGCTGCCGCAAGATACGGCCCAAGATCGTTCAAGGGGCACAGAAAGAGACAGTGCTCAAGGCACCAGCGGCGATAGGCGTGTTCAGCCTTCGACCGGCCTTCATTGCCCTGTTCGAGATTTTGCATCGCTCGGACAGCGTCAATATTGACGGCTCCGGCGAGTTCCGACGCCTGATCAGCGAAATAGACAAGTGCGGCTTGCGGGTCAGCGGATTCATAGAGCGCGTCCTCAGCCATCGTTGAACGAAGACTGTCAAAGGCGTGCAAAGCTAGGATCGCGCGCTCGCGGCCATCGACGATCATGCCGGCATAGTCTTTGAGTCCGCGGCCACGGTTTCCCCGTGCCATGCCAAAGCTAGGAATGATCTTCAGAGCAGCGTCCCAGACGGCGATAGCATCGATCGTGCGGCCGACCGTATTGAGCAGGTTCGCGTGATTGGTGAGGATCTGGCATCGTCGTACTTTCTCGAGCCTCGCAAATCCGGCGTGGTTTGAGGCGCGCGAAAGCGCAAGCAGTTCCTCCTGCCGCTCCGGCGCTTCCCAAGACCAAGATTGTCGAACGTTGGCAATATGTGACTGTGCAGCCCAAGCATTGGCTCGGAAGTATTCGACTAGTGCGCCATCTGTATCGATAAGGTCACGATTGGACAACTCGTTAAGCAAGTAAAGGGCGCGTTTGGCGCCACGCTCGAAGGAGGTGTCGAAGGAGTCGTCGATCAACTGGCCGATGTGCACGAGCGCCTCGGCATCACTCATTTTCGTGATGCTGCATTCGCACTGCCTATTCAGATACTCGAAGTGAGAGTGGGTGGTCATCGACTATTGGCCGTCACATCGGGCGGGCGGCGCGAGATCGCACTCAACGCAGCAGTGGGTAAAACTCGTTGACCTGTCGGGTCTAGTAGCCGATGACCTTGGATAGGGGCTCATAGCCGGCCCTGGCCTGACCAATGCGCTCGTTCTCCTGCGGCTCGGCGCTCAGGCGCAACTGGCGGGATTGTTGCAGCCAACCAAGCAGGCCGCCGGCGGCAACACCCCAGCAAGCAAATGCCCGCAGGGATGAGGCGTTCTCACTAAGGCTGCCGCAGGCCGGCGATCTGGGTCGACACGCCCTCCCGGAGCTCGCGAACGTCCTCGCACACCTGCGCGGTGTCCTGAGGGGGAGGCCACGGCACTGCGGAAGAGACGGCGCTGCCGGCAGCGGCGTTGTTGCCGGCGCGGCTGAACCAGCGGCGGGGGCAGAGGGGCCGGATTAGCCTGGGCTGCGACCGAACACACAAGCAGCACCAGCATGGGTAACGCGAGGGTCATTGCGCGAGAAATCATCGGAAAAACCTCCGGATGCGCTGCTGGGTGGATCGGTCGTCTTGGTGGCGCAGGCGTCGGTAGTCGGGAATGAGCTTGCGCGCGCATGCGGAAATGAACGGCGTAGTATGTTCTTCACGATGGTGCGCCAAGGCTATAAGAAACAACAAGTTAACTTCTGATGCCAGGCCGGCCACCTGTCACGGGACCCGGGAAGTATCCCCTACTGGTGAGGTCCACCAGTAGAGTAGACTACGGCCATGAGCACAGCCGCCCTACCGTCCCACACGCAGTTCTCAGGGCACGAGACGTTCCCGTTGCGGCAGCTGTGGTTGCGCAAGGCGTATGTCGCCTATAGCCGTGCGGCTGGCCCGCAGAAGAATCTGGTGGCCACGCGCGACATCTTTGCGCCGGAAACGGGCATCCGCGACTTTGGCGTCGGCAAGAATATGGTTGCCGCGATTCGGCATTGGGCCTTGGCCTGCGATGTGCTGCAAGAAGACAAGGGCGTGTTGTCGCCGGGCGCTGTCGGCCATGCGCTGCTCAGTTCTCGAGGGCTTGATCCGTATTTCGAGAAGCCAGCGACGCCGTGGCTGATTCATTGGTTGCTCGCCGGTCGCGCTGAACGTTCCACAACGTGGTGGTGGGTGTTCAATCGCGTCTCCACGCAGGTGTTCGACACCGACTCAGTAGCCGACGCACTGTACGCGGCGGTGGCTGACCATACGCGCGTGTCGCGCGTCACCCTCAAGCGCGATGTGGAAGTATGCATGCGGTGTTATTTGCCACGACGCGATGGGCGCGAGGCTGATGACGCGGCCGAGCCGCTGCTCGCCGACTTGGGACTTGTAAGCGAACTGCATGCCGGCAGCTTCCAGTTTCGCCGCGGCGCGCAGGCCTCGCTGCCCGATGGCATCTTCGCCTATGCCTTGCTCGAGTACTGGGAGGCCAAGGAAAAGGCCACTGGCTCGCAGCAAGCCACCTTGTCCTTCGAGAGCATCGCCCATGAGTACGGCGCCCCCGGGCGCGTGTTCAAGCTCGACGAGCGCTCGGTCGGCGAACGACTGACCAACCTGGAAGAACTCACGCAGGGACAGCTTGCTTGGAGCGACACCGCCGGCGTGCGGCAGATCAGCCGCAAGCTGCGCGAGACGCCAGCCAAATTGCGACAGACCGTGCTCAGGCAGGCTTATGGCAAGTAATCTCGAGACGCCGCGCATCGAGGTGCATCGGCAGTTCCAGCGGTCGATTCAACTGGACGCCGATCTGCTGCGCGCCGATGCCTTGGCCGGTTACATCTGTCAGCCGAGTGCGCGTCATGTGCTCATGGTGATCGCCAAGCAGGTCAACACTTCGCAACAGCGCGCTTTTACTTGGACTGGGCCTTATGGCGGCGGTAAGTCGACGCTTGCGCTGGCCTTGGGCCAGCTGGCCGGCGGGACGCCCGCCATTCGGCAACGGGCGCGTCAGGCCCTGTTGATCAATCGCGACGACGAGATTGCGACGGCATTTGGTAAAGGCAAACCGTGGTTGGTGCTGCCGGTAGTCGGCCGTCGCCAGGCCGCCGAAGAGGCGATCGGACAGGCCATTGATCGACACGCGCCGATGCGCGGGCCAAAGCCCACGCGCGGCGGCCGTCGCGATGTTGTTGCCGAACTAGTGCGGCGTGCCGAGAACCCCGCCCATGGCGGCGTTCTGCTCGTCTTGGACGAGCTAGGCAAGCTCTTCGAGGCTGCCGCCGCTGCGGGCGAGGACATCTACTTGTTTCAGGAGCTGGCCGAAGCAGCCGCGCGGGTCAAGGGTAAGCTCGTTATCGTCGGTATCTTGCATCAAGCTTTCGAACAATACGCCGCGCGCTCGGGCCGTGAGACGCAAGCCGAGTGGGCCAAGGTCCAAGGCCGGTTCGTCGATGTCCCGGTCGTGGCCGGCACCGACGAGATCCTCGAGCTGATTGGCGGCGCGATTCGGTGTGAGGAGCCGCACGCGGCCAGCCGCGCGGTCGCCAAACGTATCGCCCAAGCGATTCAAGAGCGTCGCCCGGCTTCGCCCGCCACGCTGGCCGAGTCGCTTGATCGCTGCTGGCCACTGCATCCGGTGACCGCCGCGTTGCTGGGCCCTAGCTCGCGTCGGCGCTTTGGTCAGAACGAGCGTAGCGTCTTCGGCTTCCTCAATTCCTCCGAGCCGCTGGGCTTTCGCGAGTTTTTGGCTTCCCAGCACCGCAAAGCCGTCGACTACTACAGCCCGGCCCGGTTCTGGGACTACCTGCGCGTCAACTTCGAGCCGGCGATTCTGGCCTCCGCAGATGGCCACCGTTGGGCCAACAGCGCCGAAGCGATCGAACGCGTTGAAGCACGGTTTCAGGAGCCCCATACCTCGCTGGTAAAGGCCATTGGCCTGATCGAGTTATTCCGCAACGGATCGGGCGTGGCGGCCAGTCCTGAAGTTTTGGCTGAGTGCGTGACGGGCTTTGCGGCGAGCGAAATCTCAGCCGCCTTGGACGAGCTCGCAAACGCGAGCATCCTCATTTTCCGCAAGCACCAGAGTGCCTGGGGCATCTACGCGGGCAGCGATTTCGATATCGATGAGGCGGTGGCGGCAGTCAAGCGCACGCAGGCACCGGCGCTGGATGAGCATCTGAAGCGCTTGGCGGTGCTGCCGCCGATCACCGCGCGCAAGCACTATTCCGAGACCGGCACGCTGCGCTGGTTTGAGCGAGTCGTGACCACGCCGGAGAGTGCCGCCGCGCTGGTCGCCAAAGGCAGCACCGCCAAGGCCGGTCGCTTCTTGTTGTTGATGCCGAGCGCAGACACGGCTCTTTCGCAGATCGAGCACACCGCTAAGGCTCTGGCCAAGCAAGCCGGTCCGCTTGATCTGTTTGGCGTTCCCAAAGGCCACCACCGGCTGGCGGAGTTCGCCAGCGAGCTGGCTGCGCTCGAACACGTGGCGGCGCACAACCCGTCGCTTGAAGGCGACTCGGTGGCGCGGCGTGAAATCAATGCTCGGCTCGAGCAACTGCGTGGGGACCTGGAGAGCATCCTGCGCGACGCATTTTCGCGCGCGACCTGGTATTCGGGCACGCATCGCTTCGAGCCTAAACCCGAGGACGGCCTGTTCCCGATTGCGAGCCAAGTGTGCGCACGGGTCTTCGATCAGGCGCCGCATATCTTCAGTGAACTGGTCAATCGTGACGCCTTGTCGTCGAACGCGACAAAGGCGCAGCGCTTCCTGATGCATCGGATGGTCACGCACGGTACGCAAGCCGGGCTGGCGTTCGATGGCTTCCCCGCGAAGCGGGTCTGTATTACACGACAGTGGCAGCACTGGGGTTGCATCGCTCGGTCGGAGGCCGTGGCCGCTTCGTGCCACCGGACAAGGCGCATCAGGCCGGATCCACCTTAGTGCCGTTGTGGCAGGCGTGGCGTGCTCGTCTGGGGACAGTGGACGACCGACTGGCCCTGACTGAGCTGATGACGCTGGCGGCGCAGCAGCCATTCGGCGTCAAGCTCGGTGTGATGCCGATCCTGCTGTTGGCGTTCTTGCTGGTCCATCGCAGCGAAATTGCGATGTACGTCGATGGGGTATTCACTCCTGATCTGTCGGATACTGACGTCGACGAGTGGTTGCAGGACCCTTCGCGAGTGACCTGGAAGTGGGTGCGGATGGATGCGCCCGCGAAGCAGCTGCTGACGAAACTGGCCCGGCGGCTTGAGCGCGCCGTCGATCGCCCGGTGGCTGCCGACCCGCTGGATTCGGCGCGGGCACTGGTGTCCTTGTCCTTGGCCCTCCCGATGTGGACACAGCGCACGACGCATTTGAGCACCACCGCGCGGGCGACGTTGACCCTGCTACTGCGCGCATCCGACCCGGTGAAAGTGATCTTTGCCGACTTACCACAGGTGCTCGGCACTGGTGGGGATGTTGACGCGCTGGTGGCCGGCGTGGGCGCTATCGTCGAGGAACTAGACGCTGCGTACCCGAAGGTGCTAGCACGCATCCATGCGCAGCTGCTCGAGAGCATTGACCACCATGGCGAGGTGGCAGCGCTCCAGGCGCGGGCAAAGGTCGTGCAGGGCATCTCTGGCGACTTCAAGCTCGATGCTTTTGCGACGCGACTGACGACCTATACCGGCGCGCTCGCCGACGTCGAAAGCCTAGTGTCGCTGGCGGTCAGTAAACCGGCCCGCGAATTCAACGATCACGACATCGATCTAGCGATGATGCAGCTGGCCCGCTGGGCCTTCGATTTCCGACGCACCGAAGCCCTTGCGACGGTACAGGGGCGTCCGGCCAATCGCCGTGCATTGGCTGTGGTCTTTGGTGGTCAAGACACGCGTGTGGCCACCGTCGATGTGGCCGAGGCTGATGCCGACGATATCCGCCGGCTGCGTGACGACCTTCTGGCGCGCGTGCGCGGTGGGGAGTTCAAGGCCGACGTGTTCTTGGCGGCGCTGGCAGAGGCAGGCGCAACGATGCTCGATACCTGGCAATCGGAGCCCGTCGATCATGGCTGAGCGTCACGTCTTGGGGATTTCCGGCGGCAAGGACAGCGCGGCCTTGGCCGTGTTCATGCGGCTGCGCCATCCCGAACTTGACCTGCAGTACTACTTTACCGACACCGGCAAGGAGCTGCCGGAGGTCTACGAATTCTTGGGCAGCCTCGAGGGCTTCCTCGGCAAGCCGATCCTGCGGCTCAACCCGCAGCGCGACTTCGATTTCTGGCTTCGCGAGTACGGCAACTTCTTGCCGTCTCCGCGTACACGCTGGTGCACCCGCCAGCTCAAGCTCGTGCCGTTCCGCAACTGGATCAAACCCTGGCTCGAAGCAGGCGACCGCGTCCACAGCTATGTGGCTATCCGTGCCGACGAGCCGCACCGTGAAGGCTACGACTCCGGTCACGAAGGCTTGACGATCCATTTGCCGTTCCGCGAGGCCCAGATCGACCACGCCGGTGTTCTGGACCTTCTCAAGGGCGCCGGAGTGGGCCTGCCCAAGTATTACGACTGGCGTTCACGAAGCGGATGTACCTTCTGCTTCTTCCAGCAAAAAATCGAGTGGGTGAGACTGCGCGAACGCCACCCGGACCGCTTCGAGGAAGCAAAGCGATACGAAAAGAACGCGCTCGAACACGGTTCGCCGTTTACCTGGAGTGATCGGGAATCATTGACCGAGCTTGAGCAGCCCGAGCGCATTCTGGCGATCAAGCGTGAACACGCTCTTCGACGCAGTCGCGCCCAAGCGAAGGTGCGTCGCAATCCACTGCGACCGGTTGCCGAAAGTGAAGAGGTCGAAGACATCTTCGCCGGCGGCAAGGCGTGTTTGGTGTGCCACAAATAGCATGATGCCCGTGTCCGCCTCTGTAGAAGCACCGCTTTATCTGGACTTCGCGGCTTCCACGCCGCCGGCGGATGAGGTAGTCGAGGCGATGCTGCCGTGGCTGCGGCATGCCCATGCCAATCCTCATGCCGATCATTGGCACGGGCACCGTGCGAATCAGGCCCTCGAAGAGGCGCGCGAGGCGGTGGCAATGCTAGTCGGCGCTGCACCGGAGACGATCGTATTCACCTCCGGTGCGACCGAGGCCAATAACCTTGCGCTCAAGGGCATGCTCACCTCGCAAGGGGCATGCTCGCGCTTGTGGCTGACTGACATCGAGCACAAGTCGCTGCGTGAGCCTGCGCAGTTTCTCGGTGGCCAGGGCATCGAGGTCGAGCGCATCGCCGTGTCGAGCACTGGCACGCTGTCACCGACCGCGCTGGCGGAGGCGCTGAGTCGCCACGGGGGTGCCAACGGCTTGGTGGCGGTCACGCACGGCAACAATGAAATCGGCACCCTGCAACCCGTCGCGGCGTTGGGCGAGGTGGTTCACGCCTACGGTCATTGGTTGCATGTCGACGCCTCTCAGTCCGCGGGCCGCGTCCCCCTCGACGTCGAAGCACTCGGTTGCGAGTTGTTGTGCGTGTCCAGCCACAAGCTCTACGGCCCGGGGGGAATCGGCGCGCTGTATGTGGACCCTGAGCTTCGCGAACGCCTGCAGCCACAGATGCACGGAGGCGGACAGGAAAGAGGTCTGCGTTCGGGCACTGTGGCGCCCTTTTTGGCGGTCGGGTTCGGCACGGCCGCCCGATTGGCGCAGCGTCGGCTGGCCGAGGACGCAGCTCACCTGCGACGACTGACGGACACCTTCATCGGAACCCTCGATGCGCACGGGGTGCGCTACGACTGGGTCGGTGAGCCAGAGCAGCGCCTGCCCGGGCACGTCAGCCTGCGCTTTCCCGGGCTGGACGCCGAGGACCTGTTGGCGATGCTTGCCCCAGCGCTGTCGGCGTCGACGGGTTCGGCCTGCGCGGCGGGCGAACTGCGAGCCTCCTCGGTGTTGCGAGCGTTGGGCCTCGATGAGCGAACGGCCGGAGAAGTGATCCGCTTCACGTTTGGTCGCAGCACGCTTCGAGGCGCCGTCCAGTGCGCCGCCGCCCGAGTCGCCGCGGCCACCGTTCGCGTCGCCGAGCGAAGCAGTTGACGTACGCTCCTACACTTCACCAGTGACCCTAGGCAAAGGACACACCTCCACGTGGCGAATTTTTCGGTAGCGGCCAGAACTCTGATCCACCTCGGCGCCGAGTTGATTACCTCCGACGAGGTGGCGCTTAATGAGCTGATCAAGAACGCCTTCGATGCCGAGTCCGCGCGGGTGAGGATCGATTTCCGGATGGGGCTGTCTCAGGCAGCGCTCGACCACCTTCTGCTGGAGGCGCGTGGACAGGAAGGCAGCGCTGGCATTGCCGCGTTCCGAGACGACGTCGTCTCCCAGCTCAAAGCTGCAGGCAATACCTCCGACGGCGATGCGGCCCGCGCGTCGGCGCTCGTGGCGCGGGTGCAGGCCGCGACGAATTGGCCAGCACTGGTGCCGATCCTCGAGACGGTGAATTCCATCACAGTCACGGACCGCGGCAGCGGCATGGACGCCGAGGCCCTGGAGTCGGTGTTCCTGCAGATCGGCACCGCGTCGCGTTTGGATGCTCCCACCAGCTCACAGCTACAGCGCACGATCTTGGGCAACAAGGGCATCGGTCGACTGGCGATGATGCGCCTGGGTAATCGTGCCACGGTGACTTCGTGGACGGATCCGCAGGCGGCCCACCAGATCGCATTCGACTGGCGCGACTTCGAGAAGACAGACCGCACCCTCGACGAGGTCCCCGTCGAGATCGTACCGGTGACACCCCCGCACGACGGCTCTTCCGGCACGGTGATCGAGATCGCCGCGCTGCGCGGCGCCTGGAGCAAGGCGCGGGTAGAGGGTGAATTCGTCGGTGCGTTCCTGAGACGTCTGCAGAACCCCTTCGAGGACATGACCCAGCAGGCCCTGTTCCCGATCGACGTGCACTACAACGGTCACGACCGCATCCCGATCGAAGGCATGAAGCCGGTTCTGAGCGAACACGCCCAGGCAGACTTGGAATTGATCTTCGACCCGGACGCTGACAACGCCGCAGATGTGGTCGTGACCACCACCCTCACCGATCATCAGCGCGGTATCGATCCACAGACGGTCCGTCGCACGCGGGACGAGGTGACGCATGTTGCCGAGGCTACGCCCGAGGAACTGAAGTCGATCGGACCGTTCACCGCGCGTCTGCGTTGGTTCAATCGCGACACCCTGCGCACGCAAACCGCCTTGCACGGCACCACGCGCGAGGCCAAGGTAGAACTGGATCTGTGGAGCGGCGGCGTGGCGATCTACCGCGATGGCTTTCGCGTCGGTTTTTCTGGGCAGTCCTCAGGCGAAGACTGGTTGGCGATCGACAGTAGCGCGCTCAAGCGCGGCGGCTTCGCGGTCAACCGGATCCAGACGGTGGGCGCCCTCGAGATTAGCCGCATCAACAATCCCAACCTGATCGACCGCTCCAACCGCGAGGGTTTGATCGATTCGCGTCAGACCCAGGTCGTACGCACCATCCTGGTCGCCTTCGCCATCGAGGAACTGCGCCGTCACGTCACGCACGAAGGACAGGAAGAGAAGCGCGTTCAGCTCGAAGAGGCAGCCAAGTCCGCGCCCGAGACGATCCGCGATCGCATCCAGCAGGCCGAACAGGGTTTGGCCGAGATTCGCGCCCACGTCTCAGGCGAGACCAAGAAGACCGTCAAGTCGATCACCGACAACCTGCACTTCATAAAGGCCGAGACCAAGCGCTTCGAGGAAGCGGTCAAGCAAGCGGACGTGCGTCGCGAGGACATCTTGGAGCTGGCGGGCGTGGGCACGGTCATGTCCGGGGTGTTGCATGAACTAACTCGGACGACTGGGCACACCCGGCAGCTGCTGCAAAAGCTCGCCAAGGACGAATCGCCGACGACCCGGGCGCTGCTGGTCAAGCTCGACAACGAGATCAAGGCGATCAACACGCGCCTGCGTCAGCTTGATCCGTTGACGCCCTCGGGCCGTCACCGCAAGGAGCAGTTCGACCTCGCGGCGCTGCTGGAGACAATCCTGAGCGGCTATCAAGCGCGCTTCGAACGCCACGAGATCACGCCTTTCTTCTCGATCTCGGGCCAAGCCACGATCACCCCATTCATGGTGACCATGGTGCGTGGTTTCGTCAGCCTGGCGGTGGAGAACCTGATCACCAACTCGGTGTACTGGCTTCAGCGTGGCCTCAAGGCTGGCGCCACGCAGCGGGAGATCCACCTTGAGCTCGATCCTGTCTCCAAAACCCTCTCGATCTGGGACAACGGCCCGGGCATCGCTTCTGCCGACAAGGAGAGGGTGTTCACTGCTGGCTTTACGCTGCGCCCGCGTGGTCAGGGCCTAGGCCTCTTCCTGGCTGCCGAGGTGGCGACCTATCACAAGGCGCAGCTGGTGCTGGACAGTCCCGATGAGGATGGGCGCTACCGCGCTTTCGTCCTGCAACTGCCCAAGGACTGAGCATGAACATTACGGCCAAGCTGACCGAAGCACAGATCGTGCGCGTCGCGATCGTTGACGATGACCTGTCCAAGCGCATCACTTCAGCCGACTTGCAGATCGAAAATCCCCACGCGGCGGCCGCGCTCAACGATCGCGCCGATCCCGACCGGGTGGCATACGTCGACTTGCTGAGGCGTGAAGGGCACAATCCCGATGGCCTCGACGATCTCGCCGAGCCCCTCGCGGAAGAGGCCATCCGCAATCAGGCTCCCGCGCGACTGCGTGCCGCGGCCGAGGCGGTGCTGGCGGCCCGCACCGATCGCGCTGAGCCGGTGCTGCGAGTGATCGCGTTGCTCAAGGAACTGGGCATTACCGAGGCGAACATCCACACCTATCCCACGCCGCGACTGCCCCATGACGCAATCTACGATCTCATGATCGTCGACTACTTCTTGGTCGATACTATGACCGACGCGACCCTGCCGTTTATCCGCGAGGTGCTAGACACACACCACGAAGAGGACTTGCCGCTACAGGTCATCCTGATGTCCTCGCACGAGACGCGTCTTAAGCACGATTTCAAGAGCATTCGCCCCGAGCTCAAGATCTCCAGTTCGCGCATGCGGATCATGGAAAAGCCCCGCACCGATACGCACTTGGTCGCTTGGCGGGCCGCCTTGTGGCAGCTGGCCAGTGATCGCGGTGACGTGGTCAAGCTGGAGCGATTCATCGAACAGACTGGAACGGCCCTGACCGCCTCGGCAACCGCCACGGCCAGCCGCCTGTGGGAACTCGACCTGCAGGCGATGGACCTGCTGCATGAGTTGGCCTCCAAGGACAACGACGACTACGTGCGCTATGTCGAGGACGCCGTGAGCCGGCGTCTTTTGTCGAGCCTGGAGCTTGACGGCGGCATGCGCCCGGCGCTGCAACAGCTCGATGAGGTGCTTGCCGCGCACCGCACCGCCAATCTGTTGTCGCCCACCGCCGAGATCGGAGACTCTCGCGCGGCGATCCACGGCCTGATGCACAGCATGGAGTGGCGCGAGGGTGCGCCGGTGCTGCCGGCGTATCCCGCCGGCGCCGATTCACTGGAACAGGCGTGCTGGCTGCAGCGAAACATTCGTTTCGGCATGGTGCTGCGCGACCCTCAGGGCGGCGAGTGGCTCAACATCACCCAGGCCTGCGATCTGGCGCAGGCCAAGGAAGCGGACTTCGGCAGTTCCACCGTGTTGTTCGTGCGCGGCCAGCACACGCTGCCGTCGGTGACCTTGGACGGCAACTACTACGTGTCGATGAGCGCGATGATGGCGCACTCGGAAAATCACGTGCTGACCTGGAACCTGCGGGACGTGCGTGCCGAGTCGATCCAAGCCTTCGGCGTCACCTACGGCACCGGTTGGCAGGTGGTGGGTGAGCTGCGGCCCGATCGCGCGCAGGACATTGCAGCGCAGTACGGCGCGCGCATGGCGCGTGTGGGGCTGCCGGTTACGCTGTCGGCTTGGCGCCTAGTCGGCTGCGCGGTGCGGGCTGGCAACTTGGCAGCTGCGGTGGAGACCGACGCGCTCGAGGGTTTGGCACTAGACGGGCACGCGATCCAACGCCCCAAGGCCAAGACCCACGAGTTGCATCTGGACTTGGCATCAGTGGATGCATTGCTCACGACGCACGGCGGCGTACTTGACGCTGCGGTGGTGGCGCTTCTGACCGGGATGGCGATCAAGCCGGGGAGTAAGCAGGACGTGGGCGGCCGCGCGGTGTGCGTATACAGAGCGGCGGCGCCATCCAGCGTTGCGGATGCACGATCTGGGCTTGAGCCGTTGCTACAGGACACCCGCAACGCAGAGAAGATCCTTGTGCTGGTATGGAGTGCGCCCTAGGCGACGCACGCCCTGCCCACCCGACTCAGACGCTCAGCGCCGTGCTGCCGGCAGCCGCTTCGGCAGTGCCGCCCGGGGCAATCCAGATTCCTTGCGATACCGGCTGCGCAGCGTGGTCTCGGACCACTTCGAATAATCGCCCAGCATGTGCAACAGCACCTCCCGCAGGGCGGTCTTGTGGGCCGTGATGTTGTGGCGCTGCGGGTCCCACATCAGCCCGACGTAGGGGGCCTTGCTTAGGTCGCGAGGCAGCGCTGCTGCGCGTCGGACTGCAGCCTCGAGCGTCATGTCCTGCGTCAGTCGCGCTACGACGCGGGTCATCACCTCCAACCCGATGGGGCGGAACATCATCGTGCCGCCGTGCGCACCACGGTGCTTTTTCACAACGCGTGAGGTGTTGGCGGGGGCAAAGAAGGACTTGAGCTCCGGAAAATGTTTGCGAAGCAGTTCGAAGTAGCGTACGGCATAGGCGAAATACTGGTCGAGTTTCGTATCGGAAGGGCGCTCATGAGACAACTCGCTCTTATTGCGCTTGAGGTCCCAAGTGGAGCCGGAGAACAGGATCGTCAGCACGTCATACAGGGTGCCGATTGTCGTCAGCGCGGTGGTGTTGGCCACCGGCATATTGTTGCTCGCAACGAAGGCGATCCGATCGTCAGCAAACAGCTTCGTGTCCTCGATCAGGCGTCGCACGCAGATGGCCATGACGTCATCTTCGTCCAGGGCGATGGTGTCTCCCTTGGAGACCGGTCGAGCCGTCTTGTTGAGCGTGGTGAATAGGCGCCGCGTCCGCTCCAATCCCGACTTGGTGGTGGCATGCGCGACGAAGATGACGGACAGCTCATCGAAGGGGTCTTGCTTGATGCCGCGCTGGACGGCGTGCTTGATGCCCGCCAAGCGGTGCTGGCCGTCGAGCGTAAACAGCTTCTCGTCGCCGTGTAGGGTAAGAAACCCGATTGAAGAGACCGTCTCCTCGTCCAGCGCATTGAGCTCGTGTCCCGTGGTATGTGCCTTGACCGTGTCCACCGCGTGCCAGTTGGGGCGACCGCCATATGTCGCAACGACCAGCGAGTTGAAGAAGCGCTCGGGCTGCGTCTTAAGGTAGCTGGCGATCTGTGCGCCGCGGCTTTCCTTGAGCTGGCGCTGGATCATGTCAGACAGCTGTTGGCTCTTGTGCACTTCTCGAGCGAAGTGGATCCGCTCACTGACTTCCTTGAGATTCATCAGGCTCGAATAGTAGACCCAGTTGCCCATGACGCCGCGCAGGGCGGGCAGGATGATCTTCGCGTGCTTGGTCGCCATGATTAAAAGGCCTTCGTCAGCTTTTTGGTTTGTGCCTCGATGTCCGCCCGCGAATATGGCGGCAACAGCGCGGCGTTCAGCTGCTCCTCGAGTAATTTGAGGTCACTAGCCGACACCGTGTCATCGACCGGGGCGTAGTATAGGTGCAGCACCTCGCGCCAGTTGCCGATCGCGAAGGCGATGCCCTCACGCTTCTTTACCAGGCGCTTGCTGTTGAGATAGTCGCGACAGCGATCGCGCAGAGATCGATCGGAGTCCTTGCCGGCGATGCCAATGTATAGGACATATCCGTGCGGAGGCAGCATGGCGTTCGGTTCGACTAGTACGAAGGCATAGATGCCGCGCTTGTCCTTGGGCAGCTTCTTGAACTCGGAGCGATCAAACCTGATCGACCGCCATACTAGACCCGTGATGCAGTAGCTGTTGAAGCGTAAGGTCTTGGGGGACACGATGACAGATAGCCGAAACTTGCCGAGCGTGTCGTGCACCTTCTGCACGAAGTCGGTGAGTTCGTCCGGCGGCAAGGTCATGAAGGTGTCCGTTGGGTCGAGAGGTGAGCCTAACGCGTGATCTGGCCCCGCCAGTGTAAGCCTTAACGCAATCCGACTGCCTAATGGAAGCGCCATCGCCCCTCGCGCTTGCGCTAAGCCTCGCTGTCCCGGGCTTGCGCCAGCTAGGCTAGCGTTGAGCAGGAACGGCCCGAGGAGCGTTGGAACGCCTAGTCGTCGAGCTCAACCACGATGGCTGGCATTGGGGGCCTCGACTGGAAGATTAGCGGGATACCGCATCTGATTTCGCAGCATGTCGAAGGTGTCGGTCTAGGTTTCTCGCAGGCCGGCCCCAGGCCGTGCTACGAACATCGACGACATCGCCGCGCGACACATCGACGATATGTCGCGGACTACTCACGTACTAAACATGTTGGTCGAGTACGACGGGAACTCGATGAGCAGGTTATCACCACATGCGCAGGTATTGTTTGGGCTGGCCAAGGTTGCTTTGGCTGCGCAGATGGAGCAGGAAAACGCGACGGGGGCTCGACGAAGTGAGGATTGCAGATCTCATGGGACGAGGTTCCTCGTAGGTCGAACTGTGCTGCTACTCATTCAGCAAGCCTTCTCGTAGGGCACGTGACAAACTGGCACACGAAGTTAGCATCGATGGACATGGCCGCTTGATTAGGGAACCCTTTCAGGAATAGGGAAGGGCCGCTTCTGGCAGATTGTGGTCAGAGCTTTTATCCATGCGCGGCCATCATTGTCAGGTAAGGGGCCATGGCTTTCCATGCGCGTGCCTGCATGGCGAGTTGGGCGATCTCGGCAGGCGTGGACTTGCGTTGACGTAGTGTTTCGCGCATTGCTTTGATGACCACTGGTGTCCCGATCACGCGACGGTAGCGGAACAGGTCGACGATCGTCTTGGTGACACCATAGATCGGGACCGGGGTCTGCCCGATCACGTGATGTTCGACGTTGGTCGTCAGCAGTTCGGGTGGGAAGCGGACGATCCGCACGGCGGGATAGGTAATGCGAGGGCGCCAGTCCTTCTTGCTCAGCGCCACCCAGACGTGGGTGGGGAGCTGATCAGTCAGACCGTGGAAGGCTAGCGCCGAGGTCAGGCAGATGACGCCCTTGGGGATCAGCTTGGCTACCTTCGCCAGCGAGTGCTGCTGGCCGAGTTCTGCATCGGTGAGTCGGTACAGGCCCCGGGCCAGCCGCGTGATCGCGCCATCCCGTTCCAGCCGTGAGACGGTCGCAGCCGTAATCCCGGCGTCGCCGAACTCACGCAGACGCATCATCCCGCGGCTTTCCAGCAGCGAGAGGGCCTGTTCCCGCTGGGAGACCCGGGGTGCTGACATTTGATAGAAAACCTCAGCCAGAATGAAAAAGTGCATAGGTTTTAACACATGCCTCGCCCCGGAGGTGTTGCCAGCCGTCGGAACTCCTCGTAGTCCCGGTGGTGTGCCTTTTCGCCCGTACGTCCCGGGGCGATGGGTTTCACGATGAGGGTGTAGTGTGGGTCTGCACGATGTTGCGGAGCGGACCATGTCGATCATTCGTGAACAGGCCACCGTCACTGCGACGGGGCGACTCACCCTTCCGCGAGCGGTTCGGCAGGTGCTGGGGGTGGGGTGCGGTGATGCCGTGGCGTTCGATGTGTACGACGATGGCTGGGTCGTGATCAGTCGTGCGAGGGGCGAACACGAAGATCCGGCCATCCAGGCATTCCTGGGTGTACTGGCCCGGGATATCCGGCATGGCAAGCGCGTCCAGCAGCTTCCGAAAGCGCTGATCCACGCCATGCAAGCGCATGGCGGCAGTGGCGTTGATCTAGATGAGGAGATCGAGGGCGACGCTGCGTTCTGACGTGGACAGGGTTAGGAGCGGCCTGTGGCCGCACGAAACTCTGCATGGGTCGGGAAGGATCGCGCTTTGTGTTGGTGTATTGAGCCGCTTGGAGGAGCGCGACCTCGCGTCATGCTCACCGCTGGCGGACTGGGCGTCTACCAGCCGGCTATTCCCAGGAGGTCTGCGGATCCAGATGGCTTGCCAGTTCCATGGCCTCGTGCAGAACCCGGCCAATGACGATCACGTCGGATTGCAGGCGGTAGATCAGAAAATGCCGGGGATGCCGCACGATCCCGAGCTCGGTGCTGGCGTGCTCACGACTCAGGCGCAGGTGCCAAGACCGTACCGCGGTGCCGAGTTCGGGGCGTTCGAGACTGCCAGGACGATCCGGTTGCGTGGCGATATCGCGTAAGGCCGCGACGATCAAGGCTTCGTACCGCCTGCGCGCCACTTCGCCGAACTGCGCTTGCGACCAGGCCAAAATGTCGAGGATGTCGGACTGTGCCGCGGCGGAGAGCCGATACCGGGCCATCAGCCTGCCGTCTGTACCTGGCGAGCGGCCCGCTGACCCAATTGCCCGATGAAGTCTTCCAACTGGTCATTGGCGACGTCGGTGTGGCGTCCGGCAGCCACGTCTTCCCAGCCCTGGCGGGCCGCCTGCTGGAGCGCCTTGAGCTTAGCTGCTTCGACGCGTTCGCGTTCCTCGATCAGGCGCAGCCCCTCCCGCAGCACTTCGCTGGCATTCTGGTAGCGGCCGGATTGCACCAGCGTTTCAACGAGATCGTGTTGGTGGTCGCTGAGCACTACGTTGCGCGTGGGCATGATCGTTGTTCCGAAGCGGTTGAGGCACGGTCACTATAACGGGAATTGGCATATTATGCCAATGAAGCAGTAGAGAGCGAGGGCGATCGAGCCTCCATCAACCAGCCGTTGTGATGAGGCGGCTCCTTGGTTGCGCGGACTAGCTGGTAGCCTTCGCTGACTCGTGCTGGGCGACTGCATTGCCGGGGTTTCAGCACGTGGTTTAGACTAGTCCAACCGGGAGTCCAGCTCGCACCTGGACAGTCGGGAAATCGTTCTAACTCAACCACTTAGGGGTTGGATTCGATTCCCTTCACCCGCTCCAGTTCTGCCCGGCTGCATCGCCGGGCACCGGTGCGGCTGCCGACCGGCCGACCTTTCAGTAGCGCGTCTGGCACCGGCTGCAGAAGAAGGTGCGACGATGCGTGACGCCGGGGTAGGTCTTGGTGATCGGACCGCCGCAGCGGGGACAGGTCCGCTTGGTGTGGACCAGCCAGTGCTGGCGCAGCACGAACCGCTTCTTCCATTCGAGGAAATCGAAGCTGTACTGCCGCGCCTGGGCGATCAGTTCACCGAGTTTTCGCGGCGGCAGGTCGCCGACGCGAGACTCAGGGTGGACGCCGATCCGGAACAACACCTCGTTCTTGATGATGTTGCCGACGCCGGTGAAAACCTGCTGATCGAGCAGGGCATCGCAGACCAGCGTCTCGGGCTGCGCCTTGAGCTTGCGCCGGGCCAGCCTTGGATCCCACTGTGGGTCGAGCACGTCGACGCGCCAGTCGTAGGTGTCCTCGAGCGGACCTTCGATGTACTTGACGGATGCGGAGTAGAAGTTGAGCTCCCCGTCGTCGAACCGCAGCGCGACGCGGGCGGGCGCCGGTTTGCGCTCGTCGATCCGGTACGTGCCGAACATCAGCAGATGCACGCGCAGGCTGAAGCCGCGGAACTCGATCAGGAAATGCTTGCCCCAGCTTCTCAGTGCGACGACACGGCGTCCCTCCATGCGGGCCAGGTCGAGCGCGCTGTTGCCCGATGCGCTGCGCACGGTCTTGCCGCGGAACCTGGCCGCCGCTTCACGCAGGATCACGATCGATGGGCCTTCGGGCATGGCGGTTCCGCGGCAGGTATCCGGATGCTGGACGTGCGAGTCGCGGAGCCGGTCGTGCGGCGTCTCGACCTCGCGCCACCTTAGCCGGCGCGCAATGTCCGCCGAATTAACATTGGCAGCCCCCGGGGCCGATCGGTCATTCGGCAGCGGGAGTCGTCATCGAAGAGTGAAGGGGTGCCGCCGACGAAGGCGTCGGCGCCTAAAGCTTCGCGTTCGCGACGGCGCGTCGGCTCGGGGCGTCGCAATGGCCCTCCCACGCATCGCGTGTCGCGTGTGATAATCGCGTCGGACGAGTCCGCAGGTCCTCGGGCGCGCCATCGAAGAACCCGCCGCCCCCAGGCGGACTGCGGACGACCGCAGCGCCCCGGCTTCGACTTCCGTCCCACGGATCGCTCCGAACTGCCCGCGCCAATGAAGATCGCGATCCTGTCGCGCAATGCATCCCTGTACTCGACGAGCCGGCTGGTCGAGGCGGCGCGCGCGCGCGGCCACCAGGCGCGCGTGCTCGATCCGCTGCGCTGCTACCTGCGCATCGCGCCCGGCGCGTTCGAGATGCATTACAAGGGCCGCGTGCTCGGCGGCTTCGACGCGGTGATTCCGCGCATCGGCGCCTCGATCGCGTTCTACGGCACGGCGGTCGTGCGTCAGTTCGAGATGATGGGCGTGCATGCCGTCAACGGTTCCGACGCGATCCTGCGTGCGCGCGACAAGCTGCGTTCGCTGCAGCTGCTGGCGCGCGAGCGGATCGGCCTGCCGACGACCGTATTCGGCGACAACCCCGACGACACGGCCGACCTGCTCGCGATGCTCGGCAGCCCGCCGCACGTGATCAAGCTCAACGAGGGCGCGCAGGGCCAGGGTGTGCTGCTGGCCGAGAAGCGCTCCGCCGCCCAGGGCGTCATCGAAGCGTTTCGCGGCCTCTACGCCAACTTCCTCGTGCAGGAGTTCATCGCCGAGGCCGGCGGCGCGGACCTGCGCTGTTTCGTCGTCGGCGGCAAGATCGTCGCGGCGATGCGGCGGCAGGCGCCGGAAGGTGAGTTCAGGGCCAATCTGCATCGCGGCGGCAGTGCGACCGCCGTGACGCTCTCGCCCGACGAGAGGCGCACCGCGCTGAAGGCGGCCCGCGCGATTGGTCTGGACGTGGCCGGCGTCGACCTGTTGCGCTCGCAGCGCGGCCCGCTGGTGCTGGAGGTCAACGCATCGCCGGGACTTGAGGGCATCGAGGCCGCCACCGGTGTCGACGTCGCCGCCAGTGTCATCCGTCATATCGAAGCCCAGGCCACGCCATCGCGCGGTAAAGCCAAGCGGCGCGCGCGCACTTGACATCTACGAAGATTGTCGTTGACAGCCGTCGAGGACCGGTCCTAGGATGGCCCAGTCCGGATTCTGGGGTCGTGCATCGTCACGTCCGGCATCGGGCCCGCCGTACCAGCCGTACAGCGCAATAGAACCTGCGCCGGCAGTCGGGGGCTGTCCCGGTCACTCGTTCAAGAGATGTCGCACATTTCTTCGTCAGGAGGGTTTCCATGTCGTTTCGAGTCATTTCGTTGGGCCTGGTCGCGCTGATCGCGGTGTCGGCCCCGGCTTTCGCCGCCCGCAAGAGCAACACCGACAGCGCCATCGCGGCGACGACGTCCGAGGCGTTCGCCACCCAGGCTGCCGAGGTCCGCAAGGATATGGAAAGCGGCGGCCGCTACGGCAACATCAGCTCCGCCAATCGCCAGAAGGTCGATGCGCAGCTGGATTTCATCGGCAACCTGCTGCAGCGCAAGGGATCGGTCGATGCCTTGAACGACCAGGAAAAGGTGCAGCTGATGAACGCCCAGGAGCAGGCCAACTCGATCCTGGTCGGCTACGACGATCAGCAACTGGTCTGCGAGTATCGGCGGATCGCCGGCTCCAACCGCAAGGAAAAGGTCTGCCAGACCAAGCGCGAGATCGCCAAGGCACGCGAGGACTCGCGTGACAGCTATCGTCGCCAGATAAGCGGCCATCAGAACCAGGAAGGCATGAACAATCCGGGCAGTCGCTGATCGCGTGTCCGCGGGTCGGCGGCCTCGTACCCCGACCCGCGGGAGCCGAGTGTCGGCGCTGGTGAGAAGCGACGCCCGAAGGCGAGCTCTGATCGGCGCTCGCGGCCTCCCGGGGCTCTGTCTCCGGCGTTTTTCGCGCAGTGGACGCGCGCGCGCCGTTGGCATACCCTAGGCCGGTCCGTTGTTAAGTGCTTGTTTCAATCGGGGAACCAAGCTTCGTGCGAAAGCGCCTTGACCCACCCAAGCCGACCGAGGCCGAACTCAGCATCCTGGGCGTTCTCTGGGACAGCGGGCCTTGCACGGTCCGTGACGTCCACGAGGCGCTGCACGGCGGGGACGGCGTCGGCTACACGACCGCTCTGAAACTGCTGCAGATCATGCACGTGAAGGGACTGGTCGAACGCGACGATTCCCAGCGTGCCCATGTCTACCGCGCCGCCGTCGACAAGCAAAGGACGCAGAAGCGGTTCCTGAGCGACATCGTGCAGCGCGTGTTCGACGGATCCTCCTCGCAGCTGGTACTGCAGGCGCTCGGCGGCAAGCCGCGCGCGACGCGTGAAGAACTCGACGAGATCCGCGCGCTGCTCGATCAGATGGAGCGTCGATCGCGGTGAACGCGTTGCCGCCGATCGACTGGCTGACGCCGGTCCATGCGTTGGGTTTGTCTCTGCTGCATTTCCTGTGGCAGGGCGCGCTGATCGGTGTCGCCTATCTCGGCGCACGGCGCCTGACGCGTGAGTCCAATCCCGAGCTGCGCTACGCCTGCGGCATGGCCGCGATCGTGCTGGCGGCGCTGTGTCCGATCGTGACCTGCCTGCTGATACTGGGGGCGCAGGACGCAGCGACCGTTGCGGTCACGACCACGACGGTCGCGTCCGCATTCGCGGCCGGCGCCGCTCCGGCGGTGCAGCCGGGTCTGTCCGCGCAGGCGCTGTCGTGGCTGGTCGCGCTGTGGCTCGCCGGCGTGCTGGTGATGGCGCTGCGCAGCTTCCAGCAATGGCGCAGCCTCGAGCGCGTCGTGCGTCTGCACGCGATCCTCGATCCCGAACTGCAGCGCATGGGCCGCATGCTGGCCGCCAAGCTCGGCTACCTGCGCGACCTGCGCGTGCGCGTCACCGACCGTATCGACACGCCGACGCTGGCCGGCTGGTTCCGGCCGGTGATCCTGCTGCCGGCCGCGCTCGTGCTGCGCTTCCCGCGCCAGCAGCTCGAGCTGATCCTCGCGCACGAGGTCGGTCATCTGCGCCGTTTCGACCACTGGGCGAACCTGCTGCAGGCCATCGTCGAGACCTTGCTGTTCTACCACCCGGTCGTGCACTGGATCTCGCAGGAGGTCCGCAACGACCGCGAGCTGTGCTGCGACCGCCTCGTACTGCGCTCCACCCGGCACGAGCCCTATCTGTATGCGCGGACGCTGGCCGAGCTGGAGGAATGGCGCCAGCGCCCGGCGCGGCTGACGCTGGCCGCGACCGGCGGTCATCTGCTCGATCGAGTCCGCCGCATCGTCGGCATCATCGAGTCCGACCACCGGCCCGCCGCACTGCGTCCGTCGCTGCTGCAGGGCATCGCGGTCGCGGCGCTGCTGGCCCTCGTCGTGACCGCGATCGATCGCGGCCGCACCGCCGCTGCGAGCCCGGCCGTGGAGGTCGCGGCCGCGCGGCCGCTGCCGTTCGCATCGCTGCGGATCGCGGCCGATTTCGACGTCGCCGCCGAGCCGGTCGCGTTCAACGTGGTCATACCGGATCTGTCGACGGTCGAATCCGACGAGGCCGAGCCGGCGCCGCTCGCGGCGGACGAGCCGGTCCCCGCATCCGCGGCGGCAACCTCGATCGCGGCGTCGACGGCGGCCGATACCGGCGCGATCGTGCGGGTGATGGCGGCGCCGGAGGCCGCTGCGTTCGGCATCGCGGCGGAAGGGCATGCGCTGAAGGCGACGCCATCGGCCGCTGCGCCGGACGGCCACGACCAGAGCGCGGGCGAGACCGGACAGGCGATCTGGGCGACGCCGGAAGTGCTCGCCTCAGCCGATGTCTTCGGCGACGGCGTGCAGCCGGTCGAGCTCGAGCTGCATCTGACCGACCAGGGCCGCGTGCTCGGCTCGCGCGTGGTCCGCGGCGATCCGTTCAGCCCGCTCGCGGTCCAGGCGCGCCGCGAGGTCAAGCTGTGGCAGTTCGAGCGCGAGGGTGCGCTGCTCGATCGCCGCGCGGTGGTGCGTCCGGTGTTCGTGTCCGACGGCAGCGAGCCGCGCCTGATCGAGACGCGCATCGAGGTGCCGTGCCAGTCGCGTACCGGAACGCGCATCTGCCGGCCGTGGACGCCGGTCGAGACGACGGTCGAGTTCATGCGCGGCAGCGAGCTGCTGACCGCCGAGGCCTTCCTGGTCCTGCGCGGCGCGGCCGGCTGACGTTAACGCTACGCTGAAGCGCACTTAACGGCCATTTAAGCCGTGTCTGCTTACAGTCGGCCCACTGTAGTCGCGGCCCGACACTTCACTTCATCAGTGACTGGCCGATTACGGTAATCGGGGCAGTAGCTTTATTCGGCCCAAGCGAAGCGCGTTCCCCCAATGGCGCTTCCTTGGGCCATTTCTTTTGTCTTGGCATTGCGTCGTGCACGCGCCGCGCCCGCGGAAACTCCGCGCCGGCGCGGCGGTCTATCCACAGCCCACGACCACCGGCTATTCTCCCTCCATGCGCATACTCGTCATTGAAGACAATAGCGACATCGCCGCGAATGTCGGCGATTTTCTCGCCGACAAGGGACACGTCGTGGATTTCGCCGGCGACGGCGTGACCGGTCTGCATCTGGCCGTCGTCAACGATTTCGACGTCATCGTGCTCGACATCGGCCTGCCCGGCATGGACGGTCTGGAGGTCTGCCGCAAGCTGCGGCAGGACGCGCGCCGGCAGACGCCGATCCTGATGCTGACCGCGCGCGACGCGCTCGAGAACAAGCTGGTCGGTTTCGAGGCCGGTGCCGACGACTACATGGTCAAGCCGTTCGCGCTGCAGGAGCTGTCGGCGCGCATCGAGGTGCTCGGCCGCCGCGGCAAGGGTCCGAAGAGCCGCCTGCTGCAGGTCGCCGACCTGACGTTCAACCTCGACACGCTCGTCGTCATCCGCGAGGGCAAGTCGATCCAGCTCAACCCGATCGGCCTGAAGCTGCTGCAGGCATTGATGGAGGCCTCGCCGGCCGTCGTGACGCGCCAGGATCTGGAGACCCGGGTCTGGGGCGAGGAGCTGCCCGACAGCGACTCGCTGCGCGTGCACATCCACGGTCTGCGCGTGGCGATCGACAAGCCGTTCGACAAGCCGCTGATCCAGACGCGTCACGGCATCGGTTACCGCATGGTCGATCCGGATGCGGTACCGGCGTAGGCTCCGCAGCCGCATCATCATCTCGTTCACGGTGTTCGGCCTGGGTCTGACGGCCCTGTTCGCGGTCGCCAGCCTGTACATGCGCGCGCGGCTCGAAGACCAGCTGATCAACCGGACCCTGCTGCGCGAAGTGGCGAACTTCGTCGAGTTCAAGCGGCAGAATCCGTCGCCGGACGCGGCCTACAAGATTTCGCTGTTCGACGCGGAGATCTACAGCGCGCGCAAGTTCGCGAACGTGCCGTTCGACGCGCAGAAGTACGGCACCGGCGTCTACGACATCGCCGACTTCGATGGCGACGGCAAGCTGCGCTCGTACAAGCTGGCCGTCTACAAGTCCGACGAATACTGGGCCTTCCTGCGTTTCGACGTCGGAGCGCAGAAGCTCAGTGCGCAGCAGCTGCTGGTCGTGCTGGCCGGTGTCGTGCTGTGCTTCCTCGTGCTGTCGTGGCTGATCGGGCGCTGGCTGTCGGTTCGCGTGATGAGTCCGGTCAGCGACCTCGCCGCGCGCCTCGAGCGCTTCCAGCGCACCGGTCTGCGCGAGCCGCTCGCACCGCACTTCGCCGACGACGAGGTCGGCCAGCTCGCGCGTGCGCTCGACGACTACGCCGATCGCCTGACCGACCTGGTCGAGCGCGACCGCGAGTTCAACGCCGACGTCAGCCACGAGCTGCGCACGCCGCTGGCGGTCATCGCGACGACCACCGAGCTGCTGCTGGCGTCCGAGCTGCCGGACAAGGCACGCGACCGCATGAAGCGGATCGAGCGCGCGGTACGCCAGTCGACCGAGTTGACCGACGCGTTGCTGCTGCTGTCGCGGCGCGAGCGGCGCGGACCGTCCAACGGCGAGATCACCGACGTCGGTCGCGTCGTCGAGCAGGTCGTCGACGTCAACCGGCCGCATCTGGGCAGCAAGCCGGTCCAGGTGCACGTCGTCAACGAGGAGTCGATCACCGTGCCGGCACCATCCTCGGTGGTCGCGGTCGCGCTCAGCAACCTGATCGGCAACGCGTTCAAGTACACCCAGCAGGGCGAGGTGACCGTCGTGGTCGGTCACGGCCGCGTCGCGGTCGAGGACACCGGACCGGGCATCAAGGCCGAGGACGCGCAGCGGCTGTTCCAGCGCGGCGTGCGTGGTGACGCCGGCGGCAAGGGCGCCGGTCTCGGTCTGGCGATCGTGCTGCGCCTGTGCGAGCTGTACGGCTGGACGGTGTCGCTGGCGCCGCGGCCGCAGGGCGGCGCGGTCGCGGTGCTGCAGTTCGATCGCCGCTGACCGCGGCGCGACGGCCGATCGACCCACCAGGTCGCTGCGCGAGTCCTGGCGGCTGAAGCTGAGAACCGGGGGCCTGCGCTCTTCGGAACGCGGCAGTTCGGTGCCGGACTTCGCGAGCGGCCCGGGGGGCCGCCCGCGCTACGCGGCTCAGCCGACCGGTTCGAGCCAGCCCCAGCGATCGTGCGTGCTGCCGTCGAACAGGCCGAAGAACAGCTTCTGCATGCGCCGCGTCGTCGCGCCGACGGTGCCGTCGCCGACCGGCTTGCCGTCGACCGAACGGATCGGCGTGATCTCCGCGGCGGTGCCGCACATGAACAGCTCGTCGCACAGATACAGGTACTCGCGCGGCAGGTCGCGTTCGATCACCTCGATGCCGGCCTCGCGCGCCAGTGTGATCAGCGTATTGCGCGTGATGCCGTTCAGCAGCGCGGCGCTGACCGGCGTGGTGTGCAGTGCGCCGTCGAAGATCAGGAACAGGTTCTCGCCGGCGCCCTCGCTGAGCAGGCCGGTCGAGGCCAGCGCGATACCCTCGCCGAAGCCGAGGCGGCGCGCCTCGCGCGCGACCAGCTGGCCCGACAGGTAGTTGCCGCCGGCCTTGGCGCCGGCCGGAATCGTGTTCGGCGCGAAGCGCTGCCAGCTCGACACGCAGGCGTCGATGCCCTTCTCGAGCACGTCGGCGCCCAGATAGGCGCCCATGTTCCAGCACGCCACGGCCACTTCGGTCGGCGTATCGGCCGACAGACCGAAGCCGCCGAGGCCGCGGAATGCGAACGGTCGCAGATACGCGCGCTCGAGCCCATTGGCCTTGATGACCTCGCGGCAGGCGGCGTTGATCTGCTCGACCGTGTATGGAATCTCGATGTCGTGGATCTTGGCCGACTGGAACAGCCGTTTGATGTGGTCGGTCAGGCGGAAGATCGCCTGGCCGTCCGGCGTCGGGTAGCTGCGGATGCCTTCGAACACCGAGGAGCCGTAATGCAGGGCGTGCGCCATGATGTGGACCGTGGCCTGCGCCCAGGGCTTGATCGCGCCGTTCTGCCAGACGAATTCGGGATAGGAAACGCTCATCGGGGGTCCTCGAAGGGGCGAAGAAGCTCGAACGGCCATGATAGCGGCACGGCCGCCGACGCGACTCGGGCATGGGAAAAAGAAGCTTTCCGATTCGGCATCAACGCCGCTGGCCCGATCCGCGCGGACACGTCGCGCTCAGGGCATCAGCCACCAGCAGCCGAGCACGCGCTGCAGCCGCCAGCTGCGCGTCCAGGTCGTCTTGGCGCCGGCACGGACCGTCAGCTCGGCCGACTCGGCGTCGAGCGGCGCCAGCTCGGCCGCCAGCAGCGGCTCGCGCAGCTGCACCGCCAGCGCTTGGAGTTCGGCGCGCGCGCCCTGTGCGCCGTGGCCGCCCCACAGGATCAGTCCGCTGAGCTCGATCGGGTTGCCGTTGCGCCAGGCACGCGCCAGACGGTTGCGCAGGTCCTCAGGCGAGTCGGCGCAGTCGCCGGCGCGCGCCGGCGCGGCCGCGTCGTCCGGTACGGCATCGGCCGCGCCGCCGGAAACCGCATCCTCGCAGCGCCGGTCGGTGAAGACCTTGCGGCCGTCCGGCCCGATGCAGCGGCGCACCGCGGCGTCCTCGGCGGCCGATGGGCCGCTGAGCAGCAGCGCCGCGAGCATCAGGGCGGCGCGCATGCGCTCGGGCTCAGTCGATCGCGCCGAGCCGGTCGAGCACCGACAGGGTCGGGCGGGCGCGGTTGAGCGTGTAGAAGTGCAGACCCGGCGCGCCGCGCTCGAGCAGGGTGCGGCACAGCTGCGCGACGACGTCGGTGCTGAAGTCGCGGATCGCCTCGACGTCGTCGCCGTAGGAGGCCAGCCGCTTGGCGAGCCAGCGCGGGATCTCCGCGCCGCACAGCTCCGAGAAGCGCCGCAGCTGCGAGAAGTTCGAGATCGGCATGATGCCCGGCACGATCGGCGCGTCCACACCGAGCCGCTGTGCAGCCTCGACGAAGCGGAAATAGCCGTCCGGATTGTAGAAGTACTGCGTGATCGCGCCGTTCGCGCCGGCGTCGATCTTGCGCTTGAAGTGGATCAGGTCGGCCTGCGCATCGGCCGCCTGCGGATGCACCTCCGGGTAGCACGCCACCTCGATGTGGAAGTGGTCGCCGCTCTCGGTGCGGATGAACTCGACCAGGTCGCTGGCGTAGCGCAGATCGCCGAAGCTCGCCATGCCCGAGGGCAGATCGCCGCGCAGCGCGACGATGCGCTTCACGCCGAGGGCGCGGTAGGTCTCGATCAGCTCGCGGATCTCGGCGCGGCTGCCGCCCATGCACGACAGATGCGGGGCGGCGTCCAGGCCGTGGCGCAGATGCAGCTCGCGCACGGCCTCGAGCGTGTAGCTCAGCGTCGAGCCGCCCGCGCCGAACGTCATCGAGACGTACTGCGGCCGTCGCGGCTGCAGTGCGGCGACGGTCTTCTCCAGCGTCGCGCGCTGCTCGTCGGTCTTGGGCGGGAAGAACTCGAAACTGATCGGGGGCATGGGCTGCGTCATTCGGCGGTCATCAGGGCGAGCCTGGCGCGGACCTTCTCGGCGTAGCGATCGTAGTGCTTGCCGAGCAGACCGCGCAGCTCGGCGTCGGTCACGTAATCGATCGAGCGGCGGTATTCGGCCTTGAGCTGGTTCGACTCGATCCACTGCCCCTCGATCGCGTCGAGGGTCGTCGGCACGTCGACGGCCGATCCGGGCAGGTCGGCCAGACGCTCGCGCACGCGCGCCGCGTGGCGCTCGGCGACCGCGCGCGGACCGCCGCCGTTGGCGAGCTTCTCGAGATGGAACGACTCGGCGGCGCCGTACTCGAACACGTCGGCGCCGGCTTCGCGCGTCGCGAGGAACGTACCGTCGGCGAAGCGCGATACGCATTCGAGCATGCGCTGCGCGCGCCACTTGCCGGTCAGGAAGAGGGCCAGGAAGCCGAGCAGCCCCGGCCATTTCGGCCGCATCGCGTAGGCGGCGGCGGTGCCGTACTGCGGATGCACGTAGAGTCCGATCAGCACGCGCTGGCCGAGCGTCTGGCCGAGATTCTTCGCCTCCGCGTCGGTCAGATGGACGTAACCGAGCGGCTCGATCGTGCGGCGCACGGCGGTCAGGTGGCGCTGCTGATAGCCCGGAAACTCGCTGGCGACGGCCGGCTCGAGACCCGGAGGCGGCTCGTGGGCGAGGTTGTGGATCTGATGCGCGATGTAGGCCGCGCTGGCGTCGTCCGGCGACTCCGGCACGGAGGTCTCCAGTGCGGAGGAGAGGTCTGCGCCCTTGCGGATCTGGTCGGCCGCACTGCGCAGGGCCGCGTGTGCCACATCGTCCTGCAGGCTGCGGTCGGCGCCGCCGGCCTCGCCGAGCGCCGCCTCGATCATCCGCGCATAGTGTTCGCGTTCGCCGTCCGGGCCGGCCGCCGCGCGGTCGCGCAGCTCCTGCACGTGAGGACGAACCGGATCGTCGACGCCCAGGCGCGCCAGGACCGCGTCGCCGTGCACGACCGCCTCCTCGTAACGGCCCAGCCGCTGCGCGATGTCGGCGATGCGCAGGTCCACGCGCAGGTCGTCGGCGATCGCGACGGTGGCCTGATAGTCGGCCAGGGCGGCCTCCAGCTGCGCCCGGTCGTAGCGCATGCCGAGCGGGTCGCTGACGACGTCCGCATCGTCGGCCGGCGTCGACGCCAGACGATGACGCAGGTCGGCGCGCAGGCGCCAGGCCTCGTGCCGGCTCGGGTCGGTCGCGATCGCGCGCGTCAGCAGTGCGATCGCCTCGTCGCTGGCGCCGTGATCGGCCAGCAGCAGGGCCAGCCGGAACGCGACGTCGGCATCGCCGGCGTCGATCGCGTGCGCGCGCCGCAGCAGGGCGATCGCCTCGTCGCCGGCGTCCTCGGCTTCGGCCAGTTCGGCGCGCGCGACCAGGGCCGGGACGTAGTCGGGCTTGAGCGCTAGCACCGTATCGAGGTCGGCGATCGCCTCCGCATCGCGGTCCAGCGCGCGCAGGCAGCGGCTGCGATGCCAGCGCAGGGCCGCCGAACGCGGATGCACCGCGATCAGCGCCTCGAGCGGGATCAGCGCACCGCCGAAGTCACCGTCGCGGATCAGCTGACGCGCTTCGTCGAAGACGATCTGGTCGTCGCTGCGCATCGCTTAGCCCTCCCCGGGACGGCGCGGGATACCGCGTCGCGCGCGCGCGCGACCGGCGGTCCCGCGATGGGCCTGGCGGCCGGTGCCGGCGCGGCGAAGGAACGGAATCTGCGGTGCATCAGCAGCGGATCGATCATCGTATGCCCCCTGGCGAACGACGGAAGAAAGGCGTCGTATCGCAGGATACGACGCCTCGGCGCGTCCGGCGACCGGACCGGGAAGGCGGCGGAACCATGCGGTCCCGCACCGGACGGCCGCGGGTCCGGACCGATGCCGGAGGACCCGCGGCCGGAACCGTCAGTAGCGGTAATGGTCGGGCTTGTACGGGCCTTCGACCGGCACGCCGAGGTAGTCGGCCTGCTCGGCGGTCAGACGCGTCAGCTTGACGCCGATCTTCTCCAGGTGCAGCCGCGCGACTTCCTCGTCGAGCTTCTTCGGCAGGATGTAGACCTTCGGGTCGTAGAAATCCTTGTTGGCCCACAGGTCGATCTGCGCCAGCGTCTGGTTCGAGAACGAGTTGGACATCACGAAGCTCGGATGGCCGGTCGCGCAGCCGAGATTGACCAGGCGGCCCTCGGCCAGCAGGAAGATCGAGCGGCCGTCGCCGAACGTGTACTTGTCGACCTGCGGCTTGATGTTCAGGCGCACCGCGCCGGAGCCGTTCAGCGCATCGACCTGGATCTCGTTGTCGAAGTGGCCGATGTTGCAGATGATCGCCTGGTCCTTCATCTGCTGCATGTGCGCGAGCGTCAGCACGTCCTTGTTGCCGGTCGTGGTGACGTAGATGTCGCCGACGCCGAGGGTGCTCTCGACCGTGTTGACCTCGAAGCCTTCCATCGCGGCCTGCAGCGCGTTGATCGGGTCGATCTCGGTGACCACCACGCGCGCGCCGTACGCGCGCAGGCTGTGCGCCGAGCCCTTGCCGACGTCGCCGTAGCCGCAGACCACCGCGACCTTGCCGGCCAGCATCACGTCCATCGCGCGCTTGAGGCCGTCGGCCAGCGACTCGCGGCAGCCGTAGAGATTGTCGAACTTGCTCTTGGTGACCGAGTCGTTGACGTTGATCGCCGGCACCAGCAGCTTGCCGGCCTGGGCCAGCTGATAAAGGCGGTGCACGCCGGTCGTGGTCTCCTCGGAGACGCCCTTCCAGTCCTTGACGACGCGGGCCCAGAAGCCCGGGCGCTCTTTGGCGACGCGCTTGAGCAGGTTCTTGATGACCTGCTCCTCGTGGTTCGACGAGGGCGTGTCGACCCAGGTGCCGCCGTTCTCGAGCTCGTAGCCCTTGTGGATCAGCAAGGTCACGTCGCCGCCGTCGTCGACGACGAGCTGCGGACCGAGAAAGCCGCCGGCGCCGTCCGGGAAGCTCAGCGCGTCGAGCGTGCAGTCCCAGTACTCCTCGAGCGTCTCGCCCTTCCACGCGAACACCGGCGTGCCGGTCGCGGCGATCGCGGCGGCGGCGTGGTCCTGCGTCGAGAAGATGTTGCACGAGGCCCAGCGCACGTCGGCGCCGATGTCCTTGAGCGTCTCGATCAGCACCGCGGTCTGGATCGTCATGTGCAGCGATCCGGTCACGCGCACGCCCTTCAGCGGCGCCGTGGCGGCGTACTTCTTGCGGATCGACATCAGGCCCGGCATCTCGTGCTCGGCGATGTCGATTTCCTTGCGGCCCCAGTCGGCCAGCGCGATGTCGGCGACCTTGTAGTCGTGGCTGGGGGTGTTCTTGACGACAGCGTTCATCGGGGAAACTCCGTGCGATCGGCAGGCGCGGTTTGAAAGGGACGGCTCACCGAGCCTGGTCGTCGTCGATGCGACGGTCGCAGCGCCCCTCGGTGGGCATGCAGGTCGCGGAGTATATCGCTTATTCGCGATGGAAGGATGAAGGCCGTGCGCGGCCGGGCTGCCGGTTCCTTCGCGGGGCCGCTCGTGGTTGAATGCGGTTCGAGAAGCGGGGGTGCCGGCGCAGGCCGGCTGAGAGAGTCCCTTCGAACCTGATCCGGTTAGCACCGGTGTAGGGAGTCTTCGCCGGCGCCGGCCCACCGCTGCCGGCGCCCCGGCTTCGTCCTCGTGTCGCCTTCCTGCGTGCCGCCCTGCGGCGCGCCTCCAAGACAGGACGCATCGCCGATGAACGCCGTTCCCGCCCCGCTGCTGAGCCAGGCCGAAGCCCTCTCCGAAACCGTGACGCGGCCGATTCCCGGATCGCGCAAGGTCTACGTCCACGGCTCACGCGGCGACCTGCGCGTGCCGATGCGCGAGATCGCACTGGCCGACACGCCGAGCCTGTTCGGCGCCGAGTCGAACGCGCCGTTCACGGTCTACGACACCTCCGGCCCGTACACCGATCCGGACTACCGCGTCGATCTGGCGGCCGGCCTGCCGGCTTTGCGCGCGGCCTGGATCGAGGAGCGTGCCGACACCGAGCGCCTGGCCGATTTCAGCTCGCCGTTCACGCGCCGCCACGCCGCCGCGGCGCAGCTGGACGCGGTGCGCTTTCCGCACGTGCCCAAGCCGCGCGTCGCGCGGGCCGGCGCCAACGTCAGCCAGATGCACTACGCGCGGCGCGGCATCGTCACGCCGGAGATGGAGTACGTCGCGATCCGCGAGAACCAGCGGCTCGAGGCGATCCGCGAAATGCACCTGCTCAAGCAGCATCCCGGCCAGAGCTTCGGCGCGGCGATCCCGAAGATCATCACGCCGGAGTTCGTGCGTGCCGAGATCGCGCGCGGCCGCGCGATCATTCCGAACAACATCAACCATCCCGAGAGCGAGCCGATGATCATCGGCCGCAATTTCCTCGTGAAGATCAACGCCAACATCGGCAACTCGGCCGTGACCAGCTCGATCGCCGAGGAGGTCGAGAAGATGGTCTGGGCGATCCGCTGGGGCGCCGACACGGTCATGGACCTGTCGACCGGCCGCCACATCCACGAGACGCGCGAGTGGATCATCCGCAACTCGCCGGTGCCGATCGGTACGGTGCCGATCTACCAGGCGCTCGAGAAGGTCGGCGGCGTCGCCGAGGACCTGACCTGGGAGCTGTTCCGCGACACGCTGATCGAACAGGCCGAGCAGGGCGTGGACTACTTCACGATCCACGCCGGCGTGCGCCTGCCGTTCATTCCGCTGACCGCGAGCCGCATGACCGGCATCGTCTCGCGCGGCGGCTCGATCATGGCCAAGTGGTGCCTGGCCCATCATCGCGAGAGCTTCCTCTACGAGCGCTTCGAGGAGATCTGCGACATCATGAAGGCCTACGACGTGGCCTTCTCGCTCGGCGACGGTCTGCGCCCCGGCTCGATCGCCGACGCCAACGACGCCGCGCAGTTCGCCGAGCTCGACACGCTCGGCGAACTGACCCAGATCGCCTGGCAGCACGACGTGCAGGTCATGATCGAGGGCCCCGGCCACGTGCCGATGCACCTGATCAAGGAGAACATGGAGCGCCAGCTCGAGAAGTGCCACGAGGCGCCGTTCTACACGCTGGGGCCGCTGACCACCGACATCGCGCCCGGCTACGACCACATCACCAGCGCGATCGGTGCGGCGATGATCGGCTGGTACGGCACGGCGATGCTCTGCTACGTGACGCCGAAGGAGCATCTGGGCCTGCCCGACAAGCAGGATGTGCGCGACGGCATCATCACCTACAAGCTGGCCGCGCACGCGGCCGACCTCGGCAAGGGCCATCCGGCCGCGCAGACGCGCGACAACGCGCTCAGCAAGGCCCGCTTCGAGTTCCGCTGGCAGGACCAGTTCAACCTCGGCCTCGATCCGGAGAAGGCCAAGGAGTTCCACGACGAGACCCTGCCCAAGGACGCGCACAAGACCGCGCACTTCTGCTCGATGTGCGGCCCGAAGTTCTGCTCGATGAAGATCACGCAGGACGTGCGCGACTATGCCAAGGAGCACGGCACGGCTGCGCAGGTCGACGAGGCGATGGCGGCCAAGGCGGCCGAGTTCCGCGCCCAGGGCGGCGAGATCTACCGGCCGGACTGATCCGGCACGGCGCGTTCGTCGCGTCGGTGCGTTGCGGGGCCGGCACCGACGCGGCATGCGGTGTGTCGCCCGGCTGCGTGGGCGCACCGGCGCGCATGTGCGCCTTCGTCGCCGGCCGTGCCGGCGCGCTGAAGATTCGCTCGTTCATGTTCCTTTCGCGCGTGCCGGATTAACGTGGCTGAACGCGTCCGGCCCGGCCGAACGGTCCACGGCGGCGCGATCCACCCACCCAGGAGGCAGGTATGGCAGCGCAAGCGAATTCCAGTCCGACGGCCGGCGAGAAGCCGTTTCTCACCGACATCGAGACGATCCGCAGGCGTGCGCGCGAGCACATCGAGCAGGGCGCGGTGACGGCCGGCTACTCGGCCGATCGCGAGACCGTCATCAAGCTGCTCAACGAGGCGCTCGCGACCGAGATCGTCTGCGTGCTGCGCTACAAGTACCACTACTACATGGCCTCGGGCATCCACGCCAAGAGCGTGGCGGCCGAGTTCCTCGAGCATGCCGGTGAGGAGCAGGAGCATGCCGACCGGATCGCCGAGCGGATCACCCAGCTCGACGGCACGCCGAACTTCTCGCCGGAAGGTCTGCTCTCGCGCAGCCATTCCGAGTACGTCGAGGGCCGCGATCTGATCGAGATGATCAAGGAGGACCTGGTCGCCGAGCGCATCGCGATCGACAGCTACCGCGAGATCATCCAGTACCTCGGCAACGACGATCCGACGACGCGGCGCATGCTCGAGGAGATCCTCGCAGTCGAGGAGGAGCACGCCGAGGACCTCGGCACGATGCTCGAGAATCTCGGCCGCAAGGGCCAGCCGGCCTGAGGGCGGGGCGCACGGGCCGGCCCGATCGGGCGGTCCGATGCGCCGGCCGCGAGCGCGATTCGACGAGGATCGCGCCCCGGAGCGCCGCGCGGGCGGGGAGAGTGCGTGGTCGGCTCGCCACGCGTCGTGCCGTGGCCCTGACGGCCGGCTCGCCATGCGCAGCCGGCATCCGCTGGTCGCAGTTCGGTCCGAGGGCGCGCGCGGCGCCTGCAGTGCCCGGCGGATCCGGTCTTCTTGCGCCGCTGTGATGGGTATCGGCTTGGTCGTTCGTGTAGGCCTCGCCGCAGTGGCAGTCTGCTAGTCTCCTTCTCTCGCGTTCAGTCCGGAGGTGTCCGATGCAATCGACCGTTCCGTCTCGCCGGTTCCGGTGGCTGCGTCCGCTGCTGGTCGCGCTCGCGGTCTACGCGCTGGTGATCGTCGCGCTGATGATCTGGTGGGATCACGAACCGGACCGCTTCGACGTCGCCCAGTCGGCACAGGCGCGTCTGCAGCCCGGCCAGTCGCTCGCCACCGGTTACGTCACCGTCGCCACGCTGATCCGCTCGGCCGAGTCCATGCTCGACAAGCGCGGCGGCTACCTCAGCAACGACAAGCTGCCGCCCGGCGTGCTGATGGACAACGTGCCCAACTGGGAATTCGGTGTCCTCACCGCGACGCGCGACCTGGCCCGCGCGCTGCGCAACGACTTCAGCCGGTCGCAGAGCCAGTCGGCCGAGGACAAGGATCTGCAGGAGGCCGATCCGCTGTTCAGTTCGCCGAACGACCGCTGGCTGCTGCCGAGCTCGGAGGGTCAGTACCGCAAGGCGATCAAGCTGGTCGAGAGCTACGCCGCCCGCCTGGCCGATCCGGGCCGTGGCAACGCACAGTTCTTCGCGCGTGCCGACAACCTGGCCGATTACCTGCAGGTCGCCTCCGGGCGGCTGGGTTCGCTGTCGCAGCGCCTGTCGGCCAGCGTCGGTCAGGTGCGACTGGAAACCAGTCTGGGCGATCCCGGCGACGGCGCGGGGACGTCGGGCGGCCCACTGCTGGTCAAGACGCCGTGGCTGAAGATCGACGACAACTTCTACGAGGCACGCGGCTACACCTGGGCGCTGCGTGAACAGCTCGAGGCGATCGCGATCGATTTCGGGCCGGTGCTGCGCGACAAGAACGCGGTCGCCAGCCTCGAGCAGGTGATCCGCGAGCTCGAAGAGGCGCAGCATCGCGTCTGGAGCCCGATGATCCTCAACGGCTCGCCGTACGGCTTCTTCGCGAACCATTCGCTGGTGCTGGCCAACTACGTCTCGCGCGCCAATGCGGCGCTGATCGAACTGCGCACGCTGCTGCGGCGCGGCTGAGGCCGCGTGCGCCCAAGCGTGCGTCCGGCGCGCCGAGTCGTGTCGCCGCGTTCGCGGCGGTGCTCTAGCATGCGACGGTCATGAGCGACACGACTGTCCCCGTCCTGCGCAGCCTGCCGTCGGGCTCGCCGCGCCTGTTCTGGCTGCTGCAGGCGGCCGGATGGACCGGCTACTTCACGCTGCATTCGATGGCCGCGCTCGGCTACGGCAAACCGGCCAGGTATCTGTGGGTGGCGGCCGGTTCGGCCGTCGCGGGATTCTTCGTCACGACGCTGCTGCGGTTCGGCTATCGCGCGGTCGCCGGCTGGCCGATGCCGCGCATGATCGCCGCGTCGATCGCGCTGCTGCTGATCGCGACCGCGGTCTACGCCAAGCTGGCCGCGGAGAGCCTGTTTCTCGTCTGCACGACCTGCCGGCCGGCCGCGCTCGGCGGCTACATCAGCCACTTCGGCACGTCGCTCTACGTGATCCTGTCCTGGAGCGGGTTGTACTTCGGCATCCGCTTCAGCCGCCAGCTCGCGCGCGAGCGCGAGGCCGTGCTCAAGGCGCATGCGATGGCGCACGAGGCGCAGCTGAAGATGCTGCGCTACCAGCTCAATCCGCATTTCCTGTTCAACACGCTCAATGCGATCTCGACACTGATCCTCGACGACCAGAACGCGACGGCCAACCGCATGGTCGGCGCGCTGTCGGGCTTCCTGCGTCACACGCTCGATTCGGACCCGGTGCAGCTGGTACCGCTCGGCGAGGAACTCGGCGCGCTCGAGCGCTACCTCGGCATCGAGCAGCTGCGCTTCGGCGAGCGCCTGCGCGTACGCGTCCAGGCCGATGCCGAGGCCCGGCGCGGTCGCGTGCCGAGCCTGATCCTGCAGCCGCTGATCGAGAACGCGATCAAGTACGCGGTCGCTCCGTGCGCCGCCGGCGGCACGATCGGGATCGGCGCCGAGGTCCGCGGCGACCGTCTGCACATCCTGGTCCGCGACGACGGCCCCGGCCTGCCGCCGACGATCGCCGGCAACGGCGTGGGCCTGGCCAATACGCGCGAGCGTCTGCGCGTGCTCTACGGTTCGCGTCAGCACATGGGCACGCGCAATCTCGCGCCGCGCGGCCTGGAGATCCTGCTCGACCTGCCGTTCGATCCGGCTCCCGAAGAAGGTGCCCTGCGATGAGCCAGCCCCTGCGCATCCTGATCGTCGACGACGAGCCGCTGGCGCGGCGCGGCCTGGAGCTGCGGCTGGCGCGACACGCCGACGTGGCGATCGTCGGCCAGGCCGGCAACGGCCGCGAGGCCATGGCGGCGATCGGCGCCGAGCGGCCCGATCTGATGTTCCTCGACGTGCAGATGCCCGAGGTCGACGGCTTCGCGCTGCTGCGTGCGCTGCCGGCCGAACAGCTGCCGCTGACGGTGTTCGTGACCGCGTACGACCAGTACGCGCTCGATGCGTTCGCGGCCAGCGCGATCGACTATCTGCTCAAGCCGGTCGACGACGAGCGGCTCGAGCAGGCGCTCGACCGCGCGCGCAGCCTGCTCGCGTCGCGGACCGCCTGTGGCCAGCGCGACCGGCTGCTCGGCCTGCTCGCACGGGTCTCCGGGCGTCCAGAGCTCAGCCTCGACGATGCACTGTCCGGTGCGGTGCCCGTGCCCGGCGCCAGGCTCGCGTTCCGCGACGGTGACCGCACGGTGCGTCTGGATCCGCGCGAGATCCGCTGGATCGACGCGGCCGGCGACTATCTGTGCATCCACGCCGGCGACGAAACGCTGGTGCTGCGCGCGACGATGCGCGAGATGGAGCAGCGCCTCGATCCGACCCGGTTCGTGCGCATCCATCGCTCGACGATCGTCAACCGCGACTGCGTGCGCGAGCTGCGCGCGCATCTGAACGGCGAGTACTTCGTCACGCTGGCTTCCGGCCAGACGCTCAAGCTGTCGCGCAGCTACAAGGACAAGGCCGCGCTGCTGCACTGACCGCACCGGCGTCGGCCGGCATGCTCCGGCGCGGCGCGGCGCGGCGCCGGCACGGCGTCAGGCAGCGTGCTCGAGGTCGCGTTGCCGCAAACGCCGGCGTCGTCGCCGCTGGCGGTGCCACCCGCCGCCGGTGTGCTGCGCGTGATCGAGACCTGCTTTACGCGCGTGCGCGCCGCCGGCACCGCCGAGTGGAGCGCGGAACGGCTCGGCGTCGCACGCAACGGCTCGGCGTCGCACGCAACGGCAAGGTCCCGGTCGGCGCCGGCCGGTTGATCGGCCGACCTGGCGACCCCATAGCGGAACGGTCGCGGCCGTGTGCCGCCTGCGCCGCCGGAGCGACCGCCGATGTCCGTCAACGACTCTCCCGCCCGCATCCGCATCGACTTCGTGCTCGACCCGGTCTGTCCGTGGTGTGCGATCGGTCTGTATGCGCTCGAGCGCGCGCTCGAGCGCGCCGGCGACGCGGTCGCGGTCGATCTGCACTTCCAGCCGTTCGAGCTCAATCCCGCGCTCGGTGCGGACGGCGAGGACCTGGTCGAGCATCTGTCGCGCAAGTACGGCATCTCGGCGGCCGAGATCGCGCGCAACCAGGCCGCAATCGCCGCGCGCGGCGAGGCGGTGGGGCTCGCGTTCGGGCCGCGCACGCGCATCGTCGCGACGTTCGATGCGCACCGGCTGCTGCGTGCGGCCGCCGCGGCCGGCGCCGCCACCGCGCGCGCGTTCGCGCACGCGCTGCTGAAGGCCTATTTCACCGACGGCGAGGACATCGCCGCGGCGGCGACGCTGACGCGACTGGCGGTCGCGTCCGGCATCGACGCCGAGACGGTTCGCGACGTGCTCGAATCGGACCGCTACGCAGCCGAGGTCCGCGAGCGCGAGGCCTATTACGCCGAGCGCGGCATCCGCTCGGTGCCGGCGACGATCCTCCAGGAGCGCCATCTGATCAGCGGCGGGCAGCCGCCCGAGGTGTTCGAGCAGGCGCTGCGCCAGCTCGCCGGCGCGGCCTGACGCAGCGCCTTGCCGTCTGCGTGACGACACGCGGACACGGCTACAATCGCCGCCCCGCTGAAACCCGCGCTCGCTCGCGGCAGTCGTGATGCTCCCTCCGGTTTCGTCCGGCCGCTCGGCCGCGATCGCATTCATCCTCGTCGTGGCGATGCTCGACATCGTCGCGATGGGCATCGTCATTCCGGTGCTGCCGCCGCTGATCGAGGCGTTCACCGGCTCCAATGCGCAGGCCGGCGTCGTCAACGGCGTGTTCGTCGCGTTGTGGGCGCTGATGCAGTTCGTCGCCTCGCCGGTCATCGGCAGCCTGTCCGACCAGGTCGGACGGCGGCCGGTGATCCTGCTCTCGACCGCGGGTCTGGCCGCCGACTACGTGCTGATGGCGCTGGCGCCGAACCTGTGGTGGCTCGCGCTCGGCCGCATGATCGCCGGCGTGACCTCGGCCAGTTTCACGACCGTCTACGCGTACATGGCCGACATCACGCCGCCGGAGGCGCGCTCGCGCGGTTACGGCCTGATCGGCGCGGCATTCAGCGCGGGCTTCGTCGCCGGTCCGCTGCTCGGCGGCGTGCTCGGCGAGGTCTCGCCGCGCGCGCCGTTCTGGGTCGCCGCGGCGCTCAGCGGGCTGACGTTCCTGTACGGCATCTTCATCCTGCCCGAGTCGCTGCCGGTCGAACGGCGCATGCGCTTCTCGTGGCGGCGCGCCAATCCGTTCGGCGCGCTGACGCTGCTGCGCTCGCATCCGGAGCTGTCGGGTCTGGCCGTCGTCAACTTCCTGCTGTACTTCGCCCATCACGTGTTCTCGGCCGTGTTCGTGCTGTACGCGGGCCATCGCTACGGCTGGAGTCCCGGCACCGTCGGCGTGCTGCTGGCGCTGGCCGGCGCGCTCGACATGCTGGTGCAGGGCGTGCTGGTCGGACGCGTGGTCAAGCGGATCGGCGACCGCGCGACGATGATCCTGGGCCTGTTCGGCGGTGCCGCCGGTCTGGCCTGCATGGGCCTGGCGCCGGGCGGTTGGGCGTTCGCGGCAGCCATGCTGCCCAATGCGCTGTGGGGACTGGCGATGCCGACGCTGCTGTCGCTGATGACGCAGCGCGTGTCGGAGAACGAACAGGGCCAGCTGCAGGGTGCCAATATGAGCGTCGCCAGCGTCGCCGGCGTGCTCTCGCCGCTGTGCTTCGGCTGGGTCTATTCGGTCTCGGTCGACGCCGATGCGCCGCTGGCGCTGCCGGGCGCGGCGTTCCTGCTCGCGGCGGCCGTGCTGCTGGCCGCGGCGCTGCTCGGCTGGCGGGTCGCCCGGCGCGCCTCGCGCGACCGGCCGGCGGCGTAGCGGGCGCAAGCACGCGGCGGACCGAAGTCCGCCGCGTGCAGTCCTGCGGGGTGCGCGTGGCGCGCGGCCGGACCGCCGCTCAGCGCGTCGCGGTCGAGGCGACGCCGCGCTCGGCGAGGGTCCAGCGCGTCTGCGTCGATCCATCGCCGGCGAACGACGGATACCAGTCCTCGCGCGTGCTCAGCAGGAAGCGCTGCAGGCACAGCCGGTCGCTGGCCTGGCCGTCCTCCGCGCAGCCGGCGACGACCAGCAGGCGGTCGGCATTCTCGCCGTCGGCGGCGGCCTTGAACGCCATGCCGGCACCGATCACGTCCTGCGACGGGCCCGGATGGATCACGTTGAAGTGGCCGCCCTTGAACTCGCCGGCGGTGCTGAACGTCAGGATGTCGGTGCTGCTCCGGGTGGCGCCCTCGCCGTCGACGGTCGCCGAGTCGGCCAGCACCCACAGGTGATCCTTGAACACCTGCACGTCACGGATCGCGGTGAAGTACCAGGCGCTGTTCGGAAACACGATCGCGGCGCCGCCGTCGGGATTCCAGGCACCGGCGGTGCGCCAGGCCAGCGGCGTGCCGTCGGCGCCGTAGCGCGTGATGCCGACATTGTCGGCGCGGCTCCGGCCGTCGGCCGCGACCAGGCTGACGACGATCACGTCGTCGCCGACCTGGACGACCTTGCGCGCCTGCGCGGTCGCGGTGGCCGTGGTGTCGTGCGCGGGCGGTGCGGCCTGCACGGTACCGGCGCAGAGCAGGCCGATCGACGCGGCCAGGGTCAGCTTGACGATGTTCATGGAAGTCTCCTCATGCGGAAAAAGCGGAAAAGCGCGGCATCGGCCTGATTTGGTGCTTCGCACCATTTTCTCCAGTACCTTTCTACGCCGATAATCAAGATTCTTCGATGCATATTGCTGCATTGCAGCTAGATTCCAGCACGGCAAATTGTCGCGATGGGCGCGCCGCGGCCACCGCGCCGTCATCGCTCCGCTGGATGTCGCCGGGCGGTCCCGGCCGGCACGGAGAGCGGGCCCCTTTCAGCAGTCGTTCGGTCCGGCGATCCCGCGCCGTGGCCCGGATCGCGGGATCGCCGCGGTTTTCGGGGCGACGTCGGCAAGGCGCGGCAAGAGCGCGCAGCGGTCCGGTCGGTCACGACGCTGTGCTAGGTTTGAACGCGATCCCGCGCGATAAAGGAACGCTGCCGCATGACGACGCAACTGCGCCGCACGAAGATCATCGCCACGCTGGGCCCGGCAACCGACGCACCGTCGATGCTCGAACGCATCCTCGCCGAGGGCGTCGACGTGGTCCGGCTCAATTTCTCGCACGGACAGCCGGACGACCACCACCGCCGCGCCGAGGCGGTCCGCGCGGCCGCCGCCGCGCTCGGGCGCGAAGTGGCGATCCTCGGCGATCTGCAGGGCCCCAAGATCCGCGTCGAGCGCTTCGCGGCCGGCAGCGTCGAACTGGAGGCCGGCGACTCGTTCACGCTCGACTGCCGGCCCGATGCGCCGCCCGGCGACCGCCACCGCGTCGGCGTCGGCTACCACGATCTGTGGCGCGACGTCAGCGCCGGCGACGTGCTGCTGCTCGACGACGGCCTGATCGCGCTCGAAGTCGCCGCGGTCGCCGACCATGCGATCCAGTGCCGCGTGACCGTCGGCGGACGGCTGTCGGACCGCAAGGGCATCAACCGCATGGGCGGCGGCCTCAGCGTCGCGGCGCTGTCGGACAAGGATCGCGCCGACATCCGCCTGGCCGCCTCGATCGGCGTGGACTTCCTCGCGGTCTCGTTCGTCAAGAACGCGCACGACATGGATCAGGCGCGCGCGCTGCTGCGCGAGGCCGGCGGATCGGCGGCGCTGGTCGCGAAGATCGAGCGCACCGAGGCGATCGCCGTGCTCGGCGAGATCATCGAGGCCAGCGAGGTGGTCATGGTCGCGCGCGGCGATCTGGGCGTCGAGATCGGCGACGCCGAGCTGCCGGGCCTGCAGAAGAAGATCATCCGCGAGACGCTGGAGCGCAACCGCATCGTGATCACCGCCACGCAGATGATGCAGTCGATGGTCGAGTCGCCGATCCCGACGCGCGCCGAGGTGCTCGACGTCGCCAATGCGGTGATCGACGGTACCGATACGGTGATGCTGTCGCAGGAGACCGCGGCCGGCCGCCATCCGGACAAGGCGGTCGCCGCGATGCGGCGCGTCTGCCTCGGCGCCGAGCGCCAGTTCGAGCCGCAGGAGGACCTGGGCCCGCGTGCGGCGACGATCGAGCGCACCGATCAGGCGATCGCGCTGGCCGCGATGGTGCTGGCCGGACGCGTCGGGCCGCGCGCGATCATCGCCTTGACCGAATCGGGCGAGACCGCACGCTGGCTGTCGCGGCACCGTTCGAGCGTGCCGATCTTCGCGCTGTCGCGGCATGCCGCCTCGCGGCGGCGCATGCTGCTCTATCGCGACGTCTATCCGATCGATTTCGATCCGCAGAACGTCGGGCCGATGCAGGCCGCGCGCGCGGCGATCCAGCACCTGTTCGGTCTGGGGCTGCTGGCCGAAGGCGACCGCGTGATCCTGACCAACGGCGACCACACCGGCCAGCTCGGCGGCACCAATACGCTCAAGCTGCTGCGGGTCGGTCCGGACGGGCTGGCCGAGGGACTCGGCGACCTCTGAACGGCGGCTCGACGCGCGCGCGAAGCGCGCAGCCGCCGCGTCGCGAAGCGCTACAATCGCGCTCTCGTTTCGCGCCGGAGCGTGCCATGTCCCGTCCTTCCCCGATCCGCCGCCCGCTCGCGTTCGCCGCCGCCGCGTCGCTGGCGTTCGTGTCCGCCGCGGCGGTCGCGCAGCGGCAGCCGCGCGTGGTCGCGCCGGACGATCTGGCCAAGTACTGGGTGCTCGTCAACGAGTCGGTGCAGGGCGACGCGCCGATGTTCGGCAAGGGCATGGACGTGCCGACCTGCGCGACCGTGTCGTTCGTCGTCGACGGCACCGGCAGCACCAGCTCGGTCAAGGTGCAGCGCATCGTGCCGGAGGGGCCGGATCTGGCCAAGCTCGCGCTCAGCATCGGTGCGCATCTGAAGTTCGAGCCGACCGCCACCAACGGCGGCCGCGATCCGGTGTTCAGCTGGCTGATCTTTCCGCTGAACCTGCCGTCCGATCCGGCCGCGCGCAGCGAGCTGATGAAGCCCTGCGTGATCGAGAAGCTGCGCTACGCCGACCGCTGAGTGTCGGTGCTCACGGCGGCGGCAAGGACGTATCGCCCTCGGGGCGCCGCTTGCGGAAGATCCAGAACCGCGACGACACGAAATTGACGACCATGCCGGCCAGTGAGCCGGCCGCGACCGCGATCACCGGCTGCTCGCGGATCGCAGGATGGTGGAATACCAGGAACGAGTACGTGCCGTAGTTGACCGCGAAGCCGCCGCTCATCGCGAGCAGATAGCGCGCCCACTCGCCGAACAGGCCGTAGCGGCGGTCGGCGCTGAACGTGTAGGTGCGGTTGAACAGCCAGGTGCCGGTCGCGGCGACCAGGAACGACAGCAGGCGCGTCGCGTAGGGATTCCAGCCGCTCCATTTGACCAGCACCTGCACGATCGCCGCGTCGATCACGAAGCCGATCACGCCGCCGACCGCGAACAGGGCCAGCACGCGCACGGCCGCCGCCCGCCGCGCGCGCGTGTCGAGCTCAGGCGTCATCGCCGATGCCCGTGGCGGCGCGCAGCGTGGCGCTGCGCAGGTGCGCTTCAGGCGGCATCGGCCGCGTACAGGCCGGCCATGCCGCGGCGTGCCGGCTGCTCGACGACGCCGCGCTCGGTCACGATCACGTCGATCAGCTCGGCCGGCGTGACGTCGAAGACCGGATTCCAGGCCTGGGCGCCGTCGACGACAGTGCGCTGCCCGCCGTAGCCGAGCAGTTCGGTCGCGGTGCGCAGCTCGATCTCGATCGCCTCGCCGCTCGGCGTCGTCAGGTCGACCGTCGAAGACGGCGCGACGACCATGAAGCGCACGCCGTGATGGCGCGCCGCGATCGCGAGCTGGTAGGTGCCGATCTTGTTGGCGGTGTCGCCGTTGGCGGCGATGCGGTCGGCGCCGACCACGACCCAGTCGATCGCGCCGGATTTCATCAGGTGCGCGGCCGCCGAGTCGGCGATCAGCGTGGCCGGAATCGCGTCGCGCGTCAGCTCCCACATCGTCAGCCGCGCGCCCTGCAGCCAGGGCCGCGTCTCGCCGGCGTAGACGCGCGCGATCCGGCCCTGCGCGTAGCCGGCGCGGATCACGCCGAGCGCAGTGCCGTAGCCGGCGGTCGCCAGCGAACCGGTGTTGCAGTGGGTCAGCACGCCGACCGGCGCGTCGCCGAACTGGGCCGCGCCGAGCTCGCCCATGTGCCGGTTGGCGGCGAGGTCCTCGTCCTGGATCGCCTGCGCCTCGGCGGCCAGCGCGTCGGCATCGGCGCCGGCCGCGATCGCGCGCTTCATGCGATCCAGCGCCCACATCAGATTGACCGCGGTCGGCCGTGCCGCGCGCAGCCGCTCCAGTGCGGCCGGCAGCGTGGCCGGATCGCGGCGGGCGGCCAGCACGACGCCCCAGGCCGCGGCGATGCCGATCGCCGGCGCACCGCGCACGACCAGGTCGGTGATCGCCTGTGCGACCTCATCGGCGCTGCGGCAGTCGATCGCGGTTTCCTCGAACGGCAGCCGGCGCTGGTCGAGCAGGCGCAGATGGTCGCCCTGCCAGAGCACGGCGCGGATGGAGTCATGCGAATCGGTGGCGGTCATCGGCAGCCAGGCAAGCGGAGAACGGATCGGGCAGGGCGCGTGGCCGGTCGGCGCTGCGCTGCCTTATAGTGTCGGACCCTATTGTGACGCATCCGCGAGGAAGCGAGCCATGCGAGGTCTGACGGCGGTGATGACGGTGGCGATCGGCGTGGCAGCGATCCTGGGCGGTCCGGCGCCGTCGGCGGCGGCCGAGAAGACGATCTCGGCCCAGGCCCTGGCCGCACGGCTGGACGGCCCGGCCGCGCCGGTCGTGCTCGACGTGCGCAGCCCCGAAGAGGTCGCCGAAGGCCATCTGCCGGGCGCGCTGGCGATCCCGCACGACCAGGTGCCGGCGCGGCTGGCCGAGCTCGGAGCGCCGCGCGAGATCGTGCTGTACTGCCGCAGCGGCCGGCGCGCGCGCCTGGCCGGCGAATCGCTCGAGGCGGCCGGTTTCGACGTGGTGTATCTGGAAGGCGACTATCCGGGCTGGGCCGCCGAGGGCCGGCCGGTCGAGCACGGCGCGGCGAAGCCGGCCGGCCGCTGAGCGGCGGTCCGCCTCGATCCGGCGGCGCGTGGTGCGCCGCTCACGCCATCTCGCGATCGCCGATCAGCACGACGTCGGCCGGCCGGCGCGCGAACAGGCCGACGCAGACGACGCCGGCGATCTGGTTCAGCTCGGTCTCCAGCGCGACCGGATCGGTGATCGACCAGTGGTGCACGTCGAGGATCCAGTTGCCGTTGTCGGTCACGACACCGTCGCGCCAGACCGGCTGACCGCCACGCGCGACGATCGCTCGGGCGACGTGGCTGCGCGCCATCGGGATCACCTCGACCGGCAGCGGAAAGCGGCCGAGCACCTCGACGCGCTTGGCTGGATCGATGATGCAGACGAAACGCCGCGACGCGGCCGCGATGATCTTCTCGCGCGTCAGCGCGCCGCCGCCGCCCTTGATCAGGCGCTTGTGCGGATCGCATTCGTCGGCGCCGTCGACGTACAGCGGCAGCTCGCCGGTCGCGTTGAGGTCGAGCACCGGGATGCCGTGTTCGCGCAGCAGGCGCGTGGACTGCTCGGAGCTGGAGACCGCGCCCTCGATGTCGTGGCGGCGCTCGGCCAGCGCCTCGATGAAGTAGGCGACCGTCGAGCCGGTACCGACGCCGACGACGCTGCCGGGTTCCACGTAGCGCATCGCCGCGCGTCCGGCCAGGCGCTTGCCTTCGTTCTGAATCGTGTTCACGGCTTCTCCTTCTTCTCGAGCGACAGGATGAAATTCCACTGCGCGCGCGTGACCGGCAGCACCGACAGCCGGTTGCCGCGCCGGATCAGCGCGAAATCGCCGAGTTCCTCGCGGTCCTTGAGCTCGGCCAGCGTGACGGTGCGCTCGAGCTTGCGCCGGAAGCCGACGTCGACCAGCAGCCAGCGTGGCGCTTCGCGCGTGCTGGCCGGGTCGTAGTAGTCGCTGCGGCGTTCGAACTGGGTCGGATCCGGATAGGCCTCGCTGCGGACCTCGGCCAGGCCGGCGACGCCCGGTTCGGCGCAGTTGGAGTGGTAGAACAGAATGCCGTCGCCGACGCGCATGCCGTCGCGCATGAAGTTGCGCGCCTGATAGTTGCGCACGCCGCTCCACGGCTCGACGCCGACGCGCTCGAGATCGTCGATCGAGAACTCTTCGGGTTCGGACTTCATCAGCCAGTAGCGGCTCATGGCGTTTCCTCGGGCCAGCAGGCGATCAGTTCGCGTTCGGTGGCGACGTAGTCGAGCCTCACGTCCCACGGCGCCGGCGCGATCTCCGGCAGTTCCTGCACCGAATGGGCGATGCCGACCAGCAGCGTATCGGCCGGCTCGGTGCGTTCGCGCAGCCAGGCGAAGCTGCGGTCGTACCAGCCACCGCCGTAGCCGAGCCGGCCGCCGCGGCGGTCGAAGCCGAGCAGCGGCACCAGCACCAGGTCGAGCTTGTGCGGCGACAGCAGCGCCTGCGCGTCGACCTGCGGTTCGGGGATGCCGTAGCGGTTCGGCGCCACTGCGCTGCCGGCCGACCAGGCCGCGAAGCGCAGGCGGCGGTCGGCGTGCACGACCGGCAGGTGATACTGCTGGCCGCGCTCGCGCAGGCCCGGCAGCAGCGCATGCAGCGACAGCTCGCCGTCGACGGCCCAGTAGCCGGCGACGCGCACGTCGGTCAGGAAGTCGGGCAGCGCGTGCAGCTGCTGCGCGAGCGCCTCGGCGGCGGCGATGCGCTCGCGCGGACTCAGCGCGGAGCGGCGTTCACGCAGACGGCTGCGCAGGGCCTGTCGATCGTCGGCGGTGTTCATCGCGTCGCAGGCGGGAAGAAGGGTGGCGTCCTCCGCGCTGTGGCGGTGCGCATCAAACGACCTTGATCCAAAGGATCAGGTGGGAAGAGTCTGCAGCGCCTTCAGGCTTTCCGCTCGTGGCGGACATGCGCACCGGCGGCTGCGTGGTCGTCCCGGAGTCGTTCAATAGGAGCAAGGCAATATGTAAGGTGCGCGATCGCACACTGCAGAGGACACCGGGGTCTATTGTAGTGACCCGGGGAAAGCGGCATCAAGCCTGGATTTGAGCGAACGCAGATCCTGAGCCAGCTGATCTTCACGTGTGGTGCTGCTGCGCTGCTGGCTGAGCAGCTCGTGGGCGATGTTCAGGCCGGCCAGCACCGCGATGCGGTCCATGCCGAGCGCGCCGCCGCGGCCGCGCATCTCGCGCATCTTGCCGTCCAGATAGGCGGCCGCCGCGATCAGGCCGGGCCGTTCCTCGGGCGTGCAGGCGATCAGAAACTCGCGATCGAGGATGTGGACGGCGACCGGTTCGCTCATCGGCTCTCACTGCTCCAGCGATTTGAGGCGCAGGATCATCGCCTCGACCCGGCTGCGCGCCTGTTCGTTGCGCGCGAGCAGCTGCGCGCGTTCGGTGGCCAGGTTTTCCTGGCTCTGCCGCAGCACGCGATTCTCCTCGCTCAGCCGCCGGCACAGCTCCACCAGGCGATCGACGCGCTCGGTGATTTCGGCCAGCTGCGTCTGGGTGGGGTCGGTGGCGGACATGGCCGGGACTATAGCACCGGACCACGACGTTTTTTGCGCACGCAGCAACGCTCGGCACGGCCCCGATCGGGCGCGGCGTCGGTGCGTCCGCGCAGCCGCAGCGAGGGCGTCGCGGGCGCCGTTCGTGCACCGGCCAGGATCGCCGTGGCACAGTCTCGATCCGCCCCCGGGACCCGCAGGAGCCTTGTGATGATGCCTTCCTTCGTACCGGTCGTGCGCCGTCTCGGCGTCGCGGCCCTGATCGGCTTCGCCGCGCTCGCCGCCCCGCCGGCTGCGCGGGCGGCCGTGGCGCTGGACACGCTGCAGCTGGCGCCGGGTTTCCGGATCGCGCTGTGGTCCGACCAGGTCCCCGACGCACGTGCGATCGCGCTCGGCGCGCGCGGCACGGTCTTCGTCGGTTCGCGCCAGGCCGGCAAGGTCTATGCGGTCGAGCCGGCCGACGGTGGCCGCCGCGGTGGCCGGGTGCACGTCGTCGCCAGCGGGCTCGAGCAGCCGGTCGGCGTCGCGTTCCACGACGGCGATCTGTACGTCTCGGCGATCGACCGCATCGTCGTGCTGCGCGACGTCGAGCGCGACCTGACCAAGCCGCCGAAGCCGGAGCTGGTCAGCGACGCGTTCCCGAAGGACAAGCATCACGGCTGGAAATTCATCGCGTTCGGTCCCGACGGCAAGCTCTACGTGCCGATCGGCGCGCCGTGCAACATCTGCGACCGCGGTAACGACTACGCCAAGATCGTGCGCATCGATGCCGACGGCGGCGGCATGGAGGACGTCGCGCTCGGCGTGCGCAACAGCGTCGGCCTGGCCTGGCATCCGGGCACCGGCAAGCTGTGGTTCACCGACAACGGCCGCGACATGCTCGGCGACGACGTACCCGGCGACGAGATCAACCGCGTCGACCGCATCGGCGCACATTACGGCTATCCGTACTGCCATCAGGGCGATCTGCCCGATCCGGAATTCGGCGCCGGCAAGGCCTGCAAGGACTTCGTCGCGCCCGCGCGCGTGCTCGATGCGCACGTCGCCGCGCTCGGCCTGCGTTTCTATACCGGCTCGCAGTTCCCGGCCGCGTACCGCAACGCGCTGATCGTCGCCGAGCACGGTTCTTGGAACCGCTCGAAGAAGTCCGGCTATCGCGTCATGGCCGCGCGGCTGGACGGCGAGCGCATCGTCGGCTACGAGCCGCTGGTCGACGGCTTCCAGAAGAACGAGCAGGCGCAGGGTCGTCCGGTCGACGTCCAGATGATGGCGGACGGCGCGCTGCTGGTCTCCGACGATCTGGCCGGCGCGCTGTACCGGATCAGCTACGGCGATTGAGGCTGGCGTCTTGGCGCCGCGCGCGCGGGCGCGGTGCGGCGCGGCGCCGCTGCCCGTTTCGCGCGGCGCGTTCCTCGCGTAGGCTTCGGGGCGCGATTCTCCGCCGTGCCCCGCGATGACCACCGTCTCGACTCCTTCCGCGTTCCGTGAACAGCGGCTGCCGCCCTGGCAGCGCGTCGTCGTCAAGATCGGCAGCAGCCTGCTGACCGGCCCGGGCGGCGTCAGCACGCGCCACGCATTGCGCATCGGCCACGCGCTGGCCGGCCTGATCGAGAGCGGCCGCGAGGTGCTGATCGTCTCGTCCGGCGCGGTCGCGGCCGGCCGCGCGCTGCTGCAGGCGCGGATGCCCGATGCCGGCGCGCTGTCGGCGCGCCAGGCGCTGGCCGCGGTCGGCCAGACCAGCGTCGTCGCGCTGTGGCAGCGCTTCTTCGACCGGCCGGTCGCGCAGGTGCTGCTGACCCACGACGACCTGCGCAACCGCAAGCGCTATCTCAACGCGCGCAGCACGCTGCGTGCGCTGCTCGCGATGGGCGTGGTGCCGATCATCAACGAGAACGACACCGTCTCGGTCGACGAGCTCAAGCTCGGCGACAACGACAATCTGGCGGCGCACGTCGCGATGGTGATCGGCGCCGACCTGGTCGTGCTGCTGACCGACATCGATGGCCTCTACGATGCCGATCCGCGCCGCCATCCGGGCGCACGGCCGCTGCATCGCGTCGCCCGGATCACGCCGGCGGTGCGCGCGATGGCCGGTGCCGCCGGCAGCGCGGTCGGCACCGGCGGCATGGCGACCAAGCTCGACGCCGCCGCGCGCGCCGCCGAAGCCGGCATCCCGACCGCGATCGTCAACGGCACCGCGGCGCGCTCGATCGACGCGTTCGCGCGCGACCGCCTGGTCGGCACCCTGGTCGCCGCCTCGCGCAGCCGCCCCGGCGCGCGCAAGACCTGGCTGCGCAACGCGCCGCTCGCGGCCGGCCGCGTCTGCATCGACGCCGGTGCCGCGCGCGCGCTGGCCGAGCGCGGCGCCTCGCTGCTGCCGCGCGGCGTGGTCGAGGTCAGCGGCGAGTTCGTGCGCGGCGACGTCGTCGAGATCGGCGTGTCGAGCCGGCGCGGCATGCGCGCGATCGCGCGCGGTGTCGCCCAGTACGGCGCCAGCGAGATCCGCGCGCTGATCGGTGCGCGCAGCGAGGAGATCGGTGCGCGTCTGGGTTTCAGCTACGGACCGGAGATCGTCCACCGCGACGATCTGGCGCTGGCATGAGCGCGCCCGCGTCGTCCGCCGTTCCGCTGCGCGACCGGCTCGCCGCCGCGCGCGAGGCTGCCGTCGCGGTCGCCGCGCTCGATGCCGGCCGGCGTGCCGAGCTGCTGCGTGCGATGGCCGCGGCGCTGCGCGCGTCCGCCGATTCGATCCTCGCCGCCAACGCGCACGACGTCGCCGCGGCGCGCGAGCAGGGCCGCGCGGACGCCCTGATCGACCGCCTGCGGCTCGATCCGGGCCGGCTCGCGGCGGTCGCCGACGCGGTCGAGGAGGTCGCCGGCCTGCCCGATCCGGTCGGCATCGTCACGCGCAGCGAGGTCCGTCCGAACGGCATCCGCGTCGAGCGCGTGCGCATCCCGCTCGGCGTGATCGCGATGATCTACGAGGCGCGCCCGAACGTGACCGCCGATGCGGCCAGCCTGTGCCTGAAGGCCGGCAACGCCGTCGTGCTGCGCGGCGGCAGCGAGGCGCGCACGTCGAACCTGGCGATCGTCGCGGCGCTGCACGGCGCGCTCGAAGCGGCCGGCGTGCCGCGCGCGGCGCTGACCTTCATCGACGAGCCCGAGCGCGACCGCATCCGCGAGCTGGTGCAGGCCGAGGACCTGCTCGACCTGGTGATTCCGCGCGGCGGCGAAGGCCTGATCCGTTTCGTCGCCGAGCACTCGCGCGTGCCGGTCATCAAGCACTACAAGGGCGTGTGCCATCTCTACGTCGACGCCGCGGCCGATGCCGATCTCGCGCTCGGCCTGCTGATCGACGGCAAGACGACACGGCCGTCGGCCTGCAACGCGCTCGAGACCTTGCTGGTCCATCGTGACGTCGCCGCCGCGTTCGTGCCGCGTGCGCTGGCCGCGCTGCGCGCGCACGGCGTCGCGGTGCGCGGCTGCGAGCGCACGCGCCTGATCGACGCGGACGTCGCCGCCGCGAGCGAGGACGACTACGCGGCCGAATACCTGGACCTGATCCTCGCGGTGCGCGTCGTCGACGATCTCGACACCGCGATCGCGCACATCCGCCGCTACGGATCGGACCATACCGAGGTCATCGCGACGGCCGATGCGGACGCCGCGCGCCGCTTCGAGCGCGCACTGCGTTCGGCGGTCGTCATGATCAATGCCTCCTCGCGCTTCAGCGACGGCGGCGAGCTCGGCCTCGGCGCCGAGATCGGCATTTCGACGACGCGCCTGCACGCCTACGGTCCGATGGGGCTGGAGGCGCTGACGATCGAACGGACGATCGTGCGCGGCGAAGGGCAGGTGCGCCATGCGCCTCCTGTCGCTCGAGGGTAAGCTGGCCGCGGCGATGGCGTTCGCGGCCGCGCTGGCCGCGGCGCTGACGGCCGTGCTGACCGGCTGGCTGCAGACGCCGTGGCTCGCCGCGGCGGCCGCTTTCGCCGCGGTGCTGCCGGTCGCGATGCTGGCGGCCCGGCTGATGGCGCGGCCGGTGGTCGAGCTGATCCGCGCCCTGTCCGGCAGCGTCGTCGCGTTCCGCGACGGCGATTTCAGCTTCTCGATCGCCGATCGCCGCCGCGACGAGATGGGCGATCTGGTCGCCGCGCACAACCAGCTCGGCCAGGTGCTGCGCGAGCAGCGCCGCGGACTGGTCGAGCGCGAGCTGATGCTCGACACGCTGGTGCAGCACTCGCCGACGGCGATGGTGCTGATCGAATCGGGCGGCCATGTCGTCCATGCCAACCTGGCCGCGCGTGCCCTGCTCAACCACGGTCGCGCGCTCAACGGCGAGCGCTTCGACGCGATCGTCGCCGACGCGCCCGAGCAGCTCGGCGCCGCGCTGGCCGACCGCGAGGACCGCCTGTTCTCGGCCGAGATCGACGGCGAGGAGGAGACCTTCCACCTCTCGCAGCGCGACTTCAAGCTGCAGGGCCGTGCGCATCGCATGGTCATGCTGCGACGGATGACGCGCGAGCTGTCGCGCCAAGAGGTGGCGACCTGGAAGAAGGTGATCCGCGTGATCAGCCACGAGATCAACAACTCGCTGGCGCCGATCAGCTCGCTGTCGCATTCGGGGCGCGAGCTGGCGCGCCGCGGCGACGTCTCGCGTCTGCCGACGGTGTTCGAGACGATCGAGGACCGCGCGCGCCATCTGGAGGCTTTCATCCAGGGCTATGCGCGCTTCGCGCGGCTGCCGCAGCCGCAGCCGCAGGCCGTGGCCTGGGCGCCGCTGCTCGACGCGCTGGCCGCGCAGTACGCGTTCGCATCGTCCGGTCCGCCACCGGCCGAGCCGGGCTGGTTCGACCGCACGCAGATCGAGCAGGTGCTGATCAACCTGCTCAAGAACGCGCACGAGGCCGGCGGCCCGCCCGAGGGCGTCGAGCTGCGCGTCTCGCGGTCGGGGCGCGATCTGCGCATCGACGTGCGCGACCGCGGTCCGGGCATGAGCGAGACCGTGCTGGCCAACGCGCTGCTGCCGTTCTACTCGACCAAGCGCAGCGGAACGGGCCTGGGCCTTTCGCTGGCGCGCGAGATCGCCGAGGCGCACGGCGGCCGCGTCCAGCTCGCCAATCGCGCCGACGGTGGCCTCGAGGTCAGCCTGCTGCTGCCGCAGCCGGTCTGAGCGGCGCCGCCGCGTGCCGCGACCGGCGACGGCCGGGCCGCGTCCGCTGCCGCATCGGGCACCGAAGGCCGCGACCGATCGCGGACTCGCCGTGCCCGTCTCGTCCGGCCGCCTGCGGCGGCGCTCGCGCCGCCGGTCGCGACCGTGCGCATCGGAGCGGGAAGGCGGTCCGCCCGGGGCGCCGCTGCAGCGCGCCTTTTTCGCGCAACGCGCGCCTGCTATCGTGACGTACAGCCCCGCAGGAGCCGTCCATGCCGTTCGTCATAGCCGCGCTCGTCGCGCTCGTCGTGATCCTCTTGTACAAGGCGATCCGCATCGTGCCGCAAGGCTACGAGTGGACCGTCGAACGCTGGGGCAAGTACACCCATACGCTGACGCCGGGCTTCCATCTGCTGGTGCCGATGGTGCAGAACGTCGGCCGCCGGATGAACATGATGGAGCAGGTGCTCGACGTGCCTTCGCAGGACGTCATCACCAAGGACAACGCGGTCGTGCGCGTCGACGGCGTGGTGTTCTACCAGGTGCTCGACGCCGCCAAGGCCGCCTATGAGGTCGCCAATCTCGAGCAGGCCGCGCTGGCGCTGATCATGACCAACATCCGCACCGTGCTCGGCTCGATGGACCTGGACGAATCGCTGAGCCAGCGCGACGCGATCAATGCCAAGCTGCTCAGCGTCGTCGACGAGGCGACCCATCCCTGGGGCGTCAAGGTCAACCGCATCGAGATCAAGGACATCTCGCCGCCGCGCGATCTGGTCGACGCGATGGCGCGCCAGATGAAGGCCGAGCGCGAGAAGCGCGCGAACATCCTCGACGCCGAAGGTTTCCGCCAGGCGGCGATCCTCAAGGCCGACGGCGAGAAGCAGTCGGCGATCCTCGAGGCCGAGGGCAAGAAGGAGGCCGCGTTCCGCGAGGCCGAGGCGCGTGAACGCCTGGCCCAGGCCGAGGCCAAGGCGACCGAGATGGTGTCGGCGGCGATCGCGCAGGGCGACATCAACGCGATCAACTATTTCGTCGCCAACAAGTACGTCGAGGCGCTGCAGGCGCTGGCCAGCGCGCCGAACCAGAAGACGCTGATCCTGCCGATGGAGGCGACCGGCGTGCTCGGCTCGCTGGCCGGCATCGCCGAGATCGCGCGCAGCGCGCTCGAACGGCAGGCCGCGCCGCCGCCGCCCGGGCGCGTCCCGCCGCCGCCGCAGCCGCCATTGCGCTGATCGGCGGCGCGGAGGCCGCGCCGCCGATCCGGCCCGGCTGCGCCGGCATCGAGCCGCAGGCGATCGATGCCGGGAACAGGCGCAGGCACCGTCGGGACGATTCGACCGAGCACCGGGCTCCGGCCCGCTGCTCACCCCATGGCTACAGGAGGCGTGAACGATGAACTGGCTGCCCGACGGTCTGTCGCTGCACTACGGCTGGTGGCTCGCGGCGCTGGTGCTGATCGGCGCGGAGCTCATCGCGCCGGGCTATTTCCTGCTATGGGTCGGCCTGTCGGCCGCACTGATGGGCGTGCTGACGCTGCTGCTGCCGGATCTGGCGCCGCTCGCCCAGGCGATCGTTTTCGCGCTGCTGTCGCTGGCGACCTGTCTGATCTACTGGAAGTACATCCGGCCCGTCGCCGAGCAGCGCGACGACCAGCCGCTGCTCAATCGCAAGGGCGAGCGCATGCTCGGCCGGCATCTGGTCGTCGCCGAGGCGATCGTCAACGGCCGTGGCAAGGTCCGCGTCGGCGACACGGTCTGGCTCGCCGAAGGCAGCGATACGCCGGCCGGCTCGACGGTCGAGGTCGTCGGCATCAACGGCACCACGCTGAAGGTGCGCGGCGCCGGCCCGGCCTGATCGCGCTGCGATCAGCCGCGCGGCGGCACGCGGCGCTCAGACCCGGCCGGCCGCCTGCAGCGCCGCGAACTCGGCGTCGTCGAACAGTCGCGAGCGGACCAGGAAGCGCAGGCCTTCGCCGTTCTCGAGCGAGAACATGCCGCCGCGGCCCTCGACGACGTCGATGATCAGCTGGGTGTGCTTCCAGTACTCGAACTGCGGCCGGCTGATGTAGAACGGCGCACCACCGATGTCGCCGAGCTCGACGTCGGCGTCGCCGATCAGGAACTCGCCCTGCGGATAGCACATCGGCGAGGAGCCGTCGCAGCAGCCGCCGGACTGGTGGAACAGCAGCGGTCCGTGACGTTCGCGCAGACGGTCGATCAGGGTCAGCGTCGCCGGCGTCGCGGTGACTTGGAGCGGGGTCGGTGTCGAGGTCATCGGAAGGATCGTGCCGGTTCGGTCGGTCCGCGGCCGCACCGGCCGCGGACCGACGGGACGTCAAAAGAAGACGATGCCGCCGAAGGAGGCACCGTTCATCTTGACGGTTTCGCCGTCGAATCCCTTCGAGCGGGTCTGGCTGAGTTCGAACGCGAACGTCACGCTGCTGGTCAGCGCATAGTAGGCACCGGCGGTGGCGTTGCTGTTCTGCTTGAGGCCGCCGGTGGCCGGCTCTTCGTCGCGGTTGCGGCTGACGCCGTAGTTGAGGCCGAGCTTGAGCTTGTCGGTCGCCGCGAACGTGCCCTGCGCGAGCCAGTTGGTCGACTTGGTGTCTTCCTGGTCGCCGTCGGACAGGATGCCCAGGCCCTTGCCGCTCTGCACGTTGGCCAGGGCCGCGAAGCGCCCCGCCGTGAACGACGCGCCGATCTCGGCACCGGTCATCGTGAACGGCTCGAGCGCCGGATCGGCGTCCTCGGCCGGATGGAAGCGCTGCGTCTTGGCGCCGGCCCACACCTTGAAGCCCTCGTTGCTCCAGGCCAGCTGGGCCTGCAGCTGCGGCTCGGACTTGGAGACGTAGTCGGCGCCGTTGTCGACCGGACTCATCAGGCCGCCGCTGAAGACGAAGCCGCCGGCCGGCGCCGAGGTCCACGTCATCTGGCCGTAGTTGCCGAGCCAGCTGTAGCCCGAGCCGATGTGGCCGAGCGTGACGCGGCCGCGTTGCGTGGCCTGGATCGGCATGCCGACGCCGAGCAGGGTCATGTCGGTGAGGATCGCATTGGCGCCGAAGATGCCGTAGTCGCGACCGAGCTTGAACGTGCCGATGCGGTCGTCGCCGATCGTGAAGAACGCCTGGCGCACGTCGACGCCGCTGTTGGCATCGATCGAACTGGAGGTCGCGGTATGCGCCATGATCGCGATCGTGCCGCCGATGTCGTAGCCACCCTGCGAGGTGCGGAACTTGGTGACCAGGGCGTTGGGCAGCAGGCCGTTGCCGATCGTCGTGCGCTTGTCCTCGCCGCCGCAGCCGAGCGCGCGCCCGGCCAGCGCGAGACCGCCGACCATCTCGTTGCCGCAGTCGGTCGCCGTGTAGTAGGCATTGATGAATCCGCCGACGTCGATCGTCCAGTCGCCGGCCTCGATCTCGACCGCCTGCGCGGCGGGTGCGGCGCACAGCGCCGCTGCGGCCAGCGCCAGCAGATGGCGCAGTGCGCAAGAAAGACGGGCGCGCGCGACGCGGACGGGACGCATCGAGGCCGTGTTCTGATTCTGACTACGCATAGGATGAACCCTCCCAAGGGCTCGGATTGAACCCGGTCGTCCTCTACGCAAGCGATGTGCCACGCAGGTTCGTGTTGCAGCGAGTCATCGGCTGCGCGGGCCTGCGGGCGGACCGGGGTTGCCGCCGTGCTGTGTCGCGGCATGCGCCGTTGTTAACGCGATGTTGGATTCCTGCACAGTGATCGTTCATGACTGTTTCGTTTCCGGGCCGTTGCGGCGCGGCGACGCCGACCGACCGTGGAGGAGTGGGGAGCGTGGCGGCGGCTCGCGCGCGCCGTGTTGCGTTGCGGCAGGATTTTTTCCTGTGATTGGCCCCAGGCCGCACATATGCACCGGCGCCGTGGCGGGCGCGACGCCGGTGCACGCGTCTCACTCCTCGTAGAAGCGCAGCGGCACCTTGGATCGGCTGATCTCCTCGAACGTCATCGCGGCATCGCCGGCCGGATAGCCGTTGTTGAGCAGGATGTAGGCCATGATCTGCACGTACTCCTCGTGGCTGAGACTGCCGGGCGAGGTCGCCGGCATGTTCTCGGCGACGATCTTGAAGATGTCGCGCAGCTTGTAGCCGTGGCTCGGCGCCGCGAAGAACTTGCCGCGCAATGCCGGACCGGCGCGACCGTTCAGATCGGGCGCGTGGCAGAACGCGCACTTCTCCTCGTAGGTCTTCTTGCCGAGCTCGGCCTGCTCGGCCGTGAACAGCGCCGGCGCGCCCTTGCCCTTCTTCGGCTTGGCATCGGCGGCGCAGTCGTTCTTCGCGGCGTCTGCGATCGCCGCGAGGATCGACGCCCTCGCGGCGCGGGCTCGTGGCGGCACGGACGCGTCGCGGCGGTGACGTGACCGTGCGGCGCGCGCCGGTCCGGACATCGACCGCGGGCTCGGCCGCCGTGCCGAGGATCCGTGCCAGTGCACCGTCGGCGCGCAGCCGCGCGATCGCGGCGTCGAACGCGGCCGCCTGATCGGCGGCGCGCGCACCGTACAGCGCGACCAGCGACCAGCGCGCGCCCGGCTCGTCGATCGCGACCGTGCGCAGCGACGCACCGGCACTCAGCGACGCCAGCGCGGGCCGCCACAGCACGGCGGCGCCGACCTCGCCGCTGCGCAGCGCGGCGACCGCTTCGGCGTCGGTCTCGACGATGACGCGCTCGAGTGTCCGATGGCGGTCGAACCACAGGTTCGGCGTCGTGTCGAACGTGACCGCGACGCGTGTGCCGGCGGTCAGCGTGTCGAGCGTCGCGGCCGCGACGCCGGCGGCCGTGACCAGCACGAAGCCGGTCCGGGCATAGGCCGCGGTCGCATGCACGCCATCGGGCAGGCCGTCCGCACCGGCGATCGGAAAGCCGAGCACGAAGTCGCAGCGCTCGGCGGTCAGCTCGGCGAAGTTGCGCAGCCGGTAGCCGCGTTCGCCGCCGCTACCGTCGTAGCGTTCGATGCGCGCCGTCCTGCCGTCGGCCGCGGCCAGCGCCTCGCCGAGTCGGGCGTCGATCGACGCGGTCGGGCTGGTGCGGTCGACGCACAGGCTCAGTTCGGCGGCGCGGACCTCGCCGCCGTGCACGAGCACGGCGGCCGATGCGGCGAGCGTCGCGCAGGCGAGCATACGGTTCTTCATGCGCACCACCGCTTACAGCGAGAACACGTAGAGGTGGCCGCCGAGCGGGATGTCGCGCACGCGCTTGTCCTCGGCCATCTCGCCGCCCCAGATCGGCGAGGCGCCGCCCCAGCCGGCCCAGATGCCGACGTACTGCTTGCCGCCGACGCGCCAGGTGCTCGGCACGCCGATGATGCCCGAGCTGGTCTGCGGGCTCTTCCACAGCACCTTGCCGGTCTTGGCGTCGAATGCGTGCAGATAGCCGTCGGCGCTGCCGGAGAAGACCAGGCCACCGGCGGTCGAGAGCATGCCGCTGTTCCACGGCAGCGCCGACGGGAACGTCCAGACCTGCTTGCCGGTGTTGATGTCGATCGCCTGCACCGAGCCCCACTGGTCCTGGTACGCCGGATCGCGCATGACCTTGAACTGCGCGCCGAGATACGGCAGGCCCGCCTTGTAGCTGACCGGCACGCCCTTGATCGTCATGCACGAATGCAGGGTCGGCACATAGGCGTAATGCGTGTCGGCGCTGATCGAGATCGGCCACCAGTTCTTGCCGCCGAGGAAGCTCGGGCAGGTGAAGACCTCCTTGCCGATGCCCGGGCGCATCGCCTCGTCGGTGACCGGCTTGCCGTTCTCGAAGCCTTTGACGGAGGTGGCGGTGACGAACTTCTCGGCGTAGATCAGCTGGCCGTTGCTGCGGTCGATCGCGTAGAACCAGCCGTTGCGGCTGGCCGAGACCAGCGCCTTGTAGGTCTTGCCGTCACGCGTGATGTCGGTCAGCACCGGCTCGTTGGTGCCGTCGTAGTCCCAGGTGTCGTTCGGCGTGTACTGGTAGTGCCACTTGATCTTGCCGTTGGCCGGATCGATCGCGATGACCGAGTCGGTGTAGAGGTTGTCGCCGGGCCGCATCGTCGCCAGCCACGGGCCCGGGTTGCCGACGCCCCACAGCAGCGTGTCGGTGTCCGGATCGTAGCTGCCGGTCAGCCAGGCCGCGCCGCCGCCGTTCTTGTAGGCGCCCTTGGGCCAGGTGTCGCCGCCCGGCTCGTTCGGTGCCGGCACGGTATGGCGCTTCCAGAGCGGCTTGCCGGTCCTGGCGTCGAACGCGGCGACGTAGCCGCGCGCGCCGTACTCGCCGCCGGACACGCCGACGATCACCTTGCCCTTGACGACCAGCGGCGCCAGCGTCATCGCGTAGCCGACGTCGGGCTTCTCGAGCTTCTTCTTCCAGACCGGCTTGCCACTTACGGCGTCGAGCGCGACCACGTCGTTGTTGAGCGTGGCCATGTAGACCTTGTCCTCGTACAGCGCGACGCCGCGGTTGACCACGTCGCAGCACACGGTCTTCAGGCCGGTGTCGGACAGGTCGTGCTCATAGGTCCACAGCGGCTTGCCGGTGCTGGCCTGCAGCGCGATCACGCGACTGCGCGGCGTGGTCACGTAGAGGTAGTCGCCGTTGACGACCGGCGGCGACTCGTGGCCGACGTCCAGCCCGCTCTCGAGCTCATAGGCGAGCTTGAGCTGGCCGACGTTGCCGGTGTCGATCTCGTCGAACGGCGCATAGCCGGTGCTGGCGTAGTCGCGGCGGTACATCAACCAGCCGTCGTCGCGCGCAGCCTGGATCAGGCGCGCGTCGGTGACGGGTGGGTAGTCGGCGGCGTGGGCGGCGGTCGCGGTCAGCAAGCCGGCGACGGCCGACAGCCACAGGCTGCGCCGGCGCGCCGCGGTCGGAGGCGAGAGACGAATCATGGACGGACTCCTCGTGATCAGGCGGTGGCGAAGGCGCGCGTCGGCGGGAATTGTTCCCGGGCCGCGCGCGCGCCGTCCCGACGCGGACGCATCGGCGGCCGCGCGGAAGGGCGAGAGGGGAGAGCCGCGCGGCGCCGCATTGGCGCCGCCGCGGGCGGGTGGTCAGAAGAAACCGAGCTTCTTCGGGCTGTAGCTGACCAGCAGGTTCTTGGTCTGCTGGTAGTGGTCGAGCATCATCTTGTGGTTCTCGCGGCCGATGCCCGACTGCTTGTAGCCGCCGAACGCGGCATGCGCCGGATAGGCGTGGTAGCAGTTGGTCCAGACGCGGCCGGCCTGGATCGCGCGGCCGAACCGGTAGGCGCGGTTGCCGTCGCGGCTCCACACGCCGGCGCCGAGGCCGTACAGCGTGTCGTTGGCGATCGCGAGCGCTTCCTCGTCGTCCTTGAACGTCGTCACCGACAGCACCGGCCCGAAGATCTCCTCCTGGAAGATCCGCATCTTGTTGTGGCCCTTGAACACGGTCGGCTTGACGTAATAGCCGCCGGCCAGATCGCCGGCCTGCACGTTCTGCTCGCCGCCGATCAGCACCTGGGCACCTTCCTGGCGGCCGATGTCGATGTAGGACAGGATCTTCTGCAGCTGCTCGCCGGAGGCCTGCGCGCCGACCATCGTCGCCGGGTCGAGCGGCGAGCCGAGCTGGATCGCTTCGACGCGCTCGAGCGCCCTGGCGATGAAGCGGTCGTAGATCTTCTCGTGGATCAGCGCGCGGCTCGGGCAGGTGCAGACCTCGCCCTGGTTGAACGCGAACAGCACGAAGCCTTCGATCGCCTTGTCGAGGAAGTCGTCGTCCTCGGCCATGACGTCCTCGAAGAAGATGTTCGGCGACTTGCCGCCGAGCTCGAGCGTGACCGGAATCAGGTTCTGCGAGGCGTACTGCATGATCAGGCGGCCGGTCGTGGTCTCGCCGGTGAACGCGATCTTGGCGATGCGCGGGCTCGACGCCAGCGGCTTGCCGGCTTCCAGACCGAAGCCGTTGACGACGTTGAGCACGCCCGGCGGCAGCAGGTCGCCGATGACCTCCATCAGCACCAGGATGCTGGCCGGGGTCTGCTCGGCCGGCTTGAGCACGACGCAGTTGCCGGCCGCCAGCGCCGGCGCGAGCTTCCACACCGCCATCAGCAGCGGGAAGTTCCACGGGATGATCTGGCCGACGACGCCGAGCGGCTCGTGGAAGTGGTAGGCGACCGTGTCGTGATCGATCTCGCTGATGCCGCCTTCCTGCGCGCGCACGGCGCCGGCGAAATAGCGGAAGTGATCGATCGCCAGCGGCAGGTCGGCGTTGAGCGTCTCGCGGATCGGCTTGCCGTTGTCCCAGGTCTCGGCGTGCGCGAGCAGGGGCAGGTTCTGCTCGATGCGGTCGGCGATCCTGTTGAGGATGTTGGCGCGCTCGGCCGCGCTGGTGCGGCCCCAGGCGTCCTTGGCCGCATGTGCGGCGTCGAGCGCGGCCTCGATGTCGTCCTTGTCCGAGCGCGGAATCTCGCCGCAGGGCTGGCCGGTGACCGGCGTGACGTTCTGGAAGTACCGGCCGTTGATCGGATCGCGCCACTGGCCGCCGATGAAGTTGCCGTAGCGCGCCTTGAACGGCGGGCGCTGGGTCAGTTGCTGGAGCTCGAGCTTGGTCATGAGAGGTTCTCGCCGCGTCGGGGATGACGGACAGCACTGGAGCAGGGAGCGTGCCATCGCGGTTCTCACAGCCCGTGTGTTGCGGCGTGTCAACGAGAATCCGGCGCGTTGCGTCGCATGTCCGATGCAGTGCGTTGCGCTGCAGCAGGCGGCTGCGGTGACGGTGTCTTGCATCGCTACGGGCGATGTGTTGTCTATCGGAACACCCGCCAGGACAGCTGTCGCAAATTGCGACACCCGATGAAACGACCCGTTTCCGCCGGTACGCTCGAGACCGCCCGCCGCCGCTTCTTCGACGCCGGTACGCTGCCGCACGGCCTGGTCTCGGAGCTGATCCTCGAATCGTGGCGACGCTGTCGCGAGCACGGCCTGTCGGCCGACGAGCGCCTGCACGTCGAGCCGGCCGGCGGTGCCGCGCTCGGCGAACTCAAGGAGCGCCACGAGCGGCTGCAGCGACTGTGCCGTCCCGAAGTGGAGGCGCTCTACGCCGATGCACGCGCGACCGGCAGCATCGTCGTGCTGACCGCGCCGGACGGCGTGATCCTCGACGCGCTCGGCAGCGCCGACTTTCTCGACAAGGCCGCACGCGTCGCGCTGCGGCCGGGCGTGCCGTGGAGCGAGCCGGCGATCGGCACCAATGCGATCGGTACCGCTCTGGTCGAACGCCGCGCGGTCGAGGTGCGCGGCGGCGAACACTACTTCCGGCCGCATCGCATGCTGAGCTGCTCGGCCGCGCCGATCCTCGGCCCGAGCGGCCAGCTCGCCGGCGTGCTGGACCTGTCCGGCGAGGCCTCGGTCCATCACACGCACGCGCTCGGCATGGTGCGTTTCGCGGTCGAGCAGATCGAGCACCGGCTGTTCATGCACAGCTTCGCCGGCGGCCACGTCGTGCGCCTGCACGCCGAGCCGGGCCTGATCGGTACGACGCGCGAAGGCCTGCTGGCGTTCGAGGGCGACCGCATCGTCGGCGCCAACCGCCATGCGCTGGCACTGACCGGCCTGTCCTGGGACGAGCTCGGCCGCCGCCGCTATGCCGAGCTGTTCGTCTCGCCGATGCCGCGCGGCGAGGAGCCGGTCGAGCTGCGCAGCCATGCCGGCGTCACGCTGTACGCCTGCCTGCGCAGCGGCGCTGCGCGCCCGCGCACGGCGGTGGTGACCGCACCGCGCGGCGCGGCCGCGCCGGCCGCCGGCAGCGCCGTGCCGCCACCGGTGTTCGATGCCGAGCAGAGTCGCGCGCTCGAGCTCGCGGTGCGCCTGCTCGACGCCGATCTGCCGTTCGCGCTGATCGGCGAGACCGGCACCGGCAAGGAAGTGTTCGCGCGCGAGATCCATCGGCGCAGCCGGCGTGGCGACGGCCGGCTGGTCGCGATCAACTGCGCGGCGTTTCCGGAGGGCCTGATCGAGGCCGAGCTGTTCGGCTACGTCGGCGGCGCGTTCACCGGCGCGCGCCGCGAAGGCGCGGTCGGCCTGCTGCGCGAGGCGAACGGCGGCGTGCTGTTCCTCGACGAGATCGGCGACATGCCGCTGGCCTTGCAGAGCCGGTTCCTGCGCGTGCTGCAGGAGCGCTCGGTCGCGCCGCTGGGCGGCGGGCCGGCGGTGCCGGTCGACTTCTCGATCATCTGCGCGACCCACCGCGACCTGCAGACCGAGGTCGAGGCCGGCCGTTTCCGCGCCGATCTGTATTTCCGCATCGCCCAGCACGTGGTGCGGCTGCGGCCGGTTCGCGATCTGGACGATCGCGCCGGCCTGATCCGCCGCTTGTGGGGCGAGCTCGGCGGCGAGGCGGCCGGCATCGCGATCGGCGACGCCGCGCTGGCGGTGCTGTGCGCGGCGCCGTGGCCCGGCAACTACCGCCAGCTGACCGGTACGCTGCGCGCCTTGCGGATCCTGGCACCGGCCGCGGTGATCGAGCCCGAGCACCTGCCGGACGGGCTGCGGCGCGGGCCGCTGTCCACGGCACCGACCGCCGACGCGGACGCCGACCTGCAGGCGATCACCGACTCGGCGATGCGGCGTGCGCTCGACGAATGCGACGGCAACGTCTCGGCGGCCGCGCGCCGGCTCGGCGTCAGCCGCAGCACGCTGTACCGGCGCGTCAGACCCTGACGATCCGCCTTTGACGCCTGCTCGGCGGCGCGGCTAGGCTGGACCGATGCGCATCACGATCGAACTGGAACCGGCCGACCTCGAACTGCTGTCGGGCGCGCTCGAGGCGTCGCGGCGCACCGCCGCGCACGTCGAGGAGGTCGACATCATCGACGGCGCCAAGCACGCGCTCGACGGCCTGTGCGCCGGTTCGGTGCCGAGCTACATCCGCAAGCGCCTGGTCCACGTGCAGCGCCTGATCGTCATGCTCGAGGACGAAGCCTGGGCGCTGCCGGCGCCCGAGCGCCTGGAGGTGCTGGCGACGCTGGCCTACTTCAGCGATCCGGAGGATCTGATCGCCGACGACATCCAGATCATCGGCCTGCTCGACGACGCGATCGTGCTCGAGCTGCTGGTGCGCCGGCTGCGCCGCGTGTTGTCGGCCTACGAGCGCTTCTGCACGATGCGGCGCACGCTGGCGGCGATGTTCGAGGACCGCCTGGTGCTGGCGCGGCGGCTCGCGGCCGAGCGTGCGCGCCTGCATGCGCGGATGCGCCGCGCGGCCGCGCCGGCCCGTCCGGCGCGCGTACCGGCCTGAGCTGGCCGGCCCGGCGAGCGCTAGCGGGGCCTGGGCTATACTCGCGCGCCCTTTTGCCGGTACAGCCCCATGCAGGTCGAGAACAACAAGGTCGTGGCCTTCCACTACAGCGTCAGCGCCGACGGCGATCCGGTCGACGGCTCGCGCGAGCGCGGCCAGCCGCTGGAAGTGCTGATCGGCCACGGCGGCATCATCCCGGGCCTGGAGAACGCGCTGATCGGCCATGCCGTCGGCGACCGCTTCGAGGTCAGCGTGCCGCCGGCCGAGGCCTACGGCGAGCGCCAGGCCGATTCGATCCAGCGCGTGCCGAAGAAGTACTTCCAGAACGCCGACCAGCTGCGTCCCGGTTCGGTTGCCGTGCTCGCGCTGCGCGAAGGCGGTCATCGCCAGGTCAGCGTCGTCAAGATCGGCACCAGCGTGATCGACGTCGACGTCAATCATCCGCTGGCCGGCCGCACGCTCGCCTTCGACATCGAGATCACCGCGATCCGCGACGCGACGCCCGAAGAGATCGCGCACCGCCACGTGCACGGTCCCGGCCACGCGCACTGAGCACCGGCCGGGCGCGGGCGAACGTCCGTGCCCGGCTGCGACGCGGCTCCGGGTCCGGCCGTCTGGCGGCCGCCGCCCGCAGCTCGAACGGATCGGCCCGACCGTGCCGACCGTCCGCGCAGCGCCATTCGCGGCGCGAGCTGCGGGTTTCCTTGATCGACTCGTCGCATCGCTCCGACCGCGCATGCCGCGTCGATGCCCGTGCCGGCGGGCCGTGCTGCGGTACGACGCGATGCCGCCGTGCCGCCGATTGTGCGGCTGCGGTGAAAGCTGCGTCGGCCCGGTGCGGCTTTATCGGGCCGCAGCGCGTCCCTAGCTTAGGGGCCGTCTCGTCAGCCGTTCCGAGGAAATCGTCCATGTCCGATCCGATCCGCGTCGTCGGCGTCGTCGCCAGCCTGCGCCAGGGCTCCTACAACCGCCTGCTGATGCGCGCGGCGCAGGAGGAACTGCCGCCGGACATGCGGCTGGAGCAGGCCGTGATCGCCGATATTCCGTTCTACGACGGTGACGTCGAGGCGGCCGGCCTGCCGGCGCCGGTCGAGCGCTTCAAGGCGCAGATCCGCGCGGCCGACGCGCTGCTGATCGCGACGCCCGAGTACAACTACGCGATTCCGGGCCTGCTCAAGAACGCGCTGGACTGGGCCTCGCGGCCGTCTGGCCAGAGCGCGCTGACCGGCAAGGCGATGGCGGTGATCGGCGCCAGCACTGGCGTGCTCGGCACCGCGCGTGCGCAGATGCAGTTGCGCCAGCTCGCGCTCGGGCTCGACGTGCAGATCGCGAACCGGCCCGAGGTCCTGCTCGGCCAGGCCGCGTCGAAGTTCGACGAGCAGGGGCGCCTGATCGACGAGAACGCACGCAAGCTGCTGCGCGCTCTGCTGCTGACGCTGCGCACGCTCGCGCTGCGCCTGCGCGGCTGAGCCGACTTCCCGAGCGCCTGAGCCGGCGCCGCGACCGCGTGGCTCGACCCGAGGCGCCTGTTCGTCCGACGCTTGCGGTCGAGCCGGCCCGCGTTCGCATCACGCGCGTCGTCGGGAATTCTTCCCGTGCCGATCCGGAGCGTCCCGTTTCCGTGACAGCGTGTCGCGCGCCGCGGGTCAGTCCAGCACGCGCTTGCCGTAGACGAAGTGCTCGCGCCACCAGGCGCCGTCGAGACTGTCCAGGCGTACCGTACCGCCGCTGTTGGGCGCATGCACGAAGCGCTGTTCGCCGACGTAGATGCCGACGTGGCTGACCTCGCGGCCGGCCGCGAAGAACACCAGATCGCCGGCCTGCAGCCGGTTGCGTCCGAGCGTGCGGCCGCCGAGCTGGGCGATCTGCCTGGAACTGCGCGGCAGTTCGAGGCCGGCCGCGTCGCGGAACACGTAGCCGACCAGACCGCTGCAGTCGAAGCCGCCCTGCGGCGTGTTGCCGCCGTAGCGGTACGGCGTGCCGACCAGCGCGATCGCGCGGAACAGCACGGCATTGGCGGCGTCGGCCTGCGCGCTGCCGGTGCGCGGCGGCGGCGCCTCGCGGCGGCTGCCGGCCGAGCAGGCGGCCAGCACCAGGGCGACCAGGATCAGCAGCCAGCGCCCGTGCCGCAGACCGGCATCGGGACGGACCGGCGGGCGGAGCGGCGAAGACGGCGCGGCGGCGTGCATCGGCATACCGTCGCGATCGGCGGCGGACCTGTCAATCGCTGCAGGGCGGCACGCCGGCTGCCCTGCAGCGAAAGTGATCGATTTCACGCTCTGCGGCCCGCGTTTGGCGCGGGCCCGCGCGTCATGCAGCCGAACCGCCGCAAACTGTCAGGTTCGGACGCCCGACGATGGTCTCGCTCTCGACCGCGGGGATCGCATCGAGCATCGAATCGTAGAGCGACTGGACGGCCTTCTCGAACGCGTGCAGGCGCGCGGTGGCGGCATCGGCGACCGCAGCCGGTATCGTCTCGGCCTCGAGCAGACGGCACAGCAGCGCGCGCTGCGGCTCGCCGAAGTCGGGATCGCGCATCGCCTCGTCGAGCGCGCAGACGACGGCGGCGAGCCAGCCGGAGTTGGGGGGCGCGCAGCGCGAGCAGCAGTTCGTGGGTGGGAACGGTCATCGATCGGCCTCCTGGGGAACGACGAAGTACGAAGCATGCTCCATGCCAAACGCAGCTCGAGCTGAATGCGCTACGCTTGCGGTTTGATCGTCGCGAGGCGCAGTCATGCGGGCCAGTTCGGTTGCCGGTGTCCCACGCAGCGTGCAGCCGCGGACGCGGCCGACGCGTTCCGCCGCGGCCTGTTCGCGCTCGCAGCGGTCCTGCTCGGCGGCACCGCCGCCATCGCGCAGACGCCGGCCGAGCCGGCGCCATCGCTCCAGACGCCGCCGGCCGAAGCCGTCCCGGCCGACGCGCCGGAGGGCATCGACGCAGCCGCTGGCGCCCGACGTGGATGCGCTCGGCGCCTATGTCGACGGCCTCGTCGATGCGTACCGGCGCCGCGACGGCATCGCCGGCGTCAGCGTCGCCGTCGTCGATCGCAACGGCGTGCGCCTGCTGCGCGGCTACGGCCTGGCCGGGCTCGACCCGGCGCGTCCGGTCGATCCGGACACGACGCTGTTCCGGCTCGGCTCGATCTCCAAGACCTTCACCTACATCGCCGCGATGCAGCTGGTCGAGCAGGGCCGGCTCGACCTCGACGCCGAAGCCAATCGCTATCTGCCGCCCGAGCTGCAGCTGCCCGACGACGGCTATGCGCCGGTGCGCGTGCGTCATCTGATGGAGCACACGGCCGGTTTCGAGGACAGCGCGTTCGGCCACCTGTTCGCGTTCGCGCCCGACCAGGTGCTGCCGGTCCGCGAGTACCTGCGGACCTGGCGCCCGCATCGGGTCCGCGCGCCGGAGCAGTACGCGGTCTATTCGAACTACTCGGTCGCACTGCTCGGCGAGCTGGTCGCCAACGTGGCCGGCCAGACCTTCGAGCGGCAGATCGAGCGCGCGATCCTCGAGCCGCTCGGCATGCACCATGCGACGTTCCGCGAGCCGCTGCCGGCGGCCGATCCGCGCGCCGCGCCGGACGCGCTGGTGCCGCTGTGGACGAGCGGCTTCGAGCGTGCCGACGGCGGCTACACGGCCAAGCCGTTCGAGTACATCAGCCACGGCGGCGGCGCCGGCGCCGGATCGGCCAGCGCGGCCGACATGGCGCGCTACATGCGCATGCTGATCGGCGGCGGCACGCTGGACGGCGCGACGATCCTGGCGCCGGCCACGTTCCAGACGATGAGCCAGGTCGACTTCCGCAACGCCGAAGGCGTCGGCGGCATCGCGCACGGCTTCTTCCGGCGCCCGTACGGCCGCTATGACAGCCTCGAGCACGACGGCGCCACCTTGTTCGCGTTCGCGTCGATGGTCGTGCTGCCCGATGCCGGCGTCGGCGTATTCGTCGCCGTCAACACCGATACCGGCCGCCGCCTGGTCCGCGAGCTGCCGCCGCAGATCCTGGCGCGTCTGGTCGAGGACGCCGCAGCGCCGCCGGCGCCGCTGCCGCCGCCGGGCTTCGCGGCGCAGGCCGAGCGCTACGCCGGCCACTACATCGACGAGCGGCGCGCGCACACCACGCTGGAGAAGCTGCTCTCGACGAATGCCGACGAGGTGCGCGTGACCGACGAGGGCTATCTGGTCGTCGGCAGCGGCGAGCGTGCGCGCCGCTACGTCGCCGACGGCGAGGACGTGTTCCGGTCGGTCGAGGACGGCCAGCGGATCGCGTTCCTGCGCGATGCCGAGGGCCGCGTGACCGGCTATGCGAACGGCTACGGCCATACCGTCTCGCAGCGCGTCGGTCCGTTCGCGACGCCCGATGCGCTGGCCATGGCGGCCGCCGTGGTCGCGCTGCTGAGCCTCGGCGTGCTGCTGGCGAGCTGGCGCCGCGTCGGCCGCCCGCAGCGCAGCCTGGCGCGATCCGGGCGCGGCAGCGCGGTGCTGGTCAATCTGGCCGCGCTGGCCTGGCTGGCGTTCTTCGCCGTGGCCGTGGCCGCACTGGTCTCGCTGCAGGCGCTCGGCGAGCAGGCGATCCGCGCCTATCCGACCACGCCGGTCCGCATCGCGGTGGTGCTGGCCTACGTCGCCGCGCTGCTCAGCGTGCTGGCCGCGCTCGGCCTGCCGATCGCGCTGCGTGCGCGCACCTGGAGCCTCGGCCGCAAGCTGCGCCATCTGCTCGTCGTCGTCGCGATGGTCGCGCTGGTGCTGTTGCTCGTGCACTGGAACGTGCTGCTGGCGCCGCTGGCGCTGGCCTGACGCGCGATGGCAGACGCCGGCGGCGACGTGCTGATCCTCGGCGGCGGCGTGATCGGCCTCGCCTGCGCATGGTATCTGCTCGGCGAGGGGCGCCAGGTCACGGTGCTCGAGCAGGGCCAGCCCGGTCACGGCGCCTCGCACGGCAACTGCGGCACGCTGACGCCGAGTCATGCGCCGCCGCTGCCGATGCCGGGCCTGGTCGGCAGCGCGCTGAAATGGATGTTCAAGCCCGATGCGCCGCTGCGGATCCGGCCGCGCCTGGATCCGGCGCTGCTGCGCTGGCTGTTCGGCTTCGCCGGCCGCTGCAACTGGGACGACTTCCGCCGCGGCACCGCGCTGAAGGCGCCGCTGCTGCTGCGCTCGTGCGAGCTGATCGCCGGTCTCGTGCGTGACCACGGGCTCGATTGCGAGTACCGCCACGACGGCACGCTCTACGTCTATCGCGACGCGGCCGCGTTCGCGGCGTCGGCCTGGCTGCTCGACGCGCTCGGCGCGGTCGGCGTGCCGGTCGAGCGCCTCGACGGCGCCGCGCTCGCCGCTTGCGAACCGGCGCTGCTGCCCGGCATGGCCGGCGGCTACCGCCACCCGGCCGACGCGCATCTGCGCCCGGATCGCTACGTCGCCGAGCTCGCACGTATCGTGCGCGAGGCCGGCGGCGTGATCCAGACCGATGCGCGCATCGAGTCGATCGAGCGCGACGGCCGCCGCATCGGTCGCGTGCGCACCACACGCGGCGACTACACCGGCCGCGAGGTCGTGCTCGCGCTCGGCGCCTGGTCGCCGCTGCTGGCGCGCCAGCTCGGTCTGCATCTGCCGATCCAGCCCGGCAAGGGCTACTCGATCACCTATGCGCGTCCGGCGCTGTGTCCGAGGCTGCCGATGGTGCTGCGCGAACGCAGCGTCTGCGTGACCGCGTGGAGCAGCGGCTACCGGCTCGGCAGCACGATGGAGTTCTCCGGCTACGACGCACGCCTCAACCGCGTGCGGCTCGACGCGCTGCGCGCGCGTGCGGCCGAGTATCTGCGTGAGCCGGAAGGTCCCACGGTCGAGCAGACCTGGTACGGCTGGCGGCCGATGACGCCGGACGATCAGCCGATCCTCGGCCGCGCGCCCGGCCTGGACAATCTGACGCTCGCGACCGGGCACGGCATGCTCGGCGTGACCTTGTCGGCGGTCACCGGCCAGCTGATCGCCGAGCTGTTGAGCGGCCGCGCGCCGTCGCTCGATCTGGCGCCGTTCTCGCCGGCGCGCTTTTCCTAGCGCGCATCGTCCTCACCGGTTTCGGGCGCGCCGTGCGTTGCCTGCGCCGCGCCACGCGTGCGCGCCCGCAGCCGATGCGTCGACGCGACCGGCGTGCAGCATTCACAGCGGTCTTCCTCGCGCAGCCGACGAAACGCGCGCTGCGTCGATCGCTCGAGCACGCAGGCGACGCGATCGGCCGTGTGGCGGCACGCGGCCGCTGGTACGTCGGCAGCGCGCGCGAGACATCGCTGCACTCCTCGCGCGCCGACGATGCCTGCGTCGCGGCGTACGCATTCCTCGCCGCAGTCGGCGCGATCGGCCGCGCGGCCGGCACGGCTCCGCTCGTTCTTCGGCATCTCGTGCGCTGGGGGCAGGTGCTGCGGGGCAACGTCCCGGACCGTCTGCGCCCGCGTCGCGCGGCGTTCCTGAACGTGCCGTCCGCACGCTCCACTGCGAGATTCATGCCGATTCCGCGCGGCTTTTGCATGAATCGACAAGTTTGAACCAGTTCGCATCCGGTGCCGGGACCCCACGCTACCTTCGCTCCATCCACGCCCGTACGGAGTAGGAGACTAGGGGCAGGAAGCGGCTCGGGGTGACCGCTTTCGTCGCAGCAACACCGGCAGGCCACGAATGGGAGAGGGGGCGGGGCCGGCCGGGACGCGACTGCGGGGTGGACGGAGCCTCATGACGGAGCCGCCGAGCGGCTCTTTTTTGGATTCCAGACTAGGTGAGGATTCAACTGATGAGGAAGTCGAAGACAAGCATTGGCATTTCCCGCACCGCGCTCGCGGCCGCCTGCATGACGCTCGCGGCCGCCGGCGGCATCGCCCAGGCGGCGGTGAAGATCACGGCCGAGGAGATCGCCCTGTACGCCGACCGCGCCAATTTCGGCGTCGCCGACGCGCCCGGCAGCGAATCGCGTTTCATCGTGACCTACGCCGAAGGCACCACCGAAAGCGGATCGGCGCTGTCGCGCCAGGCCGACTTCGAGCGCGTCGCCGCGATGACCGGACTGGAGATCGCGCACGTGCGCACGCTGGCGACCGGTGCCGAGCTGATCCGGATCGACGGGTCGCGCACGCGCCTGACGCGCGCCGACGATCTGGCGCGCGAGGTCATGATCGCCTTCGCGCGCAATCCGGCCGTCGCCTACGTCGAGCCCGATCGCCTGATGCGCGTCGCGCTGACGCCGAACGACACCAACTGGTCCGGTCAGTGGGACCTGTGGGAGGCCACCGCCGGCATCAACGCGCCGGGCGCCTGGGACATCGCCACCGGTACCGGCGTGCGCGTCGCGGTCATCGACACCGGCATCACGCCGCACAGCGACCTGTCGGGGCAGACGGTCGGCGGCTACGACTTCATCTCCAGCTCGACCACCGCGCGCGACGGCAACGGCCGCGACGCCAATCCGAACGACGAAGGCGACTGGTACGGCAGCAACGAGTGCGGCGTCGGCTATCCGGCGTCCAACTCGAGCTGGCACGGCACCCATGTCGCCGGCACGGTCGCCGCGGCCGCCGACAACGCCAAGGGCATCGCCGGCGTTGCCTTCGGCGCCAAGGTCGTGCCGGTCCGCGTGCTCGGCAAGTGCGGCGGTTCCACGTCCGACATCGTCGACGCGATGGTCTGGGCCTCGGGCGGCTCGGTCAGCGGCGTGCCGGCCAACGCCAATCCGGCCAAGGTGCTGAACCTCAGCCTCGGCGGCGGCGGCTCGTGCGGCTCGTTCCAGGCCGCGGTCAACACCGCGCGCAGCAACGGTGCGATCGTCGTGGTCGCCGCCGGCAACGACAATACCAACGTCTCCAACGCTTCGCCGGCCAACTGCGCCAACGTCATCGCGGTCGCCGCGCTGAATCGCTCGGGCAGTCGCGCGTCCTACTCCAACTACGGCGCCGGCATCACGCTGTCGGCACCGGGTGGCCAGGGCGGCACCAACGCCGGCATCCTGTCGACGCTCAACACCGGCACGACCACGCAGGGCAGCGAGGCCTATGCCTGGTATCAGGGCACCTCGATGGCGGCACCGCACGTCGCCGGCCTGGGCGCACTGGTGTTCTCGAAGAATCCGGCACTGACCGTCACCCAGGCCGAGAACTACATCAAGAACAACGTGCGGGCGATTCCGGGCTCGTGCTCGGGCGGCTGCGGCCTGGGCCTGATCAATGCGCAGGCCACGCTGCAGGCGGTCGCCAACGACATGGGCGGCGGCTCCAACGTAGCGCCGGTCGCCAACTTCACCTACACCGTCAGCGGCCTGACCGTGCAGTTCACCGATACCTCGACCGACAGCGACGGCAGCATCGTCGGCCGCTCGTGGACGTTCGGTGACGGCGGCACCTCGACCGCGGCCAACCCCAGCCGCACCTATGCCGCCGCCGGCACCTATACCGTCAACCTGACCGTGACCGACGACGACGGCGCCACGCATACGCGCAGCCAGTCGGTGACCGTCAGCAGCGGAGGCGGCGGCAGCGTGCTGCAGAACGGCGTGCCGGTGACCGGCTTGTCGGGATCCGCCGGGCAGGCGCTGACCTACACGCTGGTCGTGCCGGCCGGTGCCACCGGTCTGAGCTTCCAGATCTCCGGCGGCAGCGGCGATGCCGATCTGTACGTGCGCTACGGCAGTGCGCCGGGTACGACCTCGGGCACGTACGACTGCCGGCCGTACCTCAGCGGCAACAACGAGACCTGCAACATCAGCAACGTCCAGGCCGGCACCTACTACGTGACGGTGCGCGGCTACTCGGCGTTCTCGGGCGTCAGCCTGGTCGGCAGCTACACCGCCGGCAGCGGCGGCAACGTGCTGCAGAACGGCGTGCCGGTGTCGGGCCTGGCCGCGACGCAGGGCAATGCGGTGCGCTACACGATCACCGTGCCGTCGGGCGTCTCCAGCCTCGTCGTCACGACCAGCGGCGGCAGCGGCGACGCCGACCTCTACGTGCGCCAGGGCAGCGCGCCGACGACCTCGAGCTACACCTGCCGCTCCTGGGCCAGCGGCAATACCGAGAGCTGCACGATCAGCGCGCCGACCGCCGGCACGTATCACATCATGGTGCACGCCTACTCGACGTTCTCGGGGCTGACCCTGCGGGCGACCTACTGAGGCTCCTCCGGCGTCCGGCTGCGACCGGACGCTTTCGACTCGCGGCGGGCAGCGATGCCCGCTTTTTTTTTGGTCCTTCACCGAACTCCGAGAAATGCAGCCCGCGCATCACCGCGGGATGATGCGACGTTCAAAAAGCGAGCAACTTGGGTTTCCAGCTGCTTTTATTCCCTATCATTTCTTCGCAGCCCGCCGCATACCGGAGTGCGCGTCGAGTTTGACGCGCTGGTGGACGGCTTGAGTTCTATGTCGGCCAGTGTGACGGGGCGACTGCTTGGAACCTCACTGCCATTACGGAGAGGTCGGTGAGTGAAGTGCCATTTCCCTCGCCGACGAGGCATCGCAGCCCAATCTTTGCAAGATTCTTCGATTCGGGTTAGCGTGACCATGTCCGCTTGATCGGGCCGGGGTATGGGATCGCGTCGGGGGGTGGCGGTGCTGTCTGGGCTGTATTGCGAAAGACATTGTTCGGGCGTGAAATGATGTTCGGATAAGTCGAGTGAACTTGCGTCCGTCATTATCAGGTTCGATGGCTATTAGGCAGGTTGGTGTGGTTCGATCGGCGCGATCGTCGTGCAGGTCTGGTCGTTGCGTCAGATTTTCGGGCGAATCAGTTTCGTTGGTAACTAATTAAAAATTATTCATTTGTCATGAATAAACGGCTCGAGTACATATTCGGTATCAGCAGTCTTACCGGGTTGGTCATAACAGTATGCATCACCTTGTATGCGTTGTTGTCTGGAAACTATGCGCCTGAGGCGGGTGCCATGCTCATTGGGCTTGGGGCGATAAACGTCGTTCTGGGTGTGGTGGTGATCGGAACTTTGCTGCGAGCTGAGGAGTACTGGCAGAAGTTGGCCGAGTTAGGTCCCCAGGGGCAACTCAAAGATGAGAAGATTCGTGCTCTCTCGGACGAAATAACGCGTGCCAGAGAAAGTGGCTTCGAAGTTGCAAGGATCATTCACAATATTAACGACCAGTTGCGCGACAGAATCAATGAGCTGTTCGCTCTCGCCGAGGATATAAATGGAGGGGCATCTCCAAGTCCGGAAGAGTTGGTAGACATTAGAAGAACCAATGAAATGTTTTACTTATTTCTTGTCGACAACATCAAGATATTGATGGACATCATCACTGGGGACAAGTGCGCAGTGACGATGAAGATCGTCGATGCTTCCAATGCCAATGTTCTCATGATGCGCACATTCATGCGCGATGCGGCGTCATATTGCGCTCGAAGAGGATCTGATTCGTCGGCTGCCGAATATCCGTATTATGAGAATACGGCATTCAAGGAGATTCTCGCCGGAGCCAGATGCAATTACTTTGTATCCGACAATTTGTCGAGTGAACCGACCTACTCCAACTCTAATCCGAACTGGAAGCGTCTCTACAACGCGACGCTTGTGTGCCCAATCCGTATGCAGCTGAATCTAGATGAGGTGACGGATCGGCAGGAGTTTTCTGTATTGGGTTTTCTTTGTGTCGACAACTTCAAGGGAGGGCTAAATCGTCCGGATTGCATCGAGCTACTCGCGTCGATCGCAGATAGTCTTTTCAACCATCTCTTGATCCTCCACTACGTTGCCCCTGGCGTCGACGAAGCCGAGGGACCTTGATTTTCGACTTCTTATGCTATACTGCACAGCTACTTTGGCCTTCGTTCCGGGAGGCCATAGCACATCGACGAGGTTCAAGTGTCACGAGTTCCGCGCGCCGCCACCATCGGTGTAAGAGTCTCCAAGCTTATCAAGGCGCCTTCAGCAGGCCTCCCACAGGAAGGGTTGGAGCCTACACTGATTGATCCCAATGCCCATGCAGGCTTTGTGCAGAGTGTATTTGCACTGCGCTCCCGAACGTCTTTGCGAACTCGAAAGTCCGCGGCATCCCGTGATTTCTCCCAGAAAACAGTGTGTTAGGGGTGCTCTGAGCACCTGATAAGCTAGGGCATTTTGTGCGTGTCTCGGCAGGGCCAGCGCACTTCGTCGTTGATACTGCGACGGCGCGATGAGCGCACCGGAAAGCGCGCTCAGGCTGCTCGGGACAGTAACTTCGGGGCAGTCCGTGTCGTGTGCGACAAATCGCGCTGCAAACGCGACCGGCGCCGGCCCAGCCTTCTCTCTCTGGGGGCGGTTGGCGTCTTGGCGGTCGCGTGCAGAGATTTGCGCTGCAGATGTTGCGTCACGAGATTCTTGTCTGGCGCGCATTCGCTCTGCGCTTTAGCCAGGCTGGGGAGACTGGGATCACCGGAAAGCCGGACGTCGGTTTCGGCGCTCGGCATCTGTTGTTCTGCGCTATGACGCCCGCAACAGTGGCTCCACGTCGCACAACTGCGCAAGCGCGGCCAGATCCTCGGAAAAGTTGACGTAACGCAGCTGCACGCCGCCGCGCTGCGCAGCGCGGGCGGACCAGGCGATCAGCACGCCGAGCGTGACGGTGTCGCTCGATTCGAGTGCGGCGAGGTCGACCGTCGCGGCGGAACCGGGCGGCGCGAGGCGCTCGCCGTCGGCGAGCGCCTGCGGCGCGTTGGCGTAGTCGATGCGGCCGCTCGGCCGCAGGCGGCCGTCGGGACCGCGCTCGATCGCGAAGGCGGCCATCAGCTGCCCTTCTGCGTCGCTTCCATCGATTCCAGCGCCTTCTCGCCCTGGGTCTCCAGGCGCTGGGTCAGCGCGTCGAGGCTGGTCTTGGCGATCTCGGCGGTGACCTGGTTGCGGTAGTTGGTGATGTAGGAGATGCCTTCGATGATGACGTCGTAGGCCTTCCAGTCGCCGTCGCGGGTCTTGCGGAACGCGTAGTCGACCGCGAGCAGCTTGCCGTCGTCGAGCACGACCTGGGTGCGCACGATCGTGCGCTTGTCGTTGAGGTCACCCTTGAACGGCAGCACGCGCACGCGGCCGCGCGTGTAGTTCAGCAGGCCTTCGGCGTAGCGGTGTGCGATCGACTTGTAGAACGCTTTGGCGAAGCGCGAGCGCTGCTCGGGCGAGGCGCTGCGCGCGTTCTGGCCGAGCACGAGGATCGAGGCGTAGTCGATGTCGAAATGCGGCAGGAAGATGTCGTCGATGACGTCGATCAGCTTCTCACGGTCGCCGCGCAGCTCGGCCTGATGGCCGCTGACGGTCTTGTCGAGGCTGTCGGCGATCGACTGCACGACCTGCTCGGGCGAGGCCGGATCGGCGTGCAGGGCGGGCGAGGCGAAACCGAGCGCCGCCGCGAGTACGGCCGCCGACAGGATCGATCCGAACATGCGCATCATGGGAAGCGTTCTCCGCGAAAGATGAAGATCAGGGGGTGGGCGTGGCGGCCGGTGTCGCCGGCTCGGCCGGCTTTTCGGGACCGCCGGCGGCGAGGAACTTGCCGATCAGGTCCTCCAGCTGCACCGAGGACTGCGTCAGCACGAACTCGTCGCCGTCCTTGAGCGCATCGGGCGAGCCGCCGGGCTGGATCGCAACGTACTGATCGCCCAATAAACCGCTGGTGAATATCGCGGCCGCGGAATCGTCGGGCAGCTCGGCGTAGCGCGTCGCGATCGACAGCTGCACCTTGGCGTCCAGCTTGGCCGGATCGACCTCGATCGTGCGGACCGAGCCGATCCGCACGCCGGCGATCTTGACCGGCGCGCCGAGCTTGAGCTGGCCGACGTTGGAGAAGCGGGCATTGAGCGTGTAGCTGTCGCCCTGGCGGTAGTTGGCGATGCTGGTGGTCTGCGTCGCCAGCCAGGCCAGCGCCGCGAAGCCGAGCAGGATGAACAGGCCCGTGCCGAACTGGTAGGAATGCTTCTGGCTCACGAGGGGGCTCCGGTCACATCAGGAAAGCGGTCATCACGAAATCGAGCGCCAGCACGACGATCGACGAGAACACCACCGTGCGCGTCGTCGCATAGGCGACGCCTTCGCTGGTCGGCGGCGTGGTGTAGCCCTGGAACGTCGCGATCAGCGTGATCACCGCGCCGAACGCCACGCTCTTCCAGAGGCCGTTGATCACGTCCTTCCAGACGTCGACGCTGGAGGTCATGTTCGACCAGAACGTGCCGTTGTCCAGGCCGAGCCAGGCGACGCCGACCAGGTGCGCGCCGAAGATGCCGAGCGCGTTGAACACGCAGGCTAGCAGCGGCATCGCGATCACGCCGGCCAGGAAGCGCGGCGTGACGACGTAGGCGAGCGGGTCGACCGCCATCATCTCCATCGCCGAGAGCTGGTCGGTCGCCCGCATCAGGCCGATCTCGGCGGTGATCGAGGTGCCGGCGCGGCCGGCGAACAGCAGCGCGGTGACGACCGGGCCGAGCTCGCGATACAGCGCCAGCGAGACCACCGTGCCGAGCGCGGCGGTGCCGCCGAAGATCGACAGCACGTAATACAGCTGCAGGCCCAGCACCATGCCGACGAACAGGCCGCAGGTCATGATGATCGTCAGGCTCATCGCACCGACGAACCAGACCTGGCGCACCGTCTCGCGGATGTGGCGCAGGCTGGCCGGCACCGCGGCCAGGATCGACAGCAGGAACAGGCCACATGCGCCGATCTGCGCGATGCCGCCGGCCAGCGCGTTGCGGGGTTTGCCTGCCGGCGTCATGCGCGGGCCTCCGGGAAGCCGAGATCGAGCGCGTAGTCGCGCGCGGGATAGTGGAACGGCACCGGTCCGTCGGCCTCTCCGCCGAAGAACTGGCGCGTCCACGGCGAGGTGTCGGCGGCCAGTTCGGCCGGCGTGCCGTGCGCGGCGATCTTGCCGGCCGCGATCAGATAGACCTGGTCGGCGACGCGCTTGACGGCCGAGAACTCGTGCGCGACCAGGATGCCGGTCAGGCCGAGCGTGTCGTTGAGCATGCGGATCAGCTTGACGACCTGGTTCAGCGCGATCGGATCGAGGCCGACGAACGGCTCGTCGTAGATGACCAGCATCGGGTCGCGCACGATCGCGCGTGCCAGCGCGACGCGGCGCGCCATGCCGCCGGACAGCTCGCTCGGCATCAGCTCCGCGGCGCCGCGCAGGCCGACCGCCTGCAGCTTGGTCAGCACGATGTTGCGGATCAGCTCCTCGGGCAGGCGCAGGTGCTGGCGCAGCGGAAACGCGACGTTCTCGAACACCGAGAAGTCGGTCAGCAGCGCCGAGTTCTGGAACAGGTAGCCGATCTTCTCGCGCAGCCGGAACAGGTCGCCGCGCGACAGCCGCGGCACGTCGCGGCCGTCGACGACGACCGAGCCGGCGTCCGGCGCCAGCTGGCCGGTGATGTGGCGCATCAGCGTGGTCTTGCCGGTGCCGCTCGGCCCCATCACCGCGGTGACCTTGCCGCGCGGGATGTCGAGGTCGACGCCGTCGAAGATCGTCTTGCCGTTCAGCACGGTCTTCAGACCGCGGATGCGGATCAGGGTGCTGTCGTCGGCGGGGGTGAGATCGGGCATGCGGGGCCGGCAGTGGGGGCGGGACGCGCGGTCCGGAGGAGCCGCGATCGCGTCATCGTATCAAACGCCGGCGTCAGTCCGGCTTGAGCAGGTCGTCGAGCAGGGTCGCGTGACGCTGCAGCTGCGCGTCGCGGCGCAGGCGCCGGCACGCGAAGATCGCGCGCAGGTCCGACACGGCCTGCGCGAACTCGTCGTTGACGACGATGAAGTCGAACTCGGCCGCGTGTGCGATCTCGGTGCGCGAGTCGGCCAGGCGGCGCGTGATCTGCTCGGCGCTGTCCGAGGCGCGATGGCGCAGGCGCCGCTCCAGCTCGGCGCGTGACGGCGGCAGGATGAAGATGCTGAGGGTGTCCGGCCACAGCCGGCGCACCTGCTGCGCGCCCTGCCAGTCGATCTCCAGCAGCACGTCGCGGCCCTGTGCCAGCAGCGGCTCGATCACCGCGCGCGCGGTGCCCTTGTAGTCGCCGTGCACGTCGGCGTATTCGAAGAACGCGCCGGTCTGCGCCATGTGCTCGAACACCTGGCGCGAGACGAAATGGTAGTGCTGGCCGTCGACCTCGCCCGGACGCGGCGGGCGCGAGGTGTAGGACACCGACAGCGCCAGATCGGCCTCGCGCTCGAGCAGCGCCTTGACCAGGCTGGTCTTGCCCGAGCCGGACGCGGCCGCGACGACGTAGAGCGTGCCGGTCATCGCCTCACTCCAGGTTCTGGACCTGTTCGCGCATCTGTTCGATCAGCACCTTGAGCTCGACCGCGGCCTGCGTCGTGCGCGGATCGGCGGCCTTGGAGCCGAGCGTATTGGCCTCGCGGTTGAACTCCTGCATCAGGAAGTCGAGCCGGCGGCCGACCGCCTCGCGCAGGCCGAGCACGCGGCGCGCCTCGGCGATGTGCGCGGTCAGCCGGTCCAGTTCCTCGTCGACGTCGATGCGCTGCAGGCTCAGCACCACTTCCTGCTCGATGCGGCCCGGTTCCAGCGGCTGCTTCAGGTCGGCGATGCGCGCGTCGAAGCGGGCGCGCAGCGCGGTGCGGACCTCGGGCAGATGCGCGCGCACGCCGGCGACCAGGGTCTCGATGCCGTCCAGGCGCTCGCGCAGGAACACGGCCAGCCGGGCGCCCTCGCGCTCGCGCGCCGCGACGAACTCCTCGAGCGCGGCGTCGACGACGGCCAGCGCCGCCTCGCGCAGACCGTCCTGGTCGATACGCTGCTCGACCAGCACGCCCGGCCAGGCCAGCAGCGCCGCGAACTCGGCGCGCAGCCCCGGGAAATGGCCGCCGAGCGTGCGGTGGGCCTCGGCCAGCCGCGCGACCGCGGCCTCGTTCAGCGTCAGCGCCGCGGCGCTCTCGCCACTGCGATGGCGCAGCCCGAAATCGACCTTGCCGCGCCCGATCCGTGCGCCGACGCGCTCGCGGATCGCCGGCTCCAGGCTGCGCAGGTCCTCGGGCAGGCGCACCGCGAGCTCGAGATAGCGGTGGTTGACCGAGCGCAGCTCGACGCTGAGGGCGCCCCAGGGGCCTTCGCTCTCGGCGCTGGCGAAGGAGGTCATGCTGCGGATCATCGGCGGGCCGGGCGGGGCAAAAGGGAGGCGATGGTAAACTCCGCGCCCATTTCTCCAAAGTCGCCGATGCCCACGATCCCGAACCGTCCCAGCGGCCGCGCGCCCGACCAGTTGCGCCCGGTCCTGCTCGAGCGCCACTACACCCGTCACGCCGAAGGCTCGGTCCTGGTCGCGTTCGGCGATACCCGTGTCTTGTGCACGGCCAGTGTCGAGGAGCGCGTGCCGCCGTTCCTGCGCGGCAAGGGCGAAGGCTGGGTCACCGCCGAGTACGGCATGCTGCCGCGCGCGACCAAGGAGCGCACGCAGCGCGAAGCGGCGCGCGGCGGCCAGGGCGGCCGCACGATGGAGATCCAGCGGCTGATCGGCCGCAGCCTGCGTGCCTGCGTCGACCGCGCCGCGCTCGGCGAGCGCACGATCACGCTGGACTGCGACGTGCTGCAGGCCGACGGCGGCACGCGCACGGCGGCGATCACCGGCGCCTACGTCGCCCTGGTCGACGCGGTCAACGGCCTGCGCGCGCGCGGCCTGATCAAGCGCGAGGTCGTGCACGGCGCGATCGCCGCGGTATCGGTCGGCATCTGGCAGGGCCAGCCGGTGCTCGATCTGGACTATGCCGAGGATTCGGCTTGCGATACCGACATGAACGTCGTCATGAACGACGGCGGCGGCTTCATCGAGGTGCAGGGCACCGCCGAGGGCCATGCGTTCCGTCGCGACGAGCTCGACGCGCTGCTCGGCCTGGCCGCGCAAGGCGTCGACGCGCTGTGCGCGCTGCAGCGCGCGGCGCTGGCGGCGTGAAATGGGTCCTGGCCAGCTCGAACGCCGGCAAGCTCGAGGAAATCCGCGCGATCCTCGCCGATGCCGGCATCGAGCTGGTCGCGCAGTCGGCGCTCGGCATCGATGATGCCGAGGAGACCGGCGCCACCTTCGTCGAGAACGCGCTGATCAAGGCGCGCCACGCGGCGCGCCTGTCCGGCCTGCCGGCGCTGGCCGACGATTCGGGACTGTGCGTGGCCGCGCTCGGCGGCGCGCCGGGCTTGCGCTCGGCCCGCTATGCCGGCCGTCACGGCGACAGTGCCGCGAACATCGCGCATCTGCTCGACGCGCTGCGCGAGGTGCCGCCGGAGCGCCGCGCCGCGCATTTCCACTGCACGATCGTGCTGCTGAACGCGCCGGACGATCCGGCGCCGCTGATCGCCGAAGGCCGCTGGCACGGCTCGATCCTCGCGGCGCCGCGCGGCAGCGGCGGCCACGGCTACGATCCGGTCTTCCTCGATCGGGTCAGCGGCCTCAGCGCGGCGGAGCTCGCGCCGGCGGCCAAGAATGCGGTCAGTCACCGCGGCCAGGCGCTGGCGCAGCTGTGCCAAGCCCTGGCGAGCGGCGCCTGAATCCGTCCGGCCGTTGCGGCGGCGGTGGCCGACCCCATCTCGACGACCGTATCCTCCGCCCTTCGCCTGCCATGCCGCTGACCGCACCGCCGCTGTCGCTGTACGTGCACATTCCGTGGTGCGTCAGGAAATGTCCGTACTGCGACTTCAACTCGCACGCCGTGCGCGACGGCCTCCCGCAGGAGGCCTACGTCGACGCGCTGCTGGACGATCTCGACCGGGATCTGGCCGATTTCGGTGCGGCCGCGGCCGGGCGCCCGCTGATCAGCGTCTTCTTCGGCGGCGGCACGCCGAGCCTGTTCGCGCCGGCCGCGATCGGCCGCATCCTCGACGGCGTCGCCGCGCGCCTCGCGATCGCGCCGGATGCCGAGATCACGCTCGAGACCAATCCCGGCACGGTCGAGCACGGCCGCTTCGACGGCTATCGCGCCGCCGGCGTCAACCGGATCAGCTTCGGCGTGCAGAGCTTCGACGATGCGATGCTCGAGCGGCTCGGCCGCATCCATTCGGCCGGCGAGGCCGAGCAGGCGATCGCGCAGGCGCGCGCGGCCGGCATCGACAATTTCAACATCGACCTGATGTACGCGCTGCCGCAGCAGGACCTGGCCGGCGCGCTGGCCGACGTCGAGCGCTCGATCGCGCTGGCGCCGCCGCACCTGTCGCACTACCAGCTCACGCTGGAGCCGAACACGCTGTTCGCGGCGCGGCCGCCGCCGCTGCCCGACGGCGATGCGGCCTGGGACATGCAGGAGCGCTGCCAGCAGCGCCTGGCCGAAGCCGGCTATGCGCAGTACGAGGTCTCGGCCTATGCGCGCCCGGGCCGGCAGGCCGCGCACAATCTGAACTACTGGCGTTTCGGCGACTATCTGGGCATCGGCGCCGGCGCGCACGGCAAGCTGACCGACGCGACCGCCGGCACGATCCGCCGCCGCGCCAAGCAGCGCACGCCGCGGGCGTACCTGGCCCATGCCGGCAGCGCGCGCCGCATCGCCGAGGACGTGACGATCGGCGCCGCCGACCTGCCGTTCGAGTACGCGATGAACGCGCTGCGCCTGATCGACGGCGTGCCGGCCGCGGCGTTCGCCGAGCGCACCGGCCTGCCGGATGCGGCGATCGCCGCGCCGCTGGCGGCCGCGCAGCGCCGCGGCTGGCTCGACCAGGCGCCCGGTCTGCTGCGTGCCAGCGACGACGGCCAGCGCTTCCTCAACGATCTGATCGCGCTGTTCCTGCCGGAGGACCGCCATGCTTGAAGCGGTGCTGATCCATTGCCCGTACTGCGGCGAGGGATTCGAGACCACGGTCGACTGCTCGGCCGGCTCGCAGGCCTATGTCGAGGACTGCGCGATCTGCTGCCGGCCGATCGAGCTGCGCATCCGCGTCGACGAGGACGGCGGCCTGATCGACGTCGACGCGGCGACCGATCGCGACTGAGTGCGCGGTCGCCGGCCGCCCGGCCTGCGCGTGGCCGGGCACCATGTGGCTGCCGGCGCGTGCGCGCCGGGCAGGTCAGCGCCGGGTCGAACGTGTTCGCCGATCGGTCCGGCCGTAGGCGCCGCGCCCGCGTCGTGCGATCCGGTGGCGCCGCAGCGCGCCCGAGCGACGGTTCGCTTCTGGACACGCCAACGGCATCGCCGCATCGCGCCGCCGTCGCGAGACCGGCGTCGCCGGACCTGCCTGCGCGAGCACCAGACGCTCAACGCGCGCAGCGGATCAGCTCCTGGGCGGCGCGTCGCCGAGCGCATCGAACAGCCACACACGCGCAGCCTGCCAGTGCCGCTTGACGGTCGCCGGCGACTGCTCGAGCACCTGGCCGGTCTCCTCGATGCTGAGGCCGCCGAAATAGCGCAGCTCGACGATGCGCGCCTTGACCGGGTCGATCCGCTCGAGCCGGACCAGCGCCTCGTCGAGGTCGACCAGATCCAGCGCCTCGTCGGCCGCGATCTCCAGACCGCTCAGCGTGATGCGCTCGCCGCCGTCGCGCTTGGCCGCGTTGCGGCGCCGCGCATGGTCGATCAGGATCTCGCGCATCAGCCGCGCGGCGACCGCGAGCAGGTGGCCGCGGTCCTCGCCCGGCAGCGCCGGTGAGCCGATCAGGCGCAGCCAGGCCTCGTTGACCAGCGCGGTCGGCTGCAGCGTGTGGCCGCCGCGCTCGCGCCGGAATGCCTGCTCGGCGAGGCGGTGCAATTCCGGATACAGCAGCGCGGCCAGCCGGTCGCGCGCGCCGGTATCGCCGCCGCGCCAGTCCACCAGCAGTTGGGTCACCGCCACGCTCATCGCGCCAGTGTAGAGCCTCCGGCCGCGCGATCCAGCCCCGGCCGGCCGGGCCGGCGCGCCGCTGCCGGCACGCGCTGCCGGACCTGCAGCGTACTGTCGTCGCACGGCGAAGCGGGGCGAGGCCGCCCGGGCGGCGCCCGGTGACCATGCCGCGGCCGCGCATGCCGCGGCCTGGCGGTCGGCTCGCGGCGGCGCCGCCGCGGCAGCTCAAGACGTGCCTGCACGTCCGTGCAGGTCCGTGCGCGTCTGGCCGGCATCGCGCCAGGTGCCGGCGACGCGCCCGATGCGGCCCGGCAAGCCGGATGGCGCGCCCGGCGAAACCGCCTACACTGCCGCGCCCGCGGCGGCCGGGGAGGGCGCATGGATCTGACCATCGAAGTCGAGGCGATGCGCGTGCTCGAGGCGGCGCTGGCGCAGCCGGCGGCCGAGCGCCTGACCTGGCTCGAGGCGCAGGCGCTGCCGGCCGCGGTGCAGGCGCGCGTGCGCGCCCTGCTCGAGCGTGCCGCGCCGGACGAAGGCTTCCTCGATCCGCCGGCCGCGCGGCCGCTGCCGGCGCTCGCCGGCCTGCCGGCGCCGGGCGAATCGGTCGGTCCGTGGCGGCTGCTGCGCGAGCTCGACGCCGGCGGCATGGGCGTGGTGTTCCTGGCCGAGCGCACCGACGGCGCGTATCAGCGCCAGGTGGCGGTCAAGTTCGTGCGGACCGACCATCTGCTGTTCGCCGGCGAGCGGCGGCGCGAGCTGATCGCCCGCTTCGAGAACGAGCGCGTGCTGCTCGCGCGCGTCGATCACCCGAACGTCGCGCGGATCCTCGACGGCGGCAGCCTCGATGGCCTGCCGTATCTGGTCATGGACTACGTCGAGGGCGATTCGCTGCTGGTCCATTGCGAGCGGCAGCGCCTCGACACGCGGGCACGCCTGGCGCTGTTCTGTAAGGTCTGCGACGGCGTGCAGGCCGCACACCGGCATCTGATCGTGCATCGCGATCTGAAGCCCGGCAACGTCCTGGTCGGCGCCGACGGCGAGCCGCGCCTGCTCGATTTCGGCATCGCGCGCATGCTCGGCGCCGATGCCGAACGCGCGACGACGCGCCCCGGCCTGCTCGCATTGACGCCGGCCTATGCCAGCCCCGAGCAGCTGCGGCTGGAGCCGCCGACGACCGCATCGGACGTCTATTCGCTCGGCGTGATCCTCTACGAGCTGCTGACCGGCATGCGCCCGTACCGGCTGGACGGCCTCAGTCCCGCCGAGATCGAGCGCATCGTCTGCGACACCGCGCCGGTGCCGCTGCGCCAGGCGCGCGCGGCGGCACGGGCGGCCGACGCGGCGCGCGAGTCGCGGCCGGCGTTCGGCGCCGATCTGGAGCGCATCGTCGCGCGCGCGATGCACAAGGCGCCGGAGCGCCGCTACGACTCGGCGCAGGCGCTGGCCGACGATCTGCGCCGTCATCTGGCCGGCCGGCCGGTGCAGGCGCATCCGGACTCGCTCGGCTACCGCATCGGCAAGTTCGTCGGCCGCCACCGGCTGGCCTGCGCGGCCGGCGCGCTGGCCGTGGTCGCGGTGCTCGCGGCCGGCGCCGTCGCGATCTGGCAGGCCGCCGCGGCGCATCGCGCGGCCGCCGATACCGCGGCCGTCAACGCGTTCCTGGTCGACGTGCTCAAGACCTCCAATCCGTACATGAGCGGCGAGGAGATCAGCCTCAGCGAGGCGCTGACGACAGCGGCCGGCAAGGTCGAGGAGCGCTTCGGCGACCGCGCCGACCTCGCCGTCGGCGTGCGCAGCGCACTCGGCGAGAGCATGCTCGCGACCGGCCGCCTCGACGCGGCCGAGTTCCAGCTGCAGCGCGCGCTGGCCGACGCCGAGGCGCTGTTCGGCGCCGACGATCCGCGCACGCTGGCCGCACTGGCGTCGATGGCGAGCCTGCGCAAGGACCAGGGCCGCTACGAGGAGGCCCAGCGCCTGTTCGACGAGGCGCTGGCGCGGCTCGAGCGCGGCGGCCTGACGCGCGAGGCCGTCTACGGCAACGTGCTCAACGACGCCGGCGTGATGCACCTGGTCCGCGAGGATTTCGCGCGCGCCACGCCGTACCTGGAGCGTGCGGTCGCGGCCGACGCCAACGGTCGCGTGCCGGTCTCGGCCGATCAGCGTGCGCGCACGCTGGCCAATCTGGCCCAGGCGGTCGGCGCGCGCGGCAGCGGCGATCTGGCGCGCGCCGACGCGCTGTACCGCGAGGCGCAGCCGGTGCTCGAGGCGGCGTATCCGGACGGCAGTCCGCATCTGGCGGTGATCCTCAACAATCGCGCGCGCCTGGCCTGGGTGCGCGGCGACCGCGACGCCGCGATCGCGCTGCAGGCGCGCGCGGTCGCGATGCACCGGCGCGCGTTCGCGGCGACCACGAGATGGTCCTGGTGCCGATGACGAACCTGGCGCGGCAGGCGCTGGCGCTCGGCCGGCTCGACCAGGCCGAGGCCGCCGCCGGGGAGGCTGCCGCGATGGCCGAGCGGCTCTATCCGGACGGCCGCAGCCACTACCGGCTCAATGCGCTGGCGGCGCTGGCCGGCACGCGGCTCGCGCAGGGACGCGACACCGAGGCGGCCGGCCTGCTGCTGCGCCTGTACACGCCACCCGACGCGCTCGCGCAGGCGCCGGCCTCGACGCGCGACTACGCCGCCGAGCTCGCCGCGCAGCTGTGCCGCGACGGCCGGTTCGCGGCGGCGCCGTGCGCGCCGGCCGCGCGCTGAATCGGTGCGCGCGCGCGACGCGCCACATGCGGGCCTGGGCGGCTTTGGTATCGTGACGGCTCCGTCCGCCGCCGCCCGCCGATGATCTTCGAAGGCTCCGACCGCTACGTCGCCACCGCCGACCTCCAGCTCGCGGTCAATGCCGCGATCACGCTGCAGCGGCCGCTGCTGATCAAGGGGGAGCCGGGCACCGGCAAGACCCTGCTCGCCGAGGAGATCGCGCGCAGCCTCGACGCACCGCTGTACGCCTGGCACGTCAAGTCCACGACCAAGGCGCAGCAGGGCCTGTACGAGTACGACGCGGTCGGCCGCCTGCGCGATTCGCAGCTCGGCGACGCGCGCGTGCACGACATCGCGCACTACATCCGGCGCGGCCCGGTCTGGCACGCGTTCGACGCCGGGCGCCGCGCGGTGCTGCTGATCGACGAGATCGACAAGGCGGACCTGGAGTTTCCGAACGATCTGCTGCAGGAGCTGGACCGCATGACGTTCCACGTGCACGAGACCGGACAGACCGTCGCCGCACGGCAGCGGCCGGTCGTCGTGATCACGTCGAACAACGAGAAGGAGCTGCCCGACGCGTTCCTGCGCCGCTGCTTCTTCCACTACATCGCGTTCCCGGACCGCGCGACGCTCGAGCGCATCGTCGCCGTGCACCATCCGGGCATCGCCGCGGATCTGGTCCGGCACGCGCTCGAGACGTTCTTCGAGCTGCGCGAGGTGCCCGGTCTCAGGAAGAAGCCCTCGACCTCGGAGCTGATCGACTGGCTCAAGCTGCTGCTGGCCGATTCGCTGTCGGCCGCCGCACTGCGCGAACGCGATCCGGCCAAGGCGATCCCGCCGCTGTATGGCGCGCTGATCAAGAACGAGCAGGACGTGCAGCTGCTCGAGCGCCTGGCCTTCATGCACCGCCGGCAGAGCCGCGGCTGGGCGATGGCGCGCGCTGCACGCGTCGATGGCGACCTGCGGCGGCGGCCGTGCTGATCGGCCTGTTCGACGCGCTGCGCGCGGCGCGCGTGCCGGTCACGCTGCGCGAATGGCTCGATCTGATGGCCGCGCTCGAGGCCGGCTTCGCATTCGCCGACGTCGAGGCCTTCCGCGCGCTGGCGCGCGCGATCCTGGTCAAGGACGAGCGCCACTACGACCGCTTCGACCGCGCGTTCGGCGCGTATCTCGCGGCCGCGCAGTCGATCGCGCCGGAGTCGCTGGCGCAGGTGCCCGAGGACTGGCTGCGCACGCAGTTCACACGCGAGTTCAGCGCCGAGGAGAAGGCCCGCGTCGAGGCGCTCGGCGGCCTCGACGCGCTGATCGAGGCGTTCCGCCGGCGCCTGGCCGAGCAGACCGGACGCCACAGCGGCGGCAATCGCTGGATCGGCACCGGCGGCACCAGCCCGTTCGGCGCGGCCGGCCATCATCCGGACGGCATCCGGCTCGGTCCGGCCGGCGGCGGCCGCATGGCGGCCAAGGTCTGGGAGCGGCGCAGCTATCGCAACCTCGACGGCGACGCCGAGCTCGGGCCGCGCAATCTCAAGCTGGCCTTGCGCCGCCTGCGCCGGTTCGCGCGCGAAGGCGCGGCCGAGGAGCTCGATCTCGACGCGACGGTCACCGCGACCGCGCGCGACGGCGGCCTGCTCGACGTGCGGCTGCGGCCGGAGCGCCGCAACGCGGTCAAGCTGCTGCTGTTCCTCGACATCGGCGGCTCGATGGACGAGCACGTCGCGGCCTGCGAGGCGCTGTTCGGCGCGGCGCGATCCGAGTTCAAGCGGCTCGAGCACTACTACTTCCACAACTTCGTCTACGACCACGTCTGGACCGACAACCGCCGCCGCGAAGCGCAGCGCACGCCGACGCTGGACCTGCTGCGCCGCTACGGTGCCGATCACCGCGTGGTCTTCGTCGGCGACGCGGCGATGGGTCCGTACGAGATCACCGAACCCGGCGGCAGCGTCGAGTACTGGAACGAGGAAGCCGGTGCGGTCTGGTTCGGCCGCATCAAGGCGCACTTCCCGAAGCTGGTCTGGATCAATCCGACGCCGGCCTCGCACTGGCACTATGCGGCCTCGACCGCGCTGGTGCACGAGCTGGTCGAACGGCGCATGTATCCGCTGACGACCGACGGCCTGGCCACGGCGATGGCGTTCCTCGCGCGCTGAGTGCTGCTCAGGCCGGCGTGCCGTGCGCGGCGCCCGCGTCGAGCGCCAACAGCTCGCGCTCGATCGCGAACACATGCGGATCGTCGGCCCCGAGCGTCCGCAGCGCCTCGGCCAGCCGCAGCAGGTAGTCCCGGTTCGGTCCGCTCGGCCCGGCCGCGGTCGCGATGTGACGCGCGATCGCGGCTTCCGGTGCCGGTCCCAGATACGCGGCATTGGCCGGATCGGCGATGTAGACCAGGCCCTCGGCGCCGGTACCGTCGGCGAAGCCGAGCGTGACGCGGCGGCGCAGATAGCCGTTCTTCTCGCGATGGTCCAGATGCGCGAAGACCTCCGGCGTGATCCGATAGGCCGCGCCGACGCAGACCGCGCCCGGCATCTCGATCAGCGTGACCACGCGACCGGGTGCCTCGGGCGTGCCGCGGTGGTCGTGCGAGCCCTGCCAGAAGCGCCGCGTCCAGCCTTCCACCTGCGCACGGCGGCGCTCCAGATACGCGAAGTCGGCCTTGTAGATCAGCGAGCCGTAGCCGAACAGCCAAAGCTGCGACTCTCGCTCGAACAGGCGCATCTCACGGTTGATCGCGGTGGTATCGGTCGACATCGTTGCAGGCGGCGGCGCGGCTCGACGCAATACTAAAGCCGGCGCCGCGGGCTGACGAGGCGCATGCGCGGATGGCCCGCATACTTCAAGAAGATTGAAGTACCGGTGCCCCTTCGCTATCGTCCGCGCATGGCCCGCCCGTTCCGGCATCCGCCCGCCCGCGCGTTCGACATCGACGCCATCCTGCACGCGCTGTCCGACCCGGTGCGGCGCGGCGTCATGGTCAAGCTGCTCGGCTGCGAGGGCCTGAGCTGCTCGAAGGCCTGCGCCGATCTGTCGCCGTCGACGATCTCGTTCCACCACCGCGTGCTGCGCGAGGCCGGCCTGATCCGTTCCGAGAAGCGCGGCGTGGAGGTCATCAACCGCGCGCGCAAGGCCGAGGTCGACGCACGTTTCCCGGGCCTGCTCGACGCGATCCTGCGCCATCACGACGGCGCCTGACGCACTCGTTCTCCTCCCACACCCCACCAGGAGTTTCCGATGGAATACAGAAGACTCGGCCGGTCCGGCCTCAAGGTGCCCGTGCTCAGCCTCGGCACCGGCACGTTCGGCGGCGTCGGCGACATGTTCGCCAAATGGGGCAGTACCGACGTCGCCGAGGCGACGCGTCTGGTCGACGTCTGCCTCGAGGCCGGCCTCAACTTCTTCGACACCGCCGACGTCTACTCGGCCGGCGCGTCCGAGGAGATCCTCGGTCAGGCGATCAAGGGCCGCCGCGACCAGGTGCTGATCTCGACCAAGGCCACCTTCACGACCGGCAAGGGACCCAACGACAAGGGTTCCTCGCGCTACCACCTGGTCAAGGCGGTCGAGGCCAGCCTGCGCCGGCTCGGCACCGATCACATCGACCTGTACTTCATGCACGGCTACGACGCGCTGACGCCGCCGGAAGAGGTGCTCGGCGCGCTCGACGATCTGGTCCGCGCCGGCAAGATCCTCTACATCGGCTGCTCGAACTTCTCCGGCTGGCACGTCATGAAGGCGCTGGCGACCTCCGAGCGCCACGGCCTGGCCCGCTACGTCGCCTATCAGGGCTACTACTCGCTGGTCGGCCGCGACTACGAGTGGGAGCTGATGCCGCTGGCGCTCGAGGAAGGTCTCGGCACGATGGTCTGGAGTCCGCTCGGCTGGGGCCGCCTGACCGGCAAGATCCGGCGTGGCCAGGCCGCGAGCGGGGGCGCATCGGCGCCGGCGGCGACAAGGGCGGTCCGCAGGTCGACGACGAATACCTGTACACGGTCGTCGATGCGCTCGACGCGGTCGCGCGCGAGACCGGCAGGAGCGTGCCGCAGATCGCGCTGAACTGGCTGCTGCAGCGGCCGAGCGTCGCCAACGTCGTGGTCGGCGCGCGCAACGAGGAGCAGCTGCGGCAGAACCTCGGCGCACTCGGCTGGACGCTCGATCCGGCGCACGTCGCCGCGCTCGACGCGGCGAGCCAGCGCACGCCGATCTACCCGTACTGGCACCAGCGCGACTTCGACGAGCGCAATCCGAAGCCGACGCGCTGGTAAGCGCAACACGCAGCCGCTGCACCGGCGGCCGTGACCGATCCGACGGACGCCGGGCCGGCACCGATGCGAGCATCGGTGCCGGTCTTCCCGTCATGGAATGGATCGATGCACCACGTCGCCTGGATGCTCGCCGTCGCACTCGCGGCTGTCGCGCCGGCCGCGCTTGCCGACGACACGCTGTCGGCCGACGGCTTCGAGACGCCGTGGGTGTCCGGCTACACCGTCGGCTACCAGCGCGATCGGTATCCGATCGAGGCGATCGATTTCTCGGTCGTCACGCATCTGATGGTCGGCCGCGTGACGCCGCGCGCCGACGGCACGCTGACGACGCATTTCGACATCGATCCGGTCGCCGGTCCGGCCTGGGCGCGCCAGTCCGCGGCGGCCGCGCATGCGGCCGGGCGCCGCGCGGTGCTGATGGTCGGCGGCGCCGGCGAGCACGCCGGCTGGGTCGCGGCGGCGGCGCCGGCCCGGCGCGAGCGCTTCGTCGCGAGCCTGCTGCAGGCGGTCGACGAACTCGGCTTCGACGGCCTCGATCTGGACTGGGAGCCGCTGCCGGCCGCCGACCAGCCCGATTTCCTAGCGCTGGCACAGGCGCTGCGGGCGGCACGGCCGGACCTGCTGCTGACCGTGCCGCTCGGCTGGATCAACGCGAACTTCGCGACGCCGGCCGATCCGTTCTACGGCCGCCTCGCGCCGCTGTTCGACCAGATCAACCTGATGAGCTACGACATGGCCGGGGGCTGGGACGGCTGGCTGAGCTGGCACAGCGCGGCGCTCGACGGCGCGACCGGCACGACGCCGTCCTCGCTCATGACCAGCGTCGACTACTACCGCCGCGCCGGCGTGCCGCGCGACCGGCTCGGCATCGGCATCCCGTTCTACGGCACCTGCTGGCGCGGTGTCGACGCGCCGCGACAGAGCGGCGGTTTCGTCGTCGCCGGCGACAACGTCCTCAGCTATCGCAACCTCGTCGCCGACTACTACGCACCGGAGCGCGCGCAGTGGGACGCGGCGGCGCAGGTGCCGTGGCTCGGCGCCGTGCAGCCGTTCGGGCCGGCCGGCTGCCGGTTCGTGTCGTACGACGATGCGGCCTCGATCGCGGCCAAGGCCGCGTATCGGCGCCGCCACGGACTCGGCGGCGCGATCCTCTGGACGCTCGCGCAGGGCCATCTGCCCGACCGTCCGCCGGGCCAGCGCGATCCGCTGCTGCAGGCGCTCGGCGCGGCCTTGCGCTAGCGCGCCGCATCCTCGCCGGGCCTGCCGGGATGACCAGCGAAACGCCGCCCGGGCGGGCCGCATCGAGCGGCGTGTCAGTCGTGGCGCTTGCCGCGCAGGCGCTTGACACCCTCGACGACCGCCAGCACGACGATGCCGACCGCGATGCCGACCAGCGCATTGCCGAGCATCGAGACCAGGCCGCCGAGAAAGCCGCCCTCGGGCGCCATGGCCGCGATCGCGTGATGGATCGGCGCGATCGCATGGACGAGGATGCCGCCGCCGACCAGGAACATCGCCGCGGTGCCGGCGACCGACAGCGTCTTCATCAGCCACGGCGTGGCGCGCAGCAGGCCGCGGCCGAACGCGCGGATCGCGCGCCGCGGCGCGCCCTCGCCGGCGCGGCTGGCCAGATGCAGGCCGGCGTCGTCGAGCTTGACGATGCCGGCGACCAGGCCGTACACGCCGACCGTCATCAGCAGGCCGATCGCGACCAGCGTGCCGACGCGCGCCTGCAGCGAGGCCTCGGCGACCGCGCCGAGCGAGATCACGATGATCTCGGCCGACAGGATGAAGTCGGTGCGGATCGCGCCCTTGATCTTGTCCTTCTCGTAGGCGACCAGGTCGACCGAGGCATCGGCCGCGGCATGCTTGAGCTCGGTCTTTTCCTGCTCGGTATCGGCCCGGTGCAGGAACCGGTGCGCGAGCTTCTCGACGCCCTCGTAGCAGAGGAACGCGCCGCCGACCATCATCAGCGGCGTGACCGCCCACGGCGCGAACGCGCTGATCAGCAGCGCGGCCGGCACCAGGATCGCCTTGTTGACGAGCGAGCCCTTGGCGACCGCCCAGACCACCGGCAGCTCGCGTTCGGCGCGCACGCCGGTGACCTGCTGCGCGTTGAGCGCGAGGTCGTCGCCGAGGACGCCGGCGGTCTTCTTCGCCGCCACCTTGGTCATGACCGACACGTCGTCGAGCAGGGTGGCGATGTCGTCGATCAGGGCGAGCAGGCTGGAACCGGCCATCGGGGCGTCGGCAGTGGGAAGGGGCGCGCGGATTCTCGCATTGCCGGGGCCGTCGCGGCGAGCTGCCATCGTGCGGCCGTGTCCGGGCGTGCCGGGTCGTGCGCCGATGCGCGCGGACCGCTTCGGCCGCCGGTCGTGCACGGCACGGCCACGGTCGCCCGCAGCGCCGGGTCTGCGGAGCGGCGCCAGGCGCCGCGTCAGGCCTTCTTGAGGAACTCGGTGCGCAGCACCAGACCCTTGACCTTCTCGGCGTTGCACTCGATCAGGTCTTCGTCGTCGGTCAGCCGGATGTTGCGGATCAGCGTGCCGCGCTTGAGCGTGACCGAGCTGCCCTTGACCTTCAAATCCTTGATGACGAGGACCGAATCGCCGTCGGCCAGGGCGGTGCCGTTGCTGTCTTTGACGTTCATGCGGATGGAACCGGAGGAGGTGCGCGCTGCGGCGGCGGGCGGCGAGTATAGCCGCGCATGCGCTGCGCCCGCCTGCCTGCACCTCAGCGGCGCGGCGGCTTGGCCAGCGCGATGATCAGTTCGCGCGCCAGCTTGCGCTGGCTCGCCGGCAGGCCGAGAAAGGCCTCGATCGCGGCGCGGTCCTGGCGGTCGGCGGTCGCCAGCCACGACGGCAGCGCGGCCTCCTGCACGCGTGAGCGGCGCGACGCCCGATCGCCGAAGCGCAGCACCTGCGGTTCCATGTGCAGCAGGTCGGCCAGCACCTGCAGCTTGTCCTGGGTCGGAATCGACTTGCCGCCGAGCCAGCGCGACACCGCCTGGAAGCTCACCGACCGTCCCCAGTAGTTGGCATTGAACTCGCGCTCGAGCACCGACGGGCGCTCGGCCATGCCGCGGGCGCGCATGCCCGCGCGCAGGCGCTCGGAAAATTCACGCTTCTCCTGGCTCATGGAACCGGAACTTACGTTCTGGTCCGGGACGCGATTGAACGATCGTTTTCACGATCGGTGAAAGTATCGGTTTCAGTCAGGCGCGCTGACGGCGCCGATCAATCGATCACGCGCACCTGCAGCGCGTCGTGGCCCTGCGCGTAGCGCTCGCGCTCGGCGCGGCAGTAGGCACTGCCCATCGCGAACTTGCGGCAGATCGCCGGGCGCTGCTCGTAGATGCTGCAGCACATGTGCACGTGATCGAGCGCCGCGCACCAGCCGTCCTCGCCGCGCGCCATGACGGTCAGGCCTTTCGGATCGTGCGCGAGGAAACGGGCCGGCACGCGATCGCCCGGCAGCACGACCACGGTCAGCCGGCAGCACACCGCATCGCAGGCCGTGCACGAGACGGTCGGATCGATCTGGGTATCGTCCAGAACGTGGTCCTCGCTCATCGCCGGCCGCTCCGGCAGGCCGGTGCGGCGCAGCCGGGCCGGTGCGTACGCGCGCGCGGATGCGCGGTGGCGCGACGGGCCGCGTCGCCGCCGCTTCGCATGACCGACACGCCGGCCGGACCGATCGATCCGGGCAGGTGTCGCGCGACGGTGGGCCGGATGGCATCGCGGCACTGGCGGGGCGGGCCGGCGAAAGGCCAGGTATGCGGCGCGACCATGCGATGGGCGTGACCGTACGGTGGGGTCCTGAGCGGACCGGTGATCGAACCGGACATCGGTGTCTCCCGCGAGAGGGTTCGCGCAGCCTCGAGGCGCGCGGGGAAAAGAAAGCGACACGGCGACGAAGAACCGGCCGGGCGAGCCGCGCGGGACGTGTGGCGCGGCCATCTTACGCCGTTCGCACCGGCGGGCGGGCAGGGCTTTCGTCACGGGCCGGCGGTCCGACCTGCGCGTTATGCTCGATTCAGTCCCATATCGCGGTCGCCGTCGCGACCGCATCCGCAGAGGAGTTGCCGACGCATGATGCTCAAAATTTCCGCGGCCGCGCTGGCGCTCGGCGCCGTCTCGGTCCACGCGGTCGATCTGGCCGACACACGCATGCTGTTTGCGCCGGCCGTGCACGGCGACCGGCTCGCGTTCGCCTACGACAACGACCTGTGGCTGGCCTCGCGCAGCGGCGGTGCCGCGCGGCGGCTGACCCAGGCCGCCGGGCAGGAGAGCGCGCCGCGCTTCTCGCCGGACGGGCAGTGGCTGGCCTTCAGCGCCAACTACGGCGACAACCTCGACGTCTACGTGATGCCGGCCGGCGGCGGCGAGGCGCGCCGCCTGACCTGGCATCCCGGCAGCGACGTGGTGCGCGGTTTCACGCCGGACGGCCAGATCCTGTTCCAGTCCGAGGAAGGCCACTTCACGCGTCGGCTGACCTATCTGTACACGGTGCCGGTCGGCGGCGGCGTGCCCAAGCGCCTGCCGGTGCCGTCGGGTTCGAAGGCGGCCCTCTCGCCGGACGGCCGCACGCTGGCCTACACGCCGAACGCCGAGGCGTTCGCGCAGTGGAAGCACTACCGCGGCGGCACGCAGAGCCGCATCTGGCTGATGAACCTGGCCGACCAGACGGTGCGCGAGGTCGCCAAGCCGGCCGGAGGCAGCAACGACACCGACCCGATGTGGATCGGCGACACGCTGTACTTCAACTCCGACCGCGACGGCGAGTTCAATCTCTACCGCTACGACGCCACTGCGGCCAAGGCGACCGCGCTGACCGCACTGACCGGCTTTCCGGTGACCGGGCCGAGCGCCGATCCGTCCGGCGTCATCGTGTTCGAGCAGGGCGGCCGTCTGCATCAGCTCGACACCACGAGCGGGGCGGTGGCGCCGATCCGCCTGTCGGTGGTCTCGGACCTGGTCGAGACGCGGCCGCGCCAGGCCGCCGACGTCAAATGGGTGCGCGAGGCGGCCGCCTCGCCGGATCTGAAGCGCATCGCGTTCAACTACCGCGGCGAGATCGTCACGGTGCCGGCCGAGAAGGGCGATCCGCGCCAGCTGACGCGATCGACCGGCGCCAACGACCATTCGCCGGCATGGTCGCGCGACGGCAAACGCATCGCCTGGTTCTCCGACGCCGACGGCGAGTACGCGCTCTACGTCGGCGACCAGGACGGCAGCGGCACGCCGCGCCGCTACGCGCTGGACGGCGCCGGCTACTACGACACGCCGCTGTTCTCGCCGGACGGCAAGCGCATCGCCTATCAGGACAACAGCCAGTCGCTGTGGGTGATCGAGCTGGCCGGCGGCCGCACGACGCGGATCGCGTCCGAGCCGGTCTACACGCCGCTGGACCTGATGAGCGCGAACTGGTCGCCCGATTCGCGCTGGCTCGCCTACACGGTGCAGAACGCCGGCCTGATCCAGACCGTGTACGCATGGTCGGTCGAGAGCGGCCGTTCGCTGCGGCTGACCGACGGCCTGACCGAGATGGTGCAGCCGGTGTTCGACCCGAACGGCGAGTTCCTCTATGTGCTGGCCTCGACCGACGCGGGCCCCCTCAAGGACTGGTTCTCGCAGATCAGCATCGACAACGCGATGCGCCACGGCCTCTACGCGATCACGCTGCGCCGCGACGGCCCGAACCCGGTGCCGCCGCAGAGCGACGAGGTCGCGCTGCGTGACGAGAAGGAGGACGGCAAGGACGACAAGAAGGACAAGGACGGCAAAGACGGCGAGAAGAAGCCACCGGTCGTGCGCATCGACGCCGAAGGCATCGCCGACCGCATCGTCGCGCTGCCGGTCGGCGAGGCGACGCGGCATGGCCTGGCGGTCGGCGCCAGCGGCGAGATCTTCTTCCTCGAGACGGTCGGCCGCACCTCGTTCGAGGCGTTCGGCGGCGCGGCCGAGCTCAAGCGCTACTCGCTCGAATCGCGCGAGACCAAGACGCTGGCGCGCAACGTCGAGAACTTCATGCTGTCCGACGACGGCAAGCGCATCGCCTGGCGGATCGGCCAGGACTGGTTCGCCGGCGAGGTCAAGGACGAGCTGCCGCAGGGCAAGGGCAAGCTCGCGCTGGACCGCATCTCGGTCGCGGTCGACCCGCGCGCCGAATGGGCGCAGATCCTCGACGACGCCTGGCGCATCAATCGCGACTACTTCTACGCGACCAACTACCACGGCGCCGACTGGAACGCGATGCGCGAGAAGTACCGCGCGTTCCTGCCGCATCTGGCCACGCGCGCCGATCTGGACCGCGTGATCCGCATGATGCTGAGCGAGCTGGCGGTCGGTCACAGCTATCTGTCGCCGGGCGACTATCCGCTGGCGCCCGAGAAGATCCCGGTCGGCCTGCTCGGTGCCGACTACACGGTCGAGAACGGCCGCTACCGGTTCGCCAAGGTGCTCGGCGGCCTGAACTGGAATCCGGATCTGCGCTCGCCGCTGCGCACGCCGGGCGTCGAGGTCAACGCCGGCGAGTATCTGCTCGCGGTCGACGGCGTGCCGCTGCACGCACCGGCCAGCGTCTACGCGCCGTTCGAGAACCGCGTCGACCGCCAGGTCCGCCTGACGGTCAGTCCGAATCCGGACGGCAAGGGCGCGCGCGACGTCGTCGTCGTGCCGGTCGGCGAGGAGCGCGGCCTGCGCTATCTGGACTGGGTCGAGCGCAACCAGCGCTACGTGACCGAGAAGAGCGGCGGCCGCCTGGCGTACGTGCACGTGCCCGACACCGCCGAGAGCGGCCACGCCAGTTTCAAGCGCTGGTTCTATCCGCAGTCCGACCGCGCCGGCATCATCGTCGACGAGCGCTTCAACGGCGGCGGCCTGATCGCCGACTACTACATCGACATCCTGCGCCGGCAGCCGATCGCGCACTGGACACTGCGCTACGGCGAGGAGCTGGTCAGCCCGCGCGGCGCGATCTTCGGACCGAAGGTCATGATCACCGACGAGACCGCCGGGTCCGGCGGCGATCTGCTGCCGTGGATGTTCAAGCGCTTCCAGCTCGGACCGGTCGTCGGCAAGCGCACCTGGGGCGGCCTGGTCGGCATCCTCGGCTTTCCGACGCTGATGGACGGCGGCTCGGTGACCGCGCCGAACCTGGCGATCCGCACCGAGGAAGGCTATGCGATCGAGAACGTCGGCGTGCCGCCCGACATCGAGGTCGAGCAGTGGCCGGCCGAGGTCAACGCCGGCCGCGATCCGCAGCTCGATCGCGCGATCGCGGTCGCGCTGGCCGCGCTCGAGCGGCAGCCGCCGCCGTCGACGCAGCGGCAGCCGTTCCCGGTGCGTACGCGCTGAATGCGCAACGTCGCGGCGTCCGTCACGGGCGCCGCGACCGGCCCGCCGCGGCGGGAGGTTCATGCCGCACCGGTATCATGCGGCGATGCGCGATCTCCTTTTCGACAACGTCTTCATCCGTGAACTGCCGGCCGATCCGGACCACGCGCCCGGACCGCGCCAGGTGCACGGCGCGCTGTACAGCGCGGTCGCGCCGACGCCGGTCGCCGCGCCGCGGCTGATCGCCTTCTCGCGCGAGATGGCCGCCGCGCTCGGCCTGTCCGAGGCCGACGTCGCCGCGCCGGCGTTCGCGCAGGTGTTCGCCGGCAATCGCCTGCTGCCGGGGATGCAGCCGTATGCGACGAACTACGGCGGACACCAGTTCGGCCACTGGGCCGGCCAGCTCGGCGACGGCCGTGCGATCGCGCTCGGCGAGGCGATCGGCAGCGACGGCGTGCGCTGGGAACTGCAGCTCAAGGGCGCCGGACCGACGCCGTACTCGCGCGGTGCCGACGGCCGCGCCGTGCTGCGCTCCTCGGTGCGCGAGTTCCTCTGCAGCGAGGCGATGCATCACCTCGGCGTGCCGACCACGCGCGCCCTGTGTCTGATCGGCACCGGCGAGGCGGTCGTGCGCGATCTGCTCTACGACGGCCATCCGCGCGCCGAGCCGGGCGCGATCGTCTGCCGCGCGGCGCCGTCGTTCATCCGCTTCGGCCATTTCGAGCTGCCGGCCGCACGCGGCGACCGCGCGCTGCTGGCGCAGCTGGTCGACCACACGATCGCGCAGCACTTTCCGGCGCTGACCGGTCCGGCCGGAACGCGCCGCGCCGACTGGTTCGCCGAGGTCTGCGCGCGCACCGCGCGCCTGATCGCCCAGTGGATGCGCGTGGGCTTCGTGCACGGCGTCATGAACACCGACAACCTGTCGATCCTCGGCCTGACGATCGACTACGGTCCGTACGGCTGGATCGACGACTACGATCCGGACTGGACGCCCAATATCACCGATCGCCAGCATCGGCGCTACCGCTTCGGCCAGCAGCCGGCGGTCGCGTACTGGAACCTGACGCGGCTCGCGCAGGCGCTGTCGGGCCTGTTCGAGTCGGCCGAGCCCTTGCAGGCCGGCCTCGACCGCTACGTCGAGGTCTACGCGGCGGCCGAGCGCGCGACGATCGCCGGCAAGCTCGGCCTGGCCGAGCTGCGCGACGGCGATGCCGAGCTGATGCAGGCCTTCCAGGACTGGATGCGCGTCGCGCAGGTCGACATGACGCTGGCATTCCGCGCGCTCGCCGAACTCGATCCGCAGGCGCCCTCGACACAGCCGTTCGAGGCCGCGCATTACGACGCCGTCGCGCGCGAGCGCGGCGGCGCGCGCTTGCGCGACTGGCTCGCGCGCTACGCGGCGCGGCTCGCGACCGATGCACAGTCGCCCGCGCAGCGCCGGCAGCTTCTCGACGCGAGCAATCCGCGCTACGTGCTGCGCAACTATCTCGCGCAGCAGGCGATCGACCGCGCCGAGGCCGGCGATACGGACGGCATCGCCGAGCTGCTGGAGGTCATGCGCCGTCCCTACGAGGACCAGCCCGGGCGCGAGGCCTATGCGGCGCGGCGGCCCGACTGGGCGCGCGACCGGCCCGGCTGCTCGATGCTCTCGTGCAGCTCCTGAGTCGTGCCGGCATGATGCCGTGCGTGCCGGCGTCTTCGCGGCCGCTGCGCACAACGCCTAGAATGCCGGCATGGCATTGATCACTCTCAACGCCGTCGACTACGGCGTCGGCGGCCCGCTGCTGTTCGACAAGGCGGATTTCTCTATTGAACCGGGCGAGCGCGTCGCGCTGATCGGCCGCAACGGCGTCGGCAAGTCGACCCTGCTGCGCCTGCTGGCCGGCGAGATCCAGGCCGACGACGGCGACCTGCGCCGCCAGGACGGCCTGCGCGTCGCGCGGCTCGAGCAGGAAGTGCCCGAGGGTACCGACGGCAGCGTATTCGACGTGGTCGCCGCCGGCTTCGGCGAGATCGGCGCGCTGCTGGCGCGCTTTCATCGGCTGGCGCATGCCGATGAGGTGGACGCGGCCGCGCTCGGCGCGGTGCAGGCGCGCATCGAGGCCGGGCAGGGCTGGGACGTCGAGCGGCGCGTCGAGGAGACGCTGAGCCGGCTCGGCCTCGACGGCGAAGCGGTCTTCGGCCGCCTCTCCGGCGGCATGAAGCGCCGCGTGCTGCTGGCGCGCGCGCTGGTCGCCGGCCCGGACCTGCTGCTGCTCGACGAGCCGACCAACCATCTGGACATCGAGGCGATCGACTGGCTCGAGCGGTTCCTGCTCGGCTGGTCCGGCAGTCTGGTGTTCGTGACGCACGATCGCCGCTTTCTGCGTGCGCTGGCCACGCGCATCGTCGAGATCGACCGCGGCCGCCTCAGCAGCTGGCCCGGCGACTGGGACAACTACCTGCGCCGCCGCGAGGAACGCTTCAACGCCGAGGCGCAGGAACAGGCGCGCTTCGACAAGCTGCTCGCGCAGGAAGAGGTCTGGATCCGGCAAGGCATCAAGGCGCGCCGCACGCGCGACGAAGGCCGCGTGCGCCGGCTCGAGGCGATGCGCCGCGAGCGCGCCGCGCGCCGCGAGCAGGTCGGCCGCGTGCGCATGGAGGCCGGCGCGGCCGAGAATTCCGGGCGCAAGGTGATCCAGGCCCGAGACGTCTCGTTCGGTCACGGCGCCGAGAATCTGATCGTCGACTTCTCGACGACGATCCTGCGCGGCGACCGGATCGGCCTGATCGGCCCCAACGGCAGCGGCAAGACGACCCTGCTCAAGCTGCTGCTCGGCCAGCTCACGCCGCGCAGCGGCGAGATCGTGACCGGATCGAACCTGCAGATCGCGTATTTCGACCAGTACCGCGCGAGCCTGCGCGAGGACTGGAATGCGCTCGACAACGTCGCCGAGGGGCGCGAGTTCATCGAGATCGGCGGACGCCGCAAGCACGTGCTCGGCTATCTGCAGGATTTCCTGTTCACGCCCGAGCGCGCGCGCGCGCCGATCACGCGCCTGTCCGGCGGCGAGCGCAACCGCTTGCTGCTGGCGCGGCTGTTCGCGCAGCCGTCGAACCTGCTGGTCATGGACGAGCCGACCAACGACCTCGACGTGGAGACGCTCGAACTGCTCGAGGAGCTGCTCGGCGACTATGCCGGCACGCTGCTGCTGGTCAGCCATGATCGCGACTTCATCGACCAGGTCGTGACCTCGACCCTGGTCATGGAGGGCGGCGGTCGCGTCGGCGAGTACGTCGGCGGCTACAGCGATTGGCTGCGCCAGCGTCCGGCATCGCCGCAGCCGGCCGATGCGCGGCGGCCGGTCGCCGCGCAGGCGGCGGCACCCGCTGCGGCGACGGCGGCGCGACCGGCGCCGGAGCGTCGCAAGCCCAGCTACAAGGAACAGCGCGAGCTCGAGCAGCTGCCGGCGCAGATCGAGGCGCTCGAGACCGAGCTCGCCGCACTCGCCGCCGCCGCCGCCGAACCATCGTTCTATCGGCAGACCGCGGCCGATGTTGCGGCGCATCATCAGCGCCTGGCCGATGTCCAGGCCCGGCTCGACGCCGCCTATGCACGCTGGGCCGAGCTCGAGCGCTGAACGAGGCGCGCGCCGCGCACCTCATTCGCGACCTGGCGCACGGACACCGTCCGATCGCGCGTGCTGGCGCCGGATTTCGGTTGCTGTTGAAACTAATTGGCACGCCGTTGCGCGCTTCCCCCGGCGAGTGCGATCGACGCTCGCCAAAACGCTTGCCGGGGCCAGACGCCAGACATATAGTCGGTGAACGTTTTCGTAATGGAGATGTCGCGGAAGATTTACGTGCAGGCTGTTCTTCGAGTTCGTTTGTGAAAGTTGCAGGGCTGGACGGCCCGATTCACGACACCGCGCGGGCCTCTTCCCCGTGCGCAGAGATCATCGAAACCGACTAGGGGTTACAAACATGAAGCGATTGAGTCTGGCAGTTCTTGCCTGCCTCGCGACCGGCGTTGCCGGAGCCGCGGGTGTGCAGCAAGCCAGGTGGGTGACGGCATTGCCGTTCACTACCCTGAGCGCCGTTACGCCGACCGGCGCGCCGTTCCCGGCGCCGTACTGCGCCGAAGCGTTTTCCAATGCGGTCGAGCCGATCAGCCGCGTGGTCTTCGCCGGCATCGACAACACCTCGCCGACCACGGTCGGCCCGCAGACCGCACAGCCGCCGCATCAGGACTTCACCGCCATCATCGGCACGGTGGATCCGGGCGCGAGCTATCCGATCGCGGTCGAGGGCAATACCGACGGTAACTTCGTGACGGGCATCAAGGCCTACATCGACTGGAACCAGGACGGCACGTTCGCGGGCGACGAGGTCTATCAGGTCGGCACGCTGGCCAACAGCACCGGCGCCGACGGCATCCAGGCGACCAACACGATCGCGGTGCCGGCGACCGCGCTGCCGGGCAACACGCGCATGCGCGTGCAGAAGAAGTTCACCAGCAGCACGCCGCCGACCTATCCGACGCCGTGCAACACGGCCGGCTTCGGCCAGGCCGAGGACTACACGATCACCGTCACCGGCGGTGGCGGCGGCGGCGACGCCTGGGACTTCGACGACGTCACGGCCCCGGCGCTGCCGGCCGGCTGGACCTCGTCGGCCGACGGTTCCGGCGTGGCCTGGGTGACCCAGACCACCGCAGTCGACACGGCACCGAACGCGGCCTACGCGCCGGAGCAGACCACGGTCGGCAACTCCTACCTCGACAGTCCGGCGATCAGCGTGCCGGCCACGGGCGGCGTGCTGAACTTCCGCTTCGCGTTCAATCTCGAGACCGGCTTCGACGGTGCGGTGCTCGAAATCGCGATCAACGGCGGTGCGTTCACCGACATCGTGACCGCGGGCGGCAGCTTCACCGCCGGCGGCTACAACGGCACGATCAGCACCGCGTGGGGCAGCCCGATCGGAGGCCGTCAGGCCTGGACCGGCGAGCAGACGCCGACCTATGCCACCTCCACGGTCGAACTGCCGCTTTCGGCAGCCGGTCAGTCGGTGGTGCTGCGCTGGCGTGTCGCCAGCGACTCGTCGGTCGCCGCTGCTGCACCGAACGGCCTGTGGGTCGACACGATCGAAGTGACCGCAGGCACCGCGCCGACCGATCCGGTCATCGCGGTCACGCCGGGTTCGCTGAGCTTCTCGGTCGCGCCGGACGCCACGGGCACCAGCCCGCTGACGATCGCCAACACCGGCGGCGGCACGCTGAACTTCACGATCGAAGAGACCGCTCCGACCGGTGCCGCTGCGCGCGGCTACGAGCCGGCCCTGCGTTCGCGTACCGGTCGTGACGCTTCGATCGACATCGGCGACGTCTCGTTCGGCAAGGCGCCGGGCATGACGACGCAGATCTCGGCGAAGGGTCCGGTCCAGGTCAACCCGCTGGCCGGTCGCGAGATCGAGCTGCGCTCGGTCGAGACGCCGTTCGGCACTGCGGTGGACATCTCGCAGACTGCGTCGAACGCGCCGATCGCCGCCAATGGCGTGGGTTGCGGTTCGGGCTCCGGCGCGACCGGCAGCACGGCCGACAACAGCTGGTGGCGCCGTTTCTACTTCAACGAGCACAGCATCAGCGGCAGCGTGCAGATCAACACCGTCACGGTCGCCACCGAAAGTGGTCCGAGCATGCCGGTCACGGTCAACGTCTACACGATCCCGGCCAGCGTCGCGGTCGACACGATCCCGACCGCCCAGCTCACGCTGATCGGCACCGGCACCGGCACCGTCGGCGGCAATCTGACCACGACCACCGTGCCGATCACCGGCGCCGTCGTCGACGACACCACCGGCAAGAACCTCGTCGTCGAGTACCACGTCGACGGCGTGCCGGCCGGCTCGGGCCGTCTGTTCCCGGGTGGCAACACCTCGGCCCAGACGCATACCGCGTTCATCTCGTCGACCACCTGCTCGATCACCACGCCGACTCCGACGGCCGGCATCGGCTTCCCGGACTTCCACCTGGTGATGGTCGTCAACGTCACCCCGGCGGGCGGTCCGCCGACCGGCTGCGATTCGCCGACCGACGTGCCGTGGCTCAGCGTCACGCCGGCCAGCGGTTCGGTCGGTCCGGTCAGCTCGACCGCGGTCACCGTCGGCGTCGACGCCACCGGCCTGACCACCGGCGAGTCGTACTCGGCGACGCTGTGCGTGGCCAGCAACGATGCGGCCAACCCGCTGGTCCAGGTGCCGGTGACGCTCGACGTGACCGCGCCGTGCCCGAGTGATCGCATCTTCGCGAACGGCTTCGACGACACCTCGACCGGTAGCTGCGGCAGCAGTGGTCCGGCCGTCTACACCGACCGTACGGCGTTCCTGGCGGCGATCGGCGCGACGTTCTACGAGGAGGCCTTCACCGGCATTCCGACCGGTGCGGTCAGCAGCCCGATGCCGTTCTCCGGCAGCGGCTACTCGTACACGGTGTTCACGCAGGCCGGTGCGACCAGCGGTCTGTACAACGACCCGGGCATCATCTCGACCGACAATGCGAGCGACCAGATCGTCATCACGTTCACCACGCCGGTGAATGCGGTCGGCGGCAACTTCTGGGCGACCGACATCTCGGTGTCGCCGACCGGCACGCCGGTCGTGGTCACCCTGAGCGACGGCACGGTCGAGACGGTCACCGTCAGCGGTTCGAGCACGTTCCGCGGCTTCACGACCAGCGCACCGATCACGAGCCTGACGATCGATGCGCCCGAAGCGGTCCCCGGCGCGGCTCCGTTCTTCTGGTCGACGCTGGACAACCTGATCGTCGGCAGCGCCAACTGATCGGGTCCTGACGAACCTCGTTTCGTCGAGAGGCCTCCCTTCGGGGAGGCCTCTTTTTTTGTGTCGATCGTTCCTTCGGCGGACGGATGGCCGCGCTGCCCGCGACGGCATCCGGCGAGGATGGGCGCAGGCGTCGAGGCGACCGGACGGGCGTGCGCGGTGCGGACGGATTCCGCGGACCGGGCAACGGCGGCCGCTCGCGCGTGCCCTCTCCGAGGTGGGCTCGAACGCCCGTCCCGGCCGGCAGCGCAGCTCGTCTGCGCGCAGCGGTTTTCCTGCGGTTCGGGCAGCGGCACCGGGACGCCGCTATGATCGCCCGTCCATTCGATAGCCCCCGGAGGCGCCCGATGAATGCTCCGCTGCCGATCGCCCATGAGGAGGCCGCCCGGCGCTTCCTGGTCGTCGTCGAAGGCCACCGCTGCGTGCTCGAGTACGAGCTGGCCGGCACCGTCATGACGATCACGCATACCGGCGTGCCCGAGCCGGTCGGCGGGCGCGGCATCGCCGCGGCGCTGATGCGCGAGGCGTTCGAGACCGCGCGCAGCCGCGGCTGGCGCATCGTGCCGGCGTGCAGCTATGCGCGCGTGTTCATGCAGCGCCATCCGGAATACGCCGACCTGCTCGCCTGAGCGGCGTCGCGGCGCGTACCGGAGAACGAACGATCCCGTGATGCGTAGTCACCGATACGGCGGAGTACCGCGATGAAGGTGTTCCACTGCGACCACTGCGGCCAGGTCGTGTTCTTCGAGAACACGCAGTGCGTGGCCTGCGGCCATCGCCTGGCCTGGCTGCCGGAGCTGGGCATCGTCGCCTCGCTCGACGACGCCGGCGACGGCACCTGGACCAGCCCGGCCGCGGCGACGCAGGGCGCGCACTACCGGCGCTGCGCGAACGACGTCGAGCACGGCATCTGCAATGCCGCCGTCGCCGCCGACGACCCGCAGCCGCTGTGCCGCTCGTGCCGGCTGACGCGCGTGATTCCGGACCTGTCGGTGCCGGGCAATCGCGAGGCCTGGCAGGTCATGGAGGCCGCCAAGCGGCGGCTGCTGCAGACGCTGATCGCACTGCGCTGCCCGGTGCTCAGCAAGCAGGAGGATCCGCAGCGCGGACTGGCGTTCGAGTTCCTGGCCGATTCGGATCATCCGTCCGAAGGCGCCGCGATGACCGGGCACGCCGACGGCGTGATCACGGTTGCGATCGCCGAGGCCGACGACGTCGAGCGCGAGCGCCGTCGCCAGCAGCTGCACGAGCCGTATCGCACCGTGCTCGGCCATTTCCGGCACGAGATCGGCCACTACTACTGGGACCGGCTGGTCCGCGACGGTCCGCGGCTCGACGGCTTCCGCGCGGCTTTCGGCGACGAGCGCGCCGACTACGCCCAGGCCCTGAAGGACCACTACGCCGGCGGCCCGCCGGCCGACTGGCAGGAGCGCTACATCAGCGCCTACGCCAGCGCGCACCCGTGGGAGGACTGGGCCGAGACCTGGGCGCACTATCTGCACATGGCCGATGCGCTGGAGACCGTCACCGCCTGCGGTCTTGCGCTGCGGCCGCGCCGCGCCGATGAGCCGGCGCTGGACGGCCGGCGGATCGGTACCGCGTTCGACGACCTCGTCGACGGCTGGTTCGCGCTGACCTATCTGCTCAACAACTTGAACCGCGGCCTCGGCCTCGGCGATGCGTATCCGTTCGTGCTGTCGCCGCCGGTGATCGAGAAGCTGCGCTTCGTGCACGACACGCTGGCCGAATCGACGGGCGGCTGAGCGCGGCGTGCGCCCCCGGCGGTGCCGCGCGGACGCCTCCCGCCGGCGCAGCCTCGCCGGGCACGGCGGGACGGGAACCGGCAGCTGCGCCGGCCGGACCCGGATGCGCCGGCCCGGCATAGACGTCTGCGTCGTCAGCGCCGCACCGTCGGCAACGCGCGCGACGGAACGCGAGCGGTGCCGGCACCGAACAGAACGCCTCAGCGCGGCGCCGTCGCGCTGCGCAGGATCGGATAGCGCCGGTAGCGCTCGTCCCAGGACGCATGGCGGCGATGGAAGAACTCCAGCCGCGCCGCCGGATCGCGCGCGAATGCCGGATCCTCGGCGAGGCGCTGCGTGAACGCGGCGGCGATCGCCGGATCCTGCATCATCTGGCGGCCGACCTCCTCGGCGACGTATTCCTCCATGTACTCCTTGCGCTCGAACGCGCGATTGAAGGCGCCCCAGGCCAGGAACGAGTCGGGCGCCGCCGGCTCGAGCAGCGCGACGACCAGCCGCGCCTTCGCCTGCGCGATCGGCACGAACAGCGCGCCGGCGGCGAGGTCGACGCGCTGCGTCTGCCAGCGGCCGTCGACCTCGAGCCGCTGCCGTCCCTCGACCGGCTGCGCCGAGAACCTCGCCTCGCTCGCGTCGAACACCTCGGCCTCGATCTCGCGCTGGGGCTCGGTCGTGACGCGATAGTCGATGCCGTGCAGGTCCAGTTTCTCGCGCACCCAGGCCGCCTCGGCGGCCGGTATCCAGTAGCCGCCGCGCGGCGCGACCGTCTGCGTCCGCGGCTGCACGTCGTCGCGCAGCGGCAGCTGCCAGATCTGCGGGCGGGTCTCGTCGTAGCGCGTGACCAGTGTGCCGGACAGCGGCGAAGGCGTGCGCGTATAGGCATAGCCGCGGAACGCGATCGTGCGCGAGCGCTCGCCGACCGCGTAGTCGAGCGCGACCCCGGTAGCCGCCGAGCGCCGCCGCGGCGGTGTCGGCTGCATCGGCCGCGGCGCGCCAGCGTGCACCCTCGCGCGCGCCGTGCTCGAGGACCGCGACGATCGTATTGCGCATGATCCGCACGCGCTGCGGATACGGCTTCCACGAGTGGGTCTCCACGAGCATGCCGAAGCGGTTTCGCAGCAGCGCATAGCCGTGCGAGAAGCGCGGCGGCGAGACGTTGTCGACGAAGCCCGATGCCGGATCGTCGTCGACGACGAACGAGGGATAGAACGGCAGCGGCAGCGAACCCTGCTCGCGCAGGCGTTCGATCACGCCGTCCTGCAGTTGGCGGCCGAGCGTGCGCAGCGCGGCATCGCCGGCGCGCAGCGGTTCGAGCTGGACCGAGACGTCGTGCTCGAACTGCGCGCCGTCGGTCGCGTGCAGGTCGACGCTGAGGATGGGATCCCAGTCGTCGATCAGGCGCAGCATCGCCTGCATCTCCGGCGCGTCGGCCTTGGCGTAGTCGCGGTTGAGATTGAGGTTCTGCGCGGTCGTGCGCCAGCCCATCGCCTCGGGTCCGCGCTGGTTCGGCCGGTTCCAGCGGCCGAAGCGTTCGTGACCGTCGACGTTGAACACCGGCACGAAGACCAGCACCAGCCGGTCCAGCGCGTCGCCGCCGGCGCCGTCCTCGAGCATCTGGCGCAGCGCCAGGAAGCCGGCGTCCTTGCCGTCGATCTCGCCGGCGTGGATGCCGCCCTGGATCAGCACGACCGGCAGCCGCCGCGCACGCGCCGCATCGGCATCGAGCGCACCGCTGCGCGAGACGATCAGCACCTGCATCGGGCGGCCTTCGGGCGTGCGGCCGAACGCGGCGCAGCGCACGCTGCGCGGATGACGCGCGGCGAAGGCTTCGCACAGGGCGACGGTTTCGTCGTAGCGGCCGGTGCGCACGAAGCCCGATCGCTCGGCGACCGTGCGCAGCTCATCGCCGGCGGCGCCGGCCGGGGCGGTCGCGACCAGCGCGCTGGCGGCCGCCGCGAGCAGGCCGGCGCAGACGGCGGTGCGCAGCGCGTTCACGGGCCGTCCCAGGCCAGGCGGCCGTCGACGATCGTCTGCGTATGGCCGCCGACCCAGACGTCCTCGCCGTCGATGCGCACGAGGATGCGCGCGTCGTGGCCGATCTCGCGGCCCTGGCTGACGCAGTAGCCGCGCGCGAACGCGCCGTCCGGATCGCGCGCGGCGATGTAGGCGGCGATCAGGCCGTTGGCGGCGCCGGAGGCCGGATCCTCGAGGATGCCGACACCGGCCGGGAACGCGCGCACGACCAGATCGTGGCCGGCCGCGGCGCTGCGCGCGAATGCGCACAGGCCCAGGCTGTCGCTGCGTCGCGCCAGCTCGCCGATCGCGGCATGGTCGGGACGCCAGCCGCGCAGCGCGTGCTCGTGCGCGAACTCGGCCACCCACCAGCGGCGGCCGCCCTCGACGAATGCCGGCGGCAGCGGACCCAGGCTCTGGCCGTCGAGCACGGCGGCCAGCTGCGGATCGGCATCGAGGCCCTCGCGCAGGATCCGCGCGGCCGGCGCGCGCACCAGCAGGTCGCGCGCGGCGCCGTCGCCTTCGACGCGGATCGGCAGCAGGCCGGCCTCGCATTCCTGCAGCAGCACGCCGTCCACGGGCCGCGCACGGCCGCAGTCGAGCGCGGCATGCGCGCTGCCGATGCTCGGATGGCCGGCGAACGGAATCTCGCGCTGCGGCGTGAAGATGCGCACGCGATACGAGGCCGCCGCCTCGCGCGGTTGCAGCAGGAACGTGGTCTCGACCAGGCCGGTCCAGTACGCGAACGCCTGCATGCGCTCGGTACTCCAGTCGTCGGCGTCGACGACGACGCCGAGCGGGTTGCCGCCGCCGCGGCTCGCCGGAAAGACGTCCAGTTGCAGGAATCGGTGATCGCGCGGCACGGTGTTCATCACGGGGGCGGGGAGAGCGGTCGGGAAGGGGACGCGGTCGGGGCGGGCATCGTCACGGCCGCCGCATACAGTGCGAGCAGCCACCAGAACAGAAGGCTCCACCAGGCCGAGTAGAACGCCAGATGGCTGTTCAGCGGAAACGTCGCGGCCAGCAGCGCCAGCGCGGCCGGTCGCGCCCGTGCGCGCGCGGCGGCATCGGCACGCCGCCAGGCGCGGACCGCGACGACGCTGCCGGCCAGCCACAGCGCCAGGCCGATCACGCCGGTCTCGCTGAGGATCTCGAGCACGAGCTGGTGCGCATGCGACGCGCCGGTATCGCCGCTGCTATCGACGAAGCGGTCGCCCGGCGCGGCGTACTGCGGATAGGCATAGCGGAAACCGCGCACGCCGACCCCGGTCAGCGGATGCGCGGCGGTCATCGACACCGCGGCCTGCCAGATCGCCAGCCGTCCGGCCGAGGCCTCGTCGAGCGCCTGGCCGGTGCCTTCGAATGCGCGCAGGCTGCGGTCGATGCGCGCGTCGAAACGATCCGATACCTGCCAGGCCAGTGCGACGGCGATCGCCGCGATCGCCGCCACGGCGGCACCGAGCGCAGCGAACGTCGGCCAGCGCCGCGTCTCGCGCCAGGCCAGCACCGTGCAGACCAGCGCGTAGGCGATCCAGGCCGAGCGCGAGCCGGCCAGCAGCACCGGCACCAGCACGGCCAGCGCGGCCAGCGCCAGCCCGCGGCGGCCGTAGCGCTCGTGTGCGACGATCAGCACGAACGGCGACAGCGTCGCCAGCACCGGACCGAACTTGACGTTGTCGGCGCCGAAGATGCCGGTGATGCGCTCGGCCTCGGCCGCGCCGGCCAGCCCGTAGCCGGTCAGCATCTGTACCCAGGCGTCGATCACCCACAGCGACACGATCGCCGCGATCGCGACCGTCGTGCGCTCCAGATCGGCCGGCCGGCGCAGCGCGTAGACCGCGAACAGCGCGAACGGCGCGAAGCGCAGCAGGCTGGCGGCCGTCGAGAGCGTCTTGTCGGGCCGCACCGCGGCCACCGCCGAGAGCATGGCGGCCAGCCAGTACGCCGCGAACAGCACGAGCACCAGCGCGACGCCGCTGCGGACCTCGCCGAGCCGGCCGCGCGCCAGCAGCACGAGGCCGGCAACCGCGCCGATCGCCAGCGGCAGCTCGGACAGGCGGCCGACCGGCAGCAGCGCGAGCACCGCGACCACGCACAGCGCGGCCCATGGCACGTCCGCGCGTGCGGCGGCGCGGCCGCTCACGGCCCGGCCAGTTCGCGGTACAGCGCGAGTGTCTTGTCCTGCATGTCGCTGAGGCGGTGGCTCGTGAGCAGCGGGATCGCCGGCGCCAGCCGCAGCAGCTCGGCGGCGTGTTCGACCAGGCGCGCGCGGTCGCCCGGCGCGACGCGGCCGGCCGGATACAGCTCGGCGAGCAGCTCGCCGACGCCGCCGTGCGCATAGCCGAGCACCGGCCGGCACAGCGACAGCGCCTCGACGACGGTGCGTCCGAACGATTCCGGATGCGTGCTCAGCTGCAATACCAGCGCCGAGATCGCGAAGACGTCGCGCACGTCGCTGCGCGGCGCGGTGATCGCGATGCGATCGGCGACGCCGAGCGACTGCGCGAGCGCCTCCAGCTCGGCCAGATAGGCCTCGCGTCCGGCCTCGCGCGCACCGAGCAGCAGCAGCCGCGCATCGACGCCGCGCTCGCCGAGGTCGGCGAGCAGGCCGATCGCATCGGCATGGCCCTTGAGCCGCGTGCCGCGGCCGGGCAGGGTCAGCAGCGGCGCGCCGGCCAGCTGCGGATACTCGGCGAAGAAGGCCGCGCGCCAGGCGTCGTCGGGCTGATAGCCGAACGGAAACTCGGCCGGATCGACGCCGCGCGGGATCACCACCAGGCGCGCCGGATCGGTGCCCGGATAGTGGTGCAGGGCGTAGTCGCGCACACTGTTGGACACGCAGATCACGCGTTCGCCCTCGGCCATGATCCGGCTGTAGCGGCCCGGCGAGTTCAGCCCGTGCATCGTCGTGACGACATGCGGGCGCGGCCGCAGCGGCCGCAGCGCGAGCCGGCCGATCCAGGCCGGCAGACGCGAACGCGCGTGCACGATGTCCGGCTGCACGTCGCGAAAAAGCCGGCGCAGATGGCCGATCAGGCCGAGCGTGCGCAGCGACTTGCGGCCGATCGGCAGCGCGACGTGCTCGCTGCCCTCGGCGACCAGTTGCGGCACCAGGCGGCCGCCGGCCGAGACCACGATCGAGCGGTGGCCGGCCGCGACCAGCGCGCGGGCGATTTCCAGGGTCGAGCGCTCGGCGCCGCCCGATTCCAGTGCCGGTACCAGTTGGACGACGGTGAGCGGACGGCCGGACAAACGGCCCTCACCCGGTCAGGACGTATTCGGCGCCGCAGTAGGGGCACTTGGCATGGCCTTCCGCCTCGATCGGCAGGTAGACCTTCGGATGCGAGTTCCACAGCGACATCGCCGGCGTCGGGCAGCTCAGCGGCAGCTCGGCGCGCGTGACCTCGTAGCGGAGGGCGGCGTTGGCGGGCTGGCGTTCGGATGCGGCGGGGTCGGGACGGTGCATGGCGCGGGGAGCTCCGGGTGAAGCGGCCGCGCATTCTATCGCAGCGCCGCCGTCGATTTGTTCACGTTTCGGGCGTGACGCGGTGCCGGTCGCCGCTGCGGACTGGCCGGCATGCCGCGGTGACCGGACTGGCCTAGAATGGCCGCGCCGCGCCGGCCGCGATCCACGGAGCTTGCCGCGACCGGCCGCGTCTGCCTTACCTGCGGCGGCTTCGATGCGAAGCGGCCTTCACTCAACGCGAGGGGAATGGGTCATGGACTTTGCGAAACTGATCGAGCGCGTCAAGAACATCCTGCTGACGCCCAAGACCGAGTGGCCGGTGATCGCCGCCGAGCCGGAGACGGTCGCCGGCCTCTACAAGAACTACATCCTGATCCTGGCCGCGATTCCGGCCGTGATCGGCTTCATCCAGGGCAGCCTGATCGGCACCACGGTGCCGTTCGTCAACATCACGGTCAAGATTCCGGTCGGCGCCGGTCTCGTGCAGATGCTGCTGGTCTACGGCCTCTCGCTCGGCCTGATCTACGTGCTGTCGCTGATCGTCGACGCGCTGGCGCCGAACTTCGGCGGCGAGAAGTCGCAGGTCCAGGCGTTGAAGGTGATCGCCTACTCGTGGACGCCGAGCTGGATCGCCAGCATCCTCGGAATCATCCCGCTGCTCGGCATTCTCGCCGCGCTGGCGGCGCTGGTCTATTGCATCTATCTGCTCTACCTCGGCCTGCCGCACACGATGAAGGTGCCGCAGGAGCGCTCGGGCGGCTACACCGCGGTGACGATCATCCTCGGCCTCGTGCTGTCGATCGTCGTCGGCTGGGTCGCGGCGATGTTCTCCGGTGCCGGTGCCTACAGCGCGGCCGCGATGCAGGGCCAGCTCGGCGCCTCGGGCGTCGTCGCACCCGGCAAGGACGACACGCTCGGCCAGCTGCAGGCCTGGGGCCAGCAGGTCGAGGCGGCCGGCAAGAAGGTCGAAGCGGCACAGGCCTCGGGTAACGCCGAGGCCCAGGCCGCCGCGGTCGGCCAGATGCTCGGCGCGGCGCTCGGCGGCGGCGTGCAGGTCGAGGCGCTCAAGCCCGATGCGCTCAAGCCGTTCCTGCCCGATACGCTCGGCGGCTGGAAGCGCACCGAGTTCTCGGCCGAGCAGAACGGCGCGATGGGCATGCAGATGTCGGTCGCCAAGGCGACCTACGCCGGCGACGGCGGTCGCGCGCTGCACGTGGAGATCACCGACGTCGGCAGCGCCAAGGGCCTGCTCGGCCTGGCCGGCCTGGCCAACGTGCAGAGCCAGCGCGAGACCGACGACGGCTACGAGAAGACCTGGAACGACAACGGCCGTCTGGTCAGCGAGAAATGGGACGGCCGCGCGCACCACGGCGCGTACAGCATCATCCTCGGCGACCGTTTCACGGTCGAGGTGTCCGGCACGGTCGACAGCGTCGACCAGCTCAAGTCCGCGGTCGCCAGCCTCGACCTGGCCGGCCTGGAAGCGCTCAGGAACCAGGGCGTCAAGCGCGGCTGACGCAACGAAAAAAGCCCCGCCGCAGCGCGACAGGGCTTTGGTGATACCGGCGACGCGGACGATCAGCCGGCCGGCTTGGGGCCCAGTGCCTCGGTCGTGATGCTGACCTTGAGCTCGTCGCTGATGTTCGGCACGTAGGCGTCGATGCCGAACTCGCTGCGCTTGATCGTGGTCGTCGCGTCGAAGCCGATCGCCGGCACCTTCTTCATCGGATGCGGACCGGCGCCGTTGAGCTTGACGTCGAGCACGACCGGCTTGGTCACGCCGCGCAGCGTCAGATCGCCGGTGACCTTGAGCTTGCCGCTGCCGGCGTTGTCGACCTTGGTGCTCTTGAACGTGATCGTCGGGTACTTGGCCGCGTCGAGGAACTCGTCCTTCTTGAGGTGCTCGTCGAGCTTGGCCACGTGCGTGTCCAGGCCGGCCAGCGGCAGCGTGGCCTCGACCGAGGAACGCGTCGGATCGGCCTCGTCGTAGACCAGGGTGCCCTCGATCTGGCCGAAGTGGCCGGTCGGGTTCGAGAAGCCGAGGTGATTCCACGTGAACAGCACGTCGGTGTGGCTCGGGTCCAGCTTGTAGGTGATCGGCGCGGCGTAGGCGCCGGCCGAGACGAGGGCCAGCACGCTGGCCAGAACGGTGCGACGGAGCATCGGATTTCCTCCTGGTGACGAATGTCCGGCGCGGAGCCGGGTACGGTGGATGCGAACGTGACGGGTCGGACGACCGCCCGGTCACCCGATCTGACGGCATAACGCGCCAATACAAGCGCGACGCGCGATCGGACCGGCGATCGGTACGGCCACGTTGCCAGGCCGGCACGATAGAACGAACGCCGTGCGATGATAAACGGCGATGCGAACAACAGATTGGAACACGGGGCTGGACAATCGCGACCGACCGGTGGACCCGCGATGAGCGCGTCCGGTTCCGCGCGCTGCTGGGTCGTCAGCGACGGTATCGCCGGCAACCGGCGTCAGGCCGCGGCACTGGCCCAGGCGATGGGCCTGGACGCCATCGTCGTGACGATCGGCCTGCGCGCGCCCTGGGATTGGTTCGCGCCGCGCTGACCGCGGGTGCGGGCCTGGCGCTGCGCAGGTTCGACGGCGCGGCGTTCGCGCCTCCATGGCCCGGCATCGCGATCGGCTGCGGCCGCCGTGCGGCCTGGCTGCTGCGTGTGCTGAAAGCGCGCAGCGACGGCCGCTGCTACACCGTGCAGATCCTCGATCCGCGCATCGATGCCGGCCATTTCGATGTCGTCGTCGCGCCGCGCCATGACGGCCTCGCCGGTCCGCGCGTGATCGGGACGATCGGCTCGATCCATCCGGTCGCGCCGGCCTGGCTGGCCGAGGCGCATGCACGCTTCGCCGCGCTCGCGCAGTGGCCGCAGCCGCGCGTCGCGGTGCTGATCGGCGCGGGCAACGGCGCGCAGCGCCTCGACGAGGCGTATTTCCGCCGCTTCATCGACGCGCTCGCCGCTGCTTACGCCGCCGCCGGCGGCAGCTTCCTGGTCACGCTGTCGCGACGTACGCCGGCCGCGCTGCGACCTTGGCTGCGACAGGCGTTCGCGCCATTCCCGGGCCTGTTCTGGGACAGCGAAGCCGACGGCGAGAATCCGTACGCGGGCCTGCTGGCCTGGGCCGACCGCATCGTCGTCACGCCCGACTCGGTCAACATGCTGTCGGAGGCCGCCGCGACCGGACGGCCGGTCGCGACGTTCGCGCCCGAGCCGATCGGCGGCAAGTTCGCGCGGTTCCACGAGGCCTTGCGCCGCGGTGGCTGGCTGCAGTCGCTCGACGAGGCGCCGCGCGTGCCGGCGCGGCCGCTGGCCGAGACCGCCGAGGTCGCCGTCGAGGTGCTGCGGCGCTGGCGTGAGGCGCGAATCTAACTAGCGGTCGCGAGGTCGCATACTTTCAAAAACGCGGCATTGCGGGGGCAACGGATTAACATCCCAAAGAAGGGCTTACGGTCACTCACACAGCCGTTGCCGATCACCGCTCTATCATCTGCCGGTCGACCAGAACTGCAATTTGATTTATTGACCGAGCACGTGCCACGGATTACCCGGCTGGTCACGCTCCGCTTTGCATTCTGCCCCCGTAAGAAAGACACATCATCGTTGCCTCCTGCGTGCGATGCTGGAACTCTGGACGCAAGGTGGGCGAATTTTTGAGGTACTTGCAACACTTGTTCTCGGATGTTAAATGGCAATACCCAATCGGATGGTGAGGAATTTACTGTTGGACGAAGTCAGGTGGCTAGTCGCAATACGCAGAACACTCCAACGATCACTAGACTCATCCAAAAAGGCCGCAGAGAGAACAATCTAATGCTAGATCTGTCCAAGACCGTCGAGCAGAGCTCATTATGGCGACGCACGCTGGCGAACGTGGACCCTGACTTGTATCAGGCAGAACGTGATCGTTTGCGGACGTCATTTCTGAGCTTTAGGGAGCGCGCAAGCCTTCTCTCCCTTGAGATTGCCAAGGATCTTCCCGACCTCACAGTCCACGACATTACTCATCTGGACGCGCTATGGGAGGTGGCTTCCCAAATTGTGGGGCCGAACTTCTCACTAAATCCTGCGGAGGGCTACGTGCTAGGAGGGAGCCTCCTGTTGCACGATCTGGCGATGTCCATCGCTGCGACACCGGGAGGATTGGATGCGATCAGGCGCGATCCACGCTGGGCTGACACTATTCACTCCTATTTCCGCTCCACATATGGCAGAGCGCCGAACTTGCTTGAAGTCGCCGAGCCTCCAGAGGGTGCTCGGCAACTCGCTCTATTCTCTTTGCTGCGCTTGTTACATGCCGAAAATGCAGAAAAGCTTGCCTTCCTTCAGTTTGGCATGGGAGCGTCTGCTCAATATCTCATCGAAGATACTGAGCTTAGGCAAACCTTCGGCCGAGTTATCGGTCAAATTGCACATAGCCACTGGTGGTCACTGACTGAGGCTGAAAAACGCCTGGATCGCCGAATCGGCGCTCCTCATTGGGCGCCCGGAGATTGGACGATCGATCCATTGAAGATCGCTTGCATTCTGAGAGCGGCTGATGCTGCACACGTGGATGCGCGAAGGTCGCCCCCATTTCAGAAAATTTTCTCCAATATCAAGCCTGAATCCAGGATGCATTGGACCTTTCAAGAGCGGTTAAATAAGTCCTACGTGAAAGACGATGCCCTTATTTTTACTTCGGGCCAAGCTTTCTCTCTTGATGAGTCTAGCGCTTGGTGGCTTTGCCTAGATACGCTGCGGATGGTCGATGCGGAGCTTAGGGGAATTGATAGCCTATTGGCGGACCGATCCATGCCTCGATTTTCTGCTCGGCGTGTGGCTGGCGTTGATCATCCGGAGCGTCTCGCTCATTACATACAGACAACAGGCTGGCACCCTGTTCATGCTGCAATTCATCTGTCCGATCTTCCCAACATAATCAGAAGTTTGGGCGGTGAGGAGCTGTACGGAAATGATCCGACCGTACCACTTAGAGAGCTAATTCAGAATGGTGCAGATGCGATTCGGGCCCGCAGACTTTATGAGGGGCGGCCAGTCGAGTTTGGGCAAGTTTCTGTGGAGCTGCTTGAGAGTGCGGGTTCATTCACTCTTCGGGTGATGGATGATGGAGTCGGCATGTCCTCTCGCGTGCTCACTCGTTATCTTCTTGATTTCGGATCAAGCTTTTGGAATAAGCCTCAGGTTCAAGAAGAATTTCCCGGTCTTCTTTCAATGGGTTTCCGTAGCACTGGAAAATACGGAATAGGATTCTTTTCGGTATTTATGGCATCTGATCGCGTCAAGGTAGTCACGAGACGACCTGACGCGGCCGCCACAGATACACTCGTTCTTGAGTTTGGCTCCGGACTCAGCGGTCGACCAATACTGCGTCCTGCGACGCGCGAGGAGCGACTCCGTGATGGTGGTACTATTGTCGAGTTGACGCTCCGGAAGTCTCCTTTCGAGGCAGACGGTTTGTTTCGAAATGCATCAACAGAGTTAGTATCTCTTTGCACGCGTACGGCTCCCACGCTTGATGTTAATCTCGTAGTTACGCAGGCTGGTCACACACAGCGCGTCATACAACCTCACGATTGGGTATCCATTCCTGGAGAGGTTCTTTTTTGTGATCGCTGTCCCGCCCCTCGAGAGAGCCGCTTTTCGCCCGAAAGTCAGCGAGCCTTCGCGTCAAAAGCCTCCGAGAATCTTCGCGTTTTGAAAAGCAGCAGTGGCGAACCCATCGCCCGGATTTGCATTGTCGCCGCGGACAGATCGTATGCCCTGGCGGAGCCTGTCCTAGGCGGAGCGATCACTGTGGGGGGGTTCGCAGCGTCTCCACTTCAAGGTATTGCCGGATTTATCGCGGGTGAGTCAACGCGCGCCGCACGCGACCGCGCGGAGCCAGTATTGTCAGAAGAGCAGCTTGCGAGCTGGGCATCTGAACAGGCGACACTTGTCCCGGCACTGTATGAGGAGCCCGAGTCTCAGGTTTCTGCTGCGCAGACCATCAGGATCTGCGGTGGTCGTACCGGAAGTTTACCTATTGCCAAGCATCGTGGAGCTTGGGTATCTGCAATCGATATCGAACGGATGGAACTGCCTGATGAGTTAGTGATTGTGGACTTTATGTTGCTTGACTATGAGTTGAAACATGTCAAAGAGTTCGAGCCTGCATTCAACGTGTTTGTTACAGGTGCATCGGGGTTGCCTGTAATATTTCAAGGCGACCATAAAAAAGGGGTCGGTTTATGCTGGATCTTTCAATAATGAAGATGGTGTTCCCATGACGCTAGCGGGCGCTATCGTAGAGGCTGCGGCAAACTCTTGGCATGTTCCGGTAAGCGCTATCGTCGCGGCAAACGACTTCGATCGCGAATTTGATATCGTTGTGGGAGCGGGCTCTGTCGGTGATATTCGAACTCGAGCCTATGTTATTCGCCGGCCGGTTATAAGCTAACATATTGGTCGGTTATTTTCAGTACGTATAATTAGAGGGGTGTTGTGTCTTATTCATCGGAGCATGGGTTCTTGCGGCCAATCGAATGTTTTACGCCCAATTAGCGGGAGCCAGATCATCAGGGCGGTTGGAGCCTCATGTCTGGGCATTTCGGATCCAGGCATGGCGACTCCTTCGAGAGGCCTGGTTGCCGGTAGATATGTGTCTGACTGTCGTTGAGGAAGATTAGATCAGATTTCAAAATGTCGATATTTGAAGAAGCTTGGGTATTTTGAACTAAATTCATATCAAACGCGGCGGTGCCCGCGAATATTGCAATGATGTATTAATGGAACGAAAAAGGCGGAGCGGTCTCGCGACCGTCTCCGCCTTTGTCATCGGTGCCGCGTCGAAGCGATCAGATCAGCTTCAGCGAGCCCTTCATGATGCTCCAGTGACCCGGGAACGAGCAGAAGAACGTGTAGTCGCCGTCGGCCGCGAGCTTGGCGACGTCGAACGTCACCGAGTCGGTCTCGCCGGCGCCGATCACCTTGGTATGCGCGATCACGCGGGCGTCGCCGGGCTTGATGTAGTCCTTGTCGAGGCCGGCCGACATGCCGTCGGTCGCCACGCCCTGGACGTCGGAGGTCTTGGCCAGCACCCAGTTGTGGCCCATCACGTTCTTGGCGAGCTGGCCGGGGTGCTTGAGGTTGACCGTGAACTGCTTGCAGCTCTTGCTGACTTCGATGCTGGTCTTGTCGAACTTCATCATGTCGTCGCCGGCGATGTCGACCGAGCATTCGGCCGCGAAGACCGGAGCGGCCAGCGCGAACAGGCCGGCGGCGATCAGTAGTCTGGACATGGATGTGACTCCTTGAAGAACCGGTGGAGGAAGGATTGCGCGGGCCTCAGGTCCGTTCTTCGGCGCGGGTCCGGATCGCGTCGCTGCTGCGCTCCGGAGCTTGGCGTGACGGACTCGTCGATGGCCGCGGCCATGATAAGCCGAGCGGCATGAATGCGCCGCCGGTTGTGAGGACTGCGACGATCGGTCGCGCGACGGCAGACGGCGTCCGCGCGTCGGACGGCCGCGGCAGCCGCTGTTCCGCCTGAACGCCAGTGTGTCACTTCGGGAGCAATTCCTATTGCAACGCAACAGGAAATTCTCCCGAACACGTCCGCAACTCCTTGAATCCTCAGGTCGCAATGTCCGTCTTCGCGCTTGGCACATCCGCTGCTTAACAAGCGTCGCGCAACGATCGACGTGGTGCTGGTTGGTAGCGCGCGGCCCGTGGGTAGGTGCCTTCGGCATCGCCGTTGCCAGGGGTCTTCCGTCTGCGAATGAGGAGTGCAACGAATGAAATTTCGACGAGTAGCGATGGTGTGTACCGCGGTGCTCATGGGGGCGGTCAGCGCGGGCGCGATGGCGAACCCCGAGACGATCGAGCGGCAGAAGGATCCGAACCAGTGGCCGGCGCCCGGCCGCGATCTGTCGATGACGCGGCACAGCCCGCTCAAGGACATCTCGACCGACAACGTCGGCAAGCTGCAGATGATCTGGTCGCAGTCCAGCGGCACGCTGCGCGGCCACGAGGGCCAGCCGGTCGTCGTGACCGAGGGCGGCAAGGCGATGATGTATCTGATCAGCGGCTGGCCGAACATCGTGCAGGCGCTGGACCTGAGCGATCCGGACAATCCCAAGGCGATCTGGAAGTACGTCAAGCAGGAAGATCGCGACGAGTCGGCGGTGCCGCGCGCCTGCTGCGACACGGTCAACCGCGGCCTGTCCTATGCCGACGGCAAGGTCGTGTTCGGCACGCTCGACGGCTTCGTGATCGCGCTCGACGCCAAGACCGGCAAGGAGCTGTGGGTCGTCAAGCACGCGTTCCCCGAGAACGGCGAGACGATCACGCCGGCGCCGCTGATCGCCGAGAACAAGGTGCTGATCGGTTTCGGCGGTGACGAGTTCGCCGCGCGCGGCCGCTTCACGGCCTACAACCTGGCCGACGGCAAGAAGCTCTGGGAATGCCACGCCACCGGTCCGGACAAGGACGTGTGCGTGACCAAGAACACCAACAAGGCCAATCCGCACTACGGCCAGGGCGGCAAGGACCTGGGCATCACCGGCTATCCGGGCGACGAGTGGAAGCGCGGCGGCGGCGCCAGCTGGGGCTTCTACAGCTACGACCCCGAGCTCAAGCTGGTCTACCACGCGACCGGCAATCCGGGCCTGTGGAGTCCCTCGTTCCGCTGCAAGCACAAGACCCACGAGGAGTGCAACGACGGCAGCCAGGACAACCACTGGTCGATGACGATCTTCGCGCGCAAGATCGACACCGGCGAGGCCGTGTGGGCCTACCAGATGACGCCGTTCGACCAGTGGGACTACGACGGCATCAACGAGAACATGCTGGCCGACTGGACGATCGACGGCAAGAAGCGCAAGGTCCTCGTGCACTTCGACCGCAACGGCTTCGCCTACGTGCTCGACCGCGCCGACGGCACCCTGCTCAAGGCGCACAAGTACGTCACCGCCAACTGGGCCGAGAAGGTCGACATGAAGACCGGCAGGCCGGTCAAGGTCAAGGAGCACTCGCCGTTCTCGGTCGAGCAGAACACGCAGGTCTGCCCGTCGGCGATGGGCGGCAAGGACCAGCAGCCGTGCGCGCTCGATCCGAACGAGGAAGGCGTCGCCTACTGCCCGACCAACAACTGGTGCATGGAGCTCGAGCCGCAGGAGCGTGCCCATACCCAGCAGGGCACGGTCTACGTGTTCGCCAACGTCTACATGTATCCGGAGAAGCCGGGCGTGACCGGCAAGTTCAAGAAGTTCAACGTGCTGACCGGCGAGACGGTGTGGGAAATCCCCGATCCGTATCCGAACTGGGGCGGCGCGCTGATCACCGACGGCGGCCTGGCGTTCTACGGCAGCCTCGGCGGTGACTTCCGCGCGGTCGATCGCAAGACCGGCAAGGTGCTGTGGTCGCGCAAGCTCGGCTCCGGCGTGATCGGCAATCCGATCACCTACAAGGTCAACGGCAAGCAGTACGTGTCGGTCTGGAGCGGCATCGGCGGCTGGATCGGCCTGCCGGTCACCGCCGGCCTGGATCTGGAGGACAAGTTCGGCGCGATCGGCGCCACCGCGATGACCAAGGCGGCCAACCTCGACAAGATCCCGCAGGGCGGCACGCTCTACACGTTCCGCGTGGGCGACTGATGCGCCTGGTGGGTTGAGTCGACCGATCGAAGAGCCCGGCGCCGACGAGGCGCCGGGCATTCGTTTTTCTACCACCAAGGTCGTGTTGTTTCGCAGGCATCCAGGCGCGCAAGGTCGCACGATGCATGACCGCGCCGAACGGTCCGGCAGGCCGCCGCGGCGCAGTTGCCGGAGCCAGGAGGCGCAAGCGCGGCTTGCGCCGTTCGATCCAGACGCGTGCGATCGGCATACAGGCGCCCGCCACGCGCGCACCGCAATGAGGAGTGTCCCGATGATCCGGATCCACCACCCGCCGGCGAGTGCCCTCGCCGCCCTCGCCGCCGCCAGCGCGCTCGCGCTCGGCGCCGGGCAGGCCCAGGCGCAGGAGATCCGCGCGCTGCGCGTCTGCGCCGATCCGGGCAACATGCCGTTGTCCAACGACAAGGGCGAAGGCTTCCAGAACAAGATCGCCAAGGTGCTCGGCGAGGCGCTCGGCACCGGCGTGCAGTACGACTTCCGTCCGTCGACCGAGCGCGGCCTGATGCGCGGCACGCTCGACGCCAACATGTGCGACGTGATGTTCGACCTGCCGGTCGGCCTGGAGCGCGTGCTGACGACGCGGCCGGTCTATCGCAGCACCTTCGTGCTGGCCTCGCGCACGGACCGCAAGCTGCGCTTCGAGAACCTCGACGATCCGCGCCTCAAGAAGCTCAAGATCGGCGTCTACCAGATGTCCTCGGTGCGCGAGGCGCTGGCCGACCACGGCATCAAGGACAACACCGTCACGCATTTCATCAGCTACGACGGCGTCACCGTGCCCGAGCATCAGCCGTCCTACCAGGTGCAGCGGATGATCGACGGCGAGCTCGACCTGGTCGCGATCTGGGGACCGTTCGCGGGCTGGTACAAGACGATCAAGCAGGCGCCGATCACGCTGCAGCCGGTCAATCTGATGACGGCCGATCCGCCGCTGCAGTTCGAGATGGCGCTGGGCGTGCGCCGCGGCGACCGCAATCTGCGCGACAAGCTCGACGAGGTGCTGGTCAGCCGCAAGGACCAGATCCGCGCGATTCTCGACGAATACGGCGTGCCGCTGGTGCAGTGTGCCGAATGCGTGGTCAGCGGCGAACTGGTCGCGCAGCAGTACGGCGCGCAGCCGAAGACCGAGGTGGCCTCGATGGCGACGCCGTCCGGCGGCACCGGCGCCAGCCTCGACCAGCTCAAGCGCTGGCTCAAGGAGGGTGCCGACCCGAACGACGAGCTGTCCAATGCCGCGACCGCCGGCGACGTCGTGCGCGTGCGCTATCTGCTCGAGCACGGCGCCGACGTCGACACGCGCGACGACGAGGGCTACACGCCGCTGCTGACCGCGGTCAAGACGCGCTACAACGATCTGACGCGTTTCCTGATCCAGCACGGCGCCGACGTCAACCTCGCCGACCGCGACGGCTGGACGCCGCTGATGTATGCGGCCTGGCGCGACAGCCCGGAGATCGTCGGCATGCTGCTCGAGAAGGGCGCCAGGCTCGAGACCGCCAATCAGCAGGGCCTGACGCCGCTGTGCATCGCGGCGCAGCACGGCCGCTCCGGCGCGGTCGCCGCGCTGCTCGCGGCCGGCGCGAACACCAACCTCAGCGTCGGCGCCGGCGGCTACACGCCGCTGATGCTGGCCCTGGTCGGCGGCTGGGACGACGCCGCGGCCAAGCTCGTCGAGCGCGGTGCCGACGTCAACGCGCAGAACAAGGCAGGCATCACGCCGCTGATCATCGCGGCGGCGGCCAATCGCGTCGACTCGGTGCGGCTGCTGCTGCAGCACGGCGCCGACGCAGGCGCGACCAGCGAGGACGGCACGACCGCGCTGGGCATCGCCAGCGAACGCGACAACCGCGCCGTGGTCGAGGTGCTCGAGCACGCGCGTGCGTCCGGTGGCGGTTCAGGCGGCCCGGCGCAGCGTGGCTGAGCGGCGGCTGCGTCCTTCCCAGGTGTGTTACCCCAGGCAATCGAAAGTGAGGAGTCGTACGTGTTGAACAAAGCAGTTGCAGCAAGTGTTTCGCTGGTGCTGGCGGCGGCCGTGTGGCTCGGTCTGCCGGCGACGTCCGCGGCCGCCGATCCGGCCGCCGCGCCCGCGGCCGGGACGATGCCGCCGCTCGAGCGCATCAAGTCCACGCCGAAGGGACAGCTCAAGAATCCGTACCAGGATTCGGACAAGGCCATCGTCGAGGAAGGACGCAAGCTGTTCCTGCGGGCCAGCTGCAACGGCTGCCACGGCGGCTCCGGCGGCGGCGGCATGTGTCCGCCGCTGACCAACGAGACCTGGGTCTATGGCGGCGACGACGATACGCTGTTCCGCCTGATCTCCGAAGGCAGCGACGCACTGCAGAAGGACGGCTATCATCGGATCGGCAAGGAAAACGTGGTCGGACCGATGATGCCGTTCGGCTCGATCGTCAAGACCGACGACGATCTGTGGAAGATCATCACGTTCGTCCGCTCCAACTGGCGCGGCAGCGAGGCGAAGAAGTACGGCGACGCGTCCAAGCACGCGACCGACGCACCGCTCGACGTCGGCAAGCACTGAGCCGGCGTCCGCAGTGATGGAGCGGCCGCGCCGGTCCGGCAGCGGTCGCTCCGCTCTTCGCGCGGCGTGCCGGCACCGGCCGATGCCGCGCCGCACCCGAACCGTCCCGAGGAGATTGCCCATGTTTCGATCGTTTCTGCGCCCCGGCCGTCTGCTGACGGCCGCGATTGCGCTCGCGGCGGCGTTCGGCGCCGTCCATGCATCGGCCGCAGCGATGGCCTACGTGCCGAACCAGCGCAGCGGCACGATCTCGATCATCGACACCGGCAGCGACGAGGTCGTGCGCACGCTGAGCGCGCAGGGCCAGCTCGGCAAGCGCCTGCAGCAGGTCGCGCTCGATCCGTCCGGCAAGACGCTGTTCGTGATCGATGCCGCGCACAACGCGCTGGTCGCGCTCGACATCGCCTCGGACAGCGTGCGCACGCGCGTGCCGATCGAGGAGGATGCCGAGGGCGTCACGGTCTCGCCGGACGGCGCCTCGCTGGCGGTCTGCGTCGAAGGCTCGCAGCACATCCTGCTGGTCGACGCGGCGACGCTGAAGATCCGCGCCGACGTGGCGACGCAGGGCCGCAATCCCGAGCACTGCGTGTTCTCGCCGGACGGCAAGTGGCTGCTGACCAGCAACGAGGCCAGCAGCGATCTGGACGTCATCGACGTCGCCGCCGGCCGCTCGGTCGCCGTGATCAAGACCAGCGGCCATCCGCGCGGCATGGCGTTCCTGCCGAAAACGTCGCGGCTCTACGTCGCGCAGGAGACCGCCAACGTCGTCGACGTGATCGATCTGGCCTCGCGCAGCAAGACCGGCAGCATCGCGACCGGCCTGCGCACCGCCGGCCTGACCGTCAGCGCCGACGGCGCGTTCGTCTACGCGTCCAACGGCGGCGCCGGCAGCGTCTCGGTGATCGACGTCGCCAAGGGCGAGTCGGTCGCCGAGATCAAGGTCGGCGAGCGGCCGTGGAACCCGGCGCTGACGCCGGACGGCCGCAAGCTCTACGTCGCCAACGGGCGCTCCAACAGCGTCAGCGTGATCGACACGGCCACGCGCAAGAAGATCAAGGACATCGCGGTCGGCGAGCTGCCGTGGGGCGTGGTGATCGGGAAGTAGGAGCGACGCTGGCGTCCGATCACGCGCTATCGCGTGTAGTCCGATACGTAGATTTCGGTTTTCGTCGTATGCGGCCGTGATCCGCCGCACAAGCTCGCCATGCAACAGCCGGCTGGCTCACTTTGTGCGGCGCATATGGGGTCGCTGTTGGCGAAGGCGGTTTAGTAGGATCGTTTGCTGATCGTTATCTTCCCTTACCTTGGCCTTGGACCCCGCCTCTGAGCAGAGCGAGCGGGGCGCGGTGCCTTCCTTGTCTGAGCAACATAGCGGTCCAACCCAGTGCAGGCCGACCCGTTTGCGTCGGGGAAATGGGTCGGCCGGTCGGATTGCTAGTAATATGCCGAGCGGACCAAAATGGTCCGGTCTAGGCTCAGCGGACTCCAGTACGGCGGATGGATCAGTGTCCAGTGCTTGATTGGATTTTATTCGAGGATAAGAACAGGGGTTTACACTGATGTCGTCGCTCTTCTTATCGCGCAAAACCGCTGATGAACGAAAGGCGTTAATAGCGCAACTGCATGCAACTCAGAATGGTCATTGTTTCATTTGTGAGCAGGATATCGATCTGATACTCCACAAGGACGCCATCGATATCGATCATGTAGTGCCGATCAACACCGGCGGAAAGGACGATTCTTCGAACTTTGCACTAACACACGCCAGCTGCAACCGCTCCAAGCAGGCTGCCAATCTGGAGGTTGCTCGGATATTGCAGCGCTTCAGCCGCCTCAAGGACGCCGTCGCTCCCGAGAATCGCAATGCGAATCTTGGTGATGTGCTACGAGAGGCGGGCGGGGGGTCACAGCAGTTGGCGTTCAAGATTGCCGACGATAGCGTGAGCTTCACTCTCAGCGCGGTTGGCGATGAGCGAGTGCGTACGGTGCCCGTATACATCGACGAGCTGAGCGGTTTTCGCTACTTCTTCGCAAAGTTGCCGATTCAGTATTTGGCTCATGACGATCGCATAAATCCGCGGAGCATCGGTAGTAACATCGGCAAATTGGTGCAGGAGTTCTACCAGCGGCGTCCACAGCTCCATGTGCCGTTGGCGTGGGCCAGTTCGGACGGTGGTAAGAGTGCGATCCACGTCTTTGACGGACAGCATAAGGCCGCAGCACAGATCATGTTGGGAGCGAAGGCGCTGCCCGTTCGGGTTTTCTTCGACCCCGATCCAGACACGCTGATAACGACCAATACCAATGCCGGCACCACCCTAAAGCAGGTGGCTTTCGACAAATCGGTGCAGCGCCACCTGGGCAGCACTCTTTACACCGATAGGCTGAAGCGGTTTCGAGCTGAAACGGGACGTCCCGATGGGGATCTTAGTTTCAGCGAACAGGAGCTAGTGGTCTATTTTAAGGGGCAGTCGCGCGAGATGAAGCGATTCATCTTGGATGCCGTTCGCGATGCGGTCACTTCAGATGCGGGAAACAAGTTGCGTGACTTCATCGACTATGGCGGTCGGGGCAAGGAGCGCCCGCTGTCCTATAGCACCATTGACAAGACTTTTTATTCTTTCTTTGTTCATCAAGGAGTCTTGTCGACTCCTCTCAATTTTGGCGTTGAGAGTGGTGAGAATCCGCGGAGCTTGAAACATCGCAGATCGTTAAGCTGATGAACATCATTGCAGAAGAGGTCTACGTTGGGAGATTCGATCCGGACGTCGGTACCGATAAGATCGAAAGTCGGTTGCAGAAAGGGGATGTGTTCAAGCATGACCATCTTCGCGCCTTCCGCATGAGCAAGGAGGAATTGGTTTATAACTGGCTGCGGTACATCCAACACGTTGCCAAGAACTATTTCATAAATACGGGCAAGCCGATTCAAGAGGATAAGTTATTTCACTACTTGTTTCCGGAGCAGCTGTGGATCAACATCCGCAACTTTGTCCGCAATTTGTCGGCATTACCGCTTTGGGTGAACAAAGATCTTTCGGAGACGGTGTTCGGTGGGAAGCAAAACAACAGTTTCTGGCAGACCGTGTTCGAGACTGGGCGTAGCCCGCACGGTGTGCAGGTGTTGGCCAAGCCCCTTAATTTGGTGGAGATGATCAAATGAATTGATGCCAAGGAGCTCTGATAGAACGCTCATGCTGTAATTTGAGTTCGAACAAAGGTTGAGGTCGTGCTTGGCCTAGTACACCCCAGCGCCAACCCGTCTCGTCATTATAGTTGTCTTGCAGCAGTTGACTCGGCCCTTGCTCGCGGCAAGCGTTGCTGGGTTAGGTTTAGACGTCGTCCACATTATCTATGGCTAGAGGAATTCCCAGACTTCCTCCTGGCTCTATTCTCCCTGGCAGTCTCTGGAGAGCTGGCGGTTCGCGGGGCATCTCAGCGACCTAGTTGACCTATGATGCTCGGCGCGATTCGACGCACCAGCAGTAGAAGCGAGTCAGCAATAATTCCGGTCGATCAGCGATGAATTAAAGGTCCTTTTTTTCCAGCGTCTGCTTGAGGTTGTCCAGGCCGGCGCGGAACAGGTCGTGGATCGCCTTCTGCGCGGCTTCGTCGTTGAGGTTCTCCGGTGGGTCGTTGTGGGTGTCGCCGCGGTAGTAGCGCGCCGACCAGACGACTTCGCTGCCGCGGTCGGCCGGCTTCACGCTGAGCTCGGCGGTGTAGTAGCTGACCGGAAATGCCTCGACGTTCTCCTGATAGAGGCGATAGCCGTAGCTCATCGCGGCCGCGTCGTAGGTGTCGAGGCTGTCGATCAGCTCACCGCCGGCGGCCAGCACGACGGTGCGCTCGGAGCCGGGCGCGTTGCCTTTGCTGGCGACGCTGCTTTTGACCGCCGGGTTCCATTTCGCCAGCGCGTCGAAATCGGCGACGGCCTTCCAGACCTCGGCCGGCGGCCGCGCGATCGTCACGGCCTCCTCGGCCTTGTGCGGCGTCGGGCCGTGCGCGAATGCCGGCGCGATCGGCAGCGCGGCCGCGAACGCGGCGGCCAGCGCGAAACGGGGGAAGCGGTAGCTCATGCGGGTCTCCTCGGTCGTAGCGAAAGCAGGGACAGCGGACGGCCGGCGCGTTCGGGTCGCCAGACCGCCGTCAACAGGATCAGCGCCGCCGCCGCACACCACGGCGCCAGCGACAGGCGCGCGTCGGCTTCGCGCGGTGCGGCGTGGCCGGCCAGCGCGCGGTCCAGACGCAGGCCCGGCGTCAGCCGCACGTAGCCCAGGCCGGTCGCCGCGGCCAGCGCGCGCAGATGCGCTTCGTGCACGGCCGAGAGATGTTCCTCGCCGCTCGCCGCGGCGGCGCCCCAGGGCGCGTTGCGCGGATGCCAGCCCTCGCGCCGCTCGGCGTCCGGTGGCGGCGTGCCGCTGCGGTTCTCCTGTACGACGTCGCCGGGTTCGAGAAAGCCGCTCTCGCGGCCGTCGCGGTCGAACTTCGGGATCGGCGACGGGATCACGTCGCCGACGCCGACGATCAGGCCGTGTACGGCGCCGGGCTCGCCCTCGAACGGCGCAGCGCCGCTCCAGTGCAGCGGCGGCGCCTCCTGGCCGTCGCTGAGGAAGACCAGATCGGTGTCGAACGCGGCGGCCAGGTCGATCGACTGGTACAGCCCGCTGGCGATGTAGCTGTCGCCCTCCCAGGCCATGCGCCAGTCGAGCTGCTGCAGCATGCCGGCCAGCGGCGCGAAGTTGGCGCAGGTCTCGACCGGCGCGATCAGCAGGAACGGACGGCGCTCGGCGAATACGCCGACGCCGGCGCGCGAGCCGCACGGCAGGTCGGCGATCAGCGCCGCCAGCGTGGCCTTGACGTGGTCGAGCCGGCTCTGCGGCGCGCCGTCCAGGCGGTAGTCGCGCACGTTCATGCTGCCGCTGATGTCGACGACGAACAGCGCGTCGTAGCGCTGACGCCGGTAGTCGATCTGCGGATCGGCGATGCCGAGGCAGGCGAGCGCGGTGGCGGCCAGCAGCAGCCGGAACCGCGCGTCGGCGCGGCCGCTCACGGTCCGCCTCGCGGCAGGCCGGGCAGGTCGGTCCAGAGCCGGTCCGGCTGCTCGGGCGGTTCCTCGTCGCCTTCGGCCTCGCCGTCGGGGAAATCGCGGACCAGGCGCATCGCGACGTCGAGGTTGAACTTGGCATCCCAGTCGCCCGGATCGATGCGCAGCGCGCGCAGATAGTGCTCCTTGGCCAGATTGACCTGGGCGATCGTGTCGTCGTAGCGGTGCGCGCCCACGATCTCGAGCGCGCGACGCAGATGCGCATTGCCCTGGTCGTAGAGCGCCGCGAACGCGAACCGGCGCGCGTCGCCGAGCGCGAGACGCTCGGTCGGCGCGCGCGCATCGTCGAGCCGGTCGCGCACGAGCAGGTAGTGCGCGCGCGCGAACATCAGCGCCGCCGAGGCGTCCTCGCCGACCTCGACGTCGCGGCCTTCGGCGAGCGCGGCGATCAGGCGGTTGTCGTGCAGACGCTGCGCCAGCAGCGCGGCGCTCGTCGCGACCGCGCCGAGGCCGATCGCGAGACCGCTCCAGAGCAGGGCCGGCATCAGCGCACGCAGGCGCAGGGTCCGCGCGCGCTTCATGGCCGCAGCACCGGCAGCGGCGGGCCGATCCGCACTTCGAAGGACTTGCAGATCGCCAGCAGCGCGCAGGCCAGCGCGGCCAGTGCGAACGCGAACGGCGACAGATCGCGCTGCGGCAGCGCCTCGAGCCAGCGCACCTCGCCGCGTTCGGCCTGGTCGATCGTCGCGATCGCGGCGGCCAGTTCGGCCGCGCTGTCGGCCTCGAACGCGCGATATGGCACGCCGAGCGATTCGAAGAACCGGTGCAGATGACGCTCGGGCATGCGCTGCGGCGTGTCCTCGCGCGGATCGGCCGGCGCCTCGAACAGACCGGGACTGCGCTCGGTGCGCAGGAACAGCCAGTACAGATGCAGCGGCCGCGACGCGAATGCCGCGCGCAGCTTCTCCTGTACGCGCCGATCGATCACCGCCGCGCCGTCGGAGACCAGCACGATCGCCTCCGAGGCGACCGGATCGCGCGCGTCGAACAGGTCGAACGCCATCGCCAGGCCGCGTGCGACGTCGGTATAGGCCAGGCCCGGCTGGTCGATCGCGTCGATCGCGGCCTGCACGGCGGCATGGCGGTCGGTCATCGGCAGCACGAACATCGGCGAGGTCGAGAACGCGACGATGCCGACGCGGTCGTGCTCGCGGCGCGTCACGAAGGCCTTCAGCAGGCGCTTCGCCGCGGCGGCCTTGGACTCCTCGCCGCCGTCCGGCGCGCGGCCGGCGAACGTGCTGTTCATGCTGCCGCTGCGGTCGATCACCATCGCGACGCGCGCGCCGGTGCTGATGCGCTCGACCTGCTCGCCGCGCAGGCCCGGCCCGGCCAGCGCCAGCACGAAGGCGGCGATCGCGAGCGAGCCGAGCACGCGCAGGACGCGATCGAGCCAGGCCGAGGCCGGATCGGCCGGCAGGGCGCCGGACCACGGCCAGGCCGAGACGTGCCGGCCCGCGTACAGCCACGGCAGCAGCGCCAGTGGCAGCAGGAGCAGCGCCCATGGGCGCAGCAGCAGCCAGTCCGTCGCCGCCGTCATGCCGGCCTCCGCTCGGCCGCGGCAAGCCGCCGCACCAGCGCGGTCAGCTCGGCCGGCGGCAGCAGCGCGGCGGCGTCGTGTTCGCCGCTGCCGAAGAACGCCTGGCGCGAGACCGCGAAGAAGCGGCCGATGTCGGCGGCCAGCGGCGCGTAGCGCGGCTGCGCATCGATCAGCGCGGCGGCGTCCTCGGCCAGCACGCGGCGGCCGGCGGTCGCGTCGAACGCGCGATGCACGGTCAGCAGCGCGTCGCGATAGTCCGGCGGCGGCCGGCGCAGACGGCGCGCGGCCTGCGCGAACGGCCGCGCCGGCCGGCGTCCGAACGGCCAGCGCGCGTAGTGCCAGGCCAGTGCGAGCGCGAACGCGGCGGCCAAGACGACCGCGCCGCCCAGCGCGGCGAACACCGGTCGCAGCGGGCGCGGGCCGGGCTCGATGTCGGGGCGCAGCATCGACGGTGCGCGTTCGTCGCCGCCGGCGCTGAGCCTGACCTCGCGCAGCGGCGACATCGTGAAGCGGAACGGCGGCACGCGCGCGCTCGCGGTCTGCTCACCGCGGCGGACCGTCACCTCGAACGCCGGCAGGCTGCGCTCGAGCGCCTGGATCGGCGCGTAGAACGTCTGGTAGTCCAGATCGATGCGATAGACCCGTGCATCGCCTTCGAGCCGCTCGTGCACGTCGAGCGCGCGCAGCTCGAGCCAGTAGGTCTGCGGGCCGGGCGCCGGCAATGCGGTGCTCTGCAGCTGCCAGTCTCGGTCGACGCGCAGCACCACGCTGCGCGGCACGCGATCGCCGAGCGTATAGCCGACCGCTCGCGTGTCGAGCGCCTGCAACGCGCGGATCGGGCCGTCGTCGGCGCAGGCGCCGGACGCCGCCAGCAGACCGAATACGGCGGATGCGGCGTAGCGGCGCAGCGGTGAGGGCGAGGCGCGCATCGTGCTCATCGCTCCAGCAGATGTCGGCTGACCGCCTCGACGTCGAGCGCGCCGGGCAGATCGAGCAGCGGCTGACCGTAGCGGCGGCACAGCGCCGCGACCGCCTCGCGATGTGCCGCCTCGGCCGCGAGCCAGCGCGTGCGCAGCGCCGGGCGGATCCAGACCAGACGGCGCCGGCCCGATTCGAGATCGGCCAGCTCGGCCAGGCCGTAGCGCGGCAGGCGCGTCAGCGCGTCATGGCCGAACCGGACCGGCACGACGTCGTGCGCGGCCAGCGCCTCGAGCAATGTCGCCAGCGCGGCCGGCGCGAACGCGAAGTCCGACAGCACGAAGACCAGCCGGCGGCGCAGGCCGAGCGTGCGCGCCGCGTCGATCAGCGCGTCTATGCTGCGGCCCTGCGGCACATGCCGGTCCAGCGCATCGAGCGCGGCATTCGCGCGCTGCCGCAGCGGTGGCCGCTCGACCGCCGCGGTCGCGGCACCGGCGACCAGGCCGAACGCGTCGCCGATGGACCCGGCCGCATCGGCGACGTAGCGCGTCAGCGCGATCGCGCGCGACCAGGCGCTGCCGTGTCCGCCGTCGAATGCGGTCGACGCCGAGGTGTCGATCAATACCTGGACCGCGGCGGCGCTGCGCTGCTCGAACTGGCGCACGTACAGTCCGCCGAACGGATCGCGCAGGCTCGCGCGCAGGTCGAGCCGGCGCGCATCGGGACTGCGCTCGAACGGCACCAGCCGGCGGAACGCACCGGTCGGCCCGGTGTCGGCGCCGCGATGCGCGCCCGGAGTCAGCCCGCGCACGCGCCAGCGCAGCGCATAGGCCAGCGTCGCCTCGGCGGGCGCCGGGTCGATCGCGCGGGCGGCGGCGCTCACGGCGGATTCCACGCGGCGTTCAGGGCACCGGCACCGTCTCGAAGACGGCGCGGCACAGCGCCGGCACGATCGCCGCGCGGCGCGCTTCGTAGACCGGTGCGAGAAAGATGCGATGCGCGACGGTCTCGAAGAACACCGCGCGCAGATCCTCGGGCACCAGCATGTCGCGGCCCTCGAGCCAGGCGCGCACGCGCGCGGCGCGCACCAGATAGGCCATGCCGCGCGGGCTGGCGCCGCCGGCGATCAGACGCTCGGTGTCGACGTCGTCGATGCGGATGCCGGCGCGCGCCGGATCGCGCACGGCCGACCACAGCGCCTCGACGTAGTGCTGCAGGCGGTCGCTGGCGCGCACCTGCTGCTGGATCGCGCGCGCGACCGCATCGAGCCGCGTCGGATCGAGCACGGCCGGCGTCACCGCCTCGACCAGGGCCGCGACGTCGTGAAAGCGAGGATCGAAGATCAGCGCGCGGCGCACGTCCGGATCGGCCGGCGTCGCGATCGCGATCTCCATGAAGAAGCGGTCGCGCGCGGCGGCCGGCAGTTCGAAGGTTTCCTCGCGCTCGACCTGGTTGCGGTCGGCGAACACCTGCAGATACGGGAAGGCGTATTCGCGATTGAACGCCGACAGGCTGCGCTCAGCCATCAGGCGCAGCAGCAGCGAATGCACCTGTGGCCGCGCGCGGTTGATCTCGTTGAAGAAGAACACCGCCAGCCGCTCGCCGTGACGCAGCACCGGACCCGGCTCGACGCGCGGCCGGCCGTGTTCGTCGAGCGAGGTGTGGTAGATCAGGTCGGCCGGCATCAGATCGATCGTGCCTTCGATGCGGCCGTAGTCGCCGCCGATCGCGCGTGCGGCGGCCTGCAGCAAGGTGGTCTTGCCGACGCCGACGTCGCCTTCGAGCAGCACGTGACCGCGCGCGAACACCGCGATCGTCAGCAGGCGCAGCGCCGCCGACTGGCCGACGACGGCGCGCGCGACCTCGCGTTCGAAGCCGAGCGCGCGTTCGCGCCAGGCGTCCAGATCCAGAGGGGCGGGTGACGCGGAAGCGGGGAGACTGTTCACGTAGCCGGTGTCGTCGGGGCAGGGTTCGTGAGGCGGGTGTCGGCGCGGACACGCGAGCCCGCGCGGCAGCGCGGGCGGCGGTGCCGGCGTCGCGGCGGCCGCCCGTGCCGGCACGGCGGACGGGCGGCCGCGCGAATCACGGCTTGGGCAGCTTGGCGACGTCGTACTCGAACTTGCCGGTCTTCTTGAAGTGGGCCACGCGCTGGGCGTTGCGCGCCTCCATCGCGGTGATCGACACCGACTGCTTGTTGAGCTCGTTCGGGTTGTGCTTCGGGTCGTACTTGGAGCCGGCGACCGTCTCCGGATAGCCCGGCTTGGGCTCCCAGCAGTTGCCGGCTTCCTTGCACTTGGTGCCGTCGTAGGCCAGCGCCTGGCCGCCGCACAGGGCGGCGACGCCGATCGCCAGCAGGGACAGCGGGATGCGCATGCGTGCGGTGTTCGATTTCATCTTCGCTCCTCGGTGTGGTGCAGTGGAACCATCATGGGTCCGCCGGCGTCCGGCGGCGTCCGTTGCAGGTCCGCGCCGGCGATGCGGCGCGGCGGGTGCCGTCACGGTGCGCAGACCGCGCCGTCCGGTACCTCGAGCTTCTGGTCCGGAGACCAGGGTTTGTAGGCCTTGCGCTCCTCGTCGGTCATCCAGTCGGCCGCCTCGACCGGCCCGTGATAGATGTGGCGTACCCAGGCCATGACCTGCAGCATCTCGTCGAGCGTCAGCGACAGGTACTGCGGACCCATCTGCGCGCGCGCGCCGCCGAAGATGATCGAGAACAGGCCCTCGTCGGTCTTGCCTTCCGGATAGGTCCAGTAGTCGTCGGTCAGCGACGGGCCGATCTTGCCCTCGGCGTAGTGGCCATGGCAGGCCGAACAGGCCGTCAGCATCAGATCCTCGCCCTGCTTGAGGCAGGCCGGCTTGCTGTTGTACGGGTTCCTTCCGGTTTCGAGAAACTGCTTGACGCCGGGTGTGTCGCGGCCTTCCTCGCGCGCGTCGGACAGGTTCAGCGTCGATCCGTCGGTGACGTTGCGGAAGGTGATCTGCGCCTGTGCGGAGGCGGCGGCGAGCGCCAGGACGGCGAGGCTCAGCACGCCGGCGGTTCGTGGGGTGTTCTTCATCGTCTACCTATCTGGGTGGTCCGGTGGCCTGGGTCGTGAGCGATCTCAGGAAGCAGCCGGAACGACCGGTATGCCTTCGTCACTGAGCACTTTCTGGATCTGCGGCGCCGCGGCCGCGAGCGCGGCATTGAGCGCGTCGAGCAGGGCGCGGTCGTTCTTGCGCACCGCCATCGACTGGTCGAACTGGAACGCGATCGGCTCGCCCGTGCCGGTGTCGTCGGCCGGCACGCGCTGCATCTTCAGCGGCACCGTGGACGCCTTGACGTAGCGCGCGACCTCCGGCGCGAACGCGATCGCCAGATCGGCCTTGCCCTGCGCGACCTCGTTGACCATGCGTGCCGGATCGACACGGATGTACTGGTTGCGCCGCGACTTGAAGTCGGTCAGCGAGTAGACGTAGTTGGCGTTGTCCTCGTACTTGCCGATCTTCTTGATCATCGCCTCGGCCGACGAGGCATAGCCCATCGCGATCGAGCTCATCTGCTTCAAGCGCGGATCGTTCCAGGTGTCGATCGAGAGCTCGCGGTCGGCGCGCGTCACGAACACGTAGCCGGCGCGGTAGTACGGGCGGGTCGTCAGCACGCGCTCGTCGCCGCTGTCCAGACCCATGACGACGTCGCACTCGTTCTTGTCGAGGCCGTCGCGGACCAGGTAGATCGCCGCGCGCGGCGACCAGACGAAATCGGCCTTGCGGCCCATCTGCGCTGCGACGATCTCGGCGATGCGGTTCTCGAAGCCGCTGCCGTCCTTGTACGAGTAGGGCGCCTCGATCTCCGAGGCGCAGATGCGCAGCGCTTCGGGGGCGGCCGCCGCCGGCAGCGCCGCCAGGGCGAGACCGCCGGCGCAGACGCCGGCGCGGAAGAAGCGATGGAACACACGTAGGAACATGCACGAATCCCGTTTCGTCGCGTGGATCGGAAGACACGGGGCGTCACTGCGACGCCCCGTGCCGCGCGGCCTCAGTTGCTGGCGTATTCGCCGAGGTTGACGTCGTCGTACGGACCCTTGCCGTCGAGCGAGAACACCATGATGCCGCCGCCCATCTGCGTGTAGTTGGCGAGCTTCTTGAACGCGCCGACCGCACCGAGGCCGGCGGTCGGATCCTCCAGATCCTGCACCAGGCCGATGCCGGGCCAGCCGCCGACGCCGTAGAAGATCGCGACGTACTGCGTGCCCTTGTGGGTATAGGTCATCGGATGGCCGATCACGCCGGACGGCAGCTTGAACTTCCACAGCAGGTCGCCGTTGTCGGCGTTGCGCGCCTTGATGAAGCCGTCGAGCGTGCCGTAGAACACCAGGTTGCCGGCGGTCGCGAGCGTGCCACCCCAGACCGCGAAACGCTCCATCTTGTCCCACTTGTACTCGCCGGTGATCGAGTTGTAAGCCTTGATCTGGCCCAGCCCCTCGTAGTTCTGGCGATCGCCCTTGGGGCCCGGATACATGTTGAGCGTGGCGCCGACGAAGAACTGGCCGGCGCGGTACGGCAGCATGAACGGCTCCCAGTCCATGCAGATGTGGTTGATGCCGAGGAAGAACAGCTGCTTGTCGGGGTTGTAGGAGTCGTGGCCCTGGTTGTGATAGCCCATCGCCGACGGACAGATGTCGCGGCCGTTGTGGTCCATGCGCGTGGCGAACTCCGGATCGCGCAGCGGCAGGCCGGTCTTGAGGTCCACGCTCTTGACCCAGTTGACCGTGTCGTCGAGCTTGTCGGCCGAGACCAGGTCGCCGTTCTCGCGGTCCAGCGTGTAGATGATGCCGTTGCGGTCCGGATGGGTCAGCAGCTTGCGCTTCTTGCCGGCCTTGTCGGTCTGCTCGGACAGCATCATGACGTTGACGCCGGCGTAGTCCCACTCGTCGTGCGGCGTCTTCTGGTAGCCGAACTTGGCCATGCCGGTGTCGACGTTGCGGCCCCAGATCGTCATCGTCCACTTGTTGTCGCCGGGACGCATCGTCTCGTTCCACGGCGCCGGATTGCCGCTGCCGAAGTAGATCAGGTCGGTCGCCGGATCGAACGCGTACCAGCCCCAGTTGGTGCCGCCGCCGATCTTCCAGGCCTCGCCTTCCCAGGTCTTGAGGCCCAGGCCGAACTGGCCGTAGTGCGGATTGGCGCTGTTGAAGTCCTTGGCCAGGCGCAGCTCCTCGTCGGGGCCGGTCGCGTAGGCGCGCCACTTCTGCTCGCCGGTCTTGACGTCGTAGGCGGTCAGATAGCCGCGCACGCCGAGCTCGGCGCCGGAGGAGCCGACGATCACGTAGTCCTTGACCACGTACGGCGCGATCGTCAGCGTCGAGCCGACGCGGATGTCGGAGTTCTCGAGCTTCCAGTAGGTCTCGCCGGTCTCGGCATTGAGCGCGACGATGTGGCCGTCCAGCTGGGTCTTGAAGATCAGTGCCGGCACCTTGCCGTCACCGGGCCAGTAGGCCAGGCCGCGGTTGACGACGTCGCAGCAGGCCACCGCGCGCGCGGCCGCGTTCTGCTTGGGCTTGTCCATCCACTTGATGCGCGTGGGGTTGGAGAGGTCGAGCGCGAAGGTGAGGTTCGGGAACGGCGAGTGGATGTACATCGTGCCGTTGACGACCAGCGGCGTGCCTTCGTGGCCGTTGAGCACGCCGGTCGAGAACGTCCACGCCGGGCGCAGCTGCCTGACGTTCTTGTCGTTGATCTGGGTCGCCTTGCTGAAGTTGTTGGCGTTGTAGTTCTTGCCGGTCATCACCCAGTTCTCTTCGCTCTGCGAGAGCTGGACGAGCTTGTCGTTGGCCAGCGCCAGCGTCGATGCGAGCGCCGTCGCCAATGCCGTTGCCGATAACAGGACTTTCCTCATGACCCCTCCGGTTGTGTTGATCGAGATGCCGTGTTGCACAAGCGCTTCGCTGGAGCTTGCGACCACGCATCGTGGGTGTTCGACGGGTTGGTGCGGGCTATGAGAAGAGCAGGAAGCGGGCCAACCGCGAACGCATGCGTGCAAATGGCTGCGCGGGATGCCGTTTCGCGATCGGCGTCGCGAGCGATCGATCGCGCGGACGCGCCATCGCATCGATCGCGCTGCTGCGTGCTGCCACTCCCGTGGCACATGACTGCGCCAGTTTCGCTACACGCCGATGCGGGGTGCGGCGTGGCGATCGATCCGAAGAATCACGTTTTTGCCCGGGAAAAACGCGGTTTTATGCGCGATGCGTCAGGATTTTTTCCTGTGATGATCGGGAAAAAATCCCGATGCGCGCCGTCGATCGCCTCGCATCGATCCATCCGATGATGTGATCGCGTCGGCGACGTGCGGATCGATCGCTCGGTGTGCGCATGTGTCTGCGCAGGCGATGCCTATCGTCACGTCGGCCGGCATCTGTGCCTGCGCGCGAAGATGCCGTCGCTGCGCGATGCCTCTGCGTGCCCGCGCGTCGACGGCGAAGTCGCCGCAGCCAGCGCAGCCAAGCCGGCGGGTTCGACCGGGCGCACCTCGCGAGCGCGCACAGCGGTGGCCGGCTCGCGCACCGACGGTGCGCGAAGGTATCGGGCAGGCCGATGCGGTGTGCCGTGCCGGCGGCGGGTCGATCCGGTTCCGGATCGGACACGGCTCAGGCCTGTGATCCCAAGTGCGCGCGTCTCGGTGCGGGTGTCCGATGCGTCGCCGGCGCGTACTTTCGTGTCGCCGATGCGCGTGTGCCACCGATGCGACGGGCGCGAACGGAATACGCGAGGGCAGACCGACCGGCAAAACGGCATCGGCGGCGCCGACGCCGCGGCGTCACTCGATGCCGAGCTTCTCGAGGCGGTAGCGCAGCTGGCGCAGCGTCAGCCCCAGATGGCGGGCCGCGGCGGTGCGGTTCCAGCGCGTGGCCTCCAGCGCCTTCATGATCGCGGCGCGCTCGGTCTCGGCGACCGCGGCGGCCAGGTCGTTGAACGCCGAGTCCGACAGCGGTGCGGCCGGCGCCGGCGGCGCGGCCGGTGCCGCGCGCGGCGGCGCCTCGTGCAGCGCGGCCGGTGTCGGTTCGGCGACGCTGCCGGCGCTCTGCGTCGGGATCAGACGCAGATCCGCGGCGGCGATGACGTTGTCCTCGCACAGCGCGACGGCACGCTCGAGCACGTTCTCCAGCTCGCGCACGTTGCCGGGAAACTCGTAGGTCATCAGCGCCGCGGTGGCGCCCTCGCTGAGACGCGCCGGCGGCCCGCCGCCGTCGCGCGCGAGGCGCTCGAGCACGCGCGTGGCCAGCAGCGGGATGTCGCCGCGGCGCTCGCGCAGCGGCGGCACGCGCAGCTCGATCACGTTGATGCGGTAGAACAGGTCCTGGCGGAACGCGCCGAGGTCGACCATGCGCGCGAGGTTCTTGTGCGTGGCCGACAGGATGCGCACGTCGACCGGCACCTCGGCGCGCGCGCCGATCGGCCGCACCGCCTTTTCCTGGATCACGCGCAGCAGCTTGACCTGCATGTGCACCGGCAGCTCGGCGACCTCGTCGAGGAACAGCGTGCCGCCGTGCGCGGCCTGGAACAGGCCGTCCTTGTCGGCGTGCGCGCCGGTGAAGCTGCCCTTCTTGTGGCCGAAGAACTCGCTCTCCATCAGCTCCGACGGAATCGCGCCGCAGTTGACCGGCACGAACGGCGTCGCCGAGCGCGGGCCCAGCTCGTGGATCAGGCGCGCGACCAGCTCCTTGCCGACGCCGGACTCGCCGGCGATGTAGACCGGCGCCTGGCTGCGCGCGATCTTGGCGATCGTCGCGCGCAGCTCCTGCATCGGGGCCGATTCGCCGATCAGCTTGCTGCCGCTGGCGACCTGCTCGGCACGCTTGGTCTCGCCGAGCTTGAGCGCGGTCTGCACCAGCCGCCGCAGCACGTTGATGTCGACCGGCTTGGAGACGAAGTCGAACGCGCCGGCCTTGAGCGCGTTGACGGCCGCGTCGACGTTGCCGTACGCGGTGATCATCGCGATCGGCGTCTCCGGATGATGGCCGGCGACGTATTCGACGATGTCCTGGCCCGAGCCGTCGGGCAGGCGCATGTCGGTGAAGCAGAGCGTGTAGCGATTCTCGGACAGGCGCTGGCGCGCTTCGGCGACGTTGGCCGCCGTGTCGACCACCAGTCCCATGCGACCGAGCGTCAGCGTCAGCAGCTCGCGAATGTCGCGTTCGTCGTCGATGACCAGGGCAAGTTGCTTGCTCATGCTTCCGGATGGGTGGTGCGAGCGAGGTCACAAGGGTAAAGGGTGGCGATGCGCATGGCAAAAGCCGCGCAGTGCCGGCCCGGCGCGGTCGGCCGCCGGCCGTCGGTCACGGCTCGAAACCGTCGGCGAACAGCAGGTCCGGATCGGTCGGGCCGAGCGCGCCGGCGTAGCTGAGGTTCTGGGCCAGCACGTCCAGGCTGCCGGCGTCGTTGCCGCTGCCCTCGCTCCAGACGTAGGCCGCATAGCCGGCCTGGCTGGTCGCACCGGTCAGGCGCGAGGTGCGATTGGCCCGGCTCTTCAGCGACACGCGCTGGGGCCAGACCTCCGCGCCCGTCGCGTCCAGTCGCACCGTCGTGATCGGGTTGGCGGCGACCGAGGTGTTGCCGGTGACCCAGGCCGCCAGCAGGCCGTCCGGCGCCGGCAGCGCGACCAGCTGGGACAGCGCGTTGGCGCCGTTGGTCGAGATCGTCATCGGCACCAGTTCGCGGCCGCCGTCGGCCCAGATCCGCACGCCGCCGGCATCGATGCGCTGCGCGTAGAGGCCGTCGTAGCTCTGCTGGTTGATCGTGGTGCCGTCGACCCAGATCAGATGGGTGAAGCCGGTGGCCGGATCGTAGGTGGCACTCGGGCTGTAGTGGCCCTTGCCGGTATCGGTGGTCGCCAGCACGCCGTCGGCACCGAAGCGGCGGCTGCCGTCGGCGTCGACGTGCTGCACGCGGACGTTGAACGCGACGCCGCTGGCGTCGTAGTACGCGAACAGCGCGCCACCGGCGCCGTCCGGAATGATCTTCGGGAAATAGCCGGCCTGCAGATTGCCGCTGTCGGACACGCGTACGCCGTCGGTCCCCCACAGCGGCGCGCCGTCGGCCGACGCAAATTTCTGCGCGCGCAGGATGCGCGTGGAACCGGACTGGTTGCTCCAGGCGACGATCGCGTCGCCGCTGCCGGCGCCCTTGATGTCGGCCATGAACTTCAGGCCGCTGGCCGGGCCCGGCACGGTCACGCCGGTGGCGCCCCATTGCGGCTGGCCGGCGGCGTCGAGCTTCTGCACGCGGCCCTGGCCGGCGTCGTTCATCCAGGCCGCCAGCGCACTGCCGTCTGCGCCGGCCGCGACGTACGAGACGACCGCGCCTTCGCCGAGCGTCGAGACCGCGATGCCGCCGGCACCCCAGGCCGGATCGCCGTCGGCGTCGATCTTGACGACGACGATGCGCTCGTCGCCGGCGCCCTGCGTGCAGCATTGGAACGAGAGCAGGGCGTCGCCGGCGGCGTCGACCGCGAAGCCGTAGTCGGTCGTCGAGCTGTAGCTGCGATCGGCGACGCGGATGCCGCCCGGCGCCCACAGCGCATTGCCCTGCGCGTCGAGCCGCTGCAGGCGCACGTCGTAACCGCCGTCGGTATTGTCGAACCAGCTGACGTAGAAGCCGCCGTCGGCGCGCGGCAGGATCTTGGCCTGGGTTTCCTCGCCGCCACGGTCGGCGATCACCAGATTCACGGCCGGATCGGACGACCAGGCCGCGAGCGTCGCGCTCGCGGCGCAGATCAGGCTGGCGGACAGGGCGGCGAGCGCCCAGCTACGGACCGGGAACGGACGCATGCGGCAGATCCTCATCGAAGGCGGGCGGGTACCCATCGCCGCTCCGGTCCCCTGCCGGAGTGTGCGACCCGTCACAGTATGTCCCGATTCGCCCGGCCTGACGAGCCTGCCGCGGCGGCCGCCCGGTCAGCGGCCGCGAGCGGCCTGGCCGCCGAACTCGCGGCGCAGCCAGTCGTCGAGCAGACGCTTCTCGTAGCGCAGCGAGTCGCTGTCGTTGGCGCTGCTTCGGCTCAGGAAAGCCGGATCGCGCAGCTTGGCGTCGCCTTCGCGCAGCGTCGTGCCGTCGCTGCCGATCAGCACATAGTGCAGGTCGATCCGCGGCGGGTAGATGTCCTTGACGATGCGCACGTCGTCGAAGCGCGGGCCGTGCCAGGGCTCGTAGTCGCCGGCGAGCTTGATGTCGGTGATCGTGACCTTGAGCCGGTCGCCGGCCGGCAGAACCTGGTCGGCGCGATGGCGCAGATGCGCGGCGAGCTTCTCGAGCCACTCCAGCGGCGGCTGGCGTTGCGGACGGACCGCCTGGCGCACCTCGGACAGTTCCTCCGGTGGATTCCAGGTGACCTCGACGCGGGACTCGGTGGCGGCCGGTGCCGGCGCGGCGACCGCGGAACCGGCCGTCAGCGCGGCGGCGACCGACAGCGTCAGAAAGGTAAAACGTTGCATCGTGTTCATGATCGGGCCTCGGGTGGATCGGCGCGCGGGTCGGGTCGCCGGCAACACAGATGACGGCCCTTCCGCGTGTTGACAAGGACGTCGGCCGGCCGACGACCGTTGCAGTGCCAGCGCGGCCGCGCTCGCGCATCACGAGGACGTGAGCCGACGGTTCAGGCGCGCGTGGTCACTCAGTCCGGCAGCTCGAGACTCACGCGCAGGCCGCCGAGCGGGCCGGCCGCCAGTTCGAGCCGGCCGCCGTAGGTCTCGGCGATGTCGGCCGCGATCGCCAGGCCCAGACCCGAGCCCTCGACCGATTCGTCGAAGCGGCGGCCGCGCCGGCTCGCCTGTGCGATCTGGTCGGGCGACAGGCCAGGACCGTCGTCGTCGATCGTCACGCGCAGCAGCGCGCCCTCGCGCGCCGCCGTCACGTCGATGCGTGAGCGCGCCCATTTGCCGGCATTGTCGAGCAGGTTGCCGAGCATCTCGTCGAGGTCGGTCGGTTCGCCGCGCCAGTGCACCGCGGCATCGGCGTCGAGCCGCCACTGCAGCGCGCGCGCCTCGTGCAGGCGCCGCATCAGCTCGATCAGGGCCTCGATGCGCGCGGCGACCGGCAGACGGCGGCGCTCGCCGGCACCGCTGCCGGCGCGCGCCAGATGGCGGTCGATCAGCCGGCTCATGCTGCGCACCTGGGCCGCGATCGGCTCGCCACCGGCGGCCGCATCGGTCGCGATCAGCGCCAGCGGCTTCTTGAGTGCATGGGCCAGATCGGCCGCATGGCTGCGCGCGCGCGCGGTCACGCGCGCATTGCGTTCGAGCACCGTGTCGAGCTCGGCCGCGAGCGGATCCAGGTCGGGGCCGAAGCCGGCGCCGACCCGATCGGCCCGTCCGTCCTGCACGGCGGCGACCGCGCCGCGCAGCCGCGTCAGCGGATGCAGGCCGATGCGGACCTGCATCCAGGTCGCCGCGGCCAGCGCCAGCACCAGGCCGGCCAGCGTGCTGGCGAGCAGCTGGTCGAAGCCGCGCCGCTCGCGGTCGACCTCCTCGGCCGGTCCGAACACCCACAGCATGGCCGGTGCGGTCTCCACCTCGATCGCGCGCGCGAAGCCGAGCAGGGGCTCGCCGCGCGGACCGGTCACCCGCAGCAGCGCGCCCGGCGCGGCCGCCGGCACGGCGAGATCGGCATCCCACAGCGAGCGCGAATGCAGCATCTCGCTGCCCTGTACGAGCTGCCAGTACCAGCCCGAGAAGATCCGGCTGAACTCGTCGGCGGCGCGCGGTTCGTCGTGCACGATGCGCCGCCCGCCGCCGCCGTGCAGACGCGCCGCGACGCGGTCGGCGTGCTCGGCCAGGCGCTGCTCGAAGCCGCGCAGCAGTACCGCGTGCAGGTTCTCGCGCAGCAGCCAGCCGCCGATGCCGGCGACCAGCAGGGCGGCCAGGATGCCGAGCGCCAGCAGCCGCGTGCCGAGGCCCGGCCGTCTCATCCGGGCGGCGTCGCCGGCGCGCTCAGGCGGAAGCCGAGGCCGCGCTCGGTGTGGATCAGCGGCCGGCCGAGCTTGCGGCGGATCCGGCCGATCAGCACGTCGACGGTATTGGAATCAGGCTCCAGATCGCGCGCATAGACGTGCTCGCCGATCTCGCTGCGGCTGACGACCTGGTCGGGGCGGTGCATCAGATAGGCCAGGATGCGCTGCTCCTGCGCGGTCAGCGTCAGCGGCTGGCCGTCGAGCGTGAAGCGCGAGGACAGCGTGTCGAACGCGAGCGCGCCCACGCGCAGCACCGGATCGGCGTGGCCGCGCGTGCGCCGCACCAGCGCGCGCAGGCGCAGCACGACTTCCTCCAGGTGCAGCGGCTTGGTCAGGTAGTCGTCGGCGCCGGCGCCGAAGCCGGCCAGCTTGTCGCTCCAGCGACCACGCGCGGTCAGGATCAGCACCGGCAGGTCACGGCCGTGTTCGCGCCAGTGGTGCAGCACCGAGATGCCGTCCTGGCCGGGCAGGCCGAGGTCGAGCACGGCCGCGTCGTAATCCTCGGTGCAGCCGAGGAACGCGGCCTGGCTGCCGTCGGCGGCGATCTCGACCAGCAGTCCGGCCTCCTCGAGCACCTCGCGCAGGCGGCCGGCGAGGATCGCGTCGTCCTCGACGAGGAGGATCCGCATCAGTCCGCTGCGCCTTCGTGCAGGATCTCGCCGGTGACCGCGTCGACGCGCAGCTCGACGGTGCGGCCGTCGGCGCCGCGGATGTCGATCTCGTAGTAGCGGCGGCCCTGGCGGTCGCGCTCGAGCTCGACCTCGACGATCGTGCCGGGATGCTGCGCGGCGAGCGCGTCGAGCACGTCGGGCAGCGGCCGTACCGGTTCGCCGCCGGCCGGGCCGTGACTGCCGTCGTCGAGCAGGCGGCCGTCGCGCGCGTCGACGACCAGCTCCAACGTGCGGCCGTCGGCGGTCAGCAGCTCGATCTCGTAGATCGCGCGGTCGTCGCGGTCGCGTTCGAGCTCGACGTCGATGATCTTGCCCGGATGCGCCGCGAGCAGCGTGCGCAGAATCGGCGCCAGCGGTCTCAGCGTGTCGTCGTCGTCCGCGCGCGGCTCGAGCACGGCACCGCTGGCGGCGTCGACGCTGATCTCGAGCTTGCGTCCGTCGGCGTCGAGCAGCTCGATGTCGTAGACGCGGCGTCCGTCGCGCGTGCGGTCGATCTCGACGTCGAGGATGCGGCCGGGATAGCGCGACTGCACCGCGGCGAGGATCTCGGCGAGCGGGCGGATCTCGCCGGCCTCGACCGCGCGGCGGATCGCGTCGTGCTCGCCGGCCTGGGCCGGGGTCAGCGCATAGAGCGCGAGGAAGAGGGCGGTTCGCAACATGCGGCGATGCTCGGGACGCGGGTCTAAATGTCTTGTGAACGAGGCCGTCAATACCGGTTTAGACGCCGATCGAGAAGCTGCGGCCTCCGGCGATCGGCCGGTTTCGATCGGATCTCTCCCATGCATGCTATCAAGTCTCTCGTTCTCGCCCTCGCGCTGGCCGGCGTCGCCGCGCCGGTGCTGGCCCAGGACGCCGAACCGGCGCAGGGCCCGGTCAGCGGCGGCGCGCCCGATGCGCTGCTGCGCTTCGACGAGGCCGGCTATTTCGCGGTCTACGAGCTCGGCCTCGCCCACGGCTACTGGACCGCGGAGGCGACGCGCGCCGACGGCGTTCGGGTCGATCTGGTGCTCGACGCGGCCACCGGCACGCTCTGGGCCACCGGCGGCAGCGGCGCCGATGCGCCGTTGACGGCGGCCGCGGTGCGCGAGCGCCTGAGCGCGGCCGGCTATCGCGACATCCGCGACCTCGAGCTCGACGACGGCTTCTGGGAGGCCGAGGCACGCAACGCGGCCGGCCGCCGTGTCGAGCTGATCGTGCACGCCTGGACCGGCGAGGTCGTCCACGAACGCGTCGAGGGCGGCCCGGTCGCCGGCGCGCTGACCGCGACGCAGATCGTCGAGCGGCTGACCGCCGCGGGCTATCGCAACATCCGCGATCTGGAGTTCGACGACGGCGTCTGGGAGGCCGACGCGATCAATCCGGCCGGCGTGCGCGTCGAGCTGTGGATCGATCCGGTCAGTGGCGAAGTGCTGCGCGAAGAGCGCGACTGAGGCGCGATCGCGTCCGTCCAGGCGCGCGGCGCCGTAACAGCGGTGCCGCGCGCCGAGTAGACAGTCGAGCAGGCAGCGGCCGGCGGACGCGATGCGCCGCCGGCCGCTGCCGATGAGGCCGCGCTCGCGTTCTTCGCGCCGCGGTGAGCGTGGCCGATGCCGCGCCGCACGAAGCATCGCCCGCGCAGGGCCGGAGCGGGCGATCGCCGCGTGTCTTCGCCCGCTGAGGATCGAGTGCCGGCGTCCGCCGCGCGCCGCCCTCAGCCGCGGTCGCGCAGGCGGCGCGCCAATGCACTTGCGCGCGTCACGCAGGTCACGGCTGCGCCGGCCGCGATCACGACCGCCGCGATCGTCAATGCATGGCGGCTGCCGGCCGTCGCGAGCTCGGCGGCGCCGACCAGACAGGCCAGCGTCAGTACCGCCATGCGATGCGGCTTGGCCATCGGCCCGCGGAAATCCTGCGCCAGGCCGAGGCTGCCGCCGGTGACGCGGATGTAGGCGGTCAGCGCCGCCAGCAGCGCGCCGAGCCAGCCGAGCCAGGGCTGCCCGGCCGCCTGGCCGAGCGCGACGATCAGCAGCGAGTCGGCGATCCGGTCGGGAAATTCGTTGTACAGCGCGCCGAGCGGCGAGGACTTGCCGCCTTCGATCGCGACCATGCCGTCGAGCAGATTGCACAGCAGGCGCAGCTGCACGCAGACCGCGCACAGCACGAGGCCGGCCGGCGTCGGCCGCCACAGCAGCAGCGCGGCACCGGCGAGCGCGAAGGCGATGCTGGCGACCGAGATCTGGTTCGGCGTGACCGGACTGCGCGCGAGCGCGCCGGCCAGCGCCTGCGCCCAGCGGCTGCCGCGCGAGGCCAGCGGCCGGCGATTGGCGGACTCGTTCATCGCGGCATCCTAGCCGATGGTGCCGTGTCCGGTCGCGCCGCCGGTCCGGCGTGATACGACCAACGGCACGGGCCGCGGCGGCGCGTGCCTGCGATGCTGTGCGCGAGCGGCCGCTGTCCGGCCGCCGATCCGTGGAGACCCGAGGATGACCGTATTGCCTTTGCGCCGTTGGACGATCGCGGCCTGCCTGGCCTGGAGCATCGCGGCCGGCGCGCAGCCGAGCGCCGGACCGCTGCGCTACGAGACGCCCGCGCCCGAACTGGTCGCGATCGTCGACGCGGCGCGTCCGCCGCAGCTGTTCCTGAGCCCGCATCGCGATCTGGCCGCGCTGATGCAGGTGCCGTCGCTGCCCGGCATCGACGTGGTCGCGCAGCCGGAACTCAAGCTGGCCGGCCTGCGCATCCATCCGCGCACGCATGCGCAGAGCCGCTTCTCGTTCGGCTCGGACCTGTGGCTGCTCGATCTGGACACGCGCAAGGAGATCCGCATCGCCGGGCTGCCGGCGCCGCTGGCGATCGCCGGCGTGCGCTGGTCGCCGGACCAGCGCCATCTCGCGTTCAATCACGTCGACCCCGCCAGCGGCGCCAACGAGCTGTGGGTCGTCGAGCTCGCGACGCATCGCGCGCGCCGACTCGCCGGCGGACTCAACGCCGTGGCCGGGCGCGGCTACAGCTGGCTGCCCGACAGCAGCGGCCTGTTCGCGCTGCTGCAGCCGGAGGGGCAGGGCGCGCCGCCGCCGTCGGACAGCACGCCGACCGGACCGTCCGTGCAGGAGACCGCGGCCGGTGGCGGCGTCAAGCAGATCCGCACCTATCCGGACCTGCTGCGCAACGAGGCCGACGCGCGCGTGCTCGAGTACTACCTGCGTTCGCAGATGGCGCGCATCGCGCTGGACGGCCGCATCGAGCGCATCGGCGAGCCGGCGTCGTGGCTGTCGGCCGAGCCCTCGCCGGACGGCCGCTACGTGCTGGCCCAGCGCGTCGAGCGGCCGTTCTCGTATCTGGTGCCGATCGACAGCTTCCCGCATCGCATCGGGGTGTTCGGCCGCGACGGCAGTCTGGTCCGCGAGATCGCCGCGCTGCCGCTGGTCGAAGGCCTGCCGGTCGGCAACGATGCCGAACGCGAGGGCGTGCGCTCGATCGAATGGCGCGCCGACGCGCCGGCCACGCTGGTCTGGGCCGAGGCTCAGGACGGCGGCGATCCGTCGCGCGAAGCGGCCGTTCGCGATCACGTGCTGATGCAGGCGGCGCCGTTCGATCAGGCGCCGGTCGTGCTGGCGCGCCTGGCGCAGCGCTACGGCGGCGTCCTCTGGGGCGACGGCGATCTGGCGCTGATCCACGAGTACTGGTGGAAGACGCGCGCGATCAAGCTGTGGCGCGTCAAGCCCGATGCGCCGCAGACCGCGCCGCAGCTGCTGCGCGACGGCTCGTTCGAGGACCGCTACAACGACCCGGGCATGCCGGTGACGGTCACCGACGCGGCCGGCAATGCACGCGTGCTGCTGGCCGACGGCGGCCGCGCCTTGTTCCTGATCGGCGAGGGCGCCTCGCCCGAGGGCGACCGGCCGTTCGTCGACCGGCTCGACCTCGAGAGCGGCCGCAAGACGCGGCTGTTCCATTCGCAGGCGCCGTACTACGAGCAGCCCAAGGCGCTGCTCGACGATCGCGGCGAACGTCTGCTGACGACGCGCGAGTCGCCGACCGAGCCGGCCAATTACATGTTGCGCAACGGCCGTCGCGCGCCGGTCGCGCTGACGCGGTTCGCGCATCCGACGCCGCAGCTCAAGGGCGTCAGCAAGGAGCAGATCCGCTACAAGCGCAAGGACGGCGTCGACCTGACCGGCACGCTGTATCTGCCGCCCGGCTACGATGCGCGCCGCGACGGTCCGCTGCCGCTGCTGATGTGGGCCTATCCGCAGGAGTTCAAATCGGCCGATGCGGCCGGCCAGGTCACCGATTCGCCGTACCGCTTCAACTTCATCAGCTACTGGGGCCCGCAGGCGTTCCTCGCGCGCGGCTACGCGGTGCTCGACGATCCGTCGATGCCGATCGTCGGCGAGGGCGATGCCGAGCCGAACGACACCTACGTGACCCAGCTCGTCGCCGGCGCCGAGGCGGCGATCGATGAGGTGGTCCGCCGCGGCGTCGCCGATCGCGACCGCATCGCGGTCGGCGGCCACTCCTACGGCGCGTTCATGACCGCCAACCTGCTCGCGCATACGCGGCTGTTCCGTGCCGGCATCGCGCGCAGCGGCGCCTACAACCGCACGCTGACGCCGTTCGGCTTCCAGTCCGAGGAGCGCAGCTACTGGCAGGCGCAGCCGGTCTACCAGGCGATGTCGCCGTTCAACTACGCCGACCGCATCGCCGATCCGCTGCTGCTGATCCACGGCGAGCAGGACAACAACTCCGGCACGTTCCCGATCCAGAGCGAGCGGATGTTCGCCGCGATCAAGGGCCTCGGCGGCACGGCCCGCCTGGTCATGCTGCCCAACGAGAGCCACGGCTATCGCGCGCGCGAATCGGTGCTGCAGATGCTGGCCGAAACCGATCGCTGGCTCGAGCGCTACGTCAAGAACGCGCCGCCGCGCAGCGAGAAGGCGGCGACGCCGTAGCGGAAACGGCATCGCTCGCGACGGGCAGGCAGATCCGCCCGTCGCGAGCGGCCGGCCGGCGCAGCGCGGCCGTGGCGCCGGCGGCGTTTCGCGTCCGGTACCCGATCGTCAGCGTCACGAAACGGGAACCGCCTCGCGCGGTGCCGCCACGCATCGCGCGATCGCGATCGTCCGTTGCGAGTGCCGGCATGCGCTACCGGCGATTGCCGGTGTGGGAGGTCCGATCTCCAGCGGATCGGTGTTCGCAATCGATCGCCACGCCCGGCGCATGCGCGATCTTCACGGCATCGAGCGGCGATCGCGTTGCTTCGGCGATGTGCGCCATCAGACCGGACCGGCCCGGCGCGACGTGATCGGCCAGGACGTGGCGATCGGGATAGTCGCCGCCGTTCTGCGCACGGAACGCGATCGGCGCATCGTCGAACAGCCGTGCGACGCGGCCGCGCCAGGCCGCGTCGGCCTCGGCCATGCCGGCGGCATCGAGGGCCGCGGCGCCGTAGACCGCGAACGTCGGCAGCACCTGCATGCCCGGAAAGAACAGCGTGCCGTGCGTGATCGGGAACAGCAGCTGCTCGAGCGGGCCGTTGATGCCGCGCGGCGAGTAGTCGATCGCCGGCCCGCCGACCGCGACGGCCAGCAGCGCGCGCTTGCCGGCGAAGCCGCCTTCGCCGTAGCGGTGGGTGTTGCCCGCGCCGCGGTAGCCGTAGGCCAGACCGTAGGCCCATACGCGGTCGACCCAGCCCTTCATGATCGCCGGCATGCCGAACCACCACAGCGGGAAGTGCAGGATCACCGCGTCGGCCGCGCGCAGCTTGCGCTGCTCGTCCTCGACGTCGGCCGTCTGGCAGCCGCCGGCATAGGCATGCCTCGATTCGTCGACGAAGGACAGGCGGCCCGGATCGACGCGCACTGGAAAATCCGCGGCGTCGAAGACCGCCTTCCAGCGCATCGCGTACAGATCCGACCGCACGACCTCGTGGCCCTGGCCGGTCAGCACCTGGGCAGCGCTCTCGACGAGCCGACGCGTGACCGACGTGCGCTCGGGGTGGGCATGGACCAGCAGGATGTTCACGGCGTGCTCCGATCGGGACAGGCAGGCACCTTAGGACTGCTTCCGATATAGTGGAAATGAATTTCCAGGATGGCTGATATAGGCGTGGACAATTCCTTGCGGCGCCTCGATCTGAATCTCCTGATCACGCTCGATGCGCTGCTGATCGAACACAACGTGACGCGCACGGCGCGCCGTCTGCATCTGTCGCAGCCCACCGTCAGCGCGCAGCTCACGCGCCTGCGCGATTTCTTCGGCGATCCGCTGCTGCTGCCCGGACCGCGCGGCATGCGGCCGACCGCGCGGGCCGACGAGCTGCGCGAACCGTTGCATCAGGCCCTGGCCGCGCTGGAGCAGGCGGTCGCCCCTTCGCACGCGTTCGATCCCGCGCACGCTGCCCGGACCTGGCGCATTGCGGCCTTCGACTACAGCGAGTACACGATCGTGCTGCCGGCCCTGGCGGCGATCCGCGCGACTGCGCCGGCGATGCGTCTGGCCGTCGTGCAGGCGCCGCCTGGCCAGGTCGAAAGGAAGGCCGAGCAGGGCGACGTCGATCTGGCCTTCATGATCGGCGCCGAGGCACCGCCGAACCTGCGTCGCCGATCGATGTTCATGGAGCGCTACGTGCTGGCCGGCCGCGCCGGGCACCCTGGTCTGAAACGCCGCCCGACGCTGGCGCAGTTGTGCAAGCTCGATCACGCGATCGTGTCGCCGGACGGCGGCGGCTTTCTCGGCGTGACCGATGCGGCGCTGGCCGAACGCGGCCTGACGCGCCGCGTGGTCCTGTCGGTACCGCATTTCCTGTTTCTCGGCGCGGTGCTGGCCGGCACCGATCTGGTGGCGATGCTGCCCTCGCGCCTGGTGCGCAACGATCCGGCGCTGCGGGTCGTCGAGCCGCCGCTCGACGTTCCGGGCTTCGAGATGCTGATGCTGTGGCCCGAACGCGTCCACCGTGATCCCGCGCACCAATGGCTGCGCGAACGCATGGCCGGTTCGATATGAGAGGTCATGCCAGGCGCTGCGATCGATCCGCGTCGCCAATTCCGCGCCGGGGACCGGATCGTCCGGTCGGCGTGGCCGGTCCGCCTCGTCTTGCCGTGCCGGCCGCGTCGGATCCGCAAGATCGTTCGCGGCCGCACGCGCGCAGCGCGACGATCCGGGGCGCTCGCGTCGCGCGGCGTCGACGGCGGCGCCGCCCTTCCGGCGCACGCAGGTCGCGGCCAGCCCGGGTTCTGGTGTGCCTCGATGCGAACCAGGCCGCGACGGCACCGCCACGGTCGCGCACTGCGACCGGCTGACGCGGGAAGGGCGCGACCGGCGATCGATGCCGGCTGAAAAAATGAAAACGGGGCGCCAGGCGCCCCGTCTTCGTGTCGGCTACCGCGTGTCGCCGCGCGGCGTCACTTGATCTTCGCGTCGGCGCGCAGCGCCTCGGCGCGATCGGTCTTCTCCCACGAGAACGCCGTGAAGGTCTCGCCGTCGGCCAGCTTGACCTGGTACGGCGTGCGGCCGAAGTGGCCGTAGCTCGCGGTCGCCTGGTACATCGGGTGGACCAGGTCGAGCATCTTGATGATGCCGTACGGACGCAGGTCGAAGTGCCTGCGGATCAGCTTCTCGATCTTCTCGTCGGAGATCTTGCCGGTGCCGAACGTCGTGACCGAGATCGAAGTCGGCTCGGCCACGCCGATCGCGTAGCTGACCTGCACCTCGCAGCGGTCGGCGATGCCGGCGGCGACGATGTTCTTGGCGACGTAGCGCGCCGCGTAGGCGGCCGAGCGGTCGACCTTGGACGGATCCTTGCCCGAGAACGCGCCGCCGCCGTGACGGGCCCAGCCGCCGTAGGTGTCGACGATGATCTTGCGGCCGGTCAGGCCGCAGTCGCCGACCGGACCGCCGATCACGAACTTGCCGGTCGGGTTGATGTGGTACTTGGTGCCCTTGTGCAGCCACTTGGCCGGCAGCACCGGCTTGAGGATCGTCTCGCGCACGGCCTCGACCAGATCCTTCTGCCGGACCGACGGATCGTGCTGGGTCGACAGCACCACCGCGTCGATCGCGACCGCCTTGCCGTCCTCGTAGCGCAGCGTGACCTGCGACTTGGCATCCGGGCGCAGCCACGGCAGCGGCGAGTTCTTCTTCTTGCGCACCTTGGCCTGCTGCTCGACCAGACGGTGCGAGTAGTAGATCGCGGCGGGCATGTAGTCCTTGGTCTCGTTCGTCGCATAGCCGAACATCAGGCCCTGGTCGCCGGCGCCCTGTTCCTCGGGCTTCTTGCGGTCCACGCCCTGGTTGATGTCGGGGGACTGCTTGCCGATCAGGTTCAGCACGCCGCAGGTCTCGCCGTCGAAGCCGACCTGCGAGCTGTCGTAGCCGATGTCGAGGATGACCTTGCGCGTCAGCGCTTCCAGGTCGATCCAGGCGCTGGTCGTGACTTCGCCGGCGACGATCGCCACACCGGTCTTAACCAGGGTCTCGCAGGCGACGCGGGCGCGCTTGTCCTGGGCCAGGATCGCGTCGAGAACGGCGTCGGAGATCTGGTCGGCGACCTTGTCCGGATGGCCCTCGGACACCGATTCTGACGTGAACAGGTAGCTGCTCATTGCGGCGAATATCCTTCTATACGGATGAATGGATGCTTGGGGGCGCGGATCATACACCAGTGACGTGGCGCCCGCAGCTGCGCCCGGGCGGGCCCGCGAGGGCTATGATCGACCGGTTGCCGAGGAGATTTGCGGCAGCTGGGGGACCACTCGAAACACCAACGCATTGCTGGAGATCACCGGAATGAAACGAACACCCGGGGCCCTGCGCCCGTTGACCTTGTCGATCATACTGGCCTGCGCGGCCGGGCACGTACAGGCACAGCCGTACATCCCCGCGCAGAACGCGGCGCTGACGCGCGGCGTCGTCGCCGCCGAGCGCCCGGCCGATCGCGAGGACGGACAGTACCTGAGCGACGGAGCCGCGCTCTCGATCCACACGCCTCGGTACATCGCGCAGCGTGCTGCGGCGGAGCAGATGGCACGCGAATACCTCGCCGCGCGCCACGGCGTGCTCGGGCTGCAGCAGGCCGAGCTCGACACGCTGGTCACGCACGAGGTGCGCCAGGGCGATGACTTCTCGGTCGTGCGCTTCAACCAGACCGCGCAGGGACTGCCGGTCTACGACAGCTGGCTGGCGGTCAGCGTCACGCCGGCCGGCAAGGTGATCTTCGTGTCCAACGGCACGCAGCGCGGGCTGCAGACCGTCGACACGGTGTCGCGCCGCAGCGGCGCCGATGCGCTGTCGATCGCGCGCGCCTATCTGGGCATCGCGGCCGACGCGCGCATCCTGTTCGAGGACGCGCGCGAGGTCGTCTACCGCGCGCCGACCGGCACGCACCGCGTCTGGCAGACCACCGTGCAGGCGGTCGGCCTCGACGGCGCCTGGGAAGTGCTGGTCGATGCGCAGACCGGCGAGATCCTGCGCGCCGAGGACACCAACGCCTACGCCGACGGCACCGCGATGGTGTTCTATCCCGATCCGCTGTCGTATACGCGCAGCACCTACAACAGTCCGGGCTACACCGACGGCGGCGACGCCGACACGACCCAGCTGACCGCCGCGCGCCACGCGGTGACGCTGCGTGACCTGACCTTCAGCGGCGGCGTGCACAGCCTGGTCGGCACCTATGCCTCCTGCCTGGACTGGGCACCGCCCTCGGCCGGCGACTGCGTGACGCAGGCCTCGAGCGACTTCAACTTCACGCGCGGCCAGGACGCGTTCGAAGGCGTCAACACGTACTACCACATCGACACCTACATGCGGTACGTCAACCAGACGCTCGGCATCACCGCGGTGCCGAACCCGAGCAACACCGCCGTGGTCTTCGACCCGCACGGCTTCAGCGGCCAGGACAATTCCAGCTACACGCCGGCGACGCGCCGTCTGCAGTTCGGTGAAGGCGGCGTCGACGACGCCGAGGACGCCGACGTGATCGTGCACGAGCTCGGCCACGGCCTGCATCACTGGCTGGCCGGCGTGATCTCGCAGACCGAAGGCCTGTCCGAGGGCGTCGGCGACTACTTCGCGCATTCCTACAGCGCGGACTTCCCGGGCCAGTGGACGCCGGCGGACGCGCAGTACTACTGGATGTTCAGCTGGGACGGCCACAACCCGTTCTGGGCCGGCCGCGTCGTCAACTGGCAGCTCAACCGCACCTATCCGGGCAACATCGGCAGCGGCATCCACGCGCAGGGCCAGTACTGGGCCTCGTGCAACTTCTACGCGCGCGAGCTGATCGGCGGCCAGGCGATGGATCGCGCGCACGCGCGCGGCCTGTCGATGACCACCGGCAGCGGCGTCAACCAGAAGACGGCCGCCCAGGCGGTCATCAACGCCGCCGCGGCGATGGGCTACACGGCCGATCAGGTCAACCAGATCGGCTTCGCGTTCAATTCCGGCAATGCCGGCGGCGCGCGCGGCTGCACCTACGGCGTGACCGTGCCGGAGGTGTCGGACGATACGATCTTCGAGAGCGGTTTCGAGTGAGGTCTCGCCGCCGCCCGCGCGATGCGGGCGGCGGCTGTTTCGGGCGACCGGCCGCAGCGGCCGGTCGCGGCACGGGCTTCAGCCCCAGCCCGGCGCCTCGGCGCGCGGCGCGCGGGACGTGCGCGCAGGAATTCCAGGCACGCATCCTGCGTCAGCGGCCACGACAGCCAGTGGCCCTGCACCTCGTCGCAGCCCTGCTCGCGCAGGTACTCGATCTGCTCGGCCGACTCGACGCCCTCGGCGACGACGTTGAGTCCGAGCGAGTGCGCCATGTTGATGATCGTCGCGGTGATCGCCTCGTCGTCCGGATCGGTCGTGATGTCGCCGACGAAGGCCTTGTCGATCTTCAGCGTGTCGATCGGCAGCCGCTTCAGGTAGGCCAGCGACGAGTAGCCGGTGCCGAAGTCGTCGATCGCCAGCGTGACGCCGACGGTCTTGAGCTGGCGCAGCGTCGTGATCGACTGCTCGGCATTAGCCATGACCATGCTCTCGGTCAGCTCCAGCTCGAACCGGTTCGGCGCCACGTCGAACTCGGCGAGGATGTCGCACAGCCGCTGCGGCAGCTCGCCGCGCAGCAGCTGCAGCACCGAGACGTTGACCGACATGCCGATGTCCTCGATGCCGGCGTCGCGCCAGCGCGTCAGCTGCGCGCAGGCCTCGCGCAGCACCCACTCGCCGACCTCGACGATCATGCCGGTCTCCTCGGCGATCGGAATGAACTCCGACGGCGAGATCAGGCCCAGCTCCTCGCTGTTCCAGCGCAGCAGCGCCTCCACGCCGGTGATGCGGTCGTCGAGCAGCGACAGCTTGGGCTGGTAGAGCAGGTGCAGCTCGCCGCGCTCGATCGCCTTGCGCAGCGCGCCGACCAGCGTGGCGCGCATCCGCGTGGAGGCATCCATCGCCTCGGTGTAGAACATGTAGGTATTGCGGCCGCGTTCCTTGGACTGGTACATCGCGGTGTCGGCGTACTTGAGCAGGTCCACCGAGAACTGGCCGTGGTCCGGGTACAGGCTGATGCCGATCGACGGCGAGATCACGACGTCCTGGCCGTTGCCGAGCTCCAGCGGCTGGCTGAACGCCGAGATGATCTTCTGCGCGACGCGCTCGGCCTCGTGGAAGTCGACGATGTCGAGCACCACGGTGAACTCGTCGCCGCCGTGGCGCGCCACGGTGTCGCTGTCGCGCACGATGCGGCGCAGCCGCGCGCCGGCCGCCTTGAGCAGGCGGTCGCCGGCGGCGTGGCCCATCGAGTCGTTGACGTGCTTGAAACGGTCCAGGTCGAGAAACAGCACGGCGACCTTGCGGCCGCTGCGGCGCGAACGGACGATCGCGTGGGCGAGCCGCTCGGACAGCAGCGAGCGGTTCGGCAGGCCGGTCAGCATGTCGTAGTTGGCGAGGTAGCGCAGCTCCTGCTCGGAGCGCTTGCGGTCGGTGATGTCGGTCAGCACGCCGACGTAGTGCGTGCGTACGCCGTCCGCATCGCAGACCTCGCTGAGCTGCAGCAGGCACAGGAACTCGCTGCCGTCCTTGCGGCGCTGCCACAGCTCGCCGTTCCAGTGGCCGGTGCGCGCCTGCGTCGCGCGCAGCTCCTCGTAGAACTCGGTCGTATGCTGGCTGCAGTCGAGGATCGAGGTCGGACGGTCGACGACCTCCTCCTCGCGCCAGCCGGTCATCTGCGTGAAGGCCGGGTTGACCGAGACGAACCGCGACTGCAGGTCGGTCACGACGACCGCCTCGCTCATGCTGCGGATCACCTCCAGCGCGATGCGGCGCTCGCGGTCGGCGGCGCGCGAGTGCGTGATGTCGCGCGCGGTGCCGCACAGCCGCAGCGGCCGGCCGGCGCCGTCGCGCTCGACGACCTTGCCGCGCGCCATGACCCAGATCCAGTCGCCGTTGCGCCGGCGCAGGCGGTGCTCGGACTCGTAGATCTCGGTCTCGCCTTCCAGATGCGCGCGGACCCGCTCGCGCATGCCCTGCAGATCGTCCGGATGCACCGACTGCTGCTGCCAGCGGTCGATCGGGATCTCGTCCTGCGGATTGCCGTTCATCAGCAGGCGGCTGCCGAAGCGGATCAGCACGCCGCGCGGGATGTTCCAGTCCCAGAACTCGTCGCCCGATCCCCACAGCACCATGCGCAGGCGGTCCTCGCGCTCGCGCAGCTCCTGGTGGTGATGGCGGATCGCGGCGTTGCGGCTGGCGCGCAGCGCGAGCGCCAGCGCGATCAGGCCGGCCGCGCTCAGCGCGTAGACCAGCTTGGCCAGGTCGCTGGCCCACCACGGCGCCTCGACGACCAAGTCGGCCTCGGCCTGCGGTCCCTCGTGGCCGCCCGGGCGGTCGGTCGCGCGGACGCGGAACCGGTAGTGGCCTGGATCGAGGTTGGCGTAGATCGCCTCGCTCTGCTCGCCGGCATCGACCCAGCCGGCATCGAAACCTTCGAGCCGGTAGCTCAGGCGGCGGTTCGCCGATGCGGCGAAATCCAGCGTCGCGAACGAGAAATGCACCATGCCGTCCGCATGGTGCATCTGCACCGGGCCGGCGATCGTGTCCACGCGCGGCTGCGCGCCGACGCGCACGCCGGTGATCATGACCGGCGCCTCGTAGCGGCTCGCGGTGATCTTGGCCGGCGGGAACAGGTTGAAGCCGCGCAGGCCGCCGAACGCCATGCGTCCGTCGCGCAGGCGCAGCGCGGCGCCGCCGTTGAATTCCAGGTCCTGCAGTCCGTCGCCGGCCGACAGGGTATGGAACGTGCCGCTGGCGCGGTCGTACCAGGTCAGGCCGCGATTGGTGCTGAGCCAGACCCGTCCGAGCGGATCCTCGAGCAGCGCGTAGACGGTGTCGTCGGGCAGGCCCTCCTCGCGCGTCCAGCGCGTGAAGCGCGCCGACGTCTCGCCGAGCGTGTCGAGCCGGTCCAGTCCGCCGTGGGTGCCGACCCACAGACGGCCGTCGTGGTCCTCGAGCAGCGAGCGCACGATGTTGTTGGACAGCGAGCGCGGATCGCCCGGTACGTAGCGGAACGCGCGCACGTGGCCGCTGGCCGGATCGATCAGGCGCAGTCCGTCGAGCGTGCCGGCCCAGACCCGGCCCTGCCGGTCCTCGAACAGCGCGAACACGCTGTTGCGCGCGTGCGGCGCCGCCGGATCGGGCGGGTCGTCGAAGACCTGCCAGCCCTCGCCGGTCACGTCGCCGCGGGCGAGGCTGCCCGAGCGCGTGCCGTACCAGATCCGGCCGTCGGACGCGCGCAGCACCGAGAGCACGTCGACGGTGCGTGTCTTGCGCCGCGTCTCCTCGGCCAGCGTGATCGTGGTCGCGCTGCCGGTCTTCGGATCGAACAGGCTCAGGCCGTACTCGCTGGCGACCAGCACGCGGCCGTCGCCGGCGTCGGCCAGCCGGTTCACGCGCAGGCGGCCGCTGCTGCTCTGCGGGCGCAGCGAATCGAGCAGCGGCTTGAGGTAATAGGCGAAGCGGCCGCTCTGCGGGTCGTAGCGCTTCAGGCCGTCGCCCTCGGTGCCGATCCACAGCTGGCCGTCGCCGCCCTCGAGCAGCGCGCGGATGTTGTTGGTCGGCGCGAATGCGCGCGATTCGTCCAGATCGGCGATGTACGGCAGCGGCGCGCCGTCGGGCGTGACGCGGAGCAGGCCGTGCGCGCGCATGCCGATCCAGAGCAGGCCGGAGCGGTCGACCGCGAGGCTGCGGATCGTCGTGTCGGGCAGATAGCCGGGCAGGGCGCGGTTCGGGCCGAGCAGGCGCACGGAAGCGGTCTTCGGATCGACCACGACCAGGCCTTGTCCGGACACCGCCAGCCAGAGCCGGCCGTGCACGTCCTCGCCGATCGCGCGCACGGCCGCCTCGCGGGCGGACCACACGCTGCGGGTCGAGCCGTCGGCGCCCAGCGCGATCAGGCCGTCGCTGGTGCCGGCGTAGACGGTGCCGTCGGCCGACGCGTGGAACGCATAGGCATTGCGCGTCTCGGGCAGGCGCTCCAGCTCGCCGGCGCCGGCGGCCAGCCGCCAGACGCCGGTGGTGGTGCCGACCCACAGCGCGCCGTCGGCGGTCGCGCGCAGCGCGGTGATGTCGGCCGGCGCGCCGTCGACCTGCGGCGAGGCCACGCGGCGCAGCGTCGCGCCGTCGTCGGTCGACACCGCGCGCAGGCCGGCGTCGTCGGCGACCCACAGCGCGTCGCGGCCGTCGAACGCGAGCGCCTGCACGTTGATCGCGCGCAGGCCCGGCTCGACGCCGGACGGCGTGTACCAGGCCCCCTCGCTCGCCGGATCGAGGCGGACCAGGCCGTGCGTCAGCAGTCCGGCCCAGAGCCGGCCCGCGCCGTCGACCGCGAGCGAGGTCACGACGACGCCGGACAGGTCGGGCTGGCCGGCCTGATGGCCGTCGAAGCGCACGAAATGGCGGCCGTCGTAGCGATATAGGCCCGATTCGCTGCCGACCCACAGATAGCCGATGCGGTCCTGCGCGATCGCGTGCACGGTGCTCTGGCCGAGCCCCTGTTCGCGGCCGACGCCCTCGAACACGTAGTCGCGCTGCACGGCCGCCGCCGGGCCGCCGGCCAGGACGAGCACCGCTGCGAGCAGCGCGCGCAGCGCACGTGATCGTCGATGACCTGTCGGCAGCATGCTCGTGGTGTCTCCCCGGAACCGTCCGTCGCTCGAAAACGCCCGTGTCCCGCGCTCGATTCCGTGCCGGGTCGACCGATGCGCACACGAACCGGCATCGCCGGCGTGCCCCGACCGCCGCCGCAACCGGCAGCGAGCCGCGGATGGACAGGCATCGTCGGCCGGAGTGTAGGCAATCGCTATCGCGGTGACTACCGGTGCGCCGCGGCGGCGACGCGCGTCCGGCCGGCGCGACGCGCGATGTTAAGATTCGCCGGGTATCCCTGCGGGTCCGTCCGATGACCGAAAGCGTTCCCACTCTGGCCGAGCTCGATCGTGCATTGCGCGAGGCGCGCAGCGGCATCGGCGCCGGTGAGCTGCACGGCTCGCTGACCGGCTATCTGTGCGCCGGTGGCCGCGCCGGATCGCAGGAATGGCTGCAGGCGCTGCAGCTGGACGATCCGGGCACGCTGCCGGCGCAGCTGGCCGGCACGCTGTACGAGGATTGCCGGCGCCAGCTCGACGATCCGGACTTCGGATTCCAGCCGCTGCTGCCCGACGAGGACGCGCCGCTGGCCGAGCGTGCCGAGGCCCTGGTCGCCTGGTGCGCGGCTTTCTCGGCGGCGCCGGTCTGGCCGGCCTCGACTCGCGCGCGCTCAGCGACGATGCCGACGAGATCCTGCGTGATTTCGCCGGCATCGCTGCCTCGCAGCTGGACTACGCCGGCGACGAGGAGGACGAGGCGGCACTGGCCGAGGTCCAGGAGTTCGTCCGCATCGGCGTGCTGCTGCTGCAGCGCGAGCTGGCCGGCGCCCGCGTACCACGCGCCAAGCGTCTGCACTGAGGCGCGGCCGATGATCGACCCGCGCGAGTACCGCCGCCGCCGCCGGCAGCTGATGCGCATGGCCGGCCGCGACGCGATCGTGATCGTGCCGGCCGCGCCGGAGCGCGTGCGCAACAACGACGCGCACTATCCGTATCGGCAGGACAGCGACTTCCAGTACCTGACCGGCTTCGGCGAGCCGGAGGCCGTGCTGGCGCTGATCCCGGGGCGCGAACAGGGCGAGACGATCCTGTTCAACCGGCCGCGCGACCCGGATCGCGAGCGCTGGGACGGGCCGCGTGCAGGCCAGGAAGGCGCGCTGGCCGACCTGGGCATGGACGATGCGTTCCCGATCGAGGACATCGACGAGATCCTGCCCGGCATGATCGAGGGCCGTTCGCGCGTCTACTACCACTTCGGCCGCGACACCGATTTCGATCTGACGCTGATCGGCTGGGTCAACCGCGTGCGCGAGCGGATCCGCCAGGGCGCGCGGCCGCCGCACGAGTTCGTCGCGCTGTCGCACCTGCTGCACGACCTGCGCCTGTACAAGTCGCGCGACGAGCTGCGCGTGATGCGCCGCTCCGCGCGGATCGCCGCCGAGGCCCACGTGCGCGCGATGCGCACGGTGCGTCCCGGCATGAACGAGCACGAGATCGAGGCCGAGTTGCTGCACACGTTCCGCCGTCACGGTGCGGTGCCGAGCTACGAGCCGATCGTCGGCGGCGGCGACAACGCCTGCGTGCTGCACTACCGTGCCAACAACGCGCCGCTGCGCGACGGCGACCTGCTGCTGATCGACGCCGGCGCCGAGTACGCCTGCTACGCCTCGGACATCACGCGCACGTTTCCGGTCAACGGCCGCTACTCGCCCGAGCAGCGCGCGCTCTACGACATCGTGCTGGCCGCGCAGCGCGCCGCGATCGACCAGGTCCGCCCGGGCCGCTCGTTCATTGCCTATCACGACGCGGCCGTGCGCACGATCACCGAAGGCCTGATCGCGCTCGGCCTGCTCAAGGGCGATCTGGAGCGCAACCTGCGCGAGGAGAGCTATCGCAGGTTCTACATGCACAAGACCGGGCACTGGCTCGGCCTGGACGTGCACGACGTCGGCGACTACCGCATCGACGGCGAGTACCGCGAGCTGGAGCCCGGCATGGTCGTCACGGTCGAGCCGGGCCTCTACGTGGCGCCGGACCTCAAGGGCGTGCCGGCGCGCTGGCGCGGCATCGGCATCCGCATCGAGGACGATGTCGTCGTCACGCGCGGCGCGCCGGAGGTCATCACCGCCGACGTGCCGAGCGATCCGGACGCCATCGAGGCGCTGATGGCCGGCCGCTGAGGCCGGCGCGGCGCCTCGCCTCGCATCGAGCACGACGCTCTGCCGACGCCGGGGCGGGCCGCTGCACCCGGCAGCAGGGCCGCGGAAACTGGCCTATAATCCGCGCCCCTCTTCCCATCCGCCCGGCGGTCCGCTGCGGCGTCCCCTACCAGTTTCGCGGAGCAGTTCATGAGTATCGAGCAGCTTGAGAGCATTGCCCAGCAGATGGTCGCGCCGGGCAAGGGCATCATCGCCATCGACGAATCGAACAACACGATCAAGAAGCGCTTCGACAGCGTCGGCGTGCCGAACACCGAGGAGAACCGCCGCGCCTATCGCGAGATGCTGCTGACGACGCCCGGCCTGTCCGACCACATCTCCGGCGCGATCCTGTACGACGAGACGATCCGCCAGTCGACCAAGGCCGGCGTGCCGTTCACGAAGCTGATGCTCGACGCCGGCATCCTGCCCGGGATCAAGGTCGACAAGGGGCCGTTCCCGCTGGCCGGCTATCCGGGCGAGCTGGTCACCGAGGGCCTGGACGGCCTGCGTGACCGCCTCAACGAGTACGCCAAGCTCGGCGCCAAGTTCGCCAAGTGGCGCGCGGTCATCACGATCGCCGAGAACACGCCCAGCGGCACCTGCATCGAGGCCAACTGCCACGCGCTGGCGCGCTATGCGGCGCTGTGCCAGGAAGCGGGCATCGTGCCGATGGTCGAGCCGGAAGTGCTGATGGACGGCAGCCACGACATCGACGAGTGCTACGAGGTCACCGAGGCCACGCTGCGCAGCCTGTTCGGCTCGCTGTACGAGCACAACGTCATGCTCGAGGGCACGATCCTCAAGGCCAGCATGGTCATCGCCGGCAAGGACTGCCCGGACCAGGCCGATGTCGACGACGTCGCCGACGCGACCGTGCGCTGCCTGCGCGCCAGCGTGCCGGCGTCGCTGCCGGGCATCGTGTTCCTGTCCGGCGGCCAGAGCGACGAGGCCGCCACCGCGCACCTGAACGCGATGAACCAGAGCGGTCCGCATCCGTGGCCGCTGTCCTTCAGCTACGGCCGCGCGATGCAGCAGGCCGCGCTGAAGCTGTGGGGCCAGGACATGGCGAAGAACTTCGCCGCCGCGCAGAAGACCGTCGCCCAGCGTGCGCGCGAGAACGGTCTGGCCGCGCTCGGCCAGTGGAAGAAGGCCTCCTGAGCGCGGCGCGTCCGGCCCGCTTCGCGCGGCCGGGCTAGTCGACCGGTTCACGAACGGGCGCTGCGGCGCCCGTTCGCTTTTCAGCGTTCTTGTTCGCGCCGGCCTCGATGCGCCGCTCGGCGCGCGCCATGCCGAGGTCGGCCAGTGTCTTGAGCGCGACGAAGCAGACCAGGGCAAAACCGCCGGTCTGAGTGGCGCCGGCGAGAATCGCCAGGTGCATCGGCACCACGCGCAGATACGGCATGAACATCAGGAAGCCGAGGTTGGGCCGCCCGCGCGCGTCGCGCGCGAGCACCGCGCGCTGCTCGAACACCTGGCCGATCGCGAACGCCGCACCGCCGATCAGCACCCAGCGCCATTCGCCGGCCGGCACCGGCGCCATGCCGGACAGGAACGCCAGATAGCCGACGTGGAACAGTCCGTAGTGCAGCGCGAAGAACCACGCGGTCGAGCGCTTGCCGGCCTCGGTTTCCGGCACCGGACGACCGTTGGCCTTCAGACCCTCGGTGCTGAAATTGCGCAGCGCCAGCATGCGCTGCACGTGCAGCGCGCCGATCACGACGCTCTGCATCCAGAACGGCCAGATCAGCATCGCCACCGGCCAGTCCTGCCAGAGCGCCACGATCAGTACCAGCAGGTTGGAGACCAGCAGGCCGGGGTATTCGTGATCGCGGGGTGCGGCGGCGCTGGCCATCCAAGCCTCCGGTTCGGCGCGGGCATCGGGCAGGGTATACGATGCGGCCCACCACGTCCTTGAGGGAGCGTCATGGCGCAAGCGATCGGCAATCCGCGGCTGGCCGTCCTGATCGACGCCGACAACGCGCAGCCGGGCATCACCGAGGGTCTGCTCGCCGAGGTCGCCAAATACGGCACCGCGCACGTCAAGCGTGCCTACGGCGACTGGACCGGTCCGCAGCTCAAGGGCTGGAAGGACGCGCTGCTGACCCATTCGATCCAGCCGATCCAGCAGTTCGGCTACACCAAGGGCAAGAACGCGACCGACTCGGCGCTGATCATCGACGCGATGGATCTGCTGTACTCGGGCCGTCTCGACGGCTTCTGCCTGGTCTCCAGCGACAGCGACTTCACGCGGCTGGCCGCGCGCATCCGCGAGTCGGGCCTGATCGTCTACGGTTTCGGCGAGAAGAAGACGCCCGAGCCGTTCGTCGCCGCCTGCGACAAGTTCATCTACAGCGAGATCCTGACCGGCAAGGAAGAGGACGGGGCGGCGATCGCGCCGCGCAGCGACCGCGAGCTCAAGCAGGACCAGCGGCTCGTGAACCTGCTGCGCAACGCGACCGATGCCGCCTCGGACGATACCGGCTGGGCCAATCTCGGCGCGGTCGGCAGCACGATCGCCAAGCAGGCGCCGGAGTTCGACTCGCGCAACTACGGCTACCGCAAGCTGCGCGATCTGGTGCAGGCCACGCGCCTGTTCGAGATCGAGGAGCGCGCGATCGGCGGCGGCATCGCCAAGGCCGTCTACGTGCGTGCGCTGCGCGCGCGGCGCTGACGCGCGGTGCGCGCCGATGCTGCGCCGCGGCGCGTCCGATCTTTACGTTGCATTGCATGAACGCGCTCCGGGCGCTCGCGAGGGCGCGGCATAATGCCCGGCCTGTCGCCGCCGCTCCTCGGCGCGCACCGGCCGTCACGTCGATCGGGCCGGGCCGTGCCGTCGACGTGCCGCGGCCGGTCGTCTCCGCTCTCCGTCCGGTTCGATGATTCGATGCCCGCTACGCCCCCTTGCCGCCGTGACTCCGCCGCCTCGCCACGCCGCGCCGCGCCGTTTTCGATGACGCTGCCGCGCCGCGCAGCTCCGAGCCGGCCCGGCGCGCGCCTGCTGATCGGCCTGAGCGCCGTCGCGGCGATCGCGCTCGGCGGCTGCCGCCGCGACGAGGTCGCGAGCGCGCCGCCGCCGCCGGTCACCGTGACCACCGTCGCCGTGCAGCCGCAGGCCTGGACCGACACGATCGAGGCGCTCGGCACCGCCAAGGCCAACGAGTCGGTCACGCTGACCGCCAAGATCACCGAGACCGTGCGTAAGGTCAATTTCAGCGACGGCCAGACCGTGGCTGCCGGCGACGTGCTGGTCGAGCTGACCTCGGGCCAGCAGGTCGCCGCTCTTGCCGAGGCGCAGGCGACCGCGCGCGACGCGACGCGCCAGTTCGAGCGCCAGCAGGACCTGGTGCGCCAGGGCACGATCTCGCGCGCGGTGTTCGACACCGCCCAGGCTACGCGCGATTCCAACAGCGCACGCGTCGAGGCGCTGCGTGCGCAGCTCGCCGACCGCGTCGTCACCGCACCGTTCTCCGGTGTGCTCGGACTGCGCCAGATCAGCCCCGGCGCGCTGGTCCGGCCCGGCGACGTCATCACGACGCTCGACGACATCTCGGTCGTCAAAGTCGACTTCTCGCTGCCCGAGGTCCATCTGGCCGCTATCACGCCGGGCCAGACCGTGATCGCGCGCAGTCCGGCATTTCCCGAGCGCAGTTTCGAGGGCCGCGTGCTCTCGCTCGATTCGCGCGTCGATCCGGTCACGCGCGCGTTCCAGGTGCGCGCGCAGATCCCGAATCCCGACGGCGCGCTACGCGGCGGCATGCTGCTGACGGTCGGCGTGCTGCGGCCCGAGCGCGAGGCGCTGGCGGTGCCGGAGATCGCGCTGGTCCAGGTCGGCACCGAGGCCTCCGTGTTCAAGGTCGGCGAGGATCAGCGCGTGGCCCAGGTCAAGGTGGTGCCGGGCGCGCGTCGCCGCGGCGTCGTCGAGATCCGCGAGGGCCTCGACGACGGCGACCGCATCGTCGTCGACGGCACCGTCAAGCTGCGCGACGGCACCCGCATCACCGAGGCCGCGCCGGCTGGTACCGCGCCGGCTGCGTCGGCGCCGGCAGGCACCGGCCGATGAGCGGCCGGCCGCAGCGCGCCGCGCGCGCGGGCGAGCGCAGGGTGGCGCGATGAGCCTGTCGGACCTGTCGATTCGCCGGCCGGTCTTCGCGACGGTCGTCAGCCTGCTGCTGGTCGTGCTCGGCGCGATGGCATTCACACGCCTGACGCTGCGCGAGCTGCCGGCGATCGATCCACCGATCGTCTCGGTCGACGTCACCTATCCGGGCGCCTCGGCCGCGGTCGTGGAAACGCGCGTGACGCAGATCCTCGAGGACGCGCTGGCCGGCATCGAAGGCGTCGACACGATCGACTCGCGCAGTCAGAACGGCCGCGCCAGCGTGACGATCGAGTTCACGCTGAGCCGCGACATCGAGGCGGCCGCCAACGACGTGCGCGACGCGGTCAGCCGCGTCCAGGACCGCATGCCCGAGGAGGCCGATCCGCCGCAGATCGCCAAGGTCGAGAGCGATGCGGAGGTGATCCTCTGGCTGAACATGCGCTCGGACCGCATGGACGCGCTCGCGCTGACCGACTACGCCGACCGCTACGTCGTCGACCGCCTGTCCGCGCTCGACGGCGTCGCGCGCGTGCAGATGGCCGGCGGCCAGCGCTACGCGATGCGGATCTGGCTCGACCGCGAGGCGCTGGCCGCGCGCGGCCTGGCGGTATCGGACGTGGAGACCGCGCTGCTGCGCGAGAACGTCGAGCTGCCGGCCGGCCGCATCGAGTCGGACACGCGCGACTTCACGCTGCGCGTGCAGCGCAGCTATCAGGCGCCCGAGGACTTCGCGCGGCTGACGCTGGCCAAGGGTGAGGACGGCTATCTGGTCCGTCTCGGCGACGTGGCGACGGTCGAGCGCGCCTCCGAGGAGCGGCGCGCGTACCTGCGCAGCAACGGCCAGCCGAACCTCGGCCTCGGCATTGTCAAGACCTCCACCGCGAACAGCCTCGACGTCGCGCGCGCCGCGCGTGCCGAGGCCGAGCGCATCCAGGATTCGCTGCCGCCCGGCACCGACATCTTCGCGGCGTTCGATTCGACGCTGTTCATCGAGGCCGCCGTCGAGCGTGTCTACGCGACGCTGATCGAGGCCGGCGTGCTGGTCGTCGTCGTGATCTTCCTGTTCCTCGGCAGCCTGCGTTCGGCGGTGATTCCGGCGGTGACGGTGCCGGTCTGCCTGATCTCGGCGTTCATCGCGCTCTATGCGTTCGGCTTCACGATCAATCTGCTGACCCTGCTCGCGCTGGTGCTGTGCATCGGCCTGGTCGTCGACGATGCGATCGTCGTGCTCGAGAACATCCAGCGCCGCGCCGATCTGGGCGAGCCGCCGCTGGTCGCCGCCCGGCGCGGCACGCGCCAGGTCGCCTTCGCGGTGATCGCGACGACCGCGGTGCTGGTCGCGGTGTTCCTGCCGGTCGGCTTCATGGAGGGCAATACCGGCCGCCTGTTCCGCGAGCTGTCGGTCGCGCTGGCCGGTGCGGTCGCCTTGTCGGCGTTCGTCGCGCTGACGCTGACGCCGATGATGTCGTCCAAGCTGGTGCGTCCGCATCGCGAGCCGCGCGGCTTCAACGCGTTCGTCAACCGCCGGCTGGACCGGCTGACCCAGGCCTATCGCCGCCAGGTCGAGCGCACCAGCGGCCATCCGGTGCTGTTCGGCATCGTCATGCTGGCCGCGTTCGGCGCCAGCGCTCTGCTGCTGCGCGTGGTGCCGACCGAGCTGGCGCCGACCGAGGACCGCGGCGTGTTCATGGTGCAGATCACCGGTCCGGAAGGTGCCGGGTTCGACTACACGGTCGAGCAGGTGCATCAGGTCGAGCGCACGTTCCAGACGCTGATCGAGGGCGACGGCCCGATCGAGCGCGTCAACACGCGCGTGCCCGGCGGCTGGTCGGCCAGCGAGGAGATGCATTCGGGCCAGGCCACGGTGTTCCTGAAGCCGTGGAGCGAACGCACCGAGACGACCAGCGACGTCGCCGACCGCCTGCGCCGCGACCTGACCGCACTGCCGGGCGTGCGCGCGCTGCCGCAGGTGCGCACCGGCCTGGTGCGCAGCGGCGGCCAGCCGGTTCGCGTCGTGCTCGGCGGGCCCGACTACGCCGAGCTGGCCGAATGGCGCAACCGCATGTTGGTGCGCATGGAGCAGAACCCGGCCCTGTTCGCGGTCGACTCGGACTACAAGGAGACGCGGCCGCAGCTGCGCGTGGAGATCGACCACGCGCGCGCCGCCGACCTCGGCGTCTCGGCGCAGGAGATCGGCCGCACGCTCGAGACGATGATGGGCTCGCGCCGCGTGACCACCTACGTGCAGGACGGCGAGGAGTACGAGGTCATGCTGCAGGCGCGCCGCGACGACCGCGCCGCGCCGGCCGACCTCGACAACCTCTACGTGCGCTCGCAGCGCAGCGGTGAGCTGATTCCGCTGGCCAACCTGGTGACGCTGAGCGAGCTGGCCGAGCCGGGCCAGTTCAACCGCTTCAACCGGCTGCGCGCGATCACGCTGTCGGCCGGCCTCGCGCCCGGCGCGACGCTCGGCGAGGCGCTGGCCTGGATCGAGCAGGTCGCCGCCGAGGAGCTGCCGCCGACCGCGCTGATCGACTACAAGGGCGACAGCCGCGAGTACCGGAAGGCCGGCGGCGCGGTGATCCTGACCTTCGCGCTGGCGCTGCTGATCGTCTACCTGGTGCTGGCCGCGCAGTTCGAGAGCTTCATCCATCCGCTGGTGATCATGCTGACCGTGCCGCTCGCGGTGCTCGGCGCGCTGATCGGCCTGTGGCTGACCGGCGGCACGCTGAACCTGTTCAGCCAGATCGGCATCGTCATGCTAATCGGCCTGGCCGCCAAGAACGGCATCCTGATCGTCGAGTTCGCCAACCAGCTGCGCGACGAGGGCCGCAGCGTCGGCGAGGCGATCGCCGAATCGGCCGCGGTGCGCCTGCGCCCGATCCTGATGACCTCGGTCGCGACGATCGCCGGCGCGGTGCCGCTGGTCGTCGCCGGCGGTCCCGGCTCGGCCAGCCGCTCGACGATCGGCATCGTCGTGATCTTCGGCGTCGCGTTCTCGACCGTGCTGTCGCTGTACGTGGTGCCGTCGTTCTACGCGCTGCTGGCGCCGTTCACGCGCTCGCCCGAGGCGCTGTCGCGCAAGCTCGAGCGGCTCGAACGCGAGACGCCGGACGTCGGCGGCGCGGCATGAGCGGCGCCGCCGAGGCGATCGCCGGCCCCGGCTTCGTGCTGCGGCCGTGGCGGCGCGAGGATGCCAGGTCGCTGCAGCGGCACGCCGACGACGCGGAGGTCTCGCGCTTCCTGTCCGACCGTTTCCCGTATCCGTATACGGCCGCCGACGCCGAGGCCTTCCTCGACGGGCTTGCGCAGACCGGCACGGCCTGGGCGATCGCGATCGACGAAGGGACGGCCGCTGGCGAAGCGATCGGCGGCATCGGCGTCGAACCCGGCCGTGACGTGCACCGCCTGACCGGTCAGATCGGTTACTGGCTCGGCCGTGCGTACTGGGGCCGCGGCCTGATGAGCGCGGCGCTGCCGCTGTGGTGCGCGTATCTGTTTGCGCGGTACCCGTTCGAGCGTCTGCAGGCGATCGTCTACGCCGGCCATCCGGCCTCGGCGAAGGTGCTCGAGCGCAGCGGCTTCGTGCTCGAGGGCATCCAGCGTCGCGCCGCGATCAAGCGCGGTGAGATACTGGACGTCCTGCTCTATGCCCGCCTGCGCCCGGCGCACGAGGGCGCCGCCGACCGAAGGTAAACCCGATGTCCGACCACCGCCCGCGCCGTCCGGGTCCGCCCGCCGATTCGCCGTGGCGCAATGCGCGGCGTCCGCCCGATACGCGCATCGCCGAGGAGCCCGCAGCCGCGCGGCCGCCGGCCGAGCAGCGCCTGTACGGCCTCAACGCCTGTCTGGCCGCGTTCGCGCGGCGACCGGACGATCTGCGCAAGGTCTATCTGCTCGAATCGCGCATCCCGGCACTGAAGCCGGTGCTGGCCTGGTGCGTCCAGCATCGGCTCGGCTATCGCGTCGTCGCCGCCGAGGATCTCGACAAGCTGACCGGCTCGCGCCATCACGAGGGCGTGTGCTTCGACCTGCGCCGGCGCGCGCCGCTGTCGCTCGACGCCTTGCTCGCGCTGCAGCCGGCCGCCGGCGCCTCGCTGCTGATCTGGCTCGACGGCGTCGGCAACCCGCACAACCTCGGCGCGGTGTTGCGCAGCGCCGCGCACTTCGGCGCCGGCGGCGTGATCGTGCCGGCCGCCTCTTCGCTCGATCTGTCCGGCGCAGCCGCGCGCGTCGCCGAAGGCGGTGCCGAGGCCGTGCCGCTGGCGCGCATCGACGATACGCGTGCCGCGTTCGCGACGCTGCGCCGCGCCGGCTACGCGATCGGCGCGACCGTGCCGCGCGAAGGCACGCCGCTGTACCAGGCGCAGCTGCCGCAGCGCCTGCTGCTGGTGTTCGGCGCCGAAGGCGAGGGCATGGACCGCGCGCTGGTCGACGCGGCCGATCTGCGCCTGACGATCCCCGGCAGCGGCGCGGTCGAGAGCCTCAACATCGCCGCCAGCGCGGCCGTGACGTTCGCGGAATGGTGGCGGCAGGTGCGCGCGAATCGATGAGAGTCGACGTGCACTACTGGACGGCGCGCCCGCGCGCGAACGCTTTCCCGCCGGATGAAGCAGCTGCATCCGGCGTCACCATGAACAGGCACTCGACGTAGGGGCGTACCTCGTCCCAGTTGGTCCTTGCATCGTGCAAATCGAACAAGTGTCGCGTGGTCTCCACCGCGAGAGGCCAATCTTCTCCGATCACGCCACCGACCAGGGCCTCCCGGCTGTCTTCATGGTCATGTAAGGCTCCGTCCTGTTCGGCGTAGCTGTGAAACTCGACGATGCGAGGCACACTGCGAAACGAAGTGCTTGCGCACGTCCCTTCGGGACGTCGTGGCTCCCTGGTCGTGTGGCCGGCCGCGAACGAATCCTGGACCGTGTGCAGGATCGATCCGAATGCGATCTGATGAAGGCGCGATATCAGCCCCGAACCCGCATCCTGCCTGCCGAGTATGTAGAGATCGGCCACCGTCCACTCCGAGCAGCCGAAGTGTGTCTTCAATGTCGGATTGTCGATGTCCTTGAGTTTTTGCTGCGGCGTGATCTCGCGCGAGGCCACCTTCCAGGCGAACTCGATCCAATCGATGACGTCGTCGCGCGTCTCGATGGCCGGCTGGCCCGCCGTGTAGGCCATCGAGTGAAGAAACTGCAGATCCCCGAAGTGCGAGCGCGTCATGAGGTTGCCACGCGCCGCCCCGTGCGACGACTGCGCCAGGCAGCCGCGGATCGGCGTATGAACCGTCTTCTTTTCGGCATCCTTGAACAGGCACAGCCAGCAGTCCGGTTGCGTTGCGAACCGAATCGTCTGATCCGTTCGGCATCGTTTGCCAAGATAGGAGCAGTTGCCTTCCTCCGGAAGCAGACGGAACGGCGGCACATCGTTCCAGCGCACGCCATAGATCACGAACGCGTCGGCGAAGGATCCGTCTTTTCGGCCGCAGAATTCGTCCTTCGCGAGCTTGGCCGGCGATACCGGACACCCGTATGCGAGTTGAGTGATTTCCTCGTGCACCGGACTCTTGAGCAGAACGCCCAGCTTGAGCCCGGTGCGGCGCAAGGTGCTGTCGGGCTCGTTGGTCAGGCGGGACTCGATCGAAGAAACCGATGCGGCGATCTGGAAACCGAACGCCGGAGACGCGATGAAGCACCAAAGTGCCATCAGCGTGACGCTCGTCGATCGACCCCGCTTCCTGAAACGGGGTGTGATGGGGTTTCTCGCCGAGCGAGCGTTTTGATCCTGCGACACTTGGGCACTCCATGGCATGCGGACTGAGATCCGGTTCCGAGTTCGGACTCTAGCGCTGCGCGGTGCCCGTTCCATCGTGCGATGCGACACGATCTCGGGACATCGTCATGGGATCGATCCTTTCCGTCTCATCACCGCGATGAGAACGCCGATGAGTCTGGAATCGCGGCCGTGGGAACGGCTCTTCCCGACGAACGACCCGTCTCCTCTTCGGCGACACGACCGGGGGATATCGCACGGCGAGATCGGGCAGCAGTGCGGCTGTAGGTGGGATCGGAGTCGAGCGCGGGCGACTGGGGGCCTTCGCTAGGATCTGCACCGGGCTACGACCGCTCAGTCGCCGTCGTAGCCCCAGCGCCAGATCGCATCGACGGTTTCCGGCTCGCGCACCAGCACACCGCGTGGACCGCCGTGCACGGTCAAGTGGTTGCGGCCACGGTGACAGCGGGTCGAGAGTTCCGACACGCGATCGCCGCGCAGCGGCAGCTCCTCGTATTCCCAGGTCAGGCCCAGGTCGCGGCTGCGCGCGAAGCTGCTGCCTGACGTGGTCGCGTACACGGTTCGCGAGTCGCACGGGTCGAAGCGCAATCTGACGTCACTCGTCCAGGACAGGAACAAACGATCGCGCTCGTGCCAGGTGTGGCCGCCGTCGCTCGACATGCGGGTCGCGTAGGACAGGCTGGCCCCTGTCTCGTTCGACAGTGCGAGGATCACGTTGTCGGCATGTGGATTGACCGCCAGTGCCATCGTCAGCGTGCGCTCGTCGACTCGCTCGAACGGTGCGCCGTGACGGTCCGCCCTCAGCAGATGCAGCCATCGATTCGTGTTCGGCCAGGGTTGCTGAAGCGCATAGAGGCGCCGCCCATTCGGCGAAGCTTCGATCTGCAGAACGTTCGACTCACCCAGGCGCCAGGTAAGACCGGCGTCGTCGGACCAGTACAGACCGCCGCCGCGCGTACGTGCGGTGAGCAAGGAGATATCACCGGCATCGACGATCAGCCTGTCGATCGAGCCGTCATCGCTCGGCAAGCCGGTCGAGGAGATCCGATTCCAGTGCAGGCCGCCGTCGTCACTGCGGTAGAGGCCTTCTCGGGTCGCCGCGAACGCGACCATAGCCATCGAAGGCGCGTAGGCAAGCGCGAGTACCGGCGCGCCGGACAGGCCGGTCGCCGGGCTGCTCCATTGCGTGCCGTCGCCGGTGCCGAGCAAGACCTCACCCAGTTCGGTGCCGGCCAGAAATCGTGTGGGATCGCGTGGGTCGAGCGCGACCGCATTGACGATGGCCTGCGGTACGCCGCGCGTTCGCGTTTCCCAGTGGCGACCGGCATCGTCCGAAAGAGCGAATCCGCGCAGGCTCGCGCCGTAGAGGCGGCCCGGCAGGTGAGAATCCGCGGCCAGCGTGCGCAAGGCGCCGGTGCTGTGCGGGGCATCCCAACTACGTCCGAAATCACGGCTCTCGCGCAACTGATAGGTGATCGCTCCGTCGTACCCCCAGGTCTGCAGCCACAGTCGCCCCGGCGTGGCCGGATCGGCGATCGGCCAGCCACCGTTCGGCAGGTCGAGCACCTGCTGGTAGGTACCTGTCGGAATCTCGTAGCGCATGACCCGGTAGCTCTCGATGTTCTGAAAACCCAGGATCAGGCCGTCATTCGAGCCGTCGGGCAGCAGCCAGTCCTGGCCGTACGGATGGTGACTGAGCACGCGCCAGACGCCGACGCCGGAAGGAGACGTCAGCAGTCGACCGTCGACGATCGCATAGTAGGTGCGGTGACGGGCATCGACCGCGAACGTGTCGACCCGGCCTTGGCCGCTGGTGCCGAAACCCAGCCGTCGCCAACTGAAACCGCCGTCGGTCGAATGCCGCAGCAGACGCTCCCCGGACCGGAATGTGACGAGGCTGTCGCCATTGCTCGCATCGTCGAACACGACTGGCTTGAAGTCCGGAGGCCAACCCGGATCCATACGTGTCCATGACGTGCCGCCATCACCGCTGCGCCAATGGGCCGAGTCGCCGTAGGCCCACAGCACATTCGGGTCGGTCGGACTGATGTCCACGCGCCTTACGTGATAGGCGCGCGGCATACCCGCGCTGCTCCACGTCCACTGCCGGCCTTCGTCGAACGAGCGGTACACACCGCTCTGCGTGGCGGCGTAGAGCGTCGTCGCCGATGCCGCAACATGTTCGACTGGTCCGCCGTCCGGACCGGCCGATCTCCAGACGGAGGCTGCCATCGACTCGGCGGGTACGAACATCGCGGCCGACAGCGCGACAGCCGCCGGCAGGACGCGGCAACGCGGGGCGCCTGATGAGCGAGTGGCGGTCCATAGGCAGCGCTTCATGTCTCCCTCCGCAGTCGCCGGCTCCGTCGCGGGGATCGCGTAATGCGAAACCGCCTGCGATCGATCAGTTCTTCTCGTCCTTCGCAAACGCACCCGGCGCCGAGCCGAAATCGCCCTCCGCCTCGGCGGCCAGGTACAGCGCGACCGCGTAGACCGCCACGTTCTGGCGCAGCTGGTCGGGGTCGACCTTGTCGAGCGTGTCGTTGGCGGTGTGGTGCCACTCGAAATAGCGCGAGGTATCCTGGTGCAGCGACAGGCCGGCCATGCCGACCGCGTGCACGGCCGACAGGTCCGAGCCTCCACTGCCGGGCGCGGCGGCGTCGTAGGTGACGCCGAGCGGCGCCAGTGCCGCGGCGATGCGGTCGATCGCGGCGCGCGCCTCGGGCTTGACGGTCGCGGTCAGCTTGACGATGCGGTCGGCGCCGGCATCGGATTCGGCACCGAGCACGGCCTTGGCGATCTCGTCGCGATGTCGCTGGGCATAGGCCTCGCCGCCGAACAGACCGGCTTCCTCGTTCGCGAACGCGACCACGCGGATCGCGCGGCGCGGCCGCTGCGGCAGCTGCGCGATCAGCCTGGCCGCGGCGGTCGTGATCGCGATGCCGGAGGCGTCGTCGATCGCGCCGGTGCCGAGGTCCCACGAATCCAGATGGCCGCCGGTCAGCACGTACTCGCCGCCGTCGCCGCGGCCGCGGATCTCGCCGATCACGTTGGCGCCGGTGTACTCGCCCTCGGTGCCGCAGTCGAGGTCCAGGCGCAGCGACACCGGCTGGCCGCGGCCGAGCAGGCGGTCGAGCAGGTCGGCGTCGGGATTGGACAGCGCCGCAGCCGGAATCGGCGCGACGCCCTCGGCGAAGCGGGTGACGCCGGTATGCGGCGTGCGGTTGTGGTCCGAGCCGACCGAGCGCAGCACGAACGCCGCGCCCCTTTCTGCGCGGCCAGCGACGGACCGCTCGAGCGCACGCGCGAACCCTTGCCGTAGTCGGCGCCGTCGACGCGCGCGGTCATGCGCGGGTTGGCGACGTAGACGATCTTGCCGCGCACGGCCGGGTCGGGCGCCGCCCGCAGCGCGTCGAGCGATGCGAACGCGGCGACCTCGGCGCTCAGGCCGCCCTTCGGCGTCGGCGCCGAATTGCCGAGCGCGGTCAGCGCCAGCGTCTGCTGCACCGGCGCGACGATCGCGCCGCTCTCGCTGCGGCGCACCCATTTCGGATAGGTCACCGGCTCGGTCCAGACCCGGTCGAAGCCGAGCGCACGGAAGCGCGCTTCCATCCACTCACGTGCCTTCAGGTCGTTGGCGCCGCCGGCCAGGCGCGGGCCGATCGTCGTGGTCAGGTCCTCGGTCAGCGACCAGGCCAGCTCGTCCTTGAGTCCTTGCGCGCGCAGCGCTCTCGGCGGTCGCCAGCGCGCGGTCGGGGATCGTCGTCGCGGCCGGCCCGGCCGCGAACGCGGGGGCGGCGGCCGCCAGCAACGTGAACAGGCCGGCGTACGGCGGTGCAAGGCGCATGGCGACTCCTCAAGCAAAACCGGGACGATACCAAAGCCCGCCGATGTCTTGCTTCGCCGCGATTTTGCGTATCGGTTCTGCAGACTGGAGCGAATCGGAGTTCGTCATGCGTATCGTACGAGTGATCGGCCTGGGCCTCGCCCTGGCCGCCCTGCCGTTGGCGGCGGCGCCGGGCAGCTGGACCGGCAGCGGGCCGTTCGGCGGCCAGATCCACGCCGTGGCCGCCGATCCGCTGCTGCCGGACCGGCTCTACGCGGCGACGCGGAACGGGTTTTTCCGCAGCCTCGACGCCGGCATCAGCTGGCACAGCGCCGAGACCGGCCTGCCGGTGCCGCGGCCGTGGAACGGCGTCTTCGCGACCGATCCGGACGCCGCCGGCCTGCTCTGGCTGATCGACGCGCAGGGTCGCCTGCACCGCAGTACCGACGGCGCGTCGAGCTGGACCGAGACCGGCTACCGCAACGATTTCTTCCCGAACGCCGGCCGTGCGCGCCTGGCGGTCGCCCATGCCGGCAGCGGCCGCGTACTGTGGCTGGCGACGCGCGGCGGCGGCCTCTCGCGCAGCGACGACGACGGCGCCACGTTCGCGCCGGTCGCCGCGCTCGCCGGTGTCGAGTCCGAGTACGTCTGGGCCGCGCCGGCGCCCTCGGCCGTGCTGCTGGCCGGCACGCCCGAGACCGCCTGCAGCGGCACGACGCAGCCGCTGCGCCGCAGCGTCGACGGCGGCACGACCTGGACCGCGATTCCGGTCGCCGGCACCTGCCAGCAGAGCCTGCTCGCGGCGGCGCGCTCGGCGGCCGACCCGAACCGTCTCTATGCGCTGATCGGTCCGTACTTCCAGCGGGTCGGCACGCTCTACGTCAGTACCGACGGCGGCGCGAGCTGGACCGCGACTGCGCACCAGGGCGCAGCGCTGGCGGTGCCGCGTCCCGGCGGCGCCGAGCGTGTCTGGCTCGACGCGCAGCTCTCGACCGACGGTGGCGTCACGTTCGCGCCGCGCGCGGCCGGCGTCACGACCAACGGCGAGCACGTGCCGCAGCCGACCGACCTGGCCGTGCATCCGAGCTATCCGGCGGTACCGACGCTGTGGCTGGCGACCGAGGCCGGCGGCCTCTATGTGAGCAGCAACGACGGGCTCAGCTGGGCCTCGTCGAATGCCGGCCTGGCCGCGACCAACATCCGCGCCCTGGCCGTGCATCCGCTCGACGGCATGCGCGTCTACGCCGGCTACGGTGACGCGGCGACCTCGCCGTCGCCGGCGCTGTACCGCCGCCTCGGCAGCGGCTGGGCTGCCGCCAACATCGGCCTGGACGCCTACCAGGTGCGCGGCATCACGCTCGATCCGACCACGGCGACCGCGCCGTCGCCGACGCTGTACGCGGTCGGCAGCGGCGAGGATCCCGCGACCGGCCTGCGCGACGGCGGTCTCTACAAGAGCCTCGACGGCGGCGCGACCTGGAGCACGATCGACGCCGGCGTGCCGAGCAATGCGTTCGGCCGCGCGATCGGCACCGTGCGCAACCTGGTCGCCGATCCGCGCTCGTGCCTCGCGCCGCCGGCGAGCGGCCCCTGCACGAGCGGCCCGCTGCGCACGCTGTACGCGACCGCGACCGGCACGCGCGGCGTCGGCGGCGTGCGTGCCTGGCGCGTGCTCAAGAGCACCGATGCCGGCGCGAGCTGGGCCAGCAGCGATGCCGGCCTGCCGCACGACGTTGCGGGGCCGGACAGCAGCTACAGCACGATCAGCGGCGCCGTGCCGCTGGTGATCGATCCGGCCAACCCCGCCACGCTCTACGTCGGCACGTTCGCGCAGAACAATCACTACGATCCGGTCAGCGGCAGCTACGACGCGCCGCAGATCGCCAGCGGCGTGTTCCGCAGCACCGACGGCGGCGCCAGCTGGGTGCACCGCAGCCACGGTCTGCCGCGCTATCCGGGCTCGGCCGATGCCGCGCTCGACGTGCTCGCGCTGGCGATCGACCCGGCCAACCCGCAGACGCTATGGGCCAGCACGATCGACACCAACAACTGGACCGGCCCGGGCAGTCTCTACAAGACCATCGACGGCGGCGCGAATTGGGCGCTCGCCAATGCCGGCATCACCGCGCCGGATACGCGCGCGCTATTGGTCGACGCGGCGACGCCGGGCACGCTGTACGCAGCCAGCGGCGGCCTGGACGCGGCCAATCCGGGCGGCGTGTTCAAGAGCGTCGACGGCGGTGCGAGCTGGCGCTCGATCAGCCTCGGCCTGCCGGCCTCCTCGGCGACCGCGCTGGCGCTCGATCCGGCCGATCCGGCGATCCTGCACGCCGGCACCGGCGGCGGCGTATTCACGCTCGAGCAGCTGCCGGACGCCGACGGCGACGGCATTCCCGACGCGGTCGAGGACGCCGGTCCGAACGGCGGCGACAGCGACGGCGACGGCATTCGCGACGCGCTGCAGGCCACCGTCGGCGCGACCGCAGCGGGTGCGGCGATGGCGGCCTGGCGGCCGCAAGGCGAAGCATCGGCACCGGCGCCGCTCGGCGCCGATGGCGGCTGGTTCACCGTCAAGCTGATCGACGGCGACTGCCCGCAGCTGGTCGACGTCGCGCCGGTCGACGCCGCCGCGCTGCCGACCGACGCCGGTCACGCGCATCCGCTCGGCCTGCTGCGCTTCGAGGCGCCGCGCTGCCCGGGCGCGACGATCGAGGTGACCTATCACGGCGTCACGTTCGGCGGCGGCTGGTCGTGGCGGCTGTACGGACCGTCGACGCCCGGTGACGCGGCGACGATCGGCTGGCACGACGCGGGCGCGGTCGTGATCGCGCAGAGCGCCAACCGCTGGAGGCTCGCATTCGCGGCCGGCGGCTTCGGCAGCTACCGCCCGGCCAGCACCGGCTCGATCCTGTTCATCGGCGGCCCGGCGCGCGCCGAAGCGATTTTCGCGAACGGTTTCGATTGACGGCGCGCCGCATCACGTTGGGGAGGAGGGGGCGGGACGCGCGCCCGGCGCGCGTCCCGCCGCTTTTGGCGAGCGCTCGGCCGGTTGCCAAGCAAAGCGAGTGCTCGCGCGGCGATCGCCGCGGCTTCAGAGCGGCGGTTTGCCGATCGGCTGGCCGGCCTTGAGCAGATCGCGGATCTCGGTCAGCAGCACGACGTCGGCCGGCGGCGCCGCTGGCGCGGCCTCTTCCTTGCGGTTGAGGCGGTTGATCGCCTTGATGACCAGGAAGATCGCGAACGCGATGATGATGAACTGGATCATCGTATTGAAGAACGCGCCGTACTGGATCGCGACCTCGCCCTTGCCGTCGGCGCCGGCCTGCACCAGGACCAGCTTGTAGGCCGAGAAGTCGATGCCGCCGATCAGGTAGCCGATCGGCGGCATGATGACCTGATCGACCAGGGACGAGACGATCTTGCCGAACGCGCCGCCGATGACGACGCCGACGGCGAGATCGATCACGTTGCCGCGCATCGCGAATGTCTTGAATTCACTGAAGAAGCTCATGGCATCCCTCTCGGTCGGTGAATGGGGCCGCGCTCGGCGGCGGTGGCTACTCTAACGCCGTCACGGCGATGCGCACACCCGTACGCCGCTGCGTCGTCGTGCCGCTCCCGGCCGGCCGCTGCGTGATTGTGTAGCTTCGGCCCGATCGGCTACCGTGCCGGCCGATGTCGATCCGACGCCTCCACGGACTGCCCGGTCGCCTGCGCGTGCTCGCGCTGGCCTGGCTCGTGCTGTGCGTGGCCGCGCAGCCGCTGCTGGCGCGGCTGGCCGACATCCATCACGCCGTGCACGACGTGGCCGCCAGCCAGGTCGGCCACGGCCACGATCACGCCGCGTACGACGCGCCGCTGCCGGCCGTCGCCGATGAGCCGGACCTGCCCTCGATCCTGCACGACGTGCTGCATCTGGCGCACTGCTGCGGGCAGGCCAGCGTGCCGAGCGCCGCCGTGATCGTCCTGCCGGCCGCGATGCCGGCTGCCGCCGCGCCGTCGCGTGCGCCCGATGCGCTGCGCCGCGACGCCGGCCGCGGCGCTCCGTACCGACCTCCGATCCTCGTCTAGAGCCGCCTGCCGGCCAGTGCCGGCGTTCACGCGTTCTCTTCACGACGGAGTGTTCCCATGTCTGTGCGAATCGCGGCGCTTGCCGCGTGTATGGCGGTCGCGTGCGCGGCCGCGTCTCCTCCCGCCCGTGCCGCCGAGCGGCTCGGCCTCGACGATGCGATCGCGCGCGTCGATGCGCTGCACCCGGATCTGCGCCTGTTCGGCGCGCTGCAGGCGCAGCGCGAGGCCGAGCGCGATCAGGCCGCGCTGGCGCCGGCGCCGACCGCCGGCGCGACGCTCGAAAACGCCTTCGGCAGCGGCCAGACCCGCGGCCTGTCCGGTGCCGAACTCACGCTGACGCTGGCCGCCGTGTTCGAACGCGGCGGCAAGCTCGATGCGCGCCGCGTGCTCGCGCAGAGCCGCATCGACGCGCTCGCGGTCGAGCGCGAAGGCCGCCGCCTCGACCTGCTCGCCGAGGTCGCGCGGCGCTATCTGGCCGCGGTCGGCGCGCAGGGCGAGGCCGCGATCGCGCAGACCGACATCGCGCAGCGCACGCAGGCGCTGGCCGCCGCCGAGCGGCGCCTGCGCGCCGGTGCCTCGCCGGAGGCGGTCGTGCTGGCCGCGCGCGCGGCCCTCGCCCAGGCCGAGCTCGGCGCGGCGCGTGCCGAGCAGCACGGCCTGGCCGCGCGGCAGGCACTGGCCGCGCTGTGGGGCGAGCGCGCGCCGCGCTTCGAGCTGGCGCCGGCCGATCCGCTGGCGCTGCCGGCGATCGCGGGGTTCGACCGGCTCGCCGAGCTGATCGAACGCACGCCGGAGATCGCGCGCTTCGCCGACGAGCGGCGCATCGGCGAGGCGCGGCTGCGGCTGGCGCGCACCGAAGAGCGGCCCGATGCGAGCTGGCAGATCGGCGTGCGCCGGCTGCAGGCCGACGGCGACGTGGCCCTGGTCGGCGGTGTGTCGATTCCGCTCGGTGCCGCGCGTCGCGCCGCGCCGGGCATCCGTGCGGCCGAGGCCGAGCTCGGCGCGCTGGAGATCGAGCGCGAGTCGCGCGCGCTCTCGTTGTACGCGACGCTGGCCGACGCGCACGGCCGCTACCGGGTCGCGCAGCTGGAGGTCGAGCGGTTGCAGCGCGACGTGGTGCCGCTGCTGGTCCGCGGCGTCGCCGCGGCCGAGCGCGCCTATGCCGGCGGCGCCGCGAGCTATCTGGAGCTCGCGCAGATCCAGTCCGAGCACACCCGCGCACTGATGCAGCGCCTGCAGGCCGCGCTCGCGGCGCAGCAGGCCCTGATCGAGATCCAGCGCCTGACCGGGCAATCCGTGCTCGCCGCGTCCACCGTTGCAGGAGCCACGCCATGAAATCGTTTCCTTCGATGCTGATCTGCGCGGCCGTGCTGCTGCTGGCCGGCTGCGGCCGCGCCGGCGGACCGGCCGACGCACATGGCCATGCGCACGGCGATGGCCATGCCGAGGCCGGACACGACGACGCTGCCGAAGGCACGCACGGCGGCAGACTGCTCGAGACGCACGGCCGCGCGGTCGAGCTGGCGATCGCCGAGGACGGCGCGCCACCGCGCTTCCGGGCCTGGCTGTATCGCGACGGCAAGCCGCTGCCGCCGGGCGCCGGCCGCGTCGAGGTCACGCTGACCCGGCTGGGCGGCGCGGTCGAACGTCATCTGCTGAGCGCGCAGGCCGACGGCAGTCTCGGCGGCGCCGACGTCGTCGCCGAGCCGCATTCGTTCGACGTCCTGGTCGAGGCGACGATCGACGGCGAGCCGCTGCGCTTCGCCTACGAGAGCTACGAGGGCCGCACGCGGATCGAGCCGGCGATCGCCGAGGAAGCCGGTATCCGCGTCGCGGCGGTCGGTCCCGGCGTCATCGCCGACGAGCACGAGATGCAGGGCCTGCTGACGCCGGTGGAGGGACGCACCGCGACCGTCATGGCGCGGTTCCCGGGTCCGATCCGCCGGCTCGACGCGCAGGTCGGCGACCGCGTCCGGGCCGGCCAGCGGCTGGCGACGATCGAGAGCAATCTCAGCCTGACCGACTATGCGGTGACCACGCCGATCGCCGGCACCGTGCTGTCGCGCCAGGCGACCGTCGGCGGCGTCGCCAGCGAAGGCATGGCGCTGTTCGAGATCGCGGACCTGTCGACGATCTGGGTCGACCTGCACGTGTTCGGCGCCGACGCGCAGCATCTGCGCCCCGGCGTGCCGGTCACGGTCACGCGGATGAGCGACGGCGTCGCCGCGCAGACCGTGCTCGACCGGATCCTGCCCGGCACCGCGACCGCGAGCCAGAGCACGGTCGCGCGCGCCAGCCTCGACAACGCCGACGGCCTGTGGCGGCCCGGCTCGGCCGTGCGCGCGCGCATCACCGTCGAGCAGCAGCCGGCCGAGCGCGTCGTGCCGCTGTCGGCGCTGCAGACCTTCCGCGACTGGGACGTGGTGTTCGTGCGCGTCGGCGATACCTACGAGGTGCGTCCGGTCGAGCTCGGCAAGCGCGACGACCGCCAGGTCGAGATCCGCGCCGGCGTCGCGACCGGCGACATCGTCGTCGTCGAACAGAGCTATCTGGTCAAGGCCGACCTCGAGAAATCGGGGGCCGCCCATGAGCACTGAGGTCCGGCCGCCTGACGGCGTGCTCGAACGCATCATCGGTTTTGCGGTCGCGCATCGCTGGCTGATGCTGGCGCTGACGCTGGCACTGGTCGCACTCGGCGTCTGGAGCTTCTCGCGCCTGCCGATCGACGCCACGCCCGACATCACCAACGTGCAGGTGCAGATCAACACCGAGGCGCCCGGCTATTCGCCGCTGGAAGCCGAGCAGCGCGTGACCTATCCGATCGAGACCGCGATGGCCGGCCTGCCGGGCCTGGACTACTCGCGCTCGCTGTCGCGCTACGGGCTCTCGCAGGTGACCGTCGTGTTCAAGGACGGCACCGATCTGTACTTCGCGCGGCAGCAGGTCGGCGAGCGCCTGCGCCAGGCCGCCTCGCAGCTGCCCGAAGGCCTCGATCCGCAGCTCGGCCCGATCGCGACCGGACTCGGCGAGATCTTCATGTACACGGTCGAGGCCGCCCCCGAGGCGCGCAAGCCCGACGGAACCCCGTGGACCGCCACCGATCTGCGCACGCTGCAGGACTGGGTGATCCGTCCGCAGCTGCGCAACACACCCGGCGTCACCGAGGTCAATACGATCGGCGGCTTCGCGCGGCAGATCCACATCACGCCCGAGCCGTCCAAGCTGGTCGCGCTCGGCTTCACGCTGCACGACGTCGTGAGCGCGGTCGCCGCCAACAACCAGAACGTCGGCGCCGGCTACATCGAACGCAACGGCCAGCAGTTCCTGGTGCGGCTGCCCGGCCAGATCGCCGATCTGGACGCGATCGGCGACATCGTGCTGGATCGGCGCGAAGGCGTGCCGATCCGCGTGCGCGACGTCGCCGCGGTCGGCGAGGGGCCGGAGCTGCGTACCGGCGCGGCGACGCAGAACGGCGGCGAGGTCGTGCTCGGTACGGTGTTCATGCTGGTCGGCGCGAACAGCCGCGAGGTCGCGCAGGCGGCCGCGCGCGCGCCTCGAGCAGGCCAGCGCGGGTCTCCCGGCCGGCGTCGACGCGCATCCGGTCTACGACCGCACCGGCCTGGTCGACCGCACGATCCGCACCGTGTCCAAGAATCTGATCGAAGGCGCGCTGCTGGTGATCGTCGTGCTGTTCGCGCTGCTCGGCAATTTCCGTGCGGCACTGATCACCGCCGCGGTGATCCCGCTGGCGATGCTGTTCACGGTGTCGGGCATGGTGCGCGGCGGCGTCTCGGGCAACCTGATGAGCCTGGGCGCGCTGGACTTCGGCCTGATCGTGGACGGCGCGGTCATCATCATCGAGAACTGCCTGCGCCGCTTCGGCGAGATGCAGCAGCGGCTCGGCCGCGTGATGACCGCGCCCGAGCGCCACGCATTGACCGCGCAGGCCACTGCCGAGGTGATCCGTCCGAGCCTGTTCGGCCTGGGCATCATCACCGCGGTGTACCTGCCGATCTTTGCGCTCACCGGCATCGAGGGCAAGATGTTCCACCCGATGGCGATCACCGTCGTGCTCGCGCTGAGCGGTGCGATGCTGCTGGCGCTGACCTTCGTGCCGGCGGCGATCGCGCTGATGCTCGGCGGCCGCGTCGAGGAGCACGAGAACCGGCTGATGCGCGCGGCGCGGCGCGCCTATGCGCCGCTGCTGGCCGGATCGCTGCGGCGCGGCGGCTGGATGATCGCGGCAGCGGCCGTGCTGGTCGTCGCCTGCGGCTGGCTGGCGACGCGGCTGGGCGCCGAGTTCATCCCGAACCTCGACGAGGGCGACATCGCGCTGCATGCGATGCGCATCCCCGGCACCAGCCTCGAGCAGGCCGTGACGATGCAGGCGACGCTCGAGCGGCACATCACGCGCTTCCCGGAGGTCGAGCGCGTGTTCGGCAAGCTCGGCACCGCCGAGGTCGCGACCGATCCGATGCCGCCGTCGGTCACCGACACCTTCGTGATGCTCAAGCCGCGCGCGCAGTGGCCCGATCCGCGCAAGCCGCGCGAGCGTCTGGTCGCCGAGATCGAGGCCGCGGTGCAGCGTCTGCCCGGCAACAACTACGAGTTCACGCAGCCGATCCAGATGCGCATGAACGAGCTGATCTCCGGCGTGCGCGCCGACGTCGCGATCAAGGTCTACGGCGACGATCTGGACACCCTGCTCGAGATCGGCCGGCGCATCGAGCGCGCCGCGCAGGCCGTGCCCGGCGCGGCCGACGTCAAGACCGAGCAGGCCAGCGGCCTGCCGATGCTGACGATCACGCCCGATCGCGCCTCGCTGATCCGCTACGGCCTCAATCCCGGCGACGTGCAGCACACGGTCGCGACCGCGGTCGGCGGCGAGGTCGCCGGCCAGCTGTTCGAGGGCGACCGCCGCTTCGACATCGTCGTGCGCCTGCCCGAGCGCCTGCGCCAGGATCCGGCCGCGCTGGCCGATCTGCCGATCCCGCTCGGCGGCGGCGACGGCGGCGACGAGTCGAGCCGCTCCGGTGGATTCGCGGTCGGCGCGCCGCACACGGTGCCGCTGCGCGAGGTCGCGCGGATCGAGACGCGCGACGGGCCCAACCAGATCAACCGCGAGAACGGCAAGCGCCGCGTCGTCGTCACCGCCAACGTGCGCGGCCGCGATCTCGGCCGCTTCGTCGCCGATCTGCAGCAGGCGGTCGCCGCGCAGGTGACCGTGCCGACCGGCTACTGGATCGACTACGGCGGCACGTTCGAGCAGCTGATCTCGGCCGGGCAGCGCCTCGCCGTCGTCGTGCCGGTGACGCTGCTGATCATCTTCTCGCTGCTGTTCATGGCGTTCGGCTCGCTGCGCGACGCGGCGATCGTGTTCAGCGGCGTGCCGCTGGCGCTGACCGGCGGCGTCGTCGCGCTGGCGCTGCGCGGCATCCCGCTGTCGATCTCGGCCGGCGTCGGCTTCATCGCGCTGTCCGGCGTCGCCGTGCTCAATGGCCTGGTGATGATCGCGTTCATCAACAGGCTGCGCGCGCAGGGACAGGCGCTGGACGCCGCGGTGTTCGACGGCGCGCTCGGCCGGCTGCGGCCGGTGCTGATGACGGCCCTGGTCGCCTCGCTCGGCTTCGTGCCGATGGCCGTCAACGTCGGTGCCGGCTCGGAAGTGCAGCGCCCGCTGGCGACCGTCGTGATCGGCGGCATCGTGTCCTCGACGCTGCTGACCCTGCTCGTACTGCCGGCGCTGTACCGCATGTTGCACCGGCGCGACGCGGTGGCGCCGCTGCCGGCCTGAGGCATCGCACGCGGCCGGTGCCTCGCCGGTGCCGGCTGCGTGTCGTCAGGGCCGGGGCGTCGGACGATGTGGCGCTCGAACGCGGCGAGGGCTGTCCGGCCGCTCGTGCTGGCGGCGCCGTACCGGATGCGCGGCGGCGTGATGCGCCGACGGGACGCTGCCGGTTCGATGCGTGATCCGCAGCCGGTACCTCGCCGGTACCGGCTGCGTGCACTCAAAGCGGGGCGGCCTCAGACGACGCGGCCCTCGAGCGTCGCGACGCCGTCCAGCGCCGCGACGAAGACGTCGCCGCGTTGCAACGCCGCGACGCCGGCCGGCGTGCCGGTGAAGATCAGATCGCCGGCGCGCAATTCGTACAGCCGCGATAGCTCGTGGATGACCTCGGCGACGCTGAACACCATGTCGGCGACGTCGCCGTTCTGGCGCAGCGCACCGCCGACGTGCAGCGTCAGCGCGCCGCGTGCCGGATGGCCGATCGCTGCCGCACGATGCAGCGCCGAGACCGGCGCGGAATGGTCGAAGCCCTTGGCGACGTCCCACGGCAGGCCCCCGGCCTTCGCGCGCGCCTGCAGATCGCGTCGCGTCAGGTCCAGGCCGACGCCGTAGCCGAACACGCAGCCGAGCGCGTCGGCGGCCGCGATGTCGCGACCGCCGGCGCCGAGCGCGACAACCATCTCGACCTCGTGATGCAGATCCCCGGTCGCCTGCGGATACGGCACGTCGGCCCCGTCGGTCACGATCGCGTCGGCCGGCTTCATGAAGAACACCGGCTGCGAGCGGTCCGGCGGTTGCGCCCATCTCGCGCGCATGATCGGCGTAGTTGCGGCCGATGCAGTAGATCCGGTGCACCGGGAAGCGCTCGGCTTCGCCGGCGATCGGCACGCTGGCGATCGGCGGTGCGGGGAAGGCGTAGGTCATGGCAGGCTCTCGCGGGAAAGCGGCGATTGTGCGGCGCGCGCCGCTGGCACGGAAGCGCCGTTGGCCGCGTCACCGCCGGCCAGTGCGCGGCGTGCGGCGTCGAACACGCGGCTCGGCGGGCCGTCGTGGTTCTCGATGCCGGCCAATGCGCTGCGCAGCGCGATGCCGGCCTCATCGCGGCCGCCGCGCGCGGCCGCGAGCAGGCCTCGCAGCGCGTCGAGGCGGTAGGTCCACAAGCCATCGCCTGCACCGGCCTCGAGCGTGTCGGCCTTCAACGTCGCCATGATCGCCTCGGCCGCGTCGAGCCGGCCGGTCTCGACGGCGGCCGCTGCGGTCCAGAAGCCGGCGAGCTGGGTCTGCGGATTGTCGGCCGATAGCCGCTCGGCCAGGCGCTGCTGAGCCGGCGCCAGGCGCGCATAGGCGCCGGCCGCGTCGCCGCTCTCGTACAGCGCCTGACCCCAGTTGGCCAGCGTCGCGTCGCTGACGTTGTGGCCCTCGCCGAGCTTGGCGCGGAAGCCTTCGTGCACGCGCTGCGCGTAGCCGAGCGCGGCCGGCCAGTCCTGGCGGCGCATCGCGATGTCGAACAGATCGCTCAGCACCATCAGATTGCGCGTGTGCTCCGGTCCGAGCAGCGCGACGATCGTCTTCTGCGCGTCGAGCAGCTGGGTCTGCGCGGTTTCGTAGTCGCCCTCGAGCGTCCAGGTGCGCGCGACCGCCGCGCGCGCGAACGCGATCGTCAGACCGTTCTCGTCGCCGCGTCCGCGCATCTCGGCGATCAGCGCCTCGCCCTCGCGGCGCGCTTCGTCGAGCTGGCCGGTCTGGGTCAGCGCGCCGATCAGGTCCATGCGCAGCGAATCGCGCAGGATGCGGTTGCGCGGTTCGAGTTCGGCCAGCTCCGGGATCGCCTTGCGGTATTCGGGCAGGGCCTTGGCGTAGTCGCCGCGGTTCATGTGGTAGATGCCCCAGGCGTAGGCTTGCAGGTACGCCGCATACGGCTCGGTCGAGCTTTCCAACAAACGATCGAAGGTCTGCAGCTCGCGCAGGCATTCGTCGAACTTGGCGGTGCGCGTCAGCAGGCGGATCAGCACGCCGCGCGCCTTCAGCGCGTCGAGGCTGGACGGGCCTTCCTCGCGCTCGTACAGCGCCAGCGCGCGGCGCGCCTCGTCCTCGGCGTCGGGCAGGCGCTCGATCGTGTTGAACAGGGCGCTCAGGCTGCTGCGGATCGAGGCCTCGACCAGCGGCTGCCCGGCGAAGCGGCCGGCGATGCGCTCGCGCGCGCCGACCAGAACGTCCTGCAGCGTCGCGCCCTGGCCCTTGGCGACGACCAGCGGATTGGCGCGGCTGATCAGGTCCTCGTTGAGGAAGCGGTTGATCGCGACCGCCGAGGCCAGCTCGCGCTCGGCCTGGTCACGCGCCTGTACGGCGGCGCGGTACAGCGCCAGCGCGCTGACCACGCCGGCGACCAGCACCGCGACGAGTGCGACCAGATACGGACGCCGCGCGCGGCTGCGTGCCAGCGACTCGTGCTCGCGCGCGGCCTGCGCCGCGGCCTCGCGCGCGCGCCGGTTCGCGGCATGCCGGGCCGGCAATGCGCGCAGGCGAGCGGCCAGTTCCGCGGCACTGCCCAGGCGCTGCGCCGGGTCGCCGTGCGTGGCCTGCGCGATGTCCTCGCGCAGCAGCGGGTCGTCGACGTCCTGCTCCCAGCCCGACGCCATCGGCTTGGCGATCTGGCCGGCGACCAGCTGGTAGAGCATCACGCCGAGCGCGTAGACGTCGCTGCGCACGGTCGAGGCGTATCCGGCGAACACCTCCGGCGCCAGGTACAGCGGCGTGCCGGACGAGGAGTCGGCGGCCAGGTGCTGGGTCGCCGACAGGCCGAAACGCGTGATGCCGAGCTCCTCGATGCGGTCCGGATCGAGCATGCGGCCGCTGCCGAAGTCGGTCAGGCGCACGCGGCGCCGGTCGCCGTCGGTCTCGACCAGCACGTTGGCGGGTTTGAGGTCCTTGTGCAGCACGCCGACCGCGTGCGCGGCCGCGACCGCGTCGGCGACGTCGAGAAACAGCGCGAGCCGCTCGTCCGTCGGCAGCGCCGCCAGCGCGTGCTCGGCCCAGGCCTGCAGGCTCTGGCCGCCGTAGCCGCATTCGAGGAAGAACGGCGCGCTCTCGAAGTTCCAGTCGATCAGGTCGACGAACGGGCGCGGCCCTTCCAGGCTCTCCTGCAGCACGCGCGCCAGTGTCGCCTCGCGCTTGAGCGCCTTGAGCCGGTCGTCGCCGACCGCGAACTTGTAGACGCGCTTCTCGTGCGTCTTGGCGTGCTCGGCCAGCCAGACCTCGCTGTCGTGATGGCCGCCGAGCTGACGGCGCAGGATGAAGTTCTCGCGGCCCGGCACCGGCTGGCCGGCGCGCAGCGCGAGCGGATTGGGCAGGGTGCGGCCGATCGCGACGCGCTCGATCAGGCCGCTCAGGCGGTAGCCGATCCGGGCCTGCGTCGTCAGCAGCTCGGCATTGGCTTCGCCGAGCGCGCGGCGCAGCTTGGCGATCGCGTTCGGCAGCACCTTGTCGACGGTGACGCGGCCGGCCCAGACCTCGGCGAACAGTTCTTCCTTGGTGACCACCTCGCCGGCGTGGCGCAGCAGGCAGGCCAGCACCTCCAGCGCGCGCCGCTCGACCTCCACGCGCAGTCCGGCCACGCGCAGCTCGTAGGTCGCCTCGTCGAATTCCGCCGTGCCGAACCGGTAGCGATAGCAGGTCTGCTCACGCGGGAATGGGGTGTCTTTCATCGTTCTTCCGCCTCATGTCCGAGCCGCGCGCGCAGCCACCCCTGTCTGCGTCGCGCGGCGCACTGTCTCAGTTGAATCATCGATCCGTCATCGCAGCGGCATGCCGGATCGATGCCGTTACCGCTTCGTTACCGCGCCGGTGCCGATCCGTGCCGACCCGGACCGGCGCGCTGCCTAGACTGCCGCCGCCCTGCTCGCCGCAGCGGCCGCCACCGGTATCCCGTCGCCGGTGCGGCCGCGCGGCGGGCAGCACCCGATCGATCGACATGGAGAACCCCTGATGTCCCGCACCCTTCCCGCCGGCCTGGCCGTCGCCTGCGCGCTCGCGCTCGGCGGACCGGCCGCTCAGGCCGCCCCCGACTGGCGCGTCGTCGCCGCCGACACCGACTCGGGCCTGGCCATCCCGCCGCTGCTGCCTTCGGCGACCGGTTTCGATCTGGAATGGGCCTCGCTGGCCAGCGGTGGCAACGGCGCCCTCGGCTTCGCGCGCAACGCCGGCAGCGCCGGCCCGTTCTCGCTGTGGGCCGAGCGCAACGGCACGTTGACGCCGATCGCCGAGAACATGGCCACCGGCGCGACCGGGCCGGGCCGCAGCGGCGGCGAGGCCGGCCACGTGTTCCGCACGCTGTTCCAGAAGCAGGATTCGAGCGGCCAGGCCCATCGCGTCTTCGGCGCGCGCGCCGGCGAGCCGACCCAGCCGGCCGATGCGGCGACCTACGGCGTATGGATGTGGAACGGCTCGGCCAATGCCGAGATCGCGCGGCTCAATACCGAAGGGGCGCTCGGCCCCGGCCTCGGTGCCGGCGTCGTGTTCACGAATCTCGGCACGACCACCAGCACCGGCTACCCGCGCGCACGCGCACTGCCGGGACAGCGGGTCCTGATCGATGCGACCGTGACCGGCTCGCTGCACGCGGTGATCCTGCATCAGGGAGGGGTCGGCAATCGCGCCTGCTTGCTGGAGGGATCGAACGAACCCGCCTATGCGCCCGGCATCGGCTCGGCGGTGTTCTACGACAGCGGCAGCTACACGATCGACATGCCGGTGGTCGGTAGCCGTGGCGAGGTCTACGTCGCCGCCGCGTTCCGCGAAAGCGGGACCAACGGCCGCGGGATTTTCTCGCTGTGCCGCGGCGCGCCGCAAGTGCAGGCGCGTGCGGCGGTGACCGGCAGCCTCGGGCCGGGGATGAACGACACCTCCTACACGTTCAGCGAGTTCGGCGCGATCCGCCCGGCGCATCGCGACGCGTTCTACTTCTGGGCGCGCGTGAGCTCGCCGAACGGCTCGAGCAACGGCGGCTTCCTGCACGCCGACGGACAGAACGCGCCGGTCTATCTGTACAACGTGGAGGGCAGCCTCGGCCCGGGCTACAGCGGCTATGTGTTCAACGCGACCGGCGCACCGACCGAGCTGGCCGCGCCGGGCGCTACGGCCTGCTGCGCACGACGATCAAGCCGATCGCCGGCACCAGTTCGACCGCCGGCGTCTGGCGCCTGGTGCCGGGCCTGCCGCCGGAGCCGATCGCGATCGTCGGCGACACCGGCAGCTACGCCGCCGCGCCGGGCCGGCCGTGGCGCGAGTTCCACCGCACGCAGGTGCTCGACAGCGGCGAGGTGCTGATCTTCGGCGAGGTCGGCAACCCGAACGAGCGCGGCATCTGGCGGCTGCGCCCCGGCGCGGCGCCGGTGCGCGAGCTCGGACCGGGCGACCTGGTCAAGGTGCCGACCGCGACCGGCCCGGAGGACCGTGTGGTGACCTCGGTCACCACGTCCGGCCTGATCGATCAGAACTATCTCGGCGAGGACGGCTGGGCCAGCAGCAACGGCCGTGTGCTGGTGCGCGTCAACGTGCAGGGCATCAGCAGCCTGGCCCAGCTGTACCTGCGCGGATCGGCCGGCGTGCCCGAATCGCTGCTGGCCGAAGGTTTCGACTGAGGTTCCCCCGTGGTGGTGGATGCGGCGTGCGGACAGCGGACGTCCGCGCGCCGCGGTTTCGGCGCGGTCAGCGCGCCGGCGCCATGCGCAGCCAGCGCACCGCCAGCGGCGGAATCAGCAGCAGGCTGACCAGGGTCGAGGAGACCAGGCCGCCGAGCAGCACGATCGCCATCGGGCCTTCGATCTCGTGGCCGGCCTCGCGGCTCTGCAGCGCGACCGGCAACAGCGCCAGCGCGGTCAGCAGCGCGGTCAGCAGCACCGGCGTAAGGCGCTCGGTCGCACCGCGCAGGGCGGTTTCCAGTGTCCACGGCGCGCCCTCGGCGTGCACCAGATGGTCGTAGTGCGAGATCAGCAGGATCGTATTGCGCGCGGCCATGCCGAACAGCGCGACGAAGCCGACCATCGCACCGAGGTTCAGCGTGCCCCCGCTGAGCCACAGCGCGGCGACGCCGCCGATCAGCGTGCTCGGCAGCGCGGCCAGCGTCAGCGCGACGTGGCGCGCGCGCCCGAACGCGAGCGCCAGCAGCAGCACGATCACGACGGCGGCGAATCCCGAGTGCACGATCAGCTCGCGCGCGGCCGCGCGCTGCGCTTCGGCGCTGCCGCCGTAGCGCAGGTAGACGCCGGGCGGCAACGTCACCTGCGCCGCGATCGCCTCGCGCGCGCGCCGCGAAGCCGACGTGGTCGCCGCCTTCGGGCCGCGCGACGACGACCTGGCGGCGCAATCCATCTTCGTGGTCGAGCACGCTGCGCGCGCTGACCAGATCGATCGACGCGAGCTCGCCGAGCGTGACGGTCGCGCCGTCGCGTCCGCGCAGCGGCAGGCGCCGCAGCGCGTCCGGTCCGCCGTCGCCGCCGGCGATGCGCACGACCACCGGCAGACTGCGGTCCGGCAGCGTCATCTCGGCCGCGACGGTGCCGTGGAATGCGGCCTGGATCGTGCGCAGCACCTCGCCGGCGGCCAGGCCGTGCAGCGCCAGGGCCTCGCCGTCGAGCTGCACGCGCAGCTGCGGCTCGCGCGGCGGCACGACCAGGCGCACGCCGGCCGCATCGGGCAGATCGTCGATCACCTCGGCGATCGCCGCGGCGACGCGGTCGTTCTCGTCCAGATCGCTGCCGAACACGCCGACCGAGAACGGCGCGCTCTCGCCGGTCAGCGTCTCGCCGATGCGCTCGGCCAGCACCGAATAGACCTCGGCCTGCTGGTTCGGATAGCGCTCGAACACCGCACGGATGTCGGCCTCGATCGCCTCGAGCGGGCGGGCGGCGGTCGGCTCGATGCGGATCTCGAACTCGCTCTCGTTCGGCGTGTCGGTGTCCTGGCCGTTCTCGGCGCGGCCGATCTGCTGGGCGACGCTGCGCACCCCGTCGATCTCGAGCAGGCGCGCGGACACCTCGCGGCCGACGCGTGCGGTCTCGGCGATCGCGACGCCGGGCCGCAGGCCGCTGTGCGCGATCAGATAGGTCTCGCGGAAGTCCGGCAGCAGCCGCGCGCCGAACAGCGGCAGCAGCGCGACGCCGGCCACGCCGGTCGCGATCAGCAGCACGGCCGGCAGCAGCGGGCGCGCGCGCGCGCGCGCGCGACGATGCCGCGCTGCACGGTCTTGCAGCGGTCGAGGAAGCGCGCCTCCGGCGCCGGCGCGTGGTCGCGCATGAACAGCATGCACAGCGCCGGCGTGACCGCCAGCGCGACGATCAGCGACAGTCCGACCGCGAGCAGGAACGCGATCGACAGCGGACCGAAGAACGCGCCCTGCAGGCCGCTCATCGACAGGATCGGCACGAACGCGACCGCGACCGCGGCGGTCGCGTAGAACACCGGCCGGCGCACCTCGAGCGAGGCCGCGGCGAACAGGGCGTCGACGTCGGCACCGGCGGCCGCCTCGCGGCGCCGGCGCAGGATGTTCTCCACGTCGATCACCGCATCGTCGACGACGACGCCGAGCGCGACGACCAGGCCGCCGAGCGTCATCGTGTTGAGGCTGAAGCCCCAGGCCGACAGCAGCCAGACCGCCGCCAGCAGCGCCAGCGGAATCGCGCTGAACGAGATCAGCGCGCCGCGCCAGTCGCGCAGCATCACCAGCAGCAGCGCGACGACCAGGGCCGCGCCGATCACCAGCGAGCGGCGCATCTTCTCGATCGCGTGCTCGACGAAGCTGGCCGGCCGCAGCAGCGCCGGATGGTAGGTGACGCCCTGCGCCGCCAGCGCCGGCGCCAGCGCGTCGAGCCGCGCCTCGAGCGCGCGCGTGGCCTCCAGCGTGTTGGCGCCGTACTGCGAGGAGGTCTCGACGAGGATGCCCGGCTTGCCGGCGATCGTCGCGTCGCCGAACAGCGGCTGCGCGCCGTCGACGACGGTCGCCACGTCGCCGAGCCGGCGTGGCACGCCATCGGCGAGATCGACGACGGCCGCGGCCAGCGCGGCGGCATCGGTCGCGGTCGGCTCGACCTGGACCACCAGCCGCTGCACCGCGGTCTCGACGTAGCCGGCGCCGGCCGGCGCGGTGGCCGCCGCGATCGCCTCGACGACCGCGTCGAGTCCGAGCCCGGCCGCGGCCAGGCGCAGCGGGTCGATCTCGACGCGACGCTCGCGCGCCTGGCCGCCGAACAGCTGCACGTGCGCGACGCCCGGCACCGCGAGGATCTGCGGCTGGACCGACCATTGCACGAGATCGCGCAGTGCGAGCGGATCGAGGGTGTCGCTGGTGTAGCCGAAGTGCAGCAGGTACTCCATCGACGAGGACAGCGGTGAGAGCTGCGGCGCGCGCACGCCGTCGGGCAGCAGGCCGCCGGCCTCGGCCAGCCGCTCGATCACGGCCTGGCGCTGGCGATGCGGATCGCTGCCGCGATGGAAGATCACGCGGATCGCGGCCAGGCCCTGCGCCGAACTGGAGCGGATCGTCGCGACGTTCTCGGTGCCGGCCAGCAGCGACTCGACCGGCCGCGTCACCTGCGCCTCGACCTGCGGCGCCGACAGGCCCGGCGCCTCGATCTGCACCAGCACGAACGGCGGCGCGAAATCCGGGAAAACGTCGAAGCGTGCGCGCGCCAGCGCGAACGCGCCGGCCAGCGTGACCAGCAGCGCCAGCGCCGCGACGATGCGCGGATGGGCCAGCGAGGCGCGGACGAGGGCGGCGAGCATGCGTCAGTCGTCGTCGGTGACCGGACCGCCCTGCATCGACCAGAGCAGGCCCAGTCCGTGCACGACGACGCGATCGTCGCCGTCGACGCCGCGCACCAGATAGGCCGCGCCGGCCGGCATCAGCGGTTCGACCGCGCGCCGCCGGTAGCGCCGTTCGGTCGCGCCGGTCGCGGCGGCGTCCTCGCAGTAGACGTGCGCACCGTGCTCGTCGTACAGCAGCGCCGCCTGCGGCAGCAGGAATCCGGCGAGCGGCTCGCCGTCGAGCGTGACCGCCAGCGCAACGCCGGCGCCGAGCCCGTCGAGCGCGAGCTCCAGCAGCAGCGCCGGCAGCGCGGCCTGGCCGCTGCGCAGCGCGCCGAGCACCTGGGCGGCGTGTTCGACACCGTCGACGCGCACCTGCGCGCGCTCGGGCAGGACGGCCAGGCGCTGCCGGCCCGGCAGATCGGCGCGGATCAGCACGCTGCGGCCGTCGCGCAGGCGCGCCAGCAGCGCCTGCCGCGGAGCCTCGTCGAGGCGGGCCAGCGGCGTCCATTGCGCCGCGAGTGCGGCCTGTCCGGCCGCGAGCGCGGCCTGCGCGGCCGCAAGTTCGGCATCGGCCGCCTCGACGCGGCGCAGCGCGGCGGCTGCACCGTCGGCGTGCAGGCCGCGCAGCCGGTCGCGTTCGAGCCGCGCCGCGCGCTCGGCCGCGCGCTGGCCGTCGACCGCCGCGAACGCGGCGATCGGCTGCGACGAATCGAGCACGCGTCCGTAGGCCGCGATCCGCCGCGACGGCGCGGCCGCGACCGGCGCCGCGACGCGCAGGCCGATCGCCTCGACTTGGGCCGGCGTCAGCACCAGGGCGTCGCCGCCGCGTCCTCGTCGTCCGCGTCCGGCGTCGCGGCCAGGCAGGCCGCCGCCGCGAGCAGCCAGGCTGCGAGCGTCGTGCGTGCCGCATGTGCAGGTCTCATCGGGACGCTCCGGCAGGCAGGGAGAGGGTGATTTCAGGACCCGACAGCGGCGCGTGCAGCGCGTCCTCGAGCGCGAGGCGCGCGGCCTGCCGGGCGGTCTGCCGGTCGAGCACGGCCAGTGCGGCCTCGGCGGCCTCGATCTGGGCTGCCAGCGCTTCGCTGCGGTCGATCGCGCCGGCCGCGAGCGCGCGCTCGGCGCGGCGCTGCCGGTCGGCAGCCGCGGCGGCGCGCCGCTCGGCCGCGGCCGACGCCTCGGCGGCCAGCGCTTCGGCGGTCCGCGCCGCGTCGATGCGCGCGTGAATCCCGGCCTGCAACGCGACCAGGCGCGCGCCGGCGACGTCGCGCGCGCCGGTCGCCTCGGCGATCTCGCCGCGGTTGCGGTCGAACAGCGGCATCTGCAGGCCGAGCGCGAGCGGCAGCTTGACGATGCCGTGGTCCCATTGGTAACCCGGCGACAGCACCCACTGCGGATACTGGCGCGCGATCGCGCGCTGCAGCCGCCGCTCGGCTGCGTCGTAGGCGGCGATCAGCGCGGCCAGATCGGCGCGCGCCAGCAGCGCCTGCTCGCGCCGCGCCGCGAGCAGCTCCGGCGCGAGCGGCGGCGGCCGTCCCCAGTCGGGCCAGTCGACCGCCAGCGCGTCGGCCGCCGCGGCCGGCAGGCCGAGCGCTTCGGCGAATGCGGCCTGCGCCTCGGCCAGCGCGGTCGTCGCATCGGCCTGCGCGGCGGCCGCATGCAGGACCGCCTCGCGTGCCGGCAGTGCATCGGCGGCCGCGTCCTCGCCGGCGGCGACGCGCCGGTCCATCTGTTCGGCGCGCCGCTGCTGCAGCGCGGCCAGCCGCTCCAGCTGCGACGCGCGGCGCCGGCCGGCCTCGAGCGCCGACAGCGCGGTCGCGACGCGCTGGCGCAGCTGCCAGACCTGCGCGAGCAGCTCGGCCCGCGCGGCCTGCACCTCGGCATCGGCGATCGCCTGGTCGAGGCGGCGCCGGGACGGCGAGGGCAGAGCCCAATCGAGGCCGAGCCCGTACAGCCACGGCGCCTGCTCGCGGCGCGCGTATTCGGTCTGCAGCGACAGACCGGGATCGGCCGGCACGCCGGCGACGGCACGGCGGCCGAGCGCGGCGGTGTATTCGGCGCGGGCGACGCCGAGCGCGTCGTTGGCGGCGATCGCCAGCGCGAGTACCGATGCGCGATCCCAGTGCGGCGGCGGCCAGCCGGCCGAAAGCGCCGGAAACAGGTCCGCGACGCGTTCGCGCAGCGCAGCATCAGCCGCCGTGCGTGCCTCGAAAGCGGCCAGGGTCCGGGCCGGCGGCAATGGCGCCGGCGCGTAATGCGCGCAGCCGCCGGCCAGCGCGGCGAGGCACACCGCCGTGGCGGTCGCCGGACGCGACGTACGTTTGCTGCATAGCAGCACGATACGCGCCCGCCATCGACCGGTGCGAACCGCGAGGTCCACGCGATCTCCCTCCCCGTTGGCCGAGGAGATCATGGTCTCCCCGATCCGATCGTCGGATGCACGGCGGTCGCCGTGCTCGGGAAGTTTTCCCTGTGCGGTGCGGAATGTCCATGCCTGCCGACGCGAGCGGCGAGTTCCGGTCGGCGCGTTGCCGATCGCCGGCTCCTGTGGACGATCAGCCGGTCCCGCTACGCTGGCACGTGCGGGGGCTTGGATCGTTCAGGGCCGGCTTCGTCCGCAACGGCGTCCGCTCCGGCACGGCCCAAGCGGTCGCGGTGTCGCGCCGGTATCGCTGCGGTGAGGTCAGATCCGCTGCGGCTCGATCGAATCGGCGGCGCCGGGCGCAGACCGGTTCGCTCTGCACGCGCCGGCAGGCGCCGCGCCGGCATCGGTCATGCCTGCGCGGCCCTCGCGCGACGAATGCCTCGCCGCGCGTCCGGCCGTCAGCCGCGGCCGCGCAGGCGCTCCCACCACGACGGCTTGCGGTTGGTCGCGGCGATGCCGCGGCTCAGGAAGTACGGCGTGTAGTGCGCGTCGGACTCCATGATGTGGATCGTCAGCCACTTCTTGAGGAAGTGCAGCAGCTCGAACGTGATCGGCTTGCGCTCGACGACGACGCGATGGCGCAGCCTCAGCACCTCCTCGACCAGCTTGTCGTGACTGTCCTTGTGGCTCTCGTAGTCCGGATAGTCGAACAGGCGCATCAGGCTCTCCTCGACCGCGAAGTGGATGCGCGTGTAGTCGATCAGCTTCTCGAGGATCTGCGGCGCCTCCTGCGCGCCGTGGTGGGCGAGCGTAGCGGCGTTGAGGTCGTTGAGCAGATCGACCAGCACGCGGTGCTGGTTGTCGATCTCCTCGATGCCGACGCTGAGCTCCGGACCCCAGCGGATCAGCTCGTTGGTCTGCGCGAGCGCGTGCATGGAAGGCCTCCTGCGATGCGGAAGCGCAGCGTAGGCATCGCGGCTCCGGCGCCGTTTGACCGGCGTCAATCGGCGATGCCGCGCGCTTGCGGCGCGACGTCGCAGCCTCGAGCTCAGGCCGGCCGCAGCGCCTTGCGCCGGACCAGCTTCAGCCCGGACCAGATCGCGTCGACCGCGCAGACCTTGACGTCGACCAGGCCCAGCGGCAGTGCCAGCGCACGGATCGTGTCCTCGGTGATGTCGGTCGGCACGCGCGCGCTGCGCTTGGGCCAGGACACCCAGATCGCGCCGGCCGGCGGCAGGCGCGGATCGAGCGCGGCGAGCGCCCGCGCGAGCTTGGCGGCCGTGGTCGCGAAGACGTGGGCCATGTCGAACGCCGCACGCGGGCCGACCAGGTCGGGCGTGCCGGGCGCCATGCCGGTCAGTGCGCGGTAGTCGTCGGCCGGCAGGCCGCGAAGATGAACGCGCAGCGTCGGCGTCAGGCCCAGCTTCTGCCACAACGGCTTGCCGGAATAGCCGGCGGTGGTACCTGACATGCGTCACCTCGGCCGCCTGAAGGCCGTGCCTTGCGGCACCTCTGCCGCATCGACAGTCTATGGCAGACTCGCCGACCGAATGGGGCGCGTGGAAAGGGACATGAGCAATACCAGCGATCTTCTGAACCAGCTGCGCATCGATCGCACCACGCCCGAGCCGGCATCGAAGGCGCCGTGGATCGTCGCCGCCGTGGTCGTGCTGCTGGCCGCGGCCGGTGCCGGCGCATGGTGGCTGTTCGGGCGCGCGCAGCCGGTCGAGGTCGAGGTCGCCGTCGCGGTCGCGCCGGTCGCCAGCGGCGAGGGCGCCACCGCGGTGCTGCAGGCCACCGGCTATGTGACCGCGCGCCGCCAGGCGACCGTGTCGGCGCAGATCACCGGCACGCTGACCGAGGTGCTGATCGAGGAAGGCGAGCGCGTCGAGGCCGGCCAGGTGCTGGCAAGGCTCGAGGACACCGCACAGCAGGCCGGACTCGGCCAGGCCAGGGCGCAGCTCGCGCAGGCGCGCGCGCAGATCGGCCAGTACCAGGCCGAGCTCGCCCAGGCGCGGCGCGACCTCCAGCGCCAGAGCGAGCTGGTCGGCCGCAAGCTGGTCTCGCAGCAGGCCGAGGAGACCGCGCGCACGCGCACCGAGACGCTGCAGGCGCAGCTGCTCGCGCAGCAGCGCTACGCCGAGCTCGCCGAGGCGCAGTTGCGCAGCGCGCAGGTGCAGCTGGACTACACGACCGTGCGCGCGCCGTTCGGCGGCATCGTGATCGCCAAGGCGGCCCAGGTCGGCGAGATCGTCTCGCCGCTGTCGGCCGGCGGCGGCTTCACGCGCACCGGCATCGGCACGATCGTCGACATGGACTCGCTCGAGATCGAGGTCGACGTCAACGAGTCCTACATCAACCGCGTCGTTGCCGGCGCGCCGGCCCAGGCCGTGCTCGACGCCTACCAGGACTGGACGATCCCGGCCCACGTGATCGCGATCATCCCGACCGCCGACCGCGGCAAGGCCACGGTCAAGGTGCGCGTGGGCCTGCGCCAGAAGGATCCGCGGATCCTGCCGGACATGGGCGCGCGCGTATCGTTCCTCGAGGAGGCCAAGCCGGCCGCCGCCGCGCCGAGCCGCCGAAGGGCGTGCTGGTGCCGGCCTCGGCGATCGTCCAGCGCGACGGCCGCAGCCAGGTCTACGTGATCGACGGCGAGCGCGTGCGCGCACAATCGGTGACGCCGGGCCAGAGCTATGCGGAGCTGCGCCTGGTCGAGGGCCTGCCGGTCGGCACGCGCGTGGTCCGCGCGCCGCCGCCGGCTCTCATCGACGGCGCACGCGTCGACACGGCGGCACGGCAGTAGGGCAGGGCGGCGAATCGGAGCCTTCGCGACGAAGGCGTTGGGATGCGACACCACCTCCGGCCCGCAGCGGCCGGTTTCGAGACGAGGTACGAGCGATGAGCACACTGGTCGAAATCCGCGACGTCAGCAAGGTCTACGAGCGCGGCAAGCAGAAGGTCGAGGTGCTGCATCATGTCGACCTCGACATCGCCGCCGGCGACTTCCTCGCGCTGATGGGACCGTCCGGCTCCGGCAAGACCACGCTGCTGAACCTGATCGGCGGGCTCGACTCGCCGAGCGGCGGCAGCATCTCGGTCGGCGGACAGCGCATCGACACGCTCGGCGGCGGCGCGCTGGCCAAGTGGCGTGCCGGCCACGTCGGCTTCATCTTCCAGTTCTACAACCTGCTGCCGATGCTGACCGCGCAGAAGAACGTCGAGGTGCCGCTGCTGCTGACCAAGCTCTCGGCCGCCGAGCGCCGCCGCAACGCGTCGATCGCGCTGCAGCTGGTCGGCCTGGCCGACCGCGCCGGCCACAAGCCCAACGAGCTGTCGGGCGGCCAGCAGCAGCGCGTCGCGATCGCGCGCGCGATCGTGTCCGATCCGACGCTGCTGGTCTGCGACGAGCCGACCGGCGACCTCGACCGCCAGTCCGCCGAGGACGTGCTCGGCCTGCTGCAGACGCTCAACCGCGAGCACGGCAAGACGATCATCATGGTCACGCACGATCCGAAGGCCGCCGAGTACGCCTCGCACACGCTGCATCTGGACAAGGGCACCCTGGTCGGGACCGGCGTCGCGGCCTGAGCACTGCGGCCCGTCGCGCATCCGCGCGGCCGCGACTCACCCGTTCCGCCTGCCCGGTCCCTCGTAGAGGACTTCCTGCCATGAAATACCTGCATCTGATCTGGGCGGCGCTGTTCCGCCGCAAGACGCGCACCGTGCTGACGCTGCTGTCGGTGCTCGCGGCGTTTCTGCTGTTCGGCCTGCTCGACGGCGTGCGCGTCGCGTTCAATGCCGGCGGCGAGGCGGCCGGCGTCGACCGCATGATCGTCTCCTCGCGCTTCTCGATCATCCAGGGGCTGCCGCAGAGCCTGATTCCGCGCATCCAGGCCACGCCCGGCGTCAAGAATCTGACCTGGGCCAACTGGTTCGGCGGCTACTACACCGATCCGAAGAACCAGGGCTTCAACATCGCGATCGGCCCGAACTTCTTCGACGTCTATTCCGACTACGTGGTCGCGCCCGAGCAGCGCCAGGCATTCGAGTCCACGAGGACCGGCGCCCTGGTCGGCCGCACGCTGGCCAATCGCTTCGGCTGGAAGGTCGGCGACAAGGTGCCGGTCACCGGCGCGATCTACCCGAACAAGGCGACCGGCGACACCAGCTGGACCTTCGACGTAGTCGGCATCTACGAGGCGCGCGACCCCAAGCAGCGCGGCATCGAGCAGCAGCTGCTGTTCCGCTGGGACTACTTCGACGAGGCCAACGCCTACAACGCGCACGAGGTCGGCTGGATCACGATCCAGGTGACCGACCCGAACCAGTCCAGCGAGATCGCGCGCGCGGTCGACGCGATCTCGGCCAACTCCGATCACGAGACCAAGACGCAGACCGAGCAGGCGTTCAACCTGTCGTTCGCCAAGCAGCTCGGCGACATCGGCCTGATCGTCAGCGCGATCATGGGCGCGGTGTTCTTCACGCTGCTGCTGCTGACCGGCAACACGATGGCGCAGGCCGTACGCGAACGCATTCCGGAACTGGCGACGCTGAAGACGATCGGCTTTTCGGACCGCACCGTGCTCGGCCTGGTCTTCGGCGAGGCCGTGCTGCTGATCGTGCTCGGCGGCGTGCTCGGCCTCGGCATCGCCGCCGCATTGATGCCGATCGCCAGTGCGGCCAGCGGCGGCGCGGTGCAGCTGCCCGCGGTCGGCGCGACGACCTGGTCGATCGGTCTGGTCGTGATGGTGCTGATCGGCGTGCTGGTCGGCGCCTTGCCGGCATTGCGCGCGATGCGGCTGAAGATCGTCGATGCGCTGGCCGGACGCTGAGGAGAAGACGTCATGAAATCGATCTTGCGGGGACTCGCCACGCTCGCGCTGATGCTGCTCTCGCTGTTCGCGTGGATCATGCTGCCGGGCTGGCTGCTCGGCGCACTGTTCGTCGTGCTGCTGCTGTGGATGGCGACGACGCGCGGCGGCCGCCAGGCTGCGGCGGTGACCTGGATCGGCGTCTCGACGCTGGCGCAGCGCCTCGGCGCCTCGTCGGTGATCGTCGTCGGCATCGCCGGCGTCGTCGGCGTGCTGGTCGCGCTGCTCGCGATGGGCGACGGTCTGCAGAAGACGCTGCGCAGCACCGGCGACACCGAGACCGCGATCATCCTGCGCGGCGGCGCGACCGCCGAGCTCAGCTCGGGACTGTCGCGCGAGGACGCCACGCTGATCGCGCAGATGCCGGGCATCCTGCGCGATGCCGAGGGCAAGCCGATCGTCTCGCCGGAGCTGGTCGTCGTCGCCAACCTGCCGAAGAAGTCGACCGGCACCGACGCCAACGTCGAGGTACGCGGCATCGGTCCGCAGGCCTGGGCACTGCGTCCCAACGTCAAGATCGTCGAAGGCCGCGCGTTCACGCCGGGCCTGCGCGAGATGGTCGTCGGCCGCGGCGCGCGCGCGCAGTTCGAGGGCCTGGAGCCCGGCGCGACGATCAATCTCAACAACCAGCAGTGGAGCGTGGTCGGCGTGTTCGAGTCCGGCGATGCGCACGAGTCGGAGCTGCTCGGCGACGTCGATACGGTGTCCTCGGCGTACCGGCGCGGCGGCTACCAGTCGGCGACCGTGCGGCTGACCGCGCCCGAGGCGCTGGACACGTTCAAGGCCGCGCTGGCGGCCGATCCGCGCCTCAAGGTCGACGCCAAGACCACGCTGGACTACTACACCGCGCAGTCCGAGCAGCTGACCAAGACGATCCGCATCGTCGGCATCGCGATCGCCGCGATCATGGCGATCGGCGCGATGTTCGGCGCGCTCAACACGATGTACGCCGCGGTCGCGACGCGCGCGCGGGAGATCGCCACGCTGCGCGCGATCGGCTTCGGCTCGCCGCCGGTGCTGATCTCGGTGATGCTCGAGACGATGCTGCTGGCCCTGCTCGGCGGTCTGCTCGGCGCCGGCATCGCCTGGGCGATCTTCGACAACTACACGGTCTCGACGCTCGGCGCGAACTTCAGCCAGGTCGTATTCCGCTTCAACGTGTCGCCTGCGCTGCTGTGGACCGGCGTCAAGTGGGCGCTGGCGATCGGCTTCATCGGCGGCCTGCTGCCGGCACTGCGCGCCGCGCGCCTGCCGGTGACGACGGCGCTGCGCGAGTCGTGACCGGATGCCGGTGAAGGGCGCGTGCGCCCTTCACCGTGCAATCGTCTGTGCCGCTCCGCTCGAAGATGTTGCCGATCGCGATCTGGACGGTAGGAAAAGCGAGTAGTCACGATCGGTGTCGAAGCCCTGCCGATAGACAAGCGCTTATCGGTAAGGGCGAGTTGCGTCGCGGCCGCTCTTTTCTTTTTTGGGATGCCCGTCACCTGAGTCGTGACAATCCGTCACATCGTCACGCTTTCCAAAACCGCCGGTCCGAGTTAGGGTTCATTCACGTCGCAGGGAAGCCCGCAGGGGGTGGCCCCGACGTTTTCAATTCAGGGCATCGGACCGGATTCCGTTGAGACGTTTGGGGCGGCGCGCGCGGCGCTGGTTCTTTTCGCCGAAGGGTTTTGGTTCGGGGCCTGCAAAGGAGTTTTGCATGCCCGCGTCGTTTCGCGCGCTGAGCGCATCGGTCAATCCTTCCCCACCGTCGAGTGCCGCCGATCCTGGAGCGCCGGGCGCGCGCCGTGGCGGTGTCGCGCTGCTGGGTCTGCTGAGCGCCGTGCTGCTGAGCGCGGGCGTGGTGCAGGCGCAGCCGAAGGAGGTGTCGATCTACGGCGAGCAGGGCAAGCTGCTGCGCGGCAGCGACGTGGTGGGCGCGCTGGGTCCGGACCTGTTCGGTGACCAGGTGAGCCTGTACACCGGTGCGCTGGAGTTCACGCAGACGGACGTGAGCATCCCGGGCAACAGCGCGCTGCCGGTAGCCTTGGGACGTCGCTACCGGCCGACGCAGAGCGATGAGTTCAACCGTCATTTCGGCGACTGGGACCTGGACATTCCGCACGCTCATGGCGTGTTCTCGATGGATGCGGGCTGGAAGACCACGCTCAATACGAATCGCCGATGCAGTCAGTTCAGTGCTCCACCGAGCGTGACCGTATCGCCTGGCGGCGAACTCTATTCGGCAGAGGCGTATTGGCAAGGCAGCTTTATTTATTTGCCTGGCAGCGGCGATCAGGAGATTCTGCTTCGGGCACCCGGTAATACGCAGGCGCCTACCGATGGTTCGAGCTACCCATTGGTCACCAAGTCGGGCGGCATGATCCGATGCGTAGCGATCGGACTGGATACGAGCAACGAAGGCTTCGAGCTGCTCACGCCCGACGGCACCCTGTATCGGTTCAATCACATCATTACACGGCAGACGCGGCCGCTGCGGGGAGGCAGCGGTGTTGTCCTGCGTGACGGAATAGTGCCTACGGAGCCGACGGTCACGGTCACCGGGGTGAACGGGCAGCTTAATCGCAATGAGGTGTGGATCGTCCCGACGCTGGTCACCGACCGTTATGGCAACACGGTGACCTACACCTGGAGTGGATCGCAGTTGACGAGCGTCGTGTCTACGAATGTGACGGGTACGCCCTCGGATACACGCAGGCTCAATTTTACCTACATTCCGGGTGTCACGCCGGGCACAAATGTGATTTCTCAGGTGACCGCACAGTCGGGCGGTTCGCCATCGCGGACATGGAGCTATGAGTACAGCAGTGGTCGGCTATGGCGGGTTCACCAGCCCGATGGCGTGTCGTACTGGCAACTGGATCTGGCTGAGCTGTCCAATGCGCTGCCGCCTACGGCAACGCCGACTTCCAATTGCAACTATAACTATCCGGGCGACTACGACACGTTCACGGGCACGATGCGTCATCCCAGTGGCGCGACGGGTACATTCGAGCTGACGCGCATGGAGCATGGGCGTACCTGGGTGAAGTGGGACTGCATTGAGGCGGGCGGCACTCCGTCGTCGCCTGGGAGCTGGGCTACGCAGTCGCGGCAATTCGGCGAATTGTCCCTGACGAGCAAAGCGATCAGTGGGACGGGACTGCCAGGCTACATCTGGACGTATGCCTACAACGAGACAACGCCTTCCGTGGCTTACTGCTGGGATCCGGTAGGTGCGGATCCGATGTATGCCGGTCCGCTCTGCACGAGCAGTTCGCCGACGACCAAGACGGTGCGGGTGAAGGATCCGGATGGATCGCAGACGCGCTACACGTTCGGCATCCGGGCCGAGGTGAATGAGGGGCAGTTGCTGAAGGTCGAGAGCGGCTGGACGCCCGACACCGGCACCGGCTCCGGCACGGCAATGCGGACGGTCGAGACGACCTACTTTCCAACGAGCAGCGGTGGGTTCGGCTCGGCACCGCCTTGGCCGCACCCGTACGGCAAGAGCATTCAGCAGCGCGGCGATCCGTACATGACCGAACGGATCATCGCGGAAAAGAGGCGGCTGACGCTGCAACATGACGTGGGAATGAGCTGGGAGGCGCAGACCTACGACGTGCGGGGTCGACCGCTGCAGGTGCTCCGCTCGCGCGTGGGCAGCATCGGCTCGAGTCGTACCGAATCGACGACCTATCACGACAACACTGCCAAGTGGGTGCTAGGCCAGGTGGCACAGGTCCAGGCCTGGCCGAGCGCCAGCCCGTCTGCAGTGACCACGCCGGTGTACAACACCTATCACTCGACGACGGCGAACCTGCTGAGCCATACGAAGTACGGCGTGTTGCAGCGTAGTTACGACTGGTACGCCGACGGTACGCTGTGGAAGAGCACGGACGGGTTGGGCAAGGTGACCAACTACGCGTTGTACAAGCGCGGTATCCCTACCTGGATCACCTACCAAAATGGCGACGTGATGCGGGCGGTCGTGAACGACACCGGCGAGATCACGGAAGTGACGCAGGCCGGCGAGAAGCGCTGGTACGACTACGACGGCCTGGGCCGACTGGCGTCGATCACCTATCCGACCGGCGATCTGACGGCATGGAACACTACGACGCTGACCTATACGTTCGAGACGACCTCGGAGATTCCGGGAGGCTCGCACTGGCGCCAGACGGTAAAGACCGGCGACGGCTACACGATTACCTACCTGGATGCCCTGCTGCGCCCGGCGATGGTCAAGCGCTACGACGGCACCAGCGGTACGACCGAGGCCGCGACGCGTCAGATGGTGCTCAAGCGATTCGACGGGCAGGGGCGGACGACGTTCGAGTCGTATCCGCAACGGACGATCGCATCGATCGGTTCGTCGCCGCCAGGCACGACGACGAGCTACGACGCGCTGGGTCGGGTGAGTCAGACGGTTGCCAAGACTGAGCTGACCGGCGCGGCGGCGGACGCCACGACGAAGATCGAGTACCTGACCGGCTTCCAGAAGCGGGTGACAAACCCGCGCGGCACGGTAACCGACACCTGGTATCAGCTGTTCGACGAGCCGAGCGAGGATGCGCCGATCCAGATCACGGAGAACGTGACCGACGACGATCCAGACGAACGGCGCTCGACGACGATAGCGCGTGACGTGTACGGCCGCCCGATAACGGTCACGCGCAGCGGCACCTGGGAGACGACGCCGATCTCGGCGACGCGCCGATACGTCTACGATCTCAACCACCGGCTGTGCAAGATCATCGAGCCGGAAACCGGTGGGCCGAGTTCTCCGAACGGTGCGACCGTGATCGATTACGACGCAGCCGGCAATGTGGCCTGGGAGGCCAAAGGGCAGGACCTGACCGATGCGGCGCTGTGCCAGCGCGATTCGGTGCCGTCGAATGCGAAGGCGACGATGAGCTACGACGGTCGCAACCGCCTGGAGCTGACGACCTTCGGCGACAACAGCCCGAAGATCCGGCGAACCTGGACTGCGGACAACCTGCCGCTGACGGTGCGCACGGAGCCGTGGAACACGACGAGTCTGCTGTCGCAATGGACCTACACCTACGACAAGCGGCGCCTGCTGCGCAGCGAGTCGCTGGCGGTATCGGAAGGGACGTTTTTGACGAGCTACGGCTACGACGCCAACGGCAGCCGGACGTCGACGACCTATCCGGACAACACGACGGTGAACTACTCGCCCAACCAACTGGGGCAGCCGAGCCGCCTCAGCAGCGGCGGGATCAACTATGCCTCGGACATCGCGCACGCCGCGAATGGTGGCGTGAGCTCGTTCACATATGGCAATTCGATCAGTCACACGGTGATCCAGAACCTGCGTGGCCTGCCGGCGGGGGTGCAGAACGGCAGTTTCCTGATCGATGCCTACACCTACGACGTGAACGGCAACGTGAAGATGATTCAGGACCTGGCGACACCGGGCAACACGCGACAGATGAGCTACGACGATCTGGACCGTCTCAACCACGTAGCGATCGGTCCGCTGCCGACGACCGCCGGTGTGACCTACGCATACGACGCGCTGGACAATTTTCGGCGCAACTACAGCAGCATGCGCATCTTCAACTACACCTACGACAAGAATCGTCTGGTGCAGATTTACGACTCGCACAACGTCTCGACGATGTTCTATGCCTACAATCCGCGAGGCGAGATGACACAGCGCATTGCGCCCTACCCATTATCCGTGGCGCAAGACTACGTGTATGACCTAGGCAGCCGGATGAGCCAGGTCAAGCAGACGGGCACCCCTACGGTGCTGGCGCAGTACGACTACGATGGCAACGGACGGCGGTTCCGGATCAGCGAAGACAGCGAGCCGTCGCGGCTGCAGATTTACACGCAGGCCGGTCAGCTGGTGTACGAGCGCAGCGGCATGGCGGTGACCAAGCACGTGTACCTGAACCGGCATCTGCTGGCGAAGATCGATGCGGCGGGAGTGACCTATCAGCACACCGATGCGCTGGGCACGCCGGTGTACCAGACCACCAGTGCCAGCACCACGCCGCTGGATATCAATCGCCGGCCGCTCGAACCGTACGGCGAGCCGATGAACAAGGTGTTCTTCGACGGTCCGGACTTCACCGGCCACGTATCCGATGAGCTGACCAAGCTGGTCTACATGCAGGCCCGCTACTACGATCCGGTGCAGAGCCGCTTCGTTAGCACCGATCCGATCGCCTCCACCCCGGGCAGCTTCAATCGCTACTGGTACGCCAACAACAGTCCGTACAACAACATCGATCCCGATGGGCGCGAATGTACTGGTACTCATATTAAGAGTCTTTGCGAAACTGGCGGCGTGGCTTCAATGGCGCAAACTGCCAATTTCAAGCCCGCGCAGAGCAAGTCAGTGGTTGTAGACCCTAATTTTGTAGGCCCATTGAGCGAAAAGCAGAGTAAAGAGATAAGTCAGATTAATAAGACTCTGGATATGGTGAGAGATGCAATAAATGCGACTGGCGATCAAGATGCAGCTGATCGTTTTAACGGATCCACTGTCGTATTCAACCTGACCAGAAATGCTGGGCGTGATACTGCCTGGCATCAGGGATACTCGTCAGAAGGTCGTTATGTAAATAGCAAGATTACTATCTTTCCTGGTTTCTACGAGTTGGGAGTTGAGGGCTTCTGGGGGACGAACTACAAAGGGGCATATGTCCGAACTGGTGGCGCTCATCTACAGTTTTTTGCGGTCGCTCATGAGTATGGGCATGCAACACTCTGGCCGGATAGGTCTGAGTTAGGTGCAAATATATTTGGCATTAAACTGATCAATGCTTACCCGGGTAATATACTGAGGAGTGAGATATGGATAAAGTGATTTTGTCACTTTTACTGTATTTAATGACTGCAGGTTCGTGTTGGGGTGCTGAATTCTATTACGTAAACTGCGCCGATCAGGGGCATGGTGGACCCCTGTTTGATTGCATCAATCTTTCTATCTCTCCCTCCAGTAAGGAGATTATGATTGGTGACAATGGCGAGGTTATGGAGAGAGATTGCATTTCTGAGGATTATTTATGCACGGGGAGCGTAATGCTGCCTATTTCAATACCTAAAAAAGATTATCAAAATAAGAAAGTTTGGTTTTTTGATGGCAAAAAGTATGCCAAAAGTAAAGTTAACGCGCCTTCTTATTTCCCCTGGGGCGAGGTCGACTTAATTGCTGTGTATGAGGCGTCAGGTGATTTGGTTTTATCATTCTGGTACGAAAAACGTAAAGGTGTGGTCGCGATAGGGATTCCGCAGAAGAGACAGAATTCAGGCGAGGTATTCTACCTTTCAGGCGAACTTGGGCTTTTTGCAGAATAGGGGTTGCAGAGAAACCGCAGTGTATCTCTGCCGTCGTCCCGCTCTGAAGCGTTGACTGCCCGATCCAATTTGATGTTTTGATGAAGTTTTTTGATATTCGCTCGATGGAATGTCACAGGCGGTGTGCAGTTACTACTCGTAAGGTTCGTACACCTCATTTCTACATTCAGGTTAAGGCAGGTGTTGCGCCTCACTTCCCCCGCGTCAACGTAATCAACGCCACCCCGCCCAGAATCACCGCCATCGCGACCAGATCGCTCAGGCCCACCGCTTCGCCGGCGAGGCCGGCGCCGATCAGCACGGCGACCGGCGGGTTGACGTAGGCGTAGCTGGTCGCCAGCACCGGGCGCACGTTGGCGAGCAGGTACAGGTACGCGGTGAACGCGATCAGCGAGCCGAACACGATCAGGTAGATCACCGCCAGTGTCGCCGGCAGCGTCGGGTCGGACGGCAGGCGCTCGCCGAAGATCAGCGAGGCCACGCTCAGGATCGCGCCGCCGCAGAGCATCTGCGCGGCGGTGTTCATCGCGGCCGGCGGCATGTCGCGGCCGCGGCTCCAGACCGATCCGAACGCCCAGGCGGCCGCCGCGATGACCAGGGCGGCGGCGCCGGCCGGGGCGCCGTTCATGCCGCCGCCGAGGTTCAGCAGGATGACGCCGAGGAAACCGATGCCCAGTCCGATCCATTCGATGCGGCGCGGGCGCTGGCCGTAGGCGGTGCCGAACAGCGCCGCGAACAGCGGCATGCTGGCGACCGCGACGGCGGCCAGACCGGAGGCGACCGATTGCTCGGCATAGCAGACCAGGCCGTTGCCGAGGCCGAGCAGCAGGGTGCCGGTGACCGCGGCATTGCCCCACTGCGCGCGCGTCGGTGCGGCGCTGCCGCGCCAGCGCAGGAAGCCGTAGAGCAGGCCGCCGGCGACCAGGAAACGGATCGCAGCCATCAGGAACGGCGGCCAGCTCTCCAGCGCGACGCGGATCGCCAGATAGGTCGAGCCCCAGATCAGGTACAGCGCGAGCAGCGACAGCGCGATCGGCCAGCGGCGGTCGGGCGCGCCGGCGGGCGTTGAAGAGGGGGCAGGACTCATGGTGGGGACGCGCACGGGGCGGGCCCGCGACCCTACCCGCAACCGGCCGCCGCGGCCAGCGCCATTGCGCAGGGGGACGGATGGGGCCAATCGCCGGCCGGCCGCGCTCGGACCATGCGAGGTCCGGGTGCGTGTAGGAAATTTCCTACACGATTCTCAGCAAATCGTCCGATGCGACGGAGCGGGGCGATTGGGCACAGTGGCGCGCCGGCATGGAAGGTCGGGGGCACGGGGACGCGCCCCGGCGCGGCGGCGGTACTTGGCGACCGCCGCCGCCCGGCGTCCGGGGCGGGTCCGATCGGGTCTTTTTGCGAGGTGGCCCGGTCGCCTCGGCCGGCGCTCCGGCGAGGCGCCCGGGCAGCGCCGGATCGCCACGGGGGCTTCGGGACATCCTGCTAGACTTGCCGCCCCTTTTCGTGGTGGAGCCACCGATGGATGCTGCTGCCCTTCCCGGTCAGGACGCGACCCGCGTCGCGGTGATCGGTCTCGGTTACGTCGGGCTGCCGCTGGCGGTCGGATTCGGCCGCGTCCTGCCGACCCTGGGCTTCGACATCAATCGCGCGCGCATCGACGAGCTCAAGCAGCACCGCGACCACACGCTCGAAGTCTCGCCCGAGGAGCTGGCGGCGACGCCGCAGCTGCACTTCAGCGCCGATCCGGCGGATCTGGCCGAGTGCAACGTCTTCATCGTGACCGTGCCGACGCCGATCGACGACGCCAAGCGGCCGGACCTGACGCCGCTCGAATCGGCCAGCCGCACGGTCGGCAAGGCGATCCGGCCGGGCGGCGTGGCGATCTTCGAATCGACGGTGTATCCGGGCGCGACGGAGGAGGTCTGCGTGCCGATCATCGAGCGCGAATCGGGCCTGCGCTTCAACGTGGACTTCTATGCCGGCTACAGCCCGGAGCGGATCAACCCGGGCGACAAGCAGCACCGGCTCGAGACCATCATGAAGGTCACGTCCGGCTCGACGCCGGCGGCGGCCGATTTCGTCGACGCGCTGTACCGGCGCGTGATCACGGCCGGCACGCACAAGGCCTCGAGCATCCGCGTCGCCGAGGCGGCCAAGGTCATCGAGAACACGCAGCGCGACCTCAACATCGCGCTCGTCAACGAGCTCTCGCTGATCTTCCATCGTCTGGGCATCGACACCAGCGAAGTGCTGGCCGCGGCCGGTACCAAGTGGAACTTCCTGCCGTTCCGGCCGGGCCTGGTCGGCGGCCACTGCATCGGCGTGGATCCGTACTACCTCACGCACAAGGCGCAGCAGATCGGCTATCACCCGGAGGTGATCCTGTCGGGCCGCCGCATCAACGACGGCATGGGCCAGCACGTCGCGCAGCGCGTCGTGAAGCTGATGACGCAGCGCCGCGTGCATGCGGCGCAGTCCAACATCCTGGTGCTGGGCCTGGCGTTCAAGGAGAACTGTCCGGACCTGCGCAATACGCGCGTGATCGACGTGGTCGCCGAGCTGCAGAGCTACAACGCCAACGTCGAGGTGTACGACCCGTGGGTCAGCGCCGAGGAGGCGCGCCACGAGTACGGCCTGGATCTGGTGCCCGACCTGGTCGACGGCCGCTACGACGCGATCATCCTGGCGGTCGCGCACCGCCAGTTCGCCGAACTCGGCGTCGAGCGGATCCGCGCGCTCGGCAAGGCCGACTGCGTGCTGTTCGACGTCAAGCACGCGCTGCCGCGCGCGGCCGTCGACGATCGGCTCTGAGGACCCCACCCGTGCGCATCCTCGTCACCGGCGCGGCCGGCTTCATCGGATCGGCGCTGAGCCATCGCCTGCTCGCACGCGGCGACGAAGTGCTCGGCTACGACAATCTCAACGACTACTACGACCCCACGCTCAAGGACGCGCGGCTGGCGCGGCTGACGCCGCAGCCGGGGTTCCGCTTCGTCAAGGCTTCGCTCGAGGACCGTCCGGCGCTGGAGGCCGCATTCGCGGACTTCCGCCCGCAGCGCGTCGTCAACCTGGCCGCGCAGGCCGGCGTGCGTTATTCGCTGACCAATCCGTACGCGTACGTGGAGTCCAACCTGGTCGGCTTCATCAACATCCTTGAAGCCTGCCGGCACGGCGGCGTCGAGCACCTGGTCTACGCCTCGTCGAGCTCGGTCTACGGCGCCAACCGCAAGCTGCCGTTCTCGGTGCGCGATGCGGTCGACCACCCGGTCAGCCTGTACGCGGCGACCAAGAAGGCCAACGAGCTGATGGCGCACACCTACAGCCATCTGTACGGCCTGCCGACGACGGGTCTGCGCTTCTTCACGGTCTACGGCCCCTGGGGCCGGCCGGACATGGCGCTGTTCCTGTTCACGCGCAAGATCCTGGCCGGCGAGCCGATCGAGGTGTTCAACCACGGCGCGCATACGCGCGATTTCACGTATGTGGACGACATCGTCGAAGGCGTGATCCGGACCCTGGACCGCGTGCCGGGTCCCGATCCCGCATTCGATCCGCTGACGCCGCAGCCGGGCACGTCGGCGGCGCCGTACCGGGTCTACAACATCGGCAACCATCAGCCGGTGCAGCTGGGCCAGTACATCGAGGTGATCGAGCGCTGCCTGGGCCGGACCGCCGAGAAGATCCTGCTGCCGCTGCAGCCGGGCGACGTGCCGGACACCCACGCGGACGTGGAGGAGCTGATGCGCGACACCGGTTATTCGCCGCAGACGCCGGTGGAAGAGGGCGTGGCGCATTTCGTCGAGTGGTACCGCGACTTCTATCACGTTTAGCGGGCACCGGCGCGGGCACAGTCCCGGCGCCCGGAACCCTGCCGGGCGAGGGGACAGGTTGGAAACGGGACGGGCGCGATGCGGTCGATCCTGCATAGAAATGTGAACTGGTTCACAGTTGTGGCTCGGCTGGGTTACTCTTCTTCACTCGCGAGAGGGGATGTTCGATGAAAGCGTGGATGAGTCGGCTTGGAATGGCCGTCGTGCTGCTGGTCGCGGCGCTCCCTGCGATGGCCCAGGACGCGTTGCCGGAAGTGCAGGCGGTGCCGCCGCCGGTGGAGACCTACCGGATCGGCGTGGACGACGTGGTGCAGGTATCGGTGTGGCGCAATCCGGACCTCAGCGTCTCGGTGCCGGTGCGGCCGGACGGCAAGATCTCCGTTCCGCTGATCGGCGACGTCGATGCCGGCGGCCGCCATCCGCAGGACGTGGCCGAGGACATCAAGGGCAAGCTGTCGACCTACGTGCGCGATCCGCAGGTGGCGGTGATCCTGACCGAGCTGCGCAGCCACGAATACCTGGCGCGCGTGCGCGTGACCGGCGCGGTGCGCCAGCCGGTGTCGCTGCCGTACCGGCAGGGCATGAGCGTGCTCGACGCGGTGCTGGCCGCCGGCGGCACCAACGAGTTCGCGTCGGCCGACAACACGCGCCTGTACCGCAAGGAAGGCGACAGCGTGAAGACCTTCCCGATCAAGCTCGACCGCATCCTCAAGAAGGGCGACCTGTCGACCAATCTGCCGGTCCAGGCCGGTGACGTCGTCACCGTGCCCGAACGGGCGTTCTGACGCGGCGCCATGCCCATGAACGATCAGATCCCGTCGCTCGCCTCGCTGCTGCCGGTCATGGGGCGCGAGGCCTGGCGCCGCCGCGTCGCGCTGGCCGTGACCTTCGCCGTGATCGCGCTGGCCGCGCTCGTGCTCGGCGTGATGTGGAAGAAGAAGTACGAGTCCGCCTCGACGATCCTGGTCCAGGAAACCAACATCATCCAGCCGCTGATGGAAGGCCGCGCGGTGCCGACCGGCGTCGGCGACCGCGCGGCGATCGCGCGCGAGGTCGTGTTCGGCCGCAAGGTCATGAACGAGGTGCTGCAGCTCGGCGGCTGGCTGGCCGACAATCCGAGCGCGATCGAGCAGGAGCGGCGCATCGAGGAGATCAAGAGCGCGACCCGCATCGCCAGCCCGCGCGAGAACCTGATCCGCATCAGCTACATGGATTCGGATCCGGAGCGCGCGTTCAAGGTCGCCAGCAGCATGGGCGAGCTCTTCATCAACGAGAGCCTGGAAGCCAAGGAGCGCGAGAGCCGCGAGGCCTACAACTTCGTCGACAGCCAGGTGCAGGAGTATCACTCCAAGCTGACCGACGCCGAAGCCAAGCTGATGGAGTATCGCAACAAGAATCCCGACGCGCGGCCCGGCACCGAGACCGACGTCAACGCGCGCATCAGCGAGCTGCGCCGCCAGGCCGATACCGCCAGCATGGAGATCATGGAGCTGCGCTCGCGCGAGTCGGCCCTGGTCTCGCAGCTGTCGGGCGAGTCGGACGTCAGCGCGGTGCAGACGCGCGAGTCGCAGTACCGCCTGCAACTGGTCGAGCTGCAGACCCAGCTGGACCGCCTGCTGCTGAACTACACCGACCAGCATCCGGACGTGGTCCGCGTGCGCCATCAGATGGCCGACCTGCAGGAGGCGATCCGCCTCGAGCAGGCCGCGTCCGAGCGGCGCCGCGCGCTCGGCAGCCCGATGGCGCCGACCGACGAGAACGCGCAGTTCAATCCGCTCTACCAGGAGCTCAAGAGCCGCCTCGCCGAGACGCGCCGCAACATCGCCGCGATCGAGTCGCGCTACAACGCCAGCAGCACGATGCTGACCGCCGAGCTCGACCGCAGCCGCCGCATCGCCAACTCCGAGAACGTGCTGGCCGAGCTGACGCGCGACTACGAGGTCAACCGCGACATCTACCAGGACCTGCTGCGCCGGCGCGAGAACGCGCGCGTGTCGATGAACCTCGACGCCGAGAAGCGCGGCCTGTCGTTCCGGATCCAGGAGCCGGCGCTGCTGCCGGTGCAGCCGATCGGCCTGCGCTTCGCGCATTTCGGCATGGCCGGCATCGGCCTGGGTCTGGTGGTCCCGCTGGCGCTGCTGTTCCTGCTCGCGCAGTTCGATCCGCGCATCCGCACCGCCGAGCGGCTCGAGCAGGTCGCCGGCGTGCCGGTGCTGGCGAGCGTGCCGACCTACACCACCTCGCGCGACCGCCTGCGCGCCCGCTTCCGCACGATGCTGACGGTGCTGATCGTGCTCGGCGTGGTCGCGGCATACGCGCTGCTGTTCTGGCTGCGACTGGCGAAGGCGATATGACTCAGAACGAACCGGACAAGTCGCTGCCCGACCGCGTCGGCGATGCGCCACCGACCGGCACCGGCGGCCTCGCGCAGCGTGCCTCGGCGAGCCGCTCGATCGCGCGCATGGGCGAGACCGCGCTGCTCGCGCCGCGCCAGCTCGAGGAGCGGCGCCTGATCCACCGCGAGGGCGCGCGCCAGCAGGCCGACGCGTTCCGCGAGATCCGCACCAAGCTGCTCGCGATGGGCGGCGAGCACAACTTCGTCACGATGGTCGCGCCGATCGGGCCGGGCTCGGGCGGCAGTTTCGTCGCACGCAACCTGGCCGCGGCGTTCGCGTTCGACGAGGCCAAGACCGCGCTGCTGATCGACTGCAACCTGCGCCATCCGAGCCAGCACAAGACGCTCGGCATCGATCCGAAGGACGGCGGCCTGATCGACTATCTCGAGCATCCCTCGCAGGGCATCGAGAAGGCGTTCTATCCGACCGGCGTGCCGCGCCTGCGTCTGATCCCGACCGGCAAGTCGCGCGAGATGGGCGCGGAGTACTTCTCATCGTTCCGCATGCGCGCGCTGATCGATTCGCTGCGCAGCCGCTATCCGGACCGCTACCTGTTCCTCGACGGGCCGGCCGTGAAGGGTTCTCCGGATGCGCGCATCCTGGCGGACCTGGCCGATTTCGTCGTGCTGGTGGTCGGCTACGGCCGCGAGTCGCCGAAGGCGATCGCACAGGCGGTGGCCGGCTTCGATCCGAACAAGCTGGCCGGCATCGTCTTCAATCATCCGCCGTGAGCGGCGTGCGATGCGGGCGGGGCGTACCGGCCGCGGCCGGTGCGGGCGGCCGGAAGCGCGGCTCGGCGCGACCGGCGCGGTGCGGCAAGGGAGCGATCACATGATGCGTCTGAACCGATTGGCCGCCGGGATGCTGGCGGTGCTGGCGGCGCCGGCCGGGGCGGTGCAGCTGGACTACACGCTCGAGCTGGGCCTGCTGCACAGCGACAACATCAATCTGAGCCAGGACGATCCGGTCAGCCAGAACGTGGCGATTCCGGGCATCAACTTCACGCTGTCGCAGCAGGGCGCGACGGTACAGGCGCTGGTGCGCGGCGTCGCCGAGTACCGCAACTACCTCGGCAATGCGTTCGACGACGAGTTCCGCGGCCAGCTCGACGGCATCGTCAACTGGACGCTGCTGCCGGAGCGGCTGACCTGGACGTTCCAGGACGCGCTCGGCCTGCAACCGATCAACGTGCTGCAGGCCGACACGCCGACCAATCTGCAGCAGACCAACGTCTTCGCGACCGGTCCGACGTTCCGCTTCCGGCTCAATCCGGTGCTGCGCGGGCAGGCCGAACTGCGCTACGTCGACAGCTATGCCGAGGAGACCGCCGAGTTCAACTCGCGGCGCCTGCTCGGCGCGCTGCGCGTGTTCCACGACCTCAGCAGCACCAGCGAGGTCTCGGCCAATCTGCAGACCGAGCGCGTCGACTTCGACGAGGACGGCATCGAGCGCTACACGCGCTACGACCTGTTCGCGCGCTACACCAGCCATCTGGCCGTGCTCGATCTGGACGCGGTGCTCGGCTACTCGCGCTTCGACTATCGCAACCGCGACGACCGCTCCGGCCTGCTCGCCCGCGCGACGCTCGGCTGGCGGCCGAGCGCGCGCAGCACGTTCAATCTGACGCTGATGCGCCAGTATTCGGACGCGGCGACCGACATGATGGCCGACCCCGGCGCGATCGGCACCGGCGGCACCGGCATCGTGATCGGCGACGTCTCGATCGACTCGGGCGTGTATCTGGAGGAGCGCGTCGACCTCGGCTACGCCTATACCGGCGAGCGGCTCGGCCTGCACGTGGTGCCGTACTGGCGCAAGCTCGACTACGGGCAGGACACGCGCGGCGTCGACCAGCGCGGCGGCGGCGTCAACGGCGAGATCAGCTACCGGCTGCGGCCGCAGCTGCGCGGTGGCTTCGTGATGTCGGCCGAACGGCGCAACTATCTCGGTCTGGACCGCCGCGACGACGACACCCGCTACGGCGTCTTCGTGACCCAGCAGTGGACGCGCCACTGGGCGTGGCGGCTGGACCTGCTGCGCGGCGAGCGTGACAGCACCGGCGACGGCGTCAATTTCACCGACAATCAAGCCTATCTGCGCGTCTCGTACACGCGCTGAGCCCGTCATGCGAAGTCCCGTGTCGCGGCATCGTGCGCGCAAGTTCCCGCAGCGGCCCTGCTGCGCGGACGTCGTGCGTCGACCGCCCGGCACGCACCTCGCGCGCGCCCGACACGGCGGCCGCATCCGGGCGGGCGGCCCGGCCGTCGCCGCGCCGGACCGGCCATGCGCTCGATACGACACGAGACGGCCGCGGCGCGATCGCGTGCGGTCGCGACGATTCCTTGGGAGCTGGACATGAGTGCAATCCTGGTCACCGGCGGCGCCGGCTATATCGGCAGCCATGTCGTGCAGCAGCTGCTCGCACGCGGCGAGCGCGTCGTCGTGCTCGACAACCTGGTCAGCGGCTTTCGCGAGGCGGTGACCGGCGGCAGCTTCGTGCTCGGCGATGTCGGCGACCGCGACCTCGTCGCCGCGGTGCTGGCCGAGCACGCGATCGACACCGTCATGCACTTCGCCGCGCATACGGTCGTGCCCGAGTCGGTGGCCGATCCGCTCAAGTACTACGGCAACAACACCTGCGCGACACGCAGCCTGCTGGCCTGCTGCCAGGCGGCCGGCGTGCGCCACTTCGTGTTCTCGTCGACCGCGGCGGTCTACGGCATGCCGGCCTCGGGCGAGGCCGACGAGGACACGCCGACGCGGCCGATCAATCCGTACGGCAGCTCCAAGCTGATGAGCGAGACGATGCTGCGCGACCTCAGCGCCGCGACGCCGCTGCGTCACGTGATCCTGCGCTACTTCAACGTCGCCGGCTGCGATCCGCTCGGCCGCGTCGGCCAGTCGACGCCGAAGGCGACGCTGCTGATCAAGGTGGCCTGTGAGCAGGCGCTCGGCAAGCGCGCCCAGCTGGCCGTGTTCGGCACCGACTACGCGACGCCGGACGGCACCTGCATCCGCGACTACATCCATGTCGAGGATCTGGCCGATGCGCACATCCGCGCGCTCGACCATCTGCGTGGCGGCGGCGACTCGGTCACGCTCAACTGCGGCTACGGGCACGGCTACAGCGTGCGCGAGGTGATCGACGCGGTCGAGCGCGCGGCCGGGCATCGGCTGAACATCGTCGACCAGCCGCGCCGCGCCGGCGATCCGCCGGTGCTGATCGCGCGCAGCGACGCGCTCAAGCGCCTGTTCGGCTGGCAGCCGCGCCACGACGATCTCGACGCGATCGTGGACAGCGCGCTGGCCTGGGAGCGCGCGCCGCGCTATGGCTGAGCGCAGCCGCGACGGCAGCCGCGGCAGGGCGCGCACGATCGCGGCCGCACTGGCGGCGCTGCTGTCGCTCGCGATGCCGCCGCCACCGGCGAACGCAGCGATCAAGCTGGACCTGAGCTACGTCGACACCGGCTCGCCGGCCTACAGGCGCTTTCGCGACTGGGTCGACGCGGCGGTCGCCGGCCGGCCCGGCTACGGCTTCTCGCCGGCCGATGCGGTCTATCTGTACCGCATCAGCGGGAAGCAGCACTACTGCGAGTTCGCGGTCGGCGAGATCGATCGTCAGGTCGCCGCCGCCGAAGCCGCGATCGCGGCCGGCGAGCGGCCGGCGGTCGCCGGCGATTCGTATCTCGAAGCCGGCCCGATGATCGGAGCGCTCGCGCTCGGCTACGAGGTCTGCGCGGCGTTCACCGGCGAGGCGCAGCGCGCGCGCTGGCGCGCCTATGCCGAGCGCACGCTCGCCAACATCTGGGATCCGCCGGCGGCGCGCTGGGGCGATCGCGCGTATCCGTGGTCGGGCTGGGGCACCGACAACCCCGGCAACAACTACCACTACAGCTTTCTCGAGGCGACGATGAGCTGGGCGCTGGCCGCCGACGATGCGGCCTGGCTCGCGCGGCTGCGCGAACGCCTGCTGCCGGCGCTGACCGCCTACGTCGCGGCGCTGCCGGGCGGCGGCAGCCGCGAAGGCACCGGCTACGGCACCGCGCAGATGCGGCTGTTCGCGCTGTACCGGCTCTGGCGCGATTCGACTGGCGAGGATCTGGCCGCCGCGAACGGCCATCTCGACGACACGATCCGCTTCTGGGTGCATGCGACGGTGCCGGACTTCACGCAGTTCGCGCCGCTCGGCGACCAGGCGCGCGTGTCGCAGCCGGAGATCTACGACTACCAGCGGCGGCTGATGCTCGAAGCGCGTGCGCTGACGCGCGACGCCGCCGTGCGCGATCTGGCGAGCTGGTGGCTGTCGAAGATTCCGCTGCAGCGCATGACCCACGGCTTCAATGCGCGCTACGACCTGCTGCCGGCCGGCAGCGGCGGCCACGCGCCGGCCGAGCGCGACTACGTCGCGAGCGGCACCGGCCGCGTGTTCGCGCGGACCGGCTGGAACCGCGACGCGACCTGGCTCGCGTTCACGGCCGGGCCGTACAGCGAGAGCCACGCGCATCAGGACCAGGGCGGTTTCATGCTGTACCGCGGTGGCTGGCTCGCGGTGACCGAGAACATCTGGACGCGCAGCGGCATCCAGCAGGGCACCGACGTGCACAACGTGCTGCGCTTCGAGCGCGACGGCGCGGTGCTGCCGCAGCGCGAAGGCACGACCTCGACGATGCAGGTCGAGCATGCGCCCGACGGTGCGCTGATCGTCCGCGCCGATCTGGCGCCGGCCTACGGCGGCGGCAGCGCGGTGCGGGCCTGGACGCGCGAGCTGCGCTTCGCGGCGGACGGCCGCCTGCAGGTGGTCGACCGCTATGCGGTGGCCGCCGGCACGCGCGCGGTATTCCAGCTCGACGTGCCGCAGCAGCCGGTCGTCGACGGCCGCGAGGCACGGGCCGGTGCGCTGCGCCTGCGCGTGCTGTCACCCGAATCGGCCCGGCTCGGCGTGCACGACTGGCGCAGCACCGACGCAGGCGAGTTCCGCTCCGGCTGGCGCATCGACGTCGAGACGGGAGCCGCCGAGGCCGGATCGGGCGAGTTCCGTGTCGAGATCGACGGCGGCGGCTGAAGGATCGACGCGCGTCCGGCGCCGCATGGTCGGCCCGGACCGTCGCGGATCGGCCCGAAGCTCTCAGCTCGCGGGCGCTGCGTGCCGCTGAGGGTGCCGCGCGGTGCTTTCGCGGACCGGGAGCGCTGCGCGGGCGGATGTCCAGGCACGAAGACGCTGCGGCTGGCCTGTCCGAATGGGTCGCGGGGATTTTCCTGTGGCGCCGGTCCGGTGCCGACGGCCATCGGCGAAATCGACGCAGCTGCGGAGCGCGCCGGCATGCTCCGCCGGACCCATCGGGCCCGTTGCAGGTTCGCTGGCCGGACGCGAACGCCGACGGCTCGCGTCCGCGAGCACGGCCGTCAGGGGGATCTTCGCTGCGCGAGGTGGGCGCCTGACGACGCTCGGCAAGACGGACGCGCCGCATCGCGCGCCGCGCCTGCGCCGGGCGAGGACTCAGTCGAAGCCGTTCTTGAACAGGTCTTCGCTGGTCTTGAACTCGACCACGTAGCTGCCGCCGCTGCCGCGCACGTCGATGCGCCAGCCGGAGCGGAAATCGCTGCCGGCGCTGCGCCAGTCGATCGCGCTGATCGTCGCGTCGGCCGGCTGCAGCACGTTGATCGTGAGCCGGCCGGCGGTCACGCTGCGGCCGTTGATGACCGGCTGCACCGGCACGTTGACCTGGAAGATCGCCTGCGTGTCGGCGCTGACCTGATAGCTGTCCTGCACCAGCAGGCGGCGGCCTCCGAATTCGATGCTGCGCTGCCAGGACTGGATCGCCGCATTGCCGCCGTAGGCCGGCGTCAGGTCCGCGCTGGCGGTGAACGCGCCGTTGCCGCCGGTCGGCGTCACCGTCATGTGCGAGGTCGTCGGCTCGCGCTGGCCTATCGTCGTGCCGTTGCGCACGAAACGCAGCACGTTGTGCACGTCGGTGCCCTGCTGGATGCCGCTGGACGTCCAGATGTTCTCGGTGACCGCGAGCCAGCCGTTCTCGTACAGCGTGAACGAGCCCTGGTCCTGATGCGCGTGGCTCTGCACGTACGGGCCGGCGACGAACGACATCCACATCGCGCCGGTGTCCCAGCCGGTCCGCGCGAACATCTGGCCGACGCCGGTCGCGTGGTAGATCAGGTTCGACGGCGCCGCCGTGGTCGCACCGGCCTGCAGCAGATCGTGGCGGTAATTGAAGCTGTTGATCATCTGCTGGACCGAGATGCCGTTGAGCCACCACGAGGCGAGGCTGCGCATCTCGGCATTGGCGGTGTTGCTGCGCGCCTCGAGCATCAGCTGGCGGTGATAGTCGTAGAGCTCCGGCTGCGAGGTGCGCGCCTGGTCGCCGATCGGCGCGTAGCGGTCGCGCGTGGGCACCGTGGCGTGGGTCCAGTAGGCGACCGTGTCGGACAGGTGGCTGTTCGCATTGGCCGGGTCGGTGCCGGTCGAGTCACGCCAGAGCCGGTACAGCGCGAACACGGTGCGATGCGACAGGCCGTAGCCGGTGCCTTCCTGGCTGCCGCCGCCGGGCAGGTTCGCGAAATAGGCTTCGAGCGTCGGCAGCTTGTTGTTCTGGATCCAGGCCTTCCAGGTCGTGCTGTCGCTGGCCAGCGCCCAGTACATCGTGGCCTGCAGGAAACTGTAGAAATAGTTGTTGGCCGGGTCGTTGGTGCCCCAGCCGGACCACGCGAACGGACGGCCGCCCCACTGCGCCTGGCTCGGGTTCCAGATGTTCCAGACCGCCTGTTCGGCGTAGGCGCCCCATTGCGCGCGCTGGCCGTCGCTGACGAAGCTGCGGCACCAGTCCCAGGTGATCGCCAGGTCCATCAGCATCGGACCGGCCTGCAGATAGGAGTCGCTGGCGACGGCCGGGCGCTGGCCGCCGGCGATCGCGCTGTTGGCGGCGTCGACCTGGGCCTGGCTCATCTGCACGGCGAGGTTGCAGTACTGCGGCTGGCCGGTCAGGCGGTGCATGTAGACCGCGTCGGTCGCACTGAAGCCGTAGGCGGGATTGCCGTTGACGGCGGCGTCGACGTAGTTCTTGAAGCGCGTATACGCCGCCGATTGCGTGTTGACGTAGGACAGATCGATCGTGATGCCTTGCGCAGCGGCCACGAGCGGGCTCAACACGACGGCCAGCGCTGCGAGGGCGCGACGGTACGGACTGCGCGATGCCATGGGTGGATCGTCCTCTCGACGTGATGGGAGCATGCCGCGCCCGCTGCGTCCGGCCGGAGGGCCGGGCCGCACGATGCCGATCAGGGGAAAACGGTCCTGCGTAGCAACGGGTTACGACGGAAGCGACGTTACCGTGCGGCCGCGCGGCGATTGTGAGCAAGTCATCAGAACCTCGAGGGCTTCTTCCGTATTTGTGATGACCATCACTAAAAATTTGCGCCGCTGCGAAAGCGCTGCGGCAACTCGCCGCAGCGACACGGATCGGCGGCGGCATGACGCCAAGCTCTGGGCGACCGACCGACCGACCGACCGACCGACGCGGCGCCGCGACCCAGGACCGCCTGCGGCCAGCCAAGACGCGGCGGCGGTGCGCCCGGACAGGCCGCCCCGCCGCTGCGCAGACGACATCGTCGAGCGGCGACGCCGCGGCGGCGCGAAGCCGGCCGCCGCGGTCCGGTCCGGCATTGCGGAGATCGGAGCGGTGAGCGAGATGTCGTGCTCGCGGCATCGCGTGTGCGACACCGCGGATCGCCGCGGTCGGGTTGCGCGCCCTACGCGACGCGCCGGCCCGTCGCGGACACCCGCCGGTCGATCCGTCAGCGGGCGGGCCGCCGCGAGCGCAGCTTGCGGCGCAGGTCGAGCAGGGCCGGCGGCACGAAGGTCGCGCACCACAGCTGCACGACGGCCGGTCGCGGCCGTCGCCGCAGCGGCGCCCACAGCATCCGCCGCGCGGCCGGCAGATCGCGTGCGTGCAGCAGGTGGCGGCCGAAGTCGGTGCGGATCGCCAGCACCTTGGCCTCGATGCGCGCCGGCTCGAAGCCGAGCGCCGTGCCGAGCTTGCGCGCGTTGTAGATCTCGGCGGCCGCGCAGCGCTCGATCTGGCTGGTGATGCTGCCGGCGGCCGGTGTGTAGTTGCCGATCCGGCCCTGCGCCGCGCGCACGTCCCAGCCGTCGGCGGCCAGGCGCAGCCAGAGGTTGTAGTCCTCCGCGCCGATCAGGGCCGGGTCCTCGTCGAAGCCGCCGGCCGCGTCGAACGCGGCCTTGCGCACGACCACCATCGACGTGCAGATGCGGTTGCGCGTCCACAGCCGGTCCAGGTCCAGCGCGGCCGGCAGCGGCTCGCGTTCGTCGCGGGCCTGGCCGTGGATCAGGCCGACGCGGTCCTCGCCGGCCAGCGCGAGCTGGCGTGCCATCTTCTCGGGCAGCCACGAATCGTCGGCGTCGAGGAACGCGATCCACGGCGTGGTCGCCGTGCGCACGCCGTGATTGCGCGCGGCGGCCGGTCCCTGGTTGTGCTGCCGGATCAGCGTCACGCGTCCGTCGAAGCCGGCGACGACCGCGGCGATCGCCTCGCCGTCGGGCGAGCCGTCGTCGATCACGATCACCGCGGCAGCCGGGCGCTGCTGCGCGAATACGCTGTCGAGCGCGGTGCCGAGCGTGGCGGCGGCCTTGTACGCCGGAATGATCACCGTGTAGGCCAGGGCATCGGCTGCCGTGTTCGCGCTCATACGGGTCCCGGCCGGCGCTTGCGCAGCGCCTGGATGACGTAGCTGGCCATGAAAGCGGCGGCCTGCGGCAGGCTCAGCCGCTCGACCTCGCGATAGATGCGCCACTGCCAGCGCGCTGCACGCAGCTTGTTCGACGACAGCGAGCCGGCGCGGACCAGGTAGTAGGCCAGCGGCTCGTCGTGATCGGCGCGCACGGCGCGGCCGGCGCGGCGCAGGCGATCGAGCCAGAACGCATAGTCCTCGTGGCCGATCTTCAGGAACGGCGCGTCGCCGATGCGGCGGTCGTAGATACCGGTCAGATGGCCGATGTGGTTGCTCCTGAGCAGGTCGCGGTAGCCCAGTTCGGCCGGCGGATCGACGCGCGACAGCGTGCGGCCCGATTCGGCCACGCGCAGGTAGCCGCTGTAGGCGACCTGGGCACCCTGCCGCTGCATCTGCGCGAGCTGCAGCTCGAGCTTGCGCGGATGCCACCAGTCGTCGCTGTCGAGGAACGCGACGTGGCTGCCGGTGGCCGCGGCGATGCCGGCATTGCGCGCGGCGGCGACGCCGGCATTGGCCTGGCGGATCAGCCGCACGCGCGCGTCGCGCCGAGCCTGCGCCTCGATCAGCGCGGCCGAGCCGTCCGACGAGCCGTCGTCGACCGCGATCAGCTCGAGCGCACGATGAGTCTGGCCGAGCACGGAGTCGATCGAGCGCTGCAGCGTCGACTCGGCGTTGTAGACCGGCATGATGACGCTGACCACGGCGCCGCCACTGCCGTCGGCACCGGACGGACCGGAGCCGCGGGCGCCGTCGCCGGCGCGGCCGCCCGAAGGCGTGTCGTTCACGCCGCCGCTCCGGCGCGGCGGCTGCCGGCCCAGGACGCGCGCGGCGGCGGCAGGACGAAGTCGCGGAAGTCGTTCGGATCGCCGTGGTGCCCGGCCTCGGCGGCCTTGATGATGTTGTAGACCTCGCGCGCGTTGACGTAATGCAGCACGTAGCGCTCGCCGTCGTTGTAGGCGGTCTCCAGATGCGTGTGCATCGCGTCGGCGGCGGGACCGAGCAGGGTGTCGATATCGGCTTCCTGCGTGCCGTGCGTGTGCACCTTGACGAACACCCACTCGGGCCGGCCCTCGACGTGGATGCCGGTGCGCACCCAGGCGTCGACGCGCTCGGCGCTCGGCGGCACGCCGGCGCGCACGTCGGCGTTCTCGATGCGCGGCATCACGCCGAAGCGGCGGTCGCGCCAGTTCAGGCCCAGCGGGCCCTGCACGATCATCAGGTCGCCGCTCGGCGTGCCGCCGACGCGGACCGGCTCGCCGGCGTCGTGCGACTTGGGCGCCGTCGGATCGTCGGTCGCGTAGTAGATCGAGTTGATCGTGCGCGTCTGCGTGTCGCTCGGTGCCGACGGCAGCGTGAAGTCGGCATAGCAGCCGAGCTCGCGCAGCAGGATCAGCTCGTTGTTCAGGCCGCACCAGCGGCCGTCGGGCCGCGAGTTGTCCAGGCTCCAGTTGCCGTGGATGAAGCCGAACATCAGCTCGCCGGTCTCGGGGTGGCGCGACAGCGCGCCGTGGCGCTCGTGCAGCAGATCGCAGAAGCGCCGCATGACCGTGCGGAAGTTGTCCTCGGTGTCGTTGTCGTGGTGCAGGTGGATCTCGATCTCGCCGTAGCCCTCGGCGCACAGCGCCTCGATCTTGGCCAGATGCTCCTCGAGGTATTCCTCCTCGGGATAGAAGAACCCGTGCTGCGGCGGTCGGCCGTCGGCGTCGCGATGACGCGAGGCGAGCGCGCGGTAGTCGGTGCACCAGCGGTCCACGCGCACGCGCTGGGTCGCCAGATCGGCCTGTTTCCACATCGGCTCGAAGTGGTCGACGAAGCAGAACATGACGTGGGTCGGGCCGGCGACCGGCGGACGCGGCCTGCGGCGCAGATGGCTGCCGATCCAGATCTGCATGTTGCGCGAGCGCAGCACGCGATGGACCAGGTAGGCCGCCAGCAGCGGACCGGCGATCAGGACGACCAGCAGCGCGGCGACGAGGCTCATCGCGGCGCGCGCGGGATGCGGGCGGGCGAGACGGGGCGGGACGCGGTCGGCGAAACGGTCGGCATCGGTGGATTTTCCCAGGTCGGTCGGTCCGCTGCCTAGCGGGCGGCGGGCCGATGGAACAATGATTCACACCCCGGCCGTGCTCTGAGGGCGGCCGGTTCGCGAGGTTCCCGCGGCCGCGCCGTGCCTTCGCGTCGCACAGCCGGCGTTCAGGCAGGTTCCTCCGGCAGGGCGCGCAGCGCGATGCCCTGGTCGCGCCACTGCGGCAGCAGCCGCTCGAGGATGCCGGCGGCGCGCGCGCTGTCGTCGTGCATCAGCACGATCTCGCCGTTGCGCAGGCCGTGGCGCTCGAGCGCGCCGGCGAGCCGGTCGACCGGGTGGTCGTCGTAGTCGAGGCTGTCGTAGGACCAGTACGTGATGCCGCGGCGCTGGCGCGCGAAGCGCGCCAGCAGGCGCAGCGGGACCAGCGCCGCGCGGCGTCCGGAAGCGATGCCGCGGCCGGCCGTCGAAACGCGCGAGCAGGTCGTCGGTGCGTTCGACCTGGGCGATCTGTTCGCTCAGCGGCAGGCGGTCGAAATGCGGGTGGTCGTAGGAATGGTTGCCGATCAGATGGCCCTCGGCGACGATCCGCTCGACGATGTCCGGATGGCGTTCGACCTGGTCGCCGATCAGGAAGAAGCTGGCGCGTGCGCCGTAGCGTGCCAGCAGGTCCAGCAGCGGCGGCGTGAACGTCGGGTTGGGGCCGTCGTCGAAGGTCAGGTAGGCGCTGCGTTCGGACCGGTCGCCGCGCGTCAGCGCGAGCGCGTCGGGCAGCAGCCCCAGCAAGGTCTGTTTGTTCGGCAGCTTCATCGTGAGACGGCGTCGTGCGGTGCGTCCGGTGGCCGGCGCGTTCCGGCGGCGCCGCGATCCGAGCACCCGGCCGGCGTCGGCGGGCGCCAGTATCCCATCCCTGCGCGTCAGGTCAACGCGAGGCGGACGCCGCGTCCGGCAGGCGTGCGCCGCGATAGACCGCCTCGTAGCGCTCGGCCATCGCCTCGACCGAGCCGTTCGCGAGCGCCCAGGCCCGCGCCGCTTCGCCCATCGACTCGCGGCGCGGCACGTCCTCGAGCAGGCCGGCGATGGCCGCGACCAGGGCGTCCGCATCGCCGGGTGGCACGATGCGTCCGTTGCGGCCGTCCCGGACGATTTCCGGATTGCCGCCGACCGCGGTCGCGACGATCGGCAGCCCGGCCGCGCAGGCCTCGACCAGCGCGATCGAATAGCCCTCGGTACGCGAGGACAGCACGAACAGGTCGAACGCGCACAGCAGCGCCTTGACGTCGCCGCGATCGCCGAGGAAGCGCACGCGCCCGGCGATGCCGAGCGATTGCGCCTCGCGTTCGAGATCGGCGCGCAGCGCACCGTCGCCGACGACGATCAGCGCGGTGTGCGGATGGCCGGCGACCAGTTGCGCGAACGCGCGCAGCAGCAGCGCATGGTCCTTGGCCGGATGCAGGCGGCCGACCGTGCCGAGCAGCGCGACGTCGGCCGGCAGCCCGAGCGACTCGGCCAGACGCTGCCGCGCCTCGGCCGAGCGCGGCCGGAACGCGCCGATCGGAATGCCGTTCGGGATCGCGACCGCCTTGTCGGCCGGCACCAGGTGCTGGGCGAGCGCGGCCTCGCACGAGGCGCGCGAGACCGCGATCACCGCGTCGGTGCCGAGCATCGAGGCGCGATACAGCCAGTCGCGGCGCCGATGGTGCGCGCTCACGCCCATGCTGTGCCGCGTATTGATGCGCCGCAGCCGCAGGCCGAGCGTGGCGATCGCCGCGTAGTAGTGCGCCATCGAGTTGTGGGTGTTGAGCACCTCGGTGCCGTGCGCACGGATCGCCGCACGCATCCGGCGTACCGCGGCGAGGTCGAAGCCCGAGCGCTTGCCGCAGGCGATCACCGGCACGCCGTGCGCGTCGAGCTCGGCGGCCAGCGCGCCGCGCTCGAACAGGCAGACCACCTGGCAGCGATGGCCGGCGGCCTGCTGGACCGCGATCAGGTCGATCACGACCCGCTCCAGTCCACCGCGGTTCAAGTTCTCGACGACGTGGGTGATGTTCATGGCACGGGCGGATCGGACAGCTCGGAAATGGTCACGCGGAACTTGCCGTTGGCGGCGACCGGAATATCGTCGACGACGCGGATGTCGATCTGGATGCCGTCGCCGAGCGCGCGCGTGACCAGCGCGCGCGCGGCGTCGAGCCGCGCCGCATCGGCCTCGCCGTCGACGACCAGCTGCAGCTCGATCGCCTCGAGCCGGCGCTGCACGATGCGGAACCGCTTGATCCACTTGACGTCGTTGAAGATGAAGGGGAAATACTCGCCCGGCAGGTAGCGGCCGTCGATCGTGCGGATCGCATCGAGCTTGCGGCCCTGCACCTTGGCCAGCAGCGGCAGGCTGCGCCCGCAGCTGCACGGCGCGTCCGCCGGGGTCGCCAGGTCGCCGGTCGTGTAGCGGATGAACGGCATGCCGAAGTTCGACAGGTCGGTCACGATGATCTCGCCGGCGGCGCGGTCGGCCGCGCTCGGCAGCGGCGCGCCGATCTCGACGTACAGGTGATCGGCGCTGACGTGCAGGCCCTCGCGCCGCTCGCACTCGCTGGCGATCAGCATGAACTCGCGGCAGCCGTAGGTGTTGAACGCCGGCGCGCCGAACGCCTGCTCGACGATCTCGCGCTGGAAGTCGTGCAGCGACTCGGCCGCGCCGAGCACGGCGGCGGGACGGTGGATGCGCCGGCCGCTGGCCAGCAGCCATTGCGACAGCCGCACCAGCGGCCCGACGTAGCCGACGACGATCTCCGGCCGCCAGGCGTCGATCGCGTCGGCGTACTCGGCCATCGTGTCCTCGCGCATCGCGAAGCTGTCGAGCATCAGCCGGTTGTAGGCGCGGTTGTACAGGCGCTGCTTGAGCGCCTGCAGCGGCTTCAGGCCCGACGGCACCGCCCACAGGTACAGCGTGCGCCGGCCCGGCCGCGAACCGGCCCAGCCGTAGCTGCGCCACATCACCGCGGCGCGGCGGTCGTTGCTCTCGCGCGTGTAGCCGAACCGGAACGGCTCGCCGGTCGAGCCGCTGGTCGACTTGTACAGCAGCGAGTCGCGCAGCGAGTCGGCCTTGAGCGAATCGAAATGGGTGCGGATGTCGTGCTTGGTCAGCACCGGCAGGCGCGCGAAGTCGGCCGGGGTGCGGATCGCCTCGGGCGTGATGCCGAGCGCAGTCCACTGCCGCCGGTAGTACGGCACCTCTCGCCAGCAGTGCTCGAGCAGGCGCTTGAGCTTGGTCCAGCGCAGCGCCTCGAGCTGCTCGGGCGGCAGCCACTGGCTGCGCTCGTACTCGGCCAGGAAGCTCAGCGTGCCGCGTCCGGCCAGGGTCTGGTCGTAGAACGGCAGCAGGACGTGGCGGAACAGCGGCTCGTATCCGATCCCCATCAGCTCTCTCCCCCTCAGCGGCGTTCGGCCCAGGCCAGCAGGCGCGCCAGCGCATGCGGCCGGCTCCTGCCGAGGCGCGCGTGCAGCTGGCGCAGGTGGCCGATGTCGGCCGCGGTCCAGCAGCGTAGCAGCACGGTGGCCAGTGCGTAGACCGGCAGCAGCACCACTCCGCCGGCGATCAGCGTCGGCAGTGCCGGCCAGTGACCGCGCAGCGGCCAGAGCGCGAGTCCGGCGACGAGCGCCGCGGCACCGATGCGCGCCAGCCGTGCGCCGTCGAGGCCGACGCCGCTGGTGCGCATGCCCATGCCGATCATCGCCGAGGACGAGACCAGCGAGACCGCGACATAGGCCGCCGCGGCGCCGTGGAGGCCGTAGCGCGCGATCAGCAGCGCATCGAGCGCGATCTTCAGCACGCCGCAGCCGAACACGACGGCCAGCACGACGAGCTGGCGATCGGCGCTCAGCAGCAGGCTCGATCCGCCCTGCGAGACCGTGACGATCGAAGCCCCGAACAGGCACCACGCGAACACCGGACCGGCCGCGCGATAGGCCTCGCCGAACAGCAGCGTGATGATCGAGTCGCCGAACACGAAACCGTAGGCGATCAGCGGAAACGCCAGCAGCGACAGGTACACGGTCGAGGCCGCGAAGCGCCGACCGGCCACCTCGCGGCCCTGGCTCAGCGCATGCGCCATCATCGGCAGCAGCAGCGCGCCGAACACGCCGGGCACCAGCAGGGCCGCGCCCGACGCGAGCTGATAGGCCACCTTGAACTGGCCGGCGCGGCGGCCTGGCCGTAGAGGTTCAGGAACAATACCTCCACTTCGCTGGCCGCGAAGAAGCCGACCGTCACGATCATCGCCGTCATGCGCATGTGCCGGCCGATCCGCGCGCGCAGGTCGGCCGGCAGCGCCGGGACCGGCGGCACGGCCGGCAGCAGCGCGCGCGCCTTGACCTGCGAGACCGCGAAGAACACCGCGCTGGAGACGACGAACACCGCCAGCAGCGCCTCGACCGGCGCGTCGAACCACCAGCACGCCACGACCAGGGCCAGATTGACCGGTGTGGCGATCAGCGCGACCACGGCGGTCGCGCGGAAGTCCTCGAAGCCCTTGCAGACGCCGATGTTGAACATGTACTGCGAGCGCAGCGTCACCGCCAGCACGAGGAAGCCGAACAGCATCGCGTGATTGAAGCCCGGCGCGAGCTTGCCGCCGGCGAACGCGAACAGCGCGGCGCCGGCCAGCAGCACGACCAGCAGGAACAGGCGCTGCGCGCGGCGCAGGAAGCGCAGTACCGGCACGATCAGCTCCGGCTGGCCGCCGCCGCGCATCTGCGCGACGAAGCGGATCGCCGCGCTGGCGGTGCCGGAGTTGGTGATCGCCACGCCCATCGCGACCAGCCAGACCACCATGCTGTACGCGCCGAAGTCGTCGGGCCCCAGATAGCGGGCGATGACGATCGAGGTCAGCATGCCGAGCACGTACTCGGTGTAGATGCCCACCGACGAGAACAGCGTGTTGCGCAGCGTGCCCGATCGCGCGTTCATGCCGTCGCCAGCAGCACTTTGACCAGCACATACAGGAACACGATCGAGGCCACCGACAGCACGGGCCACAGGATCAGGTCCTTGCGCAGATCGAACACCGGCAGATCCGGATAGCGCTGCCGCGCGCCGGCGTAGTAGCCCACGACCAGGGCCGCCAGCAGGTAGAGCAGGATGATGTAGCTGCGACTGAGGAAGAACGCCGCCGCGAAGAAGCCGCACAGGCTCAGGAACAGCGTCGAGGCCATGCGCCGCTCGGCGGCCCAGGCCGCGTCGGCGGCCGGATCGACCGGCGCGCGGCGCATCCTCAGCACCGCCAGCGGCATCCGGAAGCAGTAGCCGACGAAGGCCAGCCAGATCGTGAAGCCGATGATGCCGGTCTCGGCCAGCACCAGCACGAACGAGTTGTGCGCGGTCAGATAGTGCAGGTCCGAGAAGCCGTCCGCGCCGATGCCGAACAGCGGGTTGGACAGGAACATCTGGATGCCTTCGTACCAGGAGTCGACGCGGCCCATCGCCGAGGACTCGTCGATGTCGAGCTCGGACAGGCGCGAGGGCATCAGCATCAGACCGACCAGGCCGGCGCCGCCGAACAGCAGCGCGCTGAACAGGCCGCGACGCTGCCAGACGTGGATGCCGACCAGCGCGACCAGCGCGAGCAGCGCGCCGCGCGAATTGGTCAGATAGATGCCGAACAGCAGCACCGCCGCCGCCGCCCACCAGAACAGCCGGCGCAGACCGAGCGCGCCGCCGCGGCTGGACAGGTACAGCGCCATCGGCAGGCACATCACGAACAGCAGCCCGAGGTCGTTGGGATCGTTGAAGATGCCCACGTACTGGATGCGCGTACCCTGCGAGAGGCCTTCGCCGGTCCAGCCGATGCCGGTCTGGGCCTGCTCGATGCCGTGGATCGCCAGCACGCTCGCGCAGACCACGAACACCCACATCGTCGTGCGCACGCGGCGCGGCGTGGTCGCCGCATTGGCGAGGATCGTGAACGCCGCGACGATCGGACCGAACTTCAGCAACTGCTCCAGTGCGCCGCCGGGCCAGCCGTTGACGACCTTGGACACCATCAGCACCAGCAGGAACACGCCCAGCAGCAGGTACTGCGGCGCCGCGAACGACTTGGCGCGCGAGGCCAGCCAGCCGATCAGCGCCAGGCCCAGCACGAGCTGCAGGATCGGCACGCCGAGCGAATCGGCCAGCGCCGGATAGTCCTGGGGCCGGATCAGCACCAGCACCAGGTACAGCATCATGAGGAAGAACATGAAGGCGGGGCGGGCGTCAGCCGGAGCGTAGGCGTGAAGGGTAGCCGAAGACCTCGGGCCAGGTGACCATCGCCGAGAACCACGGCGCGTCCATTTCGCGCTCGACCGGCAGCCGGCGCAGCGCGTGGCGCGGCGGCGCCGGCAGCGGATTGGTGCCGGCGACGTAGCTGCAGGCGATGCGGTAGCCGCTGTGCCGGACCGCGGCGATCACGGCTGCGTCGTAGGCGTCCGGGCCGCCGACCGGGTAGGACAGCACGCTGACCGGCAGCGGCAGCTCGCGATCGAGCGCCTGCTTGGACTCGGCGACCTCGCGCTCCATCACCGCCCGCGGCAGCTTGGCCAGCATCCGGTGGTGCACGCCGTGCGAGCCGATCTCCATGCCCTCGGCCTGCATCTGGCGCAGCTGGTCCCAGCTCATCGGCCGGCAGTCCGGATGCGGCCGGCGCGGCAGGTCCCACTCGGCCTCCAGTGCGGCGATCAGCGCGGCCTGCGCATCGTCGTCGAGCGTCTTGATCCGGTCGAGCAGGGTGGCGGCGAGCTCACGCCGCTGCGGCAGGCCGGGCGGCAGCGTCCGGTCCACGCCGAGCGCCGGCAGCGCGATCCGCTGCGCCGGCGTGCTGCAGATCATGTGGACGAGCCAGTCGTAGGCGTACGGCCGGCCGTCGTCGATGTGGCCGGTCGAGACGAAGAACGTCGCCGGCACGCCGAGCTCGCGCAGGATCGGGAACGCGACGCGGTAGTTGTCGTCGTAGCCGTCGTCGAACGTCACGACGACCGGATCGCGCGGCAGCGGCGGACCGCCGTCGAGCGCGGCGGCGACGTCCTCCAGGCGCACCGGGCTGAAACGCCGGCGCACCAGCTCCATCTGGCGGCGGAACTGCGCCGAGGAGGCACTGACCAGGGCCAGGTCGAACGAGAAGCGCTCCGGCTCGGGCAGGTCGAGCACGCGGTGGTAGGCGAGGATGCGCAGGTCGCGGCGCAGCAGGCCGCGCACGCGCTGCAGGCCCGGCAGGACGCCGCCGGCGTGAAACCAGCGCGCGAGCCGCTGACGCTTGCCGCCGCCGTCGCCGAGTGCCGCCGTCGCTGCCATGTCCGTTTCCGTGCGCGTGGGCCGTCGCCCGGGAGATCGGGAATGCGTCCGGCGGCGGCCGACTCCGCCGCGCCGCGATCGCCGCGTCCGCCTGCTGGAACGACCGCTGGCCGATCCACCCCCGGTGCCGCGCGGACGAGCGCGCAAGCATGCACTCGGCCCGCCCGCCGTGTCCATCGCGCACCGCGAAGCAGCCGGCGGCGCGCTAGAATCGGCGCAGGGGGATACTCAGCCGATGGCGCGCGACACCGACTTTCTCGAGCTCTACGAGGCGCTGCGCGTGGCGCCGGACTGCTCGCCCGAGGCGTTTCGCCAGGCCTACCGGCGGCGCGTGGCCGAGCTGCATCCGGACCGCAGCGACGCCGGCGCATCCGATCTGGAGCGTCTGCAGCGCCTCAACGCAGCCTATGCCAGCGCGCTCGATTTCCAGCGCCGCCACGGCCGCCTGCCGGGCGCGCCGACGCCGGGCTTCGCACGCACGCACGCTGCCACCGAGACCGCCACGCCGGCGCCGCCGCCCGCCGCGGCCGCGCCTGCGCCCGCCGTGGCGCCGCGCTCGGGTGCGCTGTTCGGCGCGATCGGCCTGGCCGTCGTGCTGGCGGCGATCGCGCTCGGCGCGTTCGACGACACGCCGGCGCCGGCCGCGCAGCCGCCGGCGCAGACGCGCAGGGCGGCTGCCGCGCCGGTGCCGGCGGACCGCCGCATCGAGCTCGGCACGTCCAAGGCCGTGGTGCGCGCCGTACTGGGTGCGCCGCTGCTCGAGACCGAGAACCGCTGGGATTACGGCCCGTCCTGGATCACCTTCCGCTGCGAAGTCGTCAATGGCTGGTACAGTTCGCCCCTGCGGCCGCTGGGGACGTCCAGTTCGCATCCGGGGAGAGCACGCTGCCGCCTCCGCGCTGCTGAGCCACCGGTCGATCGCCGGCCGCGCCGCGCGGCGGCACGGAGCCGGTGCGGACGGCGGCGAGAACGGGAGGACACCAGCGATGATCGGCCGCGCCAAGGCGCTGTTGCAGAAAATCAGTCGGCGCTCGTGGATGAAGTACGCGATGCGCGGCGTCGGCGGCGCCGACAACTACGATCGGCTCGATCTCGCCTACACGGTCAGCGACCCGTGGAACCTCGACTCGCCGATGGAGCGCGCGCGCTTCGACGGGACCGACCGCATCGTCGCCTCGGCGTTCGGCCGGCTCGGCTCGATTCTCGAGCTGGGCTGCGGCGAGGGGCACCAGACCGAGCACTTCGCCGCGCTGGCCGACCAGGTCTACGGCCTGGACGTCAGCGACAACGCGATCGCCCGCGCGCGATCGCGCCTGCCGCAGGCGCAGTTCGCGGTGGCCGATGTCGCGACCCAGCCCTGGGGCGACGGCAAGGCCGTTTCGACCTCGTCACCGCCTGCGAGATGCTCTACTACGTGCGCGACATCGATGCCACGCTCGAGCGCATGAGCCACCTCGGCCGCGCCTGCCTGGTCACGGTGTTCTCGCCGGCACTGCGCCGCGTCGGGCCGCACCTGGCGCGCATGCCGAACCTGCACAAGGACTGGATCTGGCACGGTGGGACGGTCTGGCTGGTCGCCTGGTGGCGCAATGACTGATCCCACGGCCGCGCTGGCCGGCCTGGGCGTGGTCTATTTCGGCAACGACTGGCACGCCGAGAACCGCACCAGCAGCCATCACGTCGCGCGCCGCCTGGCGCGCACGATGCCGGTGCTGTACGTGTCCTCGCCGGGCATGCGCGCACCGCAGGCCAGCGGCCGCGACCTGCGCCGCGCGCTGCGCAAGCTCGCCGCCGCGCTGCGGCCGCCGGAGCGGATCGGCGACCGGCTCTGGCATTGCACGATCCCGCAGCTGCCGTTCCGGCGCATCCCCGGCGTGGAGGCGTTCAATCGCGCATTCGGCGCCTGGGCCGTGCGCCGCGCGCTGGCCAAGGCCGGTATCGGCCGCCGCATCGCCTGGTTCGTCGTGCCGCATCCGGGCTTCCTGGCCGGGCGGCTCGGCGAGGACCTGTGCGTGTACTACTGCATCGACGACTACGCCGCGCATCCGGGCGTCGACGCCGAGCGCATCGCGGCCTGCGACCTCGCGCTGACGCGGGCGGCCGATCGCGTCTTCGTCGCGCCGCCGGCCCTGGTCGCGATCAAGACCGCGCAGAACCCGCATACGGTGTTCTCGCCGCACGGCGTCGACGTCGACCTGTTCGGCCAGGCCGCCGATCCGGCGACGCCGCTGGCCGAGGGCGCGCGCGACCTGAGCCATCCGGTCATCGGCTACTTCGGCTCGATCCACGAGTGGATCGACCTGGAGCTGATCGAGTGGCTGGCGCGGCAGCGGCCGGCCTGGACGTTCCTGCTGGTCGGCCATACCGCGGTCGACGTCGCGCGGCTGGCCGCGCTGCCGAACGTGCGCCTGGCCGGCGCGCAGCCGTACGCGACGCTGCCGCAGTGGGCCAAGGCCTTCGACGCGGCGATCATCCCGTACCGGCTGAACCGCCAGGTCGCCAACGCCAATCCGCTCAAGCTGCGCGAGTACCTCGCCACCGGCAAGCCGGTCGTCAGCGTGCGCAATCCGGAGATCGAGAAGTTCGCCGACGTCGTGCGGCTGGCCGACGATCGCGCCGGCTTCCTCGCCGCGCTCGATGCGGTCGTGCGCGACGGCCCCGAGGCCGGCGCCGCCGAGCGCCGCGCGGCCGTGGCCGACCAGACCTGGGACCGCCGCGTCGAGGCGGTGCTGGCCGAGGTCGCCGGCGCGTTGGCGGCACGTTCGCCGCTGCCCGACAATCCCCGTTCCTAGACGATGACCCAAGGACTTGCCCGATGACTGCGGAAGCCTCCCGGCTGCGCGTCGCCCTGATCGGCGCCGGCTACGTCGCCAGCCACCATCTCGCCGCGCTCAAGCGGCTCGACTTCGTCGACGTCGTCGGCCTGTGCGATCCCAACCTCGAAGCCGCGCATGCCCTGGCGCAGCGCTACGGCATCGAGCGCGTCGTCGCCGATCTGGACGAGCTCGCACCGGCGCGGCCGCAGGTCGTCTACATCCTGACGCCGCCGGCCTCGCATGCGGCGCTGGCGATCCGCGCGATGGACCGGCTCGGCTGCGGCGTGCTGGTCGAGAAGCCGATGGCCGATACCGTCGCCGAATGCGAGGCGATGATCGCCAAGGCCGAGGAGAAGGGCCTGATCCTCGGCGTCAACCATTCCGACCTGCTCGATCCGGTCGTCGTCAAGGCGCTGGAGGCCGTGCGCGCCGGCAAGATCGGCGAGGTCGTCTCGGTCGACGTGCTGCGCAGTTCGGAATATCCGGCCTATGCCGGCGGTCCGCTGCCGGGCCAGGTCGCACAGGGCTCCTATCCGTTCCGCGATCTGGGCGTGCACGGGCTGTACACGCTCGAGGCGTTCCTCGGTCCGCTGCGCGACATCGACGTGCGCTACCAGTCCTCCGGACGCGATCCGAACCTGCGCTTCGACGAGTGGCAGCTCGCCGCCGCCGGCGACGGCGCGGTTGGCCGTCTGCTGCTGTCGTGGAACGCGCGGCCGATGGAGAGCCGTCTGGTCGTGCGCGGCACGCGCGGCACGATCGAGGCCGACCGCTTCCTGCAGGTCTGCCGCATCCACCGCGTGCTGCCGGGGCCCAAGTTCATCGGCATCGTCATCAACACCTGGCTCAGCGCGATCGCCGACGTCGTGCGCGTGCCGTGGAACGTGGTCCGCTTCGCGACCGGCCTGCTGCGGCCGTCGCCGGGCATCCAGAAGGGCGCCGCCGATTTCGCGCACGCCGCGCGCGACAACGCGCGGCCGCCGTTCACCGGCGAGGACGCGCTGCGCGTGATCCGCCTGCTCGAGCCGATCTGCGCCGAGCCCGACCGCCTGCGCCGCGACGAGCTCAAGGCGCGCCTGGACACGCCACCGGCGCCGGCCGACGCGCTGGTGACCGGTGCCGCCGGCTTTCTCGGCCGCGCCCTGGTCAAGGCGCTGCGCGCACGCGGCCAGCGCGTGCGCGTGCTGGTGCGCCGTCCGGTCGCCGCCTACCGCGACGACGCCGGCATCGAGCAGATCGTCGGCGACCTCGGCGATCCGCGCATCGTCGACCATGCGGTCGGCGGCGTGCCGCTGGTCTATCACGTCGGCGCCGCGATGCGCGGCAGCGCGCGCGACTTCGAGGCCGGCACCGTCTGGGGCACGCGCAACGTCGTCGACGCCTGCCTGCGCCACGGCACCGGCCGGCTGGTCTACGTCAGTTCGATGAGCGTGTTCGACCATGCCGGCCGCGACCCGGCCATGCCGATGACCGAGGCCTCCGCGCTGGAGCCGACGCCGCAGGCGCGCGGTGCCTACACGCAGACCAAGCTCAACGCCGAGCGCTACGTCGCCGAGGCGATCGACCACCGCGGCCTGCCGGCGGTGATCGTGCGGCCCGGCCAGATCTTCGGACCCGGCGCCGAGACCGTCACGCCGAACGCGGTCGTCGCGCTGGCCGGCCGCTGGCTCGCGATCGGCGAGGGCGAGCAGACGATTCCGCTGGTCTACGTCGACGACGTCGTCGACGCGCTGCTGCTGGCCGGCGAGCGGCCCGAGGCGGCCGGCCGCACGTTCAACATCGTCGATCCCGAGCCGGTCACGCAGGCGGCGTATCTGGCGCGCGCGCAGCGCAAGCTCGGCACCGGACTGCGCGTCACGCGCGTGCCGGTCAAGGTCTTCATGGGCCTGGCCTGGGGCGTGGAACTGCTCGGCAAGCTGCTGCGCCGCGACGTGCCGCTGACGCGCTATCGCGTGCGTTCGCTGCGGCCGCTGGCCAACTTCGACACCGCCGCCGCGCGCGACGGGCTCGGCTGGACGCCGCGCACGGGCGTGCGCGCGCGCCTGGACGAGACGTTCGGAGCGGGCTGAGGGACGGGCAGGGCGGAGCCGGTTCCGGCACGGCGCCGCACGATCCGGGCCGCATCGCCCGCAGCCGGCCGCGCTGCGGGCGAAAGCGCGATCGGTACGCGCCGGTCGCGCTCGTCGCGGCATCGGCTGCGCACGCGCCGAGGAGGCCGCGGCCCGGTCGCGGCCGGCGCCGCGGCACGGTCCGCGCGGTGCGCCTCAGGCGATCGCGCGGCGGCGTTTCCAGGCCTGGCGGATCAGCCGCATCGCCGGCCGCTCGACCGCGAACGTCAGACCCGTCGCCAGCACCGTGACCAGGGCCGCAGCGACCAGCGCGGCGCGGCCGGCCGGCAGGCCGGCCTGTTCGAAATGCCAGATCAGGCTGAAGCCGATCGCCTGGTGCAGCAGGTACAGCGAGTAGGAGATCGTGCCGAAGAACGCGAACGGCGCCGCGCGCAGCCAGCGCAGGCGGCCGGTCACGAACAGCGTGAAGATCGCGGTGCAGACCACGGCGGTCAGCGCGAACACCGGCGGATAGGCGATCGCGATCGCGATCAGGCACAGCGCGATCAGCGCGACGTCCAGGCGCCACTGGTCCGGCTGCGTGCGCAGCCGGTAGAACAGGATGCCGATCGCGAAGAACGGGATGTGATGGGCGATCGTCAGTTCGCGCAGCGTATAGGACAGATGCACGCCGCGCCGCTCGGCCACCCCGTAGGCGACCGCCAGGATCAGCCAGCCGACGATGATCCAGCGGATCCGCCCGAGCAGGCCGAGCATGAACCAGCCGAGCATCTGCGCGTAGAAGAACAGCTCCACTTCCAGCGTCCAGTACGAGCCGTCCAGATGCTCGGCGCCGAGCACCTGCTGGATCATCGTGAAGTCGATCACCACGTCCTGCCACGGCAGCCGCTGCGACGGCATGCCGATCGTGTAGACGACCATCGCACTCAGCACGATCGCGGTCCAGTACGCCGGAAACAGCCGCGAGAAGCGCGAGACCACGAAGTCCATCGCCGAACGCGTGCGCTCCAGCGTCATGAAGATCACGAAGCCGCTGATCAGGAAGAACAGCTGCACGCCGTAGTTGCCGAACGCGAACGACGGCGGCGGCGGGCCGAGATGGCCGTAGAGCTCGCCGTACTGGGTCGTGTAGTGGTAGGCGACGACCGCGAGCGCGGCCAGACCGCGCAGCGCATCGAGTTCGACGACGCGGGATTCGGGCGGCGAAGCGGTCGGCACGGTGCCACTCCGGGCGCCCGGAGGGCGCGGTTCGCGCGCATCATACGCGCGTGCCGGTACCGCGCCAGAGGCGCTGCGCGCCGGCCGGCCCGGCCGGGCGGCACACTCGCTACAATCGCCGGCCGTGCCCCTGCCGCCGTCGTCGACCGCATGCGCCTCCTCGTCGTGACCTCGCAGTTTCCGCTGGCCGGCGAACCCACGCGCGGCCGGCCGATCCACCAGACCCTGCGCGAGCTGGCCCGGCTGGCGACGGTCCGCGTGCTCAGTCCGGTCGCGCGCTATCCGCGCTGGGCGCAGCCGGCCAGCTATCTGTACCACGCCCCGGATCCGCGCCAGCCGGTCACCGAGCTCGACGCGGCCTGGCCGACCTATCCGGCCCTGCCGGCGCTGACGCGGCCGTTCAACGGCTGGCTCTGTGCGCGTGCGATCGCCGCCGAGGCGCGCGCGTTCGCACCGGACCTGATCCTGTCGTACTGGCTGTATCCCGATGCGTTCGGCGCGCAGCGCGTCGCGCGCCGCCTCGGCGTGCCGTTCGTCGCCGGCGCGCGCGGCTCGGACATCCGCGTGCGCGACGCGATCAGCCGCCGCCTGACCGTGCCGGTCGTGCGCGGCGCCGACCGCCTGCTCGTGGTCAGCGCCGATCTGGGCCGCCTCGCGGTCGCCGACTACGGCGCCGACCCGGCCCGTGTCCGCGTCATCGCCAACGGCTGCGACGCGGCGATCTTCCACCGCCGCGACCGCGCCCGGGCCCGCGCTGCGCTCGGTGTCGCCGCCGATGCCGAGCTGGTGCTCTACGTCGGCCGCCTGGTCGCCGAGAAGGGCCTGCGCGAGCTGGCCGAGGCGATGCGCAGCCTGCGTCGCACGCGACCGCGCGCCGAGTGGGTGCTGGTCGGCGACGGGCCGCTGCAGGCCGAGTTCGCGGCGCTCGCGGCCGATCCGTCCTCGGGCCTGCGCCTGGCCGGCGTGCAGGCCGCGCCGCAGGTCGCCGAATGGATGGCCGCCTGCGACCTGCTCGCGCTGCCGAGCTACTCGGAAGGCCATCCGAACGTGCTGGTCGAGGCCCTGGCCTGCGGCCGCCCGGTGGTGTCGACACCGGTCGGCGGCGTGCCCGAGGTCGTCGATGCGAGCTGCGCGGTGCTGGTGCCGCCGCGCGATGCGCGGCGCTGGCCGATGCGCTCGCCGCCGTGCTCGACCGCGACTGGGACGAGGCCGCCTTGTCGCAGCGGTTTTCGCGCGGCTGGGACGAGGTCGCCGCCGACACGTTTGCCGTCTGCCGCGAAGCGCTCGCCGCGTGCGGCCCCGCCGCCCGACCGAAGGAGTAAGCGCCCGTGTGCGGAATCGCCGGATTCGTGGGGAACCCGCAACGCGCCGAGCCGGCGCGCGCGACGCTGGAGGCGATGATCCATACGCTGCATCACCGCGGTCCGGACGGCTACGGCTTCCACGTCGGCGACGGCGTCGGCCTGGCCCATGCGCGGCTGTCGATCATCGACCTGGCCGGCGGCCGGCAGCCGATCCACAATCCGGCGCGCACGGTCTGGACCGTGTTCAACGGCGAGATCTTCAACTACGTCGAGCTGCGCGCCGATCTGGAGGCGCGCGGCCACCGCTTCTATACGCAGTCGGACACCGAAGTGATCGTGCATCTGTACGACCGCTACGGCGACGCCTTCGTCGATCACCTGAACGGCCAGTTCGCGATCGCGCTGTGGGACCAGGTGCGCCGCCGCCTGGTGCTGGCGCGCGACCGCGCCGGCATCCGCCCGCTGTATTACACGCAGGCGCGTGGCGCGCTCTGGTTCGCATCCGAGGTCAAGGCGCTGCGCGCGGCCTTGCCGGAGCGCTCGCGGCTCGATCCGGCCGGCCTCGTGCAGGCCTTCAGCTTCTGGGCGCCGCTCGATCCGGACACCGTGCACGCCGGCGTGGCGAGCCTGCCGCCCGGCCATCTGCTGGCGATCGAGGACGACGGCCGGCAGACGCTGACGCAGTACTGGGACTGGACGTTCCCCGACGCCGCCGACACCGCGCCGGCGCGTTTCGCCGGCGTCGAGGCGGCCGCCGCCGAGCTGCGCGAGCGCCTGGTCGACGCGGTGCGCCTGCAGCTGCGCGCCGACGTGCCGGTCGGCGCGTATCTGAGCGGCGGGCTCGATTCGTCGGGCATCGTCGCGCTGATCCGCAGCTTCACGGCGACGCCGGTGCGCACGTTCTCGGTCGCTTTCGACGAGCCGGAGTTCGACGAGAGCGCGCATCAGCTGGCGATGGTGCGCCATCTCGGCACCGAGCATACGACGCTGAAGATCGACCGGCGCCGCATCGGCGAGGCGTTTCCGCGCCTGATCAGACACACCGAGACGCCGGTGCTGCGCACCGCCGCGGTGCCGCTGATGCTGCTGGCCGGCGCGGTGCGCGAGGCCGGCTACACGGTCGTGCTGACCGGCGAGGGCGCCGACGAGGTTTTCGCCGGCTACGACCTGTTCAAGGAAGCCAAGGTGCGCCGGTTCTGGGCGCGCCAGCCCGATTCGCGCTGGCGGCCGGCCCTGCTCGGCCGGCTCTACGGCTATCTGGAGCACTCGCCGGTCGGCAATCCGGCCTTCGCGGCCGCGTTCTTCAGCCAGGGCCGCGAGCATCTGGGCCGGCCGGTGTTCGCGCATCTGCCGCGCTGGACCACCTCGCGCCGCGCACTGACGTTCCTGTCGCCGCAGTTGCGTGCCGCGGCCGCCGAACGCGATCCGCTGGCCCTGGTCGAGTCGCGGCTGCCGGCCGGCATCGGCCGCTGGTCGCCGCTCGCGCAGGACCAGTACGTCGAGGCCAAGACGCTGCTGGCCGGCTATCTGCTGTCCTCGCAGGGCGATCGTGTCGCGATGGCGGCCTCGATCGAAGGCCGCTTCCCGTATCTGGACCACACGCTGATCGAGTTCGCGAACCGGCTGCCGCCCTCCTACAAGATCCGCGGCCTCACCGAGAAGTACCTGCTGCGCAAGGCGCTGGCCGATCTGCTGCCGGCCGACATCGCGCAGCGCACCAAGCAGCCGTACCGTGCGCCGGACAGCAGCAGTTTCGTCGTCGACGGCCGCCCGCTCGACTACGTCGAGGCGCTGCTCGAAGAGGCCAACCTGCGCGCCAGCGGCCTGTTCGACGCCGACGCGGTCGGCCGGCTCTACGCCAAGGTCCGCGCCGGCCGCGCGACCGGTTTCGCCGACAACCAGGCCTTCGTCGGCATCGTCTCGACGCTGCTGCTCGAGCGCGAACTGCGCGGCGCCTGAAGTCCGGCCCGGACGCGGCCGACAGGCGTCGATGCGGGATCGCGGGCCGGGTCCGCTGCGCCGGAGGGCCCGGCTCGGCGTGCCGTATCGCGCATCGACCGACGTGCCGCCGTCGCGGCGATTCGGCCCGGTGCGCGCGGCAGCGGGCATCCGGGCGATGCCGTGGCGCCGACCGGGTTCGGGCATAATCGCGCCGGTTCGCAACGACAGATGGGGAAGGCATGGATCACCGGCAGCAGGTCAGGCAGTTTGTGCTGAAGAACTTCCTGTTCACGGACGACGCGAACGCCCTGGCCGACGGCGACTCGCTGATCGGCACCGGCATCGTCGACTCGACCGGCATCCTCGAGCTGATCGGCTTCCTCGAAGAGACCCACGGCATCCGCATCGCGCCGGAGGAGATGGTGCCGGCGAACTTCGATTCGATCGACGCGATCAGCGCGTTCCTGGCGCGCCGGCTCGGCGCCTGAGCCGCCGCCGATGATCGCGCTCGCCGATCGGGTCGCGGCGATCGCTCTGGCCGAGCCGCAGCGCATCGCCCTCGTGCAGGGCGCGCAGCGCATCGACTACGGCAGCTTCGTCGACGCGGCGCGCCGATTCGCCGGCTGTCTGCATGCGGCCGGCTGCCGCCCCGGTGACCGCGTCGCGCTGATCGTGCCCAACCGCATCGAGGCTGCGATCGCCTGGTACGGCGCGTGGATCGCCGGCGCCGCCGTGGTGCCGCTCAACGCCCAGGCGCGCGCGCGCGACTTCGCGCCGTGGCTGCGCCATGCCGGCGCGCGCGTGCTCGTGCACGAGGCGGCCGGCCGCGACGCGATCGCGGCGGCGGCCGAATGCGACCCGCCGCCGCTGCGCGTCGTGCTCGACGAGGCGAGCGCCGGCAGCGGCGATGCGATCGGCTGGGCACAGGCGCTGTCGGCCGCGCCGCTCGAATCCGAACCGCTCGATCCGTCCGCGCTGGCGGCGATCCTCTACACCTCCGGCACCACCGGCGCGCCGAAGGGCGTGATGCTGAGCCAGGCCAATTTCGCGGCCAACGTCGAGGCGATCGTCGCGTATCTGGCGCTGACCGGCGAAGACAGCATCGTCTCGATCCTGCCGTTCTACTACTCCTACGGCGCCTCGGTGCTGCACACGCATCTGGCGGTCGGCGCGCGCCTGGTGATCGAGCCGAATCTGGTGTTTCCGCATCTGATCGTCGAGACGCTCGCACGCGAACGCGCCAGCGGCTTCTCCGGCGTGCCGTCCACCTACGCCTTGCTGCTCGACCGCGTGCCGCTGGCCGACTACGACCTCGGCGCCCTGCGCTATCTGACCCAGGCCGGCGGCGCGATGGCGCCGGCGCTGGCCGCGCGGCTGCGCGCGGCACTGCCCGGCACGGCGCTGTACGTGATGTACGGCCAGACCGAGGCGACCGCGCGCCTGACCTACCTGCCGCCCGATCGTCTCGACGACAAGCCCGGCTCGGCCGGCGTCGCGATCCCCGGCGTGCGCATCGCGATCCGCGACGAGGCCGGCCGCGATCTGCCGCCCGGCGCCGACGGCGAGGTCTGGGCGCAGGGCCCGGGCGTCATGAGCGGCTACTGGAACGACCCCGAGGCCAGCGCCGCCGTGCTGCAGGACGGCTGGCTGCGCACCGGCGATCTGGGCCGGCTCGACGAGGACGGCTTCCTGTTCCTCGCCGGCCGCCGCAGCGACATGATCAAGACCGGCGCGCACCGCGTGCATCCGCTCGACGTCGAGGAAGCGATCGCCGAGCTGGCCGAGGTCGCCGAGGTCGCCGTCGTCGGCATCGACGATGCCACGCTCGGCCAGGCGATCAAGGCGGTGATCGTGCCGGCCGCCGGTGCCGCGCCCGACGCCGATCGCGTCAAGGCGCATTGCCGCGCGCGCCTGGCCGCCTACAAGATTCCCAAGCAGGTCGAGTTCGTCGCGGCCCTGCCCAAAACCGCGTCCGGCAAGATCCGGCGTGCCCTGTTGATCGAACCCGCCGCCGCACAGGAGGCCTCGTGAGCGCTTTGAGCTTCGACGTACTGGATCTGGACTACGGCCAGGAGGCCGATCGCATCGCCGCGCGCCTGCGCGAGGTCACCGCGCGCGTATTGCACAAGCGCGGCCTGGTCGTGGCGATCTCCGGCGGCATCGACTCCTCGTGCAGCATCGCGCTGGCGGTGCGCGCGCTCGGGCCCGAGCGCGTGTTCGCGCTGATCCTGCCCGAGCGCGATTCGTCCGACGACAGCGCGGTGCGCGCGCGCATCCTGGCCGAGCACCTGGGCGTGCGCGTGGAGACCGTCGACATCGCGCCGGCGCTGGCCGCGATCGGCTGCTACGAGGCGCGCGACGCCGCGGTGCGCCGCGCGCTGCCCGAGTACGGCGAGGGCTGGCGCTTCAAGATCGTCATCGACGGCGGCATCGAAGGGCGCATCAACGTGTTCAAGCTGATCGCCGAAGCGCCCGACGGCACGCCGCACGAGCGCGTGCTGGGCCTGTCGGAGTATCTGCAGATCGTCGCGGCGACCAATTTCAAGCAGCGCATCCGCAAGACGCTGGAGTACTACCACGCCGACCGTCTCAACTACGGTGTGGTCGGCACGCCGAACCGGCTCGAGTACGACCAGGGCTTCTTCGTCAAGAACGGCGACGGCTCGGCCGACGTCAAGCCGATCGCGCATCTGTACAAGACCCAGGTCTACGCGATGGCGCGCCACCTCGGCCTGCCCGAGCGCGTCTGCGCGGCGATCCCGACCACCGACACCTACAGCCTCGCGCAGGGCCAGGACGAGTTCTACTTCGCGCTGCCGTACCGCTCGATGGACCTCGCCTTGTGGGCGCTCAATCACGGCCGCCCGGCCGCCGAACTCGCCGCCGCGCTCGGCATCGGCGTCGACCAGGCCGAGGCGGTCTACGCCGACATCCGCAACAAGCGGCGCACGACGCAGTACCTGCATCGCCCGCCGGTGCTGGTCGGCGAGGTCGCGGAGCTGGACCTGCACGCGTGAACGCGCCGGCCTACGTGGGCGAAGCCGGCGAGGTCGCGCGCGATCGCGACGTCGTGCTCGGCATCTGGCGCGGCAATCTCGGCCAGGACGCGCGCATGCAGGCCAAGTACGACTGGTTCTACGCGCGGTGTCCGTTCGGCGCGCCGCTGCTGCGGCTGCTGCGGCACGGCGAGGACGGCAGCGCGGTCGGCGCGGCCGCGCCCGGTCCGCGTCGCCTGCTGCGCGACGGCCGGCCGATTCAGGCCGGCGTGCTGGTCGATCTGGCCGTGCTGCCCGAGCATCGCTCGCTCGGCCCGGCGCTGATGCTGCAGGGCGAGCTGGCGCGCGCCGGCGGCGAGCGCTTCGATCTGCTCTACGGCTTCCCGAACCCGAAGGCCGCCGCGGTGTTCAAGCGGGTCGGCTACGACCGCCTCGGCGACATCGTGCGGCGCGCGCGCGTGCTGCGCCATGCCGGCTATATCGCGCGCCGGATGCCGCGGCCGCTGGCCGCGCTCGCCGGCTTCGTGGTCGATCGCGTCCGTGCGCTGGCCGACGCGGTGCGGGCTCCGCGCGAATCGCTGGTCGCGAGCTGGGCCGACCGCGCCGATGCGCGCTTCGACGCGCTGTGGTCCGCCTCGCCGAAAGGCGATGGCCTGGTCGGCGTACGCGATGCCGCGTTCGCCCGCTGGCGCTTCGACGACTCGCCGCTCGCCAGGACGCGCTATCTGCTGCTGGCCGGCACCGACGGCGCCCTGCGTGCCTGGTTCGCGTGCCAGGTCGAGGACGGCGTCGTGCACGTGCGCGACTTCTGGTCCGACGACGCCGCGACCGGCATCGGCCATGCGCGCATCGCCGCGCTGCTGCGCGCCGCGCGCAGGGCCGGCCACGTCGCGGTATCGGCCGAATACGCCGGTCCCGACGCACGCCTGTCCGGCTGGACCGCCGCCGGCTTCATCGAGCGCGGCCGGCGTCCGGTGTTCGGGCGCTGGTCCGACGGCAGTGCGGCCGCCGCGGTCGCGATCCATCTGACCTCGGCCGACGAGGACGAGTAGCGGCCGGCGCATCTGCGCGCGGGCCGGCGTCGGCCGGCCGCGATGTCGATCGGCGTGCTCACGCCGGCGGTGCCGCGTCGTCGGTCGCATCGTGCAGATACGCGAGCTTGGCCGAGCGCGGCAGCTGCTTGATGCGCCATTCGGCGCGCGAGGCCGATGCACGGTCCGGGTAGGGGCGGCAGCCGAGCAGACGCAACGGAGGATGGGCGCGCGTATAGCGCGCGCCGGTGCCGCGCAGATGTGCCGCGTAGCGCTTCTCCACGTCGATCGCGATGCCGGCGTAATAGGCGCCGTTGCGGCATTCGATCAGATACAGAAACCACGGGCGATGCGGCGGATCGGTGGCGTTCATCGCGGCGGAGCGGCATGCGGGCGGCCGTCATCGTAGCCGGTGCACAGCGCCGCGCGCAGCCGGGCCCGTTGCCGGCGACGGTGATGCGCGGATGCACCGCCGCGACCGGGACAGTGCCGCGACTCCGGGTCGCCCGGCGAGAATCCGGTCGCCACGTGGACGCGCGTGCCTGCCGTTCCGAAGGCGCGCGTTGCAGAGGCGGCGGCGCCGGCGGGCCCGGGCGATCGCCGCGCGTCGCGGACGGTCACGCGGACATCGGCCCTCGGCGCTGCGAACCTGCAGGCGCCGCGCGCCGGCCGACCGGTGGGCGGCCGGCGACGCCATGTGTCGGAGCGCGCTGCGGTGATGCTCAGGCCGTGCCGGTGCGCATGACGTCGGTCCGATTGCGCAGATGCAACCAGCCCCAGCCCAGGCCGATGCAGGCCGCGATCACCGAGGCCAGCAGCACGCCGAGCTTGGCCGCGGCGAGCAGGGCGGCATCGTCGAATGCGAGCATCGCGACGAAGATCGACATCGTGAAGCCGATGCCGGCGAGCAGGCCGATCAGCCACACCCCGCCCCAGGTCACGCCCGGCGGCAGGCGCGCGCCGCCGAGCCGGACCGCGAGCCAGCTGACCGCGACGATGCCGATCGGCTTGCCGACGACCAGGCCCAGCAGCACGCCGAGCAGCACCGAATGCGCAGCCGGTGCGCCGAGGTCGATGCCGCCGAGGCTGACGCCTGCGTTGGCGAGCGCGAACAGCGGCATCACGCCGTAGGCGACCCAGGGATGCAGTGTGCGCTGCACGCGTGTGACGGGCGCTTCCTCGAACTCCGGGCTCGCATGCTGCGCGTCGGTCGCGGCGTCCGTCCCCGCTGCGACCGGAGCGTCCGCGCCGCGCCGGCGGCGAACCGGCAGTACCGGCGTCATCAGGCCGAGCACGACGCCGGACAGCGTCGGATGCACGCCGAGCCGCAACAGGCCGATCCAGATCACCGCGCCGGGCAGCACGTAGGCCCAGGCCGAGCCGGCGCCGAACGCACGCAGCGCCAGCACGAGGCCGACGCCGGCGACCGCGATCGCGAGACCGCCCGGATCCAGGCCGCCCGAGTAGAACAGCGCGATGATCAGCACCGCGACGATGTCGTCGATGATCGCCAGCGCCAGCAGGAACACGCGCACGTTGGCCGGGACGCGGCGGCCGAGCAGGGCGAGCACGCCGACCGCGAAGGCGATGTCGGTCGCGGTCGGTATCGCCCAGCCCGCATGCGTCGGCGCCACGGCGTTGAACGCCACGTAGATCAGTGCCGGCGCCACGACGCCGCCGAGCGCCGCGGCGATCGGCAGCGCCGCGAGCCGCAGATTGGACAGCGCGCCGTCGTGCATCTCGCGCCGGATCTCCATGCCGACGACGAGGAAGAACACCGTCATCAGGCCGTCGTTGATCCAGAAATGCAGTGACTGCACGTGGATCCACTCGCCGATGCCGAGCGTCAGCGGCAGATGCCACAGTGCATGGTAGCGATCGGCGGCGGGCGAATTGGCCCAGACCAGCGCGAGCGCGGCGGCTATCAGCAGCACGATGCCGCTGGCGGCCTCGACGTGGAGGAAACGCTCCAGCGCGAGCGCGGCGCGCTCGGCGACGCGGCGGGTACGCGAGAACACGAAGGATGGGATCGGATCGGACATCGGCACGGGCACTCCGCGCGGCGGCCCGACCTGCGCTGGTCCTGCCGGCGGCGACGGCCGTGGCACCCGGCGCGCATTCTAACCGATCGTGCCTCGACGGTCCGCTCGGCCGCCCCTCGCCGGGTCGACTCGATGGCGTGGCGCGTGCGTACGCCGCAGGACCCGGACGCGTCGATCGAACGGACACCTGCGCGCGGATCGTCCGGTTCCGGAACGCAGCGCAGGAGACGCACCGGCGGTCGCCGCTCGGACGGCGCGCGGCGCCACCGTCGAGCGTCGGCGTCGCCGCGGACCCGCGATGTCGCACCGAAGATCCGCCGGCCGTGGTCGTGGCGGAGCGGCGGCGACCTCGATGTGGACGTCTCCACACACGACGCCCGGCACGCGAGGTGCCGGGCGCCGAGCCGGTCAGGCCGGCTCGATCATTCGAAGCCGTTGCGGAAGATCGTGTCGCCGTAGAGCTCGTACGCGCCGATGTCCGGCACGCCGTTCGGATTGTTCGGCCACGAGAACGCACGGTGGAAGCCGGGGCCGCGCTGGTCGTTGGGCAGGCTGCCCGGGTTGATGCCCTGGTCGACGACCGGACTGGTCCTGGCGATCGGGTGCAGCGGCACGAAGCCGCGGCCGTGCGAGGTCGTCAGCGGCTGCAGCTGTGCATTGATCGCGAACAGATTGGCCTGGTTGAGGCCGTTGATCGTGCCGGCGTCGGGCATCGTCTCGAACGCGTTGTGATCGGCGTCGAGCAGACCGTCCGGATTGCCCTGCAGGCGCGTCAGGTCCGAGCGGCCGCCGAGGTTGCCGTGGGTATTGCCGGCGAACAGCGTGCTCTGCAGGGTCAGCCGCGTCGTCGCGCCGTTGCCGACCCACACGGCACCGCCGGCGTTGCCGGTCGGCGCGGTCTGCGGACCGGTCTTGTTGTTGGCGATCGTGCTGTTGCGCAGCGTCAGGTTGCCGCTCCACAGCGCCAGCGCGCTGCGCGGCCGCTGTCGTGCAGCGAGCGGTTGTCCGAGAACGTGGTGTTCTCGATCACGTTCTGCGGCGAGCCGGCGTCGGTCACGGCGGCCAGGTACAGAGCACCGCCGTAGGGCTGGCCGGTGACGTTGCCGACGAAGGCGCTGCGCGCGATCGTCAGCTGGTTCATGCGGTCGGCCAGGATGCCGCCGCCGGTGTGCGTGGCGGTGTTGTCCTGGATCAGGCTGTCGCTGATGATCGCGCTGACGCCCGGCGAGGACAGGCGGATGCCGCCGGCGTTGAGTTCGGCGGTGTTGCCGATCACGCGGCAGTGCTCGAGCTGCACCAGGCCGCGGTCGTAGTAGAGCGCGCCGCCGGACGGCTGGAAGCCGTCGCGCGCGTGGTTGTCGATCAGGTCGACGCGGACCAGGCGCAGCCCGGCGCCGCTGACGCTGATCGCGCCGCCCTTGCGGCCGGCCGTATTGGCGTTGAAGGCCATGTCGCTCAGCGTGATCTGGTCGCTGCCGGAGTCCTCGTAGAACAGGCCGCCGCCGCTGTCCTGGCCGCCGCCGTTGATCGCACCGCCGCTCACCGACAGGCTGGAGATCGCGAACGTCTTCGGCTGGCCATTCGGATTGTCGAGCTGGAACACGCGGCTGGTGCCGGCCGCGTCGATGCGCACGAGGTGCTTGCCGGGGCCGGCGATCGTCACGCTGTCGTTGATCGTGATCTGGCCGCTCGCCAGCGCGATCGTGCCGGCCAGGCCGGGCTGGAAGACGATCGTGTCGGCGCCCGGCGCGGCATTGGCCTGGGCGACGGCGTCGCGCAGACTGCCGGCGCCGCCGTCGGCGAGGTTGGACACGGTGAAGGTGGCCGCAGCGGCCATCGAGGCGCCGCCGGTCAGGGCGGCGAAGAGCATGGAACGCACGAACATGAGGTTTTCTCCCGGGTGTCTAGAAGGTCACCGCGCTTCGCCGTACGGCGCGTCCTGCGCGGTTGCTTCCAGAGAACGGAGTCGCGGCGTGATCGCTATCACGGTTCACGTGCATGAACAGCGCGTGTTCAGCTCGATGCACAGCACCCGCCTCGCAGCGGCGCGGGCGCGCATCGCATGCGCCGCGGCGACGGCCCGGGGTGCCGTGGAAGAGTCGCGCCCGGCTTGACTTCACCGGTGCCGGTGCCATGTTGTCGATCGGCCGCGACGTCGCGGCGAGGCATGACGGAGACAGGCGATGGCGACCGGCTGGGCAGGCGACGGTGCCGTACAGGACCAGATCGACGCGACCGTCAAGGACGCGATCGAACGCGCGCGCAGCCAGCTGCCGCGCGGCGCCAGCCTGCTCGCCTGCGAGGCATGCGAGGCTACGATCCCCGAGGCGCGGCGCCAGGCCGTGCCCGGCGTGCGCCTGTGCGTCGCCTGCCAGGAAGCGCACGATCGCGAGCAGGCCGTCTTCAGCGGCTACAACCGCCGCGCAGCAAGGACAGCCAGCTGCGCTGAGGGGGCGGCTTCGGCTGCCGGTCCCCCTCACGCTGCGATCGCGTGACCGGAGCCGCTGCGCGGCCGTGTCGGGCCGCGGCGCGCCGGCGTGAGCCGATCGGCCGCGGTTTCGCGCCATGGACAGCAGACCCGCCGGCGATCCGCGCCGTGGCCGGGGTCGGCCTGTCCGGAGAGCGCGCATGAATCGTGGCATCGGGGTGTTGTTCGGTCTGCTGGTCGCGGCGTCCTCGCAGGGGCGGCCGCTGTTCGTCGACGGTTTCGAGCCGCCGTCGATCGCGCCGCTGTTCCCGCTCGTGGACGGCCACTTCGAGCTGCCGCCGGGGCCGGCCGCCGACCAGCTGCGCTGGCTGATCGGCGAACTGGCCGCCGGCCAGACCACGACGATCGCCGAGGTCGATGCGCATTTCGATCCGGCCTGGCTCGCGCAGACCTCGGCCGAGACCACGCGCGCGTTCATCGACGCGGTCCGCACCAGCTATCCGAACGCGCGCATCACCGACGTGATCGGCGTGACGCCGGTCCGCGCGACCGTCGTGATCGACTCACCCGGCAGCGGCCCGCCGTCGGGCTTCGTCTCGTTCGGCACGCGCTACACCGGCGGCGGCCGGATCACGCTGTTCGGCGTCAGCAGCTACGGCGGCAGCGTGCAGTATCCGGTCGACCGCACGCTGACGATGAGCCAGGCGGTCGCCAAGTTCGCGACGCTGTCCTCGAACCCGGCACTGCTGGTCGGTCGCATCGGCGCCGACGGCGCCTGCAGCGCGATCGACGGCCATCAGGCCGATGCGCCGCGCGCGACCGCATCGGTGTTCAAGATCTGGGTGCTCGGCGCGCTCGGCCGCGGCATCGCGGCCGGACCGATCGCCTCGGCCGAATCGCTGCCGATGGTCGCCTCGGAGATCGCGCCGGGCGGCACGATCAATGCCGAGCCGGTCGGCACGCCGTTCACGGTGGCCGAACTGGCGACGCTGATGATCGGCATCAGCGACAACACCGCGACCGACCTGCTGCACGAACGCGTCGGTCGCGCCGCGCTGAGCGAGGTCGTCGGCGCCTACGGGGTCACCGAGCCGGACCTGCTGCTGCCGTTCCTCAACATCAGCGAGCAGTTCCACCTGTTCCGCTCGTTCCCGCTGGCCGAGGCGCTGGGCTACGTGCAGGGCAGCCAGGCCTACAAGCAGCAGTTCCTGACCGAGCGGATCGAGCCGCTCGGCCCGAACAGCGGCGGCGCGTACTTCCACACCGACCTGCTGACCGGCGGCACCTGGCGCGCCAGTGCGCTGGACGTCTGCTGCGCGTTCGGCCAGCTGCGCCGGCTGCCGCAGGGGTCCGAGGCCCTGGCGACGGTCGACGCGGCACTCGGCGCACAGGTCGCGCAGCCGGACGTGCGCGGTGGCTGGGACCGGGTCTGGTACAAGGGCGGCAGTCTCGCCTCCGGTGCCGGCGACCACGTGCTGACACACGCCTGGATGCTCGAGAACGCCGGCGAGGACCCGTACGTCGTCATCGCGATGGCCAACAGCCCGGCCGGCGGCATCGATGCGTTCGCGGTGCAGTCGATCACCGGCCGTCTGCTCGAGCTGGTCCGGCTCGGCCGCTGAGTCGCCGCGCCGGCGCTTGAGCGTCAGGACCTGACAGCGGTTGCGCGACGCCGCCGCCGCGCCGGCTGCCGCAATCACCGCAGGGCGCGGCCGCTCACGCTCTCTCACGTTGGCGTGTGCCTTGCATGGCCGAGCGCAGGGCCGACCTGAAGCGGCCAGGCTCCTCGGGGGCAATCGATGGTTCTACGGGCCGGCGCATCGCTGGCGTGCGCATGGCTGGCCGGCAGTCTCGGCACGGCGATCGCCAGCGATTGGGACAGCAGCAACGTCCAGCTGCTCTACGGTCACGGATTCGACGATCGCTACACCGGCGCGAACGCGGGCGGTGGCGGCCTCGCCACGTTCACGTTCGAGACGCTCAGCGTCCGCGACTGGGGTGACAGCTTCCTGTTCGTCGACGTCAACGGCGGCCGGCTGGTCGATTTCGGCGGCGCCCGCCGCGACCGCTCGAGCCAGGTCTACGCCGAATGGCAGCCGCGCCTGCGACTCGGGCGCGGCGACCCGGGCGAGGGCGCGCTGCGCGCGGTCTACCTGGCCGGCCAGGTCGACGCCGGCGACGACGGCTTCCGCGCCGGCCTGATCGGCTTCGGCGCCGATTTCGCACTGCCCGGATTCACCGCGTTCGGCGCCAACCTGTACTGGCGCGACGACACCGTCAACCGGCCGACCGCGCAGCTGACGGTGTTCTGGAGCGCCGTGCTCGGCGATGCCGATTCGGGCTGGTCGAGCGAAGGCTTCCTCGATCTGGCCGGCACCGACCGCGACGGCACCGACGTGGTGTTCCAGCCGCGCCTGCTCAACGACGTCGGCCGCGGTCTCGGTGGTCGGCCCGGCCGCTGGTATGCGGGTCTGGAGTGGTACTACCACCGCAACGACGCGCTCGCGGTCAGCGTGCCGCAGCTGATGCTCAAGCGGGTGTTGCCGTGAGCGCGGCGCGGTTCTCGAGCCTGCGCGGCCGCTTCCTGCTGCTGGTCGTCGGCGTCTTTTTCGGCGTCGGCGCGCTGTCGGTGGCCGGCTTCCTGCGCGTCGCCGACGGCATCATCGAAAGCCTCGGCGCCGGCTACGCCAAGCAGTACGCGAGCCAGTCGCGCGGCGCCATCCTGGCGCGCATCCAGCGCGAGCTGGTGCTCGCGCAGAAGCTGGTCGCCTCGCCGCTGCTGCGGCAGTGGGCCGCCGACGAGGAGAATCCCGAACTGCGCCGTCTGGCGCTGGCCGAACTGGACAGCTATCGCGAGCTGTTCGCCGACCACAGCTACTTCTTCGCGATCGACCGCTCGCGAAACTACTACTTCAACAACGCCGAGAACGAGTTCGCCGGCCGCGAGCTGCGCTACCGGCTCGATCCGGCCGACCCGACGCTGGCCTGGTACTTCGCGACGATCCAGAAGGTCGACCGCTTCGACCTGCACGTCGACAACAATCCGCAGCTGGGCGTCACCAAGCTGTGGATCAACGCGATCGTGCGCGGCGAGGACGGCACCAAGCTCGGCGTCGGCGGCAGCGGCCTGGACCTGTCGGCGTTCCTGCGCGAGATCGTGCGCAGCGTCGATCCGGGCGTGGAGGTGTGGCTGAGCGACGACGCCGGCACGCTGCAGGGTCATCCGGACGACGCGCTGATCCAGAGCAACGCGACCACGCGCGACGAGCAGCTGCGCAAGACGATCTACGATCTGGTCTCCGACGAGGCCGAGCGCGCGCAGCTGCGCGCGGCGCTCGATGCGCTGGCGCGCGCCGGCAAACCGGGCGACGCGCAGCTCGTCCTGACCGCGAAGGCCGGCGCCGGCTCGCGGCGATCAGCTACCTGCCGGAAATCCGCTGGGCGACGATCGTCGTCGTCGATCCGGCCGAGGTCGTGCGGCTCGAGACGTTCCGGCCGATCCTGGTCGTGCTCGGCGTTGCGCTGCTGGCGACGATCCTGATCGTCTCGTGGCTGCTCAACCGCCTGGTGCTGGCGCGCCTGGCGCGGCTGACGCGGCACACGCGCGAGGTCGCGTCCGGTGACTACGCGACCGCGCTGGCGGTCGACCGGCCCGACGAGATAGGCCAGCTGACCGCCTCGTTCAACGAGATGACCGCGACGATCGGCGACTACATGCACAATCTCGAGGACAAGGTCGCCGCGCGCACCGACGCGCTGCAGCGTGCCAATGCGCTGCTCGAGGCCAGCAACCGCAAGATCATGGACAGCATCGAGTACGCGCGGCTGATCCAGACCGCGCTGCTCGCCAAGCCGGCCGAGTTCGCGCGATTGTTCGACGACGGCGCGGTGCTGTGGCAGCCGCGCGACGTCGTCGGCGGCGACTTCTACGCGCTGTACGCCGACGGTGAGGACGGCTGTCTGCTCGCGGTCGGCGACTGCACCGGCCACGGCGTGCCGGGCGCATGCATGACGATGGCAGCCAAGGCCCTGCTCGATCGCGCGGTCGCCGAACGCGGCATGGACGATCCCGCCGCGATCCTGGCCGATCTCAACCGCGGCCTGCGCGCGCTGCTCGAGAGCGGTCGCGGCGCCGGCGGCGACAACGGCCTGGACCTGGCGCTGCTGCACGTGGCGCCGGGCCGCCGCCGCGCGACGTTCGCCGGTGCCAAGCTCGGTCTGTGGATCGGCGAGGCCGACGGCACGCTGCTCGCGCTCAAGGGCGATCGCCACAGCATCGGCTACCGGCGCACGCCGGCCGATGCGGACTTCACGAACCAGCCGGTCGCATTGCGACCTGGACAACGTCACTATCTGTTCACCGACGGTATCCTCGACCAGAACGGCGGCGACCGCGGCTTCGCGGTCGGCCGGGCGCGCCTGGCCGAGTGGCTGCGCGACGCGCAGGCACGGCCGCTGGCCGATCTCGCGGCGACGCTGACGCAGCGGCTGGCCGACTATCAGGGCGTGCTGGCGCAGCGCGACGACATCACCCTGGTCGCGGTGTCGCTGGACCGCCATTCCTTCAACTCACGGAGTTCGGCATGAACCTGTTCGCTCTCAAGGAGCAGTTGCGCGAGGCCGGCATTCTGATCAGCTTCACCGGATCGTTCAGCCACAGCATCATCGAGGAGCTCGGCACCGCGGTGAAGAAGTACCTGGAGAGCGCCGAGACCCACAAGAGCGCGATCATGGACGTGTTCTCGGTCTACATCGAGGCCGCGCAGAACGTGCGCAACTACGCCGAACGGCGTAGCCAGTCCGATGCCGACGCGAGCATCGTCGTGATCGCCAAGCGCGATTCGCACTACCGCATCTATGCCGGCAACATCGTCGAAGCCGCCGACACCGCCGCGCTCGGCCACCGCCTGGACGCCCTGGCGGCGATGGACAAGAACGCGCTCAAGGCCGCCTACAAGGATCAGCTGCGGCGCGAACGCGGACCGGACGACACCGGCGCCGGCCTCGGCCTGATCGAGATCGCACGCCGCGCGACCCGGCCGCTCGAGTACAGCTTCACGCCGCTGGCACAGGGGCGCGCCTACTTCAGCCTCTGCGTCGAGATCTGAGCATGAGCATCGAGAAACTCCATCTGGCCGCCACCAGCTCGACCCCGACGGTGGACTTCGATCCGGACAGCGGCGTGCTGCAGCTCGCCGGCGAGTCCTATCCGGAGAACGCGTTCGACTTCTTCCGGCCGCTGCTGGCCTGGGTCGCCGTCTACGTCGAGCACGGCACCACGCCGGTCGTCGCCGAGCTGGCGCTGAGCTATCTGAACACCTCCAGCATCAAGAGCGTGATGGACCTGCTCGACCTGCTCGAGGCCGCGCACCGCGCCGGCCGCACGGTCACCGTGCGCTGGAGCTACCCGGAGGACAACGACCGCGCGCTGGAGATGATCGAGGAATTCAAGGAAGAGGTGACGCTGCCGTTCTTCATCGTGCCGTTCGCGCTGTGAGGCCGCCGCGATGAACGCCGAGAAGCGACTGGCCCATCTGCTCGAGGCGCCCGACGCGCGCGATTCGGCGCTGGCCGACCTGTGCCGCGACCTGATCGCCGACCAGCAGCGCCTGCATCACCGGCTCGAGCGCATCAGCCGGATCTCCGACCGCTACCAGGCCGATCTGCGCGCGACCAATGCCGAGCTGACCGCCGCCAACGAGCGGCTCGCCGCTGCGCTGCGCGAGGTCCGCACGCTCGGCGGCTTCATTCCGATCTGCTCGTGCTGCAAGAAGGTCCGCGACGACGCCGGCTACTGGGACGAGGTCGAGACCTACATCGCGCGGCATTCCGATGCGGTGCTCTCGCGCGGGCGCTGTCCGTCGTGCGCGCGCCGTTCCGACAGCGGCGCGCCGCCGCCGGTCCGCAGCAGCGACGGCGAGGACACGGCCGAACGCGGGCGCCTGGCCGCGATCGAGGCCGAGCCGGCCTGGACCGGACATCCGCTGCGCGAGGCCTACGTGCGACTCAGCGGTGACTACCAGAAGCTCAGCCGGCGCCTGCACAAGATGTCGCGGATCAGCGACGGCTTCCAGACGCAGATGAAGGAGCTGAATCTGACGCTGGCACGCGTGTCGCGGACCGATCCGCTGACCGGCCTGGCCAATCGTCGTGCATTGATCGAGCGGCTCGAACGGCAGGCCGCCGAGGCCGGTGCCGGGCAGGGCTTCAGCGTCGCGATGATCGACCTCGACAATTTCAAGCGCGTCAACGACTCGCTCGGCCACGCCGCCGGCGACATCGTGCTGCAGGCCCTGTCGGGTCTGCTCGCCGCGCGCGTGCCGGCGGCGGCCCTGGTCGGCCGCTGGGGCGGCGAGGAATTCCTGATCGTGATGGACCACAGCGCGGGCCCGGCGCTCTTGCCGTGGTGCGAGGCGCTGCGCGCCGACATCGAGCACCTGAGCGTCGACTACAACGGCCGCCAGCTGCGCGTGACCGCCAGCATCGGCACCGCCGTGCACGAGCCGGCGCTGTCGTACGAGGACACGCTGCGCGCGGCCGACCGCGCGCTGTATGCGGCCAAGTCCTGTGGTCGCAACCGCGTGGTGGCGTTCGAGGAGCTCTGAGCGGGCCGCCTCGGCGCCGCTCTCGCGACGCGCAGATCCGCATCGCCGCCGCGGCGATTGCGACCGTGCGGACGATCGCCGCGGGAACGCGACCGCGATCGCGACGGGCAACCGCGTTCGTGTACCGGCTCAGGCCGGCGCCGTGAGCTCGGGCGCCCAGTCGCGTTCCGACAGCGGCGCCAGACCGTGCGCGAGACGGGCGCGGTCGCACTGCGCACTCGGCCGCGCGGCCGTCGCCGGCTCGAGTTCGCGGCACGGCGAGGGGCGCTGCGGATAGATCGTGCACGCGGCCGCGCGGCCGATCGTGCCGTCGAGCGCGACGCAGCGCGAACGGCCGCCCTCGGTGCCCTTCATCGCGAGCCGGTGCGGGGATCGACCCGCACCGCGAGCGCGGCCGGCACCGGGCCGCCGAGCGCCGGCTCGGCCTCGCTCCAGTGGAAGGCGACGCGAAACCAGGCGCAGCAGGCGCCGCAGCGCAGGCACGGATGGGACATGGCGCGCGACGATAGCGCACGGCGGTCCGCCGCGAATCGGCCGGCGTGCGGCGGCAGCGTCAGCGACGGTCCGCGCGATGGCCGCTGCGAGGGCACCGATCCCGTCCGCTCGCCGCGACGTCACACCTCCCGGCGGCGGGCGGCCGATCCGGATGCGAACGGCTCGCCGGCGCTGACGCACAGGGCGCCGTTCGCGCCGATCAGCTGCGGCTCGGCCGGGCGTCGCGATCGGGGTCCGCGTCCGGTGCCGCGTCGCGGCGGTGCCGCACGGACGGGCCTTCGGCGACGCTGTTCTCGAGCGCCACGATCGTGCCGGCCGCGTCGCGATCGAAGCCGATGCGCCGGGTCGGCTCGCCGATCACGCTGAAACGATCCCCTCCGAGCGGCAGCAGGCGCAGTGCGGGCCGCCGGTCGCGGCGCAGCACGAGCTGGCCGGCTTCGGCCGCGATCGTCACCTCGCCGTAGCGGCCGGCATAGGCGCTCGCATCGACCGTGTGCGCCGCGTCGGCGGCCTGCAGCGCTTCGAGCACCCAGCGCGCGCGGACCGCATCGGGCCGGCGCCCGACGATCGCCTGCAGCGCCTCGCGTTGCGCGCGCTCCGGCGCGAGGTCCGGTTCCACCGCGATGTCGGGCACCACGCCACGGCTTTCCCAGTTGTCGTGGCTCAGCGGATTGATCGGCGTGGCGACCGAGACGAAGACGCGAAAGCCGTCGCCGACGTCGATCTCGCCGCCCGGGTTGGCCGCGCCGATCGTGGTCTGGCCGACCACGGTCGCGCGGCGCGACTGCTGCAGCGTATAGGCCACCGCCTCGGCGGCCGAGCCGGTCCGCCTGCTGGTCAGCACGTACAGCGGGATGTCCGGCCGCGGCGTGGGGTACCAGTCCAGCGGCGCCTCGCTGAGCGTGCGGCCGCCGCGGCCGTGGAACGTGTTGAAGACGTCCTGGCCGCGTGTCGTGAACGCGCTCGTCAGATAGCCGACCATCGCCGGCGAGCCACCCGGGTTCGCGCGCAGGTCCAGGATCATCGCGTCGGTGCGCGCGAGCAGCCGCAGCGCCGCCTCGATCGCCTCGCGCGCCGGCTGGTCCGGTTCGCCGAACTCGAAGCCGGCCAGCATCCGCAGATCGAGGTAGCCGACGTTGCCGGGCAGCACCTCCACGCGCTGGATGCCGTAGTTGCCGCGCCGCTCGCTCTCGGCCTGCGACACCGGCACTGCAGGCCCCGCGGAGGTCGCGGCCGGCGCGGCGGCCGGATCGCTCCACTTCACGCCGAAATGCGCATCGGCCGGACGCAGCCGGTCGGTCAGGGCGGTCGCCAGGTCGCGCGGGTCGGTCAGCGCGTCGAAACGGCCGTCCGCCGCGGCGGTCCGCAGCGCCTGGGCGACCTCGGCGGCGCGCTGCGCATCGTAGTAGTGCTCCTCGATCGCATCGGCGACGCGACCGACGGCGGCACGCGGGTCGGTGGCGGCGGCCGCCGTGACGGCGAGCGCCGTGCACAGCACGGCCGAGGCCAGGCGCAGGATCGAAACGGCTAGGGACATGGCGCAACTCCGTGAGGCAGCGGGGGGTCGCTGTCGGAGATGCGTCGATACCGCGATCGGTTGCAGCGCGCCGGCGCCGCGCGGTCAGACCCGCGCGAACACCAGCGTGGCGTTGGTGCCGCCGAAGCCGAAGCTGTTGGACATCACGATCGCCGGCGCCGCCTCGCGGCTCTCGCGCAGGATCGGGAAGCCGGCGGCCTCCGGGTCGAGCGTCTCGATGTTGGCCGAGCCGGCCAGAAAACCGCCGCGCAGCATCAGCAGGCTGTAGATCGCCTCGTGGACGCTCGCCGCGCCGAGCGAATGGCCGGTCAGCGCCTTGGTCGAGGACAGCGGCGGCACCGCGTCGCCGAACACGTCGCGCACGGCCTTGAGCTCGACGATGTCGCCGACCGGCGTCGCCGTGCCGTGCGTGTTGAGATAGTCGACCGGCGCGGTCACGTCGCGCAGCGCCATGCGCATGCAGCGCACCGCGCCCTCGCCCGACGGCGCGACCATGTCGCCGCCGTCGGAGGTCACGCCGTAGCCGACCAGCTCGGCATGGATCTGCGCACCGCGCGCGCGGGCGTGTTCGTAGTCCTCGAGCACGAGGATGCCGCCGCCTGCGCCGATCACGAAGCCGTCGCGGCCGGCGTCGTACGGTCGCGAGGCGCGCTCGGGGGTGTCGTTGTAGCCGGTCGACAGCGCGCCCATCGCATCGAACTGCGAGGTCATGCCCCAGTGCAGCTCCTCGCCGCCGCCGGCGAACATGACGTCCTGGGCGCCGTGGCGGATCAGATCGGCCGCGGCGCCGATGCAGTGCGCCGAGGTCGCGCAGGCCGCCGAGATCGAGTAGCTGAGGCCGAGGATGCCGAACGCGGTCGCCAGCGTGGCCGATACCGTCGAGCACATCGTGCGCGGCACCATGTACGGACCGATGCGGCGCACGCCCTTCTCGCGCAGCAGGTCGCCGGTTTCGATCTGCCATTGCGCCGAGCCGCCGCCGGAGCCGGCGATCACGCCGGTGCGCGGATGGCTGATCGTGTCCGGCGGCAGGCCGGCATCGGCGATCGCCTCGCGCATCGCGACGTAGGCATACGCGGCGGCATCGCCCATGAAGCGCTTGAGCTTGCGGTCGATCGTGCCGGCCAGGTCGGTCCGCGGCGCGCCGGCGACGCGGCTGCGCAGGCCGCGCTCGGCCTGCTCGGGCGCGGCGCGGATGCCGCTGCTGCCGTGGCGCAATGCCTGTTCGACCTCGGCCGGCGTGTCGCCGAGGCACGAGGTGATGCCGATTCCCGTCACGACCACGCGGCGCATCGGCTCAGAAACCCTCGGTCGACTGGAACAGGCCCACGCGCAGGTCGTCGGCCGCATAGATCGGGCGGTCGTCGACCAGGGTCCGGCCGTTCGCGATCACCAGCGCGAGCTTGCCGCGCATGACGCGGCGGATGTCGATCTCGTAGCGGACCTGGCGTGCGGTCGGCAGGACCTGGCCGCTGAACTTGACCTGGCCGACGCCGAGTGCGCGGCCGCGCCCGGCTCGCCGAGCCACGGCAGGAAGAAGCCGGTGAGCTGCCACATCGCGTCCAGGCCCAGGCAGCCCGGCATGACCGGATCGCCCTCGAAATGGCAGCCGAAGAACCACAGGTCCGGGCGGATGTCGAGCTCGGCGTGGATCAGGCCCTTGCCGAACGCGCCGCCGCGATCGTCGATGTTGGTGATGCGGTCGAACATCAGCATCGGCGGCGCCGGCAGACGGGCGTTGCCGGGACCGAACAGCTCGCCGCGCGCGCAGGCCAGGAGCTGTTCGTGGTCGAGCGAAGAGGGTCGCGACATGAAGGGTTCTGCTGTGAGGGCGGGCGCATCCGCGCCGAGCGTTCGCGCGGCGGTGCGGGCACGTCGGCATCTGGACGAGACGCGGACGAGCCGGCGATTGTCGGGAAAAGAGCGCGAGGATTCAACGTCGTCGGCACGCGGCGGTTCGGCGATCACGACCATGCGGTACGGTATGTACGACGCCGAACCGCCCGCCGCGCCGCTGCGGCATACGCGGCCGGTGCGAAATCCGCGCGCACGCGGCACAGTAGCGCGCTTTCCCGACCGAGTGCCCCGCCGATGCCGCGTACGGCCGTCCAAATCCTCCTGATCGCGCTGTGCGCCGCGCTCGCCGCCTGCAGCCGCGCGCCGGCACCGGCACCGGCACCGGCACCGGCACCGGTGGCCGAGACCGCGCCGTCGCACGACAGCTTCGAGGTGCCGTCGGCGCGGCTCGCCGAGACGCGCCGCATCAACGTCTACCTGCCGCCGGACTACGGCGCCGACGCGTCCACGCGCTATCCGGTGCTGTACATGCCCGACGGCGGTCTGGCCGAGGATTTCCCGCACGTCGCCACGACCGTCGACACGGCGATCCGCGCCGGCCGCATGCGGCCGCTGATCGTGGTCGGCATCGAGAACACCGAGCGGCGCCGCGACATGACCGGCCCGACCACGGTCGAGAGCGACCGCCGGATCGCGCCGCGCGTCGGCGGCTCGGCCGCGTTCCGCGCGTTCATCGCCGAGGAGCTGATCGCGCAGATCGAGAGCCGCTACCGCGCCAGCGGCGAGCGCGGCCTCGTCGGCGAGTCGCTGGCCGGCTGGTTCGTCGTCGAGACGTTCCTGGCCCGGCCGGGGCTGTTCGACGTATCGATCGCCCTGAGTCCGAGCCTGTGGTGGAACGGCGCCGTGCTGGCCGACGGCGCGGCGGCGGCGCTGGCCGCCTGGCCCGAGAAGCCCGCCACGCTGTATCTGGCCTGGGCCGACGAGACCGACATCGGTCCGCCGGCCGAGCGCCTGGCCGAGGCGCTGCGCCTGCATGCGCCGCCGCAGCTGCACTGGCAGGCGGTGCCGCGTCCGGACCTTCGGCATTCCACGATCTATCGCGCACTGGCACCCGAGGTGCTGCCGGCGCTGTTTCCGCCGCTGCCGGCCGCGCCGGCAGCGGCGAGTCCGCTGCGATGAGCGCGCGACGGCGGGGCGCGCGGTCGCGCCGGCGGACGGACTGAACACGATGCACGAGGATCTGTTCCCGACCGCGCGCCTGCACCGGCTGTTCTTCGCACTGCGGCCCGATGCGCCGGCCGGCGCGGCGATCGAGCGCGTCGCCGCGGCGCTGCGCGTCGTGCATCCACGCGCACGCTGGGTCGCGCCGGCGCGCTATCACGCCACGCTGCTGTATCTGGGCGAGAACGCCGGCGAGCGGCCGGACTGGGTGTCGCGCGCGCACGAGGCCGCCGGCGGGCTGACCACGGCCGCATTCACGCTGTGCTTCGATCGTCTGGCCGCGCTCGGCACGCCGTCACGGCCGGCGCTGGCGCTGGCCGCCGATGTGCCCGACGCGCTGCGCGCGCTGCACGAGATGCTGCGCCGGCGCTGCCTGCAACGCGGCTTCAAGCTCGAGCAGGCCGGCCAGGCTCTGCTGCCGCACGTGACGATCGCCTACACCGACCCGAAACCGGCGCTGCCGACGATCGATGCGGTCGCGTGGCAGCCCGGCCACCTCGAGCTGGTCCAGAGCGTCGAGGGCCGGCCCGGGCACGACGTGCTCGGGTGCTGGCCGCTGCGCGCGCCGGGCGCCTGAGCGGCCGCGTCGGGCCGGCGCGGCGCGCCTCACAGACCGAGCTGGGCGCGGCCCTGGGTCAGCACGATGTCGACCGGGATCCGGCGCTGCTCGAGCCGGGCCAGGTCGCCGGCGAGCTCGGGCTCGATGCGGCCGAGCGAATCGCGCAGCGCCTTCGCGCCGGCATAGTCGCCGTCGCCCTGCAGCGTCAGGATCTTCGCCGACAGCGCGTCGACCGCCGCGCGCATGCGCTCGACGTCGACGCGGTAGCGGCCGCTGGCCGCGTCGCGGCTGAACGCGCCGGCCTCGCGCAGGAAGTTGAACGCGACCATGTTGGCCTGGCCGTGCGCGCTGCTCGCGCCGAAGCGCACCGAGCGGAACAGGCCGGCCAGGAACGTCACGTAGTGGTCCGGCAGCTTGTCCGCGTCGAGCTCGCCGAGCCGGCCGAGCGCGCCGATCATGTACAGGCCCAGGATGTCGGCCTTGCCTTCCTCGTAGCCGCTGGCGAGGTCGGTCAGCGCCTCGCGCACGGTGCCCTTGCCGTCGAGCGTGTTCTTGATGCCCAGGCCATGCGCGACCTCGTGGAACATGACGTTGTCGAAGAACGCGTCGAACGTGATCTGCGCCTGCTGGTCCTCGGCGATCAGCTCGCGCGCGATCGGCACCAGGATCGCGTCGAACTTGGCGCGCATCGTGTTCTCCAGCTGCAGCCGGCGCGATCCCTTCTCGAGCTGCACGGTCTCGTCGTTGGGCAGGTTGATAGCGATCGTCTTGGCGCCGGCATTGGCATCGCCGCCGTAGTAGAGCGCGAAGTAGGCGTTCAGATCGGCGTCGGTGCCGGGCATCTCGCGCTTGTACGCGTCGGGTACCGGCAGGCCGCGCTGCAGCGCCGGCAGGTGCTGCGCGAAGCGCGCCAGGCGTTCGCTCCAGGCCACGTCCTTGACCAGCACGAAGGCCTCGTAGGCGGTCTTGGTGCCGAACAGCGCGTCCTGGTAGCTCTCGATCGGACCGATCACGACGTCGATCGGACTGGTCTTCATGTCCATCCAGGCCATGTCGCTGGGCCGGTAGTCGTCGTCGAGCAGGGCCTGCGCGCGCAGCTCCAGATAGCGGCGGAAGCCGGCGTCGGTCGCGACCGACGCCGCCTCGCGCAGCTTCGCGGCGATGCGTTCGAGCTCGGGCCGGTAGGCCTGGTGATACGGCAGCACGGTCAGCGCGCCGGCGGCGTCGCGGCGGATCAGCGTGTAGAGGCTCGACTTGCCGGGCAGGTCGGCGCGCTCGAATTCCTCGCGCGTCATGTCCGGCGGATAGAAGCGCGCGCCCGGCGGACGCGGACCGATGCCCTCGACGAACGGCGCATCGTCGTCGAGCCGGTCCCAGGGACCGTAGTTGATCTGGACGAAGCGCCGCACGTCCGGATCGTCGATCCGCTTCAGCAGCGCGTCGCGGTCGCCCCAGACCTGCTGCCAGAACAGGCCGTCGACGATCTCGGCGGCGTCGAGCAGCAGCGCCAGCGCGCGGCGGTCGCCGTCGGCCAGGTGCGACAGGTCCGCGCTCAGCGTGACCGGCGCATAGGCGGCGACCTTGGCGGCGACGTCGCGGCTCGAGGCGGCGGTCGCCGCGCCGCGGCGCGGCAGCGGGAGGCGGGGGCGGTTCGGCGGCGGGACGGCAGGCGCCGAGCGCCGCGCTCAGCGCGGCGGCGGTCGCGAGGCACCACGGTCGCATCGGCATGCGCTTGGCTCCGGTCGGCGGAAAGTGCCGATGCTAGCGCATCGGCCCGCCGCGCCGGCGTGGGTGCGCCGACCACGATCGTCGCGCGCGGACCTGCCTCGTCCCCGGCGGTCCGGCGCAGATCGGGCGGGCCGTCGTCGAGCGGATCGGGCGGAGCGGATCGGCAGGGCCGCTACCGTTGCCGACGGCCCGATTCGAGCTGATCGGCAACGTCGCCGATCGGCTCTTCGCATCGGCGCGTCACGCAGGTCATGCGCTCCTGGCGGTCGCGCGTACGGCCAGCGCCAGCACGCCGGCCAGCAGGAGCCATGCCCAGGTCGAGAGAGCCGGAACCGGCGCGCCACCGCCGGCGATGCCGATCGTGTAGACGATCGCCGCCGCACAGCCGTCGGCATCGGTGGCGGTCAGCGTGAAGCTCGCCGCTCCGCTGGTGGTCGGCGTTCCGGAGATCAGCACGCTTGAGGTGCCGCTGGGCGTCAAGATGAGCCCCGGCGGCAATGCACCGGTGGTGATCGCGAAGGTGTACGGCGCCGCGCCGCCGCTGGCGGTGACCCGTTCGCTGTACGGCTGGCCCTGGATCGCTTCGGGCAGCACCGGCGGTGTCAGCACGATGGTCGGACAGGTCGGGCCGTTGACGACGATCGTATAGACGAGTGCGGCGGAGCAGCCGTCGGCGTCGGTGGCGGTCAGCGTGAAGGTCGCGGTTCCGCTGGCCGTGGGCGTCCCGGAGATCAGCGCGGCGGAGGTGCCGCTGGGCGCGAGCGTGAGCCCGGCCGGCAGCGCCCCGGCGGTGATCGCGAACGTGTACGGTGCCGCGCCGCCGCTGGCGGTGACCAGCTCGCTGTACGGCTGGCCCTGGATCGCCGCGGCAGCACCGGTGGTTCCAGCGCGATGGTCGGACAGGTCGGGCCGTTGACGATGATCGTATAGACCAGGGCCGTGGAGCAGCCGTCGGCGTCGGTGGCGGTCAGCGTGAAGGTCGCGGTTCCGCTGGCCGTGGGCGTTCCGGAGATCAGCGCGCCGGAGGTGCCGCTGGGCGCGAGCGTGAGTCCCGGCGGCAGTGCGCCGGCGGTGATCGCGAACGTGTACGGCGCCGCGCCGCCGCTGGCGGTGACCAGCTCGCTGTACGGCTGGCCCTGGATCGCCGCGGGCAGCACCGGCGGTGCCAGCGCGATGGTCGGACAGGTCGGGCCGTTGACGATGATCGTATAGACCAGGGCGGCGGAGCAGCCGTCGGCGTCGGTGGCGGTCAGCGTGAAGCTCGCGGTTCCGCTGGCCGTGGGCGTTCCGGAGATCAGCGCGCCGGAGGTGCCGCTGGGCGCGAGCGTGAGTCCCGGCGGCAGTGCGCCGGCGGTGATCGCGAATGTGTACGGCGCCGCGCCGCCGCTGGCGCTGACCAACTCGCTGTACGGCTGGCCCTGGATCGCCGCGGGCAGCACCGGCGGTGCCAGCGCGATCGTCGGACAGGTGGGGCCGTTGATGACGATCGTATAGACCTGGGTGCCGAAGCAGCCTGCGTCATCGACGGCGCGGACGGTGAACGTGAAACTGCCGGTCGCCGTCGGCGTGCCGGTGATCGCACCGCTGGACGGAGACAGCGACAGGCCGGGCGGCAGCGATCCTTCGGTCACGGCGAAGAGATAGGGCGCAGTGCCGCCGCTGGCGGTCAGGACCTGGCTGTACGCGACGCCGAGCATGCCGTCCGGGAGTGTCGCAGGCGACAGACTGATCGCCGTGCAGGCAGGGCAGACGGTGACGCTGTTGGTATCCAGCGTCACCGCGCCGTTGCGTGCGAGCAGCCGGCCCGAGACGCCGGCACCGGTCGTCAGCGTGATGCTGGTGAGCGCCAGGATGTTGCCGATGAACTGGCTGGCGGTGCCGATCGTCGCGGAGCTGCCGATCTGCCAGAACACGTTGCAGTCCGACCCGCCGTTGATCACCTCGACGCGCGCTCCGCTGGAGGTCGTCAGCGTGGAGCCGATCTGGAAGATGAAGACGGCGTCCGGGTCGCCCTGCGCATCGAGCACCAGCGTCCCGGTCAGCTGCGCCGAGGCGGCGAAGCGATAGACGCCCGGCAGCAGAGCCGGCAGCGAGCCGAGGTCCTGGCCGGTGAGGTCGGTGTCGAAGGCCTGGCCGGCGACGAAGTCGTAGGCGAACGTCAGGTCGGCCTGGGCCTGCTGTGCGACGGCGTCGTTGGAATGGATCGTTCCGGCGGTGACGACGCCCGGGGGAAAGCCGGTGATCGCGGTGCCGGGGCTGACGCCGAGGTCGCCGCTGATGGCGGACGCGCCGGTATTGGTCACGGTCGATCCGCCCAGGACCGCGAAGGTCTGCGCCTGACCCAGTGGCGGGCTGACCTGACTCCACGCCGGCGCGGCATCGCACAGGGCGATCATCGCGGCGACGGCGACCAGATAGCCGGATATGTCCCGGCGAATGCGCGCGGTCGTTTCCATAACGCCTTCTCTCCCCATCGAAATACTCGAACCAAGGCCGGACCGGTTCGATCGAACCGTCCGGAGGTGTGGCGGCCGGCCCAGCTCATCCGCCGGAACCGGTTCAGACCTGCGAGACGGCGCCCGTGCACGTCGTGGCGGTGATCGGCGTCGACGGCGCATCGGGCTGCGCTGCGGTGAACGCGCGGCCGGGCGCCGCTCCGATGGCGGTGCACCATGGGGCGGTGTAAAAATGGACGTCTGCTGCGCGGGGCGCAGGTGTCAGCGACGGCACCATGCGCGCTTGCGGCGCGGGCGTCTGTACGCTGCCGCACCTAAGCCGCACCTAACCTGCCGGAACGGATCGGCCGTATCGGCCGGGAAGCCTCGCCGCGGCGGCCTTCCGGGTTCCGGCTGTGAGGGAATCCGGGCGCGCGGGCAGCCGTTGCTCACGATGCCGAATGCCTGCGGGGCGGCGCCGGTTCCGCCGGCGCCGCGGCATGCGAGTCCGGCGCGCTGTACCGACGGGCCGGTACGCGTCGCCGCCGTGCGCCTACGTCGGCAGCAGCCGGTCGTACTCTCGCTTGACCACCGCGTAGCATTCGCAGGTGCGCGCCTCCAGGCCGCTGCGATCGAGCACGGTGATGTGCCCGCGGGCGTAGCGGATCAGGCCGACCTTCTGCAGATTGAGGGCCGCCTCGGTCACGCCTTCGCGCCGGACGCCGAGCATGTTCGCGATGAGTTCCTGCGTCATGATCAGCTCGTTGCCGCTCAGGCGATCCAGACTCAGCAGCAGCCAGCGGCACAACTGCTGATCGAGCGAGTGGTGGCGGTTGCATACCGCCGTCTGGGCCATCTGCGTGATCAGCGCCTGGGTGTAGCGCAACAGCAGGTGCATCACCGGCCCGGTCCGGTCGAACTCGTTCATCAGCGCCCGCGCCGTCAGCCGGAAGCCCGTGCCGGCGCTCTGCACGATGGCCCGGCTGGGCGTGGAACCTCCACCCATGAACAGCGAGATGCCGACGATGCCCTCGTTGCCGACGACGGCGATCTCGGCCGAGTTGCCGTCATCCATGACGTACAGCAGCGAAACGATCGAGCTGGTCGGGAAGTACACATGGCTCTGCAGGCCGCCCGACTCGTAGAGCACCGCGCCCAGCGGCATGTCGATCCGCTCGAGCTGCAGCTGCCAGCGTTGCCACTCGTCGTCCTGCAGCGCGGCCAGCAAACGGTTGCTGCGCGGGTCGCTCACGGGGATCATCCGGCGCTGTTCTGGTTCCATGCGAGGCGAAGAAGTCCTTTCCCGTGCCGGCCGCCGTGGCGGCGTTCCGGAGCACCCACGTAGCCCTGAGAGTGGGCGAGCGACGCATGATAACGCTCCCGCCCGCTGATCGCGATCGGCGGCGAAGTCCGTCACGTCGATCCGGTCGCGACGGCATCTGGCGGCATGTTCGACTCGCACGCGAGGCCGGGACCGGTGCGCGCGGTGCAGTGTCCGTGTGCCGCGTGCGGTCCGGCCTAGCCGCGCCGGGGGCGGGACGCGTCGTCGTCGGACCAACGGCGCGTGATCCGCTGGAAGAACAGACTGTTCGGTATCTGCAGCGTGCGGGCCGTGCCGGCCTCGTCGATCTCCTGCAGCGTGGTGTAGATCAGATTGATGTCGATCACGCGGCCCTTCACGCCGGGCTTCTCGCCGTTCTCGATCAGTTCGATGTGATCGTGCAGCCGGAACGGGCGCGCGGTGAAGATCAGCAGCGCGCAGAAGATGTTGGACAGCACGCTCCAGGCGGCGAAGAACGCCACCGCCGCGACGGCGGCAAAGCCCGTGAACGCGGTCCACAGCACGGTGCCGGATACGCCGAGGCGGTCGAGCACCGCCAGCAGCGCAGCGGTCGTGACGACGAAGCCCACCAGCCGCCGCGCGCCGATCTGGAGTTCGGGCGGCAAACCGTAGCGGGTACCGAGGCGGCCGATCAGGCGGCGCGCCAGCGCCCGCAACAACCAGGCGGCCAGTACGATCAGCACGATCTGCACCGACGGCACCAGCACGTCGAACCAGTCGCGCATCCACAACGGCAATCGGTCCTGCATCGCTCCGGTGTTCTTCGCCAAAGCGCACGATTTTAGCAGGCGCTGTCGCGACCGGGCGCGGCCGGTGCGGTCCGATCGGCGCGGTGCGTGCTCAGTCGCCGCGCAGGGCGAGTGCCGGATCGATCCGCGCGGCGCGCCGGGCCGGCCACCAGCAGGCCGCCAGACAGGTCGTCAGCAGGACCGCGACGCTGACCGCGAACGCCGCCGGCAGATGCTCGGCGCCGGCTTCGCGCTGCAGGCCCAGACGCTCGAACACGAGCAGGCCGAGCGCGCCGAGCATGACGCCGGCGGCCGCCAGCGTGCCGGCGCCGCCGAGCACGCGCAGCCGCACGCGCAGCGGCGATGCGCCAAGCGCGAAGCGCAGTGCCAGCTCGCCGGTGCGGCGCGCGATCAGATAGGCGGTGATCGCGCCGATGCCGACCGCGGCGATCAGCGCCGCGGCGAGCGCGAACAGCGCGACGACCACCGCCTGCAGGCGCGGCCCCGCGGTCGACAGCGCGACCGCCTCGTCCATCGTGCGCACGTCGTACAGCGGCCGGTCCGGCATCACGCGTGCGGCGCGTTCGCGGATCGCCGCGACCACCGTGGCCGGATCGGCCTCGGTGCGTACGGCCAGCGTCATCGTCTCCCACAGATACCAGGTGATCGGCAGGTAGACCGCCGGCGACGCGCCGGCCGCGACGTTGCGCTGATAGGTGTCCTCGGCGACGCCGACCACCTCGCGGCGCTGGCCGTTGCCCATCGTGACGAGGCGGCCGACGACCTCGGCGCTGCCGAAGACCCGCTCGGCGACGCTGCGGCTGAGGATGATGCGATCGGTCGGCTCGTCCTCGCGCGCGAACGCGCGGCCGCTCAGCAGCGGTACGCCGAAGGTCTCGAAGTACTGCGCATCGACGATGCGCCAGGACGCCTGCACGCGTCGTTCGGGCGGCGAGGCATCGGCCGGCATCGGTCCCGGCGCGACCTCGGACTGCGTATCGACGCTCCCGAGCGGCGCCTCGCTGACGATCGTCGCGCTGCGTACGCCGGGGATCGCACGCGCCTCGTCGGCCAGCGTCGACAGCGCGCGCCGCTGGGCGTCGAAGGCCTCCTGGCTGTCGAGCCGCGGCAATGCGATGCGCACCGTCAGCAGGCGCTCGGTGACGTAGCCGAGCTCGGCGTGCGCGAGCGTCCAGAGCCGGCCGCCGAGCGCCAATGCGCCGCTCAGCAGCACCGTGGCGATCGCGAACTGCACGACGACCAGGCCGGCACGCAGCGGCGCGCTGCGCCGGCCGAGTGCATTGCGGGCGCGGTTCAGCGCCGCGGTCGGTGCCGCGCGTGCGGCGATCGCGGCCGGAATCGCCGCGAACGCGAGCGCGGTGACCGCGCAGACCGCGATCGCGGTCGCCGCCACGCGGGGATCGATCGCCAGCGTCGCCAGACGCGGCTGGCTGGCCTGCAGCGTCTGCGTGGCCAGCCGCAGCAGCGCCGCCGCCAGCGGCAGCGCGAGCGCGGTACCGGCGGCGACCAGCAGGGCGGTTTCGGCGACGACGTCCAGGCGCAGCCGCGCGCGGCCGGCGCCGAGCGCCTGGCGTACGCCGAGCTCGTGCTGGCGATCGGCGGCGCGGGCGATCTGCAGCCCGGCCAGGTTGCTGCAGGTCACCAGCAGCAGCAGGCCGACCGCGCCGAGCAGCATCCACAGCCGGGTGCGCTCGTCGGCGCCGACCAGCTGCTCGCGCAGCGGCGCGACGGTGGCGGCCCAGTCGGCATTGCTCGGCGGATACCGGCGCGCCAGCTCGGCGCTGATCGTGTCCATCTCGGCCTGGGCCTGCGCCCGGCTGACGCCGGGCGCGAGCCGGGCCACGACATCCAGGCGGCGGTCGCCACGGTTCTCCTGTTCGCGCGGCGTGAACTCGATCGGCAGCCACAGTCCGGCATCGGTCGCGACGCCGACGTCGTCGGGCATCACGCCGACGATCGTCCGCTCGCGGCCCTCGACGACCAGGCTGCGGCCGAGCACCGCCGGATCGGCGGCGAACCGGTCGCGCCAGACCGAGGCGGCGATCAGCAGCGCCGAGCTGCGATCGCCTTCGTCGTCGAGCAGGCCGCGCCCGAGCAGCGGCGCGACGCCGAGCACCGCGGCCAGCTGCGGCGTCACCAGCAGCGCGTCGAGGCGGTCGGCGCCGTCGCTGCCGCGCACGCTGACGCCGCGGCGCTTGTAGGCGGCCATCGATTCGAACGAGCGTGCCGACTCGCGCCAGGAGCCGAAGTCCGGCTCGGAGACCGCAAAGCCGGTGACGCCGCGCGCATCGTTGCGGCCGGAGATCGCCATCAGCGTGTCCTCGTCGGCGACCGGCAGCGGCTCGAGCAGCACGCGGTGCAGCAGCGCATAGACGGTGACCACCGATGCGACGCCGAGCATCAGCGTCGTCAGCGCGGCCAATGCGTAGCCGCGGTTGCCGGGACGGCGCAGCCGCCGCCAGGCGGCGATCATCGAATGCAACATGGCTCGGCTCCGGCTCGTCGGGTGACGAGAAGGGAGCAAGCACCATGCCACGACCGCGACCGGCTCCGGAACGGCCGCTCGGCTCGCCCGGGCGTCCGCGAACGGACGGTCCGGCGTTCGCTGCCGAACGGTTTCGCGCCGGCGCAGCGGCCCGATGCCGCGATCGCAGCGGCGCGGAAACGTCTAGACTGCGCGCCCATGCATACCACCCTGATCGTCGTCGACGACTTCCTGGACGGCGCCGGGCAGCTGCGCGAGGCCGCCCTCAAGCTGACCTATCCGGAGCAGGACGGCGCGTTCCCGGGCCGCAACTCGCTCGAGCGCATCACGCTGCCGGGCCTGTCCCAGCAGGTCTCGCGCCTGGTCGGCGAACCGGTGCGGCCGATCTCGCCGCTGCAGTCGCACGCCAAGTGCCGGATCAGCCTGGCCGCCGACCAGGGCCGCGCCAAGGTCCACATCGACAAGGCCTACTGGTCCGGCATCCTGTATCTCAGCCGGCCCGAGGACTGTCACGGCGGCACCGAGTTCTTCCGCCACCGCCGCACCGGAACCGATCGCGGACCGATCAACGCCGCCGAGCTCGCCGCGATGGGCTATGCGTCGATCGACGCGATGCACCGCGACATCATCGAGCGCGACGGCATGGACGACAGCCAGTGGGAGCTGACCCAGCAGGTGCCGATGCGCTTCAACCGCCTGGTGCTGCTGCGGCCGTGGCTGTGGCACACCGCCGGACCGGCGTTCGGCGACTCGCTCGAGAATGGCCGGCTGGTCTATCTGATGTTCTTCGGCGCCGGCCCGGAATGAGCCTCGCAGCGCCGCCGGCGCTCAGATCCGCGCGATCAGCAGTTCGGCGCGCTGGCTGAGCGCGGTGACCTCGGCCGGCGCCGCGGCCTTGCCGAGCACGCGGCGGTACTCGGGCAGCAGGTCGAGCAGGGCGTCCTTCGAATAGCAGCGCTCGATCTTCAGCGTGAACAGAAACGCGCGCAGGCCCAGATGGGCGACCACGCTGTCGTTGATGAACCGGCGTGCCTGCGCGATCGGCGATCCGGCGTCGTCCGTGGCGGCGCCTGCCGCGACGCCGGGCGCTGCCGCGGTCGCGGTGGGCGCGGTGATCGCGCCGCCGACGTCGATCAGCTCGGCCATCGCCAGCTCGGTCAGCAGCACGTCGACGTCGCCGAGCGAACCGAAGCGCTCGCGGATCTCGCGCACGGTCTGCTCGCCGTTGATCGCGATCAGCAGCATGCGCTGCCGCGAGCCGAGCGCATGCCGGCGATCGGCGATCTCGCTGCGGCCAGTGGCGGTCTTGACCGGTACGGCGGTGTCGAGCATGCCCATCCTCCCCTCACGGCGATCATGCTAGACCGCCGCTCGCCCGGCAAAGCGTGACGCAGTTCCGCCGGCGCGGCGGGCGCCGCCCGGGGCGGCCGGTCAGGCCGCGTAGAGGCGGCCGATCCGTGCGACCAGCGCGTCCAGCTCGCCGCGCGCCGCATTGCTCAGCAGCACCACGGTGACATCCTCGTCGAGCATCCGGAACAGCTGGCCCTGCGCGCCCATGATCCGGCCCGGGCGCTTGGCGACGCGCGAGCGGCGCTGACCGATCCTGATCGTGTACGACCACAGCCCGTAGCCGTAGTCGTCCAGGCCGGGCGCGAGCATCAGCGCGAGCGCCGGCGGGCCGATCAGGCGGCCGCCGAACAGCGCGTCGGCGAAGGCGAGCAGGTCGCCGACGGTCGAGTACATCGCGCCGGCGGCGTACCAGTTCTCCGGATAGACCGGCAGGTCGTTGACGTAGGCGTCCAGGTCGTCGCGATGGAAATAACCGGTCGCGAGCCGGTCGATCACGTCGGACTGGCGCAGCAGGCCGGTGTCGGCCAGGCCGAGCGGATCGAGGATGCGGCCGGCCAGCACCGCCTCGAGCGGCCGGCCGTGCAGGCGCTCGATCAGCGCGCCGAGCACGATGTAATCGCCATTGTTGTAGTCGAACGCGGTTCCCGGCGCCGCGACCGGCGCGCCGCTGCAGGCGCGCTCGAACAGCTGCGCGCGCGTCATCGGCCGCTGGTAGACCGGCAGCCCGTCGCTGAGCGCGCGCTCGAGGCTGTTGCCGGCGTCGAAGTTCGGCAGACCGGCGGTATGGTTCAGCAGATGGTGCGCGGTGATCGCGCCGGTGCCCTCGCGGCGGAACTCCGGCAGATACGCCACGACCGGCCGGTGCAGGTCGAGCTGACCGCGCTCGTGCAGGTCCAGGATCAGCGTCGCCGTGAACGTCTTGGTGATCGAGGCGATCGGATGGCGCGTGCGCAGCGTGTTGGCGACCGCGAACGCGCGGCTGGCCAGCCCGAAGCTGCGCGCGTAGACGACCTCGCCGCGGCTGCGCACGAGGATCGAGCCGCTGAAGTCGCCTTCGGCCGCCAGGGCGGCGATCGGATCGCCGGCGCGTTCGGCCGGCTCGGCCTCGTCGGCGCCGAGCGCGAGCGCCGCCGGCGCCGCCAGGGCCAGTCCGATCAGGCGCCGCCGCGCCGGTGATGCGGGCAGGGATCGATCACGCGTCTGCATCGGAGCCACCTCGCCATCACGCCGCAGGTCGCGGCGCAGACGCAGATACGCCGACGATGCGGGCGGTTGCGCCGACCCGCCGCGTTCAGTACTGCCGGTCCTCGGCGACGAAGCGGCCGTCGACGATCGGCAGGCGCCGGCCGGCCTCGTCGCGCAGCTGGAAGCGGAAGCGGCCCTCGATGACCTTGCCGCGCGCCGCGGTGACCTCGAACAGCTGGTCGTCGCTGGACTTGTCGAGCTGGTACTCGGCCTCGGGCGCCTCGCCGAACGGCCGCGTGCCGTAGACGTAGCGGACCTCGCAGTTGCTGCGCGAGAACGCCGCGGCGTCGAGGCGGAACGGCGCGCCCGCCGTGTAGCCGTCGCAGATGATCGACAGCCGGTCGACGCGGGTCTTCGGCGGCGGATAGGCGCTGGCACCGGCGGTCGCGGCGGTCAGCGTGAAGCTGCTGCCGATCGGGATCAGCGTGATGCCGTCGTCGTCGCTGGTGAAGACGGCATCGCCGACGCGCGCACTGAACCGCTGCGGCGTATCGGCGGACACGGCCGCGGCGGACCCCAGCGTGACGAGGGCGAGCAGCGAAGCGAGGCGGGCAGCGGTCATGTGCGTCTCCTGATGTGATGCTTCGGATACGCAGGGCGGCGCGCATTCGGGACATCGTGGCCGTGCGGCCGCGAGCCGCGATGCCCGCGCCGCCGGCGCCGGCCGGCGGGGACGCTGCCGCATGTTCAGTCCTGCGGCTCGAAATCGTCGGCGAGCAGGGTGTCCCAGGACTGGTTCTCGTAGGCGCCCGGATCGAGCGCCGCATAGCGCAGGCGCGGCCGGCCGTCGAGGTCGGCATCGCCGAGCGGAAAGATCGGGATCAGGCCGCGCCCGCGATCGAGCAGCGGCGAGTCGTCGGCGAGACGGAAGTCCGCTGCGCCGACGAAGCCCGGCTCGTCCTCGAGCGGCGCCGCGACCACCGGCACGAGCGTGCCGCTGCTGACCGGGACGCGGCTGTGATCGTAGGCGACGCTGCCGTTGCCGAGCCCGATCACGTCCAGGCCTTCCATCGACACGTCCGACAGCGCGTTGTCGGCGAAGATGCTGTTGACGACGCTCATGTGCGCGCCCGCGCCGAGGGTCCCGCCGATGCCGCAGCCGCGCGTGCCCTGGCCCGGGCAGCGGCCGCCGACGAAGGTGCTGTTGACGATCATCACCGAGTACGCCGTCTCGCCGCCGAGCACGGTCACCGCGGCGTGGCCGTAGGCGGACTCGGGCGATTCGTTGTTCGCGAACAGCGAATTGGTGATCCGCAGCAGGCCCTTCTTCAGATACAGATGGGCGCCGCCGCCGAAGTAGCCGCGGCTGCCGGTGACCGCGACGTTGTCGAGCCGGAACTCGGCTTGCCCGTCGCTGTTGGACTGCAGCGCCAGGCCGCCGCCACGCGTGAAGCCGGCGCCGAGGCCGTCGCGCACGCTCAGATGCGCCAGCACGAAGCGCGGCGCCGTCGCCGGCGGCACCGCAGGGTTGTAGAACAGATTGAACACCTGGCGCTCGCCGAGGCCGTCGAGCACGGTGTCGCCGGCGCGCCGCGACGTGTGCGCGCAGGGCACGCCATCCTCGTCGATCCAGCCGCCGCTGAGTTCGAGCCAGCCGGAGGTCGTGGTCGGGTAGGTGAAGGTCTGCGTCGCGGCATAGGTGCCGGCACGCAGGCGAATCTGGTCGTCGGCATCGGATGCCGCCGCCGCGGTCAGCGCCTGCCGCAGCTCGCCGGCCGTGCCGACGCAGTAGACGTCGGCACGGCCGGCCGACGGCACGGCGAACGCGGCGGCACAGGCCGCGAGGGCGATTGCCCGATGGATGGCATGCATGGTCGATCCTCCTGAACGGGTCTGGGACGGCGGGTCGCGGGCGGCCTGGCCGCTCGCGGCGGTGCGATCGACGACGCCGCTGGCCGCTCGCCTACCGGATCCAATACGCAGTCGCGTGCCGGTTTCTGCAATGCGGCGGCGATCCGGCGGCGTTCATGCGTCGTAGACTGGCGCGACCTGAACGGAACGCGGTGCGCTGGGGAGAGCATGAGCGGAGGCGGTCGCGGCACGCACGGGACGGGCCCGCTCCGGCGCGGCGGCGGCGCGGCGGCGCGCGGCGGCGTGTTCGCCGAGATCCTCGCGCAGGTGTCCGGCGAGGCCGCGCAGGGCGAGGATCTGCAGGCGATCCTGCAGCGCATCGTCGACTGCCTCGCCGCGCGGCTGCCGGTCGCGATCGCCAGCATCATCCTGCTCGACGGCGACGGCGGTCATTTCGTCCAGGAGGTCTGGGCCGGACGCATCGACCTCGCGCCGCCGGGCGCGCTGCCGTGGCCGGTGACGGTCGGCGCCGCGGGCCGCTGCGCGCGCAGCGGCTGCGCCCAGCTGATCGCCGACGTGCGGCGCGACCCGGACTACGTGCCGGGTCATCGCGACGTGCGGTCCGAATACCTGGTGCCGATCCGGCATCGCGATCGCCTGCACGGCGTGCTCAATCTGGAGAGCACGCAGGCCGGCTTCTTCACGGCCGCGGTGCGCCGCATGTTCGACGCGGTCGCCGCGCAGATCGCCGGCACGATCCATCTGGCGCGCGTCGTGCTCGAGCTCGAACAGGCCAATCGCAAGCTGCAGCAGCTGTCGATGAGCGATGGGCTGACCGGCATCGCCAATCGCCGCTGCTTCGACGAGCACCTCGACGGGGCCTGGCGGCGCCACGCGCGCGAACAGCGCTGGCTGGCGCTGCTGCTGGTCGATGCGGACTGCTTCAAGCGGCTCAACGACGCCTGCGGGCATCTGTACGGCGACGAGTGCCTGCGCGAGATCGCCCGGCTGTGCGGCGAGGTCTTCGCCGGCACCGAGGCCCTGGTCGCGCGCTACGGCGGCGAGGAGTTCGCGATCGTGCTGCCGGGTGCCGACGCGGCCGAGGCGCGGCGGTTCGGCGATCGGCTGTGCCGGCAGGTCCGCTGGCGCGCACTGGTGCATCCGGCCTCGCCGGTCGCGCCATGCCTGACCGTCAGCGTCGGCGTCGCCGCGGTACGGCCGCATGCCGCCGCGCTGCCGAGCAGCCTGATCGCAGTGGCCGATCGCGCGCTGTATGCGGCCAAGGCCGCCGGGCGCGACCGCGTCGTCGCGCGGACCGTGCGCCGGCACACGGCGCTCGAGGACTGAACGAGCGGCTGCGCCGCGTCGTCCGATCGATCCGCAGCGTTGAGCGCGACCGGACCGCGTGCCGCATCGCGCATGCTGCCGTGCGGCGAGCGCATCCGCGCGCGGGCGGCGCACAATGCCGTTCCCACACGAGGAACGGTCATGCCCAAATTCGTCATCGAACGTGAACTGCCCGGCGCCGGTCAGCTGTCGGCCCAGGACCTGCAGGCGATCTCGCAGAAGTCTTGCGGCGTGCTCGGCGAGATGGGGCCGCAGATCCAGTGGCTGCAGAGCTACGTCACCGACGACAAGATCTACTGCATCTACATCGCGCCGGACGAGGCGACGGTGCGCGAGCACGCCAGCCGCGGCGGCTTTCCGGCCAACAGCGTCGCGCGCGTGCGCAGCGTGATCGATCCGACCACGTCCGAATGAGTACCCGGCCGCGGCCGCGCGCGAGCGCGACCGCGCCGATCAGCCGACGCTGCCGGTGATCGGCAGCACGATGCCGGTGATGTAGCTCGAACACACCGGTGCGGCCAGGAAGACATAGGCCGGCGCGATCTCCTCCGGTTGCGCCGGGCGGTGCATGTCGGTGTCCTGGCCGAACTTGGCCACTTCCTCGGCCGGCCGGTCGGCCGGATTGAGCGGCGTCCAGACCGGTCCCGGCGCGACCGCGTTGACGCGGATGCCGCGGTCGATCACGTTGCTCGCGAGCGACTTGGTCAGCGCATGGATCGCGCCCTTGGTCGCCGAATAGTCCAGCAGCTGGCTGCTGCCGGCGATGCCGGTCACCGAGCCGGTGTTGATGATCGAGCCGCCCTCGGGCAGGTGCGGCAGCGCCGCCTTGGCCATCTGGAAGTAGCCGTAGAGGTTGGTGCGGACGGTCAGGTCGAAATGCTCGAGGCTGAGCGTCTCGATCGACTCGGCGTGCTGCTGGAACGCGGCGTTGTTGACGAGGACGTCGAGCCGGCCGAACGCATCGAGCGTGCGCTGCACGGCGTCCTCGCAGAACGCCATCTCGGTCACGTCGCCGCGCAGGCGCAGGCAGCGGCGGCCCTCGCGCTCGACGCTGGCCGCGGTCGCGTCGGCGTCGGCGTCCTCGCACAGGTAGACGATCGCGACGTCGGCGCCTTCGCGCGCGAACAGCACGGCCACGGCACGGCCTATCCCCGAGTCGCCGCCGGTGATCAGCGCGACGCGGCCCTCGAGCTTGCCGCTGCCGCGGTAGTCCGGCGCGTCGAAGCGCGGCGACGGCGACAGTTCCGCTTCGAGGCCAGGCTTGCGCAGATGCTGCTTCGGCAGCGGGTTGGCCGGCTGGCGGCGCGGACCGGCCTGCACCGGCGCGGGCTTGCTGCTCTTCGTGGCTGCCTTCTTGGCGGCGGCCGGCTTACGGCCGTCAGCTTTGTTCTGGATGCGGCGCTGCTCGGCGGCGGTGGCACGGCTGCGTGAGGCGGAACGAGAGGGTGGCATGGCGTCTCTCCGGTGGCGGCGTCGTACGGATCGGTTCAGCGCAGATGCGTCGGGCCTGAGCCGACGTCTCGTGCATGAACCGGGTCGAGAGGACTGTGCCGGTGCCCGTCGCGCTGGACCGTGAACATCCGCGCCGGCTGCATTGCGGCGTTCATGGCCGATTGCGCAGCGGCACGATGCTGCGCGAACGGAACGCAGGGGGTTCGGGCCGTGCCTGCAGCGCTGCCGGTCCGCCACGGTCTGCCGACTTCGTCTGCGCCGGATCGGCCGACTGCGCACGCCGGCTGCGGCAGACCAGGTCGGCATCGCAGGCCCGTTCGAGGCCGGCGACGATCTGCGCGGTCTCGGCGCCCGGACGGACCTGGCCGAAGTCCGGACCGGCCCCGTCGTGCTTGGCGGCGTCCACGGCGTCGACGACGTCGATGCCCCATACCGTGGCGGCGATCGCGACACGCTCGCCGGTCAGTTCGTTGGCCCAGTGCACGCCGGTGATCGGGATCGGCTCCTGCTCCGGCATCGGCTCGTCGTAGAAGCCCAGGTCACTGAGGCAGCGATACAGCGCCTGCAGATCGATCTCGGCCTCGATCGTCTGGCCCGGCGCGGTCAGGGCCGGCGTCTCGAAGCCGCAGTGGATCTGGGTGTCCTCGGCGTCGATGAACGCGACCTCGGCGCCCGGGAACAGCGCCGACTCGGCGATCGGCCAGTTCCAGCGGCTGATGCCGCCGGGGCTCGTCGGCGTCGAGAACTCGAACGGCGTGCCGTCGTGCAGATAGCCGGCGTGGTAGAGATGCACGAATGCCATGCGCGGCTTGCCGCCCCATTCGGCGGTCGTCCACAGGAAATGGCTGAGCGTCCACAGCTGATCGGGCGTCGAGCCGAACACCGCATCGAGGCGCGACCGGAAGCGCACGACGTGCGGACGCTCCGGATCGTTCAGCGCGCCGACCGGACCGCCGTTGCCGCGCGCGGCGGCCGCGCCGATCGACAGGAACGGAATCGCATACGGGCCGACCGGGTTGTCGTGCAGATGGCTCAGCGCAAGATGGAAGCGCCAGTACAGCCCGTCGGCGAGGCTCAGCGCCGGCGATGCGGCGAAGCCCATGACGCCGGTGCCCGGCAGCGCGCGCGGCAGCGACTGGTCCGGCGGACCGGAATTGCCGGGCGCGATCCACGGCTCGTTGTTGAGCAGCAGCAGCCAATGCCGCGGCGAAAGCGGTGCCAGGCCGGGGAAGCGGTACGCATTGCTGTGCGCGAACACGTCCGGCCCGGTGAAGCACGGCACCAGCAGGCCCGGCGTGCCGTCCGGCCACAGGCACGGATGCACGATCGTCAGCGGATTGGCCGCGGTGCCCTCGTCGAGGTCGGCGTAGTCGGTCCGGACCTGGGCCAGGCGGACGTTCGGATCGTGCAGGCCTTCTGCGAAGGCCGTGCTCGCGAATGCGATCGAAAAAGCGCACAGGCCGGCTCGGCTCATGGCGGAATCTCGCAGCGACGGTTGCCTGGACCGTATCCGACCGCGGCTTAAGCCGAGCCGAAGGCGGCGGCGCGCTCAGGCCGCGGCCGGCGGTCCGGCGGCCGGCAGCGACCAGCCGCGCCATTTGGACCACGCGAGCAGGCCGAAGTAGAACACGCCGAACGCGATCACCGTATGCGGCCGGTCGACCCAGAGGCCGCCGCCGGGCAGGCCGAGCTGCGGCACGACCTCGGCACCGATGCCCAGCCGCGGCAGCGGCAGCAGCGTCGTCGCGAAGACGCCACCCAGATACGTGATCGTCGCCAGTCCCTGCTCGGACTGCATGCGGCGCAGACGCTCCGGCGCGCTGCGGCTGCGGTCGAGCGCGATCGTCACCTTGCCGACCAGCAGCCACGCGAATGCCGCGAACGGCCACCAGGCCTCGAACGCGAACGCGAACGCGGCGACGAACAGACCGTAGAACAGCGTGAAGCCGAGCAGCGTCGCCAGGCGGCGCGCGGTCGAGCCGGCGCCGAGCACGGCCGACCCGAGAAAAGCGGAGGCGTGGACGAGGATGAATTCGACCAGCATCACCAGCATCGCATTGCGCACACCGTCGGGACCGAGCCACAGCGGCGCGATCCACAGCGACAGGAAGATCGCCGCCGTGATCGAGTCGGGCAGGGCGGCGAGGAGGCGCGCCGCCGCCGGCGACTGCTCGACGCGGGGATCGGCCACGCTCAGTGGCCGGCCCGGTGCAGCTGCCCGTCGGCGTAGCGCACGCGCAGCACGCGCGTGAGGATCTCGCTTTCGGGCCGGCCGGTCCGCTCGGCGTCGCCGGGTCGCTCGAACGCGTAGTCGATCGGCAGCGTGATCAGCGCGCCGTGACCGGCCGGCTCCCAGCCGATCGCGCCGGCCGTCGCGCCGAGCGCGCGCGACGGGCCGGGAATCGTCACGCTGGCGATGCGATAGACGGTGCGTCCGGTCGTCGGCTGAGCGTCGGTCGGCTCGAGCACGGACAGCACGAAGCCGGCGATCCCGCTGCTGCCGAGCGCGAGCACGGCGTGCGCACCGGCCGCCGCGACCGAGGCTTCGACGACGCTGCCGTCCGCGAACAGCGCGCGGCGGATCGCCGCCAGATCGCCCGGCGCACCGTCGATTTCCTCGATCGACTGCGCGAACTCCGGTTCTTCGTCGGCGGCGTCGGACGCGTCCGCGCCGGCGGTCGTCGCCGGCAGCGCGGCGCGCAGCTCGGCGCTGCCGGACGGATCGAGCGCGATGCGTCCGTCCGGGCCGATCGTGAAGGCGGCCGCATAGGTCGGACCTTGCGCCTCGTCGAGGCCGGTCTGCTCGATCACCGCGAAGCGGTCGGCACGCAGCAGATTCGCGTCGCGACGGTAGCGTGTGCCGTCGGCGCCGATCAGCAGCGTATCGCGCAGGCGCCCGTCGGTGCCGGTCGTGAACAGCAGATCGTAACGGCCGCCTTCGATCTTGCCGCCGCTGTCGATCCGCAGCAGCCAGATGCCGCGCTCGGCCGCCGTCTCCAGGCGGACCAGCTGGCCGTGCTCGAACGCCGGCGCGCCGAGCCGCAGCCCGGCGTCTTCACCGTGGAACGTCTGTACCGGCGCGTGGCTCGCATCGTAGGCCTGCGGCACCGCGAAGGTCCTCGTGCCGAGGACGCCGGAAACGCAGGCGCGGCCGCTCGCGTCGAGCGGCGCGCCGGTCAGTTCGCGCGCATGCAGCGAGGTCCACGGCAGGACCGGCGGATCGGCCGCGGCGCGCGCCAGGCAGTCGGCGGGCGTGGCGGCGGCCGGCGCTGCGGGCCGTTCGCAGGCGGCGAGCGCCAGCGCGCTCAGAACGGCGATCGCCCATCCCGGGCGAGGACACGCAGGCATCGGCTACTCCGGTCGGACGCGGTGGCGCGGCGCCGGATCATAGCGCCGCCGCGGCCATGGCGCCGTGGCCGACGTCGCAGCGTGCCGCGCCGCACGCGGTCAGGCGACGTGGCCGCGTCAGGCCGGCAGGGCCGAGTCGCGTTCGCGCTGCTGCAGGGCCCAGAGCTGGGCGTAGCGGCCGCCGCGTGCGAGCAGCTCGGCATGGCTGCCGCTCTCGACGATGCGGCCGTGGTCGAGCACGATGATGCGGTCGGCGTGGACGATCGTCGAGAGCCGGTGCGCGATGATCAGCGTCGTGCGCTCGCGCGCGATCGCCGCCAGCTCGGCCTGGATCGATTTCTCGGTGCGCGTGTCGAGCGCGCTGGTCGCCTCGTCGAACACCAGGATCGAGGGGTTCTTGAGCACGGTCCGTGCGATCGCGACGCGCTGCTTCTCGCCGCCCGACAGCTTGAGTCCGCGCTCGCCGACCGCGGTGTCGTAGCCGTCCGGCAGCGACGCGACGAAGTCGTGGATGTGTGCCGAGCGCGCCGCCGCGACGACTTCCTCGCGCGTGGCGTCGGGGCGACCGTAGGCGATGTTGTAGTAGATGCTGTCGTTGAACAGCACGGTGTCCTGCGGGACGATGCCGATCGCGCGGCGCAGCGAGTCCTGGCCGACCGCGCGGATGTCCTGGCCGTCGATCGTGATGCGCCCGCCGGTGGGGTCGTAGAAGCGGAACAGCAGGCGCGCCAGCGTCGACTTGCCGGCGCCGCTGGTGCCGACCACGGCGACCGTATGGCCGGCCGGGATCGTGAAGTCGACGTCGTGCAGGATCGGCCGCGCCGCGTCGTAGGCGAAATCGACGTGCTCGAAGCGCACTTCCGCGCCGCGCACCGCCAGCGGCGGCGCACCGGGCACGTCGCCGACTTCCTGCGGCTCGGCGATCAGCTCGAACATGCGCTCGATGTTGACCAGGGCCTGCTTGACCTCGCGGTAGACCATGCCGAGGTAGTTCAGCGGCACCGACAGCTGCAGCAGGAACGCGTTGACGAGGACCAGATCGCCCAGGCTCATCGTGCCGGCCACCACGCCGGCCGCGGCGCGCCACAGCAGCAGGGTCAGGCCGATGCCGACGATCGCCGACTGGCCGACGTTGAGCAGGGCCAGCGTCTTGAGGCTCTTGACGGTCGCATTCTCGTAGCCGATCAGGCTGGCGTCGTAGCGGCGCAGCTCGTGCTGCTCGTTGCCGAAGTACTTGACGGTCTCGTAGTTCAGCAGCGAATCGACCGCGCGCGCATTGGCCTCGGTGTCCGAATCCTTGGCGGCGCGGTAGTAGCGGATCCGCCACTCGGTGACCGCGAACGTGAACGCGATGTAGGCGCCCAGCGTCGACAGCGTGATCAGCGCGAACGTCCAGTCGTAGCGCACGATCAGGAAGCTGCAGACCAGGGTGACCTCGAGCAGGGTCGGCAGGATCGTGTACAGCGTCCAGTCGAGCAGGTCCGACACCGCGGTCATGCCGCGCTCGACGTCGCGCGCCACCGCGCCGGTGCGGCGGCCCAGGTGGAAGCGCAGGCTCAGCGCGTGCAGGTGCTCGAACGCGCGCAGCGTGAGCTGCCGCGAAGTGCGCGCCAGCACGCGCGCGAACACCACCTGGCGCAGCTCCTGGAACAGCGTCGTCGCCAGGCGCAGCGCGCCGTAGCCGACCAGCAGGCCGAGCGGCACCGCCAGCGGCGCCGGCGTGCGGTCGAGCGTGTCGACCAGCTGCTTGAGCAGCAGCGGCACGCCGATCGCGGCCAGCTTGGCCGCGACCAGGAACGCCAGCGCGACGCCGACGCGGCGACGATGCGTCCAGACCTCCGGCCAGAGCCGCCGCGCAACGCTCAGCACGCCGCCCGGCGCGTTCATCGGCCGACGTCCCCGGCGCGGCGCGCGCACGTGTCCGTCACGCAGGCGCAGCGCTGGATTTCGCGCACGGCGCGGACAGAGGGCGGGAACGAGATGTCGGTCATCGGTGGCGGTTCGCGGAGCCGCTGCAGATGGAGGCATCCGCGGCGGACTCAACCCGGCAGCGGACGGCGGACCGATCCGGCGACGCCGGCGCTGCGACGCGGCGCGGCACCGTCAGCGCGGCCGCGCGCGCGTACCGGCGCCGGCCGGACCAGGCCAGCAGACCTGCCAGCAGCGCGGCCGCCCAGGTCGACAGCGCCGGCACCGGTGCGGCCGGCGTCGGATCGCGCTGCAGTTCGAACGCGCCGATGTCCGGTGCGCCGCCGACGTCGCGCCGCCACGGATCGCCGCGCTGATCGCTGCCGAGGCCGGCGCTGTTCTCGCCGCGGTTGTAGAGCGGACTGTGCATCGTGAACGCATGCGTGCGTCCGTATCCGCCGTTGGCGGCGAGCGGCTGCAGCATCGGGTCGGCATCGAGCGTGTCGGCCGGCAGCTGCAGCAGGCCCGAGGCGCGCCGGACCAGATTGTGCGAGCCGCCGATCGGCAGCGGCTCGGCCGCGGTCAGATCGGCCTGGGCGGCGATCGGCGCCGTGTTGCCGGCGACGATCGAGCTGCGCAGCGTCGATGCGCGCGCGTAGCGCGCAAACGAGATGCCGCCGCCTCCGGTGCCGGCGCTGTTGTCGGTCACGGTCGAGTTCTCGAGCAGCAGCGACGTGAAGCGGCGGATCCGCAGGCCGCCGCCGTCGCCGTCGCGCGCGACGTTGCCCGAGACCGTCGAGTTGCGCACGATCACGTCGTCCTCGTTGGCGAGGCCGCCGCCGTACAGATACGACAGGTTGTGCTCGATCGTCGTGCGCTCGATCGTGCCGCCGCCGGCGATGAACAGGCCGCCGCCGATCTCCCAGCGCGTCAGCGGCGGGTTGTACGTGCCGCGCGCCTGGTTGCCGGCGATCGTGCTGTCCTGGATGTCGACCTCGTACACGAAGGCGCCGCCGCCGTAGGCCGCGGTGCTGTTGGTCGGGTGGTCGCCGAACGCCACGTTGCCCGACAGCGTGCTCTGGCGCATCGTCAGCCGCTCGGCCAGGATGCCGCCACCGTAGCTGCCGACGCCCTGCGCGGTGCAGCCGCTGACGGTGCTGCGCGTCAGCACGACGTTCTCGACCGAGGCGATGCAGCCGCCGTAGCCGATCCGTGTGCCGCTGGAGATCGGGTGGCCGTTGGCGATCGTCAGGTCCTCGATCACCAGGTCGCCCGAGCCGAAATGGATCAGCACGCGGTCCTGGCTGCCGCTGCCGTCGATGACCAGACGGCCGCGACCCGGTCCGCTCAGCGTCAGGTCGTCGACCTCGATCTCGATCGCGCCGGTGGTCAGCGTGATGCGGCTGCAGGTCAGCGCGCTGAGATCGATGCGGTCGCCGTCGGCCGCCGCGGCGACCTCGGCGCGCAGCGAGCCGGGGCCGTCGTCGTCGCAGTTGGCGACGGTCCGCGACGCGCCACCGGCCGGCGCGTCGGCGCGGCGCAGCCGTCGCAGCGCTTCGCGCTGCGCCTTGAGCGGCGTCACCTGGTCGTGCCGCTCGCCGCTGAGCGGCCAGGACGGCGCGACCTCTTCTGCGTGTGCCGCCAGCGGCAGGCCAAGTGCGAGCGCAGCGGCGAGAACGGTCGGCGGCGGCAGGCGGCCGTGGCGAGCGAAGGCGATCGGTTTCACGCGCGGTTTCCGGTCGGACGAGGACCGAAGCATAAACGCAGCGGCGCGGCGACGGCCGCCCACGGCCGCACGCATTCGTTCAGTGTGCGGCGCCCAGATCGATCCGATAGGCCTGCAGGCCGGCGGTGGTCTCGCCGGACGCATGCACGTAGTCGAGGCCGGCGGCATGCGCCAGGTCGATCCGGCCGGCCGCCGAGCGGAAGATCACCGGGCCGGCGGTGCGCACCGCAGCGAAACGCCAGGGTCGGTCGGCGCCGTCCTTCTCGCGGGTCAGATGACGACGCGCGCGCATCCATTCGATCAGCGCGTCGCGGTTGGCGACCGCGCCTCGACGACGATGTTCGAACCGTCCAGGCCCGGAAAATCGCCGCCGCCGCTGGCGCGGTAGTTGTTCGTCGCGACGATGAACGGGTCGTCCGGATCGACCGGGCGGCCGCGGTAGCGCAGATCGACGATGCGCTCGCCTTCGGGCCGCGTGACGTCGACGACGTAGCCGATGCCGCCCTGGATCACGTCGAAGTTGTAGCCGGCATGGCCGCGGTTGATCAGCTCCTGCGGCGCGCGCTGCTGCGGGTCGATGCGGTTGAAGTAGCCGGCCGAGCGCTCGAGCCAGGCCTTGAGGCCGGCGCCGTCGATCCTGACCGCGGTCAGCGTGTTCGGGAACGGGTACAGGTCGGCCGCGTTGCGGATCGCGAGCGGGCCGGCCTCGATCGCGGCGTAGTCGGTCGCGCCGCCGAAGCCGACCTTGAACGGCGCGGCCGCCGACAGCACCGGAATGCCGGCGTATTGCGGCAGCTCGGCCGCGATGTGGCGCTCGACCCACAGCCGCTGCGCGCTGTTGACCGGCTGCAGCGCGGTGACGTCGCCGACCGCGGCGAAATAGGTCGTCAGCGCGAAGTCGCTGTCGCCGATCGGCGTGGAGACGTAGTCGATCGCGCCCCGATGCTCGCCGCCGACCAGCTCGCGTATCGCCGGGTCCGGCGCGACGAAGCTGCCGTCGGCGCGGCGGATGTCGCGCACCTCGGCATGCGTCGCATCGGCATCGATCGTCCAGCGGCCGCCGCGGCGGATCAGGCCGAGCTCGATCACGCCGAGGCTCTTGCCCCAGAAGTTGCCCATCACGGCCGGCTTGCCGTGGATGAAGCCGCGCCGGTTGTCGACGCCGGGCATGTCGTTGAAGCGCGAGCGCACGTCGCCGGGTGCCGGAAACGCCTGGTGCGAATGGCCGAGCAGCAGCACGTCGATGTCCGGCTCCTGCGCCAGATGCCAGTTCGCGTTCTCCATCTGCGGCGAATACGGACCCGGATTGATGCCGCCGTGCGAGATCGCGACGATCAGGTCGGCGCCCTGCGCGCGCAGCGCCGGCGCGTAGCGGCGCGAGGCCTCGACCAGACCGAGCGCGGTCACCTGGCCTTCGAGGTGGCTGCGGTCCCAGACCATGACCGGCGGCGGCGTGAAGCCGATGATGCCGATCCGGATCGGCAGCTCGCGCATGCGGCCGGCGCGGTCGCGCGCCCGGATGCGGCGCTCCAGCAGCGCGGTCGGCGCGAACAGCGGCCGGCCGTCGCGCGTCGCGATCACGTTGGCCAGCACCAGCGGGAAATCCGGCCCGTTGCAGGTGCGACGATCGGCACCCTCGGCCTGCAGGCGCCGCCCGGTCACCTGTGCCAGATACGGCAGGCCGTAGTTGAACTCGTGATTGCCGATCACGCCGCCGTCGTAGCCGAGCGCGTCCATCGCCTTGTAGACGGCCAGCTTGCGATCGCACGGCAGCGGCGAGGCCAGCGCCTGCCAGTCGGCCAGCACGGTGCCCTGGATCGTGTCGCCGCCGTCGAACAGCAGGCTGTTCTCGTACTCGGCGCGAGCCGCGCGGATCAGCGTCGCCAGACGCTCGAAGCCGATCGACGGATCCTCGGTCAGCTTGTAGTAGTCGTAGCTGAGCACGTTGGCGTGGATGTCGGTCGATTCGAGGATCGCCAGCGTCGCGCGCGCATCCTCCTCGCCGGTCCGCGCATCCGTGCGCGAGTGCTGACCGGCACAGCCGGCCGCCAGCGCGACCGCGAGCAGCGCCGCGGCCGCGACGCTGCGCGCGGACCCGATGCGGTCGGCCAGCGCGCGGCCGGCGAAGGCGGGAGGATCGTTCGGGGACATCGGGCAGGCTCCGGCGGACGCGAGGCGCGCATTGTCCATCATCGGCGCCGATCGAGACGGCGCGGTGACGCCGTGGCCTTAGCGCGTGCGCTGCAGCACCAGCTGCGGATCGATGCGCACGTCGAACCAGTTCATGCCCCAGTGCAGATGCGGTCCGGTCGCCCGCCCGCTCGCGCCGACCGCACCGATCACGCCGCCCTGTTCGACGCGGTCGCCGACCGCGACGTCGATCCGCGACAGATGCAGGAAATTGGAGCTGACGCCGTAGCCGTGATCGAGCACGACGGTGCCGCCGGTCAGGTACAGATCCGGATCGGCGAACGTCACGACGCCGCCGGCCGGCGCCGCGACCGGCGTACCGGCCGGCGCCGCGACGTCCATGCCCGAATGCGCCGAGCCGGGCTTGCCGTTGTAGACGCGCTGGCGGCCGAAGCGTCCGCTGATGCGCCCGCCGACCGGCTGCACGAACGCCGATGCGAAATCGGTATTGGTGCCGTCGAGCTGCCGCACCTCGGCGACACGCGCCTGCTCGCGGCGAATCCGCTCGGCGATCTCGGGCGGCGGTTCGACCGTCTTGGGCGGCACGCCGTCGACGCGCTCGACCGGCCAGTCGCGTGCGTCGACCTCGATGCGCAGTTCGCGCCGGCTGCGGTCCGGATGGTCGACCGTCACGGTCAGCGGACCGCGCTCGTCGCGGCCGACGCCGAACACGACGCTGCCGTAAGGGCTGACGCGCAGCGCGCGTCCCGCGTAGTGCACGCTCGCGCCCGGCGGCACCTTGCCGACCACCAGCGCGCCCTGCGAGACGCGCGGCGGGAACACGATGCGGGCCGCCTCGTCGGCCGCTGCGGCCGCGCCTGCCGCGGCGATGCCGAGCAGGCAGGCCAGCAGGCCCGACCTCACCGCGCGAATTCCAGCCGCGTGCCGCGCGTGGCGTCGTCGAGCCGGCCGTCGCGATAGCCGAGCCGGCCGTTCACGAACGTGGCCGCGATGCTCGAGCGGAACGTCGTGCCCTCGAACGGCGACCAGCCGCACTTGGACAGGACCTCCTCGCGCCGCACCGTGTGCGGCCTGGCCGGATCGACCAGGGTCAGGTCGGCGGCATAGCCCTCGCGCAGATAGCCGCGCTCGTGCACGTCGAACAGCGTCGCCGGCGCGTGCGTGACCGCCTCGACCGCGCGCTCGAGCGTGAGGCGTCCGTCGAACACGCGCTCCAGCGCGCACTGCAGCGCGAACTGCACCAGCGGCAGGCCGGACGGCGCCGAGGTGTACGGCTGGCGCTTCTCCTCGAGCAGATGCGGTGCGTGATCGGTCGCGAGCACGTCGACGCGGGTCTCGGCCAGTGCGGTCAGGATCGCGTCGCGGTCGGCGGCGGTCTTGATCGCCGGATTGCACTTGATCAGATGGCCGAGCCGCGCATAGTCCTCGTCGCTGAAATGCAGGAAGTGCACGCAGGTCTCGGCGGTGATGCGCTTGCCGGCGACCGGGCCGGGTTCGAACAGCGCGACCTCCTCGGCGGTGGACAGATGCAGCACGTGCAGGCGCGTGCCGTGGCGCCGCGCCAGGTCCAGCGCCAGGCGCGTGGACTTGATGCAGGCCTCGCGCGAGCGGATCAGCGGATGCTGCTCGGGCGGGATGTCCTCGCCCCAGCGTTCGCGCGCGCGCTGCTCGTTGGCCTCGATCATCGGCGTGTCTTCGCAGTGCGTGATGATCGGCGTCGGCGCCTCGCGGAAGATCGCCTCCAGCGTGGCCGGATCGTCGACCAGCATGTTGCCGGTCGAGGAGCCCATGAAGATCTTGATGCCGGGCACGCTGCGCGGATCGAGCCGGCGGATGTCCTCGAGGTTGTCGTTGGTGGCGCCGAGATAGAAGCCGTAGTTGACGCGCGACTTCTCGGCCGCGCGCCGGTACTTGTCGGCGACCGCCTCGGCGTTGACGGCCGGCGGCTTGGTATTGGGCATCTCCATGTAGCTGGTGATGCCGCCGGCCAGACAGGCGCGCGACTCGGACTCGATGTCGGCCTTGCGCTCCAGCCCCGGCTCGCGGAAGTGGACCTGATCGTCGATCATGCCCGGCATCAGCCAGCGGCCGGCGGCGTCGAGCACCTGCTCATCCTCGCGCGCCGACAGGCCGCTGCCGATCTGCTCGATGCGGCCGTTGCGGATGCGCAGATCGCCGTGGAAGCGCCTGCCTTCGTTGATCATTTCGGCGTTGACGATGAGCCAGTCAGTCATGCTGATGTTCCCCGGTCGGTTGTTCGGAGGGACGCGGCCACCAGACGAAGCGCATCGGGACCGGATCGTGACCGCCGCGGCACAGCGGCTGGCAGCGCAGCACGCGCTGTGCGGCCAGGTAGCTGCCGCGCAGGCCGCCGAAGCGCGCCACGGCGATGCGCGCGTACTGCGAGCAGCTCGGGTGGAAGCGGCAGCGGCGTCCGAGCAGCGGGCTCAACCCGCGCTGGTAACAATCCAATAGGAAGATGAGGGCTCGCGGCACGCTGCTGGCAACTCGCCTGGAGGCGACCGCCCCGGCGGTTGCTGGTGGAGGCGGCTTAGGCTATAACACCCCGCCGCCAAGTCACAAGGTCATGAGGCAGATGGCGAAATCCACAGGAAAGTCCGCGGCTGCCGGCAAGGCCAAGCCCGCGCCGAAGGCCAAGGCGGCGGGGGCGGTCGCGAAGACGGCCGTGAAGAAGGCGGCCAAGCCGCCTGCCAAGAAGACGGCGATCGCCAAGAAGCCCGCGCCCGCTCCGGCCAAGAAGGCCGCCAAGGCGCCCGCGCGTGCAGCGGCCAAGCCCGTGGCCGCGCCGGCCCGCAAGGCCGCTGCGCCGGCCAAGCCGGCCGCCAAGCCGTCACCGGTGGTCAAGAAGGCCCCGGTCCAGGCCAGGACGGTCGCCAAAGCCAAGCCGGCACCGGCAGCGAAATCGCCGCCGCCGGCGCCTCAACCGCCAGCTGAAACCAGCAAATCCAAGGGTGCCGTGAGTAGTACGAATACCAGCAGCAAAGCAAGCGCCGCAGGCGTCAAGGCGCGCGCCGTCGTGCCGAACGCCGCCGATTCGGGCATCACCCTGCAGGACGGCCATTACGCCCTGCCGGCGACCGTGCGCATCGACCTCCCGGCCGGCTTCAAGCCGTCCGCCGGCGAGGAGTACATGAATCCCAAGCACCTGGAGTACTTCCGCCGCAAGCTGCAGCGCTGGCGCGAGGACCTGGTCGAGGAATCCAAGCAGACGATCGAGAACCTGCGCGACGAAGTCCGCGACGTCGGCGACGAGGCCGAGCGGGCCACGCGCGAGACCGAGAACTCGCTCGAACTGCGTACCCGCGACCGCTACCGCAAGCTGATCGCCAAGATCGACAAGGCGCTCAAGCGGATCGAGGAAGGCCGTTACGGCTTCTGCGAGGAGACCGACGAGGAGATCGGCCTGGAGCGCCTGGAGGCGCGGCCGATCGCGACCTTGAGTCTCGACGCGCAGGAGCGCTGGGAGCATCGCCAGAAGCAGATGGGCGACTGATCCGCCGCGCGCCTCCACTGCGACGCCCCGCTCCGCGGGGCGTTTGCATTTGGGCGCAGCGAGCATCCTGACCACGAGGGGAAGGCCTGCAGATGAGCGAACGCACCTACTTCGGAACCGACGGCATTCGCGGCCGGGTCGGCCAATGGCCGATCACGGCCGAGTTCATGCTCAAGCTCGGCCGCGCGGCCGGCGCCGTGCTGGCCAGCGGCAGCGAGCGGCCGCTGGTGTTGATCGGCAAGGACACGCGCGTGTCGGGCTACATGTTCGAGTCGGCACTGGAGGCGGGCCTGCTCGCGGCCGGCGCCGACGTGCGGCTGCTCGGGCCGATGCCGACGCCGGCGGTGGCCTATCTGACCCGATCGCTGCGCGCCGACGCCGGCATCGTGATCAGCGCCTCGCACAACCCGTATCAGGACAACGGCGTCAAGTTCTTCTCGTCGACCGGCGAGAAGCTCGACGACGCGGTCGAGCAGGCGATCGAGCGCGAGGTCGACACGCCGTTCACGACCGTGCCGTCCGACCGGCTCGGCAAGGCGGTGCGGATCGAGGACGCCGCGGCGCGCTACATCGAGTTCTGCAAGTCCTCGGTGTCGCGCGCGTTCCATCTGCACGGCGTGCACGTCGTGCTCGACTGCGCGCACGGCGCGACCTATCACATCGCGCCGGTGCTGTTCGACGAGCTCGGCGCCCAGGTGACGACGATCGGCGCGCAGCCCAACGGCCTCAACATCAACCGCGACTGCGGCGCGACCGCGCCGGCCGCGCTCGGCCGCACCGTGGTCGAGTCCGGCGCCGATCTCGGCATCGCCTTCGACGGCGACGGCGACCGGCTGCAGATGGCCGATCGCCACGGCCGCCTGATCGACGGCGACCAGTTGCTGTACCTGCTCGCGACCGACTGGGCCGCGAGCGGACGGCTGCGCGGTCCGGTGGTCGGCACGCTGATGAGCAACTTCGGGCTCGAGCAGGCGGTCGCCGCGCTCGGCGTGCCGTTCCTGCGCGCGCGCGTCGGCGACCGCTACGTGCTGCAGGCGCTCAAGGAGCACGACGGCGTGCTCGGCGGCGAGACCTCCGGCCACATGCTGTGCCTGGACCGCGCGACCACCGGTGACGCGATCGTCAGTGCGCTGCAGGTGCTCGACGTGCTCGCGCGCAACGGGCTCACGCTCGATGCGGCGGTCGCCGGCATGCACAAGGTGCCGCAGACCACCGTCAACATCCGCGCGCCCGGCGGCGCGTCCCTGGTCGCCGACGATGCCGTGCAGATCGTGCTGCGGCGCGTCCAGGCCGAGCTCGAAGGCAGGGGGCGCGTCGTGCTGCGTCCGTCCGGCACCGAGCCGCTGGTGCGCGTCACGGTCGAGGCCGACGACGCCGACCAGGTGCGGCGGCTGGTCGACGAGCTCGCCGCGGCGGTCCGCTCGGCCGCGGAGAGGCGCGCATGACCCGCCAGGTCCCCACGCTCGACATCGGCCGCTACGACACCGACCGCGACGCCTTCGTGGCCGAACTCGGCGCGGCCTATCGCGAGTTCGGTTTCTGCTGCATCAGCGGGCACGGCATCGCGCCCGAGCTGATCGACGGTGCCTACGAGGCGTTCCGGCGCTTCTTCGCGCTGCCCGAGGCGGTCAAGCGCCGCTACCACGTGCCCGGTTCCGGCGGCGCGCGCGGCTACACGCCGTTCGGCATCGAGACGGCAAAGGATGCCCGGCATCCGGACCTCAAGGAGTTCTGGCACATCGGCCGTGAGATTCCGCGCGATTCGGTCTACGCCGCGGTCATGCCGCCGAATCTGTGGCCGGCCGAGGTGCCCGGGTTCCGCGAGTACGGCTACGGTCTGTACGAGGCGCTCGACCAGCTCGGTTCGCGCGTGCTGCGCGCGCTGGCGCTGCACATCGATCTGCCCGAGCATTTCTTCGAGGGTCGCACCGACTCGGGCAACTCGATCCTGCGGCCGCTGCACTACCCGCCGATCACCGCGCCGGACGTGCCGAACGTACGCGCCGGCGCGCATGAGGACATCAATCTGATCACGCTGCTGGTCGGCGCCAGCGCCGAGGGCCTGGAGGTGCTGACGCGCGAAGGCGACTGGCTGCCGATCACGACGCAGGGCGACGCGATCGTCGTCAACATCGGCGACATGCTGCAGCGGCTGACCAACCACGTCTATCCGTCGACGACGCATCGCGTCGTCAACCCGGCCAATGCGCAGGCGCGCGTGTCGCGCTATTCGGTGCCGTTCTTCCTGCATCCCAATCCGGACGTCGTGCTCGACGTGCTGCCCTCGTGCGTGAGCGCCGAGCATCCGAGCCGCTACCCCGAGCCGATCACCGCGAACGACTATCTGATGCAGCGCCTGCGCGAGATCAAGCTGGTATAGGCGCGTTCGAGCGCTGCATCCGACGGCTCGGCGCCGAATCGTCCGCGCCGGGTCCGGCCGTCCGCCACGCGTCGCCGCGAGCGCCGGCAGGCAGCGGGCTCGACTCGGGGCCGCCGCGCCGGGCCGGTACCGGCAGGCTCCGGGGCAGGCCAACGGTCGCGTTCGTCTGCGGCCGGCCGCCGATGCGGGGTCCTTGATGCGCCGTCCGATGCACGCGGCCATCGCCGGTGCGGCCGCGCGGCGTTGTCCGCGACCGAACCGCCGGCTATGCTAGGCGGCTACGACGAGGAGACCTCGATGCGTCGCACGCTGGTGGCAGGCAACTGGAAGATGCACGGTACGCGGACGATGGCCGCGGAGCTGATCGGTGCCGTGCGCGCCGACGCGCCGGCCGACGTGGACCTGGCGATCCTGCCGCCGTTTCCGTACCTGGCCGAGCTGATCGCCGCGCACGGCGATCGCCTGGCGTTCGGTGCGCAGGACCTCAGCGCGCATGCGCAGGGCGCCTATACCGGCGAGGTCTCGGCAGCGATGCTGGCCGACGTCGGCTGCGTCTTCGGACTGGTCGGGCATTCGGAGCGCCGCCAGTACCATGCCGAGTCCGACGCGCTGGTCGCGGCGAAGTTCGTCGCGGCGCAGGGCGCCGGCCTGACGCCGATCCTCTGCGTCGGCGAGACGCTCGAGGAACGCGAGTCGGGCCGCACCGAGGCCGTCGTGGCGCGCCAGCTCGAGGCGGTGCTGACCGCGGCCGGCATCGGCGCGCTGGCCGGAGCGGTTCTGGCCTACGAGCCGGTCTGGGCGATCGGCACCGGGCGCACCGCGACGCCGGAGCAGGCCGAGGCGGTTCATGCATTCATCCGTGACACATTGGCCGGACGGGATGCTACAATTGCGAGCTCGCTGAGGATTCTCTACGGCGGAAGCGTGAAGGCATCGAATGCTGTCGAGCTCTTCGCGCAACCGAACGTGGACGGCGGGTTGATCGGCGGCGCGTCACTGGTCGCCGCGGATTTTCTGGCTATCGCCGCCGCCGGTACGGCGCGGCGCTAGTCGAGCGGCCGGAGCGCTCACGCGCCCGGTTCATCTGAAAGCCAAGCAAACGATGCTGACCATCATTGCCTACGTCTTCTATGTGCTGGTGGCGATCGCCATGATCGTCCTGATCCTCATGCAGCGCGGCGCCGGTGCCGCGGCGGGATCGGGCTTCGGTGGCGGCGCATCGGCAACCGTCTTCGGTGCGCGCGGTTCGGCAAACTTCCTGTCGCGCAGCACGGCGGTCCTGGCCGGTTTGTTCTTCCTGCTCAGCCTCGGCATGGGCATTTACCACAGTCGTCCCGCAGTGGCACCGACGGACGACCTGGGCGTGATGGCCGGCGTGACCGTACCGGCGCCGCCCGAGACTCCGGCACCCGCTCCGAGCGGGGACGTGCCGGCGGCCTCGGCACCGGCGGCGGGCGACACACCGGCGGCACAACCTGCACCGGTCCCGGAGACGCCGCCTGCCGAAGGCAAGCCGGACGAATCCAAGCCGGAGCCGGGCAAGAAGGACGGAGCTTGATAGCGTTGCCCAGGTGGCGGAATTGGTAGACGCACTACCTTGAGGTGGTAGCGGCGAAAGCTGTGGGGGTTCGAGTCCCCCCTTGGGCACCAATTTAGGTAACCGTCGTTGCCGCGGCTTCCGCGGCAGCCGCTGATGCGCCGTCGGCGCGGAGGTGCGTATGCTTTCCGAGTATTTCCCCGTCCTGTTGTTCCTGGCGGTGGCGGCCGTGATCGGCGTGGCCCTGCTGGTTCTCGGCAATCTGTTCGGCCCGAAGAAGCCTGCAGCCGAGAAGTTCGAAGCCTACGAATGCGGCTTCGAGGCGTTCGAGGACTCGCGCATGCGTTTCGACGTGCGCTACTACCTCGTCGCGATCCTCTTCATCATCTTCGATCTCGAGATCGCCTTCGTCTTTCCGTGGGCCACGGTCTTCGGCGAACTCGGCCTGCTCGGCCTCGTCGAGATGGGCGTGTTCCTCGGCATGCTGGTGATCGGCTTCGTCTACGTCTGGAAGAAAGGGGCACTCGAATGGGAGTGATCGATTCGATCAGCCGGACGATGCACAATCCGGCGCCGGTCAACGTCGTCGACGACATCCTGCGTCCGGGCGACGACAACCCGCTGCTCGACCGCGGCTTCGTGACCGCGCGCCTCGACGAGCTCGTCAACTGGGCGCGCACCGGTTCGATGTGGCCGGTCACGTTCGGCCTGGCCTGCTGCGCGGTCGAGATGATGCACGCCAGCTGCGCGCGCCTGGACCTGGACCGCAACGGCGTGATCTACCGCCCCAGTCCGCGCCAGTCCGACGTGATGATCGTCGCCGGCACCCTGGTCAACAAGATGGCGCCGGCGCTGCGCAAGGTCTACGACCAGATGCCCGAGCCGAAATGGGTCATCTCGATGGGCTCGTGCGCGAACGGCGGCGGCTACTACCACTACTCCTATGCGGTCGTGCGCGGCTGCGATCGCATCGTGCCGGTCGACGTCTACGTGCCGGGCTGTCCGCCGACGGCCGAGGCGTTGATCCACGGCATTCTGCAGCTGCAGAAGAAGATCCGCCGCACCAACACGATTGCCCGCTGAGAACGCCATGTCCGACCCGACTCCGTTCATAGGCCAGCTCGAGGCACGCCTCGGCCGGACGCTCGTGCGCGCCGACGCATCCGGCGGCCAGCTCACGATCGAGGTGCTGCCGGAAAACTGGCTCGCGGTCGCGCGGATTCTGCGCGACGAGCCGGCGTTCGCGTTCGAGCAGCTGATCGACCTGTGCGGCATGGACTATCTCAGCTACGGCCAGACCGAGTGGGACACCACCGACGTCTCCTCGCAGGGCTTCCTCGCGCGGCGTCGAAGGCGAGGGCGCGGGACGCTTCAGCTGGAGCGACCGGCCGCGCGCGGTCGACATCCCGAACCGCTTCGCGGTCGTCGTGCACCTGCTGTCGCTGACCCACAACCGGCGCCTGCGCCTGCGCGCCTACTGCGCCGACGACGAGCTGCCCTCGATCCCTTCGCTGACCGGCATCTGGGCCGGCGCCAACTGGTTCGAGCGCGAGGCGTTCGACCTGTTCGGCGTCGTCTTCGAGGGCCATCCGGACCTGCGCCGGATCCTGACCGACTACGGTTTCGTCGGCCACGCGTTCCGCAAGGACTTCCCGCTGATCGGCAACGTCGAGGTCCGCTACGATCCGGACAAGCGCCGCGTCGTCTACGAACCGGTCAGCTCGGTCGAGCCGCGGGTGCTGGTGCCGCGCACGATTCGCGACGATTCGCGCTACGAACAGGCCGCAGCCGAACGCGGCGGACAGTAGGCCATGCAGGAAATCCGCAACTACACGATGAACTTCGGCCCGCAGCATCCGGCTGCGCACGGCGTGCTGCGCCTGGTGCTGGAGATGGACGGCGAGACCGTCGTGCGTGCCGACCCGCATGTGGGCCTGCTCCACCGCGGCACCGAGAAGCTCGCCGAGTCCAAGCCGTTCAATCAGTCGATCGGCTACATGGACCGTCTCGACTACGTGTCGATGATGTGCAACGAGCACGCCTACGTGCGGGCGATCGAGAACCTGCTCGGCGTCGAGGTGCCCGAGCGCGCGCAATGGATCCGGACGATGTTCGACGAGATCACGCGCATCCTCAATCATCTGATGTGGATCGGTTCCAACGCGCTCGATCTCGGCGCGATGGCGGTGATGCTGTACGCGTTCCGCGAGCGCGAGGAACTGATGGACTGCTACGAGGCGGTGTCGGGCGCGCGCATGCACGCCGGCTACTACCGTCCCGGCGGCGTCTATCGCGATCTACCCGACCAGATGCCCAAGTACAAGGAATCGCGCTGGCACAAGGGCAACGACCTCAAGCAGCGCAATGCCTGGCGCGAAGGCTCGATGCTCGACTTCCTCGACGCGTTCACGCAGGACTTTCCGACCAAGGTCGACGAGTACGAGGAGCTGCTGACCGGCAACCGCATCTGGAAGCAGCGCACCGTCGACATCGGCGTCGTCTCGCCTGAGCTCGCGCGCGCCTGGGGCATGTCCGGCCCGATGCTGCGCGGCTCGGGCATCGCCTGGGACCTGCGCAAGAAGCAGCCCTACGCCAGGTACGCCGAGGTCGACTTCGACATTCCGGTCGGCACCAACGGCGACTGCTACGACCGCTATCTGGTGCGCGTCGAGGAGATGCGCCAGTCCAACCGCATCATCCGCCAATGCGTGGAATGGCTGCGCGCCAATCCCGGCCCGGTGATCGTCCGGAACTACAAGGTCGCCCCGCCCAAGCGCGAGGAGATGAAGGACGACATGGAAGCCCTGATCCACCACTTCAAGCTGTTCACCGAGGGCTACTGCGTGCCGGCCGGCGAGACCTACGCCGCGGTCGAGGCGCCGAAGGGCGAGTTCGGCTGCTATCTGGTGTCCGACGGCGCGAACAAGCCGTTCCGCGTGCACCTGCGCGCGCCGGGCTTCGCGCACCTGTCGTCGATGGACGCGATCGTGCGCGGGCACATGCTGGCCGACGTCGTCGCGATGATCGGCACCTACGACGTCGTGTTCGGAGAGATCGACCGATGAAAGCGACCGGGACCTACGACGAGATCAAGGACGTCGATCCGCTGGCGCTGCTCAGCGAGCACACGCGCCATCACATCGATCACTGGGCCGCCAAGTTTCCGCCGGACCGCAAGCGCTCGGCGCTGATCCAGGCGCTGTTCGCGGCGCAGGAGCAGAACGGCGGTTATCTCACCGATGCGCTGATCGTCGCGGTCGCACGTTATCTGGATCTGCCGCAGGTCTGGGCGTTCGAGGTGGCGAGCTTCTACTCGATGTTCGAGACGCGTCCGGTCGGCCGCAACAACGTCGCGATCTGCACCAACATCTCGTGCTGGCTCAACGGCGCCGAAGGCATCGTCAGGCACTGCGAGAAGAAGCTCGGCATCAAGCTCGGCGAGAGCACGCCGGACGGACGCATCTACCTCAAGACCGAGGAAGAGTGCCTGGCCGCCTGCTGCGGCGCGCCGATGATGGTCGTCAACGGCCACTACCACGAGAACCTCGACGCCGCCAAGGTGGACGAGATTCTCGACGAACTGAAGTAAGCGAGCACTCCGATGACAGTCGGTCCCGCCCCCGCGGAACATCAGGTCGTCTACACCACGCTGCATTTCGAGCAGCCGTGGTCGATGGACAGCTACCTCAAGGTCGACGGCTGGCAGGCCTGGAAGAAGATCCTGGCCGAAAAGCCCGATCCGGCCGCGCTGATCGAGGAGATCAAGAAGTCCTCGCTGCGCGGCGCGGCGGCGCCGGTTTTTCCGACCGGCCTGAAGTGGTCGTTCATGCCGCGCACCGCGCCGGGCCAGAAGTACATCCTGTGCAACTCCGACGAGTCCGAGCCCGGTACCTGCAAGGACCGTGACATCCTGCGCTTCAACCCGCATGCGGTGATCGAGGGGCTCGCGATCGCGTGCTACTGCACCGGCTCGACGGTCGCCTACAACTACCTGCGCGGCGAGTTCCATCACGAGCCGTTCGAGCACTTCGAGGCCGCGCTGAAGGAGGCCTACGCGGCCGGCCTGCTCGGCAAGGACATCCAGGGCAGCGGCATCGACGTGGACATCCACACCGCGCTCGGCGCGGGCGCCTACATCTGCGGCGAGGAAACCGCGCTGATGGAGTCGCTCGAAGGCAAGAAGGGCCAGCCGCGCTTCAAGCCGCCGTTCCCGGCCAATTTCGGTCTGTTCGGCCGGCCGACGACGATCAACAACACCGAGACCTATGCCTCGGTGCCGGCGATCCTGCGCAAGGGCGCGGACTGGTTCCTGGCGCAGGGCAAGCCGAACAACGGCGGCCCGAAGATCTTCTCGGTGTCCGGCCACGTCGCCAAGCCCGGCAACTACGAGATCCGGCTCGGCACGCCGTTCGCCGACCTGCTCGAGATGGCCGGCGGCATGCGCGGCGGGCGCAAGCTCAAGGCGGTGATCCCGGGCGGCTCGTCGATGCCGGTGCTGCCGGCCGAGACGATGATGGGCCTGACGATGGATTACGACGCGATCCAGAAGGCCGGTTCGGGCCTCGGCTCCGGAGCGGTCATCGTGATGGACGAGACCACCTGCATGGTGCGCGCCTGCCAGCGCATCGCACGGTTCTACTTCAAGGAGAGCTGCGGCCAATGCACGCCGTGCCGCGAAGGCACCGGCTGGATGTACCGGCTGCTGACGCGGATCGTCGAGGGCCAGGCCCAGCTCGGCGACCTGGACATGCTCAAGGCGGCCGCCGGCCAGATCGAAGGCCACACGATCTGCGCGTTCGGCGAGGCGGCGGCCTGGCCGGTGCAGGGCTTCCTGCGCCATTACTGGCACGAGTTCGAGTACTACATCGCGAACGGCCGCTCGCTGGTCGACGCGCAGCTGGAGGTGGCCGCATGAGCGCACAGCCTGCCGATCCGAATCTGCCGCCGGACCACGTCTCGATCGAGATCGACGGCCGCTCGATGGCGGTGCCGAAGGGCTCGATGATCATCGCCGCCGCCGACCGCGCCGGCATCACGATCCCGCGCTTCTGCTATCACGAGAAGCTGCCGATCGCGGCCAACTGCCGCATGTGCATGGTCGAGGTCGAGATGGGCGGCCGGCCGATGCCCAAGCCGCAGCCGGCCTGCGCGACGCCGGTCGCCGACGGCATGAAGGTGTTCACGCAGTCGCAGCGTGCGCTCTCGGCGCAGCGCAACGTCATGGAGTTCCTGCTGATCAACCATCCGCTCGACTGCCCGATCTGCGATCAGGGCGGCGAGTGCGAGCTGCAGGACCTGTCGATGGGCTACGGGCGCTCGGTCAGCCGCTTCGCCGAACGCAAGCGCGTGATCCCCGACGAGAACCTCGGCCCGCTCGTGCAGACCGAGATGACGCGCTGCATCCAGTGCACGCGCTGCGTGCGCGTGATGTCGGAAGTCGCCGGCACCTACGAGCTCGGCGGCATGGAGCGCGGCGAGCGCCTGCAGATCGGCACCTATGTCGGCAAGCCGCTGATGAGCGAGCTGTCCGGCAACGTCATCGACGTCTGCCCGGTCGGCGCGCTGACCAACAAGCCGTTCCGCTTCCAGGCCCGCGCCTGGGAGCTGATCGCGCGCGAGTCGATCGCCTACCACGACGCGCTCGGCTCCAACCTCTGGCTGCACACGCGCGCGGCGAAGTGCTGCGCACGGTGCCGCGCGACGAGGAATCGATCAACGAATGCTGGCTGTCGGACCGCGACCGCTACAGCCATCAGGGTCTGTACGCGGCCGATCGCGCGACGAAGCCGCAGGTCAAGCGCAACGGCGCCTGGACCGAGGTGGAATGGGACGACGCGGTCGCGGTCGCGGCCGATGCGCTCAAGCGCCACGCCGGCACCTCGCTCGGCGCGCTCGTGCATCCGGCGACCTCGAACGAGGAAGGTCATCTGCTCGGCCGGCTCGTGCGCGGCCTCGGCAGCCACTCGATCGACCATCGTCTGCGCCAGCTCGATCTGTCCGACGGTGCCGCGGCGGTGCCGTTCGCGCGTCCGTTCGCCGAGATCGAACAGGCCGGCGTCGTCGTCCTGATCGGCTGCAATCCGCGCACCGAACTGCCGCTGCTCAATGCACGCCTGCGCAAGGCGGTGCGGCGCGGCGCGCAGGTCTACGTGATCGGTTCGCTCGACTTCGACGCCACCTATCCGCTGGCCGGCAAGCAGGTGCTGGCGCCGCCGGCCCTGGTCGGTGCGCTGCTGGATCTGGCCAAGGCCGCCAACGACGGCGGCCGGCTGCCGGAGTCCGGCGCGCTCGCCGATGCGATCGCGGGCCGCGACGCGGGCAGCGATGCGGCGGCGCTGATCAAGCGCCTCGGCGAGGCCGGCTCGGCCGCGATCGTCGTCGGCGAGATGGCGACGCTGCATCCGCAGGCCTCGGTGCTGCGTGCGGCCGCGCGCTTCGTCGCGACCGCGACCGGCGCGGCCTACGACGAGATTCCGCTCGGCGCCAACCCGATCGGCCTGGCCGCTCACGGCGTGCTGCCCGACGGCGACGGACTCGACGCGCGCGCGATGGTCGCCGCGCCGCGCAAGGCCTATCTGCTCTACGGCGTCGAGGCGGCCGACGACCTCGCCGACGCGGCCGCATGGCGCGCCCTGGCCGATGCCGACAGCGTCATCGCGTTCTCGGCCTTTGCCAGCGAATCGCTCAGGCAGGTCGCCGACGTGATCCTGCCGATCGGCCTGCTGCCGGAGATCGACGCGACGCTGACCAATCTCGACGGCCGCACACAGACCGTTCTTCCCGGCGCGAAGCTGCCGGGCCAGGCCCGTCCGGGCTGGCGCGTGCTGCGCGCGCTCGGCGCCGCACTGTCGGTGCCGGGCTTCGACTTCATCGAGATCGGCGAACTGCGCGCGCAACTGGCGCCGGTCGCGCCGCGTGCGGCCGACGGCCGGATCGCCGCGGTGCCGGCGCCGGCGCCGGCCGAAGGTCTGGTGCGGATCGCGACGACCGCGATCTATCGCGGCGACGCGGTGCTGCGCCGCAGCCCGGCGCTCAATGCGCATCCGCTGACCCGTGGCGCACGCGTCGCGCTGCATCCGCAGGACGCGCTCGCGCTCGGCATCGGGCAGGGCGGGGCGGCGCGGATCGGTGCGGTCGTGCTGCCGGTCGAGCTGACGTCCCAGGTGCCTCGCGGCGGCGCCTGGATCGAGGCGGGCTATGCCGAAACCGCGGGCCTGCCTTCGCACGGCGCCGCCCTGTCGATTGCGAGGGCCTGAGGCGTGACCGACCTGCTGCGTGAATTCTTCCTCGCCTTCGGCGACGCCGGTCTGGTGATCTGGACGGTACTGAAGATCCTGGCGATCGCGGTGCCGCTGATCGTCGCGGTCGCGATGTTCGTGTACTGGGAGCGCAAGGTCATCGGCTGGATGCACGTGCGCATGGGACCGAACCAGATCGGTCCGCTCGGCCTGCTGCAGGCGTTCGCCGACGTCTTCAAGCTACTGTTCAAGGAAGTGGTGCGGCCGACCAAGGCGAACAAGGCGCTGTTCTACCTGGCGCCGCTGATCGCGCTGGTGCCCTCGTTCGCGGCCTGGGCGGTGATCCCGTTCGACGACGGCCTCGTGCTCGCCGACGTCAACGCGGGCCTGCTGTTCCTGCTCGCGATGACCTCGATGGGCGTGTACGGCATCATCATCGCCGGTTGGGCCTCCAACTCGCGCTACGCGATGCTCGGCGCGATGCGCGCCGCCGCGCAGACGGTCTCCTACGAGATCGCGATGGGCTTCTCGCTGGTCAGCGTGCTGATCCTGTCGGGCAGTCTGAACCTGTCGGCGATCGTCGCGGCGCAGTCCGGCCCGTACGGCATCGCCGAGTGGTTCATGTGGCCGCTGCTGCCGATGTTCGTGATCTATTTCGTGTCCGGCGTGGCCGAGACCAACCGCGCGCCGTTCGACGTCGCCGAGGGCGAGTCGGAAATCGTGGCGGGCTTTCACGTGGAGTATTCCGGATCGGCGTTCGCGATCTTCTTCCTCGCCGAATACGCCAACATGATCCTGATCTCGTTCCTGGCGCCGGTGCTGTTCCTCGGCGGCTGGCTGTCGCCGTTCCCGGCGTCGTGGGGATGGATCGGTGGGCCGAGCTGGCTGTGGCTGTTCGTCAAGGCGTTCTTCTTCGCGTTCTGCTACCTGTGGTTCCGCGCCTCGTTTCCGCGCTACCGCTACGACCAGATCATGCGTCTGGGCTGGAAGGTCTTCATTCCGATCACGCTGTTCTGGGTCATGGTGGCGGGCTGCATGAAGTACTTCGGTTGGGTCACGATCGGCGCATGAGCCAGCTTGAGGACACGCGAGCCATGAACAGAATCATCGGATATCTCAAGAGCCTGCTGCTGCTGGAGCTGCTGGCCGGCCTGTGGCTGACGCTGCGCTACATGTTCAAGCCCAAGTACACGATGCGCTATCCGGAAGAGCACATCCCCAAGTCGAACCGCTTCCGCGGTCTGCATGCGCTGCGCCGCTATCCGAACGGTGAGGAGCGCTGCATCGCCTGCAAGCTGTGCGAGGCGGTCTGCCCGGCGCTGGCGATCACGATCGACTCGACCGTGCGCGACGACGGCACCCGCCGCACGACGCGCTACGACATCGACCTGTTCAAGTGCATCTTCTGCGGCTTCTGCGAGGAGAGCTGTCCGGTCGACTCGATCGTCGAGACGCACGTGCACGAATACCACTTCGAGAAGCGCGGCGAGAACGTCGTGACCAAGCCGCAGCTGCTGGCGATCGGCGACCGCTTCGAGGCCGAGATCGCCGCCGCGCGCGCTCAGGACGCGGCGTACCGGTGAGCGACGGGGAGAGCATCCGACCATGACGTTCCAATCGCTGTGCTTCTACGGCTTTTCCGCGGTCACCGTACTGGCGGCGCTCGCGGTCATCAGCGTGCGCCAGCCGGTACACGCCGCGCTGTGCCTGGTGCTGACCTTCTTCTCGGCCGCCTGCCTGTGGCTGCTGGCCGACGCCGAGTTCCTCGCGATCGCGCTGGTGCTGGTCTACGTCGGCGCGGTCATGGTGCTGTTCCTGTTCGTCGTGATGATGCTCGACGTCGACATCGCGCCGCTGCGCGAGGGCACGATGCGGCTGCTGCCGGTCGGCATCGCGGTGGCGGTGATCATGCTGGTGGAGATCGTCGCGCTGGCCGGCATGCGCGCGCTCAAGATCGCGGCCGGGCCCGATCCGGCGATCGCGGCCGGCGGCTCCAACGTCGAGTGGATCGCACGCGTGCTGTTCAGCGAGTACCTGCTGCCGTTCGAGGTCGCCGCGCTGATCCTCACCGTCGGCCTGATCGCGGCCATTCCGCTGACGCTGCGCAAGCGCGCCGGCCTCAAGACCCAGAACCCGTCCCGGCAGGTGCGCGTGCGTCGCGAAGACCGCGTGCGCCTGGTCAAGATGGCGGCCGAAACCAAGGGGGAGGGTTCGCCGTGATCACGCTGGACCATTATCTGATCGTCGGTGCGATCCTGTTCTGCATCGCGGTGGCGGGCATCTTCGTCAACCGCAAGAACGTCATCGTGCTGCTGATGTGCATCGAGCTGATGCTGCTGGCGGTCAATACCAACTTCATCGCGTTCTCGCGCTATCTCGGCGATCCGGCCGGCCAGGTGTTCGTGTTCTTCATCCTGACCGTGGCCGCCGCCGAAGCGGCGATCGGCCTGGCGATCCTGGTCGTGCTGTTCCGCAACCGCGCGACGATCAACGTCACCGAAATCGACAGCTTGAAGGGCTGACCCGATGGCACTTTCCAAAGGCATCCTTCTCGCGATCGTGCTGGCCCCGCTGCTCGGGGCGGTGCTGGCCGGTCTGTTCGGCCGGCAGATCGGCCGCAGCGGCGCCCACGCGGTCACGATCGCCGGCGTCGCGATCAGCTGCGCGCTGAGCGTCTACGTGCTGTACCTGCTGGTCTGGGGCGGCGCAATCACGTTCAACCAGAATCTCTACACCTGGTTCCAGGTCGGCGAGATCAGCGCGCACGTCGGCTTCCTGGTCGACCGCCTGACCGCGATGATGATGGTCGTGGTGACGTTCGTCTCGCTGCTCGTACACGTCTACACGATCGGCTACATGCACGAGGATCCCGGCTACCAGCGGTTCTTCTCGTACATCTCGCTGTTCACGTTCTCGATGCTCATGCTGGTCATGAGCAACAACTTCCTGCAGCTGTTCTTCGGCTGGGAAGCGGTCGGTCTGGTCTCGTACCTGCTGATCGGCTTCTGGTTCAAGCGTCCGACGGCGATCTTCGCCAACATGAAGGCGTTCCTCGTCAACCGCGTCGGCGACTTCGGCTTCCTGCTCGGCATCGGCGGCGTGCTGTTCTGGTTCGGATCGCTGGACTACTCGACGGTTTTCATGGTCGCGACCAACCCGACCAACGACATCGGCCTGCGCACGGTCGAGCTGATCGCCGGCCATCCGTGGCACGTGGCGACGATCGTGTGCATCTGCCTGTTCATCGGTGCGATGGGCAAGTCGGCCCAGGTGCCGCTGCACGTGTGGCTGCCCGACTCGATGGAAGGCCCGACACCGATCTCGGCGCTGATCCATGCCGCGACGATGGTGACCGCCGGCATCTTCATGGTCGCGCGCATGTCGCCGCTGTACGAGCTGTCGGAGGTCGCGCTGTCGGTCGTGCTGGTGATCGGCGCGACGACCGCATTGTTCACGGGCCTGATCGGCATCGTGCAGAACGACATCAAGCGGGTCGTCGCGTATTCGACGCTGTCGCAGCTCGGCTACATGACGGTCGCGCTCGGCGTCTCGGCGTACTCGGCCGCCGTGTTCCACCTGATGACGCACGCGTTCTTCAAGGCGCTGCTGTTCCTCGGCGCCGGCTCGGTGATCATCGCGATGCACCACGAGCAGGACATGCGTCACATGGGCGGCCTGCGCAAGTACATGCCGGTGACCTGGATCACGATGTGGATCGGCTCGCTGGCACTGGCCGGTGCGCCGTTCTTCTCGGGCTTCTTCTCGAAGGACGCGATCATCGAGGCCGTCCACGAGTCGCAGCGCTTCGGCTCGGGCTATGCGTATTTCTGCGTGATGGCCGGCGTGTTCGTGACCGCGCTGTACAGCTTCCGCCTGCTGTATCTGACCTTCCACGGCCCGGAGCGCTTCGTCGTCGATCACGGCCACGGCCATGCGCACGGTCACGACGGCGACGCGCACGCCGATCACGGGCATCACGCGCCGGGCCACCTCGCGCATGCGCCGCACGAGTCGCCGTGGGTCGTCACGCTGCCGCTGGTGCTGCTGGCGATCCCGTCGATCGTGATCGGCGGCCTGACGATCGGCTCGATGCTGTTCGGCGACTTCTTCGGCCGCGCGATCCACGTCAATGCCGCCAACGACGTGATCGGCGAGCTCAAGCACGGCTATCACGGCGCGCTCGGCTTCGTGCTGCACGGTCTTTCGATGCCGCCGTTCTGGCTCGCGCTGGCCGGCTTCGCGGTGGCCACCTACGTCTGGCTGTTCAACCCGCGCATCGCCGACCGTGCCGCGACGGCGCTGCGCCCGGTCTACAACCTGCTCTCGAACAAGTACTGGATCGACGAGCTCTACCAGGCGGTGTTCGCGCGCGGCGGTCTCGCACTCGGACGCGGCCTGTGGAAGGTCGGCGATGCGGCCGTGATCGACGGCGCTCTCGTCAACGGTTCGGCCGGCCTCGTCGCGCGCATCGCGTCGACCGTGCGCTGGCTGCAATCGGGCTATCTCTACCACTACGCGTTCGCGATGATCCTCGGCCTGGTCCTGCTGCTCGGCTGGCTGGGATGGTTCCTCGCGCGGACCAACGGCTGAACGGACCGGACTTACGATCATCATGGCTCATCACTGGCCCCTGCTCAGTCTCCTGATCTGGCTGCCGATCGCCGGCGCGGTCGCGGTGCTCGCGCTCGGCCGCCGCGCCGATGCCGCGCGCTGGCTGACCGTGCTGGTCGCGCTCGCCACTTTCGCGCTCAGCATCCCGCTCTACACCGGCTACGACGCGAGCGCGATCGGCCCGGCCACGATGCAATTCGTCGAGTCGCATCTGTGGATCGACGCGCTCAAGGTCCACTACGCGCTCGGCGTCGACGGCATCGCGGTCGCGCTGATCGTGCTGACCACGTTCACGTCGGTGCTGGTCGTGATCGGCTCGTGGGGTTCGATCGACGAGCGCGTCTCGCAGTACATGGCCGCGATGCTCGCGCTCGAGGGCCTGCTGATCGGCGTGTTCGCGGCCACCGACGCGCTACTGTTCTACGTGTTCTTCGAAGGCATGCTGATTCCGATGTTCATCATCATCGGCATGTGGGGCGGTCCGCGCCGCGTCTATGCGACGCTGAAGTTCTTCATCTACACGTTCCTCGGCTCGATCTTCATGCTGGTCGCGCTGATCTACCTGCACATGAAGACCGGCGAGTTCTCGCTGGCCGCATTCGCCAACGCCGGTCTCGGCGCGCGCGAGCAGTTCTGGATCTTCTTCGCGTTCCTGATCGCGTTCGCGATCAAGGTGCCGATGTGGCCGGTGCACACCTGGCTGCCGGACGCGCACGTCGAGGCGCCGACCGGCGGTTCGGTCGTGCTGGCCGCGATCATGCTGAAGGTCGGCGGCTACGGCTTCATCCGCTTCTCGCTGCCGATCGTGCCCGACGCCTCGCAGGAGTACGCCTGGGTCGTGATCGCGATGAGCCTGATCGCGGTGGTCTACATCGGCTACGTCGCCCTGGTCCAGGACGACATGAAGAAGCTGATCGCGTATTCGTCGATCGCCCACATGGCCTTCGTCACGCTCGGCATCTTCATCGCGATGGCGCTGGTCCGCGTGCACGGCAACCCGGATGCCGCACGCCTGGGCATGCAGGGCGCGATGGTGCAGATGATCTCGCACGGCTTCGTGTCCGGTGCGATGTTCTCGTGCATCGGCGTGCTCTACGACCGACTGCATTCGCGCATGATCCGCGACTACGGCGGCGTCGCCAACGTGATGCCGTGGTACGCGACGTTCTTCGTGCTGTTCGCGATGGCCAACTGCGGCCTGCCCGGTACCAGCGGCTTCGTCGGCGAGTTCATGGTGATCCTGGCCGCGTTCCAGGACAACGTCTGGATCGCGCTGGTCGCCGCGTTCACGCTGATCATCGGCGCGGCCTACACGCTGTGGCTGGTCAAGCGCGTGATCTTCGGCGAGATCGGCAACGACAAGGTCGCCAAGCTCAAGGATCTGAACGGCCGTGAGTGGATCGTGCTCGGCTCGTTTGCCGTGGCGGTGCTGCTGGTCGGTCTGTGGCCCAAGCCGCTGACCGATCTCATGGAGACTTCGGTGCAACAGCTGGTCAGCACGCTGATGATGTCCAAGGCATGAACATGAACACGTTCGACCCCAACGACCTGCTGGTGATCCTGCCGGAGCTGTTTCTGCTGACGGCGACGTTCGCCCTGCTGCTGATCGACCTGTTCCTGAAGCCGAGCCAGCGCGCGATCACCCACTGGCTGGCGCTGCTGATCCTCGCGGTGACGGCCGCCCTGGTCTGGCGCGACGCGCCGCCGGCCGGGCAGGGCTGGTCGGCGTTCGGCGGCATGTTCCAGCGCGACGCCGTCGCGACGGTGCTGAAGCTGTTCGTGCTGCTCCTGAGCGGCCTCACCTTCGTCTACGGCCGCGAGTATCTGCGCGAGCGGAATCTGCTGGTCGGCGAGTTCTATCTGCTGATCCTGTTCGCGTCGCTCGGCATGCTGCTGCTGGTCTCGGCCGGCAGCCTGATCATGGTCTATCTCGGCCTGGAGCTGCTGACGCTGTCCTCCTACGCGCTGGTCGCGCTGAACCGCGACTCGAAGGATTCGTCCGAGGCCGCGATCAAGTACTTCGTGCTCGGCGCGCTGGCCTCGGGCCTGCTGCTGTACGGCATGTCGATGATCTACGGCGCGACCGGCACGCTGGACCTCTCGCGCATCCACGCCTCGATCGGCAACGTGCCGCATCCGAACCTGCTCGCGGTCGGCCTGGTGTTCCTGGTCGTCGGCATCGCGTTCAAGTTCGGAGCGGCGCCGTTCCACATGTGGCTGCCCGACGTCTACCAGGGCGCGCCGACGGCGGTCACCTTGTTCATCGGCTCGGCGCCGAAGCTCGCGGCGTTCGGCATGGCCTGGCGCCTGCTCGAGGGTGGTCTGGGCGGCCTGTCGCCGCACTGGACGCAGATGCTGGCGTTCCTGATCGTGCTGTCACTGGCGGTCGGAAACGTGTTCGCGATCGCGCAGACCAATCTGAAGCGCCTGCTCGCGTACTCGACGATCTCGCACGTCGGCTTCCTGCTGCTCGGCTTCGTCGCCGCGACGCCGGAAGGCTACGCCGCCGCGCTGTTCTACGCGGTCAGCTACGCGATCACGGCCGCGGTCGCTTTCGGCATGATCCTGCTGCTCGCCCGCGCCGGCTTCGAGGCCGGCGACATCGACGACTTCAAGGGGCTCAACCGGCGCAACCCGTGGTATGCGGGCATCATGGCGATCGTGATGTTCTCGCTGGCCGGCGTGCCGCCGCTGTTCGGCTTCTTCGCCAAGCTGATGGTGCTCAAGGCCGCCGTCGATGCCGGACAGATCTGGCTGGTCATCGTCGCGATCGCATTCGCGATCATCGGACTCTACTACTACCTGCGCGTCGTCAAGGTCATGTATTTCGACGAGCCGGCCGATTCGGTGCCGCTGCTGCTGCCGCGCGATCTGCCGATGCGCTGGGCGCTGTCGGTCAACGGTCTCGCGCTGCTCGCGCTCGGCATCGCCTGGGGCCCGCTGTTCGACTGGTGCCGCCGCTCGTTCGGCGTCTGACCGCGGCGCTTTCGAGCCACACTGCAGGCCCGTCGACGGTTTACGGCGTCGGGCAGCTCGTCGGCCGATCGCTCGGATCCTGACCATCCGCGAACAGGCGGTCGCCGATCAGACGCAGCACGAACAGACAGGGCCGGGTTCCGTCATGGGTCACGCCGGCCATGACGACGTGTCCCGCAGCGTCCGTCTCGGTCGCCATCACGACGTCCTCGCTGCCCTGGCCGAGCAGCGGCAGGGTCGGCGGGTAGCCGTCGGACGCATTCGGCAGCGTGGGGTCGCTGGCCCCGTCCGCGTGCAGACGGCTGATCGTCACGCCGGTCCTGATCCATCCGATATGGCCAATCGCCAGAACGCCGCCGTCGGCCAGCGGTTCAGCGTAGACGTACGGTCGCTCGGATCCACCGAGCGCGATCCGCGCGATGCCTGGCATCGATCCGTGCTGCTGGTCGGCGTTGAAGTTTTGATCCAGGCCGCCCGCAGTGGTGTAGCGCGCGATGTCGAGCGTACCGAACTGAATCGCTTCCCAGTCCTGCACCGCGAACCCGACGATCGGACGCTCTTCGCGGTCGAACGCGAGCGAGCCGGGCACGACCGCTTCGTGCAGCGTCGACGCGACATCCGACAGAATCAGACCGCCTTCGTAACTCGCGTCGAGCTGTCCGTTCGGCAGCAGACGCATCGATGCCAGACGCGCCGGGAGAGTCGCCGATACGGCAGGGCCCGCGCCCCACAGGCGGCCCGCTGCATCAAGGCGAATGCGCTCCAGCGTCACGCCTTCGGGCAGCCAGGCGACACCGTTCGTGCCGTACCCCGGATCCAGCGTGCCGTCGGTTCGGAACCGCGCGATGCCGTTGGTGCCGGTGCCGCTGCCGTTGGACAGATGGACGTGATTGCTGCCATCGACGGCGAGCACACCGCGATGGCCGAATGTGAGGCCGTAAATCGATTCGACGAAATCGAACCTGCGATAGCCGGTGGCGGCCCAGCCCGTGTCCAGTTGCCCATCCTGTGTGAGTAGCCCGATGAGGGAGGTGGTGCGGGTCAGGAACAAGTTGTCCTCGAGCAGGCCCGCGACGAAGGCAATGCGGCCGTCGCTCAGCAGCGCGATATCGCCCATCGTGGCGCCTGGATAGGTCTCCACGTCGAGCGGTAGCGAGAACAGCCCATTGGTTCCGAACGTGGGCTCGACATGACCGTCTTCATCGAGCTTCAGGACATACGGTTCGATCACGAAGTTGCCGCCGTGGGCGCCGCCGATGAAGATCGCGCCATCCGCCACGATGCGAACGGCTCGGATCGACAACCGCGACAGACTGTACGGCGCGCGCAACAAGACGATGCCTTCTTGTCCGAAACCGCGATCGAGCAGAACGGCGGGCTCGACGGCGCCTGCATTTCCGGCGGCGATCGACAGCGCCAGAAAGGACGATGACACTCGCTTCAAAACGATGACTCCCCTGACATTGCATCGACGGCGAATCGCGATCAGAACGCGGGCGCGTTCGATCGATTCTCAACCTTTTCCCCTGCTGCCTATCGACGCTAACGGTCCGGCGCCCTTGATGCAACCGACCCCGGCAGCGTCGGCGAGCGCATGTCGATCAGGGCGAGGACGGACAGGCGATCGGGCGCGAGTTCGGATCCTGACCATCCGCGAACAGGCGGTCGCCGATCAGGCGCAGCACGAAGTGGCAGGTGCCGGCAGGCCCTGAGCTCTGACCGGCGACGATCAGGCCGCCGCGGCCGTCGGCGTCGACGCCGGCGATCCGGTCGGCATTGCCGTCCGTGCCGAGCACCGGCATCAGGTAAGCCGGACCCTGCCTCCCCGCCGGGAATGAAGGATCGGTCGAGGCATCGTCGCGCAGCCGCACGAACGCCAGGCCGGCCGGCTCGGAGAACGTGTCGGCGGTTCCGAGGACGACGATCCGGCGATCGGCGGTCGGCATCGCGAACGTGCCGGACAGCAGGGCGGCGTCGTTGACGACGCGGGCGAGGCCGGGCCGGCCGGGTTGCTGCGCGGCCGCGTTGAAACGCGCGTCGACGCTGCCGGTCGGGGTGAAGCGCGCGACATCCAGTGAGAACGACAGGCTGACCGTCGAGACGAACTCGTGACCGACGAGCGGCCGGCCGGCGCGGTCGAGTTCGAGCGAGCCGATGCCGAGCACGTCCGACGCGGACGCGGCGCCGTCGAGCGTGACCAGTCCGCCGCTGAAGCCGGCATCGAGCGCGCCGTCGGGCAGCAGCCGGGCCAGCGCGAGTCGCGGCGCCGCGCCGGCCGTTCGCGTGGCGCCGGCGAGCAGCAGTCGTCCGGTCGCGTCCAGTCGCAGGCGCCGCGACGTCGTTGGCGCCGGCAGCCAGGCGATGCCGTGCGTGCCGTAGTCCGTATCGAGGCCTCCATCGGCCCGGAATCGCGCGACCGCGGCGGCCGGCTGCCCGGTCGGGGCGGCCAGCAGCAGGCGCTGCTGCATGTCCGCGACCAGCGAACCGGCATACGGCGTACCGGCCGGTTGCGTCGATGGCGGTCCGTAGTCGAAGCGTGCATAGCCGGCACCGGCTGCGAAACCGGGGTCGAGCCGTCCGTCGACACCGACCATGCCGATCAGGCTGGTAGTCGTGAGCTGCTCGCCGGGACCGAGCACGCCGGCCGCAAACGCGATGCGGCCATCGGACAGGATGATGACGTCGCCGAGTTCGGCGCCCCACGGATAGGCCGCCGAATCGAGCGGCAGCGCGAAGCGTCCGCCGTTGCCGTAGGCCGTGTCCGGCACGCCCTGGCGCGTCAGCTTGTCGACATAAGGAAGCGGCACGCCGTCGCGGATCTGTGTGCCGGCCAGGAAGATCGCACCATCCGCGGCGACCCGCACGGCGCGCAGACTCGCCTGGCGGACCGGCGCATCGATGCGCGGCAGCACGCTGACGCCATCCTGCGCGAAGCCGCGATCGAGCAACGGCAGCGACGCCGCCGCGACGGGCGGGACGATTGCGGTCGCGATCGTCCAGGTCAGTGCCGAGATCCGGATCTTCATGGCTGCGCACTCCTTCGCGTGCGTAAGAGACTGCTCCGATGCAGATTTCGTATAGTTTGAGCCTTTTTCGCCGGCTCGGCCACCGCGTCCGGAGCGCCCGGTTGGCGTCCGTTCCGCTCGACGGGCTTGTATCGGCCCTGGGTTGTGCCTACAATAGCGGGCTCTGATGCGGGGTGGAGCAGTCTGGCAGCTCGTCGGGCTCATAACCCGAAGGTCGCAGGTTCAAATCCTGCCCCCGCTACCAAACATATCTGCGCGCGCTCCAGCGCAGATGACGATACGGCGGTCTCGGCAACGAGGTCGCCGTTTTCGTTTTCGGGGATCGCGTCCGGTACCGGGATCCGGACCGGGACGAGGGCGAAGCCGTGGCGGCCCGCGCCGGCGAGTCGCTCGAGGCCCGGATCGTCGCGAGCTGGATCGCTGGGGCGCCGGCGCCGCGGGCGGTCGGGGCATCCGAGAAGCCCCGCCTCGCGATCGAGCCCTTCGAAAGCCGATTCGATTCAAGCAATTGAGTCGATCGGTGTGTGCCGATGCCGCACGGGGCGGCCCGCCGATGCGCGATCGCTGGAGCCGCATTTTCCGCCGCCGCCGGCGCGCAAGCCGCGGCCGGCACCGCGTCGCCGAAGCCGGCGATCGAAAGGGTTGGACGATGCGCGCCGATGCGGCTATGATGCGCGGCCTGCCATATGGCGATTCGACGGGTTCCGTCAGCGGTCGGACGGAGCAGCCCCCGCCATCAGGTCTTCAGCGAAGGGCCACCACGGTGGCCTTTTTGCTGAGCGCAGGATGCGCACGTTGCCGATGTAGCGGATGCAAGACAACGGCGGACTTGTGGAACGGGGCCTCGGCCCCGTTTTTGTTTCCGACTTCGCGGGTCGCCGGCCCGCACCGCCTCGGCAGACTTTCCTGAAGTACGCCCAGGGCGATTCGACGACGTGAAAGAAGAGGAACTGACCCAATTATTGACGCCGATCGTGGCCGATCTCGGTCTGGAATGCTGGGGCGTGGAGTATCGCCCGAGCGCCGGCAGCAGCCTGTTGCGCGTCTACATCGACGTCGCCGACCGGCCGGTCACCGTCGACGACTGCGAGGCGGCCAGCCGCGAGATCTCCGCGGCGCTGGACGTGGACGATCCGATCAGCGGGCGGTACACGCTGGAGGTCTCCTCGCCAGGCATCGATCGGCCGCTGTTCACGCCGGACCAGTTCGCGCGCTTTCTCGGCGAGCAGGTCAAGCTGACGGTGAGTCTGCCGGTCAACGGCCGCAAGCGTTTCCAGGGCCGTCTGGCCGCGGTGGAAGGCGCTGCGCTGACCCTGGCGCTCGAGGACGGCACGTCGATCGTGCTCGACCATGGCAACGTCCAGGCGGCGCGATTGGTGCCCGACTACGTCGCGCTCGGCCTGGCGCCGGCGAAGAAGCCCAGCGGTGGCGCGACGGGCAAGACGAAGAAGAAGGCGTGATGTTTATTTCCGGTCCGGCGTCCCTCGGCGCCCGGTGGAGTAGGAAGCGATGAGCAAAGAACTGTTGCTGGTGGTGGATGCGGTCGCCAATGAGAAAGGCGTGTCGATGGATGTCATTTTCGAGGCGATGGAAGCCGCGCTGGCCTCCGCCGCCAAGAAGCGCTATCCCGATCAGGACGTCGCAGTCCGTGTCGCGATCGACAAGGAGACCGGCGACTACGAGACCTTCCGTCGCTGGGAGGTGGTCGCCGACGACGTCGTCATGGAATCGCCGGACCGGCAGATCCGCCTGATGGACGCCGAGGACGAGCGCCCCGGTTCGCAGGTCGGCGACTTCATCGAGGAGCAGATCGAGAATCCGGACTTCGGGCGCATCGCCGCCCAGGCGGCCAAGCAGGTGATCGTGCAGCGCGTCCGCGAGGCCGAGCGCGCGCAGATCGTCGACGCCTATCGCGATCGCATCGGCGAGCTGATCACCGGTGTCGTCAAGCGCGTCGAGCGCGGCAGCATCTATCTGGATCTGGGCGGCAACACCGAAGCCTACATCCCGCGTGACAAGTCGATCCCACGCGAAGCGGTGCGCGCCGGCGACCGCGTGCGCGGCTATCTGTTCGACGTCCGTTCCGAGGTCCGCGGTCCGCAGCTGTTCGTCTCGCGCACCGCGCCGGAGTTCATGATCGAGCTGTTCAAGCTCGAGGTGCCCGAGGTCGGCCAGGGTCTGGTCGAGATCAAGGCCTGCGCGCGTGATGCCGGCGACCGCGCCAAGATCGCCGTGCTCGCGCACGACAGCCGCACCGATCCGATCGGCGCGTGCATCGGCATGCGTGGCTCGCGCGTGCAGGCGGTGTCCAACGAGCTCAACGGCGAGCGCATCGACATCGTGCTGTGGAACGACAATCCGGCGCAGTTCGTCATCAATGCGATGGCGCCGGCCGAGGTGCAGTCGATCATCGTCGACGAGGAGCGTCACTCGATGGACATCGCGGTCGCCGAGGACAAGCTGTCCCAGGCGATCGGCCGCGGCGGACAGAACGTGCGCCTGGCCAGCAAGCTGTCGGGCTGGCAGCTCAACGTGATGACCGCCGACCAGGTGCGCGCCAAGTCCGAGTCGGAGCAGGAGGCCGCGCTGCAGCTGTTCATGAGCAAGCTCGAGGTCGACAACGAGATCGCGCAGATCCTCGTGCAGGAGGGCTTCTCGACGGTCGAGGAGATCGCCTACGTGCCGACCGCCGAGCTGCTGGCGATCGAGGGCTTCGACGAGGACATCGTCGAGGAGCTGCGCGCGCGTGCCCGCGACGCGCTGCTGACCGACGCGCTGCTGGCCGAGGAGGAGATCGAGGAGCACAAGCCGGCCGACGAGCTGATCGCGGTCCACGGCGTCGGCGACGATCTGGGCTACGAGCTGGCGCGGCACGGCATCGTCACGCGCGAGAATCTCGCCGATCTGGCGACCGACGAGCTGATGGAGCTGGGCATCGAAGGACTCGACGAGGCACGTGCCTCGGCGATCATCATGGCGGCGCGCGAGCTGGAGATTTCATAGTCGCGCAGACGACGCCGGCGCAGGAGGCGCCGGCGGGCAACGAGTGGTTCGTTGCCGCATTGACGGGACGCGTCCGGCTGCGCATCGAGCGCCGGACGCCGCGTCGGAATCGTGTGACGGGCCGTGAGCGGTCCGGCGCATCGCAGGGCAAGTGCAGGCAGGTTCGGGAGTAAGCGCAATCATGTCGGACGTCACGATCAAACAGCTGGCCAAAGTGGTGGGTACGCCGGTCGACAAGCTGCTGGCCCAGCTCGCCGAGGCCGGCATGCCGTTCACCGATGCCGACCAGGTCATCAGCAGCACCGAGAAGGTCAAGCTGCTCGGCTTTCTGCGCCGTACCCACGGCAAGCAGGAGACGCCGGCCGAGACCGCGGCGCCGCGTCAGGTGACGCTGCGCCGGCGCACGGTCAGCGAACTGACGGTCGCCACCGGCGCGCGCGGCAGCGCGGCCAAGACGGTCAACATCGAAGTGCGCCAGAAGCGCACCTACGTCAAGCGCAGCCTGGTCGACGACCAGACGCCGGCCGATGCCGAGCGCGAGGACGCGCTGCGCAAGCTCCAGGAGTCGCAGCTCAAGCGCGAGTCCGAGGAACTGGCACGGGCCGAGGCCGACAAGCGGCGGCAGGAGGAGGACGCCAAGCTGCGTGCCGCCGAAGAGGCGCGGCGCAAGGCCGCCGAGGACGAGCTGCAGCGCAAGGCCGCCGAGGAGACCCCGCGTACGGAAGCCGACGGCCGCAGCCGCGCCCCGGCCGAGCCGCGCGAGGCCGATCGCGCCGCCGCGGCGGCGCCGCCGCGGCGTCCGGACGACCGCTCGCCGGGTGACGCCCATCGCCACAAGGGCAAGACGCACGGTTCGCACCGCATGCAGGAAAGCGGCTCGGAGGAGGAGGCACCGCGCTATTTCGGTGCCGAGCTGCACCTGTCGCGCGAGGGTGCCGCACGCCGCACCGGCGGGCGCAAGAAGCCGCGCAATACGCGCCAGCCCGATAGCGGTTCGCGCTCCGGCGCCGGCCACGGATTCTCCAAGCCGATCGCACCGGTCGTCCGTGACGTCGCCGTCGGCGAGTCGATCACGGTCGCCGACCTCGCCGCGAAGATGGCGGTCAAGGGCGCCGAAGTGGTCAAGGCGCTGTTCAAGATGGGTGTCATGACAACGATCAACCAGACCATCGATCACGACACCGCCGTCCTGGTCGCCGAGGAGCTCGGCCACAAGGTCACGCGCGCCGCCGAGAACGACGCCGAGGTGACCCTGCTCGCGCATCACGACGACCAGCAGGGCGAGCGTTCGTCGCGTCCGCCGGTCGTCACGATCATGGGCCACGTCGATCACGGCAAGACCTCGCTGCTGGATTACATCCGCCGCACCAAGGTCGCCGCCGGCGAGGCGGGCGGCATCACCCAGCACATCGGCGCGTATCACGTCGAGACCGACAAGGGCGTCATCACGTTCCTCGACACGCCCGGCCACGCCGCGTTCTCGTCGATGCGCGCACGCGGTGCGCAGCTGACCGACATCGTCGTGCTCGTGGTGGCCGCCGACGACGGCGTGATGCCGCAGACGATCGAGGCGATCCAGCACGCGCGCTCGGCCAAGGTGCCGCTGATCGTCGCGATGAACAAGATGGACAAGCCGGAAGCCAATCCGGACAACGTCAAGCAGGGCCTCGTGCAGTACGAGGTGGTGCCCGAGGACTGGGGCGGCGACGTCCAGTTCGTCCCGCTGTCGGCCAAGACCGGCGACGGCGTCGACGCGTTGCTCGACGCGATCTCGGTCCAGGCCGAGGTCATGGAGCTGAGCGCCGTCCACGACGGCCGCGCCAGCGGCGTGGTGATCGAGTCGAGCCTCGACAAGGGCCGCGGCCCGGTCGCGACCGTGCTGGTGCAGCAGGGCACGCTGCGGAAGGGCGACTTCCTCGTCTGCGGCGTCGACTACGGCCGCGTGCGCGTGCTGTTCGACGAGGCCGGCCGTCAGGTCGACCAGGCCGGCCCGTCGATTCCGGTGCAGATCCTCGGCCTGTCCGGCGTGCCGGCGGCCGGCGACGATTTCGTCGTCGTCGCCGACGAGCGTCTTGCCAAGGACGTCGCACAGCAGCGCGAGCAGAAGCGCCGCGAGTCGCGCCTGGTCAAGCAGGCCGGCAGCCGCATGGAAGACATCATGGCGCAGATGGGCCAGGGCGCCGAGCAGCAGTCGCTGAACCTCGTCGTCAAGGCCGACGTGCAGGGTTCGGCCGAGGCGCTGCGCGAGGCGCTGGTCGGTCTCAGCAACGAGCTGATCCGCATCAACGTGATCATCTCCGGCGTCGGCGGCATCACCGAGTCGGATGCCAACTCGGCGGTCGCGTCGAAGGCCACGATCATCGGCTTCAACGTGCGTGCCGATGCGTCGGCGCGCCGGATCATCGAGTCCAATGGCCTGGATCTGCGCTACTTCTCGATCATCTACGACGTGATCGACCAGGTGAAGCAGGTCGCCAGCGGCATGCTCGGCACCGAGGTGCGCGAGGAGATCATCGGCATCGCCCAGGTGCGCGAGGTGTTCCGCTCGTCGAAGTTCGGCGCGATCGCCGGCTGCATGGTCGTGGAGGGCACGGTCAAGCGCAACAAGCCGATCCGCGTGCTGCGCGACAATACGGTGATCTTCCAGGGCGAGCTCGAGTCGCTGCGGCGCTTCAAGGAGAACGTCGACGAAGTGCGCAACGGCACCGAGTGCGGCATCGGCGTCAAGCAGTACAACGACGTCAAGCCGGGCGACCAGATCGAGTGCTTCGAGCGCATCGAAGTCGCGCGTACGTTCTGACCGGAGCGGGGCATCCTCATGGCTGATTTCACCCGTTCCGATCGTGTCGCCGTGCAGCTGCGCAAGGAGCTGTCGGTGCTGGTCCACGCGGCGGTGCGCGATCACGCACTGCCGTCGGCGAGCGTCTCGGACGTGGAGGTCAGCCGCGAGCTCGACGTCGCCAACGTCTACGTGACGACCCTGGTTTCCGAGCAGGGGCCGGCCGCGGTGGCCGCACTCAAGGAGATGGCCCGCGAGTTCCGGCGGGTCCTGTCGCGCAGCCTGCGCATGCGCCGCGTGCCGGAGCTGCGGTTCCGCTACGACGATTCGGTCGACCGCGGCGAGCGCATCGAGTCGCTGCTGCGCGGCGACGCGGACGCCTGAGCGTGCTCCCGCGGCGGCCACGCTAGAATACGCAGGCACTTCCGCCCGTCGCTTCGATTTCCCCCGTGTCCGAAAACCCAGAGCGTCCGAACCGGGCCCTTGCCTGGCGTGACGTCAACGGCATCCTGTTGCTGGACAAGCGCGCAGGTCTGAGCTCGAACGCGGCGCTGCAGCAGGCGCGCCGGTTGTTGCGTGCCGAGAAGGGCGGCCATACCGGCAGCCTCGATCCGCTGGCGACCGGCCTGCTGCCGCTGTGCTTCGGCGAGGCGACCAAGATCGCCGGCCTGCTGCTCGGCTCGCGCAAGGCCTACGCGGCGCAGGCCCGGCTCGGCCTCACCACGACGACCGACGATGCCGACGGCGACGTGCTCGAGCGCCGCGCGATCCCCGCGTTCGACGAGGCCGACGTGCGCGCCGCCCTGGCCGGGCTGACCGGACGCATCGTCCAGGTGCCGCCGGTCTATTCGGCGCTCAAGCAGGGCGGCGAGCCGCTGTACCGCCGCGCGCGCCGCGGCGAGGACGTCGCGGCGCCGCCGCGCGAGGTCCAGGTGCACCGGCTGGACCTGATCGGGCGGGACGGCGACCGGCTCGACCTGCACGTCGAATGCGGATCGGGCACCTACGTGCGCAGCCTGGTGCGCGATCTCGGCGAGCGGCTCGGCTGCGGCGCGCATGTGACGGTGCTGCGGCGGACCTGGGTCGAGCCGTTCCGGCAACCGCGCATGTTCACGCTCGAGGCGCTGGCGGCAGTGGCCGAGGAGGGCGGTGCGGCCGCGCTCGACGCGCTGCTGCTGCCGCTCGAGGCCGGCCTGACGGCCTATCGGCAGGTCATCGTCGACGCGGCGTCAGCCGTGCTGCTGCGCCAGGGCCAGCGGGCGCGGCCGACCGGTACGGCCGGCCCCGGCGCGGCGCGGCGATCGATCCGCAGGGCCGGGCGGTGGCCCTGGTCGAGGTCTCGGCCGACGGCTGGCTGCGGGCCGTGCGCGGCTTCCGGCAGACCGATCCGGCGCCCGGCGCGGCCCCGTGAGTCCGGCGCGACGCAAAACCTTGTTCCGCCGAACATTGCAAGGCTACAATACCCGGCTTTACCGACCGACTTCTTTCTCCGGGATGCCTGCGTGCGTCCCGTCTTTCGTTTCCAAGGGTTCAAACCATGTCACTCACCACGGAACAAACCAACCAGATCATTGCCGACTACCGTCGCGCGGGCAACGACACCGGCTCGCCGGAAGTCCAGGTCGCCCTGCTGTCGGCGCGCATCGATCACCTCAGCAAGCATTTCGCCAGCCACGACAAGGACCACCATTCGCGTCGCGGCCTGCTGAAGATGGTCAATCAGCGCCGTCGTCTGCTGAGCTATCTCAAGAACAAGGACGGCGACCGCTACAAGTCGCTGATCGAACGCCTCGGCCTGCGCCGCTGAGCACCCCAATTCAGGAGATGGCAGTGGCGAAGATCAGCAAAACATTCCAGTACGGCAATCATCAGGTCACGCTGGAAACGGGCGAGATCGCCCGTCAGGCGGGCGGTGCCGTCGTCGTCAGCATGTCCGGTACGGTCGTGCTGGTCACCGTGGTCGCTGCGGCCAAGCCGCGCGAAGGGCAGGATTTCTTCCCGCTGACGGTCGACTACCAGGAGAAGTTCTACTCGGCGGGCCGCATCCCGGGTGGCTTCTTCAAGCGCGAAGGCCGTCCGACCGAGAAGGAAACGCTGACCTCGCGCCTGATCGACCGTCCGGTGCGCCCGCTGTTTCCGGAAGAGTTCAAGAACGAAGTGCAGGTCATCGCCAACGTCCTCTCGCTGAACCCCGAGGTCGACGGTGACATCCCGGCGCTGCTCGGCGCTTCGGCCGCGCTGTCGCTGGCCGGCATCCCGTTCAAGGGGCCGATCGGCGCCGCGCGCGTCGGCTACGTCAACGGCCAGTACCTGCTGAACCCGACCGCCAGCGAGCTCAAGACCTCCGAGCTCGACCTGGTCGTCGCCGGCACCTCCAATGCCGTGCTGATGGTCGAGTCCGAGGCCAAGCTGCTGTCCGAGGAGGTCATGCTCGGCGCGGTCGTGTTCGGCCACCACCAGATGCAGACCGCGATCCGCGCGATCGCCGAGCTCGCTCAGGAAGCGGCCAAGCCGTCGTGGGACTGGCAGCCGCCGCCGCGCAACGAGGCGCTGGTCGCCGCGATCAAGGACAAGCTCGGCGACGATCTGGCGCAGGCCTTCCAGGTGCGCGACAAGCTGCAGCGCCGCGATGCGATCGCCGCGCTCAAGCGCGAGGTGCTCGATTCGCTGAAGGACACCGCCGAGACCAACGGCTGGGCGGCCGCCGATCTGGCCAAGGAGTTCGCCGAGCTCGAGTACCGCACGATGCGCGACAGCGTGCTGCAGACCAAGGTGCGCATCGACGGCCGCAATCTCGACGACGTGCGCCCGATCACCGTGCGCGTCGGCGTCCTGCCGCGCACGCACGGCTCGGCGCTGTTCACGCGCGGCGAGACGCAGGCCCTGGTCACGGTCACGCTCGGCACCACGCGCGACGCGCAGATCATCGACGCGCCGGAAGGCGAGTCGAAGGACACGTTCCTGTTCCACTACAACTTCCCGCCGTTCTCGGTCGGCGAGACCGGCCGCATGGCCGGCCCTAAGCGCCGCGAAGTCGGTCACGGCCGCCTCGCCAAGCGCGGCGTGCAGGCGGTCAAGCCGAGCATCGAGCAGTTCCCGTACGTGCTGCGCGTAGTCTCGGAGATCACCGAGTCGAACGGCTCCTCGTCGATGGCCTCGGTCTGCGGCTCGTCGCTGGCGATGATGGACGCCGGCGTGCCGCTGAAGGCGCCGGTCGCCGGCATCGCGATGGGTCTGGTCAAGGAAGGCGACGACTTCGTCGTGCTGTCGGACATCCTCGGTGACGAGGACCATCTGGGCGACATGGACTTCAAGGTCGCCGGCACCGCCGAAGGCATCAGTGCGCTGCAGATGGACATCAAGATCGACGGCATCACCGAAGAGATCATGCGCACGGCGCTGGCCCAGGCTCAGCGCGGACGTCTGCACATCCTCGGCGAGATGAACAAGGTCATCACCAGCGCGCGTACCGAGATGAGCGAGTTCGCGCCGCGCCTGCTGACGATCAAGATCCATCCGGACAAGATCCGCGAGGTCATCGGCAAGGGCGGTGCGACGATCCGCTCGATCACCGAGGAGACCGGCACGACGATCGACATCACCGACGACGGCACCGTCGTGATCGCCTCGGTCAACCGCGAGGCGGCCGATGCCGCCAAGCGCCGCATCGAGCAGATCGTCTCGGACGTCGAGCCGGGCCGCATCTACGAGGGCAAGGTCGCCAAGCTGATGGACTTCGGCGCGTTCGTGACGATCCTGCCGGGCAAGGACGGTCTGGTGCATGTCTCGCAGATCTCCAACGAGCGCGTCGAGAAGGTCTCGGACAAGCTCAAGGAAGGCGACATCGTCAAGGTCAAGGTGCTCGAGGTCGACAAGCAGGGTCGCATCCGTCTGTCGATGAAGGCGGTCGCCGAGGAAGAAGGCACGGCCTGACGTCCGTTCGCATTGGGCGGCATCGAAAAGGCGGGCCTCGGGCCCGCCTTTTTCGTTTCCGGGCCGGCCGCCGCACCTCATTCCCCGATCACGTGCGGCGCAGCCGCAAACGGCAGCGCGCAGCGTCGGGACCCGGCCGGTGACTGGCGCCCCGGCGCGATCGTTCGCGGTTTCCAACCTGTTGATTGAGCTGACAGTCCACGACGCGGTGGCGCGAACCGCCCGCTGCCAGGCGCGACCGCGGCGGCCGTCTGCGCGGGTGCCGGGCAGGATGTCGCATCGCAGCAATCGTGTGATCCAAGGTTACAAAACCGTCATCAAACACTGTTAAACTGCAGTTAATCGTGCTCGGGCCTGTGCATAACGCCGTCGGGCATGAAAGGGGACACCATCGGCGGTTCCGGACTCGGCTCAGGGCCCGGCTGCCTGTTTTTTTGCGACGAATCACGGGGCGATCACATGAGCGAGCGTTTGAGCAAGCGGGTTGGCGTGCGGCTGCTGCCGCTGGTGCTGTCTTCGATTTTCGCGATGTCGGGCGCCTATGCGCAGACGACGTCGGCTTCGCTGGGCGGTGTCGTGACCGATGCCAGCGGCCAGCCGGTCTCCGGCGCCGAGGTGCTGATCACCCACAGCGCGTCGGGCACGGTCAGTCGTGCCGCCACCGATGCGGCTGGCCGCTACGCGGCGCGCGGCCTGCGCGTCGGCGGTCCGTACACGATCACGATCACGCGCGGCAACGAAACCGAAGTGCGCGAGAACGTGTTCCTGCAGCTCGGCGACGCCAACACGGTCAGCGCCACGCTGAACCCGACCGAGCGGCTCGAGGAAGTGGTCGTCACCGGCAGCGCGACCAACTCGGTGTTCAGCGCCGAGAACATGGGCACCGGCACCAACCTGTCGCTCGCGCAGATCGAGGCGCTGCCGTCGATCGGCCGCAACATCCAGGACTACATGCGTCTGGATCCGCGCATCTCGCAGGTCAGCAAGGCCGACGGCGCGATCTCGGCGATGGGCCAGAACACGCGCTTCAACGCGATCCGCATCGACGGCGTCTCGACCAACGATCCGTTCGGTCTGGAATCGAACAACCTGCCGACCGAGCGTCAGCCGGTGTCGATGGATGCGATCGAAGAGATCAACATCGGTCTGGCCAACTACGACGTGACCACCAGCGGCGGCACCGGTGCGGTCGTCAATGCGGTGACCAAGTCCGGCACCAACGACTTCCACGGCAGCGTCTACGGCCTCTATCGCGACCACAACATGGTCGGCGAGGACCGCGACGGCCGCGACTTCACCGGCTTCAAGGACGAAAAGACCTACGGCTTCACGCTCGGCGGCCCGATCGTCAAGGACAAGCTGTTCTTCTTCCTCAACTACGAGAAGTTCAAGCGCCGCGCCCCGGGTCCGGATCTGCTGAACTCGCCGTTCGGCACCGGCGCGATCGACGCCGAGGACATCGCCGAAGTGCAGCGCATCGCCCGTGACGTGTGGGGCTTCGACGCCGGCTCGCTCGACGGCGTCAACAGCCTCGGCACCGACATCGAGGAATACGCCGGCAAGATCGACTGGAACATCAACGAGAACCACCGCGCCTCGTTCCGGTACAGCAAGATGGACCAGAACGTCGCCAAGCTGCCGGGCTTCAGCAACAACCAGATCTCGCTGAACTCGTACTGGTACAACCAGGCCAAGACCTTCGAGAGCTACGTCGGCGAGCTGTTCAGCGACTGGAGCGACGTGTTCTCGACCGAGATCAAGATCTCCTATCGCGACTACGAGTCGATCCGCGAACCGAACTCGAACCTGCCGCACATCCGCGTCGACTTCGGCAACCAGCAGCTGCTGTTCGGCACCGAGCAGAACACGCACGTCAACATCGTGCAGACCAAGGAGAAGAGTGCGTTCTTCGCCGGCAACCTGTTCCTCGGCGACCACACGGTGAAGTTCGGCTTCGACTGGAGCAACAACGACATCTTCAATTTCTACGGCCGCAACCTCAACGGCGTGTACCGCTTCGGCAGCGTCGAGCTGTTCGAGCAGGGCATCCCGCGCGAGTACGCGTATCGCGCGCCGCGTCCGGGCGGCAGCCTGGCCGACATCCCGGCCGCCTACGAGCTCGCCAACAACGCGCTGTTCGTGCAGGACAGCTGGGCCGTCAACTACAACCTCAACCTGACCTTCGGCGTGCGCGTCGACAAGCCGGACTTCAAGGGCACGCCGCTGTACAACGCGCGTATCGAGCAGCTCTACGGCTACAACAACACCAAGCTGCCCGAGAAGGAAGTCATTCAGCCGCGCTTCGGCTTCAACTACAGCTTCGACAGCGATCGTCCGACCCAGGTCCGCGGCGGCATGGGCCTGTTCATGGGCGCCCCGCCGAACGTCTGGCTGGCCGGCGTCTACCAGAACACCGGTCTGAACTACCTCGAGTACACCGAGAACAACAGCGGCGGCCTCGGCCCGATCTTCAGCCCCGATCCGCGCAACCAGCCGATCAGCGGCAACGTCGGTGCGCGCCAGAACGTCGACATCATCGACCCGAACTTCAAGATGCCCTCGGTCTGGAAGGCCAATATCGCGCTCGATCACGAGCTGCCGTGGAACGGCATCGTCGCGTCGGTGGAGTTCCTCGCGTACTGGAACAAGGACGGTCTGTACTTCGAGCGCCTCGATCTGGGCGCGCCGACGGCGACCGGCCCGGACGGCCGTACGATCTACTGGAGCTCGGCCGCACTGAACCCGGCCAACTGGACCTGCTCGAGCTGCCTCAACAGCCCGTCGACCGGTTTCGCGCGCGCCAACCGTCCGTCGGACATCGGCGACGTCATGCTCGCCAAGAACACCGACAAGGGCGGCGGCAACCAGATCACGCTGAGCCTGTCGCAGCCGATGAACGACGGCGGCTGGTCGTGGCTGGCGGCCTACACGCATACGCAGGCCAAGGAAGTCAGCCCGCTGACCAGCTCGCAGAACACCTCGAACTGGAACAACACGCTGATCTACCAGGCCAACGAGAACGTCGCCTACGACTCGCGCTACGCGTTCAAGCACCGCGTGACCGGCGTGCTGACGAAGGAGTTCACGTTCTTCGGCGACAACAAGACGATCGCCTCGCTGGTCTACGAGGGCCGCACCGGCCGTCCGTACAGCTACGTGTTCTGGAACGACGTCAACGGCGACGGCCGTTCGTTCAACGACCTGTTCTACGTGCCGTCGGGTCCGGGCGACGTGATCTTCTCGAACCCGGCCGAGGAAGCGGCGTTCTTCGAGTGGCTGGCGGATCATCCGGAAGTGGCGCGCTACGGCGGCCGCGTGATGCCGGCCAATGCGATGCGCGCCGGCTGGCTCAACATGTTCGACCTGCGCTTCAGCCAGGAGCTGCCCGGCTTCTTCGACGGGCACAAGGCCGAGTTCTGGTTCGACATCATGAACGTCGGCAACCTGCTCAACAAGAAGTGGGGCCAGATCGACGACGCCGGCTTCAACTCGAACCTGGCGGTCGCCAACTTCGCCGGCATCGATCCGGAGACCGGCCGCTACGTCTACCGCTTCACCGGTGCACAGCGCCTGACCACGCAGGAAGTCAACGGCGACGGCGTCAACACCGGCGTCTCGCGCTGGTCGCTCCAGGTCGGTTTCCGCTACCGGTTCTGATCGCGAGCGTTTGACGAGACCCGAGCCGGCGTCCGCGAGGACGCCGGCTTTTTGTTGCGTGTTCCGCGGCGCCGGGCGGCACCGGGCCCGGCCGGCGGCGACGTTGTAGGATGTCCGGCCCGAACAGGACGCGAAGAGTTCGATGACGATGCCCACTGCAGCCGGGATCCCGGCGACCGCCACGGTCAGCGCGCGCCTGGCGCCCGCGCCCGGCCTGGACATACTGTCCCGCCACGAGGTCGCGCGGCTGCGCGACGCCAGCGCCGGCGGCCTGCATCCGCTGCTGCGCCGCTGCGCGCTGGCGGTGCTGACCCAGGGTAGCGACAGCGACGACGCGCGCGCGCTGCTCGAGCGCTATCCGGATTTCGACATCCAGATCCTGCAGCAGGACCGCGGCCTCAAGGTCGAGCTGATCAGCGCGCCGGCGCAGGCCTTCGTCGACGGCCGCATCATCCGCGGCGTCAACGAGCTGCTGCATGCGGTCATCCGCGACATCGTCTACATCTCCGCGCAGCTGGAGGCCGAGGCGTTCGATCTCGGCAGTTCGGTCGGCATCACCCATGCCGTGTTCGAGATTCTGCGCAACGCGCGCGTACTGCGCGCCAACGTCGATCCGAACCTGGTCGTGTGCTGGGGCGGACATTCGATTCCGCGCAGCGAGTACGACTACACCAAGCAGGTCGGCTACCAGATCGGCCTGCGCGGCATGGACATCTGCACCGGCTGCGGCCCCGGCGCGATGAAGGGGCCGATGAAGGGCGCGACGATCGCCCATGCCAAGCAGCGCCGCCGCACCAACCGCTACATCGGCATCACCGAGCCGGGCATCATCGCGGCCGAGTCGCCGAATCCGATCGTCAACCACCTGGTCATCATGCCGGACATCGAGAAGCGGCTGGAGGCCTTCGTGCGGGTCTCGCACGCGATCGTCGTGTTCCCCGGCGGCGTCGGCACGGCCGAGGAGATCCTCTACCTGCTCGGCATCCTGCTGCATCCGGTCAACGCGGCGATGCCGTTTCCGCTGATCTTCACCGGTCCACGCGAATCGGCCGCGTACTTCGAGCAGATCGACCGCTTCCTGCGGCTCGCGCTCGGCGCCGCGGTGGCCGAGCGCTACCGCATCATCGTCGACGACCCGGTCGCGGTCGGCCGCGAGGTCGCCAAGGGCATCGAGCGCGTCCGCGCGTTCCGCCTCGACAACAAGGATGCATTCTTCTTCAACTGGGCGCTGACGATCGAGCAGGATTTCCAGGTGCCGTTCAAACCGACGCACGAGGCGATGGCCGCGCTGAACCTGCACCGCGACCAGCCGGCGCATCGGCTGGCCGCCGATCTGCGCCGCGCGTTCTCGGGCATCGTCGCCGGCAACGTCAAGGAGGAGGGCATGCGCGCGATCGAGCGGCACGGTCCGTTCGAGATCGACGGCGACCGCGAGATCATGCAGGCGCTCGATGCGATGCTGACCAGCTTCGTCGTGCAGCAGCGCATGAAACTGCCCGGCACGCGCTACGTGCCGTGCTACCGGGTCCGCGTGGACTGAGCCGCCTCGCACGGCGTCCGGGCACGCGCGTTCGCGCGGTCCCGTTTCGATCGGCACGCGCGACGCGCCTGCGTTCTGCGAGAATCCCCGCACCGTGCCCGTATCGCCTCCGGCGACCGCGGGCGCGGCGTGCCTGCCCGACCTGATACCTGCGGACCTTCGATGCGCGCCGACACGCGTGCCCAATGGCAGATCCACTTCTGCGTCCTGCTCTGGGGCTTCACGGCGATCCTCGGCAAGCTGATCAGCCTGCCGGCGCTGGCCCTGGTCTGGTGGCGCATGCTGATCGTGGTCGGCGTGCTGGTCGCGCTGCCGTGGGTCTGGCGCGGCCTGCGTGCGATGCCGGCCCGACTGGTCCTGGCCTATGCCGGGATCGGCATCCTGGTCGCGCTGCACTGGCTGACGTTCTACGGCGCGATCAAGCTCGCCAATGCCTCGGTCGCGGCCACCTGCATCGCGCTGGCACCGGTGTTCCTGGCGCTGATCGAACCGCTGCTGGCACGGCGCCGGTTCGACTGGCGCGAGCTCGGCATCGGCGTCGCGGTCGTGCCGGGCGTCGCCTGCGTGGTCGGCGCGGTACCCTCGGGCATGCGGCTCGGCATCGCGGTCGGCATCGTCTCGGCGCTGCTGGTCGCGCTGTTCGGCGCGTTGAACAAGCGTCTCGTCGAGCAGGCCGCACCGCTGTCGGTCACCTGCGTCGAGCTCGGCGCCGGCGTGGTATTCCTCGGCCTGCTGGCCTTGGTCTGGCCCGGCGGTACGGCGACGTTCACGCCGCCGGCCGGTACCGACGCCTGGCTGCTGCTGGTGCTCGCGCTGGCGTGCACGCTGCTGCCGTTCGCGCTGTCGCTGGTCGCGCTGCGCCATCTGAGCGCGTTCTCGGCGCAGCTCGCGGTCAATCTGGAGCCGGTCTACGCGGTCGTGCTCGCGATCGTGCTGCTCGACGAGCAGCGCGAACTCGGCGCCGCGTTCTATGCCGGCGTGGCGATCATCGTCGGCGCGGTGTTCGTGCACCCGCTGCTGGCGCGCCGCGCCGCGGCGGGGACGGCCGCGCAGTAGGATCGCGCTCACCGCCGTCCCGCGAAGGAAGCTTCATGTCCGCTCAGGGTTCCACGATCATTCCGTGTCTGCGCTACCGCGATGCGCTCGCGGCGATCGACTGGCTGTGCCGCGCGTTCGGCTTCGAGAAGCAGGCCGTCTACGCCGACGGCGCCGTCGTCCACCACGCCCAGCTCGTGCACGGTGCCGGCATGATCATGCTCGGCTCGGCGCAGAACGCGGGCGAGTGGGGCAGCCACATCGCGCAGCCCGAGGAGATCGGCGGCCGCGAGACGCAGAGCTGCTGCGTCGTCGTCGCCGATGCCGATGCGCACTACGCCACCGCCAGGGCCGCCGGCGCCGGAATCGTCATCGACATCGCCGATCAGGCCTACGGCGGCCGCGGCTACCTGTGCCGCGATCCGGAGGGGCATCTGTGGTGGTTCGGCAGCTACGACCCGTGGCAAGTCTGAGCGCCTGATCGAGCGGGCGCGGCCGCTGTCGTGGTGCGGCCGGCGCGTGCGATCGATGCGCGCCGGCCGTCCGCGCAGAGCGGAAGCCGACCGGCCGCGGAGCTGCCGTGCGCCGATCGCGCGCGCGGGAGCCGCCGCTTTCGCGGCGCGATCGGCCGGGCTGCCGTCAGGCCGCGCGGTAGTTGTCGACCTCGCGGTAGCGTCGTGCGTACAGGCCGAACGCGAGCGCCGCGAGCAGGGCGAAGCCGGCGAAGAAGAACATCAGGAACGCCGCCTCGCTCAGGCCGGTGCGCTCGATCGAGCCGATCACCGCGTCGTTGCGCACCGCCGCGTTGGCGAGCAGCACCCACAGATTGCCGATCGTCGTCGTGAGGTTCCAGAAGCTCATGATCACGCCCTTCATCGCCGCCGGCGCCTGGCTGTAGGCGAACTCCAGGCCGGTCGCCGAGACCAGCACCTCGCCGAACGTCAGCAGCGCGTAGGGCAGGATCTGCCACATGATCGACAGCGGATCGCCGCCGTCGATGATCAGCTGGAAGCCGCCGGCCGCGATCCAGGCCAGACCGCTGAAGACGATGCCGACGGTCATGCGGCGCAGCGCGGTCGGCTCGTAGCCCATGCGCCGCAGTGCCGGATACAGCACGAGGTTGTTGAACGGGATCAGGATCATCACCAGCAGCGGATTGAGCAGCTGCATCTGCGCCGGCTGGTTGAGCCAGTCCGGCAGCCAGCCCGGGACCGCCATCTGGTTGCCCTGCAGGATCCAGGTCGAGGCCTTCTGGTCGAACAGCGACCAGAACGGCGTGACCAGCGCGAAGATCACCAGGACGCGCAGTACCGCGCGCACGCCGTCGACCGCGGCGTCGGCATGCAGGCCGCGCGCGCGCTCGAGCTGCAGCCAGGCGCCGCCGCCGATACCGGTCAGAAACAGCACCAGCGCGATGCAGGCGCAGATCACGAAGCCGAGCGCCGGCATCAGCGCGAACGCGGCCAGCGCGAGCACGCAGCCGCTCAGCGCGAGCCACAGTCCCGGCCGGCCGGCGCCGGCGCGTTCGGCCAGCAGTGCCGAGCGCACGACGCGCGAGAACGAGTCCGGACTCGGCGGCGCCGGCGGGACCAGCACGTAGCGGCGGCGGCCGGCCCAGAAGACGATCGTCGCGACCAGCATCAGCAGGCCCGGTATGCCGAAAGCGACGGCCGGGCCGTAGCTGCGCAGGAAGATCGGCATCAGCATCGACGCGAACAGCGAGCCGAAGTTGATGATCCAGTAGAACGCGTCGAAGACGACCTTGGCCAGATGCTTGTTGGACTGCGTGAACTGGTCGCCGACGAACGAGGCGACCAGCGGCTTGATGCCGCCGGCACCGAGCGCGATCAGCCCCAGGCCGATGAAGAAGCCGTCGCGGTTGTCCTCGAAGATCGCCAGGCAGGCATGGCCGAGGCAGTAGATCAGACTGAACCAGAGGATCGTGCGGTACTTGCCGAGCAGACGATCGGCGATCAGGCCGCCGAGCAGCGGGAAGAAGTAGACGCCGATCATGAACGTGTGGAACACGTCCTTGGCCGCGCCGGCGCGGTCGCTCTCGGGCAGTTGCAGCAGCAGCGAGGTGATCAGGAACGGCGTGAGGATGTTGCGCATGCCGTAGAAGCTGAAGCGCTCGCAGCCCTCGTTGCCGATGATGAAGGGAATCTGGCGCGGCATGCGCGCGGCCGGGTCGGTCGCGTGGCGGGCTGGGGTCATCCGGAATCCTGGGCGGCTGCGGGAATGGGCCGGCCGCCGCGCGGGCGGGCCGGAACGGCGAGTGTGCGCAAAAGTCGGCCTGGACGAAAGTCGCCGCGCAGCGACGCGCGCCGGATGGCGGCCGCGTCGGCAGCGCGTACCATCGCGGGCCTCGACCCGCGCGGGATGCACGATGACGATCTGGGTGGACGCCGACGCCTGTCCGAACGCGATCAAGGACATTCTGTTCCGCGCGGCCGAGCGCGCGCGGCTGCCGCTGCTGCTGGTCGCCAACCAGTGGCTGCGCACGCCGCCGTCGCCGTGGATCCGCGCGATCCAGGTGCCGTCCGGCCTGGACGTCGCCGATACCGAGATCGTCCAGCGCTGCGAGCCGGGCGATCTGGTCGTGACCGCCGACATCCCGCTGGCCGCGCGTGTGGTCGAAAAGGGCGCTGCGGTGATCGATCCGCGCGGCGAGCGCTACACCGCCGACACGATCGGGCAGCGCCTGTCGATGCGCAACTTCATGGACGAGCTGCGCGGCGCCGGCGTCGCCACCGGCGGTCCGCCGCCGCTCGGACCGCGCGAGCGGCAGGCCTTCGCGAACCAGCTCGACCGCTGGCTGGCGCAGCGCGGCATCGATTGAGCGGCGCGCTCCGGGTCCTGGGCGTCCGGCGCCCGGCACGCGCCGGGTGCACGGTCGATCGTTGCGATCAGATCATCGGCAGCTTGAGGCCCTGCTCGCGCGCGCAGCCGATCGCGATCGGGTAGCCGGCGTCGGCATGGCGCATCACGCCGGTGCCGGGGTCGTTCCAGAGCACGCGTGCGATGCGCCGGTCGGCCGCCTCGCTGCCGTCGCAGACGATCACGACGCCGCTGTGCTGGGAGTAGCCCATGCCGACGCCGCCGCCGTGATGCAGCGAGACCCAGGTCGCGCCGCCGGCGACGTTGAGCATCGCGTTCAGCAGCGGCCAGTCCGAGACCGCGTCGCTGCCGTCGCGCATCGCCTCGGTCTCGCGGTTCGGGCTGGCCACCGAGCCCGAGTCGAGGTGATCGCGTCCGATCACGACCGGTGCCTTGAGCTCGCCGTTGCGGACCATCTCGTTGAACGCCAGGCCGAGCTTGTGGCGCGTGCCCAGGCCGACCCAGCAGATCCGCGCCGGCAGCCCCTGGAAGCTGATGCGCTCGCGCGCCATGTCGAGCCAGCGGTGCAGGTGCGGATCGTCCGGGATCAGCTCCTTGACCTTGGCGTCGGTCCTGTAGATGTCTTCCGGATCGCCCGACAGTGCGACCCAGCGGAACGGGCCGACGCCGCGGCAGAACAGCGGCCGCACGCAGGCCGGCACGAAGCCGGGGAAGTCGAACGCGTTATCGCAGCCCTCGTCCTTGGCCATCTGGCGGATGTTGTTGCCGTAGTCGATCGTCGGAATGCCCTGCGCGTGGAACGCGAGCATCGCCTCGACGTGCACGCGCATCGAGCGCTTCGCCGCGTCGCGCACCGCGCCGGGCTCGGTGGTCTGCTCGGCCAGCCAGCGCTCGACGCTCCAGCCGATCGGCAGGTAGCCGTGCACCGGGTCGTGCGCGCTGGTCTGGTCGGTCACGGCGTCCGGCCGCACGCCGCGGCACCAGCTCGGGCAGCACCTCGGCCGCGTTGCCGAGCAGGGCGATCGACTTGGCCTCGCCGGCTGCGGTGTAGCGCGCGATGCGCGCCAGCGCGTCGTCAAGGTCGGTCGCCTGCTCGTCGACGTAGCGCGTCTTGATGCGGAAATCGATGCGGCTCTGCTGGCACTCGATCGTCAGGCTGCAGGCGCCGGCGAGCGAGGCCGCCAGCGGCTGCGCGCCGCCCATGCCGCCGAGGCCGGCGGTCAGGATCCAGCGGCCGCTCCAGGTGCCGCCGTAGTGCTGGCGGCCGAGCTCGACGAAGGTTTCGTAGGTGCCCTGGACGATGCCCTGCGAGCCGATGTAGATCCACGAGCCGGCCGTCATCTGGCCGTACATCATCAGGCCCTGGCGATCGAGCGCGTTGAAGTGCTCCCAGGTCGCCCAGTGCGGGACCAGGTTCGAGTTGGCGATCAGCACGCGCGGCGCGTCGGCATGGGTCGGGAACACGCCGACCGGCTTGCCGGACTGGACCAGCAGGGTTTCCTCGTCACCGAGCGTGCGCAGCGCCTCGAGGATCGCGTCGTAGCAGGCCCAGTCGCGCGCGGCGCGGCCGATGCCGCCGTAGACGACCAGCGCGGCCGGGTTCTCGGCGACTTCGGGGTCGAGATTGTTCTGCAGCATGCGGAACGGCGCCTCGGTCAGCCAGCTGCGGCACGCGAGCTGGCTGCCGCGCGGCGCACGGATCGTGCGGGTGGGATCGAGGCGGTTGCCGGTGGCGGACATCGGGTTCTCCGGAACGGGGCAGACCGCGATTATCGCGCGCCGGCGCGGTTTGTCGCAGTGTTCGCGCGACGCCGCGCCGGGCGGCGCGTTGGGATTTCCGATGCTGGTCTGCGTAGAGGACAGGATGGTTCGACCGGAGAGTGCGCGATGCGAGTCCGTATGCTGTTGGGTTGGATGCTGGCCGGCGCGCTGCCGGCGGCGCAGGCCGAGATCCTGATCGGCGGCTTCCCGTCGTGGGAGCAGACCACGCATCCGCTGAGCGTGTTCGCCAGCGACGCGACCGGCAGCGCTGCGCCGCTGCGCCGGCTGGAAGGGCCGGCGACGCAGCTGATGACGCCGGCGTTCGGGGTCTACGAGCCCGGCGAGGACGTCATCTACGTCTCGGATTTCTACGGCGAGGCGGTGCGCGTCTATCCGGCGCGGGCCGGCGGCGACGTCGCGCCGCTGCGCGTGCTCGATCCGCCTTCGCTGGCCCAGACCCGCGCCAGCGCCCCGGTGCCGGCCCACGGCGAGCTGGTGGTGATCTCGACCAACTGCTGCATCTACACCTATCCGCTCGACGGCGACGGTGCCGACGTCGAGCCGCTGCGCCGGATCAACTGGGGTGGCGTGTCGGGCAGCCTGACCCAGCTCGCCAATCCGTTCGCGCTGACCTACCTGCCGGCCAGTGACGAGGTCGCGGTGCTCGACTACGACGGCGACGGCACGACCAAGGTCGTGTTCCACGCGCGCACGGCCAACGGCTTCGTCGCGCCGACGCGCGTGCTCAAGAGCGCGTACACCGATCGGGCACGCGGCATGGCGCACGATCCGGCCGCCGGCACGCTGATGGTCCTCGTCGAGGAGACCGTCGGCGAGGATCGCCGCGCGCTGATCCGCATCTTCGACGCCGCCGCCGCGGGCACCGACGCGCCGCTGCGCACGATCGCCGGACCGGCGACGCAGCTGTCGATGCCGAGCTCGACGTCGTACTACCCGACCGGGCTCGGCTACGACGCCGATCGCGACCGCCTGATGGTCGCGATCAGTTCCAACGGCGATCCGGCCGCCAACCGCCTGCTGGTCTTCGATGCGGCGGCCGACGGCGACGTCGCGCCGCTGCAGGTGCTCGCGGGCGAGACGCTCGGCCCGGGTACGCTCGGCACACCGTTCGCGGTGCCGGACATCCGCGAGCCGGACGACATCCTGCTGCGCGACGGATTCGACGGGCCGTAGCATCCCTCGCGGCCGCGGCGAGTGGGGCTCGAGGCACGCGACGGTCCCGCTCGTGCGCAGAGGCGCTTGCGTGGACGCGGCGCGCGTGCAAGTCGTGCGCGTGCTGCCCGTCCGAGACGCTCGATCGAGCCAGCCTCGGGCATTCGAACGATTGCGTCGCCGGCGATCGCACGGCGCGGCCGGTGATGATCGCGGCCGATCCGGCGCGCCGGCGCCGGGCGCGGCGCACGTCAGGCGCGATCATTGCGAGCGTGCGACGGGGCCCGCGGCGCGAGCGGCGCAGGCCGTGGGATCGCGGCGTCCGCCCTGCGGCGGCGCACCTGTCCCAGAGCGCCGTGCACGTCGTGCGCGCGCGATCCGACGAGGAGTGTCCCGGCGCCGCGCGACCGCGCGACACGCGGCGGATAGGAATGCGGTCGGTACGGTCAGCCGTCCGAACGCGGCCGCTTCGGCGGGCCGCTGCGTTTGGGCGCGGCGCCCGGCCGGCGTGGCGGCCGGCTGCCTTCGTCGCCGCCGCCCTTGACGCGGCTGATGCGCAGCCGCTGACCGGACACCCAGACCTTCTTGAGGTGCGACAGCAGCTCGGGCGGCATGCCCTCGGGCAGATCGACCAGGCTGTGGTCGTGCTCGATCGCGATGCGGCCGATGTACTTGCTCTCGAGCCCGGCTTCGTTGGCGATCGCGCCGACCAGATTGCCCGGCTTGACGCCGTGCACGTGGCCGACCTCGACGCGGAAGGTCTCCATGCCCGGTTCCGGCGCGCGCGCGGGCGCCTGCCGGCGCGGACGCTCGGCGCGTGCGTCTTCGGGCGCTGCGGCAGCGAAACCGTCGCCGGCCGCCGCCGGCGTGAACGCCGGCGTCTCGCGCGGGCTGCGTTCGCGCGGGCTGCGTTCGTGCGGCGTGCGTTCGTGCGGCGTGCGTTCGTGCGGCGTGCGTTCGGGTCGCGGCGCTGCGCGCTCGGGTCGCGTGCCCGGCTCGCGGCGCTCGCGCCGCTCGGGTCGTTCGCGTTCGCGTTCGCCGGCCGCGGCAGGTCTCTCGAACGGCTTGCGCTCGGGCCGCGCCGGCGGCTCGAGCAGCAGCGGCTTGTCGCCCTGGACGATCCGCGCCAGCGCGCGCGGCGATCTCGATCGCCGGCACGTTCTTCTCCTGCTGGTAGCGCTCGACCAGCGACTGGAACAGGCCCAGCTCGCCGGCCGCCAGCGTGTCGGTGATCTTCTGCAGGAAGCGGTCGATGCGCTTGTCGTTGACGGTCTGCACGGTCGGCAGCTGCATCTCCTCGATCGGCTGGCGCGTCGCGCGTTCGATCGCCTGCAGCAGCCGCTTCTCGCGCGGCGTCACGAAAACGATCGCCTCGCCGCTGCGGCCGGCGCGGCCGGTGCGGCCGATCCGGTGCACGTAGGACTCGGTGTCGTGCGGGATGTCGTAGTTGAGCACGTGGCTGATCCGCTCGACGTCGAGGCCGCGCGCGGCCACGTCGGTCGCGACCAGGATGTCGAGCTTGCCGTCCTTGAGCTGCTGGATCGTGCGCTCGCGCTGCTGCTGCTGCATGTCGCCGTTGATCGCCGCGGCGGCCAGGCCGCGCGCCTGCAGACGCTCGGCCAGCTCCTCGGTGGCCTGCTTGGTGCGCGCGAACACGATCATCGCGTCGAAGGTCTCGGCCTCGAGAATGCGCGTCAGCGCGTCGAGCTTGTGCAGTCCGCTGACCCACCAGTAGCGCTGCCGGATGTTGGCGGCGGTCGTGGTCCGCGTCTTGATCGTGACCTCGGCCGGTTCGCGCAGATGGGTCTGGGCGATGCGCCGGATCGGCGCGGGCATCGTCGCCGAGAACAGCGCGACCTGGCGCTGCGGCGGCGTCTTGGCGAGGATCGTCTCGACGTCGTCGATGAAGCCCATGCGCAGCATCTCGTCGGCCTCGTCGAGCACCAGCGTGGTCAGCTGCGACAGATCGAGCGAGCCGCGCTCCAGATGGTCGATCACGCGGCCGGGCGTACCGACGATCACGTGCGCTCCGCGCTTGAGGCCGGCCAGCTGCGGGCCGTAGCTCTGGCCACCGTAGATCGGCAGCACGTGGAAGCCCGGCAGATGCGCCGCGTAGCGCTGGAACGCCTCGGCGACCTGGATCGCCAGCTCGCGCGTCGGCGCCAGCACCAGCGCCTGCGGCTTGACCGCGTCGGTCTTCAGCCGCGCAAGGATCGGCAGCGCGAACGCCGCGGTCTTGCCGGTGCCGGTCTGGGCCTGGCCGAGTACGTCGCGGCCGGCCAGCAGATGCGGAATCGTCGCGGCCTGGATCGGCGAGGGCGCCTCGTAGCCGACCTCGGACAGCACCCGCTGCAGGGCGTCGCCGAGGGCGAGATCATGAAACGAGACGGCTGCCGTGGCGTCGCCGGCGGGGGAGTCGGACATGGTGTATCACCTGGATGGCCGCCGGAACGGCAGCGCGGTGAGCGGAGAGGATCGGGCATTGTAGCGGCCCGCCCGGCGGTTTGCGCGCCGCGTGGTGCCGGCATGCGAACGCGAGGAAGCGGGCGCGGCCATCGCGGCAGCATGCGCCCGCCGCGCTGAGCGGCGGCGTAATCGCGGCGCGGCGCTCAGATCCGGCTGTGCGACCACGACACCATGCGTCCGTCGCGATACGGCATGACGCCATGGAACGCGCGCGGATCGGCGTCGAACACCAGCGGCAGGAAATGGCGGTCGCCGTCCCACAGCGGCAGCTCGAGGATACGCTCGATCGCGACCCATTCCAGCGATCCTTCGGGATTCTCGTCGAAGGGTTCGCCTTCGTAGCGGTCGATCAGGAACACGAAGCCGAGCCAGTCCTCGCCGCGCTTGCCGAAACCGGGCCAGCTGATCGTCCCGCGCAGGCGCAGATCGGTGCATTCGATGCCGGCCTCCTCGCGGATCTCGCGGCGCATGCAGGCGACGACGTCCTCGTCCGGCTCCATCTTGCCGCCCAGGCCGTTGTACTTGCCCAGGTGCTGGTCGTCCGGCCGCGCGTTGCGATGGACCAGCAGCACTTTCGAGCGATCCGGCGACAGGACGTAGCCGAGCGTGGCGACGATGGGCGTGTAGGGCATGGGTAGGGCGCTCGAGAGAGGACGGCTTGCCGGCACCGGTACGGCGACGCAAGATGCGCGCCGGCCGATGAGGGGCGTATCGATGGGACGACGCGAAAGTGTAGCGACAGCGGCCTCCCCGGCGCAGCGGGCGATGCGCGGCGGCACGCTGAGCGGCCTGGCGGCGATCGGGCTGTGGTCGGCGCTGGCCGTGCTGACGACCGCGACCGACGGCCTGCCGCCGTTCCAGGTGCTGGCCACGACGTTCGCGATCGCCGGCCTCGCCGGCGCCTGCTGGGCGCTCGCACGCGGACGCCTCGGCCTGGCTGCGCTGCGCCAGCCGGCGGCCGCGCTGGCGCTGTCGACCGCGGCGTTGTTCGGCTATCACGCGCTGTACTTCATCGCACTCAAGCGCGCGCCGGCGGTCGAGGCGAACCTGATCAATTATCTGTGGCCGCTGCTGATCGTGCTGTTCGCCGGCCTGCTGCCGGGCACGCGCGTGGGCTGGCAGCGGATCGCCGGCGCACTGCTCGGCCTCTTGGGTGCGGTGTTGCTGGTCACGCGCGGGGAGCGGCTCGGCCTCGATCCGGCCCATGCGCCCGGCTATCTCGCGGCGGCCGGCGCCGCGCTGACCTGGGCCGCCTATTCGGTGCTCAATCGCCGCTACGCCGGCGTGCCGAGCAGCGCGCTGGCCGGCAGCTGCCTGCTGGTGGCCGCGCTCGGTGCGGCCGCGCACGGTCTGTTCGAGTCGTTCGTGACGCCCACGCCGATGCAGTGGGCGGTGCTGCTGGTGATGGGCCTGGGGCCGGTCGGCGCGGCGTTCCTGCTGTGGGATCGCGGCACCAAGCACGGCGACATCGCGCTGCTCGGCACGCTGTCGTATGCGGCGCCGCTGCTGTCGACGTTGCTGCTGCTGGCCTTCGGCGCGGCACGGCCGCACTGGACGCAGGCGGCGGCGGTCCTCGTGCTGCTGGCCGGCGCCTGGCTCGGCACGCGCGGCGGTCGTTCGGTCGGGGGCTGATCGGCGCGGCGATGCGAGACGAATGGCGGCGGCCGATGACGCGGCACGCCGCCGTCGAGCCTCGTTGCAGAGACGTGCGTCGCGCGCGGGCCGCCGTCGACTTCACCCGGATGGCGGCCTGCGGCCGCCATCCGGCGATGCCTGCTCAGAGCGCTTCGAAGATGCCGGCAGCGCCCATGCCGGTGCCGATGCACATCGTCACCATGCCGTACTTCTGCTTGCGGCGGCGCAGGCCGTGGATCAGCGTCGCGGCGCGGATCGCACCGGTGGCGCCGAGCGGATGGCCGAGCGCGATCGCGCCGCCGAGCGGATTGACCTTGGCCGGATCGAGGCCGACATCGCGGATCACCGCGAGCGCCTGGGCGGCGAACGCCTCGTTGAGCTCGATCCAGTCGATCTGATCGCGTGTCAGGCCGGCCAGCTTCAGCGCCTTGGGAATCGCCGCGATCGGCCCGATGCCCATGATCTCCGGCTTCACGCCGGCGACGTCGAACGAGACGAAGCGCGCCAGCGGCGTCAGGCCGTAGCGCTTGAGTGCGCGCTCGCTGGCCAGCAGCAGCGCGCCGGCGCCGTCGGACATCTGCGAGGCGTTGCCGGCGGTCACGCTGCCGCCGTTGCGGAACACCGGGCGCAGCTTGGCCAGCGTCTCGACGCTGGTGCCGAGGCGCGGACCTTCGTCGACGCTGATCGTGCGGCCGTCGGTGACGATCGTGCGCCTGGCCAGATCCGGATAATGGTCGTCCAGCGTCACCGGCAGGATCTCGTCGGCGAACTCGCCGGCGGCGATCGCGGCCAGCGCCTTGGCGTGGCTGGCCGCGGCGAACGCATCCTGGTCCTCGCGACTGATCTTCCATTGCTCTGCGACCTTCTCGGCGGTGATGCCCATGCCGTAGGCGATCGCGACGTTCTCGTCGGCGAACGCGGCCGGGTTCATCGCGATCTTGTTGCCCATCATCGGCACCATGCTCATCGACTCGGTGCCGCCGGCGAGCATCAGGTCGGCATCGCCGGTGCGGATGCGGTCGGCGGCCAGTGCGATCGCCTGCACGCCCGACGAGCAGAACCGGTTGATCGTCTGCGCCGGCACCGTGTCGGGCAGGCCGGCCAGCAGCACGCCGATGCGCGCCACGTTCATGCCCTGCTCGGCCTCCGGCATCGCGCAGCCGATCACCGCGTCGCCGATCTCGGCCGGATCGGCGCCCGGTGCGGCGGCCAGCGCGCCGCGCAGCACGTGCGCGAGCAGGTCGTCCGGCCGCGTATGGCGGAACACGCCGCGCGGTGCCTTGCCGACCGGCGTGCGAACCGCCGAGACGATGTAGGCATCCTGGATTTGCTTGGTCATCTGGAAAGTCTCCGAAGAAGATCGGGAAGCGGTCCGGCGCGGCGCCATGCGGCGGCCGCGCCGGGCCCAGCATCAGTTGCGAAGCGGTTTGCCGGTCGCCAGCGTGTGCGCGATGCGCTCCTGCGTCCTGGCGGTCTGCGCCAGCTCGACGAAGTGCCTGCGCTCCAGGTCGAGCAGCCAGCGCTCGTCGACCTGCGAGCCGCGCTCGATGGGGCCGCCGCACAGCGTGTCGGCGATGCGGCTGGCGATGTCGTAGTCGTGCGCCGAGATGAAGCGGCCCTCGAGCATATTGACCAGCATCATCTTCAGCGTCGCGGTGCCGACGTCGCCGGCGACCGTGATCGCGCGCGCCGGCAGCGGCGGACGGTAGCCCTGGTCGGCCAGCGCCGCGGCGGTCACCGCGGCGACGTGCAGCAGCTCGTAGGCGTTGAACACGACGACGTCGTCGGCGCGCAGCAGGCCCAGCCGCTTGGCCTCGATCGCCGAGCCGGACACCTTGGCCATCGCGACGGTCTCGAACATGCGCTTGATCGCGTCGAACGGATCGGCGCCGGGCACGCTCGCCGCGCGCAGCGCGATCTCCTTGAGTCCGCCGCCGGCCGGCAGCAGACCGACGCCGGCCTCGACCAGGCCGATGTAGCTCTCGAGCGCGGCGACGGTGCGTGCCGAATGCATCTGGAATTCGCAGCCGCCGCCGAACGCCATGCCGCGCACCGCGGCGACCACCGGCACCAGCGAATACTTGATGCGCTGACTGGTCGCCTGGAAGTTGCCGACCATCGCGTCGAACGCGTCGACCTTGCCGGCCTGCAGCAGCCCGAGCGCGCCTTTCAGATCCGCGCCGGCCGAGAACGGCTCGCCGGTCTGCCAGAGCACGACCGCCTTGAACGTCTTCTCGGCCTCGTCGATCGCGCGCTGGATGCCGTCGAGGACCGCGTCGTTGACGGTGTTCATCTTGGTCTTGAACGAGACGATGCCGACCTCGTCGCCGAGGTGCCACAGGCGGACGCCGTCGTTCTCCCAGGCGGTGGTGCCGGTGTCGAAGCGTTCGCCGAGCAGCGGGTCGGGGTAGCGCTGGCGGCGGTAGACCGCATGTGCCGAGCGCGGCAGCGGCTTGCCGGCGCTGGCCGACCACGAGCCGTCGGCGCCGTGCACGCCGTCGCGGCCGTCGGTGACCCAGGCCGGCAGCGGCGCGTCGCTCATCGCCTTGCCGGCGCTGATGTCCTCGTTGATCCACTGCGCGACCTGGCGCCAGCCGGCGGCCTGCCAGGTCTCGAACGGGCCGAGCTTCCAGCCGTAGCCCCAGCGGATCGCGAAATCGACCTCGCGTGCGGTCTGCGCGATGTCGGCCAGGTGGTACGCGGCGTAGTGGAACAGATCGCGGAACGTCGCCCAAAGGAACTGCGCCTGGCGGTCGTCCGAGGCGCGCAGCTTCGCGAACTTCTCGGCCGGGTCGCGGATCGCGAGGATCGCGGCGACCTCCGGCGAAGCGCCGCGGTCGGCCGCGCGGTAGTCGCGCAGGCCGAGGTCGAGTACGCGGATCTCCTTGCCGACCTTGCGGAAGAAGCCGGCACCGGTCTTCTGGCCGAGCGCGCCCTGGTCGATCAGCGCCTGCAGCCAGGCCGGCGCCTTGAAGTAGGCATGCCATGGATCGTCGGGCAGGGTGTCGGCCATCGTCTTGATGACGTGCGCCATCGTGTCGAGGCCGACCACGTCGGAGGTGCGATAGGTCGCGCTCTTCGGACGGCCGATCGCCGGTCCGGTGATCGCATCGACCTCGTCGAAGCCGAGGCCGAACTGCTCGGTGTGGTGCATCGTGGCCAGGATCGAGAACACGCCGATCCGGTTGCCGATGAAGTTGGGCGTATCGCGCGCGTAGACCACGCCCTTGCCGAGCTGGGTCGTCAGGAACGCCTCGAGGCCGGCCAGCAGCGACGGGTCGGTCGCGCGCGCCGGAATCAGCTCGACCAGGTGCATGTAGCGCGGCGGATTGAAGAAGTGGATGCCCGAGAAGCGCGGCTGCAGCGCGGCCGGCAGCGCATCGGCCAGCGTATTGATCGACAGGCCCGAGGTGTTGCTGGCGACGAACGCGGTGTCCGCGACGTGCGGCGCGATCTTGCGGTACAGGTCGAGCTTCCAGTCCATGCGCTCGGCGATCGCCTCGATGATCAGGTCGCAGTCGCGCAGGCGCTCCAGGTCGTCCTCGTAGTTGGCCGGCGTGATCGCGGCCGCCAGTGACGGATCGGCCAGCGGCGCCGGCGACAGCTTGGTCAGGTTGGCCAGCGCCTTGGCGACGATGCCGTTCTTGTCGCCGTCCTTGGCCGGCAGGTCGAACAGGATCGTCTCGATGCCGGCATTGGTCAGGTGGGCGGCGATCTGGGCGCCCATGACGCCGGCGCCGAGCACGGCGGCTTTGCGGATCAGCAGGGGGGTGACGGACATCGAGCTCTCCGATGCGGATGGTGAAGAAGGCGGGGCGCTCACGCGGCGCGCAGGCCGGCGGCGGCGAAACGGATCAGATGGGACGCGGTGCGTTCGCGATGTTCCTGCTCGCTGACGTCGCTGCGCCGCTTGAGCACGCCGAAATCGGCCATCGCATAAGTGAGGGCGCCGGATACGATGTCCAGCCGCCAGTACAGCTCCTCCTTGTCGAGCTGCGGCAGCAGCCGCGCGAACACGGCGGCGAATTCCTTGAGCACGTGGCCGTAGTTGTCGGACAGGAACCGACGCAGGCGCTCGTCGTGCTCGGCGTAGGCGCGCGCCAGCACGCGCACGAACGCGGCGCCGCCGGCGTCGCTCAGCGACAGCTCCAGCGCCGGCCGCACGAAGGCGTCGAGCACGTCCTCGAGGCCCAGATCGGCGCGGTCGCGGCACTGCGCGAGCAGCTCGGTGCGGCGTGCGTTGAGCTCGTCGAGGCGGCGCCGGAACACCTCCTCGATCAGGTTCTCCTTCGAGCCGAAGTGGTAGTTGACCGCGGCCAGATTGACCTTGGCGCTGGCGGTCACCTGGCGCAGCGACGCGCCGGCGAAGCCGTGGCGGGCGAACAATTCCTCGGCAGCGCCGAGAATGCGCTGCCGGGTCGAGAACGGAGTCAGATCCACGGGTGGTCCCACGAGAGGCGAATCAAACGGCCGTTTGAATCTAAGCCAGCGCCGTCGCCGCCGTCAAACCGCGCTGCAGCATCGGTGCACCGCAGGAGGCTGCAGAAGGCGGCGGCGCATGTAAAAACGTGGCGCAGTCGCCAATCCGGCATGGCGCCGGGCGGCGGAACCGGCTAGAATCTTCCGTTCATACATCTGCTAACCCCGCGGAAGTTCGCGGATTCTTCATATGCCCACGTCCGCGCACTCGCAGCGCGGCCACGCATTCACTTTCCGGAGAAACCATTTCATGGCGCTGGAGCGCACCCTGTCCATCATCAAGCCCGATGCGGTCGCCAAGAACGTGATCGGCGAGATCTACACGCGTTTCGAGAAGGCCGGCCTCAAGATCGTCGCCGCTCGCTACAAGCAGCTGTCGCGCGCCGAGGCCGAGGGCTTCTACGCGGTGCACCGCGAGCGTCCGTTCTTCAACGCGCTGGTCGAGTTCATGATCTCCGGCCCGGTCATGATCCAGGCCCTCGAGGGCGAGGACGCGATCGCCAAGAACCGCCAGCTGATGGGCGCCACCGATCCGAAGAAGGCCGACCCGGGCACGATCCGCGCCGACTTCGCCGACTCGATCGACGCCAATGCCGTCCACGGGTCGGACGCGGCCGAGACCGCCGCGGCCGAGATCGCCTACTTCTTCGCGGCGACCGAGGTCGTCTCGCGCTGAGATGGATGCCGTGACGACCCCCAAGACCAATGTGTTCGGGTTCGATCGCGCCGAGCTGCGTGCGTTCTTCGCGCAGCTCGGCGAGAAGCCGTACCGGGCCGACCAGGTCATGAAGTGGGTCTATCACCGCCACGTCACCGACTTCGCCCAGATGAGCGACGTCGGCAAGGCGCTGCGCGAGAAGCTGCAGGCGGTCGCCGAGATCGTGCCGCCGCACGTATTGTTCGAGAAGCAGTCCGCCGACGGCACGCACAAGTGGCTGCTCGGCATGGACGGCGCCAACGCGATCGAGACCGTGTTCATCCCGGAGACCTCGCGCGGCACGCTGTGCGTGTCCTCGCAGGTCGGCTGCGGCCTGAACTGCCAGTTCTGCTCGACCGCGACGCAGGGCTTCAACCGCAACCTGTCCACGGCCGAGATCATCGGTCAGGTCTGGGTGGCGGCGCGTCACCTCGGCAACGTGCCGCACCATCAGCGCAAGCTGACCAATGTCGTGATGATGGGCATGGGCGAGCCGCTGCTGAACTTCGACGCCGTCGTGCGCGCGATGAGCATCATGCGCGACGACCTCGGCTTCGGCCTCGCCAACAAGCGCGTCACGCTGTCGACGGCCGGTCTGGTGCCGATGATCGATCGGCTGTCGGAGACCAGCGACGTCTCGCTCGCGGTCTCGCTGCATGCGCCGGTCGACGAGCTGCGCACCGAGATCGTGCCGCTCAACAAGAAATACCCGATCGCCGAGCTGCTGGCCGCTTGCCGGCGCTACGCGGCCAAGCGGCCGCGCACGACGATCACGTTCGAATACACGATGCTCAAGGGCGTCAACGATCTGCCCGAGCACGCGCGCCAGCTGGTCAAGCTGATGCGCACGGTGCCGAGCAAGGTCAATCTGATTCCGTTCAACCCGTTCGCCGGCACGCGTTTCGAGCGCTCCGACGAGGCCACGATCCGCGCGTTCCAGAAGATCCTGCTCGACGCCGGCGTGCTGACGATGGTGCGCCGTACCCGCGGCGACGACATCGACGCCGCCTGCGGCCAGCTCAAGGGCCAGGTCGTCGACCGCACGCGCCGCCAGGCCGAGTTCCGGCGCACGCTGGAGCGGGGAGTCGCCGATGCGGCCTAGCCTCCGGCCGGCCCTGATCGCCCTGCTGCTGTGCGGCACGGTCGGCTGCGCCACCGGCGGCAGCGTCAAGAACAACAACAACCCGACCAAGAAGCAGGAAGCCGCGCGCGCCAATACCGAGCTGGGCCAGCGCTACATGCAGCAGGGCCAGCTCGAGCTGGCGATGGAAAAGCTCACGCGCGCGCTCGAGGCCGACGGCAACTATGCCGATGCGCACACCGTGGTCGCGGTGCTCTACGAGCGCATCGGCAACCCGCAGAAGGCCGGCGAGCACTACCGCCGCGCCGCGCAGCTCAAGCCCAACAGCGGCGCCGAGGCGAACAACTACGGCTGGTACCTGTGCAACAACGGCAAGCCGGAAGAGGCCGCGACGTATTTCGACCGCGCCATCGCCGACCCGTTCTACCGCACGCCGGCGCTGGCGCTCGGCAATGCCGGCATCTGCCTGGCGCGCGCAGGCCGCTACGACGAGGCCGAGCAGAAGCTGCGCGTCGCGCTCGAGCAGGATCAGAACAACACCGAGGCGCTGTTCCAGATGGCCTCGGTGCTCTATGCGCGGCGCGAGTACTTCCGCGCGCGCGGTTCCTGCAGCGCTACGAGGCGACCGCTCGCGCCCGCCCGGAGTCGCTGATGCTCGGCCGCAACATCGAGCTGCAGCTCGGCAATGCCGACGGTGCCCGGGATTACACCCGCCGCCTGCTGCAGGATTTCCCCAGCTCGCAGCAGGCTCGCATGCTGGACGCGCCGGGGACGTCGTGACATGAACAGCCGGACACCCTCAGGCTCGCGCGGGGATGTCGCAGGGGGGATACGTGCGCGAGAACGATCCAGCGACGACAACGACAACGGCCAGCTGCCGCTGCACCTGGAGACTGGCCAGGACACAATCGAGAGCACAGGCACAGCAATGGCTATCGAATCGGAAAGTCTTGCAGACGCAGCCGCGATGTCGGCGGCGTCTGTCCAGGGGGGCATGATCGACACCGGTGAAGGTTCGCTGGGTCAGCACCTGCGTGCGGCCCGCGAGGCCAGGGGCTGGACACGCGAAGAGGTCGCGACACGGCTGAAGCTGCCGGTCCGGCTGATCGCGCGGATCGAGGCCGACGACTATCAGGGCATGACGCAGGGCGTCTACCTGCGCGGCTATCTGATCAGCTATACGCGGCTGCTCGGCCTGCCGGCCGCGCACGCCGAGCGGGTCGCCGACCTGCACACCGAGACGACGCCGATCGTCGCGACCGGCACCGTGCCGCGTTCGCGCTATCTGCTCGACCGCTATTCGGTGACCGCCACCTACCTGATCCTGACCGGCCTGATCCTCGGGCCGACGGTCTGGTTCGCGGCGACGCGTGGCGGCATCGAGCAGAGTCTGGTCCGCACCACGCCGCTCGACACGGCCGCGCTGCAGACGCCGGCAGCATCCTCGGCGCCGGACTCGATCGCCGCGCTGCCGGTCGAGGTCGCGCCGGCACCGCTGGCGCCGCCGCGGATCGAGGCGCCGCCGCCGGTGGTCGCTTCGATGGCCCCGTTCTCGACCCGGCCCGCCACGGCGCCGGCACCGAGCCCGGCGCCGGCCGCCGAAGGCGGGCGCACGCTGGTGCTCAAGGTCAGCCAGGCCAGCTGGGTCGAGGTCCTGGACGCGGACGGCAAGCGGCTCGAGTACGGTCTGCTGCAGGCCGGCACCGAGCGCAGCTACCGCAGCGAGCGACCGCTGTCGGTGCGGCTCGGCAACGCCGACGGCGTCGAGTTGCAGGCCGATGGCGCGGCCGTCGACCTCGCGCCGTATCGTCGCGCGAACGTCGCCCACGTGCGCGTGTTCGGGCCGGACGCCACGGTCGCCCGCATCGAACCCTGAATCGCCGGATAATCCGCGGCGCGGCGGCGGCGGACGCCGGGCCGTGCTTTCCTGCTACCCTTGCGCGCCTGCACGCCGGGGTCGCGCCGGCCGCATCCGCAGCTCCGATCTCCCTCTTTCCAGGTACACGCAATGGCTTTTGAACTTCTTGACGAACACGAGCAGGGCGAAGTCGTCCGCAAGTGGCTTCGCCAGAACACGATGTCGATCGCGACCGGCATCGCCCTCGCCCTGCTGCTGATCTTCGGCTGGCAGCAGTGGAAGCACCGCCAGGACGGCAAGGCGGTCGAGGCCGCGCTGCAGTACCAGGCGCTCGGCGTCGCCGTCGAGGGCAAGCGCACCGAGGACGCCGACGCGATCGCCGCGGCGCTGCGCAAGGATTATCCGGGCACGGTCTATGCCGTGCTCGCCGCGCTCGGCCAGGCCGAGCGCGCGGTCGTCAAGGGCGACCTCAAGGCGGCCGCGCCCGACCTCGACTGGGCCCGTTCCAACGTCAAGCTGCCGGCGCTCAAGCATCTGGTGAACCTGCGTCTGGCGCAGGTGCGACTGGCCGAGGGTGACGCCGCCGCGGCGCTGGGCCTGCTCGAGAGCATCGACAAGGCCGAGTACGTCGGCCAGGCCGCCGAGCTGCGCGGCGACGCGCTGGTCAAGCTCGACCGCGACGAGGAAGCGCGTGCGGCCTATCGCGACGCGCTCGCCAAGCTCGACCCGCAGGCGCCCAACCGCAGCTTCGTGCAGATGAAGCTCGACGATCTCGGCGCCGCCCCCGCAGCAGCACAGCAGGGCTCGTAATGAAGGTCTCCACCGTCGCCGTCCTGGTCCTGGCCCTCCTACTGGGAGGCTGCACCTGGTTCCGCAATCTCGGCAAGAAGGACAACGTCGAGCCGCCGACGCCGCTAGCCGAGTCGTTCACGCCGACGCTGTCGGTGCAGCGCGCCTGGACCGGCAGCGCCGGCAAGGGTCCGGATCGATCCGGTGCGCCGATGGTGCCGGCGGTGGCCGACGGCCGCCTGTACGTCGCCGACGTCGCCGGCAATCTGAGCGCGCTCGACGCGGCCACCGGCAAGCGCCTGTGGAACGTGCACAGCGGCAAGCGCTCGGGCGCCTACTGGCGCCGCACCGACACCAGCGTGCGCTGGTCGGGCGGTCCGACCGTGGCCGGCGATCTGGTCATCGTCGGCGGCCTGGACGGTCAGGTCGGCGCGTACGCGGCGGCCGACGGCGCCGAGCGCTGGGTCGTGACCGTCTCCTCCGAGGTGATCACGGCGCCGGCGGTCAGCGGCGACACCGTGATCGTGCGCAGCAACGACGGCCGGCTCCACGGTCTGGACATCGGCGACGGCAGCCGGCGCTGGGTGTTCGACCAGGGCGTGCCGCCGCTGAGCCTGCGCGGCAACTCGGCGCCGCGCGTGTCCAACGGCCTGGTCGTGTCCGGCTTCGACAACGGCAAGATCGTCGCGGTCAACATCGCCGACGGCAGCCAGGCCTGGACGCAGACGCTCGGTCTCGGCGAGGGCCGTACCGAGGTCGACCGTCTGGCCGACGTCGACGGTGAGGTCGTCGTCGACGGCGGCGAGGTGTTCGCGGCCGGCTATCGCGGCATCGTCAGCGCGCTGTATTCGGACAGCGGCCGCACCGCCTGGCAGCGCGATCTGTCCAGCTATGCGGGCGTCACCGTGGCCGGCAACGTCGTCGCCGTCGTCGACGACGAAGGCAACGTCTGGGCGTTCGATCGCCAGAGCGGCGCGAACCTCTGGAAGCAGGACCAGCTCAAGTACCGCTGGCTGTCCTCGCCGGCCGCCCAGGGCGGCGCGATCGTCGTCGGCGACGTCGAAGGCTGGGTGCACTGGCTCAACGCCGAGGACGGCAAGCTGATCGCGCGCGAGCGCCTCGGCAAGAATCCGATCGCCGGCAAGCCGGTGGTCGACGGCGACACCGTCTACGTCGAGGACAGCGAAGGGCGCCTGGGCGCCTGGCGCGTCGCCCGTTGATGCCGCTGCGGCCGGCGCTGCCGGTCCGCGCGGTCGCTTCCGCCACTGCCGCCCGGTCCGGGCGGTTCGCCGCCGCGACGTGAAGGTCGCGGCGATCTCGTTTTCATCGCCTGATCGACGGAGGGGCGAGCGGTGTTGCCAGTCGTAGCCCTGGTCGGGCGCCCCAACGTCGGCAAGTCGACGTTGTTCAACGTACTCACACGCACGCGCGACGCTCTGGTCGCCGATCTGCCGGGCGTCACGCGCGATCGCCATTACGGCATCTGCCGGCTCGGCGAGCGGCGTTTCATGGTGGTCGACACCGGCGGTCTGGCCGACGACGAGGAAGGCCTGGCCGGCCTGACCGCGCGCCAGGTCCAGGCCGCGATCGACGAGGCCGACATCGTCGTCTTCGTCGTCGACGCGCGCGACGGCATGCTGCCGGGCGACCCGGCGATCCTCGAGCGGCTGCGCCGCGTCGCCAAACCAATCCTGCTGGCCGTCAACAAGGTCGACGGCCTCGACGAGCACGTCGCGCTGGCCGAGTTCGCCGGTCTGGGCATCGCCACGCCGCTGCCGCTGGCCGCCTCGCACAGCCGCGGCGTGCAGCCGCTGCTCGATGCGATCACCGCGCGCCTGCCGCCGGAAGGCGAGGCCGAACAGGAAGCCGACGAGGAGGGCGTTCGCGTCGCGATCGTCGGCCGTCCGAACGTCGGCAAGTCGACCCTGGTCAACCGCCTGCTCGGCGAGGACCGCGTCGTCGTCTCCGACGTCGCCGGCACCACGCGCGATTCGATCCGCGTACCGCTCGAGCGCGACGGCAAGCGCTACACGCTGATCGACACCGCCGGCGTGCGGCGCCGCGCGCGCATCGAGGACGCGGTCGAGAAGTTCAGTGTGATCAAGACGCTGCAGTCGATCGAGGCGGCCAGCGTGGTGGTGCTGCTGCTCGACGCGAAGGAGGGCGTCACCGACCAGGACGCCGGCCTGATCGGCCACGTGCTCGAGGCGCAGCGCGCCCTGGTCATCGCGGTCAACAAGTGGGATGGCCTCTCGACCTACGACCGCGAGCAGTGCCGCGTCTCGCTGGCGCGCAAGCTGGTCTTCGTCGACTGGGCGCCGCAGGTGACGATCTCGGCGCTGCACGGCAGCGGCATCGGCGAGCTGATCAAGGCGGTCAACCGCAGTCATGCCTCGGCCGGCCGCACGTTCACGTCCTCGGAGCTGACGCGCGCGCTCGAGGCCGCGTACGAGGGCTACCAGCCGCCGCTGGTGCGCGGTCACGCGCCCAAGCTCAAGTACGCCCATCCGGGCGGCACGCATCCGCCGACGATCGTGATCCACGGATCGCGCACGCAGCATCTGGCCGATGCGTACCGGCGCTATCTGGAGAACTTCTTCCGGAAGCGCTATCGCCTGGTCGGCACGCCGATCCGCATCGAGTTCCGCGACGGCGACAACCCCTATGCCGGCAAGCGCAACGAGCTGACCGAAGGCCAGCAGCGTCGCCGCCAGCGCATGATCCGCAACGCCAAGCGCGGCAAGCGCTGATGCCGTGAGCGGCGCGGCGTACACGGTCGCGGTGCTCGCCGGCGGTGCGGCCACGCGCCTGGACGGCCGCGACAAGGGCCTGGCGCCGCTCGGCGCACGGCCGCTGATCGAGCGGGTGCTGGCCGCGCCGGGCCTGCGCCGCGCACCGGAAGATCCCGCGCCGCCGCTGCTGATCGTCGCCAACCGCAACCTCGAGGTCTATGCGCGATACGCCGAGACGATCCGCGACGCGCTGCCGGGCCATCGCGGTCCGCTCGCGGGCATCGCCGCGGCGCTGGCGGCGTGCCGGACCGACTGGCTGCTCAGCGTACCGGTCGATTGTCCGTTGCCGCCGCCCGATCTCGCCGCGCGCCTGCTGGCCGCAGCGCCCGGCGCGACGATCCGGGTCGCCCACGACGGCGTGCGCCGCCAGCCGCTGTTCGCGCTGTACGCGCGTGTGCTCGCGGCATCGGCCGCCGCCGCCGCGAGCGAACAGCGCGGCGTGCATGCCTGGCAGGATGCGGTCGGCGCGGTCGAGGTTGATTTCGCCGATCGCCGCGTACACTTCGAGAATCTCAATACGCCGTCGGACTTCGCCGCCTTCCGTGAACGCCTCGCCCCGCACGCCTGACTGCCCGAGCCGCTGGACCGTCGAGGCCGCCGGCGCGTTCCTCGCCGCGGCCGGCCGCGCGCAGGCGCTCGAGGTCGAGACGATCGCACTCGACGAGGCGCTCGGCCGCGTGCTCGCCGAGGATCTCGTGGTCGAGCGCGCGGTGCCGCCGTTCGCGAACTCGGCGATGGACGGCTTCGCGCTGCGCGGCGCCGACCTGCCGGCGGCCGGCGAGCGGCGGCTGCGCATCGTCGGCACGCATCTGGCCGGCGCTGCGGCCTCGTTCGCGATCGCGCCCGGCGAATGCCTGCGCCTGATGACCGGCGCGCCGCTGCCGGACGGCGCCGACACCGTGGTGATCCAGGAGCACGTCCGCGTCGACGGCGACGAGGCGATCATCGGGGCCGGCGAACGGCCCGGCGCCAACGTGCGTCCGGCCGGCGAGGACTTCCGCGCCGGCGAGACCGCGCTGCGCCGCGGCCAGCGCCTGGGACCGGCGCAGCTCGGCGTCTGCGCCTCGCTGGGGCGTGCCCGCATCGCGGTCGTGCGGCGGCCGCGCGTCGTGCTGCTGACGACCGGCGACGAGGTCGTGATGCCGGGCGAGGCGACCTCGCCGGCGCAGATCCACAACAGCAATGCCTTCAGCGTCGGCGCCCTGATCCGCGAGTCCGGCGCCGCGCTGCTGTCGCACCGGCACCTGCCCGACGATGCCGATACGATCCGTGCCGCGCTGCTGCAGGCGGCCGGCCAGGCCGATCTGATCGTCAGCTGCGGCGGCGTCTCGGCCGGCGATGCGGACCTGCTGCCGGGCCTGCTCGCCGAGATCGGCACGATCGATTTCTGGAAGGTGCGCATGAAGCCCGGCATGCCGTTCCTGACCGGGCGCATCGGCGCCGCGCGCCTGTGCGCGCTGCCCGGCAACCCGGTCTCGACCGTGGCCACCTTCCTGGTCCTGGTGCTGCCGTATCTGGAGGCGCTGCAGGGCTGCGCGACCACCGCCGCGCCGTGGCTGAGCGCGCGCCTGACCGCGCCGCTGCGCAAGCGCCACGACCGCACCGAATTCCTGCGCGCCCACGTCCGCGCCGGCGTCGACGGCACGCTGCAGGCCGACCTGCTCGACCGGCAGGGCTCGGGCATGCTGCGCGGCGTCGCCGAGGCCAACGCGCTGGTGCGCGTGGAGGCCGACCTGACCGAACTGCCTGCCGGTGCCGTCGTGCCGGCGATGATCTTCGCCCTTTCCGGAACGCTCTCCCGATGACCGACGACACGCCCCTGGTATCGATCCTGATCCGCAGCATGGACCGGCCGACGCTCGACCGCGCGCTGGCCTCGGCGGCCGCGCAGACCTGGCCGGCGATCGAGATCGTCGTCGTCGCGGCCTGCGGCGCGGCGCACCGCGACCTGCCCGAGCAGATCGACGGGCGCCCGCTGCGCCTGATCCGGCCCGACCCCGATCGCCGCCTGACGCGGCCCGAGGCCGCCAATGCCTGTCTCGACGCGGCCCGCGGCGAATGGCTGAACTTCCTCGACGACGACGACGAACTGCTGCCCGAGCACGTGCGCACGCTGCTCGAGGCGCCGCGCGGCGAGGGCGTACGGCTGCTGTACTCGAGTGCACGCGTCCACGACGTCGACGGCTCGCTGATCGGCTACAGCGGACGCGCCGGCTTCCACATGCAGCTGTACAACCAGAACCGCAGCCAGCCGGTCGCGACGCTGTTCCACCGCAGCCTGGTCGAGGAGGGCGCGCGCTTCGATCCGACGTTCCCGGTCTACGAGGACCACGACTTCTTCATCAACTGCGCGACGCGCACGCGCTTCCAGTGGGTACAGGCCGCCACCTGCATCTGGAACGGCGCGATCGGCGAGTCGGGCTGCGGCTACGGCCCCAACGCCAACGAGCCGCAGCGCGAGGCGTACTACGCGCGCATGCGCGAGAAGTGGGCGCCGCAGTTCGAGCAGTGGAAGAACGAGCCCGAGGCGCTGATCTACCTCGCCCAGCATCATCTCAAGGAAGGCGATCTGAAACTCGCGATCCGTTGCCTCGAACGCGCACTGGTGCAGCACCCGGACGATCTCAATGCGCTCAATCTCTACGGCATGGCCTGCTTCCACGACGGCCGCATCGACGCTGCGCTGGACGTGCTGAGCTACGCGAGGAAGCTCGCGCCCGATCAGCCGTCGATCGCGGCCAATCTCGCCCTGGTCGAGCAGCGCAGCGGCCGCAGCGCGGCCTCGCTCGGATCGGGCTGACGGATCGCGGCCGTGTCGTCCGACGCTTGCGCGGCGCTCCCTTCCGAGGCCGAGATCGATCCGCGATCGGCGCGGCAGGCGCAGCTCGGCGGTGCGCTGCTGCTCGACGTGCGCGAGGACGACGAGCGTGCCGGCGGCGGTCCCGTCGATGCGCTCGGTCTGGCGCGCGGCGCGATCGAGGACCGCTTCCCGGCGCTGCAGCCGGACCGCGACCGGCCGATCCTGACGTTGTGCGCGAGCGGCCGCCGCTCGCTGTTCGCGCGCCAGACGCTGCTCGCGCTCGGCTACCGCGACGTGCGTTCGGTCGCCGGCGGCTTCGCACGCTGGCGCGCCGAGGGCCTGCCCGAGGCGGCCGGTGCACTCGGCGCCGATGCCGGCGAACGCTATGCGCGGCATCTGGTGCTGCCCGAGGTCGGCCTCGCCGGCCAGGCGCGGCTGCTGCGGGCACGGATCGCGCTGATCGGCGCCGGCGGCCTCGGATCACCGGCGGCGCTGTACCTGGCCGCGGCCGGCGTCGGCCGTCTGACCCTGATCGACGACGATCGCGTCGAGCGCTCCAACCTGCAGCGGCAGGTGCTGCACGCCGACGCGCGCATCGGCATGGCCAAGACCGAATCGGCGCGGATCGCGCTGTCGGCCTTGAATCCCGGCATCGAGATCGGCGTGCGCGAGGAACGGCTGCTCGCGGCCAACGTCGAGGCGGCGATCGCCGGCCACGACGTCGTGATCGACGGCGCCGACAACTTCCCGACGCGCTACCTGCTCGACGCGGCGACACGCCGGCTCGGCATCCCGCTGGTCTACGGTGCGGTGCACCGCTTCAGCGGCCAGGTCAGCGTGTTCGATCCGTGCGACGCGGCCTCGCCGTGCTATCGCTGCCTGTTCCCGGAGCCGCCGTCGGCGGCCGAGGCGCCCAACTGCAGCGAGGCCGGCGTGCTCGGCGTGCTGCCCGGCACGATCGGCCTGCTGCAGGCGACCGAGGCGATCAAGCTCGTGCTCGGCATCGGCCGGCCGCTGACCGGCCGGCTGCTGTGCTACGACGCACTGGCCGCGACGATGCGCGAACTGGCGCTGCCGCGCGATCCGGCCTGTCCGGGCTGCGGTGCGGCCGCCGTGTTCGACGGCTACGCCGATCTGGCCCGGCTGTGCGCGTCGGCCGGCTGAGCACCGCGCTCAGCGCAGCAGCCACGGGCCGGCCCACCAGAACGCGCAGAACAGACCGAAGCCGGTCCAGAACAGCCGGCGCACGCCGCGTGCGAGCAGCCAGACCACGCCGATCGCGATCAGGATCGGCATCCACCTGGCCAGCGTGGCGCGGGTCGAGGGCGACAGGGTCGAAACGTCGATCATCGTCAGAGCCTCCGGCACCGTCAGGGTGCAGCAACGATGATCCGGATCCAGGCCCGCGCGCAGCAGACCCGGCCGTCAGCGATCGCGGGTGACGGCTGTCATGGCCGCTGCGGTTCGACCGGCTGCTGCGGAGCCGGGCGCAGCGGCAGCGTGCGCAGGCGCAGCGCATTGGCGACCACCGACACCGACGACAGACTCATCGCCAGCGCTGCGATCATCGGCGAGAGCACCAGGCCGGTCAGCGGATACAGCGCACCGGCCGCGATCGGTACGCCGAGCGCGTTGTAGCCGAACGCGAACGCGAGGTTCTGGTGGATGTTGCGCACGGTCGCCTGCGACAGTGCACGCGCACGCACGATGCCGGCCAGATCGCCCTTGACCAGGGTCACCCGGGCGCTCTCGATCGCGACGTCGGTGCCGTCGCCCATCGCGATGCCGATGTCGGCCGCGGCCAGCGCCGGCGCATCGTTGATGCCGTCGCCGGCCATCGCGACGCGCCGGCCCTCGCGCTTGAGTGCCGCGATCACCGCGGCCTTGCCGGCCGGTGAGACCTCGGCATGGACGGCGTCGATGCCGAGCGCGGCGGCGACCGCGCGCGCGCTCGTCGCGGTATCGCCGGTCAGCATGACGATGCGCAGACCGGCCGCGTGCAGCTGCGCGATCGCCTGCGGCGTCGAGGGCTTGATGCGGTCGGCGATCGCGAACAGCGCGGCCGGACGGCCGTCCACGGCGAGGAACACCACGGTCGCGCCGTCCGCGCGCAGCGCCTCGGCGCGGTCCAGCGCCGCTGCCGGTAGCTCGATGCCGTACTCGCGCAGCAGCGCGGCGTTGCCGAGTGCGAGCGGCCGGCCGTCGACGCGGCCCTCCACACCCAGGCCGTTGCGCGCGACGAAGCCGGCGGCGGCCGGCGCGGCCAGCCCGCGCGCTTCGGCCGCGGCGACGATCGCGCGCGCCAGGGGGTGTTCGCTGGCGCGTTCGAGCGCGGCCGCCAGCGCCAGCGCATCGGTCTCGTCGTGGCCGTCGAGCGGCTCGATCGCGCGCAGCGACGGCCGGCCCTCGGTCAGCGTGCCGGTCTTGTCGACGACCAGCGTGTCGACCAGGCGCAGCTGTTCGATCGCGGCGGCGTCGCGGAACAGGATGCCGTTCTGCGCGCGCGGCCGCTGGCGACCATGATCGAGATCGGCGTCGCCAGACCGAGCGCGCACGGACAGGCGATGATCAGCACCGACACCGCGGCGATCAGCGCATGGGCCAGGCGCGGTTCCGGTCCGACCCAGGCCCAGCCCGCGAAGGCGGCCAGCGCGACGCCGATCACCGCCGGCACGAACACGGCCGCGACACGGTCGGCGACGCGCTGCAGCGGTGCACGCGAGCGCTGCGCCTCGGCGACCAGGCCGACGATCTGCGCGAGCAGCGTGTCGGCGCCGACGCGCTCGGCACGCATCAGCAGCGCGCCGTCGCGGTTGAGCGTGCCGCCGGTGACGGGGTCGCCGGCGGCCTTGGCGACCGGCATCGGCTCGCCGGTCAGCATCGACTCGTCGAGGTGGCTGGCGCCGTCGACGACGCGGCCGTCGACCGGGACTTTCTCGCCGGGACGGATCCGCAGCACGTCGCCGACCGCGACCGCATCGAGCGGCACGTCGGCCTCGGAGCCGTCCGCGCCGACGCGGCGCGCCTGTTTCGGCGCCAGGCCGAGCAAGGCCTTGAGTGCCGCGCCGGTGCGGCGGCGCGCGCGCAGTTCGAGCAGGTCGCCGAGCAGGACCAGGGTCACGATGACCGCGGCTGCCTCGAAGTAGACCGCGACCGCGCCGTGCCGGTCGCGGAACGCCGCCGGGAACAGCTCCGGTGCGGCGAACGCTATGGTGCTGTAGAGCCAGGCCACGCCGGTGCCGAGCGCGATCAGCGTATACATGTTCGGCGCCCACGGCCGCAGCGAGCGCCAGCCGCGCACGAAGAAGCCGGCGCCGCCCCAGAGCACGACGATCGTCGCCAGCACGGCCTCGATCCAGGCGGCGATCGCACCCCACGGCGCAGGCAGGTGCCAGCCGGCCAGATGCGGGCCCATCGCGATCGCGACGACCGGCGCGGTCAGCGCGACGCAGATCGTCAGGCGCCGGCCGAGCGCGGCCAGCGTGCCGTCATCGTCCTCTCCGGCGTCCGGCAGCAGCGGTTCCAATGCCATGCCGCAGAGCGGGCAGTGGCCGGGCCCGCGCTGGCGGATCTGCGGATGCATCGGGCAGGTGTAGAGCGCGCCGGCGCTCGTCGCGGGCGCGGCAGCCGCTGCGCCGAGATGGCGATCCGGATCGGCGACGAAGCGCTCGCGGCAGCGTGCCGAGCAGAAATGCCAGCGCCGGCCGGCATGGTCGGCCTGGTGCGGGCTGGCCGCCGGATCGACCGTCATGCCGCAGACCGGATCGCGATCGGCGGACGGTGCGGAAGCGGTTGTGCCCGATTCGGCGTGGCCGTGGCAGCACGATGGTGCTGCTGGTGCGGTGGTCGCAGTCGTGCCGGCGGGATAGCGCTGCGGATCGGCAACGAAGCGCTCGCGGCAGCGCGCCGAGCAGAAGTACCAGCGACGGCCGGCGTGGTCGGCGTGATGCGGCGTGCTCGCCGGATCGACGGTCATGCCGCAGACCGGATCGCGCTCGGCGGCCGGTCCGGCGGATGCGGCGTCGCTGTGACAGGACGGCGCGTTCATCGGCGCACCGCCGCGACAGCCGTAACGGCCGCTGCATCGTCGCACTCGTCGCCGAGCGCGCGCAGGATCGGACAGCGGTCCGGCTCGCCGTGACCGGGGCAGGCGTCGATCAAGGTCTTCAGTCCGTCGCGGACGCGTTCGAGCTCGGCGATGCGCTGCTCGAGCGCGGCCAGGCGGTCTTCGGCGCGCCTGCGGATGCCCTCGACGCCGCGCTCGTGGTCGGCCGACAGCGTCAGCAGATCGCCGATCTCGGCCAGGCTGAAGCCGAGCGCCTTGGCGTGGCGGATGAAGCGCAGGCGCTGCACGGTGGCGGGCGGGTAGTCGCGATAGCCCGAGGCGCGCCGGGCCGGCTTCGGCAGCAGGCCCTGGCGCTCGTAGAAGCGGATCGCGTCGATGCCGACGCCGCTGGCCCTGGCCAGGGCGCCGATCGTCATCGAGCGGGAAGGGAGAGCGTTCATGCGACCAGCTTAGACCCTGGACCCGAGACCAGGGTCAAGCGGCGCGGCACGGTGCCGCGCCGCCGACGCTCAGAACCAGACGCGCAGACCGGCGACCAGACGCCCGTCCTCGACCGGCTCGCCGTGCGCCCGCGCCAGATCGGCGCCGTCGCCGTAGCGGCGCTGCCAGACCCAGCCGACGTACGGCGCGAACTCGCGGCGGATCTCGTAGCGCAGACGCAGGCCGGCCTCGAGGCGGTCCAGGCCCGCGCCGGTGCCGCGCGCGGCGTCGGTGCGCGAGTACAGCGTGGCCTCGACCAGCGGCTGCAGGATCAGCCGGTTGGTCAGCAGCAGCTCGTACTCCGCCTCGAACGAGGCGGCGATGCGGCCGTCGCCGGCCAGATACGCGGTCGCCTTCGTCTCGAACTTGTACGGCGCCAGCCCCTGCACACCGATCGCGAGCCAGTCCTTGGACGCGCCCGGCGCGAAATCGTGGCGGATGCCGACCATCAGATCCCACCACGGATGGAACGCGTGGCTCCACAGCAGCTCGGCCTGCGCGTGCTCGAGGCGGCCGCCGCTGCGTTCGCCCTCGCTGCGCAACCAGAGCCGGTCGAAGCTGCGGCCGACCCAGGCCTTGGTCTCCCACGCGGCCGCATCGCCCGGCGCGTCCTGCCATTCGAGCCGGTCGAACGCGAACGAGGCCAGCACCGGATCGTCGTCCATGTGGTCCTGCATGCGCATGCCGCCGAGATCCGGGAACGCGGCCGCGCGGTCGGCGTCGGTGATCGGCGGCAGGAGCGGCCCGGCCGCGTCGGCGGTGCCGTGGTCCATCGCACCATGATCCATCGAGCCGTGATCCATCGAGCCGTGATCCATCGAGCCATGATCCATCGAGCCATGATCCATCGAGCCATGGTCCATCGAGCCATGATCCATCGAGTCATGATCCATCGAGTCATGATCCATCGAGTCATGATCCATCGAGTCATGATCCATCGAGTCATGATCCATCGAGTCATGATTCATCGAGCCGCGATCGATCGAACCCTGGCTCTTCGACTCGTGACCGGCCGATCGCTGCGGCGCGCGCGGCATTTCTTCGCGGCGGGCCGTCTCGGCGGTCATCGCGTGCGCGACCGGCAGTCCGGCCAGGCATGCAGCGACCGAAAGTGCGATCAGCCGCAGGCGCAGGTGTCGTGCGTTCATGCCGAGCCCTCCTCGACGCGCACCTCGCGGAACATGCCGGCATCCATGTGATAGAGCAGATGGCAGTGGTAGGCCCAGCGGCCCAGCGCGTCGGCGGTCACGCGATAGCTGCGGCGCGTGCCCGGCGGCATGTTGACGGTGTGCTTGCGTACGCGGAACGCGCCGTCGGCGTCCTCCAGATCGCTCCACAGGCCGTGCAGGTGGATCGGATGCTCCATCATCGTGTCGTTGACGAGCACGATGCGCAGGCGCTCGCCGTAGCGCAGGCGCAGCGGCTCGGCATCGCCGAAGCGGATGCCGTCGAACGACCAGACGTAGCGCTCCATGTGGCCGGTCAGGTGCAGCTCGATCGTGCGTCCCGGCTCGCGGCCGTCCGGATCGGCGAAGCGGCTGGCGAGATCGGCATAGGTCAGCACGCGGCGTCCGTTGTCGCGCAGGCCGATGCCCGGATCGTCCAGGCGCGGCGTCGGCGTCATCGTCTGCATGTCGACGCCGGGATTGCCGCTCTCGCTGGCCGGATGCGTCTGCATCGCCGCGGTGCCGTGGCCCATCGCGGCATGCGCGCCGCCGTGTGCGTCATGCTCGTCGCGCGCCGCGCCGGCCGCCTGCGTGTCGTGGCCGGCATGGCCCTCGTGTCCGGACGGCGCAGCCTTCGCCGGCGCGCCGTGCGCATCGTGCCCGCCATGTCCGCCGTGGCCCATGTCGGCCATCGTCAGCAGCGGCCGCGGATCGAGCGCCGGCACCGGCGCGGCCAGTCCGTCGCGGACCGCCAGCGTCGCGCGCGCGTAGCCGCCGCGGTCCATCGCCTGCGCGAAGATCGTATAGGCATCCTGGCCGGACGGCTCGACGATCACGTCGTAGGTCTCGGCCACGCCGATGCGGAACTCGTCCACCGTCACTGGATGCACGTTCTGGCCGTCGGCCGCGACCACGGTCATCTTGAGGCCCGGGATGCGCACGTCGAAGAACGTCATCGCCGAGCCGTTGATGAAGCGCAGGCGCACGCGCTCGCCGGGCCGGAACAGGCCGGTCCAGTTGCCGGCCGGCGTCACGCCGTTGGCGAGGTAGGTATAGGTCAGCGCGCCGACGTCGGCCAGGTCGGTCGGCGACATCCGCATTGCGCCCCACAGCCGGCGGTCGTCGAGCGTCGCGCCCCAGCCGTGGCGGCGGATGTCGGCGATCGCATCGCCGACCGTGCGCTTGTGGCGGTTGTAGTACTCGGCGTTCTTGCGCAGCTTGGCGAAGATCCGGTACGGGTCCTCGTCGGTCCAGTCCGACAGCAGGATCACGTGCTCGCGGTCGCTGCGGATCGGATCGGGCTCGCGCGGATCGACGATCAGCGGCCCGTACAGCCCCTTCTGCTCCTGGAAGCCGGAATGGCTGTGATACCAGTAGGTGCCGCTCTGCCGCAGCGTGTAGCGGTAGGTGAAGGTCTGGCCCGGATGGATGCCGTGGAAGCTGAAGCCCGGCACGCCGTCCATGTTGGCCGGCAGGATGATGCCGTGCCAGTGGATCGAGGTGTCCTCGGCCAGCGTGTTGCGGACGCGGATCGTCACCGTGTCGCCCTCGGTGAAGCGCAGCAGCGGCGCCGGCAGCGTGCCGTTGACGGTGACCGCGCGGCGCGTGCGGCCGGTGTAGTCGACCGCCAGCTCGCCGATCGACAGGTCGATCGTGCTGCCGGTCAGCGCGGACGGGCGCGCAGGGCCGGGACGCGCGAACGCCGGCACCTGCAGCAGGCCCAGGCCGCGGCGCCCCAGGCGATGCCGTGCACGAAGCGGCGGCGCGACAGATCCGGCCCGAGCGGGCCGGCAGGAAGGAACGGTAGGTGTTTCACGGAATCGGTCCTCGAGAGCGGGCCGGTCATCGCGTGCCGGCCGCTGCAAATCGGCGGGGCGGCGCAGGGCCGGCCCCAGGTCGTCGGGTCCGGCACGCAGCCCCGCGTGCGCGAGACGCGCACGGCGGCCAGCCGGGCCGGTGTTCGGGCGACTCAGACGATCGGAGGACGGTGCGGCCGGCTCGGCGGCTCGAATCGATACTGCGCCGGCACGCGTGCCGGTGCGGCGTCATGGGCCGGTACGGCCGCGATCAGCGCCGCGGCGGTCGGCAGGCCCGGACAGGCGTGGATGCAGGCGCAGGCACCGCGTTCGTCGCAGCAGTCCATCGGCAGGCCACCCGGCGTCTGCATCGGTGCGGCGCTGTCCGCCAGCGCTGGCGCCGCGCCATGACACGGCGCGGCGGTCTCGTCCGCGGCCGGCGCCGCGACCGGCGGCATGCCGACGCCGTTGGCGATCAGCACGATCGCCAGGAACAGGCGCAACAGGAAGGCGGCGGACGACATGGCGAGGACAGACTGCAGGTCCGGGCGAAAGGTTTCAAGAGACGAACGGTCGCAGCCGCGGCCGCTCGCCGCGGCGCCCGCTCAGTGCGCCTGCTTGCGCGCGGCCTCGAACGCGGCGAGCTGCTCGGGCGTCGCTTCGGGCTGGTAGCGCGCCTTCCAGCTCGCGAACGGCTCTCCGTAAATGCGCTCGCGCGCGCGCTCACGGTCGATGTCGAGGCCGCGCGCCTCGGCCGCCTCGCGATACCAGTCGGCCAGGCAGTTGCGGCAGAAGCCGGCCAGGATCATCAGATCGATGTTCTGCACGTCCTTGCGCCGGTCCAGGTGCTCGAGCAGACGCCTGAAGGCCGCCGCTTCGATCTCGGTCGTGATGTCGCTCATGAGACTCCTCCGCGCTGGTGTCGGCCGAGTGTAGCCGGCCGGCACCGCCTCATTGGAAGCCGCTGGCGAAGATCAGCTCCGAGCGCAGGCAGCTCGGCGTGTTCGCGGCGACCAGGCCGCGCAGCTGGTTGACGTGGGTCGGATGGAACTGCAGTTCGTTCTGGCCGCAGTTGGCGCCGTTCGGCGCGCCGATGTGGCAATAGCTCATCAGGCTGCCGCGCGGCGCGCCGGGACCGGACGAGGGGCAGACCGGCGTGCCGGAATAGCAGCCGCTCTCGCCGCGGAAGCACTGGTCGATCGTGCCGCTGCCGGTCGGGCCGCTGCCGTTGGCGGCGCTCGCGCAGTGCGTATGGCGCGCGCCGAAGTTGTGGCCGAGCTCGTGGCCGACGATGAACGCGCTGGACGGAATGCCGATGCCGGGGTTGGTGAACACCTGGCTGACGCTGTAGCTGCCGCCGCTGCTCGCGGTCCGGCAGTAGGCGTTGAGCCAGGCGATGCCCGAGGCGCTGTTGCCGCTCGGCGACTTGCCCGACAGCAGCATCGCGAAGTTGCGCGGCACCGCATTGGCGCCGCTGCTGAAGTTGGCCTGCCAGACATTGCCGAACTCGGTCAGCTGGGCCTGGCTGGCCGGCGAGTCGGTGTTGGAGTAGGGATCGGTCGTCGTGCGCAGGAACGTCGTGCCCTGCACCAGCGTGACGTTGAGGTCGCGCTGGTAGGTGGTGTTCATCTGCGTGAACAGGTCGGCGATCCAGGCCGTGGCCTGGGCGGTGTTGTTCGAGAAGCGCTCGCTCATCAGCTCGGTATCGGTGTCGACCGCGATCACGGCCATGCTCGCGTAGCCGGCGCCGGCCGGCGTCGTGCCGGTCAGGTCGAGCATCGGCGCGACGTAGTCCGGCGCCACCGCGGTATCGGCGTTCTGCGGGAACTGTGGCGTGACGCCCTCCGGCAGGGCGGCCTCGGGCGTCACCGCGGTCAGGACCCAGTCCTCGCCCTGGCGCCGCGCGTTCAGCACGAACGGTCCGGCCGGACCGCTGCCGCTGCCGACCGGCGCCTCGGCTGCGGCCGGATCGAACGACAGGCCGACCCGTGTCGCGCCGTCGGCGCTGACGCCGATCAGGTGGATGCGCGTACTGCGCGGGATCTCGTGCGTGCCGGCGGCGTCGACCCGGTAGATCCGCGCGTCCGGCGCGTAGACCTCGATGCGCCGGAACGCGATCGGGCCGGAGACGCCGGTGCCGAGCGGAAACGCCGCGATCGGGCGGCTCGCGCCCGGCGCGGTCTGCGCCAGCTGCTGACGGGTCGCGGCGTCGAGAACGGCCGTGCCCGGCTCGACGGACGCGGCCGACGCGTTGCCGCAGCTGAGGCCGCACAGCAGCAGGCCGAACAGGAAGATGCGCATGGGTGACCCCTCGATCAGCGGCAGAATGCGTCAGAGCGTCGGCGAACGGTACGCCAAAGTTTGAGACCGGATTCGCGGACATGGATAATCGCCGGCTTTTACGGACGTGGCATTCAGATGACCGCCAGGATGCTGGACGGCAAGCGCATCGCCGACGAGCTGCTCGACCGGATCGCCGTGCGCGTGGCCACACGCGTCGCGGCCGGCGCCGCGCGACCGGGCCTGGCGGTGATCCTGGTCGGCGACGATGCCGCCTCGGCCGTCTACGTGCGCAACAAGCGGCGCGCGGTCCAGCGCGTCGGCTTCGTCTCGCACGCGTTCGACCTGCCGGCCGCCACGCCCGAGGCCGACCTGATCGCCCTGGTCGAGCGCCTCAACGCCGACCCGGCGGTGCACGGCATCCTCGTTCAGCTGCCGCTGCCGCCGCATATCGACGCGCCGGCGCTGATCAATCGCATCGATCCGCGCAAGGACGTCGACGGCTTCCAGGCCGAGAACGTCGGCCGCCTGCTGCTGCGCCAGCGCGGCCTGCGCCCGTGCACGTCCAAGGGCGTCATGACCTTGCTCGCGCATACCGACCAGCCGGTGCGCGGCCGCCATGCCGTCGTCGTCGGCGTCTCCAACCACGTCGGCCGTCCGCTGGTGCTGGAACTGCTGCTGGCCGGCGCGACGACGACGGTCTGCCACCGCTTCACCGACGATCTGGGCCGCTACGTCTCGCAGGGTGACATCGTCGCCGTCGCGGCCGGGCGGCCCGGTTTGGTGCGTGGCGAATGGATCAAGCCCGGCGCGGTCGTCATCGACGTCGGCATCAACCGGCTCGAGGACGGGCGCCTGACCGGCGATGTCGAGTTCGAGGCTGCCGCCGCGCGCGCCTCGTGGATCACGCCGGTGCCGGGCGGCGTCGGCCCGATGACGGTCGCGACGCTGATGGAAAACACCCTCGAGGCCGCCGAGCAGCTCGCCGCCTGACCGGTTCCCACGCCGGCGGCCGTCATCCCATCCGACCCCGAGATCGCGCCATGCCTTTCCGCCGAACCTTGTCCGTCAGCCTGCTCGGCCTTGCCGTCGCGCTGTCGTCCGGCTGCGCCGGCCTCGTCAACCGCGCCAGCCAGCGCATGGCCGACAGCCTCACCGCCGGCATCCTGAGCCAGCAGGACGTCGCGACCGCGCGCGAGGGCATCCCGGCCTATCTGCTGCTGATCGACGGCCTGATCGAGGGCGATCCGGCCAATCGCGGCCTGCTGCTGGCCGGCGCGCGGCTGTACGGCGCCTATGGCGGCGCCCTGGTCGAGGACCCGGCGCGCGCCAAGCGCCTGTCGGCGCATGCGTTCGACTATGCGCGGCGCGCGGTCTGCAGCGGCGACCAGACGCTGTGCAAGGCGCTCGACCAGCCGTTCGAGCCGTTCGCGGCTGCGGTGAACGGCTCGCGCGATCCGGCCGCGCTGTTCGCGCTGGCCAGTGCCTGGGCCGGCCGGATCCAGGCCAATGCCGAGGACTGGAATGCGATCGCCGACATTCCGAAGGTGCAGGCCCTGCTCGAGCGCGTCGTCGCGCTCGAGCCCGCCCATGCCGGCGGCGAGCCGTATCTGTATCTGGGCGTGCTGGCGACGCTGCGGCCGGCCTCGCTCGGCGGCCAGCCGGAGCAGGGCAAGGCCTTCTTCGAGAAAGCCCTTGCCTTGTCGCAGGGGCGCAACCAGATGGTGCGCGTGCTGTACGCCGAGAAGTACGCGCGGCTGGTCTTCGACCGCGAGCTGCACGACCGCCTGCTGAAGGAGGCGATCGCGGCCGACCCGCGCGCGCCCGGCCTGACGTTGATCAACACGCTGGCGCAGCAGCGCGCGACCGCGCTGCTGGCGTCCGGCGACGATTATTTCTAGCGGACCGGCAACGGGCCGTGTCGCGATCCAGGACGGGTCGCGCGAGCCGCGTTCGCAGGTGCGATCGCGGCTCGCAGACGGCGGCAGAGCCCGGCTCGAGCCGTTCGACCGGGAGACGGGCAGGAGCCCGTGTCCCCATACCCTGACAGGAGCGACGATGAAGCTTTCCACCGGACCGGCCTGGCTGCGCCTCGCAGCCGCCTCGTTGCTGGCGCTGGCCGGCGCCACCGTGCAGGCCGCGACGCTGCGCATCGCGACGCTGGCACCCGACGGCACCGCCTGGATGCGCGAGATGCGCGCCGGCGCCGATGCGGTCAAGCAGAAGACCGACGGCCGCGTCGAGATCAAATACTTCCCCGGCGGCGTCATGGGCGACTCGCAGACCGTGCTGCGCAAGGTCAAGGTCGGCCAGTTGCAGGGCGGCGCGTTCACGGCCGGCGAGCTGTCGGAGGTCGCCAAGGACGTGCAGATCTACAGCCTGCCGTTCCTGTTCCGCAATCTCGACGAGGTCGACCGCGTCCGCGCCCAGCTCGACGACGCGGTCGAGGCCTCGATCCGCGCCGCCGGCTTCGAGCCGCTCGGGATCAGCGGCGGCGGCTTCGCGTATCTGATGAGCACGCGCGACCTCAAGAGCCGCGACGACCTCAAGGCCGCCAAGGTCTGGATCCCGCAGGGCGACAAGATCGCCGAGCTGGCGTTCCGCACCGCCGGCATCACGCCGATTCCGCTGGCCCTGTCGGACGTCTACACCAGCCTGCAGACCGGCCTGATCGACTCGGCCGCCAACACGACCGCCGGCGCGATCGCGTTCCAGTGGCATACCAAGCTCAAGTACATGATCGACCTGCCGCTGAGCTACGTGACCGGCGTCCTGGTCGTCGACAACAAATCCTGGGGCAGGATCGACGAGGCCGACCGCGCGATCGTCAGCGCCGAGTTCGCGGCCGTGTTCAAGCGCCTCGATGCGCAGAACCGCCTCGACAACGCCGCCGCGCTCGATGCGCTCAAGCAGGCCGGCATGAGGATCAACCAGCCGGTCGCCGCCGACGGCAAGAGCTGGGAATCGCTCGGCAGCGAGTCCTACCAGGAGCTGATCCGCCAGGGCGGCATCACGCCGGACATGCAGAAGAAACTCGAGGCGGCGCTGGCGTCGATCCGCGGCGGCAGCCGGTGAGCGCCGCCGCGCGCCGGGCGGTGACTTGGCTGCACCGCGTCGAGGACGGCCTGATCGCCGTCGCCGTGCTCGTGCTGATCCTCGTCGCCGGCGCGCAGATCCTGCTGCGCAACGTGTTCGAGACCGGCCTGGCGTTCGCCGATCCGATGCTGCGCGCGCTGGTGCTGTGGACCGCGATGCTCGGCGCGCTCGCGGCCGCGCGCGAGAACCGGCACATCGGCCTGGACATCGTGACGTTCTTCGTGCGCGGCCGCGCCGCGCGCGTGCTGCGCGTGGTCTCGCTCGGCTTCGCCGCCGCGATCTGCGCGGCGATGGCCTGGTACAGCGTGACCCTGGTCCAGCTCGACTGGGATTCGGGCGCCGAGGCCTTCGCCGGCGTGCCGGTCTGGGCGGTCCAGTCGATCCTGCCGGTCGGCTTCGCGCTGCTCGCGCTGCGCCTGATCGTGCAGGCCTGCCTGCCGCCGCCGCCGGCGCACGCACCGGCCGCCGGAGAGCCGGCATGACGCTGTTGCTGATCCTCGCGATCGTGCTGCTGGCGCTGGCCGGCGCGCCGCTGTTCGCGCTGATCGCCGCGATCGCGCTGATCGGCTTCCACTACGCCGGCCAGGACGGCGCGGTCGTCGCGATCGAGTTCTACCGCCTGGCCGACATGCCGGCCCTGGTCGCGATCCCGCTGTTCACGCTGGCCGGCTACCTGCTCGCCGAGAGCGGCGCGCCGCAGCGGCTGGTGCGTGTCAGCAATGCGCTGCTCGGCTGGCTGCCGGGCGGCCTGGCGATCGTCGCGATCATCGCCTGCGCCTTGTTCACCGCGTTCACCGGCGCGACCGGCGTGACGATCGTCGCGCTCGGCGCGGTGCTGTTCCCGGCGCTGATGCAGGCGCGCTACGGCGAGCGCTTCTCTCTGGGCCTGCTGACCGCCGCCGGCAGCCTCGGCCTGATCCTGGTGCCGTCGATGCCGCTGATCCTCTACGGCGTGGTCGCGCAGCAGTTCCACACGACGCCGCCGGTGACCGTCGACGCGCTGTTCCGCGCCGGCGTGCTGCCGTGCGCGCTGATGGTCGTGATGCTGTCGGTCTACAGCGTCTGGCACGCGCGCCGCGCCGGCGTCGTGACCGGCTCGACCAGCGCGCGCGAGCTCGGCGCCGCGCTGCGCGATGCGGCCTGGGAAATCCCGCTGCCGTTCGTGATCCTGACCGGCATCTACACCGGCGTCCTCGCCGCGTCCGAGGCCGCCGCGGTGATGGCGCTGTACGTGCTGATCGTGACCGTGGTGATCCGCCGCGAGATCCCGCTGCGGCGGCTGCCGGTGGTGCTGCGCGAGGCGATGACCCTGGTCGGCTCGATCCTGGTGATCCTCGGCTTCTCGCTGGCGCTGACCAACTGGCTGATCGACACCGGCGTGCCGGAGCGGCTGTTCGACGCGATCCGCGGCAGCATCGAGAGCCGCACCACGTTCCTGCTGGTGCTCAACGTGTTCCTGCTGATCTTCGGCATGCTGCTCGAGGGCTTCCCGGCGATCGTGATCCTGGTGCCGCTGGTGCTGCCGGTCGCGCTCGGCTACGGCGTCGATCCGATCCACCTCGGCATCATCTTCCTGGCCAACCTGCAGCTGGCGATCTTCCTGCCGCCGGTCGGCCTGAACCTGTTCATCGCCAGCATGCGCTTCGGCCGGCCGGTCATGACCCTGGTCCGCGCCAGCCTGCCGTTCTTCGTGATCCTGCTGCTGGCGGTGCTGATCATCACCTACTGGCCGGCGCTGTCGCTGGCCCTGGTCTGAGGCTGCGGCGCCGCCCGCGCGGGCGGCGCCGTCCGGTCTTCGCAGCCGTCAGTCGTCGAAGCCCGACGCGAACAGCGCGTCGCTGCACAGGCCGCCCTCGACGCAGATGTCCCCGAAGCCGAGCACGAACGGCAGCGCGCGGTCGATGCGCTGGTAGTACGTACTGCCCTCGCAGAAGGCGTCGTCGATGTAGCTGGCGACGCCGATCGCGACCGGCTGTCCGTCCGCGCCGATCCGCAGCAGCGGGCTGCCGCTGTCGCCGTAGCAGGCCTGCGGCAGGGCGTCGATGATGACGTTGTCGGTGATCACGCCGCCGATCACGGTCGATCCGATTCGCTTGCGCTGGGACTCGTCGTTCTCGTCGAGCCCGTAGCCGACCATCCAGACCGGCCGGCCGCCGTCCGCCTCGCTCAGCGGCGTCGTCGCGACCTCGACCACCGGCTCGGTCGCCGGCGTGGCGAGGCGGATCATCGCCAGGTCGTAGCGGGCGGTCGACGGGTCGTAGTCCGGATGCGGCGTGATGCTGGCGATCGGGTAGCGGTTCAGGACGTGGTCCAGATCCGGGCCGGTGAAGAACACGTCCGGCGGCGGGATCTTCGCCGAGCCGATGCAGTGCGCCGCCGTCATGACCACGTCCGGTGCGACCAGGAACGCCGTGCAGCCGAACCGCTCGCCGTGCAGCAGCGCGCCGACGCCGGGCCAGCGCTCGGACAGCTCGCCGCCGATGATCGTCGGCATCTGGTCGGCGGCCGAGGCCGGGTGGGCGAGCAGGGCGGCGGCGAGCGTCATCGCGTGCATCGGCGGACTCCGGACCAAAAAGAACCGATCCTAGCGGACGCCGGACCGCGCGCGGCCGTCGCAATCCGGTCACGCCGAGCGTGCCGCAGACGAAGATGGCGCTCGACCGGCGAAACCCGGTAAAATGGCGGGCTTCCATCGCCGCCGCGAGCTCCGCATGCGCATCCTCACCGAAGCGCTCACCTACGACGACGTCTACCTCGTCCCCGGACATTCCACGGTTCTTCCGCGCGAAGTCGACACCTCCTCCCGCCTGACCCGCTCGATCCGCCTGAACATCCCGCTGCTGTCGGCGGCGATGGACTCGGTGACCGAGGCGCGCCTGGCGATCACGATGGCGCAGTGCGGCGGCATCGGCATCATCCACAAGAACATGACCCTCGAGCAGCAGGCCGCCGAAGTCCGGCAGGTCAAGAAGTTCGAGGCCGGCGTGATCCGCGATCCGCTGACGGTGCGGCCCGATACCTCGATCCGCGACGTGCTGCGGATCACGCGCGAGCACGGCATCTCCGGCGTGCCGGTCGTCGACGGCGACCAGCTGGTCGGCATCGTCACCAGCCGCGACCTGCGCTTCGAGAAGAAGCCCGAGGATCCGGTCAAGAACATCATGACGCGCAAGGACCGCCTGGTGACGGTCGGCGAGGGCGCCAGCGACGACGACGTCCTCGCGCTGCTGCACAAGCACCGCATCGAGAAGGTTCTGGTCGTCAACGACGCGTTCCAGCTGCGCGGCCTGATCACCGTCAAGGACATCCAGAAGGCGCGCGACAACCCGCATTCGGCCAAGGACGACCGCGAGCGCCTGCGCGTCGGCGCGGCCGTCGGCGTCGGCGGCGATACCGAGCGCCGCGTCGAGGCCCTGGTCGAGGCCGGCGTCGACGTCATCATCGTCGACACCGCGCACGGCCATGCGCAGTCGGTCATCGACCGCGTCGCCTGGGTCAAGCGCCACTTCCCGCAGACCCAGGTCATCGGCGGCAACATCGTCACCGGTGACGCCGCGCGCATGCTGCGCGATGCCGGCGCCGACGCGGTCAAGGTCGGCGTCGGACCCGGCTCGATCTGCACCACGCGCATCGTCACCGGTGTCGGCGTGCCGCAGATCACCGCGATCGACCTGGTCGCCGAGGCGCTCCAGGACGAGATCCCGCTGATCGCCGACGGCGGCATCCGCTACTCCGGCGACGTCGCCAAGGCGATCGTCGCCGGTGCCTCCACGGTGATGCTCGGCAGTATGTTCGCCGGCACCGAGGAGGCGCCCGGCGAGGTCGAGCTGTACCAGGGCCGCTCGTACAAGAGCTACCGCGGCATGGGCTCGCTCGGCGCGATGGAGAAGGGCTCCAGCGACCGCTACTTCCAGGACGCGTCCGATCCGGAGAAGCTGGTGCCCGAGGGCATCGAGGGCCGCGTGCCGTATCGCGGTCCGCTGCGCAACATCGTCCATCAGCTGGTCGGCGGCCTGCGCGCCTCGATGGGCTATTGCGGCTGCGCGACGATCGAGCAGATGCGCACCCAGCCGCAGTTCGTGCGCGTGACCGGCGCCGGCGTGCGCGAGGCGCATCCGCACGACATCGAGATCGTCAAGGAAGCCCCCAACTACCGTCTGACCTGAGAGGCGGCCATGCGCAGCATGCGGTGGGCGGTCGCGCGGTCGACGCTGGCGTCGATCGTCGCGGTGTCGCCCGGATTCGCGGCCGAACCCGCCGCGCAGCTGCGCGTCATGCTCGGCGGCCAGGAACTGCGCGTCGAGGCCGGCCGCCCGGTCGAGGTCGAGCTCGACGGCAGGCGCACGACGCTGCGCGTCGAGGAACTCCCGTACCGGCGCTTCGCCGAGGCCGGCATCGCATTCGACTATCCGCGCCACCTGTCCTGGGAAGCCGAGCCCGGCCACTGGACGCTCGACGGCAACAGCGCCGTCGTCATGGTGTTCTCGGCCGCCAAGGGCGAGGCGCCCGATCCCGACAGCGTGCTCGACGGCATCGAGCAGAGCCTCGAGCGCGCGCGCCGCGCGCCGCGCGAGTCGATCCTGTTGAGCGCGCGCAGCGGCGCGCTCGACGGCACCGCGATGACCGTGACGCTGGCCGGCAGCCGCCTGCGCTACGAGGCCTATTCGATCGAAGGCCGCAGCCACGACGCGCTGCTGGTCCTGCAGGACACCCTGACCGACGCCGGCGACGCCAGCGCCGAATTCGCCGCGATGCGCAAGCAACTGGCTCAGACACTGGAGTTCTGACGCGTGACCGCCCTGCACAGCGACAAGATCCTCATCCTCGATTTCGGCGCGCAGTACACGCAGCTGATCGCCCGCCGCATCCGCGAGCTCGGCGTCTACTGCGAGATCTGGGCCTGGGACCACGATCCGGCCGAGATCGCCGCGTTCGCGCCGAAGGGCATCATCCTGTCCGGCGGCCCCGAGTCGACCACGCTGCCCGGTGCGCCGGCCGCGCCGCAGCAGGTGTTCGACAGCGGTCTGCCGCTGCTCGGCATCTGCTACGGCATGCAGACGATGGCCGCCCAGCTCGGCGGCGCGACCGAGGCCGCCGACCAGCGCGAGTTCGGCCATGCCGAGGTCGAGGTCGTCGCGCCCGACGCCCTGTTCGCGGGCCTGTCCGATCACGGCGGTGCGCCGCGCCTCGATGTCTGGATGAGCCACGGCGATCACGTTTCGCAGGCGCCGCCCGGCTTCACGGTCACCGCCGTCACCGACCGCATCCCGGTCGCCGCGATGTCCGACAAGGACAGGCGCTGGTACGGCGTGCAGTTCCACCCCGAGGTCACGCATACGCTGCAGGGCCAGGCACTGCTGCGCCGCTTCGTCGTCGAGATCTGCGGCTGCCGCACGCTGTGGACCGCGGCCAACATCATCGAGGACCAGATCGCGCGCGTGCGCGAGCAGGTTGGCGCCGACGAGGTGATCCTGGGCCTGTCCGGCGGCGTCGATTCCTCGGTCGTCGCCGCGCTGCTGCACCAGGCGATCGGCGACCAGCTGACCTGCGTGTTCGTCGACACCGGCCTGCTGCGCTGGCAGGAAGGCGACCAGGTGATGGCGATGTTCGCCGAGCATATGGGCGTCAAGGTGATCCGCGTCGACGCCGCCGCGCGCTATTTCAAGGCGCTCGAAGGCGTCGCCGACCCCGAAGCCAAGCGCAAGATCATCGGCAACCTGTTCGTCGCCATCTTTGAGGAAGAGTCGAACAAGCTGAAGAACGCCAAGTGGCTCGCGCAGGGCACGATCTATCCCGATGTGATCGAGTCGGCCGGCAGCAAGACCGGCAAGGCCCACGTCATCAAGAGCCACCACAACGTCGGCGGCCTGCCTGCGCACATGAAGCTCGGCCTGGTCGAGCCGCTGCGCGAGCTGTTCAAGGACGAGGTGCGCCGCCTCGGCGTCGAGCTCGGCCTTCCGCGCAGCATGGTCTACCGCCATCCGTTCCCGGGCCCGGGCCTGGGCGTGCGCATCCTCGGCGAGGTCAAACCGGAATACGCCGAGCTGCTGGCAAGAGCCGACGCGATCTTCATCGAGGAGCTGCGCAAGGCCGACCTCTACGACAAGACCAGCCAGGCCTTCGCGGTCTTCCTGCCGGTCAAGTCCGTCGGCGTCGTCGGCGACGCCCGTGCCTACGAGTGGGTCATCGCACTGCGCGCGGTCGAGACGATCGACTTCATGACCGCGCACTGGGCGCACCTGCCGTACGACTTCCTCGGCACGGTCAGCAACCGCATCATCAACGAACTGCGCGGCGTGTCGCGCGTGGTCTACGACATCAGCGGGAAGCCGCCGGCTACGATCGAGTGGGAATGAATTTAGGTCCTTCGAGGACTATCGGCAGCTATCGAAAGAATTACGCAACGTGTTGATTTAGAAGTAAATACGTTACGGGATCTATCGGTGGCTATCGCCAGCTAGCGGAAAAAGTTGGCGGTAGATCTGACGGTAAAAATCGAAGCCGGATTAAGACACTTTCGTTCACTATTCAGACTTATACCGTCTTTGACGGTAAAAGCCTTCTCGGGAAAGCTTGTTTTATGGGGCTTTCCGGGCATCAGCAGGTCTCCAGGTCCCTGACGGTAAATCCTGACGGTAAAACCGTCAAAGCCGGAGGAAACCTCGATGCTGACCGACACTGCACTACGCAATTTCAAGCCTAAGTCGAAGATTTATAAGGCTTCTGACCGCGACGGGATGTACGTGACGGTATCGCCCAGCGGCACCATCACCTTCCGTTACGACTACCGCCTCCACGGCCGCCGCGAGACGCTGACGCTCGGGCGCTACGGCCCCGGTGGCATCTCATTGGCGATGGCGCGCGAACTGCTCTTGCACGCGCGCAAAGCCGTTCTGAAGGGCGTCTCTCCCGCACTGGAGAAGCAGCGCGAGAAACGCAGGCTGGTCACCATCAAGACCTTCGGTGAGGCGATGGAAACCTGGCTGGCCAACGCAAGATTGGCCGATAGCACCCGCGCCATGCGCAAGCACATCATCGATCGGGACATCCTGCCGATCTTCCGGAACCGCCTGCTGACCGAAATTCAGTCCGAGGATCTGCGCGCCTTGTGCAACAAGGTCAAGGAGCGTGGAGCGCCGGCAACGGCCGTCCAGATACGCGACATCGTCAAGCAGGTCTATGTCTACGCCATCGCTCACGGCGAAAAGGTGGAGAACCCCGCGGAGAGCGTGAGAGCCTCCTCGATCGCTACCTTCGTGCCCAAGGATCGCGCCCTGTCGCCGCTGGAAATCCGACTGGCGGCTCAGCAGCTCGAATTGGTGGCGACCTATCCGACCATCAAGCTCGCGCTACGCCTGATTCTGCTGACGCTCGTGCGCAAGAGCGAGCTGATCCAGGCGACCTGGGACGAAATCGATTTCGAGCAGGCGACCTGGACGATTCCCAAGCATCGGATGAAGGGACGAAACTCGCACGTGGTCTACCTGTCGCGCCAGGCGCTCGACATCTTGGTCACGCTGCACGCGTGCGCGGCCGGTTCAAGGTTCGTCTTTCCATCTCGCTACGATGCCGCGCGGTGCATGTCCAATGCGACCTTGAATCGGGTCACGCAGCTCGTCGCCCAGGCCGCGAAAGCCAAAGGGCTGCCGCTGCAGCCGTTCACCGTGCATGACCTGCGCCGCACCGGCTCGACGCTGTTGAACGAAATCGGCTTCAACCGCGACTGGATCGAGAAGTCCCTTGCACACGAGGAGGGTGGGCGGTCCTCGCGTTCGGTCTACAACAAGGCCGAATACGCCGAACAACGACGCCACATGCTGCAGGAGTGGGCGAGCATGATCGATGCGTGGATTGGCGGGCATTCCTACGTGCCCAAGCTGATGCCGGAGAACGTGGTGGTACCGGCATTGAGCGCGACGGTCTGATATGGCGGGGAGGTTGTCAGTTGACAACCTCCCCGAGCGTCCCCATAGTGGAGATCACTGATGATCCGTCCCTCCCATCCAAAGAAGGATGGTCGAGGAAGCTCTCAGGCAGGCCGAAGGGCAGGGCTGGCGCGTCGAAGTTGGCGGCAGCCACGCTTGGGGCGGATGTACTGTCCGTGCAACGATCAGGAATGCCGCTGCGGCGAGTTCTGCATCACCAGCATTGGGAGCACGCCGAAGAACTCAGGCAACCACGCCCGCGCTCTCCAGCGGGTCGTGGACAACTGCACCAGCCATCGCAGGCAACGCGCGGCTGACGACGATGCTCAGGAGTAGCCGGTGGAATACATCTTCACGCTGAAATACCAACTTGCTGACGGTGGCAATGACCCGGACGTGCTCGTCGAGCGCCTCGGCAAGGCCGGCTGCGATGATGCCCTGGTCGGCATCGGCCAGCCGGGGCGCTTGGCGCTGGAGTTCACCCGCGAGGCCGCCGACGCGAACACGGCCTTACGCAGTGCGCTGGCCGATGTCCGCCGTGCGGTGCCTTCGGCGCGGCTGATCGAAGTGACGCCGGATCTCGTAGGGCTGACCGACGTGGCGGAGATTGTCGGTGTATCGCGCCAGAACATGCGCCAACTGATGCTGACCCACCCAGGCAGCTTTCCGGCGCCCGTGCATGAGGGCAGCGCCTCAATCTGGCATCTGGCGGATGTACTGGCCTGGTTGCAGGGTAGGGGCAGCTATTCGCTGGCCAAGGAGGTCTTCGACGTGGCGCAGATCGCCTTGCAGGTCAATGTCGCGAAGGAGGGCCGCCGCCTGCCGCCTTCGGCGTCCAGAGAGCTCGAAGCCCTTGTAGGATGAGTGGCGCAGCAGGATAGGGTTGTTTCGTTCGTGCTTCCTGATGGTTTAACTCGTGCGCTGAAAGATTACTCCGAGTGATCGTTTCTTCGATTCGACGAACCGTAGCCGGTGCTGTCCAGATGCGCGCTTCCCCGACCTGCGCGGAAACTTGCCCACGTTTTCCGGTCTGGACTATGCGTTTACCGCACGGGCCGGTAACGGCGTTGCCTGACGTTCGGGCCGGCATGCTGCTCGGCATCGAGTGCGTGTGAGGCCCGTTTCCGGGCTTCGATCCATGCTTCGACTTCTTCCAAATCCCATACTACGCAACGCGGCGTTAGCCGGAAACGCCGGGGAAATTCGCCGCGTTGCTCCATCTCGTAGATGGTCGTCTCCGCCAGCGGCACGATCTGATGCAGCTCGCCTCGGCGAATCGTTCGGCGGAAAGGCAGCGGTGAGCCCCTTGGAAATTGCGGGAGTTCGGCGTACTGCGCGGTACCTGGGAGGGGCAGAGACCCGTTGGCTTGTCCAGCGTTCCTGGGCGATCCCACATCGGCACACATCTTCCATATCCATGAAGTTTCGCAACGAACGTCATGGTGACTATCGGTGGCGATCGCGGCAACTTGTTGCAGCAAAGCTAAGCGTATGTGGGGGAAATCCTACTGAACCGTTCCAGTCTATCCGGCTACACCGCACCGTTGATGGAGCGGGCGGAAAGTCATTTGTTTTCAGATAGTTGCAATGGCGCGTGTGCAGCTTGTGTGGATTGATTTGCGCACCGCTATCGGTCAGCCTGTGACCGGGTCTGTCCAGGTCTCCGAGCAGCGGCGTCAGGCGTGCAGGCGTCGGGCGACGAGATGCCAAACGCCATCGCCCAGCTCCCGTCCGAGCCCCTGACTGCTTGCGATGTGCCGTGCTCGTCACGATTCCGGGCAATTCCGCCCGAGCAACCGGAGTACGATCATGTCGCAACTGTCCTCTTCCTCACCTGCCGGCGCGTGACATGCAGGGACCCTATGCGCTGGCGTCTCGAAGCTGTGCGCTTGGTCCTCGACCAGAAGACGCTGCGGGCCGGGGGGAGCTCATATGCCAACGGTGATCAAGGAGATATCTGTGCGCCAACCTGAGCGGCTAGAGGACCGTGCCGTATTGGTATGGGCGGTTTTCCTTATATAGGATGACGTGGCTTGCGAAGGCCGTCGCTTGCCAATCCACGCCGAGAGTGGCCTTGATGATCTGCATCAAGCTACGCACCGTATGCGGTGTCGGCGGAATGGTGACGTTGGTGGCTAGCAAGTCCGGATGCGGTTGCCCACGTTGCGCCCTGCCTCGTTCGTTGCGCAAGGTCTCATAGCGCAAGGTGTACGGCAGAACGGCTTTCAGAGTTGCCAGCGCCGTCGCCACGGGCATGGTGCCCGGCACCAGATAGTCGCCGGGCAAGTCGATGTTGATGGGGTGCTGATCGTCGAAGCCTTCGGGCTGGCGATTGGTAGTTTCGCGTTCACGCCCGGGATCGTTGGAGCCGAAGCCGCTACCGTTCCAAGCAACCGCGCCGGTGTTCAGTCTGCGGTAATGCTTGATGAGCTGGGTTTCCAAATCCATCGCGGTGAACACCATGATGCGCACCGCCTTGAACTGCACCGCGCCGGTCAGCGTCGGACGGTGCATGATCTTGCGCGCATGGCGCGTTAGCCGCGTGCGCAGGCCTGCTTCCGCGTCGGTCTTGCCGACATAAACGAGCGCGTCTTCGTAGAACAGTTGATAGACGCCCTGGGCTTCAGGCACTTGTGCCGTCACGTCGGGCTGCAGCGGGCCGGTTTCCATTCCATCGAGCAGGCTGATGAGTTCAGCCTTGAGCGCGCGCGGAAGGTCGAACTCGAATTCCTTGAATCCATTCATCACGCGCCTGCTCCTGCGACGCCGCGCGGGTCACGCGACCAGCCGCTACGGCACTCGGAGCAGACTCCGCCGACGCTCTCTCCAAGGCTGACTCTTGCCATGGGATCGTAGGGTTCTTGGCTCAAATGGCTTCCTCCGGCTGAGACACAAACAAACTATATTAGTGCACGATTCGTCGAGGCGCGGCGCCCCTAGCCGCTACGGTTGACGCTGTCGCGCCAAAAGCGGCTAGGAGCCTGAATCGCCTTCCAGCGTCGCCAGTTGCTCGCGTATCGCAGTCACAAGGCCGGTCAGCTCGCTGATTCGGGCCTTCAGCACCTGCTTGACATCCTCGCCAGCGGTCGCTGCCTGCTGCGGCGTCGGCGGCAAGTCGATGAGCGACTTGATTAACCCGTCGAGTTCGGTTTCCTTACCGCGCAGCTCGGCCCGTAGGGCGCGCTGTGACTTGACTCGCTCCGCAGCAGAGCCGGGCGTCTCGATCTCAGACTCTGCAGCGATGGAGTCAGCGATCTTCTGAACGGACGTTTCCTTGATCTGCGATCCCGTGCCGGCCGCGTAGCGAAGGAACTGGAGCAGTTCGTAGATGTGAAACTCCTGCTCCGTCATCGCCAGGAATTCCTCGATCAGCGCGGGGTGTGGCCCCATCTTTTTCCCCCGGTGGATATGCCACCAGTCCGACTTTCCGTCGTCGGTGACGAAGATGATCGGCCGCCTGTCCGACTTGGCCTTCTCGATCATTTCCATCCAGATCACTAGATCGCCGAACTTATCGCCGCCATCGGCCGCCTTCTTCGCGTCCTCGAAGCCCGGCGGGATTTTTTTGCGTACCGATCATTGCCATCCTTGTGGATCGACGCAATGCGCTCGGCGGACGGCTTCGCGCCTACCTTGCCCGCGAAAAGCTCAGTCACCTTGGCGAAACTCGCGTTGAATTCTTCCGCGGAGTGTTGGGCCTTGGCCGTCGCGATGCGCTGCTGGAAATCGCCCTGATACACGTCAAGCGCCGACAGCTCGCGCTCGATGTCGATTACCGGATGCGCGCGATATTGATTGATGCCGTCCTTGGCCTGATTCACGAACTTGGTCAAGTCGGTCCCAAGGCGGTCATAGGCATCGAGCGCATGCTGCTGCACATCCAGGCGGCGGCGCTGGAACTCGATGCCTACTTGATACGGAATCCACAGCGACGCTGCTTTGCGCTCGAAAACGTCCATGAGCTGGCCCCGGACTTCGGCGGAGTGACGAAGTAGGTGCAGAAGGATGTTCGTGTCGGGGACGATCAGCGCGGCGTCCCAGAGCGCCTTGAGCTGCTCGGGCGATTTCGCGTACCAGCCGACGAATGTTGATCTCATTGATGTCCTATCCAGCTCGCTTCAGTCGATCCATTCAACACGCGCTATGCCCAACCGCGTAGCCGCGCCCCGCACTAGGATGCGCATGCTGTCGTCCGCCGTGTTGCCGCTTTCCAGCAACACCGTGCCGAAGGAAGAGGCGCCATGGTTCAGCGTCGTCCGCTCATACATCGCCATCAGGATCAGCTTCCAGTCCCGGCTCTTGCCCCACGCGATGATCTGTCCACCGATGAAGCGCAGGCCGTGTGGCTTTATGTAGCGATGCACGACTTCGAGGGTTGGGTCAACGTCCAGAACCGCAAGGATGTCCTGCTCCGTGCCGGACACTCGAGCGCGTTCGTAGGGCTTCAGCAGCGAATCCTTGATGTACACACGGACCTTGCGCGGATCCATGTAGTGCGCCAGCGTACCGCCGATCGCCGTTTCCCGGGTCCATTGCTCGTAATAGCGCGACCGCTCGGTGTCGGCCAGTCCCGACCACCCCAGATCGGTCGCGCGTTGCCACAGAAGGGCGCGGATACGGTCGCGCACGTCGTTGGGCAGCTTCATTGGACACTCCCTCGCGGACTGGTCGGTGGAAAATCGAACTCGGGCAGTTCGAGCGTCGGGTCACCTTCGCGATTGAACAGGTCCGCCTGGTCTTTCATCCAATCCAGCATGAAGCTGCTAGCGCCGATATCGCGGAACTGGACGAGGCGGCCGCCAAGACGCAGTGACTCCACATCGCCCTTCGCGGCGCGCTCCAGCTCGATGACTTCGGCGATGCGCCGCAGATCACTGACGAAGTCCAGTACAACGACCTTGTCCTTTCCCGGGCTCAGCCGCAGCCCGCGGCCGAGTTGCTGGACGAAGATGCGGCGGCTATGAGTCACGCGCATGAACGCGATCATGTCAACGTCGGGAACGTCCACGCCCTCGTTGAATAGGTCGCGCGTCGTCACGATGTCGAGGTTGCCCCGCCGGAACGCCGCCATGGTCTTGTCGCGTGTCCGAGGTGCCATGTCACCGGTGATGGCCTCGGCGCGGAGACCGAACAACCGCAGCATGGCCGCGAAGGCGCGCGCGTGGACCACCGTGGAGCAGAAGACGACGCCAGCACGGCGCCCCTCGGCCGTGAAGGATTCGCGGATGATCTTCGCTGCCTCCTCGTCCCGCGTCGGGATGAGCAGCTTTCGGTTAAGCTGCCGCAGCGAATAGTTGTGAATGGAGCGTTCGCGCACGAATTCCCAGTCCACGTTGTCGGCGAGCAAGCGATAGTCCGCTTCGCACAGAAAGCCGTTGCGCAGGCCCTCGGCGATGCCCATGCGGACCACGGGCTGGCCGAGAATCTGGTCGATGTCGTACCCGTCGCCCCGCCAAGGTGTCGCCGTCACGCCGCCAAGCATTGGCGCGTTTAGGGCCTTGACGACCGTGCGAAAGCTCTCGGACCCAATATGGTGGGCCTCGTCAACCAGGACGAGCCCAAATCGCGGCAGGTCATCAAGGCGAGACACGACGCTTTGCACCGTGGCGAACGTTATGCCGTCCCAGTAGGACGGCTCTTCACCGCCAATCAGGCGATGCGTCGAAACCGACTTCGGCAACTGGTCCCAGAAGGACCGCTGGAGCTGGTCAACCAGCTCGCGCGTGCCGGCCATCACGAGAACCTTGCCTTCGGGGATAGCTTGTTCCCGATAGAGCTGCGACACCACCTCGGCCATGACGACGGTCTTGCCGAGCCCGGTGGCAAGGACTACTTGCCCCTTGCCCGTCTCGCGCAGCGCACCCATGAACTGCTCGGCTGCGTCCGACTGATAGGGCCGGAGCTGGCGCCGCGCGCGTGGATACTCTGGCGAGCGACGCGCCATTTCGATCAGCGTCGCGGCTGACAGCAATTCGACCTTGATGCCGAGCGCGGCCCATTTCTTCACTGCGGCGAACGTCGCCGGCCCGTAGGCTCGGGACGCCGCGACGACCATGCGATCCGCCTCGTAGAATCGCGCCGCCTCCACGACCTCGTCAACGGCATCGGGCGTCGGGTATTGGTTCGACACGAACTTGCATTGGAATACCCAAAGCTCGCCGGCCTTGACGCCCAGCACGTCGGCGCCCTTGTCGCCGCTGCCGCCGACCACGCGCACGTCCTCGAACCCGTTCGCCACCAGCAGCCGCGCGACATCGCGCTCGAACGCTTGCCACGGTCCGTTCAGAAGGCGTCGCGTGTCGAGGAAGGTCTCCATCTCAATCCTCTGTGTCGGGACGGAGGAGCTTCAAGGACAGGCTTGCCCGGATCAGGGCGTCGCGCCCGGTTCGTTCTAGGTCCATCGGGGACTGGCTCGCGAGCCAGACGGCGTCCGCAAAGTAGCCGTCGTACCGCGCGCGCACGACACGGCGCGCTTCCTCGCTCACTTCGAGGGAACCATAGTCGAGCGTGACATAGAGATCGTCCCAATACTTGCCGTCCAAGAAAAGCTCTGGATGCGCGGCGAAGAAATCCCGTATCGTTTGCGGATCGGCGTAGGTGAGGAACGCGCCGGAGGCGATTGCGTCCCGCGGCGCGGCCACGCCGCGCGCGACCATCCTGCGTCCGATGGCTTCCCGAGCGGGCGCGCTCAACGCGTCGTGCAGCGCCGCCCCCTCGCCGTTCGCGAGTTTGCCTTGCAGCGATGCCGCGATCTGCGCCAGCGTGTTCGTCGCCTCGACGATGATTTCCCCAGCGTCGAGCCGCGAGTCAGTGCAATACTCCCGGCGGAAATCGGCCAAGATGGAAGCGAAGGTCACATCCGGGGCCGTTTGCCGCAGGAAGTCCATCGTGCGATGCGACAGCTCGATTAGCAACGCGTCGAGAGGCGTCATCGTGGTCGAGCGATACAGGTCATGCGTCGTATCGGTCAGGAACGCGTAAGTGCGCGTCGCGACATCAACGAGTGGCAAAGCCCAGGGATGGCCGGTTCCAAGATCAGGATCGCGTCGATCGACCGCGAACCCCTGCACATCGTATTCAACCCGATAGGTGGGGTGGATGTATTTCCGTGTCAACTCGAAGATGGGCTTGCGGTCTGGCACCGGTGGCGGCGCGGGCGGAGACGGTGAAATGGGTGTGCCCGGCGCCGGAGGCGGGGTTGGCGCCGCGCCACCGCCGTCCGAATCGTCATCGAGGAAGCCGGGGGGATGTCGCCAGGAGCCGGCGAGGGCGCGCCACCCGGGGAAATGGGGGAGGGTGCGCCGAGCACCGTGGCGTCCTGCTCCTCGACTAACTGCCACCAGCGCTCGTCACCGAGGTAGTCCGGCTCGTTGTTCTCGAACAAGCCCGCCATTTCAAGCGCGCGCTCGTTGTCCTTCACTACGAGGATGCGCGACCACAGACCGTTCTTACCCTGCGGCGACGTGCGCCGGAATGCTTGGAACAGCCGGAACAACGGGCTGTTGTTGGCGCCATAACCCAGAGTCTTGGCCTTGAGTGGTTGCAGTGGACCATCGCCACGCACCAGGCGCACCATTTCGTCCCACGCCGGATCGTCTCGCTCGAACCGATCTTTCGTGTAGCTCACTCGGCAATGATCAAGATGGATCTCGCCGACGAACCGGCCGCGTTTGCGCTGATCATCGGTCGGGTACTCAATCTCCGAGTTATCGCCTTCCCGCCACTCGAACAGGTCCTTGATGCCCAGCTCGATCTTGCGGCCGTTGCGAATGATGTCGAGGCCGAAATCGGTGTCGTGCAGGTAGCGCTGAATACCCACCCAGCCGCGCACGCGTCGGTCCACCGTGACCACTCGGCAGGAACTGCTGCCCGTGGGGCAGGCGGTCTCGCCATCCGACAATGTCTGCATGCAGGCGGCACAGTACCTGCGCGCGGGCAGCGCGACATTGAAGCGCTCTACGGCGTGAACCGTGCCGTTGCTGGTTTCGACATGGCGCTCGGCGCTCCAGGTGCAATGCCGTCGCGCTTGAATCCGGGTTCCGTTGAGTTCAAGACGGAAAACGGCATCGCCGTTCTCGGGCGACAGCAAGGCGGAGTAGGCCTTGGCAAGATGCTTGCGCATCGCGGTCGTGTTCTGACCGCGCGCCAGCCATGCGCGCTGCTCTGGCTTCAGCTTGGAGATAACGATCTCGGTGCCATGCGCGGTGTGATCGGCCTTGGGGCGAGTCTGCCGTGCCACGCGGAAGTTTCGCTGCGCCTTCAGCTCTTCGAGATCGATGCGCACACCGATTTCGTGGGGGTCGCCAGCGCGCGATGTCCAAACCTCGGTCACCAGGCCGAGGCGGGCCGTCGCGATGTTGAAACCCATGCCAAACAGGCCCAGGCTTCCAATCGGACTGTTGCCCGACCAACCCGCCCGCACCGCGTGTTCGAGCGTTTCGGACGACATGCCCGGACCGTTATCGCGGACGGAGACCCGGGCGGCGGCCGTGTCCGTCCGCGGCACGGTGATCACGACCTCGGGGTTGGCGATGACATCGTCCAGTCTCTGCGCGCTCATAAACCCGTCGATGCTGTTATCAACGAGTTCCGCGAGGCAGCGCCACTGAGCGAGATTGATCTCGCCCAGCATCTGCAATACCCGGGGGTCGGGGGTGAGGTCGAAATCCGTTGTTGCGCCGGCGGTTGTTGTCATGTGCGGTTCCCTGGGCTTGGCGCGCCGGGCGTGGCGATGTGTAATGCCTACGCGTTCGCGCCTCGCGTGTCCCTTCTTTATGATGCGTTGGAGCGCGGGCGTCTCTCAGGCCGCGCGCACAATGCTGAGCCGCGGGCGTCCTGCGGCGTTCAGAGTCTCGGCCACCGATCGCGCCATGACTTCTCCCAGCCGAACCGGCACGGCGTTGCCGAGCTGGCGCATGGTTTCGGTCCACGAACCGCGGAAGATGTAGTCGTCCGGGAAGGTCTGCAGGCGCGCGGCTTCGCGCACCGTGAAATAGCGGATCGAGCCATCGGGTCGCAGCAGCATGTTTTCGCCGCCCGGCACACCGTGATCGCCGGCCTTCAAGGTCTTTGCCGGCTCATCCAGCGGACTTCCCGTGTGCCCGGGATAGCTGCGTGCCCCGGGATTGAAGACGTGATTGGGAATGCGGTTCTTTGGGTTCTTCTCGGGGTCCGGCAGATCGGAAATCGCGTCGCGCACCGTGATCCAAGGCAGGCCGCTGAACATGTCCCCGTCGCGCAGCCGCGCGATACGCCGCTCCAGCTTGGGCGACATGGTCGGCCGGTTGCGCTTCGCTACACGGTGGCGCTCCCAATAATCGCCCGTGATCCATTGATCGCGCAGCAATGCGTCCTCGCAGTGCGTGGCCTCGGGGAATGACCACTGGACACCGAGATCGGAACGGAAGCCGATCAGGAACACGCGCTCGCGCCGCTGCGGCACTCCATAGTTCGCGGCATTCAACAGTCGGTACACCACGTTGTAGCGAGCGGCCCCTTGATTGCTGGTGTGGTGGCGTTCCAGTCGCGCGTGATGCTTCTCCCAGGTCTCGCCTTTCTTGCGCGTGAGTTCGGGATGCGAAAGCTGTAGGTAGACGTACTCGAAGTAAGACGCGAACGATTGGCGCAGCAGCCCCTTCACGTTCTCGAAAATGAAGGCCTTGGGCTTCAGCTCGCGCACTGCGCGAACCGCCTGCGGAAACATGTCGCGCTCGTCCATGTGGCCGCGCGCCTTGCCACCCATCGAAAAGGGTTGGCAGGGTGGTCCGCCGGACACGACCATCACCTCGCCGCCAATCGTGCCGTAGTCGAAGGCGCGCGCGTCGCCCTCGAACACAGGCCAGCGCTCCACGTCATGCGCGTGGTTCTGTTGATTGAAACGGAAGGTCTCGCAAGAATCGTGGTCCCACTCGACAACGGCGGCGTGGTTGAAGCCAGCCCTTCCCATCCCCATCGCGAGTCCGCCGGCCCCGGCGAACAGTTCAACGCTGCGCATCAAGAAATCTCCTAATTCTGTTGGCCAACTTGGCGTTGTCGCCGAGTTGGCATTCCCATATCGTCAAGACGCTCCATCCGAGCCGACGCAGCGCGCGCACGTTGCGCGCGTCGCGTTCCGCGTTCGCGGTCAGCTTCGGCAACCAAAAATCGCTGCGCGACTTTGGCAGTCTGGCTAGCGCGCAGTCCGCATGCCGGTGCCAGAAGCAGCCATGTATGAAGATGACCTTGCTGCGGCCGGGGAACACCAAGTCCGGTGTGCCGGGCAAGTCGCGCCGATGCAGCCGGTAGCGGTAGCCCATGCCATGCACGAGGCGGCGCACCAGCAGTTCGGGCTTCGTGTCTTTGGCGCGCACGAGCGCCATGCGCGCGGAGCGTTCCGCCGGGGTGAGGGTGTCCATTCATCCGCCTTAACCCTTGCCCGCGAACAGCGGCCACTGGTCGCCCACATACTTCTCGGCGGCTTCACGCACCACCCAAGCCACCGAGACCTTCTTTTCCTTGGCGATGCGCTCCAGCGTCGCGTACAGCTCGGGCGGGAAGCTGACCGAAGCCCGGGGCATTTTCGTTTTGCCTGCCGCCTTCGTCGCATTCTCGACTTTGGTCGCCATCTTACTCCCCTAGGTTGACTGCACCACTTTACACCACCGAGGTGCAGCTACCAACAGGATTTTTGTTTCGCAAACGTCACTCAGCTCCGTGGCTTGATCGGACGGGCGCGCGCTGCGCGCGTGCCAGACCTGCCGGGCCAGAATTGGGACTGGCCCAACCGAACGCGTCCATCAGTTCGTGGATGGTCGGGGGCAGGCCCGTTGCGTCGATCTGCTGGCGCAAGTAGTCGAGGACTTCGCGTTGGCGGTCGGTGAGGTTCATGGGTGAAAAGTTTTACACCGTCCTCGGCGGGACTGACAGCCGCATCAGAACGCGCCGCGGTCTCAGAATCGGAGATCGAAACCGAATCAGAGGGTTGAGCGGTGAAGTTGTAGCTGAATGCTTCGTCGGTTCAGGGGGGCTGTCGTGGCTCTGAACACGCATTGCGTCCCGGCATACGCCGGCCGGGCTCGCGGGCTGCGCCCCGCGCCTCGTGCCGAGTCACGGCCATGCGGCTTTGATCCCTGACGCCTCCGGCCCTGGCTGGCTGCGCGCTGACGCTTGCCGGAGAGGGTGTATGGGGCGGTCTTGCTGGTCCCTTCACCGTACCACGGCGTGCTCGCCGTCAAGGGCTGCGCGTGCTCGCACGCTGGCGGCCTGCTGCCGTCTTCGACCCTGTGACCGCTTGCGCTGCGCCGTGCTGACGCCGTTGCCGGGCAATTCCGCTCGAGCAACCGGAGCACGATGATGTCGCATCATTTCCTTCCGCTCGCTGCCTCGCTGATGGTGCGCGACACCAGCCGCCGCCGCTATCGGCCGGCGACTGATGACCAGATCCTCGAAGCGGCTCGTCAGGTCGTCGACCGCAGGATGCAGCGTGGCATGTCGTTCGGCTCGCCCGCTGACGTCAAGGAGTATCTGCTGACCAAGCTGGCCGGCCTTGAGCATGAAGTCTTTGCGGTGCTGTTCCTCGACACCAAGCATCGGCTGATCGAGTACACCGAGATGTTCCACGGCACGATCGATGCAGCCGACGTGCATCCGCGCGAAGTCATCAAGGTGGCCCTTCGGCTCAATGCGGCAGCTGCCATCGTCGGCCACAATCATCCGAGTGGCGATCCCTCTCCGAGCGACGCAGACAGGTCGCTCACGTACCAGCTCAAGGAAGCACTCAGGCTGGTGGATGTGCGCCTGCTCGATCATATCGTCGTGGGCGGTCGATTCACCGTGTCGTTCGCCGAATCCGGCATGCTCTGACCCAAGGGGACTTCGGTCCCCTTTTTTGCTTCGCCCTTGAGGCCGCTCCGGCCCTGGCGCGCCTGCGCGTGCTGCGCACGTGCCGATGCCGTGGATGCGTATGTGGTGTGGGCGGTCTTGCTGGTCCTCTCAGTGTAGAACGGCGTGCTCGCCGTCAAGGACTGCGCGCGCGATGCGCGCTTGCGGCCCGTGGCCGTCTGCGTTCCTTGACTGCTTGCGCTGCGCCGTTCTGGCACCGGTCCGGGCAATTTCGCCCGAGCAACCGGAGCAAGGCCATGTCACGTAGTTCACGTTCCCCTACGACGTCGTTGCTGTTACGCGATGCGAGCGGACGCTATCGCCGGGCGACGGCCGATCAGATCCTCGAAGCGGCGCGACGCGCCATCGACCGAAAGATGAAGCGCGGTCGCGCCTTCGCGTCGCCGGCTGACGTCAAGGCCTATCTGCAGGCCAAGCTGGCGGTCTTCGAGCACGAGATATTCGCCGTGCTGCTCCTCGACAACAAGCATCGATTGCTCGAATACGCCGAGATGTTCCACGGCACGATCGACGAGGCTTGCGTGCATCCGCGCGAGATCGCCAAGCGAGCCCTTCAGATCAACGCCGCGGCGGTGATCCTCGCGCACAACCATCCGAGCGGGGACTGCGAGCCGAGTCATCGGGATCGACGGGTGACGGACCACATCAAGGAGGCGCTGGAGCTTGTGCACGTGCGGACGCTGGACCACGTGATCGTGGCAGGCGATGAAGCGATGACATTCGCCGAGCGCAGAATGATTTTTCGCCGAGTGCAGAATGATTTGAACGAAGGGGAGCTTCGGCCCCCCTTTTTTGCTTCGCCCTTGGGGCGCTCCGGCCCTCGTGGGCCTGCGCGTGCTGCGTACTTGCCTACGCCGTGGATGCGTGGGTGGTGTGGGCGGTCTTGCTGGTCCCTTCACCGTATCACGGCGTTCTCGCCGTCAAGGGCTGCGCGTGCTTTGCACGCTTGCGTCCTGCGGCCGTCTGCGACCCTGTGACCGCTTGCGCTGCGCCGTGCTGAACACGGTTCCGGGCAATTCCGCCCGAGCAACCGGAGTACGACATGAGCGACATTTCTCACGCTTCGCAGGAACCGCGCATTTGCCCGGTGTGTACGTTCTCGTTCGAGGCCAGCGCATCGCGCTATGGGCACCTGTGCGATTTTGACGAGGATTGGCTGCGCCAGAACGACCACGTGGTTCTGATCGAATGTGATCGGGAGCGTAGTGGCCTGCCCGAGCTGGAGAACGCATGGGCACACGTGGACAACCCACACCGGACGGGACGGATCGATTTCCTGCCGCGCACGTGGGTCGCGCGGATGGCCGAGGTACGGCTCCCGGCCGACCAGGTGAGCATGTTCGTCTCGCGGGAAATGATGGACTGGGTGCGAGTGATGAGGCCCTAGTCCAACGGCCGGTGTGCGGCTCTGCCGAGTGCAGGGCGGCGCACCGGCCTTTTTTTTGCTGCGTCTCGGGACGCACCCTCCGCGCCTGCGGCGCTGCGCGCTGCGCTTGCCGAAAAGGAAAGGGCGGAGGCGTCTTGCTGGTTCCGGTCACGGTAACACGGCGTGCTCGCCGTCAAGGGCTGCGCGTGCTCGCACGCTGGCGGCCTGCGGCCGTCTGCGACCCTGTGACCGCTTGCGCTGCGTCGTGCTGGCCCGGTGCCGGGCAATTCCGCCCGAGCAACGGAGTCACGTCATGAACGATAAGTCCTACGTTTCGCTGGAACGGCACGTCTGCCTGGTCTGCGGCGTCTCGTTCGATACCGGCAATCTGCTGCTGGACAAGCGCCTGCGCGCGAGCATGGACCGCCATACGACGACGGGCTGGGGCCTGTGCGCCGAACACCAGCAGCTGTTCGACGACGGCTATGTCGCCCTGGTCGAGTGCGATCCGGCGCGCAGCGGATTCTCGGCGAGTGCGGACCGGCTCAAGCCCGGTGAGGCGTTTCGGACCGGGCGCGTCGCGCACCTCAAGCGCGAGGCGTTCGCGAAGGTGTTCGCCAGGCCGCTCGCGACGGAGCAGCCGTGCGTGTTCGTCGATGCCGGCGTGATCGAGCGATTGCAGTCACTGGTCGCGCCGACACCGAACTGATCGCGCCTTGTCCTGCGGTGCGTCGCCCTTGCGGGCGGCGCACCTTTTTTTTGCTGCGTCCGAGGGCGAAGCCTCCGCGCCTTCGGCGCTGCGCGCTTCGCTTGCCGAAAAGAGAGGGATGAGGCGTCTTGCTGGTTCCGGTCACGGTATCACGGCGTTCTCGCCGTCAAGGGCTGCGCGTGCTCGCACGCTGGCGGCCTGCGGCCGTCTGCGACCCCTGACCGCTTGCGCCGCGCCGCGCTGGCCCGGTGCCGGGCAATTCCGCCCGAGCAACCGGAGATCGCCATGAGCGCACTCATCACCGAAGAACAACGTTGCCTGCTGCTAGCCAATGGTCGCGAATCCCTCCAGAACCCGGACTTTGATCCCGCCCCCGTGGTCAAGCTGTTCACGCCGGACGCCGGCGCGACCTGGCTGCTGACCGAGATCGATCCGGACGACCACGATCGCGCGTTCGGTCTGTGCGATCTTGGCCTAGGGATGCCCGAACTCGGCTGGGTCAGCTTGCAGGAGCTGGGGACCGTCCGCGGGCCGTTCGGCCTGCCGGTCGAACGCGATGTGTACTTTCGCGCGGAGAAGCGCTTGAGCGCCTACGCGCGCGATGCGCAGCGCGTCGGGCAGATCGTGGCGTAACGCACGCAAGCGCGCCGTCCTTTGGGCGGCGCGCTTTTTTTTGCTGCGTCCGAGGGCGAGGCCTCCGCGCCTTCGGCGCTGCGCGCCCGCGTGCCGCGGGCTTGCCTGGCCTCTGCAGGCGCTCCTTCCGTCAAGGGCCGCGCCAGGCCCCGTGTCCTCGCCGGCGCTGCGCGCCGGCTGCGGGCCGCGCCAGGCCTGTCGCTTCCTCCCTTGACGGCGCGCCTGCGCCGGCCGGGCGGTCAGCAGGCCGCGAAGTCCTTCGCGGCCCATGCGAAGGGCCGAGCAACCAAGGAGCGTGCCATGACCTGGACCTGACCTCGCGCCGGCCGCGTGCCGGCTTCGACACCCATCCCTTTCTTACGTGGAGACACCCTCATGAACACCAAGCACAAGTTGCAGAACGCACCCGCCGGAGACCTGCTGCTGATCCCGCTGTCGCAGCTGCGCCCGTCGCGGCGCAACGTCCGCCGCAAGGCGCGCCCCGCGCAGCGCAAGGAGTCCATTGCGCAGCTCGCCGAGAGCATCGCGCGCGTGGGCCTGTTGCAGAACCTCGTCGTCACCGCCGATCCCGACGGCGAGACCTACAACATCGAAGCCGGCGAGCGTCGGTACGACGCCATGAAGCTGCTGGTCAAGCAGAAGCGCCTCGACCAGGATGCCGGCGTGCCGTGCCGGCCCGTCGTGGAGGCGGCCGCCCGCACCGCCAGCCTGACCGAGAACGTGCAGCGCGAGGCGATGCACCCGGCCGACGAGTTCGAGGCTTTCGCGGCGCTCGTGGGCGAGGGGCGCGCCATCGAGGACATCGCCGCCGACTTCGGCGTGACCCCGATCGTGGTCAAGCGGCGGCTCAAGCTCGCCAACGTCTCGCGCCGGCTGATGGACGACTATCGCGGTGGCGTGGTGACGCTGGAACAGCTGATGGCGCTGGCGATCACCGATGACCATGCCGCGCAGGAAGCCGCGTTCTACGATGCGCCGGAATGGCAGCGCGATCCGTCCAGCGCTGCGCGAGCATCTGACCGAGCGGGAAATCGACGCCGCGCGCGATCCGCTGGCGCGCTTCGTCGGCGTGGACGCCTACGAGCAGGCCGGCGGGGTGGTGCGCCGCGACCTGTTCGCCGACGACCCGAACGACGCGTTCCTCTCCGATCCCACGCTGCTGGAAACGCTGGCGCGTGACCGGCTGGCGGATGTCGCCGAGAGCGTGCGCGCGGAAGGATGGGCGTGGGTCGACGTCGCGCCGCGCACCACGCACGCAGACTTGCAGACGTTCCGTCGCGCACCCCGTGAGCGGCGGGAGGCGAAGGCGGCCGAGGCCAAGCGCATCGCCAAGCTGGAAGCGCGGGCGCAGGCCATCGCGGCGCAGCTGGATGCCGAGGACGAGGACATGGACGAGGCGGCCGCGCAGGCGCTGTACGACGAGCACGACCGCATCAGCGCCGCGCTCGACGCCATCGCCGAATCCCTGCAGACCTACAGCGCGAAAGTGCGCGCGTTCGCCGGTGCCATCGTCACGCTCAATGCGCAAGGCGAAGTGGTCGTGCATCGCGGTCTATTGCAGGAGAACGTCGCCAAGGTGCTGCGCACGCTGGAACAGGACGGCGGTTCGGCCGAGGACGTGGCGGACGCGGCGCGCGCGGCGAGCGCCGCCGCCCCGGCCAAGGGCGGCATCTCCGAGGCGCTGGCGCGCCGGCTCAGCGCGCACCGCACGGCCGCGTTGCAGATCGAGCTGGCGCGCAAGCCGCACGTTGCGCTCGCCGCGCTGGTCTGCGAGCTGGCCGGCAACATCCTGCTCGACGGCGATGGCCGCAGCCTGCCGCTCGGCATCCGTGCCAGCGAGCCGGCCGATCTGACGCGGCACGGCGACGACCTCGCGCAGTCCGAGGCGCTGTGCGCGCTCGGCGATCTGCGCGAGCGCTGGCGGCAGCGGCTGCCCGAGGACGGCGACGCGCTGTTCGGCGTGCTGCTGGCGATGCCGGCCGAGCAGCTGACCGAGCTGCTGGCGGTATGTGTTGCCGCGACCGTCGATGTGGTCACGTCGCGCGAGAGCAGCGACAACGCCGACGTGCTGGCCCGCGCGGTCGGGCTCGACATGCGCGCGTGGTGGACCGCCACGGCCGCCGGCTACTTCAAGCACGTCCCGAAGGCGGCCATCGTGGCGGCGGCGCCGCAGTTCGCGCCGGACTACGGCGCTCGCCTGTCGCTGCTCAAGAAGGACGAGCTGGCGGCGAAGGCGGAACGGCTGGCCGCCGGCACCGGCTGGCTGCCGCCGATGTTCGCGCGGCAGACCGCTTGGATCGACTCGCCGCCGCAGGAAGCCGACGCCGAGGCGACGGCCGATGGTGGACAGGAGGGGCCGCCGCAGGCATTGGCGGCGTAACACTCGCAGCAGCACGTCCCGGCAGGGATGCCGGGGCTTTTTTTGTTGTCGCCGACGGCGGACGGCGCGCATCGGTCCCGGCGCGCAGCGCCGGGGCGGTTCTCGAAAACCGGGCGCGGCAGGTCTGCCGCGCCCGGTTTCAACGTCCAGAGCAAAGCGCGCCCCGTCGCCGCCTGCAACCAGGCCGCGACGGCGCGGCGCGCGCAAGGCCCTTGCGCGCGATATGGCCATCGGTGCCCGCCACGGCGGGCGAGGGAGCGGTTGCGCCCCGCCGCTATGGGCGGGGCGCGCGGGACTACGCCCCGACTCGCTGCGGCAGGTTGTGCGCGCCATCGTCGTCCTCGACGCTGGCGCAGACGTCGCCTGACGTCGCGAAGGACGCATCACCGACCTGCGCACGGCCTCGCTATGGAGCATCCACGCCACGCCGAAACCCGGTTGCCGCCGATCGCGGCAGGGGCGTTCTCGCTTGTCGTCGGGGTAGGGCCTTTGCCCGCATCAGGGCGCGAGCCGGCAAAGCCGCTGCACGGTGATGCCGAGTCGGCCAGCGAATCCTTTCGGGCAGGGAAGGCGTCGCACCCTTGCGTCCTTTCAGCGTTGTGCATCCTGGCAGGGGATCGCTGCGCTTCGGGCCTGGTGGCCGCAACCGTCCGGCGCAAACAATGTCCCCGCCGCTGCGCGGCTCCTCGCCAACACATTCTTCGCGCCTCCCGGTCCTCCACTCACGTTGCGGCCGCTGCGCGGTGCGGCCGGCCCGACCCCGGCCCGACGGATCACAACAAGGACGCAATGGCGCGACCTTGTTCAACCCGAAAGGAGAACATCATGGCGAATATCGGCACCTTCACCAAGAACGACAACGGCTTTGCCGGCACCGTCCGCACCCTGGCGCTGAACGTCAAGGTCAAGCTCGTCCCGAACGAGAAGACCAACGAGAACGCCCCGGACTTCCGCATCCAGACCGGCGGCGGGTACGACCTCGGCGCGGCGTGGAAGAAGACCAGCGAGGCCGGGCGCGACTACCTGTCGGTGACGCTCGACGATCCCTCGCTGCCGGCAACGATCTACGCCGGCCTGATCGAGGACGAAGATAGCGGCAAGCACATCCTGATCTGGTCGCGCACCAAGTCGGCGGGCTGACCTCCGCCCACGCGCCCCGCCCATAGCGGCGGGGCGCAACCGTTTTCACCCGCGGCGCCTGGCCGCCGGCCGAGCCGGCGGCCAGGCGCCGCGCTACGTCGCGCTCGGGCTGTCGGGCGCGCGCGCGTACTGGCGCACCTGGTCCAGCGATTCCTCCAGCAGCTCGAGCACGTCCACCAGCTGCGTGTCGCCCAGTTCGCTGTGCCGATCGGGCGTGGTGTAGTGGAGGATCAAGACGGTCACGAGCGAGTTCGCACGGGTGGCGATCAAGTCGATCTGGTCCAAACGCTTCGTGACTGAAGACGGCGACATCGGTGGCTCCTGGGTCGGGAGGGGCATAGTCGCGGAGCGGCCGGTGCGACAGGCACGCGGCGGGCGTCGGCAAGCCGTGGCGCCGCCACCGAGGCGCGCACGCGCGACCTCGAACGAGGGTTGCGCTGCGGTCAGGATCGCGTGCGCGAGTGCCTGAATCGGCGCGACGGGCGTGCCCGCGATGAACACTATAGATTGTAGCCCTATAGGGCGCAATCCGGTGTCATCTTCGTCTTTGAGGGGAGACGCCCGGATGAAGGCGAAGAACGCTCTTGGGCCGGCCTTGAGGACCGTCCGGAACGCGCGCGGCTTGAGCCAGGAAGCGTTCTCGGACGTGTCGAGCCGCACCTACATGAGTTCGCTGGAACGCGGGCTCAAAAGCCCGACCTTGAGCAAGCTCGAGGACCTGTGCGAACTGATGGACGTCCATCCGGTCACGCTGTTCCTGATGGCCTACGCCGGCGGCGACGTGTCGCCGCGCAAGATCCAGCAACTGCTGGCGCGCGTGCAACGCGAACTCGATGCGCTCGCAGTTCCCGAGCCACAGGCGCGGTAGAGGCGCGCCCGCGCCCGCGCTTGCGCTTCGGCATACATCCGCCTTCACGAATAGCCGCAAAGCCGGATCGGCGTATCCGTGGGTTTGGCGCATTGCGCGGTTGCGGCAATGCGCTTTCGCGTCTTCGTCGATTCGATCGATTGCGGATGTGCGGATTTGCACGAAAGCACACAGGCGGATCGCCGGCTTTGCGCATTCGTGCAAGAGACCGCTACTCACTCCGCCAGGCCCGTCGCAGACCGGCGTGACCAGGCGCATTGAGGCCTATTGAGACCTGTTCGGTCTTACTCAAGACCGAGTGCGTCTCAATCCGCGCATGAACTGTTGCAGCGCGGTGAAAACTGCAAAATCGCTCTATGAACGGCGGTGCGATTTGTCGCACGATGGTCATTGCCGCGTAACATTTTCGGAAGCGCGGTCGTCGCATTCGGACGCACCCTGCAACGCTTCGGAGCCAATCGGTCTTGATCCTGCGCCTTCCAGTCCAGTCCCCCACGACGATCCACCGATGATGCTGTAGCCATTCCAACGCCCGCGGCGACGTGTCCTGCTGTTGACAGGAGGTTACGTCATGACCGTGAGCGTTGCGCACTGGCTCCCCATCGCCGCGTATCTCTACGCGCTCCACCTCGATGGTCCCGGCCTGGCCTGGGAGTATTTGCGCCGGCATCCGGATTACCGCCGCGACTGGCAGCGGCGCCGCCGCCGCGTCGAGGCGGCCTACCGCTGGGGCCTGCGGCTGCTGGAGGACCCCGGCCTGGATGCGCGCGACGCGCATCCGGCCTGGCTGCCCGGCGAGGTCGCGGTCGTGCAGCTCACGCCCGACGCCGATCCGCCGGCCGATGCGGACGCGTTCGCGCTGTGGCGCATCCCGGGGCGCAAGCGCCTGGTCCACGACGGGCGGCGCCTGCTGCTGATTGCGCGCTGGCCCGGCGGCGATGTGCGGCTCGCCGTCGCGCCGGGCCTGGACGAGGGCATGCCCTACGCCTATGCGCTGCACACGGCCGGCGACGTGCGGGGCCGCGCCCGGGCGCTCGCCGACGACCTCGCCAAGCTCGCCGCTGCCGCCGCCGCGCCGGCCGCCGCCACCTGGTCGCGCCCGTCCGCCGACGCGCTGCTGGAACTGCACACCTTGCAGGCGCTCGACGCCACCCTGGCAGGGGCGTCCTCGCGCGACGTGGCCGAGGCGCTGTTCGGCGCCGATGCGGTGGCGCAGGGCTGGCACGCCGACGGCGGACTGCGCTCGCGCGTGCGCCGCCTGGTCCGGCGCGGCCGCGCGCTGATGCGCGGCGGCTACCGCCGTCTGGCGCGGCTTGGCTAGGGTCGTTTCGCGCGGTGCGCCAAACGACCCTGCGCACACCGCGCTGACTGCTTGAGATTGCCTCCATCCGGTTGCGCTGCTGCGGCCGACGCTTCCGAACGATGGAGGTTCACCTGATGAGACCGGCCCCCTTGCGGCCCGCTGCCGCTGCCGTCGCTGCGACCGCGCAGCCCCCGCGCTACCTCAACAACGATGAAGCCGCAGCGTACCTGCGGCTGTCGCCGCGGACGCTGGAAAAGCAGCGCGTCATCGGCGGCGGTCCGCGTTTTCGCAAGTTCGGCCGCCGCGTGATGTATGCGGTGGCGGACCTCGATACCTGGGCCGATTCGCGCAGCTTCGAGGCCACGTCCGATCCCGAGTATGCCGAGCAGCACTCGGCCGACGGCCGTGCGCGCTGACCGGCGCGGGGCCCCGGAGCCGGTCTTGGGGCGCCGCGAACAACTGGACCTGTTCCAGGCGCTGCCCGGCGACATGGCGCCGCGCGACAGCCAGGACCTCATGGCTTATCCGTTCTTCTCGCTGGCCAAGTCCAGGCGGGTCAGGCCCATCGACTTCCACGCCGGCGGCGTCACGGTGCGCGTGGAGGGCACCGCCGAGCACGGGATCGCGACGATCTGGGACGCCGACGTGCTGATCTGGGCCGCCTCGCAGATCGTCGAGGCGCGCGATGCCGGCATTCCGACCTCGCGGCTGATGCGCGCGACGCCGCACGAGATCTTGCGCTTCATCGGACGCGGCGTGTCGCTGCGCGACTACCAGCGCCTCAAGGCCGCGCTCGACCGCTTGCAGTCGACCACAGTGGCGACCTCGATCCGCGAGACGACCGGCCGGCGCCTGCATCGCTTCTCGTGGATCAACGAGTGGAAAGAGCGGGCCGATGCGCGCGGCACGCCGCTCGGCATCGAGCTGATCGTGCCGGACTGGTTCTATGCCGGCGTGCTCGATGCCGCCCTGGTGCTGACGATCGACCCGGCCTACTTCCGGCTGACCGGCGGCATCGAGCGCTGGCTGTACCGCCTCGTGCGCAAGCACGGCGGGCGCCAGGCGCACGGCTGGCAGTTCGATTTCCGGCACTTGCACCGCAAGTCCGGCAGCACGGCCAAGCCCTACGACTTCGCGTGCGACTTGCGCGCGCTGGTCGCGCGGCAGTCGCTGCCGGGCTACGTGCTGGGCATCGAGCGGATGCCGGGCAGCGGCGCCGAGCTGCTGACGTTCCGGCCCGTGCCGCCGACGGCACGGGGATAACCGGGAGACAGCCTGTGAACAGCGTCGTGCTATCAGGCGTGCGAAGGCTCGTGCTATCAGGCGTGTCCGACTCGTGCTATCAGGCGTGCCGAATCGCCGCAAAGCGCGTAACGGCGCGGGTTTGCGGCTGCTCTAACGCTCTAACGCTTAAAGCTCTAACTTTTGGTAGGTGCGCGCCGTCGCGGTGGATAACCGCCGAACGGCAACGGCACCCGCAACGGCAACGGCAAAAGCAGCCGGCATGCCGATGCGCCGGCAGCCATCTCGCGCGGAGGACCGCGCCGTGATCGTCGCCGTGCTCAACCAGAAGGGCGGCGTCGGCAAGACCACGCTCGCCACGCACCTGGCCGGCGAGCTGGCGCTGCGCGGCCAGCAGGTGATCCTGCTCGATGCCGACCCGCAAGGCTCGGCGCTCGACTGGACGCAGCGGCGCGCCCAGCAGGGCCTGCCGCGCCTATTCGGCGCCGTCGGCCTGGCCCGCGAGACGCTGCACCAGGAGGCGCCGGAGCTGGCCCGGCGTGCCGATCACGTCGTGATCGACGGCCCGCCGCGCATCGCCGCGCTGGCGCGCTCGGCGCTGCTGGCGGCCGAGCGCGTGCTGATACCGGTGCAGCCCAGTCCCTACGACTTGTGGGCATCGGCGGAAATGGTCGCGCTGGTCCGCGAGGCGCAGGTGTTCCGGCCGACGCTGCGCGCGGCCTTCGTCATCAATCGGCGTGTCGCGCGCACGGTCATCGGCCGCGAGGCGCGCGGCGCGCTCGCCGACCAGCCGCTGCCGGCGCTGCGCGCCGAGGTGCGCCAGCGCATCGTGTTCGCCGACAGCGTGGCGGCCGGCCGGCTCGCCCGCGAGACCGCGCCCGACAGCGCCGCCGCGCGCGAGATCACCGCGCTGGTCGATGAACTGCTGCGGTGGCCGTCATGAGCGGCAAGCGCATCGGCATCGGCGCGCGCCCGCCGACGAATCCGCATGCCGAGGCATGGATTCGCCAGGGCGAGGGCGGTGCGCTTCAGAAGGCCGATCTCTACACCGCGCGACTGACGCTCGACATCACGCCCGCGCTGCGCGCGCGGATCAAAGTCTCGGCGTTCACGCAGGGCGTGACCGTTGCCGAGCTGCTGCGCGCATTGCTCGAGCGCGCATTTCCGGAGGACCCGCGATGACGACGGCACGACGCGACATCGGGCAGCTGAACCGCGAAGCGACTGCCACGCCTGCGCGCTTGGGCATCCAGATCATCACGGCCGACTGCCGCGATGCGCTGGCAACGATGCCTGCGTCATCGATCGATTGCGGCATCACCGATCCGCCGTATCAGGTCACGAGTTTGGCGTGGGACAAAGGTGTCGACGGTTGGGTTGCGCGGTGTCCAGAGTGCTCAAGCCGAACGCCAGTCTTTGGATCTTCGGCAGCTTCCGCTCGCTGTCCAGCTTGGTCGTTCCGGAGATGAAAACGCATGGCTGGAAGTACGCGCAGGACGTCATCTGGATGAAGCAGAACGGCACCGGCTTCCACGCGGATCGATTCCGTCGTGTGCATGAGATCGTTGTCCAGTTCTATCGCGGACCGTGGCTCGCCGTCCACAAAAGGACGCAGTACACGCACGACGCCAAGGCGAGGACCGTACACCGCAAGACCCGCCCGCAGCACACCGGCCAGATCAATGACGGCCACTACGTTTCGATCGATGGCGGCCCGCGGATGATGACGTCGGTGCTACAGGTGCGAAACGAGCATCGCCGCGCCATCCATCCGACGCAGAAACCGGTCGAGCTGCTGCTGCCGCTCGTGCGCTACTCCTGCCCGCCAGGTGGCGTCGTGGTGGATTGCTTTTCCGGCAGTGCATCGCTGGGCATTGCCGCAAGGATGGCGGGCGTAGCGGCCGTGTTGATTGAAAAGGACGCCGGCATGGCCGACGCATCGCGCAGGCGGCTTGCGAGCGATGCGCGGCTGCTGGACATCGCGGTGCAATCGGGAAGCGCACGTACGGAGCACGCCCCGTGAACGCAGGGTCTTCTGCCGTGGCCCCAATGGTGGCGTTGCCGCCGCCGTCGCTCGCTGCGCTCGCCGGCGACGCTGGCGATCCGCCGCTGACGCGCGTCTCGCTCGCCTACTACGCGCAGCGCTTCAAGGTCTACCTGCGCTTCGGGCAGCCGCTGCGCGTCGCCCGGATCGACCGCTGGCGGCGCGTCGCGATGTTCGCGCCGCGCGCCGTGTTCGCGCGCGTGCGCTGGCAGGCCAATGCCTACGGCACCGTGCGCTGGCAGCTGATGGTGGTGCAGGCGTGCACGGCGTTCGATGCCGCCCAGCGCATCGGCGGCATCGTGCCGGGCGCGCGGCTGCTGCTGCACGCCGAAGGCGACGCCGCGGTGCGCGCCGTGCTCGCGCAGATCGATGCGATCGAAGCGCTCGGTATCGCGCCGACCGACGCGGCGCCGGCGTACTGGCGCACGCTCGGCAACCGCCTCGCCGCGCACCTGCCGCTGCCGGCCTATACGGCCGAGCGGCACGCGGCCTGGCTCGCCGGGAGGGCGCTGCGATGACGCGCCGTTCGCACGGCCGCGCGCGCATCGCGCTGCTGACCGCCGCCGGCCTCGCTGCGCTGGCCTGGGCGGCGTTCGTGGAGCCGGTCGCGCACGTCGTCTACAACCCGACGCCGAGCGTGGCGACCGGCTGGTACCGCATCGTGCCGGCCGACGCCGCGGCGCTGCGCGCTGGCGACGTCGTGCTGGTCCGGCTGCCGTCCGCTGCCGCCGACCTTGCCGCGCGCCGCGGCTACCTGCCGTCGAACGTGCCGCTGCTCAAGCGCGTCGGCGCCGTCGCGCCGCAGCGCGTGTGCGTGCTCGGCGCCAGCGTCACCATCGACGGCGTGCCGGCTGCCGCGGTGCTGCGCACCGATCGGCGCGGCCGGCCGCTGCCGGCGTGGCGGCACTGCCGCGCCTTGCGCGCCGGTGAGGTGTTCCTGCTCGGCACGCATCCGGCGTCGTTCGACAGCCGCTACTTCGGCCCGATTGACGCATCCGCCATGATCGGGCGCGCGCAACCGCTGTGGCTGGACGCATCGCCATGAGCACGACCGACGCGCTGCGCGCTGTCCTGTCGTGCGGCTGGCCGTCGCCGTGCCGGTGCGCCGGCAGTGCGTGCGCCGTCGCGCCGCACGCCGCGCTGCCTGGCATGGGGTCTCCCGACGTGCAGGTGGTGTGCCTCAAACGCGTGCGGCCAATGGCCGCGGCCGCGTTCGTCGGCGGTGCGGCTGCGCGATGCGCAGCGCCGCCGGTCCGCCGGAGTCCACCGCGAAGGGCACAGGCAACGGCGAGGGCAACGGCGGAAGGCAAGATAAAAGGTCGCGGCACGCCGACGACCAGAAATCCAGTCTGCACGGGGGGGGCGGCGCGGCACGCGCCGGAAGCCGCCGCGTGCCGCGGCGTCGGCAATGCCCGCGTCGCCGCTGGCGATCGCGCGTGCCGTCCGCGCCCGGCTGCGCCGGACTTCGCCGGAGTAGGATCATGGCTGACCGCGACGACGACCGCTTCCGCGTCCGCCCCGGCCCGCCCAAGCAGCGCGGCGACACCTATGTCAATCAGGTTCTCCGGAAAGCCAACCAGGCCGGCGCCGGCCTCGGCAAGCGCCTCGGCAAGGCCGGCCGGCAGCCCGGCGCGCGGCTGGGCCGCGGCCACGTCGCCGCCCGGTTCGGACGCGGGCTGGGGCCGAACGCGCAGCGTGCGACCGTCAAGGTCCGGCTGGTCAACCTCGCCAAGGCCGGGCCGCGCTCGATGGCCAAGCACCTGCGCTACATCCAGCGCGATGGCGTGGACCGCCAGGGCGGGCCGGGGCGTGCCTACGGGCCGGCCACCGACGACGCCGATCTCGGTGCCTTCCAGGCCGACAGCCGCGACGACCGTCACCAATTTCGGCTGATCGTCTCACCCGAAAACGCCGAACAGATCGACGACCTGCGCACCTACACCCGTCACTTGATGGCGCGGATGGAAGCCGACCTCGGGACGGAATTGACGTGGGTTGCAGTGGACCACTGGAACACCGACAACCCGCACACCCACGTCGTGCTGCGCGGCAAGGACCAGACCGGCAACGACCTCATCATCGCGCGCGACTACATCGCCCACGGCATGCGCCAGCGCGCGGCAGAGCTGGCCACCGAATGGCTCGGCCCGCGCACCGAACTGGAGATCCGACACGCCATGCAGCGCGAAGTCGAACAGGAACGATGGACCGGCCTGGACCGCGCCTTGGCGCGCGAGGTGAACCGCGACGGCTGGATCGACACGAACCGCCTCAAGCACGGGCCGCAGCACCGGGAACTGCTCATCGGCCGCCTCCAGCAGCTGCAACGCATGGGCCTGGCGAAGGAACACCACGGCGAGCCCGGCGCCTGGACCCTGCGCCGCGACATCGAGCCCACCCTGCGCGCCCTGGGCGAGCGCGGCGACATCCTGCGCACCATGCAGCGCGCCATGAGCGGCCGCCCGCGCGAGCTGGCGATCTTCCAGCCGGGCGGCGACGGCCGGCCCCTGGTCGGCCGCGTCGCCGGCAAGGGGCTGGCCGACGAGCTGCGCGACACCGGCTACCTGGTCGTCGACGGCGCCGACGGCAAGGCGCACTACGTCGCGCTGCCGGCCAAGGCCGAGCTGGAGCACTACCCGGTCGGGGCCGTCGTCCAGGTGCGCGCACCCGACCACCGCGCCGTGGACAAGGAGATCGCCGATCTGGTCAACGATGGCGTCTACCGCACCGACCATTGCCTGTCCGTCGTCGCGCAGTATCTGGACGGCGGCGATCCGAGCTGGATCGCCGAGAAGCACGTCCGCCGGCTGGAAGCCCTGCGCCGCGCCGGCATCGTCGAGCGCCTGGAGGACGGCGTGTGGACCGTGCCGGACAACCTGCCCGAGCACGGCCGCCGCTACGACGCGCGACGGTTCGCCGGCGGCGTGCCTGTGGACCTGAAATCGCACTTGCCCATCGAGCGGCAGACGCGCGCCATCGGTGCGACCTGGCTGGACCAGCAGTTGATCGGCGGCGGCGCCGGCCTGGCCGACGTTGGCTTCGGCGGCGAGGTGAAACAGGCGCTGCGCGAGCGCGGCGAGTACCTGGTCGAGGAAGGGCTGGCCGAGAAGCGCGGCGGTCGGCTGCTGCTCGCGCGCAGCCTGCTCGCGCGGCTGCGCCAGCGCGACCTGACGCAAGCCGGCCAGGCGCTGGCCGCCGAGACCGGCCTGGACTACCGGCCGGCGGGCGAGGGCCAGCGCGTGAGCGGCGTCTACCGGCGCAGCGTGCAGCTGGCGAGCGGGCGGTTCGCGATGCTCGACGACGGCATCGGCTTTGCGTTGGTGCCGTGGAAGCCGGTCATCGAGCCGCGGCTGGGGCAGACGCTGGCCGCCACGGTGCGCGGCGGCGAGGCCTCGTGGGCGTTGGGGCGGCAGCGCGGGCCGAGCGTCGGCTGACGCTGCGGCGGCACTGGCGACGACCGACGCGGGCAGGGCGGGGCGGGGCGGTTGTCGGCTGACCGCGAGGACCGGCCTACCGAAGGGCGTCCAGACCCGTTTGCAGTTCGGCCTTGCGGCCCGCTTTCGGCCAGCCGACGACTTCGTGGACGACGGCCCCGTCACGCAGAAAGACAAACGTCGGCGTCTCCCACGTCGCCACCATCGGCCATTCGCGCTCGTTGACGACGTAACTCATTGCGAATGCCGGATGCTCGGCATTCCACGCGGCGACGGCGCGGGCGTCCAGATCGCCGGTCTGCGGGACGATCCATTGGGCGCTGCCCAGCGCCGCGCTCAGCGCGGCGTCCTGCGCCAGATCGCGCGCGGCCCACTGCGTGAAGCTACAGCCCGGATCGGCGATGACGAGGATCGACGTATCGCGCAGGTCCACGCGGCGCTCGACCAGGCGCCTCCCGCCGTCGGCGACGGTCCACAGCGATGGTCCCGCGATCTTGGCCGGGAGCGCATCCACGGACGGCACCGGCGCGCCCACCGCCGGATGCGCGGTGCGGATCTGTTCGGCCCGGTCGAACTGGCGCACCAGCACGTAGCCTTGAAACAGATCCCGCCACTGCGCCGGCGTCGCGATGCCGCGTCGTACGAGTTCGCCGGCGAGCGCTGCCATGCGGTCGACGTGGCGCGGTTGTTTCGAGTAGAAGGCCGCTGTATAGGCATCCCCGAACAACACTGGCAGGTCTCCATCATCCAGCGTCGCGAGGTCGACCGACTCGAACCGCGAAAACAGGCGCGTATAGCTGTCCTCGATGGCCTTCGCGCGCGGAACGCCGCGCAGCTCCGGATTGTCCTGCACCTGCTGGAAAGCCTGGGATGCGGCAGCCACGCGCTCGGATGCGTGCAGCGACGATGCGGTCGCAATGCTCAAGCCGACCAGCAGCGCACCAACGCGATGAGGCGTGCTCGTCACCATTGTTCTCCGAGTCTCAATAACCGCGAGGGCACCTACGCATAGGACACGGCGGATACGACCAGCAAGACCAGAAGCCACTTTCAATCATCTTTTTCCGATTCGAGGTCGACTCGTCTGCGCGGAAGTCTTTTGAAAAGCCCCATCCGAACGGATGGGGCTCAACGCTCCACGTCCTAGTTCACATCGCCTTGCGGCGGCGGATCACCCGGCTGTGATCCCGGCAGCAGCAGGCAGATGTCCAGCATGCCGTTGACGTACCCGCAAACTGACACGAGCGACCACCATGTGCCGCCGCCGGTACCCGGACCACCGCCGGTGCCTCCCCCGCCCGGTGGATTGCTTGCCGGTTGCCGGGGCTGCTGACCTTGGCCTGTCCAACTGTGGGGACCGTCCCAGATGTAGTTGACGCATACCGTTGCATTGCAAATCATGATGGAGTCGCCGATCGCGAATCCATAAGTGGCTAGTTGTTCCAGGCGGACGTTTTCCAATGTTGCCAAGGTTGTGCCCGCTGCGGATGGCTTTCCATCCGGGATGGGCGAGGCGACGCCGCAGGACACGCATTCCACGGTTACGTGAGTTGCACTCGCTACTGCTGGCAGAAGCAGCAATATCGCGACAAGCATGTACTTCATAAGACATCCTGTAATGTTGGATGAAAGCTAATGGTGTGCGCAGTAATTTCCGTAGAAGGAAGCTGCATATGCCTTTGCTTTGACGACTTCTTCGATAGCCAATCCCTCTCGTTGACGTTGTTCTCCGATCGGGTCAAGAATTCCTCCGTCCAGCAATACCTGTACCCAATAGAGGGCATAGGCCATTGTTGGATTCCGGGCGGTCCCCCTGCCGGTCGCGTAAAGACCCGAAAGCTCGAACAGCGCTTCCGGGATACAGCGATGCGCTGCCGAGGTGGTGTATCGAAAGACACGCGCGTTGTAGTCGGCGGCCCGCTGCGGGTCTTCGAGAATCTCTTGGTAAGAGGGCCGAGCGCCTCGCGAATAGAGCAGCTGGGCGTAGGGATCGCCTTGCTCGGCGGCGCGCTCCAGAAAGTCTTTGTAGGCCGCAACACGCTTTGGATCGACGTCAGCGCAATTCTTGACCGCCTTCTGGATGCGGGAAAGCAAAAAGTCCTGATTTGCCAGATCTTCCGTCGTTTGTGACTTATGCTGTTCGCTCAGGGCTGCACGCGCTTGCGGTGACTCAAGAAACGCACATTCGGCCAGGTCGAAGTACAGCTGCAGGGAAGCCCTCCCGCTACCTGCGCCGGATTCAGCCTCCAAGGCGTCGATTCGCTCAGCCAGAGGTGCATCAACGGGCGCGGCCGAGAACTCGGCTATCGAGGGTGCGGAGGCGCTTGCATTGGCAAGCGGTTGGGACACTTCGTCCGTGGCGTGCGAGGGCAGGGCGTCCTTCTGCGTTGCCGGGTTCGTCGACGGTACGTCTGGCGCGGATACACGTCTTTGCTGTGCATCGCTTCGCAAGGACGCGGCTAGCCATCCCGCAGCAGCGGCAAGGAAGAGCGCCACCGCGATGACCGCAGCTGCTCCGATCCTTGGCCAGTTGGACCTTCCATTGCTGGAAGCTGTTGTCGGTCTGCTTGGGTCGCTTCGGCCATCCGGATCGTCGGAAGGCTCGGGCCGTTGAGCGTTGCTCACTTACACCTCTACTTGTTTGGTGCGCTTGGTCGCTTGGATGGTTGGCGCCGCCGTCGACAAGGGGACCGGCCGGCGCAGGGCCGTGATTCCGCTTCTGATTGCGGCCGCCAGCGTCAGCGCTTCGGCGGCACTCGGGACAGCTAGAAGCCGGATCAACCCGACTTTGGTGGCGGGGCTCATGCGCGAAGTGCCCCATGCCGCACGCGTGGAGAACCTTGATGAAACCCACAACCAGAACGCACAGATCCCCCTGAACTAGCACTGCGCGCGGACTGTGGCACAGGTGCGTGCGTCGGTTCGATGGACGATTTCGCAAATTGCTGTACGAAATTTCTTACACGACGCGGAAGCGACAGTCACCGGCTCATCAGCGCACCGTGTCGATCTCGCAAGGCGAGCAGGGTCGAGGGTGACTCGCGGCACATCGAGTCTGGCGTCTAGGCGACTGGCAAAGGGGCCGCTTGATCTGTAGGAGACCGCTGGCGCGCGTGCAGGACTTCTCCTCCGCCTGACCGCCGGCAGGATGCGGTCGCTTGATGGCACCGGTGTCGCGGACGACCGTTCGTCGGGGCGTGCCGATGGCAGCGCGATAGCGCTCCCAATTTCGGAATTTGACGCCGATGAATGGCCTCGAATGTCACATCAAAGTAACAAATACGTCACTAGCGTTTTACGTGCGCGCACTCACGCGCGCGTTTACACGGACTCCGGTCCAAGGAGCATGAAGATGAACGCCAAGCATTCAGTTTTGGCGCTGGCCTGCGTCGCCCTCTATGGCGCAGGCATCGCAGGGGCGGCCGCCTCCGACCTGCCCGGTTCAACCCCGACCAATCCGCTCTCGGCCGAGCAGGCACTGGACCTCGACGCCGCCTGGGTGGCGAATGCCAGCGGCATCGCGCCGGAGACCGCCCGAGCGCGCCTGCTGATCCAGCGCGCCGCGGGGCCGATCGCCGAGCGCGTGCGGACGCAGTACGCGGACCGGCTCGCTGGCCTCTACATCGAGCACGAGCCGACGTCGCGCCTGGTCGTGCGGCTGACCGGCTACGACGCGGTGCGGCCGGAGTTCCACAACGTCAGCGGACACAACCTGGAGGTGGTCTACGTCCTCGGCGCAGACCACGCGCTCGCCGACCTGCAGCAGCGGTTCGACGTCGGGTTCCACAAGCTGCAGGCGCGCATGCCCGAAGTGGAGAGCGGCTACGTCGACGAACGGACCGGAGAGGTGGTGATCGAAGTGCTGCGCGATGCGAAGTCGCCCCGCGTGGCCGATCTCCAGCGCGCCGCCGGTGGCGCGTTCGGCGTCCCGACGCGCGTGGTGCAGGTCGACGAGCCCTTGGTCAACCAGACGCTGCAGGGCAGCGGCCGGCTCGATTTCAGTCAAGGGTTGACCTTGACGTACTGCACCAACGCCTTCGTCGTGGAGACCATTGCCTCGCCGAAGACCTACGGAACCGTGACGGCAGGACACTGCCAGGCGGATAGTGGCACTTACGCCTATACCGGCGTGGACGGGGCGACGCACTCGCTCAGCTACGTCTCGCAGAAGTTCGACGCGGACACGGACATCCGCTGGGCTTCGATCGCGGGTGGCGTCTCGAATGTGGCCGCCACCTTCTATGCCTCGGGCGCGTACCGCACAGTCAATGGCGTCCTCACCAAGGCTGCCACGCTGGTCGGCCAGACCATGTGTGGATATGGGACGGCGACGACCAACAAGTGCGGAACGGTGCAGTCGACGGCCTACAACCCCGGCAGCATCTGCGGTCCGGGCGTGGTCATCGGCTCCGGCACCAACACCTGCAATGCCTCATTCGTCCGTGTCGATGCCGCGGGCGGGGCTTGTCAGGCTGGCGACAGTGGCGGGCCGTGGTTCGATACCAACTTGGCGGCCGGCGTCCACAAGGCCGGTACGATGCTCGGCAGTCGATGCGTCTACACCAGCATCGATGACATCGGTCTTTCGCCGCTCGGCTTGCAGATCCACCTGTAGTCGTTTCGATGCGAGCGATCGGTCGGTGCCCGCCGGCCGATCGCTTAGCTACGTGGAGACACGTTGCGTTGCGTCGCTAGGGATGTGCTTCGTCATCGAAGTCGGCCAGAAACAGACGCTCCGCAATTGCGTCCACCATGCCATAGGGATTGCCGCCCCGAACAAGCCGAACGGGGCTGCGATTCGGGGTCAAATTGGCATCGACCGCTTTCATGCAGTTTCCGACAATGCCTTCTCTGAATCCAACACACCACGCCTGATTACTAACTGTGGGCAGAACCGGCTTTTGCGTAGACGTCCAGTAGAGTTCCTGCGCCGTATTGGGGAAGACGTTCACGTCGATGGCGGGCCGCGCGGTGTCGGTCTCGACGAGCGATTCCAGCTCGCGTGCATTGGGCACTCGCCAATCATAGTAGCCGCGGTGGCGCATCTGATTGGCGAGCCCCGACACCTGCATGGCATCGTTCCAATGGCGGAAAAGTTGGCCTTCGCCGTCGCACGTCGTACCCGTCTGGCCCCACGTGCATCGATCCCACATGAGGCCCGTCGCAGAATCAGACACCGCGAGCCCGTCGGCCCGAACCTGCCAACGCGGCTCGCTGATTGAAGGTGACGCGGACCGCCACACGCCGTTGACGAGCAGCACGCTTGATTCCCACCGACCGTTACTCCCAGGCGGAGGCAAAGCACACTTCGGATGACCGGGGATGACATCTCGACAGTTGTAGGAGCCCGTGCCGGCCCAGTCGAAGAACACAACATGATTCCACGCCTCCGGATACCACGTCATATCGACGTCGGTCGTCCAGAAGCTCTTGCCTGTCAGCGTCGTCGAGAGAATCGGAAAGTACGCCGGCTCGACGCTCGGTAGCTGTCGCCCTGCGCTCATCAGCGAGTAGCCCTCGCGGCGAACGGGCAGCCGCCATCCCGCGCTCAGACCACAGCGCGCCGATGTATTGGCGCGATGGATGAAGCTGCCAGGCGCCGTACTGGATGCTTCCGCCCAGGTCGTGCCGATCGCATTGCCCAGGGACCACACCAGCCCGGTCACGTTATCGCGCAGGCAGGCCCAGTCGTTCGGTGCAGGATGCTCGACGTCGGCGGGCAGCGGAGGACCGTTTGGGCAAGAGCCCGTTCCCTCCGCGTCGCCGTTCGCACAGATCCGCGTGTAGTCAAACCCGTACTCGCCGCCGCCGACCTTCGGCAGCTGGCCCAGCGCGGCGAGTGCGTCCCGGCCGAAGCGGGCATCCTGCCGCGGCAATGCGGACGCGTCGCCGGTGGTGGCTTCCTCGCACGGCACGGCGCTGTAGTCCGGCGCGAAGCACGTCGTCTGGCCGGTGTCGGGAAGCACGCCGATCGCGTCGGCCCCAAGGCAGGTCGAGGCGCCGACCGCGAGTGCCAGGACGAGCGCGCGGCGGAGCGCCGGCAGCATGCTGTCAGAGAACAGTTTCCGATCGACGATCATGCGCACGCTACCTCGGTCAACCTGGGATCGGTCGAGTGTCGTAGAGCCGGTCCACGGCCGGGTGTACGGTCGGTTTACGCGCGGTGTACGGACGGTTTACAGCCCGTGTCCGGCCACCAGCACGCGTTCGCCGGCCGCACCGACGCCGACGGGCCGGGTGGTCAGCGCCGGCGGAATGACCCGCTCGCCGGCCAAGCGTTGTGTCCTCTCCAAGACCGGCTGCCAGGCGTCGTCGCCGGCCGCGTGGTAGACGGCCAGCTGCGCGAGCGAGGCGCCGTAGTCGTGCTCGGCCCAGGCGGCGAGCCGCCCGGCCAGCGGGCCGGCCTCCGCCGTGGCGCCGTGCTGCACCAGGAACCGGGCATAGGCATCGGCGGCCTGCACCAGGTCGAACGGCACGCCATTGGTCTCGGCCTGGGCGAGGGCCTGCGCGAAGTCCGCACGCGCCGCCGCCAGGTCGCCGGTGGCCGCGGCCGCTTCGCCCTGCGCCAGCATCGCGTATAGCCGGACCATTGGCTCGGCCGGACGTTCGCGGCGCTGCGCATCGGCCGCGGCGGCGACATCCGCCAGGCCGGCGGCGTCGCCGAGCGCTTGCCGGGCCATCAACAGGCGATAACGCGCATACGCGGCCAGGCCGTTCTCAGGCGCGTACCACGGCGAGGCCAGTGCGGCCGTCGCGTGGTCCGAACCTGCATCGAGGGCGCCGCGCGCAAAGGCCAGTTCGGCGGCCACGACGTCCCGGAAGGCCGTCAGCGCGGGTTCGGCCGGGTTCGGTCGGCCCGCATGCCCCTGCAAGACGACGTCCGCGTCGCTTAGGCGGCCATTGGCGATCAATACCCTGGCCCGGACCAGATCGACGTTGCCGGCCAGCCACGGATCGCCGATGCGCTCGCGTAGCGCGCGCAGGCGCGGTTCGGACGCAAGCGCGGCGGCCGGCTGCAACAGCACCAGCTGCACGTTGGCCAGGTTCATGCGCGCGCGGGCTTCGCCGCTCACGTCGTCGGCCTGCGCTGCCAGGGCGGCGGCACGCTCGAATCGCGGGAGCGCTTCGCCGTGCCGATACCGGCCGATCAGCAGCACGCCGGTATTGCTTTCCCACTGCGCCAGCGCAGCCCGATCGCCGGTGCCCTCGAGCGCCGCACCGGCCTGCGTGTAGGCGTGCTCGGCCGCGTCCAGCGCGCCACGGTCGAACAGCAGTCGTCCGAGGCTGGTCCAGGCGCGCCCACGGACCGCGCGCGCTTCCGGCGCGGTCAAGGCGTCCAGCGCGCCGATCGCCTGTTCGTAGTAGCGCTGTGCATCGTCCTTGTGGTCGCTGCGCGCGGCCGCTCGCCCGGCGCCGTACAACGCCTGACCGACCTGCAGCCGGTCGCCGTGTTCGCCGAGGTCTGCCAGCAGCGCGGTGAACGCGGCCAGCGCTTCGTCGGCGCGTCCTTCCTGCAAGGCGAGCATGGCCGCGGCGTCGCGCACGGCGGGATCGATGCGGTCCTGGTCCGCAAACGTCCGGTAGATCGCGCGCGCAGGATCGAGCTGGTCCAGCGCCAGCGCGCGGCGCAGCGCCGCCACACGGTCGCGGACCGGCGCATCGGCCAGGTCCGCCGGATCGAGGGACGCGACCGCGCTGCCGTCTCGAGGGCCGCCAGCCGCGACGAAGGCGATCGCCGCGATCGCCGCCAGGCCCAGGACGGCCAGCGCCGCGGTCGCGAGCAGCCGGTGACGGCGCAGAGGTGGCGCGCTGTCGGCGGTTGGCTCGGCGATCGCCGGTGTCACCTCGACCTCGCGCACCCACTGGTAGCCGAAGCGGGGCAGGGTGAAGATCGCTTGCTGTTCCTCGCCCGAGTCACCGACCGCCTGTCGCGCGCGACCGACGATTTGGGATAGCACATTGTCGGAGACGTCCACGCGCCCCCACACCGCGGCGACCAGCTCGTCGCGGCCGACGGCGCGATCGCGATGCCACAGCAGATAGGCCAGCGTGTCGAACACCTTGGGCTGGACCGAGAGACGCCGGCCCGCATGCGTCAGCTCGCGACGTGCGGGGATCAGGGAATACTCGCCGAAGCGGTAGCGACAAGCAGATTCATTCATGGCCGACGACCTACACCAGGCCCGCGATCACAAGCGCGCGATCGCGCGGGCACCGCCTGTCGGCTATCGACCGGAGCCGCCGCGTGTGGTCAGCGGGACGCCGAACGAGGCTGAAATGCCTGCATGGCGAGCATACCATCGCCGCCGCGCAATGACGTCCCTTTTCGCACCCGAGCGCCGAGACGATGCGTTCGATACCGTAACGATAGGGTCTGTAAACGCCTGGTAAAGGGCCTGTAAACGGATGCTGCATGCGTACGCGTGGCCTCTCGCGCACAATTGCGGTGCCCTCGGAACGCAGGGCGGCGTGATTGTCGCGCATGAGCGCGTGGGTTGAAACGAGCAAGAACAAGTCGAAGAACATGCCAGCCAATGCTGGGCATGCCCGCCTTCTTTTGCCCGAGCACCCCATGCGCTGCGTCATCTATACCCGCAAGTCGGCCGACGAGACCGACCCGCAACTCAGTTCGCTGCAAGTTCAACGCGAACTTTGTACTGCCTACATCGCGAGCCAGGCCTTCGAGGGCTGGTACCTACTGCCCGAGCACTACGACGACGGCGGTTACTCGGGCGGCACGCTCAAACGACCCGCACTGCAGGCCCTCCTCACCCAGGTCCAGGAGCGTGCCGTCGACACGATCGTCATCTACAAGATCGACCGCTTGTCGCGTTCGCTTCGCGACTTTCTAAATCTAGTGTCAATGTTCGAGGCGCACGACGTCACCTTCGTTTCTGTCACCCAATCCTTCAACACGGCGACCAGCATTGGCAAGCTGATACTCAACATTCTGCTGTCCTTCGCGCAGTTCGAGCGCGAGCTGACAGGCGAACGCCTGCGCGACTGGTTCGCCGGCGCCCGCCAGCGCGGGCTGTGGATGCACGGTCGCCGTCCCTTCGGCTACCAAGTCGAGAGGGGATGCTTGAGTGTCGATGAGACCGAGGCTGGCATCATCCGTTATGCCCACCGGCGCTATGCCGCGATCGGATCGGCCCGGTTGCTGGCAAACGAAATGAACCGAAAAGGCTTTCGCAACCAATACGGCCGTCCACTGACGAGGGCAGGAGTGACGAGGCTGCTGCGTAGCCGCCTGTACTGCGGTGATCTTGTTCACCGAGGCCAGCCGCATCCTGGCCGGCATCAGGCGATCATTTCGGAGAAGACGTGGCGTTCGACGCAAAAAATCATGGCGGAAAGCGGGCGGCGGCGATCAGCCAAGAATCCCTATCCTTTCATCAGTGTGCTGCAAGGCTTGATTTTCAACGAGACCGGCCGGGCACTCATTCACGTCCGCGTCCCCCGAAACAACGCGCTCTACCGTTACTACGTCCCGCGAATTGATCGCTATGGCGAGGGCACGACGTGCCAGGATCGATACCGCGCCAAGCCACTGGAGGACGCGCTGATCGCGCTGATCGACCGGATCACGGGGATGTCGCTTGAAAGCCAATCCCAGCACGACAGGGCCGAATACCTGCGTGGGATTGTTCGCCGCGTCACCGTCTATCCCGACGAAATCGAGATGACATTGTTCAAGGGAGTTGTCGTTCGCACACCCCATGAGGCCAAGTTGAAGCCGCAGAAGAAGCCTCGCGACACCCCCGCGTGGCTGCCGCAGGCACGGAAGCTGCGCAAGAAGGGACACAGCAAGGCCGAAACCGCACGACTCCTGCAAGTCCCGTACATGCAATTTTGGCGTGCCTCAGTGAAGTACGGATTCTAGGAATCAATGCGGTCGGGGCGCTCAACCGTGACGCCGTGCGCTTCGCTTCCACATGATCCGGAATTGCGTGGCGACGACCAGCAGGGCGACGCTGACCAAAGTCACCGCCAAGCCTCCCAGGGTGATCTCGCGGCCCAGCAGCGGACGGGCATCACTGGCAAAAATCAGGTGCGGGAAGTACAGGCCGGCCAGGCCCACCAGTCCCACCGCAATCCGCGAAGGAAACAGTGCCCACAGCAGGAGGATGACCGCAACGACGGCGGCATAGATGCCGCGCATGAGGCGCGCTTGTTCGACCTGCACGTACCACAAATAGGTCATTTCAAACATGAAGTAGTGGACGGCCAGCGCGAGCACAGCGCTGACCAGGAACAGCAGCAGGGCGGTTCGTCTGCTCATCACGTCTCAACGCGCTCCGTTGATGATTTCTTGGTGATTCTGCTGCCACACCTTTTCGACCTGTCCCCCCCAGCCGATCCGCGGGATGTTCTCCAGCGCGGGGTTCTGCCGCCAGTTGTTGCCTTCGCCGTAGCTGCGCAGGACGGTACCGCCGTCGCCGATCTCGCCGTAGCGCATCACGAAGCCTTCGGCCAGACCGTGCTCGCCCGCGACCGTGTAGTTCACGGTCACGTCGGTAAACCGTGCGGGGTCGGGCGAGGCCACGGAGAACGAGCGCACGTAGTTGTTCTCGCCCGCCGTCGGAATCGGTCCGACGTTGTTGCGCGTGCCGGTGGGGCTGGCAGGACTGTCGTTGCCGGGCGTCGGGTTGGTCCTGAACCCTTCGCCGGCCTGGGCGCCCGAGAGCGCGCTGTTGGTCTGCACGTCGTATGTGTGGAAGGACCGATCGGACGGGCTGACGCCGGTCGCGCCCACGGTGTTCGGGAAGGGCGCGAGGGCGGGCACGGACGCGTTCTCGGGCTGAATGTAAATCTGCCCATCCTTGACCACGGAGCGACGCCCGTCCGGATCGACGAACTTGTACGGGTTGTTGTTGCCGTACTGGTAGCGATTGAAGTTCTGGCCGTTGTTGGGATTGGCCTTCACCGGGTCCACCGACACGAAGCGGGCCTGCGCAACGCCCGCCACCAGGCACACCATTGCGCCTGCCGCCACGATTTGCTTCTTCACGGTAAGCCCCTCTTGAGTTTTTCGTCGTCCACGGATTGCAGGTAGTTCGCTCGGTTCTGCGTGGTCGGTGGCCGCCAGCCGAGGAATTCGGCCTTGGCGAACCATTCCAGATTCGCAGCGCTGCGCATCGCGTAGTCCGCCTGCAACGCAGGGGGAATGTCGATCGGGCGTGCGTACCGGCTGTTGTATCGCTGCTCCAGCTGCAAGTAGTAGGCGTTGGCCTTCTGGATGATCGCCACGACATCGGTCGGATTGGCCGCCAGCACCATGTCTGCAACGGCCATGAGGTCGTCGGCACGGCGGTTGGCGGCCAGCGCTTCCATCAGCGTGCTCGCCATCACGCCGACCGCTTCGCGCGGGGCGAGTGGCCGCAAGTAGATCTCGTTCTCGAGCGCGAGCGCGCCGATGTCCAGGTCGCGTTCGTAGCTGCTGTCCCACTTGTAGCCGCCGGCGGTCGCTTCGACGTTCAGCCAGTTTTCGCCGTCGGCGAATTTGGTCATCACGTGCTCGGGGCCGGTCGCCAGGGTCACGACCAGGCCGAGCCGCTGGCCGATGATCGTCACCAAAATCGGCATCGACACGCAGTTGCCCTTACGGGTGCGCAGGTACGTGGAAAGCAGCTTGTTCTCGCGTCGCCGGCCCATCGGGTCGTCGAGGTCGTAGCTGAAAGGGCGATGGTCGTTCCAGTCGCCGGCGGTGTAGAGCGTGGACAAGAGCACGTCCATCCGCGCGCGCGGCGTCAGGCCGGCCGGTGTTCGGGCTGCAACGGCGCGAGTCAGCCGGTCCAACTCGCGCTGGACGGCCGCGGCGTCGACGCTCGGGTCGATCAAACGGTCGATCGCGATCTTGGCGGCCGCGAAGTCTACGGCCTGATCGGGCTGGACGAGGTGCCGCTGCAGCTCGGCGTAGGCCGAACCGGGCGTCGCCTGGGCGGCGCAGGCGCACGCCAACAGGAGGCCTATGCCCCCAAGGGTCCAACCCCGCAACCGAATCCCCATGCCGTCATCCCTGGCAACCCCTCAGCCACCATACGCCGCGGCCTCGCGGCGCTGCAAGTGCGACGGACGGCTGTCCGGGTTCTCCGACTTCCTGCATTGGCTGATTTTGGTCAACAGAACAGCCACTTACGATTCAAATTCCGGTTGCAAAAAGGTGCAAGTCGGGCTGAACATGGCGGTGCCCGCGCGGCATCGAACAGGGTGGACATGACCCACGGCCATGACAGCTACGTGCCCTTTCCGTCGGCGTTCGCCGACGAGGAATCCTGCGCGACGGGGCAGGACTTCGACGCCTTCATGCGCGCATCCCGCGACGGCCTGTTGAAGTACCTGCGCTCCCATCTGCCGTCGGACGCGGACGCCCAGGACGCGGCCCAGGAGAGCCTGCTGCGGCTGCTGCGCTACCGCGGCGAACCCGCCCATGCCTGGCGGCCCCTGCTGTTTCGGGTTGCCAGCAACGTGGTCGGTGAGTTCTATCGCCGCCGGGCCAGTCACCAGGCGCAGCACCACGTACCGCTGGATGCCGTACCGCTGGTCTCGGAGGCGATCGAGCACGAGGAACGGATCGAGCAGAGCCAGCGCAAAGCGCTGCTGCGCGCGGCGATTCTGGCGCTACCGCCGCGCCGCCGGCAAATCTACTTGCTCAGCCGCGTGGATGGCCTGTCCTATGCGCAGATCGCCGAGCACTGCGGTATTTCGGTCATGTCGGTCGAGAAGAGCGTCGGCCGCGCGGTCGCGTCTATCGATGCCTATGTCCGGGGAACGCGCCCTCGTGCATCGTAGTCATCAGATGAACAACGCCGACGACATCGCACGCTCGCAGGCCCATCGGTGGTTCGCGCGGCTGCGGGCACCGGATTGCAGTTCCGAGGAACGCGCCGCGTTCGAGCGCTGGCGTGCCGAACCGCGCCACGCGGATGCCTACGCGAACCTGGAGGACCTGTGGGACCTCAGCGCGGAGCTTGCGCAGGAGGACCCGGATATCGCAGCGGCGGTGCGCGAGGCGCGGCATATCGACAAGCGGTCGTGGCTCGCCCGCCGCCGTTGGCCGCTGCTGGCGACGGCGGCCTCCGTGCTCGTGGCCTGGCTCTTTCTCATGTCGATGCAGGGTGCCCCCGGCACGATCTACCAATACGCCACCGCGGCCGGCGAGCAACGGACCATCGACCTCGAGGATGGCTCCCACGTCGTGATGGACACCGCGACGCGCCTGGATGTGCACTACAGCCGCCGCGAACGCAGCCTGGTGCTGCGGCAGGGCAGGGTCGATTTCCACGTCAGCAAGGACGCGGCACGACCCTTCATCGTCCAAGCCGGCCCGGCCTCCGTCACTGCGACCGGCACGCAGTTTCAGGTGAGGCTCGATGGCGGGGCGGGAGACGTGACACTGTTGGAGGGGCAGGTGGTGGTCGCGTCCCGGCAGTCGGACGGCAAGGCGACGTTGGCGCCGGGCGAACGGGTCGCGGTCCTCGCGGCCGGCACGCTCGGCACGGTCCAGCGCTTGAGCGCAGCGGACCGAGCGAATGCCGAAGGCTGGACAAACGGGCAACTCGTCGTGCAGGCCTGGCCGATCAGCACACTCGTCGCCGAGGTCAACCGCTATGGCGGCACGCCGATCCGTCTCGGCGACGCCGCGGTGGCCCAGGTGCCGGTCAGTGGCACGTTTGATCCGAAGGCACCGGAAGCGCTGGCGCTTGCGCTGGAGTTCGGCTGGCCGGTGCGGGTCGAGCGCAGCACCAGCGAAATCGTGCTCTACGAAAAAAAGTGACAGTGGCGTGTCCGGGTAGGCCGCGTCGCTGCATCGTTCCTTTGGAAGGCCCATGACCGTCTGGTGACGGGCACATGGCGGCCCGCCAACCAATGGGGACACCAATGATCGAGCAATACGGCAATCGGCGTAGGCAGGCACTCGCGCGGCGCCAGCTCTATGCGGCCTGCTTTCTGGCATTGACGACGGTCGGCGGCACCGGCGCCGTGCACGCGCAGAGCAGCGAGGCGCCGCGCGCCTACGCGATCGAGGCGGGCACGCTGGAGGCCGCGCTGAATCAGCTCTCGCGCCAGAGCCAGGTGCAGATCGTGTTTCCGCCCGACGTGGTGGCCGGCAAGCGGGCCAGTGCGCTCTCGGGGCAGCTCACCTGGCGTGCGGCGCTCGAACGCCTGCTGCAGGGGAGCGGACTGGAGTACCGGCAGATCGCCGACAAGACCATCATCATCCAGCGGTCCGAGCCGCGCCCGGCGTCAACGCCGAAACCGGTCGAGACGCCGAGGCCGCCGCCATCGGCCACGCGCGCAGAACCGCAGGCGACGGACCTGGAACGAATGACCGTGACGGGTACGCGTATTCGCGGCGGGACGACGCCATCGCCGGTCACGACGATCGGCTCGGAACAGATCGCGGAGGAAGGATTCACCGATCTTGGTGAGGTCGTCCGCTCCGTTCCTCAGAATTTTACCGGCGGCCAGAATCCAGGCGTTTTCATGGGCAACGTCACCGGTGGTGGTATGGCCAACCAGAACGTGACGGGCGGTTCGAGCCTGAACCTGCGCGGTCTAGGTCCTGATGCCTCCCTGACGCTGCTCAACGGAAAGCGACTGGCATACAGCGGCTTCGTCCAGGCCGTCGACATCGCTTCGATTCCGGTGGATGCCGTCGATCGCGTCGAGATTGTCGCGGACGGCGCCTCGGCGATCTACGGGTCCGACGCCGTAGGCGGCGTCGCCAATGTCATTCTCCGGCGGGACTATGAAGGCGTCGCTGTCGGTACCCGTTACGGTACTGCGACCGATGGCGGCCTGACGACGAGGGAGTACCACGCGACCGCCGGCACCGCCTGGGCGAGCGGTGGCCTGATCGCGACGTTCAAGCGCGCTTCGGTCGATCCCATCTACGCCTCGGACCGCTCGTACAGCGACCACTTGATCGACCCGACCACGATCTACGCGGGCAGCGAACTGCGCAGCGGCCTGGTCAGCGCGCATCAGTCGATCGGCGACACGCTGGAGCTGCGCCTGGACGCGCTGCGTACCGAGCGTGAGCAGACCTACAACTACTACGCCGGAAGTCTATCGATCTACAACGCCATGCGGCCCGAAACCACGACTTCCTTCGTGGCGCCGAGCCTTGAGTTTTCTTTGCCGAACGATTGGGCACTGTCCTTCGGCGGCGCCTGGGGCAAGGACGAGTTCTTTACCGACCATGTTCGTGTCGACACCGACACCCGTGTCGCAACGCCTCTGTTCTACGAGTGCCACTGCAACGAGAGCAAGGTCTACGAGGCATCGGCCGAAGGCCCGTTGTTCCGGACGAACGCGGGCGACGCCCGCCTCGCGGTCGGCGCTGGCTACCGGAGGAACGAGTATTCCTGGGACGATCATCTGGCAGGCGCGACGAAGGCGCGAGGCACCGAGAGCAGCCGCTTCGGCTACATGGAGATCAATCTTCCACTGGTCGGCGCCCAATCGAACGTGTCCGGCGTCGAGCGGTTGACGGTGACCGCTGCCGTGCGCAGCGAGGACTACGACAGCTTCGGCCGTGTCTCCACGCCGACATTAGGCGTGATCTACGGCCCTAGCGCCGACTTCACGCTGAAAGCGACGTGGGGCAAATCCTTCAAAGCGCCTACGCTGTTTCAGCGCAACTACGCCATGATGGCCCACCTGTTCGATCCGAGCGCTTTCGGCGTGACCGACTACGCCGAGGGCGATACGCTGCTCTACTTGAACGGTGGCAACCCGGATCTGGACCCCGAACGTGCCCGGACCTGGACGGCCTCGCTTGCGTTCCACCCCGAAGCCCTGCCTGGCCTAGATGCCGAACTGACCTGGTTCAACGTCGACTACACGAGCCGTGTCATCGAGCCCAGTGCCGGTTACGGGGCCTTGGATAACCCCATCTACGCCGAGTTCGTCGATCGGTCGCCCACCGCGGAGCGGCTGGCCGACATCGTGTCCCGCGTCGACGCGTTCTACAACTACACGGCGGCACCTTACGATCCGGCCAGCGTGATCGCGATTCTCGACGTGCGCTACGTCAACGCGAACCGACAGCGCGTCAGAGGCGTCGATCTGTCCGGCTCGTATCGGTTCGATCTCGGACCGGGCCGCTTGACGATTCGGGGGGCAGCCAGTTGGCTCGACAGTACGCAGCAGACCAAAGGCATGCCCGATCCCTACGACCTGGCCGGCACGCTATTCAACCCCGCGAAAGTCAACGCTCGCATCGGCGCGGTCTGGAGTCAGGGAGGTTTCTCCGCATCGACCTTCGCGAACTACACGGGGGGCGTCACCAACACGCTGGACAACGTGAAATCCGCATCCTTCACGACCTTCGATGCGACGCTGCGCTACGACACCGGTGAACGCGGCGATGCCTGGTCCGGCCTGGAGTTCGCGCTCGCAGCACAGAACGTGCTGGATCGGGCGCCACCGCTCTATGCAATCGACACGCCGCTCTATGTGGCGCCCTACGACTCGACGAACTACTCGGCCATCGGGCGATTCTTGAGCCTGTCGGTGACCAAGCGCTGGTGACGTCGCTGAACTTCGGACGTCTTTCAAGAAGTACCGCCGACACCGGAGCAACTGTGTGCTGATCCGCTTGACCAAGAAAGCCGCCAGAGACCTGCTGGCGCCAATCGTGTGGGCCACGGCGCTGGCCGGCGTTTGCGACGCTGGCGCCGTCTCGCCGCGACAGCTGGTGGAGGTGATCGATATTGGAAGTCCCGCGGTATCGCCAGACGGGCGTTATGTAGCGTTCCGGCTCGAACAGGCGTCCATCGAGCGCAACACCTACGACAGCGTTTGGTACGTACAGCAGGCGGATGGCTACTCGCCGCCGGTACGCCTGGCGGACGGCGGCGTCCCGCTGCGCGATTCCGCGGGCGTCTCGCTACCGACCGTCGCAACCTGGTCACCGGACGGACGTTGGATCTACTACCGCGCGCTCCTCGATGGCAGGATCGAAGTCTGGCGCGTCGCGGTAGACGGGTCGGGCGCCGAGCCGATTGCGGTCGATTCCGCGGATGTTCGCTCCTTCTCACTGACCCGCGACGGGCGAGTCTTGATGTACAGCGTCGGGGCCTCGCGCGAGGATGTCATCGCGGTGGAGCAGGCCGAGTACGACAACGGAATCCGCATCGACCAGACCGTGCCGGTCGGCCAGGGCGTGTTCCGCTCAGGCAATCTGGAGGGCAGGCTGGCGACGCAGCGCTATGTGGGAAGCTGGTTTGATCGAGGGTCGCTCCTGTCCGACACCCCGGTTCGTTGGCGGGCGGTTGATCTAGTCACGCGTGCGCGGCGAGACCTTGCGGAGCACGACGCGCCGCCGGCGCCGCTCGCGGCGTCCGACCTTCCTTCCAGGCGGGGACAGGTATGGAAGCTGGCCCAGCAAGAACACGATGGCCGCATCGCGCTGGTCGTGCGCGACGACGACTCAGGCCGGCCATTGGACGAATCCGAGATTCGGCTGTACGTGCTCGGCAACCCGCAGGACCGCAACCCTGCCGAATGTCGCGCGGAACTCTGCAGGGACAAGCCGATCACGAGCGTCGTCTGGCGACCGGACAGCAACGATGTGCTGTATACGGTGACGGACCCTGCGGAAGGGCTGGCGCAGTCGATATTCCGGTGGTCAGTGAACACGGGCGACGTGCAGCTGGTCATGCGCTCGACGGGGCTGGTCAGCGGCGGGCGCGACCCGTACTCCGGCTGTGGCGTGTCGCACGCTGCGCTGGTGTGCGTAGCCGCGGAGGCGGATCGACCGCCCCGTCTGGAGCGAATCGACATCGTGACAGGGGAACGCCGGGTTCTGTTCGACCCGAACGCTGCGCTTGCGCAAGACTTGGCGCAAGCAGCGCCTGTGCGACTGCTGCGCTGGTCGGATGCGAATGGACAGCCATTCACGGGTCAGTTCTTTCCGGCCACACGCGCAGACTCCGGACCACCGCCGTTGTTCGTCACCTATTACAGCTGCGACGGGTTCCTGCGCGGCGGCCTGGGCGACCAGTGGCCTTTGGCATCGATGGCGGCGTCAGGCATCGCCGCGCTCTGCATCAATCGCGCGCCGGGCCGTATTCTGGATGCGGTTCAGCGGTACGATCTTGGCCGATCCGCGATCGAGAGCGTTGTCGAGCTGCTGGCCTCAAGTGGTGAAATCGATCGCGCACACATCGGTATGGGCGGGCTCAGCTTCGGCAGCGAGGTGACGCTTTGGACGGCTGCGCATTCCGATCTACTCGCTGCGGCGTCGATTACGTCGCCTTTGATCTCGCCGAACTACTACCTAGTCGGAAGTCTCAAAGGCGATGCGTTCCTTTCCGGCTTGCGCGAATCCTGGCAGCTCGGTCCGCCAGACGAGACGCCGGAGCGCTGGCGTGTGCTTTCACCCGTCTTCTACCTCGACCGAATCCGCGCCCCGATCCTGATGCAGATGCCCGAGCAGGAATACCTGTACGCGCTCGACTACGCTATCCCACTGATACGCGCCCAGCGAGCGGACCTGTACGTGTTTCCGCATGAGCCGCACCAGATGTTCCAGCCCAGGCACAAAGTCGCCGCCTACCAAAGAAACCTCGATTGGTTCGGCTTCTGGCTCAAGGGCGTTGAAGATGAAGACCCCGCCAAGGCTGCGCAGTATGTCTACTGGCGGTCCATGAAGCAGGCAGCGACCACCGAGCGGAGCAGGGATTCGGGCCGCTAGGATTGATGGCGGACCCAGTTCTCGACCATGCACAGGTCGTAGATTCGCTGCAGGGACTGATCGCCCGAGCGCAGATCGGTCGCGAAGAACGTGGTGAGCGCGTGCGTATCGAGCAGGCCGCGCTCTTGCAGAATCCCTGTCAGCAGAAAGTCCTGCATGCGTTCCTTGCTTCGCCGGTAGATTGCGCCCGAGTAGTTGACGAACGTCCCCTTGCTTCGGCGCTCGAGAATGTCCTTGGGCAGCATGTCCGCGAACGCAGATCGGGCGACTGCTCGATTGAGCCCTTCGCGTATCCACATCCACGTAGGCACTCGAAGACAGGCCTCCACGACCGGTTGCGACAACAACGGCATGCGTAGCGGTCGGCGCATGCCGCGCGGCAGGTAGTCCCGAAAAACCTGCGTGCCGGCCAGATCAAAGATTCTGTCCCGGTCGCCGGGCAAGGCGTGGGCAGGCGCAGCTGCAAACCACGGATGGTCTTGCACACTGCGCGAAACCTTGGCCGGATTGAGAAACGATCCGTCCGGCTTGCCGAGGCTCCTACGTTGTCTCAGCAGCTTGCGCACCGTCAAGCGAGCCGCCTTCCAGAACGTGCATTCGTGCAAGGCGGAAAGGTCCCGGATCGCAGCAATGCCTGTCGCAAAGCCGCGCTCTCTGACCGCATCCGCAGCAGGTGCCGCGCTTCCGAGAAACGAGAACACCGTGTCGCCACCGCCGCCGGAGTAGAAGCTGCCGACATCCAGCCTGTCGCCCATTGCGTCGAACGCCGAGTTCGTGGCGTACTGGAGCGCGGTGATGCTTGGGTTCGCCAAGTGTGCCGGCGGTACGAAATCGAAGCGCGCGTCTTCGTACTTCAACTCGATGGCGTGAAGCGTGACGCCGAGACGCTGGGCGATGAGGTCGGCGTACTGACGCTCGTCGGCGCCGGGAACCGGCGTCACGAGGGTACAGCAGGCTACACGAGCCCGGGCCTGATGCAGGCACATGCCTACGATCGACGAATCCAGGCCTCCGGACAGCTCCAGCAGGATGAATGGGTCGATCTTTGCCCAGGCCTTGATGACGCTCAGAACAGCGGAACGAACGTCGGCCGCCGCTTCGGCGAAGTCACGATGGCGATTTGCAGCGGCGACGTGATCCCAAGGCGACCAGGCGAGCGTTGCAGAGACGTCCTGTCCGTGCAGCTGCAGGGAGCATCCAGGCAACAACTCGCGGACGTCGACCAGTGCTGTGCGCTGCGCCTTGTGGTTCGGGTAAGTCAGCAGTTGGACAACGGCGTCCCAGTCTATCTGCCTCCGATACAACCCGGTATCAGCTGCAACCGAGACGTCGGACGCGACGAAACCAGAACCGCTTTGCAGAACGTAGACGCAACCCAGGCCCCCGGACGGGTCTCGGGTGAAACTCAGGCTTCGGGTGCCGTCGACCGACGGCTGCACGAGTACGTAGTCCCCCCAGTAATGCTTGAGCAGGTGATCGCGGAACTGCGACGGCTGCGTCAACGTCGGAAGTTGCCTGCCGTCCGAAACGACTCTGCCGATCCTGGTAAAGAGGTCGCCGATCACCACCCCGCTTCCGGGCAGGAGGATGATCGGCGTTTGCTCTTGAGCGAATACCTTGATCGGACCGGACGCGTAGCGAAGCCGCATGCCGAGGGCATCGAGGGCCAGGTCGACCTGTCCATCCATCCTGCTCGTGGCTCGGCTCTCGTCCTCTATCAGGACGATGTAGGAATAGCTCATCAAACGACCCGAATCGGAACGTAGGCGCTGGTATGTCCGACGGTATCGTTCAGAACCAAGTCGCCGGTTTGGACCCAGCAATGCGCGGAGAAAGGATCGGTCGTGACGCCGAACACGATGCTCGCGTTCAATCCACGCTTCGCCAGGAATCGCGTCATTGCGAGCGAGTCAAGGAGGCATATCGGTTCGATTGGGACGTAGCGTCGAACGCGACGAAAGTCGTCAACGGTTTCCATCAGGCCTGGTTGACGCACGCCGTTGGATGTCTTGATGGTCTGCGGAGTGTGCTGTTGCCTGTATGCGACGAGCGCGTCGAGCACTTGCTTGAGCTTGCGCCGTTTCAGCCGCCATTGCGTCGTACAGACAATGGTGAAGGCGTCGATCAGTACGCTCGCTGCGATCTTGCGTGGCGGTGGCCGCCGTTCAACGAGACTGCGCCGCGGTAGCTCGATGGCCGGGCTGACAGATCCGGCGGTCTCCGGCTGCGCCGGCGTCAGGATGTTGGCCTCGATCAGCGGACCGATGTCGACTCCACCGCCGGCATCGCCTTCCAGGAACGCGACGAGGGTCTGCTCCATTGCATCCGAGAGTCGAAAGTAGCGATCCTGTTCGACGTCGAGGAAGATCAGCCGACCGTCCGCTCGGCAGTAAGAAAGATCATCGCGCAGTCCATATGACAAGGCGTTCTCCCGGAGAGAGGCGCGCCCGTGGGCGCGCCCCGTGTGGGTCACTCGTCGGAAAGGCTGGCCGGACGCATGCCGCCGACCGTTTCGTCCTTGGCGAGCGTGCCCTTCGTCTCGGTGCTCACGGCACCGAGTACGATGACGACGGGCTTGCTGTCCTCGATGTTTTTGCTGGTCTTCATGGGGATACATCTCCTCGCGGCCCGAGCCGCTTACTCGTTGGAAATGCCGGCGGGGCGGATGCCACCGACCGTTTCGTCCTTGGCGAGATTGCCCTTGGTCTCCATGCTCACGGCGCCGAGCACGATGACGTCCTGCTTCTGCGCTTCGGGTGAAGCGACGTTCTTGCTGGTCTTCATGTCGATCTCCTAGTTGGGTTGCTGCCATGCCTGTCATGGCGCGTCCATCTAAGAACCGAATCTTCAAAACACTCAAGTAACTTTCACGAAACTTCTTAAAGATTTGTTGGGCGCGCTTTGGACGTCCATACTCACGCCGTCATTTGTCGGCGCGTCGAACCCCGGCTCTCATGACCGCGACGATTTTCGGCGCCATCCGCCTGCGTCGCTCGTGGTACTCGAACAACGCTGCTCGCAGTCCCGGATCGCCTCTCTGCCAAAGCCGATGGATGCTGATGAGTTCGCCGCGCGCGTCGTCGATCAGCTTGCGCTCGATTCTTCTGATCGATCCCAGGCGTCCGTTGGCTATCCGCATGCCCATGCATAGCGAACGACGGCCGCTGGCGAACACCATCGCGCCGAACAGCTGTCGCGTCAGCACGACGACGTCGCTGTTTCGCTTTTTGAGATCCAGGTGGCCGACGGTCCCCTTGGATGGCCCATGCCCGATTCCGCACGACGGTATGAGCTGGCTCTCCGCGGAGTCGTAGAGATCGATCAGATCGGCCTCGTCCAGCAGGGGCACACAGAATCCGGCGCGCCCGTGATTCTCCAGGACATCTTCGGTCCAAAGGCAGTAGAGCGCGTATCGTACGGGCGTCAGGCTCGTACGGAACTTGAGCGCAAGCGCGTCAGCATCGATACGGTCTCCCGGAATGTGTCGCCCCTTCTCCAAGCCGAGCCGAATGGCATCGCATATCTGCTCGACCTTCGAGCGCTTGGCTTCCATCGGGTTGCTCCTCCTTGCGTGCCGAATCAGCGTCGGCGTGTCGCCAGCGATTCGGTCAGCAGCGCGGGGATGCGGGGCACCCGTCGAGTGCGACGGTTAAGGTCGTCGGACCGTGCCGTCCTCAGCACCTTGAGGCGTTCGCTTGCGGGCGCGCCGTCACTATCGCTGGCGCCTCGCCGACGTGTCTTCACCGTACGGGATGCGGACACCCAGTCCGTCCGTGAGCGGCGCGCGTCATCGCACGGCCGCCCGCTCCGCGAGCCCCTGGCTCTCATCGGAAAACTCCTTGTTCACACGTAGCTCCCTCGCCCTGGTTCCGAGCGTATCGACCCGCTACAGCCCAATTCCGTGCGCAACCGCACATGAAGACCGCGCAGCATGTAAAGGCTTTCGCCCACCATCGAACGCAGCGCGCAGCCTCCGGGCTTCGACGGGGATGCTCGCGGTCATTGGCGACTGACGACGCCGTAAGAAATCCCCCCGACCCTGCGTAGGATATTTCCTACAAGGCCCCGAGCGAACTCCCGTCGCCCTCGTACGAAAGCAGCGGTAGGGGAGGGCGCATGCAACGACGCAGAGGGGCCAGGCCGCACGATCAGGCGGCGCTTGGCGCCGATAGCCGGCGATGCGAGACCGGCGCATGGCCCAAAGCTGGCGCTACACTGGCCGCTTAGGTTCCGAATGCGCTCGGCGCTGCCGCGCCGCCGCTCGTCCCACGCGGGAACCCATGCGCTCGGGACGGGCGCTCTGTCGGTGCATGGCGCGCGGTCACCGCGCGAACGCTTCGGGAAGCATCCAGACCACCGGGAGCATGGCCGATGGAACTCCGGCACCTGCGCTGCTTTCTCGCCGTCGCGGAAGAATTGAGCTTCGCGCGTGCGGCCGACCGACTGCACATGGAGCAGTCGCCGCTGTCGCGCGCGATCAAGGAACTGGAAGAAGACCTCGGCGCGCAGCTGTTCGCACGCACCACGCGTACCACGCGGCTGACCCGTGCCGGCGAACTGCTGCTGGCGCACGTTCCGCGCGTGTTCGCGGCCGTCCAGCAGGCCCGCGACGCGGCGAAGGCCGGCGCCAACGGCTGCGAGGCCCAGCTGCGCATCGCGCTGTCCGATGGCATCACGCCCTCGCGGCTGCCGGCCTTGCTGGCGCAGTGCCGGCAGGAGGAGCCCGACGTGGAGTTCCGCCTGTACGAGGTGCCGCTGGCACAGCAGATCAAAGGGCTGCAGGACGATCTCTACGACGTCGGCTTCGCGCAGTCGGACGAGGTGGGGGATCGTCTCTTGGCGGAGCCGGCCTGGCGCGATCCGCTGGTCGTCGCGTTGCCGGCGCAACACGACCTCGCGGCGTTGAGCCGCATCCCGCTGGACGAGGTGCTGCGCTTCCCGCTGGTGCTGTGCGACCCGCAGGTGTGCGAGGGCCACGCGCGGCAGGTCGAGCGGGCGCTGCGGGCCGTGGACCTGGACCCGCTCGTACTCGATCGCGTCGCATCGTTCGACCTGATGATGACGCTGGTCGCGGCCGGGTTCGCACTCGGGCTCGCAGGCGCCTCGCAGCTCGCGGCCAGCCGTCATCCGGGCGTCGTCGCGCGGCCGCTCGCCGGACGATCGCCGATGCTGACCACCTACCTGCTGCGGCCCGGCCGAGACCCTTCGCAGGTGTTGGCGCGCTTCGTCGAGCGTGTCGCGCACCTCGACTCGCCGGAGGACGACGGCGGTATCGTTCCGACCCGACCCAATACACCGGAGGAGATCGAGCCATGAAGCACGCCTCATTGCTGCTGTGCATCCTGGCGCTGGCCGCTTGTGGCCAGGCGCCGGCGCCCCAAGACCTGCCGACTGTCGAGGAACTGGCCGCCGATCCCGTGCGCTTGAAGGAACTGCGCCAGCAGTGCCGGCTCGAACGCGCGAAGGTCGGTGAGGACCTGTGCCTGCGCGTGGCCGAGGCGACGCGTAAACGATTTGTCAACGACGCCACGGCACCCTACACACCGCCGAAAGACCCGCCTAAATTCTGATCGGCGATCGTTTCGGGCGAGTCGGTGAAATTTTTCGCCGACACGCCGTCATGCGCTGGTGTACGCCGCGCATGCCGCGCCTTCGACGCGGCACGAATTCTTCCGTTTTGATCGACCGTTATCCCGAAAACGGTCTTTGACCGACACCGACTCTGCACCGAACTTCGCGCGTGCGGCACGTCCTTGTGTCGCGTGTCGATCGGAAGCTGTCGGAGGTCGGGATGCAAGGGACGCAAGTCCTGTTCGGGCAGATCGGTGCCGTGATCGGCATCGTCCTCGCCGGTGTGTGGTTCGCCACGCAATGGACGGCTGCGGCCCTCGGCTACCAGCTACGCCTGGGTCCGCCCTGGTTCGATCTGTTTGGCACGCCGGTCTATCACCCGTGGCGGCTGTTTGAGTGGTGGTTCTTTTTCGACGGCTACGCGCCGGACATTTTCGACGTGGGCGGGGCGATTGCCGGCGGCAGCGGCCTGCTGTCCGTCCTCGTCGCGATCGCGATGTCGGTGTGGCGCTCGCGCCAGTCGCGCCTGGTCACGACCTACGGCTCGGCGCGCTGGGCCGATGAGAAGGAGATCGCGCGCGCCGGACTGACCGGGCCGACCGGCGTGTTCCTCGGCCGCATGCTCGGCCGCACGCTGCGCTACCTGCGCCACGCCGGCCCCGAGCACGTCATCGCATTCGCACCGACGCGCAGTGGCAAGGGCGTGGGTCTGGTCGTCCCGACGCTGTTGGCATGGCCGTCCTCCGTTGTCGTCCACGACATCAAGGGCGAGAACTGGACGCTGACGGCGGGCTGGCGCTCGCGCTACTCGCACTGCTTGCGCTTCGATCCGACTGATCCCCGGTCCGCGGCGTACAACCCGCTGCTGGAAGTGCGCCGCGGCACGCACGAGGTGCGCGACGTCCAGAACATCGCCGACATCCTCGTCGATCCGGAAGGCGCGCTGGAGCGGCGCAATCACTGGGAGAAGACCAGCCACGCGTTGCTGGTCGGCGCGATCCTGCACGTGCTCTACGCCGGTGCAGACAAGACGCTGCGCGGCGTTGCCAATTTCCTGTCCGACCCGGCGTGCCCGTTCGAGCTGACGCTGCGCCGGATGATGACGACGCAGCACTTGGGCGAGGCGCCGCATCCGGTCGTCGCCTCGGCCGCACGCGAAGTGCTCAACAAGTCCGACAACGAGCGCTCGGGCGTGCTGTCCACGGCGATGAGCTTCCTCGGCCTTTACCGTGATCCGACGGTCGCCGAGGTCACGTCGCGCTGCGACTGGCGCATCGCCGATCTGATCGCGGCCGAGCATCCGGTGTCGCTCTACCTGGTCGTGCCGCCGTCGGACATTTCGCGCACCAAGCCGCTGGTGCGACTGATCCTCAACCAGATCGGCCGGCGCCTGACCGAATCGCTCGACGGCTCGGACGGCATCGAGCGCAAGCGCGAACTGCTGCTGATGCTCGATGAGTTTCCGGCGCTCGGCCGGCTGGACTTCTTCGAGACCGCGCTGGCTTACATCGCCGGCTACGGCATTCGCAGCTACCTCATCTCCCAATCGCTCAACCAGATCGACAAAGCCTACGGCGTCAACCACTCGATCCTGGACAACAGCCATGTGCGCATCACGTTCGCGACGAACGACGAGCGCACCGCCAAGCGCGTCTCGGAAATGCTTGGCACGGCGACCGAGCTGCGCGCGCAGCGCAACTACGCCGGACACCGGCTGGCGCCGTGGCTCGGGCATCTGATGGTCTCGCGGCAGGAGACCGCGCGGGCGCTGCTGACGCCGGGCGAAGTGATGCAGCTGCCGCCCGACGAGGCCGTCGTGATGGTCTCCAGGGCCACCCGCCTATTAAGGCGGGCAAGCTGCGGTTCTACGAGGATCTGAACTTCACCCGGCGCGTGCTCCCCCGCCGGTGCTGACGGCTGGGCACTACGCCGATGCACCGCCGCAACGCGCCGACGACTGGAGCGGCCGCGCACCGCTGGCGGCGCCCGAGCCGCGCTTGGCGCCTGCGCGCGCGGACGAAGCTCCCGAGGACGGCGGCCCGCGCCAGCAGCCGGAGCTGGCCGAGGTATCGGATTACCGCGCCGCTCCCGAGCCGACGGTCACCGACCTATCGCTGCTCGACGACGACGACGGTCCGCTTTCGCTTCCGCGCCAATTCGATCCCGCCCTGCAACGCTCGGCTCGGCTGGCGTCCCTCGATCCCGACGATGGAATCCGGCTATGAGTCAGGCCCGCCTCAACCTTTTTATCCAGCCCGAGCATGCCCGCCGGCTCGACGAGCTGGCCGCCATGAAGGGCGTGTCCAAGTCCTCGATCGTCGCGGCGGCGCTGGCGTCCTGGCTGTCGCCGGACGCCGGCGACCGGCGCGAGGCGGCGATGGCCAAGCGCCTGGATCGCCTGTCCCGGCAGATCGAACGCCTGGAACGCGACCAGAACATCCTGATCGAGACCGTCGCGCTGTTCGTCCGGTACTACCTGACCGTCACCGTGCCGGTCGCCGAAGCGCATCGGGACGCCGCGCAGGCGCAGGGCAAGGCCCGCTTCGGCGAGTTCGTCGAGCAGCTCGGCCGGCACCTGCTGCGCGGGCGCAGCCTGGTGCGCGACGTCGTGGAGGAACTGCAGCCCGATACGGCACGGTTGGACGATGCGGCGCGGCGCTCGCGGCGCAGGAGCGTGCGTCATGAGCGCCGTGCCGCAGGCGGCGCCGGAGACGCGTTCCGCCTTTGCCACGTCGCTGGACCGGCGCATCCGCATGCTGCGCTCGGCAATGGGACCGCTGATCGCCGCGGCGCTGGACGAGCCGGACGTGGTGGAAGTCATGCTCAACCCGGATGGCTCGCTGTGGGTCGACCGGCTGACGAGCGGGCGCGCACCGCTGGGCGCGCGACTGTCGCAGGCCGACGGCGAGCGGATCATCCGCCTGGTGGCTTCGCACGTCGGCGCCGAGGTCCACCGGGCCAAGCCGCTCTTGAGCGCCGAGCTGCCGGAGACCGGCGAACGCTTCGAGGGCGTGCTGCCGCCAGCCGCGCCGGCGCCGACCTTCGCGCTGCGCAAGCACGCGGTCGGCGTGATCCCGCTGGAGCGCTACGTGACCGAAGGGATGATGACCGCGGCGCAGGCGGGCTTTCTGGTGCGCGCCGTGCGCGAGCGGCAGAACATCCTGATCGTCGGCGGCACCAGTACCGGCAAGACGACGCTGGCCAACGCGCTGCTCGCCGAGATCGCGGCGACCGGCGATCGCGTGCTGGTGCTCGAAGACACCGTGGAACTGCAATGCGTGGCGCGCGACCACGTATCGCTGCGCACGCTGCCCGGCGTCGTCTCGATGGCCGACCTGGTGCGCGCGGCGATGCGATTCCGCCCTGACCGGGTAGCGGTCGGCGAGGTACGCGGCGGCGAAGCCCTGGACCTGGTGAAGGTGTGGGGCACCGGACATCCCGGCGGCATCGCGACGCTCCACGGCGGCTCGGCGCAGGGCGGCCTGCTTCGCATCGAGCAGCTGATTCTCGAGGTGGCCCTGGCCGCGCCGCGGCCCTGATCGCCGAAGCGGTGAACGTCGTCGTGCTCATCACGGGGCGCGGGCGCACCCGCCGTATCGACAGCATCAGCCGCGTCGTCGGGTTCGACGCCGACGGCTATCACCTGGTGGACGCGCTGGCCGCGCCGCCTTCCGCGCCACCCACGTTCACTTCCCGATCCGCAAACCGCCCAGGAGGCTTGCCATGACGCACGTCCATGCATTGCGCTTTTCCGTCAATCCGTTTCCCATCCTTTCGCGCCTGCGCCAGCTGGCCGGGCCGGCGCACCGCGGCCTGCTGCTGGCGGCGGTCATGCTGGTGAGCGCCGGTACGGCGCAGGCCGCCGGATCGTCGATGCCGTGGGAAGACCCGCTGCAATCGATCCTCGATTCGATCCAGGGGCCGGTGGCGCGCATCGTCGCGGTCATCATCATTATCGCGACCGGCCTGGCGCTCGCGTTCGGCGACACCTCCGGCGGCTTCCGCAAGCTCATCCAGATCGTGTTCGGTCTCTCGATCGCCTTCGCGGCCTCGTCGTTCTTCCTGTCGTTCTTTTCGTTCTCGGGCGGTGCGGTCGTATGAGTGGCGACCTGCCCGGTTTCGAGGTGCCGCTGCACCGCTCGCTGACCGAGCCGATCCTGCTCGGTGGTGCGCCGCGCACGGTCGCGATCGCCAACGGCACGCTTGCGGCGGCCGTGGGTCTCGGCCTGCAGCTTTGGTTGCCCGGCATCGCGCTGTGGATCGTCGGCCATGCGCTGGCGGTGTGGGGCGCGCGCGTCGATGCGCAGTTCATGGCCGTGTTCGCGCGGCACCTGCGGCAGCGGCCGCTGCTGGACGCATAGGGGCAGGGCGATGATGAACCTTGCCGAATACCGCCAGCGTCCAGCGCAGCTCGCCGACTGGCTACCCTGGGCCGGCCTGGTCGCGCGCGGTGTGGTCCTTAACAAGGACGGGGCATTCATGCGAATCGCGCGGTTTCGCGGTCCGGACCTCGACAGCGCCACGCAGGGCGAACTCATCGACACCTCGGCCCGTGTGAACAACGCGCTGCGCCGGCTCGGATCGGGTTGGGCCTTGTTCGTCGATGCCGAACGCCGGCCTGCGGCGGACTATCCGCACTCGACGTTCCCCGATCCGGTGTCCTGGCTGGTGGACGAGGAGCGGCGCGCGGCGTTCGACGAGGCCGGCAGCCACTACGAGGCCCGCTACCACCTGACGCTGCTGCACCTGCCGCCCGAGGAATCGCGGGCGCGTGCCGCCAAGCTGTTGTACCAGGATGCGGCCACGCGCGGCGTGGACTGGCACGAGCGCCTGAAGGCGTTCGTCGCCGAGACCGACCGGATCTTCGACCTGCTCGATGGCGTCATGCCGGAGATCGCCTGGCTCGACGACGGCCAGACGCTGACCTACCTGCACGGTACGGTGTCCACGCGCCGGCATCGCGTCGCCGTACCGGAAGTGCCGTTCCACCTCGACGCGCTGCTGACCGACTGCCCGCTGATCGGCGGGCTGGCGCCGATGCTCGGCGATGCACACCTGCGCGTGGCGACCGTGCGCGGCTTTCCGACCTCGACCTGGCCGGGCCTGCTCGACGACCTCAACCGGCTCGGCTTCGCCTATCGCTGGTCCACGCGCTTCCTGTGCCTGGAGAAGTCCGAAGCCGAGCGCGAGCTGGCGCGGTTGCGCCGGCAATGGTTCGCCAAGCGCAAGAGCGTGCTCGCGTTGCTGCGCGAGACGATCTTCCAGCAGGAGTCGCCGTTGCTCGACACGGACGCCAGCAACAAGGCGGCCGACGCCGACGCGGCCATGCAGGAGTTGGGCGGCGACCAGGTGGCCTACGGCTACGTGACCGCGACGGTGACCGTGCTCGACGCCGATCCCGATGGCGCCGACGAGAAGCTGCGCCAGATCGAGCGGGTGATCCAGGGGCGTGGCTTCGTCACGATGCCGGAGACCTTGAACGCGGTCGAGGCGTGGCTGTCGTCGGTGCCGGGCCACACCTACGCCAACGTGCGCCAGCCGATCGTCTCGACGCTGAACCTGGCGCACATGATCCCGGTCTCGGCGGTCTGGGCGGGGCCGGAGCGCAACGCGCATCTGGACGGCCCGCCGCTGATCGTGACCCGCACCGAGGGCGCCACGCCGTTCCGGCTGGTGACGCACGTCGGTGACGTCGGGCACGCAATGGTGGTCGGCCCGACCGGCTCGGGCAAGTCGGTGCTGATCGCGACGCTGGCGATGCAGTTCCGCCGCTATCCCGGTGCGCGCATCTTCGCGTTCGACGTCGATCGCTCGATCCGCGCCACGATCCTCGGGCTGGGCGGCGAGCACTACGATCTGGGTGCCGACAGCGGTGTCGCCTTCCAGCCGTTGGCGCGCATCGATCAACCCGCCCATCGCACGTCGGCAGCCGAATGGATCGAAGCGCGGCTACGGCACGAGGGCGTGACCGTCGGCCCGGACGAGCGGGCGGCGGTCTGGTCGGCGCTCGGCAGTCTCGCCAGCGCCCCGGTCGAACAGCGCACGCTGACCGGCTTCTCCGTGCTGCTGCAATCGAACGCGCTGCGGCAGGCGATCGCGCCTTACGTCCTCGGCGGCGCGCACGGACGGCTGCTCGATGCCGACCACGAACGGATCGGCGACGCCGACGTGCAGTGCTTCGAGATGGCGGACCTCATGCACAGCAAGGCCGCCACCGTGGCGGTGCTGGAGTACCTGTTCCAGCGGCTGGAGGAACGGTTTGACGGTGCGCCGACCGTGCTGCTGCTGGGCGAGGTGTGGGTTCTGCTCGACGATCCGCTGTTCGAGGCGCGGCTGCGCAAGTGGCTCAAGACGCTGCGCAAGAAGCAGGTCTCGGTGATCTTCGATACGCAATCGCTCGCCGACATCAAGGACTCGGGGATTGCGGCGGCGCTCATCGAGAGCTGCCCCACCCGCATCTTCCTGCCAAACCCGCAGGCGACCGAGCCGCTGATCCGCTCGATCTACGAGTCGTTCGGGCTCAACGCACGACAGATCGAAATCGTCGCGACCGCCGAGCCCAAGCGCGACTACTACTACCAGTCGCGGCTCGGCAATCGCCTGTTCGACCTGGACCTTGGGGACGTGGCACTGGCGTTCGCCGGCGCGTCCACGCCCCAGGACCAGCGTGACATCGACCGCGTGCTGCGGGACGCCGGCACGTCGGGCTTCGCCGGCGCCTGGCTGCGCCATCGCCGCCTGGACTGGGCGGCCGACCTGCTGTCATCGGCGCCGACCGCAGCGTCCGTCCCTCGACTTTCGGAGAACTCGCCATGAAGACCCGTCTGCTGTCCGCATCGCTCGCCGCCGCGCTGTCGATCGCCGTCCTGTCCGCGCCGCCCGCGTCCGCCGTCACCTTCGTCGACCCGGTGAATCTGATCCAGAACACCATCACCGCGATCCAGGCCCTGGAGCAGGTCAACAACCAGATCCAGCAGCTGCAGAACGAAGCCCGGATGCTGACCAACCAGGCGCGCAATCTGGCGAACCTCGATTTCACGGTCGTTGATCGGTTGCGTTCCGCGCTGGCGACGACCCAGCGGCTGATCGCCGAGGCCGAGGGCTTGGCCTTCGACGTCCAGAACCTCGATCACCAGTTCCAGATGCTGTACCCGGAGGAGTACGCCGAGACGGTCAGCGGCGACCAGATGTACCAGGATGCACGTGAGCGCTGGAAGTTCACGCTTCAGGGTCTGCACACGGCGATGCGGGTGCAGGCTCAGGTGTCTGCGCTGGTCCGTGATGACCAGGAAATGCTGACCGATCTGGTCAACCGCAGCCAGTCGGCGGAAGGCGCCTTGCAGACGATGCAGGCGATGAACCAGCTGCTCGCGCTGCAGGCCAAGCAGACGATCCAGGGGCAACAGTTGCAGCTGACGCAGGAGCGCGCGGCCTCGCTCGAGCTGGCGCGCCAGGCGGCCGCCGTCGAACGCTCGCGCGAGGTGCGCCGACGTTTCATCGGCGAGGGCACGCCGTACACGCCCTATCCCGTGCAGTTCTACGGGAATTGACGGAGGCTGCCATGAGAACCGTCCCCGTCCTGCTGGCCTTGCTGCTGGCCGCGTGCAGCCAGCCGCCGGCCGAAGACCTGACCGCCGCGCTGGCCGCCGATCCGGCGCGGCTGAAAGCACTGCGCGCGCAATGCGAGGCGGATCGGCCGGCTGCGGGCGAGGACGCGTGCCGCGCGGCGGCCGAGGGGTTCCGGCTGCGGTTCTTCTCCGGCGACACGGGGCCGGACGAGTACAACACGCTCGACGAACTGCCGCCGATCCCGGCGAGCTTCGACACGCCGCCCGAGGACGAAGCGGGCGGCGACGCCGGGCCGCAGTCCGCCGACAACGCGGAGGCGACACGATGAACGACGTCACCGTCATCGACCGCTTCCTCGACACGTTCTCGCGCTACATCGACTCGGGGTTCGGGCTGCTCCAGGGCGAGGTCGCATTCCTGACCGCGACGCTGATCGTCATCGACATGACGATTGCGGGTTTGTACTGGGCGATGAGCCACGCGACGGGGCAGGGCGAGGACGTCATCGCCAAGCTGATCCGCAAGGTGCTCTACGTTGGCGCCTTCGCCTACATCATCGGCAATTTCAACTGGCTGGCCGGCATCGTGTTCCGCTCCTTCGCCGGTCTGGGCCTGACGGCCACCGGCTCGGCCATCTCGATGGAGAATTTTCTTCAGCCGGGTCGGCTGGCGAAGACCGGCCTCGATGCGGGTACACCGATCTTCCTTCAGCTCGACGACCTGATGGGCTTCCCCGACGTGTTCCTGAACCTCGATTCGATCCTGGTGCTGTTCCTCGCGTGGCTGGTCGTGATCCTGTGCTTCTTCATCCTGGCGATCCAGCTGTTCATCACGCTGATCGAGTTCAAATTGACCACGCTCGCCGGCTTCGTCCTGGTGCCGTTCGCGCTCTGGAGCAAGACCGCGTTCCTCGCCGAGAAGGTGCTTGGCAACGTGGTGTCGTCCGGCATCAAGGTGCTGGTGCTGGCGGTCATCGTCGGCATTGGCAGCGGGCTGTTCTTTGAGTTTCAGACCGTGCCTGACGAGCCGTCGATCGACCACGCGCTGGTCGTGATGCTGGCTTCGCTCGCGCTGCTCGCGCTCGCGATTTTCGGGCCTGGCATCGCGACCGGGCTGATCTCAGGCGGTCCGCAGTTGGGCGCCGGCGCGATGGCCGGCGCCGCGCTCGGCGCGGCCGGCACCGCAGTCGCGGTTGGCGCCGCCGCGACCGGCGTCGGCGGGGCGGTTGCGGCCGGGGCGCGGATGGCGCCGGCGGCCGCCAAGATGGCCGGTACCGGCGCGCGCATGGCAAGCGGCGCGGCCAGCGGCGCGCGCTCGGCCTACCAAGCCGGCTCCGCTGCGGCCGGCGGCAGCGCGAAGGGCGTCATGGCCGGCGTCAGCAACGTCGCCAAGCGCGGCGCGCAGGCGGTCGGCGAGCACGCCGCGTCCGGCGCGCGCGCGCTGAAGGACCGGGCGGTCTCCGCTTTCCGCGAGGGCGCAGCGCCGCCGTCTGGCGCCGGCGCTGCAACCGCACCCGCTGCCGCTGCGGGTTCCCCAAGCGCCGCCGGATCGGGCGCACAGGACGCCGAGACCGCGGGCAAAGCGCCGGGCAAGGGCACCGACGCGCAGCCCGCCTGGGCCAAGCGCCTGCACCGGCGCCAGCAGATCACCCATGCCGCCACGACCCTCGCGCACACGATGCGCGGCGGCGACAGCGGCAGCGCCGGCAGCGGACCGAGCCTGCGCGATTCGGACACCTAAGAGGATTGAGCCATGCGATTCAAGCGACCCCAGGTGCGCTACTCCCAGACGCCGGAGCCCGCCACGCCGTACCAGGCCGCCGCCCAGGTGTGGGACGAGCGGATCGGCGCCTCGCGCGTCCAGGCCAGGAACTGGCGCCTGATGGCCTTCGGCTGCCTGATCCTTGCCCTGCTGATGGCCGGTGGCCTTGTCTGGCGCTCCGCACAATCGGTGGTGACGCCGTACGTCGTCGAGGTCGACCGTGCCGGACAAGTCCGGGCAGTAGGGGAAGCGGCGACCGCGTACCAGCCGACCGACGCGCAGATCGCGCACCACCTGGCGCGCTTCGTAACGCTGGTGCGCTCGCTGTCGATCGATCCCGTCATCGTGCGGCAGAACTGGCTGGACGCCTACGACTACACAACCGACGCGGCGCGGCCGTGTTGAACGAGTACGCGCGCGCGAACGATCCCTTTGCACGGATCGGCCGCGAGTCGGTGACGGTGCAGATCACCAGCATCGTGCGCGCCAGCGACAGCTCGTTCGCGGTGCGCTGGACCGAGCAACGCTTCGCCAACGGTGCGCCGGCCGGCGTCGAGCGCTGGACCGCCGTCGTGTCGATCGTCTTGCAGACCCCGCGCACCGAACAGCGGCTGCGCGCGAACCCGCTCGGCATCTACGTCAACGGTCTCTCGTGGACCCGCGAACTCGATGCGACCGAAGGAGCCAAACCATGAACCCGTTCTTCCGTCGATCCGCTCTGCTGCTCGTTATGCTGGCCCTGGCCGGCTGTGCCAGCCGCGCGCAAACCGCCGCCGACGATCGCGCTCGACGAGCCCGTGCAGGCGCAAGCGCTGCCCGAGCCGCCGGTGCCGGTGGAGGTCGTCACGGTCCCCGAGCCGCTGGCCCTGCCGGCGCAGTTGAAGCCGCTGCCCGAATCCGAGGCGCCGCCGACGCCGGAGCCGTCCGACGAGACGGTGCGCGTGTCGCGCGCCAACGCTGAGGCGCGCATCGCGCCGACGCGAGAAGGCTATGTCAACGCGATCCAGGTCTGGCCCTTCACCGATGGTGCGCTGTACCAGGTCTATGCGGCGCCGGGACGCGTGACGGTGATTTCGCTGCAACCGGGCGAGGAACTGGTCACGGTGGCCGCCGGCGACACGGTGCGCTGGATCGTCGGCGACACGTCCAGTGGCAGCGGCGAAGGGCTGCGCGTCAACGTGCTGGTCAAGCCGATCCGCTCGGGCCTCAAGACGAACCTGGTCATCACCACCAGCCGGCGCACGTACCTGATCGAGCTGACCTCGACCGAGCGGGCGTGGATGGCATCGGTGTCCTGGGAGTATCCGAAGGACCGCATGCTCGCCCTGCAGAAGCAGTCCCAGGACGCGCAGACGGCGGCGCCGGTCGAGACCGGCCTGTCGCTGGAACGCATCCGCTTCCGCTATGCGATCAGCGGTAGCAACCCGCCGTGGAAGCCGCTGCGTGCGTTCGACGATTCGGAAAAGGTCTACATCCAGTTCCCGGCCGGCATCGCGCAGGGCGAGCTGCCGCCGCTGTTCGTGATCGGGCCGCAGGGCGACGGCCAGTTGGTCAACTACCGCTTCCGGCCGCCGTACTACATCGTCGATCGGCTGTTCGGTGCTGCCGAGCTGCGCCTGGGCGGCGACAAGGGCGACGTCGTGCGGATCGAGCGCACGGACGGCCGGCCGCGAGGGAAGTGACATGCGCCCGAACGACACGTCCGATCCTGCCGCGGGCAAGGTGGCGCCCGAAGCGGTGGCGCTACGCGCCCAGCCGCGCCCGGTCACGCGCTTGAACCGCCGTACGCTCGTTGTCGTCGCCGGCGTGCTGGCGGCCGCGGTGCTCGGCGCGGCGATCTGGTCGCTGCAGCCAGTGCAGCGCCGCGGTGGCAGTGAAGGCGACGAGCTGTTCAACGTCGATCGTGTCACCCGGTCCGAACGGCTCGAGCAGCTGCCGGCCGACTATTCCAAGCTGCCGCCGAAGGTGCCCGAGCTGGGGCCGCCACTGCCGGGCGACCTGGGACCGGCGATCGTCAGGTCGCAGCAGCAGGCGGTGCCGACCTATGCCGCGCCCGGCGAAGATCCCGCCGAAGCGATGCGGATCGCACAGCAAAAGGAGGCCGACGAGGCGGCCGCCTCGTCGGTGTTCTTCCGCGCCGGCGGGCAGGCGGCGTCCGCGCCGGCACAGGCCGCGGCCGCGCTGGCCGGCGACCTGACCCGCTTCGACCCGATGGCCGCAGGGCCGGCTTCGACCGCCGCGCAGATGGATGACCCGACCGCCGCGCAGAACCGGCAAGAGCAGAAGGAGGCGTTCCTGAAAGGCAGTTCTACGGAAACCCGCAATTCCGGAAATCTGCAATTGCCCGGCTCGCCGTACCAGGTGATGGCCGGCACGGTGATCGCCGGCGCCTTGGTCACGGGCATCAAGTCGGATCTGCCGGGCGACGTGATTGCCACGGTGACGGAACCCGTCTACGACACCGCGACCGGCGGCCACCTGCTGATCCCACAGGGATCGCGCATTCTCGGCCGCTACAACAGCCAGGTCAGCTACGGGCAGAGCCGCGTGCAGGTAGTGTGGAACCGGATCATCCTGCCGGACACGTCTTCGCTCACGCTCGACAACCTGGTCGGCACCGATCCGGCCGGCTATGCCGGGCTGGAGGACGGCGTGGACTACCACTGGGGCCGCATCTTCGCCGGTGCGGCGCTGACGACGCTGCTCGGCGTGGGCGCCGAGCTGGCCGCGCCCGAGAACCGGCAGGACGGCGATCGGGTCGTCATCGCCGGGCGCGACAGCGCGCAAGAGAGCATCAATCAGGTCGGCCAGGAGATGACCCGCCGCAACCTCAACGTCCAGCCGACGCTGACGGAGCGGCCGGGCCTGCCGGTGCGGATCATCGTGAACCGGGATCTGGTGCTGCGGCCGTATCAGCCGTTGTTCTTCGACGTAGGGACTGTACGATGAGCGCGACCAAGAAGCTGCGGCTCGGGCCGTTGCCCAAGACCGAGAGCGTCAAGCTGACCTTTGCCTGCCCGGCCAGCCTGAAAGCCGACCTCGACCGCTACGCTGCGCTGCACGCGCAGGCGTATGGCGAAACAGTCGACGCCGCCACGCTGATCCCGCACATGCTGGAGGCGTTCATGGCCGCGGACAGGGGGTTCAGACGCTGCCGGCCGGCCGGATCGTAGGCCGGTAGTGCCCACGACAGTCGTGGTAATCCAAGTCTGTGAGGTAGTCTCACATCAGACCGATCCATCTGGCGCAGGGGGAATGCATGACAACCAACGTAATGATGCAGCTCGCTGATGGCGAGGGGCTGATGTCCGTTGTTATGTTTCAGGGGCTGTCCCACTCAATGATTATGCACCCAGTTTTACTAGGGGAGCCGACGCTTACGCGCCAAGCTCTTTACTACATGGCGGAACTCGATGCAGCAGCGCTGATTAGTTTTGATGAAGGGCGCGGCGAACTATCGGAAGAACAGATCGAGTGCTTAGTCGACAACTACCTCTTTGCGTATAGCAAGCGGCATCCGGAGTCGAGAGTAAGCTTCAAAGTCGCGCAAGGAAAATTCTCGATCGAAGATTCTTCCGATTACTACCGCCACGTTGATCGAGGGAACACGCTGGCTTTGGCAATTGATTCCCTGAACGACCCCGCGGTTTCCTTTGTCGAGCCAGTTGAAAAGACCGATCAGGTCAATCTCATGGACTGGAACATTGGTGTGAACTATGTGGAAAAGCCTTTTCACGCCTATCGGAGGGCAGTGGGGGCGTTGCTGGAGAAGCGAGTAAACACGCTCATCGCACCCAGCCACTTGCGAGACGGCTATATCGGAAGACTGCGCGTTCTGAAGCCGGATAACATGCTCATCGACTATCAGCAAGCCATCGAGCTGACTGAGATCCGCTGGCGTTCCATTTTACCCGATGCCACGCAGTTCCAATTGGCTCCATCCGAATGTCGACAGGTGGTCGATGCGCTGCCTATCGAGCGAATTGAAGTTAGTGGACTCCGTTCCCCGATACTGCTATCGCATTACTTTTCCGGGTTGAAAGAACGCAATCCAATGAAAGCCTTCGTCGGCTTCTACAATGTACTGGAGTACTATTTCGAGGAAGCGCCCCTCCTCCTCCAGCGTGTGGCGACGACCGAACGAATGCAACTGCAGTGTTTGGTCGAGTTGCTTGTGAGCGAAGGTGATGTCGCAAACGAGGTCGCGCGCCTCTCTCCAGAAGAGTCTCGTATGATGTGTGAAAACATGATCACATCGTCAGGCATTGAGATTCAGGCTTTCAATCCTGCTGCGCCAAGCTTGCGCGCTGAGTTGGCGCGCTGGCTCTATGAAACTCGATGCGCTGTTGTTCACTCTAAGAAGACGCGCCGAGGCCAGCCGGTAGCGGCATTCTATCCGTACTCCGCACATGCGAAGGCCTTACGTTACGTCATTCCAGTTCTTCAATGGCTCACCGTGGCGTGTATCGAGAAGGATGTGTCGCTGAACGGCTCGGGTCCTGCTCCGTAACGGCAGATTGGACCTTATAGTAGCTGCTGGAATTCGACTTCTCCCACATGCGCGATAGCTTGTATGGCTCACAGGTTCTTGACAGGCTGCGCGCGATAGAGCGATGGGAAGTGAGCGACCCCGTTCTACGGGTTACGCGTCAGTTCATAAGAATCTGGGAGAAGAGATGCGAGGCCGCTGGCAAGCCCCCGATCGCCCTGAGCTTGGTTTCGTTAATGGACTCGGTCGCCTGCTCCATAACGCCGAGCTGACACGCCCGGGCTGTCTGCCAGATCTTCGGAGCGGACCGCTCCTGCTGATCGGTTCTGATTACAGCGGACAGCACAAGACCTCGAAGTATGAGGCCCTGTCTTTTCTGATCGCTGACTGGTCTAAAAGCAATTCCTGGATAGCGAAGCAGAAGGCAATCCGAGAAGTTCTGATGCCGGATAGCCGTAGATTTGGCTTCAAACACATGAGGGATGGGGTTCGTAGAACCGCGCTACCACACTTTCTCTCCGCAGCTGAAAGCCTGACTGGCCTTCTGCTGGTGGTGCTTATCCACAAGTCTGTGGGGAAGCTATTCAGTGCCAATGTCGATATCGCAGATCTGGACGAACGTCGAAGGCCGATAGCGACATGGCCTCCAGTAGTGCTGGAGCGTGCGATGTGCGCCGCCACACTGGTATCAGTAATTCTCTCGGGCCTTTCGCGTCAGGGGCAGGATGTCCTGTGGATTACAGATGCTGACGATGTCGTGGCGAACGATAATCGCCATCGGCAGTTTGTCGACATGTTTAGTAATGTCTCTAGCAATGTGCTCAAGATCAATCTTGGGCATATGAGAATTGCCACCACAGCTTCTGATGAAGGCGGGCGCTGCGTCGAAGACTTTGTCGCTATACCCGACTTGGCTGCTGGTGCAATCTGTGACGCGATGAGCACATATCAGATGGCTGAAACTAGACCTGGAAATCGAATCATCACGCCAGTGCCTGAGACGCTACGGGACACAACGCGGTATTTGCTATTGTGGTGGCTTAGTCAAGGGGGGCTCTAAAGCGAGTGACAATATGTATCGAGCGAGGGTCCTCAGATCAGAAAGTATCGCTCTCGCAGATCCATTTTTCGGCGACCACAAGGCCATTTATCTAAATTGGGATAGATAGAGCTTGGATCATTTGAATCCGAAAATGATGCTGCGCTGAGACTTGAGCTTTAACGTGTCGCCAACGTCAATCGTCTTGGCCTCCCGGCGCCTTCCGCCATTTGGCGTGATGACTTCAATGTCTGGATTATCAATGATGCTCTTATGAATGTCATCGCTGTGTGCCGGTGTTTCACTGTAAGCGGCAGCGTAAAATTCTTCCACGCCCATCATGTCGCCGGACTCGGCGATGAAGCGAGGAATGTCGTGGTTTAGGGACTCGATCGCTTGCACTCTAGAGCTTCGATCGAAAATGTAAAGTTGACCACCGCCGGCAAGGGCGTCATACGCCAGCATGTTCAAACCAAGTCTGCCAAAATGGGCCTGAGCCAATCCGTCGGCATGTAGAACGTTGTTGTAGACCTGTCGGGCGCGATAAGAGTTTGCGAAGTGCATGAGCCAGTACTTCCAGCCATCGGGGTTGGCGATCGAGAATGGACTCACGTAAGGCGCGCAACTCCGCAGGTGATCGAATACGATTTTTTCGCATTCTCCCAGCCACTCCTGTTTTTTTAGAAGTCCCTGATCGCGAAGAACCGTGTCGATCTTTTCCCGCACTACTGGGTCAAGACGCGCGCCGCCTTTCTCCTTGTCAGGAGACAGATATGCAAGCAGCGTACTGATCATGAATGTCAGCAGGACTTCCGCCTTCTGCCAGGACGTCATGATGTCTCGAATCAACTGTGCTGTAACGTGCGTGTATCCGCATTGGTCAAGATTGAAAATGATGTTGCTGCATTTCGCCTGCTTGATGCGCGCTTTGATTGTTGGGTACAGCGATTCAAACGACTCACTATGATACTCAACGACCAGCTTCAGGTTGGGGCCTGTGCCGCCTGCTTCTGACAGATAGTTTGATACGTTTTTTTTCAAGTAGATCCAGTACGTCGCGCTCTCTGTCATTGAGAATCAGTAGGCACTCGATATCTATGTGCTTTAGGGACTGACCAGTTCGATGAAAGTTGATCTCTTTGGTGGCTCTGATGAGCGTGTCGATAAGTAGGAGCGGGGAGCCATAGGCGCCACACTTGTACAGGCCCCCTCCGGAAAATCCGTCGACCACCGCCAGCCGAAACTTTTCCCTATGCGGCAACTGACAACGGGTAATGAGATATTCTCTGAAGTATTCGCCGAGTATGGCGTGCTTCTTCTTCGTGTGATCCTTTAGTTCTGCTCCCTCTTTCCACTCGTAGTTTTTTCTTGTCATGATCCCTGACGGCCCCTTTGCTAGCTGTATTGTCTTACTGCTGGCATTTCATCCCATATTTGTCCGCGATATTCTCTGCCGTTGGCCTTCTTCGAGCGTTTTTTGGTTGTCTTTTCCCCAGGAACCCCACTGTTTGAAGAAGAAGGCCGTGCCGAAACGGTCGCATTGGGCGTGAATCTCATCGATCCATGCCTCTTTGATTGGGCGCGCATCGGGCCCGCTTTCCCCTCCCACGATTGCCCAGTGGATATCCTTGAGATTGACTCTGCCGACAGGGCCGATAAGTGGCTCGAATGAGACGAATCTGATTGCGGCCGGAGTCCGGCGCAACTCGTCTATGCGATGTGTGGTCTTAGCGTTTTCAACACTGGTGCCGAGCCAGACGTTGGGCAGCACCGCAATCCTGCGAGAATTCGCTAGGAGACTCATACGCTCCGGGCGCTTAGTTAGGATCTGGTAGTGGTGTTGAGGGGTCTTCTTCATCACATCCCAGACAGCCATGATGAACTGCTCGCTGACATCGCTGTGGAATAGGTCGCTCATTGAATTCACAAAGATCTTCCGTGGTTTCCGCCAAGAGAGCGGAATATGGAGCGCGGTTGGATCTTCGCGGACAACACCGTTCCAGGTAATGTTGCGACCGACCTTCTTGGTCAGGCCCTGGTACTTCTCAACCCCCATCGCGTCTAAGCGCCACGCCATCTTCATCGCGTAGCAATTCTTGCAGCCCGTGCTAGCAAGCGCACAACCGGCAACCGGATTCCAGGTCGCGTCGGTCCACTCAATTTGAGACTCGGCCATTTCGTTTCCCCAAGGTCAGCCGCCCGGTCTTCCACATCTATATTGCGTTCGATCCTGCGTTTCAGTTCAGGTGTAGGTGTAGGTGTAGGTGTAGGTGACGGCGGGTGAACATAGCGCTGCCTACCTGCCGCCTCTTGGTCCTCGACGGCTCAGCCGGATCATATGCCGTATCAGGTAAGAATTGTTGGCTAACCAATTGTTAAAGCTAGCGTCATGGCTGGGCCAGCCTGTCAAACTGTTCGGCTAGGCTATGGCGCAGTGACATCGACAATTCGTTCTCCCCTCAGTGCTGCGCCTACCGCCCCCGTTACCTGGGCTGCCCCCTGGTGGTACCGCCCCGGAGAACCCGCGCAGCATGTCTCGCAGCAGTTTAAGCGTGGCAGCGCCTGTGGCCTGGAGGTGATTGCGCAGCAGCTACAGCGCCTGGATGACCCGCTGTTAGGGCCTCTTCACCGGCGTTCCGTGGTCGGCGCAGCGGTCGGCTTCCGGTACCGCTGGGCTGGGTGGACCGCCTTGCCGGTAGTCCTGCTGGCCTCGACTGTTCTGTTCACGGGCTGCGCCACGCCGGGCAAGCCACCGCCGACCATCTCGCTCGATGAGCCGGTGCAGGCCCAGCCGTTGCCGGAGCCACCTGTGCCGGTGGAGGTGGTGGCCGTGCTCGAGGTGTTGCCGATGCCGGCGCAGTTGAAGCCGTTGCCTGAAGCCGAGGACGCCAAGCCTGTGCCGGAGCCAGCAGACGAGAAGGTGCGCGTTTCGCGTGCCAATGCCGAGGCGCGTCGCGCCGACGCGCGAGGGCTACGTCAACGCGATTCAGGTGTGGCCCTTCACCGGTGGCGCGCTCTACCAAGTCTATGCGGCCCTGGGCCGCGTGACCGTGATTGCCTTGCAACCGGGCGAGGAACTGGTGACGGTGGCCGCCGGCGATACCGTGCGCTGGATCGTGGGCGACACGTCCAGCGGCAACGGCGCCGACTTGCGCGTGAACGTGCTGGTCAAGCCCGTCCGCTCGGGCCTCAAGACCAATCTCGTCATCACCACCAGCCGCAGGACGTACCTGCTGGAGCTGTCATGCTAGAGGCGTTCATGGCAGGGGATCGGGACTTTCGCCGGAAGTCGTCAGAGCAGAAGTAGTCGCGTTGCTACGGCCGAAAGACGTTTCTAGAGCCGATGACCTTGAAGTAGAGCGGTCGGAGTGAACATGTCGCAGAGCATCAGCACATGATGCCGAGCGCGGGTGATGCCGACCCGCGTCAGCTTCCGGCAGCGTGGGTGCGGCGCAGCTTCTTGTGTGAAAAGCAGGGGGCTGCTGTTCGGGTCGTCGAAGAGGATCGCCGCGTCGAACTCCTTGCCCTTCGACTTGTGGATGGTCATGACGTGGATGCCTCTCAGGTCGTTTCCGCCAGACAGGAGCTGGTCTTCGGCAATGGCCGCATCGAGCGCGCTGCGAGCATTTCGATATGCTCCCTGCGTTTGCCAGAGTTCGCTCAGTGCCGCGGAAATGCGGCGGCCACGCTGAAAGGCGACAAGCTGTTCGGCATCCTCGGCTATGGATTGAAACGGGTTGGCACCCGCGTTGCGGAGGATGCTGCGCGCGTCCAGCCAATCCCGCTTCGGGTCTCCCGTGAACTCGTGGGCGCGCAGTATGCGCAGTGCATCCAAAAGTTTGGATGCCACTCCGTTGGCGCGAGGGGAAGTTCCGCTGCGGCCTTGTATCGCGTTCGTTGCCAACCGCTGTGCAGCGCCAAGGTTGGTGTTTCCGCCGCGCGCGCGAAAAACCGTCGCAGCAAGATCAAGTCCATCGGACAGGTCCAACAGCTCCTCCGCTGCTGGCCTGCGCGGTTCCAGCATGAATGCCACCATGCGGCTGGAAAGAAGCACCGACGCTTCGTCGATCATCACCCGATGCGGGATCAGGTTCGTGCCATCGCCGGTCAGCGCGCGGGAGATGACGTTGACACCACGCCCCCATGTTGCCAGAACGGCTAGGCTCTCGATGTCGCCCTGAGCCGCTTCCTTGGCGCGCTGGATGGCGATTCCGATTGCCTGGCGGATCGCACGGTCACGGTACTCTCGATTGGCGCGATAGTTCATGCGCGAAACGCCTCGGTAGGCTGCCCCTCGCGGTGTGTTCAGTAGCACGTCGTTGCCGAAGGCGACGATTTCCGAATCGGGGCTTCTGTGATTCTCGCCTGCCAGATCCACGCGCAACGGTTGCAGGGCGGCCATGATGTGCGTTACCCGGTCGGAACTGACGCCAGGCCGGAAGTCGTAAATCTGCTGGTCCAGGTCCGCGAGGCACATCATTTGCGTGCCAGCGGATAACAGCCGGACGCATTGCCACTGATCTTCTGCGGTATCTTGGGCCTCGTCCACAACGATCAGCGGATAGCACGACGAGAAGAGTTCTCGCAGGCGCGCGCTTCGAGACAGTAGTTCGTGAGCTTTCGGGGCGAACAGGTCGAACGCGACCCTGCCGGCCTCACGGAACAGGCGCTCGCGCTCGACGTTCCAATCGCCGCCGTTGCTCTCGAACTCGTGCCGCATCGCTGCCTCATCGTGAGGCATCAGCAACCGCAGGGATCTTGGTGCGCCCAGCAGATATCCGTAAGCCTGCAAGATGCGCCAAAAGAACGAGTGGAACGTCTGGATTGAGAGCTTTCCTTGCAGGGCAGCCGGCAACTGCGTCTTGCTCGCTTCGGCGACGCGCGCTACGGCAGCACGCGAGAAGCTGAGAAACAGGACGGACTGACCAGGTGACAGGCCCCGTTCTATGACAAGTCTGGCCTTGGCCAAAGCGATGGTCGTCTTGCCGCTGCCTGGGCCACCCGTCACGAGGATGGCACCGTCCTCGTCGAGGATGCTTTGTCGCTGCGCGCAGATGACCAGGGCCACGATCTAAAGTTCCTCGGGGTCTTCGGCGGCCGCTTGGTTGTTGCCTGCCGCTTCCGCGTTGGCGTCGGCTTGAGGGGCAGGCACGTCCTTGCGCCTTGGCGTCGGGTAGCGTTGATAGATGTCCGCGAGGAAGTCGGTGATGGTCTTGGGCAACTCGGCTACGGCGCAGAGTTGCAGCAGCTTTGCCGCGCCGCCTTCGCCCTTCAGACCCTTAAGCGTGGAGGTGGTCAGCTTGCGTAGTTCGTCGTCAGCGGGGCGGGCGGCCGGAATCCCGAACCGGCCATCAGTGTCCTCAGCGCGTAGGGCTTCCAAGTATTGCCACTGACGATCCAGGGGTGCCTCCTCGGCCATCAGCACCTCGGCGCCTTTTTGCTGGATTTCCTTGGCTACCACGTAGCTGCCCTGAAGAGCAGTAACTTCCGCATCCGTGCGCTTCTTGCGATCGAAGAAGGCAAAGGCTGGCGTGCCGATCTCCTTGAAGAAGGCGCCCAGCTTCTCCAGGTTCCCATCACCGTCAGCGTTGATGACGCACAGACCGGCCACGTCCAAGGGAAACAAGGCAGGATCGTTGTCCTCCATTTTCTGTGCGGCCACCAGCAAGGCATCCTGTTCAGTGATGCCTTCGCCGACGATCACGCCTTGGCCGAGCATGGCTTCCGCGATGGCTCGGCGAAAGTTCTGTCGGTAGTTTTTGGCCTTCATGCCGGAGGGTAGCTTGATCGCCGTGCCGGTCAGTGTGCCTTGCTCGTCGCGGTTGAGCTTCAGTATCCCGTCGGGCTCGAAGCGTTCGATGACGTAGGGAGAATGGGACGTGATGAAGCATTGCGAAGTTTCTTCGAGAAGGTAGTTCGCAATCCGTCGCTGAGTGTGGGGTGGAAGGGCGATCTCGGGTTCTTCCATCGCAAAGATGACGTTGTCTTTCTTGAGGTCGGCGATGAAGGTTAGTAGTGCCAGCAGAAGCGTGTTCAGCGTCCCGCTGCCGGCCTGCTGGAACGGTACGGCTTCCTCTCCACGGCCCATCGTCAGGAAGAAGGCGATGGTCTTCCGCAAGTGCTCGCGCGTGAGTTGGGAGACGAACAGACGGGTAGAGCGGCCCTCGCCACCGGGCGCAATGTATTCCGACAGTCGTGACTCAATTTCGTCCAGGATCGGCCCCAACTCGGTGGCGTCCGCGTCTATTGGCGGATCGAGGGTAGCCAGTCGCCGGCGGATGCTTTCCCACATCCCCTTACGGGCTTCTTTCATGCGCAGGATGTTGTCGAGCAGCGTGCCGCGCTCCAAGCTCAACGCACGAGAGCCGGTTCGGATGGTGCGCAGGTAGAGGAAGCCTATCGCCCGCTTGACCTTGATGGGTATCGACCTGGGATCGGCGTCGTCATCGTCGTCGCTTCGGCCGTAGATCGTCTTGGCGAAGAACTGGTCTTCTTCAATGTCGTATTGGGCGACGGTAATTAGGCGAAGGCAGAGTTCCACATTGGGATCGTCTGCGTTGCCAACCTCGCCTTCGCCGAGAACTCGCTTATCGGCCTTGTGCCAAAACTCCAAGTTGGCGGCGCAGAGCTTCTTGATGTCGTCGGTGAGATCGACGAGGACGGCTTCGATGCGGATAGGAACGGGGGTCTCGCCATCTTCGTTCAGATAGGCGGCATTACGGAAATCGAACTCTTCAACAGGGGGTGTTCGATTCAGGCGATCCGGACCAAGTACGAGATCAAGTGCTTCGCAGATCGTGCTCTTTCCGACATTGTTGCCGCCGATCAGGAGCGTATGCCCTGAGAAGTGAAGCTCCGTCTTCTTGATGCCGCGAAAGTTCTCTATCTGCAACCGTGAAACACGCATGGCTCCCCCAAAGCAGTCCTTGTTGACCTTGTTGTCGCTACACGGCAGCCCTGTTCACCTTGGCTTCGAGGTCGGCGCATGCCTCCAACAGCTCGTCGAAGGGTACGGCATTGCCTACCATCACTTCGTCCGCCAGCATGGCTGCATAGTCCTTGGCGAGTGCCGTCCTGGCTTCGCCTTCGGGGACGATTTTCAGATGCCCTGTGGTCGCGGGCATGTAGTCGATCACCTGACCGTCTGCGTCCTTCTCGATGAAGAAGTAGGACTTGTGACGGGCGACGGCCGCTGCCACTGTGCGATCGGCGATGACAGCGGCGAAATTGGGGCTTCGTGTGATCGCGGCTAAGTCGTGCCAGTGCCGGGCATAGCGTTCGCTGCGGATGCGGCCTTGTGCGCAGAATACGTGCGCAGCGGTAGCCTTCTCCCAAAAGGTGCGCGCGACGCTCATGACCAGTGGCGAGGCGGTGGGAAACGACACGTCGGCCAAGTGCGCGGCGATGTCGCAAGTCACCGTGAATACCTGATGCGGCTCGCCCGTGGCGCGCGCACCGAACTCCAGCGTGACGACGGGCGCCACGTAGCCCGTTCCTTGCGTCAGGGCGGGGTAGTGCAGGAACAGCTTGTCGTTCTCCTGTCCGCCAAGTTCGAGTCGGGCGGCCAAGCGCTCGCGCGTCAGCGCCGCTTGCAGCGCCGGCTGCACATTCAGCGTGATCCAGTCCGGCAGCCGATGCCGCACGGCTTGCGTCCATTTGCCGGCCTGGCTGCGGCTGGCCGGGAGCTCGCCGCCTTTGCCGATGAGGTCCGGGATCAGCTTGCGGATGTCGTAGGTCAGGTCGATGTCTTCGGAGAAGCGGTCGATGACCTTGTAAACCTTCGACAGCGAGGTGCCGCCCTTGAAAGTCAGGTCGGCTGCGAGCGGTGCATCGAACAGGGCGCGCAGCGTCCACACCACCCACACGTCCTTTTCGAGCAGGTGGACGGGGCGGCCGGTTTCGGCCCGCCCGTATTCCAGCGCCTCGCGTTGATCCTTCTTGCTCAGGTCGAAGAAATACTCAGCCACGCGCGGCTTCCTCGCCGATGGCTCGCGCCATCCAGCCGGGCAGCGTCGCACGCGCCGAGGCCAGCGCCTGCCATTCGGAGCGGGAAAGGGTACGGCGCAGCGACGCCAGCGACTTGCCGGCGTGCGTGGGTCCAATCCAGGCCAGCGCGCGCACGGCTGCGCCGGCCGGCCGCGTGCCCAGCGCCAGCATCCAGCGCGGTGCGTGCTTGACCAGCACTTCCGAGCGCCCGAGCTTCAGCTTCCGGGTGCGGCCCGAAGTGAGATAGACCTCGCGGATGGGCACTTGCTGCGTCAGGCCCAGGGCATTGGCCGCGCTGGCGCCGTGCGGTACGACGACTTCGCCGCTTTGTTCGGCCAGCGCCTTGACGACCTTCTCGGGAGCGGGAGCGCGTGAGCCGAACCGGCTGGAAACCGGGGCGGCATAGGCGCCACGCGCCACGCGCAGCAGCTTGCCGGTCTTGGCGAGCCGCGAGAACGCTTGATCCACCGCCGACCGGCTTCCCAGGTGCAGGAACTCCTTGGGTGACAGCACGCCTCCCTCGGGGAGAGATCGTGCTTGTTGCAGGATGGTCTCGGGCAGCGTGTTCATGGGGCACCTCTCAATCAGAGAAATGATACACTAGTTTCTGACATCTTGGCAGCGGCAAAGAAGGGGGCGGTGTTCTTCTCTGCCGCAGTGCCGGACGAGCGTCGAGGGGTTGCGCCCGAGTCGTTTGGATAAGTTGTGGTTGTCGTAGTCTGGCTACGACTGGATCAACAATTCCAAGTCACCGATGGCTTGCGCAGGGGGCGGTTGCGGGGACGAGCAAGATTCGCTGAACAGCAAAAATGGCTGTCCGACCGAACATCCCGTGTGGCTGCCGAGCATGGAGCACATCGGGTTGCGCTCGACGTGAGGGGCTGAAGTGCGGTCGCCTGTTCGGTATGATTGACGCTGATTGATGATGAGCCGATGCCGCGTAAACCCGCGCCAGCAAAGGGTGTGTTTTTCTGACGGTAAAAGCGACGGTAAAGGCTCATGTCGATCAAAGCCAATCCCTTTAATCACGCGGACTTGCGTGACTCGTTGATGATCGAGTGGGAGTGACAGAACGTCTTTCCGGGGCTGTCGCCGGGCCGGATTTTTCGTGGTCCCCGGGAAAGTCCATGTAGGGCTACCGAAGCCGGGACGATTCAATCAATGGGTGGTGGGGAGTACCCAGGCCTGTGAGATGCGGCCCATCACGGCCGTCCAGTTGATGCCGGCGCCGTCCTTGCCCAGCCTCACAAGCACGAGCTTCTTGTCCGGGTTGACGTAGATCCGCTGGCCGAAATGGCCGTTCGCGTAGAAGTCCGGCGTCGTACGACCTTCCACGTTCTGACCCCACCAGAGCCTGCGATGGAATCCGTCGTGGGTCAGGGTAGGGGATTTCGCGGGTGGTTCCGAGACGCTCGCGGCGACCCAGGATTCCGGCACCAGTTGCCGGCCTTGTGCCCGTCCTGCATCGAGATAAAGCTGGCCGAACCGCGCCAGGTCGACGGCCCTCGCGACGAACCCGCTCTCCGATTTCTCCAGTCCGGTGCCCGCATGGTCGATCACCCACAGCGCGTCGTACTGCGCGCCCATGGGCTGCCAGATGCGCTCCTGCGTGTAACGAGCCAGCGTCATCTCCGGGTACTTCCTGACCAGAGCTTGTTCGAGAGCATAGGCGAGCAAGAGCGGACTCAGCTCTTCCGCCTCGAAGACTTGGCCTGGCGGACGGACGACCTCGACCTCACGCAGCAGGGCGCGCACGTCGGACGTGTAGTACATCCGCGGCTGCTCCTTCCACGGCGCGATCCCGCGCCGGTAGCGCAAGCCGCTCACGTTGTCGCCGAGCTGTTCGAGCGTGATGGCGGCGACCTGCGGGTTGTGCTCGAGCGGGACGTAGTTGCCGACCGGCTCGGTCACGTCGAGCACGCCGTCTGACTGGGCGATACCGACCAGCGCCGACAGCAGTGACTTCGACATCGAGAAGGTCTTGAACAGCGAGTCGCGCGTATACCCGTTGTAGTAGCGCTCGTCGACCAGCTTGCCGTTCTGTAGTACCACGAGTGCCGTGGTGTCGTGGGATTCCATGAAGGCATCCAGTTCTGCCTGCGATGTCAGGCGCCTGCCGCCAGCATCGAATGGGGCCTGCGAGATCCAGTCTTGGGTCAGCGCCGATTCGAGCGGCGTCGCGCCGGGAGCGGCCAGCACCGGTCGGGTGGGGAGGTGCCTGTAGTCCTCGACGTCGATCGTGCGCAGCGTCAGCATGCGACCTATATAGGTCTGGCAGCCGGCCAGGGCGATGACGCACAGGGCGGCCAGCGCGAATGGAGTGATGCGAAGCATGGAGCGTCCCCTGATAGACGATGATGCAACGCTATGGTGTAATTATGACAGTGTCAACAATGATGGCCCGAACCAATGGCCCAACGCATCCCGAACCTCGAAGAACACCTGCTCGTCGCGGCGGCGGCGCTGATCGAAGAGGCGGGCCTGGAGGCCTTGTCGCTGCGCGAATTGGGGCGGCGCGCCGGCGTCTCCCGCGGGGCGCCGTATTACTACTTCTCCGACAAGGAGGTGCTCGTCGCGCGGGTCGGCGAACTGGGTTTCAGCCGCATGGGCGCCCGGATCGGAGAGGCCGTGCGTGCACATCGCGATCCGTTGGAGCAGCTGCGCGCCGGTCTGCGCGCCTACGTCGACTTCGCCCGGGACGACTGGAATTTCTTCCACCTGATGTTCTCGGTCGGGCTCAAGCGCGACCGTACGCACAGCGACAGCGATTCCCCGAGCGGGGAGTACTCGTACTCGAGTGAAGCCGCACGCAACGCGTTCGGCATTCTGGTGCACGGAATTGTGGACGCTCAGAAGGCCGGGCTACTTCTGCCGGGTGATCCGTTGCTGATCGTCAACGTGCTGTGGGCTTTCACGCACGGCATTGCCGTCCTGGCACGGGGTGAACATCTCAAGCATGCCGGCGGCGTCGAGCCTTTGTTCGAGGCAGGTCTCCGCGCCCTGCTGGACAGCTATCGTCCCCCGCGTGTCCGTTCGCGACCCCAAGCGGACTGAATCGCCCTGGCTTCAGTAGCCATCTCCAAGCCATACATGGACTGTCCCGGGGACCTCTGACCAAGCCTGCGGAGTCGATTTCGAGCATGTTCGAGCATGCTCGACCGGCGGCTGCACGAGGCGGTGGCCGATGCCGCAGCCTTCATGACCCGGCGGTGCGAACGCCCCGAACAGTGCGTCTTCGTCGAGATCGGCCATCGAGAGGCCGACGAGGGGGGCCCGTCATCGGCGACCCAGGCGTTCGGGCCCGCACGATCATTTCGGCGATCGAGGTTTCGGTGATGATGCCGAGAGTGGCATGTTCTTCATGGCTCGGCGCGCTATCGACGGCCGAGGAGCGAGCCTCGAACAGCCCGGACACCTCGACCGCCGTGGTCGCCGGATCTCTTCAACAGCGTCATGATCGTCGGGCCTTCCGTACCGTCGTCGGCAAGAGTCTTCGCGAGGCAAGCCAAGGAGTTGGCGCCTGCAGCATCCGCCGTGCTCGTGGCGCTGTGTGAAGCGCGGCCAGCGGCCGGCGCAGCCTTGCCGGAGCGGCCCATGACTTTGCGAGCCCTCTGCAGAGGAGTGCCTCCGCCTCAGCTCGATCCGAGCCCGGTCCGCCGATCAGCACAGCCCGCGTACGTACACGTACAGAATCGATGTGTGACACTCGCGGCCGAGCGTAACCCACGGGCGACCGTGTGCCCGAGTTCGGTCGAGCCGGGCCCGATACCTCGTTTCCGACCGCAGGCAGGGGCGGTCGGCAGGTCGTAGGCAGAGTCGGGACCGGATCGTCTCCATGGCACCGCTCACATCGGCCTCGCCGTCGCCTGTGAGGCGGGCTCAGCAGGATGCACCGTCGGCCAGTGGCTGCCAGAGGATTCCAGATGCCCCAGTTGTGGAGGGTCTTCAGCCGCTGGCTGCGCCTGCGACGTCGGTTGTGGCGCTGGCGGCGTGCCGCGTCCCAGAAGCCGTTGCGCGCCGAAGCCCGCTGCGCGCGCAGCTGTTCAACGTCGAACAGATGGAGCAGCACGGGCGTGCGCTGGCGCTGGTTCACCGGGTGCAGGCGCATGCCGGGCCGGAACGCCTGCTGGAGCGTCTGGCCGAGAACGAGGGCCTGCTCGACGATGCCTGCAATCTGCTCACGCGGATGGTCAAGGACGACATGCGCGTCACGCCGGCCGGCGAGTGGCTGCTCGACAACTACTATCTGGTGGAAGAGCAGATCGTCACCGCGCGCCGGCATCTGCCCAAGGGCTACAGCCGCCAGCTGCCTTCGTTGAGCGACGGGCCTTCCGCCGGCCTGCCGCGTGTATACGACCTGTCGCTGGAAGCGATCGCGCACGGCGACGGTCGCATCGATGCGGAGACGCTCAGGCGCTTCTTCGCCGCCTATCAGACGGTCACGCCGCTGAAGCTGGGCGAGCTGTGGGCGATTCCGATCATGCTGCGCCTGGCACTGATCGACAATCTGCGTCGCATGGCGGTGCGGCTGATGCGCGACGGAGAGGATCATCGCCTGGCCAGCGAGTGGGCCGGCCTGCTCAACCGGACGGCGGCCGAGGATCCCAAGGACGTGGTCCTGGTGATCGCCGACATGGCGCGCTCGGATGCGCCGCTGAGCGGTGCCTTCATCTCGGAACTGATGCGTGGACTGCAGGGGCGCGGCAGCGTGTTCTCGATGCCGATCACCTGGCTCGAGCAGTGGGCCGCCCACGGCGGTCAGCGCATCGAGGAACTGGTCCATCTGGAAAGTCAGCAGCAGGCCGCGGACCAGGTATCGATCAGCAACAGCATCGGCAGCCTGCGCTTCCTCGCCGACATGGACTGGCGCGAATTCGTCGAGGACATGAGCGCGGTCGAGCACACGCTGCGCAGCGATCCGGCCGGCATCTATGCGCAGATGGACTTCAGCACCCGCGACAACTACCGGCACGTGATCGAGAAGATCGCGCGCCTGGCCGGCATCGACGAGCGCGCAGTGGCGCAGATCGCACTGGACCTGGCACGGACCGCCGCCGCGACCGATCCGGCCCGTTACGAGGCACACGTCGGTTTCTATCTGATCGACGACGGCGTCGTCCGGACCCAGCAGGCCGTGGCCGCGACGGCGTCCGGTGCACGGCGGGCCCGCCTGCGCCTGCGCCGCATTCCGCTGCCGGTCTACCTGATCCCGATCGCGGTGATCGTCGTCTTGTTCACGCAGGGCCTGCTGAGCGCAGGCCTGACCGTGCAGGGCGTGCCGATCGGGTTGCCGGTCGTGCTGGCGCTGCTGGCGTTCAGCGAGCTGGCGATCGCGCTCGTGAACTGGACGGCGACCGTGCTGGTGCCCCCGCATCCGCTGCCGCGGATGGATTTCTCCAAGGGCATTCCGGCGACGGCGCGCACGCTGGTCGTGGTGCCCTGCATGCTGGACGGCGAAGCGGGCGTGGACCGTCTGGTCGAGGCGCTGGAAGTGCGCTTCCTGGCCAACCGTGACCGTCACCTGCATTTCGCCCTGCTCAGCGACTTCCTCGACGCCGACCAGGCCGGCATGCCGGGCGACGACGCGCTGCTGGCGCACGCGGCTGGCCGGATCGAGCAGCTCAACCGCCGCTACGCGCCGGAGCGGACCGACTCCAGAGGCGGCGATCTGTTCTTCCTGTTCCACCGGCCGCGCCTGTGGAATCCGCGCGAGCGGCGCTGGATGGGCTACGAGCGCAAGCGCGGCAAGCTGGCGGCGCTGAACCGGCTGCTGCGCGGCGGAAGCGCCGCGGACTTCATGCAGGTGACCGGCAACGTCGGCGTGCTGTCGCAGGTGCGCTACGTGATCACGCTCGATACCGATACCCGGCTGCCGCGGGACGCGGCGCGCGAGCTGGCCGGCACACTGGCCCATCCGCTCAATCGGGCCGTCTTCGACGAGCGCCGGCGCCGCGTCGTGCGCGGTTACGGCGTTCTCCAGCCCAGCGTCGGTACCAGTCTCAGCGGGCGGCCCAGCACGCGCTATGCGCGCATGTTCGGCAGCGAGCCGGGCATCGATCCGTACACGCGCACGGTATCGGACGTGTACCAGGATCTGTTCGGCGAGGGCTCGTTCGTCGGCAAGGGCATCTACGACGTGGATGCCTTCGAACACGCGCTGGCCGGCCGCTTTCCCGACGACCGCATCCTCAGCCACGATCTGCTGGAAGGCTGCTATGCGCGTGCCGGCCTGATCAGCGACGTGCGTCTGTACGAGGACTACCCGACCCGCTATGCGGCGGACGTGAGGCGCCGTTCCCGTTGGATCCGCGGCGACTGGCAGCTGTTGCCCTGGCTGCTGCCGTGGGTGCCGCGCCGCGACGGCGGGTTCGAGCGCAATCCGCTCTCGTGGCTGTCGCGCGGTAAGTTGCTCGACAATCTGCGGCGCAGCCTGGTGCCGCCGTCGACCCTCGCCCTGCTGCTGATCGGCTGGCTGTTCTCGCCCGACCCGCTCGGCTGGACGGTGTGGCTGCTGAGCCTGTGGGCGCTGCCGGTGCTGCTGCCGGCGCTGCGCGATCTGTTCGCCCTGCCGGTCGACATGCCGCTGGAGGCGCATCTGGTCCAGGTCGGCCGGTCCAGCCTGCGGCAGCTGTTGCGCGCGGCGGTCGACGTGGCCTGCCTGCCGTACGAGGCCTGCTACAGCCTGGCCGCGATCGTGCGCACGCTGTGGCGCCTGCTGGTCACAAGGCGGCACCTGCTGCAGTGGCATCCGTCCAGCGAGGTGGAGCGCAGCCTGGGCGGCGGCGTGCGCGCGGAACTGCTCGGCATGGCGCCGGCGCCGGTGATCGCCGCGGCGATCGCCGTGCTGCTGGCGGTACGCCAGCCGGTAGCGCTGGGGGTGGCGGCGCCGCTGCTGCTGGCCTGGCTGCTGTCGCCGGCGCTGATGGCCTGGCTGGGACGACCGCGCGGCAGGGGCGACGGAAAGCTGTCGGCGATGCAGTCGGCCTTCCTCGGCAAGCTGTCGCGTCGCACCTGGGCCTTCTTCGAAACCTACGTGCGCGCGGAGGATCATTGGCTGCCGCCCGACAACGTGCAGGAGCATCCGGCCCTGGTGGTGGCGCGGCGTACCTCGCCGACCAACATCGGCCTGTCGCTGCTGGCGAACCTGGCCGCCTGCGACTTCGGCTACCTGCAGGTCGGCAGCGTGATCGAACGCACGCGTCGGGTGTTCGATACGCTCGAAACGCTGAAGCGCCATCGCGGGCATTTCTACAACTGGTACGACACGCAGACGCTGCAGCCACTGCCGCCGGCCTATGTGTCCACGGTCGACAGCGGCAACCTGGCCGGGCATCTGCTGACCCTGCGCCAGGGTCTGCTGGCGCTGGCCGATGCGCCGATCCTGGCGCCCGCCACGTTCGCCGGTCTGGCCGACACGCTGGCCGTACTGGAGGATGAGCTTGCCGACCTGCCTGCCGAAAGCGATGTGCTGGTGCAGGCGATGGCCGGGTTCCGGGCGGCACTGGCGCAGGCACGGCGGGAGCCGGCGGACACCGTCGCGGACGCCGATCGGCTGCTGGCGCGGCTGCTGCAGTACGCGGAAGGTATCGCGGCCGTCTGGCCGGCCGGCGCTGCCGAGCCGGTCCATCCGCATCACTGGCCGACCGCACTGATCGAGAGCTGCCGATACGCACGGGCGGAACTTCAGTTCCTGCTGCCCGACGCCGGCCCCTGGACCGGACAGCGCATCCCGACGCTGCGCGAGCTGCAGGATCGTGCTGACGATCCGCTGGCCGCCAGGCGCGCGCGCGAACGGATCCACCAGCTCGAACGGCTGGCGCACATCGCCGGGCAGTTCTCGCTGATGGAGTACGACTTCCTCTACGACCGCGCGCGCCACCTGCTGGCGATCGGCTACAACGTCGACGAGCACCGCCTCGACAGCGGCCTCTACGACCTGCTGGCGTCGGAGGCGCGCCTGTGCAGCTTCGTCGCGATCGCGCAGGGGCAGCTGCCGCAGGAGAGCTGGTTCGCGCTGGGCCGCCTGCTGACCGAGGTCGACGGCAACGCGACGCTGCTGTCGTGGAGCGGCTCGATGTTCGAGTACCTGATGCCGCAGCTGATCATGCCGAGCTATCCGGACACGCTGCTGGATCAGACCGCCCGCCACGCGGTGGACGCCCAGATCGCATACGGCGAACGCCACGGCGTGCCATGGGGCATCTCCGAGTCGGGCTACAACGCCGTCGATGCGCGCATGAACTACCAGTACCGCGCGTTCGGTGTGCCGGGTCTGGGCCTCAAGCGCGGACTGAGCCAGGATCTGGTCGTCGCGCCCTACGCCAGCATGATGGCGCTGATGGTGGCGCCGGAGGCGGCCTGCCATAACCTGCAGCGCCAGGCGGCGCTCGGCTTCGGCGGACAGTTCGGGCTGTACGAAGCCATCGACTACACGGCGGCCCGCATCCCGCCCGGGCAGACGCACGTGGTGGTGCGGTCCTTCATGGCGCATCACCAGGGCATGGGCTTTCTCTCGCTGGTCCATCTGCTGCGCCAGCAGCCGATGCAGCGCCGGTTCGAGGCCGACGCGGAGTTCCAGGCCACGGTGCTGCTGTTGCAGGAGCGCATCCCCCATACCGGCGTGTTCCACCCGCACGAGGCCGAGGCGCAGGACTCGCGCGCAGCGCCCGGCGAGACCGAAACCCAGTTGCGCGTCTTCCGCGACCCGGGCACCTCGCGCCCGGCGGTGCAGCTGCTTTCCAACGGGCGCTACCACGGCTTGCTGACCCACGCCGGCGGCGGCTACAGCCGCCACCGCGACATGGCGATCACACGCTGGCGCGAGGACGGCACGCGTGACCACTGGGGCAGCTTCTGCTATCTGCGCGACGTGCAGAGCGGCGAGTTCTGGTCCACGTCGCTGCAGCCGACCTGCGTTCCGGTCGATCAGTACGAGGCGATCTTCTCCGATGCCAAGGCCGAATTCCGCGGGCGCAGGCGCGGCTACGAGAGCCATCTGGAGATCGCCATCTCCGCCGAGGACGACATCGAGCTGCGCCGGCTGCGCCTGAGCAACCGCAGCCGGCACACGCGCACGATCGAGATCACCACGTATGCGGAGGTGGTGCTGGCGCCGGCCATCGCCGACGAGCTGCATCCGGCCTTCAGCAATCTGTTCGTGCAGTCGCAGATCGTGCGCGAGAAGCAGGCGCTGCTGTGCACGCGCCGGCCGCGCGCGCACGACGAGGTGCCGCCGTGGATGTTCCACCTGGTGGCGGTGCACGACGCCGACATCCGTGAGATCTCCTACGAGACCGATCGCGCGCGCTTCCTCGGTCGCGGCAACACGCCGCGCGCGCCGTGCGCGCTGACGGAACAGGACGCGCTGTCGGACAGCGAGGGGTCGGTCCTCGATCCGATCGTGGCGATCCGCTGCCGGATCGATCTGGCGCCGGGGCAGACCGCCTCGGTCGACATGGTCTACGGCGTGGGCGTCGATCGCGAGGCCTGCATCGGACTGATCGACAAGTACCGGGACCGTCGCCTGGCCGATCGCGTCTTCGATCTGGCCTGGACGCAGAGCCAGGTCGTCAGACGTCAGATCAACGCCTCCCAGGCGGACGCGCAGCTCTACGAGCGTCTGGCCGGACTGATCGTCTATGCGCACCCGCTGCTGCGCGCCGACGCCCGCATCCTGCTGCAGAACCAGCGCGGCCAGTCGGGACTGTGGGGGCATGCGATCTCGGGCGATCTCCCGCTGGTGCTGCTGCAGATTTCCGATGCCGAGCACATCGAACTGGTGCGGCAGATGGTGCAGGCGCATGCGTACTGGAGATTGAAGGGGCTGCGCGCGGATCTGGTGATCTGGAACGAGAGCCAGGCCGGCTACCGCCAGCAGTTGCAGGATCTGATCCTGGGCATGGTCTCGGCCGATCCGGAGACCAACGTGCTCGATCGCCCGGGCGGCATCTTCGTGCGCCAGGGCCATCAGATGTCGCAGGAGGATCGCATCCTGCTGCAATCGGTGGCGCGCGTGATCATCCACGACCAGCACGGCTCGCTGGCCGCCCAGATCGGGCGGCGAGAACCCCCGGGCTGGATCCTGCCGCCGCTGCTGGCCGCAGCCGCCGGCGAGAGTCGCGCCGAGCCGGCGGACCCTGCGGCAGCGGCCGGTCTGGCGGTGTCCTCGGACCTCGCCGACGGTGGCGCTGAGCGGCCGGTCGACGCGGCGCCAGGCGCGCGTCTCCACGCCAACGGCATCGGCGCGTTCACCGCCGATGCCGGTGAGTACGTGATCGACATCCGCGAGGGCAGTCCGACGCCGGCGCCGTGGTCCAACGTCCTGGCCAACGACGGGCTGGGCACGGTCGTCAGCGAAAGCATGGCCGGCTATACGTGGTTCGAAAACGCGCACGAGTTCCGTCTCACGCCCTGGCACAACGACCCGGTCGCCGACAGCGGCGGCGAGGCGTTCTATCTGCGCGACGAGGACACCGGATACGTGTGGTCGCCGCTGCCGCTGCCGCGCCGCGGGCGCGGCGCTTACCGCACGCGCCACGGCTTCGGCTACAGCGTGTACGAGCACGTCGAGGACGGCATCGCCAGCGAACTGTGGGTGTACGTGGCGGTCGAGGACGCGGTCAAGTACTCGGTGCTGAAGGTGCACAACCGGTCCGGACGCGCACGCCGGCTCTCGGCGACCGGATACGTGGAGTGGGTGCTGGGCGATCTGCGCGTGAAGTCGCAGATGCACGTGGTCACCGCACAGGACGCCGACAGCGGGGTGCTCACCGCGCGCAATCCGTACAGCACCGACTTCAGCGGCCGGGTCGCCTTCTTCGATACCGACGCCGGCGACTGCAGCTTCACCGGCGACCGCACCGAGTTCCTGGGCCGTAACGGCAGTCCGGGCGATCCGGCTGCCTTGCGGCGCGAGCGTCTGTCCGGCCGGCTCGGCGTCGGGCTCGATCCGTGCGCGGCCATCCAGGTGCCGCTGACGCTGTCCGATGGCGCAAGCTCGGAGACGGTGTTCCGGCTCGGCGCCGGCAAGGACTACGGCGCGGCCCTGCAGCTGGCGCGGCGCGTACAGGGCGCGCAGCAGGCGCGCGATGCGCTGGCCGCCGTCCGCAGCCATTGGCGCGAGCTGCTCACGTCCGTGCAGGTCAGGACGCCCGATGCCAGCGTCGATGCGCTGGTCAACGGCTGGCTGCCGTACCAGACGCTGGCGTGCCGGTACGTGGCGCGCAGCGGCTATTACCAGTCCGGCGGCGCCTTCGGATTCCGCGACCAGTTGCAGGACACCATGGCCACGCTGCACGCCCAGCCGGCGCTGACCCGCGCCCATCTGCTGCTGTGCGCGGCGCACCAGTTCCCGCAGGGCGACGTACTGCACTGGTGGCATCCGCCGCAGGGGCGCGGCGTCCGCACCCGCTGCTCGGACGACTATCTGTGGCTGCCCCTGGCGGCGGCCCGCTACCTGCAGGTGACCGGTGATGCGAGCGTGCTGGACGAGGAGGTCGGTTTCGTCGACGGGCGTCCGGTCGGTGCCGACGAGGAGTCCTACTACGACATGCCGGCGACGTCGTACCTGCGGCAATCGTTCTACCAGCATTGCGTGCTGGCGCTGCGGCGCGGCTGCCGTCTGCTCGGCCAGCGCGGCCTGCCGCTGATCGGCACGGGCGACTGGAACGACGGTATGAACCGGGTCGGCGAGGCGGGCCGCGGCGAAAGCGTGTGGCTGGGCTTCTTCCTCTACGACGCCCTGCAGCGTTTCATCGCGGTGGCCCGGCAGCGCGGGGACGCGGACTTCGCCGAGGAGTGCGCAGCGCAGGCGCGGCTGCTGCGCGAAAATCTGGAGGCACATGCCTGGGATGGTCAGTGGTACCGGCGTGCCTGGTTCGACGACGGCACGCCGCTGGGGTCCAGCCAGAGCCAGGAGTGCAGGATCGACTCGATCTCGCAGAGCTGGTCGGTGCTGTCGGGCGCGGCGGACCCGGCGCGCGCGCGACAGGCGATGGCGTCGCTGGATCGCCATCTGGTCAAGCGCGAGGCGGGCATCATCCAGCTGCTCGATCCGCCGTTCGACCGGACCTCGAACGATCCCGGCTACATCCGCGGCTACGTGCCGGGCGTGCGCGAGAACGGCGGCCAATACACCCATGCCGCGGTATGGGCTGCGATGGCGTTCGCGCAACAGGGCGATGCCGAGCGCGCCTGGGAGCTGGCGCGCATGATCAACCCGATACGCCATACGCAGGACGCGGACGCGGTCGCCGTCTACAAGGTGGAGCCCTACGTGCTGGCGGCCGACGTGTACGGCGTCGCGCCGCACGTCGGGCGCGGTGGCTGGACCTGGTACACCGGTTCGGCCGGCTGGATGTATCGCCTGCTGACCGAGTCGCTGCTCGGCCTGCAACGCAGGGGCAGTGAGCTGGAGCTCGCGCCGTGCCTGCCGCGCGACTGGCCCGAGTACGAGCTGCGCTACCGCTTCGGCGCCACTCTCTACGTCATCTGCGTCCGGCAGGTCGATGCCGGCACGGCGACGCTGCACCTGGATGGCGTGGAGCAACCGGGCTTCGGCTTCGCGCTGCGGGACGATGGCGGCGTGCATCAGGTGCAGGCACGCTGGCCGCGTGCGCCGGCCTGAGCTCAGGCATGGTCGTCGAGGCGGGCACGGCGAGCGAGCGGCCGCGGCGCATGACGGCAGTCTCGAGCCGCGCCGAGACGGGACCCGCCTCGATCACGACACAGCCGTTCGGCCGGGGCCGACCGGTGCGCCCGGCGATCGGATGCGAGCGAGCCGTAATTTTCCGGTGCGGTTGGCCGGCGCCTCACCGGTCGGCGTAGCATCGGCCCATGGCTTCGCTGCATCGACTTCCGATCGCGGCCCTGCGCGGCCTCGTCGCCTCGGTCTGGGCGCACGACCCGGGTCCGCCGCCCGTAGCGGCGGCGCGGCGACCCGTGCTCGAACACGTGCTGCCGACCGGTGCGACGCATGTCGCCGTGCGTGTCGGTGGCGGGCCGCTGCGGATCTTCGACGATGCGGCCGACCGGCGCGGACACCGCCTCGGCCATGCGGTGGCCGGCGGCGCGCGCACGGCCTATCACCTGCGCGACATCTCGCAGCCGTCGGTCTCGGTCGGCGCGGTGCTGCGCCCGGGTGCGGCGGCGGTTCTGCTCGGCGCGCCGGAATCCGCGCTGGCGGGGCACCATACGCCGCTGGAGTGCCTGCTGGCTGCCGGCGAAATCGATGCGCTGCTGTCGCGATTGCATGCATGCAGCGATGCGATGCAGCGGCTGGCCGTGTTCGAGCGCTGGCTGTGCGGACGTGCCGGCGGCCGCGGCTCGGCCCTGCATCCGGCCCTGGCCGGCATCGTTCTGCGGCCCGCCGATCACGCGATGCGCGTCGGCGAGCTGGTGCAGGCGAGCGGACTCAGCCACCGGCATTGCATCGCGGTGTTCCGGCAGGCGACCGGCCTGGGACCGGCCGAATGGCTGCGGCTGCAGCGCTTTTCGCGGGCGCTCGATCTGGCGTGCGACCAGTCCCTGGGATGGGCGGAGGTGGCGGCCGCGAGCGGTTTCGCGGATCAGGCGCATCTGTCCAATACGTTCCGCGCCGCGGCGGGACTGACGCCGTCCGCGTGGCGGCTGCGGGCCGATCCGGCCACGCCGCGCCACGTGCCGCGCTGAGATTGCAGGTCAAATCGCTGCAAGACGGCGTACGGACGGCGCTTCACAATGGCGCATCGTCCAACGAGGAGTGGCCATGGCCGTCCAGGAACTCTATGCCTATCTGTGCGTGCGCGACGCCGCGGCAGCGATCGATTTCTATGCGCGCGCGTTCGGCGCGCGCGAGCTGTTCCGCCTGACCGAGCCGAGCGGCCGGGTCGGCCATGCCGAGATCGATCTGGACGGCCATGTGCTGATGCTGTCGGAGGAATATCCGGAACTGGGCGTGCGCAGTCCCGAGCACCTCGACGCGACGCCGGTCACGCTGCACCTGCACGTCGAGGATGCCGATGCGCTGGTCGCGCGCGCCGTGGCCGCCGGCGGCACGCTCGAGCGCCGACTGCAGGACCACTTCTACGGCGAGCGCTCCGGCACGGTGCGCGATCCGTTCGGCCACCGCTGGCTGATCGGCCATGCGATCGAGACGGTGACGCCGGAGGAGATGCAGCGGCGCTACACCGCGTTGTTCGAGCCGGCGTCCTGACGCGACCGATCCATCGCGATCCGGCCGGCATTCAGGGGGCATCCTGCGGGGTACCCCGCGCGTACACGCACCATTGCAGGGGCAGACCACAGGGCGTAGAACGGGCTCGCACGTCGACGCGGAAGCGAATCGCAGCGGCTGTCGTGTGCTATCGAATCGGCCGCGATGGATCGGCAGTGTGGCCAGCGCGACAGACCCCGCCCAACGGAACCCGCCCGCATGAACCCGAACATCGCCGATCTTGTGCAAAGAATCCGGGCGTTGGAACAGGAGCTGGAGATGCAGCTGGCGTTGACGCGGGCGGACCTCAAACTGCGCATCGAGGGCGGCAGGATCGATTTCGAGCAGGCCGTGCGCCAGCGCCACGAGCAGATGAAGAAGCGGTTGTTGCGCTACGTGCTCGGAGCGCGGCTCCTGATCCTGATCACCGCGCCGGTGATCTACATGCTGATCGTGCCCTTGGTGCTGCTCGATCTTTTCGTCACCGTCTACCAGTGGGTGTGCTTTCCGGTCTATGGCATTCCCAAGGTCCGGCGCAGCCGCTATCTGGTCTTCGACCGGCGCTATCTGGCGTACTTGAACGCGCTGGAGAAACTCAATTGCGCGTACTGCTCTTATGCCAACGGGGTGATCGAGTACGTGAGGGAGATCGCTTCGCTGACCGAGCAGTACTGGTGTCCGATCAAGCACGCGCGCAAGCTGGTCGCCGCGCATCCGCGCTACAGCGGTTTCGCCGATTTCGGCGACGCCGACGGATACCAGAAGGAACTGGAAGCGTTGCGCGAGCAGGTGCGCAAGGCACGCGAAGAATAAGTCGGGCGATGTCCCGGGATTGGCGTCACCAGCCCGTGCCTGCGCGTCGCGTCGAGGCGAGATTCGCATCTTCCGCTGCGAGCGCGGATGTGCTCGCAGCACTCGACGGTCGCCGGTAGCGCGGACAACGAGGCCGCATCGAGCGTGTCGCGCAACACGGAGCCGGAGACTGCGCGGGTGGCGGTGACGCGCTCGGGTCCGGCGGCCGTGCTCGCCATCGCGCCTGTGGTGAAAACCTTCTCGCGCTTCAGGTCCGCGCCGGATGCCGCGGAACGCGGCGGCGCGACCCCGTGGTTCTGCGCGAGGGGTGCACGGTCGCACGTCCGAAGGCCGTTTGCGAACCGGCGCGGCAGTCACTGCCAGCCGAAACGCCGGACGTAGTAGCGCTTCATCAGGGTCGCCAGGCCGAAGTACCCCAACACGATGGCGGCCAGCCAGCCGAAGTAGGCCGGCGGCAACGCCTGCAGTTTGAAGTACGGCGCCAGCGGGCTGATCGGCAGCCACAGCCCCAAGAGCGCGATCACTCCGGTCGACGCCAGCAATGGCGGCGCGGCGCGGCTCTGGACGAAGGGCAGACGGGGCGTGCGGATCAGGTGCACCACCAGCGTCTGCGTCAAGAGCCCGACGACGAACCAGCCGGTCTGGAACAGACCCTGCTGCGCCACGCTGTCCGCCGCGAACACCCACCACATCACGGCGAAGGTGACGAGGTCGAAAAGCGAGGACAGCGGCCCGAAGAAGAGCATGAAGCGGCCGATGTCGGCGGGATTCCACGTCAACGGCTTGCTGACCAGGTCGGCGTCGACGTCGTCGAACGGAATGCCGGTCTGCGACACGTCGTACAGCAGGTTCTGCACCAGCAGTTGCAGCGGCAGCATCGGCAGAAACGGCAGGAAGGCGCTGGCCACCAGCACCGACAGCACGTTACCGAAGTTCGAGCTGGCCGTCATGCGGATGTACTTGAGCATGTTGCAGAAGGTGGTACGGCCTTCGATCACGCCGTGGTCCAGCACCATCAGGCTTTTTCCAGCAAGACGATGTCGGCGGCCTCCTTGGCGATGTCCACCGCCGTGTCCACCGAGATGCCGATGTCGGCGGCACGCAGCGCCGGCGCGTCGTTGATGCCGTCGCCCAGGAAGCCGACGACGTGGCCGCCTGCACGCAGCGCCCGCACGATGCGTTCCTTGTGCAGCGGTGCGAGCTTGGCGAATACGTCGTGCTGCTCGGCTGCGATCTGCAGGGCGGCATCGTCCAAGGCCTCCACCTGGACGCCCAGCAGTGTTGCCGTGGCCGGCAGCCCCACCTGGTCGCAGACATGGGCCGTCACGGCCAGGTTGTCGCCGCTGAGCACCTTGACGCGGATGCCGTGCGCGGCCAGTGCGCGCAGCGCCGGTGCAGCCGACTCCTTGGGCGGGTCCAGGAAGGCGATGACGCCTACCAGGGTGAGACCGGCCTCGTCGGCCACGGTGTAGGCCGTCTGGTCGGCTGGCAGCTCCTTCATCGCCACCGCGACCACGCGCAGGCCTTCGGCACCCAGCTCCTGCACGTAAGCCTGCACGCGTGCACGCGCCGCCGCGTCGAGTGGCGCATCGATCGGCGCGGCCTCGGGCGCCGGTCCCATCTCCGGCGCGGCGCGCACCCGGCTGCAGATGACCAGCATCTCCTCGACCGCGCCCTTGCAGATCAGCTCGTGGTGTTCGCCGTGCGCATCGCGTTCGGCCACCACGACCGACATGCGCCGGCGCACGAAGTCGAACGGAAGCTCGTCGACCTTGTGGTAGGCCTGCGCGAGTGTCCTGAGCTCCTCGGCCAGCTCGACTTGGTCCAGCACGGCATGGTCGAGCAGGTTCTTCAGACCGGTCTGGTAGTAGCTGTTGAGGAAGGCGAATTTCATGACGTCTGCCGACCTTCGTCCGAACGCATCGGTCTTGCGCGCCACGGCAATCCTGTCCTGCGTCAGCGTGCCGGTCTTGTCGGTGCACAGTACGTCCATCGCACCCAGGTTCTGGATCGCGTCCAGGCGCTTGACGACCACCTTCCGGCGCGACAGCAGTACCGCGCCCTTGGCCAGCGTGGAGGTCACGATCATCGGCAGCATCTCGGGCGTGAGGCCGACGGCGACCGACACGGCGAAGAGGAAGGCCTGCAGCCAGTCGCCCTTGGTCCAGCCGTTGAGTACGAATACGATGGGGACCATCACCGCGCAAAACGGATCAGCAGCCAGCTCACGCTGTTGACCCCCGCCTGGAATGCGTTGGGTACGGTCTCCACCGCCTGCGCGCGCGCCGCCAGCGTGCCGAAGTAGCTGCGCGGGCCCGTGGCCAGCACCAGGGCCGTGGCCGTGCCCGAGGCGACACTGGTGCCCATGAAGACGAGATTGCGCGCCTCCAGCGGTCCGGCTGCGGCATCGCCCGGATCCGCAAACTTTTCCACCGGTACGGCCTCGCCGGTCATCGCCGACTGCGCCAGGAACAGGTCGCGTGCGGTCAGCACGCGACAGTCGGCCGGCACCATGTCGCCGGCCGACAGCGCCACCACATCGCCCGCCACCAGTTGGCGCACCGGCAGTTCGTGCGCTTGCGGTGTACCGGATGCGGCGGCGGGCCGGACCACCGTTGCGGTGTTGCCGACCATCGACCGCAGGCTCTCGGCGGCCTTGTGCGAGCGGCCTTCCTGCACGAAGCGCAGCAGCGTGCTCAGTGTCACCATCAGGCCGATGACCACGGTGGCTCGAGCGTCGGCGCTCAGCCAGGACAGCCCGGCCAGTGCGGTCAGCAGCAGGTTGAACGGATTCAGGTAGCAGTGCCACAGCCGCAGCCAGCCCGGCAGGGGCTTCTCGTGATCCACCTCGTTGGGACCGTCGCGAGCCAGGCGCTTTATCGCTTCGGCTTCCGAGAGGCCTTGCATGTCGGAATCGAGCCGGCGCAGCGCTTCGGACTGCGATTCCGCGGCGGCGCTCAGCAGTTCAGCGGCGAGCCGGCCGGAAGCCGCGGGCGCATGGCCGCGAGCCAGCGCGCCGAGCAGCGGGTGCCGGGCGAAGTGTCTGAGCGCCCGGCGCCGCTGCAGGAATCGGCTGAAGCCCTCGGTGAAACGCCGCAACGGAGCGCGGGTGCGGTGGCCGGTCGCCTCGATTGAATCCGACATGGGAACCTCGTCCCTGAAGATGTCCGAGGGCTCGGTTCAGCATAGTCCGATCGTCGGGCCCCGTCGCGCGATCCGGCCCTGGCCGAGGCCGGCGCCGCGATGCCCCGGCCTCGTGCGCCGCCTGACCGGGCGGTGATCGGCAGCCGTGGATGCAGGGATCTCCGGAACGGACTGTGCGAGGCGGACGGCTGCGATTCGTCCCCGGGAGCGGTGCGGGCAGCATCGGCGTCTGCGACCCGGCTGGCTATGTGGCATGTCCGCCGGGTCCAGGCTTGGGCGATTCCGGCGGGACGCCGGTATGCCGGTGAGGATGTGATCGGATGGGGACTGCGCGTCCGCGCCGGAGCAGGGCACGCTCGCGCTGCGTCGTGTGGTCTCGTCTGTCGCCGCGCGCGCCGCTGCCCTGGGTGGTGCCTGTCGTGCTCAGCCGGCCTTGCGGAATGTCAGGTTGATGCGGCGGCTGCCGAGCAGCGGATGCGGGATGTCGCGCAGCGGCCGCACGCCGTGGAAGCGCAGGCGATCGACGCCGCCCCAGACCACGACGTCGCCGTGCGTCAGCGGCACCGGCATCGCGCGGTCGCCGCGGGCGTGGCCGCCGAACAGGAACACCGCGTCCATGCCGAGCGAGACCGAGACGATCGGTGCGGCGAAGTCGCGCTCGTCGCGATCCTGGTGCAGGGCCAGCCGCGTGCCGGGCCGGTACTCGTTGATCAGGCAGGCATCGGGCTCGAAACCGGCGAAGCCGCGCGCCGCGGCCGCGTCGGCGGCGAGTCTTCGCAACGGCGGCGGCATCGGCGGCCAGGGCTGGCCGCTCAGCGGATCGACCGGCGCATAGCGGTAACCGCGGCGGTCGGACGTCCAGCCGAGCACGCCGCAGTTGGTCATCGCGACCGACATCGTGTAGCCGCCGGGCGTCTGCATCCGGCGCAGCGGCGCGCATCGCGCGACCGTCGCGACCGCCTCGAGCAGTGCCCCGGCCCGGTCCCGCGCCAAGCCGCGCAGCACGAAGGCCTGGTCGCCGAGCCGCAGGCGGCCGTCCTCATGCGTGTCGAACAGATCCTGCGTCATCGTGTCCCGCTGCTTCTGGGCTCGCGTATCGGCAGGCGGCCGCCGGCGAGCCGTTACAATGGCATGTCCTGGTCCGGAGACCCGCATGAAACCGTTCGGCACGCCGCATACCGATTCCGCCCTGCGCGTCATGCTGCTCGGCTCGGGCGAGCTCGGCAAGGAGGTGGCGATCGAGCTGCAGCGTTTCGCGGTCGAGGTGATCGCGGTGGATCGCTACGCCGACGCGCCGGCGATGCAGGTTGCGCATCGCGCGCACGTGATCGACATGCTCGACGGCGCCGCGCTGCGCGCCCTGATCGAGCAGGAGAAGCCGGACCTGATCGTGCCGGAGATCGAGGCGATCCACACGCCGACCCTGGTCGAGCTCGAGCAGGAAGGCTTCACGGTGGTGCCGACCGCGCGCGCGACCTGGCTGACGATGAACCGCGAAGGCATCCGCCGCCTCGCCGCCGAGGAGCTCGGCCTGCCGACCTCGCCGTACCGGTTCGTCGACACGGCCGAGGCCTACCGCGCCGCGATCGCGGAGATCGGCCTGCCGTTCGTGATCAAGCCGGTCATGAGCTCGTCCGGCAAGGGGCAGAGCATCGTGCGCGATGCAGCCGAGGCCGAGGCGGCCTGGGCCTATGCGCAGGCCGGCGGCCGTGCCGGCCGCGGTCGCTGCATCGTCGAGGGTTTCGTCGCGTTCGACTACGAGATCACGCTGCTGACGGTGCGCCACGTCGGCGGCACCGCGTTCTGCGCGCCGATCGGCCACCGTCAGGAGGACGGCGACTACCGCGAATCCTGGCAGCCGCAGCCGATGAGTGCGGCGGCACTGGCCGAGGCGCAGCGGCAGGCGGCGGCGGTCACCGCCGCGCTCGGCGGCCGCGGCCTGTTCGGCGTGGAATTCTTCGTGCGCGGCGACGAGGTGATCTTCTCCGAGGTCAGTCCGCGGCCGCACGATACCGGCCTGGTCACGCTGATCTCGCAGCCGCTGTCGGAGTTCGCGCTGCATGCGCGCGCAATCCTCGGTCTGCCGATTCCGGGCATCGAGCTGGCCGGGCCGTCGGCCTCGTGCGCGGTGCTCGGCGAAGGCCACGGCCGGACGATCCGCTACCGCGGCGTCGCCGACGCGCTGACCGAGCCGGATACGATGCTGCGCATCTTCGGCAAGCCCGAGGTGCAGGGACAGCGCCGCCTGGCGGTCACGCTGGCGCGTGCCGACACGCTCGAGGCCGCGCGCGCCAAGGCCGTCGCGGCCGCGGCCTGCCTGACGATCACGGTCGAGTAGCGCCCGGCGGAGCGTGCCCCGGCGCTGCGTGCGCCGCTGCGACGGCGTCGATCCAGCGGCCGGCACGCAGGATCTCCAGCGGCCGGTAGCGCCGCTTGTAGTCCATCTTCGGATGGCCGTCGATCCAGAAGCCCAGGTACAGGTGATCGAGGCCGCGCGCCCGCGCGATGCGGACCTGCTCGGTGATCGCGAACGTGCCGAGGCTTCGCGCCTGTTCGTCGGGATCGAAATACGTGTAGACGGCCGAGAGGCCGGTCGTGCAGACGTCGGTGACCGCCACGGCGATCAGGCGGCCGTGCAGACGCCACTCGACGAAGCGCGTCGGGCTCCAGTCGGTATACAGAAACCGCGCGAAGTCCTCGGGCGTGGCGTCGTCCATGCCGCCGTTGGGATGGCGCGAGCGCAGATAGTCGCAATACAGCGCGAAGCGCTCGTCGGTGTAACCGGCCGGCAGCACCTCGGCGCGCAGGTCGGCGTTGCGGCGGATGCAGCGGCGCTGGCTGCGGTCCGGCTCGAAACGCTCGACCGGAATGCGGCAGGCGACGCAGGCGCGGCAGCCGCTGCAATGCGGGAAGTAGACGTGGCCACCGGCGCGCCGGTAGCCGCGCGTCAGCGCCAGATCGTAGATCTGCGCCAGCTGCGGCACGCTCGGATCGACGACGAGGTTCTGCGCGTTGCGCGTCTCGAAATAGCCGCAACGGTGGGGCAGGGTCTGGAACAGCCGGACGACATCCGAGCGCATGCGCCGATTCTAAGCCGTCCGCCGCGCCTCGGCCGGCGCGGACGCTGCGGCCTTCAGCGCGCGTTCGCGCCGGGCGGCGCTCAGCGGGCGAGCTGGCTCAGCGCGATCAGCACGATGACGCCGCCGATCAGCGCCAGCAGGACCAGCTTCATGCGCTTGGACAGCGCGTTGTGGCGGCCCGGCTCGGCGGTGCCGCGCGAGGCGGCGAGCTCGTCGGCGAAGCGCGTGGCCGGCTCCAGACCCGAATCGCGCAGGATCTGGCGCGCGCGGACCTGGTCGTCGGAGCGCACCACCCAGACCTGCGGCCAGCTGTCGCGGCTCTGGCCGCCGGCGCTGTAGCTGAAGCGCTTCCAGCTGCCGCCGCGCCAGTCGCTGCGGTTGGTCGTGGTGGTCTCGATGCCGTGCGACTCGAGCAGCGCGACGACGCGCTGGACGTTCTCGTGGCGGGGCGAGGTGTAGATCTGGCGCATCGGTCAGTCCTGCAGGCGGATCAGGCCTTCCTGCGCGGTCGAGGCGACCAGCCGGCCGTCGCGCGTGAACACCTGGCCGCGCGCCAGGCCGCGCGCGCTCTGCGCGGTCGGGCTGTCGCACGAATAGAGCAGCCAGTCGTCGGTGCGGAACGGCCGGTGGAACCACAAGGCATGGTCGAGGCTGGCCACCGTGACGTTGGGCTGCAGATACGACACGCCGTGCGGAAACAGCGTCGTGCCGATCAGATGGAAGTCCGAGGCGTAGGCCAGCAGCGTGCGGTGCAGGACCGGGCTGTCGGCGACCGGCGCTATCAGGCGGAACCAGACCGGCTGGTACGGCGGGCGCTTGGGCGGATGCAGGTCGCTGCGCGGATAGACCGGGCGGAACTCGAACGGCCCCTGGCGCGTCAGCCAGCGCTGCACCTTGGCCGGCGCCCGGGCGAGTTCCTCGGGCGACGGCGACGGCGGCGGATCGAGATCGTCGGGATCGGGCACGTCGGGCATCGAGGCCTGGTGCTCGACGCCGTCCTCGGCGATGTGGAACGAGACCGTGCCGTTCAGGATCGGTTTGCCGTGCTGGATCGCGACGACGCGGCGCACCGAGAAGCTGTTGCCGTCGCGCGTGGGCTCGACGTTGTAGACGATCGGCGCCTGCATGTCGCCGGGCCGCAGGAAGTAGGCGTGCAGCGAATGCGCGGCGCGGTCCGGCGCGACGGTCTGCTGCGCCGCCGACAGCGCCTGGCCGAGCACCTGGCCGCCGAACACGCAGCGCGTGCCGATGTCGCGGCTCTGGCCGCGGAACAGGTTGTCTTCCAGGCGCTCGAGCTGCAGCAGCTCGACGAGTTCGGCGACGACGGTATGGCTCATGAGCGATCGGGCAGCGGATGAGGCCCACGAGTATAGCGGCCGCGCCGGTCGCGCCGATGCGGCCGCGCACGCAGGATCACGCGCCGCGCAGTCGCGGCCGGCTTGCGCGCATCGTCCCGGCGATGTGCCGGGACCGTGCCTGCTAGTCGCCGTACCAGCGCGGCAGCCCGGTCGCGGCCAGCACCGCGTCCCACGGAAACAGCGGGCCGGGATCGCGCCGGCGCGGCAACAGGATCGACGGATCGTCGCTGGCCGGCTCGAGGCGCCGGTCGAGGTCCTCGTGTCCGGCGATGCGTCCGAGGTTCGGCAGCGTTCGCTTGAGGTCTCCGAGCAGGCCGATCAGCGCCTCGATCTGCGCGGCGGGGTAGGGCTCCTCGAAGCGCTGATGGCGCGAATCGGCCCAGCGCGGATAGCGGCCGAGATTGACCAGCTCGATGCCGACCGAACGGTCGTTGAGGCCGGCGACGTGATGGGCGATCCGTGTCGGCTCGACGAAGCGCCAGCAGCGGCCGTCGCGATCCACGTAGTCGTGGCCGCAGGCGCCGGTGCCGCTGTCCGGATAGCGGATGCGCTCGCCGAACGCGCGCGCCGTCGCGATGTCCGGCAGCTCGGTGCAGTGGATCACGACGAGGTCGACCGCATCGGCCGGCCGCGTGCCGAGCTGCGCGTGATACGGAATCGGCCAGTCTTCGACGAGCGGGGCGGGCATCGGGCGGCGGGTCGGCGGATGCATCCGGGGCGAGGATGCTGCGGGTGTTAGCATGCCCGACTTTGCACGCGGCGACAGCGATGAAAGGTACCGTCGTTCTTTCCCATGGCCTGGACAGCGGGCCGCAGGCCAGCAAGGTCACGGCGCTGGCCGAGGTCGCCGAGACGCTCGGCTGGGCCAGCGTCCGGCCCGATTACCGCGACCTGGACGCCACGCGCGATCCGATGGCGATCGACGAGCGCATCGCGCGCGCGCTGGCCAACGCGCCTGCGGACGGACCGGTCGTGTTCGCCGGCTCGAGCATGGGCGCATTCACGTCGGGCTTCGCCTCGTGCCGGCGGCCGGCCGAGGCCCTGTTCCTGATGGCGCTGCCGCTGGCGATCCCGGACTATCCACGGTCGTTCGAGGCCGCGCGCGTGCCGACCGTGCTCGTGCACGCCTGGGACGACGAGCTGTGCCCGGTGGAGGCGGCGATCGCGTTCGCGCGCTCGCGCGGCGACACGCTGCATCTGGTGCCGGACGATCATCGCCTCGGCGCGCACGTGGCCTATTGCGCCGAGGCGTTCGCACGCCTGTTGCACGGGCTCGAGCGCCGATGAGGGCGTACTTCGCGACCTGTCCGAAGGGTCTGGAATATCTGCTGCGCGACGAGCTGGTCGCGCTCGGCGGCAGTGACGTGCGCGAGGCGCTGGCCGGCGTGCATTTCCGCGGCACGCTGGCGACGGCCTACCGCGCCTGCCTGTGGTCGCGCCTGGCCAGCCGCGTGCTGATGCCGCTGGCCGAGTTCGACGCGGCCGACGAGGACGTGCTCTACGACGGCGTCGCGCGGATCGACTGGTCCGAGCACCTGGCCGTGGACGGCACGCTGGCGGTCGACGCGCACGGCAGCAGCGAGGCGCTGCGCCATACGCGCTATCTCGCGCAGCGCGTCAAGGACGCGGTGGTCGACCAGTTCCGCGATCGCGCCGGCGCGCGGCCGAGCGTCGACACGCGCGAGCCGTCGATACGCCTGAACCTGCTGCTGCGCAAGCAGCGCGCGACGCTGGCGCTGGACCTGTCCGGTACGCCGCTGCACCGGCGCGGCTACCGCGTCGGCCAGGGCGAGGCGCCGCTGAAGGAGAACCTCGCCAGCGCGCTGCTGCTGCGCGCCGGCTGGCCGGCGATCTTCGCCGGCGGCGGCGCCCTGGTCGATCCGATGTGCGGATCGGGCACGCTGCTGATCGAGGCGGCTTGGATCGCGGCCGACGTCGCGCCGGGCCTGCAGCGCAGCTATTACGGCTTTCTCGGCTGGAAAGGCCACGACGGCGAAGCCTGGGCCGGACTGCTGGCCGAGGCGAAGGCGAGGGCGCAGGCCGGCCTGACCGCACTGCCGGCGCGGTTCTTCGGCTACGACCACGATCCGCGCGTGCTCGAGGAGGCCAAGCGCAATGCGCAGCAGGCCGGCGTCGCCGGCTTCGTGCAGCTGGCGCGCCGCGACGTCGCGCATCTGGAGCGGCCGGCCGGCTGCGAGGCGCCGGGTCTGGTGATCACCAATCCGCCGTACGGCGAGCGCATCGGCCATCAGGAAGGCCTGGTGCCGGTCTACCGCACGCTCGGCGCGCGCGCGACGGCCCAGTTCGACGGCTGGCGGCTGGCCCTGATCACGTCCGACGAGGGCCTGGCGCGCGCGACCGGCCTGCGCGCCGACAAGCGCTATGCGCTGTTCAACGGCGCGCTCGAATGCCGGCTGTACACGTTCGCGCTCGGCCGCGAGCCGGCGCAGCGTCCGGCGAACGAGGCGCCGCTGTCGCCGGGCGCCGAGGCGGTCGCCAACCGCATCACCAAGACCGCGCGGCATCTGCGCAAGCGGCTCGAGCGCGAGGCGGTCGGCTGCTGGCGCGTCTACGACGCCGACCTGCCCGAGTACGCCGCGGCGATCGACCTCTACACCGGCCATCCCGAGGACGCCGGCGGCCCTGACGTCACCTATCTGCACGTGCAGGAGTACGCACCGCCGCGCGAGATCCCCGAGGCGGTCGCACGCACGCGCCTCAACGAGCTGGTGCGCGGCGCCGGCCATGCGCTCGGCGTGCCGCGCGAGCGGATCGCGATCAAGACGCGCTACCGCGCCAAGGGCGGCAGCCAGTATGGCCGCCACGACGCGCGCGGCGAGTTCGTGATCGTCGAGGAGGGCGGCGTGCGCCTGCGCGTCAATCTGCACGACTATCTCGACACCGGCCTGTTTCTCGACCACCGGCCGATCCGGCTGCGCATCGGCCAGTCCGCGCGCGGGCTGCGCTTCTTGAATCTGTTCTGCTACACGGCCTCGGCCAGCGTGCACGCGGCTGCCGGCGGCGCGGCGTCGACGACCAGCGTCGACCTGTCGGCGACCTATCTGGACTGGGCCGCGCGCAATTTCGCGCTCAACGGCATCGGCGGGCCGGCACACCGGCTGCTGCAGGCCGATTCGATGCAATGGCTCGAGCACGATCGCGGCCGCTACGACCTGATCTTCGTCGACCCGCCGACGTTCTCGAACTCCAAGCGCGCCGATGATTTCGACGTGCAGCGCGACCACGTGCGCCTGCTGCAGCTGTGCGCGCAGCGTCTGGCGCCGGACGGCCTGATCGTGTTCTCGAACAACAACCGGCGCTTCCGCCTCGACGCCGCGGGCGCTGCGGGACCTGTCGGTCCGGGACATCACGGCGGCGACGGTGCCGTTCGACTTCGCGCGCAACCCGCGCATCCATCAGTGCTTCGAGCTGCGTCCGGACGCGGCCGGCGAGGTGCCGGCTGATGCGGCAACACGCTGATTCTGAACGCCGATTCTGAACGCTGATACTCAGTGCGCATTCAGCGCGCCGACCCCAGCATCCGGTCCGTTGCAGACGTCGGATGTGGAGAGAGCGGTCATGGTATCGAAGGTGTCGAAGCGGTCGCGCTGGGCGTGGGTGGCGATCGTGCTGGCCGGTTTCCTGATCGGCGTGCCCGCGGCCCAGGCCGGTGGCCGTCACCACCACCATCATGGCGGCGGCTGGGGCGTCAGCATCGGCCTGCCCGGTATCGGCCTGAGCTACGTCGACGGTCATCGCGGCGGCTACTGGGGCGGCTACGTCAATGCGTATCCGCGGCCGCATTACGGCGGGCCGTACCGCTCCGCCTACTACGACTATCCGCCGCCGCGCTACTACGGTGGTGGCTACTACCCGAGCTATGGCGTCGTCTATCACGAGCGGCCGGTCGTGCGCCGTGTCGTGCGCACCGTCTATGTCGACGAGGATCGCCGCGACCGCCGCTACGACCGCTACGAACGCGACGAGGATTACGGCGGCCGGCGCGCCCGCTACTACGACCGCTGAGCGGATTCGCGCGCGACATCTCCAGCTCGCGTCGTCGCCACGCTTCTTCTCGCTCGTGCGGTTTCAAGGTTCAACGTCGGACGGCTCCTCCCCCTTCTGCCGTCCGGCGTTCGGCCCCGCGACGATTTCCCCTGATCGTCGCGGGGCCTTCTTTTCTCGGTCGACCCTCTTGCGTTGCCTCCGAGCCTCGGCGGTATGATGCGTCCTTCGCCCTGCCGGTACCGTCCATGAGCCATTTCCGCCGAAAGGCCACGGCGGCGACCTGCGAGTCGCCGGTCGCCTGGACGTTCTTCCGGCAATGGCTCAAGAATCCGCTGTCGATGGCGGCGTTCTCGCCGTCGGGCAAGCAGCTGGCGAAGGCGATGGTCTCGCAGCTCCCGGCCGGTGCACGGCGCGTGATCGAGCTCGGCGGCGGCACCGGCGTGTTCACGCGGGCGCTGCTCGAGCACGGCATCGCGCCTGCCGATCTGATGGTCGTGGAGCTCAACGAGGCCCTGCACCGGGTGCTGCAGCACCGCTTTCCGGGTGTGCAGGTGGTCCGCGGCGACGCGCGCGAGCTCGCCGATCTGGCCACGCAGACGCATTTCCTCGATCACGGACCGGCCGACGCGGTCGTCAGCGGCCTCGGCCTGCTGTCGATGTCACGCGGCATGCAGCGCGACATCCTGCGCTCGGCATTCTCGGTGCTGGCGCCGCATGGGCGCCTGATCCAGTTCACCTATGGTCCGGCCAGCCCGGTCTCGCGCGAGCTGCTGGCCGAGCTCGGGCTCAGTGCGCGGCGCGGTTCGGTCGCCTGGATCAACGTGCCGCCGGCGACCGTCTATACCTATACGCGCAACCGATCGACCGCGATCCCGGCGCGCGCGCCGGCTTCTCGCTGAGCGTCCGGTCCGCGCGGTGCTCGCCGGGTCCGGGTCCGGCAGGTCTGACGCCAGCGGTACGCGATCGAACCGGCATCGGGCCGGCCTCGATCGGGCACCGTCTCACGTCCTCGCCGTGCGCCGGGCCGGTTCCGCACCCGAGCCGTGCGCATCCGCTCAGCCGGCGATGTAGCGCTGCAGATGCTCGATGGCCTCGGCCTGGTCACTGATCACGGCCTTGACGAGGTCGCCGATCGACAGCACGCCGAGGATCGCGCCGCCGTCGACCACCGGCAGATGGCGGACGTGGCTGCGCGTGCAGACCTGCATGCAGTGGTCGACCGTATCGCTCGAGGACACGGTGATCGCCGGCGCGGACATGATCGCCGAGACCGGGGTATCGGCCGACGAACGGCCCATGAGGATGACCTTGCGCGTGTAGTCGCGCTCGGACACGATGCCGACGAGCGCGCCGCCGTCGAGCACGAGCAGGGCGCCGACGTTGCGCTCGGCCATCGTGCGGATCGCCTCGAGCACCGGCGCATCCGGTGCGGTCGAGTAGATCGCATCGCCCTTATCGTTCAGAAGCTGCCTGACCAGGATCATGGGGTCTCCTCGCTGCGCGACCGGAACGGACGGTCAGTCTACTCCGGAGCGGCCGCCGTGCTGCGCATCGCGGCGGCGCCTGCCGCCGCCTGCGGCGGATGCCAGGCGTCGATGAAGTAGAGCGGACGCTGCTTGGCCTCGACGTAGAGCCGGCCGATGTACTCGCCTAGCACGCCCAGCGCCATGAGCTGCACGCCGCCGAGGAACAGGATCACCACCATCAGAGACGGGTAGCCCTGCACCGGATCGCCGTAGAGGATCGCCTTGCACAGCACCCAGATGCCGAACAGGAACGCGACCAGCGCGACCGCGAAGCCGAAGTAGGTCGCGATCTTCAGCGGTGCGCTCGAGAACGAGGTGATGCCGTCGATCGCGAAGTTCCACAGCCGCCAGTAGTTCCACTTGCTCTCGCCGGCGAAGCGCGGATCGCGGTCGTAGACGACGGCCTTCTGGCGATAGCCGACCCAGGTGAACAGGCCCTTCATGAAGCGCTGGCGTTCGCGCACCTGCGACAGGGCCTGCAGCGCGCGCCGCGACAGCAGGCGGAAATCGCCGGTGTCGCGCGGGATCGGCGTCTGGCTGAGGCGGTCCATCACGCGGTAGAACGCCGAGGACGTGAGCTTCTTCAGGCCGGTCTCGCCGGCGCGCGAGGCGCGCGTGCCGTAGACGACGTCGTAGCCTTCCTCCCAGTGCGTGATGAAGGTCGGGATCAGCTCCGGCGGGTCCTGCAGGTCGGCGTCGATCACGACGACGGCATCGGCGTCGACGTGGTCGAGGCCGGCGGTCAGTGCCAGCTCCTTGCCGAAGTTGCGCGACAGCCGCAGCGTCGCGACGCGGGCGTCGCGCAAGCGCAGCGCCTCCATGACCTGCCAGGTGTCGTCGCGGCTGCCGTCGTCGACGTACAGCACCGAGCAGGCCAGTCCGTCGATGCCGTCGAAGACCGCGGCGAGGCGGTCGTGGAACGTGTTGAGGCCTTCGCTTTCGTTGTAGGCGGGGACGACGACGGCCAGGGTGCGCATGGGCGGTATCGCGGCGGGGATGCGCGCATCCTAGCCGACCGCCGGTTGCGGGGGAATGTCGGTCGTGGCCCGGCCGCGGCGGCGATTCAGCCGCCGCGGCCGGGGCGGGTCACTTGAGCGTGACGCGCTTGCGGTTGTCCTCGGAGCTGCGGTCGACCAGCTTGTTGTACGGATCGATGCCGGCCTCGTACGGTACCTCGTCGACGACGAGCTCCAGCGTCGTGTCCTGTTCGGTCACGTGATGCTTCTGGAGATAGAGCACGCGCTCGTCGGACTCCTTGCCGCCGGGCGGCCGCGCGAACACGCCGATGTCGACCCACTGGTCGAGCGGCGCCTCGGTCTCGGCGCCCTTGCCGTCGGTCTGCAGCATCGCCGAGCGCAGCTTCAGCGTGACCGCGTACTTGCCGTCCTCGCGCTTGACCGCCGTCGCTTCGACCGCGCGGTTGTCCCAGAACGTGATCTTCTCGAACAGGTCCTCGATGAACCGGTGGTACTTCGGATCGGTGCCCTCGCGCAGGTAGGCCAGGAACTCGCGCGTGGTCGTGTACGGCGGTTGCTGGAAGCCCTTGTCCCTGAGGAAGCGCGCCAGCACCGCGTTGAGCGTGTCCTCGCCGATCATGTCGCGCAGCGCGTAGAACACGACCGAGCCCTTGCGGTAATGGATGTAGTCCTGATTCTCGTTGAGCGCCAGCGGCAGTTCCTCGACACGCTCGGTCGCGCGGCTCATCAGATACCGGTCGAGCTCGTACTTGAGGAACTTGCGCATCTTCTGCGGGCCGTACTCGTGCTCCATGACCATCAGTGCCGAGTACTGCGCGAGCGATTCGGACAGCATCGTGGCGCCCTGCACGTTGGCACCGATCACCTGATGCGCCCACCACTGGTGCGCGGCCTCGTGGGCGGTCACGTAGAACACGTAGTCGATGGCGTCCTGGTCGCGCAGGTCGGCGATGAAGCCGATCGATTCGGAATACGGGATCGTGCCGGCGAACGCCTGCGCGAAGCTCGAGTAGCCCGGAAACTCCAGGATCCGGAACTGCCGGAACTGGTACGGCGAGAAGTTGCGCGTGAAGTAGTCGAGCGACTTCTTCGCCGACTCGATCATGCGGTCGACGTTGTAGGGGTGCTTGGCGTCGTAGTAGACCTCGATCGGGATGTCGTTCCAGCGGTCGCGCTTGACCTCCCAGCGCGCCGACAGCCACGAAAAGAACGGCAGCAGCTTGGCCTCGGACTTGTAGTGGAAGTAGCGGCGGCCGTTCTCGGTCCATTCGCGCTGCAGATAGCCCGGTGCCAGCGCGATCTGGTCCGGCGCGGTCGACACGATCGTCTCGAAGTCGACCCAGTCGGCGCTGTCGCTGATGTAGGTGTTCGCGCGCGCGGCCTCGTCGTCGATCTTCGGCATGCGCGGCAGGTCCGGCAGGCCGTACTTGCGGCGGTCGTTGCGGTCGGTCAGCTGGCGCCCCTCGCTGTAGCCGAACTGCGGCAGCGCCATGTTGTTGAAGAACGTACCGTTGTAGACCACCTGGGTGTCGCCGCCGTCGAGCGGGAATCCGTGCGGCTCGAAGCGCAGGTCGAACGCGAAATCCATCGTCGCGCCCGGCGCCATCGGCGTGTCGAGGCGGTAGATCGTGTAGCCGTGCACGTCGTCGGCCTTGACGACGCTGTGCGGCGCGAACTCGAGCCGGTCGACCTCGACGCTCGGGTCGATCGCCACGTGCAGCTCGGCGATCGGAGCGGCGGTCTCGTTGACGAGGCGGTAGTGACCGCGGATCGCGACGGCGCGCTTTGCCGGATCGATGTCGACGTCGGCGCGGATCGCGGTGATGCGCGGCTTGGGCAGGTCCTTGAACGGACGGTAGGTCTTCTCGTACTCGGCGCTGCGCTCCTTGGCCAGATCGCCGGGCACGTAGCGGTTCAGCACATTGGTGTTGTAGAAGATCCAGCCGCCGAGCGCGACGAACGCGACCAGACTGCCGGCCAGCACGAAGCGGCCCGGTCCGCGGCGCAGCCGCGCGCGCGCTCGCGCACGCGGTCGCGGAACGCCAGCGAGGTGCCGCGCGGCCAGAACGCCGCGGCCAGTGCCAGCAGCGCGACCGCGAACGCGGCCCAGTACGCGCGGAACCACAGGTGCGGCCCGATGAAGTGGCCGTAGCCGTTCATGTCCGAGTACGGCGTGCGCGAGGCGCCGCCGTAGCGGTAGAGCAGGTGATCGAAGTCGTACATCGTCATCGCGAAGCGGCTGACGAGGTAGACGATCATCAGCAGATAGCCGACGAACTTGTTGCCGCTGACGACCTGCAGGAACACCGCCAGCACCGCCATCAGCACGAACGGCACGATCTCCAGCGCGATGCCCTTGACGTAGAGCATCGGCTCGATCGTCGTGTAGCCGCTGGCGATCTGGTAGCCGATCGTGAACAGTGCGCCGGCCGCGAACAGCACGACGATCAGACCGAGCAGCGCGGTCAGCTTGCCGGCCAGCGGCACCCAGTTCGGCGCCGGGAAGGCGTCGGTCGCCTCCGATACGCGCATCGAGCGCTCGCGCCAGATCAGCTCGCCGGCATAGAACGTGACGACGATGACCAGGAACAGGTTGAGGCTGCCGCTCAGCGTCGAAAGCATCTGCCGCGTGACCGGATAGAGCTCTGTGCCGTACATCACGCCGCTGAACTTGAGCACGCTGAAGGTCAGCAGCAGGCCGAGCAGCAGCATCACGATGAACGGCGCGCCGGTCACCGCGCCGCGCAGGTCGAACGCGGCCTGGTGCAGGTACTGCTTCCACTGCGCGGCACGGTCGGTGCGCAGCGCGACCGGCACCAGCGGCACGCGCGCGGCGGTGGAGGCGGCCGGCGCGGCGGCCTCGGCCTGCTTGCGCCGGCGCAGCACCAGGCCTTCGCGGTCGACGCGGAACAGAGCGAACGCGCCGATCAGCAGCAGCGCGGTGATGCCGAGCCACAGCGCACGATTGGCCAGCAGCAGCCCGGTCAGTTCGGGCAGGCGCGAGTTGAGCTCGGCGCTGGACCAGTAGCGCATGTGGTCGTAGATCGCGTTGCTGCCGGACGGATCGACCAGGGCGGCGATCCAGCGCGAGTCCAGGTCGCGTGTCAGGAAGTCCGACATCTGCCACAGCACGAAGAACGCGATCGCGCCGAGGTAGGTGTAGAGCATCGAACGGGTCGCCGTCGCGAGCAGGAACATCAGCGCCGAGACGAACAGAAGGTTCGGGATCACCAGCACGACGAACGACCACAGATAGGCGGTCCACGGCGTCGGGCCCAGTCGCGTCGCGTCGAGCCACGGCATCATCGAGCCGACCCACAGGCCGAGCGCGAGCATCAGCATGATGCCGATCGCCGCGAGCAGGCCGCCGCCGAAGCGGCCGAGCAGGTAGTCGCGCTTCTTCATCGGCGTGACGAAGAACAGCTCGGCCGTGCGCTGCTCGAAGTCGCGCAGCGCGATGCCGCCGACGAAGATCGTCGCCAGCAGCACGCTGATCACGCTGAACGCACCGAGCAGTGTGACGACCACGGCCGGGGCATTGCGCAGCACGTTGCCGACGCCGCCGCCGAAGCTGACGTTGTCCGACGCCATCGCGCCGAAGCCGATCGCGCCGTAGACCAGCGCGACGATCCAGAACAGGCCGCTGCCGAGCAGCAGGCGGCGTTCGAAACGCAGGAGATGTCCGAGCATCGGCGCGTCCTCAGGCCGCGGCCGCGACCGGCGCGGCCTGGCGGCGCAGCTCGCCGAAGTAGACGTCTTCCAGATCCGGCGCGACCGCCTCGAAGCCGTCGCCCGGATAGGCGTCGCTGAGCACGTGGATGACCGGCTGGCCGCCGACCAGGCGCGTGGACAGCACGACGTGCGTGGCCTGGATCGCCTCGAGCTCCTGCTTGCGCACGGTCTTGCGCCAGACCCGGCCGTCGAGCGAGCGGATCGTCTCGTGCGGCTCGCCGGTCAGGCGCACCTGGCCGCCGGCGATGATCGCCATGCGCGGGCACAGATCGGTGACGTCCTCGACGATGTGGGTGGACAGGATCACCACGACCTTCTCGCCGATCTCGGCGAGCAGGTTCAGGAAGCGGTTGCGCTCCTCCGGATCGAGGCCGGCGGTCGGCTCGTCGACGATGATCAGGCTCGGCTGGCCGATCAAGGCCTGGGCGATGCCGAAGCGCTGGCGCATGCCGCCGGAGAAGCCGCCGAGCTTGCGCGCACGCGCGTCCCACAGGTTGACCTGACGCAGCAGGCCCTGCACGACCTCCTTGCGCTGTTTGCGGTCGACCACGCCCTTGAGTATCGCGAAATGATCGAGCATGTCCTCGGCGCGCACCTTCGGATAGACGCCGAATTCCTGCGGCAGATAGCCCAGCCGGCGCCGCGCTTCGTCCTTCTCGACGAGTACGTCGAGGCCGTCGAGATGGACGCTGCCGCTGTCGGCGTCCTGCAGCGTCGCGATCGTGCGCATCAGCGTCGACTTGCCGGCGCCGTTGGGACCGAGCAGGCCGAACATGCCCTTGGGGATGTCCAGGGAGACGCTCTTGAGCGCCTGGACGCCGTTGGCGTAGGTCTTGGACAGGTCGCGGATCTCGAGCATGACGGAGGTCTCCTTGGGTGGCGCAGCGACGATAGCGGCTTGGCCGCGCATCGGCAGGGGCCGGACGTCATGGCTGCGGCCGGCGGTACTGGACTCCTCGTGCGCCGCGTCCAGCGCGCGCCGTGTGCCCGAGCGCCGGCAGCGGCGGCCGCGATCGCCTGCGAACGGCGCATGCGGATGACGCGATCGGACGGTCCGGCTGCGGCGAATCGCCCGGCACCGGCGGCGCCGGCTCGCCGATCGCGGTTGGCGGGATCGCGCTTCGGCGCCACAATAGCCCGATTGCAACGCCGAGCGGGCCCGTGTCGGCGATCATCCGGAGCAGCTTGATGGCCAGCCAAGAAGTCAAAGTCCCCGACATCGGCAACTACACCGACATTCCCGTCATCGAGCTGCTGGTCAAGCCGGGCGATAGCGTGCGCAAGGACCAGGGCCTGGTCACGCTCGAATCGGACAAGGCGACGATGGAAGTGCCGTCCTCGGCCGACGGCATCGTCAAGGAACTGCGCGTGAAGATCGGCGACACGGTCAGCGAAGGCTCGATCGTCGCGATCGTCGAGGCCGGCGACGCGCCGGCCGCCGAGGCCAAGCCCGCAGCGGCCGCGAAGGCGGCCGAGCCTGCCAAGGCCGCTGAACCCGCGCCTGCGGCGCCCGCCCAACCGGCCGACAAGCCCGGGCAGGCGACCGTCGACACGCGCCGGCCGGCCGCGCTCAGCGAACTGCAGACCGCCGCGGTCGCGCCCGATCTCGATCCGGAGGCGTCGGGCCCGCGCACGCCGCCGGTCGCGTTCGGTGCCGATACCGTGCTGCCGGAGAAGGTGCCGCACGCCAGCCCGGCGGTGCGCCTGTTCGCGCGCGAGCTCGGCGTCGACCTGCGCAAGGTCAGCGGCAGCGCGCGCAGCGGCCGCATCGTCCGCGACGACGTGCAGGCCTACGTCAAGAAGGCGCTGGCCGGCGGCGCGGCCGCGGCGCCCGCGGCCGGCGGCGGCCTGCAGCTGCTGCCGTGGCCGCAGGTCGATTTCTCGAAGTTCGGCCCGGTCGAGCAGCGGCCGCTGTCGAAGATCAAGAAGATCTCCGGCGCGAACCTGGCGCGCAACTGGGCGATGATCCCGCACGTCACCCAGCACGACCATGCCGATGTGACCGACCTGGAAGCGCTGCGTGTCGCGCTCAACAAGGAGAACGAGAAGGCCGGCATCAAGCTGACGATGCTGGCGTTCCTGATCAAGGCGGTGGTCGCGGCGCTCAAGAAGTTTCCGGAGTTCAACGCCTCGCTCGATCCGGGCGGCGATACGCTGATCCTCAAGCAGTACTTCCACATCGGCTTCGCCGCCGACACGCCGAACGGCCTGGTCGTGCCGGTGCTGCGCGACGCCGACCGCAAGGGCGTGCTCGAGATCGCGGCCGAAACCGGCGCGCTGGCCAAGAAGGCGCGCGACGGTAAGCTCGGGCCGGCCGACATGTCCGGCGGCTGCTTTTCGATCTCGAGCCTCGGCGGCATCGGCGGTACCGCGTTCACGCCGATCATCAACGCGCCGGAGGTGGCGATCCTCGGCGTCTCCAAGAGCCAGACGGCACCGGTCTGGAACGGCAAGGACTTCGAGCCGCGCCTGCTGTTGCCGCTGTCGCTGAGCTACGACCACCGCGTCATCGACGGCGCCTCGGCCGCGCGCTTCACGACGTATCTCGGCCAGGTGCTGGCGGACATGCGGCGGGTGCTGCTCTAAGGCGCGCCGCGATGCCGGCCCGCTCCGTTCCGCTGCACGGCATCGCGGCCGCCACGGTCGCGGCGCTGCTGAGCGCGATCGTGCCGGACCCGGCCTCGGCCGCCTCGCTCATGCCGCCGCGCAATGCGCTCGCGACCGTGGCGATCGACGGGCGCGCGATCGACAGCGGTCCGACCGCCGCGCCGGCAATCGAGATCGGTCCGGACGCACGCACGGTCGCGCGCGCCGATGCCGGGGAATCGGGACCGGTCGTCGCGCCGCGCGGTGACGCCGGGCTGCCGTTCGGCGACGCACCGGACTGGCAGAACACGCTGCGCCTCCAGGTCGGCGGGCTAGCGACCGGCGATCTGAACGACGACGGCCGGCCGGACCTCGCGGCCGTGTGCTACCAGTCCTCGAGCTTTCCGCCGTACGAGGACTGGCGCAACTTCGTCTATTTCAACGACGGCAGCGGCCTCGCCGCCGAGGCCGGCTGGGTCTCGGCCGATCAGGTCCATTCCGGCGATGCGGCGATCGCCGACATCGACGGCGACGGCCACAACGATCTGGTCGTCGCCAACGGCGGCAGCGCGTACTCGCCCAACTCGATCTACTTCGGCAGCGCGGCGGGCCTGGCGACGACGCCGGGCTGGCAGAGCGCGCAGCCGGCCTGGGCGGTCGGCATGAAGCTGGTCGACATCGACGGCGACGGCGATCTGGACCTGGTCACCGCCAACCAGGGCCGCGGCTCGCCCGACGTGCACCGCCCGGCCTATCTGTTCCGCAACGACGACGGCCAGCTGACGACGACGCCGGTCTGGCAGTCGGCCCAGGCCTCGATCCAGAACAGCGTCGCCGCCGGCGACCTCGACGGCGACGGCCGGCCCGAGATCGGCCTGGCCCGATGGGTCGGCTTCACCAGCGGCGTGCACGTCAACGCCGGCACGCTGCCGGCGCCCGCGCCGTCACTGACGTTCGGCAGCGGGCAGGGCGATCGCGGCATCGCCTTCGCCGACATGGACGGCGACGGCGATCCGGACGTCGTGATCGGTCTGGACGATCGCCTGCACGTGTTCCTCAACGACGGCGCCGGCGGCTTCACCGACGCCTGGACGTCCGGCCGCGATTCGAGCCACCAGGATCTGCTGGTGGTCGATGTCGACGGCGACGGCCTGCCCGACATCGTCGAGATCGATTTCTCGACCGGCCGTGCCGATCTGTATCGGAACCGGCCCGGCCTGCCGGCCGCGATGCCGGACTGGAGCTACGACGCCGCCGCCTCGGGTACCGCGCTGGCCGCGGCTGATTTCGACGGCGACGGCCGGCTCGACCTGGCGATCGGCTACTCCGGCCAGCCGTCGGTCGTGGTCTTCTTCAATCGCCTGAGCGTCGAGGATCGCCTCTTCGCCGACGGGTTCGAGCCGGAGGTCCTGCGCTGACGCGTCCGCCGGCATCACCACCGTTTCACCGCCAGGACGGCCGTTCCGCTGACCCGATCGACCCCATACGACGACGAGGAGTGCAGGCATGAAGAGGCTACATCCGATGGCGGTTTCCGTTTCAGTCGCCTTGTTCGGCGCGGCCGCGCTGCTGGCCACGGCCGCGCCGGCCGGCGATCCGAACGACCCGATCTTCGCCGACGGCTTCGATCCGCCGCGTCCGGTGACCTGTGGTTGGGATACCGCGCTCGGCACGCCGGGCGGTTCGCTCAACGGCATCGGCCGCTGGGGCGCCGATGCCTATGCCGGCGGCTCGGCCGGCTCGTCGTTCAACGGCGTCAGCAACGGTGTGGCGCGCATCGATCTGGCCGCCGGCACCACTCAAGCGCTCGGCACGACCAGTCTCAGCGACGGCTTCGTGACCGATTTCGTCTCGTTCGATCCGGGCGACGGCGAGAAGCTCTACGTCGTCGGCAGTCAGAACGGCATCAGCTTCGGCGGCGCCGCGGTGCCCAATACCAATGTCGTCTTCAGCTGGGACGGCACGACCGCCGGCGCGCTGGCCGGCGCCAGTTTCCCGGGCCTGACCTTCGGCTGGTCCGGTCTGGTCTACAAGGGGCGTCTGGCCATCGGCGGCACCACCGGCATTCCGCAGTTTCCGCTGCTCGCGCTGTGGGACGGCAGCAGCTGGGAGACGCACAGCGAGGGCTTCGAGGGCCTGGTCGCGCCGATCATCATGACGATGGTCGAGTACCGCGGCGACCTCTACGTCGGCGGTCGCTTCGACCGCATCCGCCTGCCCGACGGCAGCGGCGGCGAGATCGTGGTCGAGTCCAAGAACGTCATGGGCTTCGACGGCAGCGGCTTCTTCTCGGTCGGCGGCGGCGTCAAGCGCGCGACCAGCAACATCTCGCAGGTGCAGGCCCTGGCCGTGTTCGAGGACGCGCTCTACATCGGCGGCCGCTTCGACGCCTCGGCCACCGACAACGTGCCGATGTTCGCGGTCGCGCGCTGGGACGGCACGACGCTGTCGGCGGTCGGCCACGGCTTCCCGATGCCGAGCGAGGTCCGCGACTTCGAGGTCTACGACGACGGCAGCGGTCCGGCGCTGTATGCGGTCGGTACGTTCACGGCCGATACGCTGGGCACGCCGATCCGGCGCTTCGCCAAGCTGCAGGACGGCGACTGGGTCGAAGTGGCCGGCGGCACCGGCGACAATCCGAACAAGGCGATGACGCTGCCGGACGGCCGGCTCGCGATCGCCGGCAGCTTCAGTGAGGTCGGTGCCGCCGGCGTCGCCGGCACGGGTGCGGCCTCCGGCCTCGCGGTGCTGAGCTGCGAGCCCGATCCGCGGCGCTGATCCCGCGCGGCGTTCCCTTCCTTCCTTCTCCGACGATTCCCGACATGGCCACGACCCGCGAAATCAAAGTCCCCGACATCGGCAACTACAGCGACATCCCGGTCATCGAACTGCTGGTGCAGGTCGGCGATACGGTCAGGAAGGACCAGGGTCTGGTCACGCTGGAGTCGGACAAGGCGACGATGGAGGTCCCGGCCAGCGCGGGCGGTGTCGTCAGGGAATTGCGCGTGAAGGTCGGCGACACGGTCAGCGAGGGCAGCGTGGTCGCGATCGTCGAGGAGGCCGGCGCGGACGCCGCGGCGAAGCCGGCAGCGGAGGCCCCTGAGCCGGCGCCGGCCGCGGCTGCGAACGCGCCCGCAGCGGCCGCACCCGTCGTCGCCGCGGCAGCGCCCGCGGCGCCGGCACCGGTGGCCGCTGCCGCGAGCGGCCGCACACCCGACCTGACCTGTCAGGTCCTCGTGCTCGGCTCGGGCCCGGGCGGCTACACGGCCGCGTTCCGCGCGGCCGATCTCGGCCAGGACACGGTCCTGGTCGAGCGCTACGCATCGCTCGGCGGCGTCTGCCTCAACGTCGGCTGCATTCCGTCCAAGGCGCTGCTGCACGCCGCGCGCGTGATCGAGGAGGCCGCGCACGCAGCCGACATCGGCCTGGATTTTGGCGCGCCGAAGATCGATCTGGACAAGCTGCGCGGCCACAAGGACAAGACGGTCGGCCAGATGGTCAAGGGCCTGTCCGGCATGGCCAAGCAGCGCAAGGTCATGGTGCTGCAGGGCAGCGGCCGCTTCGTCTCGCCGAACGAGCTCGAGGTCGAGGGTGCCGACGGCAAGAAGCTGGTGCGTTTCGAGAAGGCGATCATCGCGGCCGGTTCGCAGGCCGTGAAGCTGCCGGGCTTCCCGTGGGACGACCCGCGCATGATGGACTCGACCGACGCGCTCGACCTCGCCGACGTGCCGAAGAAGCTGCTGGTCGTCGGCGGCGGCATCATCGGCCTGGAGATGGCCTGCGTCTACGACGCGCTCGGCAGCGAGGTCACCGTCGTCGAGCTGATGGACCAGCTGATGCCGGGCGCCGACGCCGACCTCGTCAAGCCGCTGCAGCAGCGCCTGTCCAAGCGCTACGGCGGCATCCATCTGAAGGTCAAGGTGACCGGCATCGCCGCGAGCGATCAGGGCCTGACCGCGACGTTCGAAGGCGAGGGCGCACCGGCGCCGACCACCTACGACCGCATCCTGGTCGCGGTCGGCCGCGCGCCGAACGGCGGCAGGATTGACGCCGACAAGGCCGGCGTGACCGTGACCGATCGCGGCTTCATTCCGGTCGACCGCCAGATGCGCACCAACGTGCCGCACATCTTCGCGATCGGCGATCTGGTCGGCCAGCCGATGCTCGCGCACAAGGCCACGCACGAGGGCAAGGTCGCCGCCGAGGTCGCGGCCGGCCAGAAGAGCGAGTTCGTCGCGCGCGTGATCCCGAGCGTGGCCTATACCGATCCGGAGATCGCCTGGGTCGGCATGACCGAGGGCGAGGCCAAGAAGGCCGGCGTCGCCTACGGCATCGGCAAGTTCCCGCACATCGCCTCGGCGCGCGCGGTCGGCATCGGTCGCACCGAAGGCTTCACGAAGCTGATCTTCGAGGAGGCCACGCATCGCCTGATCGGCGCCGGCATCGTCGCGCCGAACGCCGGCGACCTGATCGCCGAGCTCGCGCTGGCGATCGAGATGGGTTGCGAGGCAGCCGACATCGGCCTGACCGTGCATCCGCATCCGACGCTGAGCGAGTCGGTCGGCCTCGCCGCCGAGGTCTACGAAGGCACGATCACCGATCTGTACATTCCCAAGAAGCGCGGCTGAGCGAGGGCCGGCGCGGTCCCGGCTGCGGCTACCCGATTCGACTGCAGATCGAGCGCTCCGCCGGCCGTCACGATCGAGGCGCCGCGCGCGCCGAGGGCGTGCGCGGTCCGGTCTTCGCGTGCGCAGGCAGGGCCGAGGTTTTCGGCGTCACGCGCATCGGCGACAATCCGCGGCCGCCCCGCCGCCGGGGCAGCCCGTCGACGCCGCCGAACCCGCATGCGCGCCCTTCCGATCGTCCCGCGATTCGCCGCCGCCGCGCTCGCCGTGGGCCTGGCGCTGGCCACCTTGCGCTGGCACATCCCGCTGATGCTGTGGGATCACCTGGACCTGGTGCCGATCTATCGCGCCTGGCAGGACGGCGCGCTCGCGCAGTCGGACTTCTGGCGTTTCCACGGCGGTCATCTGCACAGCGCCGCCTATGCGGTGCTGCTGGTGACGACCGCGCTCTCCGGCGGGCAGCCGTGGCTGGACTGCGGGGTCAGCCTGGCGCTGCTGTTCGCGTACGCGGCGGTCGTGCTGAGAATCGCGCGCGACAGCTTGGGCGCCGCGGCGCCGCGCGCGTGGTGGCTGGTCGTCGGCTTCGCGCTGTATCCGGGGCATCTGGCGAATCTGCAATGGGGCTGGCAGGTCGCGGTGTTCCTGTGCCTGCTCGGCGTCGCGGTCGCGATCCGTGCCTTAACTGCCGGCAGTCTGAACTGGCGGCGCCAGGCGATCGCGCTGGCCGTTGCGGCGCTTGCCTATATGAGCTTCGCGACCGCAATCGCGCTGATTCCGGCGGCGCTCTCCGTGATCGCCCTGCGCGGCGAGCTGTCCTGGCGGCAACGCCTGGCGCATGCAGCACCGTGGCTGGTCGCGGCCGCCGCGGTCGCGCTGCAGTACCGGCTGGCCGGACCGACCGGCAGCGCCGCCGCCGCGCCCGGCGTCGCGCTGCACTACCTGCTGAACTTCCTCGGCGCCGGCATCGCGCGCTTCGCGACCGATCTGGCGCCGCTGGCCGGTGCGGCCGGTCTGGTCAGCGGCCTGGTCGCAACGGTGCACACGCGCGACCGCCGCGCCAGCCTGCCGTGGTGCGGCCTGTTCGTGTTCGGCCTGGTCGCCGCGGCACTCGCGGCTGCCGGACGCGCCGGCGACTACGGCGCCGATCAGGCGTTCTCGAGCCGCTACGTCAGTTTTTCATCGGTGTTCTGGCTCGGCTGGGCCGGCCTGGTCGCGCTGGCGCTGCCGCTGCGCGAGGGCGTGCCGCGCCGGCTCGGTACGATCGCCTGGGCTGCCGTCGCGGTGCTGGCCGCGCTCAATGCCGTGCACCTGGGCAAGCGTGCCGCGCAACTCGCGGCGCACACGCAGCGGATCGCCGAGACGATCCGCACGACGCATCCGGACGTCGACGCGGCGCTGCTGCGCGAGATCTACTTCGACGAGGCCGCCGTCGCCGCCGAGCGGCTCGCGGCCCTGCGCGCGCTCGGTTTCGCGCCGTTCACCGGCCTGCCGGCCGAGCGCGCTGCGGGCGCGCAGCGATGAGCCTGCGCATGCGCCGCGGCCGCACGAGAGTCCTCCGTTGCGGCGTGCTGCTGGCGCTGCTGGCCGCGCTGCTCGGCGGCTGCGCCGCGACCCGCGGCCGCGAAGCCATGCCGGCCGCTCCGGTGATCCTGGTCTCGCTCGATGCGTTCCGTCCGGCCGATCTGGGCGCGGCCTGACGCCGACGCTGGACCGCCTGCTGATCGAGGGCGCGCACGCGGCGTCGATGCGGCCCTCGTTTCCGTCGCTGACGTTTCCGAACCACTACACGCTGGTCACCGGCCTGCGGCCCGATCGCAACGGCGTCATCCACAACACGATGACCGATCCGGATCTGCCCGGGCAGCGCTTCGCGACCGCCAATCGCGCCGCGGTGCAGGATGCGCGCTGGTGGGAGCAGGCCGAACCGATCTGGACGCGCGTGCAGCGGTCCGGGCGGCGCGCCGCGACGATGTACTGGCCGGGGTCCGAAGCGCCGGTGCACGGGGCCTATCCGGACGACTGGGCCGCGTTCGACCCGGACGTGACGCCCGAGCAGCGCGTCGACACCGTGCTCGGCTGGCTCGACCGGCCCGCCGCGCGGCGACCGGCGTTCATGTCGCTGTACTTCGAGCACGTCGACAAGGCCGCGCATCACGATGGTCCGGACTCGCCGGAGGCCGCCGCGGCGGTGCGCCGCGTCGATGCCGCGATCGCGCGCCTGGTCGCCGGCATCGCCGCGCGCGGCCTCGACGACCGCCTCAACCTGCTGATCGTCTCCGATCACGGTATGGCGACCGTCGCAGCGGGGCAGGTGACGTATCTGGAGGACCTGATCGACGAGGCCGACGGCGACATCGTGACCACCGGCGTGCTGGCCGGGCTGCGCCCGCAGCCGGGGCGCGCCGCCGCCGTGGAGCGCGCGCTGCTCGGCCGCCACGCGCACATGGAGTGCTGGCGCAAGCAGACATTGCCGGCGCGCTTCGGCTACGGCACGCACCGGCGCGTACCGCCGCTGCTGTGCCTGGCCGACGAGGGCTGGGTCGTATCGACGCGGGCGCGGATGGCGGCGATGGCTCACGTCTCGCGCGGCGAGCACGGCTACGATCCGGCACTGCCGAGCATGCAGGCGATCTTCATCGCACGCGGCCCGGCCTTCGTCCCGGGCGCCCAGGTGCCGCCGATCGACAACGTCGATATCTATCCGCTGCTGGCCCACCTGCTCGGCGTCGAGCCCGGACCGCACGACGGCAGCCTGCAGCCGCTGCGCCCGCTGCTGAAACCGGACCGGTCGCCTTCGCCGGTTGCACCGGCGCAGCCGCTGCCCTTAAGGTGAGGCGCGGACGGCGGCCCGTCTCGGACGGGCGCCGATCGGCGGTACGCAGGCCTGCGGCCGCCGCCACGAAACGGATCGGGACGACGGCGCGTGAGCGAGGTGTATCGGCAACTGGTACGGACGATCCCGGAGCGGCCTGCGCCGGCCGGCGGCGCCGCGCTCGATCTGCGCGCGCTGCGCAACTGGCTGGCCGGACTGCCGCTGGCGAGCGTCGCGTCGACGTCGCGCCAGGTCGTCGAGCGCCTGCAGCAGCTGAACCGGCAGCGCATCGCCGCGTTCGAGCGGATCGAGGGGCTCGAGGCGATCCGGCCGGTCGCGCAGCAACTGATCGACATGATCGAGCAGCAGGCGGCCGCCGCGGCAGTGCCGCTGCAGCCGCAGAAGGCCGAGCTGGTCGCGCGGGTCGAGGAGCTTCACCAGGCGCTCGCGCTCGGCTATCTGGAAGCGCTCTACGATGCCTGCGCGCCGGCAGGCGCGGTGCCGATGCTCAAGGGCGGCCGCGTCGCGCTGGCCGGACTGCGCGCGTTGCAGCATGGTGCCGAGCGCATGCAGCGCGCCTATGCGGCCTACCGCGTGCCGGCGCCGGGCGCCTGGCAGCTGATGCACGGCGTGCACCGGTTCCTGGCGTCGGTCAAGCTCGACGAGCGCGCCGTCGATGACGGCCCGGCCGCCGCGCTGCGCAGTCCGCGCCTGGTCTATCAGCATGCGCTGCTGCTCGCGCTGGCCAATCCGTACCGCTACTCGCGGCGCGAGCTGCCGGCGGTGGTCGCGCTGACGCGCGTGCTGGCGGCGTACTGCGACCTGCGCGACGGCGAGGTCGAGGGCCTGCGCATGATCGACGTGCTCGGCGACCGCGAGCCCGGCCACGCCGGCGACGAGGAAGAGCGCGGCCGCCAGGAACGGATCTGGATCGATCCGGCGCGGCTGCTCGCCTACGTCGAGAACCGCATCGTCGCGCTGCCGCCGGGCGCGCATCGCGTCGCGCTGCGCGCGCCGGCCGGACCCAGCGTCGAGGTCGACATCGACGTCGTGCGCCGCATGGTCGTCAGTCTCGCCGACAGCAGCGCGCGCGGCCATGCGCGCTTGCCGGGCGGCCAGCCGCTCGACGCCGTGATCGGCCTGCACGACCTGCACCGCGCGCTGGCCGGCGGCCAGGACTTCGACAGCTTTCTTCACGAGGCGCTCGGCATCGCCGTCGCCAGCCACGACCGGCCGGCGGCCTGGGCGCAGGGCGGCGCCGACCTGCTGCGCGTGCTGCCGGGTGCCGCGCGCGTGCTCGACCAGAGCGCGGCCGGCTACCGCCTGTGCTGGGACCACGGTGCCGACAGCGACCTGGTGCGCATGAAGGTCGGCGATGCGATCGGACTCAGCCTGCCGGCGCCGTCACCCGACCAGGCCGACTGGATGGTCGGCGTCGTGCGCTGGATGCGCATCGACGACGGCGGCCGCGTCGAGGCCGGCGTCGAGCTGCTCGCGCGGCGCGCCCTGCCGGTCGCGGTGCGCAGCCTCGACGGCGGCGCCCAGGGCCGGCCGCTGCTGCGCGGCATCCTGCTCGAGTCGCTGCAGCCCGAGCACGGCAGCGGCTACACCTCGCTGCTGACGCCGGTCCTGCTCGACCGCGCGCCCGAGCGGCTCGAGCTGTCGGTGCCGGCCGATCCCTGGGCCTGGTGGATCGCAGCCGGCACGCGGCAGGTGCACGGCCCCGGCGTGATCGACCGCACCGGCTCGCATCTGCATCTGGCGCTGCCGCCGGCCGAGGCGGTCGAGCAGGAGACCTCGGCCGCCGCCTGAGTGCGCCGCGCCGAATCCGGAGCCGTTGCAAGGGGCCGCCTCCGGTCGCGCCACCCGCCGCAGCGGCACGCGGCGCAGCGCGGTCTTCGGATCGGCGGCGGTTGCGATCTCCCAATCGGTGAGCGGCCGGAGCGCCCGCGCGCCCGGGTGCGACAGGACCGCCGCGCGAAGCCCCGCGCAACCCCGATCGGCAGCGCCATCCTCACGCCTGCATGCGGCGGCATGCTCCGATTTCCGGTCGTGGCCGATGAAGGCTTGTACCGCCGGCCGGAGTTCGCTACAGTTCGCGCCCCTTTTGGGGCGGTTAGCTCAGCGGTAGAGCACTACCTTGACATGGTAGGGGTCACAGGTTCGATCCCTGTACCGCCCACCACCTGAAACGCAGCAACGGCGCGGCTCTCACGGGTTCGCGCCGTTTCTGTTTGTGTCGCAAGTGACCCCGCACTGACCCCACATAGCGGCCGGAGCCTCGGGACGTCTTTCGACAGATCCAGCAGGAACGCCTCGATCGCCTTTCTGGCCTCGCCGAGGTAAGAGGGGTCGAACTTCGCGTAGCCGTCCGTCGTGCCTGCCGCGCGGTGCCCGATCTGGCCGGAGACATCCCAGGCCGGTACGCCGCGTTGCCGGAGCCACGTCGCGACGGTGTGGCGTAGCACGCGGGGCGCGAACCAGGAGGGCAGCCCTGCCGCGACGCGGAGCTTGCGCCACGTCGTCTTGATGGACTTGATCTGCTTGCCGTGCCAGTTGACCAGGTAGCCTTGCGGCTGCGCCTCGTCCAGGTAGGCCGCCAGGGGGCGTACGAGCGGCACCGTCGGCCGGTACTTTCTGGTCTGCCGGCGACCCGGCGGGTTCAGCCGCACGTAGTTCGATTGCCGGTCGACCTGGGGCGCCTGCAGATCGAGCGCAGCGTCTCCACGGCAACCCGTGCACAGCCGGACCAGGCAATAGGCCCAAGCGTGCTCCGCCATCGGCGTGTTGAGCAGCGCGACGATCTGCGCCCGGCTGGCGTAGTGCGGGAACGACTCCTCGCCCGGCGGCAGCGCGACGAAGGGCACCTGCGTGATCTCGCCGCGCTTCCATGAACGGTTGAGGGCGGCCTTACCCACGCCGAGCACACGGCGCGCATAGCTCTCGCTGTAGCTCTCCTGCAGCGAAGCCAGGAATTGTTCCTGGCGATCGATCGTCACGTCGGCCACGGTGTCGGATGGCCTCCACCACGCGCGCCAGAGGGCGACGGCGCGCTTGGCCGTGTCCTTGCTGGCGAGCTCCGCACCGTGCTGCCCCAGGTATCGCGTCAGGATGGTGTCGAGCAGGACATCGCTCGGCTGCTGGTCGCGGATGGTTGCGTTCTGCACGAACCATTCCGCGAGCCTCACCTTTGCCTGTTCAAAATCTCCTGTGCCGAGCGTAGCGCGCTGCTTGCATCCTGTGCCGTCCCGCCACGCGCGGTACCAGACCGTCGATCCTTTCCGCTTTTCAATCCAGTAGGGGCCGAGTCGGAATCGGGTGGGCATGTCTGTTGATCCAGGTAGTCCAGCAGTTGGCGCTCGGTGTAGCGCGCGGCGACGCCCACCATGATGTAGGCGATCTTCCGCGCCGCCCGTAGACGGCGCATCGTGATGCGAGAGACGCCGAGGTACTCGGCGGCGTCGGCCTCAGAAATCAGGCGGGGAAGGTTCTCGGCAGCATCCATCGAGTTACCTCCTCAATGCACAGGTAAGCGAGCACTCCTCGTGCGCGGGCCCACCCGGATCGCCGTAGTCGTAGGCTCCACAGCGCTCGCAGAGATACACCGTCTGCGAGCAGTTTGCGCTGCCCTTCGGGCACGCTCGCCCGCCATCCGATTCCCAAAGGTGGCCGTTGGATGCGCACGCGATCGCACCGCCCTGGGCGAGCGCGGCAGCGCTGCGCACCAGTTCGGTGAGCGTGCTCACTGCGCGTACTCCTTCACATCTTCCTCGGTCACGCGGCGCTCACGCGTTTTTCCGACGACCATGAATCCGTTGACGGGGCCAATCCATTTTTCGGCCCACGCGACCAGCAGAGCCTGCAACTCATCCTTGGATGCCTGAGTCGCGCTGGTGAACTGCTCATCGGCGGTTTCCCCGACCTCCTCGAAAAGGATTTCATCTGCACGCTCGAGAATTTCGGCCGCGTTCAAGACGTAGCTGTGCGCGATCCTCGTGAAGTCGCCTTCGAAGTAGATCCTGCCGGCCTCAAGTTCGCCGTCGGCGGCCAGGGCGTCGAGAACGTCGCCCACGTCGTGGTAGATGAAGTCCTCGTCGTTGGTGCTGTAGAACTTAGTCAAGTCAGTGCTCACGGGTGAACGCCCTCCTCTGGTTGCTGGTGGTCTGGATTGAGGCTGTCATGGCTTTCTCGCGCTCGTACGCCAGCGAATGGCGCGAATCCGGCGCTCCGAGCTGGGCCGGAAATGGCGGGTCATGCCGGCTGCTGATAGCCACGGAAAGCGGCGGTGGAAGCGTCGCTGCAATCGATGGGTGCGTGCGTGCCGCAGGTGGCCGGCGTAGCTTTGCCAGGTCGAGCGCAGCGCGCGTAGATCCGCCGGCGCCGCGCGCAGGTGATCGCCGTGGACGTGCTCGCGCTCCCAGGCCGCCAGGGCGGCGTTCGCGTGAGCAATCACGCGGCGTCGCGGCAGTAGGTGCGTCGGCCGCACGACGTAGCCCAGGAAGTCGATGCCGTCGTCCAGTGGGCGAAGACGGATATCCGGTTTGAGCTGGAGGTGCAGCCGTTCTGCCAGGAACGTCGTGATCCGCTCGAGCCACTCGATCAGCTGCTCGCGGCTCTCGTGGATCAGCACGAAGTCGTCGACGTAGCGCGCATATCGCGGCGCCCTCAGTTCGTGCTTAACGAACTGATCGAGCTCGTTGAGGTAGACGTTCGCAAAAAATTGGCTCGACAGATTACCGATCGGGATGCCGCAGCCAGGTCGCGCCGACTCCAGCCGCTTGTGGCGCGGCACCTTGGCCCGCTCGGCGGGCGTGCACACGTAGCGGATGCCGGTCTCGGTCGCGCTCCGGCGCAGCAGCGCATGCACGCAACGCTGCACCGGCAGTGGAAGACCAGCGCGCCGCATCCGCTTCCTGAGCAGCCCGTACAGCGTGGGCCGATGGATCGAAGGGAAGAAGTTGTGGATGTCGAGCTGCAGATACCAGCCCCGACCCTGGCCGCTCCTGACCTGGCGCGCGAAGGCATGGACGCGCTTCACCGCGGCCAGTGTTCCTTTGCCGCGCCGGTTGCTGTAGCTGTCGGCGATGAAGATGCGCTCGTAGATCGCTTCCAGGTGCGGCACCAGCCAGTGGTGCACGACACGATCGGCGAACGAGGGCGCGTGTATCTCGCGTGCCTTGGGGCGATCAGCGATGAAGCAGGTGGACGGCGACGGCGCCCAGGTGCCGGCACGCAGCCGCGTTTGCAGCTCGAACAGGTTGTCGATCCAGCGCGTCTCGAAACGCATCTGATCGTTGCTCGGCTTCTTCTTCCGCCGCGCGCGTCGCCACGCGGCGTGCAGGCTCCGGAACGAGACCGGCTCATTGCATTGGGCACCCTGACACTCACTGGCGGGGACGGAACGGACCGCCCGGACGAACGCGTTGTTGTCGCGGTGGTTGAGGTTCACGTTGCCGTTGTGGAAGTTGACGATCCACGCGTAGTCGTCCGGATCCTCGGCATCCGGCGACGACGCATCCCTGCGCGCTTGAGACCCTGCCAAACATCCCTGCGGGTAGCGTGGCGTCGTCATGCGTTGGCCCCGGTGTGGCGTGAGGCGGCGCAGGTACTCAGTGTCTGAGCACGCTCGGGCGGCGCTCCGGCCGCGCGATTCTGGCTCTTGGGGTGCTGCTGGTGGCGTCGCATCCATCCGCCGGCTTGCCGGCCGATGTCCTTGGCGAGGCGCGCGAGCGCCTCGAACTGACCGAAGCTTGCAAAGGCCCGGATCGCCGACCCCAGCTGCAAACGCAGCTTGAAATCGTCGATCGCTCGCACGAGCTTCGCGATCCGCTTCGCCGGATCCCTGGGCTTGCGCCAGGCGCGTTGCGCGCGCAACGCGACCTTCATCGCCGCCCGCCGCAGGTCCGAGCCGAACACGTACTTGTGCCGGCGAGGGAAGACTTTCACGGCCTCCTCGACGTCGACGAGCAGACGTTCGGAAAGTCGAATGATGGGCGGGACGGCGTAGCTCATGGGCGGCGAAGGGTCAAAAGGCGATCACTGACTGGCGGGGACGGAACGGACCGCCCGGACGAACGCGTGGTAGTCGCGGCGGCGGAGGTTCACGTTGCCGTAGTGGAAGTCGACGAACCACGCGCAGTCGCCCGGAGCCTCGGCATCCGGCGACGACGTCCAGAACGCTTCGGGCGGCGTATCCGGAAACAGGGCGGTGTCGATCGCGGGCTTGCAGCGCGTGTAGTCGACAAGGCCTTGCAGCTCTTCGCGCGTCGGCAACCGCCAATCGGAGAAGCCGCCGAGACGCAGCGCCTTGCAGGCCGCGTCCGCTTCGGCCCACGTCATGCGCTTGCCGTCAATCGGGCGCGGCGTCCAGATCAGGCGCTGCGCCGGATCGCAGACCAGCTCATCGGCGAGGCGGAACGGCTTCGGCTTGGTGGTGTGGATCGGCACGTCGGCCACCGAGATCAGCGACGGCAGATCGCTGACTTGCGAATCGGGTCGCGCCGAAATGATGACGTCGCCGGCGCAGCGGATGTTGATGCTCAGGTTCATGCGGGGTCTTCCTGGGGTTGGGGCGCGGCGCCACCGTTACGACGGACGCGGAGCCGGAGGGCGTTGCCGCTGCAGCCGCCGAAGGTGACCGTCTCGCCGGGGCGCTCGATCATTCGGGCAGTGCTGCGGATCAGTTCGGCGACCCGCTCGGGGTCACATTCGGAAAAACGTGCGCCGCGCATGCGGATCACGATGTCGTGCTTACGCATCGGGCGCTCCCGGCGGGGTGGCGGTGCGCCCGGCGCACTCGCCGGCGAGCGCGAAGTAAGCAGCGCCGTCGACGTAGTCGTCCGCGTTGTGGCGGCCGGCCGTCGCCCGCGCCGCCTTGAGCTGCGTCATGAACAGCCAGCCGTCGTGCTCGGTGAGCTGGCGGCCGGTGATCGCGTTGAATGCGGCGACAGCGCGGGCCATCGAGCGCTCACCGGCGGGCAGGTCTCGCGACTGTGCGCGCTGGTCGATGCTGTCGGAGGCAGCGACGAGCAGGTCTGTTGCGGAGGCGGGGGGATTGGACACGAGGTCTCCTGGGTCAAATCTGGACGGGGACGAGGACGTAGTCCGCGCCGCGCTGATCGCCGATCGGCTCGCAGTACCACCGGGCAGCGGCGCCGGCGACGCCGGGGTGAAGCGAAATGCGTACGAATGCCGTGTCGGCGGCGGCGAGGACGTCGCCGAGGTGCTCGACGCGAATGCCGGCCGTCGCCGAGCCGGTTGGTTCGCCCTCGATCAGCGGCGTCAGATCCTCCAGGCTGTCGTTGCGCGCCGCCTCGAGCTGCACGCGTCCGGCGCCGGCGCGCACGACGCCGGCCGCGTACGAATGGGCCTTGCCGGCAACGGTGCTGGTGATGGTGCAGAACGGCGTCATGCGGTCGAGCGCGTGCTGCAGGCGTTCGCGGTCGACCGTGAAAGAGCACGCCGGATCCCCGATAGGGAACACGGCGGTCACGTCCGGAAATCCGACCGCGAACAGGCGCACCTCGGCCCGGTCGCCGCTGGCATCCTGCACTGCGATGACCGCCGGCGGCTGGCCTTCGGCGGGGCGCCCGAACTGGACGCGCGCTCCTTCGCCGAGCAGCCGCTGCAGCGGCCCGAGGTTGCGCGCAGGGACGAGCAGGTCCGGCCCCTCGTACGGAATCTCGGCGCGACCGATACGCATGCCGTCGGTCGCGACGACGCAGCCGCTGCGCAACAGGATGCACTGTGCCCACAGCCTGGCATCCGTCCGGTTCGCCGCGTGCGCGACCGCATCGACCGCCTTCGCGAGCCGCTCGGCCGGCACGTCGATGTCGGTCCAGATGAGCTGTTCGTTGCGCGGATAGTCGCCTGCTGGCAGCGTCGAGATGCGCACGCGGCTGCGCCCGCGCTGGACCGTTAGCGATTCGTCCGCGGTCAGTGCGACCGCGCCGCCGCCGATCATCGCGGCCTTGAGTAGGTCATCGGGTGCACAGATCGCCCCTTCGCGCTCGACGACGCACGGCACGACCGCGGTCACCGTCGCTTCGGAGTCCGACGTGGTGATGCGCAGTGATTCGCCTGCGGCCTCGAGCAGGACATGGCTGTAGATCGGCGTGGGTGATTTGCGCACCGCCACGCTGGACCGCAGCGCGGTCGCAAGGGCGCCGGATTCGATCTTTACGCGCATGCGGCGAGTTCCTCCTCAAAGGCCTGCACGATCGCGCGTGCCTGCTCGACGGTGAACGTCTGACCCGAGACCGTCGGGTCATCGGCGTCGAGGCGGTCACCCCGCATGTCGATGGCCCACCAGTCCGCCGCTTCCGCGTAGGAACAGCCGTCGCGCTCGACCCCGATGCAGCAGTCACATTTGGCGGTCGAGTAGATGAAGCAGGCGAGCCGATGCGAGCGCAGTGCGTAATGCAGCCGCTCGCCATCCACGCGCGCCTGCTGCTGGCGCGCCAGCAATTCGATGGCATCGGCCAGATCCCAATTGCCGGCTCGCGCCCTGGTGAGCGCTGCGCGCTGGAGTTCGGTCGTCATGGTCAGCCCGCCGCCGGCGGAGGTGTGGTCGATCGCCGCGGCCGGCGCCGGGAACGCGGAAGCTCCGCCCGAGCGCGGGACACCGCCCAAGCGATGCTGCGACCGGCATTCAGTTCGGCGATACCGGCGGCGTGTGCCCGCTCGATCTCCGCAGGCGAAGCCGCGACGCGCTCGGCATGCGGCCAGACTGCGGCGGCGATCGTGTCGCGGTGCTGGCTTCGCGCGGCGCGCACGCGGTCAAGATCGATGACGCCTGTGATTTGCTGCGCCGTGTCGCGGTAACGCTCGCCGATGCATGGCGGGAGTTCGTCATTCGGGTGCATTGAGCTTCTCCAAGATTTTGGCTGCCGCCTCGAGCTCGGCCGCGTCTTCGCGCCATGCCAGGGCCGCCGAGTCGATGAGCGCCTCGCGCGAGGCCGTGTGGCAGCGCCCGGCCGCGCGCCGGCAAGCCGCTGCCGCGCGGTCGATCAAGGGCCGGTTAAGCCCGCCGGCCGCCTTGGCGATCGACAGCTCCGTAATCGGAGGCTTGACGATCGGGCGCGTCCAGTCGGTGACGTTCGCGCGGAGCTCGGATCGGACGCTCATCGCGCGCACTCCAGGCCGCCCGCGACGAGGAACAGCACGCCAGCGAGCAGCACGATGGCCGAGAGCGCGCGCGCCATGCTGGCGCTGACGTCGTGCTGGAAATGGCCGCCGAAGTCACGGCGGCGCTCGATTCCGTCGGGAGCGCTCATAGTGCGGGCACCTCAAGCGGGTGCTCGTCCCCATCGTCGCGGCCAGCGAAGTACGCATCAGCCTCGGCGCTGCCGAGCCGATACGGCACCGGCAGTCGCGTGCCGACCAGGCGGCGCCGAATCGCGCAGCGGAAGCCCTCGATATAGGCCGCGCTGCGCGGCGGAGTCGCATTCGCGAAGGCGTCCGCGACGATGAGGTTGATCTGCGCCGTTGTGGCGTCCGGCGTCGCCCGCGCGGGTGTGGTCTGTGCCGACATGGGATCTCCTAGGAGCGCAAAGGGGCAATCACTGACTGGCGGGGACGGAACGGACCGCCCGGACGAACGCGTTGTAGCCGCGGTGGTAGAGGTACACGTCGCCGTAGTGGAAGTGGACGATCCACGCGTAGCCGTCCGGATCCTCGGCACCCGGCGACGACGTCCAGTACCAGTCCGGCTTGATGTCGGGGAACAGCGCGGTGTCGACGGCCGGGTTGAAGCGGGCGTGGTCGACCAGCGCGAACGCTTCGGCGGGCGTCCAGAGGCGCCAATCGGTCGAGCCGATGGCGTCGATGTTGGCGCAGGCCTCGACCGCCTTGCGGTGGCTCATCGAGCGGCCGCCGATGTTGCCGGTGAGGATGTCGATGCGAAGCGATCCGTCGAGGACGCGAACGGCGGACCAGGAGGTCGCGTCGGCTGGCAGGATTTCGCCGGCGGAATCGAGCTTGAGGATGACGCGGGTGGAGGCGGCCGACGACTCGGCCTGCGCAACGGCAGCGGACATGGTGTGCTCCGAAGGAAAAGGGCGAGGGACGATCACTGACTGGCGGGGACGGAACGGACCGCCCGGACGAACGCGCGGTGGTCGCGGTGGTGGAGGCCCACGCTGCCGCTGCGGAAGTGGACGACCCACGCGTAGTCGTCCGGATCCTCGGCATCCGGCGACGACGTCCAGTAGAAATTCGGGTGGATGTCCGGGAAAAACGTCGGATCGACCGCGGGCGAAAAGCGTGTGATGTCGCGGATCGCCTCGAGCTCGTCGAGCGTCGCCATGCGCCAACCTTCGCCGAGCGCTGCGCAGGCCTGGGCGGCCTCACTGTGCGTCTTGCGCTGATCGTCGAGGTTGCCGGCGAGCATGTCGAAGCGGACGGCGCCGGTGTCGACGCGAACGTAGCGCCAATCGGTTGCGGTTGCCGGCAGCGCCTGGCCGTCGGCGTCGAGCTTGGTGAAGCGTGCGCGCTGCGGCGGCTGGTCAAGCGCGACCGGCGAGGCGGTGGGGATTGCGGGTGCGGCGGGTGCGGCGGGTGCGGCGACTTGCATGGGGATCTCCTGGGTTGGTGGCACAATCAGCCGGCGCGCGGCGAGGGGCCGCACGAGGACGAGGGGCGAACATGGAAATCAGCTTGGATGTCGGCGGCATCGCGACCGCCGTGGTGTTGCTGGTGAAGTTCGGGTGGGACGGCTTTCGGCGCTGGCGCCATCGGCGACGCCTGCGGCGTCTGGAGCGCAGACGCTGGGACGCCTACGTCCTGCAGCTGGACGAGGAGGCGCGCGGACTCGTCTTCGGCTTCCTGCAGCCCGGCAACGAGCGGCGCGTACTCAACCCGACCGACTCGACGGTGATCATGCTGATCCGAGACGGCATCATTGAGGACGTCGGCAGCGCCGGCGGCTACGATGCCGTCGCGCGTCTGTTCCGCCTGCGGCCCGCAGTCTTTCGGCGGCTCACCGGTATGGAGTGAGACGCGCACCGAGCCGATGAGCGCGATCGCCGCGCCGAGCAGCAGGAGCCAGCCGGGCGGGTTCGCGAGGAAGCGCGCCATGGTGCTCATGCCGCTCCGCCGATTGCCTGGACGACGCCTCGGCAGCGAAGGGCGTTCGCCTTGCGCCCGGCGCGCCACTCCTCAGGTGCGCGTTCGTCAAGCGCAGCAGCCTCGTCCTCTTCGGCCTGTGCCAAGTAACGCGCGATGAAGTTTTCCCTGGTTCCGTAGTACTGCTCGATCAGGTACAGCGGGATCGGTTCGACTTCGCCGACCAGTGCGCGCGCCGCGTCTTCCGCGATTGCGTCGGTGTGGTCCTGCTCCGTGAGCCCCCAAAGGTCTGTCTGAGGATGCCCCGGCTTCTGCGCGCTCATGCCGCACCACCGGTGCAGCGGGCCGCATCAAGGAGGGCGCGCAGCGCGGACACGGCTCCGGGCGGCACGTCGAAAGCGGCGCGGCCGATCCACAGCACGCCGCGGCCATCTTCTTCATCCTCGTCTTCGTCCACGCGCGCGCGGTCGGCCGGGCCGACTGCGTAGCTCAGGGAGGGGCGAAGCTCAGACTTGACGAACAGCGACGCGGCGACTTCGCCGCCACCCATGGTGCGGACGAGCAGCGTCAGGCCATCGGCGACGTCGATCGAAAGGCTGGCATTGGGCGCAGCAAGCGGTGCGGTGGCGGCTGACACGGTGCTGTTCCTCCTTGCCCGGGGTGGGCGCGAAGGAAGATTAGCACGCAGCTAACGAATGTCAATAGCTATAAGCTAATAAAGTTAGCGGGAGCCCATAGGGCTTGCGGCGTCACGCCCGCTGATTAATCGACGTCTAGGTGGCCGGCTCCACGCGATTCACGCTCTGCCGCGAGCTGACGCGCCTTGACCATCAGCGCTTCGCGTTCCGCGGGGCTCTTCTGCGGCGATGAAGAGTAGACCCGCTTCGTCGATCTCTGAGGGCGCGACGCCCTTGGCTCGATGACGGGAGCGATACGCCGTGTCACGATTTCGCGCACGGCAAGGTTGGGGTCGGCTGTCTCCGCCCGCTTTAGCAGGACTGCCAATCGTCCTTGCCAATCTCGCGCCGCTTTGGATGCGCTGGAGTAAGCTGCTCCGGATCGCTTCACCTCGGAGCTCAGAAATCGAACGTCAAATGTCGGTGACCGGATATCGTTGATGGTGACCCGCAGTTCGATTGTGCTGACCGTTTCCGTGGAGCGTTTCTTTCCTGATAGTCCGCCGACTACGGCGCCAGCCCCGCCGAACAGCATTCCTCCAATCAATGCCCCGCCAACTGTTCGACCGCGAGCTGAGCTCGTAATCGTGTCGCCGTCCTCGAATACCTCGACAGCAACCAGGCTTGTGTACGGCACCGATCTTGCCTCGATTGCCTCGCTGGCGCCTGAGAGGAGGTGGATCGTGCTCGCATCTGGCGAAAGAGCCAGCCCAGTCTTCTGGTCGCTGCCCACACACCAGAGCATTTCGCTGCCACCACCGGTCAAATGTGAGGCGGCATCTTCATAGCGTTTCATCTCGCGGGTATGCGCCCGCGCAACAAGGACGCCAGCTATCGCGGCCGCAACCAAAATAAACAGAATAGTCTCCATCCCCCTCCCTTATCGATTCCTTCCTCAGTCAAGCAAGACGGTGGCGCCGCGATAGGCGTCAACGCTTCTCGTATCTTGCGATGATCCTGAACTTTAATCCCAAAAACAAACAGGAGGGGTCATGGCCGACACCACGCAAGACATCGTTCTCAGGGCTTTCTGCCGCCTGAAGAAGCTTCGCGACGCAGAACGTCTAGCTGCTCCTCTGCCGTCGCACGTTGCGCTTCACGGATTGTGTGGAGCACGTCCGCGAGATAGCCGTGCGTGTGCTCTGGAATCTGCCGCAAAGCGTCGTGAATTTCCGCAGCTGCGCCTGGTGTGGAGCGCGCCAGCGAGGCAAGCACGGCGCTAAGGACTGTTCGCAGGGACAGGATGTCCCATTCGAACCGTCGAACCATTCCTGCGATGTCGACCTCCTCCGCGCCATCGCCAGCCAACTGAATGTCCGGACCAGGAGCGGCCTGCGGCGCATCCCACTGCGGGCGGTCCATCCATCCCTCGTCGTAGCCGAGCGCTAGCGAAATTTTTCTCGCGACCTCATCGCCCATCGGCTTCCCACCCTTGAGCTGGGACAAAAACGACTGTCCGATCCCGCCAAGAACCTTCTCCTGGTCTTTGCGGCGGCTGATGCCCCTGTTCCTTAAACGATCCAGGACCAAGAGCAGGTTTCGATTGCGAATCTGCACGACGTTCATAGGCGGATGTTAGCCAAACACTAATGCGAGCCGGTTAGCTGGGGACTTGCAAACATCGGTTAGCTGTGGGCTAATAAGTCATGGAACCAAGTTCAGCCCTTGCGAGGGCCATCGACGTGGTGGGGAGTCAAGCCGGCCTTGCGAGGATGATCGGCATCCGCTCGCCATCCATTTCTGGCTGGATTGTTCGCGGCAAAGTGCCGGCAGAAAGGTGTGCGGCCATCGAGCGCGCGACATCTGGCCTTGTCACTCGCTACGACCTCCGCCCTGATGTCTTCGGCGATCCGCCGCAGGCGCAGAAGCAGGTTGCCTGACGGCATGACCCTCGTGCACTTCGACGCTATGGCCGCGCCGCCGAGCCTCGCCCGACTGAGCCACGCCTCCCTCTCCGCGCTTACTGACCACAGGCGCGCATTTGCCGCCCGCCATGTGATTGGCGGGCGGTCTTTTCTTCGATCCATCGCGAGGTGTCCATGGCAAAAAATTTTGCCCTCGTGAGCTTGTCCGACGCTGTCCGACAGCGTCGGAGCGTGTCGGACAAGCGGCCTGAAGCCCGGCGCGGCGCCGAGGTATCGGCATGACCTGGGTCACGGCATTGAGCGCCTATGGCGCCGAGCTGGACACGGACGGATTCATCGTCCGAGCAGGCAAGGCGCTGGGCGTGCGCATCACGGAGAAGTCGCGGCGACTGCGTATTGAGTCCAGAACCGGGCAGTTGCTGGCGACCGGCCCGGCGAATCCCGCGACGGTGGAGAGCTTCGTCGAGCGGTTCTGGCACTGGGAGAAGCGCAATGCCTGAGTACGAATTGGCGGTCGAGGACTACTTCGACGCGATCGTGCAGACCGTCAAAGCGCTCGGCGGCTACAAGACCGTCGGCGTCGCGCTCCGGCCCGACAAAGACGCCCAGGCCGCCGGCCGCTGGCTGTCCGACTGCTGCAATCCGAACGAGCGCGAGACGCTGCAGCCGACGCAGCTCGCCTACATCCGCCGCGCGGCGCGCGAGCGCGGCATCCATATCCTGGCCGCCTACGAAATGCGCGATGCCGGCTACGCCGCGCCGGTGCCGGTCGAGCCCGAAGACGAATTCGCGAAGCTGCAGCGCGTGTTCAACGAATCGGTCGCCGCACAGGCCGGCCTGGTCGCGCGCATGGAGCAGCTCGCCGCGAAGGTGGGCGCCCGATGAAGCGAGAGCGAGGACGATACCGCGCCGTTGCCGGCCGCACCGACGGCGCGCACGGCGGCACCCTGACCGCGCAGGGCTGGATCCCGCATCTGCACCTCGGATCGCTCCGGTGTCCGGTGATGCTGGCCGTGCTCGATACAGGCAGCGCCAAGGCATTGATCGTCGATTCAGACGGCCATCCACATCCCGTGCGGCACGGCGGACTGTACGTGTTCGCGCTGCCGGGCGGCGGCTCGATCAAGGCCGCGAGGTGGTGAATGGACTCGCCTACTACAACGAGTTCGACCCTCGCGCCGCTGCATGGCTCCGCCAGCTCATCGCCGACGGACTTCTTCCCGCCGGACACGTCGACGAGCGAAGCATCGAGGACGTCGTCCCGGCCGACCTGCGCGCGTACACGCAATGTCACTTCTTCGCCGGGATTGGAGGCTGGCCCTCGCGCTGGCTCTTGCCGGATGGCCGTCTGATAGACCCGTGTGGACTGGCAGCTGCCCTTGCCAACCTTTCTCCGCGGCAGGTGCGGGAGCTGGGTTTGCGGACGAGCGGCATCTGTGGCCGGCCTGGCAGCACCTCATCGCGCAGTGCAGACCTCCAACGATCTTTGGAGAGCAGGTTGCGAGCAAGGCTGGGCTCGGCTGGCTCGACCTTGTATGCGCTGACTTGGAAGCGCAGGGATACGCCGTCGGGGCATCGGATCTGTGCGCTGCGGGCGTCGGCGCGCCGCACATCCGGCAACGGCTGTACTTCGTGGCCTACGCCGTGTCAGCAGGATGGACCGAAGGGCGGTCCGTCGCAGGGCGACGATCGTTTGCCAGGCGCTGCATCGCTGGCCTCGTGGCCGACGTGCACGGTGAACGACTCGCGCGGCGGCCGAAACCGAACGGCGGTTCGGGCGAATCCGACGAGCAAACATCACGATGGCGTGACGCTGGTCGATGCAGCGAGCTGGGCAACCCCCACGACGCGCGACTGGAAGTCGGATCGCTGTCGGATGACGGCGGCCGAGTTGTACGGATCGAGGGGACAGCCGCTAGCGCGGCAGAGCCTCTACGCGGATTCTGGCGAGGAGCCGACTGGATCGCTTGCCGAGACGGCAAGTGGCGGCCAGTTGAGCCCAGCGCATTCCCGCTGGCTCATGGGCTACCGGCGCGCGTGGTGCGCCTCGCGGTTACGGCAATGCAATCGTTCCGCAAGTCGCCGCAGAGTTCGTCGGCGCGTTCCTCGACATCGAGCGAGGTGCGCGCCGGTGAATAGGACAAAGCGCAAAGCGATCAGGCCTCTCGCCGATCCGCGCCGCGCGCCATACGTGCGCGCCGCGCTCGACCGCAAGGCGCGCGAAGCCGAGCGCCGGGCCTGCGCCGGCACCGACCCGGTGAAGCACGCGCGCACGCTACAGCGCCTGTCCGATTGCCTGGCGATGCTCGAGGACGATCGATGACGTCGGCGTCAGGGGGCGTTGTGGGCCGCTGGACGGCTGCGGAAGACGAGGCGTTGCACGAGCTGCCGCATGCCGCCCAGGTGCTCTACCTGCGCGGTCTGCGCCGCTACGCGGACAAGAGCGGCATCGTGGGCGGGCCGAAGCGACGCATCAGCCGACGCATGCTGATCGAGACCCTGACGGTCCCGTCGCGGCGCGGCCGGCACTCGCGCGAGGAGTGCGCGCCCACACTGAGCACTGTGCGCCACCTGCTCGGCATCCTGGTCGACGCCGGCTTGGTCCGGCGCATCGCGATCGATGAGTTCATTTTTTTCCTACCACTGATGGCACAGGGTCAATCCGTCTCAGGGATGAGCAGCCCGATGAGCGCACCGATGAGCAGCCCGATGAGCGCACCCATGAGCGCACCCGCGAAAGCGAGTGATGACGCGGGTTTCCTGTCGATGAGCGACCCGATGAGCGCACCCATGAGCAGCCCGATGAGCAGCCCGATGAGCGCACCACCTCTAGAAGACTTACCACTAGGTAGTACACAGAGCGCTGATAGTCCTACATCGCGCGCAGGGGCGACGGTGATCGGGCAGCTCTGCCGACAGCTGCGCCAGGACGCCGGTATGCGCGATGCCCACCCGCACAGGCCTGAGCTCATCGCGGCAATCGCCGATGGCATTTCACCCGACGTCCTGATCGCCACAGCGCTCGAGCTGCGCGATACCCGCGGCGTCCCCTCGCTGGGCTACCTGCTCGGCACCGTGCGCGGACGCATCCGCGATTCGCAATCCACCGAGGTTCACCATGCAGTTGGCATCGGACGTCGCGCGTCGGTCGTCGAGCTCAACGAGGAGCAGCACAAGGCGCTCTCCGAGCGCGAGCAGCGCGAGCACCCCCACCTCACCATCGTCAGGTGACCGCCCGTCGCCTGCGGTCATGCGTCGTCTGTGGGGGCGCATGGCGGCGATGTACGGCGGCGCGCGGTGGGCGAGCGCTACCAGCACGCTCGCCTGCGACGATCAGGGCCGCTTGACCCTGGCCGCCGATACCTGGGCTCAGGCGCTGACGGGCATCACCGACGCGCAGATCGGCGAGGGTCTGCGAGCCTGCATGGCGAGCAGCGACGATTACGTGCCGACGCCGATGCTGTTCCGTGCTCGCTGCCTCGGCATCCCGCCGCTCGCCTTCGTCCGGCTCGCACTGCGCGATGCGCGGCTCATCAAGCCCACGGCGTTCACGCGGTTGGTCTGGTCGCTGATCGACTCGTACGCGCTCGCCAAGGCCGATCAGCAGCGTGCCGAGCGAATCGTTGAGGATGCCTACGACCTGGCATGCGAGCACGTCATGCGCGGCGGCACGCTGCCCGATGAGCCGCAGGGAGCCATCGAGGCGCCGCAGCCCGCGCCTCGCACGCCGGCATCAGCGTCGACCGTGGCTGAGTCGATGGATCACATCGCGCGATCACTCGGCCTCGACGCAGCCAGTGGGGGCGACGCATGACGCACCTCGATCGTCTGTCCGAATCCGGACAGCCATCCCGCCCTGTGTCCGAATACGGACAGTCTCGGGTCCTTCCCAGGGGGTGCGATCACGGGAAAGAGGGACCGCAATCGCCCGCTAGTCACAGGGGTTTTCCAAGGGGGTTGTGTGGTTGATCTGCATGCCAGCAGCACGCAAGCGGAGTTCGGCCTGCTGGTCGGCATCTCGCAGCAGGCCGTGAGCGGCCTGGTCCAGCGCGGTGTGCTGCTCGACGGCGACGCGCTCGCGCAGTGGCTGCTGGCGTACTGCGACCACCTGCGCGAAATGGCGGCCGGCCGCGCGACCGGCGATGAGGGCATCAACCTAGCGACCGAGCGCGCGCTGCTTGCGCGCGAGCAGCGCGCGCGCGTTGCGATGCAGAACGCGGAGCGCCGGAAGGAGCTCGCGCCCGCGCACCTGCTCGAGCAAGTGCTGTCGCGCGCCGGCGCGCGCGGCGAAGATTCTCGACACGATCCCAGGCGAGGTGAAGCGGCGCATGCCGCAGCTCGGTGCCGACGACGTCACGCTGATCGCGACCATCGTCGCCAAGGCGCGCAACATCGCCGCCGGCATGAGCCTGGGCGATCTCGACATCGACGACGAGGACGCCGGCGACGCGACGACCGAAGCGATTCTCGGGGACGCCGCGTGACGCTGCTGCGCGACGCGGATTGCCGGATCGAGGTCGATCGCCGATTTCGACGGGGCCTCTCCGCGTGGGGCGTGCCCGAGCCGAAGACGCTCGACCAGTGGGCACGCGATCACTTTTACCTGTCCGCCGAATCGTCGTACGTCGAGCAGCGCTGGACGCCGTGGCCGTTTCAGCGCGGCATCATGGCGTGCATCAGCAACGACGACATCGTCGAGGTCGACGTCAAGAAATCGGCGCGGGTCGGCTACAGCAAGATCCTGCTCGCCAGCATCGGGTACAACGCCGAGCACAAGCGGCGCAATCAGGCACTGTGGCAGCCGACAGACGACGATGCCGCCGACTTCGTCAAGTCCGAGTTGGACACGATGCTGCGCGACGTCGAGGTCATGCAGGCCGTGTTCCCGTCGTTCATGGCGCGGCACAAGGACAACACGCTGCAGCAAAAGCGCTTCCTCGGCTCGGTCCTGCGCGTGCTCGGCGGCAAGGCGGCCAAGAACTACCGCCGCATCTCGATCGACTGCGCTTACCTCGACGAGCTCGAGGCGTTCGATCGCGACGTCGAAAAGGAGGGCGACCCCGTCACCCTGGCAGCGAAGCGGCTAGAGGGCGCGACCTTCCCGAAGCTGGTGTGCGGCAGCACGCCGAAGCTGCGCGGCTTCTCGCTCATCGAGGACCGATGCACCCGCGCCGATGAGCGCTTCACGTTTCAGATCGCGTGCCCGCACTGTAGCGGCCGGCACGCGTTGACGTGGGGCGGCAAGGACGAGCCGCACGGCTTCAAGTTCGGAGACGATCCGGAGAGCGTGCGCCACCTCTGCCCGCACTGCGCCTGCGACATCACCCAGGCGGAATATCTTGCGGCTGACGAGGGCGGTGTCTGGATCAATGAGGACGGCACGGTATGGCTGCATGCCGATGGCCGATTCACGGACTCGGCCGGAAAGGCCGTGCCGACGCCGCGTCATGTCGCGTTCCACGTCTGGACGGCCTACAGCCCTGCGGTCGCCTGGTCGCAGATCGTGCGCGAGTTCAAAGCCGCGCGCGAAAAGCAGCTCGAAGGCGACGACACGAAAATGAAGGCCTTCGTCAACACCACGCGCGGCGAGACCTGGGAGGGCGAGATCGAGCGCACCGAGGTCGACGACATCAAGGCACGCGCCGAGCCATTCCCGCTGCGATTCATGCCGCGCGACTGCCTGCTGCTGCTCGCCGGCATCGACACCCAGGACAATCGCCTGGAAGTCGCGGTGTGGGGCTACGGCATCGGCGGCCAGATGTGGACGATCGACCATCGCGTATTCCATGGCAACCCTGCGCTGCAGGCGGTGTGGGACGAGGTGGAAGAATTCCTTCGGACCGCGCAATACGACCACGCCTGCGGCACGCCGCAGGGCATCTACGCGAGCGCGATCGATTCCGGTGGCCATCATGCGGATGCCGTGTACGCGTTCGCTCATCGGCTCAAGGTGCTGCGCGTGCACGCGATCAAGGGCGCCAGCGGTCGCGAGCGCTCGATCGAGAACGGCAACACGAAGGTGAGCTATCGGTGGAACGGCCGCATCGAGAAGCACGGACCGACGCTGTGGCACGTCGGCACCAATCTCGCGAAGGACCGCCTGCAGGGTCGCATGGAGGTGAAGGTGCCCGGGCCTGGGTACGTCCACATCTCCAAGGACCTCTCGGACGAATGGTTCAAGCAGTTCGCCGGTGAAGCGCGCGCGGTCCGGCGCGTGCAGTCGGGGACCGAGACGCGATGGACCGCTACGCGCAAGCGCATCGAGGTGCGTGACTGCGTCACGTACGCCATCTGGCTCGAAGAGCGACTTGATCTCTGGCGGCCGTCGCGCGCGAAGTTTTGGCAGACGCTCGAGCAGACCGTCCAGCCGCCCTCCGACCTCTTCACGCCAACCCATCAGCATCAGGCGCCCATCAATGAAATCAAATCGATCACAGTTGCAGCTGTCGGCCGCCAGCCAGTCGACGGGGGAGCTGAGCACCGCCCCTCCGCCCGGCGAAGACCGGCCGCCAATTTCGCAACCAACTGGTGAAGTGGAGCCGGCTGACATCGTTTCCGATCTGCTGCAGCGGATACTGAGTCGATTCACCCTCCCGGCGGACCTTGTGGCCGACGTTGAGCGCGATGTGCGCCGCGACTGGGGCGGCGACAGGCCCTATATTGCCAAGCAGGGCGAACTGGGGCGGCGCCTCCGAAGTGCCCGCGAGGAGCGCATCCGCGCTGAACATCGGCGCGGGGAACACGTCGGAATTCTCGCTCGGCGCTGGGGGCTGTCGATTCGTCGGATCCAGCAGATCGTCAAATCGGCCTGACGATGCGAAATGGTTTGCCTTATTCATTTCGCATCGCCCGGAACACGATGAGGCATGACCGCATGCCCACCGCCCTGCGTACCGCGCGAAGTCCGAGCCGGCGACACGCTAATCTGGCGCCGGACGATCCCGGAATTTCCCGCCTCTGACGGCTGGACGCTCTCCTACACTCTGGTTTCTCCGACCGCAGTCCATTCGTTCGCCGCGACTGCGAATGGGGCCGAGTACGCAGTATCGGTTCCCGCCGCAACGTCGGCCGCATGGGCTCCTGCGCTGTACTCGGTCCAGGAGTTCGTAACGCGGGGCGGGGATCGCCACACGGTCAGCGTCACGCAGCTTCGCGTGCTACCCGATCTGGCCGCCGCGATAGGCGGAATGGATACGCGATCGCACGCGCGCAAGGTGCTCGACGCCATCAACGCGTGGCTTGAGTCGCGATCGCCGGCCGCCGGAGAAATGCAGCTCGGCGAGCGGCGTATCCGAAACCATCCCATTCCGGAGCTGCTCGCATTCCGCGACCGCTACGCTGCCATGGTCGCTGCGGAGGATGCCGGTAGCGCCGGCCCCATGCGCCGCCTGATGGTGCGCCTCTGATGCTGGCGTGGTTGCGGGGCAAGCTCGGAGTGACGGCGACGGCCGCGAAGCGCCGTTTCGAGGCCGCGCAGATCAACCGTCTCACCGCGTCATGGCTCGCCGGCTCGGCAGCGATCGACGACGAGCTGCGCGGCGACCTTGATGCGCTGCGGAATCGATCACGAGACCTCGGCAAGAACAACGAGTACGCCGCCAAGTTCTTCAGGATGGTGCGTAACAACGTCGTGGGTGCGCAGGGGTTCGTCCTGCAGTGCGCCGTGACCGACCCCGATGGTCAGCCGGATGTACTCGCCAACGCCGCCATCGAGGCGGCCTGGTATCGCCAATGCCGTCCGGGCAATTTCGACGTCACGGGCAAGCTGAGCGGAGACGACTTCTGGCGGACGTTCATTGCGGCAGTCGCCAGGGACGGTGAGGGCTTGATGCGCATCGTGCGGCAGCCTGGCCGCGGCGAGTTCGGCTTCCAGCTGCAGATGTTGGACGTCGCGCGCATCGATACCACGCTCAACCGCGCAGCGACGGGCAATAGCAACGCCATCATCATGGGCGTCGAGGTCGACACCTATCGGCGCCCTGTCGCCTATCACCTGATCCGCTTCCCGGCAGGAAGCCCGCAATCGCGTGATCGCGAGCGCGTGCCGGCCGAGGACATCATTCACTGCTTCATACCGCTGGAAGTGGAGCAGACCCGCGGGGTGCCCTGGCTGCATGCCGCCATGAAGCTGCTGCGCGACCTGGGCGGATACCGCGAGGCTGCAGTGATCGCTGCGCGCGTCGGCGCATCGAAGATGGGCATGTACGTCTCCAAGGATGGCGCGGCCCCGTCGCACGATGAAGTGACCGACAAAGGCGACTTCATCGCGACCGCGGAACCCGGCACTTTCGACGTGGCACCGGCCGGCTACTCGCTCGAGACCTACGACCCGACTTATCCGCACGAGCAGTTCGACGCCTTCTGCAAAGCCGCGCTGCGCGGCGTCGCGAGCGCCGCCGGCGTGTCCTATCACAGCCTCGGCAACGACCTGGAGGGCGTCAACTTCAGCTCGATTCGCTCGGGTGTGCTGGAGGAGCGCGAGGAATGGATGGTCGTGCAGTCGTGGCTCATCTCGGCGGCGCTGGTGCCGGTGTTCGAGGCCTGGCTTGCATGGTCGCTGCTCGGCCAGCTGATTCGGCTGCCGACAGGCTCGGCATTGCCTGCCAGCAAGTTCAGCAAGTTCAGCGTGCACACCTGGCAGGCGCGCCGCTGGGCGTGGGTGGATCCGCTCAAGGACATCCAGGCGAGCGTCATCGCGATCGATCACATGCTCGCAAGTCCGCAGCAGATTGCGGCGCAGACCGGCCGCGACATCGTCGATGTGCTCGATGACATCGAGCGCTTCAAGGACATGCTGAAAAAGCGCGGGCTGCCCATGCCGGCTCCCCAGTCGCCCAAATCGGTCGCGAGGCCGGGCGTCGATGAGGAAGGGAAAGAAGATGAGTGATGCGAAATCGTTTGCCTTATTCATTTCGCGTGCGGTGGAGACGATAGCCCCATGACGCAGAGCGTACCCAAGGATCTCAACCCCGGAAGCACCGCCCGGCGCGGCTTCTTCATGCTCGTGGAGCGAGCGTCGATCGACGAGGCGGCAAGAACCGTCGAGCTGGCGTTCTCGAGCGAGAGCGAGGTGGAGCGCTGGTGGGGTATCGAGATCCTCGACCACGGCAAGAAAGCCATCCGCACGGACCGCCTCACCAGTGGCGGCGCGCTGTTGATGGATCACGACACACGTGACCAGGTGGGAGTCATCGAGTCGGTGCAGATCGGCAAGGACCGGGTGGCCCGTGCCGTGGTGCGCTTCGGGAGGAGCGCGCGCGCCAGCGAAATCTTCCAGGACGTCATGGATGGGATCCGGCGCAACGTGTCGGTCGGATACCGCATTCACGCTGCCGTGCTCGAGTCGAGCAAGGACGGCGTCGAGAAGTACCGGATTACCGATTGGGAACCCTACGAAATCAGCCTTGTGAGCGTTCCGGCGGACACCGCTGTTGGTGTTGGCCGGAGCGTCGATCAACCGAAACCCGAGGAATCAAGAATGTCTGACGCCACCCCCGCGCCGGCACCCGCCGTCGCTGCTCCCGCAACCCCGCCCGCCGCTTCGGTGACCACCGTCGACACGGCCGCCTTGCGCGCGGCCGGTGCCGATATCGAACGCAAGCGCACTGCCGACATTCTCGCCATCGCCGACCAGTACAAGCGCTATGACCTGGGCGGCCTGGCAAGCGAGGCGGTCCGCACCGGCATGTCGCTGGATGAGTTCCGGGCGAAGGCCATGGAAAAAATGGTGTCCGCCCCTCAGCCGAATGCCGACATCGGCATGACGGACAAGGAGAAGCGGAGCTACAGCTTCCTGCGCGCCCTGAACTACCTCGCCAACCCGAGCGACGCCGCCGTCCGTCGCGCGGCGGCGTTCGAGATCGAGTGTTCGGAGGCCGCCACCAGCAAGTCCGGAAAGGCTTCGCGCGGTCTCATGGTGCCGGCTGACATGCTCAAGCGCGACCTGACGGTCGGCACGGCCACGGCTGGCGGCCACACCGTCGCGACTGATCTGCGGTCGGGCGACTTCATCGACCTCCTGCGCAACGCCCAGGTGATCAGTGGCCTGGGCGTGCGTTATCTGACCGGCCTGGTCGGCAACATCGCGATTCCCCGCCAGACCGGAGGCGCCACGGCGTACTGGGTTGCCGAGTCCGGCGCTCCGACGGAGAGCCAGCAGGCGTTCGATCAGGTCACGATGACGCCGAAGACGGTCGGCGCCTACACCGACATCAGCCGCAAGTTGCTCCTGCAGTCGTCGATCGACGTCGAATCGTTCGTCAAGAACGATCTCGCCACGACGCTCGGCCTGGCGATTCAGCAGGCAGCGATCAGCGGCTCCGGTGCCGGCAACGAGCCGCGCGGCATCCTGAGTGCGGTCGGCATCGGCGACGTGGCCGGCGGCACGAATGGCCTCGCACCGACCTGGGATCACATCGTCGATCTCGAGACGCTCGTCTCCGTCGCCAACGCCGACATCGGCTCGCTCGCCTACCTGACCAACGCCAAGGTGCGCGGCAAGCTCAAGAAGACGTTCGTCGATGGCCCTGGCACCGGTGAGCGCGTGTGGCAGCGCGGTACCGAGCCGCTGAACGGCTATCGCGCAGCCGTGACCAATGCCGTGCCGAGCAACCTGGACAAGGGCACGAGCGAGGACGTCTGCTCCGCGATCATCTTCGGCAACTTCGCCGATCTGATCATCGGCATGTGGGGCGGCCTGGATCTGCTGGTCGACCCCTACACGGGCGGCACCTCGGGCACCGTCCGCATCATCACGCTGCAGGACGTGGACATCGCGGTCCGCCACGCGCTGAGCTTCGCGGCGATGAAGGACGCGCTGACCTGATAGCGGGCCTGTTATCTAGGCGCACATACGGCTGCCGCCCGACGTGGCGGCAGCCGGGAGTACCGCGATGACTGTGGAGCATCGAGTGTCTGAGGTTGCCGAGAGCGCTTGGGCGAAGTTCGCCGCACGAATCGTGACGCCGCTGCTGCTCGCGGTCCTCACCGTGCTGCTGGGGCTGCTGACCTCCACGGTGGCGAGCGTCGTGGCAAAGCAGGACAGGCAGCAGGAAGACATCAACGCCGTGAAGACCGACCTCGCGTCGCTCAACACGAAGGTGGACTGGGCGCTCGTTCAGCGCATCAACAGCCTCGAGGACCGTGTTCGGATTCTTGAGAGGAAGGTTAATCCATGAGTTCTGATCAGCGGCTGCCGCGCGGCATCCGGAACCACAATCCAGGGAACATCGAACGCGACGGCACACCGTGGCAGGGCTTGGCGCTCGACCAGTCCGGCGACCCACGGTTCTGCATCTTCGGCGACGCCGTGTCCGGTATCCGGGCGCTCGCTCGAATCCTGATCACGTACCAGGACAAGCATGGCTTGGGCACGGTGCGCCAGATGATCCGCCGCTGGGCACCGCCGGCGGAGAACAACACCGAGGCCTATGTGCAGCAGGTCGCCCGCGCCGTGGGCGTCTCGCCCGACTCGCACATCGATGTGCATGCTTATGCGCACATGGAGCCGCTCGTGCAGGCCATCATCCGCCACGAGAACGGCGACCCGGCGGTCTACGGCCGCGGCTCGAAGTGGTACGCGCAGTGGCAGATCGACGAGGGCCTGCACCGTGTGGGTGTGCTGCCGGAGCGGCGCGCCGCCAAGGTCGCGCTCTCGCCCGAGGCGGTCGGTTCGGGCGTCGCGGGCGCGGCGGGCCTCACGGCCGCCGGCGAGGCGCTCCTCAGCAGTGCCGCCGGTATGCGTGGCGCCAGTGACGGCAGCATCACGCTGACGATTCTGGTGGCGCTGGCGGTCGTGATCGGCGTGGCGCTGACGGTCTACGGCGTGCTTCGCCGGGGGCGCCAGTAATGGCGGGCGCGCTCGCCGGCATCGTCGCTGCACTGGGCGGCGTCCGCGCCACGCTGTTCGCCGTCCTCGCGGCACTGCTGGCGGTCGTCGCGTCGGCTCAGACGTTGAGCCTGAGTGACGCGAAATCCGATCTGTCCGACCTGCGCGCGTCGGTTGCGCTGTCGACCGCCGCCACTGCCGATGCCGTCGCATCAGCCGAGCGACACGCACGCGAGCGCAACGAAGAGCTGTCGGCGGCCTACATCCTGGCCGCCTCCAACTATGACCGAGGAGTCCGAGATGCCGAAGCAACGGGCGCGCATGTGCTCGCTGATCTGCGTGCTGACAATTTGCGGCTGCACCGCCGCTGGACCGACGCCGAAGCGCGTGCCCGCGATCTGTCCGCCGCCGCCCCCGATACCGGCGCACCTGATGCGACCGCCGACGACCGAGCAGAAAGTGCGGCTCGAATTGTTCGAGCTGCCGCGGAGTGCGACGCGCAAGTAGTCGCGCTGCAGGACATCGTGCGGGCGGTGTCGTCGGGTGAAGCACGATGAGCGCGGGCGTCATCAAGTGCCGCAAGGGCGATCCCTGCCGCTTCACGGTGCGGGTGCGCGGCGGTATCGGCGTGCAGTACACGCGCGCGCGGTTTCAGGCCCGCGCCGCGTGGGACGAGTCACTGCCGGCCCTGCTGCACGTCGATCAGGACAGTGGTGTGCAGATCGATCACGGCGCAGGCGCGGTGACGATTCTGATCGGGGCGACGCTGACGGACGCGCTGCCGATTCTGCGTCAGCCCATCGAGGTCGCCGCGCAGCTGCGCCTGTACAACCCGACCGACGCGGACGACCGCGTCAGTTTTCCGATCCCGTTCCGACTGCTGCCGGATGCGATCGCCGATGGCTGATCAGCACATCACCGTTGAGGTGGTCGAGTACCTGGTTGAGGTTTCGCCCGCCGGCCAGCCCGGACCGCCAGGCCCGCCCGGAGGCCTACCCACCGGGGGCACGACGGGGCAGGCGCTGGTCAAGCAAAGCAACGCTACTGGCGACGCCGCATGGGGCGGCATCGACGGCGGCACCTACTGAGAGACAACCATGGCACGCATTCAGATCAAGCGCGGCAACAAGGCCAACCTGCCGACCACCGGCATGCTCGTCGGCGAGCCGCTCGTCACCCTCGACCGCGGCACGCTGCACGTCGCGACCGGCGCAACCACGAAGCTCCCCGTGGTGCCGGCGATCGACGACCTCGAAACACTTGCGGCGGTCTCCGGTGCCGACGACCTCGTGCTGATTCACGACGCATCCGAGAGCGGTGCGCCGAAAGAAAAGAAGATGACGTTCGCCGCGTTCAAAGACGCGCTGAACATCCCCGAGGGATCGTCCGACGAGTTGGTCGCCGTCGTCGCCGGCGGCGAGTCCGGCTATCTGTGGGGCACGGACGGCACCGATGGTGTCCTGCGCATGGGCGCATCCATGAGCTGGACGAAGGACGTGGGCAACGGCTTCGTCACGATCGACGCCGCGATCGTGGACGGCGGCACGTTCTGATGACGCGCATCTTCGTCAAGCGGGGCACGCGCTCCGACCTCGAGACCGCCGCGATCGGAGGCGGTCTAGCGGAAGGTGAGCCGTACTACGTCACCGACGAGCAGCGCATCGCTGTCGGCACCGGCACGCACGGATATCGCGCCGTCGCGATGGAATCGGAGGCCGGCGTCAACATCGACGGCGGCCGTCCGGACAGCGTCTACACCGCACAGCAGGTCATTGATGGAGGCGCACCGTAATGGCGACACGCATGCAGTTTCGCCGCGGCACTGCGGCCGAGTGGACTGTGTCCAATCCGGTGCTCGCGCAAGGCGAACTCGGCATCGAGCTTGACACCTCTCTGTTCAAGGTGGGTGACGGCGTCACTGCCTGGGGATCGCTCGCCTATGGCGGCCTGGAAGGACCCCAGGGGGCCTCCGGCGCGACCATCGCTGCTGTGCGCACCGTCTTCGGATCATCGGGCGCCCTGATGGAGGGTGACGAGGGCGCACTGATCGTGTGCGACGAGGCGGCATCGATCCTCGTGCCCGCGAGCTCGAGCGTCGAGTTTTCGCTGCGCACAGTGATCTATCTCACGAGCGACGGCGGCCAGGTCACGCTGGTTGCTGATGGCGGAGTCACGCTGCTCACGCCCGACACGTTGATGTCGCGCACTGCCCTTTCGACGATCGCGATCGTGCAGACCGCCACCGATGTCTGGCGCGTGTTCGGCGACATGGAGGCCGCATGAGCTTCGCCGCGGTCGTCGCCAGCCGTCGACGCAACGCCGGTCCGCCGCCGACCTACATCGTCGGCGACTCCGGTCTTAGCGGCGGGGGCAATTGGCCTGCGTCCGGCGACCGCGGACTGTTCGCCCCGTTTTTGCTCGACCGCACTGCCCACCTCATTTCGTTCAACATGCGAACTCGCGGCGCCAGCGCTGGTGGCAACCGGTTCAAGGGCGTGGTCTACGCGGCAGATGCCGGCGGCGCGCCGATCGGCGGGGTGGCTCGGCCCGGCACGCTCCTCGCCGTGAGCGATCAGAGCGACGTGATCGGCGCCGGCGCACTCGCGCTGCAGATGCCGATCAGCGGCACGATCGCGCCGGGCTGGATCTGGATCGGCTACACGGCCAACGGCAGCGGCGTCGGTTCCGGATCGGAGACCGACTCGGGCGGCACCAACGCCAACCAGACGATCATGTTCAACGGCTCGCTCACGTTCGCGACGCCGCCGAATCCTGCGCCCACATGGCCCGGATCGCCTGGGCCGTACGGCAATGTGCCATCGGTCTGGCTGGTTTACAGCTGAGGCGGCCATGTCGAACGACTGGATCAAGGATTCCATGGCCGACTTCCACACCGCGTTCCTCGACGCGGGTATGGCGAACGTCGCCACGTATGTGCCGCAGAGCGGCAGTCCCGTTCCGAGCTGCCGCGTCTTCGTCGATCGCGACATCACCACGGCCGCGCTCGCCGGCGTTGAGCTGATCGCCGGCCAGGCGATGGTCCGCCTCCTGATCGAGCCCGCGATCACGTCGCTGCCACGCAATGGCGATGAGATCCGGGTCGGCGTCGAGTCATTCACGATCGTGCGGCGTGTGCGTACGGATGAAGCGAGCTGGGTGTTCGTATGCCAAGCGTAGCCGCACGCATCCTCACGCGCTTACAAGCGCGCCTGCTCGCCATTCGCGGGCAGGGCGCCATGGTGCATGACCTGCAGGGGCGCGTGTACCTGCGCCGTCCGACGTATGACGTCGACGCCGAGAGCTTGCCGGCGGTGTTCCTGGTCCGCCGGCCCAGCTCCGGAACGACGCGCGAGCAGAGGCCCGGCGCCAGCAGCACGCTTTCCACGACCACCGTGATCTTCGATGCGATCGGCCTGGTCCGTGCGGACGATGATTCCGGACTGCAGGCCGAACACCTGCTGGCTGACATGCAGCGCGCGCTCGAGCGTCCCGACGACGTCTGGCTGCGGGACTGCGGAAAAACCTCCTCTCGCAGGAACTACAGCTGGTGAGCGTCGAGCTCGCCCCCTTCCTGGATGACGTCCCGTACGACCTGGTCGGCGTGGGCGTGCAGTGCACCTACCCCCACAAGTACGGAGACCCCGACCATGTCGAATGAGTACCGCGTCGTGGCCGCAGGCCATACGCATGCCGGCCTTCCGCTGAAAGTCGGTGACGTCGTGACGCTCTCCGAGCGCCGCGCGAGCGCCTTTCCCCACATCTTCCAGCGGGAGCTGCCGTCGGCGGCGCAGCCCTCGCACGATCCCGCGCCCGCCATCGAAACCGAATCCGAGGATTGATCCATGTCCCTGCTCCCCAGTACCCACAAGAACAACCTGACGCGCGCGCGCGGCATCGCCTACTTCGCGCCGTTCAATGCCGACGGCACCGAGCAGGCGCAGATCCCGATGTCGCCGTCCGCCGAAATGACGTTCTCGCAGGAGCCGGAGACGACCGAGTACATCTCGGCCGAATCGGGCCTCAATGAGCTGCTCGACCGCACCGTCCTGGCCGTGCCGCGCACGATCTCGCTGACCTGCAACAATCTGTCCAATGAGATCAAGGCGCTCTACTTCGTCGCGCAGAACACGCCGGTCGACCAGGCCAGCGGCACGGTCACGGCCGAGGTCACGCCGTACGTGTTCCCGAACCGCGTGATCTCGCTCGGCGGCACGACCAACAGCGGCTCCGGCGTGTTCGGCGTCTCGGCCGTGACGGTCGAGATCCACGAGGGCGCGACGGCGCCCGCGCGAGTCGCCGAAGCGGCCTACGAGGTCGGCGACGTCTACGTGCCCGCCGTGGCAAACCAGCACTGGTACCTGTGCACGGTCGCCGGCGAATCGGCCGATACGCTGCCGACGTTCACGACGAACGGGACGACCTTCGCGGACGGCACCGCGACGTTCATCGACATGGGCACGATCGTGGTCGCCAACACTGACGGCGTCGATTTCGAGGTCGACGAGCAGTACGGCCTGATCAGCATCCCGACGACGGGCGGGATCGCTGCCGCCGTCGAGCGCATCCCGGCGGCACTGCGGGCGGCCGGCCGCACGCTGCGCCTGAGCGTGGACTACACGCGCGCCTCGGCATCGTTCGACCAGCTCGTGACGCGCGAGGACGCCAATCTGGAAGGCGCGTTCTACTTCATCGAGCAGAACCCGAAGGGCACGAACACGCGCTGGAAGTGCCCGCGCACGTCGCTGTCGCCGACGGGCGACTTCGCCACGAAGTCCGGCACGGACTACGGCGCGGCCGAGTTCGAGATCGGCGTACTCAAGCCGCCGGTCGGCGCGGCGATGTACCAGAACGGCGTACCGCTCGGCTGATCGGTGCGTGAGCCCTCCCGCGCAAGCGGGAGGGCTTCTTGGGTGGCGTCGATGCGGTGGAGAGAAGTGCGCGCGTGAGCCAGTTTGCGATCAAGATGAATCTCGACCCGATCCGCCGCATGGCCGGCGAGGTCGCGGCGACGATGTCGCGCGTTGACAACGCGCAACGCCTCGCGATGTCGGGCCTCAAGCGCCGAGCACTACCGGTCGCGCGCCGCGCGATCCAGGAGAACTACAACGTCAAGACCTTGGCGCTGCGCGACGCGCGCGGCAACGCCGGCATTCGGGTCGAGACCGGTGGCCGTGGCCGCAAGAGCGACTACCTCGCGATTTGGGCCAGCACCCGCAGCATTCCGCTGATCGCGTTCTCCGGCAAGTGGGGCGGCGTCAAGACGCCCGGCGCCACGGCGTCGATCGAGCAGGGCGCCGGCGCCAAGACGTACGAGGGCGCATTCATCTCGACCGTCGAAGGGCTGCGGTCCATCCGCAAGCGGCGGCTCGGAGTGGGGAGCAAGCGCGTGCCGCGCGGCCCCCTGATCATGCTGCGCGGCCCCTCACCCTTCGACATGATGGCGCCGCAGGGCAACCACCCCGCCGCGCTCCGCACTCAACGCACGATCATCGCTGAGCTCACCGACTGGTACGTCGCCGAGCTCAAGCGCCAGATCGCCAGGGGTCAGTAATGGCGAAATTCGAAGAGACCTTCCGGCTGTATGTCGAGGCCGAAGGAGAGGGCGACGTCAAGAAGATGTCCAAGGCGTTCAACGAGCTCGAAACCGAGCTCAAGGACGCCGGCCCCGAAGCGCAGGCTCTGCTCGGCGAACTGCGCAAGCTGACGCAGCTGTCGGCGCAGGTCAACGGCATCACCAAGCTCAAGGGTGAAATCTATGACACCGGCGATGCGCTGGCCCTCGCCAAACTGCGCACAGCCGAGCTCGAGAAGGAGTTCAAGGAGACGGCTGAGCCATCACGTCGCCTGACGCGCGAGCTGGAGCGGTCCAGGAAGGCGGTCACCGATCTGACGGCCCAGCAGAATCGCCAGAACGCCGAGCTGCAGCGGACGCAGAACGCCATGCGCGCGGCAGGCCTGTCGACCGACAAACTCGGCCAAGCGCAGCAACAGGTCCGGCAGCAGATTCAGGAGGCATCCGACGGCTTGCGCCAATTCGCGGCGGACGCGACAACCACTGAGAAGGCGACGAGTCGCGTTGGTGGCGTGCTATCGGGGTTGCGCGGGGTGTTGGCCGGTCTCGGTATCGCACTGAGTTTCCGTTCGGCATTCGATGGGGTGAAGAATCTTCTTGGGCTCGGAGACGCCGCAGAGCGCGCACGAACGCAGCTCGCGGGCCTGTACGGGTCGGCGGCGGCGGGGAACGAGGCGTTCAAAAGCATCCGCACTCTGGCCCGAGACAACGGGCGCGAGTTCGATGGGCTGCTCGACGCCGCGGTAAAGCTGAAGGCATTTGGCCTCGACCCGCTTGATGGAACCCTGCAGGCAATCATCGACCAGAGCGCCAAGCTCGGCGGCAGCCAGGAGACACTGACCGGCATCACGCTCGGGCTCGGCCAGGCGTGGGCAAAGCAGAAGCTTCAGGGTGAGGAGATATTGCAGCTGGTGGAGCGCGGCGTCCCCGTGTGGGAGCTGCTGGAGAAGGTCACCGGCAAGAACGTCCAGGAGCTACAGAAGCTGTCCGAGGCTGGGAAGTTAGGTCGTCGAGAAATCAAGCTACTGATCGACGAGCTCGGTCGTGCCAGCAGCGGTGCTGCCGCGGCGAATGTGAACACCTTGTCTGGTCTGGTGGATCAGCTGCGCAGCAGGATCCGCGGGTTCTTCGAGGATGTCTCGGATGCCGGTCCTCTGGAGTTCTTCAAGGCGCAGCTGCGCGGACTGATCGATACGGTGGATCGGATGGCTCGCAGCGGCGAGCTCGCGCAGTGGGCGAAGTCGACGGGCGAAGGCGTCGTCTCGGTCGCGACGGCGATCCGCGACAGCATCACCTTCGTGAAGGACTACGGAACGGCCATCCTGACAATGGTCCGCGCCTTCGTGGTGTTCAAGGCGGCCAACGTGGTCGCAACGTGGGCCGCTAACTCGAAAGCGTTGCGTGCGATGGCGGAGGCGGCCGCGGCGCCGACAACCGCTATCGGAAAGCTACGCGGCGTCATCGGATCCATTCCCCGCACACTCACGTTCGCACTCGTCACCGCCGGTGTCGACTGGACCGTCGGGAAGCTGGAAGAGCTCGTCAGGGTCACTCAAGAATACCTCGACACCCGGAAGCTGTTGAAAGCAGCTGAGACCGAGCTTGCCAGGGTGCAAGCCGAGGCCGGACGTAAGGCAGAGCTGATCGCACAGCAGTATCGGGACGCCGCAGACGCACAGGTTGCTGGTGCCGACGAGCTGGCCCGAAAGAGTCAAATCCAGTCCGAGGCGTATCGCCGGCAGCTGGAGGATGCGATCCGGTACTACACCGCATTGCGCATCCAGCAGCGCGCGATGGGCAATGGCGATGAGGTGGAGTCGATCACCGCCAGGCTGAAGGAGCTCGTCACCGCGCTCGCCGCAGCGTCGCAGCAAATGGGCGAGGCATCACGGTCGATCGCCACCCTGACTGGAGAATTCGCCCGGAAGGCCGCCAAGGATTTCGAGGCGGCCCGCGCTGCTGGCAAGGACACCGTAGCCGCACTCGATGGCATCTTCGCCAAGGTCGACCTCGGCACGCCACAGGGCATCCGCGATGTCGTCGAGACCTTCCAGGTTCTCGGTCCGCGCGCACGCGACGCCCGCAAGGCACTCGAGACGGAACTGATCCCAGCGCTGCAGAAGCTCACGGGGGAGCAGCTGCGTGAGTTCCAGCGCCAGGCCGAGGCCGCCTTTGCTGCGGCGAAGGGCGGTGCAACCGACGCCGCCGTGATCGTCGAAGCGGTGCTCGGCGCCGCGCTCACCCGTCTCGGGTTGTCGGCTGCTCAGGCTGGAGTCAAGTTCACCGCGGCCGGTGACGACATCATCGCGACGTTCCGCGTCGTCGCGGAGAATGCCGCCGCGACCGGCGAGCAGATCACCGCAGCTTTCAGGGCGGCGCTGTCCAAGCTGACGACCCGGGAGGAGGTTGAGGCTCTTGCGACGGAACTACGTCGAGCTGCTGAGAGTGGGAAGCTCAGCTTCGATGCCCTGGGCCGAACACTCGCTGCTGTTGACCAGCGCCTGGCTGAGATTGATGCCGCGCTCGACCCGCTGGCGGACAAGTTCTCGCAGTTCGGCATCAAGACGCAGCGCGAGCTCAACAACGCCGCCGCAGCAGCGCGATCGTTCTTCGACGAGGTCGTCTCCGGCGCTCAGCGCGGTGAGTACGCGCAGGCTGACGTGGTGCGCGCCTTCGCAGTCATGGCTGAGGCTCAGCGGCAAGCGGTCGCCCAGGGCACGGCATCGGAGCAGGCGCGCGTCGAATCGCTGTTGGCGTCCAAGGCTGCCGCGCTCGGCTTGTCGGCTGAGCTTGAGCGTGCCGGCGTGATCGGCAAGCAGGCCGGCGACGACACCGCCAACGCGATGCGCGGCGCTCGGGACGCTATCGAGGACACCACCGCAGCCGCCGGCGAGATGGCATCGCAACAGACGCGTGTCGTCGAGCAGGTCAATGCGACCAACAACCAGATCATCATCCAGACGCAGCTGACGGACGCGCAGCGGCGAGCGCTGCTCTACCTCGGCCAGGAGTGGGATGCCGGACGGGTGAGCGCGGAGGACTACGGGCGCACGCTGCAGGACGTCATGGACGGCGGAACCGAGGCAATCGAGCGTCAGATCGAGGCAGCCGAGCGCGCCCGAGAAGCCCTGCAGGACATCACCGACCAGCTGCGCGACGAAGCCGACCGTGCCGCGGGCAACGAGACCGACATTGAGCGCCGGCGGTACCAGGAGCAGCTGGACCGCATCAAGGAGCTGGAGGAGGCCGGCGGCGCCGCCGCACGGCGCGAGGCGATGGAGGCTCGCCGGCTTGCCGAAGAAGAACACCGCCGCCGACTGGCCGAGATACGGGAGCAGGCGCAGGCCCGGCGCGACGCGGAGCGCGCCGAGGCGCCGTCTGGCGGCGGATCGAGTTCTGGTGGCGGCGCCGAGCCGGGCAGGCGAAGCAGCGATCTTCGCGCGCCAGTGTTCAACGTGACGATCAATGGTGGTCAGCTCGACCTCACGACTGATGCCGGCAAGAGACAGCTCGCGGGCTTGCTGCGCAACGCAATGATCCATGAACTGCGCGAGTACCGCAGGCGCGGAGGCAACCTGTGAGATACCTGGGCAACAACACGAACATCGTGCGCGAGGCCGCGCTGACCGCGACGAATCTGATCCCGTCGGATGCGATCTATCGCACGGACACGCGCCCGAATGAGGGTGCTGGCCGCGTCGAGCTGGTCGGTCCGTTCACCGGCGCCAGCAACACGGATGTCGACATCGAGATTGTCGACAACGACGGCGGCACCGCTCAGGTTTCACAGCCCACCTTTGTCGGCGCTGGCAGCGGCAGCATGATCGACGTCGCTGCCGCCGGCATCGATCCGCAGTCGATCGTGGTCACGCTCGAGGATCTCGGCACCGAGACGCTCGCCGCCGGCACCTCGTTCCAGGGCGCGACCCTGCGTGCGCGCGCGTCTGGCGCGGGCGGCAACGCGATCACGATCCGCGTCGATCATTCCGCGATCACCTCGGCCGCCGCCAACTGGAGCCTGCAGGAGGAGCTGCGCGAGGGCGTCAACGAGTACGTTGGTGACCACTGGAATTTTGGTGCTGCCGTGCTCGAACCGGCCGGCACGATCCCGGTGGACGCGCCGCGCATCCGCTTCGGCGCCGATCCGCAGGTCTACCGCCCCTATCGCCGCTATCGCGAGGGCCGGTACGTCTACGGGTTCTCACCGACTCCAGTGCGGTCGGTCCCTGTCGGCGCTCGCGTGCGGGTCGTGACCGGCACGCGCTCGATCACGATCAGCAACGGGGTGACCACCGAGCAGCTCGCCGGGGTCACCACGCTCTACGATGCGCTCAGCGCGATCCGTGACGCATCGGCCCTCGTCGATGTGGTCAGCCCAATCGTCAACGACCGGCTGCCCGGCGGCCAAGGCATCACCGAGCTGTCCGAGCGGACCGACAGCTATGTTCTGTCGGTGGCGGCTGCGGGCAGTGCGGCCGTCCAGGTCGCGGACCTGGATGTCTCAGCCCTTTCCGGGGCGCCGACCGAGACGCTGGCCGTCAAGTGCATCGACGCCGGCGCTGCAGGCGCCGAGAAATGGGAGGTGCGCGGCGATGTCTCCGGCCTGCTCTCCCCGGCGACAACCGGCATCGCGTATGCCGATGGACGCTACACGCTGACGATCCCGCTGGCCGAGCTCGACCCGAGCGCCACCACGGGAATGATGGTTGTCGAGTACCTGCCGAGTGGCACCCATCCCGAGGGCTTGCCGCTGCCGTCGCTGTGCGTGGACCGCCCGCGGCTCGGCATCAACGCCGTGAACGGCGAGTGGGAGTACACGCGCGTGAAGCGGCCGCCGGAGGAGTGCGACTGCACGACCGGCGAGCTTCAGGGCGGGCCGCGCAACGATTGCCTGGGCATCAATGACAATGGAGGCACAACAGCTGTGAGTGAAGAATCCCGACTGATCCGCCTGCAGCGCTTGACCGCTGCGGTGCGCGAGCTCGTCGGCTCCAATACGTCCCCGACGCACTCGGTCGCAGTGCTGGACGTGCGCTGGATACAGGGGTCCGCCGCCATTTTCCAGGAGTGCCTGCGTGCGCTCGTGGGCGGCACCCTTGCGCTGCCCAGCTGGGAGCCGGAAACGGCCTACGAGGCCGATGCAATGCGAGAGCCGACGGTGCCCAACGGGTATCGGTATGCGGCGCAGGCCGGCGGCGAGTCCGACGACACCGAGCCGACGTGGCCGACGGCGGTCGGCGACACGGTGATCGATGGCGACATCACGTGGGAGTGCATCGGCGAGGCGCCGTGGAAGATGTACGACGATGCGTTCGATGCGTGGCTCGACGAAGTGACGGAGCTGTCGGGCATCGGCAGGCCCTGGGACTGCTCGCAATGGGCGCCCGACTCGACGCTGTGGAGCTCCGGCGGGCTCAACGCCTGCTATCCGACCGAGCGCAACGGCCGGCTGTATCGCGTCTCCGCGAGCGGCGGACTCACCGCGACTACCGGTCCGCTCGAGCCGACTTGGCCGACGATTCCGGGCGCGCGTGTGGGCGACAACTGGGATGGTGGCGGCATCCAGTGGTACACGCTGCCGGCGTACTGGGAGGCCGAAAGCAGTGTGTCGCTCGGCAAGGTGATCGATCCGGGCGTCGGCGTGCTGTACCGCGCCGCGACCGCCGGCGAGACGGGCGGAACGGAACCCGAGTGGGGCGCGGCATCGATCATTGACGGCACCGTGGAGTGGGAGACGATCGCGTCGTCCGACCTGCCGGTCTCTGCCGAAACGACGATGGACACGTACTTTGAAAAATGGCGGACATCGTGCACGCACGTCCTGGCTGCCGCGGGGATCGAGCGGGATTTTAGGTTGGCCGGCGCCAATGGAGATGGTTGCTGGCAGGATCACGAGCTGCCGTATCACTGGGTCTATGACGGGACGGAACCCTTCATGCCCTTGCAAGATGGGTACTACCACCACGAGTCGGCGATGGGCATGGACGCCCAGGGCAGGCCCTACGTGTACTCGACGAAGCGATGGGGCTTCGGTCTGCGCTGGGGCTGCCCCGACGCCCTGGCGGTCAACGACCGGATTCGCATCACGATCACGGGTGTATCGGGCGCAGGCCGTGGCTATCAGGAGGGCGACGTCTTCCGCGTCCGGACCAACCAGGCGCAGCCGCTGCCGTTCTCGGGCGGCCAGACCGGCGACGACACCCTCACCTGGTCCGTGGTCGCCGACGGTCTGGGGCGGCTGCCGGATTACGCGCTGGTGACGACGAGCCCCGCACCTTACGCCTGGGCCGACGCCGGCGCGTCCCTCACGTTCGCGATCCGTCCCGGCGGCATCCGATATGCGCTGGGCGACCGCTACTACCTGTCGGTCGAGGCCGGCCGGTTCCGCTGGCGGCGCGACGGCGGGGCGTGGTCGAGCCCGATCGACATCGCCGGCACAGCAATCGGCGACGGCCTGTCCGCGGTTTTCACGGGTGGTGTCGCGCCCTCCTGGGCGCCAGGCGACCAGTGGTCGTTTCGAGCGGAGGCGGTCTACGGCGTCGATCAGTGCCGGCAGCCCGTCGACGGCGAGATCGCGTGGATCGGCTCCACGGTCATCGACATCGAGCCGGACGGCGACGGCGCGATCGTGGGCCTCCTGCTCGCCGAGCACCGCATTCCAGACGACGCGACGATTCGCCTGCAGGGTAGCGACGACGGCTTTGCCACGACGTCGCTGGATCTCCTCGTGCCGTGGCGCCGGCATGACATCTGGCTGGCCGTGACCGCCAGCCATGCCGCCTATCGCCTGCTCGTCGATCGCGGCGGCGCGCTGCGCTGGCTTTGGCTCGGCACGTCCACGCAGATGCGACTGCGCACGGGCGCGGCAGAGCTCGGCCGCCTCACCAAACGCCGCCGGCTGCCATCGATCGTGTCGCGCGCCACCCTCGGCGCCTCGGTCTCGCATTCCTGGCTGCCGCAGTCCTCCGTCGACGAGCTGTTCGCCCTGCTCGAGCACGCCGCCGAGCAGGACGACGGGCTGTTCGCGATCGTCCCCAACGACGGCGCCGCCGAAGTCGGGCTCGTGCGGTGCCCCGCCGACACGATCGAGCTGACGGACCTGCGGTCGTATCAACCGCGCGCGGTCGAGCAGCACCTGCAGGCACTGGATCTCACGCTGGAGGCCGCATGATCGTCTGGCTACGCATCGCCGGCGCACCCGTGCGTCAATTCTATGGTTCACCCGACGCGCTCCCGCACCTCGACGGCAGCGCGGCGCGCCACGCGTTGCTGCTGGGCGTGGGAGAGATCAGTAGTAGCCTTAGCGACGAGCTGCCCAAGGTGACGGTGACCCTGGATAATCGGTCGGGGCAATGCACGCGCCTCTTTGCGGTGCCGCCCCTCGGCGCGCCGGCCGAGCTCCTCAGTCCGGACGGGACCGAGTTCGCGGGCGCGATTCAGAGCGTGCGACTCACGGAGACCGAGTGTCAGTTGGGGCTTGAGGCGTGACGCCACTGAGTGCGGCACTGCCGTTGCGCGATGCGACGGCCTGGGGAGGCTACCGCGAGGCGGTGCCGCTGCCGCATCGCTACGGGGCGTGCAGCGGGGAGCTGATCCAGTTCGACGAGGCGCGCACGCTTTTCGTGTGGGCCGACCATCCCGTTCAGGGCATCGATGCCGTCCTCCTCAACGGGCTCCCGGTCGGCGACTGGGAGGCGCGCACCGTCACGGATGCCACGGGCCGCGCCATGGCCGCGGTCGCTTTCGGGGCATCACAGGATGAGGGCGTCTCGCTGGTCGCTCGCGGTCGCGGCAAGCAGCATCCACGCACGGGGCAGCCGTTGATCAATCCGGCCGACGTCGTGTGGGACGTCCTCACGGCCATCGCCGGCCGCGACGTCAACGATGGGCAGCTCGCCAGCTTCCGGGCTGCCTGCGATGCCGCGCGGCTCGAGGTCGCCGGTAGCATCGAGATGCGAGACACGGTCCTGAGCGTCGTCCGATCGATCTGCGCCGCGATCGGCGCCACCTACTGTCCGGACGATCCGGCGCTATGTCGCCTCTGGCCTGGCGGCGGGACCGGCCCGGCGCTGACGATCGTCCGCGACGGTAGCGTCTCGGCCGCATGCTCGATCGCCGACCTGGTCAACGACCTGACCATCCAGTTCGCGCCGGAGGCGGGCCAGCCGCGCGGCGCGATCCAGCTGGAGTCGCCCGACTCCATCGCGCGCCATGGCCGCCGGCCAGAAGTGATCGTTGCGCCGTGGATCGGCAGCGCGCGCGTTGCGCTCGCGGTGGCCGAGCGACTGCTGCAGCAGAGTGCGCGGCCGCAGTGGACGATCCAGGCGACGGTGCGTCGTCCGCTGCGGCCAGGCCAGGGCATACAGCTCGACCACCCTGCGTTGCCCGCTGCGGGCATCTACACAGTGACGGAGCGATCTCGGGACATGGCGGCCGGCCGCACGGCGATCACGCTGACCGCGCCGGTCGGAGGGCTGCCGGCGGTGCGCTTGGTGCGCCAGTCCGTGGCCTACGATCCCCTCCAGTACGCAGGCGCTGCGGTTGCGACGGCGGGCACCGATCGCCTCATCACGCTGCTCGACACCGACGGCCGTCCGCTCGCCGGTGCGCGCGTCTCGGTGCGCGAGTTGGGCATCTCGGGCCAGACGGACAGCGCCGGCCGCTTCATCGTCTCCGTGGCCCTACTGCCTGCCGGCGCCTGGACACTCGATATCGTGACGGCAGACGGCGCCACGCTCGAAATAGGGATCATCATCCAATGAGGCGATTTCCGGCCAGGCCCGGCACCCCGACCGCGGTCGCCAATTCGGTCATTGTGGTGGTGCCGCCTCCGTCGAGCGGCGGCGGTGGGAGTGGCGACGGTGGCGATCCAGGTCCGAGCCCCGGACCTGGCGACCTCGCGCTGTTCGTCGACGGGTGTGTGAGTGTGTCCGATGGCCGCATGTTCGTCCTCGGCCTGCACGGGCTTTCGCCGGACGACGAGGTGCTGTGGACCGCAACCGCGTTCGAGCCCTGGAATTACATCGTCAGCGCGGACGGCGTGACCAGCGACGGCCACACGTGCCTTGCCGTGTACCTCGGCGGCGCGCTGCGGATATCCGTCGCCGTCGGCGGCGAGGAAATCGGTACGTTTGATGCTGAGGCGCCGGACGCGCCGGCGGATTGCGTCGAGCTCAGCAACCCCCATCCCTGATGCGTATCCGCGCCGTAGGCCCGCAGCGGCCCGCAGCCTCGCCCCGCCCGATCCGGCAGCGGATCCAGCAGTGGGCAGGCACGCAAGTATCGTGCCGCGCCTGTAGCGCGGCCAGGCGTGTCGTTGGGCGAGTTGTGGCACCGCGGGGCGCTCAAGACAGACTGACCCCAAAGTGACCCCACGAGCTGCCCAAGCTGCTGATTCTTCGTGTTCGCCGGGAGGATGTACTGAGCGCCTTAGTCCTTGTTTTCCTTGATCTTGCGCGACCTTGACATGGTAGGGGTCACAGGTTCGATCCCTGTACCGCCCACCACTTCGGAAGAAGACGGCGCGAACCACCCGGTTCGCGCCGTTTTTCGTTGCGGCCTTCGAAGGTGCGTCGCCCGCGCACGCCGCATCGGCGGCGCGGCCGCCGGGGACAGCGCCGGGCATCCCGGTTAGACTGCGCACCCGCGTCCGCCGGCCGGCCCGTCCCCGCCGGGCGCTGCCCTTGCCCGCACGCGATCCCATGAGCACCGAGCCCACGTCCACTCCCGCTTCCGGCCCCGCCGGGCGCCGTCCGAGCGTCGCCGTGCGCGTCGGCTCGGTCCAGGTCGGCGGCGATGCGCCGGTCGTCGTGCAGTCGATGACCAATACCGATACGACCGACGTCGTCGGCACCGCCAAGCAGGTCGCCGAGCTGGCGCGCGCCGGCTCCGAGCTGGTGCGGCTGACCGTCAACACGCTCGAGGCCGCCGCCGCGCGTGCCGCGGATCCGCGACCGCCTGGCGATGATGGGCTGCTCGGTGCCGCTGATCGGCGATTTCCACTACAACGGCCACCAGCTGCTCGAGCGCGAGCCGGCCTGCGCCGAGGCGCTCGCCAAGTACCGCATCAATCCCGGCAACGTCGGCTTCGGCAAGAAGAAGGACACCCAGTTCGCCGCGATCATCGAGGCGGCGCTGCGCTACGGCAAGCCGGTCCGGATCGGCGCCAACTGGGGCTCGATCGACCAGGCCCTGGTCGCCGCGCAGATGGACGAGAACAGCCGCCGCGACGTGCCGTGGGACGCCGCGCGCGTCGCCCGCGAGGCGCTGATCCGTTCGGCGCTCGACTCGGCCGCGCGCGCCGAGGAACTGGGCCTGCCGCGCGACCGCATCCTGCTCTCGTGCAAGGTCTCCGGCGTGCAGGAGCTGATCGCGGTCTACCGCGACCTCGGCGCGCGCTGCGACTACGGACTGCACCTGGGTCTGACCGAGGCCGGCATGGGCTCCAAGGGCATCGTCGCCTCCACGGCCGCGCTCGCGGTGCTGCTGCAGGAAGGCATCGGCGACACGATCCGCATCTCGCTGACGCCCGAGCCGGGCGAATCGCGCACGCGCGAGGTCATCGTCGCGCAGGAGCTGCTGCAGACGATGGGCCTGCGCGCGTTCACGCCGCTGGTGACGGCCTGTCCGGGCTGTGGCCGCACGACCAGCACGTTCTTCCAGGAGCTCGCGCGGACCGTCCAGGACCACGTGCGCGCCAAGATGCCCGAGTGGCGCATCCAGTACGACGGCGTCGAGAACATGACGCTGGCGGTGATGGGCTGCGTCGTCAACGGACCGGGCGAGTCGCGCTACGCGAACGTCGGCATCTCGCTGCCCGGCACCGGCGAGGCGCCGGCCGCGCCGGTATTCATCGACGGCGAGAAGGCGATGACGCTGCGCGGCGAGACGATCGCGCAGGATTTCGTCGGCGTCGTCGACGACTACGTCGCGCGCCACTACGCGCCGCGCGGCTGAGCACGGCCGCCGGGCCTCGGGTTCGATCGACCCGGTACACGCGTGGCGGCGTCACGCCTGGCCTGACGGTGGCCTGGTGGCGGCCGGCTGCGCGACGTGGCCGATGGCGTCACAGGCGTGAACGGCGCCGCGACGGGTGCAATCCGGCCTCCGACCGGCGCAGCCAGAGCCGGTCTCGATCAGGTTGGCGCACCACGCAAGCGCCGCTGCGATCGGCTGCCGCCTCAGGTAGACGAGCCGCAACGATGCTGGATCGGAGGTCCCGGCGGCAGGCCTGAGCCGATCTCGGGCAAGGCGGTACGGCGCGCGAGCGCCGCCGCGATCGGCCGCCGCCTCAGGCCTGCGGTTCGGAGCGCACGACGACCGGTTCCTCGCGGCGCTGGCGTGCCAGCGAGGCTTCGCGCCGCGCGATGTAGAGGCTGGCACCGATGATGATCGCCGCGCCGAGCGCGGTATAGCCGTCGACCTGCTCGCCGAACAGCGCCCAGGCCAGCACCGCGACCACCAGCAGCTGCAGATAGCTCAGCGGCGCCAGCAGAGAGGCGTCGGCCAGCTTGAGCGCGCGCGTCCAGCAGTAGTGTCCGCCGGTGCCGAGCGCGCCGGCCGCGACCAGCCACGGCCAGATGCCGGCCTGCGGCCACTGCCAGACCGTCAGCGCCGGACCGAGCGAGAGCGGCACCCAGAGCATCGTCGTCAGCAGCACGATGCGGTCCGGCGGCTCCGAGCGCGACAGGAACTTGATGCTGATCGTGACCATGCCGCTCATCGCCGCGGCGAGGATCGCGACCAGGCTGTCGACCGCGAAGCTCTCGCCGTTCGGCCGCATGATGACCAGCACGCCGACGAAGCCGGCGACGACCGCGCTCCAGCGGCGCAGCCGCACGACCTCGCCGAGGAACAGCACGGCGCCGATCGTCACGAACAGCGGCGTGGAGTACGACAGCGCGATCGCCTGCGCCAGCGGCAGGTGCACCATCGCCCAGAATCCGGCCAGCATCGACAGCATGCCGATCAGGCAGCGCGCGACGTAGAAGCCGAGCTTGTCGGTGCGCAGGATGCCGATGCCGTGCACGCGCAGCAGCGGCAGCGCGAACAGGGCACCGAACAGGCAGCGGAAGAACGCGATCTCGAACGGGTGCAACTGGGCGGACGCATAGCGGATCGACACCGCCATCAGACCGAACAGGCAGGCGCTGGCGGCCATCAGCAGCGCCGCGCGCAACGGCAGCGGCGAGGTCGGGGCAGGGGCGTTCACGTGAGGATCGGTGCGGCAGCGGGCGGGAGGCGCGCGGTATGGTAGCGGCAGGTCCGGCCGCGGTCAGGTCCGGACGACGACGGCGGTCGGGCGGCGTTCACGCGGACGGACTGTCGCTCCCGGTTCGGGTCGATTACGCTGCGGGGGTCGCAAGGGGGCGACGGCGGTATCGCTGCGTCGGGGCGCAGCGCGATCGCGGCCGGCCGTCGCGCCGGCAGCCGATGACGGACGCCGCCGGCCCCTGCCGATCGTGTTTTCCGCTCATTGCCGGAGTGTCGGTCTTCGCACATGGAAACTCAGTCCGTCCCGTTCGTCGTCGCGATTCCCGCCCGCTACGCCTCGACCCGTCTGCCGGGCAAGCCGCTGCTGCCGATCGGCGGCGTGCCGATGATCGTGCACGTCGCGCGGCGCGCGCTGGCCGCCGGCGCGCGCGAGGTCGTCGTCGCGACCGACGAGCCGCGCATCGCCGCCGCGCTGGCCGGCAGCGGCGTCGAGGTCGTCATGACCGATGCCGGCCATGCCTCGGGCAGCGACCGCCTCGCCGAGTGCGCGACGCGGCGTGCCTGGCCGGACGAGACGATCGTCGTCAACCTGCAGGGCGACGAGCCGATGGCGCCGGCCAGCGGCATCCGCGCGGTCGCCGCCACGCTGGCCGCCGGCGCCGCGCCGATGGCGACGCTGGCGACGCCGATCGGATCGGTCGAGGAGCTGTTCGACCCCAACTGCGTCAAGCTGGTGCGCGGCGCCGACGGTCGCGCGCTGTATTTCAGCCGCGCGCCGCTGCCGTGGCCGCGCGATGCGTTCGCGGCGGACCGCACGCGCCTGCCCGACGGCGTGCCGTTCCTGCGCCACATCGGCATCTACGCCTATCGCGCCGGCTTCCTGCGCGCGTTCGCGCAACTCGCGCGCACGCCGCTCGAACAGGCCGAGTCGCTCGAGCAACTGCGTGCGCTCGAGCACGGCCATGCGATCGCGGTCGGCATCGCGCCCGAGCCGTTCCCGCCCGGCGTCGACACGCCCGAGGATCTGGCGCGCGCCGAGCGGCTGCTCGCCGGAGCGGCGCGGTGACGCGGATCCTGTTCGTCTGCATGGGCAACATCTGCCGCTCGCCGACGGTCGAGGCGGTGGCGCGCGTCGAGCTGGCGCGTACCGGTCTCGCCGCGACGGTCGCCTCGGCCGGTACCGAGGACTACCACGTCGGCGCGTCCGCCGACCGCCGTGCGATCGCGGTCGCCGAAGCGGCCGGCTATCCGATGGCGGCGCATCGCGCGCGCCAGATCGACGCGGCCGACTTCGACGAGTACGACCACGTGCTGGCGATGGACGCGGCCAACCTGCGCGCGCTCGAGCGCGTCTGCCCGGCCGCGTCGCGCGATCGCGTCGCGCTGTTCCTGCCGTTCGCGGGCTTCACCGCACGCAGCGACGTACCCGATCCGTACTACGGCTCGCAGCGCGACTTCGAGCAGGTGCTGAGCCTCGCGCGCGAGGGCGTCGCGGCGCTGGCCGAGCGGCTGCGGCGCGACGGCGGATCGCGCCGATGAGCCCGATCCGCCCGCAGGCGCCCGAGCTGCCGTCCGGCCTGACCTGGGTCAATACCGACGACCCGCCGCGCCTGGCGATGCTGCGCGGCCGCGTCGTGCTGGTCTGGTTCTGGACCGGCGACAGCGCGCAGTGCGCGGCGATGGTGCCGGACCTGGCGGCCTTGCAGGCGCGCCATCACGACGGACTCTGCGTGATCGGCATCCACTGTCCCAAGTACGGCGCGCAGTGCGCGCCCGCCGCGGTGCTGCGCGCGGTCAACCGCCTGCGCATCGAGCATCCGGTCGCGAGCGATCCGGCCTTCGCGGTCTGGCGCGATTACGGCGTCGGCGCCTGGCCGACCGTCGCGGTCATCGACGCCGAAGGCCGCCTGGCCGCGCGCGTCGCCGGCGCCGGCCATCTCGGGCCGCTCGACGATCTGGTCGGCGCCCTGCTCGACGAGGCGGCCGCGCAGGGCCTGCGCGTTTTCGAGAGCGCGGTGCCGGCGATCCGCCCGGAGCCGCGCGCGAGCCTGCGCTTCCCCGGCAAGCTGCTGGCGACCGAACGCCTGCTCTACGTCGCCGACAGCGGTCACGATCGCGTGCTCGAGTGCGACCACCACGGCCGCGTGCTGCGCCGCTTCGGTTCGGGCCATGCCGGTTTCGCCGACGGTGCCGGCGAAGAGGCCGCTTTCAGCGATCCGCAGGGCCTGATCGTGCACCGCGACCAGCTCTACGTCGCCGATCGCGGCAATCACGCCGTGCGCAGCGTCGATCTGGCCGACGGCAGCGTACGCACGCTGCTCGGCACCGGCGTGCCGGGCTACCGCCGCCCGCACGACAGCGACGTGCACGGACTGGCCGCCTGCGCACCGGCCGATCTGGCGATCGTCGGCGACCAGCTCTACATCGCGATGGCCGGCCTCAACCAGATCTGGCAGGTCGATCTGATCGGCCGCCGCGCGCGCGTGCTGGCCGGCAGCGGTGCGCTCGATCGGGTCGACGGCATCGGTGCCGACGCGGTGCTGGCCCAGCCGAGCGGGCTCGCGGTCGCCCAGGCGCAGCTCGTCGTCGCCGACGCGGCCGCCTCGGCGGTGCGCCTGGTGCGTCTGGCCGACGGCCGCGTGACGACCGTGGTCGGCAGCGGCCTGTACGCATTCGGCGACGCGGTCGGGACCTGCGCGGCGTCGCGGCTGCAGCATCCGCTGGCGGTCGCGGCCGGGCCGCGCGGCTCGGTATTCGCCGCCGACAGCTACAACGATGCGATCAAGCTGATCAATCTCGCCGCGGCCAAGGTGAGCCGGCCCGAGATCGGCTATCGGCTGAACGAACCCTCGGGCCTGTCGGTCGCGGCCGGCGCGCTGTGGATCGCCAATACCGGCAGCCACGAGATCGTGCGCGTGGACCTGTCCGACGGAACGGCCCGTCGCGTCGCAGTGGCGGACTGAACACGCCGTTGCGGACTAAAATGGTCCGATGACCCCACCCGAGGACCGCGCCGGCTTCGACGGCAAGGTATACGTCAGCACGCTCAGCGGCGCCCCCGGCGTCTACCGCATGTTCGACGACGCCGGCGATCTGCTCTACGTCGGCAAGGCCGGCAATCTGCGCAAGCGCGTCGGCAGCTACTTCCTGAAGCCGCTGGCTGGAGCCGCGCATCGCCTCGATGGTCTCGCAGATCGCGCGCATCGAGGTCACGCTGACGCGCACCGAGGCCGAGGCGCTGCTGCTCGAATCGCAGCTGATCAAATCGCTCAAGCCGCGCTACAACATCCTGCTGCGCGACGACAAGAGCTATCCGTACATCCACCTGACCGCCGGCGAGTGGCCGCGCCTGGCGTTCCATCGCGGCGCACGCAACGAGGGCGGCCGCTACTTCGGGCCGTACCCGAGCGCCGCCGCGGTGCGCGAGAGCATCGGCCTGCTGCAGAAGCTCTTTCGGCTGCGCAACTGCGAGGACAGCTACTTCCGCAACCGCTCGCGGCCGTGCCTGCAGCACCAGATCGGCCGCTGCACGGCGCCGTGCGTCGGTCTGGTCGAGCCGGCCGACTACCAGGAGAGCGTGCGCCACGCGACGCTGTTCCTCGAAGGCCGCTCCAAGCTGGTCCAGGACGAGCTGGTCGCGACGATGGAACGCGCCAGCGCGGCGCTGGCGTTCGAGCGCGCGCCGCCGCGCGCGACCGGATCACCGCGCTGCAGCGCATCCAGGCCCGCCATTACGTGCAGGGAGCCAGCGCCGACATGGACGTGATCGGCTGCGCGATCCGCAACGGCATCGCCTGCATCAGCGTGCTGTTCTTCCGCAACGGGGTCAGCTTGGGCTCGCGCGACTTCTTTCCGCGGCTCGGCAGCGACGCCGAGCCGCCGGCGGTGATCGCCTCGTTCATCGTGCAGTACTACCTGGAGCGGCCGCTGCCCGAGGAACTGATCGTCAGCCATCTGCCCGAGGAGGCCGAGCTGATCGCCGAGGCGCTCGGCGGACAGGCTGGCCACGCGGTCGAGATCAAGGCGCGCGTGCGCGCCGAGCGCGCGCGCTTCCTCGAACTCGCGCTCAAGAACGCGCAGGCCGGCCTCGACGCGCGCCTGGCCAGCCGGCAGACGCTGACGACGCGGTTCGAGGCGCTGCGCGACCTGCTCGGCCTCGACGAGACGCCGCGCCGCATCGAGTGCTTCGACATCAGCCACACGATGGGCGAGGCCACGGTCGCCTCGTGCGTCGTGTTCGGCCCCGAGGGTGCCGAGAAGTCGCAGTACCGGCGCTTCAACATCACCGGCATCACGCCCGGCGACGACTATGCGGCGATGGGGCAGGCCCTGCTGCGGCGCTACAAGCGGATCCGCGACGGCGAGGGCGTGCTGCCGGACGTGCTGCTGATCGACGGCGGCAAGGGCCAGGTCCGCCAGGCGCTGGACGTGCTGGCCGAGCTCGGCATCGAGGGGCTCAACGTGGTCGGCGTCGCCAAGGGCGAGGCGCGCCGCGCCGGCGACGAAACCTTGATCTTGGGCGACACAGGCCGCACGCTCTGGCCCGGACCCGAATCGCCGGCCTCGCATCTCATTCAGGCGGTCCGCGACGAGGCGCATCGTTTCGCGATCACCGGTCACCGCGGCCGCCGCGAAAAAGGCGCGCGAGGCGAGCACGCTGGAGGAGATCGCCGGCATCGGGGCCAAGCGCCGCGCGGCGCTGCTCAAGCACTTCGGCGGCCGGGCCGGACTGGCCGCCGCCGGCGTGGAGGAAATCATGCAGGTCAAAGGCATCCACCGCGACCTGGCCGAACGCATCTACGCCGTGTTCCACGGCTGAGGGACCCGCTCCATGACCTTGACCGCGCCGACGATCCTCACGCTGTTCCGCATCGTGCTGCTGCCGGTCATCGTCGTCGTCTTCTATCTGCCCGAGTACTATCCGAACACCGCGCACTGGTCGAACATCGCCGCGGCCGGCGTGTTCGTGCTGGCCGCGCTGACCGACTGGCTCGACGGCTGGATCGCGCGCCGCTACGACCTGACCTCGGCGTTCGGCGCGTTCCTCGATCCGGTCGCCGACAAGCTGATGGTCGCGGTCGCCCTGTTCCTGCTGGTCCAGCAGAACCCCACGCCGCTGATGGCGGTCGCCAGCGCGATCATCGTCGGCCGCGAGATCAGCATCTCGGCGCTGCGCGAATGGATGGCCGAGATCGGCCAGCGCGCGAAGGTCGGCGTGGCCTGGATCGGCAAGCTCAAGACGACGATGCAGATCGTCGCGATCGTGGTCTGCCTGCATCAGCGCGACGTGCCGGAACTGCGCCTGTACCGCATCGGCGAGGCGCTGCTGGTGGTGGCCGCGGTGCTGACGATCTGGTCGGCGTTGATCTACGTGCGTGCGGCCTGGCCGGCGCTGCGCGACAACGACAGCGGCCGCGTCTGAGCGCCGGCGAAAAATTTCGCGCGATCGCACAGGTTTTTGTTGACACTCTCACGCCATTCCGTAATATGCGCGTCCCGGGCGGGAATAGCTCAGTTGGTAGAGCACGACCTTGCCAAGGTCGGGGTCGCGAGTTCGAGTCTCGTTTCCCGCTCCAGGCTTTCCACCAAAACCTCGGCCCGCCGAGGTTTTGTTGTTTAAGGGGCCGGCGCCGTCCGCGGCGTGCGTCCCGCAGGTGTGGTTCAGCGTCATCGGCCTGATGGCAGAGTGGTCATGCAGCGGCCTGCAAAGCCGTGTACGCCGGTTCGATTCCGACTCAGGCCTCCACAACATGGTTCGACGACGTCCCAGGACGTCCCAAAAGCCCGCAGCAGTGCGGGCTTTTTGTTGCCCGATCGTCGCGCCGACTCGCACCACGCGCTCAGAGCGCATCGTTCTTGCGCGCGCCGCGCAGATTGGTCGCGGCCAGGAACACCTGCAGCACGACCAGCGCGTAGGCCTTCGCGTAGAACCCCCAGACGATCCACAGCACGTTGCTGGCGAGGAAGCACCAGAAGCCCCAGCCGCGCTGCTGCTTCTGGCGCGCGCCGACGTTCCACGCCGCCAGCACGGTGACCGCCATCGCCGGCCATTGCACCCAGTCCAGATCCATCGCCGTTCCCCATGTGACCGCGCCCGGACGAAACCGGGTGCGGCCGCGTCGTGTGCCGCTCAGCGCGGCGGATCGATCGATTGCGCGTAGGTGCCGACCAGCTCGCCCTTCGCAAGGACGTGACCGCGCGCGGCAGCCAGCACCGCGTCGCGGTCCGAGCCGGCCGGCAGGTCGAGTTCGCGATCGAGTGCGAGCACCTGTACGTGATAGTGATGCGGCGGATCGCCGACCGGCGGTCGCGGGCCGAAGTAGCCGGGCGAGCCGCGCGAGGTCCAGCCCTGCATCAGCCCGTCCGGCGCGGTCAGCCGTTCGATCTCGTGCAGACCTTCCGGCAGCGAGGTCGTGCCGGCCGGAATGTTCCAGGCCACCCAGTGCACGAACGGCGTGATCGGCCGCGCGTCCGGATCCTCCATGACGATCACGTACGAGCGTGCCTGCGGCACCGCGGTCCACGCCAGCGGGAACGAGACGCCGTCGGCATACTCGCTGTGGCGCGGCGGGATCGGCGAGCCATTGCCGAACGCGGGCGAGGTCACCTGCAGCGTGCCGTCGGTCCGGGTCTCGGGCCGCGCCAGCGCGAGCGGCACGCCGACGCCGCGCGCGGCCTGCGCCTGCATCGCGCCGGCCGGTGGCGCGGCACGCTCGACGGCGCTGCGCTCGCGGCCGGCGTAGGCGATCCGGTAGATCACGCCGTTGCCGTCGTCGGACATCAGCAGGGCGCCGTCCTGCGCGATCGCCAGGCCGACCGGCCGGGCGAAATGCGTGCGACCGTCGCGGCTGAGAAAGCCGCTGACGAACGGCTCGATGCGCTGCGGCTGGCCGTCGCGGAACACGATGCGCACCACCTCGTAGCCCGACGCCGGCTTGCGGTTCCACGAGCCGCGCATCGCCGCGAACGCATCGCCGCTGTAGTCGGCCGGAAACGCCTGGCCGGTGTAGAACAGCATCTGCATCGGCGCGGCATGCGCGGTGTAGCCGAGCGCCATCGGCGTGCTGATCGCCTTCCACTGCGCCTTGGTCAGCCCGCCCGGCGGCGTCGACTGCGGATTGAGTCCGCCCTCGCCCCAGACGTGCGGCCAGCCGTAGCGCTTGCCGAGTTCGATGCGGTTGAGCTCCTCGGGCTGCTCGTCGTCGCCGAGATAGTCGATGCCGTGATCCAGGCCCCACAGCTCGCCGGTCTGCGGATGCCAGTCGAAGCCGATCGTATTGCGCAGTCCGGTCGCGAAGATCGTGCGCGAGCGGCCGTCGGGCGACGCACGCAGTAGCGCGGCCGATTCCGGGTTGGCCTCGTTGCACGCATTGCAGGTCGATCCGGCGCTGATGTACAGCATGCCGTCGGGACCGAACGCGAGCGTGCGATTCGGATGCTGGCCGGTATCGGGCAGATCGCCGATGATCATCTCGGCGGTGCCGAGCGTGCCGTCGGCCTGGATCGGCGCGACGAACACCTCGCGCGAGGTCGCCACGTACAGGCGGCCGTCGCGGATCGCCAGGCCGTGTGCGCCGGGACGATGCAGTACGGCCATCGGTGCGCCGTCGGCGCGACCGTCGCGATCGGCATCCTTGAACATCAGCACGTCGCCCTGTTCGCGCCGGCTCACGTAGACCGTGCCGTCGGGCGCGACCGCCAGCATTCGCGGATTCTGCAGTCCCTCGGCGAAGACCGAGACCGAGAATCCCTTCGCTACCTGCAGTCCGGAGATGCGCGCCGGGGTGGCGGCGACCCTGGCCGGCTTGTAGACGTGCGCGGCGATGCGTACGTCGGTGCCGTCGTTCTGCTGTGCGCCGGCGGTGCCGGCCAGGCCCAGGGCGCCGGCGAGGGCGGCATGAAGCAGTCGTGCCATGGCGGAAGCTCCGAAGAGGTCGATGGATCGACGCTAGCAGCCGCTCGCTCGCTCGATGATGAAGCGGGCCGGCATCGGCCACACGCCGCCAGCCGGGGTTCACGTTTCCACTTGTGCATGCGGGCGAGCGTCGCTCGGCGACGTGTGCATGCCCGCGACGATGCGCCGTCGCGTCCGCGGCCATTGCACCCGCTGGACGGCCCGCGCTTGCGGTCGCCGCGTCGGCCGCAGCGGCCTTCATCGGACGCCGCACGTTCGACGTGTGCGAGGTGCGCCGATCGCGCCAGGCGTGCGGGGCCGTACCGCATCGCGTACGAACCGTGCGACCCCCGCATTCGCGGGGTGCCGTTCGTTCGCCGGTACGCCTAGGCTGCGCTCCGGACATAGGGGGTGAGCGCATGAGGTACCGGATAGCGATGCTGGCGGTCGCCGGCACGGTCGCGGGCGCGGCGGCGGCGCAATCGACGATGTCGGTCGACATCGCGCGCAACGCCGCCGGCTCGATCTGGGGATCGGGCAGCGGCGTATTCTGGCGCGGCACCGAAGCCCGGATCCTGATCGACATCGGCAATTGTCCCGGCCAATGGTGTGACGCCACGCCGCGCGCGAACCTTTACCTGCAGCTGCCGCCGGGACTCATCTACGATCGCGCGGTCGGCACGCGGCCCTCGTGGATGACCTGCACCGGCGCGACGCCGGACGCGGCCGGTCAGCTCGTCACCTGCACCGGCGAGGGGCTGTCGGGCAATCCCAACTCGATCCTGCAGGTCACGCAGACCACCGTCCACGTCGCGGTTTCGCCGACGGCGCCGCTCGGCGCGATGCGGCTGGACGCGGCGGTCGACATGGCCGTGCCGGGCAGCTCGACGACGCTCGCGCAGTGCCAGGCCGACATGACGCCGGCCTGGTGCGATCGCATGGCCGCCACGATCACCGAGGCGCCGCTGCCGCGCTCGAGATGACGACGGCCTTCCACGTGCCGACGGTGTTCGCGCTCGGCAGCCACGACGGCCTCGTCACCGCCGGCTTTCACAACGCAGGCACGGCGGCGGCCGGCGAGATCGGCATCCTGGTCAAGCTGCCGCGCGGCTTCTACTGGCGCATCGCGTCGACCTCCAGCGCGCCGCCGGCGATCGTCTGCGCCTCGCAGGGCGGCGTCGACACCGGCTTGGTCCTGACCTGCCGCTACACCGGCAGCTTCCAGGCCGCGGCGCACGGCGAGCTGCGGCTGGGCTTCGATCCGGGCCTGCTGACGACGGCGCCGGGTCCGGTCGAGCTGCTGTTCGCGATCGACGACTCGGCGACGCCCGATCCGGCGCTGCTCGAAGGCTGCGCGTCCGATCCTGGCCAGTCGCATTGCCTGCTCCACACGATCGACACCTCGTATCCGTGCGCGCTGCAGCACGGCAGCGAAGGCATCTACTGCGACGCGTTCGAGGGCCCGATCGCCTGGCCGTGAGGCCGCACGATCGATCCCGCTCCACGTGTGCTGACGGAGTGCGCCCGGCCAAGGATGGCCTCTTCTTCGGATTCCTCGACCGGCGCTGCTCACCGGCATGGCTCGTGAGGATGCGCCGCCGTGTCCGTGCCGCGACGATGGCGTCGTGTCCGCGGCGCATGCGCGCAGTCGGCCGGTCGGCCGCACGCGCGCCGCTCGCCGGCTTCGTGGCGGCGATCGATCGAGCCGGAGGCGCGCCTTGACCGCGCGGCTCCGGCGCGCAGCTGGCGATCGTCCTGGCGACCGGCTCGGATTCGGGACGTGTCGTGTGCGCATGACCGTTCAGGCGCACCGCCTCGTGCAGCGTCGATGTAGACGGCCTGCCGAGGATGGCCCTGCGCGTCTCTCCGGCGAGGATGCGCGTGTCGGTCGCAAGGCCGGTTCGCGCACGGTCGACGCCATCCGCTGAACGGGCGCGGCTGGGGCAAGGCGCCTGTGCACCGCGCGCGGGACAGACGCGACGCTGTTTCGATCAGTACGTATCGCCGCCGACCAGGCCGCGCCGCGTCGCTTCGAGCGTCGCCTCGGCGCGCGTGGAGACGCGCAGCTTGCGGTAGACGTCCTTGACGTAGCCGGTCACCGTGTGGCGCGACAGCGCGAGTGCGGCCGCGACATCGGCCACGGTCAGGCCCTTGGCGATCAGCCGCAGCACGTCGGTTTCGCGGGCGGTCAGCGCGGCGTCGGCGGCGGCCGGCGCCGGGCGGAAATGACCGAGCAGGCGTCGTGCGATCGACGGTGACAGCGGCGGCTGGCCATCGGCGATCCCACGCAGCATCGTCGCCAGCGCGTCGGGCGGCTGATCCTTGAGCACGTAACCGGCCGCGCCGGCGGCCAGCGCCGGAAACAGGTGCGCATCGTCGTCGAACACGGTCGCGACCACGGCCAGCGACCCGGCGGCCTGCAGCGGGCCGATCAGCGTGACGCCGGAACCGTCCGGCAGGCCGAGATCGATCAACGCCAGCGGCGGCGGCGTCGCCAGATGCGGTGCGGCTTCGGCGAGGCTGCCGGCCATGGCGAGCGCGATGCCCGGGAACGCGCGCGTCAGCGCGTCGCCGAGCCAGGCGCGGCTGGCCGGCAGATCGTCGACGACGAGTGCCTGCGCGTAGCGGCTCATCGCGCGTCCTCGGCGGCAGGCAAGGGCAGTTCGAGCAGCACCTTGGTGCCGCCTTCGGTACCGGGCGCCCAGCGGATCGCGCCGTCGAGCTCGTTCGCGCGCTCGCGCATGCCGTGCATGCCGCGGCCGGCGTGGCCGCTGGTGCCGGCCCGGCCGTCGCCGTCGTCGGTCAGCTCCAGCCGCAGGTGCGCATCGGCGACGCGCAGGCGCACGCGCAGGCGCTTCGCGCGCGCGTGCTGGATTACGTTGCTGATCGCCTCGCGCACGATCCGGTACAGGTGCAGCGCGCGCGCCGGGTCCAGCACCGGCTCGGGCAGGTCGGGCGGGGCGTCCCAGACCAGTTCGATGCCGGCCGCGCCAGCCGTTGCACGGCCTCGGCGCGGATGTCGGCGAGCACGTCGCCGAGCGTGCCGGGCGTGCCGCGCGAGCGTGTCACGACGTCGCGCAGATCCTGCAGGATCGCGCGCACGCGGTCGGCCTCGGCCGGCGTCGGTGCGCGATAGACCAGGTCGAGCAGACGCGCGCCGAGGTCGTCGTGCAGGTCGGCGTAGATGCGCTCGCGCTCGGCCGCGGCGGCGAGGCGGGCCGCTTCGTCCGCGGCCGTCTGCAATCGCGCGGCCAGCGCCCGGATCGCACGCCGGTGCCGGCCGGCCTGCTGCCGCAGACGCGCGGCGAGCACCGCGCATCCGATCAGTGCGGCCGCGGCGATCGCGACGAGGACAGCCGGCAATGTCGCGGTCACGGCGCCGCCTCGGTGCCGAGTCGGCGATGGACTTCGTCGCGTTGGCCGGCGACCTTGCGCGTGCGTGGATGCCCGGCGCCGAGCGCTGCGAGCAGGCGCGCATGGCTCGCGTCGAGCGCCTCGCGCGCGGCCTCGAGCCGGCCGAGCCGCGCCAGGCACTGGCCGCGATTGCCGGTCAGGATCGCCACGTAGAGATGATCGTCGCCGAGCGTGGCGCGCATGACCGGGTCGAGGCGGTCGAACTCGGCCAGTGCCTCGTCGAGGCGGCCGGCGTCCATCAGCAGCATCGCCAGATCGTTGCGCGGCGTCAGCGTCTCCGGCGTGGCCGGGCGGCCACTGGCATCCTGGCGCGCGATCACCTCGCGCAGCAGGCGCTCGGCCTCGTCGCGGCGGCCCAGGTCGGTCAACGCGTAGGCCAGCATCGTGCGTGTCTCGAGCGTGCGCGGATCGGTCTCGCCGCGCTGCGCGGTCCACTGCGCGGCGACCTCGCGCAGGATCGGCTCGGCTTCGCCCGGGCGGCCGTTCTGGACCAGGCTCACGGCCAGGTTGCGCTCGGTCGTCAGCGTGGCCGGGTGATGCGGGCCGAGCACGCGGCGCCGCGCGTCGAGCACCGCGCGGAACGCGGCCTCGGCCTGGTCCGGCTCGCCGCGCAGCTGGCGCAGGCTGGCGATCTGGTTGCGCGAGTACAACGTCTGCGGATGGTCCTCGCCGAACTGCGCGATGCGTCGCGCCAGCACGTCCTCGGCGATCGCCAGCGCCTCGTCGAGCCGGCCCTGCTGCTGCAGCACGGCGGCGAGGTTGTGGCGTGCGGTCAGCGCCTGGACCGGATCGGCGTCGGGCTGTGCGGCGATCAGCGCACGCAGGCCACGCTCGGCATCGGCGGCCTGGCCCTGCGCGGCCTGCACCTCGCTGAGCGCGAGCCCGGCCGCGAGGCGCTGCGCCGGTGTCGGCTTGCCGCCGGCGAGCACGTCGTCGAGCGCGCGGCGCGCCTCGGTGCGCGCGCCGCGCGCCTGGTCGGCGCGTGCCAGGTCGATCGCGATGTCGATCGCCAGCGGCTGCGCCGGATCGGCCAGGGCAGCGGCATCGCGCAGCAGCGCCGCGCCGCGGTCGGCGTCGCCGAGCTGCAGATAGGTGCGCCCGAGCGTGCGGCGCAGCCGCGCCGCGACCGCTGGCGGCAGTGTATCGGCGTGCAGGCCGCGCACGGCCTCGTCGAGCACGTCGCCGATGCGCAGTTCGCGGCCGAGCGCCTGCTCCGGATCGGCCGAAACCAGCATCGTCTCGAGGAAGGCGCGTGTCGCATCGGCCTCGGCCGCGCGCAGCTCGGCCTCGCGCCGCGCCGCGGCCTCGGACCAGCCGTAGCGCAGCGAGACCGCGGTCGCGCCGATCAGGCACAGCGCGATCGCCGCGGCGGCCGCGCTGGCCGCGCGATGGCGCCGCACGAAGCGGGTCAGGCGATACGCGGCGCTCGGCCGCCGCGCGGCGATCGGGCGATGCGTCAGAATGCGTTCGAGGTCGTCGGCGAACGCGGCCGCCGACGCGTAGCGCTGGTCCGGATCGGCCGCGATCGCCTTCATGATCACGGTGCCCAGATCGCCGCGCGCCGCCGGCAGCAGGGTCCGGATCGCGACCGGCGGCTGGCCGCGCAGTACGTCGATCGCCTCGAACAGCGTCGCGGTCGCCAGGCGCGGATGCGGCAGGCGGCCGGTCAGCAGCTCGTAGGCGAGCACGCCGAGCGCGTAGACGTCGCAGCGTGCATCCAGGCGCGTGCCGTCGCCGGCGAGCTGCTCGGGCGCCATGTACGGCAACGTGCCGAGCACCTGGCCGGTGCGGGTCAGCCCGTGCCGCTCGTCGCGCAGCAGCGCGATGCCGAAGTCGAGGATCTTCGGCTGGCCGAGCGCGTCGACGAGGATGTTGGCGGGCTTCAGATCGCGGTGGACGATGCCGAGTTGGTGAGCATGGTGCGCCGCGCGCGCGACCGCGATCACCAGTTGCAGCCGCGCCGCCAGATCGGCCTCGACCTTCGCGGCATGGGCCGTCAGCGTCGGTCCGTCCACGTACTCCATCGCCAGCCACGGCAGATCCGCATCCTCGGCGCGGGTGCCGCCGGCCGCGTAGAGCCGGGCGATGCCGGGATGCTCCAGGCGCGCCAGCACGGCGATCTCGCGCCGCATCCGCTCGACCAGCGCGCTGCCGAGACCGCTGACGATCTTCAGTGCGACCTGCCGGCGCGGCGTGTCCTGTTCGGCGAGGTAGACGCAGCCCATCGCGCCGGCACCGATCGGACGGATCAGCCGGTAGGGTCCGACATGGTCGCCGCTACGGGCCGGCAGGCCGCCCACTTCCGCGCCCGTGACGGCCTCGGTCGCTGGTTCCATGAATCCCCTGTGTCGATGCCGCGACGCGCGCATCCTAGCAAGCCCGCGGCGGTGCCGCCTGCCGATGCGATGGCGTGCCTCGTCGCGGCAGCGGTTGCCGATTCCGCGATCGCATGGCATCCGTTCATCGAAGCGCCGCGCCCGCGCGTTCGAGACATTCGCAATTCATGCGGGCGCCGACAGACTCGCTGCGAATGACCAGCCATCCATCGACAACCGCGCAGACCGCATGCGTACAGACGGCACCGGCACTGGAACTGCCGCTGACACTGCGTGTGCTCACGATCAATGTGCACAAGGGCTTCGGCTTTCTCAATCGCGGCTTCGTGCTGCACGAGCTGCGCGAGGCGGTCCGCGCCAGCGGCGCCGATCTGGTCTTCCTGCAGGAGGTGCACGGCGCACATGCCCGCCACGCGCGCCGCTACGCCGACTGGCCGCTCCAGCCGCAGTACGAATTCCTCGCCGACAGCATGTGGCCGCAGTTCGCATATGGGCGCAACGCGGTCTATCCGCAGGGTGACCACGGCAATGCGCTGCTGTCGAAGTATCCGATCGCGCGTCACGACAACATCGATGTCTCGGTCGGCAGGCACGAACGCCGCGGCCTGCTGCATTGCGCGCTGACGCTGCCCGGCATCGAGCTCGGCCTGCACGCGATCTGCGTGCATCTGGGCCTGCGCGAGCACCAGCGCCGCGCGCAGATCGGCCGGCTGATCGATTACGTCGCGACTCGCGTGCCGCTCGAGGAGCCGCTGATCGTGGCCGGCGACTTCAACGACTGGCGCGGCCGCATCGGCGACGAACTGGCCCAGATCGGTCTGCGCGAGGTGTTCGCGGTGCGCCGCAACGCGCCGGCACGGACGTTTCCGGCGCGCTTCCCGCTGCTGCCGCTCGATCGCATCTACGTGCGCGGCCTGCAGATCGAGGATGCCGCGGTGCTCGACACGCGGCCGTGGTCGCATCTGTCCGACCACGCGGCCCTGCTGTCGCAGGTGCGCCTGTGAAGACGCGCTGGCACGACGGGCACCAGGTGCGTCTGCTCGAGAACGGCGAGGACTTCTATCCGCGCGTGTTCGAGGCGATCGGCCAGGCGCGGCGCGAGGTCATCGTCGAGACCTTCATCCTGTTCGAGGACGCCGTCGGCGAGGCGCTGCGCGATGCGCTGGTCGCCGCCGCGCGCGCCGGCGCTTCGGTCGATCTGACCGTCGACGGCTACGGCTCGCCGACATTCTCGCCGGCGTTCCTGCGCACGCTGGCCGATGCCGGCGTGCGCGTGCACGTATTCGATCCGCGGCGGCCGCTGCTCGGCCTGCGCACCAACCTGTTCCGGCGCCTGCATCGCAAGCTGGTCGTCGTCGACGGCGAGCGCGCATTCGTCGGCGGCATCAACTACTCGGCCGACCATCTGGGCGATTTCGGTCCGCAGGCCAAGCAGGATTATTCCGTCGAGATCGTCGGGCCGGTCGTCGCCGAGATCCGGGCGGCCGCGCAGGCGCTGATCGCGCCGCCGCGGCGGCGCTGGCGCCTGCCGGCCCTGCACTGGCGCCGCGAACCGGCTGCGCCCGCGCAGCCGCGCGAGGGCGCACGCGTCGCGTTCGTGACGCGCGACAACGCTGCCCATGCGGACGACATCGAGCGCCACTACCGCATCGCGATCCGCGCCGCGCGCCGCCGCATCGTGATCGCCAACGCCTACTTCCTGCCGGGCTACCGCCTGCTCAAGGGCCTGCGCGACGCGGCGCGGCGCGGCGTCGAGGTGACGCTGATCCTGCAGGGCCATCCGGACATGCCATGGGTCACCGCGGCGACGCGCTCGCTCTATCACTATCTGCTGCCAGCCGGCGTGCGCATCGTCGAGTACTGCCGGCGGCCGTTCCACGGCAAGGTCGCCGTCGTCGACGACGAATGGGCCACGGTCGGCTCGAGCAATCTCGATCCGCTGAGCCTGTGGCTGAACCTGGAGGCCAACGTGCTGATCCGCGATGCGGCGTTCAACGAAACGCTGCACGCCAACCTCGACCGTCTGGCCCGGCACGACTGCACGCCGATCGACGCCGGCGACCGGCGCGCGATCGGCGGTGTGCGGGCGGTGTTCGGCATCGCCTTGTTTCATCTGCTGCGCCATTTCCCGCGCATCGCCGGCTGGCTGCCGGCGCACGCGCCGCAGCTCGGACGCGTGCGCAAGCCCGAGGTGGCCGCCGTGCGCGATGCGAACACGCCGCTGCCGATCGGCGAGATGGTCGCGCCGGTGCAGCCGTCGATCCCGGCCGACCCGAGCGGCGATGGCGCGCATGCGGCCGGCGGAGGTGGCCGTGCCTGAGCGGACCTCGCAGGCGCGCCGCTGGCTGATGCGCGCCGTGCTCGCGATCTTCTACGGCGCGCTCGCGATCATGCTCTGGACGATCGGTCGCGAGCTCGACTGGGCCGAGGCGGCGACCGCGTTCGCAGCGCTGCCGCTCGGCACGGTCCTGATCGCCGCCGCGTGCAGTCTGTCGTGCTATGCGCTGTACGCCGCCTACGAGCTGCTCGCCGCGCGCCAGGCGCGCATCGCGCTACCGCCGCCGCAGATCGCGGCGATCGGTCTGGCGAGCTATGCCTGCAATCTCAGCCTCGGCGCGATGCTCGGCGCGCTCGGTCTGCGGCTGCGCCTGTACACCGCGCGCGGCATCGACGCCGCCTGCGTCGCGCGCGTGATCGCGTTCAATCTGATGACGAACTGGTCGGGCTATCTGCTGGCGCTCGGCACGGCCCTGCTGTGCCTGCGCATCGAGCCGCCGCCGGCCTGGCGGATCGGCGCGACGGCGCTGCAGGTGATCGGCGCCGGCCTGCTGGCGATCGTCGCCGGCTATCTATGGGCCTGCGCGCGTGCGAAACGCCGGACCTGGCGCTGGCGCCGCCTGACGATCGAACTGCCGGCGCTGCGGATCGCGCTGATCCAGCTCGCATTGTCGGTGCCGGTCTGGCTGCTCGGCGCCGCGTCGCTGTACGCGCTGCTGCCGCCGGCCGATTTCGGCCTGGTCCTGGTCACCTTGCTCGGCAGCGCCGTGATCGGCTTGGTCGTGCGCGTGCCGGCCGGCCTCGGCGTCGTCGAGGCGGTCTTCATCGCCTCGCTCGGCAGCCAGCTCGGTCAGGGACCGCTGCTGGCCGCGCTGCTCGCCTATCGCTGCGTGCACTACCTCGCGCCGCTCGCGCTCGGCCTGGCGACGTTCGCGGTGCTGGAGCTGGCACAGCGTCCGAAGCGTCCGGCGCCGGACCGTAAGCGCAACCGGGCAGGGCCGGTCTCCACTGCCCGCGGCCGCGCGGCGTAGCGCGTCCCGACTCGACCGCTACGGAGTGTCGCCGGGACGAGCCGGGCCCCGATCGATGCGCTTCGACAGGGCGCTCGAGCTCGTCCGCGCAGACCTGCCTCTCGCCCGATCCGGCGCGGCCGACCGGCCCGTGGCGCTGGTCGGCCGCGTGGCCTCAGCACTCGATCACATTGACCGCGAGGCCGCCGCGCGAGGTTTCCTTGTATTTGTCCTGCATGTCGCGGCCGGTGTCGCGCATCGTCTTGATGACCTTGTCGAGCGAGACGCGGTGCTTGCCGTCGCCGCGCATCGCCATGCGCTGCGCGTTGATCGCCTTGACCGAGCCCATCGCGTTGCGCTCGATGCACGGAATCTGCACGAGGCCGCCGATCGGATCGCAGGTGAGGCCGAGGTTGTGCTCCATGCCGATCTCGGCGGCGTTCTCGACCTGGTAGATGCTGCCGCCGAGCGCGGCGGTCAGGCCGCCGGCCGCCATCGAGCAGGCGACGCCGACCTCGCCCTGGCAACCGACCTCGGCGCCGGAGATCGAGGCGTTTTCCTTGTACAGAATGCCGATCGCGCCGGCCGTCAGCAGGAAATCGATCACGCCGGACTCGTTCGCGCTCGGGCAGAAGCGGTCGTAGTAGTGAAGCACGGCCGGTACGATGCCGGCGGCGCCGTTGGTGGGCGCGGTGACGACGCGGCCGCCGGCGGCGTTCTCCTCGTTGACCGCCAGCGCATAGAGGTTGACCCAGTCCAGGATCGTCAGCGGATCGCGCAGCGCGATCTCGGGACGCGAGCACAGCTCGTCGTACATGACCGGCGCGCGGCGCTGCACCTTGAGTCCGCCCGGCAGCACGCCCGGACTGCGCAGTCCGCGCGCGACGCAGCTCTGCATCGCGCGCCAGATCGCGAGCAGGCCGCTGCGGATCTCCTCCTCGCTGCGCCAGGCGCGCTCGTTGGCGAGCATAACGCCGGCGATCGACAGGCCCGATTCCTCGCAACGCGCGAGCAGCTCGTCGCCGCTGTGGAACGGGTGCGGCAGCGGCGTGGTGTCCGGGACGATGCGGTCCTCGGCGGCCTCGTCGTGGTTGACGACGAAGCCGCCGCCGACCGAGTAGTAGTCGCGCGTGGCCAGCACCTCGCCGGCCGCGTCGTAGGCGATGAAGCGCATGCCGTTGGTGTGGTACGGCAGCTTCTGGCGCTTGTTGAAGACCAGGTCGGTCTTCTCGTCGAACGCGATCTCGTGGCGGCCGTGCAGGCGCAGCCGCTTGCTGGTGCGGATCCGCGCGAGCTTGTCCTCGATGACGTCCGGATCGATCCGGTCCGGCCATTCGCCCTCGAGGCCGCACAGCACGGCCTTGTCGGTGCCGTGGCCGCGTCCGGTCAGCGCCAGCGAGCCGTACAGCTCGGCGCGGATGCGTGAGGTGCGCTCGAGCACGCCGCGCTCGTCGAGCCAGCGCTCGGCGAAGCGCGCGGCCGCACGCATCGGCCCGACCGTGTGCGACGAGGACGGACCGATGCCGATCTTGAAGATGTCGAAGACGCTGATGGACATAGCCGGTCGGAGCGTGGAAGGGGGCGCCATTCTACGAAGCTTCGGGGCGAAGGCGCCAAGCGCCCGCGACGTTCACCGCGGGCGAGACGGTTTCCGGCGGCGCACTGGCTGGCGGAATTACTTCAGGACCTTCTTCGACAGCACCGGAGAGAAGCGCTTCTGCTCGCCGTCGTTACCGAGGGTGTCGATGTAGTAGTAGTAGGTCGTACCAGCCACGACCGATTCGTCGACGAAACTGTAATCGGCCTTGTCCGAGCCGGCCGTCGATGGCTGTCGTGCGATGGGTTGGTCGCTGACGCGCACGAAGGGGCCGGCCCGGTCCTGCGCGCGGTAGACCACGTAGCCGAAGACCGAGGCATCGTTCCTCGCCGACCAGGTGAGCTTGACCGGAGCCCGTCCTTCCGAGTGTGCGATTCGTTCCGATGCGGCCGGAGGCTCGGGGAGGCGTCGGCGTGCTTCCGGCTCGTGTTTCGCGTTGCAGCGCTTCGGCGACGTCGATATAGCCGCGGTTGTTGAGTTCCTTGCCCTCGTCGATGACCAGTTCCCGTATCGTCTGATCCTTTTCCAGCGCCATGACGCCGAACGGGATCGTGAGCTCGGGTTCGCCCGCCAAGCGGAACGTGAAGAAGCCGGTGGAGCGTCCCGTTTCGGTCAGCGGTTTGGTCAGATCGACACGGACGCAGCGCGTCCCGGTCGGGAGCGTGGACTGGCACGAGGCGCGAGCTACCTGCCAGCCAGTCGGCGTGTCGATTTTCAGTGCGTCGAGGTCAGACCGACCGGTGTAGATCATCTCGATCGAGGCCTTCGCGCGTTCGCCGACGCGCAGCGGTTTCATGCCGACACCGTAGGTAGACGGGCGCAGCGCGCCTTCGATGATGGCCTTGGCCGCGACCTCGACATACGGCTGCGCCGGAAGATTGGTCGCCAGCTTGATCGTGCCTGCACGCATGCCCGATGCCGAACCCGGCCGAACACGCGCGACGACGCTGGTGCCTTCGATGCGCGCGTCGATCCAGTCGGGAGCCGAGACGACGCGCTGCAGTGCAAGCGACGTCTGCTCCATTGCACTCAGAGCGATGCTCCGCTCACCGCTCGCATCCGCGGTGATCTTGCCGAAGTCGAGCACGGCGCGCGCCGGCGAGATCAGCGACTGCACGAAACCCGACAACGTAAAGCGATAGCGCTCGACGTCGGACTCGTCGGTGAAGATCGCATAGCGGTGCAACGCGGTGCCGAGCTGGCCCGGCAGTTCCAGAACGACCTCGAACTCGGCGCGCTGGCCGGGAGCGAGCTGGTCCGGAAGGCCGTGCACCTCGCCGTAGCCGGCGATCGCCTTCCAACTTTTGATCCGGACCGGCTCGTCGCCGGTATTGGCGATCGTATAGCCGTGCCGCACGGTCGAAAACGCCGTTGCGATGCCGAACTTGGCGTGCTTGGGTTCGATGACGAGGCGCTCGGCCGAGGCGGCGTGCGACAGCAGGAAAACGAAAACGAGGAGCAGCAGCCTAGCATTCATCGGCAATACCCATGACCCATAAAAGCCGAAACCCACCAGAGGTGGGTTTCGGGTCCAGCAGACCAACCGAAAGGTGACTTCAGTCGATGCGGTACGAGTCCAGCGACACCGGCAGGGTACCGGCCACCTGCAGAGTATAGGTGCCGCAGCTGATCGAGCCGGTACCGTAGTACGAATCGACGTAGACATAGTAGGTGTTGCCGGCAGTCAGACCGTCCAGCACGCCAGGGACCGGCGGCGCGCCGGCGGCTGCGGTATTGTTCAGCGCCTCGGGACCGGCGCCTGCACCGATCGCGTCCTGGGACGAGAACATGCAACTGCTGCCGTCACCGCACTCGCTGAGCAGGAAAAGCGCGAGGTCGCCGGTGCTGCCGGTCAGATCGGCCTGCACCGTGATCGCGTTGCTGGCGCCGACGGTGATCGCCCAGACGTCTTCCGGACCCGGATACGGAAATGGCAGGTCGGCCCCGCACGTGCCGCCGTCGTAGTTGGTGATGTTGTTGGCGCCGCCGCAGGTGTTGCCGGCCTGGTTGAACGGGAGCGCGGTGACCGAAACCGGCGTCGCGCAGCTACCGCCACCGGCCGGCACTTCGATGTTCGGGTTCGGGCGCACCCAGCCCGCATCGGAACGGTTGGCCGCGACGGCGGCCGCACAGCACAGGCCGAAGCCTGCGGACACGGCGACTGCAAGGAACTTGTTCATGGCATGTTTCCCCGGGGCAAAGAGGTAGAAGGATTGGACACCGGCCGTCCGGGCCGCGTCGTGATCATTTGAGCCGTGTCCAACGTAAACGTCGCTGTGACCCAAGTCAACCGCCCGGTGCAGATTCTGCGTGACGCATGGCCGATGCGCCTGTACTTTCGCCGTTTTCCTGAACCGCGGGACCTCGTTCGATGAAGATCCGACCCGGCCTGCCGCTCGCGGCGATCTGTGCGGTCCTGGGCCTGCTCGCCGCGGCCGGATGCCAGCGTCGCGAGCCGGCACCGAACGTGCTGCTGATCACCGTCGATACGTTGCGGCCCGATGCGCTCGGCTTCGTCGCCGGACGCGGCGACACGCCGGCGATCGATGCGCTGGCGGCCGGCGGCCGCGCGTTCCGCGGTGCGGTCTCGCCGGTGCCGCTGACGCTGCCGGCGCATACCTCGATCCTGTCGGGCCGTCTGCCGCGCCACCACGGCGTGCGCGACAACGGCCAGACCGTACCGCTGGACCTGCCGCTGCTGCAGGACGTGCTCGGCCGCCACGGCTATCGCACCGGCGCCTTCGTCAGCGGCTTTCCGCTGCAGACGCTGTTCGGCCTCGATCGCGGCTTCGCGCATTACGACGACCGGCTCGACAGCGGCGAGGAGGGGCTGGGTCGAGCGCCGCGCCGAGGGCACCAGCGCCGCGGCGCGGCCTGGATCGCGCAGGATCGCGAGCGTCCCTGGTTCGGCTGGGTGCACTTCTACGATCCGCACGATCCGTACGAGCCGCCGCGCGAATTCTGGCAGCCGGGCCCGCGCGGCGCCTACGACGGCGAGGTCGCCTACACCGACTACTGGATCGGCCGCCTGCTCGAGGCCGCGCGCGAGGCCAGCGGTTCGCGGCCGCTGCTGGTCGTGCTGACCGCCGATCACGGTGAAGCGCTCGGCGAGCATCGCGAGGTCACGCACGGCTATTTCGTCTACGACTCGACGATGCTGGTGCCGTTGATCTTCCACTGGCCGGGCCGGATCGCACCGGGACAGGGCGACGAGGCGGTGCAGCTGATCGACGTCGCGCCGACGATCCTGGACCTGCTCGGGCTCGACCCGCTGCCGCAGACCGACGGTCTCAGCCTTGCACAGGGCCTGGCCGGCGGCGAGCTGGCCGTGCATCCGGCGCTGATCGAGACCTGGCTGCCGTGGACGTACTACGGCTGGGCGCCGCTGACGGCCTGGCGCGATCAGGGCTGGAAGTACATCGATGCGCCGAAGCCCGAGCTCTACGCGCTCGGTCCCGATCCGCACGAAACGCAGAACCGGATCGCCGAGGAGGTCGCGACCGGCGACCGGCTGCATCTGGCGCTGACGCGCTACACGGAAGCACCGGCGCGCGTGGCCGCGACCGGCGAGGATCCCAAGGCGATCGACCGCCTGCGCAGCCTCGGCTACGTCGGCGTCGGCAGCCCGGTCGAGGCGCCGCCGGCCGATCGGCCCGACCCGAAGGACCGCATCGAGATCAAGGAGCGCCTGCAGGTCGCCGAGTCGCTGCTGCGCCAGCACCGCTTCGCCGATGCGCAGAGCGTGCTGACCGAGGTGCTCGCCGGTGAGTCCGACAACCGGTATGCGCTGCTGCGCTCGGGCGTGGCCCTGCTGAGGCTCGGCCGTGCCGGCGAGGCGGTGGAGGTGCTGCGCCGGTCGGTGTCGATCGAGCCGCATCGAGCCGAGGCGCGCTTCGCGCTCGGCGATGCGCTGATGCGCCAGGGCGATTATCTCGACGCGGCCGAGCAGTGGGCCGCCCTGTCGGAGCTGCAGCCGCGCCGCGCCGAGGCCTGGTACAACCTGGCCGAAGCGCTCGAGCGGGCCGGCGATCCGGCGCGTGCGCAGAGTGCGCGCGCCGAGTACGACCGCCTGAAGGCCGGCGAGAGCAAGTCGGGCCCGAGCGGGACGGACCAGAGCAAGGCCGACCCGGACAAGGCCGGCGACCGCAGCGCGGTGCCGCCGGCGGCCGACGCGGCCACCGCGACGCCGGCGCCGGCTGCGGGCCGGACCGGGCGATGACGCATCTGACGCTCTACGTCACCGACGACTGCTGCCTGTGCGACAGCGCACTGGCGTTGCTCGCGGCCGCGCGCGCGCCGGAGTTCCGCAGTGTCTTCATCGACCAGGATCCGGCGCTCGCGGCGACCTACGGCTGGCGCGTACCGGTGCTGCACGATGCGCGCGATGCGCAGGAGCTCGACTGGCCGTTCGATCTGGCTGCGGTCAGCGCGTTCGTGCATCGCGATCCGGGCTGAGGCGCGCAGCGCGGCGCCGAACGCCGCCGGTGGAATCGACCCGTGAATCGCCGGACGTCGCGCCGAGCCAGAGTGGATGACGCGTCTTGCGGCGTGACGCGCACTGCCGCCGGCTGTGACCGGCGCAGGCGCGTCCCAAACGGATGCAGGCCGCCAGCGCTGCAGTCATTGCGACGCCGTCCGGATCGCCCGCCGTCGCGTCATGACGAGTTCGGGAGACACCCTGCATGGCGCGGCCACGCCGGATCGGTCGCGGCCGATGCGACGGCTCCCGGGCGCCGGTCGGGGCGAGCTGATCGCCTGAGTGGCCCGCACATGTCATTCGGCCAGCCGCCCGCAGGCGGCAAACGGTGCATCGAAGGCCGTTCGGAAGAGGACCCGGTCCGCTGCCCGGCTGTCACGTCCGCTAGTACAGCCGCCAGCGCCGATGCAGCCACAGCGAGCTCAGCAGCGCCGCCGTGAAGAACGCCGCTTCCCAGCCGCGCAGCCAGGCCGGGCCGACCGTGATCAGCTCGCGCGGCGGCAGGTCCAGCCGCAGCTGCCGCGTCCGCGCCTGGTCCGGCAGATAGCCGGCCGGATTGCCGATCAGCCCGTTGAACCAGCGCCGGTCGTGCACGATGCGCGAGGGCTGCGGCGTCGGCAGCACGATCAGGTCGCGGCCGTCCTCGCGGACGGCGACCGGTCGTGCCGCATCCGGCCACGGCAGATCGAGACAGCCCTGTGCATCGGCGCTCAACGCCGGATCGCGCGTCGTCCAGGCGACGCCGGCGGGCTCGGCGCAGATGCGGACCGGCGGTCCGGGCGGCGGGAACGCGACCTCGTAGCGATTCGACAGCCATGGCAGGATCAGCAGCGCCGGCAGCCCGGCCAGCACCGCCGCGCCGGCGGTGATGCGCAGCTGGCGCAGGCTCAGGGCGAACTGCCGCCGGATCAGCGGCATCAGGCCCGAGAACGGGCCGTCGTAGCCGCGCAGCTCGGCCTGCACGGCGCCGAGTTCGGCACGCAGCGCCCCGAGCCGCGCCTGCGGTGAAAAACGCCGGTAGACCCAGGCGCCGGCGACACCGGCGGCGAGTCCGGAGAGCATCACGCGCAGCAGCGCCGGCACGCCGATCCAGCCCAGCACGCCGTCGATCGCGTCGAGCAGCGGCGCCGGCAGATCGAGCAGGCCCATCGTCACGGCGTCGCCGCGTCGCGGCCGAGCACGAGCGCGGCCAGATCGCCGATGCCGGCGACCGGCCGCTCGAGCGGCCGCGACGAGAACAGCACGCCCGGCACGGCGGCCGGATCGATGCAGTGGTCGCCGCTCCAGTGCTGCCGGTTGTCCTCGACCAGCGCCGGACCGAGTGCGCCGAGCGAGGTCTGCCACGAGGCGCGATAGCCCGGCGCGTAGCCGACGACGAGGTCGGGCGCTTCGTCGACGTGCGCGCCCGCATACAGAGCCGCGCCGTCGTAGACCTCGTGCACGATCGGCGCGTCGTCGGCCGGATCGCGCAGCGCGCGCAGCGCATCGCGCAGCGTGGCCTTGAGCGCCGCCACCTCGGCCGGCGCGACGCTGCCCTGCGGCTCGCGGCCCTGCACGTTCAGATAGAGGCCGTTGAGGCCGAGCGCGAACGCGCGCGTGCGCGTCCAGTCGACGGCCGCGAACAGCGGCTGCCGCGGATCGGCGCCGGGCTCGAGCGCGAGATAGCCGTGCTCGTGCAGCCAGCGATTCAGATGGACCGCGCGCCGGAACGAAGCGAAGCCGTGGTCGGACAGCACGATCAGGCGGTCGTCCGGCGTCATCCGCGCGAGCACCTCGCCGACGATGCGGTCGGACGCGGCGTAGATGTCGTCGATCGCGCGGCGCGCGCGTTCGCTGCTGCCGGCGTGCCGCGGATGCGCCGGGTCCAGCGTGTGCCAGAACATGTGGCTGACGCGGTCCGGCTGCACGAACACCTCCACGACCAGCTCGCTCTCGCGGCGGTCGAGCGCGTCGTAGAGCATCGCCTCGCCTTCGGCCAGCGTCGTGGCGACCATGTCGAGCCAGCCGTCCTCGTCCAGGTGCCCCTGATTGAGCGCCCAGGTCTCCTCGGGCATGCCGAGCGTGTGGAAATCGCCGATGCGCTCGGCCAGTGCCGCGGCGAACGACGGCGGCGCGCTGATCGGCAGGGCCGGATCGCGCGGGTCGGCCTGGATCGGCGACAGGTACAGCAGCGGCCGCGGAAAGCCTTCGGCCAGACGCGCGCGCAGCATGCCGCCGATCGAACCGGCCAGGCCGAGATCGAAGCGCACGCGGATCCACTGCGACCACACGCCGGTCTTCAGCGCGGTGGTCGTGTCGCCGAGCGTCAGCTGTGCGCCGTCCGCGGCCGGCGCCAGATGCAGCGGCAGCGCCAGCGCGCGATCGTCGGTCCGCAGCGGATCGGCCGGCCCCTCCAGCTGCGCGTGCACGCTGCCGTCGGTCTCGACCGGCGAGAGCACGACGCGGCCGCCGCTGTCGGCGCCGGCGATCGGGCGCGTCGCCAGGATCGTGTAGGTGCCCTGGCTGCCGAGCAGATCCGGCACGCCCATGCCGGCGATCATGCCGCTGACCGGGTCGGGCGGGTAGGTGACCGGTACGCGGAACACGTTGGCGCGCCGGCCGTCGGCTTCGGCGGTCAGCCAGAACGGCGTACCGTCGCGGCGATTGCGCAGCTCGCCGTCGCCGAACGGCAGCCGCCAGCCGAATGCGGTCAGCGCGGCCGGCGGCGTCTGCTCGGCGATCGAGAAGTCGATCGTGTACGAGCCGGGCTTGCGGCGCAGGAAGTCGAAGATGCCGTGCGCGCCCGGGCCGTGGCCGGTCGCGAAACTGGCCCAGGCCACCGGCGACTGCGGCGGATTGGTCGTCTCCAGGCGCTGGTAGTGGCCGTGCTCGCGCAGGCGCGCCAGGTTCGGCAGGCGTCCTTCGGCCATCGCCCGTTCGGCCAGAACCGGATCGAAGCCGTCCAGGCCGACGATGATCGTGCGTGCGCGCGCCGGCTGCGGCGGCGGGGCCGGCTGGCAGCCGGCGATCGCAGCGATCAGCAGCAGCGCGCCGGCGAGCCGCCGCAACGGCGAATCAATCACCCGGCGTGCCGCCGCCGGGCGGGGTGCGCCGGCGCGCGCGCCGCAGCAGCCAGCGGATCGGCCAGAACAGGATCGCCGCCAGCGCCAGCACGATGCCGACCAGGATCGCCCACAGCGATCCGAGGAAGCTGACGCCGGCGCCGGGGCCGATGTAGGCGAGCGCTTCCTGGCAGCCGAACAGCACCAGGAACAGCGTCGACACGATCGCGCCGAGCCGGACGTGGCGAAGCCGGAAACGCGGTGCGGAAAGTATCGTCATCGGCCTGCGTCGCGAAAAAAGGGCTCGCGATTCTAGCAGGCCGTCCGGCGCGGACTGCGGCGGCGCGGCCGCCACGATCGAAGAGGCGGTCGGCGCGCGGTCGAGGACGGACTGCCGATGGCGGACCGCGCCGGCGTTGCCGGCCGCGGTCGGAGACGGTGATCGCCGCTGCGGTGCCGGCGCGGCCGCGCCGATCGCTGCCGTCGTCGCTGCAGTCGCGATCGGGCGGTCGTCGCGGACGGCGCTTGCTATGCTCGCACGCCGCCCGCAGCTGCCACGACCCGTGCGCGTCCATCACGTCCCGTTCTCGCAGCGTCGCCCGGCCGCGTGGATCGCGCGGCATGCGCGTTTCATGCGGCGCCTGGCCGATCTGGAGACGCGGGTGCTCGGCGAGCGGCTGACGGCGGTCGACACCGCGCGTCCGGTCTGGATCTGCGGCATGGCGCGCGCCGGCAGCACGGTGCTGCTCGAGTACCTGGCCGACGGCACGACGTTCGCGACGCACCGCTACAGCGACTATCCGTGGCTGTGGACGCCGTACTGGTGGAACCATCTGCATGCGCGGCTGCCGCTGCCGAAACGGCCGCCGCGCGAGCGCGCGCATCGCGACCGGCTGCTGGTCGGACCGGACAGCCCCGAAGCGTTCGAGGAAGTGTTCTGGATGCACTTCTTTCCGGGCCGCCACGATCAGGCCGTCGACCAGACGATCGACGCCGCGGCCGACCATGCCGCGTTCGACCGCTTCCTCGACGCGCATATGCGCAAGCTGATCGCGGTGCGCGGCGCACAGCGCTATCTGGCCAAGGCCAACGAGCAGCTGCCGCGGCTGGGCTATCTGGCGCGGCGCTATCCGCAGGCGCGTTTCGTCGTGCCGGTGCGCGATCCGGTCGCGCAGGTCGCCTCGCTGGTCAAGCAGGACCGCCTGTTCACGCAGCTGTCCGGCGAGGATCCGGAGGTCGGGCGGCATCTGCTGCGGGCCGGCCACGCCGAATTCGGTCCCGGCAAGCGGGCCTTGCACGTCGGTGACGCTGCGGCGACGCAGGCGATCGCCGACTGCTTCGCGCAGGGCCGCGTCGCCGAAGGCTATGCGCGTCAGTGGGCGATGCAGTACGGCCACGCGCTCGACCGCCTCGACGCCGATCCGGCTTTGCGGGAGGCTTGTCTGTGGGTCGGCTACGAGGCGCTGTGCGCGAATCCCGCCGATGGCCTGCGCTGCATCGGCCGGCATGTCGGCCTCGACGAGGCCGGGATCGAGCGCCGCGTCGCGCGGCATGCGCCGCGGCTCAGCGAGCCGGACTATCCGCTGCCGTTTCCGGCCGAGGAGGTCGCCCGGCTGCGTGCGCTGACCGACGCCGTACGCCGGCGCATCGCGGTCCTGGCCTGATCGTCCGGCGCAGGCGCGCGTGACCGGCCGCGCGTCCCGCAGCGGAACGGTTTGCTAGCATCGGCCCGAGGCGCGCCGCATGACGGGGATGGCGGGCGCCGATCCGCCGTCCGTCGCGTCGCCTTGCCGGCGCCGCCGGGACGGCTCGTTCGGGGATCGTACGGGGAAGACTTCAGATGCCATCGGCCTTGTTCCGTGTCGCGACGCTGTGTTCGACGCTGGCGCTCGCCAGTGCCCTCCATGCCGAAGAACGCTGCGAACTGTCGTTCGACAGCGGCGTCTTCGACGTCTGCACGCCGCGCGCGGCGCCGGCCCTCGGCGTGCTCGCCGGCCTCGCCGGGCGCACCGACGCCGGCGGCTGGTCGTACTGGGTCGTCAAGTTCGCGACCGTGCCGGGCCGCGCCGAGCGCGAGCGTTTGAGCGCGATCGGCGCCGAGGTGCTCGACTACTTGCCGCACCACGCCTATCGCGTGCGCCTGCCGGCCGGGCAGTCGCCGCAGAGCCGCGTCGCCGGCACGGTCTGGATCGGCGCGATGGCGCCGCAGTGGAAGATCGACAGCGGTCTGGCGCAGTGGCTGATCGATGCGGCGGCGCGGCCGCCGGCGCTGCCGGTCAGTGTCGGCCTCAATGCCGGCGCCGACGTCGACGCGACGCTCGCCGCGCTGCAGGCGATCGACGGCGTCGCGCACGCGTTCGCGGTCACCAGCGCACCGGACAAGCGCATCGTGCTGAGCATCGAAGGCGCCCGGCTCGAGTCGGCCGTGCGCGCGATCGCGCCGCGCGCCGAGGTCGCCTCGGTCTCGCTGCGCAAGCAGATGAGCTATCTCAACGCGCGTGCCGGCTGGCTGCACCAGAGCGGCGTGCAGAACCAGCGGCCGGTGTTCGACCAGGGCTTGTTCGGCTGCGGCCAGATCATCGGTGTGCTCGATTCGGGCGTGGACTACGGCCATTGCGCGTTCCGCGATCCGGCGCTCGGCACGCCGCCGATCAGCAACTGCGCGACCGGCCAGAGCTGCGCGCCCGGCACGCCGGACTTCCAGCAGCGCAAGCTGGCGCTGTACTACAAGTGGTCGGCGACCGGCGATGCGTCCGGCGACGCCGCCTGCAATGCGAGCACCGGCGCCGGCCACGGCACCCATGTCGCCGGCTCGATCACCGGCAACAACTTCGCCAATACGGTCGACTGCGCGGCCGGCACGTTCAGCGGCACGCCCGGCAACCTGGACGGCACCGCGCCCGGCGCCAAGCTGATCGCACAGGAGATGGGCGAGAGCCTGGACTATCTGAACTCGCTCAATGGCACGATTTATCACGCCGCCGAAACCGCCTATCTCAACGGCGCGCGCATCCACTCCAATTCCTGGGGCGGCGGCTGCTGTTTCCTCGGCTTCATCTGCCAGTCCGGCTGCACGCTGCCGTACGACGAGTTCGCGCGCGACGCCGACCGCGTGTCCTGGGACCATCCGGACCTGATCGTCGCGATCGCCGCCGGCAACGACGGCCAGTGCTGCGCGAACACGAACAAGCAGATCGGCACGCCGGGCCTGGCCAAGAGTCCGCTGACGGTCGGCGCCTCGGGCGCCGGCACCGGCGGCGAGAACGTCGCGGCGTTCTCCTCGCGCGGACCGACGATCGACGGCCGCATCAAGCCCGACATCATGGCCCAGGGCGACGGCATCGTGTCCTCGGCCTCGGGCGGCACGCCGCCGTCCTCGACCTGCGGCACCTGCACGATGAGCGGCACCTCGATGGCGACGCCGACCGCGGCCGGCCTGGTCGCGCTGATCCGCGAGTATCTCGGCCGCGGCTACTATCCGGGCGGCGCGGCCGACGACGGCGACGCGATCGCCGCGCCGTCGGGCGCGCTGGTCAAGGCGCTGGCGATCAACGGTGCTCGCGACATGACCGGCACCAGCGCGACGGTCGCGACGCCGAACATCACCGAAGGCTGGGGCCGCATGCACCTGGACGACGTGCTGTACTTCAGCGGCGACGTGCGCCGGCTATGGCTGACCGACGCCGCCGCGGGCCTGACCACCGGTGCGGTCGACAGCTACACGCTCGACGTGCAGAGCGGCGAGCCGCTGAAGATCACCCTGGTCTGGGGCGACTATCCGGCCGCGGTCAATGCGACGCCGCACATCGTCAACCGGCTGCGCCTGGAGGTGCAGACGCCGGGCGGCGAGGTCTGGACGCAGAAGCTGCCGACCAGCGGCACGCCGAACCCGACGCAGAGCACCGCGACCACCGGCTACGACGAGCGCAACGTCGTGCACCAGATCCGCCTGGCGACGCCGGAGGCCGGCACCTATACGGTGCGCGTGCGCGGCGTCGGCGTCGTCATGGGCGGCAGTCAGCCCTACGCACTGGTCGCGACCGGCGCGCTGCAGGCGCAGACCGGCAGCGCCGCCGATCTGTCGCTGCGCAAGAGCGCGGCCCCGACCGCGCCGGCCGGCAGCACGCTGGTCTGGAGCCTGCTCGCGTCGAACGCCGGTCCGGCGCCGGCGACCGGCGTGACGGTCGTCGACACGCTGCCGGCCGGCATCGTGCCGGCGACCGCGAGCGGCATCGGCTGGACCTGCCAGATCGCCGGCCAGACCGTGACCTGCACGCTGCCCTCGCTGGCCGCGGGCGCCGACGCCACACCGATCGCGATCACCGCGGCGGCGCCGTCGGTCGCCGCGACCGTCGTCAACGCCGCGACCGTCAGCGCCAGCGAGACCGATCCGGTGCCGGCCGACAACAGCGCCAGCACGACGATCGAGGTCGTCGTGCCGGTCGACCTGTCGATCGTCAAGACCGCGAGCGTCGCCAGCATCGGCGCCGGGGAGGTGTTCGAGTACCGGCTCGTCGCCGGCGGTCCGATCGCGAGCGCGACCGAAGTCGAAGTGGTCGACACGCTGCCGGCGGGCCTGTGCGTCGCCGAGGTGCGCGCGCCGGACTGGTCGTGCCGCCTCGAGCCCGGCTCGCTGACGTGCACGCCCGATACGGCCGCGCCCGGCGCGATCGTGATCGCCGTGCGTGCGCCGGATCAGGCCGGCACGCTGACCAACGTCGCGACGATCTCGGCGCAGACGCCCGATCCGGCGACGTCGAACAACAGCTCGAGCGTCGACGTCAGCGTCGTCGGCGCACCGGCCGACCGCGTGTTCGCGGACGATTTCGAGGGCGCCGATCCGGTCTGCCGCTGAGCCGGCGAGGCACGCGGCCGCGCGACGGCGGCCGCGTGCGCGCATCGGCGCGTCGCGGTCGACGCCGGGTGAGCGCCGGGCGGGAGTGCGCAAGGCGCACCCGCCTGGCGTGGCGCTACAGCGACAGCCGGCGCAGTTCGGCGGCCGGCACGCTGCGTTCCCAGAGCGCGTCGAACTGCGTCGTCAGCTGCGCGTGGCGGCCCGGTGCGTAGCGATTGCCTTCGCCTTCGTAACGGCTCGCGAGCGGCCGGTACAGGTAGCCGCGCGCGTCGTTGAGCAAGAACGCGGCCGCCAGCTGGCGGTCGATGTCCTCCACCGGTGTGCGCAGCGCGATCGCACTCGACAGCCGCTGCGCGAGCGCGACCAGGCGATGGCCCTCGGCCATCGGCACGGCCGGATCCTGGATCACGATGCGGATCCGCGCATGCGGCCCGGACAGCGCGATGCGCTTGATCGCGTCGAGCACGTCGGGCTGGTCGAGCAGCTGCGGGTCGAGGTCGCGGGTGAGGATCGCCAGCTCGTGTCGCGTGCCGGCGAGCAGGTCGCGGATCGCCTCGAGCGTGTCGCCGCGCTCGTTGCAGTCGTAGACGCGCGGCTCGGGTGAAGGCGCGAGCAGTGGCGCGGCGCGGCGCTCGACCGGCGCCAGCGCCAGCCGCATGCGGTGGTGCGGGATCTCGCATTCGAGGAAGCCTTCGCCCTCGACGCTGAAGCCGAGCGATTCGTAGAACGCGATCGCATGGTCCTGTGCGTGCAGCTCGACCTCGCGATCGCCGCGCTCGCGTGCACGTTCGATCAGCAGGCGCATGATCGCCGCGCCGACGCCGCGGCCACGCCACTCGCGCAGCACCGCGATACGGCCGATGTGGCGGTCCGGCGTCAGCCGGCCGGTGCCGATCGGCCGGTCGGCCGCATCGCGCGCGAGCACGTGATAGCACTGCGGATCGAGCGCATCCCATTCCTCCTCGGCCGGCACGTTCTGCTCGACGATGAAGACTTCCTCGCGGACCGCGCGCAACGCGGCCAGATCCTGCTGCCAGGCAGCGGGTTCGACGCGATAGCGCGAATCGATCATCGGCGGCTCCGGGTGCGGCGTCCGACCAGAGCGTAATGGCCGGCGTTGACGAGCGCGAGCACGACCGCGCGATCGGCCGGCGCCAGCGCCTGAACCTCGGCCGCGGTCAGCTCGGCCTGCGCGCACAGGCGCTGCGCCAGCGTGCGTGAGCATTGATGCGTGCTGCCGGCGACCCCCAACAGGGTCTGCCGGCCGTCGGCGACCCAGGCGCAGCGCGACCACGGGTTGCGCAGCAGCGCATCGCCGCGCGCCAGCTGCCGCTCGAACGCCGCGTCGTCGAGCGGTCGCGGCCGCGCGCGACCCACTGCGCGCTGCGATAGCGCGTGATGAAGCCGACGAACCAGGCGGCGATGCCATCGGGCCCGCTCGTCGCGGCGCCGCCGAGCAGAGCGGCGAGTCGTTCGATCGTCGCCGGATCGATCTCGCCGGGCCGGCGCGCCGGCGCCATGCCGGCATCGCCGTAGCGGTCCGCCTCGGCGAGGCGCTCGGCGACGAACTCGGCGTGATCGACGATCAGCTCGGCCCGCGAGGGCGCGCGCATGCCGATCGACAGCGTCAGGCACGGCCCTTCGGCGACGCCGTGGTGCGGCACGCCGGGCGGCAGATAGAGCATGTCGCCCGGCTCGAGCAGCCATTCGTGCGTGGGCTCGAAACGCTGCAGCAGCTTGAGCTCGGCATCGTCGCGGAACGCGAGCGAGGCCGCCGGATCGGTGCTGATCCGCCAGCGGCGGCAGCCGATGCCCTGCAGCAGGAATACGTCGTACTGGTCGACGTGTGCGCCGACCGAGCCGCCGTCGGCCGCATAGCTGACCATGACGTCGTCGACGCGCCAGCTCGGCAGGAAATCGAAATGCCCCAGCAGCGCGGCGACGTCGGCGTCCCATTTGTCGACGTCCTGCACCAGCAGCGTCCAGTCGGCTGCCGGCAGCGACGTGAAGTCGGTCTCCTCGAACGGGCCGCTGCGCAGCGTCCAGCGGTCGCGGCGGCGCTCGTGCATGACCAGGCGCGACAGAGCGAGCTCCTCGCAGGCCAGGCCGGCGAGGTCTTCCGGCGTGATCGGACACCGGAAGCCGGCGAACGCATTGCGGATCAGCAGCGGCCGCTGCTGCCAGTGGTCGGCGAGGAAGCGCGCCGGCGGCATGCCGAGCGGCGGCAGGCGGTGCGCATCGATCTCGATCGGCGGTGCGGCATTCGCCGTGCGCGTGCGCGGCGTCTTGCGGGGAGCGGGGCGGGGCGGGGTCTTCATCGCGTCAGACCGCCGGCGCCGAGGCTGCGTGTTCGCGCGTCGCCGCAAAGCGCACGCTCGGCCAGCGCTCCTGCGTCAACTGCAGGTTGACGCGCGAGGGTGCCAAATAGACCAGCTCGCCGGCCGCGTCGAGCGCCAGATTCATCGCGTTGCGCTCGCGGAACTCCTCGAGCTTCTTCGGATCGTCGCAGTGGATCCAGCGCGCGGTCGTGACGCCGACCGCCTCGAATCCGGACTCGACACCGTACTCGTCGCGCAGGCGGTAGGCGACCACGTCGAACTGCAGCACGCCGACCGCGCCGAGGATCAGGTCGTTGGACATCAGCGGCCGGAAGAACTGCGTCGCGCCTTCCTCCGAGAGCTGGGCCAGACCCTTCTGCAGCTGCTTGATCTTGAGCGGATCCTTGAGCCGCGCGCGGCGGAACAGCTCCGGCGCGAAGTTCGGGATGCCGGTGAACGCGAGCGGCTCGCCCTCGGTGAACGTATCGCCGATCGCGATCGTGCCGTGGTTGTGGATGCCGATCACGTCGCCGGCGAACGCCTGCTCGACGATCTCGCGGTCCGAGGCCATGAACGTCAGCGCATTGGCGAGCTTCATGTCCTTGCAGGTGCGCGTGTGGAATGCCTTCATGCCGCCGCTGAACGTGCCCGAGCAGATCCGCATGAAGGCGACGCGGTCGCGATGCTGCGGATCCATGTTGGCCTGGATCTTAAACACGAAGCCCGACAGTTTCGCCTCGTCGGGCTTCACGGTGCGCGTCGTCGTCGCGCGCGCCTGCGGCGGCGGCGCGTGCTCGACGAAGAAGTCGAGCAGTAGCTGCACGCCGAAGTTGTTGACGGCCGAGCCGAAGAACACCGGCGTCTGCTGGCCGGCGCGGTAGGCTTGGAGGTCGAACGGATGCGAGGCGCCGAGCACGAGCTCCAGTTCGTCGCGCAGCTCGCGATAGGCCTCGGCGCCGAGGCGCTCGGCCAGACCCGGCGCGTCCAGGCCCTGGAAGATCGTCGAGTCCTGCCGCGTGAAGTTGCGGCCCGGCTCGAAGATGTGCACCTCGTCGAGCAGCAGGTGGTAGACGCCCTTGAGGCGCTGGCCCATGCCGATCGGCCAGGTCACCGGCGCACAGCGGATGCCGAGCACCGACTCGACCTCGTCGAGCAGCTCGATCGGCGAGCGGCCCTCGCGGTCGAGCTTGTTGATGAAGGTCATGATCGGCGTGTCGCGCAGCCGGCACACCTCCATCAGCTTGATCGTGCGCTCCTCCACGCCCTTGGCGCAGTCGATCACCATCAGCGCCGAGTCGACCGCGGTCAGCACGCGGTAGGTGTCTTCGGAGAAGTCGGCGTGGCCGGGCGTGTCGAGCAGGTTGACGATGCGCTCGGCGTACGGAAACTGCATGACCGAGCTGGTCACCGAGATGCCGCGCTCCTTCTCGAGCGCCATCCAGTCCGAGGTCGCGTGGCGCGCCGCCTTGCGCGACTTGACGCTGCCGGCCATCTGGATCGCGCCGCCGAACAGCAGCAGCTTCTCGGTCAGCGTGGTCTTGCCCGCGTCGGGATGGGAGATGATCGCGAACGTGCGCCGCCGGCGCATTTCGCTGACGTGATCGGTCATGGCTACGCCCTGAAGAGGGGATCGGCCCGTCGTCCGGCCGGCCCGGGGGCGCGCATTCTACGCGAGGCGCCGCGGTTCTTCAGGGGGCGGGCGGCGCGGCCGCCGCACCGCGCCGGTTCAGCGCCGCGTGATGCCGATGCCGCCGCACCGCGCCGGTTCAGCGCCGCGTGATGCCGATGCCGCCGCTGAAGGTCTCGATGCGCACGCGCGCGCCGCCGCTGCCGATCTTCGTGTCGAGGCTGCGGCCGGGGCCGTGGTCCTCGCTCCTGACGGTGCCGAAGTCGCTGCGGATGCGGCCGCTGAACGTCTCGGCGTGCAGATCGACCGAGGCGTCCGCGGCGATCTGCAGCGAGACGTCGCCGCTCATCGACTCGATCTCGACGCGTCCGTCCGGGTCGAGCTCGCCGCGGATCGCGATCGTGCCCGATACGGTGCCGGCGCTGAGCTTGCGGTAGCGCGTGGTCTCGACATCGATGTCGCCCGAGACGGTCTCGAACTCGAGCTCGCCGCCGGCGTCGCGCACGCGGACGTTGCCCGATACCGATTCCACGTCGAGGCGATCCCGGCAGCCGCCGACCTCGATGCGGCCGCTGACGCTGCTCAGATCGCATTCGCCGGGCTGCCCGGCCAGGCGCAGCGCACCGCTGACGCTCTCCACGCCGAGGCGGCGGCCGGCCGTGCCGTCGACGTCGACGCTGGCGCTGACGACCTCGATCTCCAGTTCCGCACGGCGCGGCACCGACAGGCGCAGCGTGGTCTCGCCCATGCGCGAATCGGCACCCCAGCTGAACCAGCCGGACTTCTCGGGCGGTTCGACACGCACGGTCAGATGCGAGCCGCCGCCTTCGACGGTCAGGCCCTTGCTGCCGTCGCCGAGCGTGCCGGAGATCGCGACCTCGGCGCGGTCCCAGACCACGACGGTGACGCTGCCCTTGATGTTGGATACGTCGATGCGCGCATCGGCGTCGACCGCGACGGTCTGGTCGATCGGCCGTGCGGCGGCGTGGGCGTGGCCGGCGGACGCCGTCAGGACGGCGGCACCGGTCAGCGACAGGGCGAGAGCGGCGGTTCTCATCGATGGAATCCTCGTGGGGCTCATCCGGCTTGGGCGCCGATGCGTTCGAGTTTCATGCGCTGGGCATGGGTCCGGTTGAGCAGGCCGACCAGGAACACGGCCTCGGGCTGCTGTTCCATCGCCGCTTCGAGCTGGGCCTGGGCGCTGTCGATGACCAGTGTCGCGCCGGCCAGGCGCGGATCGCCGCCGGGCACCTGGTCGAGCGGCACGCGGCCGACGCCGGGCAGGGCGGCCGGATCGGTCCGGGCGAGCGGGCGCTCGACCGGCTGGCGCTGCAGCGCGATCGCGAGCACGCCGGCCAGCGCGGCCAGCGTCACGCCGGCGGCCAGTGCCAGCGGCAGGCGGCGCCGCGGCGGCGCAACGGCCGGCACCGGCGCGGCGGTCAGCCGCGTGGCGATGCCGGGCCACAGATCGCGCGACGGTTCGACCGGTCCGCGCAGATCGCGCAGACGGCGCTGGATCTCGAAATCAGTCATGGTCTTCTCCCAGCATGCGGCGCAGCAGGCCGCGCGCCCGGTGCAGTTGTGCCTTCGACGAGCCGACCGCCATGCCCAGTTCGCGGCCGATCTCCTCGTGCTTCCAGCCTTCGATATCGTGCAGGATCAGCACCGCGCGTGCACGCGGCGGCAAGCGCGCGACGGCCTGCTCCAGATCGCCGCGCTCGCCCGCGCAGAACGGCCGGACCGGTTCGGCGGCCGCTTCGAGCACGTCGGCCTCGTGCGTGTCCTCCGGGTCGCGGCTGCGCAGTTCCATCAGCGCGACGTTGACGGCCAGGCGGTGCAGCCAGGTCGTGAATGCGCTCTCGAAGCGGAAGCTGCCGAGCTTCTGCCAGGCGCGCACGAACGCTTCCTGGGTCAGCTCCTCGGCGCGCGCGGCGTTCATGCCGGACAGACGCCAGACCGCGCCGTGGACGCGTCCGGCATGGCGGCGATACAGCGTCTCGAAAGCCCGCGTATCGCCGGCGGCGGAACGGCGCACCAGATCGGCGTCCTCGGGTTCGTTCCGGGCAGCGTCCATCGACGGCAGGGGCATGGCGAGGCAGGCGGTGCTCATGATGGCGCTTGAGATGCCGCCGCGCCACGAAGGGTTTAATCGCTCGCCGACAGGGCCTGTGCTCGGCGAGCGGAGCTGCATGCGACAGGCCTCCCGCCTGCGGGCGGCGCGCCGGGGCGCCGTCGTACCGGTCCGCGAGGCGTGCGGCTCCGGCGTCCTAGCCGATGCCGTGCCTGGTCATCGCGGCCGGTATCTCGCCGAGGACGCGGCCTGTGCCGACCGCATGCCGTGTCCCGGTCCGCCGGTCGTCAGCCGGCCGCTGCGCGCGCGGGGCGCGGCGCGGCGGCCGCGAGCGCCTCGAGGATGCGCCGGCGTTCGGCTTCCAGGCGCGGCGGCGTGCGCGCGCCGAAGCTGGCCAGATACTCGCCGATCGCCTCGATCTCCGGCAGCCAGCCGGCGACGTCGACCTCGAGCAGTTCGGCCAGAGCCGAGCGCGACAGGTCCAGACCTTCCAGGTTCAGATCGCCCGGCCGCGGCACGTAGCCGATCGGCGTGTCGCTGGCCTCGCTGCGGCCGGTGCAGCGGCCGAGAATCCACTCCAGCACGCGCAGGTTGTCGCCGTAGCCCGGCCACAGGAAACGGCCGTCGGCACCCTTGCGGAACCAGTTGACGTGGAAGATCTTCGGCAGCTGCGCGCCGGGCCGGTCGAAGCTCAGCCAGTGTGCGAAGTAGTCGCCGTAGTTGTAGCCGCAGAACGGCTTCATCGCCATCGAGTCGCGGCGCAGCACGCCGACCGCGCCGGTCGCCGCGGCGGTCGTCTCAGAACCCATCGCCGCACCGATCAGTACGCCGTGCGCCCAGTCGTGCGCCTCGAACACCAGCGGGATCAGCGATGGTCGGCGGCCGCCGAAGACGATCGCCGAGATCGGCACGCCCTGGGCGGCCTCGGCCTCCGGCGACCAGCTCGGCGCCTGACGCGCGCTGACCGTGAAGCGCGAGTTCGGGTGCGCGGCCGGTCCGTTGGCCGGATCGTACGGACGGCCCTGCCAGTCGGTCGCCGGCTGGCCCGGCAGGCCCTCCCACCACGGCTGGCCGTCGGCGGTCACCGCGACGTTGGTGAAGATCGTGTCGCGCTGGATCGACGCCAGCGCGTTGGGATTGGTCGACTTGCTGGTGCCGGGCGCGACGCCGAAGAAGCCGGCCTCGGGGTTGATCGCCCATAGACGCCCGTCGGCGCCCGGTGTCATCCAGCAGATGTCGTCGCCGATGGTCCAGACCTTCCAGCCGTCGCGACGATAGCCTTCCGGCGGGATCAGCATCGCCAGGTTGGTCTTGCCGCAGGCCGACGGGAACGCCGCGGCGACGTAATGGCGCTCGCCCTGCGGGTTCTCGATGCCGACGATCAGCATGTGTTCGGCCAGCCAGCCTTCCTCGCGTGCCTGCCACGAGGCGATGCGCAGCGCATGGCATTTCTTGCCGAGCAGCGCGTTGCCGCCGTAGCCCGAGCCGATCGACTTGATCGTCAGCTCCTCGGGGAAGTGCATGATGAAGCGGCGCTCCGGATCCAGATCGCCGGTCGAGTGCAGGCCCTTGACGAAGCGGCCCTCGCGCTCGATGCGTGCCAGCGCCGCGGCGCCCATCCGCGTCATCAGGCGCATGTTGGCGACGACGTAGGGTGAATCGGTGATCTCCACGCCGCAGCGCGACAGCGGCGAGTCGATCGGGCCCATGCAGTACGGCACGACATAGAGCGTGCGGCCCTGCATGCAGCCGTCGAACAGGGCGTCGATCTTCGCGTGCGCCTCGTCCGGCGCCATCCAGTGGTTGTTCGGGCCGGCATCCTCGCGCTCGCGCGTGCAGACCAGGGTCAGGTGCTCGACGCGCGCGACGTCGGAGGGGTGCGAGCGGTGCAGATGGCAGCCCGGATGGGTCTGCGGATTGAGCGGCAGCAGATCGCCGCGCTCGAGCATCCGATCGGTCAGCATCCGGTTTTCGGCATCCGAGCCGTCGCACCAGTGGATCGTGTCGGGGCGGGTCAGGCGTGCGACGTCGTCGACCCATCGGTTCAGAGCTTCCAGCGTGCTGGACATGCGTTCCTCAGGCGCGCGCGCGGCGCACTCGGCAATAAGAAAGGTGCGACCGACGTTAGCGGCGCCACCAGGCCATTGCAAGGAAATAAGATGTTGCAGCGAAGCAATGCAAGCGCGCGGAAAAACGGCTCGAAACCGCCGCGATCGGCTCAGTCCGGCGCCGGCAGCAGGGTCTCCATGACGTGCTCCATATAGCGCTCGAATTCCTCGTGGCTGATCCGCGGCAGGCCCGCGCGCGCCAGCTGCAGGAAGCCCGCATAGGCCGTGTAGGCCAGCCGTGCGCGCAGCGCGGCGGCGACCTCGTCGAGGCCGGCCTGGCGGTAGGCCACGGTCAGGAAGTCCAGGCGCCGCTGCGAGACGCGCTCGATCACCGGCAGCACCAGCGGGTGATCGAGTGCCTTGAGCAGCGCGGCGAAGATCACGTGCGACGGCAGCTCGTGCGCGATGCGACCGAACAGCTCGCGTAAGCGAGCGCGCGGATCGGCGATCGGCACCAGCGGGCCGAAGATTTCCTCCTCGTCCTCGCGCTCCCAGCGTTCCAGCGCGGCCTTCAGCAGCGCCTCGCGCGTCGGGAAATGCCAATAGAAGCTGCCCTTGGTGACGCCCAGGCGGCGCGCCAGCGGCTCGACGGCGATGCCGGCCAGGCCGTATTCGGCGATCGCGTCGAGCGCGGCGCGCTCCCAGTCGGCGGCGGAGAGTCGGCTGCGGTTTTCGCTGCCGACGGCTTTTTCGGAAGGCACTGACATCGGCGCAGTGTGCACCACGGCGGACGCCCGCGCCTAGAGCCGGAGCGCCCGGTGGTGGGGCGCAAGCGGTTGATCGGATTGCCGCATTGCACCATACGAGCGCGTATTGAAAAGCGGCCCGCGCCGTTCCATACTTGTGCGTATGGACTTGTCCGAACTGCCCCAGCCGGCCGCCTGCGCGTTCGTCGCGGCCGATGGCGTGCATCTGGCCGCAGAGCGCTACGGCGCACCGACCGCGCCACCGGTACTGTTCGCGCACGGCTTCGGCCAGACCGGCCAGGCCTGGCGCGCCAGCGCGGCGCGGATCGCCGCCGGCGGCCGCCACTGCATCACGTTCGACGCGCGCGGCCACGGCCGCAGCGGCCGGCCCGACACCGGTGAATACCACCTCGAGGCGTTCGCCGACGACCTGGCCGCGATCGCGCGCAGCTGCGCGGCGGCGCCGGTCCTGGTCGGCGCCTCGATGGGCGGCTTGCTCGGCCTGCTGATCGAAGGCGAGCGCGCGCCGCTGTTCTCGGCGCTGGTGCTGGTCGACATCACGCCGCGCTGGGAGCCGGCGGGCGTCGCACGGATCCTCGCCTTCATGCACGCGCATCCGGACGGCTTCGCCGACCTCGACGCCGCGGCCGCGGCGATCGCCGCGTATCTGCCGCAGCGCAGCGAACGCCGCCCACCCGCGCGTCTGCGTGAGCTGCTGATTCCCGGCGCCGACGGCCGTTTGCGCTGGCATTGGGATCCGCGCATGCTCGGTCCGGTCGCCGGCGAGGGCGAGCGCTACCAGCCGCGCCTGTTCGCGGCGGCACGCCGGATCCGGGTGCCGACCCTGCTGGTCAGCGGTGGCGCCAGCGACGTCGTCTCGGCCGAGACGATCGGCGAGTTCCTCGCGCTGGTGCCGCACGCGCGTCACGTCGCGGTGGCCGACGCCACGCACATGGTCGTCGGCGATCGCAACGATCGATTCACGCGTCATGTGGAAGAGTTCCTGAATACGCTGCCGTCGATGCCGCCACCGGAGCCGATCCGGCCGGCCGACCCGCCGTCCTCCCGTCCGGTTCGAGGCTAACGCCGAGGAGTCCCCGATGATCCACCTGCTTCCTCTGATCGCCGCGCTGCTGGTGTCCATCACCGCGGCCTATCTGCGCGTGTCGCTGCGCGTCTGGACCGCCGCGACCGCGGTCGCGATCCTCGCGGCCGGCTGGCTGAGCGGCGCGCACTGGCTCGCGACCGCGCTGACCTTGATCGTGTTCGCGGCGATCGCGATGCCGCTGAACCTGCCGGACCTGCGCCGCAGGAAGATCAGCGCGCCGCTGCTGTCGGTCTTCAGCAAGGTGCTGCCGCAGCTGTCGGATACCGAACAGACCGCGCTGGAGGCCGGCACCGTCGGTTTCGAGGGCGAGCTGTTCACCGGCATGCCGGACTGGGCGCAGCTGCTCGGCCAGCCGAAGCCGGAGCTGACGACCGAGGAACAGGCCTTCATGGACGGCCCGGTCGAGCAGCTCTGCGCGATGGTCGATGACTGGCAGATCACGCACGAGCTGGCCGACCTGCCGCCGGAGATCTGGGAATTCGTCAAGCAGCACAAGTTCTTCGGCATGATCATCCCGAAGGCCTACGGCGGCCTGGGCTTCTCGGCGCTGGCGCATTCGGCGGTGCTGCAGAAGCTCTCGAGCATGTCGGCGACGCTGGCTTCGACGGTGGCCGTGCCCAACTCGCTCGGCCCCGGCGAGCTGCTGCTGCACTACGGCACGCCTGAGCAGAAGGACTACTACCTGCCGCGCCTGGCCGACGGCCGCGAGATTCCGTGCTTCGCGCTGACCGGTCCCTACGCCGGCTCCGACGCGACCTCGCTGCCGGACTACGGCGTGGTCTGCAAGGGCGAGTGGAACGGCGCCAACGTGCTCGGCGTGCGGCTGACGTTCGACAAGCGCTACATCACGCTGGCACCGGTCGCGACCCTGGTCGGCCTGGCGTTCCGCATGGTCGACCCGGACGGCCTGCTCGGCGACGAGAAGGACCTCGGCATCACGCTCGCGCTGATTCCGCGCGATACGCGCGGCCTGGAGATCGGCCGCCGCCATTTCCCGCTGAACATCCCGTTCCAGAACGGACCGGTGCGTGGCAAAGATCTGTTCGTGCCGCTGGCGCAGCTGATCGGCGGACCGGAGATGGCCGGGCAGGGCTGGCGCATGCTGGTCGAGTGCCTGTCGGTCGGACGTGCGATCTCGCTGCCGTCCAATTCGAGCGGCGCCGGCCGCGCCGCGGCGGCCGCGACCGGCGCCTATGCGCGCATCCGTAAGCAGTTCGGCCTGGCGATCGGCCGCTTCGAGGGCGTCGAGGAAGCGCTGGCGCGGATCGGCGGCTATACCTATGCGATGACCGCGCTGTCGCGCGCGACCGCTGCCGCGGTCGATCGCGGCGAGAAGCCGGCGGTGCCCTCGGCGATCGCCAAGTACCACGCGACCGAATGGGCGCGCGCGATCTCGGCCGACGCGATGGACGTGCACGGCGGCAAGGGCGTGATCCTCGGACCGAAGAACTACCTCGGCCGCGGCTACCAGAGCGTGCCGATCGCGATCACGGTCGAGGGCGCCAACATCATGACGCGCTGCCTGATGATCTTCGGCCAGGGCGCGATCCGCTGCCATCCGTACGTGCTCAAGGAGATGCAGGCCGCCGCGCTGCCCGACTACGGCGAGCGCCTGCGCGCGTTCGACCACGTGCTGTTCCAGCACATCGGCTTCGGTTTCTCGAACGCCGCGCGCAGCTTCGTGCTCGGCCTGACCCATGCGCACATCGGCTCGGTGCCGGGCGATGCCTACACGCGGCGCTTCTATCGCAAGCTCAACCGCTACTCGGCCGCGCTGGCGCTGGTCGCCGACACCTCGATGCTGGTGCTCGGCGGCAAGCTCAAGTTCAAGGAGAAGCTGTCCGGCCGCCTCGGCGACGTGCTGTCGTACCTGTACATCGCCTCGAGTCTGCTCAAGCGCTACGAGGACCAGGGCCGTCCGGTCGCCGACCGGCCGTTCCTGGCCTGGGCGTTCCACGAGTGCGTCTGGCGCATGCAGATGGCGCTCGACGGCGTGCTGCGCAATTTCCCGGTGCGGCCGGTGGCCTGGCTGCTGCGCGCGCTGGTGTTCCCGCTCGGTCGTCGCGAGGTGCCGCCGTCGGATCGGCTCGGCCGCCGCGTCGCCGCGCTGCTGACCGCGCCGAACGAGGCGCGCACGCGCCTGCTCGAGTGGACGTATCTGTCGCCGACGCCGAACAACACGATCGGCCGCATGAACGCGCTGCTGCCGGAGGTCATCGCGGCCGAGCCGGTCGAGCGCAAGTTCCTCAAGGCGCTCAAGGCCGGCGAGGTGACGGGGCTGGACTTCGCCGCGCAGGTCGCCGACGCCGAGGCGCGCGGCGTGATCGACGCGGCCGAGCGCGCATTGCTCGAGCGCGTGCGCGTGGCGAGCTTCGAGTTCATCTCGGTCGACGACTTCGACCCGGCCGACCTCGCCGCCGGAGCGCGCAAGGAAGATCCGCGCGCGCTGCGCTCGGTGGCCTGACGATCCGGACGCGAGCCGGCCGGTTCACGGCCGGCTCGCGCGTCACGCCGGCCGGCTCCGCGAGCCGTGCGTCAGCGGACGGCGCGCCGATCGCGATACGGGCGATCACGAAACGGGCGATCGCGATACGGGCGGACGTCGATCACGATCCGATTCTCGGGTTCGAGGAAGCGCTTGCCGATTCACGGGCGAGCAGCGGCGCTGTTTCCACACTGCGTCACCGCGCCAGCGTGCACTCCACACCGGCCTCCACCTCGATCACCGCATGGCCGGCCTTGATGCCCGCCGTGCCCTCGTGGCCCGGCCGCGGCGTCGCCAGGGCGACGGCAGCATCCCGTCGGAAGCAGACCGGCAGGGTGCGGAAGTTGCTGCCGACCGGCTCCAACCACCAGGCCGCACAGGCCGCGTCCTCCTCGCGCAGCGCCTGGCACTGCCGCGGGTTTGCGTCGGCCGCCAGTTCGACGCCGTCGAACGGCCACCGATGGCGCCGTCGATGTCGCGCGCAGTGCCGCCGGTCGGCCAGGTCTGCAAACCCTCGACATACGGCTCGCCGCCGACGAAGCGACCGCATGCGGTCGTCGCCGGCTCGATGGCCGCATCGATGGCCGCATCGGTGGCCCGGCGCAAGGCGGTGTCCAGTTGGGCCGCATCGGCCGCGTCGATGAACAGTGACCAGGCCGCCGGCCGCGCGCGCCAGGCACGCCAGCTGCTCGCGTGCGCGACTCCGCGCGTCGAGATCGAAGCCGATCACATGCGTGGTGAAGTCCACGCGGCCGGCCTCGAGCTCGGCGCCGAGCGCGCACGGATCGGCGCCGCAGGTCTCCCCGCCGTCGCTGACCAGGATCACCGTCGCCTTGCGCCCGGTCGACCGCGGCGCCGCCGCCCTCGCGGCGCACCGACTCGGCGATCGGCGTCATGCCCTTCGGCTGCACGGCCTCGATGCGCGCACGCATTGCCGTGGCATCGAGCGGGCCGGGCGGCTGCAGCAGCTCGATGTCGTCGCAGTCGCCCTAGCGCCGATGACAGCAATACGGCAAGCGAGGTGGCGAGGGCGATCATCGGCGTCTCCAATCGGCAAGGATCAGGGCTGCTCGGCAGACCGGCTGGCTCACAGCGGGCCGGCGGCTGCGGCGCGTCGCGCGTGATCGTTCAGCGCAGCAGCATCGGTTCGAGGTCGTCGGCAAACAGCGGCGCCTCGTGCTGCAGCTCCAGCGCGCCGATGTCGCAGCGCGCGATGCCGTCAGCGTCGCCGTCGGCAGGCCGGTCCTCGTCGCGCGCATCGCCCGCGGTACAGGCGAGCGGCGAGTCCTCGCCGGGCGGCAGCGCGTTCTGTCCGCTGTCCAAGGCACGCGCACCAGCGAAGAAATCGACGACTGGAATGTCGTGATAGGTGCTGCCGGTACGGCGCAGTCCGCGGATGAAGCGGCCGATGTCGGGCGTGTAGAAGCTGCTGTCGAAGATGAAGCTGCAGCTCATGTCCGCGAACAGGTTGTACTGCGTGCCGGACAGATCCGCGGGCACATCGTTCGATGCACAGGCAGGTCGCGCATCGCCGGTCGCTGCGAAGAGGTTGTTCGACGCGGCGGTGAAGCGCATGCCTTGACCCTCGATCGCCAGATGCGCCGCCAGCGCGTCGCGTGATGCGTTCTTCCAGAAGCTGTTGTTCTTGAGCTGGACGACGGCATCGGTCAGCGCCAGCGCCGGGCCGCCGTGGTTGCCGGCCAGCGTGACGTTGCTGATCGTCGGCGCCACGGTCGCGCCGAAGCTGAGCGGCCTGACCTCGATGGCTGCGCCTTGCGCGGCGCTGTTGTCGAAGAACAGCGATTGCCGAATCGTGCTGCTGCCATCGGTGGACGTGCGCACGGCACCGGCATGGGCCGCCTCCGGTATCGCAGGGTTCTCGGCGCGATTGCCGATGAACTGGCTGCGCGACATCGACAGGCTGCCGACGTTGAGCGCGCCGCCGACCGCGACCGTCGTACCCGAAGCGAGATTGCCGCGAAACATCGAGCGCTCGATCGTCGCCGAGCCGTTGCCGTGCGCCGCGCCGCCGACGGCGGCACCGCCGCTGGCGACGGCCCGGCTGTCTGCGATCGTCGACGCGGTCATCAGCAGGACGCCGCCGACCCAGAGCGCGCCGCCGCGGGCCGGGCCGGCGCCGCTGCTGCTGGCGACGCAGCGTTCCAGGACGACCCGGTCGAGCACCAGCGCCGCATCGGTGCGCACGCAGCCACCCAATCCATCCGGCGCCAGCCCGTTGCGCACGGTCAGTGCGCGCAGGCTCAGCGAGGCTCCGAGGCCCGCCGTGAGGGGCCGCACCGCAGCGGCGCCGTCGATCGCCAGGCCCGGCGCGGCGCTGCCGTCGATCGTCAACGCGACGCCGATGCCCGGCAGCGGCGACGCCAGCAGGATCGTGCTGTTCGGCGGCAATGAGAACTCGACGCGATGCGGCGGTGCCGGACTCGCATTGGCACTGGCGATCGCCGCCCTCAGGCTGCCGCTGCCGGCATCGGCGGTCGAATCGACGACGAAGGTCGCCGCCGACGCACCGGCGATGGTCAGCGACAGCAGGACCGCAGCCGGAGCGGTCCGGATCAGGCAACGCCCGATGGACATGGCAGGACGGTGACATCGCGTGCCGGCCGCGCGCGGGAAAGAGGTGAGGCGGGGACGGTGCATCGGTTTCTCCGGTGTGATCGGAAACGAAGGTGCTTCGTCGCGCGACGGGCGAGCGCTCACAGCCGCGCCAGCAGCTCGCGGGCGAGCGCGACGGCGACGGTCCTGTTGCGGTCGGCGTCGTCGCTGAGATCGACCTCGATCGTGAGCAGGCTGCCGTTATGGAGCAGGTACAGGTTCTGGCCGTGCTTGCCGAGGCTCCAGGCTGCGGCATCGCCGAGATCGGGCACCGCTTCGACGGGGTCCTTCTCGAGCAGGCTCTCGGCCAGACCTCGCGTCATCGCGGTCTGGCCGGCGTCGAGTCCGCGTTTGGCAGCCTGGATGCGGATCTGGTCGTCGAGTGCGCGCCGCTGCTCGTCGGTGACCTCGGCGAAGAAGCGTGCGTGGAAGCTGTCGAGCGTCACGCCGCTGCGCAGTCCGGACAGACCGATCACGTCCTTCTTCGGAATCTTCATGCCGGCGTACTGGCGGGTACGCGAGGACGGCCATCGGTAGCGCAGCGCGTCGCCGAGCGTGCGGATCTCGGCTTCCTCGATCGGACGCTGCGCGATCCGTGCGGCCAGTGCGGGCGTCAGCAACCGCTCGGGGCGGTCGTGCCAGTCCGCGAACGAAGGACCTTGTGCATCGGCATGCGTCGGCGCGTTCACGGGAACGACGCGGCTCCGGTCCGGCGGCGGATCGGAACAGCCGCTCAGCAGGACCGGCAGAAAAAGCAGGAAGACGGATAGGACGACGCGCATGGACATTCTCCCGCTCAACGACGGACGTGGCAGCCCTCTACGAAAAAGGCCGCTCGATCCGGACATCGCGCTGCAGCGGTTTACGCGCCGCCGGACTTCGCGCCATGCTTGGCGATCGAGCCGATCGGAGCGACGGGCGTGGACGAAGCACAGGCATGGGAGCGGATCGAGGCATTGTTCGATGCGGCCTGGGAGCAGCCCGAGGCGCGGCGTCTGGCCTGGCTGGACGCGCAGCCCGAATCGCCCGAGGTGATCGCGGCCGTGCGGCGCCTGATCGAAGCGGTTCCGGTCGCCGACGGCTTCCTCGATCCGTCTCCGCTTCCGCACGAGCCGCAGGCAGCGGCTCTGTCACCCGGTGCGCGGGCCGGCGCCTGGCGCATCGTGCGCCCGATCGGCCGCGGCGGCATGGGCGAGGTCTACGAGGTCGAGCGCGCCGACGGCCAGTTCGCGCAGCGCGCAGCGCTCAAGCTGATCGCCGATGCCGGAACCGAGGCCTGGGCGCGGTTCGCCCACGAGCGCCAGATTCTCGCGTTGCTCGAACACCCCGGCATCGCGCGCCTGATCGATGGCGGACTGCTGGACGGCGGCCGGCCGTACATGGTCATGGAGTACGTCGACGGCGAGCCGATCGACGTCTACTGCGAGCGGCTCGCGCTCGACGCGCGCGCCATCGTGGCGCTGATCCTGCCGGTCTGCGAGGCGCTCGCCTACGCGCATGCACGGCTCGTCGTCCATCGCGATCTGAAGCCGTCCAATCTGCTGGTCGATCGCGACGGAAGGCCGCGCCTGATCGATTTCGGCGTGGCCGGCCTCGCCGATGATCCGCAGGCCGGTGCCGGCCATGCGCTGTCGTTGGACTACGCCGCGCCCGAACAGCTTGCCGGGCAGCCGTTCTCGGCCGCGACCGACGTCTATGCGCTCGGTGCGGTGCTGTATCGGCTGATCGCCGGGCGCACGCCGCATGGGCTGGCCGGCGCCGCGGTGCCGGTGGCGATCGCGCGGGTGCTCGGTACGGAGCCGTCGGCGCCGAGCGCAGCCTCGGCCGTGCCGGTGCACGGCGGTGCCGAACGTGCGCTGCGCGTCGATCTCGATGCGATCCTCGTCAAGGCGCTGCGCCGCGATCCGGCACGGCGCTATGCCAGTGCCGAGCGCCTCGGTGCCGACCTCGCGCACGCGCTCGGTCGCCGGCTCGTGGAGGCGCGCCGCGACGAACGCGGCTACCGGCTGCGGCGCACGCTCTGGCACTGGCGCTGGGCCGCCGCGCTGGCGGCCGTTCTCGCCGCCGGCCTCGGCTTGGCGCTGTGGCAGGCCGGCGAAGCGGCACGACAGCGCGATCAGGCCCTGCGCGATCAGGCTCGGCTCGAGGCCGTCCAGCAGTCGGTGTTCCACATGTTCCGCGCCGCCGGCGAGTTCAAGGGCGGCCAGGTCTCGGCTGCCGACGTGCTCGGCCATGCCGCGCAGCGCATCGAGGAGGAATTCGCGCGCGATCCGGCGGCCGGCGCACCGATCCTGCATGCGCTCGGCGAGCTCAACTTCCTGCTGACCGACTACGCGGCCGCGCGGCCGCTGCTAGAGCGCCTGGCCGACGCCGATCCGGAGCGCGTCGATCCGGCCCTGATCGCCGCCGGCCGCTACGACCTGGCCCAGGTGCTGTTTCGTCAGGGCGAGGCCGAGGCCGCCGCGCCGTGGCTGCAGCGCGCGCAGGCGTACTGGAGTGAGAATCCCGGCCGCTGGGCGGCGCGGCTCGTCGACAGCCGTCTGCTCGAGGCGCAACTGCTGCGTCAGGCCGGTCGTGCCGGGGATGCGATCGCGCTGTTGCAGACCGCGCGCGCGCAGCGCATCGCGCTGAGCGGTCCGCAGCACCGCGAGACCGGCATCTTCCACAACAACATCGGCGTCGCGCTGTTCTCGGCCGGCGAGTTCGAGCGCGCACGCGAGGCGTTCGGCGCGGCGCGCGGCGGTCTGGCGCGCCGCCGGGCTCGAGCAGTCGCCCGATGCGCTCAATACGCTCAACAACTGGGGCAGCGTCGAGATCGCGGCCGGCCGTCCCGACGCGGCCGAGCCTTTGCTGCGCGAGGCGGTCGAGCTGCGCCGCCGCTACTACGGCCCGTCGGCCGCGACGGCGGCGCTGCTGTCGAACTACGGCAAGCTGCTGCTCGGCAGCGGCCAGGCCGCCGCCGCGGCGCCGCTGCTGCGCGAGGCGGCCGCCATGGGCAGTCAGTACGCGGGGCGCGGCAGCATGCACCACGTCGCTGCGCAGAGCGGAGCGGCCGAAGCGGCCCTGCAGCTCGGCGAGCTCGATGGCGCCGAGCAGGCGTCGGCCGACGCGCTCGCAGCCGCACTCGACACATTGGGGCCGGACCATCCGGCGACGGCGATGGCGAGCCTCGCGCTGGCCCAGGTGCGCCTCGTGCAGCGGCGCCCCGGCGAGGCCGGCGCGTTGCTGGCCGAAGTCGAGCGTATCGCCGCGAGCGCGGCCGGCACCGTCGGCACGCGCCTGGGCGACCAGCTACGCGCGGTCAGACTGCGCCATGGTCTCGTTCCAGCGTCTGGTACAGCCAGGCCTTCGCCTTGAGCCAGTCGCGCCGGACCGTGCGATCGGTGACGCCGAGCACCTGCGCGGTCTCCACCTCGGAATAGCCGGCGAAGAAGCGGCACTCGATGATCCGCGCCAGGCGCGGATTGAGCGCGTCGAGACGGCCGAGCGCCTCGTCGAGTGCGAGCAGGCGCTCGTCGCTCTGCCAGAACGGCTCGACCGTCAGCTCCTCGAGCGCCTCGACCTCGCCGCCGCCGCGCTTGGCGGCGAGCTTCTGCCGCGCGTGGTCGACCAGGGCCTGGCGCATCGCCAGGGCCGCCGAGCGCAGGAAATGCGTCTGGCCGTGCCAGCCGGCGCTGCGGTGCAGGCGCAGATAGGCCTCGTGGACCAGTGCGGTCGTGCGCAGGGTCTCGCCGGCGCGCACACGCAGGCGCTCGTGGCGCGCACGCTTGCGCAGGCCGTCGAGCAGCAGCGGTGCCAGCCTGCGTGCGGTATCGGCGACCGCCGCGTCGGTGCAGGCGTCGGACTCGTCGAAGCTCATCGGGTTCGGTCTTTCACGGATCGCAGGATCGGATGGAGGCACGAGCAGGCGCCGCGTACCGTAAACGAAAGCGCAGCCCGCGTCTGCGATGCGTCGCATGCACGGAACCGCGACGCATGCACGTCCTCGGTGTGAACGCGTCGACACTGCGGGCGCTCGCGAGCGTGCCATTCGCGACACGGAAGCCTGATCGGTCGCGGCGGCGCATCGCGGTGCGGCGCATGCGCCGCGCGGGACCGGCTGCGGGCGGTTCGGCGTACGCGTGCGGCCTGCCGGCCTCATGCCGGCCGGGGATCGACCTGCGTGCCGCGCGGACCCGCCCGCTCAGGCGGCGCGTTCGCGCATCTGCGACGGACGATCGCCGGCATCGTCGTTGTCGTCGTCCTCGTCCTCGTCGTCCTCGATCACCGCGGGCGTCTCCGGCTCGGCTGCGACCGAGGTGGCCGGTCGGTCACGGTCGCGCGGACCGACCGGATCGGGACGCGGCGGCGGCGCGATGCCGAGAATTGTCGAGAAGTTGACAATTTGCGTCTCATGCGGCGACACGATCACGTGGATGACCGGCGCGCGGCAGAAGCTGCCGTCGACCGGCAGCAGCTGCGGCAACTGGTCGACCTTGAGCCGACCGACGATCGGACCGTTGGCCGTCCGCAGCTCGATCGGGCCGCTGCCGCGTGATCGGATCTCGCCGACCAGCTTGTTCCAGAACGTGATCGTGGCCTTGTCGTTGGTGGTGTGCATGCCGGTTCGTCTTGCGCGCTGAGGTGCACAAATGCATTTCCGGTGCCAGGGTGCACGATGTGAAGCCGAATCGATAGTCCTGCATCGAGGCGAACGGCGGCGTCGCGCAGGGCGCTCGCTTCGACCTGCGGTATGGACGACCGGTCCGGACGTCGCCGGTCCGGCAGCGCGATAGACGTCGTTCAACACCTGCCGAAACGATTCACCTCTGCGCGCTGCCGGCTCTCGCGGCGTCGTGTCGAAGATGGGGGGCCGATCTTCGCGCGTTCCATCAAAAGAGTCGTGTAGGAAATCTCCGTCAATCGACGTAGGAAATTTCTGAACATCGGCCGAATGGGTACAGCGTCACAGGGCATGCGCGGTCCGCCTGTGATCGTCGGATCGTCCCAACGTCGGGACGTCCAATAGGGGTAGGTCATGAAGCGTCTCTTCAGCAGACTCGCTTGCATCTGTTTCGGCACCTGCGCGCTTGCGACCGCGGCGTCCGCTCAGACGCCGGTTTCGCCACCCGGCAGCTGGCCCTTCGCGATCACGGTGTCCGGGTCGTATCGCCTGACCGCGAACATGCTGGCCCCCGCAGCGTCGAGCGCGATCGTCATCACAGCCAGCAACGTCACGCTGGACCTCAACGGCTTCACCGTCTCACAAGCCGGTCTGGTCACGCCTTGCGGTCCGGATACGTTGACGGGATATGGAAGCACCTGTGCCAGTTCGGCCTCGCCTGTGCTGATCAGCGCGACCGGCCGCAACATCACGATCAAGAACGGCGTGGTTTCCAACGGGTCGGGCGGAGGCATCTCGTTGAACGTCGGGAGCCCCACCGAAGCGATGTACGGGGTATTCGAGGATCTGCGCGTGACCGGCAATCGCGGCACTGGCATTTCCGCTTTCGGCGACGGCAACCGTTTCACACGCGTGGACGTGTCGTACAACGCCGGCAGCGGCATTCAGACCGACGGTCAGGCGCATCTGGAATCGGTCTCGGCGAGCTGGAACGACGGCTACGGCGTGGTAGCGTCTCCGTACAGCATCGCGTCGCGCGTGGTCACGCAGGCCAATGGTCAGACTGGCTTTTACGGCTCGGGTATCGTGGATCAGCTGCTGACGCGGGACAATAACTCCGAGGGCATGAATATCGCCGGGGTGATCCGGAACGTGCTCTCCGAGGGCAACGGCGCCGTCGACGTGGCGGCGGGCATCCTGCTCGACAGCAACTTCAACACCGGCACCGTGGCCACGTCCGGGTGCTACGCCCAGACACGGGCGGGATCCTTCATCGGAACCGGCGTACCGATGACCAGCAACACCTGTCCGTAACGCGGCATGCCGCGCGTGGGGCGGACCCCTGTGGCCGTCCCGCGCCGGTTCGTCCGAGGTTGGGCGTCCGATCGGTGTGCGGCCGATTCGATTCTGCTGGCGGTGCCGATCAGTTCGGCTTCGCCATTGAGCGCAAGGCGTCAAGTGCGCGGCGATAGCCGCCGTCGGCATCTGGCTGCCCGAACACCGCCGATCCGGCGACGAAGGTATCGGCGCCGGCCGCTGCGATCGCGGCGATGTTGTCGGCCTTGACGCCGCCGTCGACCTGCAGGCGGATCAGGCGCCCGGTCCCGGCGGCGTGACGGTCGATCCGCGCGCGCACGCGGCCGATCTTCGCGAGCGTCTGCGGAATGAAGGCCTGGCCGCCGAAGCCCGGATTGACCGACATCAGCAGCACCAGGTCCAGATCGTCGAGCACCTCGTCGATCCATTCCACCGGCGTGGCCGGATTCAGCACCAGGCCCGGGCTGCAGCCGTGATCGCGGATCAGCGCGATCGTACGGTGCACGTGACGCGAGGCCTCCGGATGAAACGAGATACGCGTGGCGCCGGCCTTCGCGAATGTCGGCACGAGTGCGTCGACCGGCTCGACCATCAGATGCACGTCGATCGGCGCCGCTACGCCGTCGCGGCGCGCGTACGGCACGATCGCCGCGCAGACCTGCGGGCCGATCGTCAGGTTCGGCACGTAGTGGTTGTCCATGACGTCGAAGTGGATCCAGTCCGCGCCGTCGGCGAGGACGCGCGCCACCTCTTCGCCGAGCCGCGCGAAGTCCGCAGACAGGATCGACGGCGCGATGACCGGTGGCAGCATGATGAGGTCCTCGATCGGTGTGACCAGCGGGCTTCCGGCGGCGCCTCGAGCGCAAGACCGTGCGGCCCGGTTGTTAGACCGGTTGCGTCGTCGCCCGGCGGCCGTCGTCCGAGCCGTAGGCGCGCGACTTTCGATGTGACGGCTAAGCCGCGCGTGCCTGCGTCGCGCGCTCGGCGTCGCGATAGCGGCGTGCGAGCGTATCCAGCGGCACCGGCCTGATGCGAGCGGCCTGACCGGCGCTGCCGAACGCCTCGAAGCGCTGCCGGCACAGGTCCGCCGCGGCGGCCGTCGCCGCCTTCAGGAACGCGCGTGGATCGAACTCATCAGGCCGCTCGGCCATTGCCTTGCGCATCGCGCCGGTCATCGCCAGGCGGATGTCGGTGTCGATGTTGACCTTGCGCACGCCGTGGCGGATGCCGCGCACGATCTCCTCGACCGGCACGCCGTAGGTCTCCTTGATGCGTCCGCCGTGGGCGCGGATCACCTCGAGCCAGTCCTGCGGCACCGAGCTCGAGCCGTGCATGACCAGATGCGTGTTCGGAATGCGCGCATGGATGCGCTTGAGCTGCTCCATCGCCAGCGTCTCGCCGGTCGGCGGGCGCGTGAACTTGTAGGCGCCGTGCGAGGTGCCGATCGCGATCGCCAGCGCATCGACGCCGGTGCGCGCGACGAAGTCGGCGGCCTGGTCCGGATCGGTCAGCAGCTGCGCGTGGTCGAGCGTCCCCTCGGCGCCGACGCCGTCCTCCTCGCCGGCCTGGCCGGTCTCGAGCGAGCCGAGGCAGCCGAGCTCGCCCTCGACCGACACGCCGATCGCATGCGCCATCTCGACGACGCGGCGCGTCACGGCCACGTTGTAGTCGTAGCTCGACGGCGTCTTCATGTCCTCGAGCAGCGAGCCATCCATCATCACGCTCGTGAAGCCGCTGCGGATCGAGGCCTGGCACACCGTCGGGCTCGCGCCGTGGTCCTGATGCAGCACGATGGGGATGTGCGGATACATCTCGACCGCGCCCTCGACCATGCGCCGCAGCATCGGCTCGCCGGCATAGCTGCGCGCACCGGCCGAGGCCTGCAGGATCACCGGCGAGTCGCAGGCATCGGCCGCCCGCAGGATCGCGTTGATCTGTTCGAGATTGTTGATGTTGAACGCCGGCACGCCGTAGTCGTGTTCGGCCGCGTGGTCGAGCAGTTGCCTCAGAGCGATCAACGCCATGATGCGTTCCCTCCCGGGGAGCGTAGGTGAAAAGCGATCAACCGGTGCCGGTGCGTGGCGCCGGCACGGCGAGCGACGCGGGTATCGCGTCGATGCGATCGACGATGCGCGTCTGCGGATCGAGCGGCGCGTCGTGGTGGTAGCCGTAGCCGACCAGGATCAGCGCCGTGCCGGCCGCCTGCGCGGCCGCCGCGTCGATCGCCGAGTCGCCGACCATCAGGGCATCGGCCGGCGCGACGCCGATCCGCGCGCAGGCCAGCAGCAGCGGATCGGCATGCGGCTTGCGCTGCGCGGCCGCGTCGCCGCCGACGACGGTCGCGAAGCGATCGGCGATGCCGAGCGTCGCGAGCAGGGCTACGCTGAAGCGCTGCGGCTTGTTGGTGACGACGGCCATCGGCAGTCCCATCGCGGCGAACGCGGCCAGGCCTTCGCGCACGCCCGGATACAGCCGCGCGGAGCGGCCGTTCTGCGCGGCGTAGTGCGGGTCGAACAGGTCTTGCGCGCGCGCGGCCAGCGCGGCGTCCGGTGCATGGCCGAGCGCGCCGGTCAATGCGCGCTCGAGCAGCACGCCGACGCCGTGACCGATATAGCCCCGCACGGTCGCCGCATCGGGCACCGGCAGGCCGAGTTCGGCCAGCGTGGCGGCGACCGCGGCATGGATGTCGGCGAGCGAATCGACCAGGGTGCCGTCCAGATCGAACAGCACGCCGCGGATCGGTCGGTCGAGAAGTGTGGTCACGCAGGATCTCCGGAACGGGGCAGGGTGGAGCGCATGCGTACACCAGGCACTCGTCGAGGGGAAGGGCCGGCGAACGCGGCGCGGCGTTGTCCGACGTCGTGCGCGGAGTATCGGCCGGCCCTTCCCCTCGGCGAGCGCAGTGCATGCAGCTTCGTGCGCAGCCCGCGTCGCCGCTCGATGCCGACCACTGCGCGCGCACCGGGCGCTCATCGCAGCAGCCTGCGCACGGCCTGCGCGACCGCATCGGCGGTCAGCCCGAACTCGCGATACAGCGCGCTCGCCGGCGCGGACGCGCCGAAACGGTCGAGCCCGACGACCGCGCCGTCGAGGCCGACGTACTTGCGCCAGACATCGGTGACGCCGGCCTCGACCGCGACGCGCGGCAGGCCCTCCGGCAACACGCTGTCGCGGTACGCGCGCGACTGGCGGTCGAACAAGGCCGTGCACGGCATCGAGACCACGCGCACCGCGATGCCGTCGGCGGCCAGCGCGGCGGCGGCCTCGGTGGCCAGCATCACCTCCGATCCGGTCGCGATGATCAGCGCGCGAGCGTCGGACGCATCGCGCAGCACGTAGCCGCCGCGACGCACGTGCGGGCGTAGCGCTGGATCGATCACCAGCGCCGGCAGGTTCTGCCGCGACAGCAGCAGTGCGCTCGGGCCCGCGTCGCCGCCGACGCGCTCGACCGCGCTGATCCACGCGACCAGGGTCTCGACGCGATCGCAGGGTCGCCACACGTCGAGATTCGGGATCAGGCGCAGGCTGGCCGCGTGCTCGACCGGCTGGTGCGTCGGTCCGTCCTCGCCGACGCCGATCGAATCGTGCGTCAGCACGTGGATCACGCGCAGGCGCATCAGCGCGGCCATGCGTATCGCATTGCGCGCGTAGTCCGAGAACACCAGGAACGTGCCGCCGAACGGCAGGTAGCCGCCGTGCAAGGCGATACCGTTCATCGCCGCGGCCATGCCGAACTCGCGCACGCCGTAGTGCAGATAGTTGCCGGGCTGCGTCGCGGTGACCTCACGACAGCCGCTCCAGTTCGTGAGATTCGATCCGGTCAGGTCGGCCGAGCCGCCGAGCAGCTCGGGCAGCAGCGATGCGAGCCGGCCGATCGCCTCCTGGCCGGCCTTGCGTGTCGCGACCGGCGTGTCGCCGAGTTCCTCCCCGAGCAGCGCGTCGATACGGCCGATCCAGTCGGCCGGCAGCAGCGCATGGCCGTCCAGGCCGGTGCGGCGGCCGAATGCCTCGGCCAGCGCCGGATGATCGCGTTCGTAGGCCGCGAAACGCTCGCGCCAGTCGCGCTCGAGCGCCGCGCCGGTCGCGCGCGCATCCCATGCCTGCGCGATCGCTTCGGGAATCTCGAACGGCGGCGCGGTCCAGCCGAGCGCCTTGCGCGTCGCGGCGACCTCGTCGGCGCCGAGCGGCGCGCCGTGCACGCCCTCGGTGCCGGCCCTGTTCGGGCTGCCGTAGCCGATCACGGTGCGACAGACGATCAGTGTGGGCCGATCGACATTCGCGCGTGCGGCCAGCACGGCGCGCTCGATCGCGGCCGCATCGTGGCCGTCGACAGCGTCGATCACATGCCAGCCGTAGGCGCCGAACCGGCGCGGCGTGTCGTCGGTGAACCAGCCTTCGATCTCGCCGTCGATCGAGATGCCGTTGGCGTCGTAGAACACGATCAGCTTGCCCAGCCTGAGCGTGCCGGCCAACGACGCCGCCTCGTGCGAGAGGCCCTCCATCAGGCAGCCGTCGCCGACGAACACGTAGGTGTGATGGTCGACGATCGCGTGCGGGCCGCGGTTGAACTCGGCCGCCAGCAGGCGCTCGGCCAGCGCCATGCCGACCGCGTTGGCCAGGCCCTGGCCGAGCGGTCCGGTCGTGGTCTCCACGCCCGGCGTCTCGCCGACTTCCGGATGTCCCGGGGTCGCGCTGTGCAGCTGGCGAAAGCGCTTGAGCTGCTCGATCGGCAGGTCGTAGCCGCTCAGGTGCAGCAGTGCGTACAGCAGCATCGAGGCGTGCCCGTTCGACAGCACGAAGCGGTCGCGGTCGACCCAGGCCGGGTTGGCCGGGTTGTGGCGCAGATGGCGGCCCCACAACACCTCGGCGATGTCGGCCATGCCCATCGGCGCACCGGGATGGCCCGAGGCGGCCTGCTGCACGGCGTCGATCGCGAGCACGCGGATCGCGTTGGCGCGCTCGCGCGGCGTCGGCGCGGCCGCGGCGTCGGAGGGTCGGCGCTCGGCGTTCATTGCGCCCTCCGCTTGCGGTCCATCAGCTGCAGGATCATCGGCGTGAAGATGATCTGCATCGCCAGGCCCATCTTGCCGCCCGGCACGACGATGCTGTTGGGCCGGCTCATGAACGAGTCGTGCAGCATGTTCAGCAGGTACGGAAAGTCGATGCCCTTGGGCCGCGCGAAGCGGATCACCACGAAGCTCTCATCCGGCGTCGGGATGTCGCGCGCGATGAACGGGTTGGACGTGTCCACGGTCGGCACGCGCTGGAAGTTCACATGCGTATGCGTGAACTGCGGAATGATGTGGTTGATGTAGTCGGGCATGCGCCGCAGGATCGTGTCGACGACCGCCTCCTGCGAGTAGCCGCGCTGGCGCTGGTCGCGGTGCAGCTTCTGGATCCATTCCAGGTTGATGATCGGCACCACGCCGACCAGCAGGTCCGGATGGCGCGCGATGTCGACCGACTCGGTCCTGACCGCACCGTGCAGGCCTTCGTAGAACAGCAGATCGGTGCCGGGCCGCACCTCCTCCCAGCCGGTGAACGTGCCCGGCGGCTGGCCGTACGGCGCGGCCTCGGCGTCGTCGTGCAGATACTTGCGCGTGCGGCCGCCGCCGGTCGCGCCGTAGTCGGCGAACAGCGCCTCGAGCTCCTCGAACAGGTTCGAATACGGGCCGAAGTGGCTGAAGTGCCGGTTGCCGTCGGCTTCCGCTTCCTTCATCGCCTGCCGCATCGCGAGGCGGTCGTAGCGGTGGAACGCGTCGCCCTCGACGATCTGCGCGTCCAGGCCCTCGCGCCGGAAGATGTGCTGGAAGCTCTGCAGCACCGTGGTGGTGCCGGCACCGGACGAGCCGGTCACCGCGACGATCGGATGCTTGACCGACATCACAGTGCCTCCGGCCGGAACAGCGAGCGTTCGTTGAACAGCGGCGAGACGAACGGGCGATCGGTGCCGTCCTCGTGCTCGCGGTGGTAGCGCTCGATGCGCTCGACCTCCTCGCGCGTGCCGAGCACGACCGGGATGCGCTGATGGATCGACTCGGGCACCACGTCCAGCAGCGGGCCGCGCCCGGTGCTGCCGCGGCCGCCGGCCTGTTCGATCAGCATCGACATCGGATTGGCCTCGTAGAGCAGGCGCAGCCGGCCGGGCTTGCGCGGATCCTTGGTGTCGCGCGGATACAGGAACACGCCGCCGCGCATCAGGATGCGGTGTACCTCGGCGACCATCGAGGCGATCCAGCGCATGTTGAAGTCGCGGTCGCGGATGCCGCTGCGGCCTTCCTTGCACTCGCCGACGTAGCGCTGCACCGGCGGCTCCCAGAAGCGCTCGTTGGAGGTGTTGATCGCGAACTCGCTGGTCGTCTCGGGGATGCGCAGGTCCGGGTGAGTCAGGATGAAATTGCCGATCTCGCGGTCCAGCGTGAAGCCGTGCGTGCCGCGGCCGACGCTCAGCACCAGCATCGTCGTCGGTCCATAGATCGCGTAGCCGGCGGCGATCTGGCGTCGGCCCGGCTGCAGATAGTCGCGCGCGCCGGGCGCTTCGTCTCGATCGTGGCGCAGCACCGAGAAGATCGTGCCGACCGAGACGTTGACGTCGATGTTCGACGAGCCGTCGAGCGGGTCGAACACCAGCAGATGGCGGCGCGCGCGCAGCCCGTCCGGCAACTCGTACGGCGCCTCGAGCTCCTCGGAGACCATGCCGGCGACCAGGCCGCCCCATTCGCAATGGCCGATCACGATCTCGTTGGTCAGCACGTCGAGCGGCTTCTGCACCTCGCCGTGCACATTGGTCGTCGCGCGGTCCGGTGCGGCCGCGCCGCGGACGTGCAGCTGGCCCTTGGCGACCACCGCGGCGATCGTCTTGACCGCCGCGGCGACGTCGATCAGCAGCGCCGACAGATCCGGGCCGTCCGGCGCGTCGCGCAGGTGTTCGATCAGAAACTTCGACAGCGTGGGACGTTGGTAGAACATCGCATTCCCCTCCCGATGGCGACTCGTGATCGGCGCGCCGGTGCGGCCGCCGCGCGGTTCAGTGTGCGGACTCGGCCTCTGCGGGCCGTTCGTTGAACAGGCGGCTGGCGCGGATGTCGGCCGCGTCGATCGTCGTCAGCTGCTCGGCGCTCAGTTCCGCGTCGACGCCGGCGGCCAGTGCCGCCTGGAACAAACGCCCGGCCTGGCGCAGCCGCGCGCGGTCGAGCGCGTTGCGGATCGAGCGCGCGTTCGCGAAATGCGGCCGCGCGAGGCGCAGTGCGATGTACTCGCGCAGCGCCTCGCGCGCGCCGGCGTCCAGGCGGTAGTCCAGCCGCGCGGTCATCCGCTCGGCGATCGCGAGCAGTTCGTCGGCGCCGTAGTCCGGGAAGTCGATGTGATGCGCGATCCGCGAGGCCATGCCGGGATTGCTCTGGAAGAACGTGTCCATGCGCGTCCTGTAGCCGGCCAGGATCACGACCAGGTCCTCGCGCTGGTTCTCCATGATCTGCAGCAGGATCTCGATCGCCTCCTGGCCGTAGTCGCGCTCGTTCTCGGGGCGGTACAGGTAGTAGGCCTCGTCGATGAACAGCACGCCGCCCATCGCACGCTTGAGCACGTCCTTGGTCTTGGGCGCGGTGTGGCCGATGTACTGGCCGACCAGATCGTCGCGTGTCACCGAGACCAGATGGTTCTTCCGGATGTAGCCCAGGCGATGCAGGATCTCGGCCATGCGCAGCGCAACCGTGGTCTTGCCGGTGCCGGGATTGCCGGTGAAGCACATGTGCAGGCTCGGCGCACCGGCGGTGAGGCCGAGGTTGCGCCGCGCCTTCTCGACGATCAGCAGCGAGGCGATCTCGCCGATGCGCGTCTTGACCGGCGCCAGGCCGACCAGCTCGGCGTCGAGCTGTGCCAGCACCTCGGCCATGCCCGACTCGGCATAGAGCCGGGCCAGCGAGGTCGTCGGCGCGGGCGGATCGATCGGCTGCGCGTTCATCGCGGGTCTCCGTCGCGGGGGCGGCTCAGTACCGACTGCCGGACGGCCGGTCGCTCGCGTAGCTCTGCAGCGTGTAGCGCAGCGCGCGGCCGTCGATCTCCTGCCGGATCAGACGGAAGCCGTTCTCGTTGGCCGGGCGATTGACGATGAACGACAGGCGCAGCGTCTCGAAGCCGTGCGTCGAATCGAACGCGTTGACCTTGATGTAATGGTCCGGGTACTGCGCGCGGCAGGCGCGCACCTCCATCAGCACGCCGGCCGCGTCCTTGAGGTCGAACATCGGCAGGCCCCACAGCTCCCAGTAGGTGTTGCGCGGGTGCGGGTCGTCGGTGAACTCGATCGACGGCGCCCAGCCCTGTTGCAGGATGTATTCGACCTGCGCACGGATCTGCTCGTCGGTCAGGTCGGGAAGGAACGAGAACGTGCCCTGGGTGATGCGCATGGCGGTCTCCGGATCGGAAAGCGGCGAGGAGGGGACGGAACGGACGCGAAGACGCGTCAGGCCGCGGTCGGCGTCGGCACGTAGTCGACGGTGTCGGTGGACGTGTAATCGAAGGTCACGTCCTTCCAGGTGTCGAGCGCCGCGCGCAGCGGCGAGCACCATCTGGCGGCCTTGGCGAGCACCTCGGGGCCCTCGTGCCAGATGTCGACGCCTTCGTTGCGCGCCTGGATCATCGCCTCGAGTGCGACGCGGTTGGCCGTCGCGCCGGCCTGGATGCCCTGCGGATGGCCGATCGTGCCGCCGCCGAACTGCAGCACGACGTCCTCGCCCAGATAGTGGATCAGCTGATGCATCTGGCCGGCGTGGATGCCGCCGGACGCCACCGGCATCACGCGGCGCAGGCTGGCCCAGTCCTGATCGAAGTACAGGCCGTGCTGCAGATCGCGCGGCGTGTGCATCTCGCGCAGCGTGTCGTAGATGCCGGCGATCACCGACGGGTCGCCCTCGAGCTTGCCGACCACCGTGCCGGCGTGGATGTGGTCGACGCCGGCCATGCGCATCCACTTGGAGATCACGCGGAAGCTGATGCCGTGGCTCTTCTGCCGCGTGTAGGTGCCGTGGCCGGCGCGGTGCAGGTGCAGGATCATGTCGTTGCGCCGCGCCCACTTGGCCATGCTCTGGATCGCCGTGTAGCCGATCACCAGGTCGATCATGATGATGTTGGAGCCGAGCGACTTGGCGAATTCGGCACGCTCGTACATGTCCTCCATCGTCGCCGCGGTGACGTTGAGGTAATGGCCCTTGACCTCGCCGGATTCGGCCGCGGCGCGGTTGACCGCCTCCATCACGAACAGGAACCGGTCGCGCCAGTGCATGAACGGCTGCGAGTTGATGTTCTCGTCGTCCTTGACGAAGTCCAGCCCGCCCTTGAGCGCCTCGTAGACGACACGGCCGTAGTTGCGGCCGGACAGGCCGAGCTTGGGTTTCGTCGTCGCGCCGAGCAGCGGCCGGCCGAACTTGTCGAGCCGCTCGCGCTCGACGACGATGCCGGTCGCCGGGCCCTGAAACGTCTTCAGGTACGCGACCGGAATGCGCATGTCCTCCAGGCGCAGCGCCTTGAGGGGCTTGAAGCCGAACACGTTGCCGATGATCGACGCGGTCAGGTTGGCGATCGAGCCTTCCTCGAACAGGTCCAGCGCGTAGGCGATGTACGCGAAGTACTGCGCCTCGGTCTGGGTGCCCGGTCCGGTGTTCGGCACCGGTTCGACGCGGTAGGCCTTCGCGCGGTATTTGTCGCAGGCGGTCAGGCGGTCGGTCCAGACCACGGTCCAGGTCGCGGTCGAGGACTCGCCGGCGACCGCCGCCGCGCTTCTTCCGGATCGACGCCGTCCTGCGGCGTGATCCGGAACAGCGCGACCACGTCGGTTTCCTGCGGCGCGTAGTCCGGCTGCCAGTAGCCCATCTCGCGATAGGCCAGCACGCCGGACCGGTAGCGCGCGCTGGTATTGCCGACGACGCGCTGCTCGGTGGCCACTGCATTCATGCTTGCTCTCCCGTCCCGTCGAATGTGCGCTCGACAATAGGCAGGGCGATGAGAAAGGACAATTCAGAGATTCTTTGACTGTTTTAAGCGAAAGCTTATGATCGGCCGTCGGCGCCGGCATCCGCCCGGGCGCGACCAGCGGGAGTCCGATCCGCGATGCTGCATCTCACGCTGCGTCAGCTGCAGGTGTTCTTGGAAGCGACGCGACAGATGAATTTCGCGCGCGCGGCCGGCGTGCTGCACCTGACGCAGCCGGCCGTGTCGATGCAGATCCGCCAGCTCGAGAGTGCGGTCGGCGTGGAGCTGTTCGAGCGCGTCGGCCGCCGCCTCGCGCTGACCGAGGCCGGTCGCGTGCTGCGCCATCACGCCGCGCGCGTGCTCGGCGAGATCGCCGACGCCGACCAGGCGCTGCAGAGTCTGAAGGGTCTGCACGGCGGCCTGGTCGGCGTCGGCCTGGTCAGCACGGCCAAGTACTTCGCGCCGCGCCTGCTCGCACGCTTCGCCGAGCATCATCCCGGCATCGACGTGCGCTTCAGCGTCGGCAACCGCGACGCGCTGGTGCATCTGCTCGAGGACAACGAGATCGATCTGGCGGTGATGGGACGGCCGCCCGAGAAGCTCGACGCGATCGCCGAGCCGGTCGCCGACAATCCGCACGTGCTGGTCGCCGCGCGCGACCATCCGCTGGCCGGCGCGCGCAGCATCGACATGCACGAGCTGCGCCGCGAGACCTTCCTGAGCCGCGAGACCGGCTCGGGCACGCAGACCGTCATGGAGGCGATGTTCCGCCAGCACCTGTTCACGCCGGCGCGCACGATCCTGATGGGCAGCAACGAGACCGTGAAGCAGGCCGTCATGGCCGGCATGGGCGTCAGCCTGTTGTCGCTGCACACGCTGGCGCTGGAGCGCCGCGCCGACGAGGTCGCGATCCTCGACGTGGTCGGCACGCCGGTCGTGCGCACCTGGCATGTCGTGCACATGCGCGCCAAGCAGCTGGCACCGGCCGCACGCGCGTTCCGGCAGTTCCTGCTCGAGAACACGTCGGACTACCTGCGCGAGGCGTTTCCGCTGCCGGCCGGCGTCGGCGCGACGCGGAAGCGCTCGGGCAAGGCGGTGGTGCGGCGCAAGCCGTAGCGGCGGTCGGCGCGAGTCGACGCGCGGGTGCTACGAGACTGCGATCGGGCGGCGAACGCGGGCAGGGTACGTGCCCCGGCCTGCGCTGTTCGTGTGGGCGGTTCGCGCCGGGGGTGGCGGAAGGATTTGCGGGAGCCGCCGTGCTGCGAAGCCGACGGCGAGGCTTGCGGATGAGGGCGGCATCCGTGCCGCTGCGTCCGCGCCGCCTTCGACGGCAGCGCGGGCGATCCGGTCCTGTTATGCGGCGCGCGAGGCCCGCTTGCGGTCGCTCTCGGTCAGGTGCTTCTTGCGCAGGCGGATGAACTTCGGCGTCACCTCGACCAGCTCGTCGTCCTCGATGAACTCCAGCGCCTGCTCCAGCGACATCTTGATCGGCGGCGTCAGCTGCACGTTGTCGTCCTTGCCGGCCGCGCGGATGTTGGTCAGCTGCTTGGCGCGCAGCGCGTTGACGGTGAGGTCGTTGTCCTTGGAGTGGATGCCGACCAGCTGACCCTCGTAGATCTCGTCGCCCTCGCTGACCAGCAGACGGCCGCGCTCCTGCAGGCTGACCAGCGAGTACGCCGGCGCCGGACCCTGTCCGTTGGAGATCATCACGCCGTTCGGCCGCTTGGCGATCGCACCTTCGGCCTTCGGGCCGTAGTGGTCGAAGACGTGGAACAAGAGGCCCGTGCCGGCCGTCAGCGTGCGGAACTCGGTCTGGAAGCCGATCAGACCGCGCGCCGGGATCATGTACTCCAGACGCACGCGACCCTTGCCGTCCGGCTCCATGTTCCTGAGCTGGCCCTTGCGCATGCCGAGGCGCTCCATCACGCCGCCCTGGAACTGTTCTTCCATGTCGACCACGAGCTGCTCGATCGGCTCGCTCTGCACGCCGTCGATCTCCTTGATGATGACCTCCGGACGCGACACGGCCAGCTCGTAGCCCTCGCGGCGCATCGTCTCGATCAGCACCGACAGGTGCAGCTCGCCGCGGCCGGACACCTTGAACTTGTCCGGGTCCTCGGTCTCCTCGACCTTCAGCGCGACGTTGTGCAGCGTCTCGCGCATCAGGCGGTCGCGGATCTGGCGCGAGGTCAGGAATTTGCCGCCGCTGTGATCCTTGGTGCCGGCGAACGGCGAGTTGTTGACCTGGAAGGTCATGCTGATCGTCGGCTCGTCGACCGTCAGCACCGGCAGCTGCTCCGGCGCATCCGGCGCGCAGACCGTGTCGGAGATGCCCAGGCCCTCGATGCCGCTGATCGCGATGATGTCGCCGGCCTGCGCCTCGGGCACCTCGCGGCGCTCCAGGCCCATGAAGCCGAGCACCTGCAGCACCTTGCCGTTGCGCTTCTTGCCTTCACGGTCGAGGATCGCCACCGGCATGTTGGTGCGGATCTTGCCGCGCTGGATGCGGCCGATGCCGATCAGGCCGACGTAGTTGTTGTAGTCGAGCTGGCTGATGCGCATCTGGAACGGGCCGTCCGGATCCACCTGCGGCGGCGAGACGTGCTTCATGATCGCCTCGTACAGCGGCGTCATGTCGCCCGAGCGCGCTTCCGGATCCAGGCTCGCGTAGCCGTGCAGCGCCGAGGCGTAGACCACCGGGAAGTCGAGCTGCTCGTCGGTCGCGCCGAGGCGGTCGAACAGGTCGAACGTGGCGTTGAGCACCCAGTCCGGACGCGCGCCCGGGCGGTCGATCTTGTTGATGACCACGATCGGCTTGAAGCCCATCTGGAACGCCTTCTGCGTGACGAAGCGCGTCTGCGGCATCGGGCCGTCCATCGCGTCGACCAGGATCAGCACGGTGTCGACCATCGACAGCACGCGCTCCACCTCGCCGCCGAAGTCGGCGTGTCCGGGCGTGTCGACGATGTTGATGCGGTTCTCGCGCCAGGTGATCGCGGTGTTCTTGGACAGGATCGTGATGCCGCGTTCCTTCTCCTGATCGTTGGAGTCCATCACGCGCTCGGCCAGCACGGTGCGCTCGCTGAAGGTGCCGGACTGCTTGAGGAGACAGTCGACCAGGGTGGTCTTGCCGTGGTCGACGTGGGCCACGATCGCGATGTTGCGGAGATTTTCGATGGACATGGGCTATCCCGGCGATCGCGAAGGACCGTCGTTGGAGGGAGGGCAAAGGGGTCCGATTATACGGATTTTTCGGCCGGATGGTGCGGCGCAGCGAGCGGGTATTCTCGAGCGCAGGATCGGCGGGCTGCAGGACTCGTGCGTTCTCGGGACCATCTGAGCAAAAAAAAGAGCCGCCCGGAGGGGCGGCTCTGAAGGCTACTCGTCGTTGGAGAGGATCGAGCCAGACAAGCGTAGCGGGCGAATGTTGCAGGCAGAAGGCAGCGGCGGTGCGCGATGTGACCGTTGCGCTGCGCCTTGCCCGACGAAATTGAACGCAGTAGTGTCGGCCGGGCCATCAGGGGGAAGGCCATGTGTCAATCGAACGGATTGCGCCGTCGCAGGCGCATCGAGCGTCATCGTGATTTCAGCGGCAGGCGACCCACGCCGCGCGTCGCTTCCGTGCCCTGAGCCGACTCGGGGCCACGGATGGTCAGAAAATTCTACGCACACTCCGGCAACCGGTCCGATCAGAGCGACTGGCAGCCGCTGCACGAGCATTTGATCGAAACGGGCCGCCGCGCCGAGCGCTGCGCCTCGGTGTTCGGTGCCGAGACCCTCGCAATGGTCGCCGGGCGGTTGCATGACCTCGGCAAGTACACCGAGCCCTTTCAGGGCAGGCTTCGCGGGGAGGTCCCCAAGCTCGATCACGCGACCTGGGGCGCGCGCATCGTGCGCGAACGCTATCCCGGTCTGGGCACGCTGATCGCCTACGGCATCGCCGGACATCATGCCGGGCTCGCCAACGGTGGCCTCGGCGAGCGTCGCTCCTCGTTGCGCGAGCGCCTGTCAGAAGATTATCGGACCAGCCAACTGCCGGAGCTGCTGACCGATTGGGAGCGGGAGATCGAGCTGCCCGGCGCGCTGACACTCCCTCGTGGTTTCACCGCGCTACGCGAACGCGGTGCGTTCCAGTTCACGCTGCTGGCGAGGATGATCTTCTCGTGCCTGGTCGATGCCGATTTCGTCGACACCGACAACTACTACCGTGTTCTCGAGGGGCGCGAGCCGCGTCCGGAAGGGGCGGGCCCTGCATTGGCCGCGCTGCGCGAACGGCTCGATCTTCATCTGGCCGGCCTTCCCAGAGACAAGGGCATCAATCCGCTGCGCGCCGAGATTCTCGCTCACGTACGCAGCGGCGCGTCGAGGTTGCCCGGCCTGTTCTCGCTGACCGTCCCGACCGGCGGCGGCAAGACGCTCGCCTCGCTGGCATGGGCGCTCGATCACGCGATTACGCATGGGTTGCGCCGCGTGATCTATGTGATTCCGTTCACCAGCATCATCGAGCAGACCGCCGGCGTCTTCCGCCAAGCCTTCGGCGACCTCGGCGAGGACGCGGTCCTCGAGCACCATAGCGCGTTCTTCGAGGACCCCAAGGCCGAGTTGCAGTCGAAAGAGAAGCGCCGGTTGGCGATGGAGAACTGGGATGCGCCCGTCGTCGTTACCACGGCTGTGCAGTTCTTCGAGAGCCTGTTCTCGGATCGGCCCTCGCAGTGCAGGAAGCTGCACAACATCGCGGGCAGCGTGGTGATCCTGGACGAGGCGCAGACCCTGCCGCTGCATCTGCTGCGCCCTTGCATGCAGCTGCTGGAGGAGCTGACGCGCAACTATCGCGTCAGCGCCGTGCTGTGCACCGCCACCCAGCCGGCGCTGCGCAAGGAGGACGGCTTCGATGGCGGTCTGGAAGGCGTGCACGAGCTTGCCCCCGATCCGCCCCGGCTCTATCGCGCGCTCAAGCGCGTCCGAGCGCGTCATGTCGGGACGCTCGACGACGCGGCGCTTTCGGACCTCTTGCGCCGGCACGTGCAGGTGCTGTGCATCGTCAACAACCGCCGCCACGCGCGTGCGCTGTTCGAGGCCATCGCCGATCAACCCGGCGCGCGGCACCTGACCACGCTGATGCACGCTCGTCATCGCAAGCGGGTGCTGGATGAGGTGCGTGCCAGCCTGGCGTCGCGGGAGCCGTGCCGACTGGTCTCGACGAGTCTGATCGAGGCCGGTGTCGACGTCAGCTTTCCGGCCGTGCTGCGTGCAGAGGCCGGATTGGATTCGATCGCGCGTGGGCGCGTGGATTGAAACTTAGACGGAGTCCGCTACCTGGAAGCCGCCGAGCGGTCGCGCCCCGCGTGGGCGCGTGGATTGAAACGAGGCAACACCTCCGGCCTTCGCCGCCTGGCTGGTGTCGCGCCCCGCGTGGGCGCGTGGATTGAAACAGGGCGTCGTTGAGCGTTTTGTTGTTGACGGACGGTCGCGCCCCGCGTGGGCGCGTGGATTGAAACGTCGGTGTCGAGGACCCAGCGCGCACGACGATGTCGCGCCCCGCGTGGGCGCGTGGATTGAAACGGGTTCGCCTTGACCAGGCTCGCCGGGTCCTGCCAGTCGCGCCCCGCGTGGGCGCGTGGATTGAAACCCGTCCGGCACGTACGACGTCAGTGCCGGTGACAGGTCGCGCCCCGCGTCGGCGCGTGGTTTGAAACATCGTCCTCAATCAGGCCAGCGTCGATCGTCGCGGGCTTCGCCTTCCGGCGGCGTACGACCTGAAACGTCCAACGCCCACCTTGCAGTCCTCTTGGCCCCTGCATCTGCTCTTTCTCGTGTTGTGCCGGAGGCGGGGGCCGATTCGTCGCGCGGTTTGCCGATGCAACTCGGCTGCGCCGAGCCCCCGAAGGCTCATACCGCGGGAGGTAAGAATGAACAGCTGGATCGTCTCGAGACGGAGCCGGGCAGGGCGGCGCAGGCAGGCCATTACCCTGGCCCGATCGGTGTTCGCGGCCGGCGTGCTCCTGCTCGCGCCCCAGGCCGGCAGCCAGCAGATCACCGCGCAGGCGATCGTCAGCGGCGGCGGTGTCAGTCGTTCGGGCGGCGGCTGTCTCGCGCTGCATTCGACGCTCGGCGAGCCCGTGGCCGGGCGCGCGAGCGGCGGCGACTACGCGGTGACGGCCGGCTTCACCGCGGCGACGGCTGCGACGCCGCGCGACGCGATCTTTCACGATGGCTTTCAGGAGTGCCAGTGATGAACCGGTTCGTCGATCTGCGGCGTCTGCCGCTCGTTGTCCTGCATGCGGCTTTGGCGTCGATCGCGATGGCAATCGCCGCCCCGGCCGCTGCCGATCCGCAGTTGCCGGACTTCGTCTATCAGGGGCGGCTGGAACAGTCCGGGGCGCCGGCCAATGGCGCGTTCGATCTGACGTTCGCGTTGTTCGACGCGCCCGACGGCGGCAACCAGGTCGGCGCGACGATCACCGAGGCGGACTTCCCGGTCAGTGACGGCCTGTTCAGCGTCTCGTTGAGCTTTCCGGGCGCGTTCACCGGCACGCAGCTGTACCTGCAGGTCACCGTCGAGGGCACGCCGATGCTGCCGCGGCAGGCGGTCGCGACCGCGCCGGTGTCGCAGTTCACGCTGAGCGGCGGCATCGGCGGCGCGGCCGGCGGCGATCTGGCCGGGACCTATCCGAACCCGACGCTGCGCGACGGCGCCGTCGTCGGCGCGAAGATCGCGTTCGGCGCGGTCAGCAACAGCAAGCTGGCGGCCGATTCGGTCAGCTCGTCGAAGATCGCCGCGAGCGCCGTCGGCACCTCGGAACTGGCGAACGACGCGGTCACCGCGGACAAGATCGCCAGCGGAGCGGTCATCACCGCGGCGATCGCCAGCGACAGCGTCACGCGCGGCAAGATCGCCGGCGGTTACAGCAATGGCGCGATCGCCCTCAATCTGCCCGCCAGTACCTGCCGCGACTACGACCTCAGCGTCGGCGGCGCCGAGGTCAACGACATCGTGTTGTTCAATCTGCAGTCGGCCGCTGCGCTGCCGCAGAACATCCTGATCCAGCCCTTGCGCGTCCCGAGCACGGGTCTGGTGACGATACGTGCGTGCAATTTCGCCAGCACGTCGCAGTCGACCGGCACGATCGGCGTCTACGTCCTGACGATGCGGTGAGGCGCTCGAGCCGGCGTTGCGGGGGAGGTGCGGTCGCTCCTCGCCGCTACGCGGCCGGCATTGCCGCCAGAGCGCCGACCGCGCGCCGCAGTCCGCCGAGGATCGAGTCGGCGACCTCGGCGGAGAAGCCGGGCGGCAGGCTGGCCTGCACTTCGTCGATCGCCGCGGGCGTCCGGGCGAGGATCGCCTCGATCAGCGGTTCGGCCGAGTCGCCGTAGCCGACGAGGCGCGCGGTGCTGTTGAAGTGCCGGCGCTGGATCGTGTGCATCAGGTAGTGCCGGTTCTTTCCGAGCAGCGCCATCGCCAGACGCGTGCGATGCGGCGACCACCGGTTCGGACCTTCGCCGAGCACCGGATAGGCCGACATCACGTCGTAAAGCGGCGTCAGATGGAAGCGACCGGCCGGCAGCAGCCGGATGCTGAAGTTCTTGGCATGGCCGTCGGGCGCGCGCAGCAGCCAGAACAGAATCTGCGCCGTCATCAACGTGCGCGCGTCGGCCTCGGCCTGTTCCGATTGCCGCAGCCGCTCGAACAGCACGCGCAGGCCGGGTCCGCCGTCGCTCTCGTACTTGCGCAGCGGCGGACAGTTCTCGACCTGGCAGAAGTCCTCCTGCGGCAGGCGCTGGATCCACCGCCCGTCGGGCGAGATCCGCCGATCGAAACGCTCGACGACGAGGACGCGCCGTCGGCCGAACGTGGCGATCTCGGCCCGGGCCACGTCCAGGCCGTAGGCCGCGAGCAGGCGCAGGCACAGCCATTCGTTGTCGACCGAGGTCGTGAAATCGGCCTGCCGGCCGCCGACCAGGCCGAGCGGCAGCTTGAGGATGTGCGTGGTCGGCGTCGAGCCGAGCGGACGCAGCCAGCGATCGTTCCATCGCAGCAGTGCGGTTTTCTCCTGCGCGCCGGCCAGCGAGATGCGGAAGTCCGAATCGGCATCGTGCGCGGCGGCGAAACGGCCGGGCGTGAGCGCGTCGCCCATCGCGCGCTCGATGTCGTCCTCCGTCAGCGGCGTGCCCTCGACGCGGTCGTAGCCGTCGGGCGTCTCGTCCTCGTCGAGCAGCTGCACGGCGCCGACGCAGTCGCGTCCGATCGCCCTCAGCAGGTCGAACGGCTCGACCGATCCGGTGCGAAAGCGCTCGGCGACGCGCGTGCGGATCGCCTCGCTGTCGGGCAGCAGGTTGTCGAAGTAGTGACGGACGCGGTCGCCCTCGAGCGGCCGGTTCTGCAGATTGAACGGCAGCGACAGCGACAGCGGCCGGCCGTAGCGCGACCGCACCCAGGTCTCGTCGTACCGGAGCTGCGTGTCGCCGCGGCGGGCGAGCGTCCAGGTCGCCGCGCGGCGGCCGTTGAGCCAGACCGACAGATGCCGGCTGTGCGAGCGGCGGCCCACTTCACCACTCCGCGTCGTGCCGGGCCTCGGCGATCGCCTCGCGCGTGCCGATCGTGAGCTTCAGATCCAGCGCGGCGCTCCAGGCCAGCAACTGATCCACGCTCAGCTCACCGGCATGCTGTTCCAGTTGCGATACGCGCGACTGGCTGAGGCCGATGCGCGCGGCCAGCGCGGTCTGCGAGAGCTTGCGCGCCTTGCGCGCGGCCTGCAGCACGAGGCCGAGCTGGTCGGGGGTCCTCAGCGTCTGTCGAGCGGACATGACGTTCTACCATTCAATCTGATAGATTGCTTTTATTCGGTATTGAGATAAAAGTCAAATATCAGAAAATCTGATTGAAACTGCTGTCGAGGTCGTTCTGCGCACCGTGCGCGAGCACCGGAGCTTTCCATCAGGATAGGAAATATTCCGGAAATATGAGGATGTCCGCTGAATGGTCGGCGCGAGCAAGCCGAACCCAATCAGCGACAACGAAAATCTTCCGCACCGACCGGCTCGCAGCCATCGCCCCAGCGGCCGGTCTGCCGCCAGTAGTCGGCGACGCCGGTCTCGATCAGCAGCCGCTTGAAGTCCGGGTGCGCGCGCACATCGGAGTACGGGGCGTTCCAGAGCGCGACATAGAAGCGCTGCGGCATGGCACCTCGAGCGAAACCTTCGGCGCTCTCCAGCGTGGCGCGTATCCCGGCGACGGCGAGGTCCGCATCGCCGAGCGCATCGGCGATGCCGGTCCAGGTATCGGCGGCGCGGATGCCGCCGCCGTAGGCCGGGTCGGCCAGCGCGCGGCGCACCAGGCCCCGCATCGCGTCGCGATCGTCGAGCGCGGCGCCGAGATCGCGGAAGAACGGCGTGTCGAACCCGGCCGTCTGCAACAGCCGGGCGTGCAGCTCGCGCAGCCGATCCGGCCCGCCGGCGCGCTTGCCGGCGAGCTGGCGGCAGAACGCGAGGAAGTCGGGCGACTGCTGGCTGCCCTCGAGCGTCCGGCCGCGCAGGTACTCGGCCTCGGCGTCGGCATAGCGGCGGCTGGCGGTGTAGTCGTACTGCAGGTCGCGCGAGAGGTACAGCAGCATCGGATCGTTCGCGCGGACCTGTTCGACCAGGGCCGTGGTCTGGTCGAGATGACCCATCGCATAGGTCATGAACGTGTAGTCCCAGACCCGTTCGTGCGTCGGCGGACCGGCGGCTGCGAGGCGTCCGGCCAGCGTCAGCGCATCGGCGCGGCGGCCCTCGCGCCACAGTGCATTGGCGCGGTCGCGCTGCGCGATCCAGCTGTCGGGCGCGATGCGCGCGATGCGGTCGCGGGCCTGGTCTGCTTCCTCGCGCAGCGCGCCGGCCTGTGCCTCGTTGAGGTCGTCGGCGACGGCAGCCAGCGAGCGCGCCAAGGCGTCCCAGCACAGCGCGCAGTGCGGATCGATCGCGACCATCTCGCGCGCCAGCCGCAGGCGCTCGCGATCGTGTTCGGCATCGAACTGTCCGCGCATGCCGATGCTGCGCCAGCGCAGGAAGCGCTCGTAGGCGTCGACGTCGGTGGTGCCGCCGCGTTCGCGGCTGAAGCGCGCGACGTCGAGCGTGACGCTGAGCGCCTGTGCGACGTCGGCGGCGACCTCGGCCTGCACCGCGAAGACGTCGCGCAGTTCGCGGGCATAGGTCCGCGACCATAGATGACTGCCGTCGTCGGCGCGGATCATCTGCGCGGTCACGCGCAGGCGGTCGGCGTCGCGGCGCACGCTGCCTTCGAGCAGATATGCCGCATCGAGCGCGCGGCCGATGCTGCGCAGATCCTCACGGCTGTCCCTGAACGAGAAGCTCGAGGTACGTCCGATCACGCGCAGCGCCGGCGACTGCGCCAGCTGATGCAGGATGTCCTCGGCGAGGCCGTCGGCCAGGTACTGCTGATCGCGCGACTGCGACAGGTCGGCGAACGGCAGCACCGCCAGCGACGGCCGCTGCGATGCCGACGGCGAGCCGGCGACCGCCGCCGTAGGCGTGGCGGGCTGACGCGACCACCACGCGAGTGCCGCGACGGCCAGCAGCACGGCCGCTGCGGCGCCGAGCCACGGCCGGCGCGCGCGGTCCGGCCGCGCAGCGGCCGGTACCGGTGGCGATGCCGGCGCGGATCGCAACGCGGTATCGCCCGCCTCGCTCTGATCGCGGTGCGTCGCGATGCCGGCATCGGTTCCGGCGTCCGCGTCGGGCAGCTCGAACCGGTAGCCGACGCCGTGGACGGTGTGCAGCCGGCGCGGATGCTGCGCGTCCTCGCCGAGCGCCTGGCGCAGCAGGCTCATGACGCGGTTCAGCACGCCCTGCGTCACGTGGCGGTGGCCCCAGACCGCATCGAGGATTTCCTCGCGCGTGAACGCGCGCCCGGGAGCCGCGGTCAGCAGCGCGAGCACCGCGAACGCCTTGGGCTCCAGCGGCTGCTCGACGCCGGCGCGCGAGACGCGGCGGCCGGCGAAATCGACGACCACCGCGTCGAAGACCAGATTGTCCCGAACCGGTTGCGACATGCATCCCCCGCCGGGTCGTCCCGGCCCCGCGGCAGTATAGAAGCGCGGCCGGCCGATCGCGTGTGCGCGGCATCGCGTCTGTCACACGGCTTTCGCGCAAGCAGGTCATGCTGGGCGTTGCACATCTGCAATGCACCGACCGATCAGGGGGCGGGCAGCGGGCCGCCGGCTGTCGCGCGCCCGCGCTCGGGGTTCTTCATGGCGTCCAATCCTCTTCCATCCAGCGATGCCGCCGCCACGACCGCGGCGGCCGGGCCGCCACAGGCCGCACAGCCGCCTGGCCTGTCGGCCCTGCTGCGCCGCACCGCTGCGCTCGGCGTCGATACGCCGGTCGCTGCAGTGGCCGATCACATGCTCGATGCGCGCCACGAAGGCCTGCTGTCGCTGCCGATCGTGCACGAGGGCCGGCCGGTCGGCGCGATCAGCCGCTACGCGCTGATGCGCATCTTCCTGATGCCGTACGGGCGCGAGATCTTCGGCCGGCGCCCGATCGGGGAGATGGCCAACCGCGAGGTCCTGGTACTGCCGGTCGCCACGCCGATCCAGGACGCGGCACGCCTGATCGCCGAGCACGTGCGCAGCCCGATCACCGAGGACTTCATCCTGACCGATGCGGACGGCGCCTACCTCGGCACCGGTGTCGTGCTCGACGTGCTGCGCGCGATGGATGCGCGCCTGGCGCAGCGCAACCGCGAGCTGCAGGCCGCCTACGATCGCGTGCGCGCCTCGCAGCTGCAGCTGATCCAGTCCGAGAAGATGGCCTCGCTCGGCCAGATGGTCGCGGGCCTGGTGCACGAGATCAACACGCCGCTCGGCTACGTGCGCAACAACGTCGAGATGACGCGCGGGGCGCTGGCCGACGCGACCGAACTGGTCGGCGCCGGCGAGGCCGTACTCGGCGCCCTGTTCGACGGCGGCGAGCCGCCGGCCGATCTGCCGGCGCGCATGGCGGCGCTGGCCGAGCTGCGCGGCCGCATCGACGCGGCGGCGCTGGCGGACCTGTCCGGTCTGCTCGAGGACACGCTGCACGGCCTGACCCAGATCGGCGAGCTGATCGGCCATCTGAAGGATTTCAGCCGGCTCGACCAGGCGCGCACGCAGAAGGCCGACGTCAACCATCTGATCGACGGCGCGCTGCGCATCGTGCAGCACATCCTCGACCGGCGTGGCATCGAGGTCGTGCGCACAGTGGCCGAGGCGCCGGCGATCGACTGCGCGCCGGCGCAAATCAACCAGGTGCTGCTGAACCTGCTCGGCAACGCCGCGCAGGCGATCGAACACGACCGCGGCCGCATCATCGTGCGTACGCAGGTGCTCGGCGAGCGGCTGCTGATCCTGGTCGAGGACAACGGCAAGGGCATCGCGGCCGAGGACATGCAGCGGATCTTCGATCCGTTCTTCACGACCAAGCCGGTCGGGCAGGGCACTGGCCTGGGGCTGGCGATCGCGCATCAGATCGTCGAGCAGCACGGCGGCCTGATCCGCGTCGCGTCCAGGCCCGGCGTCGGCACGCGCTTCGTCGTTGCGCTGCCGCTGGCCGGCCGGGCGGCCGCGGACGGAGCGCGCGCATGAGCGCCTTGCCGACCGTGGTCTTCATCGACGACGAGGAACGCATCCTGCGCTCGCTGCGGATGCTGCTGCGCGGCCGCGCCGAGGTGCTGGCGACGACCTCGGCGGCCGAGGTCTACGGCTGGGTCGCCACGCGCCCGGTCCACGTCGTCGTCAGCGATCAGCGCATGCCGGTGATCAGCGGCGTGGAGGTGCTGCGCGAGGTCGCGCGGCGCTCGCCGGCGACGATGCGGATTCTGCTGACCGGCTATGCCGATCTGGATGCGGTGGCCGCCTCGGTCAACGACGGCGAGATCTACCGTTTCGTCGAGAAGCCCTGGGACGGCGCCTACCTGATCGACACGGTGCTGCGCGCGGCGCAGATCGCGCGCGAGGATCTGGCCGAGGCACCGGCGGCGCCAGCGCCGGCTCGCGAGACGGTTCCGGCCGCGGCGCAGGTGCTGGTGCTCGACGCCGACACGGCGATGGCCGCGACCGTGCGGGCGCTGTTGCCGCCGTCGATCGCGGTCGGCCGGGCCGCCGACGTCGAGCAGGCGCTCGGCGAGCTGGCGCGACGCGAGGTGGCGGTGCTCGTCGCCGTGCTGACCGACGCGACCGGCGACGTCGTCGACGCGATCAAGCGCCTGAAGGCGCTGCGGCCGGCGATGCTGGTGATCGCGGTCTCGTCGATCCGCGACAGCCGGCTCGCGATCGGCCTGATCAACGAGGGCCAGATCTTCCGCTTCCTGCTCGATCCGCCGGTACGCGAGCTGCTGCGGCGCTGCCTGATCTCGGCGCTGGAACGCCATACGCAGCTGCGCGCGACGCCGCGTCTGCAGCGCCGGCACGAAGTGGAAGCGCCGCGCGCGCCGGGCGCTTCGCTGTCGGGCCGCCTGCTCGACGCCTGGCGCCGGCTGCGCGAAGGCGTCGGCCGCTGAGGTCCGTCCGCACGATCGGCGTCACGGTCCGCGCGGCTCGCGCACGGACCGTAAGACGGCTGAAAACTCGCGCGGGTCTACTTGCGCGCCCTCTTCCTCCCCTGACGGTGTCCCGACTCATGCACTCGCCCTCGCGCCTGTCCGCGGCGATTCTCGCCGCCCTGCTGCCGCTGGCCACGATCGCCGCGGCCGAACCGATCGCGCTGCGCCAGCACGGTACCTACCGCTCCGGCGTCACCGCCGGCGCCGAGATCGTCGCCTACGACGCCGCGACGCGGCGCCTGTTCGTGACCAACGGCGCGACCGATCGCATCGACGTGCTCGACGTCGCCGATCCCGATGCACCGGCGCTGGCCTTCAGCATCGACGTCTCGCCCTACGGCGGCAGCCTGACCAGCGTGGCGGTCCGCAACGGCCTGCTCGCGGCGGCCCTGCCGGCCGCGGACGGCACCCAGGCCGGTGCGATCGCGCTGTTCGACACGGCCGGCCAGCACCTGCGCACGTTCCCGGCCGGCGTGCTGCCGGACCACGTCAGCTTCAGTCCGGACGGCCGCTATCTGATGTCGGCCGACGAGGGCGAGCCGGTCGACGCGCTCGATCCGCCGGGCTCGGTGACGATCGTCGATCTGGCGGCCGGCGTCGCGCAGGCGACCGCGACGACGGTCGGCTTCGGCGCGTTCGACGGCCGCGAGGCCGAGCTGCGCGCCAAGGGCGTGCGCGTGTTTCCGGGGCGCGCGGCCAGCGTCGACCTGGAGCCTGAGTACATCGCGGCCGCGCCGGACGGCGCCGTCGCGTTCGTCTCGCTGCAGGAGGCCAATGCGTTCGCGGTGGTCGATCTGGCCAAGGCCGAGATCCTCGACATCGTCGCGGCGGGCCTCAAGGACCACGGCCGCGGTCTGCCGCGCGTGGAGACGCACGACTTCCCGCCGCTGCCGGTGCTCGGCACGACGCCGGCCGGTCAGACGATCCGGCTCGGCGGCTTCTCGGGTCTGTGGTTCGAGGGTGTCGAGGCGAGCAGCGGCCTGATGAGGTTCGTGACGGTGCCGGACCGCGGCCCGAACGGCGAGCCGACCGATGTCGACGGCGACGGCGTGCTCGAGCGGCCGTTCGTGCTGCCGGACTATCAGCCGCGCATCGTGCGCTTCACGTTCGATCCGGCGACTGGCGCGATCGCGCTCGGCCAGCAGCTGATGCTGTTCCAGGCCGACGGGGTCACACCGATGACCGGCCTGCCGAACATCGGCGGCGGCGTCGACGAGGAGCCGGTCGATCTGAACGGGCAGCCGCTGCCGCTCGATCCGCTCGGCGCCGACATCGAGGGCCTGGTCGTCGCGCCGGACGGCAGCTACTGGATGGTCGACGAGTACCGGCCGGCGATCTACCACGTCGGCGCCGACGGCCGTCTGATCGATCGCCTGGTGCCGGCCGGCACGGCCGCGCTCGGCGGCCAGCCGGTCGGCCACTACGGCCGCGAGACGCTGCCGGCCGAGTACGCCAGGCGCCGCCCGAACCGCGGCTTCGAGGGCATGGCGCTCGATACCGATGCCGGCGTGCTCTACGCGTTCATCCAGACGCCGCTGGCGAACCCGAACACGGCGGCCAGCAATGCCTCGAAGGTCATCCGCATGCTCGGCATCGACCCGGCCAGCGGCGAGGTCGTGGCCGAGTACGTCTATCTGATCGACAAGACCGGCTTTCGCGAGCAGAACACCGACAAGATCGGCGATGCGGCGTACCTCGGTGGCGGCCGCTTCGCGATCGTCGAGCGCGACGATTCGGTCGAGCGCAGCGGCAAGAAGATGCTGTTCGAGTTCATGCTGACCGGCGCGACCAATCTGCGTGCGGCCGGCGCACCGGCGCTGCTGCCGGGCAGGACGCTCGAGCAGCACACGCCGGACGATCTGGTCGCGGCCGGCATCCGCGCGGTGTCCAAGCTCAAGGTCGGCAACCTGCCGTCGCTGGGCTACCACCTCGGCGACAAGCTCGAGGGCCTGGCCGCGCTGCCGGACGGCCGCCTGGCGCTGATCAACGACAACGACTTCGGCATCGCGCCGCAGCCGCTGCCGATACCGCCGGACGGCAGCGTGCCGCTCGACGCGCAGCCCACGCCGATCCAGCTCGGCCTGCTCAGCTTCGACACGCCGTCGGGCCTGGACGCGTCCGACCGCGACGGTCCTTCGATCGACATCCGTCAGTGGCCGGTCTACGGCATGCACATGGCCGATTCGATCGCCGCGTTCAGCGCCGGCGGTCGCACGTTCTACGCGAGCGCCGGCGAGGGCGACGATCGCGGCGAGGTCGCGCGCATCGCCGGTCTCGACCTCGATCCGGCCGCATTCCCGGATGCGGCCGCGCTGCAGGCCAATGCGCAGCTCGGCCGCCTCAACGCCTCGACGATCGACGGCGATCTCGACGGCGACGGCGACTTCGACCGTCTGCAGATCCTCGGCAGCCGCTCGATGGCGATCTGGGATCAATACGGCAATCTCGTGTTCGACTCCGGCGACCTGCTCGAGCAGGTCACCGCGGTGCGCCATCCGGCCGATTTCAACGCCGACAACGAGGCCAACCAGAGCTTCGACTCGCGCAGCGACAACAAGGGGCCGGAGCCCGAGGCGCTGGCTGTCGGCACGCTGCCGAACGGCCGCACCTACGCATTCGTCGGCCTGGAGCGGATCGGCGGCATCGCGGTGTTCGACGTGACCGATCCGTATGCGGCGACGTTCGCCGGCTACGTCAACAACCGCGACTTTAGCGTCGTCGTCGATCTGGACGCGGCGCCGGACGCAGCCGGTGACCTCGGTCCGGAGGGCATCGTCTTCATTCCGGCGGCCGACAGCCCGACCGGTGAGGCGATGATCGCGGTCGCCAACGAGATCAGCGGCACGACCACGCTGTACAGCCTGGCCGAGGTGCTGTTCCGCGACGGATTCGACGCGTACTGAGCGAACCGACGCGCCCGTGCCGACACAGTACGGGCGCGTTCTCGGCCGCCGCGCCAGCGGATGAGGCGATCGCGAGGCAGCCGCGCCGTAGGCCGCTTACCAGCGCGACTGGTAGCCGCGCACCGCGCGCGTCAGGAAGTCCTCGCTGCGCTGGCCGAACGCGCCGACGCCCTTGAACTCGATTTCGAAGAACAGCGCCTTGTCGAGCTCGCCCTCGACGTTGCGCACCCACTCGCGCGCGATCACGCGCCAGGCCGTGCAGCAGCTGTCGCGCTCGAGACCGACGAAGCGTTCGAGCGTCTTGCTCTCGTTGAGCGAGTAGTTGTTGCGCGCCACGATGCGCCAGTTCGTGCCGATCGGGATCAGCGCCGAGGCGTCGGCCTGCTCGATGAAGCCGCGGCGGAAGCGGTACGACAGGTTCAGCACGCCCTCGGCGCCGAAGCGGTGCTGCACGCCGACCGCCGACAGATCGGTGCGGTCGCTGTTCGGATTCCACTGCTGGTCGACGGTCAGGCGCCAGCGCGGATTGAGGCTCAGCGTCAGGTTGCCGACATAGGCCGAGCCGTTCCAGTCGGTCGGCGCCACGCCCGGCAGCTGCACGCGCTGCTCGTCGAAGTAGCGGATCTGGCCGACGCTGGCCGACAGCCGCTCATCGCCGGTCGCGTCGTCGAGCACGCGCGTGGTCAGCGCCAGCGTCAGGTTGTTCGCGTCGGCCTGACGGTCGGCGCCGACGAAGGCATTGCTGCGGAACATCTGGCCGAACGAGAACGGCACGATCTGCGTGTCGAAGATCGGGATGTCGTCCTGGTTGCGGTACGGCACACGCAGGTAGTACAGGCGCGGCTCGAGCGTCTGCGTCCAGGCGTGGTCGCCGAGCGTGAAGCCGCGCTCGAAGATCAGGCCGGCATCGAGGCTGTAGATCGGCACGCCGCGATCGGGCGTGTCGTTGCGGTCGCGGTCCAGGTTGTAGGTCGTGTGGCGGTAGCCGATCTCCGGTCGCACGAACCAGCCGGCGCGCTCGATCGGGTAGGCCAGATACGGATACAGGTCCAGGCGCTGGCCGTCGAGCGCATCGTCCTTGCTGAACGCGACGAACTCGGACTTGACGCCCCAGTCCAGGCCGCCGAACAGCGCCTTCTCGCCCTCGAACGTCGCGCGCGGCAGGCGGCGGTACGGTTCGGCGATGCCGGGTAGCTCCGGATCGGTGATCTGGTAGCGGTCCGCGCCGAAGCTGGCGGTCCACCAGGTGCCGCGGCCGTTCAGATAGGCGCTGGACGGCAGCAGACTGGTCGCGGCCATGTTGAGGCTGCGTCCGAAGTCCTCGAAATAGCGGTCGTCCGAGGCATGGTTCAGATCGATGCTGGCGCCCCAGTTGGCGTTGAACACGGTCGCGTTGCGCCAGTGGAACAGGCCGCGGTCGCGATCGGCGTCGCGGTCGTCGGGCAGGTAGGTGAAGTCGAGCTCGCCGTTGCTGCCGGCGGTCAGATAGCGGAATTCGCCGCCGAGCATCAGGCCGCGGTGCGTCATCAGGCGCGGATACAGCGTGGCGTCGTAGTTCGGCGCGAGGTTGAGGTAGTACGGCAGCGTCAGGTCGAAACCGCGCTGGTTGCTGTAGCCGATCGTCGGATAGAGAAAGCCCGACACGCGGCGGTCGTCGAGCGGGAAGCGCGCGTACGGCAGCCAGAACACCGGCACGTCGCCGATGTGGAACGTCACGTCGCGGCCGCGGCCGACGCCCTCGTCCTGGTCCAGCGTCAGGTCGCGCACCGCGAAATGCCATTGCGGCGCGTCCAGGTCGCAGGTCGTGAACGTGGACTGGGTCAGATGCGCGTGGGTCTGGTCCGGCATCGTCGCGGTCGCGGCCGCCCCGTTGCCACGCGCGTCGATCAGCTGGTAGCGCACGTTCTCGAGCGTGCTCTGGCTCGGCTCGGTGCGGCCGGCGCCGCGGGTCGGCCGACAGCAGCAGGCTGCGGTCCTGATAGCGGACGTGGCCCTCGGCGGTCCAGGCCGTGGTGTCGCGTTCGTAGCTGAAGGCGTCGGCGCGGATCAGCTGGTCGTGCTGCTGCACGCGGGCCTGGCCCTGCAGCTCGAAGCGGTTGCCGTCGGTCGAGCGGCTGTTCTGGGCCGTGATGTCGGTCGGCGCAGCGTCGCGGTCGCCGTCGCGCGGCAGGTCCGGCACGTAGAAATCGAACAGGTCGCCCGGCTTGCACAGCGACCAGTCGGCCTTGCGGGGCGCGCAGCGCAGCGCCCCGATCGGACACGACGGGGTGGCGGCCGAGATCGCCGAAGGCACCGCGTCGGGCGCGGCGTCGGGCGGCTGGGCGGCGGCGGGCAGCGCGAAGGCGACGGCCAGCGCGAGCGGATGCGCGCGGAACAGGACTGAGCGGGTAGTCGGCACGGAGACCGTCTTCATGGAAAGAAGGGCAGTGGCGTAGCTTGCCCAATCCGCGCGGCGGCGGCAAACCGTCCGTTGCGCCGCGACAAGGCCGGCCCGCGCCCCCTAAGATGGCCGTCCCTCGGCTGCCGGCGTGTCCTGTGGAATTTCTGATCCTGCTCGGCCTGATCCTCGTCAACGGCATGTTCGCGATGTCCGAGATCGCGATCGTGTCCTCGCGGCGGGCCCGGCTGCAGCAGCGCGCGGACGCCGGCAGCGGCGGCGCGCGGATGGCGCTGCGGCTGTCGCAGGATCCCGGCAACTTCCTGTCGACCGTGCAGGTCGGCATCACGACGATCGGCATCCTCAGCGGCGCATTCGGCGAGAACGCGATCGCCGAACGGCTGATCACCGTGTTCGACCAGTACCCGCTGATCGCGCCGTACAGCAAGGCGCTGGCGACCGTGGCGATGGTCGCGATCATCACCTACCTGTCGGTCGTGCTCGGCGAGCTGGTGCCCAAGCGCTTCGCGCTGCAGTATCCGGAGACGATCGCCTCGTTGATCGCCGCGCCGATGCACTGGCTGTCGCGGCTGACCTATCCAGTGGTGCGCCTGTTCAGCCTGTCGAGCACGTTCCTGCTCGGCCTGCTCGGCGCCCGCGACTCCAACGAGCCGCCGGTGACCGAGGAGGAGATCAAGTCGATGCTCAAGGAGGGCACCGAGGCCGGCGTGTTCGAGCACGCCGAGCAGACGATGGTCGGCAACGTGTTCCGCCTCGACGATCTGCGCGTGACCGCGATCATGACGCCGCGGCCGGACATCGCCTATCTGGACCTCGACGATCCGCCGCAGGTCAACCGCGACAAGCTCGCCAGCGCGCATTACCTGACCTGGCCGGTCTGTCGCGACGGCCTGGACCAGGTGATCGGCGTGCTGTACGCCAAGGACGTGCTGCGCAATGCCCTGGCCGGCGCCGAGCTCGACATCGAGGGCATGGCGCAGCCGGCCGTGTTCGTGCCCGAGTCGATCTCGCCGATGCAGCTGATCGAGGCGTTCCGGCGCCGCCGCACGACGGTCGCGCTGATCGTCGACGAGTACGGCGGCCTGGAAGGCATGGTCACGCTGAGCGACCTGCTCGAGGCGATCGTCGGCGACCTGCCGTGGGCGTCCTCGGGCGACGAGGAGGACGAGGCCGTGCGTCGCGAGGACGGCTCCTGGCTGCTCGATGCCGGGCTGCCGATCGAACGCCTGCAGACGATCTTCCCGGGCACGCCGCCGCCCGATCCGCGCTCGGGCTATCACACGCTCGGCGGCCTGGTGCTCGACCGGCTCGGCCGGATTCCGTCGGTCGGCGATCATTTCGACTGGGGCGGCCTGCGCTTCGAGGTCGTCGACATGGACCGCCGCCGCATCGACCGGCTGCTGGTGTCCTCGCTGGCGCCGGCGCCGGACTGACGCCGCGTGTGGCGGCCGCGGCGCTTGCACCGGCCGGGCGGGCAGCGCGCGATCCTGGTCGCCGCGCCCCCGCCGGTGCGTGACCCGGTCGCCGCCGTCTACAGCGGCGCGACGGTCACGCCGGCTTCGGTCAATGCGCTGCGGATCCGCTGCGCGGCCAGGCCGGCATCGGGCCGGTCGCCGTGCAGGCAGATCGTGTCGGCGGCCAGGCGCAGCCGCTCGCCGGTCCGCGTCGTCACCTCGCCGCGCGTCGCCAGCGCGACCACCTGCACGATCGCGATGTCCAGATCGTGGATGACCGCGTCGGGATGGCTGCGCGGCGTCAGCGAGCCGTCGGCCTCGTAGCGGCGGTCGGCGAACACCTCGTGGGCGACCGGGATGCCGGCGCGCGACGCCGCCTCGGTCAAGGCGCTGGCGGCCAGGCCGACCAGGATCAGGCGGCGGTCGACGTCGTGCACCGCGGCGGCGATCGCGTCGGCCAGCGCCGGATCGCGCGCGGCCATGTTGTACAAGGCGCCGTGCGGCTTGACGTGGGCGAGCCGGCCGCCGGCGGCCGCGGCGAAGCCGGCCAGCGCGCCGGTCTGGTAGACGACCAGGGCATAGGCGTCGTCCGGCGAGATCGCCATCTCGCGCCGGCCGAAACCCTGCAGGTCCGGCAGCGACGGATGCGCGCCGATCGCGACGCCGTGTGTGATCGCCGCGCGCACGGTCGCGCGCATCGTCGACGGATCGCCGGCGTGGAAGCCGCAGGCGACGTTGACCGAGCTGACTTCGCGCAGCACCTCGGCGTCGTGGCCCATCCGCCACGCGCCGTAGGACTCGCCGATGTCGGCATTCAGATCGATACGCAGGGTCATCGCAGGCGTTCGCCGATCGCGGCGATCAGCGCGGCCAGTCGCCGCTCGCGCCAAAGATAGCGCGCCTGTGCGGTGTCGACGTCGGTTTCCTCGAACGAGAACGCGTCGCCCGGTCGCAACTGGGCCAGCCGCGGCAGGTCGACCGCGGCGATCTGGCCGATCCGCGGGTAGCCGCCGGTGGTCGGATGCTCGGCCATCAGCGCGATCGGCCGGCCGCCGGGCGGCAGCTGCAGCGTACCCGGCGCGACCGGCTCGCTGACCGCCTCGATCGCCTCGCGCAGCGCCAGCGTCGCGCCGTCGATCCGGAAACCGACGCGGTCGGACGAGGCCGAGATGCGCCAACGCGTCGACCACAGCGCCGCGCGCGCGCCGGGCGTCAACGCATCGAAATGGCGGCCGCGGATCAGCGCGATCGGCTCGCCGGACGCCGGATCGAGCCACGGCTGCGGATCGAGCGACCAGCGTGAATCGAGCCGCAGCGGCTGCGCCGGGCCGATCGCGAGACGATCGCCGGCGAGCAGCGCACGGCCGCCGAACGGGCCGAGTCCGGCGTGCAGATCGGTCGCGCGGCTGCCGAGCACCGGATCGACCGCGATTCCGCCGGCGACCGCCAGATAGGCGCGCGCGCCGTGCCGGACCGCGCCGAGATCGAGCACGCCACCGGCGCCGATCGCGCACGGCCGCCACGATGCGACCGGCCGTCCGTCGATCCGGCCGTCGACGAGGCCGCCGGTCAGCGCGACCGTCACCGCCGTGTCGAAGCGCAGGCTCGGGCCGTGCAGGCTGATCTCGAGCATGGCCGCATCCTGCGCGTTGCCGGTCAATGCGTTGGCGAGCCGTGCGGCGACTTCGTCGAGCGGGCCGCTGCGGCCGATGCCGTCGGCGGCATGGCCGCTGCGGCCGAGGTCCTGGATGCAGGTCAGCAGACCCGGGCGCAACACGGTCATGCTCATCGCGCGGCCGCCTCGAACGCGGACGCATCGATCGGCCGGAAACGGACCTGGTCGCCGGGGGCGAGCAGGGCTGCCGGCGACCGCGCCGGATCGAACAGCCGCAGCGGCGTACGGCCGATGATCTGCCAGCCGCCCGGCAGCTCGCGCGGATAGATGCCGGTCTGCGCACCGCCGATCGCCACCGCGCCGGCCGGCACGCGCAGCCGCGGATCGGCACGGCGCGGCGTGTGCAGCGCGGCGTCCAGGCCGAGCAGATACGGAAAGCCCGGCGCGAAGCCGAGCATCGCGACGCGATAGGTCGTGCCGCTGTGGCGTGCGATCACCGCGTCGGCGTCGAGACCGGCGTGCGCGGCGACGTGGTCGAGGTCGGGCGCGTACGGCGGCGCATAGCAGACCGGAATCTCGACCAGGCGCGCAGCGACGGCAACGGCCGGCGCGAGATCGGCGAGCTGCAAGCGCACCGCCTCGGCCAGGGCCTGCCACGGCGCGCGCCGGGCGTCGAGCCAGGCCTCGGGGCGATAGCGCAGGCCGAGCGTCGCATAGGCCGGAATCAGCTCGTCGACGCCGGGCAGGGCGGCCGCGCGCAGCGCCGCGGCGGCCGCGTGCACCTGCGCGTTCGACGCGAGCTCGATCCGGTCGCCGAAGCGCAGCAGCAGCATCCGTTCGCCGAGCGGCTCGATCGCGAGATTCACGGCGGCAGCGCGCCGCGCAGCCGCCGCAGCCGTTCGGCCAATGTCTCGGGGTCGAGCGCGACGCGCGCGCCGTGGCCCCAGACCGGTCCCGGCCAGGCCGCATCGTCGCGGCGCCGCGCGATCACGTGCACGTGCAGCTGCTCGACGATGTTGCCGAGCGCGCCGAGGTTGAGCTTGTCGTAGGGGCCGAGCGCGCCGAGCGCCGTGCGCGCGATCTCGATCTCCTCAAGCAGACGATGCTGCTCGGCGCGCGGCAGATCGGACAGCTCGCGCAGGCCGGCGCGGCGCGGCACCAGGATCAGCCAGCCGTAGCGCGCATCGTCCATCAGCAGCAGGCGCGACAGCGGCAGGTCGGCGACCGCATGCGTGTCGGCGGCCAGGCGCGGATCGAGCGAGAAGTCGGCCGCGTTCACGCCGGCGCCAGATGACGCGCGAAGAACGCCAGGGTCCGCTGCAGCGCGAGCGCTGCGCTGGCCGGCTCGTAGTCGGCACCGACGTCGCGATTGAAGCCGTGTCCGGCCGGGTAGGTATGGACCTCGGCGCCGGGCAGCTCGTCGCGATGGCGCTGGATCATCTCGGGCGGGATCGACGCGTCGCGCTCGCCGAAATGGAACATCAGCGGCGCGCGCGGCGTCTCGTCGAAATATTGCACGTTGCGCATGCCGTAATAGCTGACCGCCGGCAGGCCGAGCCGCGTCGCCGCGAGGAACGCGACCGTGCCGCCCCAGCAGTAGCCGACGCAGCCGATCGGCCCGGCCGAGGCGATCGCCTCGGCGGCGCTGGCGACGTCCTCGACCGCTGCCGACAGGCCGACCTCGGCGATCAGTTCGCGGCCGCGCCGGAAGCCGGCCTCGTCGTAGCCGAGCTCGACGTCGCGCTCGACTCGGTCGAAGAACGCCGGCGCGATCGCGACATAGCCGTGAGCGGCGAACCGGTCGGCGACGCTGCGGATGTGCGCGTTGACGCCGAAGATCTCCTGCGCGATCACCAGGCCGCCCCTGGGCGTGCCTGGCGGACGCGCTACGTAGGCGCCGATGCACTGCAGGCCGCTGCTGGCGATGCTGATCGTCTGTCCCATGCGCCGCTCCAGGATCGGTCAAGCCCCGATGATGCCCCCGATCGCGCGGCGACGGCCAGCGCATCGGCGCGATGCGTGCGATGCGCGGACGGCACAAACGAAAAAGCCCCGCTTGCGCAGGGCTTTTCGTTGAATCTCGCAGTGGCGGAGCGGACGGGACTCGAACCCGCGACCTCCGGCGTGACAGGCCAGCATTCTAACCAGCTGAACTACCGCTCCGCATTTTTACTGCAACCGCATGCCCAGGACGTCAATTCCACATGCCGGATTTCGAGACCTCCGAAAACCCGAGACGAAGCCGAAGCCTCATCCCCTGACACGTGGCGTCCCCAGGGGGATTCGAACCCCCGTCGCCGCCGTGAAAGGGCGGTGTCCTAGGCCTCTAGACGATGGGGACGCATAGAGAACCTTGGTGGAGCCAGGCGGGATCGAACCGCCGACCTCTACAATGCCATTGTAGCGCTCTCCCAGCTGAGCTATGGCCCCGAGAGAGGCGCGGAGAATAGAGACCGAAGGGGGACTTCGTCAACATTTTTTTGTGCTGAACTCTTCGCGCCTCGTGCTGCGCGCCCGCGCTGCCAGGGCCCACGCCTCCGGCAGCGCGTCGAGCGTTCAGCAGTTCGGATCGGGCACGGTCAGCGTACCGCCGACCTGCAGCGTATAGGTTCCACACTGCGGCGTCGCATAGCCCGGGTCGCCGGTGACGATCAGTGTGTAGACGCCATCGGCGAGCGGGCCGGTCGTCATCGGTACGGTCGCATCGCCGAAGTCGACGATCGTGCTCGACCCGTTCGCCGGGTCGCCCTTGACCAGCAGCATCGTCGCCGGAAAGCCCGAAGCCGTGGACGAGGCGTCGATGCCGCCGCTGCCGCCGGTGCGGAACTGATAGACGATGTCGCGATGCGGCAGCTCGATGCCGTCCACATATGCGATGACATTGCCGGCCAGGCAGGTGTTGCCGCTGTGCACGAACGGGACCGACGGATTGGGAATCTCGATCGGCAGCGGCAGGCCGCAGGTCTGCGCCTGTACGGCGGTGACCGGCAGCGCGAAGGCCAGTGCGGCGGCCAGACGTGGGACGAAGCGGAACGAGGGGCACGACATGACGCTCTCCTTGGCAAGGCCGGCGATTGCGGCCGATCGCGAGGCGCGACGTTTCCGGCCGCGCTGCCGTTCATGCCTGCGCCGGCCGGCCGCTTCCGGGGCGACCGTCGCCTCCGGCGCTGCGGCGTTGCCGCGATCGCGATGAACGATCCTTGCCTGGGGATACGGTGGACGCCGGCACAAACGGACATCGCGTGCGGGCCGATCAGCCGCTCGCGCCGCGCGCATGCTTCGGGCTGGCCCGATGCGCGGACGGGCGTCCCGCACGCCCGCCGCGCCGGACGCCGATCGGTCGCCAAAGGCGCGCTACACGCGGTGCGGCGGGCGAGGTGCGTCGGTCAGCTCGCGAAATTGCGTGCCAGCACGTCGGCATAGTCGGGATCGGCGTCGACCGCCTGCGCGATCGCGTGCAGCTTCGGCGCGGCACCGGCGAACCAGGCGCGGCGCGGCCGCCAGTGCGTCATGACCGCGACGTACAGATCGAGCGCGCTGAATCGCTCGCCGAGGAACCATGGTGCGGCCGCCGCGCTCTCGACGATGCGCCACAGCGACAGCGCATGGGCGTCCACGCGCGCCCGGAACGCCTGGGCGCGGCGGCGTCGGCGACGAAGCGCTGCGGATCGTCGGCATAGGTGAAGGTCGGATAGAGATTGGCGACGAGGAACACCAGCCAGCGCAGGAACGCGGCACGCTCGGGGGACTGCGGGCCCGGCACCAGATCGTCGCGGCCGGTGAGGTCGGCCAGGTACAGCGTGATCGCCGCGCTTTCGGACATCACGCGGCCGTCGTCGAGCACCAGCGTCGGCACCTGTGCGAGCGGATTGACTGCCGCGAGCGCCGCGCGCGCCTCGGCCGACGCGAACAGATCGCCGACCTCCTCGAACCGGAACGGCAGGCCGTAGCGCAGCAGCTGCGCCTCGATCAGTGCCGAGCCCCAGCCGGGGCGTCCATGGAGCGTCATCATCGGCCGGCTCCGTCGCGATCGGGCCACCATTCTAGGCCGGAGCCGGAATCGGCGGCATCCGGCCGGCGTCGAGGACCGCGCCGGTGAATATGGCCGGCCCGCTCGATCGGCGCTGACCGTCACGACTTCGATCTCATGCGACGGCGCAGCCGCCGCGACTGCATCGAGCCGGAGGATGTACCGCGCGCTGCTCATCGGACCATGACTCCGATGCCGAGCCAGTCGGACGCGAGCTTTCTCGCCGGCCCCGGCGTCACCGCCCATGCGGCAAGACGCGGTATCGCGGTCGCTGCCGGGCGGGAGGCGCTGGCACGCGGACGGTGCGTGGGCTAGCGTGGCGCTCCCGGCCGCTACGAACGCTCCAGCCGATGCGGATACACCTGTGCACACTCGATGAAGCGATGGCCGAGGCCTGGCGCCTCGCGTTCGCCGGCACGGCGGTCTCGATCCGCGTCGGCGACATCCTCGCCGAGCCGGTCGACGCGGTCGTCAGTGCCGCCAACAGCTTCGGCCTCATGGGCGGCGGACTCGACCTGCACTATGCGCGCCACTTCGGCGAGAACCTCGAGCGCACGCTGCGCGCACGCCTGGCCGCCGATCACGACGGCGAACTGCCGGTCGGGCAGGCGCTGATCGTGCCGACCGGCGACGCGGCGCTTCCGTGGATGATCAGCGCGCCGACGATGCGCGTGCCGATGACGATCGACCACACCACCCACGTCTATCTGGCCTTCCGTGCGGCGCTGCGCGCGGTGCGCGAGCACCCGCGCGAACATGCACCGATCGACCGTCTGGCCTGTCCGGCGCTCGGCGCCGGCGTCGGTGCGATGCCGTTCGAGCGCGTCGCGCGGCAGATGCGGGCCGCCTACGATGTCTGCATCGGCGGCGACAGGGACTGGCTGCGCAGCGCACGCGACGTGCTGAACCAGCACGCCGGCCTGCTGCGCTAGCGGCGGCGCCGGGGCGGCGTGCCGAGCTGGGCGATCAGCTCGCGCAGCGGCTTGCGCCGGTCCGGCGGCAGCGCGAGGAACGCGCTGATCGCGGCGCGGTCGGCCGGATCGGCCACTTCCGGCCACGGGGGCGGCGTGTTGGTGACCTGCGCGGGCGTTCCGAAGCGCAGCGTCTGCGGCTCGACGCCGAGCCACTGCGCGAGCACCTGCAGCTTGTCCTGCTCGGGGATCGACAGGCCCTTCAGCCAGCGCCGCGCGCCCTGGTAGCTGACCGAGCGGCCCCAGTAGCGCTCGTTGAAGTGCAGCTCGAGCACGTTCGGTCGCGCCTCGTAGCCGGCCGCGCGCATCGCGGCTTGCAGGCGCTCGGCGAACTGCTTCTTCTCGTCCATGCGCGGACGGTGAAGTTTGAGTTCAATCCGGTGGGAAAGTAGCGATTATCTTTTGACTGAATTATCGATTCATTTCCGCGGTGTCCCGGCCTGTCGGCAGCCGCCGCAACCGCGTACGCTGGCCTTTTCGGATACCGGAGCAGTGCCGATGCAGCCGCCGCCGATCGCCGCCTTCGACGCCCGCCCGCTGGCCGATCGGGTCGTCCTCGTCACCGGCGGTGCGCAGGGCATCGGCCGCGCGATCGCCGAGGCCGTACTCGCCGCCGGCGGCGTGGTGCTGATCGGCGATACCGACGTCGAGGCCGGGCGGGCCTGCCTGGCCGAATGGTCGGCCGGCGAGCGCGCCGCATTCCGGCGCCTGGACGTCGCGCGCGAGGCCAGCGTGCAGGCCTTCACGAAAGCCGCGTTGGCGCGCTGGTCGCGCATCGACGGCCTCGTCAACAATGCCGGTATCGCCGCGCCGCATGCCGGGCCGCTGACCGAGCTGGCGCTGGCCGACTGGAACCGCTATCTGGCGGTCAACCTGACCGGCGCGTTCCTGTGTGCCAAACACGCGCTGCCGGCGCTGGCCGAGGCGCGCGGCGCGATCGTGCAGATCGCCTCGACGCGAGCGCTGCAGTCCGAGCGCGACAGCGAGGCCTACGCCGCGACCAAGGGCGGACTGGTCGCGCTGACGCATGCGATGGCGATCAGTGCCGGCCCGCGGTCCGCGTCAACGGCATCCTGCCGGGCTGGATCGCGACCGATGCCTGGCGCAAGCCGGCCACGCGCCGCCGCCCGAGGCTCGGTCGCCGCGATCATGCGCAGCATCCGGTCGGCCGCGTCGGCGAGCCGCCCGACATCGCCGCGCTGGCGGTCTATCTGCTGTCGGCGCAGGCCGGCTTCATCACCGGCCAGAACTTCGTCGTCGACGGCGGCATGACGGTCAAGATGCAGTATGCGTGAATCGCGCGGCCGCATTCGCGTGGGTTTGCGCGCACGCCGCATCTGCCGACTGGCGTACGCGCGGCGTCGTTCCGCTCAATCGCAGGCGTAGGCGGTCGTCGTCATCAGCGCCAGCCCGGCGCGGCGCGAGTCCAGGCGCGTGTGCTGGACCACGATCGGCACGTCCGATTCGATCAGGCTCGCATAGTCGGTATCGGCCGGGATCGCCTCCGGATCGGTCAGATCGTTGAAGCGCAGGTGCAGCGTGCGGCGTGGCGCGATCGTGACGCGATACGGACCGGCCGGCTCGCGGTCTGCGAAGAAGATCGTGATCGTCACCTGCGCCGGCACATCGCCGGCATTGAGCATGCAGGCGGTCTCGTGGCTCGACAGCTGCCGGCTGAGGCTGGCGTCGGGCGGCGGCAGATAGCCTTCGGCGATGATCCAGCGGCGTTTTCCGATCGCGTGCATCGAAGTCTCCGGTTGGACGTGCGTGACAGGACTGGCGCGGCGGTGGAACCGCTCGGCGAGTCGCGGGCGGCCGCAGCGGGCGGCGCTGTACACGGCACAGCCGTATCGTCACGGCACCGGCACACGCTGCGTTCGGACCGGTCGCACGGCGGCTCGGCGGTGCGCCTCCGATCGTAACGCGCCGTACGGCGTCGCGGCGATCGGGCAGGGCGCGGCCGGTCCGCGGCGCGAGCCCCGCGCCGCCGGACGCACGGCGGCGATGGTCGCGCGCCGAGCCCGCCGATCCGGTATCGGCAGGCGACGCGCGCGGTCGGGCGCGCTACCCTTCGCGTTTTCTCCCCAGACCCAGCGCCCCATGACCGATTCGTTTCCCGACCGCCTCAGCGTCGATCCGCGCAGTCCGTTCCACGACGCTTCCTTGCTCGAGCGCCCGATCGGCATCCGCTTCAACGGCCGCGAGCGTCACGACGTCGAGGAGTACTGCATCAGCGAAGGCTGGATCCGCGTGGCCGCCGGCCGCGCGCTGGACCGGCGCGGCCGGCCGATGACGGTCAAGCTCAAGGGCGCGGTCGAGCCGTTCTTCGTCGGCGCCGACAGCGACGCGACGCCGACGTCATGAGCGGGGCCGGCAGGCGGTCCGGCTGAGCGCCCGAGACCGTGACCGCGGCCGGACCGGCCGCTGAGAGGTTTTGGCGTGCGCTTACGTCCTGGAGGGTGCATCTCGTGCCCGAAAGGATCCTTCCGCCATGTCGTTCCAGGTTTTTTCGCGCGGCCGGCTGTTCGCCGCCGCCTGCGTCCTCGCCGCCGGCCCGGCCGCGGCCGCGGTGTTCACGGTCGGCCCCGGGGCCGACTGCAGCCACGTCCGGGTTCAGGACGCGCTCGATGCGGCCGCCGCCAACGGGCCCGAGGAGGACGAGATCCGCCTCGTCGCGGCCGAGCACACGCTGCAACGCCTGCGCGTCGAGCAGCAGTCGGTCACCGTCTCGGGCGGCTGGGCCAGCTGCGCGGCCGATGCGCTGCCGGTCGGCGCGACTGCGCTGATCGGCGGCCACGAGGCCGGCGCGCCCGGCACCGACGCGGTGCTGCGGGTCCGTGCCGACGGCCTCTATACCGACGTCACACTGCGGCGTCTGGTGATCCGCGACGGCAGCGGCGGTGCGGACGGGCACGGCGGCGGCATCGATGCGGCCGGCAGCGTCCGCCTCGTGCTGCAGGACGTGGAGGTGCTCGACAACCGCGTCGACGGCAACGGCGGCGGCATCGCGCTGGCCGGCACGAATCTGGCCGGTGTGCTCGAACTGCACGCCGGCGTCCGCATCGCCGGCAACGTGGCCGGCCAGGCCGGCGGCGGCGTCTATCTGGAGCGCGCGAGCGCGCGCATCCGCGCCGACCGGACCGAGATCGGCGGCAACCGCGCCGCGCGCGGCGGCGGCCTGGCCGCGGTCGGCGGTTCGATCGGCATCGGCAGCGTCGGCGAGCCGGACGTCCAGCACGACGCGACCGGCGCGCGCATCACCGGCAATGCCGCGCAGCGCGGCGGCGGCGTCCACCTCGAGGCCGGCGCCCTGTTCGACGCGCACGAGCTCGCGCTTTCGTTCAACCATGCCGAGGAGGCCGGCGGCGGCCTCTACGCGAGCGGCGGCGCGCAGGTGCGCATGCAGCGCAGCTACTCGAACGTCTTCGCGGTGCAGTGCAGCGGCGCGGATTGCGCGCGGATCGAGGGCAACCAGGCCGGCGACGGCTGCCCCGGCACGCGCGGCGAGGGCGGCGGCCTGTATCTGGAGGCCGACACGCGCGCCACGCTGCGCCAGCTCGCGCTGATCGACAACTGCGCCTGGGGCAGTCCGGGCGCGATCAGCTGGGGTACGCAGCTCGACCTGGAGGGCGTGCTGGTCGCCGGCAACCGGCTGACCTGGCGCGAGGGCGCCAACTACACCGGCCGCCGCGTGATTTCCTATGCCTCGCGCGTCGGTGCGGTGCCGGCGCGGCGCGGCTGTCGTTCGTGACGTTCGCACGCAATGTCGAGGTGCGCGGTGCCGATACGTTTCCGGCCGATGCGACGTCCGCGCTCGGCGGCGGCGATCGCTGGCACTACGCGGTCGACGCGATCGCGACGGCCGACCCGCTGCCGGCGAGCGGCGGGCTGTCGCAGTACGGCGTGTGCAACCGCGCGGTGACGGCGGACATGTTCGCCGAAGCAGCGGCCGGCGACTACCGGCCGCGCGCCGACGGTCCGCTCGTCGACGCCTGCGCGGCCGAACCGGTCGATCACGAGGAGCTCGATCTCGCGCTGATGCCGCGCTGCATCGATCATCCGCGCCCCGATCAGGGCGGCCGCTGCGACATCGGTGCGTACGAGCTGCAGGTCGCCGTTCCGGCGGACCGGATCTTCGCGGACGCATTCGAGTCGAGATGACCTCGGGCCGGTCCGGCACGGCGCGCGGCCGGACGGCCGCGGACGGACCGCTCAGGCCGCGCCGAGGTAGTCGAGCTTGCCGATCGCCACGCCGGCATGGCGCAGGATCGCGTGTGCGGTCGCGAGGTGGAAGTAGAAGTTCGGCAGCGCGAACTCGAGCACGTAGCCCTCGCCGTCGAAGCGGCGGCTGAGCGGTCCGAACGTCAGCGTGATCTCGCGCGCGGCGCCGGCGTCGACTGCGGCCGGGTCGGCCGACTCGACGTAGGCGATCGTCTTCTCGAGGCGCTCGCGCAGCTCGCCGAGCGTGGTTTCCTGGTCCGCGAAGCGCGGCGGGTCGGTGCCGAGGAGACGTGCGATCGCGTTCTTCGAGGTATCGCTGGCGCGCTGGATCTGGCCGGCCAGCGGCAGCATGTCCGGCGCCAGCCGCGCAGCCGCCAACGCGTCGGGATCGCTGCCGTTCGCGCGCGCATGCGCGGCGGCGTGGTCGAGGTAGCGCGCCAGCGTGTTCAGACCGCGCAGATAGGCGGGGACGGTAAGGCGGTGCAGGGAGAGGGTCATCGGCGTTCCGGTCGGAAAGGGGGCGGCGTGCCGTCGTGGCTCCGCCGCGTCGCTCTGCTGTCGCGTCGCATGCGGACGATTTCAAGGGGCGCGGGCGATCCGGCACGGCGCGCCGGCCGGTGCGGTCGGACCGTCGACGGGCGTGTGCCGCTCGCCGCAGCGCGCAGCGGCGCCGGCGGTGTGCGATGGCGCCCGCCGCGCGCGCCGGCCGCGACGTACCGTGCAGCATCGGCACCCGCGGCCGGGGCCCTCGGCCTATCATCGACGCTGGCCGCTCCGCGCCGCTGATGCAGCACGTCCATGGACCGATCGTTTCCGCTCTCGCTCGCCTTGCTGCTGTCGGCCGGTCTGTTCTGTGCGCCGCCCGGTGCCGGCGAGGCGCGTGCAGCCGCCCCGAACCGGCCGACGCCCGACTATGCGGAGCCGTCGCAGCGCGTCGACATCGGTGGTCGCCAGCTCAATCTGCGCTGCAGCGGCGCGGGCGCGCCGACGGTCGTGCTCGAGGCCGGCTTCGGTGCCGACGCGATGGCCTGGTGGCGCGTACAGCCGATGATCGCGGCGCGCCAGCGCGTCTGCGCCTACGACCGGGCCGGCTACGGCTTCAGCGATCCCGGACCGATGCCGCGCGACATCGATGCCGAGGTGGCCGACCTGCATGCATTGATCGAAGCGGCCGGCATAGCGACGCCGGTGATCCTGGTCGGTCATTCGCTCGGCAGCCACATCGTGCGCCGCTATGACCAGCGCCACGGCGAGAACGTGGCCGCGCTGGTGCTGGTCGAGCCACCGCCGCAGCACATCGGCGAGTTCTCGCCGGCGTACGAGAAGCAGGAGATGGATGCGATGCCGCAGGCGCTGGAGATGCTCAAGCGCTGCGAGCGCGGTGCGCAGGAGGGGGCACTGACGCGGCCGACCGGCGAGCTGCGCGCATGCCTGCGGCCGGCCGACCCGCGCTTCGGCCAGCGCATCAACGATGCGCTGCGCGCGAACCAGTCAAAGCCGGCGTTCTGGCAGACCCTGGTATCCGGATCGGAAGCGAAGGCCGCGTCGTTCGCCGAGCCGGTCGACCCGGCCGAGCGACACGGCGACAAGCCGCTGCTGGTCCTGACCGCACGCCACGCCTATACCGCTGCGCCGCTGAACGGACGGCGTGCGCTGGAGGCCGCCCAGCTCAAGACGCACGAGACGCTGGCCGGGACCTCGACGCGCGGCCGGCGCGTGACCGTCAATCGCGCCTCGCACGATATTCCGCAGGATCGGCCCGACGCGATCGTCGAGGCCGTCGAAGCGGTCGGCGAGCAGCTTGCGTCGCGGTCCCGCTGACGAGCCGCGTCGATCGCGTTCACGGCCGGTTGGTGGCGGTTTGCTACCACGGGGATCCCACGTCGCTCGAACGACCGCAGGAGGCCTCCATGCCGGAGAAGAAGACCGCGGCGCGCGCTCAGCGCGCCAAACGAGAGGGCAAATCGCCGAGCACCCAGGCCGGGGCTTACGTGCACGAGGAGATCGAGCACGTCCGCGGAGGCAAGCACGGCGCCCAATCGACCCAGCAGGCGATCGCGATCGGCCTGTCCAAGGCGCGCCGCGCCGGCGTCAAGGTCGGCGCGCCGAAGAAGGCGTCCGCCTCGACGCGCCGCAAGGCCGAGCAGGACAGCGCCAAGGGCGAGCAGAGCGCGGCCGCCAGGAAGAAGACCTCGGCGACGCGTTCGCGCGCGACCAAGCGCGCGCTCGAGAAGGCACCGACGCGGGCAGCCAGCGCGTCGGCCCTGTCGCGTCACGCCAAGAGCGCGGCCAAGAAGCGCACCGCGGCCAGCCGCTCGGCCGCCGCGAAGAAGGCCGCACGGACAAAGGGCGCCGCGGGCCGCTCGGCCGCTGCGAAAAAGGCGGCGCGCACACGCAAGCGCGCGGCGTGACAGGCCTGTCGTCCGGCTGCCACGCATGCGGCGGCCGGGCGCGCTCGAGCTCACGCTGATTCGGCCGAGCGCTACGGCGCCGCGCCACTCGATACTCTGATTGGGCCCGTGCCGGCCGCGCTCCGACGGTTTCGAGCCCGTCGGCGCGACGCGCGCGGCAGCGGCGCGTCGATCGCCGCTGCGCGCCTTCGCCCGCAGTACAGCCGTGGTGCGTCTCGGCGACGGCATGCCGCGCGAGACGCCGCAGCCGGCAGCGCAGACGCGTCCGCTCTCATCCATCATCTCTTGCGTCATCAGCTGCGAACGGACCGCGGCGGCCGGGTCTGCATTCATCGTCGATCGGTGACGCTATCGCCATGACCGCACGTGTGAACCGGCCCCGTCGCAAGGGCTCCGACGATTCCGACCGCACGCTGACCCTGGCCGAAGAGGCGCTCGCGGCACGCGAGGCCGGACTGATCCACGTCCGCGACGGCACGCCGGGCATCCGGCGTCGCCGCGCCGGCAAGGGCTTCGTCTACAGCGACGTCGACGGCAGTCCCATTCGCGACGAGGACGCGCTGGCACGCATCCGCAAGCTCGCGGTACCGCCGGCCTATACCGAGGTCTGGATCTGCCGCGATCCGCTCGGCCACCTGCAGGCGACCGGTCGCGACGCACGGCGGCGCAAGCAGTACCGCTATCACGCGCGCTGGCGGCTGGTGCGCGACCGCAACAAGTTCAGCCGGCTCGCCGCGTTCGGCCTGGCGCTGCCGAAGCTGCGGCGCCGGCTGCGTCGCGATCTCGCGCAGCCGGGCCTACCTCGCGAAAAAGTGCTCGCGGTCGTCGTTTCGCTGCTCGCCGACACGCTGGCGCGCGTCGGCAACGAGACCTATGCGCGCGAGAACCGCTCGTTCGGGCTGACCACGCTGCGCAACCGGCACGTGGCCAACCTGCGCGGCGGACGGCTGGTGCTGCGGTTCCGCGGCAAGAGCGGACTCGCGCACGATGTCGTCGTCGACGATGCGCGGCTGACGCGGATCGTCGCGCGCTGCCATCAGCTGCCGGGCCAGCAGCTGTTCCAGTACCTCGGCGAGGACGGCAGCTGCCAGCCGGTCGACTCGGGCCAGGTCAACGCGTATCTGCGCGAAGCGACCGGCGCGGAGTTCACCGCGAAGGATTTCCGCACCTGGGGCGGCACGCTCGCGGCGGCGGAGCTGCTGGCGCGCACGCCGCTGCCGGAGCAGGGCGGGGAGCGCGCACTGGCGGCCGTCGAGACCGCCGTCGTGCGCGAGGTCGCCGCGGTGCTGCGCAATACACCGGCGGTCTGCCGCAAGTCCTATGTCGATCCGCGTGTACTGGAGGCCTGGCGCAGCGGCCGCCTGCACCGGCTAGCCGGCGCGCACGGCGCACGCGGGCCGCGTCAGCTCGAGACGCTGCTGGTCCGTCTGCTCGCGCGCCGCGCGCGGCGCTGACGACGGCGATGCGACATCCGGGCGCGTTCCTGCGCCTGTGACGGACGAGCCGGGATCGCCGGCGCGATCCTGCGGGAGTCTGCATGCGCGTTTGTCTGGTCATGGCCGGTGCCTTCACGTTCGCGGCCGCATCGGCCGGCGCGCAGCCGATCGTGCAGGTCGGCTTCGACGCGTCCGCATCGATGCTGACCGTGCAGGAGCGTGCCGACATCGGTTCACATCTGGTCGCGGCCGGCCGCCTCTGGGCCGTGGCGCTCGGTATCACGCGTCCGGTCACGATCGACGTGCGCGTCGGCATCGCGCCGATCGCGACCGCGAACGGCGCGAGCGTCGCGACGGCTCCGGTCGGCGTCGTCGCCGGGCGCGACACCTACGAGCAGGGCGCCGCCTACGAGCTGCGCACCGGCGTCGACGTCAACGGCGCGCAAGCCGACGCGATCGTCAACATCGGTCTGGCCTACCTGCGCGACGAGCTCTGGTTCGATCCCGATCCGCTGGCACGTGCCGCGCCGGTACCGGCCGATCGCACCGACGCGATGAGCGTGTTCCTGCACGAATGGGGTCATGTCCTGGCCTACAACGGCTGGTCCGATCCGACCAGCGGCGCGCCGCCGGCCACGTACTGGTCGACGTTCGACCGCTGGATGCAGCCGGGCACGCCGACGCTGTTCGCAGGGCCGGCCTCGAGCCTCAGCTGGGGCAGCGCGCCGGATCTGACGACCGGCAACAACAAGCACTGGGGCAATGCCGGCACGACGACCGTCGCGGTGCGGGCAGCGCTGCCGGTCGCGTGGCGCGACGGTGCGCCGGTGCCGTGGAAGGCCTGCGAACTGCCGCCCTCACGCGACGCGCCGCCTTCGGGCGATGCCGCGCTGCGCGGCGCAGGCGGCCTGATCGACGAGCTGATGAACGGCGTCGTGTTCTACCGCGGCACGCGCTACGGCCTGTCGGCGCTCGACCGCGCGCTGCTGCTCGACGTCGGCCTGCTCGACGAGCGCCTCTTCGCGTCGGGCTTCGATCCCGGCTAGATCGGTCCTCCGTTCGCGCCGCCGGCGGCTCAGCGCTTTCGGCGCGCGGGGGTGTGCCGGCGCGGCGCGACCGGTCGCACCCGGTCGAAATAGGCAGGGCAGCTGCGCACCCGCTCGGGAACGCGTTCGTGTTGCGGTGCACAGGGCCGGCCACTACACTGCGCCCCGCTTTGGGTGTCCCGCTGATGCGGGATGAAACGGGAAACCGGTGCGCACGTCGGACGACGACGCGCAAACCCGGTACTGCCCCCGCAACGGTAAGCAAGTCAAACCGGTCCACAGGCCACTGCGCAAGCGGGAAGGCGGGCCGATCGATGCATCGCATCGCTTGCGAGTCCGGAGACCGGCCCATGCGGGACGCGTTGCGTCCCCGGCTCCAGCGTTGCGGCGGGCAACGGGCGGGCTCGGGCGCGCATGCGCGTGTCCGGCTTGTCCTCGTCGCGTCCGTGCGCTGGCTTTTTGCATCTGCGCGTTGCGGGAGGAATCACCGATGCTGCGTATCACCCACTTGTCGCTGGCCGTGCTGGCCGGCCTCGCCGGTCCGGTCCGGGCCGAACTCGAAACCCAACCCGAAGTCGTCGTGACCGCCTCGCGCGTCGCGCGGACCGTCGACACCACGCTGGCCGACGTCAGCGTCATCACGCGCGAGGAGATCGACGCCAGCGCCGCCCGCGACCTCAGCGACCTGCTGCGCCTGGAGACCGGCGTCGACATCGCGCGCACCGGCGGGTCGGGCAGCCAGACCTCGGTCTTCCTGCGCGGCACGAACAACAACCACGTGCTGGTGCTGATCGACGGCGTGCGTGTGGCCGCGCTCGGCACCGGCGCGTTCACCTGGGAGACGATGCCGCTGGCCGCGATCGACCGCATCGAGATCGTGCGCGGTCCGCGCGCCAGCTACTGGGGATCGGACGCGATCGGCGGCGTCGTGCAGATCTTCACGCGCAAGCTCGAGGGGCCGCGCGTGGCGCTCGGCTACGGCACCTACGGCGATGCGAACGCATCAGTCGGCATCGGCGACCGCGGCGACCGCGGCGGCTACAGCGTGCAGGTCGGCGCGCGCGACTACGATGGCTTCCCGAGCCAGAACCGCGACGGCTTCTCGTACGAGCCGAAGGACCACGGCCTCGAGAACCAGCACCTGACCGCGCAGGGCGATCTGCGCGTGGGCACGCAGACGCTCGCCGGCGTCGTGCTGCGCAGCCAGGGCGAGGTCGAGTTCGCCGGCGGCAAGTCCGACTTCACCGAGCAGGCGCTGAACCTCTCGCTGGCCGGCGCGCTCGGCACCAACTGGACCCACACGCTGAGCGCCGGCTCGGCGCGCGAGGACTACGAGACACCGGCGTACTACGCGCTGTACCGCACGCGGCGCGAGACGGTCGGCTGGCAGCACACGTTCACGCCGAGCGACACCCAGACCGTGGTCGCCGGCATCGACTACGTGCACGAGCAGGGCGAGAACCGCGACACCTTCAGCGGCCTGCCTAACTACGAGGAAAGCCGCAACAACACCGGTCTCTATGCGGGCTGGCAGGGCGGCTTCGGCGCGCTCGACGCCGAGGTCTCGGCGCGGCACGACGACAACAGCGTGTTCGGCACGACCACGACCGGCTCGGCCGCGCTCGGCTGGCGTTTCAGCGAAACCGTGCGCGCCTACGTGAGCTACGGCCAGGGTTTCCGCGGCCCGACCTTGAACGAGCAGTACTCGCCGGGCTTCGGGGGACTCTATGCGGGCAATCCCGATCTGGATCCGGAGAAGTCGCGCAGCGCAGAGGCGGGCCTGGAGTTCGCGCTCGCGCCGGAGCATCGCCTCAAGGCCAATCTGTACTCGACCCGGGTGCGCGATCTGATCAGCTTCACCGGTCCGGACTTCCAGGCCGAGAACATCGCGCACGCCAAGATCGAAGGCAGCGAGCTGTCCTACGACGGCCGCGTCGGTGACTGGTTCGTGCATGCCGGCTACACCTGGCAGGACGCGCGCGACGAGGACACCGATACGCGGCTGCTGCGCCGCGCGAAACAGAAGTTCACCAGTCGTGTCGAGCATGCGTTCGGCACACGCGCACGGGCCGGTGTCGAGGTGCTCTACAGCGGCCCCCGCGACGACGTCGGCGGCCTGCAGCTGGGGTCCTACACGCTGATCAATCTGCGCGGATCGTTCGTGCTGTCGCCGTCCTGGAGCCTGGCCGCGCGTATCGAGAACCTGACCGATCGCGACTACGAGCTGGTCCACGGCTACAACACCCCGGGTCGTTCCGGCTTCGTCGAGGTGATCTGGCAGCCGCAGCGCTGAGGGCGCGCCTCCGCGAAAGCCGCCGCGGTGCGGCTTTCGCGGACCCGAACGCGCATGCCAGAATGCCCTGCATGAGCCGTCCGGCGTGATCGTGCGGGCGGCCGGCGGGCGCGGTCCAGGGAGTGGATCGTTCAGGCGCCGATCGTGCGAGCGATCGGAGCGCGCGTTGGGTGCACGAGCCTGGGCTCGTGCCGTTCGATCGGGAAACGGGCAGGATCGCGCTTCTCGACGTCGTGCTGGGGGCATGGACGTGACATGAGGCATTCGCCGCAGGGAACTCCGACGCGCGGGCAGGCAGGGGCGCCGCCGTCGTCGAAACTGGCCGATCGCCGGTCGCTTCCGCGACGCGCGCAGATCGCGCTGGAGCGCGTGCTCGCCGCGACCGCCTCGCATATGGGTGATGGCCTCAAGGCGACGTTCGACGCGCTCGGTCAGGCGCTGCAGAACGGCGAAGCGGCACGCAGCAACGAGGAACGCAACGCGATCGTCGATACGCTCGGCCTGCTGCGCCGCGAGCAGGCGGCGCTGATCGCCCGTTTCGTCGACGAGATCGAGTCGGGTCTGGCCGCGCTCGGTGCGGCCGAGCCGCCGCGCGCGCGGAGATCGCCGCGACGGCTGCCGGCACGCCGCCGCCGGTCGGCGAGCTCAGTCTGGTCGATCAGGGCTCGCTCGAAGAGGAGCTCGCGCTGCAGGGCATCGCCACGCGCGGCGAGGTTCGCCATGCCGAAGCGCTGTTCCTGCTCGGCCATCGCTTCGCGGTGCTGGTCGCGCAGCCGATCCTGACGCCGGCCGCGCTGCCGATCGGTCCGGTACGGCTCGGCGAGGCCCTGCGCGCCGCGATCGAGCCGCTCGGCCTGCGCAACGACCACCGCGTCACGATCTACCGATTGTTCGATCGTGTCGCGATGGCGCTGGCCGGCACGTATTACGCCGACGTCAACGACGGTTTCGTCGAGCAGCGCATCCTGCCGGGCCTGCGGCCGAAGCGGGTCGCGGCGCGGCTCGGCGGCGATGCGGCGGCTGCCGGTTCGTCCGGCACGGCCGCGGCGGCGAAGCCCGCGACCGAGCCGGAGGCCGCGCCGGCACCGGTGGCAGCGGCTGCGGCACCGGGCCCCGGCGCGGGCAGCCCGGCCGCGACCGCGCAGCCGGCCGCGGCGGCCGCGATTGCGCCGCAGCCGCCGATGGCTGGCGACGCCGGCGCGGCGACCGATTCGCTGCGGCTGTATACGCATCTGTGCGGCCTGCTCAAGGGCGAGCGGCCGCAGCCGGCGCAGCGCGCGGGCGCGGACGGCGTCGCCGACGGCCACACCGTGCAGGAGGCCTTGATGCAGCTGCAGGCGCGTATCGGCCGCCAGGTCGGTGGCGACGCGGCGCTGGCCACGCGCGGCGTCACGCATCTGAAGCGCGACCTGGTCGCCCAGCTGCGCCAGATGGGCGGCGCCGACGGCGCGCTCGCGCTGAGCCGCGAGGACGGCGACACGATCGATCTGGTCGGCATGCTGTTCGGTCAACTGACGCGCAGCGCCGGCCTCGGCACGGCCGCGCAAGGCCTGCTCTCGCAGCTGCAGCTGCCGCTGATGCGCGTGGCGCTGGCCGATCCGGCTTTCTTCACGCGTGCCGACCATCCGGCGCGCAAGCTGCTCAATACCGTCATCGAGGCCGGCGAGCGCTGGATCGACGACGCCGATCCGGATACGGATCTGCTGCTGCGGCTGCGCCAGATCGTCAAGCAGGTCGCGCACGGCGACGCGGCCGATCTCGACGCGCTGGAGGAGCTGCACAAGGGGCTGTCCGGCCACGTCGGCGTGCTGACGCGCCGCGCCGAGATCGCCGAGCGGCGCCAGATCGAGGCTGCCAAGGGGCGCGAGCGGCTCGAGCTCGCGCGCCGCCGGTCGCGCACGACGCTGACCCGGATGATCGAGCGCGCCGATCCGCCGGCGCCGTTGCGCGACATGCTCGAGCGGACCTGGGCACCGGTCCTCGCCCTGACGCTGCTGCGCCAGGGCGAGGACAGCGCGGCCTACCACCGCCGCCTGGCGGTCGCCGATCAGCTGCTGCGCCGCTCGTCCGGTGACGATCGTCCGGTCGACCAGGCCCTGCGGCGCGAGGTCGAGGACGGTCTGGGCCAGGTCGGCATGCACGGCGAGGACGTGCACAAGCTCACGCGCGCGCTGTTCGATCCCGCGCCGAGCGGCGGGGACGACGCGGCGGCGGCGTTGTCGGACATCACCGACAAGCTCGGAGCCTGGGGCCGCACGCCCGAGGATGCCCCTGCCGTGGCAGCGTCGGCTGCGGCGACGCCCGAGCGCGCCGTGCCGCTGCCGCTCAGCACGGACGAACAGCAGATGCTCGAGCAGATCAAGGGGCTGCCGTTCGGCACCTGGTTCGAGTTCCGCACGAATCAGCAGGGCGATACGGTCAGGCGCAAGCTCGCCTGGTTCTCGACGCTGACCGGCCGCTGCCTGTTCGTCAACCAGCGCGGCCTGCGCACGCACGACTCGACGCTGGAGCAGGTCGCGCGCGACATGGCACGCAGGCAGATGTGGCCTGTGCCGGGCGAGCGGCGCACGTTCGTCGATCGCGCCTGGGACACGATCCTGTCGACGCTGCGGCGCATCGCGCCCAGCGCGGACGCCGCCCAGCTGGCGCCCAACTGAGGAGCGCGCCGATGAATGCGCATCACGAAAAACGCCGTTCGCCGCGCCGGCGTGCCGAGTCGGTGATCGAGGTCACCGACTCGATCAGCGGGCGGCCGGTCGGCCGGGTCGTCGACCTGTCGACCGACGGCATGATGCTGCTGGTCGACCAGCCGGTCGTCAACGACGCCCTGTACCAGTTCGCATTCCCGCTGCCGCTGCCCGGCGGCGGTACGCGGACGATCGAGGTCGGCGTGCACGAGCAGTGGACCGATCGCGCCGACATGCCGGGCCACTACTGGGCCGGCTTCCGGATCATCGACATCCTCGCCGAGGATGCGGCCGCGCTGGCGGCCTGGCTCGACGCGCACGCCTGACAAGCGGCCCGCGTCTCGACCGGCCTCGGCTAAAAAGACGGAGCAGGGGGTCTGGACGTGTCTGGCCGCAGCTGGGAGCGCGGCGGTGCGCGACGTCCGGGCCGGCTCAGGCGGCCGGACGCACCTCGACCGAGCGCGGCTGGCAGGCACGCAGGAAGAAGTCCACGGTGGCGTGGATGTGCGCGTCGATCTCTTCCTGGCGTATCGGATCGCAGCAGCCGCACAGCATGCGCGCGTGCAGCTCGCCCTTGAGCAGCGCGAAGAACTGCGACGAGGCGCGCTGGACGTCGTCGATCTCCAGTTCGCCGGCCGCGATACGCGCCTGCAGGAACTTCTCGAACGCCGCATGGATCAGCTTGGGGCCCTGTTCCCAGAACATCTGCGCGAGCTTGGAGGACGCACCGGCACCGCTGGTCAGCAGGCGGTGCAGCGACATCGCCTCGTCGGTCGTGATCAGCGCGAAGAATGCGCGCGCGATCGACTCGAGCTGCTGACGCAGCGGGCCGCGCGCGGCGACCTCGAACAGTTCTTCCGGCAGCTGCTCGTTGCAGCGCGCGCGGATCGCTTCGACGTAGAGCGTTTCCTTGTCGCTGAAGTGGCTGTAGACGGTCAGCTTGGACACGCCGGCGGCCGATGCGATGGCATCCATGCTGGTGCCCTCGAAGCCGTGCTGCGGGAACAGCTGCTTGGCAGCGGCGAGGATCGCCGCGCGCTTCTCGAGGTCCTTGGGGCGGCCGGGACCGCAGGGTTTGGCGATGGCTGTGTTCATTGCTCGGATACTGGACGGACGCGTGATGTTACTTTACTATACCGTTTAGTTTATGAACGATAATGGCGGGTCGGCGCAGGCCGCGGAGATGGTAGCGGTCCAGACCGCATCTGTCGCGCCGGCGGACGATGCGAAGGTTCGATCCGTCGTTTCCCATCTCTCCCCGCGCTGCCCTCCCTCCCTCCCGCCCTGGGCAGCGCGGCGGAGGGATTCCTTATATGAGGACGATCGGCTCCATGCGCAACGACTACGACAGCGACGCGTTCCGGGCGACGGCGCCCGACGCGTCGGAACCGGATTGGGCCTCGCTGGCGATGGCCGTCCATGCCGCTCCGGTCCGGCCGCCGTCGCAGAGCGGCGCGCATCTGCGCCAGCGCCGGCTGCCGTCGGCATCGCGCCATGCGCCGGTCGTGCAGGTATCGGCTCCCGACGTCCGCCGCCGGCCGGAGTGGGCGCTGCCGTATGCGCAGCGCGCGGCCGCACAGCTGATCGATGGCGTTCGCGCCGGAATGGCGCCCGTCGCCGCGGACGCGCGCGTGCTGCGCCGGATAGTGTCCGCACTGTCCGCGGACGGTCGGCGCACGCTCGCACGCTGGTGGGCGCTGCAGGTGGCGACGATCCAGGACGGCCGCTTCGGTGGTCGCGTGCTGGCTGCGCTGACCCGCATCGATCTCGCGCTGGCGGCACAGATCCGTCGCCAGTTGCCGCTGGTGCGCGCGGAACTGGCCGCTCCTGCGGACGGCTATGCCACGGCCGACGTGGCTTGATATCGGCGTCGGCGCGCTCATCTGCCGCTGACGCCGCCGCACGCGTCTGATCGGGTTTCCGATCGATTCGCGACAGCGCTTCGCGGCACGGTGACTTCCGGCACTTCGAGCGGTTCGATGCGCGAAGCGATGGTTCGGCACGAGGTTTGCTTTGGCACTGCCTGCTATGCTTTCGGGTCGTTGCCGGACGAGGGTCCGGGCCGGTCGTCGAGCGGTGCGCGAGCGCACCGCGGCGACGCGGTCCGGTGCGATCGAACGGCGTCCCGAAATCCTTCAGATGGAATCCACGCAATGAGCGCCGACATCGAGCTTGCCCGGACCAACATGGTCGAGAACCAGGTCAGAACCTGGGACGTGCTGGACCTGCGCGTACTGGACGTGCTCGGTCGCGTGCGCCGCGAGGACTTCGTGCCGCTGCGCTACCGGGCGATGGCGTTCGCCGATCTGAGCCTTCCGATCGGCCACGACGAAGTCATGATGAAGCCGGTGGTGGAGGGCCGCGTACTGCAGGCGGTCGAGCCGCAGTCGAACGAGCACGTGCTCGAGATCGGCACCGGGTCGGGCTTCTTGACGGCATGCCTCGCCGCGCTCGCCGGACAGGTCGTCAGCGTCGAACAGCACGCGGACCTCTCCGATGCCGCCGCTGCGCGGCTCGATGCGGCCGGCGTGCGCAACGTCAGGCTCGCGGTCGCCGACGCGATGCGCGGCTACGAACCGGACGGCAGCTTCGACGCCGTCGTCGTGACCGGCGCGGTCTACACGATTCCGGACCGGTTCCGCGCCTGGGTCAAGCCGGGCGGCCGCCTGTTCGCGATCGTCGGCGAATCGCCGGCGATGCAGGCGGTGCTGCTGACCCGCCTCGACGCCGATCGCTGGCACGAGGAAAGCCTGTTCGAAACGGATGTTCCGTATCTCACCCACGCGGCACCGCCGCGCCGCTTCACGCTCTGAAGCGGCGCGCGGCGCGCGACACGATTCCCCCAGGAAGACCCACCGATGACCCTGCGTATCCGACCCCTGACGCTTTCCCTCATGGCCGCACTGGTCGCGGCCGCGCCGCTGGCGCATGCCGACGATCTCGTGCAGATCTACCACGAAGCGCGTGGTTCCGATCCGCAGCTGGCCGGCGCCGAAGCGACCAAGCTGGCGACCGACGAGAACGTCGACCAGGCGCGTGCGGCCCTGCTGCCGCAGCTCAACGGCACCTACGGCTACCGCCGCCAGCATTCCAACTCGCGCGGTCCGGAGCTCGCCTACGACGCGGCCGGCAATCCGATCATCGTGCAGACGTCCTCGTCCGGTACGGTCTTCTCGCGCAGCTGGGGCGGCACGCTCGATCAGAGCATCCTCGATCTCAGCCGCTGGACCGCGCTGAAGGCCAGCAAGGCGCAGGCGCAGGCCGGCAGCGCGACGCTCGAAGCGGCGCAGCAGGAACTGCTGATCCGCGTCGCCAACGCCTACTTCGCGGTGCTGACGGCCGAGGACGCGCTGAAGTTCGCGCAGTCCAACGAGGCGGCGCTGAACCGCCAGATGGAACAGGCGCAGCAGCGCTTCGACGTCGGCCTGTCGGCGATCACCGACGTCAACGACGCCAAGGCGCAGCACGACACCGCGGTGTCCAACGTGATCGCCGCGCAGAACACGCTCGACGACAATCGCGAGGCGCTGCGCCAGCTGACCGGCAAGCCGGCCGGCGACCTCAAGAAGCTGCGCGAGAATCTGCCGCTCGATCGGCCCAATCCGGAGAATCCGGAGGCCTGGGTCGACGTCGCGCTCAAGGAAAATCCGACGCTGAGCTCGTTCGCGTATCAGGTCGACGTCGCCAATGCGAACGTCAACACCGCGCGCGCCGGCCACCTGCCGACGCTCAACGGCCAGGTCAGCTATCTGAAGTCGCCGACCTGGGCCGACCGCATGCAGCCCGACGGCAGCAATCTGCACACCAACGGCGAGTCGTGGAACACCACCGTCGGCGTCACGCTCAACGTGCCGCTGTTCGCCGGTGGCGCGACCCAGTCGCGCGTGCGCCAGCAGATCTACAACCGCGACTACGCGCAGGACCAGTTCGAAGTGCAGCGCCGCCTGGTCGAGCGCAATACACGCAACGGCTACCGGGCGGTCATCGCCGGCGCCGCGCAGGTCGAGGCGACGCGTCAGGCGGTGATCTCGGCACAGAGCTCGCTCGACGCGACCCAGGCCGGCTACGAGGTCGGCACGCGTACGATCGTCGACGTGCTGATCAGCCAGCAGCAGCTGCTGTCCGCGCAGAGCAACTACTCCCAGGCGCGCCACGGTTTCGTGCTGGACGGCCTGCTGCTCAAGCAGTCGGCCGGCATCATCGACGTGTCCGACCTGGAGGCGGTCAACGCGCTGCTGGAGTGATTCAGCGTGCCGCGTCCGGCTCGATCCGGCCGGGCGCGGGCTCCCGTTCGGCGAGCATCGTCTCGATGATCGCCATCGTCCGCTTGACCGCGCCGCGCTCGCGCTCCATCGCCGCGTGCGCGGCGGCGCCCATCGAACGGCGCTCGTCCTCGTGCGCGAGCAGACGCACGATCGCTGGCCCCAGCGCGTCGGCCGACTCGACGCGCAACGCGGCGCCGTCGTCGATCAGGCCTTCGGTGACCTCGGCGAAATTGAACGTGTGCGGGCCGACGATCACCGGCTTGGACAGCGCGGCGGCCTCGAGCAGGTTGTGGCCGCCGATCGGCACCAGGCTGCCGCCTACGAAGGCGACGTCGGCCGCGGCATAGCAGCGCAGCAGCTCGCCCATCGTGTCGACGACGAAACACTGAGAGCCGGGATCGGCTTGGCCGTTCTCGCTGCGCGTGGCGGTCGTGAAGCCGAGCGAGCGGCAGGCCGCCGCGACCGGCTTGAAGCGTTCCGGATGGCGCGGCGCGATCAGCAGCAGCGCGTCAGGGAAGCGGCGCAGTACGATCGTGTGCGCCTCGAGCACGGCCATCTCCTCGCCCTCGTGCGTGCTCGCCGCGATCCACACCGGTCGCTCCGGTCCCCAGTGACGGCGGAACGCCGCGCCCTGTTCCTGTGCGCCGGCCGGCACCGTCATGTCGAACTTGAGATTGCCGACCACCGCCAGACGCTGCGGCGAGGCGCCGAGCTGGCGCAGCCGCTCGGCATCGGTGGCCGACTGCGCGGCGATGAAGCGTGCGTGGCGGATCGCGCTGCGTACCAGGGCGCGGATCGGACCGTAGCCGCGCAGGCTGCGCGCCGACAGGCGTGCATTGGCGATCACGATCGGAATGCCGTGGTCCTTGCATGTCATGAACAGGTTCGGCCAGATCTCGGTCTCCATGATCACGATGATGCGCGGCCGCACGCGTTCGAGGAACCGCTCGATCGATGCGGTCAGGTCGTACGGCAGGTAGACGTGGAAGACGCGGTCGCCGAACAGGTTCTGCACGCGTTCGGAGCCGGTCGGCGTGACCGTCGTGATCACGAACCGGGTATCGGCGTAGCGGCGCATCAGCGCCTCGATCAGCGGCACCGCGGCATTGACCTCGCCGACCGACACGGCGTGGATCCAGATGCTGTCGCGGATGCCTGGATCGGGAAAGAAGCCGAACCGCTCGCGCCAGCGCTCGAAGTAGTACGGATAGCGCAGGCCGCGCGCCGCCAGCCGGTACAGGATCACCGGCGTCAGCAGATACATCGTGAGCGTGTAGAAGAAGCGTTGCACGGGTCGGAGGCGTTCGGTGGACGGCGAGTATATCGGCTGCCGCCCGTGGTCGCGGCCGTCGCGCGGACGAGGCCGGTCGTGAGGCGGGGCCGTGGCGATCGCGCACGGACGCTATCCGCCGCGGCGGACCGCGGCGATAATCGACGCGGATGACTGCCGCTTCCCATTCTCCGCCGCCTCGGCCTTCGCCGTCGCTGGCGCATCCGCGTCACTGGCTGTCCTGGATCGGCGTCGGCGCGATCTGGCTGATCGCGCGCCTGCCGTACCGCGTCCTGCTCGCGCTCGGCGGCGCGGCCGGCCATCTGGCCGCGCGCACGCTGCGCTCGCGGCGGCGCATCGCCGAGCGCAATCTGGCGATCTGCTTTCCGGAACTGGGCGAGGACGCACGTGCGGCCCTGCTCGAGGAGAACCTGCGCGACAGCGGCCGCATGCTGGCCGAGTTCGCGCTGGCCTGGATGGGCACCGACCGCGCGCTGGCGCGCGTGCCGATGACGCTGGACGGTCTCGAACATCTGGAGGCCGCACATCGCGCCGGCCGCGGCGTGCTGCTGGTCGGCGCGCATTTCTCGCATCTGGAGCTGTGCGCGCGGCTGGTCTCGCAGCGGCTGCGCATCGCCGGCATGTACCGCGTCATGGACGATCCGGTGTTCGAACGCGCGGTGCTGCGCGCGCGCCTGCGCTACGCGGTGACGATGTTCACCAAGGAAGCGATCCGGCAGACCGTGCGCTACCTGCGCGACGGCGGCACGATCTGGTACGCGCCGGACCAGGACATGCGCGGCAAGGACAGCGTCTTCGTGCCGTTCTTCGGCGTACCGGCCTCGACGATCACCGCCACGCATCATCTGGCGCGGCTCGGCGACGCGGTCGTGATTCCGTTCTTCCATCGGCGCCTGCCCGGCGGCGGCTACGCGCTGCGGCTGGAGGCGCCGCTGGCAGACTTCCCGAGCGCCGATCCGGTCGCCGACACCGCGCGCATCAACCAGGCGATCGAACGGATGGTGCGCGAGGCGCCGGCGCAGTACCTGTGGATCCACAAGCGCTTCAAGACGCGGCCGCCCGGCGAACCGCCGATCTACTGATCCGATGCGCTCGATCGTGCGCAGGCTCCGATGCGCTTCGCCCGAGGGAGCGGCGCTGAGGCCGCGACCGCTCGCGGCGGGTGGCGTCGCCGAAGGCAGCGCGCGCCTATCGCGGACGCCGACGATCGCGCCACGAACGGCCGCGGCTGTTCGGCATCGGGCGCCGTCCGATGGCTTGCCTCGGGCCGCCGGTGCGCAGGCGCCGCCCGGGCTCGGCTGGCGTCAGGCGCGCTCGCGCACCTGCGCCCAGTCGGCCGCGCCCGCACCGGCGATGCGGCCGCTGGCGAAGCTCGCGGTCAGCAGATAGCCGCCGGTCGGCGCTTCCCAGTCGATCATCTCGCCGGCGCAGAACGTGCCGGGCAGGGCGGACAGCATCAGGTCTTCGCGCAGGGCGTCGAAGCGGACGCCGCCGGCCGTGCTGATCGCCTCGGCGAGCGGACGCGGCCGGCGCAGCACGATCGGCAGGCGCTTGATCGCCGCGGCCAGCCGCTGCGGATCGGCCAGTCCCGCCGCGTCCAGACATTCGCGCAGCAGGCCGGCCTTGACGCCGCCGATGCCGGCCTGGCGGCGCAGCAGCTCGGCGAGCGAGCGGCCGTTGCGCGGCCGCGCGAGATCGCGCGCGAGGCGCTCCTCGCTGCGCCCCGGTGCCAGATCGAGCGCGATCCTCGCGTGCCCGTGCGCGGCCACCTGTTCGCGCAGCGTCGCCGAGATCGCGTAGATCAGGCTGCCCTCGATGCCGCCGGCAGTGACGACGCATTCGCCCTGCAGATGCTGTTCGACGTCGTCGGCATCGCGCCAGAACACCGTGACCGGCTTGAGCGGCGCGCCGGCGTGCCGTTCGGCGAAATGCGTCGACCAGTCGACGTCGAAGCCGCAGTTGGCCGGCGCGAGATCGGCCGTCGCGACGCCGCGCGCGCGCAGCAGCGGCAGCCAGGCGCCGTCGGAGCCGAGCACCGGCCAGCTGCCGCCGCCGAGCGCGAGCACCGTGGCCGCGCCCGACACGGCGACCTCGCCGGCCGGCGCCGCGAAGCGCAGCGCGCCGTCGGCATGCCAGCCGAGCCAGCGATGGTGGACGTGGAAAGCGACGCCACCGGCGCGCAGCCGGCGCAGCCAGGCGCGCAGCAGCGGCGCTGCCTTGAGATCGCTCGGGAAGACGCGCCCCGAGCTGCCGACGAAGGTCTCGACACCGAGTGCGGCTGCCCAGCCGCGCAGCGCGTCGGCGTCGAATGCGTCGAGCCAGCGGCCGACCTCGGCCTGCCGCGCGCCGTAGCGCGCGTCGAAGCGGCCGCGCGGATCGGAATGGGTCAGGTTGAGTCCGCCCTTGCCGGCCAGCAGGAACTTGCGCCCGACCGAGCCCATGCGCTCGTAGACGTCCACCCGCACGCCGCGGGATGCGGCGGCCTCGGCCGCCATCAGACCGGCCGGACCGCCGCCGACGATCACCACGCCGTCACTCATGAGCGGCGCGCGTGCGGGGCGGTTCGGATGCGCGTGCGTGGCGAGGCGGTCACGACGCCGTGCGCGGCGGATCCACGCGCAGCAGGCGGCCGTCGTCCTCGTCGGTCAGCAGATACAGCTTGCGGTCCGGTCCTTCGCGCACGTCGCGGATCCGCCACTTGCGGTCGCCGAGCAGACGCTCGTCGCGGACGACACGGTCGCCGTCGAGTTCGACGCGTATCAGCTCGCGCGTCGCCAGCGCGCCGAGGAACAGATTGCCGTTCCACGGCGATCCGGTGTCGCTCAGGAACGCCATGCCGCTCAGACCCGGCGAGACCTTCCAGTAGTGCTGCGGCTGCTCGAGCCCGTCGGCGGCTTCGCCGCGCGCCTCGGGGATCGGCAGGCCCGAGTAGTTGATGCCGTAGGTGATCAGCGGCCAGCCGTAGTTCTTGCCGGCCTGCGGGATGTTGAGCTCGTCGCCGCCGCGCGGACCGTGCTCGCTGGTCCACAGCGCGCGCGTGACCGGATGCAGAGCGGCACCCTGCATGTTGCGATGGCCGTACGACCAGATCGCCGGGCGCGCATACGGACGGCCGACGAACGGATTGTCCTCCGGCGTGCTGCCGTCGGGGCGGATGCGCACCAGCTTGCCCTGCAGCTTGTCGAGGTCCTGCGCCATCGCGCGCTGGTTGTGGTCGCCCTGCGTCACGAACAGGAAGCCCGCGTCGTCGAACACCAGGCGCGAACCGAAATGCGCGCCGGAGGAGAGCTTCGGAGTCTGCCGGTAGATCACGGTCAGATCGCGCAGGGCCTGGCCGTCCAGGCGCGCGCGCGCGACCGCGGTGCCGGCGCGATCGCCCTCGGCTTCGGCGTAGGAGAGGTAGATCCAGCCGTCCTCGGCGAAGCGCGGCGAGACCGCGACGTCGAGCAGGCCGCCCTGGCCTTCGGTATAGACCGCCGGTACGCCGGCCAGCGGCGCCGACACGGCGCCGTCGGCGATCAGGCGCAGGCGGCCCGGTCGTTCGGTCACGAGCATGCGGCCGTCCGGCAGGAACGCCAGGCTCCACGGATGCGACAGGCCGGTCACCAGCTCGGTCAGGCCGTACGGGCCGTCTTCGCTGGCGATCGATTCGGTCGTCGGCGCGGCGAGGAGACGCGGCGCATCGCCCGCCTCGGCGGCGGCAGCCGGCGCCTGGCCGGTAGGGCGGGCGCCGCAGCCGGCCAGCGAGAGCAGGGCCAGGGTGATCGCGATGCGCATCGGGCGTCTCCTTTCGAACGGTCGGGCGCGATTGTGCCCGAACCGCGGGCACGAAAAAGGCGGGGGAGTTCCCCCGCCTCCGGTTCGAGCGGCGGCGGCCGTGCGGGCCGCCGCTGCGGATCATCGGGGGCCGCGGCCCCGCGCGTCACGGACTGCAGTCGAGCGTGATGTCGTCCAGGAAGTAGTTCGCGTCCTGGCCGCCGCCGCTGTGCGTGTAGCTGACCTTGATCAGATGCGGCAGGCCGTCGGCATAGGCCGACAGGTCCAGGCTCTGCTCGGTCCAGCCCGACACGCCCAACGTCACCAGGTTCTCGGTGCGCAGCACGGTGCCGTCGACGCTGAAGGTGACGGTGTTGGTATTGGCGCCGGTGCGGGCGATGTTGCGCCAGTACTTCAGCGTGGCGCCGCTGGCGTCCGGGATCGTCACGGTCTGCGAGAACTCGTGCGTCTCGGTGGTCACGGTGCCGTAGCCGCCGAACCACGCGGCCCAGCTGCCGGTACGCACGGTGGCGCCGCCGCCGGTGCTCCAGAAGGTGGAGTCGCCCTGCGTCGTCGTCGAGTTCCAGAACGGATTGGCACCGCCATCGCCGGTCGTCGCCTCGAAGCTGGTGTCCTCGATCAGCTGGGCCGGGCAGGCGCCGGTGCCTTCGGTGACCGTCAGCGTCGCCGTCGCCGCAGCGGCGCTGGCGCCGAGGTCGGTCTGCAGCGCGCCGGCGGCCAGCGTGTTGACGTAGCTGCCGGCCGCGGCCGCGCTGACGTCGACCTGGACCTGGCAGCTGCCCGAGGCCGGAATCACCGCCCCGCTGCCGAGGCTGATCGAGCCGGCACCGGCCGCGGCGCTCAGCGTACCGCTGCAGGTGGTCGATGCGGCCGGCGTGGCCGCGACGACCAGGCCCGCAGGGAAGGTGTCGGTCAGCGCCGCGCTCAGCGTCGCCGGCGTGGCATTGCCGTTGCCGAGCGTGATCGTCAGCGTGCTGGTCGCGCCGGCGGTCACGGTATCGGGCGTGAACGCCTTGGCCAGCGTCGGCGGCACCGGGCCGCCCGCACCATCGAAACCGTCGGCGAACAGCACGTCGCTGCCGCCGGCGATCGTGAAGTCGCCCGGCGAGACGTTGAAGAAGATGTTGTTCGAGCACTGCACGCGCACACGTGCCTGCGTGGTGATCTCGTTGGGCACCGGCACCGTGGCGCTGCCGGTGTTCGGCAGGCCGGTGGCGACCGTCACCGGATAGGTCAGGCCGCTGTCGCGCGAGAGCTTGACGTCGACCGCGGCGCAGGAGACCGGCGCGACGTCGGTACTGGCGACGTTCCAGCTCACGCTGCCGGTGCCGGCACCGTCGAGGTAGTTCCAGGTCGTGCCGCCGGCCGGGCCGGTGACCGTGAACGGGCCGGCACTGTTGACGACCGTGTGCGCGACGTCGGCGCTCTCGGTGATGCCGCCGCCGGTGGCGTTGTCGCGCACGGTCAGCCGGAACGTCAGCGTGCGGTTGGTCGTCGGCAGGATCTCGCCGCGCAGATGGGTGCCGGCCAGCAGCTGGTCGATCCGCGGTACGGTGCGGTTCGGGCTCGACGTCGGCATCAGCGAGCGGATGATCGGGCCGTTGCCGGGATCGACGTTGAAGTCGTTGTTGGCCGCGCCGCGGTCGTACTGCTCCCAGGCGTAGGTCAGGCCGCTGCCGCCGCCGCTCGCCGCGCCGGTCAGCTCGAACGGCGTATTGGCCGGAATCGTGCGTGCGGCATGCGTGGTCACGATCGGCGGCGTGTTCGGATTGGCCGCGGTCACCGCGCAGCCGGCGCCGGCGCCGGTGCTGATGTAGTTGCCCATCTCGCGCAGGCTCTCGGCGTGGAAGTACGCATCGGAGTTGGACTGCAGGTTCTGCGAGCCGCAGATGCCGGCGTAGGCCTGGATCGTCGAGCCGCTGCCCGGCTCGTAGGCGGCCGACGCGGCGCGGTTGCCGCCGCCGCAGCTGCTGGTGGTCGCATTGAAGGTGTGGTTGCCGCCGAACTGGTGGCCCATCTCGTGCGCGACGTAGTCGATGTAGAACACGTCGCCGAGCGGGCTGCCCAGGCCGGTCGTGCCGCGCGCCTTCTGGTTGGCGCGGCAGACCACGCCGAGGCCGGCGACACCGCCGCTGCCGGTCGTGAAGACGTGGCCGATGTCGTAGTTGGCGCTGCCGATCACCGCGTCCAGATTGGTCTGGTTCTGGTTGATCGCGCTGGAGCTGTTGCTGTACGGGCCCGGATTGGCGTCGGTGTAGATGATCTGGTCGTTGTTCGGGATCAGCGTCATGTGCACCGAGAAGTCGTTCTCGTAGACCTCGTTGACGCGGTTCATCGCGACGACCACCGCGGCCAGGCCGCCGGCGACCGTGCCGCCGCCGACGGCGTTGGTGTACTGGCGGTTGGCGGCCACGGCGGCGCGATAGGTGCGCCGCACGACGCCGGTCTGCGTGGCCGGCGCATCGATCAGGTTCTGACCGGACGGATCGATCTCGCTGTGCACGCCGCAGCTGAACATGCCGTCGGGCACGGCCAGTTCCTTGCGGTAGAAGCTGAGGTAGCCGCTGCCGTCGCCGGGCAGGTCCGGACGGATCACCCAGATGCCGTGGCCGCTGCTGCGCTCGAACACCATGACGTTGACGCCGAGCGGCGAGACGTCGATGCGGGCGCGGTTGCCGCGGCCGTCGACGCCGACGTAGCTGCGGATCTGCGGATAGCGCGCGGCCAGCTCGGCCGGCAGCGTGCCCGAATCGGTCAGCGTGAAGTCGGCGAAGCCGCCGTCCGGATGCGGCAGCGACAGCGCCGCGTCGGACGCCGCCAGCGCGGCCTTGAGGCCGGCCACGTCCAGCTGCAGTGCGCGGTAGGCCGCCGGCTGCGGCGCTTCGGCGGCCAGCGGACGGGCCTGCGCGTCCTGCCAGTAGCTGCGCGTATCGGCGGCATGCGCGCTGCCGATCGCGAACAGCAGCAACGCCAGCCAGGCGAACATCGCCTTCTTGGATTGATCGAAATGCATGGTGGTCCCCGTAGACGAAAGAAGAATGCCGATCCGGCATGCGGCACGAACGGCGCTCGGAAGCGCGATCCGGGCTCTTCCGAACTACGAAGGCTCTCATATGCGGCGCGGGGCATAAAGTGCCGCGACCCTGAACGAAATCGCGCCTTTGTCCCGGCCGGCCGCGGTGGCACAATCGCGCTCCCCGCCGCGGACCCCCCGATGTCCTATCAAGCCCTCGCCCGCAAGTGGCGACCCCGCCGCTTTTTCCGAACTGGTCGGCCAGGAGCACGTGGTGCGGGCGCTCACGCACGCCCTGGACCGCGACCGCATCCACCATGCGTTCCTGTTCACCGGCACGCGCGGCGTCGGCAAGACCACGATCGCGCGCATCTTCGCCAAGTCGCTGAACTGCGAGCGGGGCCAGTCGGCCGAGCCCTGCGGCGTGTGCGGCGTGTGCAGCGAGGTCGACGCCGGACGCTTCGTCGACCTGCTCGAGATCGACGCGGCCAGCAACACCGGCATCGACAACGTGCGCGAGCTGATCGACAACGCGCAGTACTCGCCGACGCGCGGCCGCTACAAGGTGTACCTCATCGACGAGGTGCACATGCTGTCCAAGTCGGCGTTCAACGCGCTGCTCAAGACGCTCGAGGAGCCGCCCGGCCACGTCAAGTTCCTGCTCGCGACGACCGACCCGCAGAAGCTGCCGGTGACGGTGCTCTCGCGCTGCATCAAGTTCAACCTCAAGCGGCTGACGCCCGAGCAGATCGGCGGGCAGATCCACCACATCCTGTCGGCCGAGACGATCGAGGGCGACGGCGAGGCGATCGACGCGCTCGCACGCGCGGCCGACGGCTCGCTGCGCGACGGTCTGTCGCTGCTCGATCAGGCGATCGCGCACGGCGGCGGCGCGGTGCACGCGGCCGACGTGCACGCGATGCTCGGCACGGTCGAGCGCGGCCGCGTGCGCGTGCTGGTCGAGGCGGTCGCCGGCGGCGACGGTGCCGGCCTGCTCGCCGAGATCCGGCGCATCGCCGAGTTCGCGCCGGACTTCGGCCAGGTGCTCGACGAGGTGGCCTCGCTGCTGCACCGGATCCAGCTGCGCCAGCTGGTGCCCGATGCCGGCGAAGACGATGCAGCGGCGGCCGCGCTGGCCGAGCGGCTCGATCCACAGGACGTGCAGCTGTGGTACCAGATGGCGATCGGCGGCCGCCGCGATCTGCCGATCGCGCCGACGCCGCGGACCGGTTTCGAGATGTGCCTGCTGCGCATGCTCGCGTTCGCGCCGGCCTCGGCCGGGCGCGGCGGCGGTCCGGTACGCACGACGTCCGCGGCACCGGCACCGGCCGGGTCGCCGTCGCCGCAGCGCGACGCCTCGGCGCCGAAACCGACCGCCGCAGCGTTCGAGACCGCACCGCGGCCGGCCGCCGCCGGGGCCGAGGTGCGTGCCGGGCAGCCGGCGACAGCGCCGCCGCCCTCAGCGGCGCCGGCGCCGATCGAGGCGATGACGATGAAGCCGGCACCGATCGTGGCGGCACCGCCGGCTTCGATGCGGCCGGTCGCTCCACCGGCCGGCGCGCCGGTCGAATCCTGGGAGGCGCTGATCGAGCGTGCCCGGCTCGGCGGTCCGCTCGGCCAGCTCGCGCAGCATTCGGTCCTGCTCGGCATCGAGGCGGGCGTCGTGCGGCTCGGCCTGCGCGCCGAGCACGAGCATCTGGCCGCAGGTCCGCTGGTCGAGATGCTCGAGGGCCGCCTGTCCGACGCACTCGGCCGGCCGGTCCGCGTGCGCTTCGAGAAGCAGGGCGGCGACGCCGAGAGCCCGGCCGCGCGCCGCGCGCGCATCGAGGCGACGCGCCTGCAGGAAGCCGAGGAGGCCCTGCGCAGCGATCCGCAGGTGCAGTCGCTGATCGAGCATTTCTCCGGACGGCTGGTGCCCAACAGCATCCGTCCGTCCGGCAACTGATCCATCTACGAGGAGACCGACGATGCGTGGACCCCTGGCCGGCCTGATGCAGCAGGCCCAGCGCATGCAGGAAGAACTCAAACGCGCGCAGGACGAGCTGGCGACGCTCGAAGTCACCGGCCAGGCCGGCGGCGGACTGGCGAGCGTCGTGATGAGCGGCCGTCACGAGGTGCGCCGCGTCCACGTCGATCGCCAGGCCTTCGCCGACGATCCCGAAATGGCCGAGGATCTGGTCGCCGCCGCGTTCAACGACGCCGTCAACAAGGTCGCCGAGCTGACCCAGCAGCGCATGAGCGGCCTGGGTGCCGGCATGAACCTGCCGCCCGGATTCAAGCTGCCGTTCTGATGTCGACCGGATCACCGCTGCTGGCCGAGCTGATCGAGGCGCTGCGCTGTTTGCCAGGCGTCGGCGCCAAGACCGCCCAGCGCATGGCGTTTCATCTGCTCGAGCGCGACCGGCCCGGCGCGCGGCGGCTGTCCGAGCGCCTGAGCGCCGCGGTCGAGCGGATCGGCAACTGCTCGCGCTGCCGGACCTTCAGCGAGGCGCCGGTCTGTGCGCTGTGCGCCTCGCCGGTACGCGACGCGCAGCTGCTGTGCATCGTCGAGACGCCGGTCGACCAGGTCGCGATCGAGCAGGCCACCGGCTATCGCGGCCGCTATTTCGTGCTGCTCGGACGGCTTTCGCCGCTGGACGGCCTGGGTCCGCGCGAACTCGGCCTGGATCTGCTCGCCGCGCGCCTCGGCGAGGGCGAGGTGCAGGAGTTGATCATCGCGACCAATCCCACGGTCGAGGGCGAGGCGACCGCGCATCTGCTCGCGCAGCTCGCGGCCGCGGCCGGCATCCGCGCGACGCGGCTCGCGCACGGCGTGCCGCTCGGCGGCGAACTCGAATTCATCGATCGCGGTACGCTGGCCCACGCATTCGGCAGCCGCCAGCCCCTGGCCGACACCTGAGGACTCCGATGAGCGACACCCTCTTCAGCAAGATCATCCGCCGCGAGATTCCGGCCGACATCGTCTACGAGGACGAGGACGTGCTCGCGTTCCGCGACATCAATCCGCAGGCGCCGCAGCACGTGCTGTTCATTCCGCGCAAGCCGGTGGCGACGTTGAACGATCTGGGCGAGGACGACGCGCTGCTGATCGGCCGCCTGGTGCTGGCGGCAACCGCATATGCCAAGGCGCAGGGCTTCGCCGAGAACGGCTACCGTTGCGTGATCAACTGCAACGGCGACGGCGGACAGAGCGTCTACCACCTGCACCTGCACCTGCTCGGCGGCCGCCGTCTGGCCTGGCCGCCGGGCTGAGCGCGGCGCCAGCGCCGCGCGGAGCCTGCCACCTCACCGCGCGACGACGAGGCGAGGGCGCGGCGGCATGCCGAAGCGGCGCGGCGCGCGCGCCGGCCGCTCGCTTCTAGCGTGATATCGCCACCGGCTGTCGGGGCCTGACGGCCGGCTCGCCGCGGCGCATGGCGCCGAGTGCACATGCGGCAGCGGCCGGGCGCGGCCGGTCCGGCGCTCGCACAGCCGGACGCTCAGTCCGGCAGCGGGATGTCGTGCTTGCGCAGCTTGCGATACAGCGTGTTGCGGCTGATGCCGAGCGCATCGGCGGTATGGGTGATGTTCCAGCGCATCCGCTCGAGCTCGCGCAGCAGCGCGGCACGTTCGGCCGAGTCGAGCGGTGCGCGCGCGGCCGCACCGTCGTCGGGCGCGGACAGCGCGGCCGGCGCGGCGTCGGCGGTCTCGTCGAGCAGTTCCTGCGGCAGGTTCGACGGCCGGATCACGCGCTCGTCGCACAGCGCCGCGGCGGTCCGCAGCACGTTGCGTAGCTGGCGGATGTTGCCGGGCCAGCTGTATTCGAGCAGTACGCGCAGCGCGTCGGGCCGGATCGTGACCGGCTCCTGGTCGCGGCACTCCTCGGTCAGCAGCGACTGGATCAGCTCGGTCTTGTCCTCGCGGTCGCGCAGCGGCGGCAGGTACAGCGTGGTGCCGTTGAGCCGGTAGTAGAGATCGCTGCGGAAATCACCGGATGCGCACATCTGGCGCACGTCGTGATGGCTGGCGCTGATCACGTGCAGGTCGACCGGGATCGGACTGTCGCCGCCGAGCGGCACGATCTCCTGTTCCTCGAGTACGCGCAGCAGGCGCGTCTGCAGCGGCAGCGGCATGTCGCCGATCTCGTCCAGGAACAGCGTGCCGCCGCTGGACTGCAGGATCTTGCCGGGGCGTCCCTCGCGGTTCGCATCGGTGAACGCGCCGCGCGTGTAGCCGAACAGCTCGCTCTCGATCAGCGATTCGGGGATCGCGCCGCAGTTGACCGCGACGAACGGCTTGTCGGCGCGCAGCGAGGCCTTGTGCAGCGCCTTGGCGAACGCTTCCTTGCCGGTGCCGGTGGCGCCCTGCAGCAGGATCGAGACGCGGCGCGCGAACAGCTGCTGCGCGCAGTGGAAGTTGTGCAGCATGCGCGAGTCGGTGCCGACGTGGCGGCCGACCGGCTCGATCCGCGTGACCGGCGCGACCGGCGTCGTGATCGGCGCGGTGATCGGCGCGACCGTGCGCGAGGGCTGATGCGGCGCGCTGACCTTGGCGAAGTAGCGCCGGCCGTTCTCGGTGTCGCGGATCGACCAGATCGTGCCGGGCTCGGTCAGTGCGCGGTGCTGCATCGTGCCGGTCGAGAACTGGAACACCGACTCGACCGGACGTCCGACCAGGGCGGCACGGTGGCTGTGGCCGAGCTGTTCGAGCGCGCTGTCGTTGGCGGCCAGGATCGTGCCCTCGGCGTCGATCGCGAGCAGCGCCTCATGCAGCAGGCCGACGAATTCCGGGCGGCCGTGGAAGCGCAGGATGTTGGCTTCCGGAAACTCGCGCAGGAACTGGCAGCGTGAGATCAGCCGCGCCGACATGTTGACCAGCGCCATCGTGTGGCGGTGGATCAGCCGGGTGACGCCGCAGCTCGCCGAGGAGGTGTCGAGCACGGCCATGACCTCGCCGTGCGCGTTGAAGATCGGCGCGGCCGAGCAGCACAGGCCGATGTTGTAGCCCATGAAGTGCTCTTCGCGATGGACCGTGACCGGCGCGCGCTCGACCAGGCAGGTGCCCATGCCGTTGGTGCCTTCGTGGCGCTCGTCCCAGAGCGCGCCGTGCCAGAGGCCGGCGTGGCGGAACTCGCGCTTGAGCGTCGGATCGGTGATCGTGTTGAGGATCGCGCCTTCGGCATCGGTCAGGATCACCGCGTAGCCGGAGCCGGCGATCTGGTCGTAGAGGCTCTCCATCTCGGCGCGGGCCACGCCGAGCAGGTCGCCGAAGCTCTGCTGGCGCTCGCGCAGCTGATGGGCCTCGAGCACCACGGTCTCGCGCGAGCGGGTCGGTTCGATGCCGTACTGGGTCAGGCAGCGTTCCCACGAGCTGCTGACGTGCGCGGCGATCTGACTGGTCGGTTTGGTCTTGCCGTTGACCAGACTGAGTACGCGCGAGGCGTGGCTCGCGGTGAGTGCGGACACACCCATGACTTGGCTCCCGGATGAAGATCGCCGCTGCGAAGCGGCATAACGCCGCAAGGGTCGTTCTTTGGCATTCATTGTGCAAACCGCAGTGCAGCAAAATCGACCATCGTCGAAGCAGGCGCGTTCGCCGCGCGCCAGCGCCGGCGCCGCATCGACGCGGTCCGGAGGCGATGCGCGCGATGACGCATCCGCACGCGGCGGTGTCCGCGGCAGCCGCGTTTTTGCCAGCGGCGGTCGCCTCGGCGTAGCATCGCGCGTCCAGACTAGCCTTGCGTTCCTCGGCATCCGGCCGACCGGACGCGCAAGCGCGCAGGAGCCAGCCGATGGTCGATCGCAGTGCCGGACCCGCCGGGAGCCGGGAGTGGGAAACGTTGTCGCGGCAGTACTGGGATGCCGTGCAGCAGTGGCAGCAGGCCGCGGCGAGCGCCGCGCCGGCCGGCACGCAGCCCTGGCAGCAGGGCCTGGGGCTGTGGTCGCAGCTGTTCGGCGATGCCGGTGCGCAGGGCGCGCTCGGCGAACGCCTGCTCGGCGCGGTCAAGGCCTATCTCGAGCAGACCCAGACCCTGCTCGCGGCCGGCGCTGCGGGACCCGAGGCGATCGCCGCCCAGCTCGGCCGGTTCATGCACGGCGGCTTCGACGCGACCGGCGGTGCGCTCGGCCAGGACGGCATCGCCGAGGCGCTGCGCAAGCTCGGCGCCGACGGTGCGCGCGGCTTCGAGCAGCTCGCGGCCGGCCTCGCGCCGGTGTTCGGCACGCTCAGCGCCGAGGCGCGCGCAGCGTTCGACCGGCCGGCGTTCGGTTTCCTGCGCGAGCGCCAGGAACACCAGCAGCGCGTCGCCCAGTCGCTGATCGACTACCAGACCCAGACACGCCGCTACGACGCGCTGATGATGCGCGCCGGCCAGCTCGGCGCGACGCGCTTCCAGGACAAGCTCGCCGAGCGGGCCGCGAGCGAGCGGCCGGTCGAATCGCTGCGGGCGCTGTACGACCTGTGGGTCGATGCGGCCGAGGAGGGCTATGCCGAAGTCGCCGCGTCGATGGAGTTCCGCGAGGCCTACGGGGCGCTCGTCAACGCACAGATGCGGCTGCGCTCGCTGCTGCGCGAGGACGTCGAGCGGATCAGCGTCGACCTCGGCATCCCGACGCGCAGCGAGGTCGACAGCATCGGCCGCCGTCTGCAGGAGCTGCGCCGCGAGTTGCGTGGCGGGGCTGATGCCGGCGGACGCAGTCTCGCCGCCGAGGTCGAGGCGTTGCGTGCCGAGATCGCCGCATTGAAGGCCGGCGGCGCGGCGCCTGCGCCGGCGCGCGCCAGGACGGCCAAGACCGAACGTCCGCCACCGGCACCGCGCGCGCGCGCCGCCAAGAAGACCGCCGCGCCCAAGCCGCGCCGCCCGGCCAAGAAGGCCGCCGGCGGTTTCGAGGCGCGCGTCGCGCAGTTCGCGCGGACCGCGCAGCCAGCGGCGCCGCGCGCACGCAAGGCCGCCCGCCCCACCGACAAGAAGCGCTGAGGACCCGCCATGGAACCGATCAAGATCGACCCGGCCAAGGCGCTGGACGAAGCGTTGAATCTGCAGCGCAAGCTCGCCGAGGGCTTCCGCACGCTGCGCGAGGTCGAGGACGTCGACTTCGGCGTGACCGACAAGGAAGCCGTCTACCGCGAGGACAAGCTCGTGGTCTATCGCTTCAAGGGCGACCGCAAGCCGACCGCGAAGCGGCCGATCCTGATCGTCTACGCATTGGTCAACCGGCCCTACATGGTCGACCTGCAGGACGACCGTTCGCTGGTACGCAACCTGCTCGCGCTCGGCGAGGACGTGTACCTGATCGACTGGGGCTATCCGGACGGAGCCGACCGCTGGCTCAACCTCGACGACTACATCAACGGCTACATCGATCGCAGCGTCGAAGCGGTCGCCGCGCACGCCGGCGTGGATCGCGTCAATCTGCTCGGCATCTGCCAGGGCGGCGCGTTCTCGCTGTGCTACGCGGCGCTGCATCCGGAGAAGGTACGCAACCTGATCACGATGGTGACCCCGGTCGATTTCCACACGCCCGACAACCTGCTCTCGCACTGGACGCGCCAGCTCGACGTCGACCTGTTCGTCGACACGCTCGGCAACGTGCCGGCCGACCTGATGAACTGGTGCTACCTGACGCTCAAGCCGATGCGGCTGTTCCAGCAGAAGTACGTCGGACTGGTCGACATCCTCGACGACAAGGCCGAGCTCGAGAACTTCCTGCGCATGGAGAAATGGATCTTCGACTCGCCCGACCAGGCCGGCGAGGCGTTTCGCGAGTTCATCCGCGACTTCTTCCAGGGCAACAAGCTGCTGCGCGGCGGACTGACCATCGGCGGCCGCGCGGTGGACCTGCGCATGATCGACCACCCGATCCTCAACATCTTCGCCGAGCAGGACCATCTGGTGCCCCCGGCCGCCTCGCGCGCGCTCGACGGCGCGACCGGCAGCGAGGACTACACGCAGCTCGCGTTCAAGGGCGGCCACATCGGCATCTACGTGTCCGGTCGCGCGCAGCGCGAGGTGCCGCCGACGATCCACGACTGGCTCGCCGCGCGTCCCTGACCGACGCGCCGGTGCCGCGTTGCGGCGCCGGCGGCGTGGCACAATCGGTGCGATGCGCACCTATCTGGTCGGCGGCGCCGTCCGCGACAAACTGCTCGGCCGCGCCGTGGCCGATCGCGATCACGTCGTCGTCGGCGCCCGGCCCGAGGATCTGCTCGAGCGCGGCTACCGGCCGGTCGGCAAGGACTTTCCGGTGTTCCTGCATCCGGACAGCGGCGAGGAGTACGCGCTGGCGCGTACCGAGCGCAAGACCGGCCGTGGCTATCACGGCTTCGCGTTCGACGCCGATCCCTCGGTCACGCTCGAGCAGGATCTGGAGCGCCGCGACCTGACGATCAACGCGATCGCCGAGGACGCCGAGGGCCGGCTGATCGATCCGTTCGGCGGCATCGCCGATCTGCAGGCGCGCGTGCTGCGCCACGTCTCGCCGGCGTTCGCCGAGGATCCGGTGCGGATCCTGCGCGTCGCGCGGTTCCTGGCGCGCTACGCGCCGCTCGGCTTCCGGATCGCCGCGGAGACGCTGGCATTGATGCGCGGCATGGTCGCCGCCGGCGAGGCCGATCATCTGGTGCCCGAGCGCGTCTGGGCCGAGACGCGCAAGGCGCTCGGCGAACCGAGGCCCTCGGCGTTCCTGTCGAGCCTGCGCGACTGCGGCGCGCTGCGCGTGCTGTTTCCGGAGGTCGATGCGCTCTACGGGGTGCCGCAGCGCGCCGAGTTCCATCCCGAGGTCGACACCGGCATTCACGTCGAGCTGGTCGTGGACATGGCCGCGCAGCTCGCGCCCGGCGACGATCTGATCGGCTGGTGCGCGCTGGTGCACGACCTCGGCAAGGCGCTGACGCCGGCCGAGGAACTGCCGCGCCACGTCATGCACGAGGAGCGCGGCGTCGCACCGGTCGAGGCGCTCGCCGCGCGGCTGCGCGTACCGGCCGAGCACGCCGCGCTGGCCGTGCTGTGCTGCCGCCTGCATCTGCTGGTGCATCGCGCGCTCGAACTCAAGCCGTCGACCGTGCTGAAGCTGTTCGAACGGCTCGACGGCTTCCGCAAGCCGAAGCGGCTCGACCGGTTGCTGACGGTCTGCGAGGCCGACAAGCGCGGCCGCACCGGCTTCGCCGACAGCGCCTATCCGCAGGCCGGCTATCTGCGCGCCGCACATGCGGCGGCCTGCGCGGTCACCGCGGCGCCGTTCGTCGCCGCGGGCCTGACGGGTCCGGCGATCGCCGAGGCGATGCGCGCGGCGCGCGTGCGCGCGATCGCGGCGGTGCCCAGACCCGAATGAGCGTTCGCGTCGGCGGCGACGCAGCGCCAAGTGGATCGCAGGGCGGGCCCGGCGGGCCGGACCGGCGCGCGGTTCAGCGTTCGCCGCTGGCCGGCTCGGGATCGCGTTCGGTGGTGCGGAACAGGCCGAGCCGGTAGGCCGCCTCGCCGGCCCATTCGTGCAGCACGGCTTCGGATTTCGCGGCGGCCGAGGCGATCGGCAGGAAATAGCCCGCACCGGCGGGCTCCGCGTACAGCGGCGGCGCCGGTGCCGCACAGACCTCGAAGCCGGCGGCCTCGAACGCGTAGCGCGCGCGCGGCATGTGCAGGGCCGAGGTGACCAGCCAGATCCGCCGCGGAATCGGGGCTCGAGCGCGGCCACGGCCTGGGCGTTGTGCCAGGTCGTGCGCGAGGCGGTCTCGCTGCGCAGCCGGTCGGCGTCGACGCCGAGCGCCTGCGCCAGATGCGACATCGTCGTGCTCTCGGCGACCGCGTGGCGGCTGGCACCGCTGAAGACCAGGTCCGTGTCGGGATGATCGCGCCGCAGCGTCAGCGCCGCGAACACGCGGCGCAGGCTTTCGACACCGAGCGCGCCGTAGTCCTGCTCCGATTGCGGCGCATAGGCCATGCCGCCGCCGAGCACGACGATCGTCAGCGGCGGCGTGGCGCAGACCGGCTCGGTGGGTACGCGCGATTCCTGCAGGCCGACCAGCACGTTGGCGCCGAACGGCGTCGTCAGCCAGACCAGCGCGAGGCCGGCCGCGGCGGCGAGCCGGCGCGCCCAGCGCGGCAGCCAGCGCCAGGTCAGCAGCACCAGCAGACCGAACAGCACGCCGAAGCGCAGCGGCGACAGCCAGGCGCCGATCATCGCCGGAGTGGACTCACAATGTATCGCTCCGGTCGATGCCGCCGAGCGGCGGCAGCGCGTCCGGATCGATCGCGCGCGCGAACAGCATCGCGCGGAAGCGCTGCCCCATCTCCTCGGGCAGGGTCAGCCGCTTGACCTGCTGGCCGAGCCGGTAGACCGCCGCGGCGTCGGCGCCCTCGATCGCGCGCGCATGATGCTCGGCCAGGCCGTTGGCAATCAGGAAATGCATCTGGTCGGTATAGGCGGCCAGGCCGAAGCCGGCGCTGTTGCCGGCCTCGGCCAGCGCGGTGAAGTCGACGAATGCGGTCAGATCCTGCAGGCCCGGCAGGAACAGCGGATCGGCATGCGCGCGGTGCCGGTAATGGGCGATCAGCGTGCCGTCGGTCCGTCCCGGGTGATAGAACTCGGCGCGCGGATAGCCGTAGTCGACGAACAGCGCGACGCCGCGGCGCAGGCCGCCGAGCACCGCCTGCATCCAGTACGGCAGCTGCGGCAGCACTTCGGACCGGTAGCCGTCGTCGAACGTGCGGCCGAGGTCGCGCTCCAGATGGCGTACCGCGCCGCCGACCAGCGGATCGGCCGGGCGGTCGATGCGGATCAGGCCGGTCCCGGACAGCGCGACGTGCTCCTCGTAGACTTCGCCGTCGCGCAGCGTGAAGCGCGTCGTCGGCAGCGCGTCGATGACCTCGTTGGCGAACAGCACGCCGTCCCAGTCCTCCTCGGGCGGCCGGTCGATCCAGTGCACGCGATCGGCCAGCGCCGGCGGCAGGCGCTCGTGCAGGCGCGTGTGCTGGCGCTCGCGCAGGTCCGCGCTCGGTTCAAGGATCGCGTAGCGGCGCGGCAGTGCGTCGTGGCCGGCCAGCGCGGTCAGCGCGGTCTCGGCGAACGCGCCGCTGCCGCCGCCGAGCTCGATCAGATCGGCGCCGGCACCGAGGCTGCGCAGCACCGGTGCGATCGCCTGTGCGACGCACTGCGCGAACAGCTCGCCGAGCTCGGGTGCGGTGACGAAGTCGCCGTCGCGACCGAACTTGGTGCGGCCGGCGCTGTAGTAGCCCAGGCCCGGCGCATACAGGCAGCGCTCCATGTAGCGCGAGAACGGCATCGGTCCGTCGCGGACGATCTCGGCCCGGATCGCCGCGAGCAGGCGCTCGGCGTGTTCGAGTTCTTCGGCGCCCGGAGCGGGCAGGGAGGTCTTCACGTGCGGCGGTATCGGACGGTCGCGGCCGCCAGCATAGCGCAGCGGCCGCCGCGGCCGGACCGGACCGGCCGCCGCGAGCGCTGCCGGTTGCGGATGTCTTCGAGCACGTGCCCTCCGCTGCGCCGCGCGTCAGGGGGAGCGCGGCGCCCGCGCCAACGCCGCGGCATGTCGGCCGGTGCCGAAAGCGCGCGGCGAACGGTCCGGGCCGGTCGCAGCGGCCGGTCGCCGTCGCGACCGGCCGCGTGCAGCACCCTCAGGCCTTGACGCGGAACGCGTCGGTGATCAGCGCCTGATCGAAGCCGGCACCGCCTTCGCCGGTGGCCGCGTAGCGGTACAGCGCGGCCGAGTAGACGCCCTGCAGCGCCGCCTGCAGCAGGCCGAGCAGCAGCAGCGCGGCGGCGGTCAGCGCGATCGGCGCCAGCACCCAGTAGCCGGCGCCCTGCGTGGCGGCCAGGACGACGAGTCCGCCGCCGAGCATCACCACCGCGAATACGGCCGCGCCGAACACGAAGCCGAGGCCGAGGTTGCCGACCAGGTTCTCGCCCCAGGTCGTGCGCAGCAGCTCGGCGCTGCGCCTGACCGCGTCCACCGGACCGACGCGCTCGTTGACGAGCACCGGTACGACCAGGAACGAGGCCACGGTCCAGGCGACGCCGATCAGGCCGACGATCCAGCGGCCGATCAGGCCGGCGCGCTCCTGCAGCGCGCGCAGCACCATGCCGACGGTCGCGGCGATCAGCGCATAGCCGAGGATCGCCGGCAGGCGCGCATTGGCGGCGCGGAAGCCGTCCGACAGCGTCGGATCGCCGCCGGCCAGCCGTATCGTCGCGGCCGCGACCAGGGCCGAGTTGAAATAGAAGATCACCGCGTACTGGACGACGTAGAACACGAACGTCAGCAGCCAGAACGCGACCGGCGCGGTGCCGTGGCGAAGATCGGCGAACAGCCCCGCGAACGCAGCCGGCACGACGAAGCTGGCGGCGACGACCAGCGTGCACAGCAGCGACAGCAGCGGAAACACCAGCAGTTCCTTGTCGGCGCGCAGGACCGCTGCGCTGGCCTTGACCAGCTCCCAGCTACGTGCGAAACGTCCAGCCATGTCGGCGATTCCTCCCGGCGGTCCGACCAGGCCGTCGGCGCCCGATGCGAACGGGTGACACCGGGGCCTGCCGGTGTGCGGCCATTGTAGAACCTGCCGCGCGTCGCGACGCGCGTGTGGAAAGTCACCGGCCGGCACGCCGTCGCCGCGCCTCGCGCATAATCGCCCCGGTTCCCACGAGGCCGGATGATGAGCGACGCCGAAACCGAGCGACCTGCGATCCTGGTGACCGGCGCGGCGCGCCGCATCGGTGCGGCGATCGCGCGGCATCTGCACGCGGCCGGCTGCGACATCGTCGTGCACTACCGCCGGTCCGAGGCACAGGCCCGCGCACTCGCCGCGAACTGGAGACCGCGCGCCCGCGCTCGACGCTGTGCGTCGCGGCCGATCTGTCCGACGCCGAGGCGTTGCCGGGCCTCGTCGACGCGGCCGTCGCAGGTTTCGGCCGGCTCGACGGCCTCGTCAACAACGCCTCGAGTTTCGAGGCGACGCCGTTCGGCCGGATCAGCGCGGCGCAGTGGCGGTCCTCGTTCGACGCCAATGCACGTGCGCCGCTGCTGCTGGCGCAGGCTGCGGCGCCACATCTGACGGCTGCCGGCGGCGCGATCGTCAATCTCGCCGACGTCTACGCCGAGCGGCCGAAGGTCGACCATTTGGTCTACTCGGCCGCGAAGGCCGCCCTGGTCAGTCTGACGCGCAGTCTCGCGATCGCGCTGGCGCCGGCGGTGCGCGTCAATGCGGTCGCGCCCGGCGCGATCCTCTGGCCCGAGCAGGATGCCGATGCCGGCGCGCGCGCAGCCCTGCTCGCGCGCACGCCGCTGGGCCGGCTCGGCCGCGTCGAGGACGTCGCCGAGGCCGTGCGCTGGCTGCTGCGCGAGGCGCCCTACGTGACCGGGCAGGTACTCGCGGTCGACGGCGGGCGCTCGGTCGTCGATTGAGCGGCGCGGCTCAGCGCGCGGCGGCCGCTGTCGCGCAGTCGAGCGTCACGCGCGTCAGCGCCGTCGTGTCCGTGCAGCGTGCCCACAGCGTGGCCAGATCGAGTCCGAGCGTGGGATGGCGCAGACCCGGCGCCAGATCGGCCATCGGCCGCAGCACGAACGCGTCGGTCGCCAGCTCCGGCCGCGGCAGCGGCGGTACCTCGCTGACCTGGTCGCCGTAGAGCAGCAGGTCCAGATCGATCGGCCGGCTCGTGTAGCGCGCCTCGCCGCGGCGGCGGCCCTGGCGCGCCTCCTGCTCGCGCAGCCAGCCGGCCAGCGCGGCCGGCGCGAGATCGCTGTCGAGCGCGGCCGCCGCGTTGAGGAAGTCCGCGCCATCGAAGCCGACGGCCGCGCTGCGGTAGACCGGCGACAGCGCGACCGCGCCGAAGCGCTCGCGCAGCGCCTCGATCGCCAGGCACAGATTGCGCTCCGGCTCGATGTTGCTGCCCAGGCTCAGGTAGGCGCGCGCCATGCGCTCAGGACGCCGGCCGCACACCGCGCTCGATGCAGACGCCGACCGCGCGCGCACCGCGCACCGCGCCGGGCTTGGCCAGCTTCAGGCGCACCCAGGCCACGCCGAACTCCTCGCGCACGATCGCCGCGCAGCGTTCGGCCAGGGTCTCGACCAGCTGGAACTGCGCGGCCTCGACGTAGCCGATCAGGCGCTTGGAGACCGCCTTGTAGTCGAGCGTGTCGGCGATGTCGTCGCTGGCGGCCGGGCGCGTGTTGTCGAACGCCATTTCCAGATCGAACGCGACGGTCTGGCGGATGCGCCGCTCCCAGTCGTAGATGCCGATGACGGTGTCGATGCGCAGGTCTTCGATGAATACGATGTCCATGCGCGCAGGATCGCCGATGCGACCGCGCGCTTCAACGCCCGCGCGGCAGGCCGTCCGGCATCGGGCACGTCTCGCGCAGCGGGCTAGAATGCACGCGCCCTTTCCGTGAGTTCGGCCGGTCATGACCTATTGCGTGGGAATCGAAGTCGACGAAGGACTGGTGTTCGCGGCCGACACGCGCACCAGCGCCTCGTTCGACGATGTGCGCGTGCACGGCAAGCTGCACGTGTTCGAGTTTCCGGGCGAGCGCGTGCTGGTGCTGATGACGGCCGGCAATCTCGCGACCAGCCAGGCGGTGCTCGCGCGGCTGCGTCGCGACGTCGACGATGCGGCACCGACCAGTCTGCGCACCGTCGCGCGTCTGGTCGACGCGGCCGAGTACGTCGGTCGCACCCTGGTCGCCGTGCAGACGCAGCTGGCCGCGCAGGCCGAGCAGAGCCGCGTCAACGTCGAATCGACGCTGATCCTCGGCGGCCAGATCGCCGGCGACGCGATGGGGCTGTATCTGATCTACCCGCTCGGCAACTGCATCGCCGCCTCGCCGGAGACGCCCTACCTGCAGATCGGCGAATCCAAGTACGGCAAGCCGATCCTCGATCGCATCGTGCGGCCGGCCACGCATCTGGAGGACGCCGCGCGCTGCGCGCTGGTCTCGCTCGATTCGACGATCCGCTCGAACCTGTCGGTCGGCCTGCCGATCGACCTGGCACTGCTGCGCGTCGATGCGCTGCGTCTGATGGCGCAGATGCGGCTGGACGGCGACACGCCGCTTTACGCAGAAATCCGCGACAGCTGGTCTCGCAAGCTCGAAAGCGCCGTGCATAGCCTGCCGCGCTTCGCCTGGGAGCCGGTACCGGCCGATGCCGCGCCGGTGTCGAGTGCGGCTGCGGCACCGCTGCAGCAGGCTACGGCGGTGCCGGCCGAGGCCGCGACGGCGCTGCACGCGCAGGCGCAGGCACAACAGGCCGTACCGCCGGTCTGAATCGGCGCCGCCGCCGCAGGCCGCTCAGCGTGGCGGCCGCGCCGGCCGGACCGCCTCGGCCGTGCCCGGCGCGCCCGGTTCCGGACGCAGTGCCGGCGGCGCCGGTGGGCCCGGCGGCCGCGACCGGATCCCAGCGCCGGCGGCCGGCGGTCCGCATCGGCACGCCATTGCGCGTAGCGCCGGTAGCCGTCCTCGCCGAGCAATTCGTGGATGCGTGCGGCGGTGCGCGCCCGGATACGCTCCAGCTCGCCGCGGAGCTTGTCGTGCTGGGCGCGCTCGGCGTCTTCCTGCTCGACCAGGATGCGCCGCAGCGCGGTCTGCTGCGCGAAGCTCAGGTCCGGAATCGTCGCCAGCGCTTCGAGCGGCGCGGTTGCGGCGCGACCGGGCTGCGCGAGGGCCGGCGCGGCGGCGAACGCGCTCGCGACGGCCAGGGCGATCAGGGTTTTCATCGGGATGCTCCAGGATCGGTGAGAACCTGCAGCATCGGCCGCACCGGTGCAGGCATGCGCAAGATTCCATGGAGACTTGATGGAGATTGCACGCCGGCCGTTCCGCGCCGCGCCGGGCGCCGGTATCGTGCGCGCATCCGACCGGCCGTCCCGTCCCCGTGCGCCTCTGGCAACGCCTGTTCCTCGCTTTCGCGGTCCTCAGCGCCTTTGCGCTGGCCAGTTTCGTCGGCTGGCAGCAGCTCGGCTTCCGGCGCGGCTTTCTCGACTATCTCAACGGCGTCGAACTGGAACGGCTGCGCGCCGCGGCGCCGGCGTTGGCCGCGCGCTACGGCGAGGCCGCCAACTGGGACTTCCTGCGCGCCGATCCGGACCGGCTGGCCGGATTGCTCGATCCCGGCGCGCTCTGGCGCCGTCCGCATCCGCCCGGTCCGCCGCCTGATCTGCCGCGCGGCCCGGGCCGCGAGCGTGCCGACACCGGCGTACCGGGGCCGGCGCCGGCCGGCGCGCCGCCGTGGGACCGGATCGATCGCGGCGGATTCGAAGCCGGCCGGCCGCCGTTCCCGCCGCGCCCGGGCGGCGACCCGCCGCTGCCGTGGGTGCACCGCGTGACGCTGAGCGATGCCGACGGCGCGTTCGTCGCCGGTCGTCCGGACCCGCCGGACGATGCGGCCGTGGTCGAAGTCAGCTGGGACGGTGCGGTCGTCGGACGGCTGCGCCTGGCGCGACTGCCGCGGCTGATCGGCGGCCTCGACACGACCTTCGCTGCCGCGCAGCGCCGCGATGCGCTGATCGCCGGCGGCAGCGTGCTGGCGGTGGCACTGCTTCTGGCGCTGGCGCTGGCGCGCCGCCTGCTCGCGCCGATCCGCGCGCTCGCGCAGGGCACGCTTCGGCTCGCGGCCGGCGACTATGCGTTCCGCGTCGACGCGCGCCGTCGCGACGAGTTCGGCGCGCTCGCGGCGGACTTCAATCATCTGGCGGCGAGCCTGGAATCGCATCGCGAGCAGCGCCGGCGCTGGGGGGCCGACATCGCGCACGAGCTGCGCACGCCGATCAGCGTGCTGCGCGGCGAGATCCAGGCGCTGCAGGACGGCGTGCGGCCGGTCGGCGCCGAGGCGCTGGCCTCGCTGCACGCCGAATGCGACCGCCTGACCGCGCTGGTCGAGGACCTCTACCAGCTCGCTCTGACCGACGCCGGCGCGCTCGAGTACCGGTTCGAGACGCTGGCGCTGGCGCCGCTGCTGCAGGAGGCGGCCGAGCTGCAGCGGGCCGCATTCGCCGATGCCGGCCTCGCGCTCGACGTCGCGCTCGCCGAGGCGGCGCCGGTGCGCGCCGACGCGCGGCGCATCGCGCAGCTGATCGACAACCTGCTCGGCAATGCGCGCCGCTACACCGACGCGCCGGGCCGGATCCGGCTCGGCCTGCGCGGCGACGGCCAATACGTGCGGGTCAGCGTCGACGACACCGCGCCGGGCGTGCCCGACGCGGCGCTGCCGCGCCTGTTCGACCGGCTCTATCGCGTCGAGGATTCGCGCGACCGTGCCAGCGGCGGCGCCGGCCTCGGGCTGGCGATCTGCCGCGCGATCGTCGAGGCGCACGGCGGCCGCATCGAGGCCCTGCATTCGCCGCTCGGCGGCCTGCGCGTGGAGATCGTCCTGCCCGCCGCGGATAGCGTCCGATGACCGACGCGCCGCCGATCCTGATCGTCGAGGACGAGCCGAAGATCGCCGCGCTGCTGCGCGACTATCTGGTCGCCGCCGGCTACCGCGTCGAGACGCTCGGCAACGGCGCGCTCGCGGTCGACTGGATACGCCGCCATGCGCCGGCGGCGATCCTGCTCGACGTCATGCTGCCCGGCGAGGACGGTCTCGGCATCTGCCGCCGCGTGCGCGCGTTCTCGCAGGTGCCGGTGCTGCTGGTGACCGCGCGCGTCGAGGAGATCGACCGCCTGCTCGGACTCGAGCTCGGCGCCGACGACTACATCTGCAAGCCGTTCAGTCCGCGCGAGGTGGTCGCGCGCGTCAAGGCGGTGCTGCGCCGTACCGCGGCGGGCGCGACGCCGGCGGCCGATCCGGTCTCGCTCGACGCCGAGCGCTTCGATGCGCGCGTGCGCGGCCGGCCGCTGACGCTGACGCCGGTCGAGTTCCGCCTGCTGCACAAGCTGGCGGGCCAGCCGGGCCGGGTGTTCTCGCGCAGCCAGCTGATCGATGCGCTGTATCTGGACAACCGCGTCGTCAGCGACCGCACCGTCGACAGCCACGTCAAGAACCTGCGCCGCAAGCTGGCCGAGGCCGGTGTCGATCCGGTCAGCTCGGTCTACGGTGTGGGCTATCGCTACGAGGTGCCCGAGCCGGACGTGCCGGGCTGAGCGTGCCCCACGCCGCGTAAGCGACGGCGCGGCAGCGGCGCTCGAGCGAGGGCAGGGAACAGATACCGGCAGGGCCGGGCCGGCGACCGCCTGCGCGCCAAATCCGGAAGGGCGATCGATCGAAGCCGATGCGATCTTCAGCCGCAGCGACGGGCCGCGCGACGGCGCGTCAGACGCGATAGCCGCGATGGATCGCGACGATGCCGGCCGAGAGGTTGCGCACATCCACGCGCGCGAAGCCGGCCGCCTCCATCATGCCCTTCAGCGTGGCCTGGTCCGGATGGCGCCGGATCGATTCGGCCAGATAGCGGTAGCTGTCGGCATCGCCGGCGAACAGCGCGCCGAGGCGCGGCAGCACCTGGAACGAATGGAAGTCGTACAGCGGCTTGAGGCATTCGGCGCGCACCGCCGAGAACTCGAGCACCAGCGCGCGGCCGCCGATCTTGAGCACGCGATGGATTTCGGCGAGCGCCCGGTCCTTGTGCGTGACGTTGCGCAGGCCGAACGCCATCGTCACGCAGTCGAAGCTCGCATCCGGGAACGGCAGCGCCTCGGCGTCGAGCTGGGTATACGCAAGGCCCTGCACCTGGCCGCGATCGGTCAGGCGGTCGCGGCCGACGCGCAGCATCTCGCCGTTGATGTCGCCCACGACGATGCGTCCGCCCGGACCGACCTTCGGCAGCAGCAGCGCCGCGATGTCGCCGGTGCCGCCGGCCAGATCGAGCACGGCATCGCCGGCACGCACGCCGCTGGTGCCGACGAAATAGCGCTTCCAGAGCCGGTGCAGGCCGAACGACATCAGGTCGTTCATGAGGTCGTAGCGGCCGGCGACCGAGCTGAAGACCTCGCCGACCAGGCGGGCCTTGTCGGCCTCGGGTACGTCGCGGTAGCCGAAATGGGTGGTGCGCTGCGGATCGTTCATCGGCGCATGCTACCGCAACGCAGCGCCGTCTGGCCGCGCGGCCCGGCCCGCGATCCTCGGCGTGCGCGGCAGCGACGTGGCCGCGATCCGACGAGCCCACATACCCGCCGGTGCGGCCGCGACCGGCTTGACAGCATCCGGTCGGATCGGATCAACTCGGCGCCATGTTGATGCGCCGCACCACGACCACGACGACGACTACCCCGCAGGGGCGGTCGGTCGTGCGCGCGTAGCACCCGCTCGACGACCGTCCCGCTCCTCGACGAGGAAGCGGGCACTCCCCTTCCTCCCGGTGTGCGGGGTTTCCTGACCGGAGGCCCGATGAAACCGCACGTCCCCTCGATCGACCCCGCCGCCGTCGATCCGCTCGCCGCAGCGCGCCGCGCCGGCCTGGCCGGCCTGTCCGCCGACGCCCGCATCGTCGCCCACAAGTTCGGCGGCTCCTCGCTGGCCGATGCGTCGCGCTACCGCGCGGTCGCGGCGATCCTGCGCGAGCAGCCCGAAGACCGGCAGATCACCGTGGTCTCGGCGATGCAGGGCGTCACCGATACGCTGATCGCGCTGGCCGGCGAGGCGGCCGCCGGCGGCACCGGCTGGCGCGAAGCGGCGGCCGCGCTGCACGAGCGCCACCGGCACACCGCGCGCGACCTGCTCGGCGCGGCGGCGGCACCGGTCGAGGCCTGGCTCGACACCGGCCAGGCCGCGCTGGCCGAGCTGCTGCAGGCGCTGGCGGTGCTCGGCTTTCCGGCGCGCGAGGCGCTCGAGCGGATCCAGGGACTGGGCGAAGTCTGGTCGGCGCGCCTGCTCTCGGCGCTGCTGGCAGCCGACGGCAGCGACTGCGCGATGCTCGACGCGCGCGAAGTGCTGGTCGTGCGCCACGGCGAACTCGGCGTCGCGGTCGACTGGCAGGCCAGCGCGGCACGTCTGGCCGACTGGCGCGAGCGCCATCCGGCCACGCGCGTGGTCGCGACCGGCTTCGTCGCGCGCGATGCGGCCGGCCGGCCGACCGTGCTCGGCCGCAACGGTAGCGACTATTCCGGCGCGATCTTCGCGGCGCTGTTCGGCGCGCAGGAACTCAACATCTGGACCGACGTCGACGGTGTGCTGTCGGCCGATCCGCGCCTGGTGCCCGAGGCGGTGCCGCTGGCGTCGCTGTCCTACGAGGAAGCCTGCGAACTGGCCTATTTCGGCGCCAAGGTGATTCATCCGCAGACGATGCTGCCGGCGATGGCGCTGGGCCTGCCGATCCGCATCCGCAACACGTTCCGGCCCGACCATGCCGGCACGCGGATCGGAGCCGACGACGCGCCGCCGGCGCCGGTCAAGGGCCTGTCGCTGGCCGATCATCTGGCGATCGTCGACGTCGAGGGCGCCGGCATGATCGGCGTGCCCGGCACGGCCGAGCGTGTATTCGCCGCGCTGCGCGAAGCCGGCGTGTCGGTCGTGATGATCTCGCAGGGCTCCTCGGAGCATTCGATCTGCTGCGTCGTGCGCGCCGGCGACGTCGAGCGCGCACGCGACGGCCTGACCGCCGCGTTCGCGGCCGAGCTCGCCAGCGGCCAGATCCAGGCGATCACGGTCACGCCGGGCATCAGCGTGCTGGCCGCGGTCGGCGACGGCATGGCCGGCACGCCCGGCGTCGCGGCGCGGCTGTTCGCGACGCTCGGCCGCGCCCGCGTCAACGTCCGCGCGATCGCGCAGGGCGCGTCGGAGCGCAACATCTCCGTCGCGCTGACCAGCGCCGACGCCGCGCGTGCGTTGCGCGCCGCGCACGCCGGCTTCTGGCTGTCGCCGCAGACGCTGTCGGTCGGCCTGATCGGGCCCGGCCACGTCGGCCGCGCGCTGCTCGAACAGATCCGCGAGGGCGCCGAGCGCCTGCAGCGCGAAACGCGGCTGGACCTGCGCGTGCGCGCGATCGCCAGCAGCCGGCGGCTCTGGACCGACGAGCGCGGCCTGCTGTCGGCCGACTGGTCCGAGCGCCTCGGCGGCGACGGCGAGGCGGCCGATCTGGACCGCTTCACAGCGCACGTGCACGCGCCGTATCTGCCGCATGCGGTGATCGTCGACTGCAGCGCCAGCGCGGCGGTCGCCGATCGCTATGCGGGCTGGCTCGCCGCCGGCATCCACGTCATCACGCCGAACAAGCAGGCCGGCGCCGGCCCGTGGCCGCGCTACGCGGCGATCCGCGCGGCGGCCGACAGCGGCGGCGCGCGCTGGCGCTACGAGGCGACGGTCGGCGCGGGCCTGCCGATCATCCAGACGCTGCGTGATCTGCTCGACACCGGCGACGAGCTGATCGCGGTCGAAGGCATCTTCTCGGGCACGCTGGCCTGGCTGTTCAACCGCTACGACGGCAGCCAGCCGTTCTCGGCGCTGGTCGCCGAGGCGCACGCGCTCGGCTACACCGAGCCCGATCCGCGCGACGATCTGTCGGGCCTGGACGTCGCGCGCAAGCTGGTGATCCTCGCCCGCGAGGCCGGACGCGAGCTCGAGCTCGCCGACGTCGCGGTGCAGAGCCTGGTGCCGGCCGTGCTCGGCGCGGTGCCGCGCGAGGGCGTCGCGGCGGCGCTGGGCGCGCTCGACGCGCCGATGGCCGAGCGCCTGGCGCGCGCCGAGGCGGCCGGGAACGTGCTGCGCTATGTCGCGCGTCTCGGCCGCGACGGCGCGCGCGTCGAGCTGGCCGAGCTGCCGCGCAGCCATGCGTTCGCGCATCTGCGCCTGACCGACAACATCGTGCAGTTCACGACGCGCCGCTACGCGAGCAATCCGCTGATCGTGCAGGGGCCCGGCGCCGGGCCGGACGTGACCGCGGCCGGTGTGTTCGCCGATCTGCTGCGGCTCGGAGCGGCGCTCGGCGCCCGCCTGTGAGGTCCGTCATGAACGATGGCATCCTCGCGTTCGCGCCGGCCAGCGTCGGCAACGTCGCGGTCGGTTTCGACATCCTCGGCCACAGCATCGCCGGCGCCGGCGACCATGCGCGCGTGCGCCGCATCGACGCGCCGGAGGTGCGCATCGGCCGGATCGAGGGCACGGTGCGCGACCTGCCGCGCGATCCGGAGCGTAATACCGCGGGCCGCGCGCTGATCGCACTGCGCGACGCGCTCGCGCTGCCGTTCGGTTTCGAGGTCGCGCTCGACAAGGGCATCGCGCTCGGCTCGGGCATGGGCGGATCGGCGGCGTCCTGCGTCGCCGCCTTGATCGCCGCCAATGCATTGCTGCCGGCGCCGCTGCCGGTCCATGCGCTGTATCCGTTCGCGCTCGAAGGCGAGGCCGCGGCCAGCGGCGGCCGTCACGGCGACAACATCGGTCCGATGCTGCTCGGCGGCCTGGTGCTGGCGACCGAGGATCGCCTGGTGCCGGTGCCGGTGCCGGCGGCCTGGCATGCGGCGGTCGTGCATCCCGATGCGGTGCTCGAGACGCGACGTGCGCGTGAAGCGCTGCGCGGCGACTACGCGCTCGGCGACTTCGTACAGCAGAGCGCGCATCTGGCGCTGGTGCTGGCCGGCTGCTGGCGCGGCGACGCGGATCTGGTCCGCGCCGGCCTGCGCGACGTGCTGGTCGAGCCGCGCCGCGCGCCGCTGATCGCCGGTTTCGCCGCGGTCAAGGCCGCCGCGCTCGATGCCGGTGCGCTCGGTGCCAGCATCTCCGGCGCCGGCCCAAGCGTGTTCGGCTGGTTCGAGAGCCGCGCCGGGGCCGAGGCCGGTGCGCAGGCGATGCAGGCCGCGTTCGCCGACGCCGGGCTGGCCAGCCGCCGCTACGTGACGCCGGTGGCCGGTCCGGCCGCGCACCTCGTCGATCCGCCCAGCCCCCTCCGGCAGTGCAGGTCACGCCATGAACTATGTCTCCACGCGTGGCGGCGCACCCGCCGTCTCGATCGGTGCTGCGCTGCGCGCCGGGCTCGCGCCCGACGGCGGACTCTACGTGCCGGCAGCGCTGCCGCGGCTGAGCGCGGCGGACTTCGACGGCCTGGCGACGCTGCCGGCCGTCGCCGAGCGGCTGCTGCGGCCGTTCTTCGCCGGTGATCCGCTGCACGACGCGCTCGCCTCGATCTGCGCGAACGCGTTCGACTTCGCGGCGCCGCTGGTGCCGTTCGGCGACGAGTCCAGCCGGCTGCTCGAGCTGTTTCACGGGCCGACCGCGGCGTTCAAGGACTTCGGTGCACGCTTTCTCGCCGAGTGCCTGGCGCGCCTGCGCGCGCCGTCCGATCCGACGCTGACGATCCTGGTCGCGACCTCCGGGGACACCGGTGCGCGGTCGTCGCCGCGGCGTTTCACCGGCGGCCCGGCTTTCGCGTCGTGATCCTCTATCCGGACGGCCGCGTGTCGCCGCGGCAGGCGCACCAGCTCGGCTGCTTCGGCGACAACGTGCTGGCGCTGCGTGTGGCCGGCAGCTTCGACGACTGCCAGCGCCTCGTGAAGCAGGCACTGGCCGATGCGGTCCTGCGCGAGCGCTGCCTGCTGTCCTCGGCCAACAGCATCAGCCTCGGCCGGCTGCTGCCGCAGATGGCCTATTACGCGGCGGCCGCACTCGAGCATGGGCGCTCACGCGCGCGGCCGCTCGGCCTGATCGTACCGACCGGCAACCTCGGCAATGCGCTGGCGGCGATCCTGGTCCGCGCGATCGGCCTGCCGCTCGGTCCGGTCGTGCTCGCGAACAATGCCAATCGCGTGCTCGCCGATTTCCTCGCGGGTGCCGACTACGCGCCGCGCACGAGCGTCGCGACGCTCGCCAATGCGATGGACGTCGGCGCACCGAGCAATGTCGAGCGGCTGGTCTGGCTGTATCCGAATCCGATGCGGCTGCGCGAGGCGGTCACCGCGCAGAGCGTCGAGGACGCCGAGATTCGAGCGACGATCGCCGCGACGGCAGCACGGCGCGGCATCGTGGTCTGCCCGCATACGGCCTGCGCGGTCGCGGTGCTCGAGCGCCTGCGCGCGGCCGGCGACCGCGGCGACTACGCGGTCGTCGCGACCGCGCATCCGGCCAAGTTCGAGCGGATCGTCGAGCCGCTGGTCGGTCGTGTCGAACCGCCGCCGGCGCTGGCCGAGCTGCTGGCGCGTCCGGCGCGGCGGACCCGTTGGCCGCCTCGTACGAGGCCCTGCGCGAGCGTCTGCTGGCCTGAGCCGTGCAGCGCTCCTGCGGCGCGTCGGGCGCCGTCGCGCTCGGACGCGATGCGCCGCGCTGGCCATGCGGTTTCGGAGACCGCGGCCTCGCGGTCGGGCGTCGCGATCGGCTGCCGTCGCACCGCGAGGCGGCGGAGCATGACGCCGAAAAAGAAAAAAGGCCGGATGGCGAACCATCCGGCCCAAATCAGCACGAAGGCGGGGGAGGGAGGATGCCCTCGTGCTGTTCCACGCAAAGTGGAGAGGACGGCGCCGGCTTACTTGGCGACGGCCTTCTTGACGCGCTTGACGAGCTCTTCGCTGGACTTCTCGAACTGACCCTTGACGGCATTGACCTGCTGGGCCATCACCTCGTTGGTCGACTCGATCTTCTCCTTGGCGAGCGTGCCGAGGGCTTCGTTGGTCTTGACCGCGACGTCGAAGACTTCGAGGCTGACCGCGTAGGCCTTCTCGGCCGACTGCTTGGCCAGCGCGAAGCCGCGCGGCCACACGGTGCGGGCGCTCTCGAAATCACGGACCTCGCCGAGCGAGTTCAGGAACTCGACCGTGGCGTTGACCTGGCTCTCGAAGGCCTGCAGCTCGATGTCGGCGATGCGCTCGAAACCGGCCAGCGCGAGGCTCTGGGCCTTCAGCGCGGCATCGGCCTGGCTCTTGCCGAACGCGAGGAACTGCGAACTGACTTGCTCGAACATGGTGTCACCTGATCCATTAGGGGTGTGTGCGAGGACTCTAGCAAAGGTTTTTGTGCGATGCAACATATCGTACGCAATGCCGTGGGCCCCACGCTGCCGCGTTGGCATCGATTCAGTTTCTGGAGCCCTTGAAAACGCCCGTGCGGTGTCCTGGACGTCGCTGCGCCGTCGGCGTTCAGCGGCTCGCCGTGTCGTGCTGCGCTGCGGTATCGGCGCCGAGCAAGGCCGCGCGCGGCTCCGGATCGGCGTGCTCGCCGAGCCAGACCCGCGTCAGGCTGCGGTTGAGATCGATGCCGACCAGGCGATGCACCGGACGCCCGCCGATCTGCACGGTCATGCCGGCATCGGGCACGTACGAGAACACCCAGCGATCGCCGTGGTGCACGGCCGGCAGCTGGCCGACCCAGTGTTCGGCCTTGGCCTCGATGCGGCCATAGGTATCTTCGTCGCCGGCCGCGGTGCGCAGTGCCTGGCGCCAGTAGCGGCGCACCTCGACCTCGCCGAGTTCGGAGGGCTGCCAGAGAATCTCGACCTGGTAGGCGGTCAGCGCCTCGGCGACCTCGCCGACGTCGCGCAGTGTCGGCGACACGTACAGCGCGGCGCGGTAGTACGGCTGGAAATAATGCTGGAACGTCGCCTCGCCGACGCGGCGCCAGGCCTGCTGGTTGCCGGGCATCGCGATCTGCGGCGAGAACGGCTCCTCCTCGCCCTGCGCGGACACCGGCAGCGGCGCGGCGGCGAGCAGGCCGAGGCCGATCAGTGCGACGGCGCCGCGCAGGCGCGATCGTTCAGCGCGCATCGGGGCCGGCATAGCTGCATCCGGACGTGCAGGTCTCGTGGACGACCACGCGTGAGAGCAGCGGCAGGTCCGGCGCGAGCTGGTCCCAGATCCAGCGCGCGAGGTTCTCGCTGGTCGGATTCTCCAGGCCGGGAATGTCGTTGAGCAGCCGGTGATCGATGCGCTCGTAGACCGGCGCGAAGACGGTCTTCAGATCGGCGAAGTCCATGACCCAGCCGGCGTGCGGATCGACCGGGCCGCTGAGGTGGATCTCGATCCGGAACGAATGTCCGTGCAGGCGCGCGCACTTGTGCCCTTCGGGCACGTGGGGCAGACGGTGGGCCGCCTCGATCTGGAAAATCTTGAAAATATCCACGAGTAACCAAACGGCCGGCGTGCCGGCCACGTTAGCCGAAAACGAGGGTCAAAGCGAACGCGCCGGACCGGCAGCGCCGCTCACGGCGAGGCGTCGCGCTTGGGGCCGATGGCGGCCCGCGCACGGCCGGCACGGTGGGCGCGGGCCGCGTGCAGACGCTCGCGGCGCAGCCGGCCGCGGCGGCGGAAATACCAGACCACGACGATCGCCGCGGCGGCCAGCGCGAGCAGCACGCCGATCTTGCTGCGTTCGACCCAGACCAGCAGCCACTCGTGGTTCTCGGCGCCGTAGAAGCCCAGATACACCCAGACCGGCACGCTGATCAGCGCAGCCAGGCCGTCGAGCAGCAAGAAGCGCAGGAACGAGACACGCCCGGTCATGCCGGCGGTCAGATAGATCGGCGAGCGCAGGCCCGGCAGGAAGCGCGCGACGAACATCAGGCGGTTGCCGTACTGCGCGAACTTGGCCTGCACCTGCGCGTAGCGCTTGGGCGTCAGCAGGTAGCGCACCCAGCGCACGCGCAGCGCGCGCTCGCCGAACACGCGGCCGATCGTGAACATCGTCGCGTCGCCGAGCAGGACGCCGGCCAGGCCCACCGCGCACATCACATGCACGTCGGCGTAGCCCAGGCCCGCGATCACACCGCCGGCGACCAGGGTGATGTCCTCGGGAATCGGCACGCCGAAGCCGCAGATCAGCAGCACGACGAACACGGCCAGATAGCCGTTCTGGGTGAAGAAGCTGACGAGAAGGTCGAGAATATCCATCGTGATACAGCGGCTGAATCCGGCCGCGCGCGTCGTTCGCGCAGGTCGGCGAAGACGGAGTCTAACAGGCCCCCCGCGACGGTTTGGCGTCGCGGCGTCGGGCCGGACAGGCACGGTGCATCGTCGCGATGCTGGCGCAGGCGGCACGAGGCCCTACACTAGCGCCCATGCAACTGGGTCACTACACGATCGCGCCGCCGGTCGCGCTGGCGCCGATGGCCGGCGTCACCGACAAGCCGTTCCGCCAGCTGTGCAAGCAGCTCGGCGCGGGCCTGGCCGTGTCCGAGATGACCAGCGCCGATCCGCGGCTGTGGACCACGCGCAAGTCGCTCAAGCGCATGGATCACGCCGGCGAGCCCGATCCGATCAGCGTGCAGATCGCCGGCTACGATCCGGCGATGCTGGCCGAGGCGGCGCGCTACAACGTCGACCACGGTGCGCAGATCGTCGACATCAACATGGGCTGTCCGGCCAAGAAGGTCTGCAACGTCTACGCCGGCTCGGCCCTGCTGCAGGACGAGGCCCTGGTCGGCCGCATCCTGGCCGCGGTCTGCGCCGCGGTCCAGGTGCCGGTAACCTTGAAGATGCGCACCGGCTGGGATCGCGACCACCGCAACGGCGTGCGCATCGCGCGGATCGCCGAGGACAGCGGCATCCGCGCGCTCGCGGTGCACGGCCGCACGCGTGCCGACCTCTACAACGGCCAGGCCGAGTACGAGACGATCGCGGCGATCAAGGCCGCCGTCGCGCTGCCGGTGCTCGCCAACGGCGACGTCGATTCGCCGTACAAGGCGCGCGAGGTCCTCGAGCGCACCGGCGCCGACGGCGTCATGATCGGCGCGCCCGCGCAGGGCCGGCCGTGGATCTTCCGCGAGGTCGCCGCGTATCTGGCGACCGGACGGGTACCGCCGCCGCCGTCGCCGGCCGAGGTGCGCGATCTGCTGCTCGGCCATCTGCAGGCGCTGTATGCGTTCTACGGCGAGACCGCCGGCGTGCGCATCGCGCGCAAGCACCTGGGCTGGTACGCGAAGGATCGGCCCGAGAACGCCGCGTTCCGCGGCGTGGTCAACCGCGCCGAGACGGCGGCCGCGCAGCTCGAGCTGACGCGCGACTATTTCGACGCGCTGGCCGCGGGCCTGGAACCCGGCACGGTGCTCAGGCTGGCGAGCGCGGCCTGAGCGGGATCCGTTGCGCCGCCGGGGATGTGCCCCTTCGATGCTTTTCGATGCCGACCAGCCGGGCGCGACACGCCCGAAGGATTTCGACTGCCGCCGCCGCGCGGTGCCTGTCGCTCGTTGTGCCCGATCTGCGACTAACCCGTGACGGCCGTCGGCGGAGCGGATGCGACGCATCGATCGCATCGGTCGCTAAAGCGGCGTCCGACGACGTCGAGCTCCGCTGACGATGTCGTCCTCGCACGCGCCGGCGTGAGCCGCGTTCGCGCGATGCGAGGGGGTCCCTGGCGCGTGACGCGATAGGACGCGGCAGCTGCTGCCGCGCGTGGCGCCGCGATCAGCGCTCGCGGCGCAGCCGGATCGATTCGACGGCCTTGAGCCGTTCGGCATCCGCATCGGCCGGGTCGAGGCCGTCGCTGCGCGCGACCGCCGTGCCGTCGAGCAGCAGCTGCAGCTCGGCGCGGCCGTCCTCGCGCGTGCCGATCGCGACCTCGAGGCCGTCGAGCGCGTCGATGCGCCGGCGCAGCGCGATCGCGGCCGGCTTGTCGCCGAGGTCGCCGGTCGCGAACTCACCGCGCCTGGAATAGGCGATCGTCAGCGAGAAATCCCGGGCCGACGGGCCTTTGACGAGCAGGGCGCTCGGCGCATCGTCGTCGACCGTCGGCGCTGCGGCCTGTGCGCCGCCAGCGGCCGCGACGTCGCGGCGGAAATCGCTCAGGCCCACCGCATCGCGCAGATGCGCGACGAACGGACCGGCCACCGCGCGCGCCTTGTCGGCACCGTGGCGCAGGATGTCCTCGAGCTCGTCGGGACGCGCGATCAGGCTCTGGTAGCGCTCGCGCAGCGGCGCGCGAGCTCGCGCTCGACGCGCTCGAACAGGCGCTGCTTGGCCTCGCCCCAGCCGAGTCCGGCGATCAGATCGGCTTGGAGCGCACGCGCCTCGTCGGCCGACGCGAACGCGCGGTAGATCGCGTACAGATGCGACTCGGCCGGGTCCTTCGGTTCGCCCGGCGCGCGCGAGTCGGTGACGATCCGCGCGATGGTCTCGCGCAGGCGCCGCTCGCCGCCTTCGAACAGCGGGATCGTGTTGTCGTAGCTCTTGGACATCTTGCGGCCGTCGAGGCCGGGCAGGGTGGCCACGCTCTCCTCGATCAGCGCCTCGGGCAGCACGAACGGCTCGCCGTCGACGCCGGCAGCGGCGCGATAGGCCGCGCCGTGCAGATGGTTGAAGCGCTGCGCGATGTCGCGCGCCATCTCGATGTGCTGGATCTGGTCGCGGCCGACCGGCACCCGATGCGCGTTGAACGCGAGGATGTCGGCGGCCATCAGCACCGGGTACATGTAGAGGCCGGCGCTGACGCCGGCGTCGGCGTCCTCGCCCGCGGCGATGTTCTGGTCGACCGCGGCCTTGTACGCATGCGCGCGGTTCAGCAGGCCCTTGGCGGTCACGCAGGTCAGCAGCCAGGTCAGCTCGGGGATCTCGCGGATGTCCGACTGCCGGTAGAACACGACGCGCTCGGCGTCCAGGCCGCAGGCGAGCCAGGTCGCCGCGATCTCCTGGCGCGAACGCCTCACGCGTGCCGGGTCGTCGCTCTTGATCAGCGCGTGATAGTCGGCGAGGAAGAAGAACGACTCGACGCCGGCCTCGCGGCTGGCGGCGATCGCCGGCCGGATCGCACCGACGTAATTGCCCAGATGCGGCGTGCCGGTCGTCGTGATGCCGGTGAGGACGCGCCGGCGCGGGCCCGTGTCGCGAGCCGCCACGTCAGCGCAGCTCGCAGAAGCAGTGCGCGAACATGCCGAAACGGCGGCCGCGCATCGACTCGAGCACGGCGCCCGCCTGGCGCACCTCCTCGGTCGACAGCCACGCCGTCGACCACGGCAGGCGGCTGCCGCTCGCGATGCCGGCCAGCGCCTCGCTGCCGCTGAGGCTCAGCGCGAGCCGGTCCCAGGCCGACAGCGGCGGCTCGACATAGGTGACCTGGACGTCGGCCGGCAGGCCGGCACGCGCCGCGGCGGCCGCGATCGCCGCGTCGAGGCCGCCGAGCTTGTCGACCAGGCCGCGCTCGAGCGCCTGGCTGCCGGTCCAGACGTGGCCCTGCGCGATCGCGTCGATCTGCTCGGGCGTGCGGTTGCGCGCCTCGGCGACGCGGCCGATGAACTGCCGGTAGCCGCGGCCGATGATCGTGGTCAGGATCGACTCGACCTGCGGCGTCAGCGGCTGGCGGATGTCGAAGGCGTCGGCCAGCGGCGTGGTGGCGATGCCGTCGGTGTGCACGCCGATCTTGGCCAGCGTGTCGGGGATGCGCGGGAACAGGCCGAAGATGCCGATCGAGCCGGTGATCGTGGTCGGCTGCGCGTAGATCTCGTCGGCGTTCATCGAGATCCAATAGCCGCCGCTGGCCGCGTAGTCGCCCATCGAGACGATCACCGGCTTGCCGGCTGCGCGGGTCTGCTCGACCTCGCGGCGGATCAGCTCGGAGGCGACCGAGTCGCCGCCGGGCGAGCTGACGCGCAGCACCAGCGCCTTGACGGTCTCGTCCTCGCGCGCGCCGCGGATCAGCTGGGCGGTCGAGTTGCCGCCGATCGAACCCTGCGGCTGGTTGCCGGGCAGGATCGTGCCCTCGGCGACGATCACGGCGATCTTCTCGGATGCCGGCAGCTGCGGCGGCAGCTGCGCGTGATACTGCTGCCAGCCGATCTGGCGGAAGCTGTCGCCTTCGGCCGGCACGCCCTGCTCGCGCAGCCACTGCCGCGCCTCGGCACGCGTCGCGATGCGGTCGATCAGCTTCTGGTCGAGCGCCAGCGCGGCCAGGTCGCCCTGGTGCGCGGCGAGCCGCTCGTCGTAGTGGGCGATGTCCTCGGCGATGCGCGCCGCGTCGATCTTGCGCAGCCCCGCCACCTCGGCGAGGTACTGGCCCCACAGATCGCCCATCCACTCGGCGTCGGCGCGCTTGGCGGCCTCGGACGCCTCGTTCATGACGTACGGCTCGGCGGCGGACTTGTACTGGCCGACCTTGATCAGGTGCACGGTCACGCCGAGCTTGTCGAGCGCTTCCTTGAAATAGCTGCGATGGCTCGACAGACCGGTCAGGACGACGCCGCCCTCGGGATCGAGCAGGATTTCGTTGGAATGCGCGGCGAGGAAGAACTGGCCCTGGCCGAGGTCGTTGGCGATCGTCGTGACCGGCTTGCCGGCCGCGCGGAAGCGGTCCAATGCCTGGCCGATCTCGCGCAGCGTCGAGGCGCCGGCACCGGTCAGGTTGTCCGGAATCAGCACGATGCGGCCGATCCGCGCGTCGCGCGTGGCCGCATCGATCGTGCGCAGCACGTCGCGCAGCTGGATCTCCTTGCGGTCCGAGCCGCTCAGCCGGTCCAGCGCGCGCTCGGTCGCGGCGGTGCTGTACTGCTCGACGATCGCGCCCTCGAGGTCGAGCACCAGGGCGGTCTGGTCCTGCAGCGCCGGACGCGACTGGAACAGCGCCGCCAGCACGAACACGAGGATCGCCAGGAAGATCAGGTTCAGCACGAGGCGCCGCGTGAAATTCAGCGTGTTCCAGATGCCGATGAAAAAGCGCGACAGCGGGCCGCGACGGGTGTCAGCCATGGGGATCGTCCTTCTGCGGCCCGCGAAGGTCCGCGTTCGATGTGAGGGTGTGACGCGGTGGCGCGGCGTCCACCTATGCGCGAAAGCCTAGCTCAACGGTCGCGGCCGCGCATGCGGCGATCGTCACCGTGTCCGGTGGCACGGTCGGCGCCGGCGAGGGCGCTTCACTTGACCACGCGCAGGCGCGAGCGGCGGTCCTGCGGCTCGGGCGGCGGGCTGTCGGGTTCCGGCGCGGGCGGCGCGTCCTCGGCCGGGAACATCATGCCCTGGCCGTTCTCCTGCGCGTAGATCGCCAGCACCGCGGCCATCGGCACGTCGACGCCCAGGCTGACGCCGCTGAAACGGGCCTGGAAACGGATGCCTTCGTTGCCGAGCTCGAGCTTGTTGACCGCGCGCGCGGCGATGTTGAGCACGACCTTGCCGTCCTTGGCGCTGCCCGGCGGGACGCGCACGCCCGGCTGGGTGGCGTCGACCAGCAGGTACGGCGACAGTCCGTTGTCGCTGATCCATTCGTACAGTGCGCGCAGCAGATAGGGGCGATTGGACGTCATCGCCGGGGAATCGGTCATTTTTCCATCTCGTGCAGATCCCGCTCCTCGGGCATCAGGCTGCGCGTATAGGCGGGGTTGCGGAAGATCCGCTCGCCGTAGTCGAGCACGATCTGGGCCTCGCGCGGCAGGTCCACGCCGAGCGAGGCCAGCCGCCACACCAGCGGCGCCAGTGCGCAGTCGGCCAGGCTCATCTCGGGGCTCAGGAAGAACTTCGACGCGCGGAACGCCTGGACGTTCCTGACCAGTTCCTCGCGCAGCGCCTTGCGCGCGACGTCGGCGCCGCGGCCGCCTTCCTCGATCTGGTCGACCAGGGTCAGCCAGTCGTTCTCGATGCGCACGATCGACATGCGCAGGCGCGCGCGCGACAGCGGATCGACCGGCATCAGCGGCGGATGCGGGTAGCGCTCGTCGAGGTACTCGCAGATGACATTGGTGTCGTAGAGGACCAGGTCGCGATCGACCAGGGTCGGCACCGAGTTGTACGGGTTGAGGTCGATCAGGTCTTCCGGCGGATGATCCAGATCGACCGCGATCAGGTCGTAGCTGACGCCCTTGGCCGCCAGGACCAGCCTGACGCGGTGGCAGTGTACGCAGTCGCGGGCCGAATACAGGGTTAGAACGGTTCTCGAACGCTGACTCAAGGCCATGCTTTTGACCCCTCCCTCCCGCCAGTGGCGGACGGAACGATTCCGTCCGTCGGCGATGTTTTGAATGCCCCTGCGGACCGCGGCCGGCCCGGCCCGGGGCGTTCCCGGGTCCGGACCGTCACGGTCTGGATGTCGGCGGACAATCTACTACGCAGCCGCCGTGACGCATAGGGACGGGGGAGGGTGGTTCAGTGTACGTCCTTCCAGTACTCCTGCTTGAGCAGCCAGGCCAGGAACGTGAACAGCGACAGGAACAGGATCACCCAGACACCGACCGCGTGCCGCTGCAGCGCGGCCGGCTCGGCCGCATAGCGCAGGAAGTTGGCGATGTCGCGCGCGACCACGTCGAACTCGGCCGGGCTCATCGAGCCGGGCTGATGCAGCTCGAAGCGGTCGAACACCGGCTCGCCTTCCGGGCCGGTCTTGAACACCGCGGTCTGGATGCCCTGCAGTTCCCACAGCGGGTTCGGCATCGAGGCGTTCGGGAACGTCGTGTTGTTCCAGCCGATCGGGCGCGACGGATCCAGGTAGAACGTCTTCAGATACGTGTAGATCCAGTCCGGACCGCCGGCCTTGGCGCGTGCGACCAGCGACAGGTCCGGCGCGGCGTTGCCGAACCAGGCCTTGCCGTCGTCCGGATTCATCGTGCGCGGGATCTGCTCGCCGAACTTGGCGCCGGTGAAGTTGAGGTTCTGCATGACCTGGTCTTCGGTCAGGCCGAGGTCCTCGGCGATGCGCGAGTAGCGCATCAGCTTCAGCGAATGGCAGCCCGAGCAGTAGTTGAAGAACAGCTTGGCGCCGTTCTGCAGCGAACCGCGGTCGGACAGGCTGGTACTGGAGGCCTGGAGGGCGCCGCCGCCGGCGGCCATCGCCGCCGGCGCGAGCGCGAGGCCCAGGCCGAGGACGAAACCAACGATCGAACGTCGCGTCTGCTGCATGATCGTCTCAGTCATGGGTGGTCACCCGTTCCGGAACCGGCTTGGTCTTTTCCCACCCGAAGTAGGTGTAGGCCCACACGAACGCGAAGAAGCCGAAGTACAGGGCGGTCAGGAAGCGGCCGACGATCGTCTCGACCGGGTCGGTGCCCGGGCCGGCGCCGATCTTGCCGAGCCATACGAAGCAGATGCCGAGCACGAACAGGGCGACGCGGAAGCCGGTGCCGCGGTAGCGCCAGGACTTGACCTTGCCGCGGTCCAGCCACGGCAGGAAGAACAGGATGATGATCGCGCCGAACATCGTCAGCACGCCGAACAGCTTGTCCGGGATCACGCGCAGCATCGCGTAGAACGGCGTGTAGTACCACACCGGCTTGATGTGCTCGGGCGTCACCAGGCGGTTGGCCTCGATGAAGTTGTCGTGCTCGAGGAACCAGCCGCCGACGGTCGGTTCGAAGAACAGGATGAACGCGCAGATCAGCAGGAAGAAGCCGGTGTAGAACGTGTCCTTGACCGTGAAGTACGGATGGAACGGGATGCCGTCGGCCGGCGCGGCCTGCGACCAGCGGTTGCCCTTGGGCCCCTTCTTGATCTCGACGCCGTCGGGGTTGTTCGAGCCGACCTCGTGCAGCGCGAAGATGTGCAGTACCACCAGCAGCAGCAGCACCAGCGGCAATGCGATCACGTGCAGCGCGAAGAAGCGGTTGAGCGTCGCGTCGGACGGCAGGTAGTCGCCCATGATCCACTCGGTCAGCGCGCCGCCGACGTACGGGATCGCGCCGAACAGCGAGATGATCACCTTGGCGCCCCAGAACGACATCTGGCCCCACGGCAGCACGTAGCCGAGGAACGCCTCGGCCATCAGCACGAGGTAGATCAGCATGCCGAGCACCCAGACCAGCTCGCGCGGGCGCTTGTACGAGCCGTACATGACGCCGCGGAACATATGGATGTAGACCACGATGAAGAACGCCGACGCACCGGTGGAGTGCATGTAGCGGATCAGCCAGCCCCACTCGACGTCGCGCATGATGTATTCGACCGAGTTGAAGGCTTCCGCCGCACTCGGTTTGAAATGCATCGTCAGGAAGATGCCGGTGACGATCTGATTGATCAGCACCACCATCGACAGCACGCCGAAGATGTACCAGATGTTGAAGTTCTTCGGAGCGTAGTACTCCGACATGTGCTTGCGGTAGAACGGGCCGAACGACGGAGCGCGCTCGTTGAACCAGTCCTGCAGGCCGGTGCCGGCGCGGGTCAGGAAGTTGGCCATCATGCCGCCCCTTCGGCGTTGACGCCGATCATGATGTGGTTGTCGTCGACGAACGAATACGGCGGGACCACCAGATTGGTCGGAGCCGGGACGCCCTGATAGACGCGGCCGGCCATGTCGAAGCGCGACTTGTGGCACGGACAGAAGAAGCCGCCCTTCCAATCGGCGTCGAACGGCTCGGGCTTGAGCTCCGGATGCAGCTGCGGCGCGCAGCCCAGGTGCGTGCACAGGCCGACCAGGACCAGGATCTCCGGCTTCATCGAGCGGTACTCGTTCTGCGCGAACGCCGGCTGCTGCTCGGTGTTGGTCGACTTCGGATCGCGCAGGCGCGCGTCCTGGCTCGGCAGCGCGTCGAGCTGGGCCTGGGTGCGCCGGATGATCCACACCGGCTGGCCGCGCCACTCGAAGATCACCATCTGGCCTTCTTCGAGCTTGCTGATGTCCGCTTCGACCGGAGCGCCGGCGGTCTTGGCCCGCGCGCTGGGTTCCCACGATTTGATGAAAGGCACGGCCGCCACGACGATTCCCGCACCACCGACGACCGACGTCGTCGCAGTGAGGAATCGGCGGCGGCCCTTGTCTACGCCGTCAGTCGCCATCCGGTACTCCGCAATAGCTCGCATTCAAACTCGGCACGCCGGACGCCGCTGCCCGCTCAGGGGCGGTGTCCGACCGCTGGCTATGCACCCCACCGCGCCGCCGTCTCGCGAATCGATCGTCCGGCGCGGCAGCGACTGCCCCTCGGAACCGCTCCGGAAACGATGCGCGCCGGTTAGGGCGGCCCTCAAAATCATGTTAGTTTAGCGAAGCACCCCCACCCGCACAATCAACGCGGACGCGACGCCGGCCGATCTGCGCCGCTTCCGTCGAACCGGCCCTCCATGCGCAGCAGCACCGTCCGCCTCCTCGCTTTCATCGGCCGCTTCGCCGTGCTCGGGCTCGCGCTCGCGTTCGTGTTCAGCCTGGTCTCGCCGGCGCTGGTCGAGCGGCTGCGCGGCGCGTTCGCGCGGCCGGCCGCGGTCGGCACGCCGGCGCCGGCCACCACTGCGACCAATGGCCGCAGCCGCGGGCCGGTCTCCTATGCCGACGCGGTCAACCGCGCCTCGCCGTCGGTCGTCAACATCTATGCCGACAAGATCACGCCGTACCGGCAGCTGCAGCCGCGCGTCGTGCTCGATCCGCTGACGCAGCGCCTGCTCGGCACCTATTCGATGGGCCCGCTGATGCAGCGGCGCGACCAGAGCCTGGGCTCGGGCGTGATCTTCAGCGCCGACGGCTACGTGCTGACCAACAACCACGTCATCAGCGGCGCCGACGACATCCAGGTGCTGCTCGACGACGACCGCGTCGCCAAGGCGCGCGTCGTCGGCACCGACGCCGAGACCGATCTGGCGGTGCTGAAGATCGACGTAGGCGACCTGCCGGTCATCGCGATCGCCGACGGCGCCGAGGCCAGCGTCGGCGACGTCGTGCTGGCGATCGGCAACCCGGTCGGCATCGGCAAGACCGTCACGATGGGCATCGTCAGCGGCACCGGCCGCCAGCTGCGGCTGTCCTCGTACGAGGACTTCATCCAGACCGACGCGGCGATCAACGCCGGCAACTCCGGCGGCGCCCTCGTCAACGCGCTCGGCGAGCTGATCGGCATCAATACCGCGATGTACCCGCGCACGCCGACGCGCGACGGCCGCGGCAGCGTGACGCCGGGCGCCGAGGGCATCGGCTTCGCGATCCCGGTCGCGACCGCGCGCGCGGTGCTCGACCAGATCGTCCGCAACGGCGTCGTCGTGCGCGGCTGGTTCGGCGTCGACTACGCCGACATCCCGGTCGCCAACGGCGAGACGGTCGCGCGGCGCGGCGTGGTCGTCGCCAACGTCTATCCGGACGGTCCGGCGGCGCGCGCCGGCCTGCGGGCCGGCGACCTGCTGCTCAAGCTCGACGGCCGCGAGATCGCCGACCAGGCCGATCTGCGCAACCGCGAAGCGGCGCTGGCGCCCGGCGCCACGGTCCGCCTGGAGGGGCTGCGCGGCACGCGCCCGCTGGACCTGTCGCTGCAGCTGGCGCAGCGCCCGACGCCCGGCAGCACCGGCGCCTGAGCGCGCCGCGTCACGGCACCGGCGTGTCGTCCTCGTCTTCGCCGACGATGCGGTTGCGGCCGCGCCGCTTGGCGCGGTAGAGCCGCCGGTCGGCCAGCGCGAGCAGCTGGCGCGGTCCGAACGGCGCGCGCCAGACCGCCAGGCCGATGCTGGCGGTGCACTGCAGCGGCCGTTCGCCGCCGGCGGCCAGGCGGCGCGCGGCGATCCGCTCGCGCAGGCGCTCGAACGTCGCGCGCGCCGCCGCCGGCGGCTGGCCGGTCAGTGCGATCAGGAATTCCTCGCCGCCGTGGCGTGCCGCGAAGCCGTCGGCGCCGAGCGCGTCGGTCAGCAGTGCGGCGACCTCGCGCAGCACCGCGTCGCCGGCGTCGTGGCCGTGCTCGTCGTTGATCCGCTTGAAATGGTCGACGTCGAGCAGGCCGACGCAGAGCTGGCCGCCGCCGGCCGAGAGCCGCCCGATCGTCTCGAGCAAATAGGCATCGGCGGCGCGCCGGTTCGGCAGGCCGGTCAGCGGATCGTGCAGGGCCTGGTATTCCAGGCGCCGCAGCAGATCCTCGCGCTCGCGGTCGGCGCGTTCGAGCGCGGCGTTCTTCGCGCGCAGGTCCTGCGTGTGCTGCTCGATCAGGCCGGCCAGCCGGCGCTCGCGGCGCCGGTAATGCATCGAGCGCAGCCGGCTCGCCAGGTCGACCAGGATCACGGCGGCGACCAGCGCGGCCGCGACGAAGCCGCTGCGGCGCCAGAACGGCGGTTCCACCTCGACCTCGATCGTGGCCGGCATCGCATGGACCTCGCTCCAGTCGACCGGTACGCGCGCGGCCTGCACCTCGAACCGGAACCGCCCCGGCGGCAGGTTCGTGTAGACCGCCTCGGCGTCCGGACCGGCCTCGAGCCAGCCCTCGTCGAAGCCGCTCATGCGGTAGCGGTAGCGCACGTCGCGCGGCGCGCGGAAGCTCAGGCCCGCGAACGCGATCGCGACGCGCCGGACCTCGGGCCCGAGCGTGTAGCGCGCTGCCGGCGGCCGTGCCTGGCCGTCGATGAGGACGCGTTCGAACGCGATCGGAATCTCGCCGCGCGGCTGACGGTCGCTCGCCGCCGGATCGACGACGGCGACGCCGGCGGCGGTCGGAAACCAGAGCCGGCCGTCGCGCCCGATCCAGCCGGCCGGCGCGCTGCCGCCGTTGCTCTGGCTGCTCGGCATGCCGTCGGTACGGTCGAACACCTCCAGCGCGAGCTGGCGGCGCCGGCCCTGGTCGTGCGCGTCCAGCGCGTCGCGCGCGATCCGGAACACGCCGTGGTTGCTCGACAGCCACAGCCGGCCGCGGCCGTCGTCGAGCACGCGGAACACCGTGTCCTTGGGCAGGCCGGCGGCACGGTCGTAGACCGTGAAGCGACCGTCGCGCAGGCGCAGCAGGCCGCGGTCGCTGGCGATCCACAGCGTGCCGTCCGGATCGCCGAGGAAATCGAAGCTGCCCATCGCCGGAAAGCCGTGGTCCGGATGCCAGGCGCGGATGCGCTCGTCGGCCCCGATCGCGGCGATGCCGGCCGAGGTGCCGATCCACAGCACGCCGTCGGGCGCGCGGTACAGCACGCGGATGAAGCCGGCCGGCAGGCCGTCGGCGCTGCCGAACACGCGCAGCTCGCCGTCGCGGCGACGCGCCAGGCCGTGCGTGGTGCCGATCCACAGCGTGCCGTCCGGATCCTCGAGCAGGGCGCGCACGTGGTCGGCCGGCAGGCCGTCGGCGCGGGTCAGGCGCGGCAGCGGCGCGCCGCCGGCCGGTCCGGGCAGATGCAGCACGCCCTGGTCGTAGGTGCCCAGCCACAGACCGCCGTCGCGTGCCGGCGCCAGCGCCAGCACCGAGGCCGGACGGTCGCCGAGGCCGGGCAGCGGCACCGCCTCGACGCGGTCCTCGCGCAGCCGGTCCAGGCCGCCGGCATGGCCGATCCAGACCGTGCCGTCTTCGGTCTCCATGACGACGCGCGCATAGCCGTCGCTGAGGCCGCGCGCCGAGTCGATGCCATAGACCGGCCCGTCGGCGATCCGGTACAGCCCGTTCGTGGTGCCGACCCAGATCAGGCCTTCGCGATCCTCGAACAGCGCGGGGCTGCCGCGGCCCGACAGCGCCAGCTGGGCCGGGCGGTCGTCGAAGCGGCCGTCGCGATAGCGGAACAGGCCGTCGCCGGCCGTCGACAGCCAGATCTGACCGTCCCGGTCCTCGAGCATCGCCTCCACGCGTGTCTCGATCAGCCGGCGTGCCGTGGACTCGCCGCGGCCGATCCGCCAGGCGCCGGCGTGGCCGCCGGCCAGCAGGGCGCCGTCGCCGACCGCCAGCAGGCTGCGCACCGGTGCGGCCGGCAGGCCGAGCGCCGAGCCCCACGGCGTCGCGGCGCCGTCATGGACACGCTCCAGGCCGCGCTCGGTGCCGACTGCGAGATCGCCTTCGGGGAGCTGCAGCAGGCTGAAGACGAGCCGGCCGGCCAGACCCTGCTCGGGGCCGAACGAGGCCAGGCGGCCGTCGGCATCGAGCCGGTGCAGGCCGTTCTCGGTGCCGATCCACAGCGCGCCGTCGCGATCGCGCAGCAGCACGGTGACCTGCAGGCGCTGCGCGTCGGTGCCGCCGAGCCGCTCCCAATAACCGTCGGCCAGCCGGAACACGCCGTACTGCGCGGTGCCGAACAGCATCGCGTCGCCGTCGGGCACGATGCTGCGCACGCCGACCAGATCGATGCCGGGCACCGTATGCGCGTCGAACGTCGTGAAGCCGCGGCCGTTGAAGCGGGCGGCGCCTTCCCAGGTGCCGATCCAGAGAAAGCCCTCGGGACTCTGCGCGACGCGCTGCACCAGGTTGTGCGGCAGGCCGTCCTCCATCGTCCAGCCGGTGATCGTGTACTCCTCGACGCGGCGCTCCGGGTCGAGCGCGCGCGCCCTCGCGGCCGGCCAGCACGGCCAGCAGCAGAAGCAGGGTCAGCGCGGGGCGGCGCGAACGGGCGAGGGCGGTGGTCGGCGAAAGCATCGAACGGGACACGGCAGGAGGGGGCGGCGATCGACAGGAGACGGCCGGTCCGGCGCGACGGTCGCGCCCGGATCAGGGCCGCCGGCGGCGGTCCGTCCCGGAGGCTGCGCGCAGGCGTGGCGATTTAACCATCAAACGCAGCCCGGCGAACCAGCGGCGGACGCGCCGGCCGGCGCCGCGTCAGGTTGTCGCAGGACCTCGCCGGGCCCGCGCCGCGCAAGGCCGCCGCGCCCGCGCGCCGGTGCCGTGCCGATGTTCGGACTTGATCCTGGTCAAGTCGCGCCGGCAGCCCGGCACCGACACTGCCGCCCGGGATCTTCGATGGGATGGCACATGCAAAGCGGCGAGGAAATCTACAACGACACCGTCGTCCGCCAGTTCACGATCGCCACCGTGATATGGGGCATCGTGGGCATGGCGGTCGGCCTCTTGATCGCCGCCCAGCTCGCCTGGCCGGCACTGAATTTCGACGTGCCCTGGCTGAGCTATGGGCGGCTGCGACCGCTGCACACCAATGCGGTGATCTTCGCGTTCGGCGGCAGCGGCCTGTTCGCGACGGCCTACTACGTCGTGCAGCGCACCTGTCACGTACGGCTGTTCAGTGATGCCCTGGCGTCGTTCACGTTCTGGGGATGGCAGGCGGTGATCGTGCTGGCGGTGATCACGCTGCCGCTCGGCCTGAGCCAGGGCAAGGAATACGCCGAGCTGATCTGGCCGATCGACATCCTGATCGCGCTGGTCTGGGTCGCCTACGCGGTCGTGTTCTTCGGCACGATCGTCAAGCGCCGCGTCAAGCACATCTACGTCGCCAACTGGTTCTTCGGCGCCTTCATCCTGGCCGTGGCGGTGCTGCACATCGTCAACAGCATCGCGATCCCGGTCAGCTGGACCCAGTCCTATCCGGTCTACTCCGGCGCGGTCGACGCGATGGTGCAGTGGTGGTACGGCCACAACGCGGTCGGCTTCTTCCTGACCGCCGGCTTCCTCGGGATCATGTACTACTACGTGCCCAAGCAGGCGCAGCGGCCGGTCTACTCCTACCGCCTGTCGGTCGTGCACTTCTGGGCGTTGATCTCGGTCTACATGTGGGCCGGTCCGCACCACCTGCACTACACCGCGCTGCCGGACTGGGCGCAGTCGCTCGGCATGGTGTTCTCGCTGATCCTGCTCGCGCCGAGCTGGGGCGGCATGATCAACGGCATGATGACGCTGTCGGGGGCGTGGCACAAACTGCGCACCGACCCGATCCTCAAGTTCATGATCGTCTCGCTGTCGTTCTACGGCATGTCGACCTTCGAAGGTCCGATGATGTCGATCAAGACGGTCAACTCGCTCTCGCACTACACCGACTGGACGATCGGTCACGTCCACGCCGGCGCGCTGGGCTGGGTCGCCTTCATCACGATCGGCGCGATCTACAGCATGCTGCCGCGGCTGTACGGACGCGAGCGCATGTACTCGATCAAGGCGATCGATGCGCACTTCTGGATCGCCACGATCGGCATCGTCCTCTACATCGCCGCGATGTGGATCGCCGGCGTCATGCAGGGCCTGATGTGGCGCGCCACCAATGCCGACGGCACGCTGACCTACACGTTCATCGAGTCGGTCCGCCAGACCTATCCCTACTACGTCACCCGCTTCGTCGGCGGCCTGATGTTCCTCGGCGGCATGCTGCTGATGGGCTGGAACGTCTGGCGCACGGTGGTACCGCTGCGCGAGCCGCCGCGATCCCGGTGCCGGCACCGGCGCACGCCTGAGGAGGCCGCGATGAAACACGAACTGATCGAAAAGAACATCGGCCTGATGGCGATCCTGATCGTCCTGGTGATCGCGGTCGGCGGCCTGGTCGAGATCGTCCCGCTGATGTTCCAGGCGCAGACGATCGAGCCGGCGCCCGGCGTCAAGCCGTACTCGCCGCTGCGCCTGGCCGGCCGCGACGTCTACATCCGTGAGGGCTGCTACGGCTGCCACTCGCAGATGGTCCGCACGCTGGCGTCGGAAACCCTGCGCTACGGCCCGTACTCGACCGCCGGCGAGTCGGTCTACGACCGGCCGTTCCAGTGGGGTTCCAAGCGCACCGGACCGGATCTGGCGCGGGTCGGCGCGCGCTACTCGGACGACTGGCACCGCGTGCATCTGAAGAATCCGCGCGACGTCGTGCCGGAGTCGAACATGCCCGGCTATCCGTGGCTGTCGCAGGCGCTGGTCGATCCGGACCAGGTCGAGAAGAAGATGAAGGTGCTCGCGCTGATGGGACATCCCTACAGCGAGGAGGACTTCGCCGGCGCACGCGCCGCGGTGACCGGGCAGACCGAGATGGACGCGGTCGTCGCCTATCTGCAGGGCTTGGGCGTCACGCCGAAGGAGGCCGCGCCATGATGTCGGGAATCTTCACTGCTTTGCTGCTGGCGCTGTTCGTCGGCGTCTGGGCCTGGGCCTGGGGCGCGGCGCGCCGCCAGCCGTTCGGCGAGGCGGCGCATCTGCCGCTCGAGCACGACGCGGCCGCCGTGCCGGCGCGGGAGGTGCGGCCATGAGCGGCGGCTGGAGCCTCTACGTCATCGCGCTGACCGTGCTCAACATCGTCGGCCTGGTCTGGCTGCTGCTGGCGACCGCGCGCGGCGGCGCGCCGGCCGCACCGGAGCAGCCGGTCGAGACGATGGGCCACGTCTGGGACGGCGACATCGCCGAGCTCAACAATCCGCTGCCGCGCTGGTGGCTGTGGCTGTTCGTGCTCAGCGTGGTCTTCAGCATCGGCTATCTGGTGTTCTATCCGGGCCTGGGCAACTTCGCCGGGCGGCTCGGCTGGACCTCCGGCGGCGAGGTCGAGCGCACGCTGGCGGCGACCAATGCCAGGCTCGAATCGCTGTATGCGGGCTTCCGCGACCGGCCGCTGGCCGATCTGGCGCGCGATCCGGCCGCGACCAAGGTCGGCCGCAACGTGTTCGCGAACCAGTGCGCGGCCTGCCACGGCTCGGACGCGCGCGGCGCCAAGGGCTATCCGAACCTGGTCGACGCCGACTGGCTGTACGGCGGCGATCCGGACACCGTGCTGGCCAGCGTGCTGCACGGCCGGCACGGCCTGATGCCACCGCTGGCCGCGACGCTGCCGGGCGAGGGCGTCGAGGAGGTCGCCCACTACGTGCTGTCGCTGTCCGGACAGGACCACGACCAGCGTCTGGCCGCGCTCGGCAAGCCGAAATTCGAGACGATCTGCGCGGCCTGCCACGGTGTCGCCGGCACCGGCAACACCGCGCTCGGCGCGCCGAACCTGACCGACGACATCTGGCTGCACGGCGGCGGCGACCTCGCCGCGATCCGCGAGGCGATCGTCTACGGCCGCAGCGGCACGATGCCGGCCTGGGAGCCGTTGATCGGCACCGACCGTGCGCGCCTGGCCGCGCCTGGGTACTGTCGCAGGCGGCCGGGAACGCCGCGGCCGACGCGGCCGCGAGCGCCGAGGCTTCCGAACGGGAACCGGGCACCGCGCCATGAGCACGTACCGCCCGCCGCCAGGTGCGCTGCGCCCAGCCGAACGATCCGCGCGCGACTCCGCCGCGCGCCGGATCGGGGCGGTGGTATGGCCCTCGTTCTTCGCGGCCGGCGTGGCGACGATGGTGTTCTTCGCGATCGTCGATCCGCTCGACCTGGCCGCGATCACCTGGCCCAAGGTCGAGATCAGCCGCCAGGCCGGCTATACGATCGGCTTCTTCATGTTCTGGCTCTGCACGTTCTGCGCGTGCGCATTCACGGCGCTGCTGATCGCGCCGCCGCTGCACGCGCTCCACGACGATCCGCCGGAGCCGCTGTGAAGCCGCGTCTGGACATCAGCGTGGTCGACGCCGGCGGCGGCCTCTACGCCAAGGAGCCCAAGGTCTATCCGCGCGAGGTCGACGGCCGCTTCCAGCGCCTGCGCACCGCGGCGGTGTTCTGGCTGCTCGGCATGTTCTACGTGTTCCCGTGGATCAGCATCGGCGGCCAGCAACTGGTGCTGTTCGACCTGCCGGCGCGCCGTTTCCACGTGTTCGGTCTGACGTTCTGGCCGCAGGACTTCTACCTGCTGACGATGCTGCTGGTGATCGCCGCGGTCAGCCTGTTCTTCTTCACCGCGCTGGCCGGCCGGCTGTGGTGCGGCTACGCCTGTCCGCAGACGGTCTGGACCGAGGTGTTCCTGTGGATCGAGCGGCGCATCGAGGGTGATCGCAATGCGCGCATCAAGCTCGACAAGGCGCCGTGGGGCCGCGCCAAGCTGCTGCGCAAGAGCGCCAAGCAGGCGGTGTGGATCGGCTTCGCACTGTGGACCGGCTTCACGTTCGTCGGCTTCTTCACGCCGATACGCGAGCTGTCGGGCGAGCTGCTCGGCTGGACGCTCGGCGGCTGGGAGGCGTTCTGGATCGTGTTCTACGCGCTGGCGACCTACGGCAACGCCGGCTTCCTGCGCGAGCAGGTCTGCAAGTACATGTGCCCGTATGCGCGCTTCCAGAGCGCGATGTTCGACAAGGACACGCTGGTCATCAGCTACGACACCGCACGCGGCGAGCCGCGCGGCCACCGCAAGCGCGGCGCCAATCTGCGCGTCGTATCCGATGCCGCGCGCAGCGAGAGCGCCGATCCGGTCCTCGGCGACTGCATCGACTGCCTGGCCTGCGTGCAGGTCTGTCCGACCGGCATCGACATCCGCAACGGCCTGCAGATCGAGTGCATCGCCTGCGCGGCCTGCATCGACGCCTGCGACGCGGTCATGGACAAGATGCGCTATCCGCGCGGCCTGATCCGCTACACGACCGAGAACGCACTGGCCGGGCAGCGGCCGCGCCTGCTGCGCATGCGCACCGCGATCTACGCGGTGCTGCTGAGCGCGTTCGTCGGTGCGTTCGTCTGGGCGGTGGCGGCGCGCGCGCCGGTCATCGTCGAGGTGCTGCACGACCGCAACACGCTGTTCCGCAGCATCCGCCACGGCGCGATCGAGAACGGCTACGCGGTCAAGCTCGTCAACAAGACCGATGCCGAGCTCGCGCTGACGATCCGTCCCGACACCGAACTGCCGCTGCGCATGCTCGGCACGCCGTCGGTGACGCTGGCGGCCGGCGAGGTGTTCTCGCTGCCGATGACGCTGCGCGCCGACGGCGGCCAGGTGCACGGGCGCCATCCGATCGCGGTGCTCGTGACCGGGCCCGACGGCACGGTGCTGGCGCGTGGCAAATCCCATTTCTTCGCCCCGGAGTCGCCATGAACCTCCATTCCCCGCCGCTGCATCCGGCGACGCAGCCGGGCCTGGCCTGGTATCGCGTCCCGGAGGTCTGGCTGATCGTGGTGCTGCTCGGCGCCACGGTGATCGGCTCGCTGTCGCTGGTCGTGACCGCGGTGCGCAGGCCCGATGCGCACATCGCCGTGCCCGGCGACGTGCGCGGCCGAGCAAGATTCCGCCGATCGCGCAGCAGCCGCCACCGCTGCCGGCGAAGACCGGCTGACGCGGTCGTCGTGGCACGCTGCTTCCATTGCCACGAGCCGGTGCCGGCCGGCGTACGGCTGAGCGCACGCGTCGGCGGCGGCGAGCGGCCGGTGTGCTGCATCGGCTGCCGTGCCGCCGCCGAGTGGATCGACGGGCTCGGCCTGGCCGACTACTACCGCCTGCGCAGCGAGCCGGCCGTGCCGGTCGAGGCCGCCGGGGCCTACGAGGCCTGGGATCGCCCGCAGCTGGCACGGCTGCACGTGCGCAGGCTGGCACATGATCGTGCCGAGGTCGTGGTGCTGGTCGAGGGCCTGCGCTGCGCGGCCTGCGCGTGGCTGATCGAACGCGCACTCGGCGCAGAGCCCGGCGTACACGAGGTTGGCGTCAACGCGGCCGCGCGCCGCGTCGTGCTGGCCTACGATCCGGAGCGCACGCAGCTCTCGGCGCTGCTCTCGGCGCTGGCGCGGCTCGGCTACACGCCGCATCCGCTGACCGCCGACGCGATCGATTCGCTGCGCCAGCGCGAGACGCGCGACGCGCTCAAGCGCCTGGTCGTGGCCGGACTCGGCGCGATGCAGGCGATGATGTACGCGGTCGCGCTGTATGCCGGCGTGTTCGACGGCATCGATCCGGCCGTGCGCGACTTCTTCCGCTGGCTCGGCTTCCTGGTCGCCACGCCGGTGGTGCTGTACTCGGCGCGCCCGTTCTTCGACGGTGCGCTGCGCGAGTGGCGCTCGCGCCGGCTGTCGATGGACACGCCGGTCGCGCTGGCGATCGGTGCGATCTATCTCGCCAGCCTGGTCGAGACGCTGCGCGGCGGCCACGAGATCTACTTCGACTCGGTCAGCATGTTCGTGTTCTTCCTGCTGGCCGGGCGCATGGTCGAGATGCGCGCGCGGCATCGCGCCGGCGACGTCGTCGATGCACTGGCGCGGCTGCAGCCGCCGCTGGCCGAGCGGCGCGGCGGCGAGGGCTTCGAGACCGTCGGCGTGCACGAACTGGTCCCCGGCGACGTCGTACGCGTCGGCGCCGGCGCGGCGATCCCGGCCGACGGCGTGCTCGCAGGCCCCGCCTGCCGCGTCGACGAGTCGCTGGTCAGCGGCGAATCGGCCGCGCGTCCGCGCAGTCCCGGCGAGGCCGTGATCGCCGGCAGTCTGGTGCTCGACGGTCCGGTCGAGATCCGCGTCGAGCGCGTCGGCGCCGACACCGTGCTGGCCGGCGTGGTGCGTCTGGTCACGCGCGCGGCCGGCGAGCGCCCGCAGCTGGCGCGGCTGGCCGATGCGCGCGCGTCGCGTTTCGTCGTGCGCGTGCTGCTGCTGACCGTCGCGACCGCGACGGTCTGGAGCCTGGTCGATCCGGCGCGCGCGTTCGCCGCGGCGCTGGCGGTGCTGGTCGTCAGCTGCCCGTGCGCGTTCGCGCTGGCGGTGCCGGCCGCGCTGACGCGCGCGGTCGCGGTGCTGGCCGCGCGCGGCGTGCTGGTCGTCGACGCCGACGCGCTCGAGGCGCTGGCGACGGCCGACCGCTTCGTGTTCGACAAGACCGGCACGCTGGCCGAGCCGCAGTTCGATCTGGCCGCGAGCGAGGTCCTGCGCGGCAGCCGCGACGCGGCGATCGCGATCGCCGCCGCGCTCGAGCAGGGCAGCGATCATCCGCTGGCGCGCGCGGTGCGCCGCGCCGCCGGCGCGCGTGCGCTGCCGCCGGCCGACGAACTGCGGCACGTCGGCGGGGCCGGCGTCGAAGGCAGCATCGACGGCCGCCGCTACCGGCTCGGCCGTGCCGCGTTCTCGCTCGGCGATGCGGCCGCCGGAGACGATGCGCTGGTGCTCTCGGACGCCGACGGCGTCGTCGCGCGGTTCGCGCTGGCCGAGCAGCCGCGCAGCGGCGCCGCGCGACTCGTGCAGGGTCTGCAACAGGCAGGCGTCGTCTGCGAGATCGTCAGCGGCGACGCGCCGGCGCGCGTCGAGGCGATGGCCGCGCGGCTCGGCATCGAGCACTGGCAGGCCGCCGCACAACCGGCCGACAAGCTGGCTCGGCTGGGCACGCTGCGCGCCCAGGGTCACCGCGTCGCGATGGTCGGCGACGGCGTCAACGATGCGCCGGTGCTGGCCGGCGCCGACGTCGCCGTCGCGATCGGCGAGGGCGCCGCACTGGCGCACGCGGCCAGCGGCGTGCTGCTGCCGGCCGAGCGCCTCGACGCGCTGCTCGATGCGCGTACGATCGCGCGGCAGATGCTGCGCACGCTGCGCCAGAATCTCAACTGGGCGCTCGGCTACAACCTGTCGGTGGTGCCGCTGGCGGCGTTCGGCCTGGTGCCGCCGTGGCTGGCCGCGATCGGCATGTCGGCCAGCTCGGTCGTCGTGATCGTCAACTCGCTGCGGATCGGCCGCGCCGCGCCGCAGCCCGACGCGGCGCGGCGTGTCGTGCCGGTCCGGACACGGGAGCGCACCGCATGAACATCATCCTGCTGCTGATCCCGCTCAGCATCGCGCTGCTGGCGCTGGCGGTCTGGGCGTTCTTCTGGGCCGTCAACCACGCGCAGTTCGACGATCTGGACACGCCGGCGCTGAGTCCGCTGGCCGAGGACCGGCCGCCGGCCGCCGGCAGCGGCCGATGAGCACGCCGCTCGGCTTTGCCGCGGCCCTGCTGCTCGGCGTCGTCGCCAGCGGCCACTGCGTGCTGATGTGCGGCGGCATCTCCGGCGCGCTCGGCATCGTCACCGCGAAGGACCGGCACGGCCGCGCACGCCGCCTGCTGCTGGTCGGCTACCAGGCCGGCCGGATCACCTCCTATGCGCTGGCCGGCGCGCTGATCGGCGGTATCGGCGGCGGCATCGTCGGCCTGCTCGACGACGACGGCGTCCGCAGCGCGCTGCGTGCGGCCAGCGCGGCCGCGTTGCTGCTGTCGGCGCTGGTGATCCTCGGCCGTCTGCGCGATCCGGGCGACATCGTCGGTCGCCGGCTCTGGCTGCGCCTGGCGCCGCTCGGTCGCCGGCTGATGCCGGTCGCCACGCTGCCGCGCGCGTTCGCGTTCGGCATGATCTGGGGCTGGATGCCGTGCGGCTTCGCCTACACGGTGCTGCTGGTCGCCGCGGTGTCGGCCGATCCGGTCCAGGCCGCGGCGACGATGGCCGCGTTCGGTCTCGGCACGCTGCCGGCGATGCTGGCGACCGGCTGGGGCGCACCGCGGTTGATGGCCTGGTCCGGCCGCCGCAACGTGCGCCGCGCCGCCGGCATGGCCCTGCTGGCCTGCGCGGTGCTGGTGATGTCGGGACCGTGGCTGGTCGCGCAGATGCCGGGCCTGCACGGCTGGCTGCCGTTCGACTGCACGACCTCGTATTGACGCCATCGTCCGGTATCGGGGTGCCCTCGACACGCACGATCGGCCGCAGGTCTTGGCTGCTTTCAATTGAGAATGGCTCTCATCTGATCTAGACTTCGGCGATCGTTCGCCCCAGCCGCGTCAGCCCGGGCTCCGCTTTCTCCCAGGGATCCCGCCATGAAGAACACGTCCTCGTCGCTGGTCGGCTGCCTGCTGGCCGCGCTCGTTCCGATCCTCGCCCACGCCCACACGCCGTATCTGGCACCGGTCGGCTTCGAGCCGGTGCACGGCGGTCGCGTCACGCTCGACGCCGCGTTCGCCGAGGAGTTCTTCGTTCCGGAGGTCGTGTTCGACGACAGCGAGTTCGTCGTGACCGGTCCCGACGGCGTCCGCGTGCCGGCGCAGACCGTGCACCGGCTCAAGACGCGCGCGGTGATCGAGCACACGCTGACCGCCAAGGGCACCTACCGCTTCAGCAGCGGTCGCCGGCTCGGCGCGGTGTTCCGCACCTGGACGCTCGACGGCAAGACCGAGACCACGCGCGATCCGGCCAAGGAACTGCCGAAGGGCGCCCAGCTGATCGCGCACTACCAGTCGGTCAATCTGGCCGAGAGCTACGTCACGCTCGGTGCGCCGTCGCGCACGGCGTTGACGCCGACTGGCTCGGGCCTGGAGATCGTGCCGGTCACGCATCCGAGCGACCTGTATACCGGTGAGACCTTCGCGTTCGAGCTGCGCTTCGACGGCGCGCCGCTGGCCGGCGCGACGGTCGAGATCTTTCCGGCGACCGGCGACGGCAGCAGCCAGCAGGCGGCCGCCAGGCTGACGACCGACGCGGCCGGCAAGGCGACGTTCGCGCTGACTCGGCCCGGCATCTGGCTGGCCCTCGTCCGTCATCGCGCCAAGGCACCGGCCGGCGCGCCTGCGCCCGAATACGGCTACGGCTACACGCTGAGCTTCCGCGTGCTCGATCCCTGAGCGCGCTGTCTGCTGCAGATGGACTCGTCTCGGCTCCGGATGAGGCACCTGCCGCGCCCGATCGGTCGGCGCGATCGGACGGGTCGGCACGCGAGCACGGACGCTGGCGCGACCGGCCTACGGATCGCGGCGCTCCACAGGCGCCGGGACGCGACCGGCGTGGCGCGACCGCCGGTCGCCTGCCTGGCGCGCGGTCCGGCCTCGTCACGAGCCGCCGGCTCGCGATGGCGTCATCGCCGATGTCGGACATCGGCACGCGGCGCGCTCAGGCCAGCGCGCGATTCTCGTCCTCGCCGCCTTCGGCCAGCGCGTGCAGCGCGGCCGGGTCGAGGATGCGCACGGTCTTGCGCTCGACCCGGACCAGGCCCTGCGCATGCAGCCGCGAGAACAGCCGGCTGATCGTCTCGATCACGAGACCGAGGTAGTTGGCCATGTCCTGGCGCGACATGCTCAGCTGCAGTTCGAGCGGGTCGTGGCCGGTGGCGGCGCGCCGCTCGGACAGGTTGCGCAGAAAGATCGCCAGCCGCGACAGCGCCTGCTTGCGGCCCATCATGACCGGATGCTGCTGCTCGCGGACGAACTCGCGGCTCATCACGCGGAACAGCTGATGCTGCAGGCCCGGCACCTGGGCCGCGACGCGGCTGAGCTGCTCGAACGGCACCTCGCAGACGCTGGCGCGTTCGAGCGCCTCGGCCGTGCACTGGTGGCGCTCGCCGGCGAGGCCGTCGAAGCCGAGGATCTCGCCGCTCAGATGGAAGCCGAGGATCTGGTTGTCGCCTTCCGGCAGCGTGACCGAGGTCTTCAGCGAGCCGGAGCGCACGACGAACAGCGACGGATGCGCCGAGCCTTCGCGGAACAGCGTCGCGCCGCGGTCGAGCGGCTGGCGCCGCTTGACCAGATGATCGAGCCGCGCCAGGTCGTGGCCGTCGATCGAAGCCGGCAGGCACAGCGCGTGCAGCGCGCAGGCCGCGCACGACTGGCGCAGCTCGCCGATGTCGACGACGCGGGCGGCGGCGGCCGCTGCGGCGGATCTCGGCGGCGCCGTCACAGCGTGCGCGAGTAGCGCGCGGCCGGCGCCGCGGCGGGACGCAGGTAGGCGTCGAAGCACATCGCGACGTTGCGCAGCAGCAGGCGTCCGGCCGGCCGCACGAGAATGCGCTGCGGCGTCAGCGCGACCAGGCCGTCGCGTTCGAGCGTGCGCAGCCGCTGCAGCGCGTCGGCGAAGTAGGCCGCGAAGTCGAGCCGGTGGCGCCGTTCGACCGCTTCGACGTCGACCGCGTCGTGGCACATCAGCTGCTGGATCACGTCGGCACGCGCCAGATCGTCGCGGTCCAGCCGCAGGCCGCGGTCGATCGGCTGGCGGCCGGCGTCCAGAGCGGTCTCGTAGGCCGGCAGCTCGCGCAGGTTCTGGCTGAACGTGGCGCCGACGTGACTGATCGCGCTGACGCCCAGGCCGATCAGATCGCAGTCGGCGTGTGTCGAATAGCCCTGGAAGTTGCGCTGCAGCGTGCCCTCGGCCTGGGCGCGGCTGAGCTCGTCGTCGGGCAGCGCGAAGTGGTCCATGCCGATGTAGCGGTAGCCGGCCGCGCTCAGTTCCTCGACGCAGCGGCCGAGCAGGGCCAGGCGCGTCGACGCGTCGGGCAGGGCGGCCGCGGGGATCCGGCGCTGCGCGCGGAAGCGCTCGGGCAGATGCGCGTAGGCATAGGTGACGATGCGCTGCGGGCGCAGCGCGGCGACGGTCCGGAGCGTGCGCGTGAAGCGCTCCAGCGTCTGGTGCGGCAGGCCGTAGATCAGGTCGACGCTGACCGAGCGGAAGCCGTTCGCATGGGCCGCGTCGATGATCGCGCCGACCTCGGCCGGCGTCTGGACGCGGTTGATCGCCTTCTGCACGTCCGGATCGAAGTCCTGGATGCCGAGCGAGAGCCGGTCGAAGCCGAGCTCGGCCAACTCGCGCACGTAGGCCGCGTCGGCGCCGCGCGGGTCGAGCTCGATGCCGAACTCGCGGCGGCCGCGCTCGGCCGGCGAGAAGCGCTGCCCGATCGCCTCGACCAGCGTGCGCAGCTGGCGCGTGTCGAAGAAGTTCGGCGTGCCGCCGCCCAGATGCAGCTGCAGCAGCGGCCGGTCGCGGTCGAACAGCGGCGCGACGCGGTCGAGCTCGGCGATCAGGTGCGCCAGGTAGCGATCGGCCTTGCGGCGGTCGCGCGTGATGATGCGCGTGCAGCCGCAGTAGAAGCACGGGCTCGCGCAGAACGGCACGTGCACGTACAGCGACAGCGGCCGCGGGATCGGGTCCTCGTTGGACGCATGCGCGGCGCGCCGGAAGTCCTCGGCGCCGAAGTCGGCGCGGAACTGCGGCGCGGTCGGATACGAGGTGTAGCGCGGGCCGCTGGTGTCGTAGCGGGCGATCAGATCGGCGTCGAACACCGGGACGGTGTCGGCCGGAAGCGGGGCGGTGCGGAGCAGGGACATGCCGCCATCGTGCCGTGGCCGCGCAAGGCGGACTTGATCCGGATCAAGCCGGCGCGACGTGCCGGCCTTCCAAAGGGGCTACTGCGCCTTGCCGTAGCGCTCGCGCAGCGTCGCGACGCGCTCGACGTAGAGCTTGGTCTCGGCATACGGCGGGACACCGCCGTGCTTCTGCACCGCGCCGGGACCGGCGTTGTAGGCGGCCGTCGCGAGCCGCTCGTCGCCGTTGAAGGACTTGAGCATCTGCGCGAGGTAGCGCGCGCCGCCACGGATGTTCTCGCCGATGTCGAACGCGTCGACGACGCCGAGGTCGCCGGCCGTGCCCGGCATCAGCTGCATCAGGCCCTGCGCGCCCTTGTGCGACAGCGCCAGCGGGTTGAACGCCGACTCGGCGTGGATGACCGCGCGGATCAGCGCCGCATCGACGCCCGATTCGGCCGCGGCGCGGCGATCTCCTCGCGGTACAGGTCGGTCTTGAGCCGGGTGCTGAGCCAGTCGATCGTCGAGTGCACGTCGCAGGCGATGCAGGTCGCGATGTAGGTGAACATCGTCGCGTAGCGGCCGCCGCGCGGCTTGATGTTGGTGTACTCGGTGACGCCGTCGCCGCGGTCCACGCGGTAGACCGCGCCGCTGGTGACCTTGGCCGTGCTGCGCCTGGGGGCCGCCGCAGCGGGCGCCACACGCGGCGCGGGTTCGACCGCAGGCGCGGTACTGGTCACGCCGGCGCCGGTCGCCTTGACGTCGGGACGGCTGCTCTGCTCGTAGGTCCACTTGCTGGTGGCGGCCATGCTGCCGGCGGCCGGCGGCTTGCTGGCGGCCGCGCTCGCGGTCGCGAACACCTTGCAGTTGCGAAAGCCCGCGGTGACGTTGCCGTAGGCGATCGTGCCGTCCGGTCCCTCGCACTTGTAGACCGTGTCGGCATGCGCCGGCGCCGCCGGCAGCAGGGCCAGGGCGAGCGGCAGCAGCGCGAGCAGCGGTCGGGACGTCATGTGGCGAAGATGGATAGCGCAGCTTCCGAAAAGTTTCCGCCGCCCGCGTCGCAGTTCCCCCCGGCGGACACGTGGCGGTGGCCCGGCGTCCATCATAAACTATTGGGCCATCACCGGTTTCGGACTGCTCACGGTCCGCGCCGCAGCCTCGACGACGGCCAGCCCATGCCCGGCAAGCTCTACATCAAGACCCACGGTTGCCAGATGAACGAGTACGACTCGACCAAGATGGTCGACGTGCTGCAGGCGGCGCACGGCCTCGAACTGACCGAGGACGAGAGCGAGGCCGACGTCATCCTGATCAACACCTGCTCGATCCGCGAGAAGGCGCAGGAGAAGGTCTTCAGCCAGCTCGGCCGCTGGCGCGAGCTCAAGCAGCGCAACGAGCGCCTGGTCATCGGCGTCGGCGGCTGCGTCGCCAGCCAGGAGGGCGAGGCGATCGTCAAGCGCGCACCGTTCGTCGATCTGGTGTTCGGCCCGCAGACGCTGCACCGCCTGCCCGAGATGATCGCCGCCCAGCGCGCGACCGGGCGGCCGCAGGTCGACATCTCGTTCCCGGAGATCGAGAAGTTCGACCGCATGCCCGAGCCGCGCGCCGAAGGACCGACCGCATTCGTCTCGATCATGGAAGGCTGCTCGAAGTACTGCACGTACTGTGTCGTGCCGTACACGCGCGGCGAGGAGATCAGCCGCCCGTTCGACGACGTCGTCGCCGAGGTCGCGATGCTGGCCGAGCAGGGCGTGCGCGAGGTGACCCTGCTCGGACAGAACGTCAACGCGTATCGCGGCCCGATGTTCGACGGCGGCAGCGCCGATCTCGGTCTGCTGATCCACGCGATCGCCGAGATCGACGGCATCGGCCGGATCCGCTTCACGACCTCGCATCCGATGGAGTTCTCCGATTCGCTGATCGACGCCTACGCGAACGTGCCCAAGCTCGCCAACTATCTGCATCTGCCGGTGCAGGCCGGCTCGGACCGGATCCTGGCGGCGATGAAGCGCGGCTACACGGTGCTCGAGTACAAGCAGCGCATCCGCAAGCTGCGCGCGGTGCGGCCGGACATCAGCGTGTCGACCGATTTCATCGTCGGCTTCCCGGGCGAGACCGATGCCGACTTCGACAAGACGATGAAGCTGATCGCCGACGTCGGCTTCGATCAGAGCTTCTCGTTCGTCTATTCGGCACGGCCCGGCACGCCGGCCGCGAACCTCGCCGACGAGACGCCCGCTGCGGTCAAGCAGCAGCGGCTGGCGCGGCTGCAGGCCGCGATCAACGACAATGCGCGGCGCATCGCCCAGGGCATGCTCGGCAGCGTGCAGCGCGTGCTGGTCGAAGGCCCCAGCCGCAAGAATCCCGACGAGCTGACCGGCCGCACCGAGAACATGCGCTACGTCAACTTCGCCGGGCCGCGCCGCCTGATCGGCCAGTTCGCCGATGTCGTGGTCACCGAGGTCATGAGCAACTCGCTGCGCGGCCGCATCCGCCTGGTCGAGGACGTCGCGGCCTGAGCGGCCGCGGCACCGCTCAGCGCAGGCCGGCGATCGCGACCGCGTCCGGCTCGCGGCCGGTCTTCCAGCGTTCCAGGACCGTCCAGGTCGCCGTGTCGATCACCGCGACCCGGTCGCCGCCGCTGATCGCGACGTAGGCGCGAAGGCCATCCGGCGCGACGCGCACGCCGATCGGCAGGGCGCTGTCGCCGAGCATGCTCGGCTGGTAGCGCACGCCGGGCTCGTCGAGCGTCACGGTCGCGACCGGACGCCGCGCCGTGCGGTCGAACACCGACAGCGTCGCCGCCTTGGCATTGACGAGCAGCACGTGGCGCGCGTCCGGCGTCATCGCGACGCGGATCGGAAAGCCGGCGCTCGGCAGCGTCGCGACCACGGCGAGCGTCGCGGCGTCGAGCACCGAGACGCTGTCGTCGGCGCGATTGGCGACCCACAGTTCCGCGCCGTCGGGCGTGATCGCGATGCCTTCGGCGCCGGCACCGGTCGCGACGTCGCGCAGGCGCCGCCCGCTCGCCAGGTCGACCACTGACACGACGCCGGCGGCGACCTGGGTCACGTAGGCGCGCGCTCCGTCCGGCGCAAGCGCGACCATGTGCGGCTTGCCGGCGCCGACCTCGATCGCGCGCAGCACGCGGCCGCGCTCGAGGTCGACCTCGACGAGGCTGCCGCTGCCTTCGGTCGTGACGACGACCCGGCGGCCGTCGGGCAGGAAGCGCAGGCCGTGCGGCCGGCGGTGCTCGCCCAGCGCCACGCTGCGCGTCGTGCGCGACGGCCAGTCGATCACGGTCAGCGTGGCGCCGGCCGACGCGGCGGTGCCGTAGTCGGCGACGACGACGCGGCGGCCGTCCGGCGAGACCTCGATCTCGTGCGGTCCCTCGCCGGTCGCGATGCGGCCTTGCGAGACGCCGCTGCCGAGATCGACGATCTCGACCGAGGCGGCGCTCTTGTTGCCGACCAGCAGCACGCCGTCGGCGCGCACGCTCGCGCTGGCCAGCACGGCGCCGAGCGCCAGGATCGTCACGGGTTTCATCGGTCTCTCCGGCCGGGCGTCGCGGCATGTCGCCACGCGTGCGGCGAGGTGTCAACCCGATGGCGCGCGGCTACAATGGGCCGATGCGCCTGTTCATGCAGACCCAGCCGGTCGCCAGCGAAACGCCGAAGTTCTACCAGATCGATCTGGAGCAGGACCTGCTCGGCGGATGGACGCTGTCGCGCGAGTGGGGCCAGCAGGGCGGGCGCAGCAGCCGCAAGCGCGAGCTCTACCTCGAACGCGACGAGGCCCTGGCGGCATTCGAGAGCGCGCGCGATTCGCAGCTGCGGCGCGGCTTCCAGATCATGTTCAGCCGCGGCCTCTAGTCGCGCGTCCGCGCCCGCCCGCGGCGGCGCGTCCCTCTTTCCCGTGCGCCGCCGCCGGCGGCGCCCCGAGCCGGAACCGACGATGACCCTCAAGAACGATCGCCTGCTGCGTGCGCTGCGCCGCCAGCCCGTCGACCGCACCCCGGTCTGGATCATGCGCCAGGCCGGGCGCTACCTGCCCGAGTACCGCGCGACGCGCGCCCGTGCCGGCAGCTTTCTCGCGCTCGCCAAGACGCCGGAACTGGCCTGCGAGGTCACGCTGCAGCCGCTCGAGCGCTTCCCGCTCGACGCGGCGATCCTGTTCTCGGACATCCTGACCGTCCCCGACGCGATGGGCCTGGGCCTGCATTTCGTCGAGGGCGAGGGTCCCAAGTTCCACCATCCGCTGCGCGACGCGGCCTCGATCGCGCGGCTCGGCGTGCCCGATCCGGAGCGCGATCTGCGCTACGTGACCGACGCGGTGCGCCTGATCCGCCGCGAGCTCGACGGCCGCGTGCCGCTGATCGGCTTCTCCGGCAGCCCGTGGACGCTGGCCTGCTACATGATCCAGGGCGAGGGCTCGTCGGACTTCGCGCATGCCAAGGCGCTGCTCTGGAACGATCCGGCCAGCCTGCATCGCCTGCTCGACGTCAACGCGCGCGCGGTCGCCGCGTATCTGTCGGCGCAGGCCGCCGCCGGCGCGCAGGCGCTGATGCTGTTCGACACCTGGGGCGGCCTGCTCGGACCGGGGCCGTTCCTCGAGTTCTCGCTGCGCTACATCGCCCAGGTCGTCGATGCGCTCGATGCCGATCCGGCCGCGCGCGAGCTGCCGCTGATCGTGTTCTCGAAGGGGGCCAACGGCCACCTCGAGGCGCTGGCCGGCACCGGCTGCGCGGCGCTCGGCGTCGACTGGACGATCACGCTCGGCGAGGCGCGTGCGCGCGTCGGCGACCGCGTCGCGCTGCAGGGCAATCTCGACCCGTCGGTGCTCTACGCGCAGCCGGAGTCGATCCGCGCCGAGGCGCATGCGACGCTGGCCAGTTTCGGTGCCGGACCGGGCCTGGTCTTCAATCTCGGCCACGGCATCACGCCGCAGGTCGATCCGGCGCATCTGGGCGTGTTGATCGACGCCGTGCACGCCTGGCGCCCCGCCGAGCGCTGATCGCGCAGCGGCTCAGGCGCCCGGCGCGACCGTCTGCAGCAGGCGCTCGATCGCCTCCTGCAGGCGGCTCTCGGTCAGCGGCTTGCGCAGGAAGCCGTCCATGCCGGCCGCCTTGGCGGCGGCTTCCTCCTCGCCGCCCGAGCGCGCGGTGACCGCGAGCACCGGCAGACCGGCATGCGCGCTCTGCTTGCGGATCATGCCGGTCAGCTGCAGGCCGTCGATGCCGGGCAGGTCCAGATCGACGATCGCCAGATCGAAGCGGCCGCGCGACAGCTCGACCAGGGCGGCCAGCGCCTGCGCGGCATGCACGACGCGATGTCCGGCCGCTTCGAGCAGGCCGCTGGCGACCGCGGCCACGGTCAGATCGTCCTCGACCAGCAGGATCGTCAGCGCCGGCAGCGGCGCCGTGCGCGGCGTCTCGACGGCCGGAGCCGCCGCGGCGGCCTCGCGTGCCAGCGCGGCTTCGACCGAATCGGGCGGCGGGATGCGCGGGTCGAGCAGCGGCAGCTCGACCGTGAACACGCTGCCGTGGCCGGGCACGCTGGTCGCGTGGATGCGCCCGTGCATCAGCTGGGTCAGTTCCTGGCAGATCGCCAGGCCAAGCCCGCTGCCGCCGTGGCGGCGGCTGACGCCGTCGGACTGCTCGAAGCGGCTGAACAGCTTCTGCAGCATGTCGGCGCTCATGCCCGGCCCGCTGTCCTCGATGCGGAAGCGCACGATGCCGCCGAAGCCGATCGTCAGCCCGAGCCGGACCTGGCCCTGGTCGGTGAACTTCAGCGCATTGCCGACCAGGTTCAGCAGGATCTGCTTGATCCGCACCGCATCGCCGACGACGCGCGCCGGCACGCCGGGCGCGATGTCGACGACCAGGCCGACGCCCTTGGCGCGGCGATGCCTTCCTCGACCGCGGCGACCTCGTGCAGCAGCGCACCCGGATCGAACGGCACCGGATCGAGCGACAGCTTGCCGGCCTCGATGCGCGCCAGGTCGAGGCTGTCGTTGACGATGCGCAGCAGCACCTCGCCGGACTTGCGGATCGCGTCGGCCTGGCTGCGCTGGCGCGTCTCCAGCGGCGTGCGCAGCAGCAGGTCGGTCATGCCGAGCACGCCGGTCAGCGGCGTGCGGATCTCGTGGCTCATCATCGCGAGGAAGCGCGACTTGGCGTCGGCGACGATCTCGGCCGCGCGGCGGCGCTCCTCGGCCAGCTGCAGCGCGTGCTGGCGCCTGATGCGCTCGCGGTAGCCGCGCATGACGATCCAGCCGATGCCGAGCAGCGCGGCGAAGTAGACCAGATAGGCCTGCTCGGTCGCCCAGGCCGGCGGCGCGACCTCCAGCAGCAGCGGCGGGTCCAGGTCGCTCCACTCACCGCCGCCGTTGGTCGCCGAGATCCGCAGCGGATAGCGGCCGGCCGGCAGCTGCGAGAACACGCGCTGGCCGCGATCGCCGGTGTCGACCCAGCCTTCGTCGAAATGCGCGAGCTGGAAGCGGTAGCGGTTGGCGGCCGGGTTGACGTACGAGAGCGCGCGCACGTCGACCTGCAGATCGCGGTCGTCGTAGGTCAGCACGACCGGACCGGACGGCGGCAGGTCGATCGTGCGGCCGTCGCGCCGCACCGTCAGCGCGGTGACGCGCACCGGCGGGCGTGCCAGCTCGATCCGCAGCGCGCGCGGGTCGAACGCGACCAAGCCCGACAGCGTCGACATCCAGATCGTGCCGTCGGAGGTACGCGCCGCGGCGCCGCTGCGGAACTCCACGCTCGGCAGGCCGTCGCCCTCGCCGTAGCGGGTCAGGCGGCGCGCGGCCGGATCGAAGTGCCACAGGCCGCGCCGGCTGGCCAGCCACGGACTGCCGTCGTCGGCGATCACCAGCGCGGCGCCCGGCATCGTCGGCAAGGCCAGGTCACGCTCGACCTGATCGATCCGGCGCGCGATCTCGCCGTCCATGCGGTAATGCTCGAGCCGGCCCGGGTGATGGGCCCAGAACGTGCCGTCGGGCGCGAACGCGAACGCGTCGATCAGATCGAACGGCACGCCGGTGACGCGTCGGAAGCGGTCCTCGGCCGCCACGTAGCGCTCCACCCCGACCGTCGTCGCGATCCAGATGCCGCCGTCCGGCGCACGGGCCAGCACCTTGATGTCGGCGCTGGTCAGGCGGTCGTTGCCGCGCTGGTAGCGCTGCAGCGCGCGCGTTTTCGGATCGATCGCGACGACGCCCTCGCCGAGCACGACCGCCCAGACCCGGCCTTCGCCGGCCGCCAGCGCCGAGATCTGCCCCGGCGGCAGCGCGTCGGCGCGGTCGGCGTCGACCGCGAACTCGTGGCTGCGCGTACGGCCGCTGCGATCGATCCGGCGCAGGCCGTTGCGCTGGCCGATCCAGATCGCCTCGTCCTGCACCAGCAGCGAGGTCATGCGCTGGCGGTTGCCGTCGAGGTGGTGACCGTGCCGCTCGACGTGGCCGGTGACCGGGTCGATGCGGTCCAGTCCGTCGTGGGCGCTGAGCGCCCAGACCGCATCGTCGGAGCCGACCGCCAGCGCATTGACGGTGCCGTGCGTCAGGCTGGCCGGCGAACCCGGCAGAAAGCGGTAGTTCGAGAAGTTGCGCCAGGTCGGTGGCAGCCGCGCGACGCCGCCTTCCTGGGTCGCCAGCCAGACGCTGCCCTCGTGATCGCACAGCACGTCCATGATGCGCGCGCCGGGCAGGGTGCCGGGAATCTGCTCGTGGGTCAGGAAGTGATCGGCCTGGTCGCCGTCGAGCACGCCCAGGCCCGAGACCGTGCCGATCCACAGCCGGCCGCTGCGGTCGCGCGCGGCCGACAGCGGCGTGAAGCCGTCGATCGGCATGCGGCGCGTCGCGACCAGGTCGGCGCCGACCGCGAACAGGCCGCGCGGCGTCGTCAGCAGCGCGCCGCCGTCCGGCTCGCCGACGATCGCGCTGACCTGGGCCACGCCGGTGCGCGAGTCGAGATCGGGCAGGTCGACGCGGTGGAAGCGGCCGTCGCGGTCGCGCACGTCCAGGCCGCGATCGGTGCCGATCCAGAGCCGCCCGGCCGCGTCGCCGTGCAGGCTGATCACCGCGTCCGAGCGCAGGCCGTCCGGCTCGTCGGCGCGGTGGCGGAACTGCGTGAACGTGCCGTCGCGCTCGTAGCGCGCCAGGCCGCCGCCGTAGGTGCCGACCCAGATCGTGCCGGCGGCGTCCTCGGCGATCGCGAAGATGTCGTTGCTGCCGATCGTCGTGCGGTCGCTCGGCACGTGACGGTAGCGCACGAACGCGGTCGCGCCCGGATCGAGCCGGCTGATGCCGCTGGCCTCGCCGCCGCTCCAGACCCGGCCGTGGCGGTCGACCAGCAGGCTGGCGACGTCGTTGCCGGCCAGCGAGCCGGCGTCGCGCGGATCGTGCCGCCAGACCCTGACTTCGACGCCGTCGTAGCGGGCCAGGCCATCGGCGGTGCCGATCCAGATGAAACCGTCGGCGTCCTGGGCGAGCTTGTAGACGCGGCTCGACGGCAGGCCGTCGGCGACGCCGAGCACTTCGAAACGCGGTTCGGCCGGCGGCGGCGCGGCCGCCGCCAGCAGCGGCACGAACATCGTGAGCCAGCGCGCGAACATGAACGGCATGGTGCCATGCCGGCCGGCATTTCTCATCGTCGGCGCTTGTGCCGCGCGTCGGCGCCGGGCCGCGACGGCTGGCGGCGCGTCGCCGAAGGGCGGCCGGCCCGCCTAGAATGAACCGACACCGCCGCTTCGAGGATGCCATGTCCGCCAACCGACTGCCGCTGCGCCTGCTGCTGATCGCCGCACTCGCGATCGGTGCGGCGCTCGCGGTCGGCCTGGTCGTCGGCGCGCTCAATACGATGCTGGAGTTCCATGCGCGCGTCATGGCGATGCCGCTGTGGCTGCGCCTGCCGCTGATCGTCGCGGCGGCCTGCGCGGTCGGTGGTCTCGGCCTGCTGTTCTGGCGCCTCGCGCGGCCGGCGCGGCGGCGCCTGCCGCCGCTGCGCGAACCGCCGCAGCGCGCCGAGGTCGACGCCCGCGTCGAGGCCCTGCGCCAGCGCGAGGTCGATACCGCGGCGCTCGAGGCGGAACTGCACGAACTGGACCGCCGCCGCGCCGACGGCGAGGTCTACGTCGCCGTGTTCGGCGAGATCTCCACCGGCAAGTCGAGCCTGATCGGCGCGCTCGCGCCCGACCAGGCGCCGGCGACCGATCCGCGCGGCGGCACCACGCGCCGGGTCGCGACGTATCGCGGCCGGCTCGCCAGCGGACGCAGCCTGGTGCTGGCCGACGTGCCCGGCACCGGCGAGGTCGACGGGGCCGCGCGCGAGGCGCTGGCGCGCGACGAGGCGCTGCGTGCGCACGTCGTCGCGGTCGTCGCCGCGTCCGACCTGACCGCTCGGCAGGATAGCGAGCTGCGCTGGCTGGCCGGCTTCGGCAAGCCGCTGCTGCTCGTGCTGAACAAGATCGACCAGTTCGACGCCGCCGAGCGGCACGCGCTGATCGGCGCACTCGAACGGCGCTACGCCGGCCTGGTCGCGGCGCTGGTGCCGGTCAGTGCCGGCGGCCTCGAACGCTTCGAGCGGCGCCTGGCCGACGGCCGCATCGAGAAGATCGAGCGCGAGCGGCTGCCGGCCGTCGAGCCGCTGGCCGCCGCGCTCGACCGCTACGCCGCGCACGGCGCGGCCGCGCTGGAGCCGGCACGCGAGGCCGCCGTGCTGACGCGCGTCGAGGAACGCCGGGCCGCGCTCGAGCGCGACGCGGCCGCGCGCGAAGCCGATGCGATCGTCGTGCGCTACACGCGCCGCGCGGTGGTCGGCGCGATGGCGCGGTCGCGCCCGGCAGCGACCTGGTCATCCAGGGCGCGCTCGGCACCGCGCTGATCCGCGAGCTGGCCGCCGTGCACGGCGTGCCGGTCCGCGAACTGGCGGTCGACGACCTGCTCAAGCGGCTCGGTCTGACCGTGCGCAATGCCACGGCGGTGGTGCTCGCGATCGCCGGCAATGCGTTCAAGGCGTTTCCTGGGCTCGGCACGCTCGGCGGCGGCGTGCTGCACGCGGTCGCTTACGGACTGGTGTTCGACAGCGTCGGCCGCGCGGTCTCGGCCAGTCTGGCCGAGAAGGCCGCGTTCGATCAGGCCGACGCCGAGCGGCGCGTGCGCGAACTGCTCGCCGAGCCGGGCCGCGAGCGGCTCGAACGCGTCGCGCGGATCGTGCTGGACGCGGTGCGCGGCAGCGGTAGCGCCGGATGAGCGCCGCGACGGCCCGCGCGCGCGGCATCGCCGCATTGGTCAGCGTGGACCGACAGTGCTTTCATGCCGCGGCGGTGGCGGGGCCGCCGGGTTTTTGCCAAGCTCCCCGCATGTCGACGCTCCGCATCCTGGCGCTCACCGTGCTGCTGGCCGTTTCCGCCGCCCTCGCGCCGGGCCGCGCCGCGGCTGCCGACGCGGTCACCTGGCGCTTCGATCCGGTGCACACGCAGATCACGTTCTTCGTCGACCATCTCGGCTTCGCGCATGCGGCCGGCCGGGTCCGCATCGCCGGCGGCTGGTTCCGCTTCGATCCGCAGGACTGGTCGAGCGCGGCGGTCGACGTGACGATCGATCTGGCCTCGCTCGACATGGGCGAGGCCAAGTGGAGCGAGGCGGTGCGTTCGGGCCAGTTCCTCGACGTCGCGCGCTGGCCGATCGCGCGCTTCGTCGCGCAGGGGCTCGTCACCAGCGGTCAGCCGGAGGGACAGGCGATCCTGCGCGGCGAACTGACGCTGCACGGGCAGACCCGGCCGGTCGAGCTCGCGGTCACGTTCAACCGGATCGGCCGCGATCCGTACGCATTCAAGCGCAAGGCCGGTTTCTCGGCACGCACCACGCTCCAGCGCAGCGCGTTCGGCATGAAGCGCTACGCCGAGGTCGTCGGCGAGACGATCGACGTCAGAATCGAGGTCGAAGGCATCGCCGACGGCCAGGCAGCGAACCCGGAAGAGACAGCCGATGGCGATAAGAAGCAATGACGCACGCTGGGGCGCGATCGCCCGCAGCCTCCACTGGATCATCTTCGTCCTGATCGCGGTCGCCGCGACGGTCGGCCTGATCATGGTCGAGCTGCCGAAGCGGCCGAACATCATCCCGGTCTACAGCTTCCACAAGTCGGTCGGCCTGACCGTGCTGGCGCTGGCGGTGCTGCGCCTGCTGTGGCGGCTGTTCGACCGGCGTCCGCGCGAGCCGGCGATGCCGGCCTGGCAGCACTGGGCTTCGCGGCTCGTGCACGGCGCGCTGTACGCGCTGATCTTCGCGATCCCGCTCAGCGGCTGGCTGTTCGACTCGGCCGGCGGCCTGCGTCCGCTGCACTGGTTCGGCCTGTTCGAGGTGCCCAAGCTGCTGGCGCCGAACGGCGACGTCAAGGACGTCGCCGAGACGCTGCACGAGGCGCTGTTCTGGGTGCTCGCGGCCGCGCTCGTGCTGCACGTCGGCGGCGCGCTCAAGCATCACTTCGTCGATCGCGACGACGTGCTCGCGCGCATGCTGCCGTGGCGCACGCGGCGCCTGCGCGACGCCGCCGCGTCCGAGCCGCCGGCGCCGCCGGCGGCGACGCCCTGATGCCCCGATTCCTCTTCAGTTCCGATCCGGAGATCGCCATGTCCAGACCGCTGTTGGCCTTGCTGTTGATGCTCGTTCCGCTCGGCGCCCAGGCGCGCGACTGGCAGGTCGACGCCGCGAAGAGCTCGCTCGGCTTCACCGCCGTCTACGACGGCGAATCGTTCGACGGCCGTTTCGCGAAGTTCACCGCCGCGATCCGCTACGACGCGGCCGATCCGGCGTCGGGTCGCTTCGAGGTGACCGTCGACACCGCCAGCGTGACCACGCGCAACGACGAGCGCGACGAGTCGCTGACCGGCAGCGATTTCTTCGACGTCGCGAAGTTCCCGAAGGCGCACTTCCAGACCACCGCTTTCAAGGTCGGCAGCGACGGCGCCGTCACCGCCGAGGGCACGCTGACGATCCGCGACCGCAGCCGGCCGGTGCGGCTGAAGGTCGTGTTCGCCGAGAGCGGCGCGACCGCGACGCTCGACGTCCAGACCACGCTGCAGCGCACCGACTTCGACCTCGGCGCCGGCAGCGACTGGAACGACGTCGGCAAGGACGTCGTCGTCAAGGGCCATCTCGTATTGACCGGCGGCTGATCGCGCCGCGACCGGCGTGAGCGTCCTGTCCTCGTCCTGGCGGCGGCTGCGCGGCTGGCTCGGCGCGTCCGACACGCCCGCGCCCGATGCCGCCGCGCCGCGCACCGGCGGTGCGGTGCACGGCGCGCAGGCCGCCGACAGCCTGCGCGCGCTGCTCGACGATCCGAACATCCCGGCCGCGGTCCGCAGCGGCCTGGCCGAGGATTTCGCGCGGCTCGAGGCGCTGCTCGCCAAGCTCGAGCGCGACGAGCTGCATCTGGCCGTGTTCGGCCGCGTCAGCGTCGGCAAGTCGGCGCTGGCCAATGCGCTGCTCGGCGAGCCGGCGTTCGAGGTCGGCGTACTGCACGGCACCACGAGAGCGGCCGGGCAGCGGCTGTGGCAGGACGTCGCCGGCTCCGGCGTGCATCTGATCGACACGCCCGGCATCGACGAGCTCGACGGCGAGGCGCGCGAGCAGCTCGCGTTCGAGGTCGCCGGCCTGGTCGATCTGGTGATCTTCGTCGTCGACGGCGACATGACCCAGCGCGAGCGCGAGGCGCTGCAGCTGCTGGCCGCGACGCGCCGCCCGCTGCTGCTCGCGCTGAACAAGGCCGACCGCTACGCCGATGCCGACCGCGAGCGTCTGCTCGAGCGTCTGCGCGAACACGCCGCCGGCCTGATCCGCAGCGAGGACGTGGTCGCGGTCAGCGCGCGGCCGGCCGCGCTGCGGACGCTGCGGCTGGACGCCGACGGCCGCGAGCACGAGGATTTCGTCGAGCAGCCGCCGGCGATCGACGCGCTGCGCGAGCGCCTGGTCGCCGTGCTGGCGCACGAGGGCAAGACGCTGTCGGCGCTCAATGCGAGCCTGTTCGCCGGCCGCCTCTCCGACGCGGTCGGCCGGCGCATCGCCGCGGCGCGCCGCGACCTGGCCGACACCGTGATCCGCCAGTACTGCCTCGCCAAGAGCGTGGCGGTCGCGCTGAATCCGATTCCGGTGGCCGATCTGCTCGCCGCCGGTGCGCTCGACGCGGCCCTGGTCATGCACCTGGGCCGCGTCTACGGCCTGCCGCTGACGCGGCGCGAGGCCGGCGGCCTGATCGCGACGATCACCGCGCAGCTGGTCGCGCTGATGGGCGCGATCTGGGGCATCCATCTGGCGTCCTCGGCGCTCAAGGGCCTCAGTGCCGGCATGTCGACGGTGCTGACGGCCGCCGCGCAGGGCGCGCTGGCCTGGTACGCCACGGCCCTGGTCGGCCGTGCCGCCGAACGCTACCTGGTCGCCGGCAAGTCCTGGGGCGCGCAGGGGCCCAAACGCGTCGTCGAGGAGATCGTGCGCAGCCTCGATCGCGATTCGATCCTGCGCGAGGCGCGCACCGAGATCCTCGCGCGGCTGCGCCGCGGCGAGGAATCTGAACGACCGCGCGCGTGATGCACCAGGCGGCGTATGATCCACGCCGCTCCCGTCACACGGGGCCATCTTGATCCGCACCAATGCGACGTCGGGGATGCGACGCCGTTTCTTCTTGCCCACCACGAGAGATCTGCGATGAACCACTCCCTGCGCGTCACCCTGCTGGCGGCGACGATCGGCGCCTGCCTGGCCGGCGGCGGCCTCGCCGTTCATGCGGCCGATACGGCCGCCGATGCGGCCGCGACCCGGTCGACCTATCTGATCACGTTCGCCGAGCCGGGCGTGCTCGACAACGACGGCAGTCTCGGCAGCATCGCCGCGACGGCGCCGCGCAGTGACGGTTCGCTGCGCTTCGACGCGCGCAGCCCGGAGGTCGTGGCCTATCGCGGCGTGCTCGCGCAGTCGCGTCAGCAGCACCTGCAGGCGATCGCCGCGCGGCTCGGCCGCACCGTGACGCCGAGCCACGAGTACGAGTTCACGCACAGCGGCATCGCCGCCGAACTGACCGCGGCCGAAGCCGCCGAGATCGCGCGGCTGCCGGGCGTGCGCGAGGTCGAGGTCGAGCCGTTCTACGAGACCGGCACCTACCGCGGCCCGACCTTCATCGGCGCCGACACGATCTGGAACGCCACGCCGACCACGCCGGTCAATCGCGGCAAGGGCGTTGTGATCGGCGTGCTCGATTCGGGCATCGACGCCGACCATCCCTCGTTCGCCGACGACGCGTCCTGCGGCTTCGGCGGCAGCGACCACAAGCTGCTGAGCTACCGCGACTGTTCGTCGACCGCCGCGGGCGTCTGCAACGGCCCCTCGCCGGAGGTCACGCTGTCCAGCCACGGCGCGCATACCGCGAGCACGGCCGGCGGCAATTTCCTGCTGTCGAGCGGCCCGGCGCCGGCGCCGGCGCCGCCGGCCGGCTTCACGTCGATCTCCGGCGTGGCGCCGTGCGCGAGCATCCGCTCGTACAAGGTCTGCAACGAGTCCAACGGCCAGTGCGGCGGCGCCGACATCGTCGCCGGCATCAACAACGCGATCTCCGACTCGGTCGGCGTGATCAACTTCTCGATCTCCGGTGGCACCAGCCCCTGGAACGACAACGACCGCACGTTCCTGAACGCCGTCAACGCCGGCATCTTCGTCGCGGCATCGGCCGGCAACACCAGCGACGGCGTGCCCAATCCGGTCGGCCAGGTCAACCATCGCGGCCCCTGGGTGATGTCGGTGGCCGCCTCGACGCACGATCAGATCCTGGCCGCGCAGATGAGCGTGGAGGGGCCGGCGCCGAGCGACGACATGCAGGGCATGGTCATCATCAAGGGCAGCACGACGCCGGCCGGCAGCGCGTTCACCGACCTGCCGCTGCGCACCTACGCCGCCAACATCGAGGGCTGCAGCGCGACCGGCGGCATTCCGGCCGGCCAGTTCAACGGCGTCGGCGCCTACATCCGCCGCGGCAACTGCCCGTTCGCCGAGAAGATCACCAACGCCGTCAACGCCGGCGCGACCTTCGTGCTGATCGGCAACAACGAGACCGGCGGCATCTCGATGAACACCGCCGGCGCGCCGACCACGGTGCCGGCCTACAGCCTCGGTTCGCCGGCCTCGGACCGCCTGTTCGCGTACGTCGCCGCCAATCCGACCGCCACGACGTTCTCGTTCACGCCGAACGTCGGCAATCCGGACATGCTCGGCGACTTCTCGCTGCGCGGCCCGACCTCGGGCGTCACGATCGGCGTGACCAAGCCCGACATCACCGCGCCGGGCGTCAGCATCTACGCGGCCGTCAACGGCGGCTACGGCCGCATGAGCGGCACCTCGATGTCGAGCCCGCACGTGGCCGGCGCCGCCGCGCTGATCCGTGCCGTGCACCCGGACTGGAACCCGGTCGAGGTCAAGTCCGCACTGCAGATGACCGCCAAGCGTACCGGCCGCAAGGACGACGGTGCTACGCCGTGGGATCCGGACGACGTCGGCAACGGACGCGTCGACCTGACCGTCGCGGCCAAGGCCGGCCTCGTCATGAACGAGACCTACGCCAACTACCTGGCCGCCAATCCGTCGACCGGCGGCGATCCGAAGACGCTGAACCTGCCGTCGATGCGCAACATGGCCTGCGCGCCGTCGTGCACGTTCACGCGCACGGTCAGCAGCAAGCTCGCCGCATCGGCCACGTGGAATGCGTCGTTCGAGGGCGCCGAGGGCCTGTCGGTCACGGTCAGCCCGGCCAGCTTCACGCTGGCGCCCGGCGCCAGCCAGACGCTGACGATCACCGTGGCGCCGGAGGACTACGGCCCCTCGTTCGCGAACCGGATCGGTTTCGGCTTCGTCGTGATGAAGACCGCCACCGCCGGCCAGGCGCCCGATGCGACGATCAGTCTGGCCGTGCGCGGCGCCGCCAACGGCATCTTCCGCAACGGATTCGACCCGCTGCCGTGACCTGTGGCCGATTGCCTGCCGGGCAGGGCAGGGGTATAACCCTGCGGCTGTCCGGCGGGCAGCGCACGTCGGCGTGCGCGTCCGACCGGTCGAAGGACTCGGCCGGTTCCGCCGACGCACTCACCATCTTCTGCACTGCGGTGGCCGGTCGAAACGGCGGGGCTGATCGAGTCCCACGCTCCACGGTCGCTTCGTAAAACAATCGTGGAGGCTCCATGGGTATGTCGTTTCGAGTAAAGGTTCTGGCATCGGCAGTGACGTTCGCGCTGTCCGCCGGAGGCGCAGGACTGGTCGTCGCGGCGGAATCCGCGGACGCCGGCCAGGAAGCGTCGCAGGTGACGCAGTCGAACGTGTGGCTGATCGAGTTCGACGAGCCGGGCCTGCTGTACTACACCGCCGGCGGCGACTCGACCCAGGCGACGGCGCCGGCGGTCCGCGGCCAGCGCAAGTTCGACGCGAAGTCGCCGGCCGCGATCGCCTACGGCCACGAACTGACGATCAAGCAGAACGAGCACCTGGCGCGGATGCAGAGCCGGCTCGGCCGCGCCGACCTGGACGTCGTGTTCCGCTATGCGGTCACCCACAGCGGCGTGGCCGTGCGCCTCAGCGACGAGGAAGCCGCCGCGCTGAACGGACTGCCGGGCATCGCCAGGATCGAGCGCGAGCAGATCTACTATCCCGACACCTATCGTGGTCCGTATTTCATCGGCGCGCCGGCCGTGTGGAACGGCGACGCGACGCCGACCGGCCTGGGCACCAAGGGCCAGGGCGTCCTCGTCGGCGTCTTCGACACCGGCGCCAATCAGACCCATCCCTCGTTCGCGCCGATGGGTGCGGCCTGCGGCTACGACTACCCCAAGCCGAAGCTGACCGCGCGTGACTGCCTGGTCTCCGGCTGCGAGGGTGGCAATCCCGAGGACGCCGACAGCCACGGCAGCCACACCGCGAGCACGACCGCCGGCAACCATGTGACGATCGCCGACACGCCGGCGCCGACGCGCGACATCACCGGTGTCGCGCCGTGCGCGACCCTGATCACCTACAAGGTCTGCAGCTCGGGCTGTCCGGGCGGCGCGATCACCAACGCGATCAACCGCGCGATCATCGACGGCATCGACGTCGCCAACTTCTCGCTCGGCCCGAACGTCAACGGCCAGCTGAACCCGTGGACCGAGAGCACCGACCGCCGCGCGCTCGATCTGTTCAACAACGACGTATTCGTGTCGATGTCGGCCGGCAACACGCGCAGCTCGCCGGTCATCAATCCGCCGGCCGAGGTCAAGCACGTCGGTCCGTGGAACATCACGGTCGCCAACAGCGCGCACGACGGCCTGCCGAACGCGCCGGGTGCGATGCAGATCACCGGTCCGGGGTCGGTACCGCCGGCGCTGGCGACGTTCGAGATCCGCCCGAGCGATACCACGCCGGTCGCCGCGCAGACCGGTTTGACGATCCGTCACGATCCGACCAATGCCGCCGGCTGCAGCCCGTTCCCGGCCGGCTACTTCAACGGCGTGGCCGCGCTGATCCAGCGCGGCGGCACGCCGTCCTCGTGCGCGTACTCGGAGAAGGTCGCCAACGCGGTCGCCGCCGGTGCCCACACGGTGCTGATCTACAACAACGCCGCCGGCAACATCACCTCGATGCTGACCAATGCGCCGGACGGCGTGCAGGTGGCGTCGATGAACCAGGCGGCCGGCGAGGCGCTCGCCGCGTTCGTCACCGCCAACGGCGCCACGCCGACCGTCGCCACCGTCAACCCGGCGCCGACCAGCCTCGCCAACGTGCTCAACAGCGGCAGCCTGCGCGGTCCGAACATGTGCTGCGACTCGACCGGCAGCATGGACGTGACCAAGCCCGACATCACCGCGCCGGGCACGCAGATCTACGCCGCCGGCGCCGCGCCGGGCAACTACGCGACGATCTCGGGCACGTCGATGTCGAGCCCGCACGTCGCCGGTGCCGGCATCCTGGTCCGCGCCGCGCAGCCGCACTGGACGCCGGCCGAGGTGATCTCGGCGCTGATGATGACCGCCAACACTGGTCAGCTGATGCCCGACCGCGTCACGCCGGCGACCGCCGACGAGATCGGCAGCGGCATGGTCAACCTGCGCAAGGCGCCGCTGGCCGGCCTCGTGCTCAACGAGACCTACGCCAACTTCCTCGCCGCCAACCCGAACAGCGGCGGCGTTCCGCGCAACCTCAACATCGCCAACCTGCGCCGCACCAGCTGCGTCGGCAGCTGCAACTGGACGCGCACGTTCCGCAACACGCTGTCGGAACCGACCACCTGGACCGTGACGGCGGCCAACTTGCCGGCCGGTCTGAGCCTGTCGTTCTCGCCGGCGACCTTCAGCTTCGCCGGTACCGACGTGCCGAACCCGGACGGGTTCTTCTCGGGTGACTTCGAGGAGCCGGCCGGCCTGCCGGAGACCCAGGCGGTCGTGATCACCGCGACGCCGACGGCCGCGCTGGCCAGCGTGGTCTACGCCGATGTCGTGCTGACCGAGCAGAACGGCCTGTCGCCGCCGCTGCGTCTGACCGTGGCGGTCAAGGGCAATCCCTGATCGCCGCCGGTATCCGGCCGATGTGCTTCGAGGGCCCGCTTCGGCGGGCCCTTTTGTTTTTGCGCGTCTCCTACTGCAGCTCAGCGCGCCTGAACGAATTCGGCCGTCCGTACAGCGTATTGATCGCTCCGGCGGATTTGCGGTAAAACACCGGACTGCCCCGGGCACCGGCGTGCGTCCAAGGACGAACCATGCGGCCCGGGATCACCATGATCCGGCGCTCCGGCAATGATCGCCTGGCCGGAGCCTCGGAGGGGAAATGAATACGTTCGTACGTTCGAAGGTTCTGGCTTCGGCGGTCGCCGTCGCCTTGTCGGCCGGCGCCGTGGCCGGTCACGCATTCGCGGCCGATCCGGCCCAGGATCCCAATGCCGCCGCGATCAGCGGCCGGCTGTGGATGATCGAGTTCGCCGAGCCGGGCTTGCTGTATTTCCAGGGCGACGCGCAGCAGCCGCAGGGCACCGCACCGGCCGGCCAGCGCCGGCTCGACGTGCACGCGCCGGCCGCCGTGCAGTACCAGGCCCGCCTGACCGCCGCCCAGGACGCGCACATCGCCGCGATCGAGGCGCGCCTCGGCCGCAGCGTGCAGGCGATCCACCGCTACGCGATCACGCACAGCGGCATCGCGCTCGAGCTGACCGAAGAGGAAGCCGCGCGGATCCGCGACCTGCCGGGCATCGTCAGCGTCGAGAAGGAAGCGCTCTACCAGCTCGACACCCACCGCGGCCCGACCTTCATCGGCGCGCCGACGATCTGGGACGGCTCCAATGCGCCGGGCGGCTTCGGTTCGCTCGGCCAGGGCGTCACGATCGGCGTGTTCGATACCGGCGCCAATCTCAATCATCCCTCGTTCGCGCCGATGGGCGCGGCCTGCGGCTTCTCGACGCCGCAGCCCAAGCTGGTCGCACTGGACTGCTCGGCCGCCAACTGCGCAGGTCCCTCGCCCGGCGACGCCGACGATCACGGCAGCCACACGGCCAGCACCGCCGGCGGCAACTTCGTGCCGCGCGGCGAGAACTCCGATCCGCTGCGTAACATCTCCGGCGTCGCGCCGTGCGCGAACCTGCGTACCTATCGCGTCTGCTTCCCGTCCGGCTGTACCGGAACGGCGATCACCAACGCGATCAACCAGGCGATCGCCGACGGCATCGATGTCGCCAACTTCTCGCTCGGCCCGAACATCAACGGCCAGCTCAACCCGTGGACCGACAGCACCGACCGCCGCGTGCTCGACATGGTCAACTCGGGCATCTTCGTCTCGATGTCGGCCGGCAATACGCGCGCCTCGCCGGTCATCAACCCGCCGGCCGAGGTCAAGCACGTCGGTCCGTGGAACATCACGGTCGCCAACAGCGGCCACGACGGCGTGCCGCGTGCCGACGGCTTCATCCAGGTGACCGGCCCGACGCCGGTGCCGTCGAACCTGGCGTCGCTGACACTGTCGGCCTCCGACGTACCGCCGCCGCCGGCCGCGACCGGCGTGGTCGTGCGCCACGTCGCGTCCAATGCGTTCGGCTGCACGTCGTTCGCGCCGGGCACGTTCTCCGGCGCCTATGCGCTGGTGTCGCGCGGCGGCACGCCCGAGGCCTGCGCGTTCGCGGTCAAGGTCGCCAATGCGGTCGCCGCCGGCGCGCAGGGCGTGATCATCTACAACAACGTCGCCGGCGCCTTCAGCCCCGGCACCAACGCGCAGGAAGGCACGCCGGTCGGCACGCTGACGCAGACCGACGGCCAGGCACTGGCGAGCTTCATCACCGCCAACGGCGCGACGCCGACGCTGGTGACGGTCAACCCGCCGCCGCTGACGACCGCCAACGTGCTCGACAGCGGCAGCCTGCGCGGCCCGAATCTGTGCTGCAACGGCAGCGGTGCGATGAACGTCACCAAGCCCGACATCACGGCGCCCGGCATCAACATCTACGCCGCCGCCTCGGGCACCGGCGCAGCCGCCTACGCCAACATCTCGGGCACCTCGATGTCCTCGCCGCACGTCGCCGGCGCCGGCGCCCTGGTGCGCGCGGTGCGGCCGACCTGGACCCCGGTCGAGGTCAACTCCGCGCTGATGATGACCGCGACCCTCGCCGGTCAGCTGATGCCGGACGGCACGACGGCGGCGACGCCGGACGAGGTCGGCAGCGGCATGGTCAATCTGCGCGGCGCGGCGCTCGCCGGCCTCGTGCTGAACGAGACCTTCGCCAACTTCGTCGCGGCCAACCCGAACAGCGGCGGCCAGCCGCACACGCTGAACATCGCCAGCCTGCGCAACGTCGGCTGCACCGGCAACTGCCAGTGGACGCGTACGTTCCGCAACACGCTGTCGACGCCGACCAACTGGACCGTCGCGGCCGTCAACGTGCCGGCCGGCCTCAACGTCACGGTCTCGCCGACCAGCTTCAGCTTCACCGGCGAAGGCGTGCTCGATCCGGACGTGATCTTCATCGGCACGTTCGAGGATGCGACCCCGACCGCGCCGGAGACGCAGGCGGTGACCGTCACCGCGACGCCGACGACGACGCTCGCCAACGTGGTGTTCGCGCAGATCGTGCTGACCGAGACCGGCGGCCAGTCGCCGCCGCTGCGTCTGACTGTCGCGGTTCGCGGCGCGCCCTGACCGGTACAGCCGCTTCAGCCCGCGGTATCGAAAAGCCCCGCAGCAATGCGGGGCTTTTTTTCTTGGTTCGTCGCCGCTTACAAGGGAGGGGCGCACGGATGCTGAGGAACGGGTAGGACTCCTCGCGGTATTCGCGCGGCGCTCGATGACCTCGATGGTGTTGTTGGCGGCTTCGACGAGGCCGGTGTCGAGCCGAGGGCGACAGCGGGCCACGATGCCGTGCCGGTAGCCCCGCAGGCGCTGGGCAATGTTTCCAGGACGGCGATTCCGCTTCGGCGGACCTGCCGCAGCCATTGCTGCCGGGCGCGTTCCGACTGGGCACTTCCGCCAGAACCAATGCCTGTGAGTTCGGCGCAGCCCGCAGATGCATAGCCACGACGGGTTGGCCGCCAGCCGCTCCCGCCAATGCGCGGCCTGTTCGAGTTCGAGATTGCGCCGGTTGCGCAGCGACAGCCAGCGACCGGATTTGAGGACCTACCTGGTCGGCGCGTCCCGTCGAAGCTGACTGGCTCGGTACACCCGCACCCGATCGATCACCTCGCGCCCGTACCTGGCCGCGACGCGGTACAGATCGCATGCACGATCACGCGCTACTCGATCAGCGGCAGGTCACGCAGCCGACGCAGCGTCGTTTCATGGATCCGACGGCGACGCGCGCCGCAAGGCGCGCACGACATCACCTTGCAGCTCGGCATCAGATGCCACGACAGCCTCCAGCCCTCCATCAGGCCATTCCAGCCGCGTCAAACGATAGCCTGTGCAGCACGGTCCGGTGCCTGACGCGCACTGCGATTCGACACATCCCGATCCAAAGAGCATCGGGACGGACGCAGGATGGAGCCTCGGAACCTCCGCGGTCTTCCGCGACGAACCCGAGAAAGGCGCCGCCGTTGCCGGCGACGCCTTGCGGAACGGAGCGACGTGTCCCGGTCACGGAATCGTGATCGGCGCGCCGGTGCGGTCGTAGGCGTAGCCGGTCACCTTGGCCGGATAGCCGGTCGGCCAGGTCGTCTGCAGATGGAGGTAGCCGTAGTTGATCTGGCGCGTTTCCTCGTTGTAGAAGCGGAAGCCGAGATAGCCGTTCACGCCGTCGAGGAAACGCCGGGTCTCCGAGTAGCGGCCGCTGGAGACCTCGCTGAAGACCGAGTCCGGGCCGATCGTGTCACCGCTCTGCAGGACCCGGTAGGGGCCGAATGCCGTGTCGGCAACACCGCCGCCGCGCCCGGGGTTCGCATCGCCGTGCCAGTAGAAGAGCGCATACGGAGCGAGCGGTCCCCCGAAGTAGGACGCGAAGTCGTCACCGGAGAACGGGAAGTCGCCCCATTCGCCGCGCAGGAAATTGAACGACAGGCCGTACGCCGTCGGCGGCAAGTTCACGGCCAGCAGGCCGCTGTCGACGACGCTGTCGCTTGCGCCGTCGTCGAAGCCGGAGCAGAACAGGCCGTCGCCGTTGCTGGCGCAGGCGTGCTGTACCAGCGGCGCGGTCACCTGCACCGTGATCGGCACCGACAGCGTGCGCTGCGCCGGATCGTTGGTGACGATGCACAGCTCGGCCTGGTGGCTGCCGGGATCGAGTCGGGCTGCGGCCGGATCGATCTCGACGCGCAGCGTTCTGGACGACCCGCCGACCACGACGTCGGCCCTGCCGTCGACGCGCAACCAGGTCACTTCGGCGCCGCCGCAGGAAACGCCGCTGCCGGTCGCGCGGAACGTGAAGTTGCCGGCCGCTCCCAGCGCGCCGACGACGGCGGTGAACGGGTTGGCGCCGAGGTCGTCGATGTCGGGCGGCCCGCCGAAGTTCAGCGACGCATAGGAAGCGCCGCCGTACGTGGTCGAGTCGAAGGCGGCCGCGTAGACGATCTCCATGGAGCCGTCCATCGGCCAGTGCTCGACGAATCCGACATAGACATCGCCCGGCCCCGGGACCTCGAACTGTGTCGCGTAGGTCTGGAAGCGGTCGATCGCGTCGATCGTCCCGATGTGGTCGCCACCCAGGCGCACCGCGTTGCGTGGATCGCCATCGCCGTCGGCGTCGTAGTAGGCCACGAGGTTCACGGGCAGGCCGAGCAGGGCGCCGGGGTTGCCGATCGCCTGCTTGGGCCACATCACGGAGATCGAGTCGATCGTCTGCGCCTCGATGACCGAATAGCGGTTCAGCCAGATGCCCGCGAGATTCGATCCCATGCCGACGACCTGCTCGTAGGCGCCGTCGTCGAGCGCGTAGAGGAAGCCTCCGCCCGTGCTCCACGGTGCCGCATCGAAGCCGTGCACCTGCGCCCGCTGCAGGGGCGAGGCGACCGGCGGCAACGGCAGCGACGCCGTCGCCTGCGCGATGTCGCCACGGCGCGCCAGGTCCTCGACGCCCGGCCGGGCGGCCAGCGCGATGCCGCGGCCGCTCGGCGAATAGCGCAGCGGTGCGCTGCCGACGGTATTGGCAAGGGACAGCTCCTGGTGTGACACCGCGTTGGCGGCCACGCTGAGCGAGAGCGACGCCGGTGTCACGCTGGCCGCGGGCGGGTTGCTCGGTGGCGGCAGCTGCACGATCACGGGATTGCCGTCGCCGTCGAACGCCGACTCGACCAGCCGGACCGGAATGCCGCTCGGCGCGGTGGTCGACAGTCGCACGTAGCCGAAGCAGTGGTCGCCGCCGGCGACCGGGTATGCCAGGCGCCCGGCACAGCGGAAGCGGACGCCGATCGCGGCATCGGCACCGGCGTACCAGGCCGGGTCGAGGGGCAGGCCGGAACCGTTGCCGAACCCGGTGGCGGGCCCGACGACCGTCCCATGGCCGAGCAGGGCGATCTCGCCATTGCCGTTGAGGGCGAACTGGACGTCGGGTGTGGCGGCGAAGCCGAAGACGACGACGGCGGGCAGGGCGAAGTTCATCACCATGCCGGCCTTCAGGTCCCAGTTCGGCCCGAGCATGCCGGTATGGTTCAAGGCGTTGCCGACCATGTCGTACGAGGTGCCCGCCACGTTCATCGCCAGCGTGCGGTTGATCGATCCGGACCGGATCAGGCCGTTCCCGCCGACGGGCACCACCACGAGCCGGGCCGAGGCCGCTTGGGTGTTGCTGCCCTGGCCGGTGAGCAGGGCACCGGCGGGAATCGCGACGTCGAACGTGCCGCCGGCCGAGGTCACGTCGACGCCGAGCGTGCAAGAACCCCGTGCCGCGATCGTGGCGCCGGCCAGGCTCACGCTGCTGCCGGCGGCCGCTGCCGTCACGCTGCCGCCGCAGGTGGTGGCGGCGTGCGGAACGGCCGCCACGGACAGGCCGCTCGGCAGCGTCACGGTCAGGGCCGAGGTCTGTGCGGCCGCCGCCGGCAGCGGATTGGCCAGCGCGATCTCGAGCCGCGAAATCCCTCCCGACGCGATCGTCGCAGGCGTGAACGAAGGCAGCAGGCCGACCCCCGGCGCCGCCGTGTTGGCGACCACGATCATGTGTGCGTTGGGAAAGCCGGCGCCGCCGACGGGCGTCGGCTCGAACACGCCGCAGTCCGGTGCGCTGATGAAGGACGGATGCGTCTCGGCGGTCGGGTTGCCGCCGCCATAGAAGAGGGAGCCGAACGCCTCGCCGACCTGGTACTCGACCACCAGGTCGTCGGCGCGGCATCGGCCAGCAGGCCGGTCACCGGAATCGTGGTGGTGTCCAGCTGCCCGTGCACCAGGACTTGCGCCGATGAACCGATCGGGCGCAACAGCTCGACCGGAATCGTGTCGACGGGCGTCGTGTGCGCGAGCGCGTGCAGCCGGATCGTGACCGGCGCGGACCCGGTCTCGGCACCGATCATCACGCTCTCGATGCGGACGGAGGAGGGCGCGCCGTGCTCGGCCAGATAGAAGCGCCGCCAGTAGCTCTGGCGGGAGGTGTAGCTGGTCTGTGCGTCGGTGCACGACAAGCCGCCCTGCTCGGTCGGCGCGTTGTCGTCCATCTGCGCGAGCGCGCGCGCGCCGAGCACGACCGACGGGGAGGGGGCAAGTCCGGTGGCCGGGGCGCGCTGCAGCGCCGCGGCGTCCGCGGTGCCGGCGACGAGCAGGCCGGCGAGCGGCAGGGAGATGAACTTCATGGGCGATGATCCGCAGAAGATGGCCGCACGCCGGACCGGCGTGCGCGGGTGCAGGGAAAAATCGTGGCGCGGTGCGTTCATGGCGTGCCCTCGAATCCGTCGCGGAAGATCACGCCGTCGGGCAGGACCGTCAGCACGACCGGCACGCGCTGCATCGCGCGCGCGGCATCGTTGCTGGCGACGCACAACTGCGCGGTGTACGTCCCTTCGGCGAGTCCGCTGCCGTCGAGTTCCAGCGCGATCGTCGCCGAGCCGCCCGCCGGAACCGAGCCGGCCGCCGCGGCCAGTGCGAGCCACGGCACACCGGCCGGATCGATGCAGTCGTTCGCCGGATCCTTGCCGGTCGCGCGAATCATCGCGTTGCCGGCGCGCACCTCCCGCGAGTAGTCCTCGAGGTACATCTGCACGCGATTGGCGGAAAGGTCGTCGAGATTGGGCGCACCGTCCTCCATCGAGGCGAGCCAGGAATGCTCGAGCACCGGCGCGGTCGTATCGAGCGCGACCGGAAACCGCTCCGGGAGGCCGCCGCGTGCGTAGGTCGACTCGAAGCCGACGTAGACGTCACCGTCGCCGGGCACGCGGAAATCGGTCGGGAACGTGATGAACTGGCCCTCGGCCGTGATCGTGGCCGGATGATCGGCACCGAGGCGCACGGCATTGCCCGGGTCGCCATCGGCATCCGCGTCGTAGTACGCGACCAGGGTGATCGGGCGGCCGACCAGCGATCCGGCGTTCTCGGCGGGAACCAGCATCGAAATGCTGTCGATGGTGAAGGCGCCGGTGCCGGCCGGGGCGGCGAAGCGGTTGAGCCAGATCGCGGCTTGCTCGGTGAACCGGAAGTTGAACGACTGCTTGGCCTCGTATCCGCCGTCGTCGAGTGCGAAGTCGAGCGCGCCGCCCGTCGAACCCGATGGGCCGGCGGGGCCGGAGCCCGGGCCGGAGCGTGGTTGCAACGGCACCGCGTGCGTGGGTGCCGTCGCGTCCAGTGCGAACTGCAGCGTCCGGTCGCCGGGGTTGTCGATCCGCAGCGATCGCTGCGCGACGGTGTTCGGCGGCATGGTGACGTGGATCGCGCCGGGCTGCAGGCGTGCGATCGCGGGCGTATGCGCCTCGAACGCGAAGACGTTGTTGCTGGGGAAGGAGCCGATGATCGCCGATCGTCCGGACAACGCGAACCAGATGCCGAAGTAGCCGTAGTCGAAGCCTTCCGGCGAGGTCAGCCGGCTGCGCCGGACCCAGCGATCGCCATCCCGCTCGTAGGCGAAGGCCGTGCCCTGCTGCGTCAGGCCGCCGGTGTAGAAGGTCTGGTAGGCGCCGGCGATCGCCAGATCGCCGGCGATCGCGACACTCTCGCCGAGAGAGTCCGCGTAGTCCCGATCGTTCAACGATGGCAGCGCCTGCGTCACCGACCAGAATCCATCTCTGCGCTGCAACATGAAGACGCCGCCGCGTGCGTCGCCGTATTCCAGATAGCCGCTCAATCCGCGCGGCGCGCCGACGATCGCGGTATCACCGTCCAGGCCCAGCGACTGGCCGAATCGGATCGCCGGCGACAGCGGCGACGGATACAGCTTCTGGCGCTGAACCCAGACGCCGTTGCGGCGCTCGAACACATAGACCAGGCCATGCCAGGGGAAGTCGCGGTTGCGCGTCGCGCCGCGCGCACCGATGAGCAGGGTATCGCCCTGCAACGCGATGGCATTGCCGAACTGGTCGCCGGCGCGAGCGTCGTCCGCGACGAGCTTCTGCGTCTGCCGCCAGCCGTTGCCGTCGTCGCTGAACAGATAGACGGCGCCCTGGTTGGCGCGATCGGCATCGGGCGTGTGCGAATAGGCACCGACCGCGACGGTCGTACCGTCGATTGCCAGGCTGGTGGCGAACGAGTTGCCGCGTTGCCCCCACGAACCGGGGGCGCCGTCGTCCGGCGTCAGGCGGGCCGTTTCGAGCCAGGTGCCGTTGCGGTCCTCGAACACGTAGGCCGCGGGCTGTGACTCGGAGCCGGCGTCCGCAGCCGGATCCGGCGGAGCGAAATCGATGCCGTTGTATCCGCGGGTGTGGCCGATCACGGCATGCGACCCGCGGATGGCGATGGCGGCTCCGAACGCGAAGAAGGCCTCCGGCGGAACCGGGCGGCTGGGATCGAGGACCTGGCGCTCGATCCATTGGCCAGCCTCCTTGCGGTAGACGTGGACCCTCTGGAGGTCGCCGACCATGGCGACGTCGTCGGTCATCGCGATGCCGTTGCGCAGCTCGCCGCCGCCGCCGGGCGCCGGCATGCGCCGGGCCGTCCAGGCCAGGGGCGGATCCGCGACGGCGGAGGGGGGGGCGACGCGGGAACAGCGCCCTCGGTGGCGTCGACGGCCGGGACGGCCGGGCGGGCCGGATGCAGACCCAATCCGGCCCAGGCCGCCAGCAGGGTTATGACGAAACGCTTCATTGCACGATTCCCCGAAACACGGAAGAGAGGACGCCGGCCACGGCGTCCGGTGGATGCAGGGGCCGAACATGGTGGGAGAGGGCGACCTGTGCATTCGCCCTGCCTATCGGGAGGCTTAGGTCTGCCTCATGGGAGACTCATGGGCGCCGTAAGGGCGCGAAACCGGCAGGGGCGCGGCTGGTCAGCGCGGAGGCGACGGACCGGAAACCGGCGCGCCGGCTCCGCGCGCGGGAGGCGGGGCCGGCGCGGCCGCCAGCGCCGGCGGGATGGCGCGCTCGCCGGCCAGCCGACGGGCTGCGGCCAGCGCGCGCCGCCAGGGCTCGGGCTGGCCCAGCAGGTGGTAGAGCCTTGCCTGCAGGAGGGCACAGTCGAAGTCCTGTTCCGCCCAGCGGGCGACACGCCCGATGACGCGCGTCGCCGGGCCGAGCTCATGCCCGTCGAGCAGGTACGTACCGTAGGCGACCGCGACCTTGGCCAGACTCGCCGGCGCCGCCTTCGCGCCGGCGTCCAGCGCCGCGTCGAAGCGGCCGGCGGCGACCTCGGATGAATCTTCCCGAGCGCTCACCAGGGCTTGCGCCAGCCTGAGATGGGCGATGACGTCGGGCTGGTCGGACGCGTCCGCCCACTCGGCGAACGCCTGCAACGCCGCCTTCGGCTCCACGGGCCGGCGCAGCTCCAGCAGCGCGCGGATGTGAAGGAGCGCCGCCGCGGACCGCACCTTCGCGAAATGCGCCGCGGTCGCCGCCGGCATCGGGCGCCGTTCTGCGGCCGAGGCGGCCAGGCGCGCCGCCTCGGCGGCATCCCCGCGAGCGAGTGCCAGCTGTGCGAGCAGGAGTTGCGCATTCGAATAGCGATCCTCCGGTACCGCCGGGTCGAGCGCCGCCCTGACGGCGATGAGTCGCCTTTCCGCCTCGCCCAGGCGACCGGCCGCGATGTCGGCGCGGCTGACCTGCACGGCGAGCCAGGAAACGGCACGCAGGTCGGTGGTCTTTTCGAGGGTCTTCAGGGCCTTGGTGGCCGTGTCGAGCGCGGCCGGCGTGTCGAGCAGGTCCAGTTCCAGGGCGATCTGATTGCCGTAGGCAATTCTCAGCGCCTCCCCCGACCGGAAACCGCTCGAGGCGCTCGATCGCCCGGGCTTGCAGCGTCGCGGCTTCGGCATAGCGCTGTCGCTTGATGAGGGCTCCGGCTTCGTTCGCGTCCAGTTCCGCCAGGCCGAGACTGTCGCCGATCATTTCCATCGTGACGCGCGCCTGCGCGAAGTCGGCATCGGCCTCGGGCCAGCGCTCGAGCATGACGTTCAAGGCAGCCCGGCTCTGCAGCGCGGAACCGTAGTTGCCCGCGGACTGCGCCTTGCTGGCGGCCTCCACGGCACCGTCGAGGGGCTTCAGCGCCTCGGCGGGAGGACGTCCGCTGCGGACGAGCACCGCGCCCAGGGCCTGCAGGATCGACGAACGCAATCCGTCATCCTCCGCCAGATCCGCATCGGATCCGGCCAGCGCTTCCAGCTCGGCCAGTGCCTCGGCCGTCCTGCCCTGCGCCAGCAGTACGTGGACGCCCATGAAGCGCACCGCGGTGCGCTGCGCAACGCCGGCGGCACCTCGTCCAGGAGCCGCTGCGCGACATCGAAGCGCTCGCTGGCGACCGCCGCATCGATGAGCAGAGCGGCTGCTTCCTCGCCGGCACGTTCTTCGCCAGGGCGCCCGGTGACCGGCGCGCGGTTCATCAGCACCAGCACGCGATCGGCGGCCTGGCGCGCCGTGGCGGTGGGTTCGGCGTCGTGGACCTCGATCTCGAGCGCTCCTTCCAGGCCGCCGAGATCCAACCGCAACCGCCAGCCGTCGCTGCCGCGATGGATCGACGGCGCGATGACGATCGTCGCCCCCGTGACCTCGCGGATCCTTTCCGCATCCGGAAGCGCCTCGCCGCGTTCTCCGATCAAGGCCACGATGTTCTGCGCCGGCACCACATGGGCGCCGCCCTCGATCAGGCGCGCGGCGATCAGATCCATCAGGCCCAGACGCAGCCATGCAAACCGACTGTCCGACTCGACGTCCATCACGACCGGGAGCACCGCCACCAAGCCCGCCGTCGCCGGCGCGGCCGGCCGGGTCGCCGTCGAGTCCGGCGGCGTGGCGCGATACCGCCAATGCAGTCCCCATGTACCGGCGGCCACGGCCAGCAGCGCGAAAGCGCCGAGCGCGATCCGCGGGAACCGTCGCGGCGTACTCGCGGCCTCCGAAATCCTGGCGGCCTCGGTCCCGGGCGCGGCGGCAGGTTCCTCGTCGACCTCAGAGGCCCCGTCGGCGGCGAGGGTGGCGTCCGTGTCGACGGGCGGCATCGCCGGTTCGACCTCGGCGGTCCAGAGGTAACCGAAACGCGGCACCGTGCGGATCACGGTACGCTCGCTGTCGCCGAGCGCGCGCCGCAAGCCCCAGATCAGCTGGTCGAGCTGCCCGTCGGTGAAATCCGCCTTGCCCCAGATCGCTGCGCCGAGCTCGTCACGGCCGACCGCGCGTCCGCGGTGCTCGAACAACCACAGCAGGACATCGAGGACCTTGGGAGCCAGCGCCACCAGACGTCCGTCCTCGAACAACTGGCGAGCCTGCGGATTCAGCATGAACCGGCCGAAACGATACTGCCTGGACGCCTGTGCCATGCTCCCGTTTTCACGCCATCGGCGGCCTGTCGGCCGATGCGTTTGATTTTCCCACAGTTCGCCTGATCACCGGTCCCGCCACCCGCGCCGAGGACGCGATCGAGCGGGTCGTACCAGAGGACGGGCCGCCACGTCGACCGGCCGTCGGCGACCGCGCAGCATGACGGAGAACCTGGCCGGGGTTGCCGCGAGCGCGGCAGGTGGCAGGCAAAAAAAACCGCCCCGATTTCGCAGGGCGGTTTCGATGTTTGCCGTACTCGCACCTATCCGAATTGCCAGGTGCTGATTGAATGGTGGGCGGTGCAGGGATCGAACCTGCGACACCTGCCGTGTGAAGGCAGTGCTCTACCGCTGAGCTAACCGCCCTTGGTGCCGGAGAAGGGAATCGAACCCCCGACCCACGCATTACGAATGCGTTGCTCTACCAACTGAGCTACTCCGGCTCGAGGGCCGCGAAGTATAGTCACTGCGCTTGCAGCGGACAACAGGTTTGTACGCGCCCGCGCGCGGTCCGCGGCGCTGCGCCGAGGGACCGCGCCGGCGCTCAGAACCAGTGACGCGCCTCCCCTGACCTTCCACGTTGTCGACGCAGCGCCCGCACAGCTCCGGGTCGTCGGCGAACGTGCCGACCTCCGGCCGGTAGTGCCAGCAGCGCACGCATTTGGCGGCCTCGCTCGCGCGCGCGGCGATCCAGACCTCGATGCCGTCGACCTCGGCGCGGACCGCATCGGCCGGACGCGTGTCGAGATCGGCCAGCGTCAGCGACGAGGTGATGAAGAAGAAGCGCAGCTCGGCCGCCTGGTCGGCGTAGCGCGCCCGCGCCGCGGCGTCCAGGTGCAGCGTGACCTCGGCCTGCAGCGAAGCGCCGATCGTGCCGGCCGCGCGCATGCCCTCGAGCACCTTGGACACCGCCGCGCGGATCGCCAGCAGATCGCTCCAGTACGCGCGGCGCTCGGCCGAGCCCTGCGTCGCGGCGAGGCCGTCGTACCAGGTCTCCAGCAGCACCGATTCGCCGCGCGACGCGCCGCCGGTGCGCGCCGGCAGATGCTGCCAGATCTCCTCGGCCGTGAAGCTGGTCAGCGGCGCCAGCCAGCGCACCAGCGCCTCGAGGATGTGGAACATCGCGCTCTGCGCGCTGCGCCGGCCGTGGCTGTCGGTCGGCATCGTGTAGAGCCGGTCCTTGGTGATGTCCAGGTACAGCGAGCCCATCTCGTTCGTGCAGAAGTTCTGCACGCGCTGCACGATCTCCGGGAAGTCGTAGCGCTCGTAGGCGGCCACGACCGCGGTCTGCACGTCGTGCGCCTGCTGCACGGCCCACTGGTCGAGCAGCAGGCAGCGATCGACCGGCAGCAGATGCCGTGCCGGGTCGAATCCGTCGAGGTTGCCGAGCAGGAAGCGCGCGGTGTTGCGGATGCGCCGGTACGCGTCGGACACGCGCTTGAGGATCTCGTCGGAGACCGCGATCTCGTTGCGGTAGTCGGTCGAGGCGACCCACAGGCGCAGCACATCGGCGCCGAGCGTGTCGACGACCTTCTGCGGCGCGACCACGTTGCCGAGCGACTTGGACATCTTGCGGCCTTGCTGGTCGACCGTGAAGCCGTGCGTCAGCACCTCGTGGTACGGGGCGCGGCCGTGCATCGCCGAGGCGGTCAGCAGCGAGGAATGGAACCAGCCGCGATGCTGGTCCGAACCTTCCAGATACATGACGCGGTCGTCCGGGCCGTGTGCGAGCTCGGGCCGCTGATCGAGCACGGCGTAATGCGTCACGCCCGAGTCGAACCAGACGTCGAGCACGTCGGAGACCTTCTCGTAGCGCCCGGCGTCGGCGCCGAGCAGTTCGCTCGGATCGAGCGCGGCCCAGGCGTCGATGCCGTCGCGCTCGACGCGCTGCGCGACCTGCTCGAACAGCTCGACGCTGCGCGGATGCGGCAGCTGGGTCGTCCTGTCGACGAACAGGGCGATCGGCACGCCCCAGGTGCGCTGGCGCGAGATGCACCAGTCCGGCCGTCCGGCGATCATGCCGGTGATGCGCTCCTCGCCCCAGGACGGGATCCAGCGCACCGCCTTGATCGCCTCCAGCGCGGTCGCGCGCAGGCCTTCCTTCTCCATGCTGATGAACCACTGCGGCGTCGCGCGGAACGCGACCGGTGTCTTGTGGCGCCAGCAGTGCGGATAGCTGTGCTCGAACTTCGCGAACGCGAGCAGATGGCCGTTGCCGCGCAGCAGCTCGACGATCGCGTCGTTGGCCTTCCAGATGAACTGGCCCCCGAACAGCGGCGTGCCGGGCAGATACACGCCGTTGCCGCCGACCGGATTGAGTTCGGACGCGGTGTAGCGGTCGATCAGGCCGTAGGCCTGGCCGACCGTGAAGTCCTCGACGCCGTGACCGGGCGCGGTGTGGACCGCACCGGTGCCGTCCTCGGCGCTGACGTGCGCGCCGACCAGGATCGGCACGCTGCGCTCGTAGAACGGATGCTGCAGCTCGACGTGCTCGAGCGCGGCGCCGGGCGCCGGCCGGCTGCCGGCCAGCGGTGCGGCGTCCTCGATCGCGTAGCGCGACAGCGCCTTGCCGGCGAGCGCGGCCGCGATCACCAGCAGCACGCGCCTGCCGTCGCGCGGCGGTCCTTCGACCAGCACGTACTCGAGCTCGGGGCCGAGCGAGACGGCCAGGCTGGCCGGCAGAGTCCACGGCGTCGTGGTCCAGATCGGCACGGCGACGATCGTGTCGTCGTCGACGGTGACGCCGAACGTCGCGGCCAGCGCACGCGGGTCGATCGCGTCGTAGGCGACGTCGATCGCCGGCGAGGTCTTGTCGGCGTACTCGATCTCGGCCTCGGCCAGCGCCGAGCCGCAGTCGAAGCACCAGTGCACCGGCTTGAAGCCGCGCGTGACGTGGCCGTTGGCGTAGATGCGCGCCAATGCGCGCAGCATGTCGGCCTCGAAGCGCGCGTCCATCGTGCGGTACGGATGGTCCCAGTCGCCGAGCACGCCCAGGCGCTTGAAGTCGGCGCGCTGCAGGTCGATCTGCCTGGCCGCGTATTCGCGGCACTTCTCGCGGAACGTCGCCGCGTCGACCTTCTGGCCGACCTTGCCGACCTCCTTCTCGACCGCGATCTCGATCGGCAGGCCGTGGCAGTCCCAGCCCGGCACGTACGGCGAGCGGAAGCCGGCCAGCAGCTTGGACTTGACGACGATGTCCTTGAGCACCTTGTTGACCGCGTGACCGATGTGGATCACGCCGTTCGCGTACGGCGGGCCGTCGTGCAGGATGAACGCGCGCGCGCGGCCGGCGGTGTGGCGCTGGATCGTCTGGTAGCGCTCCCTGGCGTACCAGTCGGCCAGCATCGCCGGCTCGCGCCTGGCCAGATCGGCCTTCATCGCGAAGTCGGTCTTGGGCAGGTTGATGGTGTTCTTGTAATCCTTGCTCACGCAGTCGCTCCGGCCTTCGCGGCCTGTGGCATGCCCAGAATCGTGCGCGCCTCGGCCGCGTCCCGGTCCATCTGCCGGACCAGCGCGTCGAGATCGGCGAATTTTTCCTCGTCGCGCAGCTTGGCGACGAACTCCACGTCGAGGCGGCGGCCGTAGAGGTCGCCGTCGAAGTCGAACAGATGCGCCTCGAGCAGCGGCGCGCCGCTGCCGTCGACGGTCGGGCGCACGCCGAGACTGGCGACGCCCGGATGCGGTCCGCCGTCCAGGCCGTGCACGCGCACCGCGAAGATGCCGCGGACCGGCGAGGCGCGCGTGCCGAGTGCGATGTTCGCGGTCGGATAGCCCAGGCGCCGGCCGAGCTGCTGGCCGTGGATCACCTCGCCGCCGATGCGGAAGCGGCGGCCGAGCAGATGCGCCGCGCCGTCGAAGTCGCCGGCCGCGAGCTGCTCGCGGATGCGGCTGGAGCGCACGCGCCCGCCGTCGAGTGCGAACTCCGGGAACACGTCGACCGAGAAGCCGGCGCGTTCGCCGGCCTCGCGCAGCAGCGCGACGTCGCCCTGGCGGTCGCGGCCGAAACGGAAGTCGGCGCCGACGAACACCTCGCGCGCCTCGAGCCGCGCGACCAGGATGCGATCGATGAAGGTCTGCGCGGTCCAGCCGGCCAGTTCGGCGTCGAAGCCGAGCAGCAGCACGCGGTCGATGCCGGCGGCCTGGAACTGCTCGATCTTGTCGTGCCGGTCCGACAGCCGCAGCAGCGGCCCGCCGCGTGCGAAGAACTCGCGCGGAATCGGCTCGAAGCTGACCACGACGGCCGGCAGGCCGCGCGCGTCGGCGCGGGCGCGCACGCGATCGAGCAGGGCGCGATGCCCGCGATGGACGCCGTCGAACGCACCGACGCACGCCACACTGCCGCCTGGGGCGAGACTCGGCCCCGCGGCACCGTCGAATACCTGGATCATCGGGCGATTATAGCGAGGCGCCCGCATCGCCGTCGTCACTGCGCGGGCGCGTGCGGCGTCCCGTCGTGGCGCATTCGGCGCGGGCCGATGCACCGATCCTCAATGCCCGCGCAGATCGCGCAGGCGCAGACCGAGCGCGAGCAGCGTCACGACGAACGCGGCGCCGGCCGCGCCGATCAGTACCAGCAGGCGCGTCAGGCGCGTGGCCGCCGACCACTGCGTCCAGTCGTGCCAGACGGCGAGTCCGGCCAGCAGCACCGCGACCATCGCCGCGCAGGCCAGCGTCAGCCGCAGCAGATGGCGGCCCCAGCCCGGCGCGCGCCGATAGACGCCTTCGCGGCGCAGCGCGCGCCAGAGCAGGGCGAGGTTGAGATAGCTCGCCAGCGCGCTGGCCAGCGCGAGACCCACGTGCAGGCCCGGGACGCGGTCGAGCGCGGCCAACCAGCCGTCGGCGACGTCCTCCGGGCGGTGCCACAGCACCAGCAGCAGGCCGACGAAGACGCCGTTGAGCAGCATGCTGGCGACCATCGCGGCGATGCCGGCGCGCACCGGCGTGCGCGTGTCCTGCCGCGCGTAGAACGCCGGCGCCAGCACCTTGACCAGCACGAACGCCGGCAGGCCGACGCTCAGCGCCGACAGCGACAGCGCCGCCATGCGCACGTCGTGCGCGTCGAAGCGGCCGTGCTGGAACAGCGTCGAGACGATCGGCTCGGCCAGCAGCACCAGGCCGAGCATCGCCGGCAGCGCGATCAGCAGCGCCGTGCGCAGGCCCCAGTCGAGCGCGCGCGAATAGCCGTCCGGATCGGCGCCGACGTGATGGCGCGACAGCGACGGCAGGATCACCGTGCCGAGCGCGACGCCGAACAGGCCGAGCGGAAACTCCAGCAGGCGGTCGGTCTGCGCCAGCCAGGTCTGCGAGCCGGTGATCAGGAACGAGGCGATCAGCGTGTCGAGCAGCAGGTTGACCTGGGCGACCGAGGAGCCGAACAGCGTCGGCACCATCAGCTTGAGGATCCGCTGCACGTCCGGATGGCGCCAGCCCCAGCGCGGCAGCGTCAGCAGGTTCAGACGGCGCAGTGCCGGCAGCTGGAACAGCAGCTGGAACACGCCCGCGGCCAGGATCGCCCAGCCCAGCGCCATGATCGGCACGTCCATCCGCGGCGCCAGCCACAGCGCGCCGGCGATCATGCACAGATTGAAGATCACCGGCGTCAGCGCCGGCAGCGCGAAGCGGTGGAAGCTGTTGAGCACGCTGCCGGCCAGCGCCGTCAGCGAGATGAACAGCAGGTACGGAAACGTCAGCCGCAGCAGGTCCGAGGTCAGCGCGAGCTTGGCCGGATCGTCGATCGATCCGGGCGCGAACACGCGCGTGACGCCGTCGGCGCAGACGATGCCGAGCGCGGTCACGACCAGCAGGATGCCGCCGAGCGTGCCGGCCGCGCGCGCGATCAGCTCGCGCAGCGCCTCGGCGCTGCCGCGCTCCTTGACCTCGGTCAGCACCGGCACGAAGGCCGCCGCGAACGAGCCCTCGGCGAACAGCCGGCGCATGAAGTTCGGAATCCGGAACGCGACCCAGAACGCGTCGGTGGTCGCGTTGGCGCCGAAGGTCCAGGCGATGACCATCTCGCGGACCAGGCCGAGCAGGCGCGAGACGAAGGTGCCGCCGCTGAAACTGAGCATCGAGCGGAGCAGGCTGGGGGCGGCGGGCATCGATCGGGAGGCGTGAGAAAAGGCAGGGCGCCGCACAGCGTCGGAACGAATCCGGGCGATCGGCGGGCGACCCGGGGCGAAAGGGCGCGTAGTATCGGTCTTTTGGCGGCAGGCGCCCAATCCCCCGGCGGCCGCGCCCCGAGTTTCGGCTTGACCGATCGGCGTCCAGGCCGCATAATCCCCCGCCTTTTTTAGCCCCAATTTCTGCTTTCAGCCCCGATTTCTGGAGTAACCAGTGGCCAACATCAAGTCCGCCAAGAAGCGTGCGCGTCAGTCCGAGCAGGCGCGTCAGCGCAACGCCAGCGCCCGTTCGATGGTGCGTACGGCGATCAAGAAAGTCGTCAAGGCCCTCGACGCGAAGGACAAGGCCGGCGCCGAAGCCGCGTTCCGCGCCGCCGAGCCGATCATGGACCGCTATGCGGCCCGTGGCCTGATCCATCAGAACAAGGCCGCCCGCCACAAGAGCCGCCTGACCGCGCATATCCGCGCGCTCGGCTGAGCCCGGCGGACAGCGGTACCAGAAAAAGCCGGCGCGAAGCCGGCTTTTTCTTTGCGGCGCCGGCAGCGGGGCCGCCGATCCCGGTGCGGTCCTTCGCACCGCCGGCGATCGAGGCGGTGGCAGCAGAGGGCGCGGTGCCGCGCGGCATCCGGTCGGCGCGAATGCCGGTCGATCGCCGCGATGCGGACAGGGCAGGGCCGGTCGGCCGCGAGCGCGTCCGGAAGCGGCGCGGCCGGGCTTCAGCGTTCGGCGTCGGCCGCGTCGCGCCGCTGCTCGTCGAAATGGCGCTGGATCTCCAGGCAGATCGGCCAGGTGCCCTCGCGCCCGATCGCCGACACGACGAACCACGGCTGCTTCCACTTGAGCCGGCGCACGATCGCCTTGGCGGTGCGCTCTCGCTCGTCTTCGGGCAGCAGGTCGGCCTTGTTGAGGACGAGCCAGCGCGGCCGTGTCAGCAGGTCCGGATCGAACTGCGCGAGCTCGTGCTCGATCGCGCGGACCTGCTCGACCGGATCGGTGACGCCGTCGAGCGGCGCGATGTCGACCAGATGCAGCAGCAGGCGCGTGCGCGAGACGTGCTTGAGGAACTGCACGCCGAGACCGGCGCCGTCGGCCGCGCCCTCGATCAGGCCGGGAATGTCGGCGATCACGAAGCTCTGATCGGTGTCGATGCGCACGACGCCCAGATGCGGCTGCAGCGTCGTGAACGGGTAGTCGGCGACGCGCGGCGTCGCCGCCGAGACGGCGCGGATGAAGGTCGACTTGCCGGCGTTCGGAAAGCCGAGCAGGCCGACGTCGGCGAGCACCTTGAGCTCCAGCCGCAGCTCGCGGTCCTCGCCCTCCGAGCCCGACGTCGCACGGCGCGGCGCGCGGTTGACCGAGCTCTTGAAATGCACGTTGCCGATGCCGCCGACACCGCCGCGCGCGACCAGCAGGCGCTGGCCGTGGCGGGTCAGATCGCCGATTTCCTCGTCGGTCGCGACGTTGTAGACGACGGTGCCGACCGGGACGCGGATCGTGATGTCGGCGCCGGCCTTGCCGTTCATCTGCCGGCTCATGCCGTTCTCGCCGCGCTGCGCGCGATGCAGGCGTTCGTGGCGGAAATCGACCAGCGTATTGAGGCCTTCGTCGGCGACCAGATGGACGTTGCCGCCGCTGCCGCCGTCGCCGCCGTCCGGGCCGCCGAACGGAATGAACTTCTCGCGGCGGAAGCTGACGCAGCCATTGCCGCCGTTGCCGGCAATGACGCGGATCGTGGCTTCATCGACGAAATGCATGGAACACCGTTGCAGATAGTGGGGCGGAAGGGCGGGCGAACCGGAACCCGCAAACGAAAAGCCCCGCCGGAGCGGGGCTTGGCGAATCGCGCTGCCCGGTCAGGGCCGCGTCCGGCGCTTGGTCAGGCGGCCGGAACGACGTTGACGGTCTTGCGCTTCTCGGCGCCCTTGACCTTGAACTCGACGACGCCGTCGACCAGCGCGAACAGCGTGTGGTCACGGCCCAGGCCCACGCCCGAACCCGGGTGGAACTTGGTGCCGCGCTGACGAATGATGATGTTGCCGGCGTTGACGGCCTGGCCGCCGTAGATCTTGACGCCGAGGTACTTCGGGTTGGAATCGCGGCCGTTGCGGGTAGAGCCGCCAGCTTTCTTGTGTGCCATGACTAGACGCTCCTCGGATCAGACGCCGGTGATGCCGGTGATTTCGATTTCGGTGTAATGCTGCCGGTGGCCCATCTCCTTGCGATGGTGCTTGCGGCGGCGGAATTTGACGATGCGGATCTTGTCGGCCCGGCCGTGCGAACGGATCTTGGCCGCGACCTTGGCGCCGCTGATCAGCGGGGCGCCGATGGTGATCGACTCGCCCTGGCCGACCAGGAGCACCTGGTCGAACTCGAAGCTGCTGTCGACGTCGCCGGTGAGCTTCTCGACGCGCAGGATCTCGCCCTGCGCCACGCGGTACTGCTTACCGCCGGTCACGATGACTGCGTACATGCTGGCAATGCCTCTGTAGTTATTCTGAAATCTGCCCGCCGGGGCCTGCAGGCACCGGACAATCGGCCGCCGACTATAGCGGACATTTCGCGGTCGGGTCAAGCCGTGGCCAGGCCGCACGCGAGGCTGAACGCAGCCGTCGTGCCGGGTCCGAACCCCTTGATATCGCCCGCTTCGTCACGGGGTTCGCGTGCCGCGCGCGCACGCTATAGTGCCCAGTTCGCCTTCCCCCCGAGCCGTCCATGGACACGATCCGCATCCGCGGTGCGCGCACCCACAATCTCAAGAATCTCGATCTGGAGCTGCCGCGCGACAAGCTGATCGTGATCACCGGTCTGTCCGGCTCCGGCAAGTCCTCGCTGGCGTTCGACACGATCTACGCCGAGGGCCAGCGCCGCTACGTCGAATCGCTGTCGGCCTACGCGCGGCAGTTCCTGTCGGTCATGGAGAAGCCCGACGTCGACCACATCGAGGGCCTGTCGCCGGCGATCTCGATCGAGCAGAAGTCGACCTCGCACAATCCGCGCTCGACGGTCGGCACGATCACCGAGGTCTACGACTACCTGCGCCTGCTGTTCGCGCGCGTCGGCACGCCGCGCTGTCCGGACCACGGCATCACGCTGGAGGCGCAGACGATCAGCCAGATGGTCGACGCCACGCTCGCGCTCGATCCGGAGCGGCGCTACGCGCTGCTGGCGCCGATCGTGCGCGAGCGAAAGGGCGAGCACGTGCAGATCTTCGACCAGCTGCGCGCACAGGGTTTCGTGCGCGCGCGCGTCGACGGCGTCGTCCACGAGCTGGACGCCGTGCCGCCGCTGGCGCTGCGCCAGAAGCACACGATCGAGGCGGTGATCGACCGCTTCCGTCCGAAGCCCGACCTGCAGCAGCGCCTGGCCGAATCGTTCGAGACGGCGCTGCGCCTCGGCGAGGGCATCGCGCTGCTGGCCGATCTGGACGGCGGGTCGCAGATCACGTTCTCGTCGCGTTACTCGTGCCCGATCTGCGACTACGCCCTGCCGGAGCTCGAGCCGAGGCTGTTCTCGTTCAACTCGCCGATCGGCGCCTGTCCGTCCTGCGACGGCCTGGGCGTCACCCAGTTCTTCGATCCGGGCCGCGTCGTCGTGCATCCGCGGCTGAGCCTGGCGGCCGGCGCGGTGCGCGGCTGGGACCGCCGCAACGCGTACTACTTCCAGATGATCCAGTCGCTCGGACGGCATTACCGTTTCGACGTCGACACACCGTGGGACGAGCTGCCGGCGAAGATCCGCCAGCACGTGCTGTACGGCTCGGGCGAGGAGCCGATCGGCTTCCGCTACCTCAGCGAGTCCGGCGGCACGGTCACGCGCAAGCACCGCTTCGAGGGCATCATCCCGAATCTGGAGCGCCGCTACCGCGAGACCGAGTCCTCGGCCGTGCGCGAGGAACTGTCCAAGTACGTCAGCGAGCAGCCGTGTCCGGACTGCGAGGGCCAGCGCCTGAACCGCAGCGCGCGCAACGTCTTCGTCGGCGAGCGCAACCTGCCGACGCTGACCGCGCTGCCGATCGACCAGTCGCTGGACTTCTTCCGGACGCTGGCGCTGGCCGGCTGGCGCGGCGAGATCGCGGCCAAGATCGTCAAGGAGATCCGCGAGCGCCTGCACTTCCTGGTCGACGTCGGTCTGGACTATCTGACGCTGGACCGCCAGGCCGACTCGCTGTCCGGCGGCGAGGCGCAGCGCATCCGCCTGGCCTCGCAGATCGGCGCCGGCCTGGTCGGCGTCATGTACGTGCTCGACGAGCCGTCGATCGGCCTGCACCAGCGCGACAACGAGCGCCTGCTCGGCACGCTGAACCGGCTGCGCGATCTGGGCAACACCGTGATCGTCGTCGAGCACGACGAGGACGCGATCCGGCTGGCCGACTACATCGTCGACATCGGCCCCGGTGCCGGCGTGCACGGCGGCGAGGTGGTCGCGCAGGGTTCGCTGGCCGACGTGCTGGCCGCGCCGCGCTCGCTGACCGGCCAGTACCTGTCCGGGGCGCGCCGCATCGAGGTGCCGGCCGAGCGCCGCACGCCCGATCCGGAGGCGATGCTGCGCGTGCTCGGTGCCAGCGGCAACAACCTCAAGGGCGTCGATCTGGAGATCCCGGCCGGTCTGTTCGTCGCGGTGACCGGCGTGTCCGGCTCCGGCAAGTCGACGCTGATCAACGATACGCTGTACCGGCTCGCCGCCGCCGAGCTCAACGGCGCCAACGAGAAGGCGACCGCCTACCGCGAGGTGCAGGGCCTGGAGCTGTTCGACAAGGTCGTCGACATCGACCAGTCGCCGATCGGCCGCACGCCGCGCTCGAATCCGGCGACCTACACCGGCCTGTTCACGCCGCTGCGCGAACTCTACGCGCAGGTGCCCGAGTCGCGTTCGCGCGGCTACGGGCCGGGTCGTTTCAGCTTCAACGTCAAGGGCGGCCGCTGCGAGGCCTGCGAAGGCGACGGCCTGATCAAGGTCGAGATGCATTTCCTGCCCGACGTCTACGTGCCCTGCGACGTCTGCCACGGCAAGCGCTACAACCGCGAGACGCTGGAGATCCACTACAAGGGCCACAACATCTCCGACGTGCTCGACATGACGGTCGAGGACGCGATGAAGCTGTTCGAGAACGTGCCGGCGCTGGCGCGCAAGCTCGAGACGCTGATCGACGTGGGCCTGGGCTACATCAAGCTCGGCCAGAGCGCGACGACGCTGTCCGGCGGCGAGGCGCAGCGCGTCAAGCTCTCGCGCGAGCTCAGCAAGCGCGATACCGGACGCACGCTGTACATCCTCGACGAGCCGACCACCGGTCTGCACTTCCACGACATCGAGCAGCTGCTGCGCGTCCTGCACCGGCTCAGCCGCGACGGCAACACCGTGGTCGTGATCGAGCACAACCTCGACGTCATCAAGACCGCCGACTGGATCGTCGATCTCGGCCCGGAGGGCGGCGACCGCGGCGGCACGATCATCGCGACCGGCACGCCCGAAGCGATCGCGGCGCATCCGGCCTCGCACACCGGCCATTTCCTCGCGCGTGTGCTCGCGCAGGATGCCGCGCCGGCGCCCGCCGCCGGCAAGGCCGGCAGGAAGAAGTCCGCGCCCGCGGTCGCGCCGACCGCGCGCGCCGCCGCCAAGAAGAAGGCCGCGCGATGAGCCGCTCCGACAGGTCCGACGCGCCGACCGGGTCCGCCGCAGCGGCGCCGGCAGCCGCATCCGCGCCGTTGCTCGGCCGCTATCCGGTCGCGCTGCGCTGGCGCGATCTGGACGCGTTCAATCACGTCAACAACGGCAACTTCCTGACGTTCCTCGAGGAGGCGCGGCTGCGCTGGCTGTCGGCGATCGAAGGGCCGTGGTTCGACGAGCACAGCATGCCGGTCGTCGCGGCGATCCAGGCCAACTACCGGCGCCAGCTCGGCTGGCCGGCCGAGATCGAGGTCGAGCTCTACGCCGAACGCGTCGGCCGCTCGTCGCTGACGGTCGGACATCGCATCGTCGCGCGCGAGGATGCCTCGCTGCTATACGTGGATGGGCATGTCGTCGTGGTCTGGATCGATCCGGCCAGCGGCCGCTCGACGCCGTTGCCGCCGGCGATCCTCGCCGCCTGCGAGCGCGCCGGCGGCGCCTGAGCGCCGCTGCGGACCTCAGTGTGCGTGGTGGTCGTGACCGGCGTGGTCGTGACCGTCGCCCGCCGCCGGCGCCTGGCCGGTCACGACGAATTCGGCGTCGATGCGACGGCCATCCTCGAGCACGAAACTCAGCCTGACCGGCGCGCGTGCATCGACCGGCTGTCGCGGTTCCATCAGCATCAGATGCTTGCCGCCGGGCGCCAGACGCACCGTGGCGCCGGCATCGATCGCCAGTCCCGGCAGCTCGCGCATCCGCGACACGCCGTCGACGACCGTCGTCTCGTGCAGCGACACGCTGCCGAACGCCGCGCTCTCGACCGCGCTGATCCGCAACGGGGCATCGCCGCCGTTGCGCAGGTCGGCATAGCCGGCCAGCATCGGCACGCCCGGCGGTGCCGCGCGAATCCAGCCCTGCTCGACGGCGAGCGTGCCGGCCGCCGCGGCGGCACCGGCTGCGCCGAGCGCGAAGGTCGCCGCGAACAGCGCCATGGTTTGTTGCAATCGATTCATCGGACCCTCCGTTGCGGTCCGTATCATAGCCGGCCACTTCGGCTACTCAAGGAATACGCGACCATGCACCGCACGTTGCTCGCCGCCGGGCTGAGCCTGGCCGCCGCCGCGCCGGCGACCGCTGCCGACAGCATCGGGCTGACGATCTACCGCAACAACGGCGGCAGCCTGTTCGAAGGCGGCGGCTCGCCGGTCGCCGACGGCTATGCGGTCGTGCACGAGCGGCGTGCGATCACGCTGTCGGGCGGCCGCGAGTCGCTGTCGCTCGGCGGCCTGCCGACGACACTCGATCCCGAAGCGGTCGCACTCGATCTGGGACGTACACGCGTGCTCGCGCAGCGCGTGCTGTCGGCCGGCGACGGCGGCACGCTGTCGGCGCATCGCGGCGAACGCGTCCAGCTGCTGCGCGCCGACGGCAATCCGATCGTCAGCGGCGTGCTGGTCGGCGTCGACGGCAACGGCCTGACCGTGCGCGACGACAGCGGCGACATGCGCTACGTGCGCGACTTCGCGGTCGTGCGCTTCCTCGACCGCACCGGCCAGCCCGGCAGCACGCTGCAGCTGGTCGTCGAGGGCACCGCCGGCACCAGCCAGGCCGCGCTGACCTATCCGACCTCGGGCCTGGGCTGGCGCGCGGCCTATGCGGCGGTGCTGGCCGATGGCAGCGGCTGCAGCCTGAGCCTGGAAGCGCTGGCGAGCATCGCCAACCGCAGCGGCCGCGACTATCCGGCCGCGCGGCTCAAGCTGATCGCCGGCGAGCCGAACATCGCCGGCAACGGACCGCAGGCCTTCGCGATGAAGGCATCGATGGCGCGCGATGCGGTGCCGGAGGCATTGCCGGAGCAGGGCGGTCTCGGCGACTACCGCAGCTACACGCTCGACGGCGCGCTCGATCTGCCGGATGCCAGCGTGACCCAGGTGCCGCTGTACGCGCCGCGTACGCTGAACTGCCAGCGCAGCTGGCTGTTCGACGTCGGCAATGCCTGGTTCCCGGCCAAGCCGCTGCTGACCGCCGACTACGACGAGGCCCCGGTCGAATCGCGCGTGGTCAGCAGCCTGCGCTTCGTCGCCGACGAGAACCTGCCGGCCGGCACGCTGCGCGTGCTGACGCGCGACCGTGACGGCCAGCTCGAGCTGCTCGCCGAATCGCAGCTCGGCGACACGCCGAAGGGACGCGCGGCGACGATCACGCTCGGCAACGCATTCGATCTGACCGCGCAGCGCGAGCGCACCGCGTTCAGCGTCGACCGCAGCGGCCGCACGATGGACGAAGGCTTCCGCGTCGTGCTGACCAACAGCGGCGACGTCGCACGCACGGTCACGGTCCGCGCCTATCCGAACCGCTGGCGCAGCTGGAGCCTGATCAGCTCGAGCCAGAAGCCGGCGCGCCAGGCCACCAACCAGCTCGAGTTCGCGGTCGAGGTGCCCAAGGGCGGCAAGGCCACGCTCGACTACGCGCTGCGCTACAGTTGGACGCCCGCGGAGGAATGACCGGCCATGCTGGAAACGATCGACCACGCCGAGATACGTGAACTGCGCCTGGCGCGCCCGCCGGTCAACGCGCTCGATCCGGCGCTGGTCGAGCGGCTGCGCACGACGATCGAGGCCGCGCCGGCCGACGGCGCACGGGCGCTGGTGCTGTCGGGTGCCCAGGGCCTGTTCTCGGCCGGCCTCGACGTGCCGGCGCTGCTCGCGCTCGATCGCACCGCGATGCGCGCGTTCTGGTCCGATTTCTTCAGCCTCTGCGCGGCGATCGCGCGCTCGCCGATCCCGGTGGTCGCGGCGCTGACCGGACACAGCCCGGCCGGCGGCGCGGTGCTCGCGACGTTCTGCGACTACCGCATCATGGCGCGCGGTCCGTTCCGCATCGGCCTCAACGAGGTGCAGGTCGGGCTGTCGGTGCCCGATTGCATCCAGGCCGGCCTGCGCCGCCTGGTCGGCACCTATCGCGCCGAGCGGCTGATGGTCGCCGGCACGATGGTCGAGGCCGAGCAGGCGCTGGCGATCGGCTTCGTCGACGAACTCGTCGACGTCGACCACGTCGTGCCGCGCGCGCTGGTCTGGCTGGGCGAGCTGCTGCAGCTGCCGCCGCAGGCGATGGCGCAGACGCGCCGCCTGGCGCGCGCCGATCTGGCGGCCGTGTTCGCCGACGTCGCCGCGTTTCCGGTCGACGACTTCGTCGAGGGCTGGTTCTCCGACGAGTCGCAGGCCACGCTGCAGGCGCTGGTCGCGCGCCTGCGCAGCAAGGCCGGCTGACGGCCCGCCGATCGGACCGGTCGTGGACGCGCGCAGCCGGTCCCGCCCGCTCCGGACGCTTCGGCATCGGGCCAGCACCGCTTCGATCCCTCTCACGGCCGTGGTCGTGGTGCTCGGGCTCGCCGGATCGGTGCAGGCGGCGCGGCTGCCCGACTGGCGCTGCACGCATCCCGATGCGCTGTTCGTCGATGGCATCGACGGCGGCCCCGCGGCGATCGGCCTGCCTTCGGGCGGCAACGGCGGCGCGTATCCGGGGCCGGTCCAGCGCTCGGTCGCGGTGCCCGGCATCGGCACGCGCAGCTATCGTCTCTATCTGCCGGCCGCCTATACGCCGCGTCATGCCGCGCCGCTGATCGTCGCACTGCACGGCGCCGCCGGTCCGGGCCAGGCCGCGGCCGCCGCTGCGGCCGTGGCGCTGGACTGGGGGCCGGTCGCCGAGGCCGCGCAGGCGATCGTGCTGGCGCCGGTCGCCGGCGGCTCGCAGGGCGGCTGGATTCCGCCCGACGTCGACGGCAGCGGTCCGTCGGACTACGACGTGATCGCCGCCGCGATCACCGACGCCGCCGGCGCCTACAACGTCGATCGCCTGCGCATCCACGGCTGGGGCTACTCGGCCGGCGGTGCGGTCATGCACGATCTGAACCTGACGCCGCTCAATACGCATTATCAGGCGTTCGCCGGCTATGCGGTCGTCGCGTCGGCGCGCGCCCTGTGTCCGGACTACATCGGTCCGTACTGCGAACCGGCGGCCGCGCCGGCGCGCATGCCGGTCGCGATCCGGATCGGGCTGTCCGATGCGCTGCTGCCGTATGCGCGGGCCGACCGCACGGCGTTGGTGGCCGCCGGCTGGACCGAAGGCGCCGATCTGGCCTATGCCGAGGTCGCCGGCGGGCATACCTACGATGCGGCCGGTCTGGTGGCGGCCTGGTCGTTCCTGTGCCCGTTCCGGCGCGATCCCTGAGCCGCGTCCGCGCGCACGCCGATACCGCCGGCCGCACAGGATCGGCGCCATGCTCGACGCCGGGCACGGCGCTTGGCGACGGGCATTCGCGCCCGCGACCCGGGCGCGCCGCAGGCGGCGGTGCTGCGGTCATGGGCGTCGATTGCGCGCGCGCTCATGCCGTACCATTGCCGGCCCCGTCCCGCGCCGGAGCGATCGTGAGCATCAAGTCGGACCTGTGGATACGCCGCCAAGCCGAACAGAACGGCATGATCGAGCCGTTCGAGGCCGGTCAGGTCAAGGTGGATGCCAGCGGGCAGCGGATCGTCAGCTTCGGCACGTCGAGCTACGGCTACGACGTGCGCTGCGCGAACGAGTTCAAGATCTTCACCAACATCAACTCCACGATCGTCGACCCGAAGAACTTCGAGGCCGGCAATTTCGTCGACTTCACCGGCGATACCTGCATCATCCCGCCGAACAGCTTCGCGCTGGCGCGCACGGTGGAGTACTTCCGGATTCCGCGCGACGTGCTGGTCGTGTGCCTCGGCAAGAGCACGTATGCGCGCTGCGGCATCATCGTCAACGTGACGCCGCTGGAGCCGGAGTGGGAAGGGCACGTCACGCTGGAGTTCTCGAACACCACGCCGCTGCCGGCGCGCATCTACGCCAACGAGGGCGTGGCGCAGATGCTGTTCTTCCAGTCCGACGAAGTCTGCCAGACCAGCTACCGCGACCGCGGCGGCAAGTATCAGGGCCAGCGCGGGGTGACCCTGCCGCGAACCTGATTCCGGTGGTAGGCTTCCGCTCCCCGCCGTCGTGTCCGAGACCCGCGCAATGCCCCCAGTCCTCGATCTGCGCCGCTGGCGCTTCGTTCCGCTCGCGCTGCTCCTGCTCGGCCTGGCTGCCTGTTTCGGCGGCGCCCGCAACGAGGAACTGGTGCGCAGCGAGGACGTTCCGACCGAATTCGACGTCGTTCTGCTGGCCGAGAAGGACGATCAGTTCGACTTCTCCGGCGTGCCGCTGACCGCCGAGGCGCTGCGCGACGCGATGCGCTACCGCAAGGACGAATCGCTACCGCTGGGCTCGGTGCTGCTCAAGCGCGGCGAGAAGCAGAAGGTCACCGATGTCCACATCCTGTCGCTGATGCGCGTCGCCCACGAGCTCGGCTTCCGCGCCTGGGTGCAGCAGAAGGGCGAAATCGGCGAGATCCGCGTCCAGACCCGGTCGCAGTGAACGGAGAACCTCGATGAAGCGCGTCGTGACGAAGCTACTCAGTGGTCTGCTCGTGCTGCTGGTCGCGTTGCCGGTCCTGGCCAAGGACGTGCGTGACGGCCAGCTCTCGCTCGAGCCGGCGCGCGACGACCGGTTCTCGGTCAACGGCTTCACGATGGGCAAGGCCGAGCTGTACGGCTATCTCAGCGAGCTCAAGAGCAGCGAGGGCCTGCAGAAGATCGTGCTCAAGCGCAGCAAGAAGGCGACCGATGCGCAGCGCAGCGCGATCGGCTCGATCGCGCGCGCGCTCGAGCTCGAAGCGGTCGATGCCGACGGCGTCGACCTGCGCGCGCCCAAGCCCTAGTGTCGCCGCGCGCGGCACGCTGCCGCGCGCGGTGTTCAGCGTGATGTACGAACCGTCCGCCTAGACTTGGCGGCCCATCGCCCGGCTGCCGTCGCTCGCCGGTGCTCGCTACGGACCTGGAGTCCGCGCAGGACGCGTCGCATCGACCGTCCGCCCCCGTGCCGGAACGCCTCGCAGCGCCGGCCGCATTTCGTGAGTCAGCAGGTGTACGTGCGTCGAATCATTGCCGTCGTGTCGTTGTCGGGCTGCCTGGCCGCAGGGGCCGCGTCGGCGGCCAATCCGTTCGTCGAATGGCGCGACCGCCTGTTCGGCGCCAAGGCCGACGACACGCCGATGTCGCGCGCCGAGCCGTACGAGGCGATCGAGGTCGATTTCGACCGGCCCGAGCGCTTCCGCGTCGACGAGGCCTCGCTCGAGCGCGACTTCCCGCAGGGCAAGAGCCGCTATCGCGTGATCGAGCTGCCGCGCGAGGTCGCGCATGCGACGCTGCGTCTGCGCGTCCGCGCGGTGCCGAACGACCGCGGTCGCGGCAATACGGTGTTCAAGCCGGTGCTGTACCTGCTCGACGACCAGGACCGCGTGCGCGAGACGCGCGAGGTCGATCCGCTGTATCTGGACATCCGGCCGTTCAAGCCGACGCGGCTGCTCGCCTGCGTGACGCTCGAGAAGGTCCGCAAGCTGGCCGTGGCGACGACGCCCGAAGCGGTCGGCAAGGCCTTCGACGCGACCGCACGCGGCAAGCTCAGCGCGCCGAGCAAGGGCAAGTTCTACTATTCGACCGAGCCGATGCGCGTGAAGCTGCCGTACGCGGCGACCGGCGAGCTGGTCGTCGAGCTCAGCGAGCAGGCCGAGACCGGGCAGGGCTGCTGAGCGCGGCCGCAGCGTGCGATGCGATCGGACGCCGCGCCGCGCCGCGGCGCTGGTCGCTCAGTGCGTGCTGCCGCCGGCGATGTGCAGATCCTCGGTCGTCGATGCCGCGCAGGCGATCGCCGCGGCGACGCCCTCGACCATCGTCTCCAGCGCCATGCTCGGCTGGCCGGGCCGGCCGGCGGTCTGCACCGGCAGCCACGGCACATGGACGAAGCCGCCGCGCGCGGCCGGCTGCCGCGTCGCGAGCAGATGCGCGAGTACGAAGAACACCTGGTTGCAGACGTAGCTGCCGGCGCTCAGCGACAGCGCGGCCGGGATCCCGCGCATCTGCAGGTCGGCGACGATCGCCTTGACCGGCAGCGTCGAGAAATAGGCCGCCGGCGCATCGGCGATCACCGGCCGGTCGACCGGCTGCGCGCCGTCGTTGTCGGCGATGCGCGCGTCGAGGAGGTTCACCGCGACGCGCTCGAACGAGAGTTCGGCGCGGCCGCCGGCCTGGCCGAGTGCGATCACCAGCTCCGGACGATGTCGCTCGAGCAGATCGCGCAGCAGCGGCCCGGTACGCGCGAACGCGACCGGCAGCGTCGCGCCGACGATGCGGCGGCCGCCGATGCGGCGCCCGTCGAGCCGTTCGACGATCGCCTGCGACGGATTGACCGCCGCCCCGTCGAACGCCTCGAACCCGGTCAGCAACACGCAGGGTGCCGATCTCGCGGCGGTGCTGTTGCGTCGGGTCGTCATGCAAACACCAGCCAGGCCATCAGCACCACATTGAAGACCATCAGCGGCAGCGCGGTGCCGGCCTGCGCGCGGATCACCGCATGCTGGTCCGGCAGTTCGAGCAGCACCGCCGGCACGATGTTGAAGTTGGCGGCCATCGGCGTCAGCAAGGTGCCGCAGTAGCCGGTCAGCATGCCGACCGCGCCGAGGATCGCCGGATCCGCGCCGTGCTGGCGGATCAGCAGGGGCAGGCCGATGCCGGCCATCATGACCGGAAACGCCGCGAATGCGTTGCCCATGACGACCGTGAAGAACACCATGCCGAGTGCGAACGCGAGCAGGCAGGCGTAGCGGTTGTCGGTCGGGATCACACGGCCGATCAGGTCCGCGACCGCGCCGCCGACGCCGGTCGCCGCGAACACGCCGCCGAGCGTCGCCAGCACCATCGGCAGCAGCACGGCCCAGCCGAGCGCGTCGATCAGACGCCGGCCTTCGCCGAGCGCCTCGAGCGGCGCGGCGCGCGTCACGCGCAGCGCGCCGGCCAGCGCGATCAGGCTCGCGATCGCCAGCGCGCTCAGCGTCAGCGCCTTCGGGTCGAGCAGCGTGCGGCCGTTCCAGCTCAGATGTCCGCCGCCGAAGAACAGCAGCAGGGTCAGCAGCGGAATCGACAGGGCCGGCCAGAACAGCCGGTTGCCGAGCCGGTCGGCCCAGAGGCGACGCCGTGCGGCGGCCTCGGCGCCGTCCGGCTCGCCGCCGAGGCGGCTACCGGCCGCGAGCAGGCCGAGCGCGATCAGGCCGGCGCCGGCCGCCCGGGCCGGCCAGGCCGAGCCCTCGCGCGCGGCGGCGAGGATCGCGTCGCCGAACGCGAACGGCACGCCGAGGATCAGCCAGAACGCCGCCATCGCATAGCGGCGCTCGCGCAGGTTGTAGACCGCCGTGCAGGCGAGCAGCACGGCGATCAGCGCATACAGATACTCAATCCGCAGCATCGGCCGCTCCCGCCGCCTGCCGGCCGCGCCGCAGCGCACGGCGGAACAGCCACAGCCGCATCGCGTGGATCGCGAACGCGGCCAGCGCGGTCGGCAGCGCCCACAGCGCGATCGTCAACGGCTCGAGCACGATGCCGTTGCGCGCGAAGAAGCCCTGGATCAGCAGCACCGCGCCGATCGCGACGAACACGTCCTCGCCGAAGAACAGTCCGACGTTGTCGGTCGCGGCCGTCATCGCGCGGACGCGGTCGCGTTCGACCGGCGACAGCGGACCGAGCTCGCGCTCGGCGCGGCCTCGCTCATCGGCGCGGCCAGCGGCCGCACCGTCTGCGCATGGCCGGCGACGTGGGTCAGGCCGGCCATGCTGGTCAGCTGGCGCACCGCCAGGTAGGCGATCTGGAAACGCGACAGGTTCATGCCGCGAAAGCCGGCGATCCAGTCGCGCGCGCGCTCGCGCAGCCCGTAGCGCTCGAGCAGGCCGATCGCCGGCAGCGTCAGCAGGAACATCAGCAGCGCGCGGTTCTCGACGAAGGCGGTGCCGAGCAGCCCGAGCAGCTCGCCCGGCCCGAAGCCGGCGGCCAGGCCGCTGACGAGGCCGGCGATCACGACGACCAGGACCGGATTGCGACGCAGCGCGAATCCGGCGACGACGACCGCGATGCCGAGCAGCGGCCAGTAGTTGACGACGGTCGATGCGGGCACGCGCGGCTCCGGTGCGGCGGTCGCGGCATCCTAGCAGTTCGGCTTGCGGCTGCGCCGAGACAGACCGGCGTCAACCCGCTCGGGGCGGTTCCAGCCGATCGGGAGAGCCGACGCATCGCCTGTCGCGTTGAACGCGTGCTCATTGGCTCGCCGACGCATCGTGCTGCGCCGGCATTCCGTCGTCTTGCTTTCGATCTTGCATCTCGTCATCGTTCGCGCGTCGGATCGCGGTAGACAGCCACTTTTCCGCGTGCATGGAAAGAAGAGTTGGGATCAACGGACGAGGGGGCCATGATCCAGAGGTTGCTTTTGATCATCGTCGGGGCCGGCGTCTTCACATGGTCGTTCGTCATCCCTGCCCACATCTACATGACCGGAGAATCACTGCAGGCCAGTGTTCTGGACTGCAAGATCATCCCGCTTCACGAAAGTGAACCCCTGTACGAGATCATCACGGACTACACCGATGAGCCATATCTGGGCAACCGGTGCAATAGATGGAAGTGCGAGGGGGCCGAGCCCAGGCAGTTGACTTGGCTGCATCGAGTTATGGGTGCCGCGAGTGGGCCCAGCTGCGGAGACATCATCACGGTGCTCCGCAGCACGGCGTCGGGTCGATATTTGCTCTTCGAAGGAGAGCCTTCGATTTTGAAGGCATGGTTCGCAAGCACCAGCGGCACTTGGTTTATCGTCAAGCTGCTCTGCCTCGTGTTCGCGCTGAGGATCGCGTTCGACGTGCTTTACGGGTGTTGCGCGTCCCTCAAGATGGCGATTTCGAGGGAGTTTGTATATCAGGTCAGCGCAAACGCGCACCAGTTCGCTGCGACACCGGTAGCGGTACTGGCGACCGTTACGAGTACGCTGGTTCTGCTCGTCCTGATTGCATCCGCGCTGACGGCGACATTCGTCGCATGTCGGATGATTCTGCTTTCATCACTTCCGTCAGAATTCGCGCTGTTCACTGTCGTGACATCGCTGATGACGGTATTGCTGCTGATAAATACGCCGAAAGGACTCGCCGAGCGTTTGTTCGATCTTCATCAGCATCGATTGCTGAGGATCGTGCGTGATCTCGTGGCGATCGTGGGCGCTGTACGCATTACCTACTGCATCGTTGTCGTGCAGCAGAGCGCAACGGAAGCAACCCTGCAGCAGCTGGGGATGGCCGTATTCAGAATGATGCTGGGTCTGCCTGGCGATGTCTGAAGAAAGCCGGATCCATCGACATCGTCGAAATTCCCACGACGCACCTGGACCTCCCGTGGCGCGTACTCGTCGACGATGTCGGGTACCCACATCGCCAGCACTGCCGTCGAGCCGCTCCCTCTCGTCGGTGCATCTGATCGGCGGCTGACTGCAAAGTGGACGACGAAGCTCATCCGTGATTGCCTTCCACCGGCATAGTCGCTCGACTGAGCGCTTCCTCGAAGTGCGGATAGAGCAGGTGGTTGCCGTAGGCGCTGAGATGGTCGCCGTCGAAGAACAGCGGTCGGCCGTCGCGCAGCGCCGGACAGATCGTCGGCTCGCACAGCAGCGGAAACGGATCCCAGACGTGGACCGACGGCAGCTGCGCGACGATGCGCGCATAGCTGTCGAGCACCGGCTGGCGGTAGCGTTCGAGCATCTCGCGCGACTCGGCCATGCCGCCACGGCAGACCGGATTGCCGGCATTGAAGAAGTCCGCACAGCGGAACGGGGAGACCTTCAGCAGCGGCTTGGGCGCCTCGAACACGATCTGCACGCCGCGCGCGGCGACCGGCTCGAGCAGGGCCACCAGGGCCTGCTCGGCGTCGCGGCGGCCGCGCAGATAGTCCGGCCCGATCATCGTCTGCCAGGCGGCCTGCTCGTTCTCCGGTCCCACCGCGGTGCTCAGGCGCGTCAGACGCAGCGCGGCGAGAAACAGCACGTCGCCCGGCCTGGCACGCGCGAGGACGTCGTCGATCGCGGTCTTGCCCTGGGCCGGGCACTGGCCGGTCTCGCGTTGCGGCTGCAGGCTCGCGAACGTGCAGCCGAGGTTCGGATAGAGCAGGACGGTCGAGCCGGTGCGCACGACGTGTTCGCTGAGCATCGCCGAGTACGAGATCGTATGCGAGTCGCCGATCGCGAAGATCGTGCGGTCCGACGCCGGCTGCTCCGGGCAGCCGCGCCGCGTGAGGACCCAGACCGGTGCCGGATTGGCGCTGTCGTCCTTGAGATCGAGCACGCAGCCGGGTTTGTCCTCGACCGCCCAGGTGTAGCCGGTGTACCAGTCGTGAGCGTGGCGGCTGACCGTGCTGAGCGAATACTGCGGACGCAGACCGGTGACGCGGTCGGACAGCCACCAGGCCGAGACGATCACCGCCAGACCCGCCGCGATGATGCCGGGCCGCGGCCAGCGGCGCAGCCAGGTCGCGTAGCGGAACGGGCGTTCGATCAGGCGGTAGGACAGCTCGGCCGCGACGAAGGTCGCGACGACCGCCGCGATCAGCTGGTTCGGCGTTTCCAGGCCCAGCGTCCAGCGCAGCAGTACGAAGATCGGCCAGTGCCACAGATACAGCGAATACGAGCGCTTGCCGACGTAGACCATCGGCGCGCTCGCCAGCGCGCGGCGCAGCACGGAACCGCTGCCGGCGACGTGCAGGCAGCCGAGCAGGCCGAGCGTCGCCGCCACCGGCAGCAACGCGCCCGGAAACGCGAACGCCGCCGGCTCGGACACGACCAGGCCTGCGACGAGCAGCACCAGCGACGCCCAGGCACCGAGCGCCGTCGCATGCCGCGCGATTGCCGAGACCGGTGCCGTCGCGCAGGCGCGGTGCAGGCACTGGAACAGCAGGACGCCGCCGGCCAGTTCCCAGAAGCGCGTCGTCGTCAGGTAGAAGCCGGCCGACGGATTGGCCGTCGCCAGATGACGCGCGTGCAGCAGGGACGCCAGCGTCGCCAGCGCAAATACGCCGATGCAGACGTCGCGGCGGCGTCCGCCAGCGGGTCCAGACGAAGAACAGCAGCGGGAACAGCAGATAGAACTGCTCCTCGACGCCGAGCGACCAGGTATGCGTGTACGGGTTGTACTCCGACAACGTCGAGAAGTAGCTCTCGGTGTGATGGGCGAGGAACAGGTTGCTGATGCCGAAGAACGCGCGCAGCCCGGTCGTCTCGACCGCCGTGCTGAGCCAGGCGGCCGGCACGAACAGCATGCACAGCAGGCCGGTCACCAGCAGGCAGGCGATCAGGGCCGGCGCGATGCGCTGGATGCGGCGCGCATAGAAATACGACAGAAAGCCGCCGAGTCCGCCGCTCCACCGGCTGACCGACGCGCTGACGACGAAGCCGGAGATCACGAAGAACACGTCGACGCCGGCAAAGCCGCCGGGCAGCCAGGTCTTGTGCAGGTGATAGACGATCACCGCGAGCACCGCGATCGCGCGCAGGCCGTCGATATGCGGCACGTACGGCGCCGCGACCGGATGGCCGCCGCGCGGCAGCGGAGCAGCCGGCGCGGCGTCGGCCGGCAACGGCAGCGCCGCGCTCATCGCGGCCCCGCGCCAGTGCCGAGCGCAGCCGGGCCGGGCATGATGCCGGCCGGTCGGAAACGGGTGTCGCGCAGGTCCATGCAGGCGTGTCTCACGATCGCGAAGCGGCTGGGCCGGCGATGATCCCATCAAGACTCGGTGCGCTGCCAGCGGTCTGCGCCGAGCCGTTGCGGCGATCGAGCCCGGCACGCCAGCGCCGGTTGATCGGGTCCGACCAGAAGCGGGCCAGCAGCGCGCCGAGTGCCCAGGCCGCCAGCACGGTCGGCAGGTGCCACAGGAAGCCCCAGTACGTGTCCGCGCCGACGGCCTGGTGGATCGCGACGACCGCGAACACGACGAACATGTGCGTCAGATAGATCTCGTAGCTGCGCCGGCCCATCGCCTGCAGCCAGCCCACGCCGCGCACGGCGCGGACCCGACCCCCTGCGCCTCCCACGACAGCGCGAGCAGCAGCAGTGCCGTCGACAGCGTCAGCACCAGCAGATAGCCGTCGCGCAGCAGCGGCCACAGCCGGTACGCGAACAGCAGTGCCGTCGCCAGACCGGCACTGCCGAGCAGCGCGGCCGCGACCGTCAGCCAGCGCGGTGCGCGCGGCCAGCGCGCCGCCGCCAATGCGGCGAGGATGCCGGCCGCGATCGCGGCCATGCCGGGCAGATAGGCCTTTTCCTGCCAGACGTCGTTGCCGGCCAGCGCCGCGCGCGTCCACGGCAGCGACAAGGCCAGCGCGGCCAGCACGGCGACCAGCAGCGCCTGCCGGCGCAGCAGCAGGCACAGCAGCGGAAAGCCGAGATAGAACGCCTCCTCGATCGACAGCGACCACAGCACGTCCCAGCCGCCGGGCAGGTAGCCGGTCCGGCCTTCGTACCAGTTCAGGTGCAGGCCGGCGACCGCGAGCAGCGCGCGGCCGAGCGACTGGCCCTCGCGATCGATCACGTGGTACGGCACGCCGGCCAGATGCAGGACGCTGAGGACCGCGACGACCAGCGCCAGCGACGGCAGGATGCGCGCGGCGCGCAGTGCGTAGAAGCGGCGCGGCTCGATGGCCGCAAGGCTGCCCCAGCGCGAGATCGCGTTGCCGGCGATCAGGAAGCCGGAGATCACGAAGAACACGAACACGCCTTCGTAGCCGTCGTACATCAGCGTGGTCAGGAAGCGCCTCGGCAGGAAGGTCTCGAGCCAGCCGTCGCGCAGCGGGATGCGCAGCGAGAGGTGATGGATCACGACCAGCAGGATCGACAGCCCGCGCAGCAGGTCCACGCCGTCGAGGCGGCCGATGCCGCCGGTCGCCGCCGCGGGCGGTCCGATCGAGACGGCGCTCATCGTCAGAGCATCTTGCGCAGACGGTAGATCAGGTCCAGCGCCGCGCGCGGCGTCAGCTCGTCGGCATCGATCGCCCGCAGCGTCTCCTCGATCGGCGACGGCAGCGACGGTGCGAACAGGCCCATCTGCGGCGCGGCCGCGCCGGCTGCGCCGCCGGCGCCGGATGGCCGCCGGCCTCCAGTCCCTGCAGCACGCGGCGCGCGTCGCCGATCACCGAGCGCGGCAGGCCGGCCAGCGCGGCCACCTGCAGGCCGAAGCTGCGGTTGGCCGGTCCGTCCTTGACCGCGTGCATGAAGACCAGCTGCTCGCCGTACTCGACCGCGTCCAGGTGCACGTTGGCGATCGTCTCGAACTGCGTCGGCAGCTGGGTCAGCTCGAAGTAGTGCGTCGCGAACAGCGTGAACGCGCGGTTGACGGCGGCCAGATGCGCCGCGCAGGCCTGCGCCAGCGCGAGGCCGTCGTAGGTGCTGGTGCCGCGGCCGATCTCGTCCATCAGGACCAGGCTGTTCGCGGTCGCGTTGTGCAGGATGTTGGCGGTCTCGCTCATCTCGACCATGAAGGTCGACTGGCCGCGTGCGAGATCGTCGCCGGCGCCGATGCGCGTGAAGATGCGGTCGATCGGCCCGATCGCGGCGCGAGACGCCGGCACGTAACTGCCGATGTGCGCCAGCAGCACGATCAGTGCGTTCTGGCGCATGTAGGTCGACTTGCCGCCCATGTTCGGGCCGGTCACGATCAGCATGCGGCGCGCGTCGGTGAAGACCAGGTCGTTCGGCTCGAACGGCTCCTCGCGCACGCGCTCGACGACCGGATGGCGGCCGCGCTCGATGCGGATGCCGGGCTCCTCGACGAGCTCGGGCCGGTTCCAGTCCAGTGCATCGGCGCGCTCGGACAGCGCGGCCAGCACGTCGAGCTCGGCCATCGCCGCGGCCGCCGTCTTCAGCGCGGCCAGACGCGCGCCGAGCAGGTCGAGCAGTTCCTCGTAGAGCGCGCGTTCGCGCATCAGCGAGCGCTCGCGCGCCGACAGCACCTTGTCCTCGAAGTGCTTGAGCTCCTCGGTGATGTAGCGCTCGGCGCCCTTGATCGTTTGCCGCCGCGTGTAGTGCGCCGGCGCCTTGTCGGCCTGTCCCTTGCTGATCTCGATGTAGTAGCCGTGCACGCGGTTGTAGCCGACCTTGAGCGTCGCGATGCCGGTGGCGGCCTTCTCGCGCTCCTCGAGGTCGACCAGGAAGCGGTCCGCATTCGTCGACAGCGCGCGCAGCTCGTCGAGCTCGGCATCGAAGCCGGCGCGGATCACGCCGCCGTCGCGCAGCAGCGCCGGCGGCTGTTCGGTCAGCGCGCGGCCGAGGTGATCGGCGGTGCCGGCATGCTCGCCGAGCCGGTTGAGCAGGTCCGACAGCAGCGGACTGTCGATGCCGGACAGGCGCTCGCGCAGTACCGGCGTGCGCGCCAGGCCGTCGCGCAGCGTCGACAGGTCGCGCGGCCGCGCCGAGCGCAACGCGACGCGTGCCAGGATGCGTTCCAGATCGCCGATGCCGCGCAGTTCCTCGCGCAATCTTTCGGTGCCGCCGCCGAGCAGCAGGCCGACCGCGTGATGGCGCTGTTCGAGCGTGCCGCGGTCGCGCAGCGGCCGGTTGAGCCAGCGGTGCAGCAGGCGCGCGCCCATCGGCGTGACCGTGGTATCGAGCACGCCGAGCAGGGTTGCGTCGCGATTGCCCGAGGCGTGGCTGTCGAGTTCGAGATTGCGCCGCGTCGCCGCGTCGAGCGCGATCGTCTCCGCCGCGCTCTCGGTCGCCAGGCCGGTCAGATGCGGCAGCGCCGACTTCTGCGTCTCCTCGACGTAGCCGAGCAGGCAGCCGGCCGCGCCGATCGCCAGCGGCAGATGCGATGCGCCGAAGCCGGACAGGTCGCGCGTGCCGAAGAAGCGACACAGCTCGCGCTCGGCGGTCTGGCCGTCGAAGTGCCACGGCGCGCGCTTGCGCAGACCGGGCAGGGTCGTCACGACGTTCGGCCAGGGCACGTCCTCGGCGACCAGGGTCTCGACCGGCTGCAGCCGCGCCAGCTCCGAGGCCAGCGCCTCGGCGTCGGCGACCTCGGCGAGCAGGAAGCGGCCGGCGGCCAGGTCGATCCAGGCCAGTCCGTAGCCGGTCTTGCCGGCCGCGATCGCCATCAGCAGGTTGTCGCGGCGCGCCTCGAGCAGGGCCTCGTCGGTGACCGTGCCCGGCGTGACGATCCGCACCACCTTGCGCTCGACCAGGCCCTTGGCCAGCGCCGGATCGCCGATTTGCTCGCAGATCGCGACCGACTCGCCGAGCCTGACCAGCTTGGCCAGATAGCCTTCCGCCGCATGGTACGGCACGCCGGCCATCGGGATCGGCGCACCGCCCGAGGCGCCGCGCTGCGTCAACGTGATGTCGAGCAGCCGCGCGGCCTTGCGCGCGTCGTCATAGAACAGCTCGTAGAAGTCGCCCATCCGGAAGAACAGCAGCACGTCCGGGTGCTCGGCCTTCGCCGCGAAGTACTGGCGCATCAGCGGCGTATGCGAAGTAGTGTCTGTATTCGTCATCAAGATCGATATTTCATGTTCTGGGCAGCCAGTCTTGGGGGGCGGATCGGGGCTGCTCCTCGCCAGGGTCCGCATACCCTGCCAGATGCGCCCGGGCGTGGATAGGACGTCGATCGTTCCGGGCGCGAAGCAAAGCTTGGTGCGACCGCATCGCGCGAGCGCGTCTCCCGCGCGTCGGCAAGTGGCCTCGTGTCGCGCGGGCGGAGGACCAAAAGGTGCTCGACGCCGTCGACGCGTTCCATTCCGGTCCGAGGAGGAAAGGGGGCGTCGTCGTGGAAGAGGAATGCCGCGAGCAATGGAGCGCGCCACAGAGCCGGGCGCGGTCGCCTGCAATGGGGGGCGGCGGCGTGTATGTCTCGAAAGAGAAAAGCCGGACGCGACCAGGGGTGTCGGCGTCCGGCGTTTCCAAGCCCAGTCTTACTTGGTCGCGCGACCCGCTTGCCTGGCCGCCTGGTCGATCGTGTCGGCGACCACCTTCGGCTGGGTCATGAAGACCGCGTGGCTGGCCGAGACCTTGGTGATGCGCGCCTGGATGCGCTCGGCCATGTGGATCAGCATGGCCTGGTCGAACGCCTTGTCCTCGGTGGCGATCACGGCCCAGCTCGGCTTCGTGCGCCACGCGGCCTGCGTCAGCCTGGTGCCGAACACCGACATGTTGATCGGCACCTGCGAATCGCGCAGGAATGCCGCGTCGGCATCGGTGGTGTCGTGGGCGAAGCCCGCCTTGAACTTGGCTGGGCTGATGAAGCCGTAGCCGTCGCTGCCGGTCTCGATCACGAACTCGGGCGTCGGCGCGAAGCCCTCGTACTGCTGGGCGGTGGTCTCGCCCGCGTCCGGCGCGAGCGCCGAGACGTAGACCAGGCCGGCGACCTTGTCGTGGACGCCGGCCTCGGTGATCACCGTGCCGCCCCAGGAATGTCCGACCAGGATCGCAGGGCCGTCCTGCCGGTCGAGCACACGGCGCGTAGCCTGCACGTCGTCGGCGAGCGAGGTCAGCGGATTCTGCACGATCGAGACGCGATAGCCGCGTGCGGTCAGATCGTCGTAGACCGGTCGCCAGCCGGCACCGTCGGCGAACGCGCCATGCACCAGGACGACGTTCCTGATCGGTCCGCCATTGCGCGAGGACGCGACATCGTCGGCATGAGCGGCGGGGGTGAAACCGGCCGCCAGGGCGGCGGCGAGCACGGCGGGAATCAGCTTGAACATGGTCGTATCCTCGGGCGGTGGTGATGGGATGTTTCGTGGTGCGCGGCATTGGCCGGCAGGGCTACTTTGCGTGCGCAGGACGAACGATCAGCAACAAAAAGTCCTGATAACTTGATCCATCGTCCTTCGTTGCGGCGGCTGGCCGCCGATCTCGGATCGACAGGCACATCGGCGGGAAAGCCTGCTCCCGGATGCAGCCGCGCTTGCGTGCCGATGTGCCCGCCAGCCGCCGTCACACGGTCGGCACGGTTCCGCCGTCGATCGTGTATTCGGCTCCCGAAATCGACGCGGCCCTCGGCGAGACCAGGAACGCGACGAGATCGGCCACTTCACCGGGTTGGGCCGGACGTCCCAACGGAATCCCGCCGAGCGCCTGCATGACCATCTGCCTGGCACCCTCGTAGTCCGTGCCCGCATTGGCCGCGATACCGCCGAGGAAATCGACCGCGGCTTCGGTCTCGACCCAGCCCGGCGAGACGCGGACGACGCGTACGCCCTGGGGCGTGACTTCCTTGGACAGCGCCTTGCTGTAGGTCGACAGCGCAGCCTTGGCGGCGGCATAGGCGATCGTGGCGTCGTGCAGCGGCAGGACGCGTTGAATCGACGTCACGTGCAGGATCACGCCGGATCCCTGCGCGATCATCGAAGGCAGCAACGCGCGATCGAGCCGCACGGCCGACATCAGGTTCAAGTCGAGCGCCTCGGCCCACTGCGCATCGTCCAGCCTCGCGAAGCCGCCCGCAGGTGCCGACGACCCGCCGGCCACGTGAATCAGGACGTCGATGCCGCCGAGATGGCGCAGCGCCTTCTCCGCGGCCTGATGAACCCCCTCGGCCGTGGCCAGATCGGCCGCCACGTAGTGCACGTCGCCGAGGGGCTGCTCCGGCTCCGAGCGCGCGGTCGCCACGATCCGTGCTTCGAGCTGCGACAGCCGCTCGACGACGGCCGCCCCGATGCCGCGCGTGCCGCCGGTGACGAGGACGCGCTTGCCGGCCAGGTGGAGGTCGAAATTCATGGCGCGACCTCCAGCGAGGCGATCTTGCCGCGCTCGAGGATGAAGGTGTAACGCAGGTCCACCGGGCTGCCGGGGAAGTCGCCGGATACCCGGCTGGTGACGATGTGGCTGCGCCCTTGCGTCTGCAGCGTGTGCGGCTCGGCGGTGTAGGCGTACTTGGCGGATGCCGCGTTCTTCCAGGCCTCGATCGCGGCAACGCCCGCATGGGTCTTGCCCTCGTCGAGGATGACACCGTCCTTGGTGAAGCAGCGGGCGACGGCCTGGCCATCGCGGCGGTCGGCATCGAAGTAGGCCGCGATCGGCTCGGGCAGGTTCAGATCGTTCATTGCAATGCTCCGTGGGTGAGTGCGGAGCCAGCTTGATGCGTACTCGAAGATTAGAGAATCACCTATGATCCGATCAGGCTATGTAGAGATCAGTACACAATGCGCGGCTCCGAATTCGCGGAACTCAAGGCCTTCGTGGCCGTCGTCGACCGGGGCAGCTTCGCGCGGGCGGCCGATCACCTGGGCCTGTCCCGGTCCGCGCTCAGCCAGATCATCCGCCAGCTCGAGTCGAGACTCGGCGTCCGTCTGTTGAATCGCACGACACGCAGCGTCTCGCCTACGGAACCCGGACGCCGTCTGCACGAGCGGATGGCGCCGATGCTGCGCGAGATGGACGAGGCGGTCGCGCAGGCCGTCGGCGCGAACGCACGCGCCGCGGGCACGTTGCGGATCAACACGCTGAGCATGGCGGCGAAGAAGCTGATCGCGCCACGGCTGGGCCGGTTCGCCCGCGCGCATCCGGACGTCGTCCTCGACATCGTGATCGAAGACGGCCTCAGCGACATCGCCGGCGAAGGCTTCGATGCCGGTATCCGCGTGGGCGGACGCCTGCACAAGGACATGGTCGCGGTCCGGCTCACACCGGACTTCGAACTGCTCGCCGTGGCCTCGCCCGATTATCTGGCCCGACACGGCGAACCCAGGACGCCCGCCGATCTGAGCCGTCATGCCTGCATCAACTGGCGCTTCCCCGGCAGCGGCAAGATCGCCGGGTGGCCGTTCAAGAAGAAGGGCAAGGCCGTCGAGTTCTTCGGGGAGGGGACCGTGATCTCGAACCATCAGGACATCATCGTGCCCGCGGCGCTGCAGGGACTCGGCATCCTGTACGCCTACAACGACGAAGACATCGCCGAGGCGCTGGCCCAAGGCCGGCTCAAGCGCGTGCTCGCCGACTGGTCGCCGACGATGCCCGGTCTGTACCTCTACTACTCGAGCCGGCGCTACATGCTGCCGGCGCTGCGCGCGTTCATCGACTGTCTGCTCGATCGCGATCTCGATCGTGCGGGGGCTTTGAAGTAGGCGCCTCGTTCAGGTCGATCTCATGGCAGCCGAGAGCTTGAGGCGGCCTGTGGTCGTGACGGAGCGGGAAAGAATCGAGTGCGCGGGCGAGGCGCACTCGGGCCTCATCCGCGACAGATCGGCGTGGACCCGCGACGAAGACGGGCAGCTCGCCTACCGTGGCGGATGCGTTCCCGTGCAGAACTTCACCTGGACAGCGCGATCCAGCCGACGGTATGCGCGATCGGCGTGTCGTAGACCCGGCGTTCGCCAGGGGCGAGGGTCACCCGCCGATAGTTGATTCGCGGCGGCGCGGTCACCGCGCTACGGTGCCCTGATGCGAACCCACGATGACGTAAGCGGCCCGACCTGCGGCATGTCGCGTCTCAACGGACTGACCTTCCACTTCGGAAAGCTCCAGATCGGCGGGCAGCGCGAGCCGCGAAGACAGCGCGGGCGCGTCACATCCCCAAGAGGCAGTCAGCCGGGCCAGGGGATCGCCGATCCGGAAGCGTGCTGTCGGCTTCGCAGCGGAGCATAGGCCGCAAGTCACTGCGAATTTCGGCACTTCATGGTCGCGCCACGGGCACGCCACATTCGGCGCACGCTCGGCCGGCAGGCTCGCCGGCATCTCGTATCCCCAAGTGCCGCCAATGCCACTGATCCTGCGCGACATCTGCAAGACCCACGTGAACGATATGCGCACGCTCGACCGGGTCAGTCCGACGATGCCAGCCGGCATGTACGGTCTGCCGGGTTCCGTAGGCGCCGAGGAGTCCACGCGGATGCGCGTCCTGACGCCGCAGGACGCCGACGGCGGCAGTGCGATGTTCGACGAGCCGGGCGTGCTGCATCGCGAGGACGATGACCGCAGGGCTGCGCCATGAAGCTGATCGGGATCTTCCGCTTCGAGTTCGCCTACCAGATCCGCCGTCCGGCGACGTGGCTGTTCTTCGCGGTCCTGTTCGTCGTGTCCTGGAGCATCATCCAGCACAACTACGTCTCCGATGCGCGGGACGGCTGGTTGCTGCTGAACGCACCGCTGGTGATCGCGTCGACCACGGTCGTCAGCGGCATGCTGTGGCTGTTCCTCGCGGCGTCGATCGCCGGCGACGCCGCGGCCCGTGACGTCGAGTGCGGCATGCATCCGCTCAGCTACAGCGCGCCGGTGTCGCGCTTCGAATACCTGGCCGGGCGCTTCCTGGCAGCTCTCGCGCTCAATGCGATGGTTCTGCTGGCCGTGCCGGCCGGCATGCTGCTCGGCATGCACTGGCCCGACGTCGAGCCCGAGATCGTCGGTCCGTGGCGGCCCGAGGCGTTCGTGCTCGCCTACGCGATGATCGCAGCACCGAATGCGTTCGTCGCCACGGCGCTGCAGTTCGCGTTCGCAGCGCTCGGCCGACGCGCCGTGGCCGCCTATTTCGGCAGCGCGCTGCTGTTCTTCGCCTCGATGGGCCTGCCGGCCTTCGTCACGGCCGTGATGCAGCGGCCGGATCTTGCGCGCCTGCTCGATCCGATCGGCATGTTCGCGATCGTCAGCTATCTGTCCGATACCTGGACCACGCACGAGGTCAACACGCGTCTGGTCGGACTGCAGCCGTTCCTGCTCGGCAATCGCGCGGTCTGGCTCGTCGCGGGTCTGGCCGTCCTCGCATGGACCTGGCGGCGCTTCCGCCTCGCCCATCGTGCGGAGCGCAGTCGCCGTTCCCGGCGCGCGCGGGCACGTACCGCGTCGAACGAGGGCGCGACGGCCGCCTCGATGCCGATGCGGCCGACCCCGGCAGCGCCGGCGAGGGTCGCGGTTCGCTTCGGCGCTGCGACGCGCTGGCGCCAGCTGCTGGCGATCACGGCGCTGTCGTTGCGCACGCTCGCGCGCGGCTGGACCGTGTTCGCGCCGCTGGCCGTGGTCGGTGGCCTGACCTGCATCGTGATCGCGGCGAACATGGAATTCATGGACGTGCCGCTGCTGCCGCGCACCGAGCACGTGCTGACTTATCTGACCGCCGCGCTGGCGAACCCGGGCAACCGCCTGTGGATGCTGATTCCGCTGCTCACGATTCTCTACGCCGGCGAACTGGTCTGGGCCGATCGCGATGCGCGCATCGCCGAGATCAGCGGCGTCGCGCCGGTGCCGGAGTGGGTGTTCTTCACGGGTCGGTTCCTCGCGCTGGCTGCGGTGCTCGCCGCATGGATGGTGGTGCTCGGCATCTCGGGCGTAGTCGCGCAGCGCCTGCTCGGATACGCGCATCCGGAGATCGGCCTGTACGCGAAGGTACTGCTCGGTCTGCAGTTGCCCGACTACCTGCTGTTCGCACTCCTCGCGCTGGTCGTCCATACGGTTCTCGACCACAAGCCGATCGGCACCCTGGTCGCGCTGCTGATCTACGGCTTCATCGCGTTTGCGTCGATGCTCGGCGTGGAGCACCGTGCACTGGTGTTCGGCGCCGGCCCGGCCTGGTCGTACTCGGACATGCGCGGCTTCGGCGACTCGCTGCCGCCGTGGCTGGCGTTCAAGGTTTACTGGGCCGCGTGGGCCGTGTTGCTGGCAGTCGTCGCGCGGCTGGCATGGGTGCGCGGCCGCGCGTCGGATCGGGGCAGGCGGCTGGCCCTCGCACGTGCGCGCTGCACCGGTCCGACCGCGATCGCTGCGGCGCTGGCAGGCCTGGCCGTGCTGGCGTTGGGCGGCTTCCTCTTCTACAACACCCACCTGCTCAACGATTACCGGACGCACGCCTCGCGCCTGGCGCGCCAGGCCACCTACGAGCTGCGGTACGGTCGGTATGCGGCCCTGCCGCAGCCGCGCGTGGCCGCCTCGACGATGCGCGTGGAGATCCATCCCGAACGCCGCGCAGCTCAGTTCCTGGGGCACTATCGCCTCGAGAACGCCGGCGCGCAGGCCATCGACAGCGTGCACGTCGCCACGTCGACCCTGACCGGCGTGGCGACGAACGAGCTTCGTTTCGACCGGCCTGCCACGCGTGTCCTCGATGACGCGGTACTCGGCCATCGCATCTACCGGCTCGCCGAGCCTTTGCAGCCGGGCGAATCGATGCGTCTGCACTACGAGGTCGGGTTCTTTCCGCGCGGCTTCGGCAACGACGGTGCCGATGCGGCGGTCGCGGGCAACGGTAGCTGGCTGGTCGCCCTGGCCTATCTGCCCGCGATCGGCTACCAGCCGGGCCGCGAGCTGCGCGAGCCCGGCGACCGCCGGTCGCAGGGACTGCCCGCGCGCCCGCGGGTGCCGCCGCTCGAAGACATCGAGGCGCGCAATGCCACGGGCGACGGCGGCATGGCGTTCGAGGCCATCGTCGGCACCGCCGACGATCAGGTCGCGGTCGCACCCGGTCGGCTGCGCCGCAGCTGGCGCGAGAGCGACCGCCGCTATTTCCATTACATCAGCGACGCGCCGGTCGGGCCGGACGTACAGGTCTTCTCGGCGCGTTACGCGGTGCATCGGCAGCCCTGTCACGGCGTGGATGTCGAGGTGTTCCACCATCCCGCGCACGCCAACGTCGTGGCTGCGATGGCCGCCAGCGCCTGCGCGTCGCTCGAGCTGTATGGCCGGGTGTTCGGCGCCTATCCCTACGAGTCGCTTCACATCGTCGAGAACCCGGCGCGCGACATCGGCGCGCATTCCGAGCCCGGTCTGATCGACTACGGCGAGGGCTTCGCGCTGCTCGACCCCGCCGGCGACGAGGGAGGGCCGGATCTGGTGTATGCGGTCACCGCACACGAGGTGGCGCATCAGTGGTGGGGCGGCCGACGCTTCGATCCCGCGCGCGTGGAAGGCGTCGGCCTGCTGATCGAGAGCATGGCCACGTATTCGGCGATCCAGGTGGTCGAGGACCGTCTCGGTCCGGCGCAGCTGCAGGCCTATCTTGACATGATGCGCAGCCAGTATCAGGTGCCGCGTTCGCTCGCGATGCCGCCGCTGCTGCGTGCCACCGACTCGTTCCTCAACTACCGCATGGGGCCGCTGGCGCTCTACGCACTGAGCCAGTACATCGGCCGCGACCGGCTCAACCTGGCCCTGCGCCGTCTGCTCGATGAGCACCCGCCCGGCCGCACGCCGCGGGCCACCACGTTGGACCTCTATCGACAGCTGGAGGCCGTCACCCCGCTGCGCGACCGCCGATTGCTGCACGACCTGTTCGCGGTCAACGCCTACTGGGCGCTCGCCGCCACCCGAGCCGAGGCGAGGCCGCTCGCAGACGGACGCTGGCAGCTCACGCTGGAGCTGCACGCACGCAAGTGGCGGGTCGACGACGGCGGGGCCGAGCACGAGCTGCCGCTCGAGGAATGGGTCGAGATCGGCGTCTACCCCGGCGTGGCGCAGAGGCGGGAGAACCGCCAGGTGGTCGTCGGCAAGCCGATCTATCTGGAGAAGCACCGGCTCGACCCGGCGACGCGGACGATCACCTTGCTGCTGCCGCAAGAGCCGGGCCACGTCGGAGTCGATCCCCGCGCGCTGCTGGTCGACCTGCAGCCGCGCGACAATTTCGTGGATGTGGTGCGCACCGGCGATCCGGCCGCCCGCTGAGGTCGCTCCGGATCGGCCACCGCATGCGTCGATGACGGCAGGCCGGAGCCCGCCGGCCCGCCGATGCGTATGCGCCGACGCACGGTCCGCCGCCCCGACGGGCATCCGTCCCGGGCATCCGGTTCACTGCCACGTAAGGCAGGCACTGCTACCAATGGGCTCCGTCGACGTTCGAGCGGCTCGGCACGATTCACGCCCGGCCGGTCGCTCCCGTCTTGCGGGCGCGACACACGCATTCGAAGCCACCATGCTGGGAGCCGCGATGCCAGACGAGCCTGCCGTCAAGTTCACGCGCCGCGAAATGCTGATCGCCGGCGCCGCCTCCGTCACCGCGGGCGGGCTGCCCCGCACGGTCGCAGCGGCCAATGCCATGGCGGCGCCCGCGACAGCGGCGCCGGTTACCGCCGAGGTGGCGTTTCGCGTCAATGGCCGCGACCAAACGCTCACGCTCGACACGCGGACGACGCTGCTCGATGCGCTGCGCGAGCATCTGCACCTGACCGGAACCAAGAAGGGCTGCGACCACGGCCAGTGCGGCGCCTGCACGGTGATCGCCGACGGCCGCCGCATCAATGCCTGTCTGAGTCTGGCGGTGATGCATCAGGGCGGCTCGATCACGACGATCGAAGGTCTCGGCACGCCGCAGGCGCTGCACCGAATGCAGCGCGCCTTCATCGAGCGCGACGGCTACCAGTGCGGCTACTGCACGCCCGGCCAGATCTGCTCGGCCGTTGCGGTGCTCGACGAGATCGACGCGGGCATCCCCAGCCACGTCAGCGCCGATCTGAGCGCCGCGCCGCAGCCGACGCCGGAGGAGCTGCGCGAGCGCATGAGCGGCAACCTGTGCCGCTGCGGCGCCTATTCCAACATCCTCGACGCGATCACCGACGTCGCGAAGGAGCGCTCATGAGGGCCTTCACCTACGAGCGCGCGTCCTCGCCGGCGCAGGCCGCCGAGAAGGCGGCGCGCACGCCGGGCGCGCGCTTCATCGCAGGCGGTACGAATCTGCTCGATCTCATGAAGCTCGAGATCGAGACGCCGACGCATCTGATCGACGTCAACGGCCTGGATCTCGATCGGATCGAGGACGTGGACGACGGCGGTCTGCGCATCGGCGCGCTGGTGCGCAACACCGACCTGGCCGCGCATCCGCGCGTGCGCCGCGACTATGCGGTCCTGGTGCGAGCACTGTTGTCGGGCGCCTCCGGCCAGCTGCGCAACCGCGCCACCACGGCCGGCAATCTGCTCCAGCGGACGCGCTGCCCGTACTTCTACGACACCGCCCAGCCCTGCAACAAGCGTCTGCCCGGCAGCGGTTGCGCGGCGCTGCAGGGCGTCAGCCGCCAGCATGCGGTGATCGGCGTCGGCGATGCCTGCATCGCCACGCATCCGAGCGACATGGCCGTCGCGATGCGCCTGCTCGACGCCACCGTCGAGACGGTCCGGCCGGACGGCACGACGCGCCGTATCGCGATCGCCGATCTCCATCGGCTGCCGGGCGACCGGCCGCAGGTGGAGACCGTACTGGCGCCCGGCGAGCTGGTGACCGCGGTCGTGCTGCCCGCGCCGCTCGGCGGCCGGCACGTCTATCGCAAGGTGCGCGACCGCGCGTCTTACGCGTTCGCGCTGGTCTCGGTGGCGGCAGTCGTCCAGCGCGACGGCAGCGGCCGCGTCGCGCTCGGCGGCATCGCGCCCAAGCCCTGGCGCGTCGCGGCAGCCGACGCCGAGCTGCCGCGTGGTGCCGGCGCGGTGTCCGAACGTCTGCTCGCCGGCGCGCGGCCGACCGCGCACAACGCGTTCAAGCTGACCCTCGTCGAGCGCACGCTCGGCGCGGTCCTCGCCGAAGCCGGAGCACAGGCATGAAGTTCGATACGCCTGCCACGACCAACCCGATCGACCGGCTGACGATCGTCGGCAAGCCGACCGACCGGATCGACGGACCGCTCAAGACCACCGGCCGCGCGCCCTATGCCTACGAACGCCACGACGTGGCGCCGGATGCCGTCTACGGCTACGTGGTCGGCGCCACGATCGCCAAGGGGCGAATCCGCGCGATCGACACGCATGCGGCGCGCGCCGCACCCGGCGTCCTGGCCGTCGTGACGGCCGACAATGCCGGCAGGCTCGGCAAGGGCAAGCACAATACGGCGCGGCTGCTCGGCGGTCCGCAGATCGAGCACTACCACCAGGCGATCGCCCTGGTCGTCGCCGAGACCTTCGAGCAGGCCCGCGCCGCCGCCGCGCTGGTGCGCGTGGACTACGAGCGCGCGCACGGCCGCTACGACCTGGCGCGCGGCAGGGACGCGGCGGTCGAACCGAAGAGCGACCCCGACACCGGTGCCGGCGATTTCGACGCCGCTTATGCCGCGGCAGCGGTGCGGCTCGACGCCACCTACACGACGCCCGACCAGTCGCACGCGATGATGGAGCCGCATGCGTCGATCGCGGCCTGGAACGGCGACCGGCTGACGCTGTGGACGTCCAACCAGATGATCCACTGGAGCAAGCGGGACATGGCGATGACGCTCGGCATCGCCGAGGACAAGGTGCGTCTGGATTCGCCGTACATCGGCGGCGGTTTCGGCGGAAAACTCTTTCTGCGCGCCGATGCGCTGCTGGCGGCCCTCGGCGCGCGCGCGGTCCGGCGTCCGGTCAAGGTCGCGCTGCAGCGTCCGCTGATATTCAACAACACCACGCACCGGCCGGCCACGATCCAGCGCCTGCGCATCGGCTGCCGGCAGGACGGCACGATCGAGGCGATCGCGCACGAGAGCTGGTCCGGCGATCTCCCCGGCGGCAGCCCCGAGGTCGCCACGCAGCAGTCGCGCTGGCTCTATGCGGGCGCCCATCGCAAGGCGGCGCTGCGGCTGGCGACGCTCGATCTGCCCGAGGGCAATGCGATGCGTGCGCCGGGCGAAGCGCCCGGCATGCTGGCGCTCGAGGTCGCGATGGACGAGATGGCCGAGAAGCTCGGCATCGATCCGGTCCAGTTCCGCGTGCTCAACGACACGCAGGTCGATCCCGAGCAGCCCGAGCGGCCGTTCTCGCAGCGCCGCCTGGTCGAGTGTCTGCGCACCGGTGCCGAGCGCTTCGGCTGGCAGCGCCGTGCGGCCCGGCCCGCGCAGGTCCGCGAAGGGCGCTGGTGGATCGGACTCGGCATGGCCGCCGCGTATCGCAACAACCTCGTCATGACCTCCGGTGCTCGGGTCAGGCTCGACCGCCGCGGCATCGTCACGGTCGAAACCGACATGACCGACATCGGTACCGGCAGCTATACGATCATCGCGCAGACCGCGGCGGAGATGATGGGCGTACCGCTCGACCGCGTCGTCGTGCGCCTGGGCGATTCGAACTTCCCGGTCTCGGCCGGCTCGGGCGGCCAATGGGGCGCCAACAGCGCGACGGCCGGCGTCTATGCCGCCTGCACGAAGCTGCGCGAAGCGGTTGCGCGTCGGCTCGACCTCGATCCGACCGCCGCGACGTTCGAGGACGGGATCGTGCGCGCCGGCGACCGCCGCATCGCGCTGACCGAGGCCGCGCAGGATGCCGAGCTCGCCGCCGAGGACCATATCGAGTTCGGCGACCTCGCCGAGCGCTACCGGCAGGCCACGTTCGGTGCGCATTTCGTCGAGGTCGGCGTCGACGCCTGGACCGCCGAGATCCGCGTGCGGCGCATGCTCGCGGTCTGCGCGGCCGGACGCATCCTCAATCCCAAGTCGGCGCGCAGCCAGGTCATCGGCGCGATGACGATGGGCGTCGGCGCCGCGCTGATGGAAGAGCTCGCGATCGACCGGCGCTTGGGCTTCTTCGTCAATCACGATCTGGCCGGATACGAGGTGCCGGTCCATGCCGACATTCCGCATCAGGAGGTCGTGTTTCTCGACGAGACCGATCCGATCTCCTCGCCGATGAAGGCCAAGGGCGTCGGCGAGCTCGGCATCTGCGGCGTCGGCGCGGCCCTCGCCAATGCGATCCACAACGCCGTCGGCGTGCGCGTACGCGACTATCCGATCACGCTCGACAAGCTGATCGCGCAGATGCCTCGCATCGGCAAGTAGATCGCAAGAGGTCGCAGTCCAGTCATCGGCTCGCTCGGCGCGCCGGCGACTCCGGACGCATCGCCGTTGCGCCCCTCGGTCCGATCAGTCCCGCGGTGACCGCTCTCGGCGCACGACGGTTCCGACGATGATCCGGTACGGTCGCTCGTCGTCGCGACGCACGTACAGGCGATCGGTCGGTATTGCGCCCGCACGGCGCATGGGGCTGGATCGAGAAGAGCGCCGGCGCTAAGGTTCGCAGTCCAACGGAAACAGCCGGATCGGCGCTCGCAGGCCGATGGCCGGACCGGCCGTCCGAGGCGAACGGGGAGTGCGGAGAACCATGATCGAACTGCCGGTACGGGATCCGTGCGACCTGTGCGTCGCGGCTCGCGAGGAGCGCTGGAAGGTCGTCGACGAAAGCGAGCACACCCTGACGGTGATCAATCCGTGGCAGTTCGAGATCGGGCAGTGCTGCGTGATCACGCGGCGGCACGTCGCGACGCTGCTCGACCTGTCCGATCCCGAGTGCGCCGCGATCCTGACATCGGCCAGGCGCGTCGCCGAGGCGCTGGTCAGGACCTATCGCCCGCTCGGCATCCTGACGTTCCAGAACAACGGGGTCTACAGCGGACAGGAAACCCCGCACTTCCATTTCCACGTCGTGCCGCGGCAGCCGGGCAGCGACTGGGGCATCGGTCCGCCGCAGCTGGCGACCTTCGATGCCGCCGGGCGCATGCGCGGAACCGCACACGATCCGGCCGGTGATGCGCAGCGGCGGGCGCGCGTGCAGGTCTCCGCCGCACAGCTGGCCGAAACCGCGGACCTGATCCGTTCGAATCTGCCGCGATGATCCGCTTGTCGCGGGGCGTCGTTCTCTGACGCTCGCGTCAGCGGACTCGCGTCGATCCGCAGCCGGCGGCCTGCGTTTCGCCGCGCCCGGACGCGCGGATCGCCCGATCCGGAACGCTCGACCGAACGCGGCGGCCCGGCGTCGCCGCCGGGCCGCCGCCGTGCGCATCGAGGCCTCAGAGCGCGCTCTGGCCGATGACGTGCACGTTCTCCTTGGCGTGCGTCTGACCGGAGATCGGGTCGAGCGGATCGACCGGCTGCTGGATCGTCGCGCTCGAATCGCCCCAGGCCGCGTGCACCATGCCGAGTCCGACGCTGATGCCGGTGTATTCGCCGAGCGACGCGCAGGGCGTCATCAGGCGATCGTAGTTCGTCGTCTGGTACGGGTTGGCCGCGGTCGGCAGCGGCACGTTGGTCGGTGCCAGGGCGATCGGCTTGGCGTTGAGCCTGCGCTTCCTCGCGTCCGGGAAGCTGTGGCCGCGATCGCGCGACTGGGCGAGATTGAAGCTCAGGCGGCCGTCGGCTTCCTGCGTGTAATAGGTGATGTGGACGTTGCGCGGCGAGGGCAGCAGCGGCAGCGAGGTCTCGGCACCGAATGCGCCGAGCGCGATCGCCGGCGTCACGCTGCGGCCGCTGCCACCGGCTCCGGCATTGACGGCGGCCGGCTCGGTCCAGGTCGCGCCGTCGTCGTCCGAACGCATGTACAGGATGTCCGCGCCGGACGCCGGGTCGCCGAATTCGTCGCTGGTCGAGTTCGACCAGACCAGATGGATTACGCCCTTGGACACGGCGAGCATCGGCTGCAGGTTGATGCGCGTGGCGTTGACGTAGCGCGGCAGGCCGCCTGAAGACTGGCCGATGTCGGGGCCGCTGTGCAGCGTCAGATACGAGTTGGAGAAGAACTGGGGCGGTCCGCCGGGCGGATCGTAGCGGACGGCGCCGCATTCGGTGTTCGTGCCGGGCTGCACGACCGGCATGACCTGCGGCGAAGGCGCGCCGGCACGGTTGAAGGCCAGCGTGCGAAACGTCTCGCCGCCGTCGTCCGAGGCCATGATGCGCAGATAGTCGTTGGAGACCCAGCCGAACTGCAGGAATGCGACGTAGATGCGGCCGTCGTACCGGTCGACCGCGATCGTCGGGAACTGCACGGTGTTCTGCGGATTGTTCGGATCGGGGTCGGGTTCCGGCGCGAACACGGTCTTGGTCGTGAACGTGGCGCCGCCGTCGGTCGAGCGCGCGAAGCGCAACACGCTCGAGCCGACGCTGTCGTCGAAGCTGACCCAGCTCAGATAGACGTTGTCGCGCCAGCGCGCGCCCGGTGCCGGGCCGACCGCGAGCCAGGGCCGGTCCGGCCGTTCGGCCGCGTCGACCGGCACCGCCGGCGCGAAGTGCCGGCCGCCGTCGAGCGAGCGATTGAGCGCGACGGTCGTGCGGCCGCCGGCATCGGCGCCGAGGCTGCTGGCGTAGAAGCGGCCGCTGCGGTCGGCCGCCACCATGCCGTAGCCGAGCGTGGTCGTGCTGCCGGGCAGCGGCGGCAGGTAGTCGCTGCGCCAGTTGCGCCCGCCGTCCTGCGAATGGGCATAGGCCAGGCGCCGGTTGCTGCTGAGGTAGAGCTGGCCCTGCGCATTGGCGTCGACCTGGGCGCCGACCGTGCGGAACACCGACACCAGCGTCGCGCCGTGCTCGGCGAGCGCAGGCTCGCCATTGGTCGTCTTCACGAACGGGCGCGTGCCGGCGAAGGTCTGGATCGAGTCGAGTGCCGGATCGTTGACGCGGCGTTCGAGCGGCTTGAACGGGGAGGCGGCGGCCGCCGAGCCGACCGCGAAAGCGGCGCAGGCGGCGACGGCGAAATGGGGGAGACGCATGGGGGATCCTCTGTCGGAGATGGACGTCGCGTGCACGGCGTGCAGCGATCGAAAGCGAGGCTAGAGACGCGCTCGCGGCGCGGCCATCCGTCAACGGAGGCGAGCGGCACCGCCCATCGGAGGGCGCCGCGGCCACCACCGAAGGCGCCACGCGGCCCCCTCCGACGACAGGGGTATGCGGCGGCGGCGCCGCCTATACTGCTCGGCGGCGCCGGGCGCGCACGGAGGATCTCGTTCTGACCGCTCACGATACGCCGACGGCGGCGGACGCCGGTGCCGGAGGCGCGCCGGTAGGCCAGGCGCGCCTGCTGCTCGTGGACGATCACGCGATCGTGCGCGAGGGGCTGGCCTCGCTGTTCGAGGAGGAGGCCGATCTGCTCGTCGCCGGCGAAGTCGACTCGACCGCGGCGGCGCTCGCGTTCGTCGCTCGGCATGCGGTCGACGTCGTCGTGCTCGACCTGCGCATGCCCGGCCTGCCGGCGCCCGACGCGGTGCGCGCACTGCTGCAGGCCAGGTCCGATCTGCGGATCGTGATCCTGACCAGCTTCTTCGACGATGCCGAGGTGCACGCGGTGCTCGGCGCCGGCGCGCACGGCTTCCTGCTCAAGGATGCGAGCCGCGACGAGATCCTGGCCGCCATCCGTCAGGTGGCCGCTGGCGAGAGCTGGATCCATCGTTCGGTGCAGACGCGCCTGCTGCGTCTGCTGCGGCAGGGCGCACGCGACGCCGAGACCCTGACGCAGCGCGAACGGCAGGTGCTGGAGCTGCTCGGCCGGGGACTCAGCAACAAGCGCATTGCGCTCGCGCTCGGCATCACCGAGGGCACCGTGAAGGGCTATCTGCGCCAGGTGTTCCCGAAGATCGGCGCGACCGACCGGCTGCAGGCCGCGCTGCACGCGCGCGGCCTGCGTCCGGACGATCGCGGCTGACCCCGCGCGCGCTCAGGCATCGGCTGCGGCGCGGTCCGAGCGCGGCAGTTCGGCCTCGACCTCGGTTCCGCTCGGCACGCCGGCGCCGATGCGCACGCGGCCGCCGAGCGCGCCGATCCGCCGGCGCATGCTGTCCAGTCCGATGCCGCGTCCCGGGGCGTCCTCGGGCAGACCGCAGCCGTCGTCACGGACCAGCAGTCGCACCGAGTCGCCGACGGCCCAGCCCTCGACGTGGAGCATCGACGCGCCGGCGTGCCGCACCGCATTGGAGACCGCTTCCTGGCAGAAGCGGAACAGCGCTTCCTCGTGCTCCGGCGTCTGCGTCGGAAATCGCGCGAGATCGCAGACCGCACGCATGCCGTCGGGCACGGCGGTCGCGAGCAGGCGTCGCAACGCGTTCGGCAGCGAGCGATCGTGCAGGTATCCGGCATCGCCGTCGGTGGCGTCCCGCCCGGGTGCGTCGTCGGTCTCATCGGGATGCAGCTGCTCGACGTAGGCGCGCATCTCGGCGACCGCGATTCGCGCCAGTTCGGCCAGGCGGTCGGCGTGCCGCGTCGAGGCGTCGGGCTGGCCGCGGCTCTGCCGCGCGAGCGTCTGCGCGCGCATACGGATCGAAGCCAGGATCTGCATGACGTTGTCGTGCAGATCGTGCGCGACGCGCTGGCGCTCGGCGACGATCGCGACCTGCTGGGCGCAGCCGAACAGCCGCGCGTTCTCGATCGCGACCGCGAGACAGTCGGCGACGATCGCGAGGCTGCGGCTGTCCAGATCGTCGAACCGGCGCGGCCCGCGTACGCGGATCACGCCGAGCCGCTCCGCGCCGAGCACGATCGGGACGTCCAGCGCGTGCGTCGTGCCGTCGCCGGCCGGCGCAGGCGGCAGCCGGTCGGCGACGAGCACGATCTCGACGGAGCAGCCCTCGATCACCTCGCGCAGCGCCTGCGCCGCGTCGCGTACCAGCGCGTCCACGTCCAGATTCGACGACAGGATCGACGCGACGTGCGCGACCAGGCTGAAACGCTCGGTGCGCCGGCGCTCCTCGACGTTTGCGGCCGCCAGTGCGCGCTCGACCGCGGCGCGCTGGCCGACCTCCTCGCGCAGACGCTCGACCGCGACCTGCAGTGCCGCGGTGCGCTCGGCGACCTGGGCGTCGAGCTGGTGGTTGCGGCGGCGCAGTAAAGCGGTGCGCCAGTGCAGCATCTGCAGCAGCAGCGCGATCAGCGCGACGATCGCCGCCACGCGGAACGCGGGGGTCTGCCACCACGGCGGGCGGATTTCGAATGCGAGCGACGACTCCGGACCCCACGCGGCGTCCGGCCCGCTGCGCGCCGCGACCGCGAGGCGGTACGCGCCCGGCGCCAGCTCCGCGTAGCGCAGCGCCGGACTCGCGGTGACGTGCGGCGCGCGCTCGTGTCCGGCCAGATGGACGCGGTACTCGAGCACGCGTTCGGCGACGTAGCCCAGGCCGGCCAGCCGCACGTCCAGGGTGTTCTGATCGTGTGTGACGCGCAGGCCGGTCTGGCCGGGAGTCCATCGCTGCGCGCCGAGGCGTGCGTCGATCCAGGCGACGTTCGGTGGCGGCGGGACCGATGCGCGGTCGTCGGCACGGCCGTCGAAGCGGGCCAGGCCGGCGCTGGTGCCGATCCAGACGCGGCCGTCCGGTTCGGCGAGGAAGGCGCCGCTGGCGACGTCCTCGCCGACGAGGCCCTCGGCGAGGCCGAGATGGCGATGGGTCCCTGCGGCGAGCAGGTCGATGCCGTACGGCCCGCCGAGCCAGTGGCGCTGCGCCGCATCCTCGCCGACGAGGTAGACCGCGTCGGCGCTGCCGGTCTCGCTGTCGTGATGGTCCAGCACCTGCAGGCGACCGTGCCGGTAGCGCGCCCGCGCCACGCCGAGCGGATCGCCGTAGCCGACGAAGAGTTCGCCGGCCGAGGTCGGCAGCACGTGCGCGACGAAGTCGCGGCGCAGGCCGTCGGCCTTGCCGAAGCGCCGCCAGCGGCCGCCGTCGCGCAGCCACAGCCCGAGCCGGCCGGCCGCCCAGAGCCGGCCCGCGGCGTCCTCGCGGACGTCGATGATCGGGCCGTCGGGGGCCTGGCCTCCCGGAGCCGCGTCGGCGGCGGCGCGGACGAACCGCGGACGCGCGGCGGCGGCGTCGGCCTGGAACAGGCCATCGGACGAGGCGGCCCAGAGCGTGCCCGTGCGGTCGATGGTCAGGCGCAATACGCGCGCGGTCGCCGTGAGGCCGTCGAACGGCAGCGCCGTCACCGCGCCGGTGTCGGGGTCGAGCACGAGCATCTGCGCGCCGATGCGTCCGGCCAGGAACAGCCGTCCGTCGGGCGCCTGCGCGATCGTGCGCAGGTCCCTGTCCCCGGTGCCCATCGCGGACTGGAAGCCGTCCGCGCCCAGCACGGCCGCGCCGGCATTGGTCGCGACCCACAGGCGCTGGTCGCGATCGCGCAGCACCGACCAGACGACGTCGCCGGGCAGGCCTTCGCGCGCCGTGTAGGCGCTCCAGACGCCGCCGCCGAGCCGCCGGTGCAGCCCGGCCGAGCCCCACCACAGCGAGCCTTCGCGATCGATCAGCACCGTGCGGCACCAGCGCGCCGGCGCATGGACCGGTCCCTGCACGCGGGTCCAGCCCGCGCCGTCGTGATGGAGCAGGCCGGCCTCGCTCGGCAGCCAGAAGCCGCCCGCGGGATCGGGCAGCAGGGTGCCGGCCTGGGCGTCCACCGGCAGCGGCGTGGCGACCGGCTCGAACACGCCGCCGGGCGGCCGCATCGACAGACCGTTCGGCTGCCGCGCCCAGAGCCGGCCCCGGCCGTCCTCGAGCAGATCGACGATGCGCTCGCGCTCGCTGCCGGGCGCGAGTTCGACGCGGCGCCACTGCCCTGCATTCCGATGCAGCAGATGGGCACGCGATCCGTCCCAGACGGCGACCCACAGCTGCGCTGCGTGCGGGTCGCCGCTCAGCGCGGTCGCCGTGCCGCCGGGCCAGTCGGGCAGGGTCACGAAGACGCCGGCGGCATCGCGTGTCAGCGGTCCCCGGTCGGCAGCATCGGGGACGATCCAGATTCCTTCGGCATTCTCGGCGATCGCGACGATGGCCGTATCGGCGGAGGCGGTCGCGGCCGGCACCCACGATGCGCCGTCGCGGCGGTGCAGGCCGCCGCGGGGTGCCGGCCCACAACGTGCCGTGGCGATCCTCGTGCAGATGGCCGATCGACGCCGAGCGCAGGCCGTCGCGCAGACCGAAGCTGCGGAAGCGCTGACCGTCGTAACGGTACAGGCCGTTATCGGTGCCGACCCAGATGAAACCCTGGCGATCCTGCAGCAGCGCCTGGATATAGACCGACGGCAATCCCTGGTCGGGACCGTAGCTGCGGTACGTCGCATGGCCCGGATGCTCGCCGGGCGTGCCGTATACGGCACCTGCCAGCACCAGCAAGGCGATCGCCAACCAGCGCCGGATCGCGCACGGCGGTGTCGGGAGGAGAGTCCTTTCGCGCATGCCGCCGGTCCGCAGCAGGAAAGGACCGGTATCTATCACCGCCCGGCGGCGTCACGCCACTGTCGTCAGAGGGGGATGCCCGCTCACCATGGCGCGCCGCGATGCGCAGCAGCGATCGGGCGAGCGGCCGCCTGATCACGCGACGCGGCCCAGTCAACGCGCGCGTGGGCGATCCGACCCGCCCGGGCTACCCACACCCAGGACGAGCCGGGCCGGCGAGATCGCGTCGCCGGCCCGCCTGGCAATACGCGGTCTCGCGACTCAGCGCGTCGATGCCGCCTTCGTGCCGGCGGCCCGGCGGCGCGGCGGGCTGGCCGGCTGCTCCGGCGCCGTTTCGCGCTCCTGCACGCGACGCCAGATCCAGCCGATCGCGATGCCGACCGCGGCGATCAGCAGCGCCGATTCGACCGGCCGCGTCTCGATCGCATGACGCGTCGACTTCGACGCGCGGGTCAGGCTCTGCAGTGCCTCGTCGCGGATCGCGCTCGCCGAGTCGAACACCTCGCTGCCTTTGCGCGTTGCACTGTTCTGGAACTCGGCGAGTGCCGCCACACGAGTCGCGCGACTGCGCGAGGTGATCGAGTACGTTTTGCAAGGTCTTGTGAGCGGATGCCGTCATGTCGTGTCTCCCGATGGATCGCTGCGGCGCTGGATACGGTGAGGGGTGGTTGCCCGGCATCCGGACATTGCGGAGCTTGGTGCATGCTTCCGCGCGACGGCGCCGAGGGATGCAAGCATTGCGAGCGGGCCGTGAACAGGCCGTTTACCGGCAGGCCTGCCACGAAAGTTGACAGGGACGGGATCGGCGGCGGTCGGCCGGTCGCCGCCGCCGACGCAGCCTGTCTTGACGAGAGGCGGTCGACCTCCGCGATGCGAGACGGGCAGGCGCGTTCAGCGCCGGTGCGGTGGCGCATCGCCTGACGCGAGTTGGCGCTGCCGTACTCGCGCTGCGACCTGCGCCGCATCCGTTCGACCTGATCGCCGGGCTGCGCGATCGTGCGCAGCCGCGCCGAAGCAAGGTCGCTTTCACCAGGGCGCAGCAACCTGACTCGACCGCGCGCTCAGGCGCTGGTGCGCGTGATCACGGAAGCAGGGCCAGGTTGCCACCGGCCGCCTTCTCCATCACGCCGATCAATCTTTGCGCCTCGGCCAGGCAATCGGCCGCGGTGTCCGAGCCGATCTGCAGCTGCAACTGCATGACCTCCATCGGCGTCGCGCACTTCGCGAGCCGGCCGAGCGCATCGGCGATCCTGACCAGTCGGCTTCCTATGAAGCGAAGCAGTTCGGACCGCTCTTGCGCGATTCCCGCCAGCATCACGCCTCCCATCCTGGAAAATGGATCGGTGACCGGCTGTGCATGGCCGTTCTGGTCCGCGCTCGGAATTGCAGTGGCGGAGTCGTCGCGGCTTGCGTTCTTGCGCATGACACACGCCTGATGACGGGAGGCGACCGGGTCTTTTATTTGGCTTCATGGCCGAGACGGCGATTTGACCCGGATCAACGGAGTCGCCATTTCCACCGCCTCAGATGATCCAGATCAAGATCGGAATCAAGAATCGGCGCATATTGACGTCGAGTTTTCTTTCGACGAACCCGATCGAGGAATCCATCATGAGTTCGCATGCAGACGGAATCGGGCCTGCAACGGAAATCCGTGTGCAGGAGCCTGTCGGGTCGACGGCCGACAACCCGCATTGGACCGAGACGTTGCGTGACGGCAGCCATGTCCTGATCCGGTCCATTCAGCCTGCGGATATCGACTTGGAGCGGGCGTTCATCGAGGGGCTGTCGCCGGAATCGCGCCGCTTTCGTTTTCTCGGCTCGTTTCGTGAGCCGACCGACGAACTGCTGCGGCACCTGACCGACATCGATCGCCGGCACGACGCTGCCTTCATCGCCCTGGTCCACCGCGAGGGACAGAAACGCGAGGTAGGTGTCGGCCGCTTCAGCCTGAGTACGGACGGACGCTCCTGCGAATGTGCCGTCGCCGTCGCGGACGAATGGCAGAACAAAGGTCTCGGCGTATTGCTGATGGGCCATCTGATCAAGGTCGCCCGCGAGCGTGGCATACGATCGATGATCTCGTACGACGCCGCCGACAACACCGGCATGCGCGATCTGGCCCGGTTTCTCGGTTTCAGCCGGGCACCCGATCCTAAGGATCCGCGGCAAGTCGTCCATACGCTCGTCTTGAGATGAAGCTGCGCTGATGGCGAGGCTATTGCCATAAGGCTCGGGACGTGAAGGCTCTTGCGGCGCATGAACGTGAACGCGTATCTCGGGCCCCATCGGGCGGGCGCTGCGGCGCGACGAGGTGCCGTGCATGCCGCCGTTCGGACCCCGACGCGGTCGCAGGGCCCGCCCACGCCTGCAGTCTCTCGATCGGCCCGATGGTCCGTCGCCGTATGCTCGTCCGGCCATCGCCGCGCCGTGCCCGCGACGAAGCTGCATCCACTGCCCGGGAACACCCGCGATGACCCTGCGCAACACCTCGACACGCTACGGCTCACTCGCCATCGCCCTGCACTGGGCGATGCTGCTGCTGATCGCGCTGGTCTACCTGTGCATCGAGATGCGCGGCTATTTTCCGAAGGGAAGCGCCACGCGCGACGCATTGAAGACCTGGCATTTCATGCTCGGATCGAGTGTCTTCGTGCTGGCCACGGTGCGCCTGATCGTGCATCTGGCCGACCGTGCGCCGGCGATCACGCCGGCTCCTGCGCGCTGGCAGCGCATCGCGTCGAGCAGCGTGCATCTGCTGCTGTACGGATTCATGCTCGTCATGCCGGTGCTCGGCTGGCTGCTGCTGGGCTCGGAAGGCAGGAGCGTGCCGTTCTTCGGCTTGCAGCTGCCCGTGCCGATGGGTGAGAGTGCGGCCCTCGCCGGCCAGCTCGAGGAGATCCACGAAACCATCGGATCGGCGGGTTACGCCCTGATCGGTCTGCACGCCGCGGCCGCGATCTTCCATCATGTCATCCGTCGCGACGACACCTTGCGGCGCATGCTGCCCTGGCCGCACCACACCTAGCGTCCGCGGCGCGGTCCCGGGCCGATCGCTCGGCAGGTCAGCGCACGATCAGCACCGGCACCTTGCACTGCGCCAGCACGCGCATCGTGACCGAGCCGAGCAGCGTGCCGCCGAGCGGCGTGCGTCCGTGCGATCCCATCACGATCAGATCGAAACGCTCTTTCTCGGTCAGGCGCGCGATGTGCTGCGCCGGATTGCCGACCGCATGCCGCTCGTCGAAGCGGACCTTGGCCCGCTTGAGCCGGCCTCGTGACGGGCGCAGCGCCGCGTCGCTGTTCTCGCGGTGGATTTCGGCCACGCGCCGCTCGCCCAGCGCCGACACGACGCCGCCGAGCATCGGCGCGTCCACGTGCACAAGCGTGACGCAGAGGTCGTCGGTGCGCCGGCGCAACGTGCCGGCGAGATAGCGGGCGGCGCGATCCGGGCAGTCGCTTCCATCCGAGGCGAAGAGCACTTTCACGGTCGGTCTCCTTGGGCGTCGTGAAGAGGTTCCGGGCTGCGGCGGCCGAGAACGCGCTGTATCGCCGGCACCCGCTTGGCCAGATCGAAGAGCAGCGCCGACACGAGCCCGACCGCGATCGCCGCGGCGACGAGTTCCGCCGGCGGCACGGCGAAGCGAAAGAGACGTTGCAGCACCGGCACGAACAGGCAGGCCGCGGTGACCAGGCCGGCGACGGCAGCTACCGCCCAGTAGGCGCGATGATCCGGCGCCGCGAGCCGGGCGAGCGTGGCGCCGCGCGTACCGACCACGCGCACCAGCATGAGATTGCCGGCGGTGAAGGCGAGGAAGGCGAGCGTGCGCGCCGTGTCGACGGACTGCTGCGCCGCCAGCAGGACGGCGTAGATGCCGAGTGCCGCCGTCAGCAGCAGCGCGCCCTGGACGAAGGCGACCAGCATCTGCGGCCAGCCCAGCGGAGGATCGTCCGGGCGGCGCGGCGGCTGCTCCATCGCATCGGGCTCGGCCGGCTCGTTCTCGAAGGCGATCGCGCAGATCGGATCGATGACCATCTCGATCAGCACCACGTGCATCGGCAGCAGCAGCGGCGGCAGGCCGAGCAGCAGCGGCAGCAGCGCGAGGCCGGCGATCGGGACGTGCACCGCCGTGATGTAGATCGCGGCCTTGCGCAGGTTGTCGAAGATGCGGCGGCCGGTCGCGATGCCGGCGACGAGGTGGGCGAGGTCGTCGTCCAGCAGCACGATCGAGGCCGCCTCGCGCGCGACGTCCGTGCCGCGCTGGCCCATCGCCAGCCCGATGTGCGCCGCCTTCAGCGCCGGCGCGTCGTTGACGCCGTCGCCGGTCATGGCAACGATCTCGCCGTTGGCCTTGAGCGCGCGGACGATGCGCAGCTTCTGCTCCGGGCGGATGCGCGCGAACACGCGCGTGCGGCGCACCAGCCGGCCCAGTTCCGCGTCGTCGGCGGCATCGATCTGTACTCCGCTGAGCGGCGGCGCGGCGACGTCGATGCCGACCTCGCGCGCGATCGCCAGCGCGGTGAGCGGATGGTCGCCGGTGATCATCGCGACCTTCACCCCGGCCCGGCGCGCCGCCTCGATCGCCTGCCGCGCGCCGGCGCGCGGCGGGTCGGCGAAGGCGAGCAGGCCGCACAGCTCGAAGCGGAGCGCTTCGGGGGCCTGCGGCGGTTCCCCGCCGTCGATGCGCGCGCCGGCCACGGCCAGTACGCGCAAGCCCGCCGCCGCATGGTGCGCGATCTCGTCCAGCATCGCCTCGCGCTCCGCCGGGTCCAGGCCGCACAGGGCGGCGATGGTCTCCGGCGCGCCCTTCGCGGCCGCCTGCAGGCGGCCGTCGATGCGCCAGATCCGCACCACCATGGGCCGCTCCTGCGTCAGCCCGAACTCGCGCACCAGCTGCTCCGCGGACGCCTGCGGATCGGCCTGCACGGACGCCGCGGCCAGCCGGTGCACGGCCAGGTCCATCGGATCGATCGAGTGGCGCGCCGAAGCCAGCGCCGCAGTGCGCAGCAAGCGGTCGAACACACCGGGCGGCACGGCGGCTTCGTCCGCCAGCGCGAGCCGCGCAGCGCCGGCCGACAGCGCACACACGCGCATCCGGTTCTCGGTCAGGGTTCCGGTCTTGTCCAGGCACAGCGTGCTGCACGCGCCGAGCACCTCGATCACCGCCGTGCGCCGCACCAGCACGTGCAGCCGGGCCAGGCGGCGTGCGCCCAGCGCGACGAACACGACCAGGATCATCGGGAATTCCTCGGGAAGCGCCGACATGCCGAAGGCGATGCCGGACAGCACCCCGTCCAGCCAGGCGCCGCGCAGCCAGCCATACAGCAGCATCACCAGCGCGCTGGCGGCGACGGCGAACGCGCCGAACCAGCGCACGATCCTTCCCAGCGAGCGCTGCAGCAGGGTCGGTTCGACCTCGATCGACGCCAGCGAGGCGCCGATGCGCCCGGCCTCGGTGCTCGGCCCGGTGGCGATGACCTCGGCGACGCCGCGCCCGGACACGGCCAGCGTGCTGGCGAATACGCGCGTCGAATCGCGTTCCTCGCGCAGGTCCTCTCCGCCGCCGTCGCCGCCGGCGGCGCAGCTTGGCCACCGGCACGGATTCACCGGTGAGCAAGGACTCGTCCACGCCCAGCCCTTCGGCGCGCCGCAGCACGCAATCGGCGGCGATCCGTTCGCCGTCGGCGACCAGCAGCACGTCGCCCGGCACCACCTCACGTGCGGGAATGCGCCGTTCGCGGCCGTCGCGCACGACTCTCGCGCTCGGCGCCGCCAGCGAGCGCAGCGCCTCGAGCGCGTTCTCGCTGCGCGCCTCCTGCAGCACCACGAGCAGGATCGACAGGCCGGCGAAGGCGGTCATCAGCAGTCCCCTCGCCGATGCCGCCGACGGCGAGATAGATCGCCGCGCACAGCGCCAGCAGCAGGAACATCGGCTCGCGCAGTACGCCGAGCAGGATGCGCCCGAGCCCGCGCCGCGGCGCCTGCGGCAGCTCGTTCGGGCCGGCCGCCTGCAGGCGGCGACGGGCTTCCTCGCTGCTCAGGCCGGCCGGCACCGCCGGATCCGTTTGCGGATGGACGTCGTTCATCGGACCTGTATAGCGGGGTGGTGCGGGAGCGTCTTGACGCGCATCAAGCGCGGCGCCGGTAGACAGCGCGTAGCTCGCCGACACGTGGCCGAGTCTCCCCGACACTACGGAGCCGGCGGCGGCGAGCCTCGACCGGCGGTGCCGGCTCCGCGGGTACGCTCGTCAGGCCATCTGGGCGATCGTGCGGCGAAAGCGCGCCATCGCGAAGGCGAACAGCGTGCCGCCGATGGCGAACAGCGCCAGGAACTGCCTCCACACCACGTCCAGGCCCGCGCCGCGGAAGAGCACCGACTGGCCGAGCTCGACGAAATGCGTGGTCGGGGCGAGCAGCATCAGGTTCTGCACGATCGCGGGCATGCTCTCGCGCGGTGTCGTGCCGCCGGAGAGCAGTTGCAGCGGAATCAGCGTCAGGATCATCAGCAGGCCGAACTGCGGCATGCTGCGCGCCAGCGTCGCCATGAAGATGCCCATCGAGGTGGTGGCGAACAGGTGCAGCGCGGCGCCGGCCATGAACAGCGGGATCGCTGCGCCGATCGGCACGTGCAGCAGGCCGCGCACGACCAGCAGCAGCGCCACCGCGGCCGCCACCAGCACGATCAGTCCCATCGACCAGACCTTGGCCAGCATGATCTCGGCCGGCGTCACCGGCATGACCAGCAGGTGCTCGATCGTGCCGTGCTCGCGTTCGCGGATCAGCGCCGCGCCGGTCAGGATGATCGACAACATCGTGACGTTGTTGATGATCTGCATGATGCCGCCGAACCAGGCGTGCTCGAGCGTCGGATTGAAGCGCGCGCGCAGCGCGAGGTCGACCTTCGGCACGGCGTGGCTGCGGTAGCGGCTGACGAACTCGTTGATCTCGTCCAGCACGATCTGTTGCACGTAGCCGCTGCCGGTGAACGCCTGGCTCATGCGCGTGGCGTCCACGTTGAGCTGGATCGACGCCGCGCGGCCGGCCAGCACGTCGCGCTGGAAATTGGGCGGAATGTCCAGTACGAAGGTGTAGAGCCCGGCGTCCATGCCGGCGTCGGCCTGGCTCACGGCGATCATCGCGGGCGGCCCGAACAGCGGCGGATAGAACGCGGAGACGATGCGCGCCGACAGCGCCGATCCGTCCTCGTCGACGATGGCGATCGGCGCCTTGTTCAGCGTGTCGGGCATCGCCGTGGCGGCGGTGTAGACCGAGATCGTGAACGTGTAGACGATCAGCAGCAGCATGGCCGGGTCGCGCCACAGACTCCACAGTTCCTTGACGCCGAGACGGAAGACGTTGGCGAGATGGCGGCGCATCAGGAATCCTGTTTCTTCAGCAGCAGGACGGCGGCGCCGAGCACGACCGGAACGGCCAGCAGCAGCGGCCAGAAGGCCGACTGCAGGTCGGCGAAGCCCAGCGCCTTGTTGAACACGCCGCGGCTGATCGTGAACATGTAGGTGGCCGGATAGACGTCGCCGATGACGCGCCCGCTGCCCTCGAGCGACGACACCGGATCGATCAGCCCGGCGAACTGCACGGCGGGAATCATCGTGCCGATCATCGTGAAGAACATCGCCGCGATCTGGCTGCGCGTCACCGCCGAGGCGACCAGTCCCATGCCGGTGGCGACGACGCCGAAGATCAGGGCGGCGAGCAGCAGCGTCGGATAGCTGCCCGCCACCGGCACGCCGAACACGGTGACGGCGGCCAGGCTCATCAGCAGGAAGTTCAGCAGGGCCAGGCCGACGTACGGCAGCTGCTTGCCGAGCAGGAACTCCAGGCGCGTGGTCGGCGTGACGTAGAGATTGACGATCGAGCCGAGTTCCTTCTCGCGCACGACCGCCAGCGCGGTCAGCATCGCGGGCAGCATCAGCAGCAGCAGCGGAATGACCGCCGGCACCATCGCCGGCAGGCTGCGCACGTCGGGGTTGTAGCGGAAGCGCGTCTCCACGCCGAACGTGCTCGCCGTCGACAGGCCGAGCCGCTCGCGCGCCTGCTGCGCCAGCCACAGCTGATGCATGCCGCCGACGTAGCCCTTGACCGTCTCGGCGCGCGTCGGCATCGCGCCGTCGATCCAGGCGCCGACCTCGACGTCGCGTCCGCGCGCGAGATCGCGGCCGAAACCCGGCGGAATCTCGATCGCCAGCGACAGCTCGCCGCTGCGCATGCGGCGGTCGAGTTCGGCGTAGTCGGCGATCGGCGCGTGCTCGATGAAGTAGCGCGAACCGCTCAGGTTCAATGCGTAGTCGCGGCTCAGCGCCGAGCCGTCGCGGTCGAGCACGGCGTAGCGCAGGTTCTCCACGTCGAGGCTGATGCCGTAGCCGATCACGAACATCAGCAGCAGCGATCCGGCCAGCGCCAGCGTGCCGCGCACCGGGTCGCGACGCAGCTCGAGCGTCTCGCGCCACAGATAGCTGAGCATCCGCCGTGGACTGAAGGACCGGTGCCGCGGCGCGGGCGCGGGGACGGCGTCGCCCGGCATTTCGGCGTCGCCTTCTTCCGCCGGTGCGCCGCCGCCGGCCTCGACCAGGCAGGCGATGAACGCCTCCTCGAGCGTCTTTGCGCCGTGTTTGGCGACGAGCGCGGCCGGAGTGTCGCTGTCGAGCACCTTGCCGGCGTGCATCAGCGAGATGCGGTCGCAGCGCTCGGCCTCGTTCATGAAGTGTGTCGAGATGAAGATCGTCACGCGGTCGCGCCGCGAGAGCTCGATCAGCAGCCGCCAGAAGCCGTCGCGGGCCACCGGATCGACGCCCGAGGTGGGCTCGTCGAGAATCAGCAGGTCGGGCTCGTGCACCATCGCCACCGCCAGCGAGAGCCGCTGGCGCATGCCCAGCGGCATCGACTCGGGCAGGCTGTCGAGCACGTCCGACAGGCCGAAGCGCCGCACCATTTCCTCGATGCGGGCCGGCACCTGCGCCTCGTCGACGTGGAACAGGCGCGCGTGCAGCACCAGGTTCTGGCGCACGGTCAGCTCGCCGTACAGCGAGGAAGCCTTGCGACATGTAGCCGACCCGGCGGCGGGTGTCGAGGTCGCGCGGGTCGAGTTCCTTGCCGAGCAGCCAGGCGCGGCCCTCGCTCGCCGGCAGCAGCCCGGTGAGCATCTTCATCGTGGTGGACTTGCCGCAGCCGTTCGAGCCGAGGAAGCCGAAGATCTCGCCGCGGCGGATGCGGAAGTCGACGTGGTCGACGGCGACGAAGTCGCCGAAGCGCATGGTCAGCCCGCGCGCCTCGATGGCCGGCTCGCCGTCGGCCTCGAGCCGCAGCGGCGGGATCTCGACCGGCGCGTAGCCGCGCCTGCGCTCTTCCGGCAGCAGCGCGATGAAGGCCGCTTCGAGCGTCGGCGCCGCCGTGCGCGCGAGCAGTTCGGCCGGTGCGCCGGTCGCCAGCACCTTGCCGGCATCCATCGCCACCAGCCAATCGAAGCGCTGCGCCTCGTCCATGTAGGCGGTGGCCACCAGCACGCTCATCGCCGGGCGCCGGCGGCGGATGCGCGCGACCAGGTTCCAGAACTGCGCCCGCGCCAGCGGGTCGACGCCGGTGGTCGGCTCGTCCAGGATCAGCAGGTCCGGATCGTGGATCAGCGCGCAGCACAGGCCGAGTTTCTGCTTCATGCCGCCGGACAGCTGCCCGACCGGCCGCGTCAGGAACGCGTGCAGGCCGGTGCTGCGCGTGAGCTCGTCGATGCGGCGGCGACGCTCGGCCGCATCGTGACCGAACAGGCGCGCGAAGAATTGCAGGTTCTCCTCCACCGAGAGCGTCGGATAGAGGTTCCTGCCCAGTCCCTGCGGCATGTAGGCGATGCGCGGGCAGGCGGTGTCGCGATGGCGCCGGTCGGCCATGTCGCCGCCGAGGACCTGCAGGCGGCCGTCCTGCAGCCGGCGCGCGCCGGCGAGCAGCGCCAGCAGGCTCGACTTGCCGACGCCGTCGGGCCCGATCAGGCCGACCATGCAGCCGGCGGGCACGTCGAGGTCGACGCCGTCGAGCGCCACGGCCTTGCGGTAGCGCAGGCGGATGCCGCGCAGTCGCGCCACCGGGGCGGAGGCGGGACTCACGATGACTCCGGCACCTTGACCGCGAGTTCGGCCGGCCACGCCACGGCCGGATCGAGCCGCAGCCAGGCGACACCGGGCAGGCCGGTCTTGACCTGCTCGAGATGCTTGAGCAGCAGCGTGCGGTCGATCCGCGCCTTGACGCGGAACATCAGCTTCTGCCGCTCGCTGGCGGTTTCCACGGTCTTCGGCGTGAACTGCGCGACCGAGGCGACGAACGACACGCTGGCGGGAATCACGTACTGCGGCGCGGCGTCGAGCACGACGTGCACCTCGTCGCCGAACGCGACGCGCCCGGCCACCGTCTCGGGCAGGAAGAACGTCATGTAGACCTCGCCGAGGTCGACCATGTTGAGCACGTTGCCGCCGGCGGCGAGCACCTCGCCGGGTTGCGCCACGCGATACTGCACGCGCCCGTCGCGCGGCGCCTTCAGCGTGCTGTCGAGGATGTCGGCGTCGATGCGCGCGATCGTCGCGGCGGCCGCATCCGCGGCCGACTGCGCGCTGACGACCTGCGAGCGCGCGGTGTCGATCGCGGCGCCGGCGGCGGCGATCTGCGCCCGCGCGCGCGGCGACCGTCGCCTGGCGTCCGTCCACCGTGGCGCGCGCGTCGTCCAGTTCCTGCTGTGAGATCGAACCCTTCTCGGCCAGCGCGCGCGTGCGCGCGAAGCGCTTGCGCGCGGCTTCGAATTCCGCCGCCTGCGCCGCTGCGCTGGCCTGTGCGGCGGCGTACTCGCTCTGCCGCTGCGCGACCTGGAACTGCGCGGTGCGGATCGCCGCCTGCGCGTTGGCCAGCTGCGCCACGGCCTCATCGCGCTGCGCCTGCAGCACGTCGGTATCCATGCGCGCCAGCGGCTGGCCGGCGTGCACGAATTCGCCTTCCTCGACGAGCAGCTCGCGCAGGCGGCCGGCGATCTTGGTGGCGATGTCGATCTCCACCGCTTCGATGCGGCCGTTGCCGCTGACGAAGCCGGCGCCCGGGCCGCGCGGGCGCAGAGCGTTCCAGGCGATCGCGCCGAGCACGGCGAGGACGGCTGCGGCGGCGGCGAGGCGCAGCGGCGTTTTCCAGCGAGACAGATTCATCGGCGAAGATCCTTGCAAGGTCGAAGCGCGCCGGCGAAGCCGCTCTCGCGCACGTAGCGTGCGAATTCCTCGGCGTGGCGCAGCGCCAGCGCGGCGAGCTCGATCTGCCGGCCCGGCGAGGACGCCAGGTGCGCCGACCAGTCGAGGAGCGCCAGCGCCGCGGACGCCGGCGACAGCGAGGCGGTGGCGCGGGCCAGAGCGGCGTGCACCTGCTGGTCGAGGTGCCGGGTTCCATCGTTCGGAAAGGGGGTGTCCATGATCGGTCGGCGGGCGCAGCGGCGAGGGGGCCGTGTTGCGATGCAATGTAGGCCGGTGCCGCGGCCTGGCGCTTGATGCCGGTCAAGTCCGTTGCGATGAGGCTGCAGGTCCGCGAGCGGCACGCGCTTGACGCCGATCAACCGCGCCGCCGGCGCACCGGCTAGGCTGAAGCGAAACGACGACAGGGACCGCCATGCACGCTTCGCCCCACACGATTCGCCCGCACGCCCGCGTGGCGTTGCGGCCATGAACGCGCCCTTCGTGCCGGCCGCGCCGCGGCCACTGCGCTGCGTCTGACGCGCATCGGCATCGACACCTATCGCGAATCGGTGGTCTACATGCATCGCGATTGCGGCGTGTGCCGTTCGGAAGGCTTCGAGTCGCTGTCGCGCGTGGTCGTGAGCTCGCAGGGGCGCTCCATCGTCGCGACGCTGAACGTGCTCACCGACGACCGCTTCGCCGCCGACGTCGCCGGCCTGTCCGAGGCCGCCTGGCGGCGCCTGGGCGCCAGCGAAGGCGCCCTCGCCACCTTCAGTCATCCGCCGCAGGCGGAATCGGCCGGCGACCTGCGCGCCCGGCTCTACGGCCATCCACTGAACGAGGAACAGTACCTGCGCCTGCTGCGCGACGCCGTCGCCGGCCGCCTCTCGGACATCGAACTCGCCGCGTTCGTCGCCGCCGAAGTCGGCGAGCAGGTCGGTCTGGACGAGACGATCGCACTCACCCGCGCGATGGTGCGCGTCGGCGACCGCCTGCATTGGGCACGCCCGCAGGTGATCGACAAGCATTGCGTCGGCGGCCTGCCGGGAAACCGCACCACGCCGATCCTCGTCGCGATCGTCGCGGCGGCCGGCCTGTGGATCCCCAAGACTTCCTCGCGCGCCATCACCTCTCCGGCGGGGACGGCCGACACGATGGCCACCCTGGCGCCGGTCGATCTCGACCTGGCCACGATGCGGCGCGTGGTCGAGCGCGAGGGCGGCTGCATCGTGTGGGGCGGCGCGGCGAATCTGAGTCCGGCCGACGATGCGCTGATCCGGGTCGAGCGTCCTCTCGACATCGACAGTCCCACGCAGCTGACCGCCAGCGTGCTGTCGAAGAAGCTGGCGGCGGGGGCCACCCACGTCGTGCTCGACGTGCCGGTCGGGCCGACGGCCAAGATCCGCAGCCCGCAGTCCGCGCGCGCGCTCGCCGCGCGCCTGCAGGCGGTGGCGCAGGCGACCGGCTTGCAGGTGACGATCCGCGTTTCCGACGGCACGCAGCCGGTCGGCTGCGGCATCGGGCCGGCGCTGGAGGCGCGCGACATCCTCAGCGTGCTGCGCGGCGAAGCGGGCGCGCCGGCGGATCTGCGCGCGCGCGCCCTCGATCTGGCCGGCATCGCGCTCGAATTCGATCCGGCCGTTCCTCGCGGAGAGGGGCAGGCGCGCGCGCCGCGCTGCTGCGGGACGGTTCGGCGTGGCGCAAGTTCCAGGCGATCTGCGCCGCGCAGGGTGGCCTGCGCGAGCCGCCGCTGGCGGCGCAGCGCATCGATCTGCCCGCTCCGCGCAGCGGAGTCGTCGGCCGCTTCGACAATCGGCGGCTGGCGCGCCTGGCCAAGCTGGCCGGAGCGCCGCGCGCGCCGGCGGCCGGTCTGCAGGTGCACGCCCACGTCGGCCAGGCGATCGAAGCGGGCGCCCCGCTGTTGACGCTGCATGCCGAGACGCGCGGCGAACTCGACTATGCGCGCGGCTATTTCGCCCGCCACGCCGACATCGTCACGGTCGAGGACGCCGCGTGAAGCCGCTGCTGCTTGCCTTCGCCGATCAACGGGGTCCGGCGTCCGCGCTGGCCGCCGCCCTCGATGCCGAGACGGCGACGATCGGCCGCCACCGCTTTCCCGACCGCGAGTCGCTGGTGCGCGTGGACGGCGACTGCCGCGGACGCGAGGTGGTCGTGTTCTGCAGCCTGCGCGACCCGGACGATCTCGCCCTGCCGCTGCTGTTCGCCGCGCGCACGGCGCGCGAGTTCGGCGCGCGCCGCGTCGGACTGGTCGCGCCGTATCTGGCCTACATGCGCCAGGACGCGCGCTTCCATCCGGGCGAGGCGATCAGCTGCGTGCACTACGCCGCGTTCCTGTCGTGGACGTTCGACTGGCTGGTCAGCGTCGATCCGCATCTGCATCGCCATGCCGGCCTCGGCGAGGTGTATGCGATCCCGACCCGCTGCGTCTCCGCGGCGGCGCCGATCGCGCAGTGGATCGGCGCCAACGTTGCGCACCCGCTGCTGGTCGGTCCGGACGAGGAAAGCGGGCAATGGGTCGGCGCCGCCGCCGCTCGCCTCGGCGCGCCGTTCGTCGTGCTGCGCAAGAATCGCCGCGGCGATCGCGACGTCGAGGTGTCGCTGCCCGATCCTGCGCTCCTGGCCGGACGCACTCCGGTGCTGCTCGACGACATCGCCGCGTCCGGCCATACCCTGATCGAGGCGGTCCGCGGCTTGCGCCGGCTCGGCGGCGCGAAGCCGGTCTGCGTCGTCGTCCACGGCCTGTTCGCGGACGCCGCCGATCGGGCGCTTCTCGACGCGGGCGCTGCCCGCGTGGTCAGCACCGATGCGGTCCCGCATGCGACCAATGCCATCGGTCTCGCTGCCGAGCTGGTTCCGGCGATACGCCCGATGCTCGCCCGGTGCAGGTCCGACCGATTTCCGCCGCCGCCGCCGTGAAGCGTACGGCGCCTGCGCGGAAACGACGTCGAAACCGCAGTTCCGTCAATCGAGCTTCGTCCGCCGTGCATGGCGGCAGGGGCGGGGCGGGCGCCCCGCGAACGGCGGCCGGCGTGCGCCGGCCATGGCGTATGAGCAGGAACAGCACGCCGGCCAGGATGAGCAGGAGCATCGTCGTGTCGAGCGCCATGTCCGGTTTCCATTGCGAATCTTCGATCGGCCATCAGCAGGCCTGCGCCGCGCAGCGGTGCCTTGGCCGTGATCAAGCGCGGGCGCCGCCGCGCCGCCGCGGCGCCGAAGCAAAAGCGCTGTTGACGCCGATCAAGCCGCCTGCGCATTGCCGCCTCTACGCTGGCCGTCGCCCGACCGTAGCGGGTGGCAGACAAGGATTCGACGATGCGCATCCAGTTCCTCGGCGCGGCCGGTACCGTGACCGGATCGAAGTACCTGGTGACCTCGCGCGACACGCGCGTGCTGGTCGACTGTGGGCTGTTCCAGGGGCTCAAGCAGCTGCGCCTGCGCAACTGGGCGGCGCTGCCGGTCGAACCGAAGAGCCTTTCGGCGGTGGTGCTGACGCACGCGCACCTGGACCACTCCGGCTACGTGCCGCTGCTGGTCAAGGCGGGATTCCGCGGTCCCATCTATTGCACGCCGGCCACCTTCGAGCTCTGCAAGATCCTGCTGCCGGACAGCGGCCGGCTGCAGGAGGAAGACGCCGGCTACGCCAACCGCGGCGGCTTCTCCAAGCATCATCCGGCGTTGCCGCTGTACACGGAGGAGGACGCCCTGGCCTCGCTGCGCCGCTTCCGTCCGCTCGGCAACGGCGAAAGCGTCGACCTCGGCGGCGGCCTGTCGGCGCGTTTCGATCCGGCCGGCCACATCCTCGGCGCGGCGATCGTGACGCTGACCGGCGAGACGCACAGGGTCGTGTTCTCCGGCGATCTGGGGCGGCCGGACGATCCGCTGATGCGCGCGCCGTGCGCGATCGAGGCGGCCGACTACCTCGTGGTCGAATCGACCTACGGCGATCGCCTGCATCCGCCGATCGATCCGCTGGACGAACTCGAGGCGGTGATCACGCGCACGATCGGCCGCGGCGGGGTGGTCGTCGTGCCCGCGTTCGCCGTCGGCCGCGCGCAGTCCCTGCTCCTGTGCATCGCGCGCCTGAAGGCGGCGCAGCGCATCCCGCGCGATCTGCCCGTCTACCTCAACAGCCCGATGGCGGTCGACGTGACCGGCCTCTACCAGCGCTTCCGCGGCGAACACCGCCTCGACGCGCAGGAGTGCGCCGCGATGTGCCGCGTCGCGAAATACGTCAACAGCGTGGAGGAATCCGAGCACCTGAACACCTTGCAGCGGCCGATGATCATTGTCGCGGCGAGCGGCATGGCCACCGGCGGGCGCGTCGTGCATCACCTGAAGGCCTTCGCGCCGGGCGCGCGCAATACCATTCTGTTCTCCGGCTACCAGGCCGCCGGCACGCGCGGAGCGGCGATGCTCGCCGGTGCCCCGTCGATCCGCATCCACGGCCAGGACGTGCCGCTGCGCGCCGAAGTCGCCGCCTGCACGTCGCTGTCGGCACACGCCGACCATGCGCAGATCGTGCAGTGGTTGCGGCACTTCAAGACTCCGCCGCGCATCACCTTCATCACGCACGGAGAACCGGTGGCAGCCGACACGATGCGCCAGCACGTCGAGCGCGAGCTGCACTGGACGACCCAGGTGCCCGATTACCGGGACAGCGTCGATCTCGACGGCTTGCCGGTCAGCGCCTGAGCCGGCTCGGTGTCGCCGCGCCGGCGCGCCGGACCGATCGAGCACGTGGCCGCGCAGCGCGTGTCCCGACCCTTCGCTGACCCGGACGCCGCGAATGCACCTGCCCTGCAGCGCGTCTGCGCCGACCAGAACCGGGCGCGCTTGCGTCCGATGCCGGGCGCGCCTCGCAGGCCGCGTGCAGGATCGTCGGCCGAACCTGCCGTCCGCGTCCGATCGTGATTCAGATCAATCGCTCGTTCGGATGACTGCGGCACAGTGCCGGCCGGACATTTCGAGGAAGCCGCCGTGCAGATCAGCCGTCTCAGGTCCATTTTTCCGATCGCATGCTCGAGGCGCGGCGGGCGACTCGCGGGGGCGGCGCGATGAGCGGCGCGGCGCTGGTCACCGGCGGCACGCGCGGCATCGGGCGCGCGGTGTCGGTCGCTTTGAAGAGCGCAGGATACGAGGTCGCCGCCGTCTACCACGGCGACGATGAGGCTGCCGCGGCGTTCCGTCGCGACACCGGCATCGCCGTCCATCGCTGGGACGTCGGCGATTTCGATGCCTGTGCCGCCGGTGTGACGCGTGTCGAGGCCGAGCTCGGACCGATCCGCGTACTGGTCAACAACGCCGGCATCACACGCGACGCGACCTTGCACAAGATGACGCGCGAGCAGTGGAGCGAGGTGATCCACACCAACCTCGACTCGCTGTTCAACATGTGCCGCGCCATCGTGCCTGGCATGCGCGAGCGCCGCTTCGGCCGGATCGTGAACCTCAGTTCGGTCAACGGCCAGCGCGGTCAGGCCGGGCAGACCAACTACGCCGCGAGCAAGGCGGGAGTGCTCGGCTTCACGCGTGCTCTCGCGCTGGAAAGCGCGCATCACGGCATCACCGTCAACGCGGTCGCGCCGGGCTACTGCGATACCGATATGGTCGCCGCCATGCCCGCCGACATTCTTCGCGCGACGATCGGCTCGATTCCGGTCGGCCGGCTCGGCAAGCCGGAGGAGATCGCCGCGCTGATCGCCTATCTCGCGAGCGAGGACGCCGGTTTCGTCACCGGTGCGACGTTCCCGATCAACGGCGGGCAGTGGACCGGCTGAGGCGCAGCGTCCGACGCGGCCGGCGGTGACGGTCGCGCTGCGGCCCACTGCCGGAGCGATCGGCCAGCCGGGCGGTGACGCGCTGCGCGCCGGACAAGGCCGGCGACTGGTGGTGATCGCTCGAAGCGACCTCGGCGGCTATTCGAAGTCGCGCAACCGCGTCATCGCCCGTGCGCTCGATGCAAGAATCGATGCTGCGCGCGCCAGCGGCCGGAACGGCGGTCGCCCGCTCTGGATCGGTACGCGAGTACGGTCGTCATCGGCGTGCCCGGAGCGCTGCGCGAGCCTGCCGGATGCGGCTTCAGTCCAGCTCGTCGGCCGGCGTGCGTTCGCGCGCCGGCCGCTTGGCCAGCTTGCGCTGCAGTGAGCGGCGGTGCATGCCGAGCATGCGCGCGGCAGCCGAGATGTTGCCCGCGGTCGTCGTCAGCGCCTGCTGGATGTGCTCCCCACTCCAGGCGGTTCATCGGCGTCATCTGCGTGTCGACTTCCGGCGGCAGCGGCTCGCCGGCGAGCACGCGCAGGATCATCGGCACCGTCGCCGGCTTCGGCAGGTAGTTGTCGGCACCGCGCTTGATCGCCTCGACCGCGTCGCGACGCTGGCATAGCCGGTGACGAGGATCACGCGCATGTCCGCGTGCAGCGCGCGCAGCGGCGCGATCAGGTCCAGGCCGGTCTCGCCGTCGAGCTTCAGGTCGACCAGCGCGAAATCGGGCCGCAGCCGGCGCGCGCAGGCCAGCGCCGCAGCGGCGGTGCTGGCGGTCGCGATCTCGAAGCCGCGGCGCTCCAGCGCGCGCTGCAGCGCGCGCAGGTACAGCGCGTCGTCGTCGACCAGCAGGCCGCGCTTCATCGCGCCTCCACGGCCGCGGCCGGCAGGCGGAAGCGGATGCAGATGCCACGGCCGTCGCTGGCCTGCATCGACAGCTCGCCGCCGAGGCGCTCGACCGTCGCATGCGACAGCGCCAGTCCGACGCCGAGCCCGTCGGGCTTGCTGCTGCCGAACAGCCGCGCCGGCAGGAACGGACGGGCGCGGTCGAAACCGTCGCCGTAGTCGCGGATCTGTCCGCGCAGCCCGTCGGCGTCGGCGTCCAGATGCAGGTCCACGCGCGGCACGCCGGCACTCACGCCGGCGTCGGCGGCATTGTTGAGCAGGGCCTGCAGCAGATGGCCGACGGCCGGATCGACGCTGGCGTAGCGGCCGATCGTGCCGCTGCGGTGCAGCTCGACCGCCGCGCGCACCAGCTGCCAGCGCTCGATCACGCGCTCCAGGTCGACGCGGCGCGGCGGCTGCGCCTGGTCGCCGGTCTCGGCCGGCGCGGCCAGTTCGCGCACGCGGTCGCGGCAGACGTCGATCAGCTCGCGGATCGTCTGGTGGTCCTCGCGCAGCTCGTCCGGCTGCGGGCGTTCGAGCAGGTCGTCGACCATCAGCGTCAGCGTGCCGAGCGGCGTGTTGAGCTCGTGCGCGACCGAGGCCGCATGCGTCGCCAGCGCGACGATGCCCTCGTTGCGCGCGAAACGCTCGCGCAGCCGTGCGAGCTCGTGTTCGCGCGCGCGCAGCGCCGAGGCCAGCCGCGAGAAGAAGTACAGCACGACGCCGGCCGAGATCAGGAAGTTGACCGCCATGCCCCACAGATGCAGGTCGAAGCCGTCCAGCGGCGCGCCGTGCACGTGCGCGAGCGGGCGGCCGAAACCGGCCGCAGCCGCGTAGCCGGCGCCGCAGATCGCCGCGGTCGCGTAGATCCAGCGCAGCGGCAATGCGAGCGCGGCGAACGCGATTGGCAGCAGGAACAGCGACGTGAACGGGTTGGCGACGCCGCCGCTCCAGGCCACCTGCCAGGCCAGGACCGCGACGTCGACCGCGATGTGGAGGAAGGTCTCGGCCGGCCCGGCCTCACCGCGCCGCACGCGCCAGGCCGCGTAGAGATTGAACGCGGCCAGTGCGCCGACGCCCAGCCACAGCGGCATCGGCGCGAGCGCGAGTCCGAGCGGCCCGGTCGCGGCGAGGATCGCCGCGGCCTGCCCGGCGATCGCGAGCCAGCGCAGGGTGCACAGGGTGCCGAGAAACGAGGTCGAAGCGGCGCGCATCGGCCGATTATCGGGTCTGCGCCAGGCCGGCGCGCGCGACCGGCGGTCGCAGGCGCCGCTCAGCCGCGCCAGATCGTCGTCGCGTCGACGTCGGCGAGCCGGCGCCGTCCGGTCAGCGCCATAGCCAGCTCCAGTTCGGTGCGCAGGATCTGCAGCACGTGCGCGACGCCGCTCGCGCCGGCCGCGGCCAGCCCGTACACGTACGGCCGGCCGATCAGCACCGCCGAGGCGCCGAGCGCGAGCGCCTTGAGCACGTCGGTGCCGCGCCGGATGCCGCCGTCGAGCAGCAGCGGCACGCGTCCGCCGACTGCGGCGGCGACCGCCGGCAGCGCGTCGATCGTCGCCGGCAGCGTGTCGAGCGTGCGCCCGCCGTGGTTGGAGACGATCACGCCGTCGACGCCGTGCGCGATCGCGCGTGTCGCGTCGTCGGCGCAGAGGATGCCCTTGGCGAGGATCGGCAGCGTCGTGATCGAGCGCAGCCAGTCCAGATCGCGCCAGGTCGGGGCCTGCTCGAGCAGCGGCGTGCCGAATGCGATGCGGCCGGCCGCGGCGGCCGGCGGCGCCTGCAGGCCGCGCAGGTTGACCGCCTCGACGCCGGGCGGCAGCGCGAAGCCGGCGCGCTGCTCGCGATTGCGCACGCCGCTGACCGGCGCGTCGACGGTCACGACCAGCGCGCGATAGCCGGCCGCCTCGGCGCGCCCGACCAGGCGGCGCGTGAACGCGCGATCGGTTTGGATGTAGAGCTGGAACCACAGCGGCGCCGGCGTCGCCGCGGCGATCTCCTCGAGCGTCAGGCCGGCCTGCGTGCTGACGACCATCGCGCCGCCCATCGCCGCGGCGGCCAGCGCCGAGGCGCGCTCGCCGTCCGGATGCGCCAGCGTCTGGTACGCGACCGGCGCCAGCACGATCGGGTGGGCGAGCGTCTGGCCGAACAGCGTCAGCGCGGTGTCGCCGCCGGCGAGGTCGGCCAGTACGCGGCCGGCCAGCCGCAGCCGGCCGAATGCGGCGCGATTGTCGGCCGCGGTCGTCTCGTCGGCGGCCGCGCCGTCGAAATACGCCCAGGCCGCCTCGCCGAGGCGCTCGCGCGCGAACGGACGATAGTCCTCGACCGCGGCGATCGCAGGCGGTATCCGGTGCAGCGGCGGCGGCCGTTCGCTCATCGGCCGGAGCGGCTCGCGCGACGGCCGTGGCCGCGATGCGCGGGGCTCCATCCACGGCAGCGGCCGGACGGGCGCCGCACGGCGCCGATGCGAGCGAGGATCACCGACGACTCCGACGCGTGGGATTGCGGCCGGCGAGCATCGCGCCGTGGCGCCGGCTTGGCAAGCCGCCGCGCGCCAACCGCGACGCGATGACGCAAGCGCCGGCGGCGGCGCGCACGGCGGCACAGGCCGCATCCGGCGCGACCGCTCAGCGTTCGAACCGCCCGAATCCGAACAAGGCCTGCAGCGGATGGCGGCGGCGTGCCAGGTAGGCGCTGACCAGACCGGCCCCGATCATCGAATAGGTGATGCCGTTGCCGCCGTAGGCCATCACGAACACCACGCGCGATCCGTGCTGGCGATGCGGCCCGATGAACGGCAGGCCGTCGGCCGTCTCGGCGAACGTGCCACCCCACGAGAACGCCGGCACGATGTCCAGATGCGGCAGCAGGGCGCCGACCTTGGCGGCGATCCTGCGCGCCTTGCGGTCGACGCGGGCATCGCGCCGCGCCGGCCGGTCGACCGCGTCGTCCTCGCCGCCGGCGAGCAGACGGCCGTCCTGGGTCGTGCGCAGATACAGATACGGACGGGCCGATTCCCAGACCATCGTCCGCCGCAGCGCGCCGAGCGCGTCCTCGTCGAGCGGGTCGGTCACGAAGGCGTAGCTGCTGCGGTTGCGCGCGACGCGCCGGTCCAGCCATTGCTGCGTCGCGTAGCCGGCGGCGAGCACGACATGGCCGGCGCGCACGGTCGCGCCCTCGGCCGTCTGCAGCGTCACGCCGCGCGTGGTCGCCGCGATCGTGGTCACGCGGCTGCGATCGAATACGCGCGTGCCGCCGCGCAGCAGGCGTGCGAGCAGCCGGTAGGTGAAGCGATACGGATCGACCTGGGCCGCCGTCGTGCTGAGGATCGCCGCCGGTGCGCGGAATCCGTAGCGCGCCAGCAGCGGTTCGGGCTCGAGCCAGCGCACGTCGAAGCCGTGACGGCGGCGCAGCGCGAATTCCGCTTCGAGCGCGGCGCGGTCGCGCCGCCGGCTCGCGTAGTAGAGGCTGTGCGTGCGCGCGAAGCCGACGTCGCGGACCGCGCCGGCCAGTCCGTGCAGCGACTCGATCGCCTCGGCGCAGCCGCGGTATGCGGCGACCGCATCGGCCTCGCCGTAGCGCTCGGCCAGGTCGACCAGATGCGTGTCGATCTCGTACTGCAGCAGGGCCGTGCTGGCCGCGGTGCTGCCCCAGCCGATGTCGCGCTGCTCGATCACGACGACCTCGTGACCGGCCTGGGCGAGCGCGTCGGCGATCAGCGCGCCGGTGATGCCGCCGCCGATCACCGCGACCTCGCAGCGCAGATCCGACTGCAGCGCCGGGAACGCGCGCATCAGGCCGTTCTTGACGGCCCAGAACGGATAGCCGCTCTTGAGATCCATCAGCGGCTCGCAGCGGCGCTTCGCGATGCCGTCCGTCGAAAACGGAGTCGGTACGGCGGCCGCAGCGTGGCGGGCGGGCGGGTCGCGAAGCTCAGCTGGGATGTCAAAGGATTCATCCAAATCTTTGAAATACGGTGTGAATCCACGATCGGCACGGCGGCGGGCGAGAATCGCACAGCGCTCATCGTCGCGCAATCGGCCGGCCTGGCTGGTTGCCGCGATACTGCAACGACACCGGGATCGAGCGTCGATCGAGGCGCACCTGGCGATCGCCCCCATCGACGCGTCGAGGGATTTCGATCCGACGATCCCGTCATCCGGCGGCCGGCCGCGCGGCCGGCCCGCGGCACGACCGCCCGCGCTGCACTCGACGCCCGCAAAACGATCGGCTACCGTCGCCGTTCCTGACGTTCAGCTTTCGCGGAGACGGGTGATGTCGGCCCCCTCGTACACGACGACGCCGGCCTCGCTGTGCTCGGCCGCACCGTCGCCGATCTGCTGATCGCGCGCGGCCTCAGCATCGTGACCGCCGAATCGTGCAGCGGCGGCTGGATCGCCAAGGTGCTGACCGACATCCCCGGCAGCTCCTCGTGGTTCGAGTGCGGCGTGGTCGCCTACAGCTACGAGGCCAAGGCGGCCCTGCTCGGCGTGCAGCCGCAGACGCTGCAGCGGACCGGTGCGGTCAGCCAGGAAACCGCGATCGAGATGGTTTCCGGCGCGCTCGCGCGCTACGGCGCCAGTGTCGCGGTCGCGGTCACCGGCATCGCCGGTCCCGGCGGCGCGACGCCGGGCAAGCCGGTCGGCACGGTCTGGATCGGCTGGAAACGGCGCGGCGGCTATGCGCGCGCCGAGCAGTTCCACTTTCCGGGCGACCGCGAGGCGGTCCGGCGCAGCACGGTCGCTGCGGCGCTCGAGGGCGTGCGGCGAATTCTTACCAGCTGACGCGGCATCGGCCGCTGTCCCGCTCCGGTCGCTGTGGGATAATGACCGCCACTTCGCCGCATCGTCTCAGCCCCTGAGATGCCGACGCGGCATCTTTCGCGCCGATCACTCCTATCGAGGTACCGCCCAATGGACGACAACAAGCGCCGCGCGCTCGCATCCGCGCTCTCCCAGATCGAGAAGCAGTTCGGCAAGGGTGCCGTCATGCGCATGGGCGACCGCACCGACGACGCGATCGAGACGGTCTCGACCGGCTCGCTCGGCCTGGACATCGCACTGGGCGTCGGCGGCCTGCCGCGCGGCCGTGTCGTGGAGATCTACGGACCGGAATCCTCCGGCAAGACCACGCTGACGCTGCAGGTCATCGCCAACTGCCAGCGCAACGGCGGCACCGCCGCGTTCGTCGACGCCGAGCATGCGCTCGACCCCAGCTATGCCGAGAAGCTCGGCGTCAACGTCGACGACCTGCTGGTCTCGCAGCCGGACACCGGCGAGCAGGCGCTGGAGATCGCCGACATGCTGGTGCGCTCCAATGCGGTCGACGTCGTCGTCGTCGACTCGGTCGCGGCGCTGACGCCCAAGGCCGAGATCGAGGGCGAGATGGGCGATTCGCACGTCGGCCTGCAGGCGCGCCTGATGAGCCAGGCGCTGCGCAAGCTGACCGCCAACATCAAGAAGTCCGGCTGCCTGGTGATCTTCATCAACCAGATCCGCATGAAGATCGGCGTGATGTTCGGCAGCCCCGAGACCACCACCGGCGGCAATGCGCTGAAGTTCTACGCATCGGTGCGCCTGGACATCCGCCGGATCGGCGCGGTCAAGCGCGGCGACGAGGTGATCGGCTCGGAGACGCGCGTCAAGGTCGTCAAGAACAAGGTCGCGCCGCCGTTCCGCCAGGCAGAGTTCGAGATCCTCTACGGCGAAGGCTCCTCGCGCGAGGGCGAACTGATCGAGCTCGGCGTCGCGCACAACCTGGTCGACAAGTCCGGTGCCTGGTACAGCTACAACGGCGACCGCATCGGCCAGGGCAAGGACAATACGCGCCTGTACCTCAAGGAGCATCCGGAGATCGCCGCGGCGATCGACGCGCAGCTGCGCGCGAAGCTGCTGGTCAGCAACGGCAAGTCGCCGCTGCCGGCGGTCGAGGTCGAGGAGGCCTGATCGCGGCCGGTTCCGGCCGGCCGTCGCCGCCGGTCTGGGCGCCCGACCGCCGGTCGGGCGCGGCTGGACGCCTCGCGTCCGCCACGACTAAGGTGCCGCGACCGGCCGGACAGCCGTCGCGGCCGCCGTATCGGTTTACCGGAGAGCGCGTCATGAGCCGTACCGTCAGCCGTTTCGTCTTCGCGATTCTCGCCGGCCTCAGCGCGGCCGGCGGCACTCACGCTGCCGAGGACACCGGCAGCAGCCTGGTCTGGCCGCCGCTGCCGAGCAGCGGCTTCGTGGCCGGACGCGCGGCGACCCAGGCCGACATCGACGCCGGCAATGCGATCTTCCTGCTCGGCGACGGCTCGCGCTCGAGCGGCGAGCCGATCGCGATCGACATTCCGCAGTACGCCCTGTTCGACGACGAGGGCATCATCACGGTCGTCGTCGTGGTCCAGGCCGAGAGCGAGGCCGGCCGCAGCCAGATCGGCGCGCGCAAGCCCGACGGCACCGCGCTGATCGGCCAGCTCGACCAGTTCAAGCTGGTCGGCACGCAGCCGCAGAGCACGCGTGCGTCGAACTGACCGTCACCGTCGGCGCCGCTCGCGGCGCGAGGACCGATGAACCGGACGCGTCCGCCGCGTGATGCGAGCAGGGCTGGCAGCGGTGACGGAACCGCCACGCGCAGCCGCGCCGGCACCGCCTACGGCAAGGCCCTGGGCCTGCTGGCGCGACGCGAGCATTCGCGCGCCGAGCTCAAGACCAAGCTCGCACGCGGCGGCCATGCCGCCGACGAGGCCGAGGCTGCGATCGCCTCGCTCGATTCGGGCGCGCTGCAGAGCGACGCGCGCTTCGCGGCCGCCCTGGCGCGCAGCCGCGCCGGCCAGGGCTACGGCCCGCGGCGCATCGTCGCCGAGCTCAAGTCGCATGCGATCGGCGAGGCGCTGATCCGCGAGGCGCTGGCCGAGCTCGACGTCGACTGGGCCGCAGCGGCACGCCGCCAGCTCGAACGTCAGTACGGAGCGGGAGCGGGCAGGGCGGCCTCGCCGCGCGACCGGGCCCGCCAGGCCGGCTTTCTCTTGCGCCGCGGCTTCGATGGCCCCACAGTGGGCGCCGTAACCCGCACCGATTCCGGCGGCGAGGACGACGGTTCCGACTAGCGCTTGTCGCTTCGGACCGGACCGTTCCGCCGCGCTGGCCGCCGCCGCGCCGGCTGGCCATGCCGTCGTCGGTCCGGTTCACCTCCGATCCGCCCGGACACCTCGCGCCTCGCAGGTTGCGTGACGGCGGAACGCTGCACCCGACACGATCCTTCGACGGCTTGCCAGATACCATGACGACCAGCGCCGACATCCGCTCCACCTTCCTCGAATTCTTCCGCTCCAAGGCACATGTCATCGTGCCCTCGGCGCCGCTGGTGCCGGCCAACGACCCGACGCTGCTGTTCACGAACTCGGGCATGGTGCCGTTCAAGAACGCGTTCCTCGGCAGCGAGAAGCCGCCGGGTCCGCGCGTCGCCGACGTGCAGCGCTGCCTGCGCGCCGGCGGCAAGCACAACGATCTGGATTCGGTCGGCTACACGGCGCGCCATCACACGTTCTTCGAGATGCTCGGCAACTGGTCGTTCGGCGACTACTTCAAGCGCGATGCGATCCTCTGGGCCTGGGAGCTGCTGACCGGCGTCTGGAAGCTGCCGGCCGAGCGGCTGCTGGTCACGGTCTATCACACCGACGAGGAGGCCTACGCGATCTGGAAGGACCAGGTCGGCGTGCCGGCCGAGCGCATCGTGCGGATCGGCGACAACAAGGGCGCGCCGTTCGCGTCGGACAATTTCTGGCAGATGGCCGACACCGGCCCCTGCGGGCCGTGCACCGAGATCTTCTACGATCACGGCGCGCACATCGCCGGCGGCCCGCCCGGCTCGCCCGACGAGGACGGCGACCGTTTCATCGAGATCTGGAATCTGGTCTTCATGCAGTTCGACCGCGCCGCCGACGGCACGCTGACGCCGCTGCCGGCGCCGTGCGTCGATACCGGCATGGGCCTGGAGCGACTGGCCGCGGTGCTGCAGCACGTGCACACCAATTACGAGATCGACACGTTCCAGCACCTGATCCGCGCCGGCGGCCGGCCTGACCGGCACCGCCGACCTCGGCAACAATTCGCTGCGCGTGATCGCCGACCACATCCGCGCCTGCTCGTTCCTGATCGTCGACGGCGTGCTGCCGTCGAACGAGGGGCGCGGCTACGTGCTGCGCCGGATCATCCGCCGTGCGCTGCGGCACGGCTGGATGCTCGGCGTGCGCGGCGACTTCTTCTGGAAGATGGTCGCGCCGCTGATCGACGTCATGGGCGAGGCGTATCCGGAGCTGCCGGCCAAGCGCGACCTGGTCGAGCGCGCGCTGAAAGTCGAGGAGGAGCGCTTCGGCGAGACGCTCGAGCAGGGCATGAAGCTGTTCGAGCGCGAGGCAGCTCCTGAATGGCGGGCCACGAACGATCTAATCCGTAAACGCGGTACGCCAACTATTCTTCCCAGTGAGCTTGTCATTGGTAGGGACCGGATTGTTCGATTTGTTTACATTCGAGAGAACCCACCTTCTCAGCATGTCTTTGTCTGGCATCCCAACGACGGCAACACAAACATCGTTGGCACTTTCGCTGCACTGGCGGATTACCTGAAGAAGGAGGATTCGGGCTTCGAGTCGGAGTGGATTGTGGTGGTCAATGCGCCTTTGTCGCCCGAGGAGATACGCAAGTTGTCAGCTGAGGCGGAGCAACTGAATGCGAAGGTGACTGTTCGCGCAGCGTCAGAAAGCTCAAAAATCGAAGGGGGTGTGGCATTCCGCCTCTACGACACCTACGGCTTCCCGGTCGACCTGACCGCCGACATCGCGCGCGAGCGAGGCCTGACCGTCGACATGGCCGGCTTCGAGGCGGCGATGGAGCAGCAGCGCGAGCGCGCGCGTGCGGCGAGCCAGTTCGAGTCGAAGGGCCAGCTGCCGGCCGAGCTCGCCGCCAGCCTCGCGCCGACGCAGTTCCTCGGTTACGAATCGCTGCACGACGACACCGGCACGGTCGTGGCGATCCTCAGCGGCGGCCGCGCGGTCGACGCGCTCGCCGACGGCGAGGAGGGCATCGTGATCCTCGACCGCACGCCGTTCTACGCCGAGTCCGGCGGCCAGGTCGGCGATACCGGCACGTTGAGCAGCGGCGACGGCCATTTCGCGGTGGCCGATACCCACAAGCTCGCCGGTGCGTTCCACGGCCACGCCGGACGCTGGCACGGTGTGCAGCCCCTGCGCCGCGGCGATCGCGTCGCCGCCGCGGTCGACGAGGCGCGCCGCCAGGACACGATCCTCAACCACTCCGCGACGCACCTGCTGCATGCCGCGTTGCGCGCGGTGCTCGGCACGCACGTCACGCAGAAGGGCTCGCTGGTCGCGCCGGACCGGCTGCGTTTCGACTTCTCGCATTTCCAGCCGGTCGGCGCCGACGAGCTGCGCCGCATCGAGGACATCGTCAACGCCGAGATCCGCCGCAACGTCGCCGCCGAAGTCCACGACATGGGCTATGACGAGGCGATCGACTTCGGAGCGATGGCGCTGTTCGGCGAGAAATACGGCGACCGCGTGCGCGTGCTGCGCATGGGCGCGTTCTCGACCGAGCTGTGCGGCGGCACGCATGTCACGCGCACCGGCGACATCGGCCTGTTCAAGATCGTCGCCGAGAGCGGCGTGGCCTCGGGCGTGCGCCGCATCGAGGCGCTGACCGGTGCAGCCGCGACCGCCTACGTCGCCGACGAGGAGCGCCGGCTCGATGCGGTCGCCGATCTGCTCTCGGTCGCCTCGACCGAGGTCGTCGACAAGCTGCGCCAGGTGTTCGACCGCCAGCGCAAGCTCGAGCGCGAGCTCGACGCGCTGAAGGCCAAGGCCGCCAGTTCGGCGACGCAGGACCTCGCCGCGCAGGCACGCCAGATCGGCGGCATCCGCCTGGTCGCCGCGCGCGTCGACGGCCTCGACGCGAAGGCGCTGCGCGAGGGCGTCGACACGCTCAAACAGCGGCTCGGTGATTGCGTCGTGCTGCTGGCCGCGGGCGCGGACGGCAAGGTCGCCCTGGTCGGTGGCGTCGGTGGCGGCGCACTCGGCAGGATCAAGGCCGGCGACGTCGTCGCGCACGTCGCCGCGCAGATCGGCGGCAAGGGCGGCGGCCGTCCGGACCTCGCGCAGGGCGGCGGCGTCGACTCGCCTGCACTGGACCAGGCGCTCGCGCATGTGCCGGAATGGCTAGCCGAGCGGCTCGCGTAAATTGTGGAGAAACAGGGATGTGCTTGCGCGTTCTCGATTGCGCAGGCACGATGGCTGCGGTTACCATCGCAACCGTTTCATGCATGTGTTTCAGCCGTCCATACACAGACGGCATCATCCAGGGCCGACCACGGCCCGGTTCCTTGAGACAGGGGAAGGGTCACGTGATCAGCTAGGGAGGCTGATCCGGTCCCCTGATGTTTTCGTTTGTTCGGAGTGAGCGCCGGCAGACGTCGAACATCGGACCGACCACAGGCATCGCAGGAGAACGAAGAAATGCTGATTCTCACCCGCCGTATCGGCGAAACCCTCATGATCGGCGACGAGGTCACCGTCACCGTGCTCGGCGTGAAAGGCAATCAGGTGCGCATCGGCATCAATGCGCCGAAGGACGTCGCGGTGCATCGCGAGGAGATCTACCAGCGCATCAAGCGCGAGCAGAGCGCCGGCTCGGAAGAAGCAGGCAGCGGCGGCCAGGAAGGCTGACTTTACGATCCGCCGCGCTGACGTTATCCTGCGCGCCTTCGTAGGCGAATGCGTCCTTCGGGGCGCGCAGGAGCGGCGACCACGCCGCATCCGACACCGCGGCGACATCCGCACATCCCCGGAGAGATGCCCGAGAGGCCGAAGGGGCTCCCCTGCTAAGGGAGTATAGGGTCAAAAGCTCTATCGAGGGTTCGAATCCCTCTCTCTCCGCCAGTTTCGCCACCCCTCGCGATTCGAGGGGATTTCCTCGAGTTCAAGTCGGCAAGGCCGCACCCGGCCGCTTTGCGCATGCGCTCGCCTTGCGGCGCGCCTGGTTCGCACGCATCGGCGCAGCCGCCCAGCGAGGCTTGACCGGAAGCGGGCGTCGCGCCGGCCTTGCGCGGTCGGCGCGGTGATGCCCGTCGAATCGGGACGGTTGCAGCGCGAGCGATCACGGACCGGTGCGGCACGCTCGACTCCGAGCGGCGGGCGCGATCGCCGCAGGCGGCCGTCCGCGTCCGTATCGATCTCGTCGGCGACGACCGCCCAGGTGGCGTCTGCGCCGATCCCCACACCGCAGCGCCGGCATGGCTTCGCCATCGGCAGCCCGCGTTCCGATGGAGCCGCCATCGCGGCTCTGCTACGCTAGGGAGCTCGATCGTGCGTGCTCGCCGGATGCGCCGATCACACGGCCGCTCGGCGCGAATCGCTCCCGGTGGACCGAGCGGGTCCGCACCCGTGTTCTCGGCGACCCTATCCGACGATCAGGCTGCCGATGGCCAAGCACGATTTCCTGCAACGATTCCTGCTCGAGCAGGCCGGCGTGCACGGCGCGTTCGTCCGCCTCGACAAGACCTGGCGCGACGTCCGCGCGCAGACCGACTATCCCAAGCCGCTGGCCTCGCTGCTCGGCCGCACGCTGGCGGCGAGCGCGCTGCTGAGCGGGTCGATCAAGTTCCGCGGCCGCCTGTCGATCCAGTTCCGTTCCGAAGGCGCGTTGCGGCTGCTGTTCGCCGAATGCACCGACGGCGGCGGCCTGCGCGGCCTGGCGCGCTGGGACGAGGCTTCCGAGGCGGCGCCGCAGCTCGGCGACGGCGCGATCCTGGCGGTGACGATCGAACAGCCCGATCGCGACCTGCGCCAGCAGGCGCTGATCGCCTGCGAAGGCAATGACCTGTCCGGTGCGTTCGAGCGCTACTTCGAGCAGTCCGAACAACTGCCCACGCGCATGCTGCTGGTCGAGCATGCCGGCCGCTGCGCCGGCCTGCTGCTGCAGCCGATCGCCGAAGGCGGCGGCTTCGCACTCGGCGATCCGGACGCCTGGAACCGCGTCGGCTATCTGATGGCGACCGCGATGTCCGATGAAATGGTCAATCTCTCGGCGGAGGAGCTGCTGACGCGCCTGTTCCACGAGGAGGGCGTGCGCGTGTTCGAGCCGCGCCGCTCTCGTTCGCGTGCAGCTGCTCGCGCGCGCGCGTCGAGGCGGTGCTGCGCTCGCTCGGCCGCGAGGAATGCGAGGAAACGCTCGCCGCCGAGGGTCAGATCGCGGTGACCTGCGAGTTCTGCAATCACGCCTACCGGTTCGACCGCGTCGACGTCGCCGGCCTGTTCGTCACGACGATGCCGGTGGCCGGACCGTCGACCGCGCAATGAGCGTGCCGGCGATCGCGTCCGCGGCGTCCGCAGCCGCCGGCGCGGTGCTCAACGTCGCGGCCTACCGGTTCGTCTCGATCGACGACCCGGCTGCGCTCGCCGCGCAGCTGCGCACGCGTGCCCAAGCCGCGGACCTGCGCGGCACGATCCTGATCGCCGGCGAGGGCATCAATCTGTTCCTGGCCGGTGCGGACACGGCGCTGCGCCGGTTCGTCGAGACGCTGCATGCCGACGCGCGCTTCGCGTCGATGCCGGTCAAGTACAGCCGCAGTGCCGCCGCGCCGTTTTCACGGCTCAAGGTCAAGATCAAGCCGGAGATCATCAGCTTCCGCCGCGGCGGCATCGCGCCGGAAGCGACGCGCGCGCCGGCGGTCGAGCCGGCGACGCTGGCGCGCTGGATCGGGCAGGGCGCCGACGACACCGGCCGCCGGCTGGTCCTGCTCGACACGCGCAATCGCGAGGAGGTCGCGCACGGCAGCTTCGAAGGCGCGCTGACGCTGCCGATCGACCGCTTCACCGAGCTGCCCGACGCGGTCGGCGCGCTGGCCGACACGCTGGCCGATGCGACCGTCGTCAGCTTCTGCACCGGCGGCATCCGCTGCGAGAAGTCCGCGCTGTGGATGCGCGCGCAGGGCCTGGACAACGTGCTGCAGCTCGAGGGCGGCATCCTCGGCTATTTCGAGCAGGTCGGTGGTTACGGTTACGCCGGCCGCTGCTTCGTGTTCGACGAGCGCGTCGCGCTCGATCCGGATCTTGCGCCGCTCGTGGACGTGGGGTCCGATCCGGACTGATCGATGGTCGGCGAGGTTTCACTTCTTGGGGGGCGGCATCCGTGCCGCTTTTCCGCTCACCTCCGGGCGAGCGGGTCACTTCTCTTTGCGTGGCCACAGCGCCGCAGGAGCGGCGCGAACGGCGAAGCCGGCCCGAAGGGCGGAGCGCAGGATGCGCGGAGTCAAGAAAAGTAACCAAAAGAAAGGCCACCCCGGTACCGCGGTCTCCGGGCATCCTGCCCTGCGACTTCGCGAAGGCGCTCCGGGGGTCCGCTGACGGCGCCTCCTGCGCCGACAGCGGACTGGGCCACGTCCTGTGGCCCACCCTTCGGGCCTCTCCCTCCGCACCTTCGCCGCGGCACAGGGGCCCCGTTGGCGCGCGTCCTGCGCGCTCGGCTTGGGTGACGATGTTTGTCGGGGTGTTGCTTCGTAGGTGGGCGGCATCCCTGCCTGTTTTCCGCTCGCTCCCGCGAGCGGGTCACTTTTCTTTGCGTGGCCAAAGAAAAGTAACCAAAAGAAAGGCCACCCCGGTACCGCGGTCTCCGGGCATCCTGCCCTCCGACTGCGCGAAGGCGCTCCGGAGGTCTGCTGACAGCGCATCCTGCGCTGACAGCAGACTGGGCCACGTCCTGTGGCCCACCCTTCGGGCCTTTCCCTACGCGCCTTCGCCGCGCACAGGGGCCCCGTGGGCGCGCGTCCTGCGCGCTCAAGCAAGAGCAAGAACGAGAGCGGGGCTGCCCGCAGAACGAGCGGATGTGGATGAAAGCAAAACTTGAATTGAAAGCGGCAGCGAAAGAGCAGAGGCAGGGCGCAAGCGACGCTGCTTTAGCTTTTGCTTGATCTTCTGCGCGCAGGAAGCGCGCTCTCGGGTCCCGTCAGACGTGGTGGGCCGGGGCCGGAAAGCCCGCAGGGGCGCGGGCAGGGAGGCCCGCGCGTTCGTCGTCAGCACAGGAGGTGCTGTCGACGAACCTCGGTCCCGGCCCACGGACCCGCAGGGCAGGATGCCCGGAGGGCACGTCTGTGGGGTGCCCTTCTCTTTGGTTACTTTCTCTTGGGCACGCAAGAGAAAGTGACCCGCTCGCCTGGAGGCGAGCGGAAAACAGGCAGGGATGCCGACCACCTACGAAGCAACAACCACCCAAACATCAAACCGGCCTGGCCGCTCCTGCAGCGCTATGGCCGCAAAGAAAAAGAACCCGCAACCACCCAAACATCGAGCCGGCTACGCCGTTCGCGCCTCGCCTGCGACGCATGGCCGCGCGAAGAGCACAGCCTTCGTCCGCACGCGCACGCGCCCGCGTCCCGGCGAGGGACGATATCGAGGTCGCGATGCCCAGCGACATCGGATGACCCCGCGCACCGATGATGGTGCGCGGCGCAACCTCACGCCGCGGCGCGCGAGCGCGCCGGCGAGCGCCAGGCCGTCAGCAGATCGTCCTGCCGCTTCAGCGCATCGGCGAGATGGCGCTCCTTGACGTGGCCGTAACCGCGGATCAGCTCCGGCACGCTGGCGATGTCGACCGCCAGTGCGTGGTTGTCGCGGTCCAGGCCCGCCAGCAGCTCGTCGACCTGGCGGTAGTAGTCCTCGATCAGACGGCGCTCCATCTTGCGCTCGGCGGTACGGCCGAACGGATCGAGCACGCTGCCACGCAGGCCCTTGAACTTGGCGAGCACGCGGAACGCCTTGAACACCCAGGGGCCGTACTCGGCCTTGCGCAGATGGCCTTCGGCGTCCTTCTTGGCGAGCAGCGGCGGCGCCAGATGGAAGTGCAGCTTGTAGTCGCCGTCGAAGGTGTCGCGGATGCGCCGCTCGAAATCGCCGCTGGTGTAGAGGCGGGCGACCTCGTACTCGTCCTTGTAGGCCATCAGCTTGAACGCATAGCGCGCGACCGCCTCGGTCAGCGCGGACTGGCCCGGCGTGCGCGCCTGTTCGGTCTTGCGCACCGTGTCGACCAGGTCCGCATAGCGGCGCGCATAGGCGGCATTCTGGTAGTCGGTCAGGAACGCGACACGGCGCGCGATGCGCTCGTCGAGCCCGCCGCTCAGGCTGGCGTCGTCGAGTGCGTCGGCCCCGGTCACGACCGGCGCGGCCGCCGGCCGCGTCGGCAAGGCGAGCGGGATCGCGCCGGACGGCAGGTGCGGCTTGACGCCGGCGGCGGCGCGCACGCGCGCCGGATCGTGCGCGCCCAGGCGGCCCCAGTTGAAGGCGGCCTTGTTCATTTCGATCGCCGCGCCGTTGAGCTCGATCGCGCGCATCAGCGCGTCGTGGCCGACCGGCACCCAGCCCTTCTGCCAGGCATAGCCGAGCATGAACAGATTGGCCGCGATCGTGTCGCCGAGCAGGGCGGTCGCCAGGTCGGTCGCGTCGACGAGCTCGGGCGAGGCGCCGTCGAGCGCGAGCCTGACCGCGTCGATGATCTTCTGCGCCGGGAACTGGAGGTCGGGCTTGGTCGTGAACGTGCCCGGCATCGCCTCGTAGGTATTGAGCACGACGTTGGAGCGGCCGGCGCGGATCTTCGACAGCGCCCAGTAGTCGTTGACGACGACCATGTCGCAGCCGAGCACGAGATCGGCCTCGCCGGCGGCGATGCGCACGGCATGGATGTCGCCGGGCGCGCGCGCGATGCGCAGATGGCAGGTGACCGCGCCGCCCTTCTGGGCCAGGCCGGTCTGGTCGAGCACGGTGCTGCCCTTGCCCTCCAGGTGAGCGGCCATGCCGATCAGCGCGCCGATCGTGACGACGCCGGTGCCGCCGATGCCGGTGACCAGCACGTTCCACGGCTGGGCCAGGTCGGTTGCGAAGGACGGCATCGGCAGCGCGTCGAAGTCGACCGCATCGGCCGAGCCCTTGCGCTTCTTCAGGCCGCCGCCGTGCACGGTCACGAAGCTCGGGCAGAAGCCCTTCACGCACGAGTAGTCCTTGTTGCAGCCGGACTGGTCGATCTCGCGCTTGCGGCCGTACTCGGTGTCCTTCGGCAGCACCGACACGCAGAACGACTTCACGCCGCAGTCGCCGCAGCCCTCGCAGACCAGCGAGTTGATGAAGACGCGCTTCTTCGGATCCTCGAGCTTGCCGCGCTTGCGGCGGCGGCGCTTCTCGGTCGCGCAGGTCTGGTCGTAGATCAGGATCGACACGCCCTTGACCTCGCGCAGGCGCTTCTGCACCGCGTCGAGCTCGTCGCGGTGCACGAACTCCACGCCGCTCGGGAAGATCTCGGGGCGCGACCATTTGGCGATGTCGTCGGAGACGACGACGATCGTCTGCACGCCCTCGGCGCGCATCTGATGGGCGATGTCGGGCACGGTCAGCGTACCGTCGACCGGCTGGCCGCCGGTCATCGCGACCGCGTCGTTGTAGAGGATCTTGTAGGTGATGTTGACCTTGGCGGCGATCGCCTGGCGGATCGCCAGAGAGCCGGAATGGAAATACGTGCCGTCGCCGAGGTTCTGGAACACGTGCTGGGTCTCGGTGAAAGGCGCCTGCCCGCACCAGGTCACGCCTTCGCCGCCCATGTGCGAGAACGTGTCGGTGCGCCGGTCCATCCAGGTGACCATGTAATGGCAGCCGATGCCGCCCTGCGCGCGCGAGCCTTCGGGCACCGCCGTGGAGGTGTTGTGCGGACAGCCCGAGCAGTAGTGCGCAGCGCGCGGGAAGTTCGCGCGCGGCAGCGTCAGCTCCTGCTCCTTGGCCTCGATCCAGGCCACGCGCGAGCGGATCGCCTCGCTCGTGAAGAAGCGCGCGAGACGGCGCGCGATCACCAGCGCGATCATCGCCGGCGTCAGCTCGCCGGTGCTCGGCAGCACCCAGCGGCCTTCCTCGTCGTACTTGCCGACGACGCTCGGGCGCGTCGGCCAGTTGTACATGTATTCCTTCATCTGCGACTCGATGAACGAGCGCTTCTCCTCGACGACGATGACGTCCTCCAGACCGGCGGCGAAGTCGCGGATGCCGATCGGCTCGAGTGGCCAGGTCATGCCGATCTTGTAGACGCGGATGCCGATCTCGCGCGCGTCGCGCTCGCTGATGCCGAGGTATTCCAGCGCCTGCAGCACGTCCAGATAGCTCTTGCCGGTGGTGACGATGCCCAGCCGGGCGCGCGGCGAGTCGAGCACGACGCGGTCGATCCGGTTGGCGCGCGCGAACGCGCAGGCCGCGTCGACCGCGTACTGATGCAGGCGCATCTCCTGGTTCAGCGGCGGATCGGGCCAGCGGATGTTGAGGCCGCCCTCGGGCAGCGCGAAATCGGCCGGCAGCACGATGTCGAGCTGGTGCGGATTGACGTTGACGCTGGCGCTGGACTCGACGGTCTCGGCGATCGTCTTGAAGCCGACCCAGCGGCCGGTGAAGCGCGACATCGCCCAGCCGAGCATGCCCATGTCGAGGATGTCCTGGACACCGGCCGGGTTGAGGATCGGCATCATCGCCGAGACGAACTCCAGCTCCGAGCCATGCGGCAGCGTCGAGGAACGGCAGGCGTGATCGTCGGCGGCCAGCGCGAGCACGCCGCCGTGGCGCGAGGTGCCGGCCGCATTGCCGTGCTTGAAGACGTCGCCGCAGCGGTCGACGCCGGGGCCCTTGCCGTACCACATCGCAAAGACGCCATCGACCTTGGCACCCGGGAACAGGTTGGTCTGCTGCGTGCCCCAGACCATCGTCGCGCCGAGGTCCTCGTTGAGGCCCGGCGTGAACTCGATCGCCGAAGCCTTGAGGTGCTTGCGCGCCTTCCACAGCTCCAGATCGAAACCGCCCAGCGGCGATCCGCGGTAGCCGGAGATGAAGCCGGCGGTGTTGAGGCCGGCGGCGCGGTCGCGCATCTGCTGCATCAGCGGCAGGCGCACCAGCGCCTGGACGCCGGACAGATAGATGCGGCCTTCGCTGCGCGTGTACTTGTGCTCGAGCGTGTACTCGCGATCGACGATCGGCGCGGGAACGGACATGGGTGACCTGGCAGGCGGCTAGGGATGGGCGCGGAAATTGTAGCAGCGGCCCTTTCGGCCCAAGCCGCGGCGGCGGGAATCAATCGGCCGAGTGCGAGCGCACAATCGCGGAACGGACGGGCGCCCGTGGCCGGCTGCGATGCGCCGGGCCTGCGGCATGTGCCGATCCGCTGTGCGCCCGGCGGCGTGTTCCGGACCGCCCCTCAGATCGCCTCGACGCCGGCCGCGCGCAGCAGACGGCAGACCGCGATCAGCGGCAGGCCGATCAGCGCGGTCGGGTCGTCGCTGCCGATCCGCTCGAACAGCGCGATGCCCAGGCCCTCGCATTTGAAGCTGCCGGCGCAGTCGAGCGGCTGCTCGCGCTCGACGTAGGCGGCGATCGTCTCGGCCGACAGCGCGCGGAACACGACTTCGGTCCGGTCCAGGGCCGCATGCTCGACCGCGTCGCCGCCGCGCCGGTCGATCAGACAGACCGCGGTGTGGAACAGGACCGACGCGCCGCTGCACGCGGCCAGCTGCGCACGGGCGGTCGCCGCGTCGCCGGGCTTGCCGAGCACGAGGCCGTCGCGATCGGCGACCTGGTCCGAGCCGATCACGATCGCGCCGGGCGTGCGCGCGGCGACCGCGCGGGCCTTCTCGGCGGCCAGGCGGCGCGCCAGGTCGGCCGCTGCCTCGCCGGACTGCCGCGTCTCCTCGACGTCGGGCGCCACGCAGCGCAACCGCGGCGCGATGCGGCCGAGCAGCTCGCGCCGGTAGCGCGAGGTCGAGGCCAGCACCAGGTCGACCTCGCCGAGCTTCACGGGACGGCTCCGCCGGCGCCGCCGCCGAGTGCATGGCGCAGGTCGGCGCTGGCGTCGTCGAGCTGTTCGATGCGGCGCTCGAGGTCGGCCAGCGATCGCGCCAGTGCCGCGTCGGCGGCTTCGAGCTCGTCGATCGTCGCGCGCGCGGCCTGTTCGCGCAGCCACAGCCGGTGCGCGAGCAGATCGCGCAGTGCCGCCTCGATCGGTGCGCCGGGCAGGGCGGACATGGCATCCTCGCCGGCCGCGGCGACCAGGCCCGGCACGTCGGCCAGGCGTCGGCGGCAGGCCTGCAGGCCTTCCTCGAACGCGTCGGCGCGGTCGAGGATGCTGCGCAGCACGCGCGCGCGGCGCGCCTGGCGCCGCCCGATCCAGATCGCCGCGATCAGCGAGGCGCCGGCCACGCAGGCGACGATCGTCAGGAGATTCATGGGCTTGACTCCGCGCCGACGTAGCCGGACAGTGTGCCCGAGGCGGCGCCTCCAGGCAATTTAGGTTGACTTTGCGGGGGGCACACCTAGTATCGCGCGCCCTATGTCAGCCGCCCTGCCCGAAACCGTGGATGCCTGGCGCATGGTGCAGGGGCAGCGTGCGTTTCAGGGGCGTTTGCCGCTAGCGGGCTTTGCGCGGCTGACCGACAGCCTGGCCGATGCCGACGGCGACGTCGCCTACGACCTGGAGTTCGGGCGGGACGCCTACGGGATCGCATTTTTGCGTCTGCACGTCGACGCCGGTCTGCCGCTGATCTGTCAGCGTACGCTGGAGCGTTTCGTGCAGCCGGTGACGATCGATCAGCGGCTCGGCCTGATCAGCAAGGAACAGGAAGAGGCGGGATTGCCGGAAGGCTACGAACCGCTGCTGATCACCGACGGCCAGCTGGTTCCGGCCGACGTGATCGAGGACGAATTGATATTGACGCTGCCGGTCGTTCCGGTGAGCCCGGGCGCACCGCTCGAGTTCACCACCGGCGCCGACGAGCCCGACGAGCCCGCACGCGAGAATCCGTTCGCGGTGCTCGCCCGGCTCAGGCACGATTAGCGGTACCTTGAGATTCCATCGGAGAAAGTGTCATGGCAGTTGCCAAGAGTCGCAAAACCCCGTCGCGTCGCGGCATGCGCCGTGCCCACGATTCGCTCACCGCCAAGCAGTTGGCCACCGATCCGACGTCGGGCGAGGTGCATATCCGCCATCACGTCACCAAGGACGGCTACTACCGCGGCAAGAAGGTGATCGACACCCGTTCGTCGGTTCGGACCGAGGACTGATCGGTTTCTTTCGGCGGACGCGCGCAGGCGCGTCCGGCCGGCACCCGGCGGGAACGGCCCGAATGGCGCCGTTCCCGCGTCTTTTTTGCCGGTAGGCGCTGCGGCGATCGGACAGCCTGCGCCGGCCCACGACACGCAGCCAGCTGCAGAAGGGGTTGATTCTGATCCACTCACGCATCGCGGGTACCGGCAGCTATCTGCCGGACAAGGTCCTGACCAACGCCGACCTCGAACGGCTCGTCGAAACCAGCGACGAGTGGATCGTCTCGCGCACCGGCATCCGCGAGCGGCACATCGCCGCCGACGGCGAGACGACCGGCGATCTGGCCCTGCATGCGGCGCGCCGCGCGCTCGAGGCGGCCGGCGTCGCGGCGACCGAGATCGACCTGATCGTGCTCGGCACGACCACGCCCGATCTGGTCTTCCCGTCGACCGCCTGCCTGCTGCAGCACCGGCTCGGCGCCAACGGCTGCATGGCCTTCGACGTCAATGCCGCCTGCAGCGGCTTCATGTACGCGCTCGGCATCGCCGACAAGTTCATCCGCTCCGGCACGGTCCGGACGGCCCTGGTCGTCGGCTCCGAGACGCTGTCGCGGATGACCGACTGGACCGACCGTCAGACCTGCGTACTGTTCGGCGACGGCGCGGGCGCGGTCGTGCTCAAGGCCTCGGACGAGGCCGGCATCCTGTCCACGCATCTGCACGCCGACGGCGGCCACAAGGACCTGCTGTACGGACCGGTCGGCGTGTCGACCGGCTTCCGCGCCGAGGAGCCCAACTGCGGCGTCACGATCCGCATGAGCGGCAACGAGGTGTTCAAGGTCGCGGTCAAGACGCTCGACCGCGTCGTCGACGAGACGCTCGAGGCCAACCGGCTCGACAAGAGCGCGATCGACTGGCTGATTCCGCATCAGGCCAACCTGCGCATCATCCAGGCCACCGCCAAGCGGCTGGACATGCCGATGGAGCGCGTGATCGTCACGGTCGACAAGCACGGCAATACCTCGTCCGGCTCGGTGCCGCTGGCGCTGGACTATGCGGTACGCTCCGGCAAGGTCCAGCGCGGCCAGCTGCTGCTGCTGGAGGCGTTCGGCGGCGGCTTCACCTGGGGTTCGGCGCTGATCCGCTACTAGCCGATCTCCGGTGGCGCCCGTCGACGGCCGCGTGGCGGCGCCGGACGAGTCACGCCGGATGATCGCGCGGATGGCCGGTTGCGGGAGACGATCGGTTCCGCGAGTACAGATGCGAGCTCCGTCGGCCCGGTCCGGTCGCGCTTGTTCGATCGAATCGGGACCGGGAAGGGAGCCCGTGCTTCCCACTCATCGCCAGAGCGCCTGCCGAGCGCGGAGGGATTCCATGGCTCAACGTCTGCTGCTCGACGGCCGCGCGGTCTGGCTCAAGCGCTACGGGCATCAGCGCCGGCGTCTGGCGCATCGCGCGCTCGATTTCACCGCGCGCCAGCTCGATCTCGAACCGCTGCGTCCGGACCGCGTCGAATCGGCCGAGGAGGCCAAATCCATCGAGGCGCGCCGCCTCGGCGAGCTGGCGGGCCGCGGTCTGCGCGTGCCGTCCGTGCTGGCCGACGGCGCCGACGTGCTGCTGCTGAGCGACGTCGGGGCCTCGCTGTCGGTCCGGCTGCGCGAGCTGGCCGGCCGGCCGGCCGCCGTCGACCGCCTGGTCGCCGGCGCGGTCGACGCGATCGCGCAGGCGCATCGGCGCGGCGTCTATCTCGGCCAGCCGCTGCCGCGCAATCTCACCGTCGACGCCGACGGCTACGGCTTCATCGATTTCGAGGAAGATCCGGGCCGCGTGATGTCGCTGGACAGCGCGCAGGCGCGCGACTGGCTGCTGTTCGCCTCCGGTGTGGCATGCCGCTACGAGGGCCGCGGCGCGCAGGCGCTGACGGCGCTGGTGCTGCTGGTGGACTATCTGCCGGATCGCGACTTCGACCTGCTCGGCCTTTCCTTTCTGATCGACTATCTGACATGACCGCTACCGTTTCCCCGCTCGCATTCGTCTTCCCCGGCCAGGGCTCGCAGTCGCTCGGCATGCTGGCCGAACTGGCCGAGATGCATACGCAGGTACGCCAGACCTTCATCGAGGCCTCCGACGGCGCCGGGGTGGACCTGTGGGCACTGTCGCAGGGCGGGCCGGAGGAGATGCTCGGCCGCACCGAGTACACGCAGCCGGCGCTGCTCGCCGCGGGCGTCGCGGTCTGGCGCGTCTGGCTGGCGGCCGGCGGCGCACGCCCGGCGCAGCTGGCCGGCCACAGCCTCGGCGAGTACACGGCCCTGGTCGCCGCCGGTGCGATCGGCCTGCACGACGCGGCGCATCTGGTGCGAATCCGCGGCCAGGCGATGCAGGCCGCGGCGCCGGCCGGCGCCGGCGCGATGGCCGCCGTGCTCGGCGCCGACGACGCTCTGGTCGAGGCGGTCTGCCGGGACGTGTCCGGCGAGACCGTCGTCGTGCCGGCCAACTACAACTCGCCGGGCCAGATCGTGATCGGCGGACACGTCGCGGCGGTCGACGCGGCGCTCGCGCAGCTCGCCGAGCGAGGCGTGCGCAAGGCGGTCAAGCTCGCGGTCAGCGTGCCCTCGCATACGCCGTTGATGCGCGAAGCCGCCAACCGGCTGGCCGAGGCGATCGGCGCCTACGTCTGGCGCGAACCGGCGATCCCGGTCGTGCAGAACGTCGATGCCAAGGTCCACGCCGGCCTGCCGGAGATCCGCGATGCGCTGGTGCGCCAGCTCTACCTGCCGGTACGCTGGACCGGCTGCGTGCAGGCGCTGGCCGCGGCGGCGCGACGCTCGTGGCCGAGTGCGGCCCCGGCAAGGTGCTGACCGGCCTGGTCAAGCGCATCGACAAGTCGCTCGACGCCCGGCCGCTCGGCACCCCGGGCGAGCTCGAGACGGCGCGCGAAGCCTGGGCCTGATCCTCTTTTCCTACAGCGAGACTTCCGCATGAGTGCAATCCTCGAGGGCGAGATCGCCCTGGTCACCGGCGCCAGCCGCGGCATCGGCGCGGCGATCGCCACGGAACTGGCGAGCCTCGGCGCCGTCGTGATCGGTACCGCGACCAGCGCAGCCGGCGCGCAGGCGATCGGCGAACGGCTGGCCGCCGCCGGCGGCGCCGGACGCGTGCTCGACGTCACCGACGCGGCCGCGTCGACGCGCTGATCGAGGAGGTCGGCAAGACCTTCGGCGCGCCGTCGATCCTCGTCAACAACGCCGGCATCACGCGCGACCAGCTGCTGATGCGCATGCGCGAGGAGGACTGGCAGGCGATCATCGACACCAATCTGAGTTCGGTCTTCCGCACCTCGCGCGCGGTGCTGCGCGGCATGATGAAGGCGCGCAAGGGCCGCATCATCTCGATCGCCTCGGTGATCGGCCTGACCGGCAATCCGGGCCAGTCCAACTACGCGGCGGCCAAGGCCGGCATCATCGCGTTCTCCAAGTCGCTCGCGCGCGAGATCGGCTCGCGCGGGATCACCGTCAACGTCGTCGCGCCGGGCTTCATCGACACCGACATGACGCGCGTATTGCCGGAGGAGCAGAAGAAGGCCCTGGTCGGCCAGATCGCGCTCGGCCGCCTCGGCGAGCCGGTCGACATCGCCCGTGCGGTGGCGTTTCTCGCCTCGCCGGCCGCGCCTACATCACCGGAGAGACCCTGCACGTCAACGGCGGCATGTACATGCCGTGAGCGGGCGCCGCCGGCGGGGCCGGACCGCTTGAAAAACGGCCGGTACGGCGCCATCGCAAGCCGGCGCGGACGTCCCGGGCGGTTGCTGGCGACCCTTCGGAGGTTCCACTACAATGCGCCCGACTTCGAGCCACGCTGCGCCACCCGGTGCGGCGGTCGGACAAACCGCAAGAATCCCACCGGGAGGAAGAGAACCCATGAGCACCATCGAAGAACGCGTCAAGAAAATCGTCGTCGAACAGCTGGGTGTGAAGGAAGACGAGGTCACGCCGAACGCGTCGTTCGTTGACGATCTCGGCGCCGATTCGCTCGATACCGTGGAGCTGGTGATGGCGCTCGAGGAGGAGTTCGAGTGCGAGATTCCCGACGAGGAAGCCGAGAAGATCACCACCGTCCAGCAGGCGGTCGATTACGTGAAGGCGCACGTCAAGGCCTGAACGGCCCGCCCAGGCGTCGAAAAGAGCTGCGCCCGCGAGGCGCAGCTCTCGTTTTGAGGGTTGCAATCGCTACGCCCGCGTACGGTTGCTCCCGCCATCGAAAGGTATTCGCATGACCAAGCGTCGCGTCGTCGTCACCGGACTCGGACTGCTCAGCCCCGTCGGCAACGACGTAGCCACCGCCTGGCGCAACGTGCTGGACGGCGTGAGCGGCATCGGTCCGATCACGCATTTCGACGCCAGCACGTTTCCGACGCGGATCGCCGGCGAGATCCGCGACTTCGATCCGTCCACGGTGATCCCGCCGAAGGACGTCAAGAAGATGGACCCGTTCATCCACTACGGCGTCGCGGCTTCGATCCAGGCGCTGGCCGACGCGGGCCTGGTGCCGCACGAGCACGACGCCGAGCGCATCGGTGTGGCGATCGGCGCCGGCATCGGCGGCATCCACACGATCGAGCGCACCTCGATCACGTATCACGAAAGCGGCCAGCGCAAGATCTCGCCGTTCTTCGTGCCGAGTTCGATCATCAACATGGCGTCCGGCCAGCTGTCGATCATGCTCGGCCTGAAGGGCCCGAACATCGCCTGCGTGACCGCCTGCACGACCGCCACGCACAACATCGGCCTGGCGATGCGCATGATCCAGTACGGCGACGCCGACGTGATGATCGCCGGCGGCGCCGAGTACGCGACGACCGGCACCGCGGTCGGCGGCTTCTGCTCGGCGCGCGCGATGTCCACGCGCAACGACGAACCGACCCGCGCGAGCCGTCCGTGGGACCGCGGCCGCGACGGCTTCGTGCTGTCCGACGGCGCCGGCGTGCTGGTGATCGAGGACTACGAGCACGCCGTCAAGCGCGGCGCGCGGATCTACTGCGAACTGGCCGGCTACGGCATGAGCGGCGACGCCTACCACATGACCTCGCCGCCCGAGGACGGCAACGGCGCGCGCCGCTCGATGCAGATCGCGATCGCCGACGCCGGCCTCAATCCGGACCAGATCCAGTACATCAACGCGCATGCGACCTCGACCGGCGTCGGCGACATCGCCGAGGTCGCCGCGATCAAGGCCTGCTTCGGCGATCACGCCGGCAAGCTGATGGTCAGCTCGACCAAGTCGATGACCGGCCATCTGCTCGGCGCGGCCGGCGGCGTCGAGGCGATCTTCTCGATCCTGGCACTGCGCGACAACGTCGTGCCGCCGACGATCAATCTGGACGATCCGGACGAGGGCTGCGATCTGGACTTCGTGCCGCATACGGCGCGCCAGAGCCGGCTCGAGGTCGTGCTGTCCAATTCGTTCGGGTTCGGCGGCACCAACGGCACCCTGGCGTTCCGGCGCGTTTGACCCGCGTCCGGCTCAGCCTGACCGGCCGGCGCGACCTGCTCGCGCTGGCGGCGGCTCATCCCGAGCGCTATCCGGGCCTGCTCGAGAGCGCGGCGCGCGGCGGCGACCGGCCGCGCTACGACATCCTGTTCGCGCATCCGCAGTCGGCGCTGCAGCTGGACGCCGACGGCCGCGTGCGTGACGGCGAAGGCCGCGTCCTCGAAGGCGATTTCCTCGATCTGCTCGACGCGTGCCACGCCGAGGCGGGCGAGGCCGGTGCCGACCACGGCCTGCCGTTCGGCGGCGGCTGGCTGGTCTATCTCGGCTACGAGTACGCCGGCCACGTCGAGCCGCGCCTGCGGCTGCCGGCCGCCGACGACGGCCTGCCGGTCGCGCTGGCGCTGCGCTGCCCGGCCGCGATCGTCGTCGACCACGCCGAGGACCGCACGATCCTGATCGCCGAGGCCGGGCACGCCGGTCTGGTCGAGTCGATGGCGCGCGATCTGGCCGAGGCGCCCGCGTTCGATGCGGCGCTGCCGGCGCGCATCGCGATCGACGAGGACGCGCCGCAGCGCTTCCTCGACGGCGTCGCGCGGATCGGCGAGTACCTCGCCGCCGGCGACGTGTTCCAGGTCAACCTGTCGCGCGGCTGGCAGGCGCGCTTCGCCGCGCCGGCCGCGCCGGCCGCGCTGCATGCCGCGCTGCGCCGCGCCAATCCGGCGCCGTACGCGGCGCTGCTGCAGTGGCACGGCACGGCGGTGATCAGCTCCTCGCCGGAGCGCCTCGTCGAGGTGCGCGGCGATCGTGTGCAGACCCGTCCGATCGCCGGCACGCGGCCGCGCCTGGCCGGCGACGACGAGGCCGATCGCGTGCGCGAGCTGGTCGGCCATCCGAAGGAACGCGCCGAACACGTCATGCTGATCGATCTGGAGCGCAACGATCTCGGCCGCATCTGCGTGCCCGGCAGCGTCGTCGTCGACGAGCTGATGACGGTCGAGAGCTACGCGCACGTGCACCACATCGTCTCCAACGTCGCCGGCCGGCTCCGCGCCGGCGTCTCGCCCGGCGCCGTGCTGCGCGCGGTGTTCCCGGGCGGCACGATCACCGGCTGCCCGAAGGTGCGCTGCATGGAGATCATCGCCGAGCTCGAAGGCCGCGGCGCGCGCCTACACCGGCTCGATCGGCTATCTCGACCGCGGCGGCGCGATGGACTTCAACATCCTGATCCGCACCCTGGTCGCCTCGGCCGACTCGGTGCGCTGGCGTGCCGGTGCCGGCATCGTGTTCGATTCGCAGGCCGGCGCCGAGCTCGAGGAGACGCGCGCGAAGGCGCGCGGCCTGCTGCGCGCGCTCGGGGACGCGCCGTGATCGCGCGCACGCGCGTCGACGGCCGTGCCTCGGCCGTGGTCGGCGCCGCCGATCGCGGTCTCAACTACGGCGACGGCCTGTTCGAGACGATCCTGTTCGTCGACGGCACCGCGCCGTTGTGGGCGCGCCATCTGGCGCGGCTGCGCGCCGGCTGCGAGCGGCTGCGGATCGTGCCGCCCGACGAGGCTGCGCTGGCTGCCGACTGCGCCGCGGTCAGCGCCGATCTGCCGCGCGCGGTGGTCCGCGTCACGGTCACGCGCGGCAGCGGTCCGCGCGGCTATGCGCCGCCGTCGCCGGCCGCTTCCACGCGCATCGTCACCGCCGGTGCCGAGCGGGTGCTGCCGCGCGATTGGTACCGCGAGGGAATCCGGGTACGCTTCTGCGAGACCCGTCTGGCGCTGCAGCCGCAGCTGGCCGGACTCAAGCATCTGAACCGTCTCGAGCAGGTGCTCGCACGTGCCGAGTGGGACGATTCCGCCATTGCCGAGGGCATCGTGTTCGACACCGAAGGGCGCGTCATCGGCGCGACGGCCGCCAATGTGTTCCTGGTCCGCGACGGCGTCGTCGCGACGCCGCGTCTGGACCGCTGCGGCGTCGCCGGCGTGATGCGTGCCGAGCTGATCGAGCGCCTCGGTGAGGTCCGGATACGCGACGTCGAGGCCGGCGAGCTGCTCGACGCCGACGAGATATTCTTCAGCAACGCCGTGCGCGGCGTGCTCTGGGTCGGTGAGCTCGGCGGCCGCCAATGGCGGCCGGGACCGGTCGCCACGCGCCTGATCGCCGATCTGCACACGGCCGGCTTCGGAGCGGCGGCATGAGCGCGCCGTACCGGACGGTCGCCGTCGTGTCGCCGAGCCGCGGCCGCGCCGGCATCGGCCGCCTGCTCGGCATCGCCGTGCTGGCACTGCTGCTCGCGGCGGCCGCGCTCGTGTTCGCGGCCTGGCGCGACTATCGCCATTTCGCCGATGCGCCGCTGTCGCTCGAGGCCGACGCGATGCTCGACATCGCGCGCGGCACCTCGTACCGGCAGATCGTGCGCACGCTGCGCCGCGAGGGCTACACGCGCGCGGCGCCGTTGTACTGGCGCCTGCTCGATCGCGAGATGGGCGTCGCCGGCCGGCTGCACGCCGGCGAGTACGCGCTGCCGGTCGGCATCACGCCGCGCCGGCTGCTCGCGAAGATGGCGGCCGGCGAGGTGGTGCAGCACCAGTTCACGATCGTCGACGGCTGGACGTTCCGCCAGTTGCGCGTCGCGCTCGCGCAGGAGGCCGGCCTGCGCCAGACGCTGACGACCGCCAGTGACGCTGAGATCGCCGCGCAGCTCGGACTCGCCGACGTCGGCGCCGAGGGCTGCTGCCTGCCCGAGACCTATGCCTGGATCAAGGGCGAGTCGGATCTGGACGTGCTGCGCCGCGCTGCCGCTGCGATGCGCAGGACGCTCGAGGAGCTCTGGGCCGCGCGCGTGCCGGACCTGCCGCTGAAATCCCCGTACGAGGCGCTGATCCTGGCCTCGATCGTCGAGAAGGAGACCGGCATCGCCAGCGAGCGCGCCGAGGTCGCCGGCGTGTTCGTGCGGCGGCTGCGCATCGGCATGCGGCTGCAGACCGACCCGACCGTGATCTACGGCCTCGGCGAAGGCTACACCGGCCGCCTGCGCCGGCGCGATCTGGACGGCGACACACCGTACAACACCTATACGCGCGCCGGCCTGCCGCCGACGCCGATCGCGCTGCCGGGCCGCGCCGCGATCGCCGCCACGCTGGCACCGGCCGGCGGCGACGCGCTGTACTTCGTCGCCCACGGCGACGGCAGCGGGCGCCACGAATTCTCGGCGACGCTGGCCGAGCACAACCGCGCGGTCGCGCGCTATCTGGAGCGGCTGCGCCGATGAGGGGCCGGCTGATCACGCTCGAGGGTGGCGAGGGCGCCGGCAAGAGCACGGTGCTGGCGACCGTGCGCGAGCGGCTGGCCGCGCGCGGCCTCGACGTCGTCGTCACGCGCGAGCCCGGCGGCACGCCGCTCGGCGAGGCGGTGCGCGCGCTCGTGCTCGATCCGGCCTACGGCCCGGTCTGCGCCGAGAGCGAACTGCTGCTGATGTTCGCGGCACGCGCACAGCTCGTGCGCAGCGTGATCGAGCCGGCGCTGGCGGCCGGACGCTGGGTGCTCAGCGACCGCTACAGCGATGCCAGCTACGCCTACCAGGGCGGCGGCCGCGGCCAGCCGGCGGCGCGCATCGCCGAACTCGAATCCTGGGCGGCCGGCGTGCGTCCGGACCTGACGCTGCTGCTCGACCTGCCGGTCGCGCAGGGTCTGGCGCGTGCCGGCAGCCGTGCCGCGGCCGACCGCATCGAGGCCGAGCGCGACGATTTCTTCGAGCGCGTGCGCGCGGCCTACCGCGCCCGCGCGGCGGCCGAGCCGCAGCGCTTCCGCGTGATCGACGCCGGCGCCGAGCTCGGCGCCGTGCAGGCCGCCGTGACGGCCGCGATCGACGCCTACCTGGCCGCACAGGACCGCCGATGAGCGCGATGATCGCGCCATGGCTGGAGCCGGCCTGGCAGCGTCTGGGCGAGGCGCTGCGTGGCGGGCGCCTGCACCATGCCCTGCTGATCACCGGTCCGGCCGGCCTCGGCAAGCGCGCGCTGGCCGAGGCCCTGGTCGCTGCGGCGCTGTGCCAGCAGCCGACCGAGGCCGGCGCCTGCGGTGCCTGCCGCGCCTGCCGGCTGCTGGCGGCCGGCACGCATCCGGACCGCGCCCACGTCAGCTTCGCCGAGCGCGACGACGGCAAGCTGCGCAGCGAGCTGACGATCGAGCAGATCCGCACGCTGTCGGCGCGGCTGGCGCTGTCGAGCCAGTTCGGCGGCCTGCAGCTGGCGATCATCGAGCCGGCCGAGGCGATGAACGTCAGCGCCGCCAATGCGCTGCTGAAGACGCTCGAGGAGCCGGCCTCTGACACGATCATGATCCTGGTCGCCGACCAGGCCGCGCGCCTGCCGGCGACGATCCGCAGCCGCTGCCAGCGCATCGACGTCGCACTGCCGCCGGAGCGTCAGGCCCTGGCCTGGCTGCGCGCGCAGGGACTCGGCGAGACCGCGGCCGCCCGGGCGCTCGCGGCCGCGGCCGGCAATCCCGGCCTTGCACTGGCCTGGAGCGGCGACGGCCGGCTCGAACTCGGCAGCGCCTGCGCCGGCGACCTCGCCGCATTGGCCGGCGGCCGCGCCACGGCGATGCAGATCGCCGAGCGCTGGGCGGCCGACCGTCCGGCCGACCGGCTCTGGTTCGCCGCGGTGCTCGCCGACGAGGAGGCGCAGCGGCTCGCGCTCGGCGAGCGCGGCCGCTTCGGCTTGACCGCCATCGATGAAATCCCGAAGCTAGCCGCGTGGTTCGCGAAGGCCAACCAGGCGCGCCGGCTGCTCGACACGCCGCTGCGGCCGGAGCTGGTCCTGCTCGAGGTGTTGCGCGCCTGGCCGGCGGCCGGGCAGGGCGAGAGGAGAATCTGACGATGTCCACCCCGCTATCCGGCGGCATGCCGCGCCAGGGCATCCTGTCGCTGGCGATCAAGGACAAGGGCGCGCTCTACAACGCCTACATGCCGTTCGTGAAGGGCGGCGGCCTGTTCGTGCCGACCACCAAGCGCTACAGCCTCGGCGACGAGGTCTTCATCCTGCTCTCGCTGATGGACGATCCGGACCGCCTGCCGGTCGCCGGCAAGGTGGTGTGGATCACGCCGCCCGGCGCGCAGGGCAATCGCGCCGCCGGCATCGGCGTGCAGTTCAGCGATTCGAGCGACGGCGAGATCGTGCGCACCAAGATCGAGACGATCCTCGCCGGCATCCTGACCCAGGAACGGCCGACCCACACGATGTGAGGGCGGCGCGGGGCGCTGCGCGCGCCCGCCCGATCCGGTCGCCGCCGCGTTCGCGCACGATCGTGCCGGACTCGCTGAAACCGCGCGTATAGTATCGGCGCAGACGTGCAGGCCGGGTCGGCCTGCAGCGGGCGTGGCACCTCTCCAGTACGGATGACGCGGAGATCGGACGTGTTCAGACGTTGGCTGCTCGGAATCCTGATCGTCGTGGCGGTCGCCATCGCCGGCCTGTTCGTGATCGCCTGGCGGCCGTCGATCGCGCCGATCGACCCGCCGGCGACCGGATCGCTCCCGCCCGAGCGCGTCGCGCGCGGCGCGGTCCTGGCCGGAGCCGGCTACTGCGCGACCTGCCATACCGCCCGCGGCGGCGCACGCTACGCCGGCGGCTATCCGATGGCGACCGCGTTCGGCACGATCCACTCGACCAACATCACGCCCGATCCGGACACCGGCATCGGCCGCTGGTCCGAGGCGGCCTTCGTGCGCGCGATGCGCAGCGGCGTCGCGCGCGACGGCAGCCATCTGTTCCCGGCGTTTCCGTTCGACCATTTCACGAAGGTCACCGATCAGGACCTCGGCGATCTCTACGCGTTCCTGATGAGCCAGCCGCCGGTCGCGGCGCCGCCGCGCCAGAACACGGTGCCGTTTCCGCTCAACCTGCGCGCGCTGCAGGCCGGCTGGAAACTATTGTTCCTGCGCAAGGGCGTGTTCGAGCCCGATCCGGCGCGCAGCGAGGCCTGGAACCGCGGCGCCTATCTGGCCGAAGGCCTCAGCCATTGCGGCGCCTGCCATACGCCGCGCAACGCAGTCGGCGCCGAGCGGCGCAGCGCTGCCTATGCCGGCGCGCGGGTCGACGGCTGGGAGGCGCCGCCGCTGACCGCGGCCAACCCGGCGCCGGTGCCGTGGAGCGAGGACGCGCTGTATGCCTATCTGCGCAGCGGCGTCAGCGCGCTGCACGGCAGCGCGGCCGGCTCGATGTCCGAGGTCGTCCACGACGGCCTGTCCAGGCTGCCCGATGCCGACATCCGCGCATTGGCGGTCTACTTCGCCGATGTCTCCGGGGCTGCCGCGCGCGCCGATCGCAGCGATGCGGCGGTCGTCGCCGCGCTGGCGGCATCCGGGCAGGCGCCGTCGTCGGCATCGGACGCCGGCGCCGAGCTGTATCGCGCGGCCTGCGCGTCGTGCCACTACAACCGCACACCGGCGCCGCTGGCGGCCCGTCCGGAGCTGGCCCTGGTCAGCGCGCTCGGCAGCGACGATCCGACCAATCTGATTCGCGTCGTGCTCGAAGGCATCGGCGTCGAAGAAGGCATGCCGGGCGTGCTGATGCCGCCGTTCGCGCATCTGGGTGACGCCGATCTCGCCGCGCTCGCGGCGTATCTGCGCCGCACGCGTACCACCCGCCCGCCGTGGCCGGATCTGGAGGCGAAGATCGCCGAGGTCCGCCGCCACACCGCCGGCACCTGACCGTCCTTTCGAGCGGAGCCGCCGCGATGACCAGCCTGACGATCAACGGACGCGAGGTGACCGTCACCAGCGGCGAGGACACGCCGCTGCTGTGGGTGATCCGTGACGAGCTCGGTCTGACCGGCACCAAGTTCGGTTGCGGCATCGGCATGTGCGGCGCCTGCACGGTCCACGTCGAGGGCCGGGCGATCCGCTCGTGCATCACGCCGGTGGCATCGGTCGCCGGCACCCGCATCACGACGATCGAGGGTCTCGATCCGGCCGGCGCGCATCCGCTGCAGAAGGCCTGGATCGCGACCCAGGCGCCGCAGTGCGGCTACTGCCAGTCCGGCCAGATCATGCAGGCCGCGACCCTGCTCAAGGATTTCCCCGAGCCGACCGATCGCGACATCGACGCGGTGATGGGCGGCAACCTGTGCCGCTGCATGGCCTACGTGCGGATTCGCAAGGCGATCCATCTGGCGCGGCCGAACTGAAGGAGCGCGAGTGATGGGCGGCCTGCGCTTTGCTCCGAATCTCGATGCGCCGGCCTCTGCGGCCCGCCGCGACTTTCTGATCGGCGCGGCCGGCGCCGGCTTCGTGCTGGCGTTCGCGCGGCCCGGAAGCGTCTTCGCCGATCCGGCAGCGGCGATCGCCGCGTCCGCCTACGAGCCGAACCTGTGGTGCCGCATCGACGCCGAGGGCATCGTCACGGTCAACATCATCCGCGCCGAGATGGGCCAGCACGTCGGCACCGCGCTGGCGCGCATCCTCGCCGACGAACTGGAGGCCGACTGGGCCGACGTGCGCATCGATCACGTCGACAGCGACCCGAAATGGGGCCTGATGGTGACCGGCGGCAGCTGGTCGGTCTGGCAGAGCTTTCCGCTGCTGAGCCAGGCCGGCGCGGCCGCGCGCACCGCCCTGATCGAGGAGGGCGCCAAGCTGCTCGGCGTCGCGCCGTCGGCGTGCACGGCGCGCGCCAGCACGGTCAGTGCCGGCAGCCGCTCGATCCGCTATGCCGAGATCGTCCGCCGCGGCAATCCGAGCCGGCACTACAGCGCCGACGAGCTGAAGGCCATGCCGCTCAAGCCGGCCTCCGAGCGCCGTCTGGTCGGTCGCGACACGCAGGCGCTCGACGTTCCCGACAAGACCGACGGCAAGGCCATCTACGGCATCGACGCCCGCGTCGAGGGCATGCTCTACGCGCGGCCCAAGCTGCCGCCGACGCGCAACGGTTCAAAAGTGCTGTCGATCGACGATGCGGCCGCCAAGACGATCCCGGGCTATCACCGCGCACTGGCGCTGGACGATCCGTCCGGCACCGTGCCGGGCTGGGTCATGGTGTTCGCCGACTCCTATGCCGCTGCGATCCGCGCCGCCGATCAGGTGCAGGTGCGCTGGGACAGCGACGACACCGCACAGGTCTCCGAGCAGCACATCCTCGATCACGGCGCCAAGCTGATCGCCGATCCGGACGCCGGCGCGCGCGTGTTCGACGATGCCGGCGTCGACGCCGCATTCGCCCAGGCCGCCTCGCTGCTCGAGCACACCTACACGACGGCCAGCGTGCTGCATTTCCAGCTCGAGCCGGTCAACGCGCTGGCGTTCCAGAAGGATGGCCGCTGGGAGATCCACACCGGCAACCAGTGGCAGTCGCTGATCCTGCCGACGCTGGCCAAGGCGCTCGGTGTCGGCGAGGACGCGGTCGTCATGCGCACCTATCTGCTCGGCGGCGGTTTCGGCCGCCGCCTCAACGGCGACTACGCGGTGCCGGCCGCGCTGGCGGCCAAGGCGCTCGGCCGGCCGGTCAAGATGGTCCTCACGCGCGCCGACGACGCGCGCTTCGACTCGTTCCGCTCGCCGTCGATCCAGCGTCTGCGCATGGCCTTCGACACGGCCGGCGCGGTGACCGCGATGCAGCACGATGCCTGTGCCGGCTGGCCGACCGAGGTCATGGTGCCGGCATTCATGCCCAAGGGCGTCAACGGCGTCGCCTACGATCCGTTCGCGATCGCCGGTGCCGACAGCTGGTACGGCGTCGGCGCGCAGCGCGTGCGCGCGCTGTCGAACGATCTGGCCAACCGCGCGTTCCGGCCCGGCTGGCTGCGCTCGGTCGGGCCGGGCTGGACCAACTGGGCTTCCGAATGCTTCATCGACGAGGCCGCCCATGCGCTCGGCGTCGATCCGGTCGCGTTCCGGCTGCGCCTGCTCGACGGCAAGGGTCGCAACGCCGGCAGCGCGCCCAATGCGGTCGGCGGCGCGCTGCGCCTGGCGCGGTGATCCGGCGCGCGGCCGAGAAGGCCGGATGGGGCGGGTCGCTGCCGGCCGACACCGGCCTGGGCATCGCCGCGACGTTCGGCCAGGAGCGCGACATGCCGACCTGGACCGCCTGCGTCGCGCGCGTGCGCGTCGACCGTGCCAGTGGCATCGTCGTCGCCGAACGCCTGACCCTGGTCGTCGACGCTGGCACGATCGTGCATCCCGACGGCGCGCTAGCGCAGACCGAGGGCGCCGCGCTGTGGGGCCTGAGCATGGCGCTGCACGAGGGCACCCGCTTCGTCGACGGGCAGGTGCGCGATACCAATCTCGATACGTATACGCCGCTACGGATCGGCGACGTGCCGGCGCTGGACGTCGAGTTCGTCGTCAGCACCGAGGCCGCGGTCGGGCTCGGCGAACCGGCGACCACGGTGGTCGCGCCGGCGATCGGCAACGCGGTGTTCGCCGCGGTCGGCGCGCGCGTGCGCGATCTGCCGATCCGCCCCGAGGCGGTGCGCGCGGCGATCGCCGGCAAGCGCGCCTGACCGATGCGAAACGCGCGCTGGTGCGGCGCACGATTTGCGCGTACACTGAACCGGTTTGCTGCACCGGCTGCCCGTTTTCCCCGGTACGCCCGCCTCTTCAGGCTTCGAGCCACGCTCGAATCTTCTGCCTGAGACGGCTTCACTCCGCACGTCTTTCGCTGCGCAAACCCGACGGCCCGGTCCGGTCCGTCCGACAATGAGTCACTTGCTCGCAGCGCGGTTTCAAGGGAACGCTCCGGGTCGCAGAACGGAGTATGTCAATGTCTTTCGAAAACCTTGGGCTGATGCCCGAGCTGTCGCGTGCGCTCGTCGAACTGGGCTACACGCAGCCGACCCCGATCCAGACCGAAGCGGTGCCGCTGGCACTGGCCGGCCACGACCTGATGGGCGGTGCTCAGACCGGTACCGGCAAGACCGCCGCGTTCGCGCTGCCGCTGCTGCAGCGTCTCGCGCAGATTCCGCCGGCCGGCGGCCCGCGCCGTCCGCGCGCGCTGGTGCTGACGCCGACGCGCGAGCTGGCCGTGCAGGTGCACGACAGTCTGCGCGCGTACGGCAAGTATCTGCGCCTGGCCAGCACGACGATCTACGGCGGTGCCGGCATGCAGCCGCAGATCGATGCGCTGCGACGCGGCGTCGACGTGCTCGTCGCGACGCCGGGCCGCCTGATCGACCATATGGAGCGTCGCAGCGTCGATCTCTCGCAGATCCGCATGCTGGTGCTCGACGAGGCCGATCGCATGCTCGACATGGGCTTCCTGGCCGCGATCAAGCGCATCCTCGTCAAGCTGCCGTCGGACCGCCAGACGCTGCTGTTCTCGGCGACGTTCGAGGACGCGATCAAGAAGCTGGCGATGGAATTCCTGCGCGATCCGCGCGAGGTGCAGGTCGCCGCGCGCAACACGGTCGCCAGCACGGTCGCCCATCGCGTGCATCCGGTCGACGCGGTGCGCAAGCGCGATCTGCTGGTCGACATCCTGTCGGCACGCTGGCAGGAGCAGGTGCTGGTGTTCGGCCGCACCAAGCACGGCTGCAACCGCCTTGCCGAGCAGCTCGCCAAGTCCGGCATCGAGTCGGTCGCGATCCACGGCAACAAGAGCCAGGCACAGCGCCTGCGCGCGCTCGGCGACTTCAAGTCCGGCAAGGCGCGCGTGCTGGTCGCCACCGACGTCGCCGCGCGCGGCCTGGACATCCCGCAGCTGCCGCTGGTGATCAACTTCGATCTGCCGATGGTCGCCGAGGACTACGTGCACCGCATCGGCCGCACCGGCCGGGCCGGTGCCAGCGGCGAGGCGATCTCGCTGGTCGCGCCGGACGAGTCGGAGCTGCTGCGCGCGATCCGGCGCATGCTCAAGAACGAGCTGGAGATCGCCGAGGTCGACGGCTATGCGCCGAGCCGGCCGCTCGATCTGGAGGGCCGCGGCGGCAACGCGCAGCGCCCGGGCGGCCAGCGTCCTGCCGGCGCGCGTCCGGCCAAGCGCTCGCGGCGTTCGCGCGGCGGCGGTGGCGGCGCGGCCAAGCCGCAGGCGCATGCCGGCCACAAGAAGCACGCCGGCGGCGCGCGCGGCGACGGTTCGCGGCGCGGCAACGGCACGGCGCGCTGAGCGAACGCCTGCGTTCGGGCCGCCGCGCCTGCGTCGGCCCGAACGGCACCGCGATTCGCCGGTTGCGATCGGAAAGGCGGCCTCGCGGCCGCCTTTTTGCTGCCGGTCGCCACGCCGCGGCACGCGCATGCATGCGGCGCCCGCGTGGCGGGGCAGGGTGATGCGGCCGTGGTCGCCGGTCAACGGTTTCGGAGCGAGCCCGCGCGCGATCCCGCGTCCCCGGCGGCCGTGGCTCAGGATGCGGCGAGACGCGCCAGGGCCTGCTCGCGATCAAGGCCCTGCACGCGCAGGTTGTAGTAGTGCTGGCAGTCGGCCGAGAAGCTGACGCGGTTGGCCGGCGGCAGTCGCGACAGCCGCGTCAACAGTGACACGGCGTCCTCGTCGACGCCTTCCTCCGCGAGCATCGTCTGCAGCTGCACGGCGCGGTTGGCGATCATGCGCGGGCTTTCGCGGTAGCGGTCGGCAGCCGTTTGCAGCAGCGCGGTCACGGCGTCCGGTGTCGCGCCGCTCGCGCGTGCCGGAGCCGGCAGATGCGCGATCAGCCAGCGTGCCGGCGGCGTCGCGTCATGCGCACCGAGCCAGGCCGACGCTTCGGCCGTATCGGCCGCCCTGTCCGGCGCGGACGTGGTCCGCTGCGGCGGCGCCTCCTCGGCGCAGGCGATCAGCGCGCAGCTCAGCACGGCGAGTGTGATCGGACGCATGCGATTCATCGTGCTGCTCCAGGTCGGCCGGGCCCGCATGGCGGCCCGTTCGCCAAGACCCTAACCCGATCGAACGCGGCGCACCAGCGTCGCGTCTGCGGGGGCGCGATCGGCGGATGGCCGTCGGACGACCGCCGGTCCGTCGATGTGATCCGATCGCGACGATATCGCTTGGATTTTCATCGATCGTCCGCATACTCTGACGATCGCCGCGGATCGCCATCGCCGTCGTGCCGCGGCGCGTCGCCGACACGCCGCCGACACGCCGAACGCGCGCATCGGCCGGTCCAATCAGGGAGAGTCCATGCCTCATCACACGCCGCTGATCGCCACGATCGTCGCCGGCCTCGTACTCGCGTTCGCGTTCGGCATGGTCGCGCAGCGGCTCCGGCTGTCTCCGCTGTTCGGTTATCTGGTCGCCGGCGTCTGCGTCGGCCCGTTCACGCCCGGCTTCGTCGCCGACGCCGCCCTCGCGCACGAGCTCTCGGAGATCGGCGTGATCCTGCTGATGTTCGGTGTCGGTCTGCATTTCTCGCTCGGCGACCTGCTGTCGGTCCGCAAGATCGCGATACCGGGCGCGATCGTGCAGATCACGATCGCGACCGGCCTGGGCATGCTGCTGGCCTGGGTGCTCGGCTGGACCGTCGGCGCCGGCCTGATCTTCGGCATCTGTCTGTCGGTCGCCAGTACCGTCGTGCTGCTGCGCGCGCTCGAGGAGCGCCGCCTGCTCGAGACGATGCGCGGCCGCATCGCGATCGGCTGGCTGATCGTCGAGGATCTGGTCACGGTGCTGGTCCTGGTCATGCTGCCGGCGGTCTCGGGTCTGCTCGGCGGCAAGGTCGAGGAGGGTGTCGCCGGCGACACCGCCAGCATCCTGGGCGCACTCGGCTGGACCCTGGCCAAGGTCACGCTGTTCATCGTGCTGATGTTCGCGGTCGGCCGCCGCGTGATCCCGTGGGCGCTCGAGCGCACCGCCGCGGTCGGCTCGCGCGAGCTGTTCACGCTGGCGATCCTGGCGATCTCGCTCGGCGTGGCCTACATGTCCTCGGCGCTGTTCGACGTCTCCTTCGCGCTCGGTGCGTTCCTGGCCGGCGTCGTGCTCAACGAATCCAAGCTCAGCCACGAGGCCGCCAACGATTCGCTGCCGATGCGCGACGCGTTCGCGGTGCTGTTCTTCGTCTCGGTCGGCATGCTGTTCGATCCGATGATCCTGATCGAGCAGCCGGTCGCCGTGCTCGCGACGTTCCTGATCATCACGGTCGGCAAGTCGCTCGGCGCCCTGTTCATCGTGCGCGCGTTCGGCCATCCGCTGCAGACCAGCCTGACCATCGCGACCGCGCTGGCGCAGATCGGCGAGTTCTCGTTCATCCTGGCCGCGCTCGGCGTCAGTCTCGGCCTGCTCAGCGAGGACGGACGCAATCTGATCCTCGCCAGCGCACTGCTGTCGATCATCGTCAATCCGATGCTGTTCGTCGCGCTGGACCGCTGGACCGCGCGGCGCGACGCCGAGAAGAACGCGGCCAAGGCGGCCAAGGCGGCCGAGGTGCAGGCCGAAACCGATCGTGCGGCCGCGGCCGCCGACGACGACTTCCTGCCCGATCGCGCCTTGATCCCGGCCCGCGACCACATCATCCTGATCGGCTTCGGCCGCGTCGGCTCGCGCGTCGGCAAGGCGCTGCACGAGCGCGACATTCCGCTGGTGCTGATCGAGGCCGACCGCGACGACTGCGTCGCCGCGCGCGGCCTCGGCATCCCGTGCATCCTCGGCAACGCGGTCGCGCCGCAGGTGCTGGCCGACGCGAACCTGTCGACGGCCCTGGTGCTGCTGGTCGCGATCCCGCAGACGCTCGAGGCCGGCCCGATCATCCGCCAGGCGCGCGAGGTCAATCCGGCGCTGGCGATCCTCGCACGCGCGCATTCGGACGACGAAGTGGCCTACCTGCTCAAGGCCGGCGCCGATGCCACGATCATGGGCGAGAGCGAGATCGCGCGCAGCATGTGCGACTCGGTCGAGTCGCTGATCCGCCTCGCGCCGCGCCTGCACGAGAGCGGTCGCGCCGACGATCCGCCGCTGCCGGAGCCGAACAGCCCGCAGGCGGCCTGAGGGCGGCGGCGCTCCGGCGCGCCGCGCCTGAGATCCGGAGTTCTCTTCAATTCAGCCGCGCGTCTCGATCATCGGATCGGGCCCGTGCGCCGAGGCGTGCGGTCCCGCATCTTCCCATCGAGGACTTCGGGACATGAGTGCAACCGATCCGCGCCGACAGCCCGCACCGGGGTATCCGAACGAGAATCCGAAACCCCGCCCGCAGCCGCCCAAGGGGCCTGGCGAAGGGCGCCCCGACGAGCCGCAGAACGATCCCGACCGCAAACCCGGGCGCGGCAACGGCTAGCGGCGCCTCGGTGTCCGAGGGCGGTGCCGCCCTCGGATCCGGCCTGCGGCGGCGGACGCCATGGGGGCCGCCGTCTCGCTCCGCGGTGCGTCGCGACCGGGAGGCCCGCCGAGGCGTGGCGTGTGCATGTAGAACGGGTTCGCGTCGATCGTTCGGGCCGACGCGCGCGCATTCGGCCGATGCCGTCGGCCCGGGGCCGTCGGCATCGCGGCACCGCCATGGCCGGCAGCGATCCGGTGCGGCATTCCGCCGGCGCCACGCGCGACCGACGTAGCGGTTGCGGCGTCGGCATCGGCACGGCCGACGACTATCGGCGCCGGGCGCGTTCGATCGATAATGCGCGGCCCTCGCCGCGGTCTTCGTGCGCGACGGATCCTTGTACCGCCGCGGCGCTCGATGCCGGGCACCGACCCGGACGCCGCCATGCTGCTGATGATCGACAACTACGACAGCTTCACCTTCAATCTCGTCCAGTATCTCGGCGAGCTCGGTCAGGAGGTGAAGGTCGTACGCAACGACGAACTGTCGGTCGACGCGATCGCCGCGCTGCAGCCCTCGCACATCGTGATCTCGCCGGGGCCGTGCACGCCGAACGAGGCCGGCGTCTCGCTGCAGGTGCTGGCCGCACTGGGCGGCCGCGTACCGATCTTCGGGGTCTGTCTGGGCCACCAGTCGATCGGCCAGGCCTTCGGCGGACGCGTGGTCAGGGCAGGGCGGATCATGCACGGCAAGACCTCGATGATCCATCACGCAGGCCAGGGCGTTTTCCGCGGCCTGCCCAATCCGTTCGAGGCCACGCGCTACCACTCGCTGGTCGTCGAGCGCGACACGCTGCCCGACTGCCTGGAGGTCACCGCCTGGACCGTCGACGAGGACGGCCGCCGCGACGAGATCATGGGTCTGCGTCATCGCTCGCTCAGCGTCGAGGGCGTGCAGTTTCATCCCGAGTCGATCCTGACCCAGCACGGACATGCGCTGCTCGGCAATTTCCTGAGCGCCTGAGCCGGCGCTGCGGACACCCGCTGCGCCGTGCCCGTACGCGCCGGCGGCTTGCGCCCGATCACGGATTGGACGGCCAAACCCGGTCCGGTCGCGCTGCGGGCTTGTGTCGCGCCGGCAAGATGGTAGGTTCTCTACTACGCGCCCGCACGGGCGCGCCCCACGGATTCGTCGATGCCCATCACTCCCCAACAGGCGCTGCAGCGCGCGATCGAACATCGCGAGATCTTCCACGACGAGATGATCGACCTGATGCGTCAGATCATGCGCGGCGAGGTCTCGCCGGCGATGACGGCCGCGATCCTGACCGGCCTGCGCGTCAAGAAGGAGACCGTCGGCGAGATCACCGCCGCGGCCGAGGTCATGCGCGAGCTGGCCGCACCGGTGACGGTCGAGGCACCGGAGCATTTCGTCGACATCGTCGGTACCGGCGGCGACGGCGGCCACAGCTTCAACATTTCCACCGCGGCGATGTTCGTCGCCGCGGCGGCCGGCGCGCGCGATCGCCAAGCACGGCAACCGCAGCGTGTCGTCCAAGTCCGGCAGCGCCGACGTGCTCGAGGCACTCGGCGCGGCGATCGAGCTGACGCCGGCGCAGGTCGCGGCCTGCATCGCCGAGGTCGGCATCGGCTTCATGTACGCGCCGACGCATCATCCGGCGATGAAGGCGGTCGCGCCGGTGCGGCGCGAGATGGGCGTGCGCACGATCTTCAACATCCTCGGGCCGCTGACCAATCCGGCCGGCGCGCCGAACGTGCTGATGGGCGTGTTCCATCCGGATCTGGTCGGCATCCAGGTCCGCGTGCTGCAGCGGCTCGGCGCGCGCCATGCGCTGGTGGTCTGGGGCAAGGACGGCATCGACGAGATCTCGCTCGGTGGCGCGACCCTGGTCGGCGAGCTGCGCGACGGCGTCGTGCGCGAGTACGAGATCCATCCGGAGGAGTTCGGCTTCGCGATGGCGTCGGGCCGGCAGCTGCGCGTCGCCGACGCGGCCGAGTCGCGCGAGCGCGTGCTCGAGGCGCTCGCCGACGTGCCCGGTGCGGTCCGCGACATCGTCGCGTTCAACGCCGGCGCGGCCCTCTATGCGGCCGACGTGGCCGAATCGATATCCGAAGGCATAATCCGCGCACGACAGGCCCTGGCGAGCGGCGCGGCGCGCGCCCGGCTCGATCAGTTCGTGTCGACGACCCGACGCATCGCGAAAGGAGGTTGAATGAGTGACGTCCTGCAACGCATCCTCGCGCGCAAGGTCGAGGAGATCGCCGAGCGCAGCGCGCGCGCGTGCCGCTGGCCGAACTGTCGGCGCGCATCGCGGACCTGCCCGACACGCGCGGCTTCGCGACGGCGATCGAGGCCGCGATCGAGGACGGCCGCCCGGCCGTCATCGCCGAGGTCAAGAAGGCCAGTCCGAGCCAGGGCGTGATCCGGCCCGACTTCGACCCGGCCGCGATCGCGCGCAGCTACGCGGCCGGCGGCGCTACCTGCCTGTCGGTGCTGACCGACGCGGACTTCTTCCAGGGCAGCGAGACCTACCTACAGCAGGCGCGCGCGGCCTGCGAGCTGCCGGTCCTGCGCAAGGACTTCACGATCGACCCGTACCAGGTCTACGAGGCGCGCGCGATCGGCGCGGACTGCATCCTGCTGATCGCCGCGGCGCTCGACGACGCGGCCCTGCTCGAGCTGTGCCTGCTCGCGGCCGATCTGGACCTCGACGTGCTGGTCGAGGTGCACGACGGCGAGGAGCTCGAGCGCGCGCTCGGCGTGCCGGCGCCGCTGATCGGCATCAACAACCGCAACCTGCGCACGTTCGAGGTCTCGCTGAACACCTCGGTCGATCTGCGCGATCTGGTGCCGTACGACCGCCTGCTGGTCGCCGAGAGCGGCATCCGCACGCTGGACGACGTCGCCCGCCTGCGCGATGCCGGCATCGACGCGTTCCTGGTCGGCGAGAGCTTCATGCGCGCGGTCGATCCGGGCCACGAACTGGCGCGTCTGTTCTCGCTGGAATGAGCGCCGTAGCGCCGGATGCGGGCGCGGGTGCGGGCGCGGTTGCGGACGATCACTCGATCCGGATCGAGCCGTTCCAGCCCGAATGGACCGAAGCGTTCCGCCGTCTGAACCTGCAGTGGCTCGAGCGCCATTTCAGCGTCGAGCCGGCCGACCTGCTGGTGCTGTCCGACCCGAAGTCGCACGTGATCGACGCCGGCGGCGAGATCCTGTTCGCTCTCGACGCGACCGGCGCGGTGGTCGGCACCTGCGCCCTGCTGGCCGGGCCGGACGGCACGTTCGAGCTGGCGAAGATGAGTGTCGAGGAGGCGCGCCACGGGCAGGGCATCGGCACGCGGCTGATCGAAGCGGCGATTGCGGCGTTCCACCGTCGCGGCGGCCGGCGGCTGTTCCTCGAGTCCAGCAGCCGGCTGGCGCCGGCGCTGCATCTGTACCGGCGCAATGGCTTCGTGCAGCAGACGCCGCCGCACGAGTCGCACTACCGCCGCGCGGATGTCTACATGGTCTGGCGCCCCGCCGAGGCGGAGCGCTGAGGCCGGCGCGCTCAGCGCGTGCCGAGCACCACGATCGTCTTGCCGGACACCGTGATCATGCCCTGCTCCTCGAGCTGCTTGAGGACGCGGCCGACCATCTCGCGCGAGCAGCCGACGATGCGGCTGATCTCCTGGCGCGAGATGCGGATCTGCGTGCCCTGCGGATGCGACATCGCATCCGGCTCGTCGGTCAGGTCGATCAGCGTCTTGGCGACGCGGCCGGTGACGTCCATGAAGGCCAGACGGCTGACCTTGCGATTGGTGTGCAGCAGGCGGTTGGTCAGCTGCGAGCCGATCGCGAACAGGATCTTTGGGCACTCCTCGCGCAGCGGCCCTTCGAACAGGCTGAACATGCGCTCGTAGCCGATCTCGGCGAACTCGCACGGCGTGCGCGTGCGCACCAGCACCTCGCGTCGCGGCGTCTCGACGAACAGGCCCATCTCGCCGATGAACTCGCCACGGTTCAGATAGGCCAGGATCAGCTCGCGGCCTTCCTCGTCCTCCGACGAAATCGTCAGCGAACCTTCGATGATGTAGTAGAGGATGTTGGCGGTATCGCCCGGACGGACGATGACGGTCTTGCTGGGGTAGCGTCGTCGATGGCAGGCGCTGAGGAAGCGCTCCATCGCAGCGCGGTCGGGGGTGAGGAACGGCGGGGCCTGAACCCGGGAAACGTTGCGCTGGAGGTTGTATTTGAAGTCGGCCGCGTTCACGTGATTGGATCTCCCCTGCACATGGCATCCGGATGCGTCACCGGGCGTGACGCATGGTTCCCCACGCGTCTGCGAGTCACGCCACAGTACGGTGCCGCGTCATCTTACATGGAGGAAACCCATTGTGGCAGTCGTCACTCATAATTCATCGAGGCGATGTTTCGCCTTCGATTCGATTGGGACATAATCCGCGGCCTTGCCGAGGCAGCGCCGACGAACGTCGACCTCCGACGCAGGACGAGGGCGGCCGTCGACCGAGGTCGCGCGCCGCGATTTGACGGGTTCAGTTTTTGTGGCGGCGTGCCCGCGGGCGTGTCGCATCAGACGAGGTGACGGTGGTGGTCAAGCCCATTCCGAGGCTGCGGCTGCAGGGTTTCAACAACCTGACCAAGGCGCTCAGTTTCAACATCTACGACATCTGCTACGCGGTGTCCGAAGACCAGCGCCAGCGCTACATCGAGTACATCGATGAAGCCTACGACGCCGATCGCCTGACCAAGATCCTCACCAACGTCGCCGACATCATCGGCGCGAACATCCTCAACGTCGCGCGCCAGGACTACGATCCGCAGGGCGCGAGCGTGACGATCCTGATCTCCGAGCATCCGATCGTCGAGAAGCTCGGCAAGGACGTGATCTCCGACGCGGTGGTGGCTCATCTGGACAAGAGCCACATCACGGTCCACACCTACCCGGAGACGCATCCGCACAACGGCATCGCGACGTTCCGCGCCGACATCGACGTGGCGACCTGCGGCGTGATCTCGCCGCTGAAGGCGCTGAACTATCTGATCGACAGCTTCGAGTCGGACATCGTGATCATGGACTACCGCGTGCGCGGCTTCACGCGCGACGTCAAGGGCCGCAAGCATTTCATCGATCACAAGATCAACTCGGTGCAGGAGTACCTGGCGCGGCACATCCGTCACAAGTACGAGATGTTCGACGTCAACGTCTACCAGGAGAACATCTTCCACACCAAGATGCACATCAAGGACTTCGACCTCGACACCTATCTGTTCGAGGCCAACGCCGACGACCTCTCGTTCAAGGAGCGCCAGCGCATCGAGTCGCTGCTCAAGCGCGAGATCGAGGAGCTGTTCCACGGTCGCAACCTGGTCTGAGCGCGTCGCGTCCGGCTGCACGATCGACGGCCCGCCACTCGGCGGGCCGTCCTGCATTCGGGATCAGCCGATGCGCTCGTCGCGGGTTGCATCGGATGCGGCCCGTGTGTCGCGAAGCAGCGCCGGTGTGGTTCGGGTCGGTCGGCGCGGGCGGTCCGCTCCGGCCGGGACCGGGCGAGTGCGAACCGATCCAGGCCGGTCAGGGCGGGTTCGATCGGATCGGGCTGGATCGATCGGCCCCGGATTCGATCAGCCGGACCCGGTCGGCTCGAGTTCGCTCCGTTCGAGTTCGCTCAATCGAGTTCGATCAGACCCGGTAGGCGACCGTACGCATCAGCTGGGCCGCGGCGCGCATCAGCAGCGGCAGCGGTGCCGGCAGCGGCGCGGCGCCGGCGGCCTGCGCATGATCGGCGTGGCGCGCCTCGTCTTCCTTCATGCGGCTGACGATCGCGCGGCTGCGCGCATCGGCGGCGGGCAGGGCGTCCAGATGGCCGGCCAGATGGGCTTCGACCTGGCGCTCGGTCTCGACGACGAAGCCCAGGCTCAGCCGGTCGCCGATCAGGCCGGCGCCGGCGCCGATCAGCCAGGCGCCGCCGTACCACAGCGGATTGAGCAGGCTCGGGCGGCTGTCGAGCTCGCGCAGGCGCGCGCCGCACCAGGCCAGGTGGTCGGTCTCCTCGGCGGCCGCCGCCATCAGATGGCGGCGCAGGCCTTCGGTACGGGCGACCGCGGCCTGGCCGACGTACAGCGCCTGCGCGCAGACTTCGCCGACATGGTTGATCCGCATCAGGCCGGCCGCATGGCGCCGATCCGCCTCGTCGAGCGGCGCATCGGGCACCGTCTCGGCCGGCGAGATGCGCGCGGCGGCCGGCTCGGGTTCGGCCACGGTCGACAGCGCGCGCTCGACGGCCACGAGCACACGGTCGGTCATCGACAGCGGGGCGGTCACGGTCGGCGGCTCCGTCAATTGGGGTCGGCCAGTCTACCGTCGGACGCCGTCGACGGCGTCAGGCATCGATCCTGCTTCGAAAAAAACCCGCCGCTACCGCTCAAAAGGCGTTCCGGATGTGCCAGAATGCCGCCCCCGCCGGGAGGGGCGCCGATTGCGCTCGATGGCTTGCGCAATTCAGCGTTCGCCCCTATAATCCCGCGTCTTTATTTTCTGGACCAGCCCGTACCCGGGCGATCAAGGTGTTTCCGATGAAAACGATCAGCGCCAAGCCCGAAACCGTGCAGCGCGACTGGTATGTGGTCGACGCTACCAACAAGACGCTCGGCCGCCTCTGCTCAGAACTCGCAACCCGCCTGCGCGGCAAGCACAAGCCGATCTACACGCCGCACGTGGACACCGGTGACTACCTGGTCGTGATCAACGCCGAGAAGATCGCGGTGACCGGCAAGAAGCTCACCGACAAGAACTACCATCGCTTCACCGGCTACATCGGCAACCTCAAGACGACCTCGCTCAAGGACATGCTCGCCCGTCACCCGGAGCGCGTGATCGAGATCGGCGTCAAGGGCATGCTGCCGAAGAATCCGCTCGGCCGCGCGATGTTCCGCAAGCTCAAGGTCTATGCCGGTGCCGAGCATCCGCATACGGCCCAGCAGCCGCAGACCCTGGATCTCTGAGGCGCCGTCCTCGCAGGAGCCCGCCCGTCCCGGTGCGGGCCTCACACGTACGCTAGGTTTCCCATACATGGCTATTGAGCAAAACTACGGTACCGGTCGTCGCAAGTCCTCCGCTGCGCGGGTCTTCCTGCGCAAGGGCAGCGGCAGCATCGTCGTCAACGGCAAGACGCTCGACCAGTTCTTCGGTCGCGAGACGGCCCGCATGATCGTGCGCCAGCCGCTCGAACTGGTGCAGGCCACCGACAAGTTCGACGTGCTCGTCACCGTCGCCGGCGGCGGCACCACCGGTCAGGCCGGTGCGATCCGCCTCGGCATCGCCCGCGCGCTGGTCGAGTACGACGAGACGCTGAAGTCGCCGCTGCGCAAGGCCGGTTTCATGACCCGTGACGCTCGCGAAGTCGAGCGCAAGAAGGTCGGCCTGCACAAGGCGCGTCGCGCGACCCAGTACTCCAAGCGTTAAGCACGGAACGTCCGCCGGCCCTGCCGGCGGACGATTCCAGGCCGTCAGAACGGTGGTTCTGCCACCGTGGCCCCTGGTTTTGGGAGATCGTCTAATGGTAGGACAACGGACTCTGACTCCGTTTATCTAGGTTCGAATCCTAGTCTCCCAGCCACTCCAAAGCCCCTGCCTCGGCAGGGGCTTTTTTGTTTTCGAACCCCGGGAAATCGATACCGGCTCTTGCGCGGCCAGCCATGCGCATTCGTGCCGGCCCGGCTTCCGATATTCGAGTTTCAGTCAGAAGCTTTGGCGGCTGCCTGCGCAGGCGTGTCGGGATCAATCATCGTCGCATCGGGGCGGCGCAGCGATTCCCGTGAGCGTCGAACGACGGCGACGGCGACGGCTCGGCGACGACGCGGACGCCGATGACACGATCGCGCCGTGTGCGAGCCGGGCACTGTGCGCGAGGCCCGCGTCGGCGACGCGCGACGCCTTCGGTTGCGTTCAGCGGCGCTTGTGCGAGCGAGCGCAAGATCGCGCGCACCTTCCGACCGCCCCGACGGCGCCGCCATGACCGCTCCGACCCGCAATCGCAAGCGTGCCCGCAGCCGGGCCGCCAGCCGCGACGACACCGGCAATGCCGACCGCAGCGATCACCGCAGTCGCGGCAGTCGGCGCAACAGCGGGCGCGGCCGCATCCGGCTGTCCGGACGTCATTCGATCTTCGACCGCTTCGCGACCGTCGCCACGCACGCGGCCGGCTCGCCTTGGACGTTCTGCGGCGCGTTGGCGATCGTGCTGGTCTGGGCCGCGATCGGGCCTTTCGTCGGCTACTCGGAAGTCTGGCAGCTCGTCATCAATACCAGCACCACGATCATCACGTTCCTGATGGTGTTCCTGATCCAGCGTTCGCAGAACAAGGACAGCGCGGCGATCCATCTGAAGCTCAACGAGCTGCTGGCCTCGGATCGCAACGCCAGCAACCGGCTGGTCGCGGTGGAGGATCTGGACGAGGACGATCTGCGCCGGCTCGCCGCGTTCTACGAGCGGCTGGCCGAGCTGGCCGAGCGGGAGCGCGGCATCAAGGAGACGCACTCGCTCGACGAGGCCGAGGCCTCGCATGCGCGCAAGCATCGTTGAGGCACGTCTTCAGTGGGCAGGCGCTCGGCGCGTCGCGGCGAGCTTCCAGCATGGGCGTCAGTCCGCCTGGGCAGGCGGCGGCGCGCGCATGCTCCAGACCAGTACGACCGACAGCGCCAGCGCGCAGGCGCTGGCCGCCCACAGCGCGGTCAGCCCGATCCGCGCCTGCGTCCAGGCGCCGATGACGGCGCCGGCGACCAGAGCGGCCCAGTGCATCAGGTAAGGCCACCAGGCGAAAGGATCCTCGCCTCGCGTGGCGTCGGCGAGCAGCTGGCCGATCCGGACCAGGGTGCCGGTCATGTAGGTCAGGCCGACCGGAAAGCCGCCGATCGGAGCGAACACCGCATTGACTGCGCCCATGGCGGCGGTCGCTCCGAGGGTTGCCGCCAGCGGCGCGCCGGCGTGGTCGAGCAGGGCGGCGCCGGCCAGCAACAGGCCGACCAGGGCCATCACGCGCGCCTGCGCGGTCCGCAGACCGCCGTGATGCGCGAGCCGGAAACCGGCGAAGACGCCGGCGACGAACGCGGCGATCAGCGCGAGCGCGATGCCGGCCAGCGGCGAGCCTTCGGCGATCGCGACGCCGAGCCGCGTCGAGTTGCCGCTCATGAACGACACGAAGAAGCCGCCCAGCGTCAGGAAGCCGATCGCATCGATGTAGCCGGCCAGGGCGGACAGGATGGCGGCGAACGCGCGGGCGCGCACGGTGTGTCGGATCACGAGCAGTCCCCGGAAACGGTGCGGCGCAGCGTCGTCCGCAGCGGCATTCTCGCGCGCCCGGAGCGCGGAGGCGAGCGATGCGCGATCCGCGGCCCGTACATGCGAGTCAGCGCGTGTTGCGCGGCAGCGGGCACAGTAGGCGCCGGATTCGGCGAGGAGTCATTCGATGTACCAGCACGACAATGAAGACGCGGCTCCGGATACCGCACTGGCGATCGCCCGCGCGCGCTGCCGGCTCTATGCATCGGCTGCTCGCTGCGCGGTCGACGACACGCTCGCGGCGGTCTGGCGCGACGCCGAACGACAGGCCCGGCGTCACGTCGAGCGGCTCGGCCGCGACCGCCCGGCAGGTGAGTCTGCCGAACCGGCCGTCTGGACCTGCCTGATCGAGGCGATGGACCTGGCACTGCAGAACGGCGACCGTGCCGCCGCGCAGCTCGTCGCTCAGGAATGCATCGTGGTCGCCGAAGCCCATGCGGCCGCTGCGCTGCGGCCGGTGGCGAACGATGCGCGGTACGCTCGTGCGCTGCCGGGATTCGCGCGCTCGTCTGCCGAGGGCGATCTCGCCGTCGGACAGGCACAGCCGGCATGAGGGTGATCGCCCTCGTCACGATCCGATGAGGTCGTGCTATGCGCAGCTGCGGCGTGGCATCACTCCGATGGCGCACGCCTCGTCCGGCCCGGAATCGACTCAACCGAAGGAGAGACAGCATGACCAAGCTCGACAAACCCCTGCGACGTGAACTGGAGATCGACGGCACCGCCTACACGCTCCTCGTCGATGCCGACGGGCTCAAGCTGACCGAGAAAGGCAAGCGCAACGGCACCGCGCTGACGTGGAAGGCGATCGTCAGCGGCGACGCCGGCCTCGCCGCGGCGTTGCGCGCCTCGACCGAGAACTGAGCGCGGCGGCCCGGCCCGCGCGACGCGTCAACCGGCGCGTCGCGCGGTCTTGCGCGCGGAGGATGTCTTGGCAGCCGGCTTCTTCGCCACGCGCTTGGCGGCCGTCTTGCGTGGTGCCGCCGGCGCGCTCTTCCTGGCCGGCGTGCGCTTCTCGGTCTGGATGCTCTTCTTGAGCAGCGCCATGAAGTCCACGACATTGGTCGTCGCGTCCTCCGGCGTCTCCGGCTCTTCGACCGGCTTGACGACGCCCTTGCTCTTCATGCGCTTCTCGATCACCTTGGTCAGGCGCGCGCGGAACTCGTCCTTGAACTGATCGGGCTTCCACTGCGCGCTCATCGACTCGATCAGCTGCGCGGCCATGTCCATCTCGGCCTTGCTGATGCGGAACGAGGCCAGGCCGCCGCTCGGGAACGCGTACTCGTCGGCCGATACCAGCTCCTGCGGGTAGCGCAGCAGATTCAGCAGCAGCGCGTCGTCCTGCGGCAGCACCGCACAGAGGTATTCGCGGGTGCGGATCACGACGCGGCCGATGCCGACCCGGCCGGTCTTCTTGAGCGTCTCGCGCAGCAGCACGTAGCCCTTCTCGGCCTTCTTGCCGGGCACCAAGTAGTAGGGCTTCTCGAAATACTGCGGCGAGAGCGCATCGCGCTCGACGAAGGACTCGATGTCGATCGACTCGTGACTCTCCGGCGCGGCCGACTTGATGTCCTCGGGTTCGAGCACGACGTAGCTGCCCTTGTCGTACTCGAACGCCTTGACGATGTCCTTCCACGGCACCTCGGCGCCGGTGTCGGCGTTGACGCGCTCGTAGCGGATCGGCTTGTTGTCGCGCGCGTCGAGCATGCGGAAATGCAGATCGACGCGGCGCTCGCCGGTCATCAGCGAGACCGGGACGTTCAACAGGCCGAATGACAGGGTTCCGGTCCAGATCGGTCGTGCCATGTGGCGCCTCGGCGTCGGGTGGGAGGATGCTCTCGTATCAGCCGCACGCTGAATCGGCCACAACCGCCTGCGCGCGGCGGGCACGGTCGACGCGCCGTGCGGGCATCGTGTGGCGCGCGAGGTATGATGGCCGGCAGTGCGCGGCCCCTGCGGGCCGCCGGCCCGGCCGACCGGCCGTCGCATCCGACGGCACCGGCGATTCCGATTCGATCCCATGCCCGGCACCGAAAGCGTCAGCAAACAAGCGGTCCTCGGAAGCATCGCCGGCATGCTCGTGCTCGCGTTCGCGCTCGCGTATCGCTTTTTTCCGGGTGCGTTCCAGTCGGCGCCGCGCGTCGAGCAGTCGGCCGCGTCGGCGCCGTCGGTGCGGCCGGCCGCGCCGTGGATCGCCGAGCAGCAGCCGCCGACCGAACCGCTGCCGGCACCCGACGGCGATGCCGCGCCCGAGCCGACCTCCCTGGCCGAAGCGGTCGCGATGGGGCCGCCGGCGCCGGTCACCGAGGCGGTGGCCAGCTTGCTCAAGCGCGCGCGTGCGGCCGAGGCGCAGGGCCGTCTGGTCGACCCGGCCGAAGGCAGCGCGGTGGCGCTGTACCGCGAGGTGCTCGCGCAGGACGCGAACAATGCCGAGGCCGAGCAGGGCCTGAAGCGGATCGGCGGCGCGATGCGCGACTGGGCGATCGCCGCGATGGAGCGCGGCGAGAACGCCGAGGCGCGGCGTTTCGTCGCCGCGTTCGCAGAGCTGCCGCATGCCGATGCGGAACTGGCCCAGCTCGAGGCACGCCTGCGCGTGCTGAACCAGGTCATGCCGCTGCTGGCCGAGGCCGCCGACTTGCTGAGGGCCGGCAAGGCGCTCGGCGACGGCGACGACAACGCGCTGGCGGTCTACCGCCGCGCCTGGGCGCTCGATCCCGGCAACAGCCTCGTCGACCAGGGCCTTGCGCAGATCGAGCGCAGCTTCCTCGACCGCGCGCTGGCCGCGGCCGCGCAGGACGATTTCGACGGCGCCGACCGCATCCTCGCCGAAGCCGCCGCGGTGCGGCCCGGCTCGCAGGAACAGCAGGACACGCGCACGCGCATCGAAGGTCTGCGCCACCAGCGCGCCGAGAGCGTGCTGGCGCAGGCGCGCTCGGCGCTCGACGCCGGCAATGCCGACCTCGCCGAATCGCTGCTGCAGCGCGCGCTGGCGGTCAGCCCGGACCTGCCGGGCGTCGACGACTTCAATCAGCGCCTCAGCAATGCGCGGCTCTATGCGAGCTTCCGGCCCGGCGAGGTCGTTCGCGACGCGTTCCTCGCGACCGCCGGCCAGGCGCCGCCGCTGGTCGTGATTCCGACCGGCAGCTTCGTCATGGGCTCGCCGGCCGACGAGGAGGGGCATCGCGACAACGAGGAGCCGCAGCGCCGCGTCCAGATCACGGCCGGCATCGCGTTCGGGCAAAGCGAGGTGACGGTCGGCCAGTTCCGCGATTTCGTCAACGCGACCGGCTACGTGACCGAGGCCGAGCGCGCCGGCAGCGGCAGCTATTACGACGAGAACACCGGCCGCCTGACCGAACGCCGCGGCATGAGCTGGAAGAACGACTACAGCGGCGGCCGTGCCGGCGACGACCTGCCGGTCGTCAACGTGTCGTGGAACGACGCGACCGCGTACCTGCAATGGCTCTCGCAGCAGACCGGCAAGACCTATCGCCTGCCGAGCGAGGCGGAGTTCGAGTACGCACTGCGCGCCGGCTCGTCCACGCGCTATCCGTGGGGCGAGGGCGACCCGCGCGATGTGGTCGGCAACTTCACCGGAGACGGCGACCGCTCGCCGAAGAAGCGCAGCTGGGCGCGTGCGTTCCTCGACTACAGCGACGGCTACTGGGGACCGGCACCGGTGCGGCGCTATCCGGCCAATGCATTCGGCCTCTACGACATGGTCGGCAACGTGTCCGAGTGGGTCGAGGACTGCTGGCACGACAACTACACGCGCGCGCCGCGCGACCCTCAGGCCTGGGTCAATCCCGGCTGCGCGACGCGCGTGATCCGCGGCGGCTCCTGGGGCAGCGCGCCGGAGCAGGTGCGTTCGGCCTGGCGCGCCGGCCTGGCTGCCGGTGCGCGCAGCGCGCAGGTCGGCTTTCGCGTCGTGCGCGAGCTCTGACACGGCGGTCCTCGCGGTCAGGAGCGGCCGTCGATGCCGGCCGCCGCGTCGCCCGCGTCCTGAAAACAACCGTCACCGCGGTGCGCTGCACGCTGCGCATCGCGCGTCGTGGCGGTATGCTCGGCGCCTCGTCGATCGGGGAACTCAAGGCGATGGGTCCATTCGGTGATCGTTCCGCAGGCGGCCCGCAGCGGCGGCGCGGCCTCAAGTTCTGGCCGATCCTGCTGTTCCTGGGGTATCTGGGCTATTACTACCTCAGCCATCAGCAGGAGGCCTCGTATACCGGCCGCAAGCAGCTGATCGACACCACGGCCGAGCAGGAGGCCGCGCTCGGCCTGCAGTCCTACCGGCAGATCCTGCAGGAGTCGCGCGTCGTCACCAGCGGCGACCTGCCGCAGCAGGTCCGTGCGATCGCGCAGCGGCTGATCGAGGCGGCGCCGAAGGTCGAGCAGTACCTGGCGCAGACCGCCAACGTGCCGGCATCCACCGACTGGGGCGCGTTCGACTGGGACGTCAGCGTGATCGAGTCCGACCAGGTCAACGCGTTCTGCCTGCCCGGCGGCAAGATCGCCGTCTATACCGGCATCATCCCGGTCGCCAAGAACAGCGACGGCCTGGCCGCGGTGATGGGCCACGAGATCGCCCACGCGCTGCTGCGCCACGGCGGCGAGCGCATGGCCCAGCAGAAGCTGGTGCAGATCGGCACGATGGCCGCGAGCATGTCGGTCGGCGAGATGGATCCGCAGCAGCAGCGCATGGTGATGGCCGCGATCGGCGCCGGCGCGCAATACGGCGTATTGCTGCCGTTCTCGCGCGATCACGAGTCCGAAGCCGACAAGGTCGGCCTTCTGCTCGCCGCGGCGGCCTGCTTCAACCCGCAGGAAGCGCCGCGGCTGTGGGAGCGCATGGCCCAGCTCGGCAGCCAGAAGCCGCCGGAGTTCATGTCGACGCATCCGGCCGAGGCGACGCGCATCCAGCAGCTCAACGCCTGGATGCCCGAGGCCGAGCAGGTCCGCCAGCATTTCTGCAGCGCTCCCGCGCGCTGACCCCGGCCGGCTCCGGCACGGCCGGCCGGCGCAATCCACACGGAGGAGCCCACGTCCGATGAGCACCCTGGCCGATTTCAGCGCCGTCGACATCGACGGCCAGCCGCGCTCGCTGGCCGAGTACGCCGGCAAGCTGGCCCTGATCGTCAATGTGGCTTCGCGCTGCGGATTCACGCCGCAGTACGCCGGCCTGGAGCAGCTGTGGCGCGACTACCGCGACCGCGGCCTGGTCGTGCTCGGCTTTCCGTGCGACCAGTTCGGCCATCAGGAACCCGGCGACGAGGCGCAGATCCGGCAGTTCTGCTCGACGACCTACGACGTGACGTTTCCGATGTTCGCGAAGATCGACGTCAACGGCGCCGACACCCATCCGCTGTACCACTGGCTCAAGGCCGAGCAGCCCGGCGTGCTCGGCACCCAGGCGATCAAGTGGAACTTCACGAAGTTCCTGGTCGGCCGCGACGGCCGCGTGCTCGAGCGCTACGCGCCGACCGACGCGCCGGCCTCGATCGGCGAGGACATCGCCGCGCAGCTGGCCTGAGCGGCGCCGCCGATCAGGCCGGATCGGGGCGCCGGCGCACCGGCAGCGGGATGTTGCACAGATCGATTTTGCCGGCCGGTACCTGATACCAGTCGTCGCGCCGGTTGCGGCGCGATTCGATCAGGGCCTGGAACGTCGCGGTATCGGTGCGCAGCGCTTCGAGCGGCAGGCGCTGGGCCTCCGGGACGTCGGCGGCCAGGCGCACGCTGCGGATCGGCAGGCGCTGCTCGGGCTTCTCGTAGAAACCGAGTGGGCCGCTGCCGCGCGGCAGCGCCGAGAGCAGCTCGATGCCCTCGACGACGCGGCCGACCAGCGCGATGTTGCGGTCGAGCTGGCGCGGCGCCTGGCCGATCACGACGTAGAGTTCGGCACCGCTGCCCGATTCGGGATCGTTGTCGCGGCCGGCGCCGACCGCGCCGTAGCAGTGCGCGAGCCAGGCCCGCCCGGACGCCGGGTCGCGCGCGGCCGCGAAACCGTCCGAGAAGCCGACCTCGGGCGCGTAGACGTCGCCGTCCGGCAGCGCCGTGAATGCAAGACCCTGCGCTGCGCGCGTGAATTCCGCGGCGATGCGCCGGCCGGCCTTGCCGAGGCTGCGCGCCTTGTCGGCGTTCTCGCTGTCCGGATCGCCCCATTGCGTCACGAAATTGTCCTGCACGCGCAGGATCGCCAGGCCGTCGAAGTAGCGCTGCCGGACCAGGGTCCTGATGTTGGCCGCGTGCAGCGGCGCGAACGCCGGCGCCAGCTCGATCACGACGCGTCCGGCGGCCAGATCGAGATAGAGGGTGTTCTCCGGATCGAGCGCGCGCCAGTCGCCGGGCTTGGCCTCGGCCAGCACCTGCTGCGTCGTACGGGCCGGCCGGCTCGGTTCGGCGGCTGCGGCGGGGACGGCGAAGGCGGCGAGCAGGACGGGGACGAGCATGCGCATGGTCGGGGCACCTGAGAGGCGGGGAGCGCCGATTGTGCGCCAGCGCGGCGCCCGGCGTCGCGCCGGCGCGGTGCACGGGACGTGTCGCCGCGCGGACGCTGCGGGCGCCGCCGCGACGGGTCAGGCGGCCGCGGCGCGCGAGCGCGCGGCCTTCGGCTCGGGCACCAGCAGCACGTCGATCGCCGACTGCTCGAGCACGCGCCGCGCGACGCTGCCGATCATGATGTCGTACAGCGCGCTGCGTCCATGCGAGCCGAGCACGGCCAGATCGCTGTCGCTCTCGATCGCGTAGTCGTTGAGCAGGTCCTCCGGCGCGCCGAATTCGACGCGCGTGGCGAGCCGCGCGCGCAGCGGGGGCGCCAGCGTCGCGGTGAAACGCTCGCAGTCCTCGACCGCGACCGCGCGGAAGTCCTCGCGCATCGTGCTGCGCTCCATCAGGTTCGCGTACGGCGGATCGTAGGTGTGCAGCAGCGTCAGCACGGCCGCGTCGAACCAGGACGCGGCCGTTTCGAGTGCGCGGCGCGAGGCGTCGGAGAAGTCGCTGGCCGCGACGATGCGCTGATAGTCGCCGTGCACGCGCTTGCGCACGACCAGCAGCGGCACGGCCGCACGCCGCGCCAGCCGGTCGACCGTATTGCCGAGCGAGAAGCGGCCCAGCGTCTCGTCGCGCGCAAGGCCGGTCACGATCAGTCCGGCGCCGCTGTCGGCCACCGCGTCGAGAATCGCCGTCACCGGCTCGCCGTGCGCGACGCGCGTGCCGGCACGGATGCCGGCGCCGGCCAGGTCGGCGCGCAACTGGCGCTGCGCGAGCTCGGCCGGCGTCGCCTTGCGGCGCCACGACGGCAGCGCCTCGCGGCGCTGCGCGGCCGGGTCGGTTTCGACGACGGTCAGCGCGATCAGCTCGGCGTCCCAGCGCCGCGCCAGCGAGACCGCGCGGTCGAAGGCGCGGTCGCAGCGCGCCGACAGATCGGTCGCCAGCACGATCGTGCGCGGCGGATCGAGAAAGAGGTCGTCCATCGGTCTCTCCAGGTGGTGTGGATTCAATCGTCGTACGGATTCGATGTGGCGCGGGGTTCGAAGTCGCGTGGCTCGATCGGTCGCAGGCGACCGCCGGGGCGCGGCGCGTTCCCGAACAGGCCGAGGCGACGCAGCAGCTGTTTTTCGATCTCGAGGATCGCCATCAGTGCGATGCCGGGACCGATCGCGATGAAGCCGTCGCGCAGGCCGATCGGCCGGGTGTCGAACAGCGCCTGCAGCCAGGGCGCATACGTGAATGCGAGCTGCGCCAGCACGACCGCGGCCACCGCCAGCAGCACCGCCGGCGTGCCGCGCGCGCCGCGCAGCGTCAGCGAGCTGCCGTGAAGATAGCGCACATTGAACAGGTAGCCGATCTCCATCACGCAGACCGCGTTGACGACGACGGTGCGCGCGGCGGCGGCGTCCAGGCCGTGCCCGATCGACCAGGCGTGCACGCCGAGCACGCCGGCCGTGAACAGCACGGAGACGAAGCCCACGCGCCAGAGCATGAACGGTGACAGCAGCGGCGCGCGTGCCGAACGTGGCGGCCGCGTCATCGTGCCGGGCTCGGCCGGCTCGAACGCGAGCACCAGGCCCAGCGTGATCGTCAGGATCAGGTTGATCCACAGGATCTGCACGGCCGTCATCGGCAGCGCCAGACCGAACGCGATCGCCGCGACGATCGCCAGCGCCTCGCCGCCGTTGGTCGGCAGCGTCCAGGCGATGACCTTGCGGATGTTGTCGTAGACGGTGCGGCCTTCGTGGACGGCGGCGACGATCGACGCGAAGTTGTCGTCGGTCAGCACGATTTGCGCGGCCTGGCGTGCCGCCTCGGTGCCCTTGCGGCCCATCGCGATGCCGACGTCGGCCTGCTTCAGCGACGGTGCGTCGTTGACGCCGTCGCCGGTCATCGCGACGACCGCGCCGTCGGCCTGCAGCGCCCGTACCACGCGCAGCTTGTGCTCGGGACTGGTGCGTGCGAATACGCCGGCGCGCAGCGCTTGCACGCGCAGCGCGGCATCGTCGAGACGGTCCAGATCGGCGCCGGTCAGCACCTCGCCGGCGCCGGCCAGGCCGAGCTGACGCGCGATCGCCGCCGCGGTGACCGCATGGTCGCCGGTGATCATCTTGACCGCGATGCCGGCCGAGGCGCATTCGGCGACCGCGCCGCGGCTTCCGGACGCGGCGGATCGACCAGGCCGGCGATACCGGCGAAGACCAGCTCGCCGATCGCAGCGGGCCGCAGCGACGTAAGGTCCGGTGCGATGCGCCACGCGAAACCGAGCACGCGCTCGCCGGCCGCCGCGGCGCGCGCGATGCAGGTGTCCCAGTAGGCACGGTCGAGCGGACCGACGCCACCATCGGCGTCGAGCTGGCGGCCGCTGATCGCCAGCAGCGCTTCCGGAGCGCCCTTCACCGCGATCCACCGCGTGCCGTCGGCGGCGGCGTGCAGCGTGGCCATGAAGCGGTGCCGCGCATCGAACGGAATCGCGTCGAGCCGCGGCTGGCGTGCATGCTCGGCCGCCGGCTCCAGGCCGGCCTTCATCGCCGCGGCGATCAGCGCGCCTTCCATCGGATCGCCGTCGACCTGCCACTGCGCATCGCGGACGCCGAGCCGCGCATCGTTGCAGAGCAGCGCGATCTCGAGCAGGCGCCGTGCCGGCGGCGGCACGGCGACCGGCGTCTGCGGCGCGTCGGCGCGGTGCAGCGAACCGGCCGGTGCGTAGCCGGCTCCGTCGAGGAACAGCTCGCCGCCGGCGATCGCGAGCCGCCGCGTCGTCATCTCGTTGAGCGTCAGCGTGCCGGTCTTGTCGGTGCAGATCACCGAGGTCGCGCCGAGCGTCTCGACCGCCGGCAGGCGCCGCACGATCGCATGGCGCGCCGCCATCCGGCGCACGCCGATCGCCAGCGTGATCGTGATGACGGCCGGCAGACTCTCGGGGATCACGCCGACCGCGAGCGCGACGACCAGCATCAGCGCATCGACCGCGGCGTAGCCGCGCGCGATCACCGCGAACGCGAACAGCCCGAGCGCGGCCAGCGCCGAGAACGACGCGAAACGGCGGCCGAAGCGGTCGATCTGCGCGAGCAGCGGCGTGCTCAGCGAGCCGACCGAGCGCAGCAGATCGCCGATCCGGCCCATCTCGGTCGCGCGGCCGGTCGCGACGACGAGTCCGCGTCCCTGTCCGGCGGCGACCAGGGTGCCCGACCACGCCATCGAATCGCGCTCGGCGAGCGGCGCGGCCGCCGGCACCGGCGTCTCGCACTTGTCGGAGGCGACCGATTCGCCGGTCAGGATCGCCTCGTCGATCAGCAGGCCGCGCGCGTACAGCAGGCGCAGATCGGCCGGTACGCGGTCGCCGGCCTCGATCAGCACGACGTCGCCCGGCACCAGATCGGCGGCGTCGACGCGGCGGCGCCGGCCGTCGCGCAGCACCCAGGCGGCCGGGGCGAGCAGCGAACCGAGCGCGCCGAGCGCCTGCTCGGCGCGGCCCTCCTGGACGAAGCCGACGATCGCGTTGACGAGCACGACGCCGACGATCACCGCTGCGTCGACCGCGTGGCCGAGCGCGGCGGCGACACGCGGCCGCGACCAGCAGGAAGCCGATCAGCGCGTTGGCGAACTGCGCGAGCAGGCGTGTCAGCGGATGCCGGCGCGGCGCGGGCGGCAGCACATTGCGGCCGACGCGCGCGCGGCGCCGTATCGCTTCGGATTCGGTCAGGCCGTGCGGCGCCGTGCCGTCCGGCGCGGCGACGGCCGGATCGGCGTGACGCGCGTCGAGCGCGGCGCGGACCGCGTCGCAGTCCAGCGCATGCCACGCGATGTCCGGCACGGCGCTGGGCGGTGCGGTGGCGCGCGCGCGACGGCGGTTCGGCGAGGGCAGGGCGAACCAGGACATGCGGCCGATGATCGCCGCCGGTCCGCGTCCGGCCGTTGATCGAGATCAAGCCGCGCCAGGATGCCGGGGCGCGATGTCCTCGTCGCCGAGGCCGCCGATCGTGCGCGGCTCAGGCGCTGGCGGCGTCGAGCTCGGCGCGGTCGGCATCGCTCAGGCCGAGCCGCAGCGCGCCGGCGAGTTCGTCGAGCTGGGCGACGCTGGTCGCGCTCGCGATCGGCGCGCTGATGCCGGGACGCGCGATCAGCCAGGCCAGCGCGACCTGGGCCGGTGTCGCGCCGTGGCGCGCACCTACCGCGTCGAGCGCGGCCAGGATGCGCAGGCCGCGCGCGTCGAGATAGCGGCCGGCGCGCGCGCCACGCGCGGGCGACCGGTCCAGATCGGCCTCGCTGCGGTACTTGCCGGTCAGGAAGCCGCTGGCCAGCGCGTAGTAGCCGATCACGCCGAGTCCGTGCTCGCGTGCCAGCGGCTCCAGGTCGGCCTCGTAGCCTGCGCGGTCGTAGAGGTTGTACTCCGGCTGCAGCGTCTCGTAGCGCGGCAGGCCGTGGCGGGCGCTGATCGCGAGCGCCTCGGCGAGCCGCGGTGCGGCGTAGTTGGACGCGCCGATCGCGCGCACCTTGCCCTGCTCGATCAGTCGCGAGAACGCGCCGAGCGTCTCCTCGAGCGGCACCGAGGCATCGTCCGCATGCGCCTGGTACAGGTCGATGTGATCGGTGCCGAGGCGCTGCAGCGACGCGTCGGCGGCGGCGCGGATCGTTTCGGGCGCGAGGCCGCGGTGGCGCGCCCACTTGCCGACCTTGGTCGCGATCACGACGCGGTGGCGTCCGCCGCGCCGGCGCAGCCAGCGGCCGATCATCGTCTCGGACTCGCCGCCTTCGTTGCCGGGCACCCAGGCCGGATACGCGTCGGCGGTGTCGATCAGGTTCAGGCCGTGCGCGACGAACGCGTCGAGCAGCGCGTCGGCGCGGTCGGCCGTGACGCTCCAGCCGAACACGTTGGCGCCGAACGCGAGCGGCGCGACGGCGATGCCGGAGCGGCCGAGCGGACGAGGGTGCATGGCGGTCTCCGGCGGCGCGATCGATCGAGGCGCCGCGCCTCAGCCTTCGGTGTGTTCGTAGCGGCGGATGAACGCGCGCACTTCGGGGTAGACCTGCTCGCGCCAGCGGCGGCCGCTGAAGATGCCGTAATGGCCGGCCCCGGCGATCTCCAGATGGCGGCGCGCGTCCTCCGGGATGCCGGTGCACAGCGCATGCGCGGCGGCGGTCTGGCCGAGCCCGGAGATGTCGTCGAGTTCGCCCTCGATCGTCATCAGCGCGGTGTCGCGGATCGCTTGCGGCCGCACCGGCTCGCCGTCGACCTTCCAGGTGCCGAGCGGCAGCGCGTGTTCCTTGAACACGACGCGGATCGTGTCGAGGTAGTACTCGGCCGGCATGTCGAGCACGGCGTTGTACTCGTCGTAGAAGCGCCGGTGCGATTCGGCGTCCTCGAGATCGCCGCGCAGCAGATTCTTGTAGAAGTCCCAGTGCGACATCAGGTGCCGGCTGGGATTCATCGCGACGAAGCCGGCGTGCTGCAGGAAGCCCGGATAGACGCGCCGGCCCGCGCCCGGATAGTTCTCCGGGACGGTGTGGATCACGTGGTTCTGGAACCACGACAGCGGCTGCGTCGTCGCCAGATCGTTGACCTTGGTCGGACTCTCGCGCGTGTCGATCGGCCCGCCCATCATCGTCATCGTCGCCGGCGTCGGCTCGCCGGCGGCCGCCATCAGTGCGATCGCGGCCAGCACCGGCACGGTCGGCTGGCAGACCGAGATCACGTGCAGCTTCTCGGCACCGATGTGGCCGATGAACGTGCGGATGTAGCCGACGTAGTCCTCGAGGCCGAACTCACCCTGATCGATCGGCACCATGCGCGCGTCGATCCAGTCGGTGATGTAGACCTTGTGGTCCTGCAGCAGGGTGCGTACGGTGTCGCGCAGCAGCGTGGCGTGATGGCCCGACAGCGGCGCGACCACCAGCACGCTCGGCTCCTTCTTGAGGGTCGCCAGATGGTCGGGGTCGTCGCTGAAGCGCTTGAAGCGGACCAGGTTGCAGAACGGCAGCGACAGTGCGACCTGCTCGGAGATCGGCGTCTCGTGACCGCCGGCGGTGACCGCCGGGATCCGGAACTCGGGTTTCTCGTATTCCTTGCCGAGCCGGTACAGCAGCTCCCAGCCGGCCGCCATGCGCTGGGCACCGGGCAGGCTCGACAGCCAGCTGTCCTGGCCCGAGAGCATGCGCGCATTGGCGTCGGACAGCGCCACCAGCGGACGCAGCAGCGAGCGCTGCAGTTCGTGGATCTGGTACAGCATCGGGGCCTGGCCTCCGCGGGGTATCCGGTGATTTTATCGCATCGCAGCAATCGGGGTCCGATCGGCGTGCTTCGACGATCGTCGTAGCCGTTGCAGCGATTTCTTAACCATCTCGTGACGAGGACCCAATGAGCGACAAGCGCTACGACCAGGCCTATTTCGACCGCTGGTACCGCGATCCGGCGCGGCGCGTGCGCGCGCCGGCCAGCGTCGCGCGGACCGTCGCGATGGTCGTCGCGACGGCCGAGTACTACCTCGGCCATCGGCTGCGCAACGTGCTCGACGTCGGCTGCGGCGAGGGCGCATGGCGCGCGCCGCTGCGGCGGCTGCGGCCGGACCTGGACTACCTCGGACTCGACCCGAGCGAGTACGCGGTCGCGCGCTACGGGCGCGCGCGCAACCTGCGGCTGGCGCGCTTCGGCCAGCTCGAGCAGCTGCGCTTCGACCGGCGCTTCGATCTGATCGTCTGCTCGGACGTGCTGCACTACGTGCCGTCGGCCGAGCTCAGGCGCGGCCTGTCGGGCTTCGCCGATCTGCTCGAAGGCATCGCCTTCGTCGAGGTGTTCACGGCCGCCGACGATCCGGACGGCGATACCGACGGGTTCATCGCGCGGCGGCCGGACTGGTATCGGCGCGCGTTCGCCGATGCCGGACTGATGGCCTGCGGCTCACACTGCTATCTGGGCCCGCGCCTGCTGCGCACGGTGGCCGCGCTGGAACTGGCGGCGCCGTCAGCGCGCCGCTGAGCGGTGCCAGCACCAGTGCCAGGGCTCGTAGGCGATGCCGTGCCGGTTGCCGCGCTGATACGACAGCCGGAAACCGTAGCGCGCCGCGTGGCGCTGCAGCCACGCGAACGCCGCTGAGCGCTCGAAGTCCTCCTCGAGCGCCGCGTAGCCGGGCGTGGTCAGGTCGAGCACGCGACCGGAGTGATGCTCGCTGTAGCCCGGTGCCGCGCTGACCTGGAGAATCCGATCGATCGTCTGGCCGCCTTCGAGCTTGCGGCGCAGGATGCCGAGCTGGTACTCGGCCGAGCGGAACGCCGAGACCACCTGCAGCACGACGCCGTCGGCTGCGGCCGCGGCGGCCATGCGCCGCCAGGCGCGCGCGGCCGGCGGCGCCAGCCATTGCGGCCGGTCGTGCACGTCGGTGCCGATGTACTGGAGCGCGTCCGGCTCGCGGACGATCCGCAGCGCACGGCGCCGGCCGTAGTCGTCCGGCACGCCGAGACGGCGCGCCTCGCGCACGATCGCGCGACGGGCGGCGGCATCGCAGCGCGGCGGCGGAACGGGCGGGGCATCGCTCATCGCGCGAGCTTAGCAGCCGGGCGGCGGCGACCGCAGCGCGGTCAACGCCGATGCGCCGGTCGCGGACATCGCAGCGCACGATCGCGGCCCGACGCCGGGATCTCGACCGGCAAGGGCGCCCGGGCCGCATGCCGGATCGTGCCGAAGGCATAGCGGCCGCGGTGCTGCACCGGCGGACCGGTCCCGGCCGCGCAATGAACAGCCTCTGCGCCGTCCCGGCGCGTCGCCGGCATCGCGGCATGCGCCGTAGTCGGCTCAGCCCTCGCCGGCGAACCGCTCGGTGATCGTCGCGTCGCCGCCGAGTGCCTGGTAGATCGACACCTGGTTGTCGAGCCGCGCCAGCCGGTTCTCGGCCAGCGCGATCTCGGCCGCGCGACGGCGTTCCTGTGCGTCGAGCCAGGCGCGCAGCGCGACGGCGCCGGCCTTGTAGCGCACCTCGTAGAGCCGCTCGGATTTCAGCGCGGCGACCAGCGAGGCTTCGAGCAGACGCGCGCGCTCGGCCTGGGTCAGCCGCGCCGACAGCGCGTTGTCGACGTCGGCCAGCGCCTGGTACAGCGTCTGCCGGAAGCCGACCACGGCCTCGGCGTACTGCGATTCGGACACCTGCGTGTTGAGTCGCATCTGGTTGAACTGCAGGAACGGCAGCGCCAGGCCGGCACCGAGCGAGCCGATCGGATTGGCGAGGACGTCGCCGAGCGAGACGCTCGATCCGCCGACGCTGCCGGTCAGCGTCAGGCGCGGGTAGTAGCTCGCGCGCGTCGCATCGGCATTGGCCAGACTCGCGCGCAGGCGCAGTTCGGCGGCGCGCAGATCGGGCCGGCGCGCCAGCAGGTTGGCCGGCAGGCCGGCATCGATCGCCGGCAGCTCGCCGTCCGGCAGCGTCTGCGGATCGACGTCGACCTCGCCGGGCGGACGATCGAACAGGATCGCCCAGGCGTTGCGCGTCTCCAGGCGCTGCTGCTGCAGGCTGGCGTGGCTGGCCTCCTGGCTGGCCAGGCTCTGTTCGGCATCGCTGACCTCCAGCGCCGACACCGCGCCGGCACGGTACTGCGCGCGCACGAAGTCGAGCGTGCGGCGCGCGACCTCGATGCTCATGCGGCTGGCCGCCAGGCGCTGATTGACGTAGGCCAGCTCCCAGTACAGGCGCGCGGTCGTGCCGACCAGCGCGATCGCGGTCGCCTCGCGATCCTGCGCGGTCGCGAGCGCCTCCCAGGCCGCGGCGTCGCGCTCGCTGCCGAGCCGGCCCCACAGATCGGCCTCGTAGCTGACCGACAGCGATGCGGAATGGGAGCGCGACGACGGACCGCCGTGGTCGAGACTGCGGCTGACGCCGCTGCTGATGCCGGCGCTGACCGCCGGCACGAACTGGTTGCGCGCCAGACCGGCCTGCAGCTGTGCGCGGCGCACGCGGATCGTCGCCGCGGCCAAATCGTTGTTGCGCGCGAGTGCCGCGTCGATCGCCGCGTCGAGCGTCGCATCGTCGAAACGGCGCCACCACGCATCGACCGCGACCGCGCCGTCCGGCGCCGCTGCCTGCCAGGCTGCCGGCAGCGTGGCATCGGGCCGGACGTACGGCGTGCGCACGACCGCGCCGCACGCGCTCAGCGTGCCGATCGCCAGCACCAGCAGCATGCGGCGCGCGCCAGGTCCGCTCGGACATGAAGTCAGAATCGTGGGCATGCGGATGTCTCCTTCAGTCGCGCGCCAGCGCGTCGACCGGATCCAGGCGGGCGGCGTTGCGCGCCGGCAGGAAGCCGAACACGACGCCGATCAGGGTCGAGCACGCGAACGCGACGACCATCGACGCCGGCGAATAGACCATGCGGAAGCTGCCGCCGACCTGCGCGAACAGCGCACCGATGCCGATCGCGAGCAGCACGCCGAGCAGGCCGCCGATCAGGCAGACCAGAACGGCCTCGATCAGGAACTGCTGCAGGATGTCGCCCTGGCGCGCGCCGACCGCCATGCGCACGCCGATCTCGCGCGTGCGCTCGGTGACCGACACCAGCATGATGTTCATGACGCCGATGCCGCCGACGATCAGCGAGATCAGCGCGATCGAGGAGACCAGCAGGGTCATCGTCTGCGTGGTCTGCTCGATCGTCTGGCGCACCGAGTCGATGTTGGACACATAGAAGTCCTGGCTGCCGTGGCGCTGCGTCAGCAGGCCGGTGATGCCGGCCTCGGCGGCGTCCATCGCGACCGTGTCGTCGACGCGCACGGTGATGCTGCGCAGGTAGTTCTGGCCGAGCAGGCGGTACATCGCGGTCGTGTACGGTACGAACACGTTGAGGTTCTCGTTGCTGCCGAACGCCGAGTCCTTCCTCGCGGTCACGCCGATGATGCGGCTGGGCATGTTGTTGAGCAGGATGACCTGGCCGATCGGGTCGGTGCCGGCCGCCTCGGCGCCTTCGCCGAACAGCTTGCGATAGGTGTTGTCGTCGATCACGACGTCCTGCGACTGCCGGCGCACGCTGTCCTGGTCGAACGCGACGCCGGAGGCGATCTCGAAGCCGCGCACGCGGAAATACTGGTCGCCGACGCCGTTGATCGAGGCGTTGACCGAGACGTTGCGGTAGCGCAGCGTCGCGCTGCTCTGCACGGCCGGCGTCACGCTGTCGACGTAGTCCTGCTGCGCCAGCGCGTCGGCGTCGGCCGGTACCAGCGTGCGCACGCGGCTCGAGCGCATGTCGCCGAAGCCGCTGCCCGGATAGATGTCGATGACGTTGGTGCCGATCGCGCTGATGTTGTCGAGGATCTGCTTCTGCGAGCCGGCGCCGAGCGCGACCACCGATACCACCGAGGCGATGCCGATGATGATGCCGAGCATCGTCAGGAACGTGCGCAGGCGGTGCGCGTTCATCGCCAGCAGCGCCATGCGCAGGGCCTCGCGCGAACGGTCCAGGCGCGCGCGCCACGATTCGCGCGCCGGCACCCGCGCGATCGGCGCGGCCGCCGGTGCGTCGCCGCGGCGGCGGTCGGCGACGATGCGTCCGTCGCTGATCTCGATCACGCGCGAGGCGTGCTCGGCGACGTGCATGTCGTGCGTGACCAGGACGATCGTGTGGCCTTCGGCGTGCAGCGCCTGCAGCAGCCGCAGCATCTCCTCGCCGCTGCGGCTGTCGAGCGCGCCGGTCGGCTCGTCGGCGAGGATCACCTCGCCGCCGTTCATCAGCGCGCGCGCGATCGACACGCGCTGCTGCTGGCCGCCCGAAAGCTGGCCGGGCTTGTGGTCGAGGCGTTCGGACAGGCCGAGCCGGCCGAGCAGGTCGGCGGCGCGTGCGCGCCGTTCGGCCGGGTCCTTGCCGGCGTAGATCGCCGGCGTCTCGACGTTGCCGAGCGCGGTCAGATCGGCCAGCAGGTGATAGCGCTGGAACACGAAGCCGAAATGCTCGCGGCGCAGCTCGGCCAGTTCGTCGGGCGCGAGCCGGCCGGTCTGGCGGCCGGCGACGCGGTAGCTGCCGGCGCTGGGCCGGTCCAGGCAGCCGAGGATGTTCATCAGCGTCGACTTGCCCGATCCGGACGCGCCGACGATCGCGACGAACTCGCCGGCCTCGATCGTCAGGTCGACGTCGCGCAGGACCACCAGCGTCTGGTCGCCGGCCGGGTACTCGCGACGCACCTGGCGCAGTTCGAGCAGCGGGACGGCCACGCTCAGAATCCCGGCGGCGGGCGCATGCCCATGTTGCGGCGATTCGTGTTGACCGCCGCGGCGTTGCCGGACTGGCCGAGCACGACCTGGTCGCCTTCGGCGAGACCTTCGAGGATCTCGGCCTGGATGTTGTTGTTGAGGCCGACCCGGACTGGCTTCTCGACGACCTCGCCGGCGGCGTCGAGCACGCGCACGAAGCGCGGCGCGGCCGGTCGCTCGCCGCCGTCGGCAGCGGCCTCGCGGCGACGGCGCGGCCGTTCGCCGCCCGCCTCGGCGCCGCGCGACGTCGATGCGGACGCGGCAGCGTCCGCGGCTTTGGTGTTCGATGCGCCCGTGTCGGCGGCGGCACGTCGCGGCGGACCGCCGGCGCCCGCGCGGCTGCCGCCGCCGGCGACGATCGCAGAGGACGGCACGAGCAGGGCGTCGCGCGCCTCGCCGAGCACGATGTTGACGGTCGCGGTCATCGAGATGCGCAGCTTGCCGTCGGGATTGGGCACGTCGAACAGGCCGTTGTAGTAGATCGCGGTCGAGGAGGTGCTGCTCGCGTTGCTCGACGTCGTCTCGCTGGCGATCGACTCGGGGGCCGGCTCCACCGCGCGCAGCTGCGCGTAGTAGCGCCGGTCCGGCTCGCCGAGGATCGTGAACCAGACCTTCTGGTTCGGCGCGACCTTGACGACGTCGGCCTCGGAGATCTGCGCCTTGATCGTCAGCGTCGACAGTTCGGCCAGCTTGACGATCGTCGGCGCGGACTGATTCGCGTTGACGGTCTGGCCTTCCTTGGTCACGACCGCGACCACGGTGCCGTCGATCGGCGCGAGGATCTTGGTGTAGCCGAGATTGAGCTTGGCGGTGTCGACCTGGATCGAGCCCTGTTCGATCTGCGCGTCGAGCGCGCTGATGTCGGCGCGCGTCGAGGCCAGGCTGGCCTCGGCGGCCTCGTACTCGGCGCGCGAGGTCGCATCGGCGCTCATCATCTCCTGCTGACGCTTGAAGCCGAGCTCGGCCTGCTTGAGCGCGGCGACGCGTGCGCTGCGCTGTGCGCGCAGCGTCGCCAGTCCGGCCTCGGCGTTGCGCAGCGCGTTCTGCTGCGGCAGCGAGTCGATCTCGGCGATCAGCTGGCCCTGCTCGACGGCGTCGCCGAGCTCGACCTTCAGCGAGACCACGCGTCCGGAGACCTGGGCGCCGACGCTGACGAGGTTGCGTGCCTCGAGCGTGCCGGTCGCGATCACGGTCTGTTCGATGTCGCCGCGCGTGACCGCGGCGGTCACGTAGCGCGGTGCGGCCGGTGCCGGGAACAGCCAGGCCTTGAGCAGGAGGCCTGCCGCGATCAGGACGACGGCGGCGAGGGCGTAGCGGATCAGACGCGAGGAAGTTCTGGGCATGGAAAGGGCATGGCGACGCGACGGCGTGCAGTGTGCCGGGAAGCCTCGTCAGCAGGAGCGGCGCGATTGCAAGGGAAATGCAAAGACCCCGGCAATCGCGCAGGCATCATGGAGAGCCGGGCGTCTGCGCGATCCAGCCGGCGATGTCGGCGATCACCACGTCGGCGACATGGCCGGCCCTGGCGTAGTCGGCCGGGCCCGGGCGATCGCCGGCCGGCATCAGCAGATGGCTCAAGCCCGGATAGCCGATCAGCCGTACGCGCGGATTCTCGCCGAAGGCCTCGCGCCAGCGCGCGAAATCGTCCTCGGCCGTGACCTGGTAATCGGCCTCGCCCTGCACGATCAGCAGCGGCCGGTCGCTCCGGCGCGCGGCGGCGATCGCATCGTAGGCATTCAGATCGAGCCAGTAGCGGCGCGGCAGGCCGAGCATCAGCGGCGTGCCGTCGTCGGCCGCGTCGGCGAGCCGGCCGATCCGGTCGCGCTGGCGCTCGAGCTCGGCCAGCGCGGCTTCGGTCTCGGCATCCGGCGTGCCGTTCAACTGCGCCAGATAGCGGCTCTGGCGCAGCACCGCATCCTCGATGCGCGTCGCCGGTGCAGCCAGCAGCACCAGGCCGGCGATCTGCCGATCGCGCTCGGCGATGCGCGGCGCCAGCATCGCGCCGAGGCTGTGGCCGACGACGAAGATCCGGGCCGGATCGACCTCGGGCCGCTTGCGCAGCAGCGCGACCGCGGCCAGCGCGTCGGCGACGACCTCTTCCTCGACCGTGAAATCGCCGCCGGAGAAGCGCTGCGGCGCGACCTTCGTGCGCTTGTCGTAGCGCAGCACGGCGATGCCGCGCTCGGCCAGGCCGTGCGCCAGATCGCGAAACGGCTTGTTCGGACCGATCGTCTCGTCGCGATCGTGCGGACCGGAGCCGTGCACGAGCACGACGCCCGGCACACGATCGCTGCCGGCCGGCAGCGTCAGCAGGCCGGGCAGGTCGCCGTCCGGACTGCCGACCGCGATCGCGGTCTCGGCATAGCGTTCGGTGCTGACCGGTGCCGCGGGCGTGGTCGGCGTCTGCGCAGGGACCAGGCGGAAGCCGTCGATCAGGCCGTCGGCGTCGAAGCTGATGCGCGCATCCAATGCGGTCAGGCCGAAGCGCAGGCTCGCGGTCAGAATCGGATGGCCGTCGATCGCCTCGCCGCGGACCGGCCCGCGTGCCTGGCGCGCGCCGAGCTGCTGCGGCAGCGTCTCCCACACCTTCTGCAGCTTGCCGCCGGCCAGCGCCTCGCGCAGCCGCGGCGAGCCCATCGCCAGTGCCTCGTCGTAGCGGCCGGCATCGAGCAGGTCGAGGAACGCGTCGGCGCGCTGCGCCTGCACCGGATCGGCTGCGGCCGGCGTCGCCGCCGGCGGCAGCAGGTGGCGCACCAGCGCGATGCCGCCGCCGACGAGGAGCGCGGCCGCGAACAGCGCGATCAACCAGGGTGATCGTCTCATCATGATCATCGCAACACTCCCGATGGCGCTCAGCGACGGCGCTTGAAGAACAGCAGCAGCAGCGGCGTCGCCGGCGAACTCTGCACGGCGTTGACGAGCTCCCAGCCGCCCTGGCCCTCGCGGCGCAGGACCTCGCCGAGGTCGGCCAGGAAGCTGCCGCGGAACAGCTTGGCCTTGACCTCGATGACCTTGTGTTCGAAGGAATGGATCGTGCTCATCGTCGAATCTCTCGATCAGGTGTCGTCGGAAGGATCGACGACCGGCTGGGGACGGTCGGCGGCCTTGAGCCGGCCGGATTTGCGCAAGGCCTCGCGCAGCACGTACTCGATCTGCGCGTTGAGGCTGCGCAGCTCGTCGTCGGACCAGCGCTGCATCGCTTCCAGCACGGCCGCGCTGATGCGCAACGGATAGGCCTTCTTGTCGGTCACGGCGGAGAGCCGGCTCAGCCGTACAGCGAGCCGGCGTTGACGACGGGCTGGGTCGAGCGGTCGCCGCACAGCACGACCAGCAGATTGCTGACCATGCTGGCCTTGCGCTCGTTGTCGAGCTCGACGACGCCGCGCTGGCTGAGCTGCTCGAGCGCCATCTCGACCATGCTGACGGCGCCCTCGACGATGCGCTCGCGGGCGGCGACGATCGCGCCGGCCTGCTGGCGCTGCAGCATCGCCTGCGCGATCTCCTGCGCATAGGCCAGATGGCTGATGCGCGCCTCGATCACGTTGACGCCGGCCTGGGCCAGACGCTCCTGGATTTCCTCGCGCAGATGCACGTTGACCTTGCTGCCGTCGCCGCGCAGCGAGATCGTCTTGTCGTCGTGCGCGTCGTACGGGTAGCTCGAGGCCATCTGGCGCAGCGCCGCCTCGGCCTGGATCTGCACGAAGTTCTCGTAGTCGTCGACCATGAAGACCGCCTCGGCGGTGTCGACGACCTGCCAGACCACGATCGCGCCGATCTCGATCGGGTTGCCGTCGTTGTCGTTGACCTTGAGCTTGCCCGACTCGAAGTTGCGCACGCGCAGCGAGACGCTGTGGCGCGAGTAGAACGGATTGGTCCAGCGCAGGCCGGCGGTGCGCGCGGTGCCGGCGTAGCGTCCGAACAGCTGCATGACGACGCCGAGGTTCGGCTGCACCTGGAAGAAGCCCTTGGTCAGGAACGCCAGCAGCGCCATGACCAGGCCCGGCGCGATCAGCGCGACCGGCTGCGAGGTCACCGTCGTCGTGTGCTTGATCCACAGCGCCGTGGCGGCCATCGCCACGAGCAGAATCAGCAGGGCCGGGATACCGGGGAGGGAGACGGCATTGCGTTCGTTCATGGCGGGGCTCCGGTTGGGTGCGGATAAGATATCAAAATGATATCAATCTGCAAGAGGCGCCATGCGCGCCGTCGTCCGTCGTGGCCAGCGCATGTGCGCAGGTTGTCATCGCGCCACAGCATCGACGTGCGGCGGTGCGGATCGGCGCGCGAGTGCGCGCACCAGGCCGGCGCAGGGCCGGCCCGGTATCGCCTGGCGGACCAGGCGCGCCGTCAGCGCGTATCGACCGGCTCGATGCGGTCGAGCAGCAGATTGCCGAGCGTGCCGATGCCGGCATAGAACCGCCACGGATCGCCGTCGCCGATCGACAGCGCCAGATGGCCGGCATCGAAGCCGTTCAGGGCGGCGTCGTAGCTGCGCCAGCGGTCGCCGGTCCAGGCCTGCACCCAGGCGTGCGGCACGAACGCGTCGCGGCTGCCGGCGAAGCCCGGCGCATAGGCCAGACCGGTCACGACACGCGCGGGAATGTCGAGCGCACGCGCCAGCGCCGCCAGCAGCACCGCGTGCTCGGTGCAGTCACCGCGCGGATCGCGCGCGACGTCGAGCGCCGAGGCATAGCCGACGTCGAGGTTCTTGGTCGTGATGTAGCCGCGCACGAAGATCTCCAGCGCCTGCATGCGCGCGGCCGCGCCTTCGGCGTCGCCGGCACCACGCCGGGCCAACGCGACGATGTCCGGCGCCGTGCTCTGCAGCCAGTCGGTCGCGGCGGTGTCGGCGGCGGTCGGGCGGTCCCCGGGCGAGGGGCGCGCGTGCCGGTCGACGACGACGTCGACCGCACCGCCGCGCCGCCGCACCTGCTGCTCGGTCGTCGGCGGCAGCACCAGCGCGTCGGCAGGGCCGCTGCGCGGCGTGAGCGTGTAGCGCAGCGCACCGGCCAGTTCGGCGGCCGCCAGCGGCCGCGGCGAGCGCATCAGCAGCCGCGCGAACACGTCGCTGCCCTGATTGGGTGCGTTCGCACAGGCGCGATCGCAGGCGAGCAGGGTCAGCTCGGTGCCGAACACCGGCATCACCAGCTTCCACGCGGTCAGGTCCTCGTCGACCCAGGCCTGGGTCGTGATCGGCGCGCCCGGAAAGTCCAGCGTCTGGTCGAGCCGGATCAGGTCGCGCGGACCGTCCGGCAGATCGACCGTCTCGCGCGCGCCGACGACGGTCACGATGTCGACCGCGTCGAGCGTCATGTCCTGGAACGCGCGCGTCGTGTAGCGCGTGCCGGGCGCGAGGCCGGCCTTCAGTCCGGCCAGGCGCAGACCTTCGGGCAGCAGCGCACCGGCCGGCCAGGTCAGCTCGCGCGCGCTCTCGGCGTGGCCGTCGTGCAGCGTCGCGCGCAGCGTCGTGCCGCTCAGCGTGCCGGCGATCCGCGAGGTGCTGCCCGACAACCGGCTGCTGCCGGCGAACGACAGCGGCGTGCCGTCGAGCCGCTCGGTCGCCTCGGAGCGGCTCGACATCTCGACCTGGCTGCCGGCCCGCTCCAGCGTCAGCGACAGCTGCTGCATCGAACGCACGATCTTGCCGTCGACCTCGCGCGTCGCCTCCATCCGGCCGATCTTGCGGCCGTCGAGCAGGGCGGTGAACCATTGCTCGCGCGGCGGCTCGGCATGGACGGCGGCGGTCAGCAGGCACAGGACGGCGATCAGGATGAGACGCATGGCGGTACCGGGCAGCGTTGGATCGGCGGCATTGTGCCGGAACGGTCCGGCCGGGGACCGTGGCGCGGTGCCGGGCCGGCGATCGCCTCGCGACCGAAGGTCTGAAGCCGCACGGCAGTAGCGGGCGAGCCGTTCTCCGCGAGCGCGGCGAGCCTGTTCGTGGCCGATGCAATCGGCGCACGGACGGTACGTGTCGCGCGGTCTCTTGCCCGAGGCGCGGCCCGACCTGCCGGTGACCAATGCGATCGGTGTGCACGGACAGGCGCCGCTCGCGCGGCATCCTGCTAGAGTCGCGCGGTCTTCGCCCCGTGCGTCATGGTCCGATCGATGCCCACCGCGTATTCCCCGTCCCACCGCCGGCCGTCGCGACGCCGGTTCGTTCCGGTCGTCTGTTTCGCGCTGATCTGCGCGACGTTCGCCGCGCCCGCCGGCGCGCAGCTGCTGATGCCGGCCAAGCCGGTGCCGCCGCCGATCTACGACGTGCACGTCGTCAAGGTCCATCCGCACGATCGCGAGGCCTTCACGCAGGGGCTGATCTTCCGCGACGGCCATCTCTACGAGAGCACCGGTCTGAATGGCCGCTCGAGCGTGCGCAAGGTCGACCTGGAGACCGGGCGCGTGCTCCAGCAGCACAACGTCGATCCGGCGCACTTCGCCGAAGGCCTCACCGATTGGAAGACCAATCTGGTCCAGCTGACCTGGCGCACGCAGACCGGCTTCGTCTACGGCCTGGACGACTTCGAGCAGAAGCGCACGTTCCGCTACGACGGCGAAGGCTGGGGCCTGACCCACGACGGCAAGCGCCTGATCATGAGCGACGGCACCTCGGTGCTGCGCTTCCTGGATCCGGAGACGTTCCAGGAGACCGGCCGCGTCGACGTCAACGTCAACGGCCGTCCGCTCAACGGACTCAACGAGCTCGAGTACGTCAAGGGCCGGATCCTCGCGAACGTCTGGCCGACCGATCACATCGTGATGATCGATCCGGCGACCGGCGCGGTCACCGGCCAGATGGAAGTGATCGGCCTGCTGACCGAGGCCGATCGCAAGCAGCCGGTCGACGTGCTGAACGGCATCGCGTACGACGCGAAGGGCGACCGGCTGTTCATCACCGGCAAGTGGTGGCCGAAGCTGTTCGAGATCCGTCTCGAGCCTCGTCCGTAGGTCGGTCGCGCGCCCGCCCGGCACGTGACCGCCCGGCCGCGCAGGGCCGGCCAGCTTCGCGATCGTGCGCGCGGCTCGCCGGCCGGATCAGGCGGCCGGCGCGGCGTCGCGGCGGCGCTGCCGGCGTGTCGGCCGGCCCACGACCGGGTTCTCGACCTTCTCGGCATGCTCGAGGCTGTGCGGACCGCGCCCGAACGCCTCGGCCAGATAGCGCGTCGCGGCGGCGCCGATCAGCACGATCAGCGAACTGTAGTAGACCCACACCAGCAGCAGCATCAGCGAATTGGCGGCGCCGTAGGCATCGGCCGTCGTCGTCGTCGCCAGGTAGCGGCCGAGCGCCCATTTGCCGCCCTCGAACAGCAGCGCCGTCAGCGCGCCGCCGGCCAGCGCGAAGCGCCGGCCGATGCGCGCGTCGGGGACGAAGCGGAACAGACCGGCGAACGCGGTCGTGAAGACCGCCAGCGTCACGAGCTCGTTGGTGACCGTCCACAGCGTGCTGTCGCGGCTGAGGATCAGCGCGACCGCCGTGCTCAGCACCAGCGTCACCATCAGCAGGAAGCCGATCACCGCGATCATGCCGAACGACAGCAGGCGGCGCCGGACCCACGACCACAGCGCATTGGTCGGACGCGCCTGCACGCCCCAGATCGCGTTGATCGCCGTCTGCAGCTGCGCGAACGCGGTCGAGGCCGAGACCAGCAGGGCGCCGAGTCCGATCAGGCCGGTCAGGTCGATCGAGAACAGGCGGCTGCGGTCGGCGTGTTCGATGACCACGCTCGCGGTCTCGCGGACCTGACTGCCGAGCAGCACGCCGAGCTGGTCGATCAGCCGCGCCTCCGAACCCGGTGCGAGCTGCGCCGCGGCCCACAGGCTCAGCACGATGATCGGCGCGAACGACAGCGCGCTGTAGAACGCGATCGAGGCGGCCAGCGTCATCGGATCGTGCGCGAGGAAGTCGGTCAGCGCCGAGCGGACCGATGCAAATGTCCGCTTGACGGACGAGATGACGGACGAAGACATCGAACCTCCGGCGGCGCGCCCCATGGCATCGCCGCGCAGTCTCGATGAACGCGCCTGAATCGTGTTCGAGCCGGGCAGCCGCGAAGCGCCGCGGCGCGGCGTTGACCGTGTCTCAGTCCAGCGACAGCAGCAGCGCGCGCACCAGCTGGCCGGCCTGCTCGCGGTCGCGCGCATCGATCGTGAAGACCGGAACCGGCACGTCGCCGAAGATCGCCGCCTGCCGCACCCGGTCGATGCGAAAATCGGCCGCGAGATCGGTGCGCGTGATGCCGATCACCACGGCCATCTCCGGGTCGATCCCGGCCACGATCGACAGCCAGTGCGCGCACTGCTCGGCGATCCGCGGATCGTCGCCGGGCAGCAGCACGATCACGCCGAGCGCGCCGGCCATGACGATCGGGCGCATGTGCGAGAAATGCGCCTGTCCGGGCAGGCCGAACAGCTGCAGCGGCGTGCCGTCCTCGAGCATGACCGCGGCGAAGTCGAGCGCGACCGTCGTGGTGGTCTTCTCGCCCATCGCGCCGTCGGTCAGCGGCATCTCGGTCGAGACCGGTGCGATGTCCGACAACGCGCGCAGGACCGTGGTCTTGCCGGCGCCGACCGGTCCGGCCAGGACGAGTTTCAGTTCGGTGTGCTGCACGGGCGCTCCGGGGGCAGAGAGGACGGGCGGCGGTTCATTGCGGCAGCAGGCCGAAGCGCCGGGCGAGGCTCGACCACAGCCCCGACTGGACGCGCGCCGGACGGCGCGGGCGCGGCGGCGCCGCACGCTGCGTACCGGCCTCGGACAGCAGATTGGCCGCGGCGAACGCCCACAGGCAGGCATCGACGCGGCGCCGCTCCGGCATGCCGTCGGTGCGCGCGATCTCCTCGGGCGTCATCGCATTGCGGATCAGCAGGCGGGCCACCCGCAACGCATCCAGATAGGTCGGCACCGAGCCGAGGTCCGGCCAGGCGTGCAGGCGATAGCGGCCGTCCGCGAACGCCGGCAGGCGGTCGGCCGCGCGCTGTGCGGTGCGCAGCAGGAACGATTCGATGCTCGCCGACACGAGGTCGTGCGAATCGACGATCCGGTCCGAGGACTCGATCTGCCACGGCGAGCCGGACATGCCGTCGGCGACCGCGAGCAGGTCCGAATGGCTGGCCGCGTAGACGCGGCCGAGCTGCGGACGCAACAGGATCGTGCGCCCGCTGCAGACGACGTCGACGGCGCGGCCGCGCAGCGGTGCGACGGCCAGCCGGCACAGCGGCGCGATCGGATCGGCCTCTCCGACCGGCGAGGTGTCGGGCGCCGCGGCCTGCAGCCGGTCGCGCATCAGCCGGGCCAGGACCGAGGCCGGACTGGCCGGACTGATCGGCTCGGTGCCCAGATCGGCGAGCGGCGCGCCGAGCGCCATGACCGGCGTGCGCGGCGCTGCGCCAGCGACAGCGCGCGGTGGCCGTAGGCGTCGCCGGCGGCGGCGATCAGCAGATCGCAGCGGGTACCGTCCCAGGCGCCGAGCCGGCCGCGCAGCCGATACGCCGGCAGCAGCGAAACCGCCAGCCGGATGCGCTGCTCGGCCAGATCGTCGAGTGCGGCGGTTCTGATGTCGAACTGCATCGGAGCCCTTGCGGAGAAGATCGGGAACGGAACGGTGCCGCGTGCCGGACCGTGCCGGTGCGCGCCGATCCTCGTACTCAGGAGAAGTCCAGCGTCTTCTCGAACGCGCGCAGTTCGTGGCGGGCCATCGCCAGGTTCGAGCGCGTGCGGTCGAGCACGACGTAGAGGAACAGGTTCTGGTTCGTCTCGAGCGGGCGGATCAGGTGGTACTGCTTGCTGAGCGTGATCAGGATGTCCTCGATCGCATCGTTGAGCTTGAGCGATTCGGCGACGCGGCGCTTGGCGCGCACGACTTCGGTATTGCCGGCCGCCGCCATCTCGAGGTCGACGGCGGTGCCGTCGCCGGCCAGCAGCATGCCGCTGTCGGAATCGACCAGTGCCGCGGCGAGATAGCCGCCGAGGTCGCGCAGCGGTTCGAGGGAAATCTTGGCCATGTCCAGGCTCCTGGTGCGGTGGGGAACGGGAAGGATCGGATCGGCCGGCCGGCAGGGCCGCTCAGGCCGGTGCCGGTACCGGTGTCGCGGCAGGCGCGTCGATCGTCGCGGCGAGTTGGGCCGCCGTATCGAGCGCAAAGCGCAGCGTCACCGCGAACAGCTCGGAACGGTCGGCCCAGACGCTCAAGGCATAGGTGCTTGCCCGCGAGGGCACGCGCACGACGACGATCGTGCCGCGGTCGGTGGCGATGCTGTTGTACTGGACGTGGCCGCGCAGCGTCTCCCGGCTGAAGGCCTCGGCCAGCGCCAGCAGCGAGCTGGCGATCGCGCCGGCGCGCGCGGCGTCCAGGTCCTGGCCGTCGGCCTGCGCGTGCGCGAACGCGCGGCCGTCCACGGTGGCCATGACGGTGGCGCGCACGCCGGGCGCGGCCGCGAGCCGCCGGTGCAGGACCGCTCGACAGCCGGCTGCGGACGGGGACAGGGACGGGGCGGCTTCGGCGTGGAGCGTCGAGTCGGGCGGCATCGGGATGGGCGGCTGCAGGGGCGGGGCGGCACAGCAATCCTTGTGCCAAACTGAGATGCCGATCACATTCCGTGGCGCGGCAGTCATGCGGTGCATGCCCGGCCGTTTTGCATTCTTATAATTTGTTGCAATGCGGGCAGAAACTGACGCTCAGTGGCGATGCGCGCCGCGGATCGGCGTTGCGCGACACGTCGCGAGGGTGAGGCGGCGCAGCAGAATCCCCGCGAGCGGTCGCCCCGGCGCGCCGATCGTGTCGAGGAGGCGCGCCGATGCACCCGGGCGGCACTGGTCCGACCCGGGCGGCCGCGAGACGGCGGCGCCGATCGCGGCCTCATGCGGCGAGCGGTCGGCTCCGGCCTTGCCACCCGGGCTGGCGAGCGGGCTGGCGAGCGGGCCTCGACACGCCGGCCCGCGCAGACATCGCAGCGGTACGCGACGGATCCGGCGCTCTGGTTCGTTTGGCTTCGAGCCGGCCCGCGCATGCGGTTCGACTCTCCGCGTGACAATCGTTGACAACTCCGCCGCCGCTGCGGATGCCACGCAGCGCCTGCGTTTGCGGGCTGCGCGTGAGTAATGGTGATTTTCGGCGATGCGGGGTGAGTGATTTGCGCGGAAGCGCGTTCCTAGACTCCGCGCGATCGATGCTCGAGACACCGCTCGCGGGTCCGTAGGCACGATTGTTGCGTCAAGTGCGCGACCACCGGGTGCCGTCGAGCCAACTGCCGCTCGCGGCCCCGACCGATGCCAATCGCCGGCAGGCCTCCTCGTTCGAAGGTCGCGTCCGGCGCAAGCGATTCTTGGGGACCTATGTTCATGCGAATGTTCGATCGTGCACGCCGCAGGTGGATCACTGCGGCCTCCGTGCTGGCCATGGCGTCGATCGCCGTGTCCTCCTCGCCGGCTTCGGCCGAAGGTACCCGCACGCTGCATCCCAACGGCGCGGTCGGCAACCGCGGCGTGATGGACGTCAGCGACTCCACGAATTTCGCGAGCGTCGCGCGCGGCCGCCAGTTCCTCTATGTCTATGCGCAGGCCGGCGAGTACATCCTGCTCGGCTCGCGCAACCGTGCCAACGGCGGCGACGTCTTCGTCTACAACCCGCAGTCGTTCGGCACGCCCGGCGACGAGACGATTCCGGTTACGGCGAACTTCACGTGCAGCACGCAGACCGGCGGCCTGATCGCCAGCCGCGCGCAGGAGCTGGCCGGACCGAACAGCGCCGACGGCTCGGCGACGGTGACCGACGGCTTCACGCCGTGCTGGTACGTCGCGCCGACGACCGGTGTCTACGGCGTACGCTTCACCGGTGCCAGCTCCGGCGGGCAGACCAATACCGCGTCGATCGCGACGCCGCCGATCCTGACCGGCAGCCTGGTGTCGGCCTGGGACGTCACGGTGCGCGCCAGTGCCGACTCGTTGACCGATCTGAACGGCCGCCTGTTCACGTATGCCTGGACGGTCTACCTGCAGAGCAACGGCCGCACGCTCAACAACAGTCTGTTCTACGTCTCGACCGACGGCTACCGCTATCGCCAGACCTTCCGCGGTCTGGATCCGAACCGCGCCGCGTTCTACGCCAACGCGCGCGGCTACATCGACACCAACGGTGGTCCGCTCTACCGCGACATCCGCGGCAGCAACGCCGCGGTCTCGGCTGGCCCGTCGCTCAGCGCCGGCATCAGCGCACAGCGTCCGCAGTATCCGATCTTCTTCAGCGACATCACCCCGGGCGGCCCCAACGCTGCGGAGGTCAACCGCGTGCTGACCGCGCTGGCCATTCCGCTGGTGCCGGCCGTGCCGCAGCTGACCAATCCGGTCTTCATCGGCAACGTCGGCGGCAGTACCTCCACGGTCTCGGCCGGCGGCGTGTTCGCGTTCTCGACGCAGAACACGCTGACCTACGAGATCGTCGTCAGCCGTGACGGTGTGGATTTCGATCCGGCCAACGTGCTCAACCGCGTGCTGACCGGTACCGCGCTGACCGGCAATCACACGGTGCTGTGGGACGGCCTGGACAACAACGGCCTGCCGTTCCCCGCCGGCGACTACCAGTTCCGCATCGTCGGCCGCAACGGCGAGATCCACTTCCCGATGATCGACGTCGAAGGCAACGCCGGCGGCGGCCCGACGCTGACCAAGCTCAACGGTTCGCAGGACAGCACCGTCTACTACGACGATCGCGGCTACCGCGCGGCCAACGGCACGCTGATCGGCGAGCTCAACGGTCATCTGTGCGGTGCCGGCAGCGCGATCCTGCAGCCGGTGCCGAGCTACTCGCTGGTCGGCGTCGATTCGGCCAACGCCAATCTCAACGGCAGCGGCAACTATTACCGGTCGTGGGGCGGTTCCAACGACAGCAATGCCGATTGCACCAATGCCGCGAGCCAGTATTTCGCGACCGCCAAGGGGCTGGACCTGTGGGCGCTGGAGCGCTCGCCGACCTATCAGGAGCCGATCGAGATCGTCGAGCCGACCGTCGGCGTCGACGTCGGCACGATGGTCAGCGTGACCTCCAGCGTGCTGCCGGGCGAGTCCGCATTCGGCAATTTCGTGTTCACCAACGCCGGTGACGTCACCGCGACCGGCGTGACCTACGCCGTGACGCTCGGCAATCCGGCCGTCCCGGCCACCTGTCCGGCATCCGTCAACTTCACGATGGTGCCGCCCGGCGTCACCGCCAGCTACCAGCCGGCGCCGCTGTGCTCGATCACGTTCACCGGCATGCCGACCACGCTGACGCCGGGCCAGTCGCTGAACTTCAATTTCAACTACGTCGTGGCGGTCACCAATCCCGGCCCGATTCCGATCACCACCGTGATCGCGGCCGCCAACGAGACGCCCGGCGCGCCGGCTCCGAATACCGCCACCGCGCAGACCGTCGTCGCGCGGCCGGTCATCGGCGTCGTCAAGAGTTCGACGCCGGCAGCGGGCAGCGAGGTCGACGTCGGCGACACCATCACCTACACGCTCAGCACGACGATCGCCAATGCGCCGCTGACGACCACGCTGACGCTGGACGATCTGCTCGGACCGGGACTGACCTTCGGCGCCGTGACCGGCAGCCACCCGAACTTCACCTGCAGCGGCGCGCTGGTCTGCACGCTGCCGCCCGGCACCGCGATCGGCACCTATACGGTGACCTATACCGCGACCGTCAACGGCTCGGCGGTCGGCAGCGTCGCCAACAACGTGGTCGCGAGCGGTGGCGGCGGTGACACGCCGCCGACCTGCGCGCCGTGCCAGGTCGAGCATCCGCTGACGCCGCCGCCGTCGTTCCCGTTCTGCCCGGCCGCCGGCGATCCGGCCCAGGTGTTCAGTATCGTCAACGGCCCCGGCATCTACGGCTATACGCCGCCGAGCGCGACGCCGGACACCTTGCTGCCGCTGCTGCCGGCGACGATCACCGGCGACCTCAATGCGCTGATGCTCGACCCGATCAACAACCGACTGCTGATGATCCAGCGGTCGAGCGGCACCGAGTCGACGCTGTGGGCGTACGACGCCGCCAACGGGGGCTGGTACGTCGCCGCAGGCCCGTTCGTGTCGCCGGACTTCCCGCGCGGCGGCTTCAACGCCACCGGTACCGGCTATCTGCTGTCGGGCGCGGCCAGTCCCGAGGTCTGGACCGTCGTCGCGCAGCCCTCGCCGTCGTTCGCGTACACGGTGACGCGGATCGGCAACATGACCTACGACCAGACGCCGACCAATCTGACCTCCGGCGACATCGCGTTCGACGGCGACGGCCGCGCCTGGCTGGCCGTCGGCCAGGACCTGTGGCAGCTCGATCTGGGCACGCTGGTCGCGGTGCGCCAGACCCGGCCGCTGCTCAACGGCTCGCCGAGCACGGTCAACTGGGCCGGCATCGCGTTCGCGACGAACGGCACGCTGATCCTCGCCAACAACAGCAACCCGAGCGCGTACTACCAGTACGATCCGGCGACCGGCGTCATCACGCATCTGGCCGACACGACCGCCAACTCCTCGCGCGACCTGTCCTCGTGTGCGTTCCCGATCCAGGCACTGCCGGAGCTGTCGGTCGTCAAGACGCTCGATCAGGTCAACGGCGCGGCACCGGGCGCGTTCGTTTATCCAGGCGACGTGCTGCGCTACGCGATCACGATCAGCAACACCGGCGGCGCGGTCGCCACGCTGTATCCGGGCGACGTCGTCGAGACGCTGCCGGCGCATACCACGGCCGTCGCCGCCGGCAACGATTTCACCTGCACCGGCAGCACCTGCCCGAACAGCGCCGCGGTCAACATCCCGGCGGGCGGCAGCGCGACGTTGTACTTCGTCGTGCAGCTGAACTCGCCGCTGCCGACCGCGCAGATCAGCAATGCGGTCGCGATTCCCGGGGAGGTCGACTGCTCGGTCGCGCCGAACGACTGCGGCGAGGAGACACCGGTCGGTCCTCGACTGACGATGAGCAAGAGCCTGCAGTCGGGCGGGCCGCTGGCGCAGCCGGGCGGCAGCCTGGTCTACGCGATCACGCTGACCAATCTGACCGGCGTGGCGGCCAGCGTGCCGGCCGGCGCGATCGGCGAGACCGTACCGGTCGCGACGACGCATGCCGGTGCCGACAGCTTCAGCTGCGCCGCGATCGCGGCGGGCTCGACCTGCTCGAACACGGCCGCGGTCAGCGTGCCGGCCAACGGCACCGCGGTGCTGACATTCGCGGTCACCGTCGACGATCCGATCGCGGCCGGCGTGCTGTCGATCCAGAACACCGCGCTGCCGCCGCCGGACGTCGCCTGCCCGAGCTGCTCGGTGACGACGCCGACCGCGCCGAACGTGACCCTGGTCAAAGCGCTGACTGCCGAGAGCGGCGCCCAGCCCGGCATCGCCGAGCCCGGCGAGACGCTGACCTACACGATCACGCTGGGCAACAGCGGCGGTACGGCCTTCACGAACTACGATTTCGTCGAGCACGTGCCGGTCGGCGCCACGCTGACCAGCGTCAGCGGCACCGGCGTGACGGCGGGCTGCACGCTGCCGGTCGCCGGCGCGGCGAGCTGTCCGGTGACCGTGGCCAGCGTGCCGGCGAACGGCTCGACGACGGTGTCGGTCTCGTTCGTGATCGCCAATCCGATTCCGGCCGGCAGCGCTGCGATCGTCAACCTCGTCGACGGCGGTGACACCACCTGTCCGCAGCCGGGCAACGTCTGCTCGGTCACCACGCCGACCGCGCCGAGCGTCACGCTGGTCAAGGCGCTGACCGCCGAGAGCGGCAGCCAGGCCGGTGTCGCCGAACCCGGCGAGACGCTGACCTATACGATCACGCTGAGCAACGGCGGCGGCACGCCGTTCTCGAACTACGACTTCGTCGAGAACGTACCGGCCGGCGCGAGCCTGGTCTCGGTCGCCGGCGCCGGCGTGACCACCGGCTGTGCCTTGCCGCTCGCCGGCGCGGCCGCTTGCCCGGTGACGGTCGCGACCGTTCCGGCCAGCGGCAGCACCACGGTCACGGTCGCGTTCGCGCTCGACAATCCGCTGCCCAGCGGCGCGACTTCGATCCTCAACCTCGTCAACGGCGGCGACACGACCTGCCCGCAGGCCGGCAACGTCTGCTCGGTGACGACGCCGACCGCGCCGCGCGTGACCCTGGTCAAGGCGCTGACCGCCGAAAGCGGCAGCCAGGCCGGCGTCGCCGAATCCGGCGAGACGCTGACCTATACGATCACGCTGAGCAACAGCGGCGGCACTGCCTTCACGAACTACGACTTCGTCGAGCATGTGCCGGCCGGTGCGACGCTGACCGCGGTGACCGGGGCCGGCGTCAGCAGCGGCTGTGCCTTGCCGCTGGCCGGTGCGGGCACCTGCAACGTCACCGTCGCCAGCGTGCCGGCGAACGCCAGCACCACGGTGACGATCGTGTTCACGCTCGACGACCCGCTGCCGTCCGGCGCGGCCTCGATCGTCAACCTCGTCGACGGCGGCGACACGACCTGTCCGCAGGCCGGCAACGTCTGCTCGGTGACGACGCCGACCGCGCCGCGCGTGACCCTGGTCAAGGCGCTGACCGCCGAAAGCGGCAGCCGGACCGGTGTCGCCGAGCCTGGCGAGACGCTCACCTATACGATCACGCTGACCAACAGCGGCGGCACCGCCTTCGCGAACTACGATTTCGTCGAGAACGTGCCGGCCGGCGCGACGCTGACCAGCGTCGGCGGAACCGGCGTCACGTCCGCGTGCACGCTGCCGCTGGCCGGCGCGGGCACCTGCGCCGTGACCGTCGCCAGCGTGCCGGCGAACGGCTCGACGACCGTCAGCGTCGTGTTCACGCTCGACGATCCGCTGCCGGCCGGCACGGCGTCGATCGTCAACCTCGTCGACGGCGGCGACACGACCTGTCCGCAGACCGGCAACGTCTGCTCGGTCACGACGCCGACCGCGCCGAGCGTGAGCCTGGTCAAGGCGCTGACCGCCGAAAGCGGCAGCCAGACCGGCGTCGCCGAGCCCGGCGAGACGCTGACCTACACGATCACGCTGACCAACGACGGCGGCACCGCCTTCACGAACTACGACTTCGTCGAGCACGTGCCGGCCGGTGCGACGCTGACCGCCGTCACCGGCACCGGTGTGACCTCCGCGTGCACGCTGCCGCTGGCCGGCGCGGGCACCTGCGCGGTGACCGTCGCTAGTGTGCCGGCGAACGGCTCGACGACCGTCACGGTCGTGTTCACGGTGGCCGATCCGATCCCGGCCGACACGGCCTCGATCGTCAACCTCGTCGACGGCGGCGATACGACCTGTCCGCAGACCGGCAACGTCTGCTCGGTCACGACGCCGACCGCGCCGCGCGTGAGCCTGGTCAAGGTGCTGACCGCCGAAAGCGGTAGCCGGCCCGGCATCGCCGAGCCCGGCGAGACGCTGACCTACACGATCACGCTGAGCAACGACGGTGGCACCGCCTTCGCGAACTACGACTTCGTCGAGAACGTGCCGGCCGGCGCGACGCTGACCGGCGTCAGCGGTACCGGCGTCACCGCTTCGTGCACGCTGCCGCTGGCCGGCGCGGGTACCTGCGCAGTGACCGTCGCCAGCGTGCCGGCGAACGGCTCGACGACCGCCACGGTCGTGTTCGCGGTGGCCGATCCGATTCCGGCCGGTACCACTGCGATCACCAACCTCGTCAACGGCGGCGACACGACCTGTCCGCAGTCCGGCAACGTCTGCTCGGTCACGACGCCGACGCAGGGCCGCGTGACGATCGCCAAGACGGTCGCCGACGCCAGCGGCAACGGCATCGCCGAGCCCGGCGAGACGCTGACCTGGACGATCACGCTCAGCAACAACGGCGGCAGCGCGGTCACCGGCTACGGCCTGACCGATCCGCTCGATCCGAACACCAGCTTCGTCAGCGCCAGCAATGGCGGCACCCACGCGGCCGGTACGGTGACCTGGACCGGGCTGACGGTGCCGGCCCAGGTCGGCTCGACGCCGGGCACGCTGGTGCTGACGGTCGTCACGACGGTGCGCTCGCCGATCCCCGAGGGCGTGCGCGTGATCGCCAATCTCGCCTACGAGACCGGCGGCACGCCGCCGAACTGCGCGAGCACGCCGGTGCCGGCCAACTGCGCGTCAATCCCGACCGCGGCCAAGCTCAGCGTCGCCAAGGCGCTCAGCGGCGAGAGCCAGACCGCCGACGGCATCGCCGAGCCCGGCGAGCGCCTGACCTACACGATCACCGTGCGTAACCACGGCGGCACCCTGGCCGACGACGTCATCGTCAACGAGACCGTGCCGCTGCACACCACGTTCGTGTCCGGCACGCCGGGCTGGAGCTGCGCGGCCGGTGCGCCGGCCGGCACGGCCTGCGTGTCGACGGTCGACGTGCCGGCGGCCGACGCGGGCGGCACGCCCGGCGTGGCGACGCTGACCTTCACGGTCGAGGTCGTCGATCCGCTGCCGGCCGGCGTGCGCCAGATCGCCAATGCGGTCGCGATCGACGACGGCGTGCCGCCGGACTGCGCGGCCAACCCGACGCATCCGCAGTGCGTGGTCACGCCGACGATCAATCTGAACCTCGTCAAGAGCGTCGAGTCGGTCACCGCGACCGGTCCGGGCACGTACTGGGTCGCCTACCGGATCGATCTGGCCAACACCGGCGGCAGCCCGATCACCTACACGCTGACCGATACGCCGGACTTCACGCCGAACGGCGTGACCGTGACCGGCAACGGCATCGCGGCGACCAGCAACGGCGTGCTCAATCCGGCGTTGCCGGGCGGTGCGTTCGTGGTCGTCAACGGCTCGCCGGTGCAGCTCTCGGCGAACGGCGTGACGCTCGCGGTCGGCGCCTCGCACAGCTACACCGTGCGCATTCCGATCGCGGTCACGGCCGGCAGCCTCTCCGATGCGGTCTGCACCGGTGCGCCCGGCCACGGCCTGTACAACCGTGCTTCGGTGGTCGGCTCGTTCCCGGGCGAGAGCAACGCCTGTGCGCCGGTGTCGGGCGAGCAGCCTCTGATCCGCCTGGTCAAGACCGTGCGCCTGGGCGTCGACGCCAACGGTGATCACTACGGCAATGTCGGCGACGTGCTGCACTACACGTTCCGGATCAGCAATCCCGGTACGCTGCCGCTGAGCGCGATCGATCTGATTGATCCGCGCGTGACCGACCTGCAGTGCGACGCGACGACCGCCTACGGCGAGCCGCTGCGGATCCTGCGCGGCGACGAGCTGTTCCTCGGCCCGTTCGAGCAGACGCTCGGCGGCTCGCTGGTGCCGGGCGACTCGATCACCTGCGGCGCGACCTATACGATCACCGCGCAGGACGTGCTGAACCGCCGCGTCGTCAACACCGCGACGACCCACGGTGCGGCGAGCGACGGGCAGGTCGTCACCTCGACCAGCACCGCGATCTACACGAACATCCGTTGAAGAAGAGGGCATTGAGGCTATGGAAACGATGAACAAGCTCGCCCTCGTCCTCGCGCTGGCGGCCACGCCCGCGATCGCCGACAGCGGTTTCGGCGTGGAGGCGACCGCGGCAGCGGGCGGCGGCGCGATCGGTTTCACGATCGTCAACGACGGCACCGAGGCGGTCAGCGGCGTGCGCTGGTACGCGGCCCCGGGCTTCGCCGTGCATTGCGCGGTGCAGACCGACGCCGGTCGCGGCTTCGCGTCCGGCGCCGTGCTGCAGGCCGGCGACCGTGCCGCCTGCACGATGACGCCGCTCGGCGCGTCGCCGGCACGCGCGCGCAGCGCCGGTGTCGTCGTCTCGGCAAATGAAGCCGACGGCACGGTGACGGTCCGTCACGCCGGCATGACGCTGCTCGGCGGCGCGACGCCGGCGCAGGGCATCGTCGTGGTCGCGGCCGGCGCCGTGCACGCCGATGCCGATCTGGACGGCGAGATCGACGCCGGCGAAGGCATCACCTATGACTACACGGTCGTCAACGCCGGTACGCAGGCGCTGTCGGGCCTGGTCGTCGCCGACCGCAGCGGTGCGCTGGCCTGTCCGTCGGGCGCGCTCGCGATCGACGAGGCGATGACCTGTACCGGCAGCTACGTGGCGGTGCCCGACGACGCTGCCGCCGGCTTCGTGCTCAACGAGGTCGAGGTCACCGGCACCGCCGAGAACGGCCAGGCCGTGCAGGCGGCCGACGTGATCCTGACGTTGAACCTCGCCGGCAGCGCCGGCATCCGCGTGTTCAAGAGCCCGCTGCTGCTCGACGACGCCGACGCCAGCGGCTACGCCAGCGCCGGCGACGTGCTCGGCTACACGTTCCTCGTCAAGAACAGCAACGCACAGACGCTGAGCGCGGTCGACCTGGTCGAGCCCGATCCGAGCCTGATCGACGGCCCGATCGTCTGCGAGACCGAGACCCTCGTCGGCGGCCAGCCGTTCGCGGCGCTCGGTGCCGGCACGCTGTCGAGCCAGGACGTCCTGCGCTGCCGCGCGCAGCACACGATCACCGCCGCCGAGGCCGGCGCCGGCGAGGCGCTGAACCTCGTCGAGGCCACCGGCACGGCAGCGATCGGCGGCCAGGTATGGGGCACCGGCGCATCGGCGGTCGCGATTCCGGGCCCTGCGCAGATCGTCGTGACCAAGTCGGTCGATACGCCGGTGTCGACGTACGGCGGTGTGGTCACCTATACGATCACCGTGCGCAATGCCGGCTCCACCGACATCCCGAACGTCACGATCAGCGATCCGATTCCGAACGGCCTGTCGACGTTCGATTGGACTTGCGCCGGTACCGGTGTCGCCTGTCCGTCGGCCAGCGGCAGCGGTGCGATCGCGGCGACCGTGCCGCTGTTCCCGGCCGGCGCGCAGCTGGTCTACACGGTCCGCGCGACCGTCGCGCTGAACGCGCCGCAGCAGATCCTCAATACGGTCACCGTGACGCCCGAGGCCAACGTCTCGTGCGTGCCGGCCGGCACGCCGGCGCCGTGCGCCGCGACGGTTCCGCTGATGATGGGCGAGCCGCGCGCGGTGCCGGTCGGCGGCCTGCCGATGCAGCTGATCCTGGGCGCGCTGCTCGCGCTCGGCGCCGCGTTCGGGTTCCGCATGCGCGGCGCCTGACCGATCGCCGAGTCATCCGGCGCGCGCATCGCTGTCGCACGCGCGCGCCGGTGGCCGCTTCCGAGCGCGGAAGAAGGCCTGAACTTCAAACGGCATCGCCGCCGCACGCGCGCGCCGGTGGCCGCGCTGCCGATTCCCTTTGGCGAAGAACCCGTCATCCGCTCGACACGGACCGTGCGAGCGTGATGACGGGCCTTCGTTGCGGGATCACGCGGTCCGTGGCGACGGTCCGCCGGCGAGCCCGGCCGTGCACGCTGCGTTCTCGTGGCGGCCCAGCCGTAAGCTCGCCTGGGTCGTCGGCATCGCATGGCCGTCACGGTGTCGACGATTCCCGGCGGCGAACTCGGATGTGCTGGGTGCGTAGGTAGGTCGTCCCTGAGGCGAGGCCCGCCTGGGTCGTCGGCATGGCATGGCCGACGAGGGTTCGACGATTTCCGCCGGTGAGCCTGGACGTGCTGGATGCGTTTGCCAGCCGGCTTGGCCGCAAAGCGCGCCCACGCGTCCACCGCCACGGTCTTGGAATCTGCAGCGTCGCGGCGGCGCCGCAGGCCGCAGGGAAGGTATCCGGGCCTGTGCGCAAGAGTCGCCGATCCGGTGTCTCACGCGGTCGCTGCCGGCCAATGGAGTGAGCCGGCGCGGCGCTGCGGACTCCTCTGCGGGTGACACATGCCGCCGCTTCGCATCCGCGTCCGAGCGCGGCACCGTGAAGGCGCCGCGTCTTCGCGGTGCGCTCCGCGCTTGCCCCACTGCGACCGCCCACCGCGCGCTCGTGCGGCGGTGGGGGGCATGTCGTGCTCGTGCGCTTACGGCGTTGTCTCGAACCCGTTCGCAAAGATCGAGTCGACGACCGTCACGGTGACCGGTATCGCGATGCTGCGCATTTGCGAATCGTTGCTCCTCAGGCACAGCTCCGAGGTGTAGGTTCCCGTGGCGAGCCCGCGCGTATGGACCGTCAGCGTCACATCCTGCGCCGGCGCTCCGACCGCGATCGCTCCGGAGCCGGCGGATGGCGTCACCAGGCCCGGGTTCGCGTGCTCACCGCAGGCGCTCTGCGGAACGGCCAGGGAGAGCGAGGAGAGGACGAACGTGTTCGTGTTCGCCACGTCGCCGATGGCCGTTGCAAGCCCGGTTTGGGTATCGATCGTATAGATCGCGCTGCGCAGTTCGCCCTCTGCACCCACGGTGAAGCCGGCCCAGTACAAGGTGTGCGTCGACGGGTCGAAGTCCATTCCGCCCTGGTATATCGAGGCATTGACGCCGAGCGGCCCAACGACCTGAGCTGCACCCGAGGTCTTGTCGATGGTGACGAGCGTATCGCTGGTCCAGTCGATGCCGTACATCTGTCCTTCCGGGGAGATCGTCATCGTGACAATCTCGTTGCCGGCCGGGATGCCGGGACCCCCAACGGTGCCGACCAAGGAGACGTGGGCGGTTGCCGGGTCAATGGTGTACAGCGTATTGCGGCCGAACAGATAGACGTTGCCTGAGACGGCATCCCACTTCAGGCCTTGCCAGCGGTCGGCCCCCACCGGGGCGTCGAGCGTGCCGATCGTCTCATAGGCGCCCAGGGCGTCTTCCCGGGTGGCGAGGCGCACCAGCGTGTTGGGCGGAATTGCGAAAGTACTGCCGCCGCCCGCGCTGGTGACCGCGTAGATCTTGCTGAAATCATCGCCGATGAAGGTCGACGCGATGATGTTGCCGGGTCTGGGATTGACCAGATCGATCAGGATTGAAGGATCCCGCAGATTGAGCGACGTGAAGCTGGTCAGATCCCAGCCGCCGAACGCGTAAGCGGGCACCGGAAGGGCCGACGGCGTCGAGGGCGGTCCGAGCGGCGACGACGATTCTCCCGTCGTCGTGGGGTGCGAGGACGCCGAATTCAGTTCCCAGCGCAGAATCTGGTTGCCTGCATTCGCGATGCGCAGGACGACGTTCACATCCTGGGCGGACGATCCGTCCGCGACGATCGAGGTAGGCGTCGCCTGGATCGTCGGCTGACCTTCGACGACGAGGCGAAGCTGGCCGGCGGCTCCGTACTTCTCCGCACCGAACTGTGCCAGCCAGAACCAGTCGTGGAACCCGGTCTCCTCGGCGCGCGCGATGTGGTTGTACTGATAGATGCTGTTGCTCGGAAAATTCAGCGGCATTCCGACGAACAGATCGCCGTAGACGTTGTCGTTGAGTGTGTGGATGCCGTTCTCGTACGGCGTGTCGTTGTACACCAGGTAGCAGAAGTTGACCTCGTCACCGACCTCGACCACCAGCGTCGTGCGCGATCCGCACAGCGTCGGATCGCCGTTCGCCGGGGCCATGCCCACGATGGCGTAGAACGAGCCGGCGGGGGTCGTTCCGGCTCCGGTGGGTACGGGGTGCTCTGTCGGGCCGGCCTGTGCGGTGGAGAGGAGGCCGCCCAGAACGGCGCAGGCGAGAGGGTGCGGAAGGCAGCGCATGAGAAATCCTCAATCGGTGATCGAACATTCGCGGCCGGCTCCACCTGTCGGAACACCTGAGCCGCGACCCGCTATTTGAAGCGTAAAATTGCCGTCAACAGTGACATCCGGGTCCACCCAGGGGGCTCGACCGGTGTGGGTCTCGCAAGTGCGCGCCGGCGCAGCTGCCCTAGTTTTGCGGCGAAAGACGAGCTTTGCGTGGTCCATCCCGCACGGGGTAGCGGCGATGAGCAGCGGTTTGGGAGACTGGCAGCCCGGCGACGACGGTGCGCACCGCGCGCTGCTTCTTCTGGTCTACGCCGACCTGCGCTTCCCGGCTGCCGCCGAGCTGCGTGGAGAGCGGGACTCTGCGCCGCGCGTTCCACCTCGAGCGCGGTGCCGCAGACGTGCTCAAGCAGAGTTCGGCGTGATGAGCTACAACGAGGGCGTTGCGCCTTACAGCCTCGGCCGGTTCCACGCGCGCTGGCGACGTTCGAGCCGCTCGGTCGGCTGCTGATCGCGACGAGCGGCGCCCAGGGACGGCACCCATCGCCTGCGCCTGGCGATGATGCGCGTGCGGATTGGAGCGGCGCGCGGTGACACCGATGCCTCGTGCCGGATGCTGCGCGAGGTGCCGGAGCGGAGCGCGCACGCCGCGATGCCGGCGCCCGCTTTCGCCTGCACACGCTGCTCGCCGCCGCAAAGCGCGCGATCGACGCGCAGGCCGGTCGTGAGGCTCAGGCCTGCTTCGCGCAGGCGCGCACGATCGTCGAAGGCGCACGCCACGGCCTAGAGTTTCTCGCGGCGCGCATCGACCTCCTCGAAGCCGAACAGCGGCTCCGCAACGGCCGTTGTGCCGCTGCGAGGTCGAGCCTGGCCGCAGCCAGCGCCGCCCTGCTCGAACTCGGCGGCGAAGTGAGCGGCTGGCCGATGGCGGAGATCGCGGGCATCGAGGGCGCTGCCGGCTTCAAGCCGGCGACCACGCGGCAGCTGCCGCGTCCTTCGCACGGTCCGAGCGCCTGTACGCATCCGCGCCGGGCGAGGACGCGCCCGCCGTGCTGCGAGCGCGCTTCCATGCGGCCTGGAATCAATGGCTCTGGAACGGCGCCGTGGCTGCTTCGTCGCGGATGCGCGGGCTTCACGCCGATCTGGAACGGCTGCTCGGAACCGGTCGCGCGCCGCAACTGACCGAGATCGATCGGATCATCGAAGGCGCCAGTCACCCGGTTGAGCGGCCATCCTACGGCGTCGCCGGCTTCTTCTAGGCCTGATCCGCAACGGGATCGGCTGCGCCGCGCCCTGTCGCTACGGGGGCGTCCGATGCGTTCCGCCGTCTCGGAGGCGATGCATCCGGACCGGCGGCCCTGCGTTTCGTGGCGTCGAAGCAGAAGAACAAAAAGGGGGCGGATGGAATCCGCCCCCGAGTGGGTTGACCGCGTCTGCCCGCTCGCGGGCAGACGCGGTCGATCGGTCATCAGCGCTGCGGCAGGTCGAAGCCGTCGGTGAACAGCGCATCGGGCTGTGCCAGCACCGAGATCGTCGCGGTGGCCGTGTTGTTGCCGGGCACCGGATCGCTCAGCGCCGATCCCGAGGGCAGCGATACGCTCGCGGTATTGTCGAACGGCGTGAAGTCGTTGGCCGGATCGGCCGCCGGAATCACCACGCCATACAGCTCGAACTGCAGGCTGGCCTCGCGCGGCAGCAGCGGGATCACCAGATCCAGGTTGCCGGTACCGGTCGCCGGCGTCGGGCAGCTGGTGCCGACCGCGGCCATGCACTGCCAGACCACGCTGGCCGGATCGATGCGCGCCGGGACCAGGTCGAGCAGGCGCACGTTGGCGGCATGCGCGGGACCGAGGTTGCCGAGGTCGATCGAGTAGCCGACGGTATCGCCGATGATCGCCGTGGCCTTCCAGGCGGACTTCTCGATCCACAGATCGGCCTCGGTCGGCGTCACCAGCGTGACCTGCACGGTCACCTGAGCGGCGGCGCTGTAGTTGCCGTTGCCGGCCTGGTCGGCGGCGATCGTGCAGACGCCCTCGGCGATCATCGTCACGGTCGTGCCGCTGACCGAGCAGACGCCGCCGCTGAGCGAGGAGTAGACGATCGGCGCGCCCGAGTTCGGCTCGGCGCTGCTGGCCAGCGGCGCGATCGCGAAGCTGCTGCCGGCCTTGAACCAGCGCGTCGTCACGGTCTGCGTCGGGAACGTCAGCGTCTGGGCGGCCTGGGCGATCGTCAACGACTGCGTCGCCTGCGGCGCCGGGTTCCATGCGCCGTTGCCGGCCTGGTCGGCGGTCAGCGTGCAGGTGCCGGCCGACACGATCGAGACCGTGCTGCCGCTGACCGTGCACACGCCGGCCGTCGCCGATCCGTAGGTGACCGCCAGGCCCGAACTGGCGCTCGCCAGCGGGGCGATCGGGAACGTGCCGCCCGGGCTGTAGACGCGATCGGCCTGAGCACCGAACGTGATCGTCTGCTCGCCCATCGGCGTCACCGCGGCACTGGCTGCGGACGCGGCACCGGTGCCGGCGACGTTGGTCGCCGTGACGCTGCAGGTGTAGGCGTTGCCGTTGGTGAGCCCGGTCACGACGGCCGGCGCTGCGGGCACGGTCTGGCTGTGGCTGTCGGCACCGTCGGTGCAGGTCGCGGTATAGCTGGAAATCGGATCACCGCCGTCGAGGGCCGGCGTGGTCCAGTTCACGCTGATCTGCGCGTCGCCCGGCGTCGCGTTGACGTCCGTCGGTGCGCCGGGCAGGCCCGGAACGACCGTGATCGAGTAGGGGGCAGTACCGCTGCATCCACTCGCATCGTTGACGGCGACGGTGAAGTTGAACGTGCCGGTGGCGTTGGGGCTGCCCGAAATGAGACCGCCTACCGACAGCGTCAGCCCGGGCGGCAGCGCACCGCCGACGATGGCGAAGTTCGGGGCGCCCAAGGCGCCGGTCTGTCCCAGCGGCGCGCTGTAGGCCTGTCCCCAGGTGCCGTTCGGCGTGCTGCCGGTCACGGTCAGCGTCGGGCACACGTACGGCGTATAGACCGTGTTGTCGATGCCGATGTAATCCGAATTGGTGCCGGTCGGCCCTGCGCCGGTCACGAAGTAGCGGAAAGCGATGCGCCCCGAGGTCGGCGCCGGCAGGCCCGAGATCGTGACGGTGTACTGCGTCCAGCTGTACGGATAGCCGCCGGCGACCAGGGTCGGATTGACCTCGAGCAGCAGGGTCGTGAAATCGCCCACCGCGGTGCCGCCGGTGCCGACGTTGGTGCTCGCGCCGTTCGTGCTCAGGCGCAGCTGCAGGCGATCCGGATAGTCGGTTCCGCCGGCGGGCGTCGCCGGCTTGCGGGTATAGAACTGGAAAACGTCGCCGTTGCGAAACGTGCGGTTCGGCGTTCCCAGCCAGGTGCTGATGATGCCGGTGCCGCCGGTCGTGTTGTTGAAATTGGCGCCGATGTAGGCGTTGGCCGCTCCGTTGTACGAATCGAACGGACCACCGCCGGCGACGGACGTGCCCTGGAACCACGAGGTGGCGCCGACCGGCGCGCTGTTGTTCTGCAGGAACCAGCCGTTGCCGGGCAGTGTCGTGATGTCGTCGAAGTTCTCGGTGAAAGGCTGGGCCCCGACCGGGCCGGTCAGTCCCGCGCACAGCAGGATCGCCGCGAAGCGACTCCATGTCTTGCTCATGATGCTCCCCTTGTTGATGATCAGTCGTACGCATGCCTCGCCGCGCGAAGGCGCGAGTGCGTCACGGCCGTTCCCCCTGTGGTCGCGGCGGTCGTGAGTATGCGTGAATGAGCGCGAGAAAAAAATGACGCGGCTGGCGGTCGGGCAGGCCCGATGCGGAGCGGGGACGCGAAGATGCCCGCACACCGCTGCGTAATCGCCGGTCCCGGCGATGGATCATCGATGCCGAGCGAGGCGCGCGCGCCCGGCCGGCCCGTTGCGGGCCGGCCGGGCGGACGGTCGCAAGCGTCAGTGCGGACGCGGCGATCGGATCACGGCAACGTGCGCAGCGTGGGCTCGCGCGGCCATTGCCGGGTCCTGGCGGCAGCGAGGAAGGCGGTCACGTCGCCGGCGTCGACGATGCCGTCATCGGCCTGCACGCCGGCCGCGTCGAGCACGGGCTGCGCGCCGCCGCTCGCGGCGATCGCCTTGAGATGGCCGAATGCATCGCGTACCCAGTCGACGCGCGGCCGCCTCGCGGGCGAGCCGGCGCCCACCGTCGGCCGACAGCACCAGGGCGACCGCGTCGAACACGACCGACGGCGTACCGTCGAGCTTGCCGTCGGCCGGCAGATGCTTGCCGTTCTTGAGCTGCACGCCGCCGATCTTCGGCGCGACGATCTTGACCGCGGCGCCTTCGGCTTCGACCGCCTTGCGCAGCGCCGCGATCGCGGCGCCGTCGGAGCCCTCGTCGACGAGGATGCCGATCGCGCGCCCGGCGAGCATCGGCTCGTTCTTGCCGATCAGCCGCAGCGCCGGCGACGGCGGCATGTCGATCGGCTCGACGGCCGGCTTGGCGGCCGGCGGCATCCGCTCCAGGCCCAGACCCGCGGCGACGCGCGCGGCCAGGTCGGCATCGACATTGCGCAGGTGGCCGACCACGCGTTCGCGTATCGCCGGCGTTTCGACCTTCGACAGTTCGAACACCAGCGCATAGGCCATGTGCGCCTGCTCGATCTCGCTCTGGCTGCGATAGAACAGACGCGCCTGCGAGTAGTGGTCGGCGAAACTCTCGGGGCGCAGGCGCGTCTTGACGCCGTCAGCGTGCGCCGCGTGATGCGGAAAGCCGGCCGGCGTCTCGCGCGGGCTGTCCGGACCCAGCGAGTTCGGCTCGTAGTTGACGCGTCCCTTCGGCTGCAGCATCTGCATGCGGCCGTCACGCTGCAGGTTCGCGAACGGACACTTCGGCGCGTTGACCGGGATCTGGTGGAAGTTCGGCCCGCCCAGGCGCAGCAGCTGGGTGTCCAGATACGAGAACAGGCGGCCCTGCAGCAGCGGGTCCTCGCTGAAGTCGATGCCCGGCACGATGTTGGCCGGACAGAACGCGACCTGCTCGGTCTCGGCGAAGAAATTGTCGGGCCAGCGATCGAGCACCATGCGGCCGACGATCTGCAGCGGCACCAGCTCCTCGGGGATCAGCTTGGTCGGGTCCAGATGATCGAACGGGAAGCGCGCCGCGTCCTCTTCGGTGAACAGCTGGACGCCCAGATCCCACTCGGGGAAGTCGCCGCGCCCGATCGCCTCGAACAGGTCGCGCCGGTGGAAGTCCGGATCGGCGCCGGCGATCTTGACGGCCTCGTCCCAACAGGTCGACTGCAGTCCCAGGCGCGGCCGCCAGTGGAACTTGACGAAGGTCGCCTTGCCGTTGCGGTCGAGCAGCCGGAAGCTGTGCACGCCGAAGCCCTCGATCATCCGCAGCGAGCGCGGGATCGTGCGGTCGCTCATCGCCCACATGATCATGTGCATCGACTCGGGCATCAGCGAGATGAAGTCCCAGAACGTGTCGTGCGCCGAGGCCGCCTGCGGGAAGCCCCGATCCGGCTCCATCTTGACCGCGTGCACGAGGTCGGGGAATTTCATCGCGTCCTGGATGAAGAAGACCGGGATGTTGTTGCCGACCAGATCCCAGTTGCCTTCGCCGGTATAGAACTTCACCGCGAAGCCGCGCACGTCGCGCGGCGTGTCGATCGAGCCGGCGCCGCCGGCGACCGTCGAGAAGCGGCAGAACACCGGCGTGCGCACACCGACCTCGCCGAGGATCTTGGCGGTCGTGTATTTCCTGAGCGAGCGCGTCAGCTCGAAGTAGCCGTGCGCGGCCGAACCGCGCGCGTGCACGATGCGCTCGGGGATGCGCTCGTGGTCGAAGTGCGTGATCTTCTCGCGAAGGATGAAATCTTCCAGCAGCGTCGGTCCACGACCGTAGGCGCGCAGCGAGTTCTGGTTGTCGGCGACCGGGATGCCCTGATTGGTCGTCAGCGGCGGATGCGTACCGCCGGCTTGCTGGTGCGTCTCGCCGCCGGCACCGACGTCCGACCTGGAGCGACGAGCGGCGGTAGGCGGGGCGGGGGCTTTCGTCTTCGCGGCCACGTGAGAATCTCCTGTGCTCAATGGGGGGACGGATCGGCTCGGCGCGCGGCCGACAGGCCGCAGCCGATCCATCTTGCGCTCGCCGATTTAACCCGAGCTGACCTCCGACCGGTGCGCCGTCCTCGTCGCGTCGCCGCTGATGCGCAATCGGCGCCTGGCGGCACCGGTTGCGCAGAGCATGGCAAGGCACCTCCGGATGCGGCGCCGGCCCGCAGCGAGCCGTGGCGTCGACCTGCTGTCGAGCCGGCCGGCCCTTACCGCTTCAGTTCGACGACCGGCTCGAAGCCGCCGAAAATCAGGCGCTTGCCGTCGAACGGCAGCGCCGGGATGCCGGCGTTGGCCGGGTCCATGCGCGGATCGGCCATCATCTTCTTCATGCCGGCGTCGCGGGTCGCCCGGTCGGGCCATTCCACCCACGAGAACACGACCGTCTCATCGGCGGTCGCCTGAACCGCCCGGCGGAAGTCGGTCACCTTGCCGTCGGGCACGTCATCGCCCCAGCCTTCGACGATGCGGATGGCGCCGTATTCGATGAAAACGGCGTCGAACGTACGTGCATGATCGATGAAGGCCTGCCTGTTGGCGGTCGGCACCGCGATGACGAAGCCGTCGATGTAGGACATGCGGATCTCCTTGCAAACGGAAGTGAGAGGGCCGCGTCCGAATGCGGACGGCGCATCGTGAAGGCGACCTTCATTGCCTGCGACGATCGGGCGGGGCGCGAATCGACAGGCGCACCGCATCGGCCCAGCGCACCTCGTGGAGTGGTTCGAAGCCCGCTTTCGGCATCGCCCGATTCCGTTCATGCAGGCGGGCGGGCCCGACGCCCCGGGACGGCCGGCATCGCGTTCGGGGGTGGCCGGCCGCGGTATCGCGGCACGGCGCGGCATCGATCGCAGTGCCGGCCTGCAGTGAAGGCCGCGCTAACGCCGCATGCAGCGCTGGTAGCGCTCGTCCACCCGCGTGGCGAACCAGGCGGTGGTCAGGTCGCGCGTGATCTTGGGGCTTTCCAGCTTGATCCCCGGCACGAGCGCGCGCGGCAACGGCTTGCCTGCACGCGCTTCGGCCAGCGCGTACACCTTCGCGTAGAGATCGGTGTCGTCGAATTCGAGCCGGTCGCCGCGCGCCAGCGCGTCGCGGATCGCGCGGTCGTCCATGCCGAGCGATCCGCTCAGCGTGCGCACCGCCCGTTCGGTCTGACCGGGATCGTCGAACCGCGCGCCGGGCCGCAGCAGGTCGCCGTCCAGCGCCAGCGTGATGCCGGTCGCCAGGCTGACCGCGCTCTGGAATGCCGCGTTGCGGCTGGCGTACCAGCCGGCGTTGTAGTCGGCGAAGCGGTGCAGCTTGCGCGTATACGGCGTGCGATAGCCGAGCAGATGGGCGATGCCGAAGTACAGGCCGCCGCGACGGCTGAAGGCCTCGGCACGGATCGAGCCGTCGATCGGATACGGATAGCCCCGGGCCTGCGATTCGGCGAACGCGATGCTGACCTGCATCGGTCCGGCGGTCTGCACCGGGTTCATGTCGGCGAACAGCCGCTTGCCGAGCGGAACGCGGCCGGTCAGATCCTCGTAGATCTCGCTGAGCTCGCGCTCGGTGCGGGCACTGCGCAAACGCTGCGCATAGGTCCGGCCGTCGGTCGACTGAATCGCGAGCGCCGCATCGACGAGCCGCTTCGGGATGTGCAGGGACGAGGCGCGGCGATCGATCTCGCGGCGCGCGATCGCCGGCAGACCGGCGACGACCGGATCGGCGCGGTAGCCCGATTCCTGCTCGATCACGGCCAGCACCGCGCAGATGTTCTCCGCATTCGGCTCGATGCGCTGGGCGCCGAACGCGATCTCGATGTCGGCCGCCCAGCCGGCCCGGTCGGCGGTGGTCGCCGGCATCCGTCGCGCGATTTCGGCGCGCACCGCGGCGGCATCGTGCGCGGGGCGCGGCGGCCCCTGCGTCGCGCAGGCAGCCAGCAGCGCAGCCAGCAGCAGATGCAGGCCATGGCGCACGAGCGGCCGTCGGCCAGGTCCGGGCCGCACGCCGCCTGCCGCTGCGCGGCTCGGACGGCGTGGCGTGTCGAGGCGGTCGTCGTTCATCGGGCCAGCATACGGTGGTGGCCGCATCGGCTCCAGCCGGCGGTCCACCGCATCACGGCCGCCTTTCGCTGCTCACCGAGCGGTCCGCCGTGCCGGTCGCGACGCGCTCGGGCCGGTCTGCGGCGGCGTGTGCGACCGGCGTATCGAGCCGTTGCAGGCGCGCCTGCCAGCGCACGACGCGCGGGTGATCGGCGCCGAGGGCGGACTGCATGCGCGTGATGGCGTCATCGAGCCGGCTGCGCGCGGTCCGGCGGTCCTGGCCGCCGTACCAGTCGATAAAGGCCGTGACGGCATCGCAGACGCCGAGCTGCCAGCTCTGCGGATCGACCGATTCGCCGAGCATCGCGCGCGCCTGGGCGACCCGCGGACCGGCCAGGTCGCCGCGGCCGACGTCGAGCGCCGCCTCCGCGGTGCCGAGCATGATCCTCGCCAGCGCCAGCTTCGATGCGTCGCCCATCGCGCGCAGCTCGTTCTCGGCATTCTCGAACCGCGCCAACGCCTCCTGCGGGCTGGCCGCCTTCAGCAGGGTCTCGCCGGCGATCTCCGCTTCGCGCAATGCCGATCGCAGGCGTGACTGCGGCGGCACCTCGAGCGCATCGAGGGCCTCGCGGGTCTCGGCGATCTTCGTGGCGCGCAGGTGCTCGTCGCCGGTCAATGTCGCGATGCGGCCGGCGAGGGCTGCCCACTGGATGCGAAAGCGCCTGACCTGATCGGGCGCGAAGTCGCGCACCATCGCCTGCGCGCGCTCGAGCAGGGCCGTCGCGTCCTCGGCGCGCGCCAGATCCACGCTGATCTGCGCCTGGCCGTACAGCATCATCGCGATGTCCGCGGTCGGGCCGGTCGCTTCGAGGTTGAGCTCGATGCCGCGCTGCATCTCGGCCAGTGCCTGGACCGGCAGGCCGACACGGGCCGTGGCGTAGGCCAGCTGGCCCAGCGTCGTCAGCGCATCGGCGCTGTTCTCGCGTCCGAGTCGCGCATACATGTCGATCGATCGGCGCAACTGTCTGCGCGCCTCGACCAGATCGTCGGTCAGCGCGAGCTTGACGCCGTAGGCGCCGAGGAAAAGCGCATTCTTGCGCGTATCGGGCGGCGCATCGCCCATCTCGGCGACTGCCTGCCAGTAGTAGGTCAGCGTATCGGCGAGCTTGCCCGACAGCAGCCGATGCTCGGCCAGGATGCGCTGGCAGGCCGGGCGGATCTCGCGTGCCCGTTCCGGCGCCAGCGTGGCGGCCCGCTGCAGTCCGGCCTCGGCCCGGCGGTGCGCCTCGTCCCAGTTCTGGTTCGTCCACTCCAGGTCGGCGAGCGAACACGACAGCTCGGCGGCGACGGCCGGCGGCAGGTCCTTCTGCGGGTCGTCCAGCAGCGAGGACAGCAGCGGTGCGAGCGCACGCGCGTTGCCGCGCTGCTGGTAGGCCTGGATCAGCGTGTCGAACAGCGGCGGATAGAGTTCCGGTCGATGCGCGGCCGCGGCGGTGACGCGCCGGGAGGCCAGCGCGAGCAGATCGTCGATCCGGATCGCCTCGTTGCCGGGCGCGGCCGAGCCGAGCACCGAGAGCAGGAAGTCGACCGTCATGTCCGAGCGCGCCGCCTGCGCCCGTGCATTGGCACGCTCGGTCTCGGCGATCGCACGCGCCGCCTGCGCGGCGTCGCGCTGCTCGGACGCCAGGCGTGCCTGCCATGACGCCAGCACGATGCCGGCGGCGAGGCTGAGGCCGATCGCGACCGCGACGCCCAGCGCCAGCGCGTTGCGGCGGACGAAGCGGCGCGTGCGATACAGGCCGCCGTCGAGCTTGCGCGCCTCGATCGGTCGCAGCGCGTACGCCGCATCCAGGTCGCGCAGCAGGTCCTCGACGTTGGCGTAGCGATCGTCCGGCGACTTGGCCAGCGCCTTCAATGCGATCGCGTCGAGATCGGCGGTCAGCCCGCGCGGCAGGTCCGGCGCCTCTCCCGCCAGGCTCGGCCGGGTCGGCAGGTCCTCGCAGATGCGCTTCACGCAGGCGGCGATCGGCAGGTCGTGAAGATCGAACGGCGGTCTCCTGGCGATCAGGAAGTAGAGCAGGGCACCGAGCCCGTAGACATCGGTACGGACGCTGGCCAAACCGCTCAGTACCTGCTCGGGCGCGGCGTACTCGAGCGTCAGCGGCTGCACGGTGTCGGCGCGGCGCTGCTCGTTGAGCAGACGCGCGACGCCGAAGTCGAGCAGGTGCGCGCGGCCGTCGCGATCGATCAGGACGTTGTTTGGCTTGATGTCGCGATGCGCGACCGAGCGCTCGTGCGCATGCGCCACGGCGGCCGCGACCTGGCGAAAGACACCGATCCGCACGTCCAGGTCGGTCGCCGCTCCGGTGCGGGTCCACACGTCCAGCCGTATGCCCTCGACGAAGTCGGTGACCAGGTAGGGCTGCCCGCCAGACGTCACGCCGCCGTCGATCAGCCGCGGTATGTGCGGATGCTGCAGCTGCGCGAGCAGGTGGCGCTCCATCTCCAGCCGCGCGCGCAACTGCGGCGTGTCGCCGTACAGGAACTTGATCGCGACGCGCTTCTCGTAGGTGCCGTCGCTGCGCTCGGCCATCCAGACGTCGCCCATGCCGCCGCGGCCGAGCCGGTGTAGTGCGCGCCACGGCCCGACGCGCTCGCCGTCGTGGGTCTGCGCCAGCGGATCCCGCTCGGCCTGCTCGATGTCGGCCAGCCACTGGCGCAATGCGCGCGCCTCGACCGGATCGCTGAGATCGAGTTCGGCCAGCCGCGCCGCACGCTGGCTCGGCGCCAGATCGAGCAGCGCGTCCAGTTGCCTTTCGAGCGAGGGCCAGTCCAGGGAAGCGTGAGGCGTCGACATGGGCGAGGTCGGTGCTGGGTCGGAGGCGAAGCAAGAATCGGAATTTGGTGCAAAAGACGGGCATCGATCGCGCCTGGCACGCGTCCGGCCTTGATCCGGGACGGCACGGCCGGCCATGCGCATCGGCCACGCAGCGCGGCCGATGCGCCGTCCACGGCGGCAAGCCTTCCGACCCGCGACGAGCAGCCGGCGCACCGCGCATCGAGCCGCCTGTGCGCGAGTCGACGCATCGAAACCCCCGACTGCCGTTCAACCCGCCCTCGCGCCGGCCGCGCCGGACCCGCCGCGGCGGCGTCAGTCGGCCTCGCGCAGACGGCCGATCATCCAGCCGCGCGCCTTGATCCAGTCGCGGCGCACGGTCCGCTCGTCGATGCCGAGCGCGGCGCCGATCTCCGCGTCGCCCAGACCGACGTAGAACCGCAGCGAGACGATCTGCGCCATGCGCGGAAATATCCGGCCGAGCTGATCGATGACCTCGTTGATCTCCAACACCTGTTCGGCATGGCGTCCGTCGATGTCCGGCGCGGCGTGCTCGTCGAGCGGTTCCAGCGGCACCGCATTGCCGCGCTTGCGCGCCAGCTTCCTGCGCGCATGGTCGGTCAGTACGAAGCGCATCGCGCGCGTCGCCAGGTAATAGAAATGGTTGATGTCCGAGACGGCGAGGTCCGGCGATTCCTGCAGCTTGAGATAGACCTCGTGGACCAGGGCCGTGGTCGACAGGGTCGGGCTGGCGCCGTAGGCATTGCGCTGCACATGCGCGACGCGCAGCAGATTCCGGTACGCCTCGGTCATCATCGAGGCCAGACTGTGAGACGGATCACATAGTGCGCGGGTTAACGTGTCCTGCAACCGATCGAGTACGACTTCATCGGCTGAATCGACGGCGCGCGGCATGCGGCGTTCCAAAGTCCACTTTCGGCCATTGTAGCGAGTCGCCGCGGCGGCACGCGATCCGAATACGCGAACGCCTTCACATCGCCGACACCGACACGCGTGTCCGGGACCGGTCCGCTTGTGCGAGTTGCGCGGCACCGTCGCGGTCAAGGGAACGAGAGAACCCGCGGTCGGCAGAGCGGTAGTTCGAACGCCCGGAGACGGACGGGCGCCGTCGTCGCGCGGTGAATCGGCCCGTACCGCCGGGGCGGGCGAGCCGATCCTCGTCGCATCATCGTCCGAGCCATGCGCGGACGCTCGAGAAACGCGTCGCGCCCGATCACGATGCGCGACGCAACCCCTGCCGCGACGGCCCGTCCGGGGCGCGTGACGGGTGCGAGCAGCCGTGGACGTCCGGTCGCGCAGGGCAGATGATGGTCTTCTATCCCGCCTGCAGCGCCCGTGCCGGATCGACGCGAGCGGCGCGGCGCGCCGGTAGCCAGCTCGCGAGCATCGCGGCGCCCGTCAGCACCAGCGTCGCGCCGGCCAGCGTGAGCGGGTCACTGGCCTTCACCTCGAACAGGAATGCCTGCAGGAACGGCGCCGCCAGCGCGTACAGCAGCAGCCCGACACCGATGCCGCCCGCGGTCAGCGCCAATCCCTGTCCGGCGACGAGGCGCGCGATCCGGCACGGGTCCGCGCCCAGTGCGCCGCGCACGCCGAATTCGCGCTCGCGCAGGGCGACGCCATAGGCCATGACGCCGTAGAGGCCGATCGTGCCGAGCATCAGCGTGATCGCGGCCGCCGCCGTCATCAGAACCAGCATCAGCCGGAGCCGCGCCGTCGAAGCGCGCATCACCTCGCTCATCGTTTCGGCCTGGTAGACCGGCACCGTCGCGTCGAGCGCGTTCACGAGCCGTCTGACCGCCGCCACGATCGCAGCGGCAGCCTGGTCCGATCGGACGACGAGTGCCATGTTGCGCGGCGCAGCCGGCTCGACCGCCGGATCGGTCGCGACCGCCAGCGGCCGGTAGACCATAGCCGCCCCGGGCCGGGCGAGGTCCTGATCGCGCACGTCGCCGACGACGCCGACGACGGTGTAGGCCGGCCCTGACGGCGCCAGCGTCAGGCGCTGCCCGACCGATACGGTGCCGGTCGGATCGCCGAACAGCGCCGCGGCCGCCTGGCGGCTGATGACGAGGCTCGTGCCGCTTTCGAGCCCGAGGCTTCTGAAGACGCGGCCCGCCATCAGCGGTATCGACATCGCCGCGAAGTAGCCGTCGTCGACGATGCCGACCGGCAGCGATCGCGTCCGGCCGTCCCGATCGGCTCGAAACGTCTGCTCGAGCGCCGCGCCGGTTCGCAGCGGCAGCTTCATCGTCAGGCCGGCGCCCTCGACGCCCGGCAACTCGCGCACCCGTTCGGTCAGTTGCGCGTAGAACGCGACCGCAGCCGGCTCGTCATAGCGGGCGAACGGCAGCTGCGTCCGCAGCGTCGTGACCTGCGCGGGATCGAACCCCGGGTCGATCCGGTACAGGCCGTGAGCGCTGCGCATCAGCAGGGCGGCGCCGATCGTGACCGACAGCGCGACGGCGATCTGCAGCATCGTCACGACGGCGCGGAAACGGCTGCCGGCCTTCGCGGTCGAGGCACCGCGTCCGCCGTCGCGCAGGCCCGCAGACAGACGCATCCGCCAGGATCGGATCATCGGCACGGCCGCACCCAGCACGGTACCGATGCCGGTGATCAGCACGACGAACGCGATCACCGGCAGGCCGACGCCGAGCTCGGCGAGCCGCGGCACGCCGGCCGGCCCGAACGCCGCGAACGCCCGGATCGCGGCGACGATCAGCATCAGCGCGAGCGTGGCGGCCGCGGCTCCGAGCAGCGCCGCCTCCGCGAAGAAGTGGAGCGCCGTCCGCACGCGATCGGCACCGAGCACCGCGCGGACCGCCAGCTCCGGCTGTCGGACGTCGGCACGGATCAGCAGCAGATTGGCGGCGCTGGCCCAGGCCACGAGCAGGACCAGTCCCGCCGCGGCTGCCAGCATCCACAGCGTGCGTCCGATCGCGCTCGTCATCGCGTCCCGCAGCGGCTCCACGACCGGCGTCGGCCGCACGTCGGCGAGCCAGTCCGCGGTCGATCCGCCCGATGCCAGATGCGGAAACGAATCGGCAATCCTCGGCAGCACCGTGCCGAGCTCGTCCCTGGCCTGATCGAGGGTGGCGCCGGCCGCGAGGCGCGCCACGCCGGTGTAGGCGAACTCGCCGACCGTGGCGTCGCCGCTACGCTTGGCCGGCAGCCAGATCCGCGTATCGGCGGTCGGGAACGCGAAGCGTGCCGGCATGACGCCGACGATCCGGCGCGCGACGCTGTTGACGATGACGGTTCTGCCGATGACGTCGCTCGCCGCATGGAAGCGGCTGCGCCACTCCGGCTCGCTGAGGATGGCCGCGTCCGGCCCGCCGCGCAGTTCCTCTTCGGCCGTGAACGATCGGCCGAGCAGCGGAGAGACGCCGAGCAGCGGCATCATCGATGCGCTGACCCAGGTCGCGACGACGCTGTCGGCGCCTTCGCCGCTGCCTTCGACCCACAGATTGCTGCTGCCGGTGCGGTAGAAGCCGACGCCGTCGAGCGTGCGCGCACGCTCGGCGTAGGTGACCTGCAGCGCCGGCGGCTGGCCCATCTCGCCCGACTCGGCGGTCTCCATGCGCAAGCTGATCAGCCGGTCGGGCTGACCGTACGGCAGCGGTGCGAGCAGCACGCCGTACACGATCGCGAACATCGATCCGACCGCGGCGACGCCGACGGTCAGCGTCAGCACCATCGCCAGCGTGAAGGCGGGCGCGCGCTGCAGCGATCTCAGAGCGTAGCGAAGGGCCATCGGTCGTGGGTCCCGGGTCGTCGTCAGGGGCTCATCGGCTGGAGCCTGACGCTGGGCGCATAGGCTGCCCGCGTGGACGCGATCCGTCCATGGCAGCGGTATGGCTTTTCAGAGGCGCCGCAAGTGTCTCGTCGCTTCCCGCTTTTTCGCGACGCCGGCGATCGCGAAGCTCCGAAGACCGCAGGCGCCGGCGCACGCGTTGCGTGCGCGCTCGGCGAGGGCGGTGCGCTGCCCCTGTGTACGCACGTACCTCGAGCCTATGATGGACGTATCGATGAGGGCCCATGAACACCCGTGCTTCATCGCCGAGTGCCGGCACGACGTCGTTCGACGGATCGGCCGACGCAAGCGAGCGCCTCCACTCCTCTGACCCCTACCGCGGATCGCGACCACCGATGAACGATGATTCCCTGCAGCTGGCATTCGGTATCTCCCTGGACGAGCAGATGGCCTACGAGTTTCTTCTGGCCAATCCGGGCAGCACCGCGGCCGACGTGGCGCGTGACACTTCCTGGTCGTCGCGGCGTGCAGGCCATGTACTGCGGTCCCTGGAAACCAAGGGCATGGCCAGCTGCCTTCCCGAGCGGACGCCGCGCTACGTGCCGACCTCGCCCGAGGTGACCTTGGACCTGCTCACGGCGAGGAAACAGAACGAGCTGCAGCGCGCCCGCACGATTGCCGGTCACTGGCAGTCTAAGGTTCGGCGCAGCTCCTCGCAGGAGCAGCCGATCGAGCTCATCACCGGGCGCGAAGCGATCCTGCACATGTTCAGCCAGATGCATCGTTCGGCGCGACAGGAGGTCATCTGTCTCGAGCGACCGCCGTACGTGATGAAACCGGTCTATGAAAATTTCGACGCGCAGAGGCAGGCGCTGACACGCGGTGTCGTCCTTCGCACCATCGTCGATGCCTCGGCGCTCGACCTGTCCGGCAGGGCCGAGGACCTGCGCAAGGAGGTCGACAGTGGCAACCGCGTCCGCATCCTCGGCGGCCTGCCGATGAAACTGGTGGTCGCCGACCGCCGCATCGCGATGATTCCGTTGACGCTCGAGCAGGCCGGGGAGGTCGTCCTCATGCTGCGTCCTTCGCAGCTGCTCGACGCGCTCTGCGAGTTGTTCGAGATTCTGTGGGAGCGCGGAACGCCGTTCGGGATAGCGGCGGTGTCGGTTCGGCTGTCGGAGAAGTCGCGCCGCCCGATCGACGCCGACCGGTTGGCTTCGCTCCTGGCCGCGGGCATGAACGACAAATCGATCGCGCAGGAACTGGACATCTCGGCGCGGACGCTCGAGCGCAGGATACTGGCGCTGATGAAGCAGTTGAACGCACGTACGCGCTTTCAGGCGGGCTGGCAGGCGGCGCTGCGGACCCTGGCCGAGGGCGACTCGCGCGACCGGCACTGAGCTCGCGCCGCGCGCGTCACGGAACGCGTCGTCGATTCTTCGTGGCGTATGCGGATCGTCCTTCGACCTGGCCGCTGCGGTTCCGCGCGGCTGGCCCCAGGCGCCGCGCCGCTTCGACTGAGGGAGTCGGATCGGATGGCGGATTTATGCCATGGCAAAATTTGGCCGCCTTTACGAGTTGACGCCTTTTCGTCATCGCACCTACAGTCGGACGGACCCGAGAACGCCTCCCGGCTGCGCCGCCTGCGCGCCGCGCAAGCGACCACCAGCCGGACTCCAGTCGATGATCGTCGACTGCCGTCGGCCCCCTTCAAGAGCAGAGGTCATCCATGTTTCGCCTTCACGGCATTGCAACATCCATTTCGATAGCGGTCGGCTCGTCGATCGCGCTGTTCGTTCAACCGGCCGCGTCGCAGGCGCTTCCGACCACGCCTCGCAACGTCGTCGGCATCTCGATCGGGACCGATCTGACCGTCGACACGAGCTTCGGCACCGGCGGCTATACCACCGTCAACTACAACGACGCCGAGGGCACCTGGGACGAGGCGGTGCGCGTGATCGCGGCGGACGGCGGCGGCTTCTGGCTGGTCGGCTTTCATCGCACCGACGCACATGCCGACCGTGTCGCGATCTCCAAACTCGATCCGGACGGCGTGCTCGACCCCTCGTTCGGTGTCGGCGGCAAGCTGTTGTCGCCGACCGGCGTCAGCATGGTCAAGGACGCGATCGTCGTGAATGGCCGATTCTACGTCGCCGGCATCCACTACCTGGACACGCCGGGGCTCGGTATCGCCGCTGTCGCCTGCATCCAGCTCGACGGCACGGCGTGTCCGAATTTCGGCGAAGGCGGTACGGCCACGATCGCCGTCAACCAGCCCGGACTCAACAGCGGCGCAAACCGCATCCTGCATCGCGACGGCGCGCTGTATGCGATCGGCGACACCGATCCGGGCGGCCCGACGGGCCACAGCAGCGCGATCGCGATCGCCAAGCTCGATGCCGCCACCGGCGCACTCGACGCGAGCTTCGGCGACGGCAGCAGCCCTCTGCCCGGCACGAAGGTCATCGATCCCAACCGTTATCCCAACGGCTACGATTTCGCCTACGCGGCCGCCTTTGCCGGCAACGGCAAGATCCTCGTCGGCGGTACGGCGCAGAACAGCAATGGTCCGGGCAGCGATGGCTTCGTCCTCGCGTTCGACCCGGCGACCGGCGCACTCGACTCGTCGTTCGGCACCGGCGGTTACGCGTGGCTCTCGTTGAACCTGGGCTTCAGCTACGATCAGGTGTCGGTGCGCGCAATCCGCGTGCAGGACGACGGCCGGATCATCGTCGCCGGCGATGCAAACCACGACGACGAATTCAACATGATCACCGACGTGATGCTGGCTTCGCTTCAGCCCGGCGGAACGCCCAGCGCCGGCTTCGGCACCAACGGCATCAGCCACGTCAACGTCGCGCTGAACGGGGCGACGCAGGACCTGGCGGTTCGTCCGAACGGCGATCTGGTCGTCTCGATGGCCAGCAACGGCATCATTCCGAACGAGTACACGCCGGCGACGCAGCAGTCGATCGTGCAGTTCGACGCGTCCGGCAACGGCCCGACCTCGACCGTGTCGATCGAGTATCCCTCGGCCCTCACGCCGAACGGATATCCGTACTCGATGCTGGTCGATGCTCGCGACCGCATCCTCGTCGCCGGCTTCGCGATGTGGGATTTCAATTTTCCGGTGCCCGACTCCGACCATTCGGTGACCCGACTGGTGCGCGAGGGCATTTTCGCGAACGGTTTCGAAGCGCCGACCCAGGCCGGAAAGTAAACGCAGGCTCGATCGGCCAGGCTCGTTCGTTGAACGGCCTGTGCCGGCGTACCGAAAGGGCAGTACGCGTGCGCCGCGTCGGCGGTCGGTCTTCGGTACCGTCGCCGACCGGCATGAGGAAGCGAGTGCGGAGGCCCGCTCCGGAATCCGGAGCGGGTCGTCCGGCAGACGCCGAGCCAGCTGCCGCCGAGCGCGCTGGCGGCCTGACGCGCGATCCTCGACGTCTCCGGCCTGGACCGTCGTCGGGACCTGCGCATGCTATGCATTTGCCAAGGGCGTGCTTGGCTGAGCAGGTCGTACGTGGCCTTGCGGTCGTGGAACGGCTTGGGCTCAAGACGCAGCGTCGTCGAGCACGCTCGCCAGCAAGGACGGCAGCCATTCGGGCCTGAAATCGGTTTCAGGCCGGGTCTTCATATCGTCCAGACGCCACCATGTCCACGCTCGAATCGTGCTGTTTTCTTCGTCGGTCCACCGGTCACGCCGAATGACCGGCGCTGCCGGACTGCGAACCAGAAAGTACTGTTCCAGCCATCGCGCAGGTTTTGAACGGGCGACGGCATAGACGGCATCCCGTTCTTTCAGCAGTTCGCCGATGTCCAGATCCAGCCCGGTTTCTTCCTGCAGCTCGCGCCGCGCTGCATCCCGATAGCCTTCTCCGGGCAGCAGTTCACCGCCCGGCGTGGCCCAGAACGGAGCCTGGTGCTCGTCGTGATAGCGGAAAAGCAAGAGCTTTCCATCGGTATCGACGATGAACAGGCGCGCTGATCGTCTGATGTCCATCATGATCCTCGTCCGTCCGATGACGGCAACTCCGATGAAGGGCATCCAGGCATCGTCACGGCTACGGTCAGGATCCGCCGGATTTCAACTGGCTCGGTCGCGCTGCACCGGAAAAAGAAAAAGGCCGAAATCCGGCAGGCCTGCCTGATTTCGGCCTTTCAGGAGATCGCCTGACGCGATCCCGAGGTATTGGTGGAGCGGAGGAGGATCGAACTCCCGACCTTCGCATTGCGAACGCGACGCTCTCCCAGCTGAGCTACCGCCCCGGTGTTGCCGTGTACGGATCCGCCTGCGCGGGCCCGTGCGGGGCGCGCATGATAGCCGGATGTGCCGGTGGCGCCAAGAGGTCGAAGCAAGGCGGCGCGCGCCCCGCGGGCGCGCGCTATTGCGGTGCAGCGCGATTCCGGCTACGGTGCGCGCCATCTTCTCGTCACCACCTGCCGAGTCCTGACGTGCGCGCCCGCGAACTTGCTTCCAGCACCGGTCACCAGTCCAGCGCCCGCATGGCGTCGGGCATGACCTCGCGCGCGCGCCGAAACGAAACGGACATCCGCGCCGGGTAGGCTGTCGACCGCTGTATTGGAGTCTCGACCAGAACCCGGCCTCGTGCCGGGTTTTTTTGTTTCATTCCGCTTCGTGCCGCTTCCGTCCGCCGCACCGCCTGCCATAGGGATCGCCGATGACGCTTCGCCACTTTCTGACCACCCAGGACTGGAGCCGCAGCGAGCTCGACGCGCTGCTCGCGCAGGCCGCGGCCTTCAAGCGCACGCGCCAGGGCCGCGAGCTCGACGGCAAGTCGATCGCGCTGTTGTTCTTCAATCCGTCGATGCGCACGCGCACCAGCTTCGAGCTCGGCGCGCACCAGCTCGGCGGCAAGGCGATCGTACTGTCGCCCGGCAAGGACGCCTGGCCGATCGAGTTCGAGGTCGGCACGGTCATGGACGGGGAGACCGAGGAGCACATCGCCGAGGTCGCGCGCGTGCTGAGCCGCTACGTGGACCTGATCGCGGTGCGCGCGTTCCCGAAGTTCCAGGACTGGTCGGTCGACCGCGAGGACCGCGTGATCCACGCGTTCGCGCGGCATTCGACGGTGCCGGTCATCAACATGGAGACGATCACGCATCCGTGCCAGGAGCTGGCGCATGTGATGGCGCTCAAGGAGCACCTCGGTCCGGATCTGACCGGCCGCAAGTACGTGCTGACCTGGACCTACCATCCCAAGCCGCTCAATACCGCGGTCGCGAACTCGGCGCTGCTGATCGCGACGCGCTTCGGCATGGACGTGACGCTGCTGTGCCCGAACGAGGACTATCTGCTCGACCCGCGCTACATGGACTTCGCGCGGCAGAACGTCGCCGAGAGCGGCGGCCGGCTGACGGTCAGCCACGACATCCAGAGCGCGTATCGCGGCGCCGACGTCGTCTACGCCAAGAGCTGGGGCGCGCTGCCGTTCTTCGGCCGCTGGGACGAGGAGCGGCCGGTGCGCGAGGCCAGCAAGCACTTCATCGTCGACGAGGCGAAGATGGCGCTGACCAACCAGGGGCTGTTCAGCCATTGCCTGCCGTTGCGTCGCAACGTCAAGGCGACCGATGCGGTCATGGACTCGCCGGCCTGCATCGCGATCGACGAGGCCGAGAACCGCCTGCACGTGCAGAAGGCGATCATGGCGACGCTGGCGGCGCAGGGCTGAGACGCACGTGTATCAGCCGGCCGCCTTCCGCGAGACGCGGGTCGAATGCATCGACGATCTGCTGCAGGCCTATCCGCTGGCGGCGCTGACGGTCGCGGACGGGCAGGGCTTCGCGGTCGATCACCTGCCGCTGCTGCGCAGCGGCGAGCTGCTGCACGGCCACGTCGCGCGCGCCAATCCGCTCGCGCAGCGCGACGGCGCGGCCGTCGTGGCGGTGTTCCAGGGCCCGCAGGCCTACGTCAGCCCGAGCTGGTATCCGAGCAAGCACGAGACCGGCCGCGAGGTGCCGACCTGGAACTATGCGGTCGTCCACGTGCACGGATGGCTGCGCACGTGGACCGATCCGCTGTGGCTGCGTGCATTGCTGGCCGAGTTGACCGACCGGCACGAGGCCGGCCAGCCGCGGCCGTGGTCGATCGACGACGCGCCGGCCGACCATACCGAGCGTCTGCTCGGCGCGATCACCGGCATCGAGATCGCGATCGAGCGCATCGAGGCCAAGTTCAAGCTCAGCCAGAACCATCCGCCGGCCAATCGCCTCGGCGTCGTCGAGGGCCTGCGCCGGCGCGATCGCGCCGGCGACGCCGAGCTCGCGGCCTGGATGGTCCGCAACGAGGAGAGCCGTACATGAGTCTGCATCGCTATGCGGTCGAGGTGGTCTGGACCGGCAATCGCGGCGAGGGCACGCGCGGCTATCGCGGCTACGGGCGCGAGCACGAGATCCGCATCGACGGCAAGCCGGCGATCGCCGGCTCGTCCGATCCGGCCTTTCTCGGCGATCCGGCGCGGCACAACCCGGAAGACCTGCTGGTCGCCGCGCTGTCGAGCTGCCACATGCTCTGGTATCTGCACCTGGCCGCGGTCGCCGGCATCGTCGTGACGGCCTATGCCGATCGCGCCGGCGGCACGATGGCCAGCGACGCCGACGGCGGCCGCTTCACCGACGTGCTGCTGCGACCGCGCGTCGCCATCACGGCCGGTGATCCGGCGCTGGCCGCCGCGCTGCACGAGGAAGCCCACCACGCCTGCTTCATCGCGCGCTCGGTCAATTTTCCGGTGCGCTGCGAGCCCGAGATCGTCACCGAATCCGTCTGATCCCTTTCCCAGAGACCTTCCCAATGAGCCAAGACATCGTCCTCGCGTTCTCCGGCGGACTCGATACCAGCTTCTGCGTGCCGTATCTGAAGGAGCGCGGCTATGCCGTGCACACCGTGTTCGCCGACACCGGCGGCGTCGATGCCGAGGAGCGCGCGTTCATCGAGGCGCGCGCGGCCGAGCTCGGCGTCGCCTCGCATGTCACCGTCGACGGCGGACCGGCGATCTGGGAGGGCTTCGTCAAGCCGTTCGTGCGCGCCGGCGAGGGCTACCAGGGCCAGTATCCGCTGCTGGTCTCGGACCGCTATCTGATCGTCGAGGCGGCGCTGCGCCGCGCCGATGAGCTCGGCACGCGCCACGTCGCGCACGGCTGCACCGGCATGGGCAACGACCAGGTGCGCTTCGACCTGGCGGTCAAGGCGCTCGGCGATTACGTGATCGTCGCGCCGATCCGCGAGATCCAGAAAGAGCACACGCAGACGCGCGCCTACGAGCAGGCCTATCTGGAGGCGCGCGGCTTCGGCGTGCGCGCCAAGCAGAAGGCCTACACGATCAACGAGAACCTGCTCGGCGTGACGATGTCCGGCGGCGAGATCGACCGTTGGGAGGCGCCGGGCGAGGGCGCGCGCGGCTGGTGCGCGCCGCGTGCCGAATGGCCGGCGGCGCCGCTGCGCGTGCGGATCGCTTTCGAGGCGGGCGAGGCGGTCTCGATCGACGGCGAGCGCGTGCCGGGCCACCAGCTGCTGGCGCGGCTCAACCGCGCGTTCGCGCCGTACGGCGTCGGCGCGGCCTCTACACCGGCGACACCACGATCGGCCTCAAGGGTCGCATCATCTTCGAGGCGCCCGGTCTGATCTCGCTGCTGGCCGCGCATCGCGCGCTCGAGGAGGCCGTGCTGTCCAAGGCGCAGAACCGCTTCAAGCCGGCCGTCGCGCGGCAGTGGGTGGAGCTGGTCTACGAAGGCTTCTATCACGATCCGCTCAAGGCCGATCTCGAAGCGTTCCTCGCCTCGAGCCAGCGCTGTGTCAACGGCGAGGTCGTGCTCGAGACGCACGGCGGCAGCGTGCAGGCCGTCGCGGTGACCTCGCCGCACCTGCTCAATGCCAAGGGCGCCACCTACGCGCAGTCGGCCGACTGGGGCGTCGAGGAGGCCGAGGGCTTCATCAAGCTGTTCGGCATGAGCTCGACGCTGTGGGCCGAGGTCAACCGCCATGTCGAGCGCTGATCGCATCTCGCGCGGCCGCGACAGTGCGCTGAGGCAGCCGGCATGACGGCGCTGCTCAACGCCACGCTGCGGCATCTGCGTGCGCTGGTCGCGTTCGACACGCGCAATCCGCCGCGCGCGATCGACGGCGGCGGCATCTTCGCGTACCTGCGCGAGCAGCTGCCGGGCTTCGACTGCGAGGTGGTCGATCACGGCGCCGGCGCGGTCAGCCTCTACGCGAAGCGGGGCCGGCGCGGCTGCTGTTCAACGTGCATCTGGACACCGTGCCCGATTCGCCGCACTGGTCGGCCAGTCCGTTCGAGCTGCGCGTGGATGCGTCGCGCGCGGTCGGCCTCGGCGCCTGCGACATCAAGGGTGCGGCGGCCGCGCTGGTCGCCGCGGCGCGCCAGCGACGGCGATGCGGCGTTCCTGTTCACGTCGGACGAGGAGGCCAACGATCCGCGCTGCATCGCGGCGTTTCTCGCGCGCCGATTGCCGTACGAGGCCGTGCTGGTCGCCGAACCGACCGGTGCCGAGGCCGTGCTCGCGCATCGCGGCATCAGCTCGGTGCTGATGCGCTTCGCCGGCCGCGCCGGGCATGCGTCGGGCCGGCAGTCGGCCGGCGACAGCGCGCTGCATCAGGCGATCGGCTGGGGTGCGCGTGCGCTGGCACACGTCGATTCGCTCGCGCACGAGCGCTTCGGCGGCCTGACCGGCCTGCGCTTCAACGTCGGCCGCATCGAGGGCGGCATCAAGGCCAATATGATCGCACCGGCCGCCGAGCTGCGCTTCGGCTTCAGGCCGCTGCCGTCGACCGACGTCGACGCGCTGCTGGCGAGGTTCCGCGATCTGGCCGATCCGGCGCCGGCGCATTTCGAGGAGACCTTCCGCGGACCGAGCCTGCCGTCGGGCGCGATCGCCGACGCCGAGACGCGCCGGCTCGCCGCGCGCGACGTCGCCGATGCGCTCGGCCTGCCGATCGGCAACGCGGTCGACTTCTGGACCGAAGCCTCGCTGTTCTCGCAGGCCGGCTACACCGCACTGGTCTACGGACCCGGCGACATCGCCCAGGCCCATACCGCCGACGAATGGGTCGCGCTCGACCAGCTCGCCCGCTACGCCACGACCGTACACGGAATCATCGACGATGCACGCGCATAAGCAGACCCGGCAGACCATCGTGCGCCTGCTCTCGAGCATGGCCAGCGCGAAGGAGATCAGCCAGTACCTCAAACGCTTCTCGCAGGTCGACGCCAAGCGCTTCGCCGTGGTCAAGGTCGGCGGCGCGGTGCTGCGCGACGATCTGGAGGCGCTGACCTCGTCGCTGGCGTTCCTGCAGCAGGTCGGGCTGACGCCGATCGTCGTGCACGGCGCCGGTCCGCAGCTCGACGAGGAGCTGGCCGCGGCCGGCATCGAGAAGCGCACCGTCGACGGCCTGCGCGTGACCTCGCCGCAGGCGCTGGCGATCGTGCGGCGCGTGTTCCAGGCGCAGAACCTCAAGCTGGTCGAGGCGCTGCAGCAAACCGACGCGCGCGCGACCTCGATCACCTCCGGCGTGTTCGAGGCCGAGTATCTGGACGAGGCCAGGCTCGGTCTGGTCGGGCGCGTCACCGGCGTCAACCTGGCGCCGATCGAGGCCAGCCTGCACGCCGGCTCGATCCCGGTCATCGCCAGCATGGGCGAGACCGTCGGCGGCCAGATCCTCAACGTCAACGCCGACTTCGCCGCCAACGAACTGGTGCAGGTGCTGCAGCCGTACAAGATCATCTTCCTGACCGGCACCGGCGGTCTGCTCGATGCGGACGGCCAGGTGATCGACTCGATCAACCTGTCGACCGAGTACGAGCACCTGATCGCGCAGCCGTGGATCAACGGCGGCATGCGCGTGAAGATAGAGCAGATCAAGGATCTGCTCGACACCCTGCCGCTGACCAGCTCGGTGTCGATCACCAAGCCGGCCGAGCTCGCCAAGGAGCTGTTCACGCACAAGGGCTCGGGCACGCTGGTCCGGCGCGGCGAGCGCGTGCTGCGCGTGACGGCGTGGGGCGAGCTGGATCTGGCGCGCATGCGCGAGCTGATCGAGTCGAGCTTCGGCCGGACCCTGGTCGCCGACTACTTCGAGCGCACGCGGCTGTTCCGCGCCTACGTCAGCGAGAACTACCGCACCGCGCTGATCCTGACCGAGGAGGACGGCATCGCGTATCTGGACAAGTTCGCCGTGCTCGACGACGCGCAGGGCGAGGGCCTCGGCCGTGCGGTCTGGCAGGTCATGCGCGAGGAGAATCCGCAGCTGTTCTGGCGCTCGCGCCACGGCAATCTGGTCAACCACTTCTACTACGCCGAGTCCGACGGCTGCTACAAGCAGGAGCGCTGGAAGGTGTTCTGGTACGGCCTGCCGGACTTCGAGACGATCCAGCGCTGCGTCGCGCATTGCGCGACGCGCCCGCCGACGCTGGAGGGCTGATCGATGGAGGCGTTCCTGACGCCGGTCATGCTCGAGGGCGAGCACGTCGTGCTCGAGCCGCTGCAGGCCGGTCACGCCGATGCGCTCGCGGCGGCGGCCGCCGACGGCGAGCTGCACCGGCTCTGGTACACCAGCGTGCCGGCGCCGGGCGAGATGGCGGCCCATGTCGCCGGCTTCGTCGAGCAGCAGGCGCAGGGCACGGCGCTGCCGTTCGCGGTGCGGCTGCGCGCCGACGGCACGGTCGTCGGCCATACCGCGATCTGCAATGCCGACGGCCGCCACCGCCGGCTCGAGATCGGCTACACCTGGTATGCCGCGCGCGTGCAGCGCACCGCGGTCAACACCGAAACCAAGCTGCTGCTGCTCGAGCACGCGTTCGGGGCGCTCGGCTGCGTGCGCGTCGAGTTCCGCACACATTGGTTCAACCACCGCTCGCGCGAGGCGATCGCGCGGCTCGGCGCCCGGCAGGAAGGCGTGCTGCGCAGCCATCAGACGCTGGCCGACGGCAGCCTGCGCGATACCGTCGTATTCTCGATCATCGAACCGGAATGGCCGGCAGTGCGCCGCCACCTGCGGTTCCGGCTGGAGCATTGCGCATGACTTCGATCCACAGCGTCGGCATCGTCGGCGCGCGCGGCCACACCGGCGCAGAGCTGATCGCGCTGATCGCCGGCCATCCGCATCTGGAACTGGCCTTCGTGTCCTCGCGCGAGCTGGCCGGCCAGCCGGTCGCCGACCACGTCGCCGCCTACGCCGGTACGCTGCGCTACGAGCGGCTCGATCACGACGCGGTCGCGGCCAAGCGCGCCGACGCGGTCGTGCTGGCTCTGCCGAACGGCAAGTCCGGCGAGCTGGTCGCGGCGATCGACGCCGCGGCGCCGCAGACGCTGATCGTCGACCTGTCGGCCGATCATCGCTTCGATGCGGCCTGGTACTACGGCCTGCCGGAGCTGACGCGCGCGCGCTACCGCGGCGAGCGCCGCATCGCCAATCCGGGCTGCTATGCGACAGCGATGCAGCTGGCGATCGCGCCGCTGCTCGAGGAGCTCGCCGGGCCGCCGCAGTGCTTCGGCGTGTCGGGCTACTCGGGTGCCGGCACGACGCCGTCGGACCGCAACGATCCGGACAAGCTGCGCGACAATCTGATGCCGTACGCGCTGGTCGATCACGTCCACGAGCGCGAGGTATCGCGCCAGCTCGGCGTGCCGGTCGAGTTCATGCCGCACGTCGCACCGCATTTCCGCGGCATCACGATGACGGTCAACCTGTGGCTGCGCGAGCCGACGACGCGCGAGGCGATCCGCGCGCGCTATGCCGAGCGCTACTCCGGCGAGCCGCTGCTGCGCGTCGTCGACGAGGCGCCTTGGGTCAGCGCGATCGCGCATCGGCACGAGGTCCAGATCGGCGGCTTCGCGGTCGCGCCGGGCGGGCGCCGCGTCGTCGTCGTGGCGACGCTCGACAACCTGCTCAAGGGCGCCGCGACCCAGGCGCTGCAGAACCTCAATCAGGCGCTGGGCCTCGACGAGTTCGAAGGCATCGTGCGTTGAACGGCGGCGCCGCGGCGCCGCCAGTGCAATCCGTGGAGACTCGACGATGAGCGATTTGTTGTGGCAGAAGGCCGGCACGCGTACCGACGAGCGCATCATGCGCTTCCTCGCCGGCGACGACGTCGTGCTCGACCGCGAGTTCTTCCTGCAGGACATCGCGGCCAGCAAGGCGCATGTGGAAGGCCTGGCTTCGATCGGCGTCGTCTCGGCCGAGGAGAGCGCGGCGCTGCTGCGCGAGCTCGACACGCTCGCGGCCGATTTCCACACCGGCGACTTCGTGCTCGACGCGCGCTACGAGGACGGCCATTCGGCGATCGAGGCGCGCCTGACCGAGCGCCTCGGCGACGCCGGCCGGCGTGTCCACACCGGCCGCAGCCGCAACGACCAGATCCTCGTCGCGACGCGGCTGTGGCTCAAGCAGCGCCTTGGCGAGCTCGCCGCGACCTGCCGCGAGGCGGCCGAGGTCTGCCTGCGCCGCGCCGGCGCCGAGGCGCTGCCGCTGCCGGGCTATACGCACATCCAGCGCGCGGTGGTGTCCTCGACCGCGATGTGGTTCGCCGGCTTCGCCGAGGCCTTCATCGACGATGCCGTGCGCGCGCGCCAGACGCTGGCCTGGATCGACGCCAATCCGCTCGGCACCGCCGCCGGCTACGGCGTCAACCTGCCGCTCGACCGCGAGCTGACGACGCGCGTGCTCGGCTTCGCGCGGCTGCAGGTCTCGCCGGTCTATGCGCAGCTCTCGCGCGGCAAGTACGAGATCGCCGCGCTCGACGCGCTCGGCGCGGCGGTGCTCGACCTGCGTCGCCTGGCCTGGGACCTGTCGCTGTTCACGAGCGCGGAGTTCGGCTTCGTCACGCTGCCGGCCGAATACACGACCGGCAGCTCGATCATGCCGAACAAGCGCAATCCCGACGTCGTCGAGCTGATGCGCGCGAGCTATGCGGCCGTGGCCGCGGCGCGCACCGAGATCGAGCAGCTGCTGTCGCTGCCGTCGGGGTACCAGCGCGATCTGCAGTTCAGCAAGGGCTCGCTGTTCCACGGCTTCTCGCGCGGCCTCGGCGCGCTGAACCTGCTGCCGGATCTGCTGGCGCGGTTCGAGTGGAACGCAGCGGCGATGCGCGCGGCGATCGAGCCGGCGATGTACGCGACCGACGTCGCGATCGAGCAGGCCGCGGCCGGCGTACCGTTCCGCGACGCGTACCGTGCCGCCGCGGCGGCGGCCGGCGATCCGGCGCGTACGCCCGAGGCCAGCCTGGCCGCACGTGTATCGCCGGGCGCGGCGGCCGATCTGCGCCTGGACCTGCTGCACGAGCGGCTGGCCGCGCTCGGCTGAGCCCGTGGTCTCGGGGCTCCCCATCACCTACAGGGCGCCGGCCTTCACGGCCGGCGATCGCGTGCTGATCGTCGCGGTGCACCCGGACGACGAGACACTGGCGACGGGTGGCCTGATCCAGGCTGCGCATGCCGCCGGTGCCGCCGTGCGCGTCGTGTTCGTGACCGACGGCGACGACAATCCCTGGCCGCAGCGCTGGCTCGAGCGGCGCTGGCGCATCGATGCGGCGGCGCGTCGGCGTTGGGGCGCACGGCGCCGCGACGAGGCGCGTGCCGCGCTGGCGACGCTCGGCATCGAGGCCGATGCGGCGAGGTTTCTCGGACTGCCCGATCAGGGTCTGACCGCGCTGCTGGTCGCCGGCGATGCGCTCGAACGCGCGCTGCGCAGCGCGATCGACGCATTCGATCCGAGCTGGATCGCCGGTCCGTCGCGCGCCGACCGCCATCCCGATCACAGCGCGGTGGCCGTGGCGCTCGACCGGATCGGTCAGATCAGCGGCCGGCCGGTGCCGGCGCAGCGCCTGGCCGCGATCGTGCACGGCGCGATCGACACCGCCGATGTCGCGCTCGCACTCGACGCGGCCGCCTCGCACCGCAAGCGCGAGGCGCTGGCTGCGCATCGGACCCAGCTCGCGCTGAGCCGCGGCCGGCTCGAACGCATGGCTGCGCCGGTCGAGCGCTACACGAGCGAAGCGGGGCCGTCCTCGTCCGGCCTGCTGACGCTGCCGTTTGCGCCGCATCGGCGCCGGCTGGCCCGGCACGCGCTGCTGATCGTCGCCGAAGGCGAGGGCGGTGCGGTCGAGCGACGGTGCCTGGACCTGCCGCCGCATCGGCGGCCGGATGCCGATTCGGCCCTGCCGTTCGGCTGGCGGCTGACCGTCGAGCCGCGGACGCTGACGCTGCGGCCGGGCGTCGCGAGCGGTCCGCTGTACGCGAAGATCGATCGGCTCGGGCCGCGCTGGATCGTGTTCGACGCCGACGGCTGGCACCGCTGGCTGCCGCGCTGAGTGCCTCAGCGGCGGCGGACCAGGATCACCGTGACATTGTCCGAGCCGCCGCCTTCGAGCGCGGCGAGGATCAGATGATCGACGCATTCCTGCGCCGACAGATCGGTGCGGGCGAGGATCGCGGCGATCTGCGTATCGTCCACTTCCTCGGTCAGGCCGTCGCTGCACAGCAGCAGCTGCATGCCGGCCTCGAGCCGGCCGCGCACCGATTCGACGCGCAGCGACTGCGGGTCGGTCACGCCGAGCGCCTGCGTGACGACGTTGCGGTGCGGATGGCGGCGCGCCTGCTCGCTGGTGATCGCGCCCTGGTCGATCAGCTCCTGCACGTAGGAGTGGTCCTGCGAGACCTGACGCAGGTTCTGGTTCCACAGGTAGACGCGGCTGTCGCCGACCCAGGCCACCTCGAAGTCGGTCTCGCCGCCGAGCCGCAGCACCGCCACGGTCGTGCCCATCGGCAGCGCCTCGGAGCGGCGCGTCGAATGGCGGATGATCTCCTCGTCGGCGATCTGGATCGCGCGCACCAGCGGCGTGCCCTGGCCGATCTGCTGCACGAGCGTGTCGCGCGCGATCGAGCTGGCGACCTCGCCGTGCTCGTGCCCGCCCATACCGTCGGCCACCAGCCACAGGCCGAGGTCGGCATCGGCGTAGTAGGTGTCTTCGTTGTGTTCCCGGCGCAAGCCGACGTGGGTGCTGTGTCCGAACTCGATCATGCGCACGCCATGTCAAGATCCCGCGAGGAACGGTCGAGAGAGTGTCGCGAAGAAGACCGTCGGGCCGTCCTTGCGCGGTCGCGGCCGGCCCCGGCCGGCGCCCGAAAGATAGCATGAAAGTTTGCGGCGACTCGCTCACGAAGCGTCACGTACGGCTCGCGTTCACCGCTGCGCCGCAGCGACCGGCGGCCCGATCGTGTGCGAATTCCACGGCAGCGCCGCGACCGGCCCCGCGGTGGCGATTCGTGCGCCGCAGCGACGCGCGCGTGCACGGCCGTCGGCACCGTGCACCCCGTTGCTGCGCCGCTCAATCGGCGGTCGCGCGCGTCGTGTCGATCACGTCGAAATCGACGCGCGGATCGACGTCGGCGTCGTAGTCGACGTCGTCGCGGCCGAATCCGAACAGCTTCAGGAACGACTGCTTGTAGGCCGCGTAGTCGGTCAGCTCGAACAGGTTTTCGGTCGTGACCTGCGGCCACAGTTCGCGGCAGGCGCGCTGCACGTCCTCGCGCAGCTCCCGATCGTCCAGGCGCATGCGGCCGGCCTCGTCGAGCGGCGGCGGCTGCGTCGTGTAGAGGTGTTCGCGGAACAGGCGCTCGGCCTGGTCGATCGGCTCCTCGTGCAGGCCGCGGTCCTTCATCAGGCGGAACACCAGCGCGATGTACAGCGGCATCACCGGGATCGCCGCGCTGGCCTGCGTGACGACCGACTTCAGCACCGCCACGTTGGCCTGGCCGCCGCCGGCGCCGAGCCGGGCGTCGATCGCATGCGCGGCACGGTCCAGATCCTCCTTGGCCTTGCCGAGCGCGCCGTGCCAGTAGATCGGCCAGGTGATGTCGGTGCCGATGTAGCTGAACGCGACCGACTTGGCGTCGGGCGCGAGCACGCCGGCGCGCGCGAGCGCGTCGATCCACAGCTCCCAGTCCTCGCCGCCCATCACGCGGATCGTGTCGGCGACTTCCTCGGGCGTCGCCGGCTCGACCTCGGTCTCGATGATCTGGTCGCGGTTGGTGTCGACCGCGGTGGTGCGGTAGCTCGCGCCGATCGGCTTGAGCGCCGAGCGCTTGATCTCGCCGGTATCGGGCAGACGGCGCACCGGCGAGGCCAGCGAATAGACCACCAGGTCGATCGGGCCGCCCATCTCGTTGCGGATGATCTCGATCGCCTGATCGCGCACCTCGTTCGAGTACGCGTCGCCGTTGATCGAGCGGCTGAACAGGCCCGCCTCCTTGGCGTAGCGGTCGAACGCGGCGGAGTTGTACCAGCCGGCCGTGCCGGGCTTCTTCTCGGCGCCGGGCTTCTCGAAGAACACGCCGAGCGTCGCGGCGCCGTAACCGAATGCGGCGGTGATGCGCGCGGCCAGCCCGTAGCCGGTCGATGCGCCGATCACCAGCACGCGCTTGGGACCGCCCTCGCGCCGGCCGTCGGCCTGCACCGTGCGGATCTGCTCCAGGACGTTCCTGGCGCAGCCTTCCGGATGGGTCGTCGTGCAGATGAAGCCGCGAATTCGGGGGTGTATGACCACGGGAACCTCGGATGTCGATGGATAGGCGCGGCCGGGGTCGGCGCGCGGAGGCGGGCATTGTAGCCACGCACCGCGCCCGCGGGCGCAGCGGAGCGGGTCGATGCGGCGCGGTACGGATCGATGCGCTGCACCGGGCGGATGGCGCGCGCAGGTCCCGGCGCAAAAACGAACGCCCCGCACGGGCGGGGCGTTCGACGGATGGTGCCCGAGGTCGGACTCGAACCGACAAGCCTTGCGGCGGAGGATTTTCTTCCCACTTCGGCTTTCGCCGCCGATGCCGTCGGCATCGTTCGTGGTCTGGAGCACGCCTTCACCTTAGCCTTGCAGCCTTAGGTGCCCGCCGTCTGCTCTCTACACCTTCCCCGTGCCGTGGCCGGCGGCGGGGCTTGGCTCGGCACCAGCGCGGACGCGTCGCGTCCAGGGCCTCCGCCGAGTTTGACGGGCTTCACCTCAGGGGTTTCCCCCGGAGGGCTCAAATTGGTCTGAGTCCTCTGCGTCTACCAATTCCACCACTCGGGCATGAGCGGCCATGTCGCGTCACCGCCGCTCCGGCTCGCCGGAGCGGCGCGGCGCGCAGCGGGGCGCGAGTATAAGGCAATCGCGTTCAGTGCGTCCTGTCCAGCGAGAGCTGGCGCTGGTCGCGCTCGCACCAGCCGTCGCCGACCGGACGGAACACCGAGCAGGAGGTCATCGCGCCGCGGTAGATGTGCACGCTGACCGCGATCTTGTCGCGGCTCGGATTGCGGATCATGTGGTACTCGTGCGGCGGGATCAGGCTGCCGGCCGAGCCGGGCCCGGCGTTCATCGTGCCGCGCGGCTCGAAGCGGTAGCGGCCGTCGCGCTGTTCGACCAGCTCGTACGGCGTGATCTCGATCGCGCCGTGCCAGACGCCCTCGACACACCACATGCCGGAGTGATCGTGGATCGGCGTGCCCTGGCCGGGACCCCAGGTCATCGCGACGACGCTGTAGCCGTGCTGGTCGCTGCGATAGAGCTCGCGCCGCGCGTAGTGGTCGGCGGCGGACTGGAACACGCAGTCGGGCAGGCGGATTTCCGGATCGTGCATGATCCGGCACAGGCTGTCGCGCAGCTGGTCGGTGATCGCGGTTGTGCAGTCGCGCCGTACGGCGGCGTCGACCGCCTCGACGAACCTTCGGGCGCCGGGAAACTCCAGGGCAAGCATCGAACGCTCCGTCATATGGATATGACGATAGTTTACATGCGGCCGAGGAAGGCCGCGATCGCCGCACCGAAGCGCGCGATGTCGACCAGGAACGCATCGTGCCCCTGCGGGCTGTCGAGCGCGACCAGATCCACGTCGGCGCCGCCGGCGGCCAGGCCGTCGGCGATCTCCTGCTGCTGCGTCAACGGGAACAGGATGTCGGTCTCCACGCCGATCACCAGCGCGCGCTCGACCGCGATGCGCTCGAGCCCGGCCGCCACGCTGCCGCCGTACTCGGCGATGTCGAACCAGTCGCTGGCGCGCGACAGATACAGATAGCAGTTCGGATCGAAGCTGCGCACGAAGCGCCGCGCGTGGCCGGCCAGGTACGACTCGATCTGGAACTCGACGCCGAACGGATCGTCCTCGCGCTGGTCGGACTCGAGCCGGATCCGCGCGAAGCGGCCGACCCATTCCATCGCCGAGCGGTACGTGATCACGCCGAGCTTGCGCGCGATGCTCATGCCGGTTTCGGGGTAGTGCGCCTCGTCGTAGTGGCCTTCGTTCCAGTTCGGATCGAGCCGGATCGCCTCGCGCTGCAGCGATCGGATCGCGATCGCGAACGGCCAGTGCCTGCGGCGCGGTCGAGATGCTGATGTGGCTGCGCACGCTGCCTGGGTGCTGGATCAGATACGCCAATGCGGTCATGCCGCCCATCGAATTGCCGAGCAGGCAGGCCAGCCGTTCGATGCCCAGACCGCGTACGAGCTCGAACGCGGCGTTCGCGGCGTCCTCGAGCGTGAGCTCCGGAAAGCGCAGGCGGTACGGCTCGCCGCTGGCCGGATCGATCGAGGCCGGTCCGGTCGAGCCCTTGCAGCTGCCGAGCGTGTTGACGCAGATAACGTACCACCGGTCGGTGTCGATGTGCTTGCCGGGCCCGAGCATGTCCTGCCACCAGCCCGGGCTCGGGTCGGCCTCGTTCGAGGCGGCGTGCGCGCTCGGCGACAGGCCGGTCAGGATCAGGATCGCGTTGTCGCGCGCCGGCGACAGCGTGCCCCAGGTCTCGTAGGCGACCCGCGCACCGCTCAGCGCACCGCCGCGCTTCATCGGAAACGGCGAGGACAGGTCGAAATAGCGGCGTGCGTCTGCGCTCATCGGTCGGCGGCGGCTCTGTGGCAGGGGCGCCGGGCGCGGAGCGTCCTGCTCCTGCCTCGGACGGGTCCGGACGCGGCCGGGCCGCGTCACCTGTTCCGCGCGTCCGCGGCGCTGGCCGCCGACACGCGAGCGATCGTTCCCGAGATCGCGCCAGCGGTCCGCACGTCGGCGGCCGGTCCGGGCGAGGCGACTGTAGCGAGACGCGCCGGGCGAGCCAAGCGGCAGGGATGCGGCCGATCCGTGGCGGATCGATTCGAGGCGCCCCGCTCGACGACTGCACGGTCGATCCGGGCGCCCGCGCGCGGCCGGCTCGCGACGGTCTCAGTCCATCAGCGCCGCGACGTGCGCGGCCGACGACAGCCGCAGCGCCGACAGGCTGTAGCCGCCTTCGAGACTGGACACCAGACGTCCGCCGGCGTGGCGTTCGGCGAGGTCGACCAGGCGCTCGGTGATCCAGCGGAAATCGGTCTCGTCCAGGCGCAGATTGGCCAGCGGGTCGAGCCGGTGCGCATCGAAGCCGGCCGAGACCAGGATCAGCTCCGGCGCGAAGCGGTCGATCGCCGGCAGCAGCGTGTCCTCGTAGGCCGCGCGGAACGCGGCCGAATCGGCACCCGGATCGAGCGGCACGTTGAAGACGTTGCCGGCGCCGGTCTCGCGCTTCGCACCGGTATGCGGATACAGCGGCCACTGGTGCGTGGACGCGTACAGCACCTGCGGGTCGGTCCAGAAGATGTCCTGCGTGCCGTTGCCGTGATGGACGTCGAAGTCGACGATCGCGACGCGCTGCAGGCCATGAGCCGCGATCGCATGCGCCGCGCCGACCGCGACGTTGTTGAACAGGCAGAAGCCCATCGCGGTCTGCGTGGTCGCGTGGTGGCCGGGCGGACGCACCGCGCAGAACGCGCGCCGCTGGCGGCCGTACACGACGCCGTCGACCGCTGCGCAGACCGCGCCGGCGGCACGCAGGGCAGCCTCGGCCGAGCCCGGCGAGACGACCGTGTCGGGATCCAGGCGCCGGAACGGATCGCCCTGGGCGTCGAGGATCTCGGCGATCAGCGACTGCCGATGCACGCGCGCGAGCTGCTCGCGCGTCGCGCGCGGCGCCTCGATGCGGTCCAGCAGCGCGAAGCGGTCGGCACCGAGCGCCTCGAGCACGGCGGCCAGCCGCAGCGGCGACTCCGGATGGCCCGAGCCCGGATCGTGATCGAGGCAGGCCCGATGCGTGTAGAGCGCGACGGTCATGGCGAGCGGCGGCGGGTGGCGGCGGTCGGCGTCAGCGCTTGCGTCGCTCGTGCTGCCAGAGCACCTCGCCGTGGCCGGACGCACGCGCGAGCACGCGTGCGATCACGAACAACAGGTCCGAGAGGCGGTTCAGATAGCGGATCGCCTCGCTGCGGACCGATTCCGCGCGCGACAGCGCGACCGCGTCGCGCTCGGCGCGCCGGCAGACCGTGCGCGCCAGATGGCAGGTCGCCGCCGCCATGCCGCCGCCGGGCAGGATGAAATCCTTGAGCGCCGGCAGCGGCTCGTTGAGCGTGTCGAGCTCGCGCTCGAGCCGTTCGACGTCGGCATCCTGGACCATCGCCATGCCGGGAATGCACAGCTCGCCGCCGAGGTCGAACAGGTCGTGCTGCACCTGGGTCAGCAGCTCGCGCACCGGGGCGGGCAGTTCACAGGCCAGCACCATGCCGATCGTGCTGTTGAGCTCGTCGACGGTGCCGTAGGCGTTGACGCGCGCCGAATCCTTGCCGGTGCGCGTGCCGTCGCCGAGACCGGTGCTGCCGTCGTCGCCGGTACGCGTGTAGATCTTCGAAAGACGATTGCCCACGGTGCGGCGCGGGTTGCTCAGCGCGACAGCGCGCGGTCGCCGTGGGCGGCCAGCGTGCGGAACAGCAGCGTGCCGAGCAGATGCAGCGCGGCCGCGCCGGCCAGATACAGCGTCGTATTGGCCAGGTACGGCAGATACCAGTCGCCGAGGTTCTTGACCCAGCCGCCGAGGCTCGGATCGGCGACGCTCGGACTCAGCCAGTAGAAGCTGCCGTTGGAGATCAGGTAGCAGACGCTGACCGCGACCAGCACGCTCGCCGCGGCCGCGACGACCGCAGCCGGTGACAGCTGCGTGTGGCGCCGCGCGAGCCAGAGGCCGCCGAGCCACAGTGCGAGATACGCCGGTGCCAGGAACCAGTAGGCCGGCGAAACGCAGTAGTGGGTCCAGAAGTTCAGGCCCTGGCCGGTGATCACGAAATAGTCGACGCCGACGGCCAGCGCCAGCAGCAGCGGGAAGGCCCAGCGCGTCCAGCCGCGCAGATAGAAGCCGCCGAGGAAGAAGACCGCCCAGGACGCGTCCGGGATCGCGGTGAAATGGTGGAAGCGCGTCGCGGCCATCACCAGCGCGAGGAGCGCAAGGATGCCGAGTCGCCGGGTCGTGAGGTGGGTCATGGGACGTCCGCAGGTCGGTGATGCTCGCGACATTCTAGCCTGCCGAGGCGCCCGTGGCGCGGCTGCGGCCGACACCGCAGCTCGAGGCCGTCCGCGTCGGCACGCCGCGATGCGGTGAATACGGCGAAAAACGCAGCGGTGACGGGCGCGTTCCGGGCGAGACGGCGGCGAGGGCAGCCGACCGATCGGCCGGACCGAGGCGGACCGGCTAGAATCGCCGCGATGAACGATCGCTTCGACATCGTGATCGCCGGCGGCGGGCTGGTCGGCTCGAGCCTGGCCATCGCGCTCGAGGACAGCGGCTGGCGCGTCGCGCTGGTCGAGGCCGCTGCGCCGCGGCTCGACCTCGAACCGCGTCCCGACGAGCGCAATCTCGCGCTCGCACGCGCCAGCGTCAACGCGCTCGAATCGCTCGGCGTCTGGGCGCATGCCGCCGCGCGTGCGACCGCGATCGCACGCGTGCACGTCAGCCGTCGCGGCGACTTCGGTGCGGTGCGGCTCGACGCCGCCGAGCTCGGACTGCCCGCACTCGGCGCGGTACTGCCGGCGCGCGAACTCGGCAATGCGTTGCTGCAGCGCCTCGACGCCGGCACCGGCCTGACCCGGTTCGCACCGGCGCAGCTGGTCGCGGTCGAGCCGAGCGGAGACGCCCTCGCGGTCGAACTGGCCGGCCCGGATGGCAGCTCGCGACGGCTCTCGACCAGGCTCCTGGTCGGCGCCGACGGCACCGCCTCGTTCGTGCGCCGCGACGCCGGGATCGGCGTCGGCGAGACCGATTACCGGCAGACCGCGATCGTGACGACGCTGAGCGTCGAGCGCCCGCTCGAGGGCTGCGCCTACGAGCGCTTCACCGACACCGGGCCGGTCGCGCTGCTGCCGATGGGCGAGCGCCGCGCCGGACTGGTCGTCACGGTGCCGCAGGATCGGGCCGAGGCCGTGCTCGCGCTCGCCGACGACGCGTTCGTCGACTGGATCCATGCGCGCTTCGGCTATCGCGCCGGCCGCTTCTCGCGTCCGGGTCGGCGCCATGCCCATCCGTTGAAGCGCGTCATGGCCGATGCGCTGACCGCGCCGCGCCGCGTGCTGATCGGCAATGCCGCGCAGACCGTGCATCCGCTCGGCGCGCAGGGCTTCAATCTCGGTCTGCGAGATGCGCTGACGCTGGCCGAGGTGCTCGGCAACGCGGCCGGCGGCGCCGATCCGGGCGAGGCCGGACGCCTGGCCGAACACGTACGGCGCCGCCGCGACGATCGCGAGGCGACCACCGCGTTCAGCGACGACCTGGTGCATCTGATGGGCAACGAGCGGCTGCCGGTGCGTCTGGCGCGCAGTGCGGCGTTCGCGCTGCTCGACCGCCTGCCGCCGCTGAAGCGCCGCATGGCGCTGCGCGGCATGGGTTTTCGCGGCGACGCGCCGCAGCGGACGCTGTCGCGATGAACCGCCGCGGCGAACACGACGTCATCGTCGTCGGCGGCGGGCCGGTCGGCGCGACGCTGGCGCTCGCCTTGGCGCGCGACGGATTCGACGTCGCCTTGGTCGAGGCGCGTGAGCCGTCCTTCGGCGCGCGCGACGCCGCGCTCGATCCGCGCGTGGTCGCGCTGGCGCCCGACGCGACGGCGCTGCTGCGCGAATTCGGCGCCTGGCCGCTGCCGTTCCCGGAGCGGGTCGGTACCTATCGTCACATGTGCGTCTGGGACGCCGCCGCGCCCGGGGAGCTGCACGTCGACGCCGCCGAGCGCGGCGAGGCGGCGCTCGGCTGGATCGTCGAGAACCGCCATCTGCAGCACGGCGCCTGGTCGGCCTTCGCCGACCGCGTCACCGTGGTCTGTCCGGCCGAGGCGGTCGCGGTCGAATCGGGCGCCGCGCCGGCCGGCGCTACCGACGTGGCCGGTGCCGATCCGGTCGCGAGCCGGGCCGTGCTCGAACTCGCCGACGGGCGCCGGCTGCGCGCGCGCGTGCTGGCGGTCGCCGAAGGCGCCGACTCGCCGTTGCGCACGCGGCTCGGCATCGGCTTCACCGGCCGTGACTATGCGCAGCGCGCCGTGGTCGCGCACGTCGCGACCGAGCGGCCGCATCAGGACACGGCCTGGCAGCGTTTCGTCCCGGGCGGTCCGCTGGCCTTGCTGCCGCTGGCCGACGGGCGCAGCTCGGTCGTCTGGTCGCTGCCGTCGGCCGAGGCCGAGCGCGTGCTGGCGCTCGATGACGCCGCGTTCCGCGCCGAACTCGGCGCAGCCTCCGATTTCCGGCTCGGACCGATCGTCGCGAGCAGCCCGCGTGCGGCGTTCCCGTTGCGTCTGCGCGAGGCGTCGCGCTATGTCGAAGGACGCTGCGTGCTGGTCGGCGATGCCGCCCACGTCGTCCATCCGCTGGCCGGGCAGGGCGTCAACCTGGGCCTGCGCGACGTCGCCTGCCTGCGCCGCGTGCTGGCCGAGGCGCGCCGGCGCGGCGCCGATATCGGTGCCGCGCACATACTGCGCCGTTACGCGCGCGAACGGCGTAGCGAGAACGCGTTGGCGGCCCACGCCTTCGATCTGATCGAACGCACGTTCTCGCCCGGCTCGCTGCCGCTGGCCGCGCTGCGCGGCGCGGCGCTGACGGCCGCCGGCCGGTTCGGTCCGCTGCGCCGGCTGCTGGTCGACGCAGCGGCGGGACGCCTCTGATGGAACAGTCGATGAGCACGCTGTCGGCGGCGATCCTGCTGTTCCTGATCATGGATCCGATCGGCAACGTGCCGCTGTTCCTGAGCCTGCTCAAGCAGGTGCCGCCGGCACGCCGCCAGCGCGTGATGGCGCGCGAGCTGGTGATCGCGCTGATCGTGCTGTTCGCGTTCCTGTTCGGCGGCCAGTACCTGCTCAAGGCGCTGCAGCTCAAGCAGGAATCGGTCGGCATCGCCGGCGGCATCGTGCTGTTCCTGATCGGCATCCGCATGATCTTCCCGCCGCCCAAGGGCGGCGTGTTCGGCGGCGAGGAAGGCGCCGAGCCGTTCATCGTGCCGATGGCGATTCCCGGCATCGCCGGCCCGTCGACGATGGCCGCGGTGATGCTGCTGGCCAACAGCAGTCCCGGGCGCACCGCGGACTGGAGCATCGCGCTGTTCGCGGCCTGGCTGGCGACCGCGGCGATCCTGCTGTCGGCGACCTACCTGTTCCGCTGGCTCGGCAAGAGCGTGCTGGTCGCGCTGGAGCGGCTGATGGGCATGCTGCTGGTGGCGCTGTCGGTGCAGATGTTCCTGGATGGGGTGATGGCGTATTGGCGGGTGGTGCCGGGGCCGTAGCTGGGGCTTTTCGTGTTGGATTCGGTTTGCTGCTTAATCGTGAGTGGATGTTGCTTCGTGAGTGGTCGGCACCCCTGCCTGTTTTGCGCTCGCCTCCAGGTGAGCGGATCCTTTCTCTTGTGTGCCTGCAGCGACGCGGGTGCGGCGCGCACGGCGTAGCCGTTGAAGTTTGGAGGGTGTCGCTTCGTAGGTGGGCGGCGTCCCTGCCTTTTTCCGCTCGCCTCCGGGCGAGCGGGTCACTTCTCTTTGCGTGGCCACAGCGCCGCAGGAGCGGTGTTAAACGGCGAAGCCGGCTTGATGTTTGGATGGTTGCTTCGTAGGCAGTCGGCATCCCTGCCGTTTTCCGCTCGCTCCCGCGAGCGGGTCACTTCTCTTTGCGTGCCCAAAGAGAAGTAACCAAGAGAAAGGGCACCCCGGTGCCGCGGTCTGCGGGCATCCTGCCCTCCGACTGCGCGAAGGCGCTCCGGGGTCTGCTGACAGCGCATCCTGCGCTGACAGCAGACTGGGCCACGTCCTGTGGCCCACCCTTCGGGCTTTTCCCTACGCACCTTCGCCGCGGCACAGGGGGCCCCGTGGGCGCGCGTCCTGCGCGCTCGGCTGGGGTGACGATGTTTGTCGGGTGTTGCTTCGTCGGTGGGCGGCGTCCCTGCCTGTTTTCCGCTCGCCTCCAGGCGAGCGGGTCACTTTTCTTTGCGTGGCCAAAGAAAAGTAACCAAAAGAAAGGCCACCCCGGTGCCGCGGTCTCCGGGCATCCTGCCCTACGACTGCGCGAAGGCGCTCCGGGGTCCGCTGACGGCGCCTCCTGCGCCGACAGCGGACTGGGCCACGTCCTGTGGCCCACCCTTCGGGCTTTTCCCTCCGCACCTTCGCCGCGGCACAGGGGCCCCGTTGGCGCGCGTCCTGCGCGCTCAAGCAAGTGCAAGAGCGAGAAGCGACAGGCTGCGCATGGTCGCGCGATTGCGGATGAAAGCAAGACTTGAATTGAAAGCGGTAGCGAAAGAGCAGAGGCAGGGCGCAATCGACGCCGCTTTTTTGCTTTTGCTCGATCTTCTGCGCGCAGGAAGCGCGCTCTCGGGTCCCGTCAGACGTGGTGGGACGGGGCCGAAACAGCCCGCAGGGGCGCGGGCAGGGAGGCCCGCGCGTTCGTCGTCAGCACAGGAGGTGCTGTCGACGAACCTCGGTCCCGGCCCACGGACCCGCAGGGCAGGATGCCCGGAGGGCACGTCTGTGGGGTGCCCTTCTCTTTGGTTACTTTCTCTTGGGCACGCAAGAGAAAGTGACCCGCTCGCGGGAGCGAGCGGAAAACAGGCAGGGATGCCGCCGACCAACGAAGCAACAGCCAGCCACCCAAACATCGAGCCCGCTCCGCCATTCGCGCCGCTTCTGCGGCGCATGGCCACGTAAACAGAAGTGACCCGCACGCGGGAGCGAGCGGAAAACAGGCAGGGATGCCGCCTACCTACGAAGCAAACCCACGATTGCTCGCAACCCAGATGCGGCTCAGCGATGAATAGAACCTAGTGAGCCCGGTCGCTACGGCGCGATCCGCTCGCGTGAGCGAGCAGAGATGTCGTCTACCCCCGAAGCACAATCCCGATATCGGAAAAACCGGACCTCAGGTACCGAACTCATAGTTCATCTGCGCCTGCGGCTCCTGCAGGAAATTCCCCTGCACGAAGTTCGCGCCGCAAGAAAACAGGATCGACATCGTCGCCGCATCCTCGACGAACTCCGCCACCGTCAGCTTGCCGGCATGGTGCGCCTGCTCGCAGATCTCGCGGACCTTGTCCTGGGTCTCCTTGCTGCGTACCAGGTCGACCATGAAGCTGCGGTCGATCTTGAGATAGTGCGCCGGCACGTGCTTGAGCAGCTGGAACGAGTTGAGGCCGCGGCCGAACTGCTCGAGTGCGAAGCGGCAGTGCAGCTGCTCCAGACCCTTCAGGAAGACCCGGGCCTGCTTGAGATGGGTCACGACCAAGCTCTCGGGCATTTCGAAGATCAGGCTGTCGCCGGGCTGGCGCGCGTTCTTCAGTTGCTGGGCGATCCACGGCAGCAGGGTCTGGTCGTCGAGCGACTGTGCCGAGAGCTTGATGAAGAATGAGGTCGGCTGGCCCTGCCGCTCGCGTTCGGCGCCCAAGCGCAATGCGTTGGCGATGACCCAGCGGTCGATCGCCGGCAGCAGGCCGTTCTGTTCGGCGATCGGCATGAAATGCTCGGGCGTGATGTCGCCCTTGGGGCCCTTCATGCGCAGCAATATCTCGTAGAACGCCTTGCCGCTGCCGTGCAGGCTGACCACCGGCTGGTAGTGGAACAGGAAGCCGTCGTTGGCGAGCGCGTCCTTGATCAGGCGCAGCCAGCGCTGGTTCTTCTCGACCTCGGCCTTGTCCTGCGCGCCGGGGTCGAGCAGGGAGACGCGGTTGCCGCCTTCGCCCTGCGCCATGCGCAGCATCGCCTGGGCCTGGTTGAGGATCTGGTCGGCGTGCGCGTTCTTCTCGGTGATCAGCGCGCCGCCGATGCTCATCGTCAGCGTGACCGACTGCTTGCCGACCTCGAAGATGCGGTCCTCGAACGCGTGGCGCAGCGTCTCGGCGAGCTGGCGGACCTGGTCGGCGGGGCGGCCGGTCAGCAGCACGCCGAAGTTCTGGTCGGACAGCCGGCCGGCGACGTCGGATTCGCCCAGGTGACGGCGCAGCAGGCTGGCCATGTCGCCGAGCAGCAGGTCGGTCAGGCCGAGGCCGATCGTGTCGAGCGTCTTCTTGAAATTGTCCGGCTCGAACAGCAGCAATGCCTGGTCGCTCTGGCCGGCCGCGGCGCTGGCGGCGGCACGCTCGATCTCGGTCAGCGTGTGCTGGCGGTTGTACAGGTCGGTGACCAGGTCCTTGGAGCGCAGCTCGTCGATCTGCTGCGCGAGATTGGGGTCCAGCGCCTGCTGGCGGAACACGATCTGCTGGCAGGGTTCGCCTTCGTAGGTGGCCTCGGAGAACTCCATGACCGCGTCGAAGATCGAGCCGTCGCTGCGCTGCGCCTTGAGGTTGAGCCGCTGCGGCGGCTTCTCGCCCTTGGACAGGCGGCGCAGCAGCGCCTTGAAGTCGCCGGCGTCCTCGGCGGCGATCAGGTCGAGAATCGACATGCCCTCGATGTCCTCGAATTCCTCGAAGCCGAAGATGTCCAGATACGCCTTGTTGGCGCGTACGTGCATGCCCTCGTGGACATAGGCGATCGGATCGCGCGAGGAGTCGAGCAGCGAATCGCAGCGGCGCTCGGACTCGCGCAGCGCGGCCTCGAGCCGGCGCACGCTGCGGCGCATCTTCAGCGCCTCGAACTCGCGCGCGATGATCGTCTGCATGTGGTCGGGACGGTCGCAGACCGCCAGCGCGCGCGCGCCGTCGCGGAACGCGTCGGCGATCTGGTCGGCGCTGGGACTCAATGCATAGGCGACCAGCGCGATGTCGCGGCCGGAGCGGGCCGCGGCGGCGGCGGTGGCCGGCAGCGAGATCGAGGTGGTGGCGAGATTGAACAGGATCAGGTCGGGCTGGTCGGCGATGGCCTCTTCGAGCTGGGCCTCGTTCTCGGCGCGCGACGGGCGTGCCGCGATGCCGCCGTTGCGCAGCTGGCTGACCAGTTGTTCGGCCGCGTCCGTGGACTCCTCGACCAGGATCAGGCGCAGCACGGTGTCTTGTCGATTCATCGGAGCTCTAGGGGACTCTCGGCGGAAATGCGGGCGGCGCGTCCGGCGTCGATCCGATGCTGCGAGAGGCACCGGCGCGTCCGGACGTGCGCGGCGGTTCGGGGAGGATCGCCGCTGACCTGTTTACCGGATTCGTGTGGCCTTTTCCATCCGGCGATCGTCACACGGGCCGCTTCGACGGCGCACCGGCGATCTCGCGCACCAGCCGCGGCACGAGGTAGCCGGGCAGGCGGTCGCGCAGCGCGTCGACCAGGGCCAGCGCGCGCGCGTCGTCGACCTCGAAATGCGCGGCGCCAGCGACGCGGTCCAGCTGGTGCAGGTAGTACGGCAGCACGCCGGCCGCGAACAGGCGCTCGGACAGCTCGGCGAGCACGTCGGCATCGTCGTTGATCCCGTGCAGCAGCACCGCCTGGTTCAGCACGGTGGCGCCGGCGGCCTGCAGCGCGCGGCAGGCCGCGCCGACCGCAGCGTCGATCTCGCGCGGATGGTTGGCATGGATCACGACGACGCGCTGCTGCGGCAGGGCGCCGAACCAGTCGAGGAATTCGGCGTCGACGCGCTCGGGCAGCACGACCGGCAGCCGCGTGTGCAGGCGCAGTCGCTTCAGATGGGCGATCGCGCCGATCGCCTCGCCGAGCTCGGCCAGCTTGTGCGTCGCCAGCGACAGCGGGTCGCCGCCGGACAGGATCACCTCGTCGATCGAGCGATCCGCGGCGAGGTGGGTGACCGCGTCGCGCCAGCCGTTGGCGGCCGCGGTCTCCGCGGCGTACGGAAAATGGCGCCGGAAGCAGTAGCGGCAATGCACCGCGCAGGAGCCGGTCGCCAGCAGCAGGGCGCGGCCCCGGTACTTGTGCAGCACGCCGTGGGCGGCGCGTGCGGCGAGGTCGCCGACCGCGTCGCGCGTGAAGCCGGGCACCTCGCCGAGCTCGGCAGCCAGCGGCAGCACCTGCAGCAGCAGCGGGTCGCGCGCGTCGCCGCGGCGCATCCGCGCGACGAAGCCGCGCGGCACGCGCAGCGGAAAGCCGGTGTCCGAGGCCGGGAGCAGCTCGCCGGCGCGGTCGGTCAGGTCGAGCAGGCCGAGCAGTTCGAGCGGGTCGGTGACCGCCTCGCGCCAGAGCTGCTGCCAGCGGCGCGGCTGCGCGGGCGCTCGGTTAGCGGTTATCATGGGCGGCACGAATCACGGCTTTCCCTCGGTCGGAAAGCGCAATTCTATCCGTCAGCCGCTTTCCCGAGCGGCTTTGTTTATTCAGAAGCGGCAGGAGCAGTCGATGGCCTCGTATGGCATGAATGATGTGAAGAACGGTATGAAGATCATTGTGGACGGCTATCCGTGCACGATCATCGATACCGAATACATCAAGCCGGGCAAGGGGCAGGCCTTCACGCGCGTCAAGTACCGCAATCTGAAGACCGGCCGCACGGTCGAGCTGACGATGAAGTCGACCGATTCGGTCGAGGCCGCCGACGTCGTCGACACCGACATGGAGTTCCTGTATTCGGACGGCGAGTTCTGGCATTTCATGCACCCGGACACGCACGAGCAGATCGCGGCCGACGCCAGTGCGATGGCCGATGCGTCCAAGTGGCTGAAAGGCAACGAGGCGGTGATCGTGACGCTGTGGAACGGCGCGCCGCTGACGGTGACGCCGCCCAACTTCGTCGAGCTGGAGATCGTCGAGACCGATCCGGGCGTGCGCGGCGACACCTCGGGCGGCGGCGGCAAGCCGGCCAAGCTCGAGACCGGCGCGGTCGTGCGCGTGCCGCTGTTCGTGAACCAGAACGAGATCATCAAGGTCGACACGCGCTCGGGCGAGTACGTCGGACGCGTCAAGTAAGTCCGGTCCGGCTCCGGCGGCGGCCGCTCGCGGCGGCCGCCGCGGTATCGATCGGCGCGCGCCGGCGGCCCCTCGGGCGCCGCGTCGCCGTGCTTTCCTTCCGCCGGAGGGTGGTCCGTTCATGTCAGAACCGTGTGATGTCCTGATCGAGGCGCGCTGGGTCGTGCCGGTCGAGCCCGACGGCGTCGTGCTCGACGATCACGCCGTGGCGGTGCGCGACGGTTGCATCGTCGATCTGGCGCCGATCGAAAGCGCGCGCGCGGCCTGGGCACCGGCCGAGCGCGTCGCGCTGCCCGATCACGCGCTGATCCCGGGCCTGGTCAACGCGCATACGCACAATCCGATGACGCTGATGCGCGGTCTGGCCGACGACCTGCCGCTGATGCGCTGGCTGCAGGAGCACATCTGGCCGGCCGAGGCGAAGGTGATCGGGCCGGAGTTCGTGCGCGACGGTGTCGAGCTGGCGATCGCCGAGATGCTGCGCGGCGGCACCACCTGCTGCAACGAGAACTACTTCTTCCCCGACGTCCAGGCCGCGACCTACGCGCGCTACGGCTTCCGCGCGCTGATCGGCCTGCCGGTGATCGAGTTTCCGAGCGCCTGGGCGCGCACGCGCGACGAATACTTCGACAAGGCGCTGGCCGCGCACGACGCGATCCGCGCGATGCCGCTGCTCGGCGCGGCGTTCGCGCCGCATGCGCCTTACACCGTGTCCGACGCCAGCTTCGAGCGCATCCGCGTGCTGGCCGACCAGCTCGACATTCCGGTGCATCTGCATCTGCACGAGACCGCCCAGGAAGTGGCCGAAGGCAAGCGCGAGCACGGCGTGCGGCCGTTCGCGCGCGTCAAGGCGCTGGGGCTGGTCAACGAGCGCCTGCTGGCCGTGCACATGACTCAGCTGACCGAGCAGGAGATCGCCGACTGCGCGGCGGCCGGCGTCAGCGTCGTGCACTGCGCCGAGTCCAACCTCAAGCTCGCCAGCGGCTTCTCGCCGGCCGAGGCGATGCGCCGCGCCGGCGTCAACCTCGTCATCGGCACCGACGGCTGCGCCAGCAACAACGATCTGGACATGTTCGGCGAGATGCGCAGTGCCGCGCTGCTGGCCAAGGCCGTCGCCGGCGACGCGACCGCGTTCGGCGCGGCCGCCGTGCTGCGCGCCGCGACGCTCGGCGGTGCGATCGCGCTCGGCTGGGGCGACCGGATCGGTTCGATCGAACGCGGCAAGCAGGCCGACCTGGTCGCGGTCCGCCTCGACGAGATCGAGATGCAGCCGATCTACCACGTCGTCTCGCAGCTGATCTACGCGGCCGGCCGTCATCAGGTCAGCGACGTGTGGATCGCCGGCCGGCGCAAGCTGGCGCGGCGCGAGCTGATCGACCTGGACACCGCCGAGATCGTCGCCAAGGCGCGGCGCTGGCGCGAGCGCATCGCCACGGTGTGACGCGCCGCGCACGCGTGCCGCGATGCGCCCCGCTCCACGGGCGGCCGTCAGCGCATTCGTCCTGCGCCGCGCTCGGCCAGTGCCGCGGCCGGGTAGAATGATCCGATGAACACGATCAACGTCGATCCGGCCGAAATCGCCAAGTTCGGCCGTCTGGCCGGCCGCTGGTGGGACCCGGACGGAGAATCCCGTCCGCTGCACGATCTCAATCCGGTGCGCCTGGCCTACATCGCCGAACGTACGACGCTGCGCGGCGCGCGTGCGCTCGACGTCGGCTGCGGCGGCGGCATCCTCAGCGAGAGCCTGGCGCGCGCCGGTGCCGAGGTCACCGCGATCGACCTGTCGCCCGAGGTCATCGAGGTCGCGCGTCTGCACCTGCTGGAGAGCGCGCTGACGGTCGACTACCGCCTGCTCGGCGTCGAGGCGCTGGCAGCCGAGTCGCCGGCGACGTTCGACCTGGTCTCGTGCATGGAGATGCTCGAACACGTGCCCGATCCGCGCAGCGTCGTCGAGGCCTGCGCGCGGCTGCTGCGGCCCGGCGGGTGCCTGTTCGTCTCGACGCTGAACCGAACGCCGGCCGCGTTCGCGGCCGCGATCCTCGGCGCCGAGCACGTGCTGCGCCTGCTGCCGCGCGGCACGCATCACTATGCGCAGTTCATCCGGCCGAGCGAGATGGCCGCCCATCTGCGCGCGGCCGGTCTCGAACTGCAGTATCTGGCCGGCATCGCCTACAACCCGTTCACGCGCGGCGCGCGCCTGACCGAGCGCGTCTCGGTCAACTACATCGCCTGCGCGGTCAAGCCGGCATGACGTCCGCGCCGCAGGCGGTGCTGTTCGATCTGGACGGCACCCTGGTCGATTCCGCGCCGGATCTGATCGGCGCGTTGCAGGCGCTGTGCGGCGAGATCGGCGAGGCGGCGCCGGATGCCGACGCGGTGCGCACGGTGGTCTCGGCCGGCGGCCGGGCGATGCTGCGGCGCGGTCTGCCGGGCTTCGACGAGGCCGCGATCGAACGGCATCTGCCGCGCTTCCTGGCGCTGTATGCCGACCGCATCGCGCAGGAGACGCAGCCGTACGCCGGCGTCGTCGAGCTGCTCGAGCGGCTCGAGCAGGGCGGCATCGCCTGGGGCATCGTCACCAACAAGCCCGGCTGGCTGGCCCGGCCGCTGGTCGAACAGCTCGGCTGGGCGAGCCGCTGCGCGGCCCTGGTCAGCGGCGACTGCCTGCCGACCAAGAAGCCCGATCCGGAGCCGGTGCTGCACGCCTGCATGCAGGCCGGCGTCGAGCCGGCGCGGACCTGGTTCGTCGGCGACGACCTGCGCGACATCCAGGCCGGCCGCGCGGCCGGAGCGCGCACGTTCGCGGCGGCCTGGGGCTATCTCGACGGCGGCGATCCGTCGGCGTGGCAGGCCGACGTCGTCGTCGCGACGCCGCCGGACCTGACGCGTCTGCTCGGCGGCGGCTGATGAGCGGCGAGGATGTCCTCGGCAGTTTCGAGGCGAAGTGGTCCGGAGTGCATCCCGAGCTCGCGCTGGCGCTGCGTTTCGTGCCGGGCGCAGCGCGTGACCGTGCGCTCGGACTGGCCGTGATCGGACTGGAGATCGAGGACGCCGCGTTCCGGATCGCCGAGGATCACGTCGCCGAGGCCAAGCTGCACTGGTGGGCCGAGGAGCTGGCGCGCCTGCTCGAGGGCAGGCCGCGTCATCCGGCGACGCAGGCGCTGGCCGCGACGGACGGGCTCGCGCTGCCGCCGGGCGTCTGGGACGCGGTGATCAACGGCGCGCTCGCGATCCGCGAGACCGGGCCGGCCGGATCGCTCGGCGACCTGCTCGACGGCCATCGCCGCTACTACGGTCCGCTCGCGCAGGCCGCCGCCGCCTCGCCGGGCGTCTCGGCCGACGCGGCCGCGGAGGCGGCCGCGCTGGCGCGGGCGCTGCAGGAGCTGACCGATCCGCGCGGCGCACTCGAGCGCGGCCGCCTGCCGCTGCCGCTGGACCTGCTGGCGCGACATCAGCTCGATCGCGGCGAGCTGGCCGCGCGTTCGCCGGCGCGCGACGAGGCCATGCGCGAGCTGCTCAGCCAGATCGCCGGACGGCTGCGTGCGATGTCGTGGCGCGCGCTGCCGCTGTTCGCCGGCGTCCGCCAGATCGCCGACCTCGGTCGCGCCGAACGCGCCGCGCGCGCCGCTGACCCGGCCACCGCGCTGGTCGAGCTGCGCGGCCGTCTTGGGCCTGGGTCGGCATGGCGCGCCTGGCGCCTTGCGCGACGCGGCGCGCGCTGACGCCGATCGGACCGCGCCGCCCCGGCGCGCGGCCATAAGCATAGGGTCGATGTTCATGCTGCGCCGCGAGCCGGTTTAGCGAAACGCTAACGCCGCTCGTGCTGCCATTGCACCTGGGCTCGTTTGCGCTGCGTTGCAGCAGCGTCCGCGCCATGCCGTCTTCGAGCGGCCGGCGCCAGTCTTTCGGGGGTGAACATGCAACGTATCGTCGTCGTTGGAGGCGGGGCCGCCGGCTCCGCGCTGGTCGGCGAGCTGCTGCGGCCGGGCCGCCCGACCGAGGCGGACATCGTCTGGCTGGTCGGCCGGCGTGCGCCGGGCCGCGGCATCGCGTATTCGACCAGCGCCGACCACCATCTGCTGAACGTGCGCGCCGCCGGCATGGGATTGTTCGTCGACGACATCGGCGCGTTCCTCAAGTACACCGCCGCGCGCGGCCTGCCGGTCAAGGGCGCCGACTTCGTGCCGCGCTCGTGGTTCGGCGATTTCGTCGAGTCCTCGCTGGCGCGCCTGGTCTCCGAAGCGGGCCGGCCGGGCCGGCTCAGCGTGCAGTCGCGCGAGGCCGTCGCGGTGCGCGGCGATGCCGGCAGCGGCTACACGGTGACCGCCGAGGACGGCGAGAGCTGGCGGGCCGATGCGGTCGTGCTCGCGGTCGGTGCATTGCCGCCCGCGCCGCTGGCGGGCGTCACCGCCGAGGCGCTGCGCAGCGGCGCCTACGTCACCGATCCCTGGCAGTGGCCGACGCTGGCGCAGGCGCCCGAGCGCGTGGTCGTGGTCGGCACCGGCCTGACCGCCGTGGACGTGCTGCTGAGCGCCTCGGCGCTATGGCCGCATGCGCAGCTGACCGCGCTCTCGCGCCACGGCCAGCTGCCGCGCACGCACGCCAGCCATCCCGGCGAGCCATACCCGCATCAGCAGGAGCTGATCGACGCGTTCGAGGCCGAGCCGCGGATCGGCGCCTGGCTGCGCACGCTGCGCACCACGCTCGCCGACGAGGAGCTCGACTGGCGCGCCGTCGTCGACGGCCTGCGCGGCGCGACGCCGGGGCTGTGGCGGCGCCTCGACGGTGCCGAACGCGCGCGCTTCGTCCGTCATCTGCGCTGGCTGTGGGAGCCGATGCGGCATCGCATGCCGCCGCAGACGGCGACCGCGATCGCGCGGTTGCGCACACAGGGGCGTCTGAAGATCGTCGCCGCCCGCGTGCTCGCGGTGTCGGGCGAGGGGCCGCTGGACGTGCGGATCCGCCCGCGCGGCGGCGAGATCCAGCGCGCGCTGACCGCCGATCTGGTGATCCAGGCGACCGGTCTGACGACGCTGGCGGAACGGACCTCCCATCCCCTGATCGGCCAGATGATCGCCGAGGACGTGGTCCGGCCCGATCGCCTCGGCCTGGGCCTGTGCGCGGACGCGCAGGGGCGGCTGCGCGGTGCCGACGGCAGCGCCGCGCCGACGCTGCGCGCGATCGGCACGCTGCTGCGCGGTGCGCTCTGGGAATGCAGCGGCCTGCCGGAGATCCGCACGATGGCGCGCGTGATCGCCGACGACCTCGCGCGCGAGCTGGCCGCGCCGGGCAGGCGGCGTCTCGGCGCGATCGCGACCGGTGCGCCGGCCGGCAGCGGCGATGCCTGCGTGCATTGAGCGCGCGGCGCCGAGGCCGCGACGACGGACCTGAAGGATCGAACGCACATCCGCCGGGTCGAGGTCATTGACGCCGCGAGGCGGCCCCCTTACCATCTCGCGGCTTCGCGGCGCCTGTCCGTTGGCCGAAGGGCTGGAACCGGCGGGGTATAGCGCAGTCTGGTAGCGCGCCTGCTTTGGGAGCAGGATGTCGGGGGTTCGAATCCCTCTACCCCGACCATCCCGGGAAGGCCGTACGCTGCGCCCGTAGCTCAACCGGATAGAGCATCGGCCTTCTAAGCCGACGGTTGCAGGTTCGATTCCTGTCGGGCGCGCCAGCGCATCGCCGGATCGGCGGGGCATCGACGTCGGCCAGGACGTCCACGGATGCGCGCAGGAGAGGGAAGGCCAGGACGGTGTGTGCGGTGCAATGGTGGGCGTAGCTCAGCTGGTTAGAGTACCGGATTGTGATTCCGGTTGTCGGGGGTTCGAATCCCCTCGCTCACCCCATATTTTTGGGAGAAAACCGCGCGATGCGGGTTTTTCCCGGCGACACAATTTGCTAGACTTTCCGATCTGTTTGGGTCGTTAGCTCAGTTGGTAGAGCAGTTGACTCTTAATCAATAGGTCGTAGGTTCGAATCCTACACGACCCACCAAACAGCCCCGGGTTGACCCAGGCAACATGCGAATGTGGCGGAACTGGTAGACGCGCTGGATTTAGGTTCCAGTGGGGCAACCCGTGAGAGTTCGAGTCTCTCCTTTCGCACCAGCTGGTGTCGGGCAGGCTCCCACCGCTCACGCGACGCCTCTTCGCGTATTCCTTCTGCGTAACGCTCTTCGCTGGCCGGATCGAGGCCGGGTTCCGCATTCCGCGTGCGCGGCCGTCGTGGCCGTGCCGCAGTTGTCAGAACGAGCGTTCGCGTAAGGAGCATACATGCAAGTTTCGGTTGAGAACGTAGGCAAGCTGGGCCGCAAGCTCGTCGTGAGACTGCCGGCCGACCGCCTGGAAGACACCGTCCGCAACCGGATCCAGGAGATGACGCGTTCGGCGCGCATCAAGGGTTTCCGCCCCGGCAAGGTGCCGCAGAAGGTCATCGAGCAGCGCTTCGGCGCGCAGCTGCGCAACGAGGTGCTGTCCGACCTGATCGGCTCGAGCTTCCAGGAGGCCGTGACCCAGGAGAACCTGCGTCCGGCCGTGCAGCCGTCGATCTCGACCACCGGCCGCCCGGCCGACGGCCAGATCGAGTACACGGCCGAGTTCGAGGTGGTGCCGGAGATCGGCCCGATCGACGCGGCCGCGCTGGAGATCACGCGCACCACGGCGACCGTGTCCGACGAGGACGTCGACCAGATGATCGAGACGCTGCGTCAGCAGCGCCGCAGCTGGACGCCGGTCGAGCGCGCCGCCGAGAGCGGCGACATGGCGCTGTTCGAGTTCTCGGCCGAAGGTGAAGGTTCCCGCCACCCGGCCAGCGGCGCCGATCGCATGGGTACGATCATCGGTTCCAACGCGCTGCCGGCGGCGCTCGAGTCGGCGTTGATCGGCCAGTCGGCCGAGGCGGAGTTCGACGTCGACGTCGACTTCCCGGCCGATTTCCGCGAGGCCGCGCTGGCCGGCAAGTCGGCCAAGGTCCACGTCCGCGTCGTGCGCGTGCAGGCACCGCAGGTCCCGGACGTCGACGATGCGTTCATCGCCGCCTTCGGCGTCCGCGAGGGCGGCATGGCGCGGTTCCGCGACGATGTCCGCGCCAATCTGCAGCGCGAGCTCGACGGCGTGCTGATGAACCGGCTCAAGGCCGCGACGATCGACAAGCTGCTCGCCGCCCATGCGGACCTGGAGCTGCCGCAGTCGCTGATCGACGGCGAGGCGCGTGTGCTGGCCAACCAGGCCCGCGTGCCGGCCGACCAGCCGGCCGAAGCGTTCGCGCCGGCGGCCCGGCGCCGCGTCGCAGCCGGCCTGCTGCTGGCCGAGATCGCGCGCCAGAACCAGATCAGCGTCGAGCCGCGCCGCGTGCGCGAGGCGCTGGCGACGATCGCCTCGACCTACGAGGAACCGCAGCAGGTCATTGAACTGTACAGCCGCGACCCCCAACTGATGGGCGGTCTGCAAAGCCGCGTGCTCGAGGATCAGGTCGTCGAGTGGATCGCCGACCGTGCCAAGGTCACCGAGCAGCCGCTGAGCTTCAACGAAGTCATGCGTCCGGGCGCCTGAGTCCGGACGTCACTGGAGGTCGCACATGTCGCAGCATTCACCCGTCCAGGGCCTCAATCTGGTCCCGATGGTGGTCGAGCAGACCTCGCGTGGCGAGCGCGCCTACGATATCTATTCGCGCCTGCTCAAGGAGCGGCTGATCTTCCTGGTCGGCCCGGTCGACGACTACGTCGCCAACGTCGTCGTCGCGCAGCTGCTGTTCCTGGAGTCGGAGAACCCGGACAAGGACATCAATCTGTACATCAACAGCCCCGGCGGCTCGGTGACTGCCGGACTGGCGATCTACGACACGATGCGCTTCCTCAAGCCCGACGTCAGCACGATGGTGATCGGCCAGGCCGCGAGCATGGGTGCGTTCCTGCTCGCCGCCGGCACCAAGGGCAAGCGTTACGCGCTGCCCAATTCGCGCGTGATGATCCATCAGCCGCACGGCGGCGCGCAGGGCCAGGCCACCGACATCGAGATCCAGGCGCGCGAGATCCTGTACCTGCGCAAGCGTCTGAACGAGGAACTCGCGGCCAACACCGGGCAGACGCTGGAGCGGATCGAACGCGACGTCGAGCGCGATCTGTTCTTCAACGCCGAAGACGCCAAGGGCTACGGCCTGATCGACGCGGTGCTGCAGAAACGGCCGGTCGAAGCGACGCCGGGCTGACCGTTCCGGCATCTCCCAAGTGGTTCGCGCACGCCCGTTCAGCTCCGCTGAGCGGCGCGTGCGTGCTGTGTTATTCTCGGGGCGCAACACCCCACCTTGCAGAGGCGGAACATGACGGACGACCGGCAAAGCCGATCGGGTGACAGCGGCAAGATTCTCTACTGTTCGTTCTGCGGCAAGAGTCAGCACGAAGTCCGCAAGCTGATCGCGGGCCCCTCGGTGTTCATCTGCGATGAATGCGTCGAGCTGTGCAACGACATCATCCGCGAGGAGCTCGAAGAGAAGGCCGCCAGCACGCGCAGCCATCTGCCCAAGCCCAAGGAAATCCTCGACGTGCTCGACCAGTACGTCATCGGGCAGTCGCGCGCGAAGAAGGTGCTCGCGGTCGCGGTCTACAACCATTACAAGCGCATGGAGTCGCGCAGCCGCAACGACGAGGTCGAGCTGACCAAGTCCAACATCCTGCTGGTCGGGCCGACCGGTTCGGGCAAGACGCTGCTGGCCGAGACGCTGGCGCGCCTGCTCAACGTGCCGTTCACGATCGCCGATGCCACGACGCTGACCGAAGCCGGCTATGTCGGCGAGGACGTCGAGAACATCATCCAGAAGCTGCTGCAGAAGTGCGACTACGACGTCGAGAAGGCGCAGGCCGGCATCGTCTACATCGACGAGATCGACAAGATCTCGCGCAAGAGCGAGAACCCCTCGATCACGCGCGACGTCTCCGGCGAAGGCGTGCAGCAGGCGCTGCTGAAGCTGATCGAGGGCACGATCGCCTCGGTGCCGCCGCAGGGCGGCCGCAAGCATCCGCAGCAGGAGTTCCTGCAGGTCGACACCAAGAACGTGCTGTTCATCTGCGGCGGCGCGTTCGCCGGTCTCGACCGCATCATCCAGCAGCGTTCGGAGACGACCAGCATCGGCTTCAACGCCGAGGTGCGCAGCAAGAACCGGCAGCTCGACACCGGCCGTCTGCTCAGCGAGGTGCAGCCGGAGGATCTGATCCGTTTCGGCCTGATCCCGGAGTTCGTCGGTCGTCTGCCGATCGTCGCGACGCTCGAGGAGCTCGACGAGCGCGCATTGGTGCAGATCCTGACCGAGCCCAAGAACGCGATCACCAAGCAGTTCAAGCGGATGTTCGAGATGGAGGGCGCCGAGCTGGAGTTCCGTCCCGACGCGCTGACCGCGGTCGCCCGCAAGGCGCTCAAGCGCAAGACCGGCGCGCGCGGCCTGCGCACGATCATCGAGCAGGTGCTGCTCGACACGATGTTCGATCTGCCCTCGCTCGAGCACGTCAGCAAGGTCGTCGTCGACGAGGCCGTCATCAACGGCCAGGCCGAGCCCTACCTGATCTATCGCGGCAACATGCAGACGCGCGCAGCGGCTGAATGATGCGCCGGCGCGCGCCGTTGCAATACGGCGCACCGCCCTCACTTGACCCAACGGCAGCGTGAGTTCACGCTGCCGTTGCCGTTTCCGCGGCAACGAAATTCATCGCTCAGGATCGAAGATGGACAAGTCCGGCAGTTCCTCCACCGCCCCCGTACTCGAGCTGCCGGCTCTGCCGCTGCGCGACGTGGTGGTGTTTCCGCACATGGTCATTCCGCTGTTCGTCGGACGCGAGAAATCGGTGCGCGCGCTCGATGCGGCGATGGAGAGCGGCAAGCAGATCCTGCTGGTGGCGCAGCGCAGTCCCGACACCGACGATCCGCAGGCCGACGACCTGCATGCGATCGGCACGATCGCGACCGTGCTGCAGCTGCTGAAACTGCCCGACGGCACGATCAAGGTGCTCGTCGAGGGCACCGACCGTGCGCAGATCGAGGGCTACAGCGAGAACGACGGCCTGACCTTCGGCCGCGTGCGCGTGATCGAGCCGGTCTACGGCCGCAGCGAGCGCGAGGCCGAGGTGATCTCGCGCTCGCTGGTCGCTCAGTTCGAGCAGCTGGTCAAGCTCTCGCGCAAGATTCCGCCGGAGCTGCTGGCGACGCTGTCGGGCATCGACAATCCGTCGCGGCTGGCCGATACGATCGCCGCGCACCTGTCGGTGCGCCTGGAGGACAAGCAGCGCGTGCTGGAGATGTCCGACGTGGTCGATCGTCTGGAGGCGCTGGTGGCGCTGGTCGACGGCGAGATCGATCTGCAGCAGATCGAGAAGCGCATCCGCGGCCGCGTCAAGTCGCAGATGGAGAAGAGCCAGCGCGAGTACTACCTCAACGAGCAGATGAAGGCGATCCAGAAGGAGCTCGGCGACATGGACGAGGCGCCCAACGAGCTCGACGAGCTCGGCAAGCGCATCAGCCAGGCCGGCATGCCCAAGGCGATCGAGGCCAAGGCGCGCGCGGAGTTCAACAAGCTCAAGCAGATGTCGCCGATGTCGGCCGAAGCCACGGTCGTGCGCAACTACATCGACTGGATGGTCAATTCGCCGTGGAAGAAGCGCAGCAAGGTCCGCAAGGATCTGCATCTGGCGCAGGAAGTGCTCGACGCCGACCATTTCGGTCTGGAGAAGGTCAAGGAGCGCATCCTGGAGTATCTGGCCGTGCAGCAGCGCGTCAACAAGATGAAGGGGCCGATCCTGTGCCTGGTCGGGCCGCCCGGCGTCGGCAAGACCTCGCTCGGCCAGTCGATCGCCAAGGCGACCAACCGCAAGTTCGTGCGCATGTCGCTCGGCGGCGTCCGTGACGAGGCCGAGATCCGCGCCATCGGCGCACCTACATCGGCTCGATGCCGGGCCGCATCATCCAGAACCTGTCCAAGGTCGGCACGCGCAATCCGCTGTTCGTGCTCGACGAGATCGACAAGATGTCGATGGACTTCCGCGGCGATCCGTCGGCGGCGCTGCTCGAGGTGCTCGATCCGGAGCAGAACCACGCGTTCAACGACCACTATCTCGAGGTCGACTTCGACCTGTCCGAAGTCATGTGGATCGCGACCGCGAACTCGCTGAACATCCCCGGTCCGCTGCTCGACCGCATGGAGGTCATCCGCATCCCCGGCTACACCGAGGAGGAGAAGATCAACATCGCGCGGCGCTACCTGGTGCCCAAGCAGCTCAAGGCGAACGGCCTGCACGAGGACGAGCTGCAGATCGCCGAGTCGGCGATCCGCGACATCATCCGCTATTACACGCGCGAGTCGGGCGTGCGCAACCTCGACCGCGAGATATCCAAGATCGCCCGCAAGGTCGTCAAGGAACTCAGCCTCGCGGCCAAGCCCAAGTCCGGCGGCAAGGGCAAGGCCAAGACGAAGACGGCCAAGGACGCCGGCGACAAGGCCAAGCGTCCGGCCGGCAAGGTCAGCGTCAGCGCGCGCAATCTCGACGCGTACCTGGGCGTACGCAAGTTCAGCTACGGCCGCGCCGAGCAGCAGAACGAGATCGGCCTGGTCACCGGCCTGGCCTGGACCGAGGTCGGCGGCGACCTGCTCAGCATCGAGGCGACGATCGTCTCGGGCAAGGGCAAGCTGATCCACACCGGCCAGCTCGGCGACGTGATGCAGGAGTCGATCCAGGCGGCGCTGTCGGTCGTGCGCGCGCGCGCCGACCGGTTCGGCATCGATCCGGAGTTCCACCAGAAGCTCGACATCCACATCCACGTGCCGGAAGGCGCGACGCCGAAGGACGGTCCGAGCGCCGGCATCGCGATGTGCACGGCGCTGGTGTCGGCGCTGACGCGCGTGCCGGTGCGCTCCGATGTCGCGATGACCGGCGAGATCACGCTGCGCGGCCGCGTGCTGCCGATCGGCGGACTCAAGGAGAAGCTGCTGGCTGCGCATCGCGGCGGCATCTCGACGGTGATCATCCCGGACGAGAACCGCAAGGATCTCGTCGACATCCCGAAGAACGTCACCGACTCGGTCGAGATCCGGCCGGTCAAGTGGATCGACGAGGTGCTCGACATCGCGCTGGAGCGGCCGCTGGCGCCGAGCGCGCGCAAGGAGGGCGCCGATCCGCAGAAGGAAGGCGCCCACGGCGGCGGTACCGGCGAGACGCCGGCACGCCCGCACTGAGCCGAATTCTCTCCCGATGCGACGAATCGCGCCGGCCCCAGGGCCGGCGCAGTCGTTTCAGAACGAGCGGAACGCGTCGCGACCGCTGCGCCGTGATCGTGGATCGAACCCGGCGTCGCCCGGAAGCGAGGTGGCGGCGAGGTCGTGCACACCTCGTTGCGGCATCGTCTACATTGGCAAACATGTCGCCCGCGACGCCTCCGCGAACGGCGTTGTCAAGCCTGCGAGACCGTTCTTCACGGTCGAAAAAGTCCGCAGAGCCTTTTATTGCCTGGCCCCAGGGCCGCTGGTATAAAGGGGCCGCCGCGACCGGGGCTGCCTCTGAGGCGGCTCGTTTTCGCGGGTCAGCGTTCCATGCGTGCTGAAGATGCCCGCCTCCGGCGATGCGCGTGATTCGCTTCCCAATCCTATGCGTTCGGGCCGCTGTTCCACGAGGGAGTGACATCTCAATGAACAAAGCTGAATTCGTTTCCGCAGTTGCTGAAGCTGCCGGCCTGTCGAAGGCTGACGGCGAGCGCGCTGTCGAAGCGGTTTTCAATGTCGTCAAGAAGGCGCTGAAGGCTGGCGACAGCGTGTCCCTCGTCGGCTTCGGTACGTTCCAGGTCCGCAAGCGCGCCGCGCGCAGCGGCCGCAATCCGCGTACCGGCGACACGATCAAGATCAAGGCGTCGAAGGTGCCGTCGTTCAAGGCCGGCAAGGCGCTCAAGGACGCGTTGAACTGAAGACGCTTCGCCGGGTGCTTAGCTCAGCGGTAGAGCGTCGCCCTTACAAGGCGAGGGTCGGGGGTTCGATCCCCTCAGCACCCACCAGCCGGTGGAAGGGCGGTCCGGGCGGTTAGAATAGCCGCCCTCCAGAACGGGAGCGGGCCTGTTCTGTCCCGTTTTCCGCCGCCACCGTCCAGCAGGGCGCCCGCGAGGCGCCCTTGCTTTTTAGCAAGCCAAGAAAAGAAACGGACTACTTCCATGCTGTCGAGACTGCGCACCATTTTGAAGAGCTGGGTCGGCATCGCCGTCCTCGGCCTGATCCTGATCGGCTTCTCGTTCTTCGGAATCGAGTCGTACTTCGTGTCCCAGAGCGACGCCAGCGTCGCGCGGATCGGCGATCAGGAGATCAGCCAGGATCAGTTCCGCGACCGCTTCAACGACTACCGGCAGAACATGATCCGCCAGCAGGGCGAAGGATTCGACAGCCGGCTGCTCGACTCGCCGCTGGTCCGGCGCCAGGTGCTCGACTCGATGATCGACGAGCGCATCGTGCTCGACGCCAACGAGAAGCTCGGCGTGCGCGTGCCGGACACGCGCGTACGCGAGGCGATCATGGAGATTCCGGCGTTCCAGCGCGACGGCAAGTTCGATCCCGAGCAGTACCGCGCATTGCTGAGCATGCAGGGCATGAGCTCGCGCGCGCTCGAGCAGGACATCCGCACGTCGATCGCGACGCGCGAGCTGCCGATGAGTCTCTATGCGACCACCTTCGTGACCGACGCGGAGGTCGACACCTATCTGCGGCTGCGCGAGCAGAAGCGCGATTTCAGCTTCGTGCGACTCGACAAGCCGGCCGCCGCCGACGAGACGGTGTCCGACGAGGAGATCAAGACCTTCTACGACGCGCACCAGTCCGACTACATGAATCCCGAGCAGGTCGCGCTGGAGTACCTGGAGCTCGACGCGGCCCAGTTGAAGGTGGAACTGGACCCGAGCGAGGCGGTGCTGCGCGAGCGTTACGAGAACGAGAAGTCGCGCTTCACGACCGAGGAGCAGCGGCTCGCCTCGCACATCCTCGTCAAGGTCGGCGGCAGCGGCGGTCCGGACGAGCAGAAGCAGGCATTGACCAAGGCCGAAGGCATCGTCAAGCGGCTGCGCGAAGGCGCGTCCTTCGCCGACGTCGCCAAGCAGGAATCGGACGATCTGGGCTCACGCAACCAGGGCGGCGATCTGGGCTGGCTCGAGAAGGGCATGACCGATCCGGCGTTCGAGACCGCGCTGTTCGCGCTGGCGCCCAAGACCGTGTCCGACCCGGTGCTCGGCAGCGACGGTTACCACATCATCGAGCTGCGCGACACGCGCCCGGGCGACGTGCGCAGCTTCGAGGAGGTCCGTACCGAGCTCGCCGCCGAGTACGCCGAGACCGAGCGCGAGCGCGTCTACAACGAGAAGTCCGGCCGCCTGGTCGACCTCGTCTATCAGGATCCTTCCTCGCTGCAGAACGCGGCGCAGGAGGTCGGGCTCGAGGTCGGTCGGACCGGTCTGTTCTCGCGCGACGGCGCGCCGGAGGGCATCGCCGCGAACCCGGCCGTCGCGCGCGCTGCGTTCTCCGACGCGGTGCTGATCGAAGGCCACAATTCCGAGGCGATCGATCTGGGTCCCAATCACATCGCCTTCGTGCGCCTCGCCGAGCGCAAGCCGGCCGAGGCCAAGCCGCTCGCAGACGTCAGCGCGCAGATCAAGGCGCGCATCGTCGCCGAGCGCGTCGCCGCCGCGGCCAAGCAGCGCGCCGACGAGCTGTTCGCGCGCATCGAGAAGGGCGAGCCGCTGTCGGCGCTGGCCGGCGAACTCAAGCTCGAGGTCAGCGAGCAGAAGGCGATCGGCCGCAACGCCGTGAACCTCGATGCGGCGCTGGTCCAGGCGGTGTTCGCGATGCCGCGCGTCGAGGAAGGCAAGCCGGCGTTCCGCTCGGTCGCGCTCGGCGACGACGCCTATGCGCTGGTCCGGCTCGACAAGGTCGTCGACGGCGATCCGTCCGCGCTCGACGCGGCGACGCGCGAGGCCGCCCGCACCACGCTGCAGCAGGGGCAGGGTTATCTGGCGACGCAGGACTTCGTCGCCGCGCTGCGCAGCGAGGTCAAGCCGGTCATCAACGAGAAGAATCTCAACTGAGATCGCGCATTCCGCGGCGTTCCGGAAAGGCCGCCTGCGGGCGGCCTTTTCTTTGGCCGCAGCGCGAAGCGATCGCGCGAGGTCACGGGCCGGCCTTGGCGATCGGGACGGGTCCTGAGCGACGCGCCGGCCGCGACCGCATGCGCCCCGTGCCGGTGCTCGAAACCGCAATCGGCCGCGTCTGCGACGGCTCTGATCGTCAGGACGGCGGTGGGCCGACGCGGATCCGATCGCCGGGGCGCAGCGTCGCGGTGGCCGCGAGCGCGTTCCAGCGCAGCAGCTCGGCGAGCCTGACGCGATAGCGGCGCGCGATCGCGCCGAGCGTGTCGCCGGATTTGACGACGTGGACCGCCGCCTTGGCGTGGTCGGCCGCCGGCGTGGCCTGCTCGCGGCCCGGCAGCAGCACGCGCGCGCCGTCGGCGATCCGCGCGTCGGCGGCCAGTCCATTGGCGAGGCCGACCAGGTTCGCGTCGACGCCGGCGGCGCTCGCCAGCGAGGCGACGTCGGTCGCGTGGCGCGTGCGCAGCTCGCGCCAGTCCGACCACAGCGCATCCGGCAGATCGGCGCTCAGCGCCTCGAATCGCTGCGCCTGCGGCGCCGGCAGGATCAGCCGCGGCGGTGCGTCCGCGGCGAGGCGCGTGCGCAGATGGCCGGCATTGAGCCGCCTGAAGGTGTCCAGGTCGATGTCGGCCAGATGCGCGGCGACGCGCAGGTCGATCGGACGCGCCAGCGCGACCGGCTGCAGCCGGTCGGACGCGGCCGGCTCGGGCAGCTGCACGCCGAAGCGCGCCGGGTCGCTGGCGATGCAGGCCAGCGCCATCAGCTTGTCCAGATGCTCGTGCGTCGTCCGGCTCAGCGCGAGGCGCGCCAGCTCGTCCGGCGACAGCCGCCTGTCGCCGAGCGGCTCGATCAGGCGGCGCACGCGGAACTCGCCGGCGTTGAAAGCCATGTTGGCGAGCCGCCAGTCGGCGAATTTCTCCTCGTACAGCGCGATCAGATCGAGACTGGCGCGCGTCGACTCGGCCAGGTCGAGGCGGCCGTCGTAATCGGCGCCGACGCGCAGGCCCCGGCCGCGCGCGGTCGTCGCGGTCAGCTGCCACATGCCGGCCGGCTGGTCGCCGCGACCCGGCAACGGCCGGTAGTGACTCTCGACGTACGGCAGGAACACGAACTCGGTCGGCAGATCGCGTCGTTCGACCTCGTCGAGCACCCACAGCACCAGCGGCATCACCTGCGTCCAGGAGGCTTCGAAGCGCCGCGGCGAGGCCGCATAGCGATGCGCCCAGCGCAGCGTGTCGGCGCCGTGATCGCAGCCGGGCATCGCCAGGCCCTCGCGAATGCGCTGCCAGGGCGAACGCTCGGCGGCCACCGCCGGTTCGGCCGGCGGCGCCGGCCTTGCTTCGGCCGGACGTGCCGGCGCAGCCGGCGGCGGCGCGGGCGGGGCCTGCGGCGGCGGCACCGGTGCATGCCGCGGCAGCGTGCTGCAGGCCGCCAGACCGAGCAGCAGCAGCCCGGCGCCGCCGCGCATCGCCCACCTCATGCGGTGGCGGTCCGGAACAGGTCCTTGCGCCTGCGCAAGGCAGCGAAGCGTTCGGCGCGCGTGGCGCGGCGCCGACCTCCCCGGACAGCGCGGCGATCACCGCCGGTGCATCGGTGCGCAGGAACGGGTTGCTCGCGCGCTCCTCGGCCAGCGTCACCGGCAGCGAGGGCCGTCCCTCGGCACGCAGCCGGCGCACCGCCGCGATGCGGGCGTCGAGCGCGCCGTTGCCGGGCTCGATCGTGCGCGCGAACGCGCCATTGTCGAGCGTGTACTCGTGCCCGCAGCACACGCCGGTCGTGTCCGGCAGTGCCGACAGCCGGTCGAGCGAGGCCAGCATCTGCTCCGGACTGCCTTCGAACAGGCGGCCGCAGCCGAGGCTGAAGAGCGTGTCGCCGCAGAACAGCAGACCTTCGCCGGCATAGGCGACGTGGCTGCGCGTATGCCCCGGCACCGCGATCACGGTGAACCGGGCCGCCGGCGCGGACAGCATCAATATCTGGCCGTCGCTCACGCGGTGATCGGCACAGGCGATGCGCTCGTCGGCCGGTGCGTAGACCGGTACCGGCGTCTCGGCGACCAGCTCGGCGACGCCGCCGACGTGATCGGCATGGTGATGCGTCAGCAGGATCGCGCGCAGGCGCAGGCCTTCGCGCCCGAGCGCCTCGCGCAACGGCGCCGCCTGGCCGGGGTCGACCGCCAGCGCGTCGCCGGCCGCATCGGCCAGCAGCCAGATGTAGTTGTCGGCGAAGGCCGGGACGGCCAGCAGGCGCAGTCGGTTCATGGGCCGCCGGACTATAAGGACGCACGCGCGCGACGAGGTTAAGCGAAAGTTATCGCGGCCGTGCAGCGTCGCCGGCTTTGGTTACACTTCGGTCCTTTCGATCGACCGATGCCTCGATGACTCCTCGTTTCGTCAGCGTGTTCGCGCGGCCAGAGCTGTCGGCTCTGGCGCGTGACGAGCTCGCCCTGCTCGGCGTCTACGCGCGGCGCCAGCCGGCGGCGCGCGCCTTGATCGTGCATCCGCACGTCAGCGGATTGAAGCTGCCGCTGGATCTGGCAGCCGTGGAGGTGACGCGGCTGCATGTGCAGGGCTCGCGCCTGGAAGGCGACCGCTCTTGCCTACCACACCGGCTGCCGTGGGCCGAGGGCAGTTTCGACCTGGTCCAGGTGCAGCACGTCGGCGAGGTGCTGGCACCGGTCGAGGCGTTTGCAGCCGAGATCGAGCGCGTGACTGCGCCCGGTGGCGTCGTACTGTGGTCCGGGCTCAACGCGCTCGGCGCCTGGCATCCGTGGTGCCGCTGGCGCCACGAGGTCTCGCTCGGCAGGCTGACCGCCGCGCGGCTGCGGCGCCTGCTCGTGCACAGCGGTCTGGACGTCGAGACAGCGCATCGGGTCGGCGCGTTCTGGCCGCGCGACGCCGCGGCCGGCGTGTCCAGCGGCGCCGCGGTCGATCTGTTCCGCGCCGCGTGGGTGCTCGCCGCGAACAAGCGCCGCACGCCGGCGACGCTGCTGCCGCATCGCGCGTCGCGCCTGCGCGCGATGCCGCCGCGCCGTCTGGTCGCGGCGGCCAGCCGGCGCGCCTCGGCATGAGCGGTGGCGAGGCGGGGAGCGAGGTCGAGCTGTACACCGACGGGGCCTGCCTCGGCAATCCCGGTCCCGGCGGCTGGGGCGCGCTGCTGCGCCTGGGCGAGCGCGAGCGCGAGCTGTCCGGCGGCGAGGCGGCGACGACCAACAACCGAATGGAGCTGATGGCGGCGATCCAGGGACTGGAGGCGCTGACGCGGCAGTGCCGTGTCGCGCTCTACACCGATTCGCAGTACGTGCAGCGCGGCATCGAGGAATGGCTGCCGCGCTGGCAGGCGCGCGGCTGGAAGACCAGCGACGGAAAGCCGGTCAAGAACCGCGATCTGTGGGAGCGGCTGGCCGGCGCGCACGCGCGTCATGTGGTGCGCTGGCATTGGGTACGCGGCCATGCCGGCCACGTCGAGAACGAGCGTGTCGACCAGCTCGCGCGCGCAGCGGCGCAGGCGATCCGCGACGGGAGGGCAGGGCCTTGAGACAGATCGTGCTGGATACCGAGACGACCGGTCTGGAGGTCCACAAGGGCCACCGCCTGATCGAGATCGGCTGCATCGAACTCAGCGAGCGCCGGCCGACCGGACGCAGCTTCCATCGCTACCTCAATCCCGACCGCGCGATCGACGAAGGCGCCAAGGCGGTCACCGGTATCGCCGACGAGTTCCTGCTCGACAAGCCGCGCTTCCACGAGATCGCCGAGGAGTTCATCGCGTTCGTCGACGGCGCCGAGGTGATCGCGCACAACGCGAGCTTCGACGTCGGCTTCATCAATGCCGAGCTCGAACGGGCCGGCGTCGCCGGTCCGTTCGAGCAGCGCGTCGCGGTGATCGACACGCTGGCGCTGGCGCGCGAGATGTGGCCGGGCCAGCGCAACGGCCTGGACGCGCTGTGCAAGCGGCTCGGCGTCGACAACAGCCACCGCGAGCTGCACGGCGCGCTGCTCGACGCGCAGCTGCTGGCCGATGTCTATCTGGCGATGACCTCCGGCCAGGGCGACCTCGGCTTCGCGAGCGAAGCCGCGACGGGCGGCCAGATGCGCCGCGAGCGGACGCTGGTCGTGGTGCCGCTGCGCGTGCAGGCCGCCGATGCCGAAGAGGCCGCCGCGCATGCGGCGCGGCTGCAGGCGATCGAGAAGGCCGGCAAGGCGCCGAGCCTGTGGGTGCAGCTGGGCTGGAACTGAGCAGGCTGAGACACCGATCAGCCGCCACCGGGTCCGGCGCGGCCGCGCCTGCGTCCGGCGGTGTCGTGCTGCCACGGCGATGCCCGGCGTGGCGGACGCGACTGGCCGTCGACTGGGCGGACATGCGCGTAGAAGCGCGCACAGGGCGCCGCTGGCGACCGGATCCGGCCACCGCGTTCGCCGAGGGGCGGCGAGATTTTTCTGTGCAGCCGATGTCGGGCGGCCGGCCGCCGGAAGGCGGCAGCCGCCACGCAAGGCGCGCGAGGACAGGCTGCCCTCGCGCGCTCGATCGATCGTCAGAAGCGCAGACGCAGACCGACGCGATAGCGCCGCGGCGCGCCCGGCGCGACGAACAGCGCATCGGCCGAATCCTCCGGGTCGACGTGAGGCCGCAGCAGCTCGCCGTTCGGCAGCACGTCCTCGCCGATCATGCCGAAGGTCTCGTAGCGGCGGTCGAACACGTTGTCGACGCCGGCGTAGAACTCCAGCCGCTCGCTGCTGCGCCAGCTGCCGTGCAGGTTGACGATCGTGAAGCCGGCGGTCTTCCAGTCGCGCGCGCGCGAGCCCTCCACGTCATCGACCATGCCGCCGTCCTCGTTGCCGCTGGCGATCAGGTCCGACTGCGCGACCAGGTCGGCGCCCAGCGTCAGCTGTCGCGTCGGCTTCCAGTCGGCGCCGAGCTTGAGCGTGTGCCTGGGCAGGCCGGCCATGCGCATGCCGGGCTCGATCTGAACCGTGCGCTCGCCCGACAGCAGCTCGCCGTGCGCCTGGTAGGTCGCCTTGAGCCAGCTGTAGCCCAGATGCCATTCGATCGCGCCGAGGTCCTGGTGCACGGTCAGATCGACGCCCTCGTGGCGCGTGCGGTCGAAGTTCGAGAAATAGCCCTGCTGCGTATTGGGCGCACGCAGAAACAGGATGTCGTCGCGGTTGTGCGTGCGATAGACCGAGGCCGAGACGAAGGTGTCGCGGTTCGGCGACCAGCGGGCACCGAGCTCGACCGAACGCGAGACCACCTGGGCCAGGTACGGATCGCCCTGCAGGCCGGTCGGCAGACGGCACGGCTCTTCCGGATCGGCGCAGCCCAGTTCCATCACGGTCGGCGCGCGGTTGCTCTGCGAGGCGCTGGCGTAGACGGTCCAGTCGCCGATCGCGTGGGTGATGCCGAGGAACGGATTGGCCTTGGTATAGGTGAACTGCTCGCGCGGCCGCTCGCCGTCGTCGGCCGTGCTCAGCGTGTTGGCGACGCGGCTGCGGTTCCAGCGCAGCGAGCCGGTCACGTAGGTGCTTTCGCCGATCTGCCAATGGTCGCTGGCGAACACGCTGTAGGCGGTGGCATTGCCGCGCACGCCCGAGAAGAACTCGCGTTCCTCGTCCGGATCGGCGTAGATCTGGCGCGTCTCCTCGTCGAGCCAGCCGAGCTGCTCGTACTGCTTGTAGTCGACCTTGCTGTGGTCCCAGGTCGCGCCGACGACGAGGCGATGCGCGCCGAACTGGCGATCGAGATTGAGCGCGAGACCGCGCGCCCACTGGTCCAGATGCGTGCCGTTGAACACGCCGTTGTGCAGGGCCGCGCCTTCGTCGCGCGTGTACTCGCAGTCATCGTCGAGCGGCTGGCCGTCGGCGTCGAAGCCGTCCTCGCATTCCTCGACGTACTCCTCGTACTCGCCGTTGATGTCGCCGTTGACGGTGTCGCGCTTGCCGTGGCGCACGTAGGCCAGCGCCGAGAGCTGGGTGTCCTCGTCGAAGCGATGCGCGAAATGCGAGGCGATCTGGGTCTGGCGGTTCTCGGTCTGGTCCGGCGCGGTGTAGATCGCACGCCGGCTGTCCTGGTAGAGGCCGCCCTCGCGTCCGTCGTCCTCGAAACGCCAGCTCGGCAGCAGGCCGTTGCCGATCAGCTTGCTGCGTCCGCTCAGCAGCGACAGATCCCAGTCGGTGGTCGCGGTGCTGCGGCCGATCTTGCCGAAGAACGTGCCGAGGTGGCCCTCGGAGCGGTCGCGCCAGCCGTCCTCGTCGAAGCCGGTCACGGCCGCGAATGCATGCCAGCCGTCGGCGTTGTTCCAGCCCCAGGCGAGATCCGCGCGCTTGCGCGCATCGCTGCCGTAGCTCAGGTCCGCGCTGAAGCCCGGTGCGGTCAGGCCCGACTGCGTCGTGAACGCCAGCGCGCCGCCGAGCGTGTTCGGGCCGAACAGCGCATCGGAGCCCGGCACCACGGTCAGGGTACGGATCGCCGCCTCGGGCATCATGTCCCAGCTGATGATGTCGCCGAACGGCTCGTTGACGCGGATGCCGTCCAGATAGACCGAGATGCCCTGTGCCGCGCCGAGCGTCGCCGAGGCGCGGTAGCCGTGGAACGTCAGGTCACCCTGAAACGGACTGCCCTGCACCTCGTTGATGTTGACGCCGGTCAGGCGCTGCGTCATGAAGCGGATCAGGTTGTCGGCACCCGAGGCCCTGATCGCGTCGGCGTCGGCGGTCTGCGACGAGTAGGGCAGGGTATCGCGATCGATCGTCGTGCCGGGCAGCGGGCTCGGCGTGATCGCCTCGACCGTCGGCAACCGCTGCAGCGATTCGTCGTCGGCCGGTGCCTGGGCGCGGACGGTCGCCGCCGGCAGCAGGGCCGCGGCGAGCGCGACGAACAGCGCCGAACGCGCGCCCGGGCCGCGCCGCCGCGCGGGTGTCGCAGCGGCATGGCCGCGATGGGTGGACTTGACGGAACCTGCAAGCATGGTCTTCTCTCCCTCGGTCGTTCGGACGTCGGCGCATCGGCACCGCGTCCGGTTCTTGTCGTGTATCGCGTGATGGGCGGTGGATCGTTTCGGGAAAACTTCCTGGCTCGTGGACGTGCGGAGACCCCTGATGGACATGTCGCGGTTTCTAATGGGACGGATCGCCGCGGTGTCCGCAGCGATCTTCTGTGCGGCGCTGCTGTTCGCGCTGTGGCGCGCCCAGTTCGACGTGGCGCTGGAGGAACGCGGTGCGTCCGACGTGGCGCGCGCGTTCGAGCACCTGAGCGCCCTGCAGGACGCGCCGGCCGAACGGATCGACACGCACATCCAGGCGCTGCGCGAGATCGTCGGATCGGACCGGATGCGCCATCTGCAGCTGCGTCTGGCCGATGCCACCGGCCGCGAGCTGATCGCGCCGCCCGAGCCGGCGACGCCGTCGTGGCTCGAGCGCAGCTTCGTCGCGCTGCTGCCTCCCGAATCGGCGCAGACCAGCGCGGCGACCTGGGTGATCCGGCGCGACGAGGGCGTGCGCTTCGTCGCGACCTTCATGTTGAATCCGGCCAGCGAGCAGGACGAGGCGCTCGACGACACGCTGGGTCTGCTCGGCACGCTGTTCGGCTACGGCGTGCTGACGCTGATCGCGGTGTTCTGGGCGCTGCGCCGTGCGCTGGCGCCGCTGCAGCCGATCCATGCCGCGATCGGCCACTACCGCGACGCCGACTACGCCTGGCGCGTGCCGGCGCTGCCGATGCGCGAGCTCGACGCGGTCGGCCAGGCGCTCAATCACATGGCCGGCGCGCTCGACCAGGCCCAGGAGGCGCGCCGCACCTTGAGCCTGAAGCTGCTCGGCGTGCAGGAGGAGGAACGCACCTACATCGCGCGCGAACTGCACGACGAGCTCGGCCAGGTGCTGACCGCGATGCGCGCCGACATCGCCTGGCTGCAGCGTCGCGTCGACGGCCGTGCCGACGTGGAGGAGGTCATGCAGGGGCTGGCGAACTCGTGCGGGCGCCTGCAGGAAGGCGTCCGCGACCTGCTCGACCGGCTGCGACCGCAGGACAGCGGCGTCGACGACGGGCCGGTACCGCTGCGCGCGCTGCTCGAGCGGCTGATCCAGAGCTGGCGCGAGCGGCCCGGCCAGCAGGCCGAGCTGACGCTGAGCTTCGACGATCGTGTCGAGCCGGTCGCCGACGATCTCGCGCTGACGCTGTACCGGATGACCCAGGAGGCGCTGACCAATGCGATGCGTTACGCGGGCGCGCGCCGCGTCGCGGTGTCGCTGCGCCTGGACGCCGAGCAGCGCCTGCGCTGGCAGGTCGAGGACGACGGCGTCGGCATCGACGCGCCGGAGCGCGCCCTGCATCGCGGCAACGGCCTGGCCGGCATCAGCGAACGGGTCTGGGCCCACCACGGCGAGATCGAGATCCAGCCGCGGCATGCCGGCGCCGAGCGGCCCGGCGTACGGCTGTCGGCCCGCTTCCCGATCGGCCGCACCGGCAGCGCACGAAGCTGAGGCGTGCCTCGACGCGGGCGCGGCTGCACCACGCCCGCGGATCGGGACGCGCGGCGCGAGCGATGTCCGCTCAGGGCGCCGCACCCGGTCCGTCCGGCAGCAGGCCGTGGGCGATCGCATAGCGATGCATGTCGAGCGAACTGCCCAGACCGGTCTTCTTGCGGATCGAGGTCTGGTAGTTGGCGGCGGTCTTGAAGCTCATGCGCCCCTGCGCGGCGATCTCCTCCACGCTGAGTCCGCGTGCGAGCAGCAGGAAGATGTCGAGCTCGCGCGCGCTGAGCGCCAGATGGGCCAGCGGCACGCGCCGGCTTTTCTGCTTGATTTCCTCTTCGAGGCTTTCGGACAGGCTGCGCTCGCCGGCCGCGATGTCGCGCACCGCGCCGACCAGCGCCTCGGGCGGGCTGTTCTTGGTCAGATAGCCGCGCGCGCCCAGCCGCATCGCCTGCGCGGCCAGCGCCGGACTTTCGTGCATCGTGAACACCAGCACCTGCAGATGCGGCGCACGCGCGCGCAGGCGCTGCAGCGTCTCCATGCCGGCGCGGCCGGGCATCGACAGGTCCAGGATCAGGATGTCGGCCGGATGCGCGGTCAGCCATTCGCAGGCGCTGTCGCCGTCGCCGAACTCGGCGACGACCTCGATGCCGTCTTCGAGCTCGAGCAGGCGGCGATAGCCGGTGCGGACCACGGCGTGGTCGTCGGCGATGGCGATTCTCAGGGCGGACATGCGCGCTCCGGTCGTGTGGAGGAGCGGCGATTGTCCGGACGCGTCGGTACAGCGACAACCGGGCGCGGCGCCGGTCGTCGTGCGGAGCGAGAGGTGCTGCGATGCGTCGGGAAAAATTCCCGATTCGGTGCGGCGGGGTGGCGGGCTCTGGAAGGGCGACGGTGTTCGCGGGCGATGTGTCGCGTGTCGTGCACGATCCGAAGGCGAGGCCTGACAACCGTTGAAGAAAGCCGTGATCGCCACGCAGGCGCCGGGAAAACTTCCCGGCCGCGCTGCGTAGCCGACCCGCCCTCGACCGATGCGAGGCGGGTCATCGATATCGCAGGATCGGCAGCAGCGCGCGGCGGTCGCCGCCGCGCGCTGCTGCCGGATCGATCAGACGAACGTGTACGTGCAGACCTTGTTGCCGGCCGGATCGCGCAGGTATGCCGCGTACGCACCCGGCAGATGGCCGCGCGGACCGGGCTTGCCTTCGTCGCTGCCGCCGTTGGCCAGGCCGCGGCGTGGAACGCGTCGACCTCGGCGGTGCTCTTCGCCGCGAAGCCGATCGTCACGCCGTTGCTCGAGGCCGCCTCGCCGTTGCCGGGACGCGCGATGATGAAGGCCGGCTTGTCACGGCCGTAGAGGATCCAGCCGTTGCCGAACGGGCCCAGATTCTTGATGCCGAGGGCGGCCAGGGCCGCATCGTAGAACGCGGTGGACTTGTTCATGTCGGCGGCGCCGATGAAGACGTGCGAGAAGACGCCGTCGCCGGAAATGACTGGGTTTGCCATGGATAACTCCTTCGATTCGTAGATTGGGAACTGATCGCCACACTGCGGCTTCCGGCGATGCTGGGATCGCGTGACGCCGGAAGACCTGTCGAAAAGCTCAGTACTTGATCACCGAGCGGATGACCTTGCCCTCGTGCATCAGATGGAAGGCCTCGTTGATCTCCTCCAGCGGCAGGACCTCGGTGACGAACTCGTCGATCTTGATCTCGCCGGCGAGATAGCGGTCGACGTAGCCGGGCAACTGCGAGCGGCCCTTGACGCCGCCGAACGCCGATCCGCGCCAGACGCGTCCGGTGACCAGCTGGAAAGGCCGCGTCGAGATCTCCTGGCCGGCACCGGCCACGCCGATGATCACCGACTCGCCCCAGCCTTTGTGGCAGCACTCCAGCGCCGAGCGCATCACATTGACGTTGCCGATGCACTCGAACGAGAAGTCGACGCCGCCGTCGGTCAGGTCGACGATGACTTGCTGGATCGGCGTGTCGGGGTAGTCCTTCGGATTGACGAAGTCGGTCGCACCGAGCGCCTTGGCCATCTCCCACTTCGACGGATTGGTGTCGACCGCGATGATCCGGGAGGCCTTGGCCATGACCGCGCCCTGCACGCAGGACAAGCCGATGCCGCCGAGGCCGAACACCGCGACGGTGTCGCCGGGCTTGACCTTGGCGGTGTTGAGCACCGCGCCGATGCCGGTGGTGACGCCGCAGCCGAGCAGGCAGACCTTGTCCAGCGGCGCGGCCGGGTTGATCTTGGCCAGTGCGATCTCCGGCAGCACGGTGTACTCGGAGAACGTGCTGGTGCCCATGTAGTGCAAGATCGGCTTGCCCTGGTAGGAGAAGCGCGAGGTGCCGTCGGGCATCAGGCCCTTGCCCTGGGTCGCGCGGATCGCCTGGCACAGGTTGGTCTTGCCGGACAGGCAGAACTTGCAGGCGCCGCACTCGGGCGTGTACAGCGGGATGACGTGGTCGCCCGGCTTGACGCTGGTCACACCGGCGCCGACCTCGCGCACGATGCCGCCGCCCTCGTGACCGAGAACGACCGGGAACAGGCCCTCCGGGTCCGCGCCGGACAGCGTGAAGGCGTCGGTATGACACACGCCGGTGGCGACGATCTGCACCAGCACTTCGCCGGCGCGCGGGCCGGCCAGGTCGATTTCCTCGATCTGGAGATCTTTACCGGCCTCCCAGGCCACCGCGGCTCTTGTCTTCATTACGTTATCGACTCCGAAATTCTTGAATGCGTGAACACGCCCAACCAAGCCGGCAGGCCGGCTACGGTCACTCCTACAGCACTCGCCGTGCCAACTGATGCGCACAGCCGCCAGGCACGGTCGATCAAGGGCTTGAGCCGCACCGCCGGCCGCCGGCGCGCCGGCGCGGCGGGGGTTGTCTCCGATCCGCGACACTGCGGCGGCGCGACTGCGCCAGTGCTGGCATGGTTGAGCGGCCGTTGTGGCGCGGTGTCGCAGCCGCGCCGGCCGGCCTGTCGCGGCCGGCGCGGGGCGCCGCATCGCGTCCGGAGGCGGCCCGTCGCCGGGCCCGGCCGCGGTCAGAGCAACGCGTCGCGGACGCTGATGCCGAGCTGGGCGACGATCGAGCGCGCCGCCTCACGGCCGTCGAGCACCGCGCGCACGACGAGGTCGGCGCCGCGCACGTTGTCGCCGCCGGCGAACACCTTCGGATGGCTGGTCTGGTACGGCAGGCCGGACCCGCCGACGATCAGCCGGCCGCCGGGTTCGGTCGCGATCGCGAAGTCGCCGAGCCAGGACGGCGGGCTCGGCAGGAAGCCGAACGACTGGATCACGACGTCGGCGACGAGGTCTTCCTCGCTGCCGGCCACCCGCTCGGGCCGTGCGCGGCCGTGACGGTCCGCCACCAGGCGCGTCTCGGCCACGCGCACGCCCCTGACGCCGCCGCGATCGCCGAGGATCGCCAGCGGCTGGCGGTTGAAACGGAACTGCACGCCTTCGTCGCGCGCGTTCTTCACTTCCTTGCGCGAGCCGGGCATGTTGGCCTCGTCGCGGCGGTAGACGCAGTCCACGCGTGCGGCGCCGAGCCGCACCGAGGTGCGCACGCAGTCCATCGCGGTGTCGCCGCCGCCGAGCACGACGACGCGCCGGCCGGTCAGGTCCGGCAGCGTCGCGGCGCCGCCGTCGGTACCGAGCAGGCGGCGCGCATTGGCGATCAGAAAATCCAGCGCCGCGTGCACGCCGGGCAGGTCCTGGCCGGGCAGGCCGGCGTCGACGTAGCGGTAGGCGCCGGTGCCGAGGAACACTGCGTCGTAGTCGGCGACCAGCGTGTCGAAGCCGAGGTCGCGGCCGATCTCCACGCCGAGACGGAACTGCACGCCGAGGCCCTCGAGCACCTCGCGGCGCTGCCGCACCACCGATTTCTCGAGCTTGAACGCCGGGATGCCGAACGTCAGCAGGCCGCCGATCTCCTCGTAGCGGTCGAACACGTCGACCGCGACGCCGGCACGGATCAGCCGGTCCGCCGCGGCGAGGCCGGCCGGGCCGGCGCCGACGACCGCGACGCGGCGTCCGGTCGGCGCATTGGTGATCTCGGGACGCCAGCCGCGCTGCAGCGCCTCGTCGGTGATCACGCGTTCGATCGCGCCGATCGTGACCGCGCCGAAGCCTTCCTCGAGCGTGCAGTCCCCCTCGCAGAGACGGTCCTGCGGACAGACGCGGCCGCAGATCTCCGGCAGCGGATTGGTTTCGTGCATCAGCGCGGCGGCATCCTCGATACGGCCCTCCTTGACCAGCTTGAGCCACTGCGGAATGCGGTTGCCGAGCGGGCAGGCCCACGAGCAGTACGGATTGCCGCAGTCGATGCAGCGCGAGGCCTGGTCGGCCGCGTCGCCGTTGGCGTAGCTGCCGTTGATCTCGCCGAAGCCGACGATGCGCACCGGCACCGGCACCTCGCGCGGCAGCTCGCGATGGAACTTGAGGAACGGAAAGGTCTTCTCGCTCATGCCGCGCGCCTCAGCTCTTCGGCCAGCGCATCGAGGCTGGCTGCCTTCGGCTTGACCAGCCAGACCTTGTGCAGCACGTTGCGGAAATCCTCGAGCAGGCGTGCGGCCCAGGCGCTGCCGGTCGCCTCGGCATGGGTGCCGATCAGATTGCGCACGTGTTGCATGTGGTTCTCCATGCCCTCCAGCGAGATGCGCACGATGTCGACCAGCTCGTGGTTGTAGCGGTCGACGAAATCGCGCTCGAGGTCGAGCACGTAGGCGATGCCGCCGGTCATGCCGGCGCCGAAGTTGAGGCCGGTGCGGCCGAGCACGACGACGGTGCCGCCGGTCATGTATTCGCAGCCGTGGTCGCCGACGCCTTCGACGACCGCGATCGCGCCGGAATTGCGCACCGCGAAGCGTTCGCCGGCGCGGCCGGCCGCGTACAGCTCGCCGCCGGTCGCGCCGTACAGGCAGGTGTTGCCGATGATGCTGGTGTCCTGCGTCGCGTAGCGCGCGTCGGCCGGCGGCCGGACCACGATGCGTCCGCCGGCCATGCCCTTGCCGACACCGTCGTTGGCCTCGCCGCGCAGCAGCAGATGCACGCCGCCGGCGTTCCAGGCGCCGAAGCTCTGGCCGGCCGCGCCGTCGAGCTCGACGAGGATCGGCGCATCGGCCATGCCGGCGTCGCCCCAGGCGCGTGCGACCTCGCCGGACAGGCGCGCGCCGACCGCGCGATCGGTATTGCGCACGGCATAGCGCAGGCGCGCGCCCGAGCGCGTCGCGACCGCGCTCGCACTGTCGCGCATGATCGCCTCGACCAGGTCGCCCGGACCCGGCACCAGCGGCCCGGCGGCGCAGGCGCCCTGCATCGATTCGGCCAGCGCCGAGCGCGCCAGCAGCGGCGACAGATCGAGGCGGCGCTGCTTGGCGGTCGTGCCTTCGATCTGCCGCAGCAGGTCGGTACGGCCGACGACCTCACCGAGCGAGCACGCGCCGATCGAAGCGAGAATCGCGCGCACGTCCTCGGCGACGAAACGGAAGAAATGCTCGACCATTTCCGGCAGGCCGACGAAATGCTTGCGGCGCAGCACCTCGTTCTGCGTCGCGACGCCGGTCGCGCACGAGTTCAGATGGCAGATGCGCAGGAACTTGCAGCCGAGCGCGACCATCGGTCCGGTGCCGAAGCCGAACGAGTCGGCGCCGAGCATCGCCGCCTTGACCACGTCCAGGCCGGTCTTGAGACCGCCGTCGGTCTGCACGATCACACGCTCGCGCAGGCCGTTGGCGGCCAGTGTCTGGTGCGTCTCGGCCAGGCCGAGCTCCCACGGTACGCCGGCGTAGCGGATCGAGGTCAGCGGGCTGGCGCCGGTGCCGCCGTCGTGGCCGGACACGGTCACCAGATCGGCACCGGCCTTGACGACGCCGGCGGCGATCGTGCCGACACCGGCATGCGAGACCAGCTTGACCGACACCAGGGCGCGCGGATTGACCTCGCGCAGATCGTGAATCAGCTCGGCCAGATCCTCGATCGAGTAGATGTCGTGATGCGGCGGCGGCGAGATCAGGCCGATGCCGGGCTTGGCGTAGCGCAGCCGCGCGATCAGCGGATTGACCTTGTGGCCGGGCAGCTGGCCGCCTTCGCCGGGCTTGGCGCCCTGGGCGATCTTGATCTGCAGGACCTCGGCGTTGACGAGGTAGGCCGGCGTCACGCCGAAGCGACCGGAGGCGACCTGCTTGATCTTGGACATGCGCTCGGTGCCGTAGCGCGCCGGATCCTCGCCGCCTTCGCCGGAATTGGAGCGCGCGCCGAGCCGGTTCATCGCGATCGCGAGCGCCTCGTGCGCCTCCGGCGACAGCGCGCCGAGCGACATGCCGGCCGAATCGAAACGCTTGAGGATGCGCTCGGACGGTTCGACCTCATCGACCGAGGCCAGTGCGGTCAGGCCGTCGCGAAACGTCAGCAGATCGCGCAGCGCCGAGGGCGGCCGCGTGTCGACCGCGTCGGCGTAGCGCCGGTACAGCTCGGGATCGCCGCTGCGCACGGCCGCCTGCAGATGGCCGATCACGGCCGGGTTGTACATGTGGTACTCGCCGTCCGGCACCGCCTTGAGCAGGCCGCCCGGCGGCAGCGCGTAGTTGGGATCGCGCGCGGCCGCGAGCTGGATCCGGTACTCGGCCTCGATCTCGGCGAAGCCGGCGCCGCCGATGCGCGCCGGCGTGCCCGGGAAGCACAGATCGACGACCTCGCGATCCAGACCGAGGATCTCGAACAGCTGCGCGCCGCGATAGCCGGCGATCGTCGAGATGCCCATCTTCGAGAGGATCTTCAGCAGGCCCTTGCGGATGCCGCGCCGGTAGCTGCGGCCGATCTCCGACGGCGCTTCGCCCTCCAGGCCCTTGAGCTCGCCGCGCCGGTTCATGTCGAACAGCGTCTGATAGGCCAGGTACGGATAGACCGCGGTCGCACCGCATCCGATCAGGCACGCGAAATGATGCGCATCGCGCGCGGTGCCGGTCTCGACCAGCACGTTGCAGTCGCAGCGCAGGCGCAGCCGGATCAGATGCGCATGCACCGCACCGGTCGCGAGCAGGGCATGGATCGGCAGCAGGCCCGGCGCGGGATAGCGGTCCGATAACAGCAGCAGCACCGCGCCGCCGCGCACGGCGGCCTCGGCGTCGGCGCAGAGCCGTTCGAGCGCGGCCTTCAGGCCGATCGACTCGTCGTAGTAGAGGTCCAGCTTGACCTGGCGCTCGGCGATGTGGGGCAGGGCCAGGATCTGGCGCAGCTTGCGCTGCGACAGGATCGGCGAGTTGAGCAGCACCTGCTGCGCGTTCTCGGGTGAGGGCTCGAAGATGTTGCGTTCCACGCCGATCTGCGTGACCAGCGACATCACCAGCCGCTCGCGCAGCGGATCGATCGGCGGATTGGTGACCTGCGCGAAGGCCTGGCGGAAGTACTCGTAGAGCGGACGCGACTTGTGCGACAGCACGGCGGCCGGCGTGTCGTCGCCCATCGATCCGGTCGCCTCGGCCTCGTCCTCGGCCAGCGTCTTGAGGACGACGTCGCGCTCCTCGCGCGTCAGCGCAAACTGCTTCTGGAAGCGTGCCAGCATCTCCGGCGCGAACGGCTCGGCCGCCAGCGCCGGATCGATCAGGTAGGACTCCAGATACGTCACGCTGTCGCGCAGCCACTGCTTGAACGGCGCGCGTGCGCGATTGACCGCGTCGATCGCGGCATCGTCGAGCAGGCGGTGCTCGACCAGGTCGACCGCGAGCATCTGGCCCGGTCCGATCCGGCCCTTGGAGACGACGCGCGACTCGGGCACGTCCCACAGGCCGGTTTCCGACGCGACGATCAGATGGCCGTCGTCGGCCAGCGTCCAGCGCGCCGGCCGCAGGCCGTTGCGGTCGAGCGTACAGGCCGCATAGCGGCCGTCGCACATGACCAGGCCGGCCGGGCCGTCCCAGGGCTCGGAATGCAGCGCGTAGTATTCATAGAACGCCTCGAGGTCCTCGTCGATGCGGTCGCTGGCGCTCCAGGCCGGCGGCACCAGGATCCGCATCGCCGCGAGCAGGTCGATGCCGCCGGCGAGCAGCACCTCGAGCATGTTGTCCAGGCTCTGCGAATCGGAGCCGGCCGTCGAGACCAGCGGACCGAGATCGGAGAAGTCGACCAGCGGCGAGCGCAGCCGCGCCGCGCGCGCACCGGCCCAGCTGCGGTTGGCACGGATCGTATTGATCTCGCCGTTGTGGGCGAGCAGCCGGAATGGTTGCGCGAGCGTCCAGTTCGGCATCGTGTTGGTCGAGAAGCGCTGGTGGAACACCACGCAGGTCGAGGCGAGGTCGGGCCGCTGCAGATCCGGAAACACCGCGTCGAGCCGGCCCGGCGCGGCCATCGCCTTGTAGCCGATCGTCGCGGCCGACAGGCTGACGACGTAGAAGGCGCGATCCTCGGCCAGCGCCATCTCGGCACGGCGCCGCGCGCGGAACAGCGCGCGTTCGAAGCGCGCCTCGTCCAGGCCGTCCGGCGCGTCGACGAAGATCTGGCGGATCGCCGGACGATGCGCCAGTCCCAGCGGACCGCAGGCCTCGTCGACGACCGGCACCTCGCGCCAGCCGGCCACGCCGAGTCCTTCGCCGACGATGCAGATCTCGAATGCGGCCGCCGCGGCGGCCGCGCGCGTGCCGGGTCGCGATCGAGGAAGACCAGGCCGGCTGCGAACCGCCCGGCCGGCACGAGACCGGCCTCGGCCGCCAGCGCGCGCAGCCAGGCATCGGGCCGGTGGATCAGGATGCCGCTGCCGTCGCCGGTGATGCCGTCGCCGTTGACGCCGCCGCGATGAGCCATCTTGGCCAGGGCCGCATAGCCCTGCTCGACCAGCCAGCGGCTGGCGCGGCCTTCGACGTTCGCGACCAGGCCGAAACCGCAGCTGTCGTGATCGTAGGCCGGATCGTAGAGACCACCGTGGATGCTGCGCGTCATGGATCGGTCGCTTCCCGAGAGCTTGGATGAGGCATCCGCCGGATGCGGTTCCTGGCGTCCCGACTAGAGCACAGTTGATGCACCGCGTCAAAGCGCCTCGATCGACAAATAGCCGTCCAAACCCGTCGCGGCATCGGGGCTGCGGCAGGTTGCCGCGGACAGGGTCGGGAGCGGCCCGCCTTGCGTGCGACGCGAGCGCTGCTCTACGCTGGCCCGATCATTCGGGGAGATGACGATGCTCGCAGCCTTGGGCCACATCGCGTTCGGCCTGTTCGGCCTGTCCGTCCTGATCGCGATCGCCTGGGCCTTCTCGGCCGACCGGCGCGCGGTCAACTGGCGGCTGGTCGGCACCGGCGTGGTGCTGCAGATCCTGTTCGCCGCGCTGGTGCTGAAGGTGCCGCTGGGGCGCGACCTGTTCCGCGCGATCGCGACCGGCTTCGTCAAGCTGCTCGATTTCGTCCGGGTCGGCTCGGAGTTCATCTTCGGCAGCTTCATGGACGTGTCCAAGTTCGGCTTCGTCTTCGCGGTGCAGGTGCTGCCGACGATCATCTTCTTCGCCGCGCTGACCGGCGTGCTGTACCACCTGGGCGTCATGCAGATGATCGTGCGCGGCATGGCCTGGCTGATCACCAAGGTCATGAACGTGTCGGGCGCCGAGACCACCAGCGTGTGCGCCAGCGTGTTCATCGGCCAGACCGAGGCGCCGTTGACGATCAAGCCGTACATCGAGCGGATGACCCATTCGGAACTGATGACGGTCATGATCGGCGGCATGGCGCACATCGCAGGGTCCGTGATGGCGGCCTACGTCGGCCTGCTCGGCGGCGACGACCGGGACCAGCAGCTGTTCTTCGCGACGCATCTGCTGACCGCGAGCATCATGGCGGCGCCGGCGACGCTGATGATCGCCAAGATCCTGATGCCCGAGACGCAGGAGCCGCTGACGCGCGGCACGGTCAAGCTCGACGTCGAGAAGACCACCGCCAACGTGATCGACGCGGCGGCGACCGGCGCCGCCGACGGCTTGCGCCTGGCGCTCAACGTCGGCGCGATGCTGCTCGCGTTCATCGCGCTGATCGCGCTGCTCAATGCGCCGTTCCAGTGGGTCGGCGCTCACGCCTGGGGTGATGCCGGGTCGATCAACGCCTGGCTCAGCGCGCAGGCCGGCCGCGAGGTCGAGCTGTCGCTGCAGACGCTGTTCGGCTGGATCCTCGCGCCGCTGGCCTGGCTGATCGGCGTGCCGTGGCAGGACGCGACCCTGGTCGGCAGCTTCATCGGCCAGAAGGTCGTCATCAACGAATTCGTCGCCTATGTCGACATGGCGCGCCATCTGCCCGAGATGACCGAGCAGGGGCGCCTGATCGCGACCTATGCGCTGTGCGGCTTCGCGAACTTCTCGTCGATCGCGATCCAGATCGGCGGCATCGGCGGACTCGCGCCGAACCGGCGCGCCGATCTGGCCCGGTTCGGCCTGAAGGCCGTGCTCGGCGGCTCACTGGCGACGTTCATGACGGCGACGATTGCCGGCGTGCTGAGCCATCTCTGAGGCGGTCGTCGGATCGCGGATCGATGCGCGGCGCTCGCGCATGCGGCGCCGCGCGTCGTACATGAGCGCTGCGTCGAGGCGGCCCGTCAGTCATCGACGCGGCGGATCGAAGCCGTCGGCGAAGATCAGTGGATCGGTCACGAGGATCGTCATCCGCGCGACGTCGCTGCCGCCGCGATCGTCGCTGACGCGCACCGCGATGCGGTGTTCGCCCGGCGCCTGGAAGTCCGCGCTCGCCTCGATCGCGGTGCCGTCGTCGAACGCGCCGTCGTCGTCGAGATCCCAGGCGTAACCGAGCGTGTCGGCCGCGTCGGGGTCGACGCTGTTGGCGGCGCTGAAGCCGATCGTGCGCGGTCCGCCGGCATAGGCCTGGCCGGCCGCGAGCGCGACCGCGGCGGACGGGGCGAGGTTCGGCTCGCTCGGATCGGCGTTGTAGGACACGCGTGTCAGGCGGCCTTCGCCGATGTTGAGGAAGAACAGGTCGCCGCCGGGACCGGTCAGCAGGTCCACCGCCAGGCTGCTGCCGCCGTCGGCGAACAGCGGCGCGGTGCCGTCGGCCGGCGCGTCGGGCAGGCCGTCGCCGTTGCCGTCCTTGATCACGCGGATGCGGTTGGCGTTGTAGTCGGCGAAGAACAGCGCGCCGGCGTACTCGGCCGGATAGCCGCCGCCCTGATAGAACGCCAGTCCGCTGATCGCATTGCTGCCGTTGTGCGCATAGGCGTACCAGGGCGCGGTCACCGGCGTGCGTCCACCGCTGTCGTTGCCGCCGTAGAGCGTCGCGCAGATCGGCCGCGCGGCGTACAGCGTGTTGTGCAGGCGTCCCTCGAAGCACGGCCAGCCGAAGTTGCGCAGCGCCGCGTCGGGACCGACCGCCGGCAGCACGTTGATCTCCTCCCAGGTATTGGCGCCGACGTCGCCGATCCAGACCTCGCTGGTGCCGGGCCGGATCGTGAAGCGGAACGGATTGCGCAGGCCGTAGGCGATGATCCGCGCGGCCTGCGCGTCGGCACCGCGCGGCGGCGCCAGCGGATTGCCGGGCGCCGCCGCGCCGGTCGCCGGATCGATGCGCACGATCGTGCCGTTGAGCCAGACGCGGTCGGTATAGGCCTCGGCGATCTCCAGCCCCTGGGCGCGCAGCGCACCGCCCTGGCCGGCCGGCGAGCGCCGATCCGGCCAGGCCGGATTGCCGTGCTGACCCCAGTCGCCCCAGTTGTAGCTGGCGCCGTCGCCGCCGCCGGCGTACAGATAGCCGTCGGCGCCGAAATGGACGCTGCCGATCGAATGGCTCGGAAACTGCTGGAACCAGTCCTCGACCAGGATCGTGGTCGCGACCACCTTGCCGCCGGCGATCGTCAGGCGATCGAGCCGGCCCGACACGACGCAGCCGCCGCCCTGGCTGGTCGCGCCGGGCGGACTCGGGCAGTTGGCGAGCGGCCAGCGCGGCGGACGATCGTCGAACAGGCCGCCGTTGTGCGTGTAGAGCACGTACAGATACGGGCGCTCCGGAAAATGCGGATCGAGCGCGAGGCCGAGCAGGCCGCGATCGTGATAGTCGTGGACGCCAGCGCCGACATCGCCGAGGAGCTGCGGCGTGGTGTCGAGCAGATTGTCGAAGACGCGGATGCGCCCGCTCTTCTCGGCGACGTAGATGCGGCCGTCATGCGCGAAACGGGCCTGCGTCGGCGTCGACAGGCCGGTCAGCACGTGCGTCTGGCGAAAGCCGCTCGGATAGGTCTGCGCACCTGCGAGTGCGGGCGCCAGGGCCAGCAGCACGGCGACGGTCGGCTGGGACTTCATCGGACGGACACCCGCTCGGAGCGGTCGATTCTCACGCGGCTGCGCCGCGGAGGGAAGGGGGCTGCGCGGATCGGCCCGGCAGCGCCGGGCGGGCCGAGGCGAGGCGGGCTCGATTCGCTAGAGCTCCTGGCCGAGCAGGGCTTCGACCGCGGCCAGCGAGGCGCGCTGCATCGGGCCGCCGCCGATCCGGTCGAGCGGCGCCTGGCGGCGCCGCGCATACGGCAGGATCGTCAGATCGATCGCCGCGTCGCCGGCGTCGAAGCGGATCGCCGGACAATCCAGGTCGTGCGTGCCGTCCAGGCGCAGGCGGCGCTCGTGCTGGTCGAAATCGATCCCGTGCTCGCGCAGCCGCATCAGGACCTCGGCCGGATCGTCGGCGTGCAGATGCAGGCAGACCGCCGAATGTGCATCGGCGGTGCCCTCGAGCACGGCGCCGACCAGGCGCGGCTCGAACGGCGCGAAGAAACGCAGCGCCTCGACGGCCGCTGCACGCAGGCGGCGCAGCACGAGCGGCTGCGAGTCGGCCTGGAACAGCCGCTGGTGTTCGCGCAGCGCGTCCTGCACCTGGGCATTGCTCGGCAGGCCGGTCTCCTCGGTGACGCCCAGGCGCGCGCCGGCCTTGCGCTTGGCCTGGCCGAAGTCGCGCAGGCCGCTCTCGGCCATCAGGCGTGCGGCCTCCACGGCGATGGAGCGCCGCAGATCGGTGCGTCGGGGCTCGCCATGGCCGGGCGCCGGCGCACGCGTACGGGAGGAGGGCCGGCGCGACATCGTCAGAACACGTCGTAGGCGTCGTTCTGGCGGTCGGCGTTGGGATCGGTCGGGTGCACCTGGGTCGCCAGCCGCGAGACGTCCTCGCTGCGCAGCACTTCGAGGATCGCATCGGGATCCGATGCCGAGGCCAGCGCACCGGAGGCGCGATCCACGCGCACGGTCACGACGCCGGACGGCATGTCGAACGGCTGCTCGGGCACTTCGTGCAGCGCGGTGCGCATGAAATCGATCCACACCGGCAGCGACATCTTGGCGCCGAACTCGCCGCGGCCGAGCGAGCTGAAATCGTCGAAGCCGGTCCAGGCCGCTGCGACCACCTTCGCATTGAAGCCGACGAACCAGGCGTCGCGGTGCTCGTTGGTCGTGCCGGTCTTGCCGGCCAGATCCTGCCGCTTGAGCGAGAGCGCGGCCGAGCCGGTGCCGCGGCGGATCACGTCGCGCATCATCGAGGTCACCAGATAGCCGTTGCGCGCGTCGATCGTGCGCGTCGCGTGGCGCGGCACGTCGGCGACCGGCGGCGGTGCGGCCGCATGCGCCGAGCCGATCGGCGACAGCGCCGCGGCGGTCGTCTCGGCGCCGGCCGCGGGGGCGCCGTCGGCGGCGCGGCGACGGTCTGCTCGGCGCAGTCGGCGCAGGCCACCGCCGGATTGGCGCGATAGACCACGACGCCGTCGCGGTCGAGGATCTCGCTGACGAAGTACGGCTGGATCAGGAAGCCGCCGTTGGCGAAGACCGCATAGCCGCGCGCCATGTCCAGCGGCGCGACGGCCGCCGTGCCGAGCGCCATCGACAGGTTCTCCGGCAGCTGCTCGGGTCTGAAGCCGAAACGCGTGAAGTACTCGCGCGCGTAGCGCACGCCGATCGCATCGAGCAGCCGCACCGAGACCAGGTTGATCGAGCGCGTCAGCGCCTCGCGCAGGCGCACCGGGCCGCGGAAGCTGTCGTCGTCGTTCTTCGGCGTCCACAGGCCGTTGGGCCGCGACGGATCCGGGAACACCAGCGGCGCATCGTTGACGACCGAGGCCGGATTGAATCCCTGTTCGAACGCGGCCGAGTAGATGAACGGCTTGAAGCTCGAGCCGGGCTGCCGCGCGCTCTGCGTGGCGCGGTTGAACTTGCTGCGCTGGAAGCTCAGACCGCCGGTCAGCGCGAGGATCGCGCCGTCGCTGGGATCGAGCGCGACCAGCGCGCCCTGCACCTTCGGCAACTGCGAGAGCGCCCAGCCCTTCTCCTCGTCCGGCGCCAGGCGCACGATGTCGCCGGGGCTCAATACCGCGTCGACGCGCTTGGGCGCGGCGCCGCGGCTGTTCTCGTTGACGTACGGGCGGGCCCAGGCCACCGCGTCGAGGTCGAGCTCGACGCTCTCGTCCTTGCCGAGATAGACGGTCGCCCGCTCGGCATCGGCCGCGGTCACCAGGCCGGGGGCGAGGCCGGCGATCGCGCGGTAGCCGATCAGATGCTGGTCCCATTCGGTCTTGCCCGAGCCCGGCTCGAGCTCGACGTGCGCTTCGGCGCCGCGCCAGCCGTGGCGGCGGTCGTAGGCGAACAGCGAATCGTGCAGGCCGCGGTTGGCGGCCTCCTGCGGCTGCGACTGCAGCGTGGTGCGCACGCTGTAGCCGCCGGTCAGCGCATCGTTGCCGAGCTGCTCGATCGCCTGCAGGCGGACCATCTCGGCCAGGTACGGCGCTTCCAGCTCGATCGGCGGCTCGTGCGGATAGGACAGATCCGGCTCGCGGTCGGCGGCCTCGTACGCGGCCTGATCGATGAAGCGGTTGTCGAGCATCCGCTGCAGCACGTAACTGCGCCGGATCAGTGCGCGCGGCCGGTTCGCGATCGGATTGCCGGTGGACGGGAACTTCGGGATCGAGGCCAGCATCGCGCATTCGGCCAGCGTCAGCTGGTCGAGCGTCTTGCCGTAATAGAACTCGGCCGCCGCGGCGACGCCGTAGGCGCGATTGCCGAAGAAGCTCTTGTTGAGATACAGGCCCAGGATCTCGTCCTTCTCGAGCGCGTTCTCGATCCGGATCGCCAGGAACATCTCGGAGATCTTGCGCGTGAAGCTGACCTCAGAGCTCAGGAAGAAATTGCGTGCGACCTGCTGGGTGATCGTCGAGCCGCCCGGCACGTGCTTGCTGCCGGTCGTGACCATCAGCCAGACCGCGCGCGTGATGCCGCCGAAATCGATGCCGCGGTGCCGGTAGAAGTCGGCGTCCTCGGCGGCGACGAAGGCCTGCTTGAGCTGCTCGGGGACCTCCTCGATCCGGGCCGGAATGCGCCGGGTCTCGCCGAATGTCGCGATCAGGCGTCCGTCGGCCGAATAGACCCGCAGCGGCACCTGCAGGCGGACGTCGCGCAGGGTCTCCACGGACGGCAGCCGGGGCGAGATCAGCCAGTAGGTGACACCGATCGCCAGGGCGCCGAACAAGGCTCCAGTCAACGCGAGGTAGATGCCGTAACGGAGCAGACGGTAAAGGATTTTCATTCCAGAAACATATAGATGTGAAGCCAGTCAAGGTTGCCGGCTCGGCAAACGGAGTATAGATCGTCGCCCCCGGCGCCGACAGGCGGGCGGCCACCGGGAATCGCCGACGCCGGCAAATAGGCCTTGAACTGCCACGGAATCGACGGTTTCGTTAAGTGATGGTTGCCAATTCGTAAGAGCTCCGATTTAATGTAGAGGCGCATCTTTCGCTCGTAAGGGCGCGTAGGAAGGGGAAAAGCGTGGGCTTGTTCACTGCGAAGACACCGGCCCTGATCGGTGTGGACATTAGTTCGACCGCGGTCAAGTTGTTGCAGTTGGGGCAGGTGGGGGGCGCTATCGCGTGGAGCATTACGCGGTCGAGCCGCTGCCGCCCAACGCCGTCGTCGAGAAGAACATCGTCGAGGTCGAGGCCGTCGGCGAGGCCTTGCGCCGCGCGCTGAACCGATCGGGCGCCAAAACCCGCGCCGCGGCCGCCGCCGTCGCCGGATCGGCCGTGATCACCAAGATCATCCCGATGCCGGCCGATCTCAGCGAAGACGACATGGAGGCGCAGATCCAGGTCGAGGCCAATCAGTACATTCCCTATCCGATCGAGGAAGTCAGCCTCGATTTCGAGGTGGTCGGTCCGGTCAAGGACAACCCGGACATGGTCAACGTGCTGCTGGCCGCCTCGCGCACCGAGAACGTCGACCTTCGCGTGGCTGCGCTCGATCTGGGCGGCCTCGGCGCGAAGGTCATGGACGTGGAGGCGTTCGCGATGGAGAACGCGTTCCGCCTGATCACCGACCAGCTCTCGGTGTCCAAGGACGCGGTCGTCGCGGTCGTCGACGTCGGCGCGACGATGACCACGCTGATCGTGCTGCGCAATCAGCGCACGATCTACTCGCGCGAGCAGGTCTTCGGCGGCAAGCAGCTGACCGACGAGGTCATGCGCCGCTACGGCCTGTCCTACGAGGAGGCCGGCCTCGCCAAGCGCCAGGGCGGCCTGCCCGAATCCTACGAAGTCGAGGTGCTCGAGCCGTTCAAGGAGGCGATGGTCCAGCAGATCAGCCGCCTGCTGCAGTTCTTCTTCGCCGGCAGCGAGTACAGCCGCGTCGACCAGGTCGTGCTGGCCGGCGGCTGCGCGGCGATCGCCGGCGTCTCGGACCTGATCGAGGAGCAGCTCGGCGTGCCGTGCGTGGTCGCCAACCCGCTGTCGAACATGGCGCTGTCCAACCGCGTGCAGGCTCAGGCGCTGGCCCAGGACGCGCCCGCCCTGATGATCGCTTGCGGCCTCGCGTTGAGGAGCTTCGACTGATGGCAAAGATCAACCTCCTTCCCTGGCGTGTAGAACGACGCAAGCAGCGCGAGCGCGAGTTCTACGTGCTGCTCGGCGCGACCGCCGTGGCCGGCGTGCTGGCGGTGCTGCTCGGCTACCTGATGATGGGCGCCAAGATCGACAACCAGAACGCGCGCAACGCGCGGCTGACCGCCGAGATCAAGAAGCTCGACGAGCAGATCAAGGAGATCGAGGAGCTCGACCGCACGCGTTCGCGTCTGCTGACGCGCAAGAACGCGATCGAGCAGCTGCAGGCCAACCGTTCGCAGATGGTCCATCTGTTCGACGAGATCGTGAAGACGATTCCCGACGGCACGCGCCTGACCGGCCTCAAGCAGTCCGGCGACATGCTGACGCTCGAAGGCAACGCCGAATCCAACGCGCGCGTCGCCAGCTACATGCGCAACATCGACAAGTCGCCGTGGATGGGACGCAGCGACCTCAAGAAGATCGAGAACAAGGCCGGCACCAAGGACATCGTCGACGTGCGGCTGCCGAACGTGTTCTCGCTGAGCGTCAAGCTGCTCAAGGTCGGCGATCAGAAGCCCGAGGGCGGCGGCGACGCGCCGTCCGCCGATGCCGCGTCGACCCAGCCGGCCGGTGCGCAGCCGCGCGCGCCGCTCGGCACGCAGCTCGAAAGCGCCGCCGGCCAGCTGATCGACGCCAACGCCAAGGCCTCGGCGGCACCGGCCGGCGCGACCGCCAAGGCGAAAGCGAGCGCAGCCGATGCGAGCAAGGCGGCCGGGAAGGAGGGCGGACAGTGAGCATCATCGACGACATCCGCAACCTCGACACGCAGAACGTCGGCGGCTGGCCCAAGTCGGTCAAGACGCTGTTCGCGGTGCTGCTGATCGTGCTGATCGTGCTCGGCGGCTGGTGGTTCCTGATCCGCCCGCAGCAGGAGGAGCTGGACCGCCTGGTCAGCAAGGAAGGCACGCTCAAGGCCGATTTCTCGAAGAAGCAGTCGCGCGTGGTCAACCTGCCGGCGCTGCGCAAGCAGCTCGAGGACATGAACGAGATCCTTCGCCAGATGCTGCGCCAGCTGCCGAGCAAGACCGACATGCCGGACCTGCTGGTCGACATCTCCCAGACCGCGCTGGCCGCCGGCATCGAGACCGAGCTGTTCCAGCCCGGCGGCGAGAAGATCCTGACCGAGGACTTCTACGCCGAGAAGCCGATCCAGCTGAAGATGGTCGGCAGCTATCACCAGTTCGGCACGTTCATCAGCGGCGTCGCATCGCTGCCGCGCGTGGTGATCCTGACCCTGCACGACGTGTCGCTGAAGCCGGCCGAACGCGGCTCCGGACAGCCGGCACGGCCCGGCAACCTGCTGGTGCTCGAAGGCACCGTCAAGACCTATCGCTACGTCGACGACGACGAGGCGGCCGCGATCAACCAGGCCGAGGCGGCCAAGGCCGCCGCTGCCGGCGGCCGCAAGGCGGCGCCGCCCAGGCCCGCGCCGAAGCCGGCGGGAGGGAAGTGAGATGAGCCGTTTCGCAACTCAGCTCCTCCGTCCGGCCGCGCTCGCGTCGCTGCTGCTCGTGCTGGCCGGCTGCGGCGGCGGCCAGGGCGACCTCGACCAGTGGCTCGCGCAGGAAAAGGCCAAGAAAGGCGGCCCGCTCGATCCGCTGCCGGTCATCAAGACGTTCGAGACGTTCGAGTACAAGGCGCAGGACCTGCGCGATCCGTTCGGCGCGAGCCGACAGGAACAGGAAGAGATGGCGGCGGCCGATGCCGGTCCGCGTCCCGACCAGAACCGCCAGAAGGAAGAGCTGGAACGCTATCCGCTGGACGGCTTGAAGATGATGGGAACGCTCGGAACCGGCGCGAACATGGAAGGCCTCGTGAAGGATCCGGACGGCATCATCCACCGCGTCCGGCCCGGCAATTACCTGGGGCAGAACTACGGCCGCATCACATCGATGAGCGAGGGCCAGATCGACCTCGTCGAGCTGGTGCCGAACGGCGTGGGCGGATGGATGGAACGTCCGGCATCGATGGCGCTGACCGATACGAAGTGACCGACCCGTTGGGGGTAATGCAATGATCAATGCACACATCATGAGCCCGGAGCGTGGATCGGGATTGCGCAGGCTTCGTGCGCGGCTGTTCTGGATCGCCGCCGTGCTCGGCGTGACGTCGGCGGCCGCGCAGGCGCAGAACACGCTCGAGGCGATCGACTACACGGCGCTGCCGGGCGGCAAGGTCGAGATCACGCTGAAGTTCGCCGAGCCGGTGACCGATCCGCGCGCGTTCACGACCGAGACGCCGCCGACGATCGCGCTCGACCTGCCCGACACGCGCAACGGCCTGAGCAAGCGCCGCTTCGAGATCGGTACCGGCGCGACCGCCGGCGTATCGGCCGTCGAGGCCGGCGGCCGCACGCGCGTCGTGGTCGATCTCTACCGCACGGCGACCTACACGACGCGGATCAACGGCAACGCGCTGGTCGTCGCCGTCAACAACGGCGTGGCCGGGGCGAGCGGCGTGGCCGCGACGACCGCGATGGTCGACCCGACCAAGACCTCCTCGGCCCAGCAGGGCGCGGAGCTGACCAATGTCGACTTCCGCCGCGGCAAGACCGGAGAAGGCCGCCTGATCGTCAGCTTCTCGCAGCCCGGCGTCTCGGCCGATCTGAAGCGCGAGGGCGACCGCATCGTGCTCAACATCGCCAACGTCAGGCTCGGCGCGAACCAGGCGCAGCGCCTGGACGTGCTCGACTTCGCGACGCCGGTGCAGTCGATCGAGACGCGCTCGCGCGGCAACGGCGTACGCATGGAGATCCTCGCGACGCAGCCGTACGAGCAGATGGCCTACCAGACCGGCACCGAGTACATCGTCGAGGTCGCGCCCAAGCGCGAGGACCCGCAGGGCAAGGGCCGCAACAGCGAGCCTAACTACTCCGGCGAGCGCGTGACGTTCAACTTCCAGGACATCCCGGCGCGCTCGGTCCTGAACCTGCTGGCCGAGGTCTCGCAGGTCAACATCGTCGTCGCCGACACCGTGCAGGGCAACGTCACGCTGCGCCTGATCAACGTGCCGTGGGACCAGGCGCTCGATCTGGTGCTGCAGGCCAAGGGCCTGGACAAGCGCCTGCAGGGCAACGTGATCTGGGTCGGTCCGCAGGAGGAGATCGCCAAGCGCGAACAGGCACTGGCCGATGCGCGGCTCAAGCGCGAGGAGCAGGACGAGCTGATCTCCGATTACATTCCGGTCAACTACGGCAAGGCCAAGGACATCGCCGAGCTGCTGACCAAGGATGCGCAGGGTGGACAGGGCGGCGGTGGCGGCGCATCCGGCGGCAGCGGCGGCAAGCAGCGCGGCTTCCTGTCGGTGCGCGGCTCGGTGACCTACGACGAGCGTACCAATACGCTGCTGGTCAGCGACATCCCGCTCAAGGTGCAGGAGATCCGCCAGCTGGTCGCCGTGCTCGACCGGCCGGTACAGCAGGTCCTGATCGAGTCGCGCATCGTGATCGCGACCGACAGCTTCGCACGCGAACTCGGCGCCCGCTTCGGCATCAGCGGCGGCTACGAGGACAATCACGGCAACGTGATCACGACCGCCGGCTCGTCGGCGGCGACCAACCGGATGAACAATCTCGCGCTGATCAATCGCCTGAACGGCGGTCGCGGGCTGCCGGTCGTCACGCCGGCACCGGCCCCCGGTGGCATCGCGGTGCCGCCGCTCAACGAGCGGCTCAACGTCAACCTGCCGACGACGACGCCGGCCGGCAGCTTCGGCCTGGCGATCCTCGGCGCGGACTACCTGCTCGATCTGGAACTGTCGGCCGCGCAGACCGAGGGCCGCGGCGAGGTCGTCTCCAGTCCGCGCGTGGTCACCGCCAACCAGAAGGAAGCGCTGATCAAGCAGGGCCAGGAAGTGGGCTACGTGACCTACCAGAACTCGGGCGCCGGCGGCGTCGGCACCGCGACCGTGCAGTTCAAGGAGGCCGTGCTCGAGCTGCGCGTGACGCCGACGATCACCGCCGACGATCGGGTCTATCTCAATCTCAACGTCAAGAAGGACGCGATCGCCGGCTACATCGAAGTGCCCGGCGGCGGTTCGGTCCCGCAGCTCGACAAGCGCGAGATGAACACCGGCGTCCTCGTCGACAACGGCCAGACCGTCGTGCTCGGCGGCGTCTACGAGGTCGAGAAGCGCGACGACATGACCAAGGTGCCGCTGCTCGGCGACGTGCCGATCCTCGGCAACCTGTTCCGCAAGACCGGCCGCACCGATTCGAAGGCCGAGCTGCTGATCTTCGTGACGCCGAAGATCCTCAACGACAGCTTGAAATAAGACAGACCCAGGGTGGCCGGGCAGGGCCGCCGCTCGCACTTGGCTATTGATTGAACCGCGATTTTCGGAGAACGATGATGACCTTTCACAGCAAGACCCTGGGATTGCTGCTCTCGGGCCTCGCGCTGAGCCTCGCCGGCTGCGGCGGTGGCGGCGGCGACGGCGGCGGTGCGACCAGCCCGCCGCAGAACGGCTCGATCACGCTGAATGCGACCACGACCAGCCTGCCGGTCAATCCGAACATGGTGCCGGCCAACCCGGGTGGTCCGTACACCGCGACGGTGGCGATCAGCTTCCGCAGCGCGACCGGCACGCTGACCGCGCCGCTCGGCGATGCGACCGTCACGACCAGCAACGTCGCCGTGGCGGCCGTCTCGTTCCCCGACGATCCGACCACGCCCGAGAACGAGCTGACGACGCGCTGGGTCACCTTTCCGGTGACGCTCAACAACGGCAGCAACACGATCTTCGTGACCTCGGGCGATACCGCCGGCACGACCACGATCACCGTTTCGGCGGTCGATCCGATCACCAATCGCACCGTGTCGAGCACGCTGAACTTCACGGTCGTCAGCGGCGCCGGCAACCTGCCGGCGAACATCGAGCTGGTCGCGACGCCGAACCAGGTCTACATGGAGAACTCCGGCGGCAACGCCAATTCGATGATCCGCGCGGCCGTCACCGACGGCGGCGGACAACTGATTCCCAATCCGAGCGGCGGCGACAACCTGCGCTTCGAGATCGTCGGCGGCAATGCCGGCGCCGGCCGCCTCGTCGCGGGCGGCCAGTCCGGCAGCTCGGTCACGGCCTCGACCGTCAACGGCGTCGCCAACGTCTCGTTCCAGGCCGGCACGGTGCAGGGCCCGGTGCAGATTCGGGCGACCGCGGACCGCGCGGACAACAACGTCAGCAATGGCATCACCGACGCGCTCAGCGTGACGACCACCGTCGTCGTCTCCGACGGCAAGCTCTACACGCTCAAGGTCACCTCGCCGGTGTTCGCGTCGGAGCTGCCGGGCATCGAGATCAACGGCCTGCCGGTCGACGAGGACGTCGAGCTGGAGCCCGGCGACAACGGCGTGATCATTCCGCCGCAGCCGGACGCGACGCTGAGCCTGCGCGTGGCGGTGCTCGCGACCGACCGCCAGGGCAATCCGGTGCTGCCCGGTACGGCGCTGCGCTTCGGCGCGGTCGACGCGCCGGTCGGCGCGTTCGGTACCGCGCAGTCCAACCGCTTCCTGATCTCCGGCACCGACGGCAATCCGACCGAGGGCGGCACCAGCTTCGTCGCGCCGAGCGGCCAGTTCCAGACCGCCGGCGGCGGCGCCGGTCCCGGCGACGCGCTGGTCGTGTTCGGCAAGGCGGTGCAGGGCAATGCCGATCTGGAGACGGCCGTCACCGTGACCAGCGTCAACAGCCAGACCAGCCTGACCGTCAACCCGGCGTTCAATCTCAACAATACGACCGGCGCCAGCGTGAACTACGGTGCGGTGCTGCCGTACCTGGTCGGTCGCGCGATGGAAGGCAACGTGACCGCCACCGCGACGACCAACGAGCTCGGCGTCGCGGTCGGCAAGCTGACCTACACGGTCCGCTCGGTCGGCAACGCGGTCGCGCTGTGGGCACAGGGCAACGGCACCGATACCGTCACCGGCGGCGCGCGTCTGGTCACCGACGCGGTCACGATGACCTATCCGGGCGTCGCGCCGGCGTCGATCACGGCGTTCCCGAACCCGATCCGCGGCAACGTGGCGCAGACCGTCACGGTCTGCCTGACCGATGCGCTCGGCATTCCGCTGCGCGGCTTCCCGGTCGGCTTCGCGTTCCAGGGCCTGCAGGGCACCGGCTCGATCGACGGCACGGCCTCCAACGGCCTGCTCGCGAACACGACCGACGCCGACGGCTGCGTCGACGGCAACGTCGTGACCAGCGGCCTGCCGATCTCCTCGGCCGACGGCAACAGCGGCCAGATCGTCTTCACCGGCGCGGGTGCCAGCACGACGATCGACATCGTGGTCCAGCTCGCGGCGCTGCAGGCCTCGCCGAACTCGCTGGCGGTCACCTGCCTGCCGTTCTCGGCGCCGGTCGCGATCCGTGCGATCGACCAGGGCGGCGCGCCGGTGCCGAACGTCACCGTCACCGGCACCTGCACGACCGGCATCACGGTCACGCCGGGCAGCTCGACGACCGGCAGCGACGGGGTGGCCTCGTTCGCGGTCCAGGTCAGTGCGGCCTTGTCGGCCGACGGGCAGTGCACGTTCACCGCGGCCGGCACGACGCGCAGCGTGGTCGTGCCGGTGCGCTCCGCTTCGGGTGGCAGCTGGAGTCCGCCGCCGCCGGCCTGCGGAACTTCGCCTTGACCGATCTCGATCGTTGATCATGAAAGGGCTGCTTCGGCAGCCCTTTCTTTTCGTGTCTCCGGCGATCGCGCGAGGCGTCGGGTCATGGCGGCGGGGCGTCGCTACTTGTCGCGCGAGCCGTGCGGTGTCAGCCTAGCTGCACCACCAACGGTCCGCCCACGGGCACATCGATGCGCAGCCAACGCCGCCATGTCGCCGCGCAGGACCTGATCTTCGCCGAAGGCGATCCGCCGACGACTGCGTTCCTCGTCGAGAGCGGCCGTATCGAGATCAGTACGGTGCAGCATGGTCGCGTGCAGGTGCTCGGCGAACTCGGCCCCGGCGAGCTGCTCGGCGAGATGGCCGTGCTCGACAACTCGCATCGCTCGACATCGGCGCGCGCATTGACCGACTGCGTCCTGCTGCCGATCGACCGCGACCAGTTCTCCGAACGTCTGGAGGCCGCCGATCCGGTCGTGCGCGCGCTGCTGATGAGCCAGCTGGCGCGCTACCGTTCCGCGCTGGCGACGCTGACGCGCGGCGGCGAGACCGCGCCCGGTGCGACGGCACCGGTGCCGCACGTCGATCCCGGCCTCGACAAGATCCGGCTCGAAAGCGAACTGCGCCTCGCGCTCGAGCGCGGCGATCTGGACGTCCTGCTGCAACCGCTGCAGGACATGACCGACGGCACGATCGCCGGATACGAGTCGCTGATCCGCTGGCGCCATCCCGAGCGCGGACAGGTCTCGCCGGCCGAGTTCATCCGGCTCGCCGAGGAGACCTCGCTGATCCTGCCGATCGGCGACTACGTGCTCGACCGGGTCTGCGCGATGCTGGTCCGTCTGCGCGAGCGCCGCGACGAGCCGCTGCCGTTCATCGCGTTGAACGTGTCGGCGCGCCAGCTCGCCGACGCCGATCTGGTGCCGCGCTGGATCGCGCGGCTGGCCGCGCACGACCTGCCGCCGGACCGCCTGCGCATCGAGATCACCGAGAGCCTGATGTTCGACACGCCGCGCATCGCGCAGCTGCTCGATGCCTGTCATGCCGCCGGCATGACCGTGGCGCTCGACGATTTCGGCACCGGCTACGCCAATCTCGGCGTGCTGGCCGATCTGGACTTCGATTGCATCAAGCTCGACCGCAGCCTCGTCCATCGGCTGTCGTCCTCGCGCGGTCTGGCCCTGGTGCGCGCGATCGTCGCGATGGCGCGCGGCCTGCGCTGCCAGGTCGTCGCCGAGGGCGTGGAGACCTCGACCCAGTACGCGCTGCTGCGCGACCTCGGCTGCCGCTACGCGCAGGGCTGGCTGGTCGGCCGTCCCGTGCCGCTGCGCGACGTGGTCGCCGACTGATCGATTCGTTCCCGTGATGAACCAATGCGTCGGCGCGCTGTCCACTGCCAAGCGCCGCCCGCCCGCGTGCGATCATTAGAGACCGCTTCCACATTTCCCCATGGACATGCCCGACACCTCCACGGCCTCGGCCGCCTTCTCCGCGCTGCGCGCCGAACTGGTCACCCGGATCATCGGCCAGGAGGCCCTGGTCGACCGCCTGCTGATCGCCCTGCTGGCCGACGGCCACCTGCTGGTCGAAGGCGCGCCGGGTCTGGCCAAGACCACCGCGATCAAGGAACTGGCCTCGCGCATCGAGGGCGACTTCCACCGCATCCAGTTCACGCCCGATCTGCTGCCGGCCGATCTGACCGGTACCGAGATCTACCGGCCGCAGTCGGCGACGTTCCAGTTCCAGGAAGGCCCGATCTTCCACAATCTGATCCTCGCCGACGAGGTCAACCGCGCGCCGGCCAAGGTGCAGTCGGCGCTGCTCGAGGCGATGGGCGAGCGGCAGGTGACGGTCGGGCGGACCACCTACCAGCTGCCCGACCTGTTCCTGGTCATGGCCACGCAGAACCCGATCGAGCAGGAGGGCACCTATCCGCTGCCCGAGGCGCAGCTGGACCGCTTCCTGCTGCACGTGCGCATCGACTACCCGCAGGCCGCGGCCGAGGCGGCGATCCTGCAGCTGGCGCGCGCACGGGCGCGCGAGACGCTGACCGTTTCACCCGCCCCGCTGCGTTTGTTGACGCAGGCGCAGATCTTCGCGGCGCGCGCCGAGGTGCTCGACGTCCATCTGGCGCCGCAACTGGAGGAGTACCTGCTGCAGCTGGTCCTGGCCACGCGCGAGCCTGCGCGCTACGGCGAGGACCTGCCGCGCTGGATCGCGTTCGGTGCCAGTCCGCGCGGCACGATCGCACTGGATCGCTGTGCGCGTGCGCACGCCTGGCTGGCCGGTCGCGACTACGTGACGCCGCAGGACGTGCATGCGGTCGCGGCGGACGTGCTGCGTCATCGCGTGCTGCTGAGCTACGAGGCGGAAGCCGAGGGTGTCCAGGCCGATCGCGTCATCGGTCTGCTGCTCGAGCGGGTTCCGCTGCCGTAGCGCGATGGCGGGCCTGCGTTGCGCGATCGGACCGCCGCCGGGGACGGCCGCGGCGCCGATCGCGGCCCGGATCGGCAGCGGCGGCGCGGACGTGATCGAAGCAGTCGGAGGGATCTGGAGAGCATGTGCGAGTTCGGTACCGGGGGCGTTGCACGGGGGGACATCCGTTTCCGTCAGGGAACGGGACGACAGTCTTGCGAGTGAGCCACTCCGGTTGAAGGCCGCCCCATGTCCGCCACTGTCATCGATCTGGAAGAACTGATCACGCTGCGCGTGCTCGCGCACGGCGGCCGCCTGAGCGAGCCGCGGCGCAGCACCGCCACGCGCAGCGGCGGTCATGCCTCGCGCTGGCGCGGCGCGCGGCGTGGACTTTCGCGAATCGCGCGTCTACCAGCCCGGCGACGACATCCGCCACATGGACTGGCGCCTGACCGCACGCAGCGGTCGCGCGCATACCAAGGTGTTCGAGGAGGAGCGCGAGCAGGGTCTGCTGCTGGCGGTCGACTTCAATCCGGGCATGCGCTTCGGCACGCGCAAGCGCTTCAAGAGCGTGCAGGCCGGCCGCGCCGCCGCACTGCTGGCCTGGCTCGCGACCGGCAGCGGCGATCGTGTCGGCCTGGTCGGATTCGGCGGCGGCATCACCGGCGAGGTCAAGCCCGGCGGCGGGCGGCGCGGCGTGCTGCGCGTGCTGCGTGCGCTGCGCGACTGGGACGCGGCCAGCGATGCCGCCCGGATGTCGACCTGGTCGATGGCGATGCCGCGCATCCGGCGCCTGCTGCGACCCGGCATGCGGCTGGTCGTGCTCAGCGACGGCTTCGACGCCGATGCGGCCGCCTGGTCGCCGCTGGCGCAGCTGGCCGGCCGCCACGACGTCGCCGTGATCCTGCTGCGCGATGCGCTGGAGATCGCGCCGCCGCCGCCGGGCCGCTATGCGCTCAGCAGCGGCGGCATCAAGCAGACACTCGATTTCGCCGATCCGGCGGTGCGCGCGGCATGGCCGCAGCGCTTCGCGGCGATGCGCGAGCGCGTGCGCGCCGAGAGCGTACGCATCGGCGTGCGCGTGATCGAGCTGGACACCGACGCCGATCTGAAACGGACGCTGGCGCCGCTGCTGGCGCGCTCGCGCGTCATCACCGGGGTCGCATGAGCGCCGAAGGTCCCGTGCTGCGCGACATCCATCTGCCGCCCGATCCGGCCTGGTGGCCGCCGGCGCCGGGCTGGTGGATCCTTCTGGCGGCGGCTGTACTGCTCGGCGCCTGGGCGTTGCGGCGCTGGCGGAGCCGGCGGGGACGTCGCCGCTGGCGCAGCGGCGTGTTCGCCGAACTGGACCGTCTGGTCGCGGCCGATGCGGCCGCGCCCGACCCCGTGCGTCTGGCCGGCGGCATCTCGCTGCTGCTGCGGCGCGCGAGCCTGCTGATCGACCGGCGTGCCGCCGCGCTCAGCGGCGAGGCCTGGCTCGCATTTCTGGATCGTCACGGCGGCGGCGGTTTCGCCGACGGACCCGGTCGCGTATTGCTCGATGCGCCGTTCCGGCGCAGTGCCGAGATCGACGCGGCGGCCCTGGTCGGACTCGCACGCGGCTGGCTCGATCGCGCGCTGCCGAAGGAGCGCCCCGATGCTTGAGCTGGCCTGGCCGTGGCTGCTCGCGGCGCTGCCGCTGCCGCTGCTCGCGGCCTGGCTGCTGCCGCGCGGCAGGACTGCGAGCGCGCATGCGCTGCGGCTGCCGCATCCGGGGCTGCGGCTCGATGAGGCCGCGCAGCCGGCGCCGGTGCCGGCCTGGCGGCGCTGGCTGGCATTGGCAGCCTGGTCGCTGCTGGTGATCGCCGCGGCGCGCCCGCAATGGCTCGGCCCGCCCGAGGACATCGCGCGCACCGGGCGCGATCTGCTACTCGCGGTCGACACCTCCGGCAGCATGAGCATCGAGGACATGCAGCTCGGTGCGACCACGGTGCCGACCCCGCGCTTCAACGCGATCCAGGCGATCGGCGCGGACTTCATCGAGCGGCGCAAGGGCGACCGCGTCGGCCTGATCCTGTTCGGCAGCCGCGCGGTACCTGCTGGTGCCGCTGACGTTCGACCTCGGCACGGTCGCCGCCCAGCTGCACGAGTCGGCGATCGGTCTGGCAGGCCGTGAGACCGCGATCGGCGATGCGGTGGGCCTGGCCGTCAAGCGCCTGCGCGACCGGCCGGAGAACCAGCGCGTGCTGGTGCTGCTGACCGACGGCGTCAACAACGCCGGCGAACTCGATCCGCGCAAGGCGACCGAGCTGGCGACCGCCAACCACGTGCGCATCTACACGATCGGCATCGGTGCCGAGGCGATGCGCGTGGACAGCCTGTTCGGCAGCCGCGTGGTCAATCCGTCCGAAGATCTGGACGAGGCGATGCTGCAGGCGATGGCCGAGCAGACCGGCGGCCGCTACTTCCGGGCGCGCAACAGCGCCGAACTGGCCGGCATCTACGCGGCGATCGACCAGCTCGAGCCGGCCGCCGACAAGTCCGACAACCTGCGCCCGATCCAGGAGCTGTACTGGCCGCCGCTGGCGCTGTCGCTGCTGGTCGGCGGCTTCGCGCTGGTCGCGCCGACGCTGCGCTGGCGCGGCTTCCGGGCCGCTGCATGAGGAACGCGACGTGATCGACGCGACGTTCGCCGATTTCCATTTCCTGCGCCCGCTGTGGCTGCTCGCGCTGCTGGCGCTGCCGCTGATCGCCTGGCGCATCCGGCGCGAGCGCGCCGAGGCCGGCGCCTGGCGCAAGGCGGTCGACCCGCAGCTGCTGCCGCATCTGATCGAGCGCGGCGACGATGCCGCGGGCGCGCGCGGGCCGCGTCTGGCCGCCCTGGTGTGGGCCCTGGGCTGCCTCGCGCTGTCCGGTCCGGCCTGGGAGCGCGAGCCGATGCCGCTGTACCGCAACGAGTCGGCGCGCGTGATCGTGCTCGAACTGGCCGCCTCGATGCTCGCCCAGGACGTCAAGCCGAGCCGGCTCGAGCGGGCGCGCCACAAGATCGGCGACATCCTGGACCGCAGCCGCGACCAGCAGACCGCGCTGATCGGTTACGCCGGCGACGCGTTCATCGCCGCGCCGCTGACCGACGACGTCAATACGGTGCGCAATCTCGTGCAGGCGCTGGATCCGACCGTGATGCCGGTCGCCGGCAACGCGACCGGCCGCGCGATCGCTCGCGCCACCGACCTGATCCGCCAGGCCGGTGCCGGCAGCGGCGAGATCATCGTGATCGCCGACAGTGCGTCGGCCGACGCCGACTCGGCCGCGCGTGCCGCGCTCGCGCAGGGCATGCGCGTCTCGGTCCTGGCGGTCGGCACCGCGGCCGGCGCGCCGGTCGCGCTGCCCGATGGCGGTTTTCTCAAGGGGGCGGCCGGCGACATCGTCGTGCCGAAGCTCGAGGAGGGCCGGCTGCGCGCGCTGGCCGCCGCCGGCGGCGGCCGCTACGTCGCGCTGAGTGCCGATGCGAGCGATCTGCAGACCCTGCTCGACGCCACGCCGGCGATGCGCGGCGCGGCGTCCGACGCGGACGATGCGGCACGCAGCACGCGTTTTCGCGATCGCGGTCCGTGGCTGCTGCTGCTGGTACTGCCGATCGCGCTGGCCGGCTTCCGGCGCGGCTGGCTGATCGCGCTGGTGCTCTGCGTCGGGCTGCCGGTGCGTCAGGCCGATGCGGCCTCGCTCGCCGATCTGTGGCGACGCCCCGATCAGCAGGCCGCCGCAGCGCTCGCGAACGGCGATGCGCAAACCGCGCGCGACCGGGCGCGCTCGCCGGAGTGGCGCGGCAGCGCGGCGTTTCGCGCCGGCGACTACCAGGGCGCAGCCGAGGCCTGGCAGCAGGCGAGCGGTCCGGATGCCGCCTACAACGAAGGCAATGCCCTGGCCAAGCTCGGCCAGTACGAGGAGGCGATCGCCGCCTACGATCGGGCGCTCGCGCAGGCGCCCGACATGGCCGATGCGAAGGCCAACCGCGAGGCGATCGAAGCCTGGCTGCAGCAGCAGGCCGAACAGTCCCCGCCGCCGCAGGACGGCCAGAAGGGTCAGCAGAGCCAGGACGGTCAGTCCGGCCAGTCCGGCGCGGACTCCTCGCCGCAGGACGGCGGCGAAGGCTCGCAGCCGGGCCAGGACACCGGGCAGGGCGAGCAGCAGGAAGGGCAGGACGATGCTTCCTCCGCCGATGCCGGCAAGGACGGGCAGCAGCGCTCCGACGGCCGGCGCGACGGTCGCTCCGGCGAGGAGCGGCCCGAGGACGCCGCCGCGCAGGCTTCGGCCGCTCAGGATCCGGACCGGCAGGCCGGTCAGAAGGAGGCGCTGTCCAAGGCGATCGACGAGGCGCTCGAACGCGGCCGCGACGGGCAGGGCGACGCAGCCGGTCCCGGCGCCTCGAATCAGCCGGCGCAGGCCCGCTCGCTGTCGCCGCAGGAGGCGGCCGATCAGGAGCAGCAGCAGGCGATGAAGCAGTGGATGGAACGCGTGCCGGACGATCCGGGCGGTCTGCTGCGGCGCAAGTTCCTGCTCGAGTATCAACGGCGCCAGCAAGCCGGAGGAAACGGTCCATGAGGTTTCGTGCAGGGTGCGGTCTGTTCGCCGCGCTGCTATCGCTGTGCATCGCCGTGCCGGCGCTCGCGGCCGACGAAGGCGTCCGCGCCTGGCTCGATCGCGACACGATGCATCTGGGCGAGAGCGTGACCTTGAACGTCGAGAGCCAGGGCGGTGCCGCCGGCCAGCCCGACTTCTCGGTGCTCGATCGCGATTTCCGCCAGCTCGGCACGCAGTCCAGCCGCCAGGTCAACATCGTCAACGGCACGACGGTGATCAAGACCTTGTGGGCGGTCGCGCTCGAACCGAAGCAGGAGGGCGTGCTGACGGTGCCGGCGGTGGCGGTCGGCGGCGTCCGCACCGAACCGCTGACGCTGACGGTGCTGCCGCAGCCGACCGGTGCGCAGGGCCGGCCCGGCGACGATCTCTTCATCGAGGTCAGCGCCGATCCGCTCGCGCCGTACGTGCAGCAGCAGATCCGCTACACGGTCAAGCTCTACTTCGCGTTCGACCTGACCGACGGCAATCTCGCCGAGCCCAAGGCCGACGGCGTCGTCGTGCAGCGGCTCGGACAGGACCGCCGCTACGTCGCGAGTATCGGCGATCGCCGCTATCACGTCGTCGAGCGCCATTACGCGCTGATCCCGGAAGCCAGCGGCGCGCTGCGCATCGCCGCGCTGGTGTTCCGCGGCAGCGCGCTCGATCCGCGCGATCCGACCGGTTTCTTCAACCGCGGCCGCGCCGTCTCGGCGAGCTCCGATGCGGTCGAGTTCAACGTCCGGCCGCGTCCTGCCGGATGGGGCAGCGATCCGTGGCTGCCGGCCGCCGACCTGACGCTCGCCGACGAGACCGATCTGCCGTCCGAAGTCCACGTCGGCGATCCGGTGACGCGCACGGTGCGCATGAAGGCGCAGGGCCTGGGCTACGAGCAGCTTCCCGAGCTCGACCTTCCGCCGCTCGCCGGCGCCGAGATCTATCCGGACAAGTCGCAGGTCGTCACACGCGACGACGGCAGCTGGCTGTTCGGCGAGCGCGTGCGCAAGTTCGCGGTGGTGCCGACCCGGCCGGGCCCGCTCGAGCTGCCCGAGATCAAGCTGCGCTGGTGGAACACCGCCACCGGCCAGGAGGCGACCGCGGTGCTGCCGGCACGCGTCGTCCAGGTGCTCCCGGCCGCCGTCGATGCGGCGGCACCACCCGCCGCCGCCGGCAACGTGGCTCCGGCGGTGCCCGCGAAGGGCGATACGCCGCTGCCGCCGGCGCCGCTCCGGACGCCGGCGCCGTCGCTGTGGGTCTGGCAGGCGCTCGCCGCGTCGGGCTTCGCACTGTGGCTGGCGACGCTGGCGCTGTGGGCCTGGCGGGCACGGCCGCGCGCAGCCGCACAGTCTGCCGCCGGCGGTGTCGACCCAGGCGGCGCGGAAGCGCGCGGCCGCTTCCTGCGTGCCGCCGCGCTCGGCGAACTGGCCGGTGCCGAACGCAGCCTGATCGCCTGGGCGCGCACAGAACGGCCGCAGCTTCGCAACGTCGGCGAGCTGATCGCCGCGCTCGGCGACGAGGGGCAACGCGAGGCCCTGCTGGCGCTGCAGCGCGCGCGCTACGCCGGCGCCTCGGCCGAGGGTCTCGGCGGACGGCTCGAGCGCGCGTTCCGCGACGGATTGCGCTGGGCTGTCGTGCCGACGGCATCGCGCAGCGCATCGGCACTGCCGGCGCTGTACCCGGAGCGCTGACGCCGACACCGGCGGCACCGATTTCAGGGTGTTGGCGAGCGCGTCCCGGCGATTGCCGCATTCACGGCAGCGTTGCGCTCAGGGCCGCGCGCACAGCGGCATGCCGACGCGTTCGGCAATGGTCGGCGCGACGGCCGCCGACGCCGCTTCCGGCGAGAGCCAGCCCTGCCAGGCATCGTGTCCGCGGGTCCGGTCGGGCAGGGCGAGGCCGCGCAGCACGCCGGCCGCGTCGACGATCAGCAGCGTTCCCTGCGCTGCGTCGGCGAGCTCGAAGCGGACCACCTGCCCGGACGCGCCGATCCGGTTCACGCTCGTGCTCGCGATGAGGCCGTGCACGTCGAGGCGGCCGATCGCGTCCTCGTGCAGGCGATGCCCGAGACAGCGTGACTCGGGCCAGCGAAAAGGACCGAGCGCATCGCGCCGCAGCGCGGGCAGGGCGGCCGCCAGTTCGGACGCGACCGTCTCGCCGAGCGGCTGCGCAGCGGGCAGCAGGCCGACGACGGCCGCGGTCGCGGTGCGCTCGGCCGTGCGCTGCATCGATCGGGCGAGCTCGGCCATCCACAGCGAGCTCGGCGCGACGATCGCGGCGACCAGCAACGCGATCAGCGGCCGCGAGCGGCGGCCCGGCGCGAGCAGGCTCGCGCTGAGCAGGCCGGCCCAGAACAGGCTCGACCACGGCAGGTAGCGCGGTGCGTGCAACTGGTCCGGGAACTGGACGAAGTAGGCCGAGCGCGACAACGCGATCAGACCGCCGACTGCCAGGCCGAACCAGGCCACGCCGAGCGCGACGCGACGCGCCGGCACGGTGGCCGACGCTGCGCGCCAGGCGCGGCCGCTGGCGAACAGCAGCCAGACCAGGCCGGTCGCGCCGATCAGCGCCTGCGGCCAGAACGCGGTCTGCACCGGACCGAAGCGTGCCGTGAACGCGGTGGCGACTGTGGTCGCGGTCGCGCGCAGCGGCGCGCCGGGCACGAGTGCCGCGACCGCCGGATCGAGCAGCGGCCAGAACACATAGACGAACGGACTGGCCAGCCAGCGTGCGAGCAGGACCGGCTGTCCGATCGGGTCGACCGTCACCGTGCCGGTCACCGCGGACGAGGCGCCGCCGAGATAGAGGCCGAGCGCGATCGCGATCGCGGCCGCCCAGACGCCCCAGGCCGCGCGCGTCGCCCGGCCGAGCAGCAAGACGATCGCGAGCGCACCGAAGCTCGCGATGCCGCTGCCGAACGTCAGCGTCGCCAGCAGCGCCAGCGCCGCCGCGGCGACGGTCGCGCGCGCGTCGGCGCGTCCGTCGGCGGTTCGTACCAGTGCCAGCAGCAGGCACAGCACGATCAGATAGACGCGGACCGATTCGTGCGCATGCGCCAGCGCGCGCTCGTTGCCGAGCCAGAACAGGCCGAGCGCCGCGATCAGTCCGGCCGCCGCGCGCGTGGCGGCCGGCAGCTGCGCCCGTGCGATCGTGCGCAGCCAGACCACCGCCGCGGCGATTGCCAGCAGGGCGCCGAGCACGATGCCGAGCGTCTGGTCGCCGCCGAGCAGATGCATCTCGATCCAGCGCACGGCATTCGGCAGGATCTCGCGATGGCCGTTGTCGGCCGACGTCACGCCGGCCAGGAACGGCTGCTCGAGCAGCTTGGCGTAGAGCCGCCACGCGTCGGCATAGGGCACCCGCGGCGCGGCGAGCAGCATCAGCGCGACGCCGGCGAGCGCGACGGCGAGCGTTGCGACCCGGCAGGCCAGCGCGCCCGGTCCGCCGCCGCGCGGCGGCCCCGGCTCGTGCAGCGGCGCGCTCAAAGCGGACGCAACAGCACGATGACCGCGCCGGTGCCGCCTTCGGACGCGCGCGCCGACGCGAACGCGAGCACGTCGGCGCGCCGGCGCAGCAGCTGATCGGTCAGTTTCTTGAGCACCGGTCCTTCCGGCTTGGAGCGCAGGCCCTTGCCGTGGACGATGCGCACGCACAGTGCGTTCTCGCGCCGGCATTCGTCGATGAACTGCGCGATCGCCACGCGCGCGACCGCCGCGGTCATCTGGTGCAGGTCGATCTCGGCGCGCACGCTGAACTGGCCGCGCCGCAGCCGGCGCAGCAGGCGCGGCGATTGTCCGTTCTGCAGCCAGACCAGTTCCTCGCCGACCTCGATCGCGGCCGGATCGAACGGATGATCGAGCAGCTCGCGTCCGACCGCCGCCTCGTCGCGGATGAACTGCAGCGGCTCGGGCTGCGGCCTGGGCCGTGACGGCGCCGCCTGCGCCGGTGCCGCGATCGGGCGCACCGATCCGATCGCCTCGCGGAACAGGCGGCTGTCGTCTTCGTCGGGCGGCGGCGAACGCTTCATCGGACGAGCCTACCGCAAACGCGCCTTTTGCCGCTGCCGCGCACCGCGTCTCGTCCGCCGTTGGAGCTGTGCGGTGCAAGCGCCGGCGATCGGACAGGGCGCGCCGGCTGTAGCGATCCGGACGATCCGGTATCATCGCCGCTTCTCCCGATATCTCGCCGGGTGCTGGCCGCAGCACCGAGGCATCGGCGTGCAGCGGTTCGGCTCGAGGGGTGCGATGCGGGTTCTGGTCAGCAATGACGACGGCGTGGACGCTCCGGGCATCGGCGTCCTGGCCGAGCGCCTGCGCGCGATCGGCGAGGTCACCGTGGTCGCGCCCGATCGCGACCGCTCCGGCGCGAGCAATTCGCTGACCCTCGATCAGCCGATCCGCGTCGCGCGGCTCGACGTCGACCGCTACCGTGTCGCCGGCACGCCGACCGATTGCGTGCATCTGGCCTTGTCGGGCCTGCTCGAGCACGAGCCCGACATCGTCGTCTCGGGCATCAACAACGCCGCCAATCTCGGCGACGACGTGATCTATTCGGGTACGGTCTCGGCGGCGATGGAGGGGCGCTTCCTCGGACTGCCGGCGATCGCGGTGTCGCTGGTCACGGTCGATCACGAGGGCGTGCACTACGACAGCGCCGCCAACGCCGTGCTGGCCCTGATCAACAAGCTGCTGCGCGATCCGCTGCCGGCCGACACGATCCTCAACGTCAACGTGCCGGATCTGCCGTGGGAGGCGATCGGCGGTTTCGCGGTGACTCGGCTCGGCCGTCGCCATCGCTCCGCGCCGTGCCTGCCGCAGACCGACCCGCGCGGCCGCCCGATCTGGTGGATCGGTCCGGCCGGCGCCGCCGAGGACGACGGCCCGGGCACCGATTTCCACGCCGTGCGCGAGGGCAAGGTCTCGATCACGCCGATCCACGTCGACCTGACCCGCTACCAGGCCCTCGAGAAGGTCAGCGGCTGGGTCGAGTCGCTGCAGGCGCGCGGCGGCGCGGCGTCGTGAGCAGCCGCCGATGATGCCGTTCTCGCACCGCAACCGCGACGCGCAGGGCAGCGGCATGACCTCGCAGCGCGCGCGCGACCGCATGGTCGAGCGCCTGCAGGCCGACGGCATCGGCGACCGCCGCGTGCTCGAGGTGATCCGCCATCTGCCGCGGCACCAGTTCATCGACGAGGCGCTGGCCTCGCGCGCCTACGAGGACACCGCGCTGCCGATCGGGCGCGGCCAGACGATCTCGCAGCCCTGGGTCGTCGCGCGCATGACCGAGGCGCTGATCGAGATGCGCCTGCCCTCGCGCGTACTCGAGATCGGCACCGGCTCGGGCTATCAGGCCGCGGTCCTGGCCGGCCTGGTCGGCACCGTCTACACGGTCGAGCGGATCGAGGAGCTGCTGCGTTCCGCGCGGCGCCGCTTCCGCGCGCTCAAGCTCGACAACATCCGCTCCCGCCACGACGACGGCCGCCTCGGCTGGCCCGACGAGGCACCGTTCGACGCGATCATGGTCACCGCCGCGGGCGCCGAGCTGCAGGTCGCACTGCTCGAGCAGCTGGCGCCGGACGGCTGCCTGATCGCGCCGGTCGGTCCGCCCGGGCGGCAGACGCTGACGCGGATCCGCGCCGGCGAAGCGGGCTGGATGCGCGAGGATCTGGGGCCGGTCAGTTTCGTTCCCCTGCTCGGAGGTACCGGTTGAAACTGTTCGGACCGTTGTACGAGCGCGCGATGCGCTGGGCCGCGCATCCGCGCGCGGTATCGCTGCTGGCCGGCTTGAGCTTCGTCGAGGCGATCATCTTCCCGGTGATGCCCGAGGTCATGCTCGCGCCGATGACGCTGGCGAGGCCGCAGCAGTGGTTCCGCTATGCGACGATCAGTCTGATCGGCTCGCTGCTCGGCGCCGTCGTCGGCTACGCGCTCGGCCATTTCGCGTTCGCGGCGCTGCAGCCGCTGATCCATTGGCTCGGCTGGAACACCGCGATCGACGCGCATGTCGCGCATCTGCGCGAGGTCGTCGCGCAGTCGCCGTGGCAGGCTTTCTGGCTGCTGGTGCTGGCCGGCTTCACGCCGATCCCGCTGAAGATCTTCACCTGGGCCTCGGGCATCGTCGGCGTGCCGCTGCTGCCGTTTCTCGCCAGCATGCTGGTCGGACGCGGCAAGCGCGTCTATCTGCTGTGCGGCCTGATCCGGATCGGTGGCGTGCGCGCTGAACGGGCGCTGCATCGCTGGATCGAGGTGATCGGATGGAGCGCCGTCGGATTGCTGATCGCGCTGGTACTCTACTTCAAGTTTCTGCACTAAATATTTGACGTGGAAAGATCGGATACGCAGCGAGGCGTGATCCTCGGAGAGCATGCGCGGCGGATCGGGACCTGGCTGGTGCTGGGTCTCATCGCCGGCTGCGCGTCGACCGGGCCGGCGCCGGTGGAGGATCGCAGCGGCCGCTCGGCGCGGCCGCCGGCTTCGGCCGAGCGGCCGGCGCCGACGCTGCCGGCCGGCGCCAGCCATCGCGTCGTCAAGGGCGACACGCTGTACGGCATCGCGTTTCGCAACGGTCTGGACTATCGCGATCTGGCGCGCTGGAACGGTATCGGTCCGCCTTACACGATCCGCGTCGGCGAGCAGTTGCGCCTGACCGATCCGGCACGATCCGTGGCGGCGACGGCGCCTTCCAGCCCGCCGGCGACCGTACCGCCGCCGTCGCGTCCGGTCGCGACCACGAGCGCGCCGCCGGTGCCGACGCCGGCAGCCCCGGCCACCGCGCCGGTCACGCGTCCGGCCACGCCGGCCACGACCTCGTCGAGCGCGGCTTCGACCGCGCCGCCGCCCGCCGCCCCAGCGGCGCCGCCGCCGCCCGTGGCACCGCCGCCGGCACCGGCGCCCTCCGCGACGTCGGCCGGGGTCGCCTGGCGCTGGCCGCTGGCCGGCTCGGTGCTGGCCGGCTACGTCGCCGGCGATCCGGCACGGTCGGGCATCGACATCTCCGGCAAGGCCGGCGGCCAGGTCGTCGCGGCCGCCGACGGCGAGGTCGTCTACAGCGGTAATGGCCTGGTCGGCTACGGCGAGCTGGTCATCATCAAGCACAGCCCGTCGCTGCTGTCGGCGTATGCGCGCAACGGCCGGCGTCTGGTCGAGGAGCGCGCCCGGGTCAAGGCCGGGCAGCCGATCGCCGAGCTCGCCAGCGGGCGGCCGGTCCTGCATTTCGAGATCCGCAGGAACGGCAAGCCGATCAACCCGCTCGAATACCTGCCGTCGCGCTAAGCTTGCGCGATGGCTGGTTCACCGTCTCCGGATCCCGAATCAGACGACCTCCTCGCGCTGCTCGACGTGATCGAGCCGCAGGACGACGAGGCGCGCTCGTCGACCGGCTTCTATCTGAACGAGATCGCGATGATCCCGCTGCTGACCGGCGAGCAGGAGTGGGCGCTGGCCGAGCGTGTGCACCGCGGCGACGCGGAGGCGCGGCGGCGCATGATCGAGTCGAACCTGCGCCTGGTCGTGACGGTCGCACGCGGCTACGTCGGCCGCGGCCTGCTGCTGATCGACCTCATCGCCGAGGGCAATCTGGGCCTGATCCGTGCGGTCGAACGGTTCCGGCCCGAGCGGCGGCTGCGCTTCTCGACCTATGCGGTGTGGTGGATCCGCCATGCGATCCAGCAGGCGGTCATGAACCAGGGCCGCACGGTCCGGCTGCCGGTGCACGTACTGCGCGGGCTGGCCCAGGTGCTGCGCGTCGACCGCGAACTGACGACCCAGCTCGGCCGGTCGCCGACGCTGGACGAACTGGCCCAGGCCACCGGCAAGGCGCCGGGCGAGCTCGCCGAGCTGTTCCGGATCAGCGAGGGCATCAGTTCGCTCGACGCGCCGTTGTCCGAGGACGACAGCCGCGCCCTGATCGAGCAGATCGCCGATCAGGAGGACGCGGGCAGGAGCGGCGCTGCCGAAGGCCCCGGCGTCCGTCTGCCGGAATGGCTGGACCATCTGACCGCGCGCCAGCGTTCGGTCGTCGAGCGCCGCTACGGCCTCAACGAGCAGCCTGCGCAGTCGCTGGCCGAGATCGCGCGCGATCTGGGCGTCACCCGCGAGCGGGTCCGGCAGATCCAGGAAGAGGCGCTGCGCAAGCTGCGTCGGCTGCTGCAGTGAGCCGTGCGCGCCGCGCCGTCAGTCCGGCGCCGCGGCGGCCGATCCGGGCAGGATGAACGCGGCGACGACGCGGCGCCCCTCGGCCGCGAGCAGGTTGTAGGTGCGGCTGGCTGCGGCGCTGTCCATGACCTCCACGCCGATACCGCGCCGCATCAGCGCGACCAGATGCTCGCGCGGCGGAAACACCTGGCGTTCGCCGGTGCCGATCAGCACCAGCTCCGGTCGCAGCGCGAGCAGCGCGTGGACCGCCGCAGCGTCCAGCGCGGCGGCCTCGCGCACCGGCCAGTCCTCGACGACCGCGTCCGGCGCGAGCAGGAAGCTCGACGCGAGCTCGCGGTCGATCACGCGGATCGCCGTCGGCGAATGGCCGCGTATGAAGAAGTAGCCTTCGGGAAGGTCGTGGGTCAGTTGCACGGGAGCTCGTCGGGACCGGCGTCAGCGCGGCAGGTCGATGACCGGCTGTTCGCGATTGCGCCGGAACAGGCAGGCGATGCCGCCGATCGCCTGCACGAGCTCGGCCCCGGTGGCCTCGATCAGCGCGGCGGTCTGCGCCTGACGCTCGTCGCGATCGCCGGCCAGCCGCACCTTGACCAGCTCGTGATGATCGAGCGCCTGGCCCAGCTCGGCCAGCAGCGGATCGGTGATGCCGCGCTGGCCGATCTGGATCAGCGGATGCAGCGCGTGGGCGAGTCCGCGCAGGTGGCGCTTCTGGTTCGGGTTCAACGACATGAATGCATTCGGGGTCGAGCGGCCGCGACGGGGGCCGGGAAGCCTTTCAGGGTATCATGCAGGCCGTGTCGAACCTCCGTTTCCCATGGCGCGCAGCAAATCCAGTCATCGTTGGCTCAAGGAACATTTCGCCGATCCGTTCGTCAAGCGGGCTCAGGCCGAAGGCTGGCGTTCGCGTGCGGTGTTCAAGCTCGAGGAGCTGATCGAGCGCGACGACCTGCTCAAGCCCGGCATGACGGTGGTCGATCTGGGCGCTGCGCCGGGCGGCTGGTCGCAGATGGTGCGCGCGCGGCTCGGCGACAGGGGCCGCGTGATCGGCCTGGACATCCTGCCGATGCAGGGCATCGCCGGCGTCGATTTCATCGAGGGTGATTTTCGCGAGGAGTCCGTGCTGGCGCGGCTGCGCGACAGCCTCGACGGCGCGCCGGTCGATCTTGTGCTTTCGGACATGGCCCCCAACATGAGCGGCATGACCGCGGTCGACCAGCCGCGGGCGATGCATCTGGCGGAGCTGGCCGAAGCGTTCGCGGCCGAACACTTGAGACCCGGCGGTGCGTACCTGACCAAGCTGTTCCAGGGACCGGGGTTCGACGATTACGTCCGGCGCTTGCGTGCGACCTATCAGCGCGTCAGCATCCGGAAGCCGAAGGCCTCGCGGGCACGCAGTCCGGAGGTCTATGCGCTGGCCACCGGCAAGCGCTAGGCGCCGCCCGGGGCGGTGCGGGTTCAGGTACGGACCGGTCTGATCGCGCGAACGGCGCGGCGTCCGGAAGCCGGAAACGGGAACGAAGTAGGATGACAGGCGGAACGGTTCACGGCCCGATCCCGGGCGGCGGCCTTCCCCAGGCGAAAGGCGGAACGAGCGAGCATGAATGACATAGCCAAGAATCTGTTGCTCTGGGTGGTGATCGCGGTCGTGCTGCTGACCGTGTTCCAGAGCTTCAATCCGCGTGGAGCCGAGAGCAGCGGTCCGGTTCCGTATTCCGAGTTCATGGCGCAGGTCCGCGGCGGCCAGGTCGATCAGGTCACCGTCGGCAACGACAACCGCTCGATCGAGGCGACGCTCAAGAACGGCAGCAAGCTGCGCACGACGTTCCTGCCGACCGACAGCAACATCGACGAGATCCAGAAGAACGTCGCCAAGGTCACCGTGCAGCCGCCGGACAACCGCAACTCGGTGTTCCGCGTGCTGATCGAGTGGCTGCCGATCCTGCTGTTCATCGGCATCCTGATCTATTTCATGCGCCAGATGCAGGCCGGCGCCGGCGGGCGCGGCGCGATGTCGTTCGGACGTTCGCGCGCCAAGCTGCAGGGCGAGGACCAGGTCAAGATCACGTTCGCCGACGTCGCCGGCTGCGACGAGGCCAAGGATGAGGTCTCCGAACTGGTCGACTTCCTGCGCGATCCGTCCAAGTTCACGAAGCTCGGCGGCAAGATTCCGCGCGGCGTGCTGATGGTCGGTTCGCCCGGCACCGGCAAGACGCTGCTGGCCAAAGCGATCGCCGGCGAGGCCAAGGTGCCGTTCTTCTCGATCTCCGGCTCGGACTTCGTCGAGATGTTCGTCGGCGTCGGCGCCGCGCGCGTGCGCGACATGTTCGAGCAGGCCAAGAAGCACGCGCCGTGCATCATCTTCATCGACGAGATCGACGCGGTCGGCCGCCATCGCGGCGCCGGTCTGGGCGGTGGTCACGACGAGCGCGAGCAGACGCTGAACCAGCTGCTGGTCGAGATGGACGGCTTCGAGGGCAGCGAGGGCGTCATCGTCATCGCCGCGACCAACCGTCCGGACGTGCTCGACCCGGCGCTGCTGCGTCCGGGCCGCTTCGACCGACAGGTCATCGTGCCGCTGCCGGACATCAAGGGCCGCGAGCACATCCTCAAGGTGCACATGCGCAAGGTGCCGGTCGCCTCCGACGTCGAGCCGATCGTGATCGCGCGCGGTACGCCGGGCTTCTCGGGCGCGGACCTGGCCAATCTCGTCAACGAGGCGGCGCTGTTCGCGGCGCGCGAGAACGCGCGCGAGGTCACGATGCTGCATTTCGAGCGCGCCAAGGACAAGATCATGATGGGTGCCGAGCGGCGCTCGATGATCATGAGCGAGGACGAGAAGAAGCTGACCGCCTACCACGAGGCCGGCCATGCGATCGTCGGCCTGTCGGTGCCGCTGCACGATCCGGTGCACAAGGTCACGATCATCCCGCGCGGCCGCGCGCTCGGCGTGACGATGTACCTGCCCGAGCAGGACCGCCACAGCTACAGCAAGACCGAGCTGGCCAGCCGCCTGGCCAGCCTCTACGGCGGCCGCGTCGCCGAGGAGATCATCTTCGGCGAGGATCGCGTGACCACCGGCGCTTCCAACGACATCGAGCGGGCCACGCAGATGGCGCGCAACATGGTCACCAAGTGGGGCCTGTCCGACGAGCTCGGTCCGATCGCCTACGGCGAGCAGGAGGACGAGGTCTTCCTCGGCCGCTCGGTCACCCAGCACAAGAACGTCTCGGACGAGACCGCGCGCAAGATCGACGAGGTCGTGCGTTCGATCCTCGATCGCGAGTACGCGCGCGCCAAGTCGATCCTGACCGAGAAGATCGACGTCCTGCACGCGATGGCCGATGCGCTGCTGACCTACGAGACGATCGACCGCGAGCAGGTCGAGCAGATCATGCAGGGTCGCGCGCCGACGCCGCCGAAGGACTGGACCGGTACGCCCAAGCGCAGCAGCGGCGGTGACGGCGGCAGCCGCGGCGGCGAGAGCCCGATCGGCGGTCCGGCCGTGCAGCCGCGCACGTCGGCCGACTGATCAGGCTTGAGCCGGCGGCAGCGCCGCCATCGGATCGCGCCGGCTGCGTGCCGGCGCGGGCATCGACGGGCCGCCCTGCGCGGCCCGTGTCTTTTCGGGGGTAGGTACATGTTCGCGATCACGCTCGACTGCAACGGACGCGACCTGGTGCTGGATCGGCCGCGCATCGCCGGCGTGCTCAACGTGACGCCCGATTCGTTCTCCGACGGCGGCCGCTGGACCGATCCCGGCCAGGCGGTCGAGCACGCCCTGCGCCTGATCGAGGAAGGCGCCGACCTGATCGACGTCGGCGGTGAATCGACGCGTCCGGGCGCCGAGCCGGTGCCGGCCGCGGAGGAGATCGCACGCGTCGTGCCGGTGATCGCGGCGTTGCGCGAACGCACCTCGGTGCCGATCTCGATCGACACCTCGAAACCCGAGGTCATGCGCGCGGCCGTCGAGGCCGGTGCCGGCCTGATCAACGACGTCGCCGCGCTGCGCGGCGATGGTGCGCTCGACGCGGCCGCCGCGCTCGGCGTGCCGGTCTGCCTGATGCACATGCGCGGCGAGCCGCGCACGATGCAGGCCGCGCCCGAGTACGACGACGTCGTCGGCGAAGTCCATCGCTTCCTGGCCGAGCGCCTGTTCGCATGCCAGATGGCCGGCATCGACAAGAAGCGGATCCTGGTCGATCCCGGCTTCGGCTTCGGCAAGACGCTCGAGCACAATCTCGCGTTGCTGCGTGATCTGGGCCGCTTCGCCGAGCTCGCGCCGGTCTACGTGGGTCTTTCGCGCAAGACGATGATCGGCGCTCTGACCGGGCGCGACGATCCGGCGGCGCGCGCGGCCGGATCGGCCGCCGCGGCGCTGATCGCGGTGCAGCGCGGCGCCCTGCTGGTGCGCGTGCACGATGTCGCGGTCACGCGCGACGCGCTCGCGGTCTGGGCCGGCGTCGCCGTCGGCGACAAGCCGCGTGCGGTCAATGTTGCGACGGCGCGTGCGCCGCGCACGCCGTGGGACGAGGACTGATCGTCGGCGCACGCCGCTGAGCGGCGATGCGGGGCAGGGCGGGCACGATCGTTCCGAGCCGTCCGAATCGGCGTGTCCGCATCCGGCTGACCAGCGCCGGCCGTCGACCGCATTCGACGCTCGCTGCGGTACTTTCAAACCTTTCGTCGGCGCCAGGCCGAGCGCCGGTCAGTGACCCGATCGGCGAGCGTGTGCGTCACCAGGAATGTGGCGGCGCGCCGGCTGAAACGGCGTGAGAGAACCGGGACCGAATTCGCGCGACCGCACGTGTCGTGGCGTAGCGATGACTGCGGCTCCGTCCGCATGGCCGACCCGTCAGGCGGCCGATGGCGGGATGCGATCCGGGCGCGCCGTCGAAGACGCGCCCGGATCGTCGCAGGGGGTTTGCTCAGCGCTTGGCCGAGGCCTGCGGATCGCCGAAGTCGGTCGGCGCCGGCGGCGCGACGACGCGCTGCGGCGGCTGGCGTTCGAGTTCGGCCATCAGTACCTCGACCGCCTTCTCGATGCTCGGATCGCCGCCGGCAGCGATCGCGTCGGGCCGGTCGACGATCTCGATGTCCGGACTGACGCCTTCGTTCTCGACCGCCCAGCGGCCGTCGGTGCCGAGGAAGCGGAACGTGGCCGCCAGGATCGAGCCGCCGTCGGCCAGCGACGGATTGCCCGAGATGCCGATCAGGCCGCCCCAGGTCCGCGTGCCGATCACCTTGCCGAGGCCGAGCTTCTTGAAGTAGTACGGGAACGCATCGCCGCCGGAGCTGGACAGGCCGTTGATCAGCATCGCCTTGGGTCCGGCATGCGAGAGCAGCGGTGTCGCCTGCGGATCGAGGCCGCGGCGCTTCCAGTAGTTGAGCGGCTCGCGCGCGACCAGCTCGATCATGCGGTCGGGGATGAAGCCGCCGCCGTTGTAGCGGTCGTCGATGATCAGCGCGTCCTTGTTGGCGTAGGCCAGCATGCCCTTGAACAGTTCGCGGTTGCCCTCGACGGCCGTGTTCGGCACGTGGATGTAGCCGATCCGGCCGTTCGAGAGCCGGTCGACGATCGCGCGGCGCGAGGCGACCCAGTCCAGATAGCGCAGGCCGAGCTCGGAGCTCAGCGTGCGCACGCGCACCTCGCGGCTGCCGGCCGCAGCCGGCTTGCCGTTGACGCGCAGCACGACGTCGGCGTCGCCCTTGTTCTGCAGCAGCTGGTAGACGTTCTTGACGCTGCGCGCGTCGACGCCGTCGACCGCGATCAGGAACTCGCCCGGCTGCACGTGCACGCCCGCCTCGGTCAGCGGCGAGCGCGAGTACGGCTGCCAGTTCTCGCCCGGATAGATGCGCGCGATGCGGAAGTAGCCGGAGGCATCGGTCTCGAACTCGGCGCCGAGCAGGCCGCCGGCGCGGCGTTCGATCTTCGGCTCGTCGCCCTGCTGCACGTAGACGTGGCCGGAATTGGCCTCGCCGGCGATCTCCTGCAGCAGATAGTCCAGGTCCTGGCGCGTCGCGACGTGCGCGACCAGCGGCTCGTAGCGTGCGCGGATCGCGTTCCAGCGGTCGATGCCGCCGTGCACACCCGGGTCGTAGAACCAGTCGCGCAGGATGCGCCAGCCGTCGACGAAGGCCTGGCGCCATTCGCGGCGCGGGTCGACCAGCAGCTGCATGCGCGAGAGATCGACCGTGCCCTTGGCGAAGTCCTGGTCGGGCTTGGCCTCGATCAGCGCGAACTTGTCGCCCTGCTGCACCATCAGCGTCTTGCCGTCGGCGCTCATGCGATAGCCGCCGGCGCCGCGCAGCACGGTGGCGTCCTTGTCGGCATCCAGCGGCAGCATGCGCAGCTCGAGCGGACTGCCGCCGCGGTCGCTGCCGGCGGTGATGTAGAACACCGCATCGGCATTGGCGGCCAGGCCGCGGTAGTTGCCGGCCGGCGCCTTGAGCGCCTGCTCGCGACCGATCAGGCCGTCGACGTCGATGCGCAGCGGCGGCGGGGTCTTCGCGCGCGCCTTCTTGTCGTCCTTGGCCGGCTCCTCGGCAGGTGCCGCCGCATCGTCGCGGTACAGCGCCGGAGCGTCGGCGGTCAGGCCGACCGCGTAGATACGCGTGGCATTGGTGTAGAGGTAGTTCTGCTCGTACGCGCTGAAGGTCAGGTTGTAGTCGCGGTTGGACAGGAAGTACAGGCGCCGGCCCTGCGGATCGAACACCGGGCTGTACGCGCTGGAGGTGGCCGCGGTCGCCGGATGGCGCTTGCCGTCGGCCAGCGAATACAGCCACACGCGCGTGAGGTGGTTGTCGCCCTCGAGCGTGTAGGCGAGCCAGCGGCCGTCCGGCGACCAGGTGTACTCGGTGATGTCGTCGTTGCGGCTGGCGTCGACGTCGGTGGTCTTGCCGCTGGCGACATCGACGATGCGCAGCCGCTGCTGCTTGTCGGCATAGGCCACGTGCTTGCCGTCCGGCGAGAACAGCGGCGCGAAGCGCCAGATGCCGCCGTCGCGCGTCAGCTGCCGCGGTGCGCCGCCGTCGGTCGGCTGCAGATAGAGCTCGTACTCGCCGGTCGCATCGGACAGATACGCGTAGCTGCGGCCGTCCGGCGCCAGCGTCACGCCGATCTCGCGCGCGTCGGGCGTCTGCGACAGGTTGGTCACGTCGCGGTTCTTGCCGCTGACGCGGAACACCTCGCCGCGCGCGCCGAAGATCAGCGTCTTGCCGTCGGCGGTCAGGTCGAACGACTCGACCTGCTCGGCGGCGTTCTTCCAGGTCGGCACCGTCTGCGGGAAATCGCCGGCGATGCGGATCGGGATCTCGCGCGCCTGGCCGCTGGCCGGATCGAAGTGCCACAGGCCGCCGCCCTTCTCGAACACGATCGCGTCGCGGCCGGCGCTCGGCCAGAGCACGTCGAAGTCGGTGAAGTGGGTCAGCTGGCGCGGCTGGCCGCCGCCGCTCGGCATCGAGAACAGATTGACCGTGTAGTGGCGGTCGGACGTGAAGTAGATCGTGTCGCCTATCCACATCGGCTGGTTGTCGCTGGCCGGGTCGTCGGTCAGGCGCTGGGAGGTGTTGGCGACGAGGTCGTAGATCCATACGTCCTGCGCGCGGCCGCCGCGATAGCGCTTCCAGCTGCGGAACTCGCGGTCGATCGGCGTGTAGACGTAGCGGTGGCCGTCCGGGGACAGCATGCCGCCGCCGGTCTCGGGCACCGCCAGCGGCCGTTCCATGCCGCCCTCGAACGGCACCAGATACGGACGGCCGCCGCGGTCGTCCATCGGCACGCGGTTGGCGCGCACGAGGATGTTCTTGCCGTCCGGCGTCCAGTCGAGCACGCGGTAGTCGGTGCCGCCGCGCGGCGGCTGCGCGCCGACGTCGTTGTACCAGGTCAGCTGGCGCGGGCTGCCGCCGGCGGCCGGGATCACGTGGACCTGGCGGGTGCCGTCGTACTCGCCCGAGAACGCGATCCAGCGGCAGTCCGGCGAGAACTTCGGATACAGCTCGCGTCCCTCGTGCGAGGTCAGCCGCAGCGCGGTGCCGCCGCTCGCCGACGCGGTGTAGATGTCGCCGCCGTGGACGAAGGTGACGGTCTCGCCGCAGATGTCCGGAAAGCGCAGCAGTCCGGTCGAGCCGGCCGGGACCGCATGGGCGGCCGGAACGGCGGCGAGGGCGAGGAGAATCGGGACGACAGGACGACGCATCGGCGGCTCCGGGGCGGACGAGCCGGCGATTGTAGTCGCTGCCCGCCGCCGCGCAGTGGGCCGAAAGCCATGGCGGCGGGGCATCGGGTGCGCACGGTGCGGCGACGGAACGGGGCGCTGCCGCGTCCTGACGCTCAGGACCGGCGCGCTATGCTCGCGCTCCGAGCCGGCCCGCTCACCACCGGAATTCAGCCATGATCTCCCGTTTCGTTTCCGCCGTTCTGCTCGCCGCGCTGGCCGCCACGCTTCCGGGCCCGGCCCGGGCGCAGAGTGACGAGGCGCTGCAGCGCAATCTCGACAAGTACCTCGCCTACGCCGGCGCGCCGGTCGAGTCGTTCCAGTTCTTCAAGCTCGATCAATGGGAGCGCGTCGGGCGCTACCAGGTCGTCGTATGGACCCGCGTCAGCGAGGCCTATCTGCTGACGGTCGACCCGCCGTGCCGCGAACTCGAGTGGGCCAAGGCGATCGGCGTGACGTCCTCGGCCAACACCGTCAACCGCCGTTTCGATTCGGTGATCGCCTCCGGCGAGCGCTGCCGGATCAGCGAGATCCGGCCGATCGACTACAAGCGGCTGCGCCAGGACGAGATGTCCGGCGCGCGTTCCGACTGACGGGCAGCGATCGATCGCCTATTCGCGGGCGCAGGAGCCACGATCGCGGCGATGCCGCATCGATCGCGCGCGCCCGTGAAGCTAGTCCTCGGCGTGCGGCGCCAGTCCAGGAAACAGCACCTCGGTGTAGCCGAAGCGTGTCCAGTCGGTCACGCGCGACGGATACAGCCGGCCGATCAGGTGATCGCATTCGTGCTGCACGACGCGCGCGTGGAAGCCCTCGGCGAGGCGATCGATCGGCTCGCCGTGCGCGTCGCGGCCGACATAGCGGATCTGGCGGTGGCGCGCGACCACGCCGCGCAGGCCCGGCACCGACAGACAGCCTTCCCAGCCTTCCTCGGTCTGGTCCGACAGCGGTGTGATGACCGGATTGATCAGGATCGTGCGCGGCACCGCCGGCGCGTCGGGATAGCGCTCGGAACGCTCGAAGCCGAAGATCACGACCTGGCGGCCGATGCCGATCTGCGGCGCGGCCAGGCCGACGCCGCCGGCTGCGTGCATCGTGTCGAACATGTCGGCGATCAGCGCGTCGAGTTCGCCGCTGCCGAACCAGGCCTCGGGCACCGGCTCGGCGATCTGCAGCAGGCGCGGATCGCCCATCTTGAGGATCGGATGGATCAAGCGGCCGATCCGGTCATTGCGGCACGTAGCCGGCCGGCTTCTCGGCACCGCCGCCGAAGAAGAACTTCTCCATCTCCGCGGCGAGAAACGCGCGGCTCTTCGGATCGAGCGGATTGAGCCGGTGTTCGTTGATCAGCATCGTCTGATGCGCGAGCCACTCCGACCAGGCCGGCTTGGACACCAGCTCGAACAGGCGCCGCCCCAGCTCGCCGGGCCACGGCGCGAAGTCCAGGCCTTCGGCTTCGCGACCGAGCTTGATGCAGTGGATCATCCGGGGCATGGCGGCAGGTTCTCGAGCAGTTTGCGGACGGGCGCGGGCAGGCCGAGTGTCGCCCATTCCGATGCGGCGAACCAGCCGCGATCGGGATCGTCGGCGATGCCGGCGACGGGCGCCGCCGCATCGAGCAGCAGCGGCACGACGGCGAGCCGGAAATGCGTGAAGACGTGCTCGAACGGCGCCGGCTGCAGCGGGCTGTGCCGCAGCGGCCCGATGCGCGCGCTCAGCGCGTCCAGGCCGGCGGCCGCGTCGCCGGTCTCGGGCAGGCTCCACAGCTGCGCCCAGACACCGACCGGCGGGCGGCGCTCGAGCAGGATGCGGCCGCCGCGATCGCGCGCGACCAGCATCGTCGTGCTGCGCGTGGGCACCTCGCGCCTGGGCCGCGCGGTCGGCAGCTCGGCGATGCGGCCTTCGCGGCGCGCGATGCAGTCGGACTGGATCGGGCAGGTCAGGCAGGTCGGCCGTGCGCGCGTGCAGACGGTCGCGCCCAGATCCATGATCGCCTGGGTGTAGTCGGCCACGCGTGCCGGCGGCGTCTGCGCCTCGGCATGCGTCCACAGCACGGCCTGCACGCGCGGCGCGCCGGGCCAGCCCTCGACGCCGCGATGGCGCGCGAGCACGCGCTTGACGTTGCCGTCGAGGATCGCGTGGCGGTCGCCCCAGGCCTGAGCCAGGATCGCCGCTGCGGTCGAGCGGCCGATGCCCGGCAGCGCGGCCAGCGCCGCGGTGTCGCGCGGCAGTTCGCCGCCGTGCTCGGCGACGCAGATCTGCGCGCTGCGATGCAGATTGCGCGCACGGCTGTAATAGCCCAGGCCCGACCAGAGACCGAGCACGCGGTCGAGCGGCGCCGCGGCCAGGCTCGGCAGCGTCGGCAACGCGTCGACGAAGCGTTCGAAGTACGGCATCACCGTACGCACCTGGGTCTGCTGCAGCATGATCTCGCTGAGCCAGACGCGGTACGGCGTGCGCGGCGACTGCCACGGCAGGTCGTGACGGCCGTGTCCGTCGTACCAGGCGAGCAGGCGCTCGGCGATCGCGCTCACGGTCCGCCCTGGCTCTCGGCGGGCACAGGCCCGGCGGGGCGGGTCGTGCCCGGCTGCAGGTCCAGCCGCAGGCCTTCGATGCGCGTGCCGTCGATTTCGATCGTGCGTACGCCGGCGCGGCCCGACAGCGGCGGCAGCGTCCGCAGCGCGCCGCCCTGCCGCCAGCCGGCGAGCCAGGCATCGAGCTCGCCGGCATGGGCGAGATCGACGTCGATGCCGCTCGCCAGCAGCGCACCGTGCCGGCGCAGGCTGCCGTCGCGAATCTCCAGACGAAACGGCGGAATGCCGCCGGCGGCCTCGCCGGTCGGCCGCCGGGCCAGCCAGCGCTCGAGCGCGTCGAGGTCCAGTTCGGGCCGTTCGAGCAACAGGCGCTCGATCGGCGGCGGTCGTCGCCACAGGCTCGACCACGGCAGGGTCAGTTCGATACGGGCGGCGCTGAACAGCGGATCGGTCTCGCCGCTGCTGCGGACCTCGGCCGCCGGCAGGCTCAGCGACGGACCCGGCCTCAGCGCATAGCGCAGATCGGAGGCCAGGCGCAGGTCGAGCCCGAACTGCCGGCGCGCCTGATCGCTCAGCAGCGCCGTCAGTGCCGCCGGGCGCAGCAGCCAGGCGCCGGCCGCAGCGATGGCGAGGAGCATCGCGAGCCCGGCGCCGACCCAGCGCCATGCACGCCGGCGCGGCCGCGGAGCGGCTGCCGGGGTCGGATCGGTGGACGGCGTCGCAGGTTCGATGGATTTCAATCGGATCGGCCGGCGGGCTCGCGGGAGCCGCAGCCGGTTCGCACTCGAGCGGGAGGGACGATCGCTCCGATGGTAGACCGAGCGCAGCGGATTGTCTGCGGCGTCCGCGCGAGCGCCGTATGCGCGCGCGAAGACCGCGCTGCCGATACGGCACCGGCCCGGCGCGGTCGCCGACCGTGCCGCGCCCGTGTGCCGCACCGTGCCGCGTCGGCGGCGGTCGTTCCGCGGGGCCGTAGCAGCTCCGCCGATCGGCCGATGCCGACCGGTCGAATCGCTCGCGCTTGCACGCGATGGCGTTCTGGCATGAAATCGCCGGCACGCCGGCCTCCCTGGGCCGGCGTCGACGGCAGTCGATACACTGCCGCTCCGGAGGGAACTCATGCTCGCGCAACTGGGTATCTTCGCGTTGGCCACGGTGCTGCTGATCGTCGCCAACGACGCGTTCGTCCGCGGCGTCACCGGGCTTTTCCTGTGCAGCGGTGCCAGAACCTACGGCGTCGCGCTCGGCGCGACCGCGCTCGGTGCGGTACTGCCGGCGTTGGCGGTCGCGCTGGCGGCGGCGTTCGCGCAGCAGCCGGAGCTCGCGCTCGGCAGCCTGATCGGCGGCGGCATCACGCATCTGGCCCTGATCCTCGGCGTGGCGGCCCTGGCCGCCCCGTTGCTGATCCGGCTGCGCCTGTTCCGCATCGCCAACCCGGCCCTGCTGATCGGCATCGGCCTGCTCTGGGCGCTCGGGGCCGACGGCGAACTCGGGCAGGTCGACGGCGCGATCCTGATCCTCGCCTGGCTGGTCGTGCTGGCGCTCGGCGTCGTGGCGGCGCGGCGCGAGGACGCCGCCGCGCGCAACGAGCTGGCCGCGGCCACCGGCACCTCGATGCTGGTCTGGCGCGATTCGCTGCGCGTGGTCGTCGGCGTGGTCATGCTGCCGTTCGCGGCGGTGTGGCTGGTGCGCTCGACCGCGGTGCTCGCCGACGGCTGGGGACTTGCGCCGATCGTCGCCGGTCTGCTGCCGCTCGGCATCGCGACCGCACTGGCCGGACTGCCTTCGGCGCTGATCGCGGCGCGGCGCGGCCAGGGCGATTTCGTGCTCGCGCATGGGTTCGCGGCCGGTCTGTGCGTACTGCTGCTGGTCGGCGTGCTCGCGGTCTGGTCACCGCTGCCGGTCGCGCGCTCGCTGCAGCGCGTGGAGCTGCCGGTGCTGTTCGCGCTGGCGTTCGCGCTGTATCCGATGATGCGCAGCGACAGCGAGCTGTCGGCGCGCGAAGGCGGTGTGCTGGTGGGTCTGTTCGCGCTGTTCGTGCTCGGCGAGACGTTCCTGATCGGAGCCTGGTCGTGAGCCGGCGGCGGGCCGGATGCAGTTCGGCGCGGCGGCCATGAACGCGATCGCCTGGATCGGCTGGGTCGCCGCGGCCGCGCTCGCGGCCGGCCTGCTGGTGCTGCGCGGCGCGCTGCACCGCGAGCGCGAGCGCGCCGCCAGTCTCGAGCGCGGCAAGCAGGCCTTGATGGAGGAGCTGACCGAGCTGGAGGCCCGCCAGGTGCAGGCCGCCCAGGTCGGCGACTATGCCGGGCTCGGCCAGATCGCGGCCGGCTTCTGCCGCGAGCTCGCGCGGCCGCTCGGTTCGGCGCGCAACAACGTGCAGCTGGCCAGCGGCCAGATCGCCGACTACCGCAAGCTCGTCAAGGCCTACGACGCGGCCGTGCAGTACTGCCTGCAGCCGGTCGAGCTGATCCTCGGCGCCGATCCGGCCAGCCTCGACAACGTCGTGCGCCACGTCGAGGGGGCGCGCGCGAAGTTGTTCCAGGCGCGCCAGAACCTGGAGCGCAGCGCGTTCCTCGACGAGGCGCGCGATCTGCTCGGCGATGCCGACGCCGGTCTGACGCGGCTCGACGGCATCACCCGCGAACTCGGCGCGCATGCACGCAGCGAGCGCGAGGACGCCGAATGGGTCGACCTCAATGCCCTGGTCGACGCGGTGCTCGACGCGACCGCGCACCTGCGCGCCGACCGCATCGAGCTCAGGCGCGAGCGCGCCGAGCTGCCGCGCATGCGTGCGGTACCGGGCCAGCTCGGCCGGATGGTGCTCAATCTCGTCACCAATGCCGTCCAGGCGATGCCGGCGAACGGCCGGCTGGCCGTCACGACGCGGCGCGGCGCGGGCGGCGCCGTCGAGATCGAGATCGCCGACTCCGGACACGGCATCGACGACGACGTGCTGGCGCGGATCTTCGAGCCGTTCTTCACGACGCGCGCGGTCGGGCAGGGGCTCGGCATCGGGCTCAGTGTCGTGCACCGCATCGTCAAGGCGCACGGCGGCTCGATCCAGGTGCACACCGGCGCTACCGGCTCGCGCTTCGTCGTCACCCTGCCGGCCGGCGCCGCGGGCACCGACGCGGTCGCGGTGCCGCCGCTGGCCGCGGCCTGACGCGCCGATGGAACCGCTGCGGGTCCTGCTGCTGGTCGCCGACGCGCCGCTCGTGCGTGCGCTCAAGGCGCTGCTGCGCGCGCACGAGGTCATCGTGGCGGACGACGCCGAACACGCGCTCGCTTCGGCGCGCGACCGCGACGTCGACGTGATCGTCGCGTCCGGCCGGTTTCGCGGCGGCGACGCGGTCGCGCTGCTGGTCGCGCTGCGGCAGGCGCAACCGCGCGCGCAGCGCATCGCGCTGTTCGAGCGCGAGTCGTTCGCGGCGGTCGCCGCGGCCGTCAACGAGGCCGAGGTCTGGCACGTCGAGACGGTGCCGTGGCCGAGCAACGACGTGCTGGCCGCCGTCGTCGCCGAGGCCGGCATGGTTGCGCGATCGGTGCCGGCGCTGCTGCCGGACGCCTCGCTCGCGCAGGACCAGGCCTGGGCACGCGCCCAGGTCGGCGTGCTCGTCGTCGAGGACGATCCGACGCTGCAGCAGCGGCTGCGCGAACAGTTGCAGGCGCGCTATCAGGTCCGCTTCGCCAGTTCGGCCGATCGCGCGATCCAGGTGATCGAACAGTACGAGACCGGTGTCGTGTTCGCCGAGGTCGACGCGCGCCACGGCGATCTCGGCGGCTGGCTGCAGGCGCTCAAGGCGCACCAGCCGCAGATCCTCGCGGTGGCCGCCTGCACGCGTCAGGACCCGGCGCGTGCGATCGCGCTCGCCGACGAGGCGCGCGTGTTCCGGCTGCTGGCGCGGCCGCTCGATCTGCGCCAGTGCGAGCAGGCGATCGCCGCGGCGCTGGAGCGCTACATGCAGATCAAGCGCAGCCCCGACGCGCTGCCGCGTCACGCACTCGCCGCCGTCGCCGCGGCCGAGCCGCTGCTGTCGCTGCCGCCGCCCGCGCTGCTCGCGCGGATCCGCGCGTTGCCGGCGCGCGTCGCGCGCCAGGCGGCCGGGCGCTAGATGCCGCTCGCGTTCGTCGCCGGTGCCGACGGCCAGATCGGCCGCTTCCTGGTACCGCGCCTGCTGGAGGCCGGCTGGCGCGTGATCGCGCTGAGCCGCCGGCCGCGACCGCCGTCGCAGCGTCCGGGTCTGCAGTGGCGCTGCGGCGATCTCTACGGCGCGATGCCGGCGCTGCCGGCGATCGATGCGCTGTTCAGTCTCGGGCCGCTGGATGGTCTGGCGAGCTGGCTGCCGGCCGCGCACGTGGAAGGCATCGGCCGTATCGTCGCGTTCGGCTCGATGAGCGCCGAGAGCAAGCGCGCCTCGCCCGACCCGGCCGAACGCGCGCTGGCCGCGCGGCTGGCCGCGTCCGAACGGGCGCTGGCCAGCGCCGCCGCGACGCTCGGTGCCGGCTGGACCGTGTTGCGGCCGACGCTGATCTACGGCGCCGGCATGGACCGCAGCCTGACCCCGATCGCACAGCTGGCGCGCCGGCTGCACGTGTTTCCGCGCGTACGCGGCGGCGCGGGCCTGCGTCAGCCGGTCCATGCGGCCGACCTCGCCGAGGCCTGCCTGGCCGCAGCGGCGCAGGGGCGGGCGGCCGGCCGCGTCTACGCGCTCGGCGGCGGCGAGCGGCTCTCGTTCGCGGTGATGCTCGAGCGCGTGCGGGCCGGCCTCGGCGTCGCGACCGTGCCGCTGCCGGTGCCGCTGGCATTGCTGCGCGTCGGCGCGGCACTATGGCGGACCTCGCCCGGCATGCCGCGGCTGGCCGCCGCAGTCGAGCGGCTGTCGGCGGACCTGATCGCAGACGACGGCCCGCGGCCGCCGACCTGGGCTGGTCGCCGCGGCCGTTCCGGCCCGATCCAGCTTGCTGGGAGGCGCCGCCGGCCTTGTGAGGGGTGACCATGCCTGTGCGTATGGTGCGACGCAACATATTGAAGTAGCAACGATTTTCTGGCGCCTCGCCATTGCAAAGCGAAGTCGCGAACGCCTAAGATGCGGCGGCCGACACGTCGCCTACAGAAATTTAAGAAGGGGAGAGGATTCATGCAGGCCCGATCGATTCTGGCGGTCGCACTGGCGACCGCTCTGCTGTCCGCCTGCAGCGGCGGCAGCAACAGTTCCAGCGCACCGGCGCCGACGCCGCCGGCCACCAACAACGACGGTTCGCCGGTCACCGGCGTCATCACCGCACGCTTCGATCCGACCGCGAGCGTGGTGCCGTCACCGACCAACCTGCTGCTGTCGGGCACGACCGACCTCACGCTGAACATCCCGGTCCCGAATCCGGCCGACTTTTCCAATCCGCGCGTGGCGATCAACACGCTCGACGGCTGGAGCACGACGACGCCGTGGACGACGACGTTCTCGGCCGCGCCGAGAGCGACCTCGATCGTCGCCGGCCAGAGCGTGCGCGTCTTCCAGGTGACGCTGAGCGGTCCGGGCGGCGCGGTCACCGGCGTCACCCGCGAGCTGCAGCCGAACGCCGACTTCGTCGTCGCGCTGGCGTCCTCGGACGCATCCTCGCGCACGCTGGCGATCGTGCCGACCAAGCCGCTCGCGCAGCTGAGCTCGTACATGGCCGTGCTGACCGACGGCATCACCGACAGCCGCGGCAACGACGCGACTCCGGACCAGACCTATTTCCTGACCCAGCGCACCAGTCCGCTGTGCACCAACGGCGTCTCGACCGAGCCGCTGCTGCCGAACGCGACCGCTTGCGCGCTCGAGCCGCTGCGCCGCCTGACCAATGCGCAGGAAGCGGCCGCCGCCGCCGCCGGCGTGCAGCGCGACCGCATCGTGCTGAGCTGGGTCGCGACCACGCAGAGCATCACGCCGGTGATGCAGGCGGTCCGCGCGCGCTCCGTCGCGGCCACTGCGCCGACGACGCGCACTGCGCCGACCGGGCTGACCCTGGCCGCGATCAATCCGGCGCTGCCGCCGGTGGCCGACGTGCACATCGGCGTGATCGACCTTCCGTACTACCTCGGCGCGCCCGGTGCCTCCAACCCGACCGCGCCGCTGAACACGTTCTGGCGCGCCGCGCCCGGGGCCTACGTGCCGCCGTTCAATGCGGCCGGCCTCGATCCGACCTCGACCAATGTGACGTTCGCCAATCCGCTGCCGGTGGCGACCTCGACGCAGACCGTGCCGATGGTGCTGACGGTGCCGAACGCCGCTTCGGGCCGCTCGCGGCCGGCGGCCGGCTGGCCGGTCGTGATCTACCAGCACGGCATCACGCGCAACCGCACCGATGCGTTCGCGGTCGCCGCCACGCTGGCCGCGCAGGGCTTCGCGGTCGTCGCGATCGACGCGCCGCTGCACGGCATCACCGACCGCACCAGCCCGCTCTACGTCGGCAACACGCCGTTCGCGGCACTCGGCGCGCGCGAGCGCACGTTCGACGTCGACTACGTCAACAACACCAGCGGCGCTGCCGGCCCGGACGGCGTGATCGACAGTTCCGGCACGCATTTCATCAATCTGACCAGCCTGCTGACCTCGCGCGACAACATCCGCCAGGCGCGGCCGACCTGATCGCGCTGACCCGCGCGATTCCGGCGATGCGCATCTCCAGCAGCGGTGCGGCCGACTTCGACGCCACGCGCATCAGCTTCGTCGGCCAGTCGCTCGGCGGCATCATCGGCACGGTCTTCATGGCGACCGAGCCGGGCGTGCAGACGGCGTTGCTGAACGTGCCGGGCGGCGGCATCGCACGCCTGCTCGAGGCTTCGCCGACGTTCGGTCCGCGCATCCGCGCGGGTCTGGCCGCCTCGGCCGGCCTGCAGCCGGGCACGCCCGACTACGACGCGTTCTTCGGCGCCGCGCAGACCGTCATCGACTCGGCCGATCCGATCAACTTCGCGTTCGCGACCGCCGGCAAGCGCCTGCTGCTGCAGGAAGTGGTCGGCGGCGGCGATGTGCCGCCCGACCAGGTCATCCCGAACAGCGTGGCCGGTGCGCCGCTGTCGGGTACCGAGCCGCTGATCCGCGCGCTCGGCCTGACCTCGATCACGGCCACCACGCAGAACGCCGCCGGCATCCGCGGCGCGCGGTGCGCTTCACCCAGGGCGATCACGGTTCACTGCTGAGCCCGGCCGCATCGCCGGCCGCGACCGCGGAAATGCAGGGCGAGATGGCGAGCCTGCTGGTCAGCGGCGGCACCGCGGTGCAGATCGCCAATCCGTCCGTCATCCGCACGCAGTAATCGACCGGGATCCTGGGGAGTCCACACGACATGAACAAGACCAACATCTCGACGATGCCGCTGCATGCCCGTCCGGCGCGCAACGCACTCGCGCTGGCGACCGCCCTGGCGCTGGCCGGGCTGGCCGCGCCGGCGGCCGCGATCAGCTTCGGCAACGACGACGGCTTCCACGGCACGCTCAACACGACGCTGTCCTACGGCATCTCGGTGCGCGTGCAGGATCGCGATTCGACCTGATCGGCAAGGCCTTCTACGATCCGACCGTCAGCGCGCTCGGGCTCGGCAGCGAGGCGCAGCGCGCGGCCCGCGGCCGCTACTCGGTCAACGGCGACGACGGCGATCTCGCCTACGACCAGTGGGACCCGTTCTCCAACGCGGTCGGCGCCAACGTCGAGCTCAGCCTCAACTACGGCGCCAACTGGGGCCTGTTCGTCCGCGGCTACGGCTTCTACGACTTCGAGAACGAGGACCGCGACAACCTCTCGCGCGCCGCCAAGAACCGCGTCGGCACGCAGACGCGCATCTACGACGCGTTCCTGTTCAACAACTTCACGCTCGGCAACCAGAGCGGCAGCTGGCGCGTCGGCAAGCAGGTCGTCAGCTGGGGCGAGAGCACGTTCATCCAGAACGGCATCAACGCGATCAACCCGGTCGACGTCTCCAAGCTGCGCGTCGCCGGCGCCGAGCTCAAGCAGGCCTTCCTGCCGGTCAACATGGTCTGGGGATCGCTGAACCTGTCCGATCGGCTGTCGCTGGAGGCGTTCTACCAGCTCGACTACGACGAGACCGATGCCGATCCGGTCGGCACGTACTTCTCGACGAACGACTTCGCGGTGATCGGCGGCCGCTACGTCATGCTGAACTTCGGCACGGTGCCGCAGCCGGTCATCAACCCGAACCTGTTCGACGAGGTCTGCGTCGGCGGCAACTTCGGCGCCAGCGACACCGGCCTGCCGGCCAACCTGGTCGCGGCCGGCTGCTCGGCGGCGTTCCCGCGCAGTCCGACGCGCAAGCCGCAGGACGACGGGCAGGGCGGTCTGGCGCTGCGCTACTTCGCCGACTGGCTCAACAACACCGAGTTCGGCTTCTACGCGATGCGCTATCACAGTCGCCTGCCGCTGATCAGCGGTTTCGCGGTGACCACGACGGCGCCGAACTCCGGCAGCTACTTCACCGAGTACCCCGAAGGCATCCGCCTGTTCGGCCTGAGCTTCAACACGCTGCTCGAGAGCAGCGGCGTGGCGCTGCAGGGCGAGGTCAGCTACCGGCCGAACATGCCGTTCCAGCTCGACGACGTGGAGATCCTGTTCGCCGGCCTGTCGCCGCTCAATGCGGTGATCCCGCAGCCGGGCCTGCGCTTCCAGAGCCAGCTCGGCCAGTTCTCGCCGGGTGAGGAGATCCAAGGCTACCAGCGTGCCAAGCAGTGGCAGCTGCAGCTGACCGGCACCAAGGTGTTCGGTCCCGGCAACATCGTCGGCGCCGACCAGATCTCGCTGGTCGGCGAGGTCGGCTTCACGCAGGTCAGCCTGCCCTACGGCGTGCGCTTCAACGGCGACGGCACCGACACCGGCGGCGGCGCGGACGTGCTCACCGGCAGCCTGCGCAATCCGGTCACGCAGATCGGCGGCTTCCCGACCGACTTCTCGTGGGGCTATCGCGTCGCCGCGCGCGCCGACTACAACAACGTGTTCGGCAAGCCGATGAACCTGTCGCCGCGCATCGCGTTCAACCACGACGTCAACGGCACCTCGCCCGGTCCCGGCGGCAACTTCCTCGAAGGCCGCAAGTCGGTGACGCTCGGCGCCGAGCTGAGCTATCTCAACCAGTGGGTGTTCGACCTCAGCTACACCAACTTCTTCGGTGGCGGCAGCTTCAACCTGATCAACGACCGCGACTTCGTCGCGGCGACGGCCAAGTATTCGTTCTGACGAGGAGAGCCAAGACGATGACGACTATCAAGCAGACACTCCTCGCGTTCGCGATATCGGCCGCCTGCGCGTCGGTCGCGTTCGCCAAGGCGCCGGCCGGCGAGGTCGCCAAGCTCGGCGTCAGCGGCACCGAGCTGACGCCGACCGGCGCGCTGCGCGCCGGCAACGCCGACGGCACGATCCCGGCCTGGGAAGGCGGCATCACGCAGGCACCGGCCGGCTTCGTGCCCGGCAAGCAGCAGGTCGACCCGTATCCGGACGACAAGCCGAGCGTCGAGATCACCGCGCAGAACTACAAGTCCTACGGCAACAAGCTGTCGGCCGGCCAGATCGCGATGTTCGAGAAGTATCCGAACTGGAAGATGGTGGTCTATCCGACGCGCCGCAGCGCGGCGTTCCCGGCGACGATCTACGACGCCTCGATCAAGAACGCCGCTACCGGCGAACTGGTCAGCGACGGCGACGGCGTCGGCGGCGTCTCGCAGGGCTTCCCGTTCCCGATCCTCAGCACCGATGCCTCCACCGCCGGCGCCCAGGCGATCTGGAACCACAAGCTCAAGTTCAAGGGCATCACGCTCGACCACTGGTACAACCAGGCGATGCCGACCGCCGGTGGTCAGTACACGCTGGTACGGATCAAGGAGCAGACGCTGTCGCCGTACTTCCGGCCCGGCGCGACGATCGAGAACATCAACAACATCCTGATCTACTTCTATCAGGAAGTGACCTCGCCGCCCCGCTACGCCGGTCAGATCCTGCTGGTGCACGAGACGCTCAACGCCAAGACCTCGCCGCGCCAGGCCTGGGTCTACAACCCCGGCCAGCGCCGCGTGCGTCGCGCGCCGCAGGTCGCCTACGACAATCCCGGCACCGCTTCGGACAATCTGCGCACCTCGGACATGCTCGACATGTTCAACGGCGCGCTCGACCGCTACGACTGGAAGCTCGTCGAGAAGCGCGAGATGTACGTGCCGTACAACTCCTACAAGGCGCACACCGCCAAGATCGCCGACCTGATCAAGCCCGGCTACATCAATCCGGACCTGCTGCGCTACGAGCTGCACCGGATCTACGTCGTCGAGGCCACGCTCAAGCCCGGCATGAGCCACATCAACCCGCGCCGCACGTTCTATCTCGACGAGGACAGCTGGCAGATCCTGCTGACCGACCATTACGACACCGACGGCAAGCTGTGGCGCTACTCGGAAGCCCCGAGCGTGACCTACTACGACCTGCCGACGTTCTGGTCGACGCTGGAGACCCATCACGACCTCAAGAACGGACGCTACATCGTCGGCGGTCTCGACAACGAGGATTCGGGCTACAACTTCTCGGTGCAGCTCACGCCCGATGCGTTCTCGCCGAACTCGCTGCGCCAGCGCGGCATCCAGTAAGCACATCGCCGTTCGCGTGATCCGCGGCCACGGGCGTCCCTGCGACGTCCGTGGCCGCCGTGTCTCGATCCCGACCCGACGCGTCGCAGGGGCATCCCGGTCGGCGGCAGCCGCGTTTCGCGCCGCAGCCCGCGCCGATCCGCTCCGGCCGCGCAGGACGCCGCCGATCGGGCATCATCGATTTCCTCCCGTCAGCCGCCGTTTCGTTCCGACATGACCCGATCCTCGTTCGCACGGTGCCGGTCCGCGGCACTCTGCCTCTACGCCGCGCTGCCGCTGGCCGGCCATGCGGCCGACCCCAAGCCCTGGCCCGATCCGGTGTCGACTCCGGCCGAGACGATGCCGCTGGCCGCGCGCTCGCTGCTGCTCGATGCCTTGCGCGTCGGTGACGGCTATCTCGTCGTCGGCGACCGCGGCCACGTGCTGCGCTCGTCCGACGGCCGCGACTGGACGCAGTCGGCCGACGTGCCGGTGCGCGTCCTGCTGACCGCGGCGACCGCGCGCGGCGATTCGGTCTGGGCGGTCGGCCACGACGGCGTGATTGTGCACAGCGCCGACGGCGGCGCGCACTGGACCGTGCAGCACCGCGACACCTACGAAGACGGTGCGCCGGCCACGAGCGATCCGCGTCATGGTGCGCCGCTGCTCGACGTGCTGTTCGTCGACGACCGCCACGGCATCGCGGTCGGTGCGTACAGCCGCATGCTGGTCACGCGCGACGGCGGCGCGACCTGGCAGCCCGAGGCGCTCGCCGCGGTGCCCGCCGGTGCAGGCGCGGAACCGGACGCAGGCGCGAACGCGCAGGCCGCGACCGAACCGGCCGCCGATGCGGCGCAGGACGGCCACGACGGCTCGATGGTCTTCAGCAAGGACGAGCTCGCGCTCGGCGAGGAATCCGATCCACACCTCAATGCGATCGTGCGCACCGGCAGCGGCGGCCTGATGATCCTCGCCGAGCGCGGCAGCGCATTCCGCTCGCGCGACGACGGCGCGACCTGGCAGCGCATCCAGCTGCCGTACGACGGCTCGATGTTCGGCGCGATCGGCTACGCCGGCGATCGCGTGCTCGCGTTCGGGCTGCGCGGCAACGTATTTGAGACCGCCGACCTCGGCCAGACCTGGACCCGCCGCGACAGCGCAATCGAGCAGGGCCTGATGGGCGGAAGCGCGCTCGACGGCGAGGGCGCGGTCCTGGTCGGCGCCAATGGCGCGGTGCTGATGCGCCGCAGCGTCGATGCGCCGTTCGAGGTGATGACCCAGCCCGGTGCCGGCATGCTCGCCGGCGCCGTCCCGCTGGACGGGCGCCGGCTGCTGCTGGTCGGCGAGAACGGCTTCAGCGAAGTGGAGCTGCCATGAATCCGGCCAGTGCGACCCATCCCGGTGCGTTCCACCGCTTCGCCGAGCGGCTCGTGTTCGGCAACCGGCCGGCGGTGCTGATCGTCTTCGCGTTGATCACGCTGGCGATGGCGTTCTTCGCCTCGCAGCTGCGCGTGGACGCCGGCTTCAAGAAGCAGGTGCCGCTGCAGCACGAGTACATGCAGACCTTCCTCGACTACGAACGCGATTTCGGCGGTGCCAACCGCATCCTGATCGCCGTGGTCGACAAGGGCGGCGACATGTTCAACCTGCCGTTCATGCAGGCGATGGAGAACATCACGCTCGAGGCCAAGGCCATCGACAACGTCGACGAGGCGCGGCTGCGTTCGATCTTCACGCCGAACGTGCGCTACATCGAGGTCGTCGAGGACGGCCTGGACGCCGGCAACGTGATCCCGAACGGCTTCAGCCCGAACCTCGAAGGCTTCCAGCCGACGCCCGAGCAGTTCGCGACGGTGCGCGACAACATCGTCAAGGCCGGCATCGTCGGGCGTCTGGTCGCCAAGGACTTCTCGGGCGCCATGGTCTGGGTCGACCTGGTGCCCGAGGACCCCGAGCACGGCATCCACGTCGACTACAACAAGATCGCGGCCCAGCTCGAGGCGCTGCGCGGCAAGTACGAGAACGAGCGCATCGGCGTCCACGTGATCGGCTTCGCCAAGATGGTCGGCGACATCACCGACGGCGCGCGCTCGGTGATCGGCTTCTTCTTCCTGACGGTCGCGTTTACGTGGCTGCTGCTGTTCGTCTATTCCTCGTCGGTCAAGCTGGCCTCGCTGACGGTGTTCTGCGCGCTGATCTCGGTGCTGTGGATGCTCGGCGCGCTGCGCCTGCTCGGCTTCGGCATCGACCCGATGAACATGCTGACGCCGTTCCTGATCTTCGCGATCGCGGTCAGCCATGGCGAGCAGATGATCAACCGCTTTCGCGGCGAGCTGTTCTTCGGCGGGCTGGAGGACGGCAGCGTCGAGGAGCTGCGCCGGCGCGAGGGCGTCGATCCGGCGACCGCGGCGCGGCTGGCGTTCCGCATGCTGCTGGTGCCCGGCTCGGTCGCGCTGATCGCCGGCTGCATCGGCTTCGCGACGATCCTGATCATCCCGGTGCGGATCATCTTCGAGCTGGCGATCACCGCGACGATCGGCGTCGGCCTGACGATCCTGACCGACCTGGTCCTGCTGCCGGTGCTGCTGTCCTACACGCGCCTGCGCAACCTGCCGCGCAAGCGCGACTATCGCCTGCGCCAGCTGACGCAGTTCGACAAGCTCTGGGCCGTGCTGGCGCGCTTCGCGCGGCCGGTACCGGCCGCCGTGATCATCGCGATCGGTTTCGTCGCGTGGCTGGCCGCCAGCCACTACGGCAGCCGCGTGATGATCGGCGACGCGCAGGAGGGCGTAGCCGAGCTGCGCGCCGATGCACGCTACAACCAGGACGCGCGACTGATCAGCGAGAAGTTCGCGCTCGGCGTCGACATCCTCAACGTCATCGCCGAGGCGGCGCCGTCGGCGTGCATCGGCAGCTATCCGGTCATGGAGACGCTGGACCGCTTCGCCTGGCACATGCGCAACGTCGAGGGCGTGGCCCAGGTCATGACGCTGCCGAGTGCGGCCAAGCTCGTGCATGCCGGCTGGAACGAGGGCAACGTGCGCTACCGCGCGCTGCCGCGCGACTCGGACACGCTGCGCCAGGACACGCAGGGTTTCGAGACCGACACCGGCCTGCTCAACGGCGACTGCAGCGCGATGCCGGTCATGATGTTCCTGACCGACCACCGCGCGACGACGATCGACCGCGTCGTCGCCGCGGTCAAGCAGTTCCGCGACGACAACGGCCTGTTCGCCGGGCCCGACGTCAACCTGCGCGAACAGCTGGCCGAGGAGGCCGCCGCCGCGCAGGCGCGCGGCGAGACGACCACCAGCCATCGCATCAACCTGCGCCTGGCGACCGGCAACGTCGGCGTCATGGCCGCGACCAACGACGAGGTGCGTGCGGTCAAGCGCACGATGCTGCTGCTGCTCTACGCGGCGGTGTTCGTGATGTGCCTGCTGAGCTTCCGCAATCCGCTCGCGGCGCTGTGCATCGTACTGCCGCTGGTGCTGGTGACCGAGCTTGGCCACGCGCTGATGGTCGAGCTCGACATCGGCATGAAGGTCAACACGCTGACGGTCATCGCGCTCGGCGTCGGCATCGGCGTGGACTACGCGATCTACATCTTCGCGCGCATGCGCGAGGCGATGCAGGCCGGCAAGCCGCTGACCGAGTCGTACTTCTCCGCGCTCAAGACCACCGGCATCGCGATCTTCTACACCGCGCTGACGCTCGCGGTCGGCGTGTTCATGTGGGTGTTCTCGGATCTGAAGTTCCAGGCCGACATGGGCGTCATGCTGACCTTCATGTTCGTCGTCAACATGATCGCGGCGATCGTGTTCCTGCCGGCGCTGTGCCGCTGGCTGCTCAGGCCGCGCGAACGTGCGGTTTGAGCGATGAAGCGCCGCCGTCGACCCGTTTGCGAGGATCGATCTGGCTGGGGAAACCCGTAAGAGGGTCTGTGGGCGGGATCCCGGAGATCAGGAAATCCTGCTCGGCTCAAAGGCATGTTTCGCCTGCGCTCGAGTACGAGCGGAATAGGCCGGCGCCGAGCATCGCCAGCCGATGCATGAGCCGAATCAGACGGCCAGTTCGATCGAATCGGCGGCGATCATCGCGATGCCGGCGCGTCGTACGGATCGCGATCGCCGAATCCAGCGCCATCTCCCGGCCGCGTTCGGGCTTCGCCGTTCGGGAGCCATCTTCCGCAGACGTCGACAGGCAGGCGCGAAGTCGGCTGCGGCGGCCCAGCGAGGCGTCCGGTTCGGTCGGCGCCGCGATCCGCTACGCGACCGGACGCCGACTGCGTTCGATCCAATCGAACGGGTAGCGGGCGACGCACGACGATACGCGGCCGAGCGACTCGCTCGATCGGAGGTCGGCCGCTCAGTAGCCGATGCGCAGACGCCGCATGACCTTGCCGGCCAGCCAGGCCGGGCCGATCAGCAGGTAGGCCAGATCGGTGAAGAACGAGGGGCGCGCGCCTTCGATCAGATGGCCGACGAACTGGCCGATCCAGGCCGCGACGAACACGCCGCCGGCCAGCCAGAGCAGATCGCCGGGTCCGAGCAGGCGGTACAGGACTTCGGTCAGCAGGCCGAGCAGCACGAACACGATCAGCATCGCCAGCGCGACCGGGCGCGACATCCGCCAGTAGAACGCGAACGCCAGCACCATCGCCATGCCGGCCCAGAAGCCGGGACGGCCCATCGCGCTCGGTACCGGGATCACCCACAGCGCCGCGAGCACGGCCCAGAGGATCGCCGGCACGCAGATCCAGTGGATCAGCCGGTTGGTCGGATGCTGGTGATCGCGGCTGTAGTTGCCGAACCATTCGTTGACCGTGCGCATGCGGCACCCCATCGCGATCGGAAGACGGCGCGACTGTACGCGCGCGTACGGCGGCGATAAAGATGCGGCGCACAAGCCGATGCCTTGGCAGCCCGCGACCGGGCGGACGAAGAGCAGCGGCGAACCGGCGGAAGCGGCGGGCTCCTGCGCGAGGCGGGTCGCCGAAGGCCGCAGCGCGAGTCGAGGCCGGACCGTTCGCCCGCGACGATCAGCTCTTGAGCCGCGTCAGCAGCCGCCGCGCCAGGTAGCTCCAGCGGCCGATGCGGCCGCCCTCGATCGCGGCCTTGGCCTGTTCGAGCTGATCGGTCAGGCTGGCGACGTCGCGATACAGGCGCTGGACGTGCTGGTCGCGGCGCTTGAGCAGCACGCGCAGCGTCTGCAGGTCGGCCTCGTCGAGCGTTCGGCCGGCGCGGATGTGCGCCGGCAGCGGCCGGTCGACGTAGATCGTCGAGTGCGTCGCGGCCAGCTCCTCGGCCGGACGCTCGCGCGTGTAGAAGTACAGCGCGATCGAGCGCCGGCTGACGTCGGCGTGTTCGGCGGGAATCTCGATGCGCGGAAAGCCGTGCCAGCTCCACTCGGTCGTCTCGAAGATCACGCAGCGGTTGAACGCCGGTGTGATCGTGGTCACGCGATCCTCGTCCGCGCGCGGGTCCGAATGCAGCTCGAGGCTGCCGCCCCAGGCCGCGTCCCAGACCGGATTGAGATAGACGATCAGGTTCAGCCGGCGATGCCAGGGCTCGACCGGATGACGGTTGAAATCGATGTGCGGATCCAGATCCTGGCCGCTGCGGTTCTCGTGCGTGCCGCCGCCGAAGTACCACGGGTCGTAGAGCAGGTCGCCGATGCCGGTCACGCGGCCGACCCAGTCGAGGAACGGGCGGGTCTGGATCAGGTCGTCGAGCGCGGCATAGGCGGGTCCGAGTTCGCGGATCCGCTCGACGGTCGACTTGGCGCCGAGCTCGCCGGCCTCGTTGCGTGCATTGCCGCGCGCGAAATCCGGAAACTGCTCGAGCAGCCGGCGTATGTAGGCGTCGGCGAAGAAGCCGTCGATGACCACGTGGCGGAACGGATCGCGGCGCGCGAACGCATCGGCATGGCGCTGCACGTCGGCCAGGACGTCGGGTGCGATCAGGTCGGCGGCGGGCAGGTTCACGGCGGTGCGATGTCGAGGGTCGTGGAGGCTGCCATGTCCTCGTGCGGAGCGAGCCGCACCAGCACGACCTCGCCGGCGCCGGTCAGGATCGCGCGCTCGCGCGCGTCCTGCCCGAAGTCGACCCGCAGCGTGTCACCGGCCGCGGCGTCGAGCCGCGCATCGCCGCGCTGCACGGCCGCCGCGCCGGCATGGACGTGGATCAGCCAGGTGTCGCCGGGCCCGCCGTGCAGCAGCATCGCGTCGACCAGCGGGCGCGCATGGACCTCGGCGCGGATCGCGCCGCGCCGCGTCATCACGTTGAAGTCGCGCGTCGGGCCGGCCAGCAGGCGGCATCCGACGGCGGCCTCGCCCGCAAACGCCAGCTGCGCGAAGCGTCGCGACAGGCGCTGCGCGGGCAGGGTGTCGATGTCGAGCTCGATGCCGCTGCCGTCGAGCAGCATCAGCACGCGATCGATGCCGGGGAAATGCGAGAACGGACCGTCACGTTCGATCTCGGCGATGCTGATGCGCCAGAGCAGGCCGGCCGCGTCCTCGTGCAGCGCGATCTCGGTGGTCCAGCCGCCATCGTTCTTCCAGCGCACGCGCCGGTAGTCCGATGCGCGCAGCCACTGCAGATGGGGCGGATCCTTCGCGTTCATCGCGCTCAGCCGTCGGTCTCGGACGGATAGTAGGTGTAGACCAGGGTCGCCTTGCCGAGGAAGTCGATTGTCGTGTTCTGGCGGCCGCCGAGGCGCCGCGCGACACGCTCCGACGCGCTGTTCTCGGCGCGGATCAGGCTGATCACGCGCGGCAGACTCATCGTGTCGAAGGCATGGCGCAATACGCGGGCGGCCGCCTCGGTCGCGTAGCCGTGATGGCGATGCTCGGGTGCCAGCATCCAGCCGAGCTCGACGTCGGGCCAGCCATCGGGATTGTGCAGGCCGACGCGGCCGACGAACTGGCCGGTCTCGCGCAGCTCGACCGCCCACATGCCGTAGCCGCGCAGCACCCAGTGGCCGAGCAGCATCGCCATCGAGCGCCAGGCGTTCATGCGGTCCAGCGGCTGGCCGTCGCCGATGTAGCGCGTGCTCGACTCGTCGGCGAGCATCGCCGCATAGGTTTCGAAATGGTGGTTGCCGAGCGCGGTCAGTCGCAGGCGCTCGGTTTCGAGGACAGGTATCGCGATCATGGTCGAGCCCGATCAGGTCAGCAGCGCAGCGAGCTCGCGCGTGGAGGTGGCCAGGCTCTCCTGCCAGGTGTAGCCGACGATCGGCTGACCGGTCCGCGCGTCGCGGAAATCCTCTTCCTGCCCCGGGGCGAGCAGGTGCCGGTAGTCGACGGTGATTTCGCTGCCGGCGGGCAAGTCCGCGGCCGCGAAGATGAAACCCAGATGCCACAGGCCGGTGGGCTCGAACGCGTGATTGACGTAGCACTCGTCGGGCCAGTCGGTCGAGACCGTGTAGCGGTCCTCGAACCAGCGCACCGTCGCCGGCAGCAGCCGCGCCGCGTCCGGATGCGCGAGGATGTCCTCGAAGCGGTGCACGCGGTCGATCGCGTCCGGCGCGACCAGCAGCCGGCCGCGCGCGACCGGTTCGTCGACGAACAAACCCTGGCCTGCGCCCGCGATCGACGACGGGCCGATGTGATAGCTGGGGAGAATCATGCGCGCACCACCGCCGCTCGGCGGGGGCGCAGTCTAGCACCGCTGTCGCGCCGGTGCCCCGGGCGCGACGCCGCGTGGTGAGGCATGCGAGAGATCGTGACCGATGGCGGTTGCGCTCGGGCGGCGCGTACCGGTCGGCCGTCCTCTCCGCCGATGGCGCCCGTGCCGCCCGACACGGCACGGGCGCCGGACCGGCTCAGTCGCTCTTGGCGACCGTGCGCGCGGGCTTGGGCTTGGCGCCGGCGCCGACCTGGATCGCGTCGCGGTTCTTCTCGATCGTCGCCAGGCCGATGCCCTTGACCTTGGTCAGATCCTCGGCGCTCGCGAACGGACCGTTCGCGTCGCGGTAGGCGACGATCGCCTCGGCCTTGGCCAGGCCCACGCCGTTGAGTTCCTCGGCGAGGGTCTGCGCGTCGGCGCTGTTGATGTCGACCGCGCCGGCCAGCGCCGGGAAGGCCAGAGCGACGCCGAGGGCGAGCGCGCCGAGCGTGTGACGGATCGTGTGGATCGCTTTCATGGGATGCTCCTTGTCTCCAGTGATGGCCGCGACCGGCGGCCGGCGGTTGCCGCAGCGGGCGGGCAGGCCGGCCCTCTGCGGTGGAGACACGTTAGCGGCGGGCCATGCCGGCCGCGTCGGCATCGCTGCGCGTCGTCGTGTCCGCGAGCGCCGGCAGCCGGTGTGAGACATTTCCCGCACGCGGTAGGAGATTTCGCACCGCGCGGCATGCACGCCGTGCTCGCCCGGCGTGCGCAGCGCTCGTCCGCTGCGTTCGGGCGCCGCAGCAGGCGGCGCGCTAGAATGCGCGTTTCCTCGCAACGGAGCCTTCATGGACACGCGCGAAATCAGCCGCTACGTCGGCGCGCTGTGGGACGAGCAGATCGTTCCGCAGCTGGTCGAGTACATCAAGATCCCGAACAAGTCGCCGATGTTCGATGCCCAGTGGGCCGAGCACGGCCACATGGACCGCGCGGTCGCGCTGATGGAGGCGTGGGCGCGCGCGCAGCCGATTCCGGGCATGCAGCTGGAGGTGGTGCGCCTGCCGGGCCGCACGCCGCTGATCTTCATCGAGATCCCGGGCCAGGGCGAGGACTGCGTGCTGCTGTACGGCCATCTCGACAAGCAGCCGGAGATGACCGGCTGGGCCGAGCATCTGGGTCCGTGGAAGCCGGTCATCGAGGGCGACAAGCTCTACGGCCGCGGCGGCGCCGACGACGGCTACGCGATCTTCGGCTCGCTGGCGGCGATCCTCGCATTGCAGGCGCAGCAGATTCCGCACGCGCGCTGCGTCGTGATGATCGAGGCCTGCGAGGAGTCGGGCAGCTACGACCTGCCGTACTACGTGGACCATCTGGCCGAGCGCATCGGCAAGCCCTCGCTGATCGTCTGCCTCGACTCGGGCTGCGGCAACTACGAGCAGATGTGGCTGACGACCTCGCTGCGCGGCATGACCGGCGGCAACCTGACCGTCAAGGTGCTCGAGGAGGGCGTGCACTCGGGCGATGCCTCGGGCGTGGTCGCCTCGAGCTTCCGCATCCTGCGCCAGGTGCTGTCGCGGCTCGAGGACGAGAGCACCGGCGCGATCGTGCCGGAACAGCTCTACGCCGAGGTGCCCGAGCAGCGCCGCGAGCAGGCCGCACATGCGGCCGAGGTGCTCGGCACCGACGTCTATTCGAAGTTCCCGTTCGTCGAGGGCATGCGGCCGATCAGCGAGGATCTGGGCGAGCTCGTGCTCAACCGCACCTGGCGCCCGGCCTTGTCGGTGACCGGCGCCGGCGGCATCCCGGCGCTGGACTCGGCCGGCAACGTGCTGCGCCCGTTCACCGCGGTCAAGCTGTCGCTGCGGCTGCCGCCGACGCTGGATGCGATCAAGGCCGGCGAGTTCCTCAAGAACCTGCTCGAGAAGGATCCGCCGTACGGCGCCAAGGTGACGTTCGATCTCGAGAAGGCCGGCAGCGGCTGGAACGCGCCGGCGCTCGCGCCGTGGCTCGAGCAGTCGGTCGACACCGCTTCGCGCACGTTCTTCGGTCCGCCGCCGGCCTACATGGGCGAGGGCGGCTCGATTCCGTTCATGGGCATGCTCGGCGAGAAGTTCCCGGGCGCGCAGTTCCTGATCACCGGCGTGCTCGGCCCGCATTCCAACGCGCACGGACCGAACGAGTTCCTGCACATTCCCACCGGCAAGCGCGTCACTGCGGCGGTCGCGCAGGTCGTCGCCGATCACTACCGCGCCGGCGAGCAGGGCCTGACGCGCGGCGTGGCGGCCAGTCATGCCCATACCGTCAAGGGCGGCGACGGCTGCTGCTGAGCGAGGCATGGAGCACCCGCACGGCATCGTCGCGATCGACACCGGCTTCTTCCGGCCGCGCTTCGACGCCAGCCATCTGATCGTCGAGCGCGGCCGCGCCGCGTTCGTCGACGTCGGCACCAACCATTCGGTGCCGGCGCTGCTCGATGCGCTCGCGGCGCAGCGGCTGACACCGGACGCCGTCGACTGGGTGATCCTGACCCACGTGCATCTGGATCATGCCGGCGGCGCCGGCGCGCTGCTCGAGCGGCTGCCGAACGCGCGGCTGGTCGTGCATCCGCGCGGCGCGCGCCACATGATCGATCCGGCCAAGCTCGTCGCCGGCGCCTCGGCCGTCTACGGCGAGGACGAGGTGCGGCGCACCTACGGCGACCTGGTCCCGGTGCCGGCCGCGCGCGTCGACGAGGCCGCCGACGGCCACCTCGTCGATCTGGCCGGCCGGCCGCTGCTGTGCCTGGACACGCCCGGTCACGCCTACCATCACCTGTGCGTCTGGGATGCGCGCAGCCGCAGCGCGTTCACCGGCGACACCTTCGGCCTGTCGTATCGCGAGTTCGACAGCGCGCGCGGCGCGTTCATCGTGCCGACGACGACGCCGGTGCAGTTCGATCCCGAAGCGCTCAAGACCTCGATCGCGCGCCTGCTCGCACTGGCGCCCGCGGCGATGTATCTGACCCATTACAGCCGCGTCGAGGACGTCGCGCGGCTCGGCCGCGATCTGATCGAGCAGATCGACGCGATGGTCGCGATCGCGCGGGCGCATGCCGGGGCGCCGGACCGCCATGCGCGTATCGTCGAGGACCTGGCCGCGCTGTATCTGCCGCGCGCGGTCGCGCACGGCAGCGCGCTCACCGAAGCGCAGATGCGCGAACTGCTCGCGATGGATCTGGAACTGAACGCGCAGGGCCTCGAGGTCTGGCTCGACCGCGAACGCGCGGCGGCCATCGGCGGCTGAGCGCCGGGCCGCCGCCGCGACCGGGTGCTACGGCAGCTCGCCGTCGAATCCGTCGCGGAAGATGCGCTCTTCGCCGGCCGCCTGGGCGACGAACACGCCGCTGCCCCATTCGATCTGGTTGTCGCCGTCCGGATGCAGGCCGGCGACGAAGACGACGTCGCCGTTGTCGTTGATTCCGGGCGCGCCGCTGAAGACCGGGCTGCCGTCGTGCTGGCCGAGCTGGCCGGTGCCCAGGTCGGTCTGGACGCGGTCGCCCTTGCCGGCGATGCGCAGCAGGTTCTCGCCTTCGCCGACGTAGACCGCCTGGCCCTGCGCATCGCGCGCGCGGAACGCGACCATGCCGTGGATGTTGATGACCGGCGCGAACGCGTCGAGCTCGAGGATCGGCCCGGCCGGGTCCACGCGCGCGATCTCGGTGGCCTGCACGCCGGCGCCGGTCGGCGTCAGCCGGTAGACCGCGCGCTGATTGCCGGCGGCCAGGCGCACGACGACGGCGACCTCGCCGATCGCGTTGATCGAGACCGTGTTGTCGAACGCGACGAACGGCGAGCCCGGATCGGTATCGGTGTCGACCGCCAGCGTCTCGTAGGCGCCGTCGGTATCGAACACGCGGATCTCGTCCTTGCTGAAGTTGCCGGGCGGACCGACGCTGACCTTGGCCGCGATGCGCCGCGAGTCGTTCATCGAGGGCGTATAGATGTACGAGTAGGGGCTGCCCGGATCGATGCCGTTGTCGACGATGTGCAGCAGCGAGCTGCCGGCCCCGGTCGAGGCCAGGCCCGAGCCGCCGGGCAGACCGGCGCGGTAGCCGATCACGCCGTCGGCATTGATCGTCTGGCCGTTGAACGAGCTCGGCGTGATCGGCAGCGTGTTGACCGGCGCGGACGCCGCGGCGAGCGGATCGTAGATCCACAGCCGGTAGGCGTCGCCGTGCGTGTAGTAGACGATCTTGCCGTCGCGGTTGATGCCGACGCGGTCGGAGATGAACTCGGCCGGCGCCTGGTGCGTCTGCACGATGCCGCCGACGCCGTTCGCGCCGGACCAGATGCCGACGCCGGTATTGGACAGGTTGCCGTCGATCGGCACCACCTGCACCGGGAAGGCGACGGTGCCGTTCTCGTTGATCGAGGCGGTGATGCTGTTGAACGAGGAGCCGGGCGGCAGGTTCCAGCCCTCGTCGTTGACGATCAGGTTGGTGCGCGCCTGCAGTTGGGGGGCGGCATAGGTCGGGAGTGCGGCGTGCAGCGGAGCGGAAGCGAGGAGGGCGGCCAGGAGACCGCCGGCGAGCGGATGAGGGCGCATGCGTCGTCTCGGTTGCAGGGGACGTCCGCGCCGCGCGCCGGGCACGGCGGGGATCGACACCCTACGACGTCGAACGCCGCGAGGCAACGCCGGAACGCGGTGCGCACCCGGACGCGGCGCTCGGCCGCGTCCGGGTGCCGGGACCTCACCAGATCTTCACCTGTGATTCGCCGCCGCGCACCATCGCATCGCCGGGCTTGCAGTCGAACGCCTTCGCGAACGCGTCGAGGTTCGACGGCGCGCCGATCGCGCGGAAGGCGGTCGGCGAGTGCGGATCGGTGTTGAGCTGCACTTCCTGCCGCTGCGGCAGGATGCTGCCGCGCCAGATGCGCGCCCAGCTCAGGAAGAAGCGCTGATCCGGCGTGTAGCCATCGATCCGGACGTTGCGCTCCGGATGCTCGGCCAGCGCGGCGTGCAGCGCGTCGTAGGCGATGCTGAGGCCGCCGAGATCGGCGATGTTCTCGCCGAGCGTCAGCTGGCCGTTGACGTGCTTGCCGGGCAGCGCCTCGTAGGCGTCGAACTGCTTGACCAGCACGTCGGTGCGCGCCTCGAAAGCCTTGCGGTCCGCATCGGTCCACCAGTTGGCGTTGTTGCCCTTGGCGTCGAACTGGCTGCCTTCGTCGTCGAAGCCGTGCGTGGCCTCATGGCCGATCACCGCGCCGATGCCGCCGTAGTTGATCGCGTCGTCGGCCTTGGCGTCGAAGAACGGCGGCTGCAGGATCGCGGCCGGGAAGTTGATCGTGTTGTCGGTGGGGTTGTAGTAGGCGTTGACGGTCTGCGGCGTCATCCCCCACTCCAGGCGGTCGGTCGGCGTACCGATGCGCGCCACGTCATAGGCATGGTTGAAGCGGGTGGCGGCCAGCACGTTGGCGAAGTAGTCGTTCGGCACGACGGTCAGGCCCGACCAGTCGCGCCACTTCTCCGGATAGCCGATCTTCGGCAGGAAGCTCGCCCACTTCTCCAGCGCCTTGGCCTTGGTCGTGTCGCTCATCCAGTCGAGGTTCTCGATGCGCTTCTTCAGCGCGGCCTGCATGTTGTCGATCAGCTCCTGGGCGCGTGCCTTGGACTCCGGCGGGAACGCGCGCGCGACGTAGAGCTCGCCGAGCGCCATGCCGATCTCGCCGTTGATCGTGCCGAGCACGCGCTTCCAGCGCGGCTCGATCTGCTTCTGGCCGTTCAGCGTCTTGCCGTTGAATGCGTAGCTTTCCTGCTGGAACGCCTGCGACAGGAACGGCGCGGCGCCGTCGATCGCGTGGAAGCGCAGATAGGCCTGCCAGGTCGCGATCGGCGTCTTGGCGAGCGCCTCGTCGAACGCCGCGAAGAACTTCGGCTGCGACAGCGAGAAGCCGTCGGTGACGTTGGCGTTCTGCGCCTTGAAGAACGCGTTCCAGTCGAAGTGCGGCGTGATCTGGTTGGCTTGGGCGATGCTGACGAAGTGGTACTGGTTCTCGGCCTTGCGCAGCTCCACCGGCGCGAACGAGGCCTTGGCCAGCGCGGACTCGAACGCGAGCACGGCCTTGGCCTGCTCGGCCGCGGCGGCGGCCGGCGTGCCGGTCAGCTCGAGCAGCTTGGCGACGTAGGCGAGATAGGCGTCGCGCAGCGCGGCGTGCTCGTCCTTCTCGTAGTAGTCGCGCGTCGGCAGGCCGAGGCCGCCCTGGAACGCATAGGCGATGCGGCGCGAGGAGTTCTTGTAGTCGGTCTCGGCGCCGAACGCGAACACGCTGGCGACGCCGCGATCGAAGCTGTCGATCAGATAGGCGACCAGGTCCTCGCGCGAGGCCAGCGCGTCGATCTTCGCGAGCTCGGGCTTGATCGGATCGTAGCCGGCCTTCTCGACGGCCGCCTCGTCCATGCCGGAGCGCCAGAACCAGCCGATCTTCTGCTCGATCGAACCGGCCGCCGCGGCGTCGGCGCCGCGATCGGCTTCCTCGACGATGCTGCGCTGGGTGTTGAGGCTCTCCTCGCGCAGCGCGTCGAACGCGCCCCAGCGCGTGCGGTCGGCCGGCACCGGATTGGCGGCGACCCACTTGGCGTTGACGTGGCCGTTGAGGTCGGTGCAGGCGGCGATCGCCGGGTCGATCTCGGCGACGTCGAACGCGACGTGCGGGCTGGCGGCTGCGGCGGGTGCGTTCGCCGGCGCGGCCGGTGCGGGTGCGGGGGCGGCGGCCGGCGCCGGCGTGTCGTGCTGCTGGCTGCAGCCGGCGATCGTCAGCACCAGGCCGATGGTCAGCGGCAAGGTCTTGCGCGGTGTCACGTGCATGAGGGGATTTCCGTCGTCAAATGGCGCGCACCTTAAGCGCGCGGGATCGCACAGGTCTGTGCCAAAGGTCACTGGCGGAGTCGTCGGTCGCCGTGGTGACGACGCCGGCCGCATCCGCCGATGCCGGCGCGAGGCCGCCGGCGGAACCGTCAGGGGAACGCAGCGCGGTGCGCGAAGCGGTCATCGCGCGGTCGCGCCGGCGCTCAGTCCTCGGCGGCCTCGCGCTTGAGCCGCGCCGCCAGATCGCCGCCGAGCCAGGCGTCGAGTCCGCGCCGGGCCGCATAGATCAGCGGTGTCAGCGCCAGCGCGGCGACGAACTTGTACAGGTAGTTGACGGTGCCGACGGCCAGGAACAGGCCGATCGGCCACTGTTGCGGGCCGAGCACGAAGGCGATGTAGAGCACCACGAAGCTGTCGATGAACTGCGAGACCAGGGTCGAACCGGTCGCGCGCAGCCAGATGTGGCGGTCTCCGGTACGGCGCCGTATGGCGTGGAAGATCGATACGTCGATCAGCTGGCCGATCAGAAAGGCGGTGACCGAGCCGGCGATCGTCCACAGGCCCTGGCCGAAGATCGCCGCGAATGCGGTCTGCAGGTCGTCCACGCCCTGGTTGCGGCCGGCGCCGACCCACCACGAGGCCGGCGCGAGATGGATCGCCGCGTACGCGAACGCGAACCCGTAGACGATCAGCACGACGGTCAGCCACGAGATCAGGCGCACGCCGCGCCGCCCGAAGTACTCGTTGATGATGTCGGTCATCACGAACACGATCGGCCAGAGCAGCACGCCGGCCGTGAAGTTCAGCGAGCCGGTCTGGCCGAACAGGTTCCAGTCCAGCGGTGCGAGGTCGAGCGTATCTTCCAGCGCGAAGATCTTGACGCCGACGAACTCGGCGATCAGCGCATTGGCGATGAAGAAGCCCGACAGCACCAGGAGCAGCAGGCCGGCGCGCCGGCTGTCGCGATCGGCCGATCGGAAGAACGGAAGCATCGGATCTCCAGCACGGGGCAGGGCGATGCGGACCTGGATGCCGCCGCGGCCGGCCCCCTGCGGCGTCGCGGGCGCGCCGAGTATAGGACGCGCCGTGCCGGACCGTGAACGGCATGGCAGCCGGCGCGTGATCGCTGCTGACGGACGCAGCGCGAACCGCTAGGCTGGCCGCGTGGATACGCCGACCGCCGAGCCTGCCGCACCGATCCCCGCCGAGGCGGCCGCGGCGCAGATCGTCGTCGCGCTGATCGGCCTGCCCGGCGCCGGCAAGAGCACGGTCGCGCGTGCGCTGGAGGACCACCTGCGGCTGCGCCGGATCTGCCGCGATGCGATCCGCGCGGCGATGTTTCCGCGCTGCAGCTACAGCTTCCTCGAGAAGCGTGCGGCGTTCCGCGGCGTCGTGCAGGCGCTGGAGATCAATTGCATGCTCGGCGTGTCGAGCGTGCTCGACGGCATGACGTTCTCGGCGCGGGCCGACTACGAGCGCATCGTCGAGGCGGTCCGGCCGTTCGGCTTCGCGATGGTGCCGCTCTGGGTGGACTGCCCGCCCGAGCGCGCGCGCGAGCGCGTTCAGCGCGACCTCGCCGCCAATCGCCATCGCGCCGCCGACCGCACGCCCGACCTCGTCGACGAGGTCCGCCATCGCGCGCAGCCGCCGCCGGCAGACGCGCTGCGGATCGACGCCGAGCAGCCGGCCTCGGCGATGTGCCGCGAGGCGGTGCGCCTGGTCGCGGCGCGTCTGCAGGGCGAGACGGTCTGAGCGGATTTGTGCTGATCGTGCGTCCGCGGTCGGCCGGTACGGCCCGGCGCAGTCGATGCGCGCCGGCTCGCGGCCCCGCGCGCTTGTCGACGTGTCCGGTCACTCGGTTTCGTCGATCGTGCAGCGGCAGGCGCGGCGCGCCCGTGGACCTACCCGCTACGCGCGCGGTGCTGTCAGGCGCCTGCCGCTGCGCGCTTGCGCTTGACGTAGACCTGCTTGCGCACGCGCGCGACCAGTTCGCCGCTGCCGGTCCTCACCTCGACCGGCAGCCAGTGCAGATACTTGTCGCCGCCGTCGGTCTGGGTACGGATCGCACCGAGCAGCGCGTCGTCGATGCGGAACTCGGCGTAGACGGTCTGGCGGCCCGGCGCGACGAATTCGATCTCGGCAGCCTTGTCCCAGACGTAGTAGTCGCGGCCGAGGCAGTGCATCAGCAGCAGCATCCAGAACGGATCGGTCATCGCGAACAGGCTGCCGCCGAAATGCACGCCGACGTAGTTGCCGTTGTACCAGCGCTTGCGCAGGGCGACACGCGCGCTGCGCCAGTCGGCGCCGAGCTCGAGCACGCGGATGCCCGAGAACAGGAACGGCGGCCAGAGGTTCATGATGTGACGCAGGCGCGAGGGCTTCATCGGGCAGCCGTCAGTACGGTGGCGTAGGGTGGGCCGCTAGCGTGCAGCGCCGCGTCGAAAAACGAAAGCCCGGATCGTGCGCGCCGGCACCGCGCGGGCCGCGTCGGCGGTTGCGACGTCCGCCGCGGCGAACTGTCCGGCGTTCGTCGATCGGTCCGCGTGCGGGCCGCGTCCGGTGCCTGCCGCGGCGTGGCAAGGCTCTGTAACGGCGAGCGCGCTGCACGGATCGATGCGCCGGGCGGCACCCGGCGGCGCAGCCGGGGGGGCCGGCTTACGGCGGGGCGTCACGCGGTCGAGCGAATGTGCCGCACCGGCACATCGATCGGCCGGCACGATCGAGGCGGGCCGCGCCGGCCGCGTCGTCGGTCGCGCGGCGGTTCGCGACCGCCGTGTCGGTCAGAACAGCAGCGAGGACATGCGCCGGCGGTAGCTGCCGACCAGCTCCTCGTCGTCGAGGATCGAGAACGCGGCGATCAGGCGCTTCTTCGCGCCGCCTTCGTTCCAGTCGCGGTCGGCCTTGAGGATCGCCAGGAACTGGTCCAGACCGGCCGCGGCGTCGCCCTCGGCGAGCAGGCGGATCCCGAGCTGATCGCGCGCTGCGTGATCGTTCTCGTCGCGCGCCAGTCGCGCGCGCAGTTCGTCGACCGGCGGTGCGTCGGCCAGCAGCCGCGCGAACTCGAGCTGGCCGCGCAGGCGGCGCGCACGATCGTCGGTCGCCAGATTCGCCGGCAGGGCGTCGAGCTCGGCCTCGGCGCGCGCCGCCTCGCCGTTGCGCATCAGCGCGACCGCGAGGTCGAGCCGCAGTTCGGCCTTGTCGGGCTCCGCGGCGATCTCGCCGCGCAGGCGCGCAACCGCATCGGCGGCCGGCTCGGGCGGCGCAGCGATGGCCTCGGCGGGTGCCTCGTCGGCCGGCTCGGCCGGCTGCACGTGACGCGACAGGAACTCGCGCAGCGCGCTTTCGGGCAGGGCGCCGGCGAAGCCGTCGACGAGCTGGCCCTGGCTGACCAGCACGACCGTCGGGATGCTGCGCACGCCGAACATCGCCGCGAGCTGCTGCTCCTTGTCGACGTCGACCTTGGCCAGCCGTACCGCGCCGTGATAGCTCGCCACGACCTTCTCGAGCAGCGGACCGAGCGACTTGCACGGCCCGCACCACTCGGCCCAGAAGTCGACCAGGATCGGCTGCTCGAGCGAGGCCTGCAGCACCTCGGTCTCGAAGGTCTCGGTGGTGGCGTCGAATACGTACGGCGAATCGGTGGCGGGCAATGCGGACACGGCAGATTCCTGGTTCGGCGCGGCAGCGGCCGCGACCGGTGAGAGCGAGCGCAAGAAGTCGGGACGAGCGAAAGGATATCAAGCATCACCGGCGTGCCGGCTTGACGCCCCTACCGGACAATATGTAATGTTTGAATTACATATTGTCCGGTGAGGCTGACTCATGCATCGCGTTCCGTCTGGGTTGTTCTGGCTGTTGGCGCCGGCCGCGATCGGCCTCTGGCTGATCGTCGCGATCCCGTCGCGCTGGCACGGCATCGATACCGGCGCAGTCGGCGCCGGGCTGCTGCTCGCGGCGGCGGCCGCTGGTCTGTGGCTGTCCGGAACGATCCCCGACGACGGAACCTCGCAGCGTTCGCCGGGCGAGCAGGGGCGCTGGGTCGCCCTGGTCTTCACCGGTCTGATCGGCGCGCTGATGCTGGCCCATGCCGGCGCGTTCGCCGGTGCGCGCACGATCGCCGAACTCGGCGGCATCGGACGGCCGGTCGTGATGCTGCTGGTCGGCTGGCTGATCCTGGCGTCGATCGCGCGGCGGCGGCCCGGCGCCGGCGTGCAGGCGGACGAGCGCGACCGCGAGGTCGCGCGCGCGGCCGACGCCGTCTCGCACGTCGTGCTGGCGCTGGCGATCGTTGCGATCGCGGTCACGCTTGGCCTGACGCCGCCGGCGCGATTGTCCTGGGCCAGCCCGATCGCGGTCGCCAACCTGCTGATGTTCGCGCTGGTCGCGGCGGCATTCGCCGGCCACGGCGCGGCGCTGTGGCACTACCGGCGCGACCGGGCGTGAACGCGACGCCGGTCGGCAACCACATCCGCCGACTGCGCTTCGACGCCGGCGAGATGACGCAGGGCGCGCTCGCCGAGCGCGTCGGCATCACGCGCCAGACGGTCATCGCGCTCGAGGCCGGCCGCTATGCGCCATCGCTGGAGCTGGCGTTCCGGATCGCACAGGCGTTCGGCAAGGAGATCGGCGAGGTGTTCTTCTGGAAGGGCTGAGCCCGATCCGGCGCTCGCGCGGCGACGAGGCGCCCGGACCCGCGGCGCGCCCGCGCCGCCGCCTCGAGCGCATCCGTAGCGCAACGGCGTCGCCGCGCCGCAGTCCGGACCGGCCGCGCGTGATCGTCGCGTCTCACGCCGGCAGGGCGGTCGCGGAGCCCGGTCCGGCCCGCGCGATCCGTCCCTGGATCGCGCGCGCAGCGCATCAGTGCGTGGCTTCGATGCGCTGCGGCGGCTTGCCCTCGCCGTCGAGCCGGTCGCCGAGCAGGCGCCGCACGATCACGTAGAAGATCGGGATCAGCAGCACGCCGAGGAACGTCGCGAACAGCATGCCGCCGATCACGCCGGTGCCGATCGAATGGCGCGAGTTGGCGCCGGCGCCGCTCGACAGCGCCAGCGGCAGCACGCCGAGGATGAACGCCAGCGAGGTCATCAGGATCGGACGCAGGCGCAGGCGCGCCGCCTCGATGACGCCTTCGCGCAGCGTCTTGCCGGCCTGCTGCTGCTCGACCGCGAACTCGACGATCAGGATCGCGTTCTTCGCGGCCAGGCCGACCACGGTGATCAGGCCGATCTTGAAGTAGATGTCGTTGGGCAGGCCGCGCAGCCAGGTCGCGACGATGCAGCCGAGCACGCCGAGCGGCACGACCAGCAGCACCGAGGTCGGGATCGACCAGCTCTCGTACAGCGCGGCCAGGCACAGGAACACCACGACCAGCGACAGGATGTACAGCATCGTCTGCTGATTGCCGGACAGGATTTCCTGATAGGACATGCCGGCCCAGTCGAAGCCGATGCCGTCGGGCAGCTCGTCGATCAGCGCGCGCATGCGCTCCATCGCGTCGCCGGAGCTGCTGCCGGGCGCCGGATTGCCGACGATCTCGATCGCCGAGTAGCCGTTGAAGCGGTTCAGCGACGGCGAGGAACTGGTCCACTCGGTATTGACGACGCTCGACAGCGGAATCATCAGCTGGCCGTTGGCGGCGGTCGTGCCGAGCGTGCTCGCGGCCAGCGTCGAGGGCGTGTAGAACTGCTTGAGCGCCTCGGGCGAGCTGCGGAACTGCGCGTCGGCCTGGACCACGACGCGCTTGACGCGGCCCTGGTAGAAGAAGTCGTTGACGTAGTTGGGCGCGAGGAAGGTCTGCAGCGAGGTGTAGACGTCGCTGACCGACAGGCCCAGCGCCTCGGCCTGCGTGCGGTCCACCGTCATCTTGAGCTGCGGCGCATCCTCCAGGCCGTTGGGGCGCACCGCGACCAGGCCCGAATCGGGCGCGTTGGCCTTGCCGAGCAGCTGGTTGCGCGCCTCGACGAGGCGCTGGTAGCCGAGGCCGGAACGGTCCTGCAGGAACAGGTCGAAACCGCCGAACTGGCCCAGGCCCTGCACGGTCGGCAGGTTGACGACGAAGATCTGCGCCTCCTTGATGTCCGACAGCGCCTGGTTGGCCTGGCCGATGAACTCGGTCGCGGTGATGTCGCGCTTGCTCCAGTCCTTGAGCCGGATGAAGCCCATGCCGACGTTCTCGCCGAGGCCGAGGAAGCTGAAACCGGAGATCTGCATGAAGCCCTCGAACGCCGGATTCTTTTCGAGACGCTCGCGGATCTGGCCCATCACGCCCTGGTTGCGCGCCATCGTCGAGCCCGGCGGCAGCTGCACGATCGCCAGCGCGTAGCCCTGGTCCTCCTCGGGCAGGAAGCCGGTCGGCAGCTTCGTGAACAGGAATCCGGCCGTGACGCTGAGTGCGACGAACAGCACCATCCAGCGCGGCGCGTGGCGCACCGCCGAGGCGATGTGGCCGACGTAGGTGTGCGTCATCCAGTCGAAGAAGCGGTTGAACTGGCGGAACACGACGTTCTGCCTGCCGTGCGTGGATTTCAGGAAGCTCGCGCACAGCGCCGGCGTCAGCGACAGCGCGAGCAGCGCCGAGAAGCCCATCGACACCGCGATCGTCAGCGCGAACTGGCGGTAGATCTCGCCGGCCGCGCCGGACTGCATCGCCGAGGGCACGAATACCGCGGCCAGCACGACGGTGATCGCGACGATCGCGCCGGAGATCTGGCCCATCGCCTTGCGCGTGGCCTCCTTCGGCGAGAGGCCTTCCTCGCTCATGATGCGCTCGACGTTCTCGATCACGACGATCGCGTCGTCGACGATGATGCCGATCGCCAGCACCATGCCGAACAGGCTGAGCTGGTTGATCGTGAAGCCGAGCGCGAGCATGCCGACGAAGGTGCCGAGCAGCGCGACCGGGATCACCAGGGTCGGGATGATCGTCGCGCGGAAGTTCTGCAGGAAGATCAGCATGACCAGGAAGACCAGCACGATCGCCTCGATCAGCGTGTGCACGACCTCGTTGATCGAGATGTTGACGAAGGTCGTCGAATCGTACGGCGTGAACCAGACCACGCCGGCCGGGAAGGTCGCCGAGAGCTCGTCCATGCGCTTGCGCACCGCACCGGCCACCTGCAGCGCGTTGGCGCCCGGCAGCAGCTGGATCGCGAACGCGGCCAGCGGCTTGCCGTTGTACTGCGTGTCGAAGCCGAACGTGAACGCGCCGAATTCCACGCGCGCGACGTCGCGCAGGCGCACCGTCGTGCCGTCGCTGTTGGCGCGCACGATGATGTTCTCGAACTGCTCGGGCTGCGTGAAGCGGCTGTCGGCCGAGATCGTCGCCATGAACTCCTGGCTCGGCAGCGCCGGCTGTGCGCCGATCGCGCCGGCCGCGAACTGCACGTTCTGCGCGCGGATCGCCGCGGTCAGCTGGCTGGCCGAGAGCCCGTAGCCCTGCAGCTTGACCGGGTCGACCCAGATCCGCATCGCGTATTCGGAGCCGAACTGCTGCGTCGCGCCGACGCCGTTGATGCGCGAGATCTGGTCGAGCACGCGCGAGGCGACGATGTCGTTGAGGCCGTTGCGGTCGATGCCGCCGTCGTCGGCGCGCAGGCCGACCACCATCAGGAAGCCGGCCGCCGCCTTGGCGACGACCACGCCCTGCTGCTGCACCTCGGCGGGGAGGCGCGGCTCGGCCTGTGCGACCTTGTTCTGCACCTGGACCTGGGCGGTGTCGGGGTCGGTGCCGGTCTGGAACGTCACGGTGATCTGCACGCGGCCGTTCGAGCTGGACTGTGAGCTGAAGTAGAGCAGGTTGTCGATGCCGGTCAGCTGCTGCTCGATCACCTGGGTCACGGTCTGCTCGACCGTGTCGGCGCTGGCGCCGGCGTAGTTGGCGGTGATCGTGACCTGCGGCGGCGCGATCGTCGGATAGGACTCCACGCCGAGGCTGTAGATCGACAGCACGCCGGCGAGCGAGATCAGGATCGCGACCACCCAGGCGAAGACCGGGCGGTTGATGAAGAACTGGGCCATGAGCGTGCGTCCTCAGCCTTGCGCCGGCTTGGCGGCGGCGGTGTCGGCCGGCACCGGTTTGACCGGCTGGCCCGGCCGCGCCTTCTGGATGCCGCTGGCGACCAGGCGCTCGCCGTCGTTGATGCCGTCGGTGACGATCCAGGCGTCCTTGCGCAGCGTGTCGGCCTTGACCGGGCGCCGCTCGACCTTGTCGCCGTCGCCGACGACCAGCACGTAGGCGCCTTGCGCGTCGCGCTGCAGGACCGACTGCGGGATCAGATACGCGCGGTTGATCTGGCCCAGTGACAGGCTCGCGGTGACGTACATGCCCGGCAGCAGCGTGCGGTCGGGGTTGGCGATCTGCGCGCGCAGCGCGACGCTGCCGGTGGCCGGGTCGACCGCGACGTCGGAGAAGTCGAGCACGCCGGTCCTGCCGGTCGGCGCGCCGTCCTGGCGCGTCAGCGTGACCTCGGCCTTGTTCGGCTCGAGCAGCGTGATCGAGCCGTCCGCTGCGGACTGGCGCAGCTGGTCGAGGTCGGCGACGCTCAGCGTGAAATTCGCGTAGACCGGGTCGAGCTGATCGATCGTCGTCAGCAGCGTCGCGGTGCCCTGGCCGACCAGGGCGCCCTCGGTGACCTGCTGCTGGCCGGCACGGCCGGCGATCGGCGCGCGTACGGTCGCATAGCCGAGGTTGATCTGCGCGGTCTGCACGGCCGCGCGTGCCTGCTGTACCTGGGCGCGGTCGTGCGCTCGCTGGCCTCGGCGTTGTCCAGATCCGAGCGCGACACGTACTGCTTGCCGATCAGCTCGCGGGCGCGGTTCGCGGCCGCCTTGGCGTTGGTCGCCGCGGCCTGCGCCTGCGACAGCGCCGCCTGCGCCGAGGCCAGCGCGGCCTTCAGCGGCGCCGGATCGATCTCGAACAGCACGTCGCCCTCCTTGACGTCGCTGCCTTCGGCGTAGACGCGCTTGACCAGCACGCCGGCGACGCGCGCGCGCACGTCCGCCGTGCGGAACGGCGAGAGCCGGCCGACCAGATCGCGCGTCAGCGGCACGGCCTGCGCCTGCGCCTGGATCACGCCGACTTCCGGCGGCGGCGCGGCCGCGGGCGGCTCGCTCTTCTGGCAGGCGATCAGGGCTGTGCAGGTCAGGGCCAGCGCGAGCATGCGGGGGATGCGGTTCATGACTGCTTCCTGGAAGATGAAGTCGGGGAAATGGGGGCGTAGGCGCGCAGGAATGCGTCGACGGCGGTGCTGGCCCAGGCGTCGCGTTCGCCGGCGGTGCGCCGCCGCGTCGCGCCGAACAGATGGCGTTCCGATTCGACGCCGATGCACAGGCCGAGGAACAGCTCGGCGGCGGTGTCCGCATCGTCCTCGCGCAGAATGCCGCGGCGCATCGCCTCGGCGAGCACGTCGGCGAGGCGCTCGATCAGATGGGCCAGCCCGCCGCGGTAGAGGCCCTGCGCGATGTCCGGATAGCGCGGCGCCTCGGCGATCAGAATCCGCCGCCGTGCCTGGGTCTGCGGCGCGGCGAGCAGTTCGGCGTGTTCGCGGGCGAACGCGGTCAGCGTGTCGCGCAGGTCGCCGGCCGGCTCGAGCCGGGCGGTGATCGGCGCCAGCAGGTCCTCGATCACGCAGCGGAACAGGTCGGCCTTGCTGCCGAAATGCGCGTAGACGGTCTGTTTCGAGCAGCCGGCACGGCGCGCGACGTCGTCCATGCTGGTCTGGTAGCCGCGTTCGAGCCAGAGCGCCTGGGCGGCGCCGCGGACGGCATCGCGCACGCGGTCCTGGCGCGCAGCGGGCGCAGGCGTCGGGATCGGCTCCATCGCGTGGACTATACCGTCTAGTTCAATAATGTGGCGTAGTCTAGTGATCTGCGGCCGGAACGCAAGTGCGATCGGTGCGCGATGCGTCGGCGACGCGGCGCCACCGGAGCCGCCGGGCCGCGGCGCGAAGCCGGGCGCCGCAGCCGGCAACCGGAACCCGACGTGCTCGGAACGCTCGAGCCGGTGCGGACGCCGTGGCTCAGTCCAGCGCGGCCAGCATCGCCTCGGCGCTCGAGACCGCGAACTCGCCGGGCGCCTCGACCTGCAGCACGCGGACGATGCCGTCGACCGCGTACAGCGCGAAGCGGCGGCTGCGCAGCCCCATGCCGTAGGCACTGGCGTCGAGCTCGAGCCCGAGCGCGCGCGTGAACTCGCCGTTGCCGTCGGCCAGCATCATCAGTGCCGGCGGGACGTTCTGGGTCGCGGCCCAGGCCTGCATGACGTAGGCATCGTTGACCGCCATGCAGGCCACCTCGACATCGCGCGCGCGGAACGCCGGCAGCTGCGCGACGTAGCCGGGCAGGTGGCGCGAGGAGCAGGTCGGCGTGAACGCGCCGGGCACCGAGAACAACACGATCCGCCGGCCGGCGAACAGGGCATCGGTACGGACCGATCGCGGACCGTCCGCATCGATCAGGCTCACGCTGGCCGCCGGAATCGCCTGGCCGGTCTGGATGCTCACGTCGGCTGCTCCTGATGCGTGCGCGGACGGCAGGGCCGGCCGGCAGTTGAATGGACGCTGATCATAGCCGCAGCGACCGCAGCGGCGAGTCGCCGCCGACTTGAAACCGCATCGCCGGTCCCTACGTACGGAGCCATCGCGGCGCCGATGCCGCCCCCAACTTCGAGGTCATCGCCATGAGCATCATCCGTCACTCGCCCTGGAACGTCCGCAACGACCTGCAGCAGGAGTTCCGCCAGGCGTTCGAGCGCTTCTTCAGCCCCGAGGAGGGCGACCAGTCCAACGTCGTCACCAGCCAGTGGGCGCCGCGCGTGGACATCAAGGAAGAGGACAAGCGCTTCGTGATCCTGGCCGACGTGCCGGGCGTCGATCCGCAGACGATCGAGATCAACATGGACAAGGGCATCCTGTCGCTGCGCGGCGAGCGCACCGCCGAAACCAAGGAAGAGGGCACCAAGTTCACGCGCGTGGAGCGCTCGCACGGGGTGTTCTACCGCCGCTTCGCGCTGCCCGACAGCGCCGATGCCGACGGCATCACCGCGCAGGGCAAGCACGGCGTGCTGGAGATTTCGATTCCGAAGAAGCCGGAAACGACCCCGCGCCGCATTACCATCAACAGCTGATCCCGTAGCGGGGCAGTTGCGACCGGCCCGCGACGGACCCGCTCCGTCGCGGGCCTTCTCATTTGTGGGGCAAGATAGAGCGCATGCAATTCAAGGATTACTACGAGATCCTCGGGGTCAAGCCCGATGCGAAGGACGCCGAGATCAAGTCGGCGTACCGGCGGCTCGCCCGCAAGTACCACCCGGACGTCAGCAAGGAGGCCGAGGCCGAGGAGAAGTTCAAGTCGGTCAACGAGGCCTACGAGGCGCTCAAGGACGCCGAGCGCCGCGCCGCCTACGACCAGCTGCGCGCCGGCGGCTACCGTGCCGGCGACGACTTCCGCCCGCCGCCGAACTGGCAGCAGCACGGCGACTTCGACCCGTCCGGCTTCGAGGGTGCCGGCTTCAGCGACTTCTTCGAGTCACTGTTCGGCGGCCGCATGGGCGGCGGACCGCGCAATGCCGCACGTCGCGGCCGCGACCTGCACGCGCAGATCGCGATCGATCTGGAAACCGCCGTGCGCGGCGGCCGCGAGCGCATCACGCTGCGCGACGGCATCCAGGGCGAGCGCACGCTCGAGGTCAAGATTCCGGCCGGCATCCAGCCGGGTCAGCAGATCCGGCTGAGCCGTCAGGGCAGTCCGGGCCAGAGCGGCGGCCCGCCCGGCGACCTGCTGCTCGAGATCGGCCTGCGCAGCGACGGCCGGTTCCGGCTCGAAGGCCGCAACGTCGTGCACACGCTGGCACTGACGCCGTGGGAGGCCGCGCTCGGCGCGACGATCACGGTGCCGACGCTCGACGGCCAGGTCGAGCTGCGCGTGCCGCCCGGATCGGACTCCGGGCGCAAGCTGCGGCTGCGCGGCGCGGCTGGCCCGGCGACCCGCCGGGCGACCAGATCGTCGTGCTCGAGATCCACGTGCCGCCGGCCGAGACCGACGAGCAGCGCGCGCTGTACGAGCGCCTGGCCGAGGCATTTGCGGCGTTCGCGCCGCGCGGTTGAGGCGTGCGACCCGGCTGCGGCGCCGATCGCGACGCGGCAGGCCGCTGCCGCGCCGTGCCGGATCGCGCTTCGGGCCCGGCCGCGCCGAGCGCGTGCCGGCGCGGCGCGTGCGCTCAGCCGTCGAGCGCGGCGAACGCGTCGCGCGTGAGGTTCTCAGGCTCGCCGTCGGTACAGACCACATCGTCCTCGATGCGGATGCCGCCGTAGCGGCGGAACGCATCGACGCGCACCCAGTCGACGTCGCGGGCTTCCGGCCGCGCCTTGAGCTCGGCCAGCAGCAGGTCGATGAAGTAGAGCCCCGGCTCGATCGTCGTGACCATGCCCGGCGCCAGCGTGCGCGTCCAGACGCAGATACGGATGGCCGGCCGGCTTGGCGATCGTCGCGCCGGCCTCGTCGGCCGCGAAGCCGGCGACGTCGTGCACCTGCAGGCCGATGCCGTGGCCCAGGCCGTGCGGAAAGAACACGCCGGTGACGCCGGACTCGACCGCCGCCTCGGCGCTCATCCGTACGAAGCCATGATCGCGCAGGATGCCGCCGAGCACGCGGTGCGCGTGCAGGTGCAGCTCCGGATAGTTCTGGCCGGTCCGCACCTTCGCGCAGAAGCCGCGCTGCGCGGCATCGACCGCATCGATCAGCGCCTGGAACTCGCCGGCGCGATCGGCCGCCCAGGTCCGCGTGATGTCGCTGGCATAGCCGTGGAAACTCGCGCCGGCGTCGATCAGGAATGCCAGCGAACGGGTCGGCGGCACGCGGTTCAGATCGGTGTAGTGCAGCACCGCGCCGTGCTCGTTCAGCGCGATGATGTTGCCGTACGGCAGCTCGTGCTCGGCGTGCTGGGTCGCGGCCAGATAGGCGCAGTGGATCGCGAACTCCGAGGCGCCGTCGCGGAACGCCGCCTCGGCCGCGCGGTGGCCGCGCGCGCCGAGCCGGCTCGCCACGCGCATCAGCGCCAGCTCGTACGGCGTCTTGTAGGCGCGGTGATAGTGCAGGTAATCGACGATCGCCCGCGGATTGTTCGGCGCGAAGCCGTCCAGCGCCGCGTTCGGCTCGCCGATGATCGCGCAGCGCGCCGGATCGGCCGGCAGCAGCGCGCGCGCCTGCGCCGGCTCGCGGATGATCGTGATGTCGAACGCGTCGACCCAGTAGCCGGCCGGCGCCTCGGGCACGACGTGCCAGTAGTCGTGCGGCTGCAGGAAGATCAGGCGCGGCCGCCGGCCCGGCGTGTGGACCAGCCACGATCCCGGCGCGCGCGTGACCGGCAGCCAGTGCTTGAAATGCGGGTTGACGGCGAACGGATAGTCGCGGTCGTCGAGGAACTGGTAGTGCGCCATGCCGGCCGGCACGACCAGATGGTCGAAGCCGCCGCGTTCGAGCGCCGTGTCGGCGCGCGCCTGCAGCGTCGCCAGATGGGCCGGGTACAGCGTGTTGAGGTCGGTCGAGGGATCGGACATGGCAGGAGCGCGGACGGGGAATCGCCCGATTGTGCCGCCTGCATGCCGTTCGCGGCCAGTCCGCGAGGTCGCCTCGCGAGCCATCGCCGGTGCATCCGGTGCGCGGCGCGCACAGCCGATGCGCCCGCGCCAGTGCGCGACAGACCGGCGGGGTCAGGCCGGCCGCGCGCTGCGCGTGGCGAGCGTGGCGACCGGACTCAGCGTGATCCGGAAGCAGGCGCCGCCGCCGGCGACCGGCACGTACTCGAGCGTGGCCTGGCTCGATTCGGTCATCTGCTTGGCCAAATACAGGCCCAGGCCGGTGCCGAACTCGTGCGTCGTGTAGAACGGCTCGAAGATCTGCGCGGCGACGCGCGGCGGGATGCCCGGTCCGCGGTCGATGACCTCGATCAGCGGCGGGCCGCGGTCGGTCGCGAGCCGCGCGACGACGGCCACGCGCGCCGGCTCGCCCGGCTGGCGGCCGTAGCGCAGCGCGTTCTGCACGAGGTTCCAGACCACCTGCTGCAGATGCTGCGGATCGACCATCGCCTCGATGCGCCGGTTCTGCGTGATCGCGCGCAGCTGGTCGGCGCCGAGGTCGTTGCCCTGGCGGTAGTCGTCGACGAAGGCCAGCACCCAGGCGTTGACGTCGATGCTCTCGGGCCGCGAGCGCTCGCGCCGCGACAGCTGCAGGATGTTCTCGACGACGTCGTTGGCGCGCGTGCAGTGGTTGTTGATGATCTCGACCAGGCGCGCGTCCTCCTCGTTGAGCTCGGGCGATTCGGCCAGCAGCTGCGCCGAGTAGCGGATCGCCGCCAGCGGATTGCGGATCTCGTGCGCGATCGAGGCCGACAGCCGGCCCAGCGAGGTCAGCGTCAGCTCCTCGGCGCGGCGCGATAGCAGCGAGGTGTCGTCGAGGAAGATCAGCACGTGGCTGTCGTCGTTCGGCGCCAGCCGCGTGAAGCGCGGGATCACCTCGGGCACGTCGGCGGCCAGCGCGACCGCGCTCTGGTCGGTGCGGCCGGACGTGCGCCAGTGGTAGAGCCGCCGCGACAGTTCGGCGGCGACGCTGCCGAGGTCGCGCTCGCTCGGCGCCGGCGTCCCGATCAGGCGCCAGGCCGATTCGTTGATGCGCAGGATCCGGTTGGCATCGTCGACCAGCAGCACGCCGGTCTTCATGCGCTGGATGATCAGGTCGTTGATCTGCTCGAGGTTCAGCAGGTCGGCGCCGCGCTGCTCGGCCAGGGCCTCGGTTTCGCGCACGTGCCGGCCCAGATAGTGGCCGAGCAGGGCCAGCGCCAGATAGGCCACGCCGAACAGCGCCGCCTCGGTACCGGTGCGCCCGCGCGTGATGCCGAGCGTGTCGGTCAGGATCGGCGGCACGATGATGCCGAGCGCGGCCAGTGCGGCCAGCACCAGCGACTGGCGCAGCGGCAACAGCAGCGCGGCGGCGCCGACGTTGACGATCAGCAGGATCGGCACCGCGGTGCTGGCGCCGACCAGCGAGACGTGGACCAGCGAGGCGGCCAGGATGTCCAGGCACAGAGCCGTGCCGATCCAGAAGCCCGGCTTGGCGTACATGCGCGAGGTGGCGGCCAGCAGCGCCAGCGACAGCGTGATGTAGCCCAGCACGACCGCCTGGCCGAGCCGCGGATGGGTCACCTGGACCCAGTCGACCGCGATCGGGCTGAACACCAGGCCGGCGAACACGAACGCCTCGAAGACCCGGTAGAGGTTGAAGAAGTACAGCTCGCGCCGCGTCGTTTCGCCCATCGAGATCATCTGTCCCCGCGCCCGGCGGCGCGCCGTCGGCTTCCCGCGGCGAGTATAGGCGCGCGCGGCGATCGAACGACCGTTTTGATTTCGAGGCGCGGTTTGCCCACAATACGCGCCCGCTCCGCGGCCGTTTTCTTGAATCTTCGGCCCGCCGGCCCCGGCGTCTCCCTCGCTTCCCGCCTCCGCGGCGGTGGCGTCGACCCGTGTCGTCCACTCCCCCTTTTCAGGTGCATGCATGAATTTCCACGAGTATCAGGCCAAGGAGCTGTTCGCCCAGTACGGCATCCCGGTCCCGGCCGGCAAGGTCGCGTCCACGCCCGATGAGGCCGTCGCTGCCGCGCAGGCGCTCGGCGCCGGTCCCTGGATGGTCAAGGCGCAGATCCATGCCGGCGGCCGCGGCAAGGCCGGCGGCGTCAAGTTCTGCAAGACCGTCGAGGACGTCCGCAACGCCGCGGCCGGCATGCTCGGCACGGCGATGGAAACCTACCAGTCCGGCGGCCGCGCGCTGCCGGTCAACCTGGTGCTGGTGACCGAGGCCGGCGAGATCGCCAAGGAGCTGTATCTGTCGGTGCTGGTCGACCGCGGCAGCAGGACGATCTCGTTCATCGCCTCGGCGCAGGGCGGCGTCGACATCGAGCAGGTCGCGCGCGACACGCCCGAGGACATCCACACGATCGAGGTCGACTTCGTCGAGGGCATCCAGCCCTATCACGCGCGCCGTCTCGCGTTCGACATGGGCCTGAACGTCAAGCAGGCCGGCCAGCTGACCAAGATCATGACCGGCCTGTACCGGCTGTTCAACGACAAGGACCTGGCCCTGGTCGAGCTGAACCCGCTGGCGATCCTCGCCGACGGCTCGCTGGCCGCGCTCGACGGCAAGGTCAACTCCGACGACAACGCCGAGTTCCGCCATCCCGACCTCGCCGCGATGCGCGACGAGAGCCAGGAGGACGCCGCCGAGGCCGCCGCGGTCAGGCACAACCTCAACTACGTGACGATGGACGGCAACATCGGCTGCATGGTCAACGGCGCGGGCCTGGCGATGGCGACGATGGACGTCATCAAGCTGGCCGGTGCCGAGCCGGCCAACTTCCTCGACGTCGGCGGCGGCGCGACCAAGGAGCGCGTGACCGAGGCGTTCAAGCTGATCCTGTCCTCGGACAAGGTCGAGGCGATCCTCGTCAACATCTTCGGCGGTATCGTCCGCTGCGACCTGATCGCCGAGGGCATCATCGCCGCGGTCAAGGAAGTGGGCCTGACGATTCCGGTGATCGCGCGCCTGGAAGGCACCAATGTGGAGAAGGGGCGCGAGCTGCTTTCCAACTCCGGCCTGAAGATCACGCCGGCCACCGATCTCAATGACGCCGCGCAGAAGGCGGTAGCCGCGGTCAAGGCCGCCTGAGCGAGGACGAATCGATGAGCGTTTTGATCGACAAGAACACCAAGGTCATCACCCAGGGCTTCACCGGCCAGCAGGGCACGTTCCACTCCGTCCAGGCGCTGGAGTACGGCACCAAGCTGGTCGGCGGCGTGACGCCGGGCAAGGGCGGCACCACCCATATCGAGCTGCCGGTCTTCAATACGGTTTCCGACGCGGTCGCCGAGACCGGCGCCGACGCGACGATGATCTTCGTGCCGCCGCCGTTCGCGGCCGACGCGATCCTCGAGGCCGCCGACGCCGGCATCCGCGTGATCGTCGCGATCACCGAGGGCATTCCGGTGCTCGACATGCTGCGCGTCAAGAACGTGCTCAAGAAGTATCCGGACACGGTGCTGATCGGCCCGAACTGCCCGGGCGTGATCACGCCGGGCGAGTGCAAGATCGGCATCATGCCCGGCCACATCCACCGGCCCGGCAAGGTCGGCATCGTGTCGCGCTCGGGCACGCTGACCTACGAGGCGGTGTTCCAGACCACCAACGAAGGCCTCGGCCAGTCCACCTGCATCGGCATCGGCGGCGACCCGATCAACGGCCTGAATTTCATCGACTGCCTGAAGCTGTTCCAGGACGACCCGCAGACCGAGGGCATCATCATGGTCGGCGAGATCGGCGGCAGCGCCGAGGAAGAAGCGGCCGAGTTCATCAGCGAGTACGTGACCAAGCCGGTCGTCGCGTTCATCGCCGGCGCCTCGGCGCCGGCCGGCAAGCGCATGGGCCATGCCGGCGCGATCATCTCCGGCGGCAAGGGCACGGCCGCGCCAAGTTCGAGGCGCTCGAGAAGGCCGGCGTGACGACCGTCAAGTCGCCGGCCGACCTCGGCAAGACGCTGGCCGGCAAGCTCTGAAGGCACGCCTCCGGCGCATCGGCATCCGATGCGCCGGAGGCGGATCGCGACCTCGCCGGGAGGTTGGCGGTGCCGCCGCCGGGCCGGCCGGGGGTCGTTTCGGAGCTGTCGTCACCGTGTCGCCCGGCGGCTCGCCGCCCTCCGCTGCTGCCTGCGGGTCAGCAGCGTCAGCGCCAGCAGGCCCAGTGCGGCCGAAATGATCGATGCGCCGAGAATGCCGAGCTTGGCCGAGTCGACCAGCGACGCATCGAAGGCCAGTTCGGCGATGAACAGCGCCATCGTGAAACCGATGCCGGTCAGCACGCTGCCGGCCGCGAGCAGCGGCCAGCCCAGTTCGCGAGGACGTGCCGCCAGGCGCAGACGTACCGCTAGATAGCTGAAAGCGACGACGCCCAGCGGTTTGCCGACGACGAAGCTGATCAGCACCGTCGATACCACCGGCACAGCGATCTGCGCGGAATCGATCGTCATGCCCGCATTCGCCAGCGCGAAGATCGGCATGACCAGGAAGGCGATCCACGGGTGCAGGCCGAGTTCGAGCCGCTCGACCGGCGAGAGCGCTTCGCGGGTGGCGGTTTCGGCGCGCAGCAGATGCTTGCGATGCGGCGTGTCGCCGCTCCAGTGCTCGCCCGGCGGATAGGCGACGACGCGCCCGAGTATCGCGCGCAGGCGAAGATCGCTCACCCAGCTGCGGGCTGGGGTCATCAATCCGAGAATGACGCCGGTCAGCGTCGCGTGGATGCCCGAGGCGTCCATCGACAGCCAGATGGCGATGCCGAGCAGGAAATAGATCGTGATGCTGCGAATGCCTGCTTTGGCCAGGACGGTCGTCATCAGCAGGCCGGCCAGTACGAGGCCCAGCGCCCGGCCGTTCAGGGCATCGCCGTAGCCGATTGCCACGACCGCGATCGCGCCGATGTCGTCGAAGATCGCCAGTGACAGCAAAAACAGGCGCAGGCTCTGCGGTATGCGCCGGCCTAGCACGGCGAGGCAGCCGATCACGAAAGCGGTGTCTGTCGCCATGACCGTTCCCCAACCGTGGAGCGCCGGCTCGCCTCGCTGCAACAGCAGATACAGCGCCGCCGGTACCGCCATGCCGCCCAAGGCCGCGGACAGTGAAAGCGCGGCCGTGCGCGGACTGCGCAATTCGCCCAGCACCATTTCCCGTTTGAGTTCCAGCGCGACGACGAAGAAGAACAGCGTCATCAGTGCGTCGTTGATCCAGTGCTTCAGCGAGCGGGTGTAGTGGAGATCGGCGAACCGGAATCCGACCTCGGTCTCCCAGAAGGCCAGATACGGGACCGACCAGGGCGAGTTGGAGGCGGCGAGCGCGACCACCGCGCACAGCAGCAGTGCGCCCCCGGCCATTGCCTCGATCCGGAGGAATCGCGTGAAGGCTCTGCCGAACCGGTCCATCGGTCGCTGTGGGAGCTGGCCACCGGCAGCCGTCACGACTGCGCGGCCGCGTTTGCGCAGGGATCTGTCATGGGTGGGGCGTCCTGTCGCCGGGGTGAGGAGCGTGGTGCGCGAGGCTCGCCCGGGGCGGCCGGCACCAGATCGGGCGCCGTCGTAGGTGTTCTGCCCGTGAGGCCGGGTGTGCTCGCGTTGGCGATCGGCCAATGTAGCATGGCTGCAGCCGCGATCGGCCGGAGGCACACGCCCTCCGCGGCATCACCGTATCGGCGCCCGATCGTGGCGCCGATGCTGCGCGCTCGGCATCAGCGCGCCGTCCAGGCCGGCCGATGCGTTCACACCCGACTAACGCGGATGGGCGTACGGTGTCGGTCGCTGGATCGGTTCATGCACCAGCCTCAGCTCCGCGGTTCTTCTCTTCACGTTTCTGAGCCATGCCCCGGGTTCTCACCGGGGCCGGCGGCCAATGCCGCCTCTCCCTCCGCATGTGCGGAGCATCAGGCTCCTCTCCCATGAATACGCAGACCAATACTCATATGCTCGATCTCGCGCAGACCGTCGCTGCAAACGACCGGTTCACCGCGCTGCACCGGGCGATCGCGGCCGCCGATCTGACCGCCATGCTCAAGGCGACCGGTCCCTACACGATCTTCGCACCCACCGATGCGGCCTTCGCACAGTTGCCGAAGGACACGCTGGAGAACTGGCTCAAGCCCGAAAACCGGGCCGAGCTGATCTCGGTGCTGCAGTATCACCTCGTGCACGGTCGCATCACCCCGTCCGATATCGGCAGGATGCACGACACGCCTACCGTCCAGGGCGGCAAGGTGACGATCAGGATGGCCGACGGCCGTGTCACGATCGACGACGCCAACGTCTCGTTGCAGGACATGCCGTCGAGGAACGGTGTGATCTATGCGATCGACAAGGTGAACGTGCCGCCGGCCGCCCGTCCGACCCGGCATTGAAGTGTCGGCTGCGTCCCGATCGAGAGAATCGGGCGTCGCGCCTGGCATCACGCTCACGCATACAGCACAGGACACGAGCCGCGCCACCGGATGGTGGCGCGGTTCGACCGCAAGGATGCATTCGGCCAGGGCAGGCCACGATGGAACACCCTAGTCATGAAGATTCTGCAGCAGCACGATGCCGGCAAATCCGGCCACCGAATCCCGGTACCCGCCAAGGCACCGGCTGAACACAATGTTCCGCCCGGCCAGAAGCCGGCGCAGCCCGCCCGTGAGCACGGGCCTGCGGTCGTCACGCCCCCGGCCCACGACTAGTGTCGAATGGCCAGGCCCGGTTTCGACCGGGCCTGTTGTTCGTGCCGGACGCCGTCGAACGGCAAGCACGGTCCGAAGTGCCGGTCGTGCAGGTTCCAGTTCGCGGTCACCGGTCCGCGGACTTGGCCGCAGAGCAAGGCCGGCGCCATGCGAGTGCTCGTGTGCCTGCCTCGAACGAGGAATCCCCGATGAAAAATGCCACTTCGCGTCGTCACGCGACGCTCGTTTCCCCTGTTCGCCGTCGCCTTGACCGTCGGTGGCGTGGCTGGCGGTACGACACCGCCGCCACCGCTGGTCGAGCCGGCCGATTGCGATACCGCTGCCGACGACGCGGCGATCGCAACGGCGATCCGGCAGCGCCTGTTGATGAGTGCGTCGATCGAGGCGGCCGACATCGACGTCTTCGTGCGCAACGGCCAGGTCGGCCTGCGCGGATTGGCGCGCAGCCGCGCACAGAAAACTTCGGCCGGCGAGCGTGCGGGCGATACCCGCGGCGTGCGCGATGTAGCCAATCAGCTCGACGTCGTCGACTGGGTGCCGATCACCGAGGTGGCCCGGGTCCAGGCCCGTTCGCGCGCTGCCGAGCGTGCAGGCGCCGCCGTTCAGTCCGACGCATGGATATCCACCACGATCGGGCAGGCGCTTCGGACCTCGCGCGGCGTCGGCAGCTGTGACATCAGGGTCGGCACGCAGGACGGGGCGGTGACCCTGCAAGGCGAGGTCGGAACGCATGCGGCGCGCGAGCTCGCCGTCACTCTGGCCGGCGACACGCTGGGGGTCCGCAGCGTGGAGGCGGCCCGGCTGACCGTTCGCTGATGCCGGGCGGGCGCCGGTTGCCGGACGCGCCCCCCATGACTGGGTTACCCTGCGCGTGGAAGGCAATCAGCTAGAGCTATCGCGGTGACAACCAGGGGCCGCTCCGGCAGGGTCTGATGCAGAATTTCATTACGGCATCCTCCCACGACGCCGCGCTCCGCCGTCCCACGCAGCCTCGCATACCCGGTTACCGGCTGATCAGCCAGCTCGGGCGCGGCGGCATGGCGGTGGTCTATCTGGCGGTGCAGGAGTCGCTCGACCGCCAGGTCGCGATCAAGATCATGCGCCCGTCCAGCACGCTCGACGAGGCGCAGGCTTTGCGCTTCGAGAACGAGGCGCGCGTGATCGCCAAGCTCGAGCATCCGGGCATCGTCGGCATCCACGAGGTCGGCCGCACGCTCGACGGCGACCTCTACTACGTGATGCCGTACCTGGCCAACGGCGACCTCGGCGAGCGCGACTACCGCAACGACGAGGACGGCCTGATCGCGCTGCTGCGCGTGCTGCTCGACGCGCTCGACTATGCGCATGCGCGCGGCATCGTGCACCGCGACGTCAAGGCCGAGAACGTCCTGTTCGACAACGCCGACCGGCCGCAGCTGGCCGACTTCGGCATCGCGCTGTCGCGCCGCAGCGGCGAGCCGCGCGTGACCAGCGACGGCTTCGCGCTCGGCAGCAGCGCGCACATGAGCCCGGAGCAGGCGCGCGGCGGCCCGGTCGACGGCCGCGCCGACCTTTACAGCCTCGGCGTGCTGACCTACGAGCTGCTGACCGGCGAGCTGCCGTTCCGCTGCGCCGATGCGCTCGGCCTGGCGCTGATGCATGCGCAGGACCCGGTGCCGCGGCTGCCGGTCGAGAAGGCGCACTGGCAGGCCTTCATCGATCGCGCGCTGGCCAAGCGGCCCGAGCAGCGCCACCGCAGCGCGCAGGCGATGCTGCGTGCGCTCGACCGCGTCGAGCAGCGTCTGCATCCGCAGCCGTTCTGGCATGCACGGCCCGTCATGCGGGCGTGGCGGCGTCCGCTGCTGCTGATCGTCTTCGGCATTGCGCTGGTCGTGGTGCCGGGGCTGGTGTTCGCACCGCTGCTGGCGCCGCCTGCGGTCGAGGCGACGCCGGCGCCGCCCGATGCCGATCCGGCTGCGGCGGCTGCCGATCCCGGCCAGGACGCGTCCGCCGGTGCGGCCGCCGTGACGGCGGCGTTCGACGAGGCGCTCGAGCGCGCGCGCGGCCAGCTCGCGGCCGGCCAGCTGCTGGCGCCGGCCGGCGCCAACGCCGCGCAGACCTATCTGGACCTGCTGACCGCCGATCCCGACAACGGCGAAGCGAAGGCCGGCCTCGAGACCGTGCTGGCCGCGCTCGGCGTGCCGATCGCCGAGCGCGTGCGCAGCGGCGATCTCGACGGCGCACGCGAGCGCTACCGGCAGGCCGCTTTGCTCGCCGACCAGGCGCGGCTGCGCGACGCGCCGGCGTTCCAGGCGCTGGCATTGCAGGCGCGGCAGGCGATGCTGGCGCGTGCCGAAGCCGAGGTGCGTGCCTACGAGCGCGCCCGCGCGCTGGCCTGGCTCGAGCTCGCGCGCGAGGCCGGTGCCGGAGGCGACCGCTGGGACGCGCTGCAGCGCCGCGCCGGCGCACTGCTGCAGCCCGGCGCGACCGCGCGCGACCGCGGCGGTCCGGCGCTGGCCTTCGTGCCGCGCCGTGCCGGCGCCTCGACGCTGCCGGCGCCGCTGCTGATGATGCGCGAGGAGGTCGGCCGCGCCGACTATGCGCGGTTCGCCGAGGCGACCGGGCGCAAGGCGACGCGCTGCCGCAGCCGGCTCTCGCCGCTGCGTCTGCTCGACCGGCGCGACTGGCGCGATCCGGGATTCGCGCAGGGGCAGGGCGAACCGGTGGTCTGCATCAGCGCCGAGGATGCCGAAGCCTATGCGGGCTGGCTGAGCGCGCAGACCGGCAAGCGGTACCGGCTGCCGACGCGCGCCGAATGGCGCCATGCCTGGCAGGCGGCGCCGCCGCCGCCATGCGCGGGCTCCGCCTGCGCGGCGCGGCGCGGCACCGTAGCGGCCGGCAGCCTCGCGGCCACCGCACTCGGTCTGCATGATCTGGCCGGCAATGCCGCCGAATGGACCGCCGACTGCGCCGGCGCGAATGGCGCGGTCTGCGAGCGACGCGTCGTCGCCGGCACTTCGTGGCGCGATGCTCAGGGCGCCGCCGAGCCGCCGCTGCGCGAGCTCGCGCCCGATCGCGGCTACGACGACGTCGGCTTCCGGCTGGTGCGCGATCTCTAGCACGATCGCGCGCGCACGAAACGCTCGATTCACCCGGTCCGGTGCGTGCGACCGTCGCGCGTCATCGCCGGCACCGGCTGCTGCGAAGGAGCAGGGCGGTCGCGCGCACCCTCGCAGCGCTTGCGCTCGCGGGGGGTGGCGTGCGGTTCGCGACAGGACGGCAGTGGTCCGTCGGCTGCGTCCGTCGCGACGGTACGCACGGCGGGTGAGCGCCCCCCAGGGCACAGCGGAGCGCGTGCGCGGCATCGCGAGTGCGGATGCGGGCCGCGCGCGTCCACCATCGATCGGCCGGGCACGCCCCGCGCGGTCCGGCCCGGTGCGACGGCGCCGCAGGCGTGTCGCTCCTCAGTCCATCCCGGCCGCGAAGATCTGATCGTTCTCCCAGGCGCCGACGTCGCAGGTTCCCCAGCGATCGGGCTTGACCTCGTCGCGGCAGCGCGGCCGCAGGTCGCGATCGCGATACTCCGGTGCTGCGTTGAGCGTGTCGCAGACGTCGGTCAGCGGCGCGTCGAAGCGCGGCTGCCAGTCGCGGCGGCCCGGCGCGATGAAGATCTGCTCGTAAGGACGGTCGGTATAGGTCGGCCGCGCGATGATGCCGTTGGCGGTGAAGCCGGCCGTCACGCCCGCGACCACACAGTCGGCGCCCCATTCGTTGTACATCGTCACGCCGCCGTCGAAGACGGCCGAGCTGAACAGCTGCAGGCTGGTGCCCTGCATGCCGACGACATCGATGGCCGGACGCAGGCTGCCCTCGGTCGTCAGGCGCTGATTGCCGACGAACGTGGAGAACGTGAGGCGCAGGTTCGGCGCCGCGCTCGGCAAGGTGAAGCGCGTGCGGATCATGGCGCCGGTCTGGCCGGGCCGGTCGTAAGACCGATTGCCGGTGAACACGGTGCCCTCGGTGTGCACGAGGCCGGCGCCGTCGACGAGGATCGCCGAGCCGTCCTGCGCGCGGTTGTCGCGCACCAGGGTCTGGATCAGATACGCGCGCGAATCGCCGTAGACGGCCACCGCACCGCCGTTGGCGCCGGTCGTGATGCCGTCGGCGACCTGGTTGTCGCCGATCCGCGTGCAGTCGAGGTCGTGCGGACAATACCAGCCGAACGCATTCATCGACTCGCGCATCATCGTCAGCACCGCGCCGTTGGCGACCGTGATGCCGCCGCCGCTGAACTCGGCGCGATTGCCGTCGACGATCAGCTCGCGCGCCTCCATCGTCGTGCCGACGCCGGACAGATAGAGGCCGCCGCCGGTGGTGGCGGCGCGGTTGTTCTCGATCCGCGCGCCGGTCACGTCCTTGCGCGACGGCCACACGTCGATGTTCGGGTTGCCGACCGCGATGAAGCTGCCCGGCAGGGTCGCGATGCCGCCGCCGGCGCCGCCGGCGAGGTTCTCGTCGATGCGCACCTCGTGGGCCGCGATGAACAGGTTGCCGCCCCACAGACTGATGCCGCCGCCGCTGCTGGCCGCGGTGTTGGCATGGATGCGCGTGCCGGGATTGAGCGTCACGCCGAGGCTGCCGGCGGGACTGCCGGCGCGCTCGGCATGCAGGCCGCCGCCGGCCTGGCCGCGGTTGCCGGTGATCTCGGCGCGGTCCAACGACAGCGCGACGTGCGCATTGGTCGAGGTCCGCAGGCGCACGCCGCCACCGTTGACGTCGTCGCGGCCGCCGCCACGGAGGCGCAGATGGCTCAGGCGCACGTCGTAGTTGCCGGGTGAGGCGGGCTCGATGCGGATCACCGGATCGCTGCCGTTGCCGACCAAGTCGGCGAACGGCTGTGCTTCGTCGACGTCGAGTTCGCAGTTGGCATAGCCGCCCTCGATCAGCACCGACTGCGCGCCGATCAGCAGCGCCTGTCCGGTGTGGGCCGCATCGTTGGCGACCATCACGTAGTCCAGGCCCGGTCCGTTCGCGGCTGCCGCGGCGAGCGCGGCCTGGATCGAGCTGAACTGACAGCGTGACTGCGGATTGACGTCGCCGACGAGGAAATATTCGGCGGCGTGCAGCGGCATGCAGACGGCCGCGAGCGAGAGCGCGAGGCGCGCCGGGCCGTTCAGGGTGGCGGTGGGCGTGGTCATGGCAGGTTCCGCATTCGGCTGGGACGCAGCCTGATACGCAGTTCGGCAGCGCAAGCCCGAAGCGTCGCGGCGGTATCATGGCCGCTTCCGTCTCTCGAACGCATCCGCATGGCCTCGCTCCGCATCGCTCTCGCCCAGTTCGATTTCCCGGTCGGCGCGGTCGCCGCGAATGCGGCGCGCATCGCCGACCTGATCGCCGAGGCACGCGATCGCCATCACGCCGATCTGGTCGTGTTTCCGGAGCTCGCACTCAGCGGCTACCCGCCCGAGGACCTGCTGCTGCGGCCCGGCTTCCTCGCCGAATGCGAACGGGCGATCGGTATCGTCGCGGCCGCCGCGCGCGGCATCGTCGCCGTGGTCGGCTGGCCGCAGAGCGCCGGATCGGTCGTCTACAACGCGGCCAGCGTGCTGCGCGACGGCCGCATCGAGACGACCTATCGCAAGCGCGAACTGCCCAACTACGCGGTATTCGACGAGCGCCGCTATTTCGACGTCGATCCGGACGGCGGCGCCTGCGTCGTGGAGGTCGGCGGCGTGGCCGTCGGCGTCGTGATCTGCGAGGACCTGTGGTTCGCCGAGCCGCTGGCGTCGACCGCGCAGGCCGGTGCGGAACTGGTCGTGGTGCCGAACGCTTCGCCGTTCGAGCGCGACAAGCACGCCCAGCGTGACACGCTGCTGGCCACGCGCGTCGCCGAGACCGGCGTCGCGCTGGCCTATCTGAACGTCGTCGGCGGCCAGGACGCGGTCGTCTTCGACGGCGCCTCGGTGCTCGCCGACGGCGACGGCCGCATCCATCCGGCCGCGCCCGCGTTCGAGTCGCTGTGGCTGGTCGCCGACTACGAGGCCGCCTCGCGCCGCTTCGCGCCGGTGCTGTGGCCGGCCGACGCCGACGAGAGCCGCGACGCGCTGGCCTGGCGCGCGATCGTGCGCGGCACGCGCGACTACTGCGTCAAGAACGGATTTCGCAGTGTCTGGGTCGGCCTGTCCGGCGGCATCGATTCGGCCCTGGTGCTGGCGGTCGCGGTCGACGCGCTCGGCGCCGGGAACGTCACCGCGCGTGCGGCTGCCCTCGCGCTACACCTCCGGCCAGAGCAACGATCTGGCCGAGCAGCAGGCGCGCGCCCAGGGCGTGCGGCTGGAGACCGTGCCGATCGCCGCGCCGTTCGAGGGCTTCCTGCAGGCGCTCGGCCCGCTGTTCGAGGGTCACGAGGCCGATCTGACCGAGGAGAACCTGCAGTCGCGCTGCCGCGGTGCGCTGCTGATGGCGCTGTCGAACAAGTTCGGTGGCCTGCTGCTGACGACCGGCAACAAGAGCGAGTACGCGGTCGGTTACGCGACGATCTACGGCGACATGTGCGGCGGCTACGCACCGATCAAGGACCTGTACAAGACCGAGGTGTTCGCGCTGGCGCGCTGGCGCAACGCCGCCGGCGCCGCGCCGGTGATCCCGCAGGCGGTCATCGACCGGCCGCCGTCGGCCGAGCTGCGCGAAGACCAGACCGACCAGGATTCGCTGCCGCCGTACGACATCCTCGACGCGATCCTGTTCCGCACCGTCGACCAGGAGCAGTCGCGCGCCGAGATCGTCGCGGAAGGTTTCGATCCGGCGACGGTCGATCACGTGCTGCGGCTGGTCCGCATCAACGAGTGGAAGCGCCATCAGGCCGCGCCGGGCCCGAAGATCTCGCGGCGCGCGTTCGGCCGCGAGCGCCGCTATCCGATCACGTCCGGCTGGCGCGAGCCGAGCTGAAGCGGCGCCGAGGGCAGAAGCGGGATTCCCGGCATCCGCGTGCCGCCCGCGTGATGCGGGCGGCGCGGCCGGACCGCGGCGATCAGCCGATCACGCCGAGCCGCTTGCCGACGCGCACGAACGCATCGACGGCCTGGTCGATCTGCTCGCGCGTGTGCGCGGCACTCATCTGCGTGCGGATGCGCGCCTGGCCCTGCGGCACGACCGGGAAGAAGAAGCCGATCACGTAGATGCCTTCCTCGAGCAGCTCGGCCGCGAAGCGCTGCGCGAGCTTGGCGTCGTAGAGCATGACCGGCACGATCGGATGCTGGCCGGGCTTGAGGTCGAAGCCGGCCTCGCTCATGCGCGCGCGGAAATGCGCGGCGTTGGCGTTGACGCGGTCGCGCAGCTCGCTCGACGCGGACAGGATCTGGAACACCTCGATCGCGGCGGCGACCAGCGGCGGCGGCAGCGTGTTCGAGAACAGGTACGGCCGCGAGCGCTGGCGCAGCAGGTCGACGATCGCCTTGCGTCCGGTCGTGAAACCGCCGGAGCCGCCGCCGAGCGCCTTGCCGAGCGTGGAGGTGAACACGTCGACCTCGCTCATCACGCCGTGCAGCTCGGCCGAGCCGCGGCCGGTCGGGCCGACGAAGCCGGTCGCGTGCGAATCGTCGACCATCAGCAGGGCGCCGTAGCGCTTCTTGAGCGCGACGATCTCGTCGAGCCTGGCGATGAAGCCGTCCATCGAGAACACGCCGTCGGTCGCGATCAGGCGCGTGCGGCGGCCCTGGGTCTCGGCCAGGTGGCGCTCGAGCTCGGCCATGTCGCCGTTCGCGTAGCGGCGCCGCTCGGCCTTGCACAGCCGGATGCCGTCGATGATCGAGGCGTGGTTCAGCGCATCGGAGATCACCGCGTCCTCGTCGCCGAGCAGGGTCTCGAACAGGCCGCCGTTGGCGTCGAAGCAGCTGGTGTAGAGGATCGTGTCCTCGGTGCCGAAGTAGCGCGAGATCGTCGCCTCCAGCTCCTTGTGCAGATCCTGCGTGCCGCAGATGAAGCGCACGCTGGCCAGGCCGAAGCCGTGCGTGTCGAGCGCGCGCTTGGCCGCTTCGACGATGCGCGGATCGTCGGCCAGGCCCAGATAGTTGTTGGCGCAGAAGTTCAGCACCTCGCGGCCGTCGGCGGTGCGGATCGCCGCCGACTGCGGCGTGGCGATGATGCGCTCGGTCTTGTACAGACCCTGTTCGCGGATCGATTCGAGTTCCGATTCGAGGCGTTGCTGAGCGGAATAGGTCATGGCGAAGGCCCGCTGAAAAAAAGGACGCGCGATTGTGCGCGATCGGCACGCTTCGATCCATGCGCGCGGCCGCCACGGCACGCGTGCGGCCGGCAGGCCGCCGCCGTGCGCGAGGCTGCCGTCAGGAAAGGTGTTGACGAATCGGCGCGCGCAGCGAATAATTCGCGCCCCGTCGAGCGGCGGGTCGCGCAAGCGGCCATCCGATCCCTCGCCGGCAGCGTCACCTGCGCCCGTAGCTCAGTTGGATAGAGTACCAGGCTACGAACTTGGTGGTCGGGAGTTCGAATCTCTCCGGGCGCGCCAATCCACGAAAAAGGCCGACGAGCCATGCTCGCCGGCCTTTTTCGTTGCGGCATGGCCTGCACGCATCGCCGACGCCGCGACACCGGTCCGGCTTGCACCGCTCGCGGCGCTCGTGGATGCTGCCAGGCGCAGCGGATGCACGTCCCCGTTCGGGGCGCCGAGCGCCGGCGTGCGCTTTCTCTTCGAGGACCGCTCTCTTCGCGATGACCCGGAACGGCAACGGCCTGGTGATCCATCGCGGCAGCCGCGTCGAGCGGCTGGCCGAGACGCTCGCGCGGACGCTCGAGGCGCAGCGGCCGGCCGATCCGTTGCGCGCGCAGACCGTGCTGGTCGCACATCCGGGCCTGAAGCGCTGGCTGCTCGGCGAACTGGCGCTTCGGCCGCTCGCCGACGGCGGCGACGGCATCGCCGCCAACCTCGATCTGATCCTGCCGTGGCAGTGGCTCGAACGTGTCAGCGCCGACACGCTCGGCGGCGACCCCGCGCTGGCGGCGCGCTGGCGGCGCGAGGTGCTGCGCTGGCGCGTGCTCGATGCGCTGCCGGCGCTCGATGCCGAGCCGGTGCGGCGCTATCTGCAAGGCGGCGACGAGGCGCGCCGCCGGTTCCAGCTGGCCGACCATCTGGCCGGCGTCTACACGCAGTACCTGATCTACCGGCCCGAGTGGCTGCTGGCCTGGGAAGACCGGCCGGTGGCGAGCGCGAACGACTGGCAGGCGCAGCTGTGGCGGCTGCTGCAGGCCGGCGCCGGCGCGCCGCATCGCGCGCGCCGCGCGCGGGCGCTGGTGCAGGCGCTGGCCGCAGGCGCCGGCGGCGTGGCGCCGCTGCAGGTGTTCGGCGTCAGCCATCTGCCGCCGGACGTGCTGCACGCCTTGCGCGCCTACGCGCTGCATGCGCCGGTCAACCTCTACTTTCCCGATCCGTGCCGCGAGCACTGGGTCGAGCTGCGCCGCCGGCGCGATCTGCTGCGCCTGGCCGAAGCGCCCGAGGCGCTGTACTACGAGGTCGGCCATCCGCTGCTGGCCGCGCTCGGCCGCATCGCGCAGGATTTCTGTCTCGCGCTCGACGAGGGCGATCCGATCGAGGAGCGCGACGCGGCCGACGAGGACGACGGCGCCGTCGACGACGCGCCGCTGCTCGAGCGGCTGCAGGCCAGCATCCGACGTCTGCAGCCGGAGCTGGCCGGTGCCGGCGCAGCCGCGCCCGAGGCCGCGTCCGACGCGAGCCTGCGCGTGCATTTGTGTCACACGCCGCTGCGCGAACTGGAAGTGCTCAAGGACGCCCTGCTGCGCGCGCTCGCCGACGATCCGTCGCTGGCGCCGCGCGACATCGTCGTGATGGCGCCGGACATCGCCGTCTATGCGCCGTATCTGCCGGCCGTGTTCGGCGAGCCGGGGCGCTACCGCGCCGACCCGGCGCACGTGCCGTGGCATCTGTCCGACGTCGGCCTGGCCAGCCAGCATCCGCTGATCGGCGCGTTCGACGATCTGCTCGATCTGCCCGAGAGCCGCTTCGCGGTCGGCGAGGTGCTGGCGCTGCTCGACGTGCCGGCGGTCGCGCGGCGCTTAGCGATCGACGCGGCCGGCCGCGAGGCGATCGAACACTGGCTGCGCCGCGCGCACGTCGCCTGGGGTCTGGATGCGCAGGCCAAGGCCGCGGCCGGTGCCGCCGCGCTGGATGCCAATTCCTGGCAGTTCGGCTTCGACCGGCTGTACGCCGGCCTCGTGCTCGGCGGCGACCGGCCCGACGCCTTGCTCGACGGGCGCATCCTGCCGCTGTCCGGCGTCGCAGGCGGCGCGGTCGAGGCGCTCGGCCAGCTCGATCGGCTGATCGGTCTGCTGCGCCGCCTGCAGGCCGCGATGCTGCAGCCGCGACCGATCGAGGAGGCCTGCGACCGGCTGGTCGAGGCGATCGACGAGCTGTTCCTGATCGACCGCGCCGGCGCCGATCGCGAGGCGGTCGCCGAAGCCGCCGCGCTCGACGCGCTGCGCCGCCAGGTGCAGGCGCTCGGCGAGCAGGCCAGGACCGCCGGCCTGGCGCGGCGCAGCCCTGGAGCGTACTGCGCGATGCGCTGCGCGCGAGCCTGCGCGCAGTGCCGGAACGGCAGCCGTTCCTGCTCGGCGGGGTGACGTTCTGCGGCCTGGTGCCGCAGCGTTCGATTCCGTTCGGCATGGTCTGCCTGCTCGGCATGAGCGAGGGCGACTTCCCGCGCGGCGGCGGCGAGGCCGGCCTGAACCGGATCGCACAACACCCGCGCCGCGGCGACCGCGACGCGCGCAGCGAGGATCGCTATCTGTTCCTCGAGGCGCTGATGGCCGCGCGGCGGCGCCTGCACGTGAGCTATGTCGGCATCGGCGTGCACGACGGCCGTCCGCGCAATCCGGCCGCGCCGCTGGCCGAACTGCTGTCGTTCCTCGACGAGGCGCACGGCCTGGCCGACGCCGGCGAGCCGGAGCGGCCGTGGCGCGTCGTCCATCCGCTGCAGCCGTTCGACCCGCGCTACTACGAGCGCGATGGTGCGGGCCGGCCGCTGCACGATCCGCGGCTGTTCTCGTACGAGGCCCGCTATCTGACGCCGCCGCTCGAGGTGCCGGCCGAGCGCCGCTTCCTCGTGCCGGAGCTTCCCTATCCGGACGCGCCGGCCGAGCAGGCCGGCGAGCTGTCGCTGGCTGCGCTGTCGCGCTACTGGCGAGATCCGCCGCGCGATCTGCTGCGGCAGGCGGCCGGCATCGGCCTCGACGCGACCGATGCCGATGCGTTCGACGATCGCGAGCCGCTCGAAGCACGCGTCGCGCCGCTGGACCGCTTCGACCGCCGCCTGCTGCTCGACGCACTCGCGACCGGCGCGGACCGGATCGCCGCTGCGCCGCCGCCGTGGCTGGCGCGCTCGGGCGTGCTGCCGCCGGGCGCACCGGGCGCGCGTGCGTACGCCGGCGCGCGTGCGGCGGCCGAGGCGGCGCTGGATGCGGCGCGCGCGGCGATCGGCGACGCGCCGCTGAGCGCGGCGCCGCAGGCGATCGAGCTCGTGCTCGACGACGGCCGCCGCCTCGGCGGACGCTGCGAGCGCGTCTACCGGCGCGGCGACGGCCGCCGGCTGCTGTTCGACGCGCAGCCGGCGCGGCCGGCCGATTTTCGCGATCTGCTGCCGTTCTACCTCGATCTGGCCGTGTCGAGACTGACGATCGATCCGGCTTTCGAGGCGGTCTTCGTCGAAGGCGGCGAGGGCACGCGCGTCGGCCGCGCCGGCACGCCGCCGCTGCTGGCGGCGTTGCTCGCGCAGACGCCGGTGCAGCTCGCCGCCGGGCTCGCACGCCTGATCGCGCTGTGGGACGTGCGCCGCGCGCGGCCGCTGCCGTTCTTTCCGCGCACGGCCTGGGCCTATGCGACCGCCGCCCCCGGGGAGCGGCTGCTGCGTGCGCAGCGGCGCTGGCACGGCGACGGCTCGGGCTGGCAGCGCGGCGAGCGAGACTACGCGCCCGGCTATGCCGGCCTGTTCGCGCGCGGCGCCTCGCCGGTCGATCCCGGCAGTGCGCTGCATGCCGACTTCGTCGCCGCGGTGGCGGCGATCTGCGCGGTGCTCGATCCGGACCGCACGGTGCTGCTGCGCGAGGATGCGCGGGGAGAGGACGCATGAGCGCGGATGCCGCGCTCGCGCCGCTGGACTGGCAGCGCGTGCCGCTCGACGGCCGCGTGCTGATCGAGGCCAGCGCCGGCACCGGCAAGACCTACCAGATCGGCCTGATCTATCTGCGCGTGCTGCTCGAGCGGCCGCTCGGTGTCGAGCAGGTCGTCGTCGCGACGTTCACCGACGCGGCCGCGCAGGAGCTGCGCGATCGCCTGCGCCTGCGGCTGCTCGAGGCCGAGCGCTGGCTCGAGGACCGCCTCGCCGGGCGCCCGCCGCATGGCGACTCGCCGCTGCATGCGTATCTGGACCGGCACATCGTCGACGAGGCGGCCGCACGCGACGGCCTGCGCCGGATCCGCCTGGCGCGCGCCGACTTCGACCGCGCGCCGATCCTGACGATCCATGCGCTGTGTCAGCGCATCCAGCGCGAGTATCCGCTCGAGAGCGGCGCGAGCTTCGCCGACGATCCGCTGGTCGACGAACTCGCACTGATCGGCGAATGCGTCGAGGATTTCTGGCGCCGGCGCGTATTGACCGCGGCGGCGGACGACCCCGCCTTGCCGGGCGCGCTCGCGACCGGACTGGACGGCTTCAAGCGCCTCGTCGCGAGCGTGCGTGCGGCAGGACCCGAACGCGTGCTCGCGCCTGCCCCGGTCCAGCTCGATGCGCTGCGTGCCGCGCTGTCCTCGCTCGACGAGGCCGACGCGTTCGCCGTGCCGCTGCGCGCCTTGCTGGCCGCCCCGGACGCGATCGCCTGGAACGGCACCAAGAAGGCCAGCCGCATGCTGGTCGAGCGGCTGGCCGCGGAAGAGCAGCCGGGTCGCGCCCTGTTCGCGCTCGACGACGAGGACCTCGCGCGGCTGTGCGGCGAGGCCTGCGCCCGATGGCAGAACAAGGCGCGCCGCGTCGCGCTCGAGGAGCAGCCGTGCATCCGGCGGCTCGCCGAGGTGGCCGGCCTGCTGCTCGATGCGCGCTCGCAGGCGCTGCCGGCCTTGCGCGCCGAGGCGGTCGCGTTCTGCGAGCAGGCGCTCGCCGAGCGCGTGCGCCGGCGCGGCGTGCAGACCTTCGCGATGCAGATCGACGGCGTCCACGCGCGCCTGTGCGGCGCCGGCGCCGACACGGCCCTGGCCGACCGGCTGTTCGCGGCGTTTCCGGTCGCGCTGGTCGACGAGTTCCAGGACACCGACCGGCGCCAGTTCGCGATCTTCGACCGCATCTACCGCGACGCCGACGGCACGCGCCGCGGCGGACTGATCATGATCGGCGACCCGAAGCAGGCGATCTACGCGTTCCGCGGCGGCGACATCGCTGCCTATCTCGCCGCCGCGCGCGGCGCCGACGAGCGCCTGTCGCTGGCGACCAACTACCGCTCGAACGGTCGCCTGGTCGGCGCGCTCAACGCGTTCTATGCGCGCACCGGCGGCGGCTTCGGCGCGCTGCCGGTCCGCTACCAGCCGGTCGCATGGGCCGATCCGAGCGACGGCGCGCGCTACACGCGCCACGGCGAGACGGTCGCCGCGCCGCTGGTCTTCCATAGTTTCGGCGGCGAGGCCGCCGACGAGCGCGGACGGCCGATCGAGGCGCAGGCGCGACTGGAGGCGCTGGCGCTGGAGGACTGCGCCGATCGCATCGCCGAGCTGCTCGGCGACGGCCATGCGATCGACGGAAGGCCGGTCGGACCCGGCGACGTCGCGGTACTGCTGTCGACGCATGCCGAGGTCGCGGCGCTGCGCGAGCGGCTCGACCGCCGCGGCGTGCCGTGCGCCGGCAGCGGCCGCGGCAGCGTCTTCGCCGGCGAGACCGCGGCCGACCTGGTGCTGCTGCTGCACGCGGTCTGCGAGCCCGGCGATGCCGCGGCGGTGCGCGGCGCGCTGTCCACGCGCCTGCTCGGCGCCGACTACCGCGCGCTGATCGGCTGGGATCGCGATCCTTCCGCGTTCGAGCGCGAGCGCGAGCGCTTCGTGGTCTGGCGCGAGCGCGCACGGCGCCGCGGCGTGCTGGCCGTGATCGGCGAGGTCACCGCGCGCGCGCACCGGACCTGCTGGCCGATGCCGACGGCGAGCGCGTGCTGACCGACCTGCGCCATCTCGGCGAGCTGCTGGCCGAGCGCGAGCGCCGCCATCACGGGCTGGACGGGCTGGTCGCCTGGCTCAGCGCGATGCGCCGCGACGAGGCGGCCGCGCCGGAGGAGGCCGACGCGCGGCGCCTGCGCGTCGAGAGCGACGCACGGCGCGTGCAGCTGCTGACGATCCATGCCAGCAAGGGCCTGGAGTATCCGATCGTGTTCGTGCCGCTGGCCTGGCGCGAGCGCAGCGCCGCGACGCCGGCTTCGCTGCTGCGCTTCCACGACGGCGACGGCCGCCTCTGCGTCGATCTGGGCTCGGCGCGGCATGCCGCGCACCGCGAGGCGCACATGCGCGAGGACCAGGAGGAGCGGCTGCGCCTGCTCTACGTCGCGCTGACGCGCGCGCGCGAGGCCGTGCACGTGCACTGGGTCGAGCGCCGCCGTACGCGCGCCGGCGGCGAGGAGGGCGCCGAGGACTACGCGCGTTCGGCACTCGGCCGGCTCGTCGAGGAGGTGCTCTCGGCGCTCGACGGTGCCCCCGGGCCGGCCGCGGCGACCGCGCAGGAGGCCGATGCCGCCGAACGCGCCGCGCTCGACCGGCTGGCGAGCCTGCCGGGCGTCGCCGCGATCGGCCCGTATGCCGGTCCGGCGCCGGTCTATCGCGCGGCGTGTGCACCACGCCATCCGCGCGCGGCGCAGACGCCGCTGCCGGCACTGAGGCCGCCGCTGTGGCTGCACAGCTTCAGCGGCCTGCTGCGCGACGCGGCGCCGTCCGAGGCGATCGGCGCGTCCGACGAGCCGATCGTCGATCCCGGCGATGCCGCGATCGAGCCGGTCCAGATGGCGGACGCGGACGATCCGCGGCTGCTCGCGCTGTCGGCGTTGCGCGGTCCGCGCTTCGGCGACGCCATGCACGCGGCGTTCGAGCACGCCGCGCCCGGCCCGGTCTGGCCGCAGCAGCGCGCGCTGATCGAGGACGCGCTGCGGCCGCTCGGCGTGCGCAGCGACGGCGGTGCCGAGCAGACGGTTCTGATCGAGGCCGCCGGCCGCCTGGTCGAGCGCGTCCGCGGCGCCGATCTCGGCGAAGGCCTGCGCCTGGACGCGCTCGCACCCGCGGCACGCGTCGCCGAGTTCGAATTCCAGCTGCCGGTGCGCCAGGTCGGCCTGGCGCGACTGCGCGCGCTGTGCGCGCTGCACGGTGCCGCCGAGGTCGTGCCGGCATCGCTCGAGGGCGTGCGCCTCAACGGCATGCTGACCGGCTTCGTCGACCTGGTCTTCGAGGCCGGCGGCCGCTATCACGTGCTCGACTACAAGACCAACTGGCTCGGCGGCGGACTGGCCGCGTATCGCGGCGCGTCGCTCGAGGCGGCGATGCATGCCCACCACTACGATCTGCAGGCGCTGCTCTACACGGTCGCGCTGCACCGCTATCTGCGGCAGCGTCTGCGCGATTACGCACCGGAGCGCCAGCTCGGCGAGAGCTGGTACCTGTTCGTGCGCGCGGTCGGCCTCGACGCGGCCGGCGGAATCTGGCACCGGCGCTGGCCGCCCGCGCTGATCGCGGCGCTCGACGCGGCGTTCGCCGGCGTGGAGACGCTGCGATGACGCCGGTGCGCGGCGCCCGCGCGATCGACGAGGCGCTGTCGCGCTGGGTGCTCGCGCGCACCGGCTCGGCCTTGCTCGCACGCGCGCGCGCTCGAGGCCAGCGCGGCCGAAGGCCAGGGCCATGCCTGCGCGCGGCTCGAGCAGCCGCCGCTCGGCGCCGCGTTCACCGACGAGGAATGCGCCGCGCTGCGCGCGGCCGACTGGGTCGGCGACGGCGACGGCGCGCCGACCGCGTTCGTGCTCGACCGGCAGTCGCGTTTCTATCTGTGGCGCTGCTGGCGCCACGAGGCGGTGCTGGCCGATGCGATCCGCCTGCGCTGCTCGGCCGCGCCGAGCCGGCGCTCGCGGCGGTCGCACTCGAATCGGAGGCCGAGGTCCTGTTCGCCGGTGCCGAGCGCAGCGCGGTCGCACGCCAGCGCGAGGCGGTGCTGCGCGCGGTCGACGGCCGGTTGCTGGTACTGACCGGCGGTCCGGGCACCGGCAAGACGACGACCGTCGTGCGCCTGCTCGCGATGCTGCTGCGCGTGGCCGCCGCGACCGGCCGGCCGGCGCCGTCGATCGCGCTGGCCGCACCGACCGGCAAGGCCGCGCGGCGCCTCGCGCAGGCGATCGCCGCCGGGCGGCAGGCGCTCGCACGGACGCTGCCGGCCGACTCGGCATTCGCCGCGCCGCTCGACGCGATCGGCCGCGCGCAGGCGCGCACGCTGCACCGGCTGCTCGGCTACCGGCCCGATCTGAACGGCTATGCGCGCGGCGCGGCCGATCCGCTGCTGGCCGACGTCGTCGTCGTCGACGAGGCCTCGATGATCGACCTGGCGTTGATGCGCCAGCTGTTCGAGGCGCTGCGGCCGGATGCGCTTCTGATTCTGCTCGGCGATCCGGATCAGCTGGCTTCGGTCGACGCCGGCTCGGTGCTCGCCGACATCGTCGCCAGTACGCCGGCGCTCGGCGGACGCGTCGTGCGCCTGGATCATGTCTGGCGCGCCGGTGCGCCGCTGCAGCGCGATCTGCAGGCGCTGCGCGATGCCGACGGCGATCGCGTCGAGGCGATCCTGGCCGGCGGCGGCGACGGCATCGATCGGCGGCCGTGCGGCGACGCCGCGGACCTCGACGCCGCGCTCGCGCGCTGGATCGAGCGTCATCGCGGCGCTTTCGACCGGCTGTTCGCGAGCGACGCCGATCCGGCCGACGCGCTGGCCGCGCTGCGCGCCGCGCAGGTGCTCGCGGCGCTGCGGGAGGGCACGTTCGGTGCGGCCGGCCTCAATGCGCGGATCGCGCGCGCGCTCGGCGCGCGCTACGGCTTCGATCCGCAGCAGACCTGGCACCGCGGACGCGCGCTGATCGTCACGCGCAACGACGATGCCAGCGGTCTGTACAACGGCGACGTCGGCGTCGTCCTCGACGGCGCCGACGGGCCGCGCGTCTGGTTCGAGGCCGGCGACCGCGACGGCGTGCCGGCACTGCGCAGCTATGCGCCGGCCGCGCTGCCGGCGCACGAGAGCGCCTGGGCGATCACGATCCACCGCAGCCAGGGTTCGGAGTACGGCGAGGTCGCGGTCGTGCTGCCGCCCGATCCGGCTCATCCGGTGCTGAGCCGCGAGCTGGTCTACACGGCCGTTTCGCGTGCCCGGGCCGCCGCCGAGCTGTGGGCGACCCCGGACGCCGTGCGTGCCGCGCTGGCGCGTCCGATCGTCCGCCACGGCGGCCTGCGCGAGCGGCTGGCCGCGCCGTGAACCGCCTGCGCCGGTGCGGCACGACGGTCCTGTTCGCGTTCGCCGCGGCGCTGCCAGTCGGTGCGGGCGCGGCGCCGGCACCGGCACCGGTCGTCGCGCCGACGCATGCACCGGTCGTGCAGCGCTACGGCGGCGACGAGGGGCTGCCGCAGAACGGCGTCAACGCGCTGGTGCAGCGGCACGACGGCCATCTGTGGATCGGCACGCACGGCGGACTGGCGCGCTTCGACGGACGCGCGTTCAAGGTGTTCCGCGCCGATCCGCAGTTGCGGCCGGCGACCTCGGACGTCACGCCCGGGAGCGGTCCGGCCAGCGACCGCATCCTGGCGCTGCACGAGGACGCGCGCGGGCGACTGTGGATCGGCACGCAGGACGCCGGCATCAGCCTGTACGAGGACGGCGCGTTCCGGAGCCTGCCGGCGTGTCGCGGTACCTGTCAGGTCGGCGCGTTCGTCGAGAGCGCCGACGGGCGGATCTGGGCGGCCAGCAGCACCGGCATCCTGCGCATCGACCCCGTCACGCTGCAGGCGGTGCCGTTCCCGGGCGGCGGTGTGCCTTCGCGCTACGACCATCTGGCCTGGGGACGCGACGGCGTCCTCTACGCCGGCGGCCACGCCGGCTTCGCGGCGATCCTCGAGGATCGCGTCGAGCCGATCGCGATGCCGGACGGCATCGACCATGTCGTCGTGCTCGAGCCCGACGGCGACACGCTGTGGGTCGCCACCCGCGGCGCGCTGTTCGCGTTCGATCCGGTCGACCGCAGCTGGCGGCGGCACGCGGTCGCCGACGTCAATCAGCTGATCCGCGATCCGCACGGTCGGCTCTGGGTCGGCACCTATGGCGGCGAGCTGCTGCACGAGGACGAGCAGGGCCACTGGCAGGCGGTCGGCGGCCTGCCGCGCATGTTCGCGGTCAGCCTGCTGTTCGACGACCAGGGCAATCTGTGGATCGGCAGCCACAACAAGGGCCTGTTCCGGCTGCGCGAGCCGTGGATCGGACTGATGGCCGACCCGCGCGCCGCGATGAACCTGCCGGCGCGCGCGATCATCGACGACGGCGAGGGCGGCCTGTGGTTCGCGTTCTCGTGCGGCGGCCTGCGTCACTGGCACGCCGATGGCCGGATCGAGACGCTGTCGCTGTCCGATGCGCTCGGCAGCGAGTGCGCCGCGACGCTGGCGCGCGATCGCGCCGGCCGCGTCTGGATCGGCAGCGGCGACGGCTACCTGGGCCGGCTGCGCGCCGACGGCCGCGGCATCGAACGCATCGCGACCTGGCCCGACGGCGCATCGATCCGCGCGATCCATGAGGCCGCGGACGGCCGCTATTGGATCGCGGTCGACCGCAGCACGTACCGGCTCGCGGTCGCGGCCGACGGCACGGTACGCTCGCGCGAGGCGGTCGGCGCGCTCGAGGACATGGCGGCCAACCAGATCGTCGCGGCACGCGCAGGCGGCGTCTGGGTGGTCGGCGACCGCGGCGTGCTGCGCGTCGACGGCGATCGCGTGCTCGAGCGCTGGACACCGCAGCAGGGCCTGTCCAGCCGGTTCGCGCGTGCCGTGCTCGAGACCGCCGACGGCGCGTTGTGGATCGGCACCTACGGCGGCGGCCTCAACCGCATCCGCGGCGGCCGCGTCGATCGCTACGACCGCGACAGCGGCCTGTTCGACGATACCGTCTCGTGCCTGCTCGCCGATGCCGACGGTCGCCTGTGGTTCGGCGGCAACCGCGGTGTCTCGCTGCTCGCCGCCGCGCCCGACGGCGCGGCGATCGAGACCGTCGGCTATACGGTCGGCGACGGCCTGGTGCCGGCCGAGATCAACGGCGGCACCCAGGGCGCCTGCCATCGCGACCCGAGCGGCCGGCTCTGGTTCGCGCTGGTCGAGGGCGTCGCGGTGATCGATCCGGCGCGCGCGCGCGATCGCGTCGCCGCCGCGCCGGCGGCGCTGATCGAGCGCGTCGCGGTCGACGGCCGCACGCAGCCGTCGCTGGAGCGGCTGCACCTCGGCGCCGCCGCGCAGAACCTCGAGATCGGCTACAGCGCGGTCGACCTCAGCGCGCCGGAGCGCACGCGCTTCCGCTTCCGACTGTCCGGCGTCAACGACGACTGGATCGAGGCCGGCCGCAACCGCACGATCGTCTACCCGTCGATTCCGTGGGGCGAGCACGTGTTCGAGGTGCAGGCGCGCAGCGAGGGCGGTGCCTGGACCTCGCCGCCGGCGACGCTGGCGATCGCGCGCTCGGCCCCGTGGTACCAGCGACCATGGGTCTGGCTGCTGACGACGCTGCTGAGCCTGTTGCTGGTCGTCGACGGCACGCGCGGCGCCGATCTCGAGACGGCGTGCGCGTCTGGCGCGCCTGCGCCGCCGCGCGTCGGATCGGCCGGATCCGCCGGTCCGCTGAGCGTGCCGGCGGCAGCGGCCTCGAACAGGCGGTCGAGCAGTGCCTCGGGTGCGAACGGCTTGCGCAGCAGGCATACCGAGGGATCGACGGCGGGCAGGTCGAGCCGGCCGCTGACGAGGATCTGGCGCAGGTCCGGCTGCGCGGCGCGCAGCCGGCGCAGCACGGTCAGGCCGTCCCCGTCGGGCAGCTGGTAGTCCGACACGACCGCAGCGAAGCGCGTCGCGGCGGCCTGCGCGAGCGCGGCCTCGACACTGGCGACCGCGGTCACGTCGAGGCCGGCCTCCTCCAGCGCATCGGCCAGCAGGCTGCGCACGGCCGCGTCGTCCTCGACCAGCAGCACTTGCATCGGGCCCTCGCCGGATGCGCGCGGCGCCGCCGCCGCGGCGGCCGGCAGCTCGATCGTCAGCACCGTGCCGCGGCCCGGCGCACTGTCGACGTCGATGCGCCCGCCGGCCTCGCCGATCAGACGGTGGACCACGGCCATGCCGATTCCGGTGCCCTTGCCGTCGGGCTTGGTCGTGAAGAACGGTTCGAACATCCGTGCGGCGACCGCCGCGCTCATGCCGACGCCGGTGTCCGACAGCACGATCCGGACCTGGTCGCCGTTCCGCGTCGCGCCGATCTGGAACGTGCCGCCGTCGGGCATCGCGTCGCGCGCGTTGGTCGCGACGTTGAGCAGCGCCAGCTCGAACTCCTCGCGGTCCAGCCGCACCCGCAGCGGCTCGCCGGGCAGGTCCAGCCGGATCGCGACGGCGGCGTCGAACAGCGGGCGCAGCAGCTCCGCCGTCGCGCGGATCGCATCGGCCGCGTCGAACACCTCGATCCGGCGCTCGACGCTGCGGCCGAGGCCGAGCAGGCGGCGCACCATCAGCGTGCCGCGCCGCGTGGCTTGCGCGATGCCTTCCAGGGCGCGTGCCGAGGCCTGCGGGTCCGCGGTCGTGCGCGCGCGGCCGGCATGCCCGGCGATGACGCCGAGCAGGTTGTTGAAGTCGTGCGCAATGCCGCCGGCGAGGCGGCCGAGCACCTCGATCCGCTGCGACTGCAGCAGCTGCGCCTGGGAGCGTTCCTTCTCCTCGATCTCGCGCTCCAGATCGTCGCAGATCAGGTCGAGCTCCTCGCTGCGCCGGATCGCGCGGCGCGAGGCCGATACCAGCCGGTCGAGGATCGTCGCGACGACGATGAAGCCGAGGCCGGCCGACAGCAGGTCCGAGACGACGTCCGGACGCGCCGCGACCTCGTCGGTCGCGCGGTCCAGATCGACCCAGGCGCCGAGCGCGAGGATCGCGCCCATCACGCTCAGCGTGCGCCAGATCGCGCCGCGGCCGAGCAGCAGGCCCGCGAACAGCAGCGGCAGCAGATGCGTGACCTGAAGGCCGAGCTGGGCCTTCAGGCCGTAGGCCTGGTAGTTGAGTCCCATCATGACCAGACTGATCACGACCGCGAAGCTCGCCGCCAGCCGGAAGCGGCCGCGCCGCAGCAGTCCGAAGCAGAGCCAGATGAAGCCGCTCAGCGCGATGCCGACCGCCTGGCTGGTGCCGAGCGTGCCGGCCTGCGCGAGCGAGATCGTGCTCATCAGCGGCAGCAGCACGCCCGGAACCGCCAGCACCAGCTGCAGCATCGGCGCGTTGCGCCGGTCGACCGGGTCGTCCACCGGTACGTCGCGCAGCCAGTCGTTGAGTCGTTGCCAGAAGATCACGCCGTGTCGTGCAGTGGCGCGGGGAGAGGCGCCGAAGGTCTGCGTACGCTATCGCGAAACGGCGACGCAGACCGTGCGTTCGTGCAGGTCCCGGCGGCGCGAGGCCCGCCTGCGCCGCTCGGCGACGCGCCCGAGACGAGGCCGCCGGCAGCTGGATGAGGCCGGCTGCGTCCGTGCATGAAGCATCGCGGCCCGATTCGCGGCGAGGCCGCCGTGATGGGGCCGGCGACCGCGGATGTCCCGGGCCGATCGCGCGCGGCGCCCGTCGCCACGCTTCGGCTTGACCTGCATCAAGCCGCGTCATCGGCATGAGCCTATCGTGGCGGCAGTCCACGACCGCCGAGCGCCATGACCATGCGCGACATCCTCGTCCACATCAGCCGCTATCCGAGCTGGACCGGCAGCGTCGAATACGCCGCGCATCTCGCCGCGGCGCTCGGCGCCTCGCTGACCGGCGCCTACGTCTATCCCTCGCCGCTGTACATGATGCCGCCATACGGCTCGCCCGAGCTGCTCTCGGCGATGATCGAGAATGCGCAATCGATGGAGGAGGGCGCGCTGCGCGTGCGTGAGGCGTTCGCGGCCTGGGCCGCCGAACGCGGCGTGACGCGCACCCAGTGGCAGGTCGCCGAAGGCTATCTGCCCGATACGCTCGGCCAGATCTGCAACTGGCATGACCTGCTGGTCATCGAGCGCGATCCGGACCTGCTCTGGGGCGCGCCTCAGGCGCTGGCGACGCTGATGTTGCAGGTCGGCGTGCCGTGCGTCGTCGTGCCGGGCGAGGGCCGCTTCACCGCCGCGCCGCGCCGCGTCGCGCTGGCCTGGAACGGTGCGCCCGAGGCCGCACGTGCGATCCATGCGGCGATCCCGCTGCTGCGCGGGGCCCAGACCGTGTTCCTGCTCTGCGGCGACCGCCGCGATCTGTATTCCGGTGCCGGCTTCAAGCCGCCCTTCAGCATGACCGGGCACCTGGCGCGGCACGGCGTCGCCGTCGAGCGGCGCGTCGTCGACGCGTCCGACGAGGAGGCCGGCACCGCGCTGCTCGAGGCCAGCGTCGACTGCGGCGCGGACCTGCTCGTGATGGGCGCCTACGGCCGCAGCCGCTTCAGCGAATGGGCGTTTGGCGGTGCGACGCGGCAGGTGCTCGCGCACGCGCCGATGCCGGTGCTGATGCGCCATTGAGCGATGCGCCGCCGATCGCGGTCGGCGCCTGCGGCGGTGCGAACGACACGGCGTCGCGGCGATGCCGGTCCGACGCCGCGGTTGTCAACGCTGCGCGAGCACGCCGGCCGGCAGCTGCATCGTCACGCAGTGCAGGCTGCCGTTCTGCCAGATCAGCGGCCGGCACGGAATCGGCACGATCGTGCGGCCCGGATGCGCGGCGCCGATGATCGCGGCCGCGGCCGCATCGGCCGCATCGGCCGGATCGCCGTAGGCCGGCACCAGAACGGCGCCGTTGACGATCAGATAATTGGCGTAGCTCGCGGCGAGCCGGCGCTCGCCGTCGGGACCGGCGTCGAGGATCGGCCGCGCCCACGGCAGCGCATGCAGCCGGTACGGCCGGCCATCGGCGGTGCGCAGCGCGACCAGCTCGTCGGCCATGCGCGCGAGCGGCGCGTAGTGGCTGTCCTCGGCGTCGTCGCAGGCCTGGTAGACGATCGCATCGTCCGGCGCGAGCCGCGCCAATGTGTCGATGTGCGCGTCGGTGTCGTCGCCTTCGAGGTAGCCATGGTCGAGACCGAGCACGCGGCCGGCGCCGAGCGTCTCGCACAGCGTCGCCGCGATCGCGTCGCGGCGGCCGCTGCCGTGGCGGTGCTCCAGGCAGTTCCAGGTCGTCAGCACGGTGCCGGCGCCGTCGGACTCGATCGCGCCGCCCTCGAGCGCCCAGTCGATGCGCTGGTGCTCGGCGTCGCCGAACAGGCCGCGTGCGATCAGGCCTTCGACCAGGCGGTCGTCGCGGCCGGCCTCGAACTTGCCGCCCCAGCCGGTGAAGCGGAAATCGTCGAGCACGAACCGGCGGCCGTCGGTCAGCGTGATCGGTCCGCTGTCGCGCAGCCAGGTGTCGTCGTACGGAATCTCGACCCAGCGCACGCGCGCCGCGTCGACGCCGGCCTCGGCCAGCAGCCCGGCTGCGCGCTCGCGCACGGCCGCGTCGGCGACGCAGATCACGACCGGCTCGAAGCGCGCGATCGCCGCGGCCAGCGCGACGTAGGTGGTCTCGACCTCGGCGAGCCGGTCGGCCCAGTCGGTGCCCGCATGCGGCCAGGCGATCAGGACCGCTGCCTGCGGTTCCCATTCCGCAGGCAGGCGCAGCTGGGTCTGGGTCATCGTCAGGAAGCCGGATTGGCGACCGCGTGGATCACGCGCTCGCGCTCGAAGTAGACGGTGTAGTCGGCATAGCGCCAGCGGTTGATCGGCGGCTGCCGCGGCTTGCCGCCGCCGGCGGTCGGCAGCTTGTCGAGCGGCGCGCCGTAGCGGCGCTCGACCTCGGCCATCGACAGGCCGCGCCGCGCGCAGGTCGCGGCTGCGCTCACGCTCGACGTTCTGCAGCAGCAGGCTCTCGGCCTGCGCCGGGGGCACGGCGGGGACGCCAAGCGCCAGCAGCAGCGCTGTGCCGACAATGCACTTCAAGTTCATCGCGCAACCTCATGATTGGGTTGTCTAAAGGGCCGGCGATCGAAGGCCGGGCGGCAGCGTCGGACGTTGTAGCAGAAGCCGGCGGCGACTTCCATGACAGGCGTAGCCCGTTGCGAGGCCGGCCGTTCCGCGAACAGTCGTTTCCAGGCAGCGCGGCTGCATCACGGTGCGGACCCCGGAGGAATGCGGTGTCCAGAAACGACAAAGGCCGCTTGCGCGGCCCTGTCGAATCCTGCGGCATGGCCGCGGACGGCCGATCAGCGCTGGCGCGCCTTGAACCGCGGATTGCTCTTGCAGATCACGAAAATCTTGCCGCGACGGCGCACGACCTTGCAGTCACGGTGCCGCGACTTGGCGGACTTGAGGGACGACAGCACTTTCATCGGAATGGCCTCGGATACATCTGGCGAAAAAAGACGCGCGACTATACCGGTCGAACGCCTTGAATGCAAAGCCCGATCGCGCCGGATCTCGGGCAGCCACCGGTGCCATCGGTCCGCAAGCCCGACCGCGCTTGCACTGCCGGCGCGGACGGCCCGGACTCCGGCCGGTGCGGTGGGCGAACGACCGAACGATCCGGCCGCGCGGCGGCCGGGCAGGCCGGCTGGCCGCGGGCGCGGGCCTAGACGCGGCCGGTCACCGGGATCGAGGCGCCGGTGACCGCGCGCGCCGCATCCGACAGCAGGAACATGATGACCGCGGCCAGATCGGCCGGCGCGACCCAGCGTGCGAAGTCGGCATCGGGCATGTCGGCGCGGTTCTGCGGCGTGTCGATGATGCTCGGCAGCACCGCATTGACGGTGATCGCGCGGTCCTTGAGCTCGTCGGCCAGGGCCTCGGTCAGACGCGCGACGCCGGCCTTGGACGCGGCATAGGCGCCCATCCCGGCGCCGGCGCGGGCCGCCGCCGCGGCGCCGATGTTGACGATGCGTCCGCCGCCGCCGAACAGCGGCAGCGCGGCGCGGCTCGCCGCGACCGCGGTGCGCAGGTTGACCGCGTAGAGCAGGTCCCAGGTATCGAGGCTGCCGCCTTCGACGGTCTCCCAGCGGAACGTGCCGGCGACGTTGACGAGCGCATCGATGCCGCCGAACGCGGCGCCGATGCGCTCGAACACGGCTGTGGCGGCCGCGGCGTCGCCGAGGTCGACACCGCCGTGGGTGCTGGCCGCGGCCAGGGCAGGCGGCGCCTCGGCGCTGCGGTCGATCGCGGCCACGCGCGCGCCGGCGGCCTGCGCAGCCTCGACGACGGCGCTGCCGAGCGCGCCGAACGCGCCGGTGACCACGATACGCTTGCCCTGGAGCTGGCTCATCTGACGTTCCTCGCTGTTCGATCGAATCGGCGAGTGTAGAACGTCCGATCGCGGCGGACGAGGCGCCGGCCGCGACCGGCGCATGCGCGGCGCACGTCATCGGGTCCGCGGGGCTTGAGGTTTGCGCGAGGTGCCCCCAATGGCAGGCGCTGTGCCGTTGCACGCACGTTCTTCCAAGGAAGGAGGGAACGTGCCGCGGCGGTACACGAGCCGCGTCCCGGGGGCGGGAGACGACGCGGCATCCATTCGTCTTCTTCGGTTAGCAAGGGTCACTCGATGTTCTCCAACACATGCTCCCGCTCGGCGCGGCTGCGCCGCGCCGCCCCCTCCTCGCAATCGCACTCACCGGTCTGGCGACCGCGGCTCCTGCCTCCGCCGTCGACACGACGCTCTACGCCGGATCCAGCGTGACCGCGTCGGACCGCTACTGGTCGCCGGCGTTCTACGTCGACGTCGCCGGCGACCGCCGCCAGACCGGTCGCTTCACCTGGCGGCCGGTCGCTTCGCTCGGCTGGGTCGGCGCGCGCGACGAACGCCCGCAGCTCGACCGCGACGTCGTGGTCGCCGCGGCCGGCGTCAGCCTGGTCGACTGGTGGAAGCGCGCGTTCTTCTCGTTCCAGTTCGGCTACGCCAACCGCACCACTGAGGCGCTCAGCAGCCACGGCCAGTTCATCAGCTCGCTCGGCTGGCAGGGCGACCGCTTCGCCCTGATGGTGCGCCACGTCTCCAACGGCAACGTCTTCGGCGGCCGCAATCTCGGCGAGACGATGTTCATGGTCGGCGTGACGTTCTGAGCGACGGTTCCGGCGGCTCGAGCGGCGCGGCGTGCAGGCGCTCCGCCGTTTTTTGTTTCGTCCGCAAATACAATCATTCGGGGCGCGGCGCGATGATCTTCCAGGCGTGCAGCGTCATCTTAGGCGCCTCGCACACATCTGGAGGTTCCCGATGATCACCCTGCGTCCCGCCGCCGAGCGCGGCCACGCCGACCACGGCTGGCTCGACTCGTGGCACAGCTTCTCGTTCGCCGACTATCACGATCCGGACCACGTTCACTGGGGACCGCTGCGCGTGATCAACGAGGATCGCGTCGAGGCCGGTCGCGGCTTCGGCCAGCACGGCCACCGCGACATGGAGATCATCAGCTACGTGCTCGACGGCGCGCTCGGCCACAAGGACTCGATGGGCAACAGCTCCAGCATCGTGCCCGGCGACGTCCAGCGCATGAGCGCCGGCACCGGCGTCATGCACTCGGAGTACAACTACAGCCCGGCTGGCCAGACCCATTTCCTGCAGATCTGGATCATTCCGGCGCAGCAGGGCGTGACGCCGTCCTACGAGCAGAAGCATTTCGAAGCCGCCGACAAGCGCGGCCGGCTGCGCCTGGTGGTCAGTCCGGACGGCCGTGACGATTCGGTGACGATCCATCAGGACGCGTATCTGTACGCCGGTCTGTTCGACGGCGCCGAGACCGCGCGCCTGCCGATCGCCGCGGGACGGCTCGGCTACGTCCACGTCGCGCGTGGCGAGGTCATCGTCGACGGCCATCGCCTGGTCGCCGGCGATGCGCTGCGCTACCAGGGCGAGTCGCTGATCTCGATCGGCGAGGGCACCGGTGCCGAAGTGCTGGTGTTCGATCTGCCGACGCTGTGAGCCGGCCGGCGGCCGCGCGCGCCTCGTTGCGGGCTGCCGCCGACCGCCAAGGCATCCGCGGCAGGATCGGCCGCGATCGATTGCACCGGCGATCGATCGCGGTGGCGGGCACGTCCTGACCGCGAGCCTCGAACGAGCAACCGACCGTCGCGCGCATGCCGGTCGTCATGCGGCGCCCAGGCGCGCCGCGCATCGGCCGACGCGATCGCGCGCGCCTCAGAGGGCGGTCTTCTCGAGCAGCACCCACAGCGCGAGCGCCAGGCACAGGCCGAGGAAGATCGCGCCGCCCCAGGCTGCGCCGCCGCCACCGCGCCTGCGCAGCAGCCGGCCGAGCGTGACGGTCGCCAGCAGCGGCACGACCAGCAGCACCAGCACCAGCAGCCCGGCCGGCAGATTCGGATCGGTCGTCATCGCGGCATCCCTCCGGCTTGGGCCGCGGCGGCCAGCACGCCGAGCGCCTGGCGCGCCGCGATCCATTCTTCATTGGTCGGCTCGACCGCGACGCGCACACGGCTGGCCGCGGTCGAGATCGTCGTGGCGTCGCGCGCGTTGGCGTCCTCGTCGAGTTCGATGCCGAGCCAGGCCAGGTCGCGGCAGACGCGGCGGCGGATCTCGGCGCTGTGCTCGCCGATGCCGGCGCTGAACGCGATCAGGTCGACGCCGCCGAGTACCGCCACCAGCGCGCCGATCTCGCGCACGATGCGCCGCACGTACAGCGCCAGCGCCGCGCGGACGCGCTCGCCGACCGCGTCGTCGCGCGATTCGAGCGGAAACAGCGCCGGCGGATCGGCCGACACGCCCGAGACGCCGAGCAGGCCGGACTCGTGGTACAGCACGTGCGCGACCTGGTCGAGGTCGAGCTTCTCGATCTGCATGAGATAAATCACCGCGCCCGGATCGAGCGCGCCGCAGCGCGTGCCCATCATCAGGCCGTCCAGCGCCGAGAAGCCCATCGTCGTGGCGACGCTGCGCCGCGCCTGCAGCGCGCACAGGCTCGCGCCGCTGCCCAGATGCGCGGCGACGACGCGGCCTTCGGCGATCGCGCCGTGCCGTTCGGCCAGGGCGGTCGCGAGATATTCGTAGGACAGCCCGTGGAAGCCGTAGCGGCGCAGGCCGCGCTCCCAGGCCGCATACGGCAGCGCCAGCATCTGCTCGACCTTCGGCAAGGTGTGATGAAAGGCGGTGTCGAAGCAGGCGACCTGCGGCAGGACGGGACGCGATTCGAGCAGGGCCTCGATCGCCTCGAGCGCGAACGGCTGATGCAGCGGCGCCAGCGGCACGTAGCGCTCGAGATCGGCCAGCACGCCGGCGTCGACGCGCACCGCCTCGAAGTACTTGCTACCGCCGTGCACGACGCGATGCGCGACGGCGGCCAGGCGCCGCCCGGCCAGCCGTGCGACGACGCGCTCGCGGATCAGCGCCAGCGCGGCGTGGTACGGTCGGTCCGGGTCCAGTTCGACCGGCACCGGCGCGACGCCTGTTTCACCGACGGTCGTCGGATCGCGGCCGATGCCCTGGACCTTGCCGTTCCAGACCGGCTCGCGCGGCAGCGGCGTGCGGCCGGCGTCGAACAGCGCGAACTTGACGCTCGACGAGCCGCAGTTGAGGACCAGGACCAGGTCGCCCTGCGTCTCGTAGCGGTCGGCGGCGCTCACGGCGGACTGAGCCGGTAGCGATGCGCGAGCAGCTTGGCGATCGCGCACGAGGCGATCCGCGAGGCTTCCGAGTCGGCGCGGCTGGTCAGCACGATCGGCACGCGTGCGCCGAGCACGATGCCGGCGCTGGCGGCCTGGCCCAGATACATCAGCTGCTTGGCGAGCAGGTTGCCGCTCTCCAGATCCGGCACGACCAGCACGTCGGCGCGGCCGGCGACCGGCGAGGCGATGCCCTTGACCTGGGCGGCCGCGACCGAGACCGCGTTGTCGAACGCCAGCGGGCCGTCGAGCACGCCGCCGGTGATCTGGCCGCGGTCGGCCATCTTGCACAGCGCCGCGGCGTCGAGCGTCGCCGGCATCGCCGCATTGACGGTCTCGACCGCGGCGAGGATCGCCACGCGCGGCACGGCGACACCGATCGCATGCGCCAGCTCGATCGCGTTGCGCACGATGTCGGCCTTCTGTTCGAGGTCGGGCGCGATGTTGACCGCGGCATCGGTCAGGATGAACGGGCGCGGGTAGGCCGGTGTCTGCATCACGAAGCAGTGGCTGATCCGACGCTTGGTGCGCAGGCCAGCCGCGGCCGGCACGACCGCGGCCATCAGCTCGTCGGTGTGCAGGCTGCCTTTCATCAGAGCCTCGACCTCGCCGCTGCCGGCCAGCGCGGCGGCGCGTGCGGCGGCCGCATGGCTGTGCGGCACGTCCTCGATCGCGACGCCGGCCAGGTCGAGGCCGGCCTCGGCCGCGACCGCCTCGAGCCGGGCACGCGGCGCGACCAGCACCGGCACGATCAGGCCGGCGCCGCGCGCCTGCAGGGCGGCCGACAGACTCGGCGCATCGCAGGGATGCACGACCGCGGTGCGCACCGCCTCGAGCGGCGCGACGTGGGCCAGCAGACGCTCGACGCCGTCGTGCCCGGCGACGTCGAGCCGGATGTCCGGCAACGCGGTGCGAGGCCGCTCGATGTGCTGGTCCGGCGCGACCACGACGGCCTCGCCGTCGACGACGGCGGTGCGCTCCTGGTTGCGCGCACTGCAGGCCAGCGTGACGTGGCGCCGCGCCGGATCGCGCGCGGTCACGGTCACCTCGATCGTCAGGCGGTCGCCGACGCGGACCGGGGCGAGAAAACGCAGTGTCTGGCTCAGGTACACGGTGCCGGGTCCGGGCAGGCGCGTGCCGAGCACGGCCGAGATCAGTGCGCCGCTCCACATGCCGTGCGCGATCACGCCGTGGAAGCGCGTCGATGCGGCGAACGCCGGATCGACGTGGCTGGGATTGACGTCGCCGGACATCAGCGCGAACAGCTGGATGTCCTCGACGGTCAGCGTGCGCTCGATCGCCGCGCGGTCGCCGATCGCGATCTCGTCGAAGGTGCGGTTGCGCAGGATCTTGAGATCGTCGGCGGGATCGGGCGGCATCGGAGCTCCTGGCGAGGACGAATCGGCTCGCCGGCGCCGCGCCTCGCGCGGCGGCCGCCGCTGCCGTCCGCGCAGTCTACGCGGCGCCGCGTCGGCTTCGCTTGACCGCGATCACTTACCGCGGCGGCGGCGGCCGCGATAATCGGCCGCGATGAACGCCGCGCTTCCTGACGAACGATGCGCTCCGCGCCGGCCGATACCGCGCGACGTCACGCCTTTGCCGCCCGAGCCCGCGCCGCGATGACGGCGTTCGCCTGGCCTGCCGCGATCCGGATCGACGCATTCGCGACGTTCACGCTGGCGATCGTGCTGCTGTTCGCCGGCAAGGGGCTGGCGGCTCGGCTGACCGGGCTGCGCCGCTACGGCATTCCGGAGCCGGTCGTCGGCGGTCTGCTCTGCGCCGGCGTGGTCTGGGCGCTGCACGACGGCCTGGGCCTGCGGGTGGACTTCGCACTCGACGCGCGCGACATGCTGCTGCTGTATTTCTTCGCGGCGATCGGGCTCAACTCGGACCTGCGCACGGTGCGCTCGGGCGGCCGGCCGCTGCTGATCCTGGCCGCGCTGGCCGGCGGCTTCATCGTCGTGCAGAACCTGGCCGGCATGGCGGTCGCGACCGCTTTCGGCCTGGACCGGCGTGCCGGCTTGATGGTCGGTTCGATCGCGCTGACCGGTGGCGTCGGCACGACGCTGGCGTGGACGCCGCACTTCGAGCGGCTCGGCATCGCCGCGGCCGGCGAGCTGGGCCTGGCCGCCAACATGATCGGCCTGGTCGCCGCCTGCGTGATCGGCGGCCCGGTCGCCGGCTGGCTGATGCGCCGCCACCGCGTGCAGCCCTCGGGCGATGCCGCGCTCGAGATCGGCTCGCTGCGCCGTGTGCCGGCCGGCGAGCCGCTCGACTACCAGGCCGTCCTGCTGGCCGTGCTGTGGCTCAACATCGCACTGATGCTCGGCCGCGGCGCGAGTGCGCTGCTGGATCTGGCCGGCTTCACGCTGCCGGCCTTCGTCGGCTGCCTGCTGGCCGGCATCGCGCTGCGCGCGATCGGCGATGCTGCGTCCGTACCGGGCCGTGCGGGACTCTGGCACTGGCCGTCGCTGCGGCCCGGCATCGCGCTGATCTCCGACATCAGTCTCGGCCTGTTCCTGACGATGGCGCTGATGGGGCTGCGCCTGTGGGAGCTCGAACCGGTCGCCGGCCTGATCGCGGCGGCGATGGCGCTGCAGATCGTCCTGGCGGTCGCGTTCACGGTCGGCATCGTGTTCCGCTGCATGGGCCGCAACTACGAGGCGGCGGTGATCTGCGCCGGCTTCGGCGGCATCGCGCTCGGTTCGACCGCGACCGCGATCGCGAACATGAGCGCGGTCACGCGCGAGTACGGCGCGGCGGCGCGCGCGTTCGTCGTCGTGCCGCTGGTCTGCGGCTTCGTGATCGATCTGGTCAACGCGCTGGTGATCGGTCTGATGGTGCGTTGACGCCGCCGGCGCTCAGCCGAGCAGCCGCTCGCCGAGCAGGAAGCCGGCCGTCATCGCCAGCACCAGCAGCGCGCCGGTCAGCTTCGGCGGCGCCGGCAGCGGGATGTCGAGCAGACGGCAGCCGACGCCGATGCCGAGCGCGAGCACGATGCCGAGCGCGCCGGCCATCATCGCCGTCGCGCCTGCCGCGGCAGGCCGGTCGGACCGCCGCAGTGTTCGGCGTGGCGCGCCGCGCGGCGTGCCAGGCAGCGATCGGCGAACACGTAGCCGCTGGTCATCGCGACGACGAGCACGGCACCGAGCAGCGCCGGCGGGGCCGGCGATGGAATGCCGAGCGCGCGGCAGCCGATGCCGATCGCGACGCCGAGTGCGAGACCGATCAGCAGTTTCCAGTGCATCGGGCGCTTCCTCCGGATGGGTCGTGCGTCGTGACGCCGGACGGACTACGGGCTTCGCGAACGCAACCGCCGAATGCGGTGCCGCCGCGCGCGCGGCCGGCCGGTCGCGGCGCGGCCAGGCGCTCGTGGACCGACCACGCGAGCCGGCAATCCACGGCGCGGACGGCGAGGCGGACGGACCGCGACGGTCGATGATCCAAGCCGGTTCGGTCGCGGCGCGGCGCACATTCAGATGTCGTCATGGCCTGGTCCGGGCTTGGCCAGATCGTGCGCGGAGCCTGCGACGAAGTGTCGGACCGCCGGCGCGGCGTCGCCGCGATGCAGCGCGCGCAAGGCGTCCTGCAGACGGCGCTCCTCGCCGGTGACGCGCGCGTGCTGGCGCAGATGCTCGAGCCAGGAAGGCACCAGGAAATACTCCAGATGCGTGCCGGGCTGCGCGGTGTCCTCGAGCACGCCCCATTGCACGGCGCCGTCGCGGCGGCGGCTGCGGCCGAGCTCGCGCATCGCGCGCAGGAACGCGTCGCGATCGGCTGCATCGATGCGGTATTCGACCGTCACCAGCACCGGGCCGCGCTCGCCGTCGAGCGCCTCGGTCACCAGCGGCTCGGGCCAGTGCGCCGACGGTGCCAGATCGAGCGTATCGGTGCCGCCGAGCCGGAAGCGCCGCGCGAACAGCGCCGCCAGCGCGGTGCCGGCGGCGGCCACGTACAGCGCCAGATCGCTGCCGTGGCGCTGCGCGAGTGCGCCCCAGATCAGCGCGCCGCCGGCCATGCCGGCCGAAAACACGACGATGTACAGCGACAATGCGCGCGCGCGGACCCAGGCCGGCACCGCGGTCTGCGCGGCTACCTGCAGCGACGACAGCACTGCGATCCAGGCGACGCCGGCCAGCAGCATGACCGGGCAGAGCAGGGCCAGATGCTCGAACGTCGCGACCGCCGGCATGCAGGCCGCATAGAGCAAGGAAGCGGTCAGCACCAGCGTATCGCGGTCGATGCGGCCGCGCAGTCGCGGCAGCAGCATCGCGCCGGCGATCGCGCCGATGCCGACGCAGCCGAGCAGCAGGCCGAACGTGCCGGGTCCGGCGCCCAGATCGCGCCGCACGATCACCGGCATCAGCGCGGTCAGCGCGCTGGCGAACACGAAGAAGCAGGCCGCCTTGACCAGGACCGCCCGCAGCGCGGTGGCCTGGCCGGCGTAGCGCAGACCGGCGCGCAAGGCGCCGCCGAAGGTCTCGGCCGGCAGGCTCGACGGCACCGGCGCGCGCCGCCAGCGCCACAGCACGACCAGCACCGCGATAAACGAGACCGCATTGAGCGCGAACGCCCAGCTCGCGCCGAGCCGGGCCACCACCAGTCCGCCGAGCGCCGGCCCGATCGAGCGCGCGATGTTCATGCCGACCGAATTGAGCGCGACCGCCGGTGCGAGCAGGGCGCGCGGCACCAGCTCGGGCGTCGTCGCGGCCTGCGCCGGCATCGCCATCGCCGCACCGACGCCGAGCGCGAACGTCAACGCCAGCAGCGTCCACGGCCCGACCTGGCCGGCCTGCGCGAGCACCGCCAGCAGGGCGGCGACGCTCGCCATCCACAGCTGGGCGACGATCAGGTAGCGGCGGCGGTCGACGATGTCGGCGAGCGCGCCGGCGGCCAGTGCGAGCACGACCACCGGCAGCGTCGTCGCCGCCTGTACCGCTGCGACCATCAGCGGCGAACCGGTCAGGTCGGTCATGACCCAGGCCGCCGCGACGTCGTGCATCCAGGTGCCGATGTTGCCGGCCACGATCGCCAGCCACAGCGCACGGAACGTCGGCTGGCCGAGCGGTGCCCAGGCGCCGGGCGCGGGCGTGGCCGGTGAAGGGGAGGCGGTGGTCGCCATCGTCGAGGCTCCGGTCAGAACGCGAAACAGGCGCAGCCGAGCGCGCCCCAGAAGCCGCGCGGATCGTCGGTCGGTGCGGCATGGACCGGCGCGTGCGCATGGCCGTGCACGCGGCACGGCACGGCGGCCGGCGTGACGGCCGCCCCGGCGTGGCGGTAGCCGCCGAACGCGGCGACCGGCGACCAGTCCGGCATCGGCGCCGGCAAGGGGGGCGCCAGATCCGAGTACGGTCCGGCACCGTGCACGACACGGCCGCCGACCACGGTCAGCACGCTGGTGATCTCGGCGATCGCCGCTTCGGGCACCGCGAAGTAGTCGGCCGACAGCAGCGCGAAGTCGGCGAGCTGGCCCGGCGCGAGACGGCCCTTGAGCGCTTCCTCGCTCGAGAACCAGGCACTGCCGTGCGTCCACAGCCGCAGCGCTTCCTCGCGTTCGAGCCGGTTGTCCTCACCGTACATCGGCAGGCCGCCGACGCTGCGGCCGCTGACCAGCCAGTGCAGCGCGACCCAGGGGTTGTAGCTGGCCACGCGCGTGGCGTCGGTGCCGGCGCCGACCGGCACGCCCAGATCGAGCATGCGCCGGATCGGCGGCGTGCGCGCCAGCGCCTGGCGTCCGTAGCGCTCGGCGAAGTACTCGCCCTGGAACGCCATGCGGTGCTGGATCGCGATGCCGCCGCCGAGCGCGCGTACGCGCTCGATGTTGCGCTCGGAGATCGTCTCGGCGTGATCGACGATCCAATGCAGGCCGTCGAACGGCACCTCGCGCGCGACCGCCTCGTAGACGTCGAGCACACGGCCGATCGTCTCGTCGTAGGTGGCGTGGATGCGGAACGGCCAGCGTTTTGCCGCGAGCAGCCTCACGACCGCGTCAAGCTCGCCTTCGAGCCCCGGCGGCAGCTCCGGACGCGGCTCGCGGAAATCCTCGAAATCGGCGGCCGAGAACACCAGCATCTCGCCGGCGCCGTTGTGGCGCAGCCGGTCGTCGCCCTGGCGCGGCTCGAGCAGCTCGGTCCAGCGCGCGAAGTCCTCGCGCTCGCCGCCCTTGTTCTGCGTGAACAGGTTGTAGGCGATGCGCACGGTCAGCTGGTCGTCGGCGTGCAGCTTCTGGATGATCGCGTAGTCGTCCGGATAGTTCTGGAAACCGCCGCCGGCATCGATCACCGAGGTGATGCCGAGCCGGTTGAGCTCGCGCATGAACTGACGTGTCGAGTTGAGCTGGTAGTCGGGCGGCAGGCGCGGTCCCTTGGCCAGCGTCGCATAGAGGATCAATGCGTTCGGCTTGGCCAGCAGCAGACCGGTCGGATGGCCGGCCTTGTCGCGTTCGATGCGTCCTCCCGGCGGATCGGGCGTGTCCCGGGTGTAGCCGACCGCGCGCAGCGCGGCCGCGTTGAGCAGGGCGCGGTCGTACAGGTGCAGGATGAACACCGGCGTGTCCGGCGCGGCCGCATTGAGCTCGGCCAGCGTCGGCAGCCGCTTCTCGGCGAACTGGTGCTCGCTGAAACCGCCGACGACGCGGACCCACTGCGGCGCCGGCGTGCGCGCGACCTGGGCGCGCAGCAATGCCATCGCGTCGGCCAGCGAGCGCACGCCGTCCCAGCGCAGCTCGAGGTTGTAGTTGAGACCGCCGCGGATCAGATGCGTATGGCTGTCGTTGAGGCCGGGGATCAGGCGGCGTCCGCCGGCATCGACGATCCGCGTGGCGGCGCCGGCAAGCTGCATGATCTCGTGCTCGTCGCCGACCGCGAGCACCTGGCCGTCGCGCACCGCCAGCGCGGCGGCGGCGCGGCGCGCGGGGTCGAGCGTGGTGATGCGTGCATGGCGGACGATCATATCGGCGGTCATAGGCTTTCTTTCCTGACGCGGGATCGATGCACAGCCGGCCAGACCGGCGGCGAGGCCGGCCAGTGCGCCTTCGAGCGCACGGCGCCGCTGCGGGTCGGACGGGGCATTCATCGGTTCGTGATCGGCGACCGGCCGGCACGTCCGCCGTCGCGGCGCCGCCCCGGCATCGTACGTCGCCGGCCGCATCGCGGTGCGACCCCGGGGAGGCGACGCCGGGCCGCGTGCCTGCGCGACCCGCGACCACGCGACGGCGGCACGTCGATCGCGGTCCGCGCCGGCGGCCGCCACGCGCCGCACGGCGGCGCCGCGATCGGATACGGCCGGCTGCGGCCTGCCGCCTGCACGTCAGTGGCCGCCTTCACCGCTGCCGAACATCGTCCTGGCGTAGACGATGCCCAGGCCGTAGCCGCCGCCGTGGACGCGCGCGATGCCGGTCGTCAGATCGTAGGTCGCGCCGCGCGCCCAGTCGCGCTGCAGCTCTAGGAGGTACTGCAGGCTCGTGATCGGCCGCGCGCCGGCCTGCACCATGCGCTCGACCGCGCGCTCGTGCGCCTCGTCGCTGACGTCGCCGCAGGCATCGGTGATCACGTAGACCTCGAAACCCTGGTCGAGCGCCGACAGCGCCGGTCCGACGATGCACACGCTGGTCCACAGGCCGCCGAGCACGATGCGGCCCTTGCCGATCGCATTGACGCGCTCGATCACCGCGGCGTCCTCCCAGGTGTTCATGCTGGTGCGGTCGAGCGCCGCGGCATCCGGCAGCGCCTCGAGCAGTTCCGGAAACACCGGGCCGGAGAAGGTCTTCTCGGCGACCGTGGTCAGGATCGTCGAGACGCCGAAGCCGGCCGCGGCCTTGGCGACCAGCGCGGCGTTGTTGCGCAGCTCGACGATGTCGATCGAGCGCGTCGCGAACGCCATCTGCGACTGGTAGTCGATCAGGATCAGCGTGTGGTCGGCCGGCGTCAGCAGCAGCGGGCCGGGGGTGGCGGTGGCGATGGGCATTCGTCGGATCCTGTCGGCTTCGTGGAAGGAGACCGCGCGGCACGACGCCGGCGCTCCGGTGCAGGCGCGACGATAGCGGCGCGGCACGGCCGCGCGATTGCATTTGCGTGCTGGCCGGGCGCACCGCGTGCCCGGTGATCAAGGCCGGCTGCGGTTTCGCTGCGGACCCTGGCCCTTCGATACGCGCGACGTGGACACAGACGGCGTGCGTGCGGCCGTGCCTTCGACGGTCGGGGCCGTCCGATCGGGCACCGCGACCGCGCGGTCGGCCACGACGAGCGGTCGCGGCCGTGGGGGAGCGGGTCGACATCGCCGATCGCAGGTCAGCCAGCTGATCGGACTGCGGCGCCGGCCGTCATGCAGGCCGGCCTGATGCGGTCGCGCTGCCGGCCGCCTCGAGGCGCGGATCTGCGTGTCCGGCAGCGATGCGGCGTAGCGCCACCGCCCGGTTGTGATCCCGGTCGGCTTCCGGGGCGAGATGATCAGGCGTTCACCGACGCCGTCGGCCGAGCCTGGCAGAGGCGCCCCGGAACGGCCGGCGCTGGCGGCCCGTGGCGGGGCGGATCGGCAGGACCGGCCGCGCTGCGTCGCGGCCGGTCCGCCGTCGATCGGACCCATCCGGATCGGTCAGAACTCTTCGTCGAAGCCGTCGAAGTAGATCGGGTCGGCGCGCTCGCCGTCGATCTTGAGCTCGATGTAGGAGTCGGTGAACGCGCCGCCGCCGGTCATCTCGGCGCCGAACCGGCCGGGGCGGATCTCGCCGTTGAAGTCCTTGGAGTCGAATTCCAGCTTGAACGTGCCGGTACCCGACCAGCCCAGATCCTTGCCGGTGAAGTGGACCCAGGTCTGGTCCGACAGGGTCGGCACGTCGAACGTGAAGTAGAAGTCGGCCGCGTCCTGATCGCCCTTGGTCGTGTAGACGAAGACCACCTTGGTCGAGGTGACCTCGCCGGTGAACGGACCGAAATCGTCGCCGAGCCAGCCCCACAGGAACGACATGTTCGCGACCGGCGGCAGATCGAAGCGCCAGGTCAGTTCGGCGGCGCGCGCAGCACTGCTGGCGCCGGCCGTGACGAGAAGGACGATGAAGAGGAGTCTGCGGATCACGGAAACGCCTTTGCGGTGGATGACGGAGGCCCGATTGCAGCCGATCGCGGCGGTGGAAGCTTGACGGGATCGTGACGAAGCGTCCGAAAATTCTGACTTCGCCTTGATTTGTCGCGATTTTTTGGCCAGGGCCGATCGGCGGCGACTCACGGGATCGCCAGCAGCTCCGGCGGCAGGTCCAGCTGCGGCGCCTGCGCCGAAGCGTCCAGGCGGGCCTGCTCGGCGGCCGCGTCGGCTTCGCGACCGGTCGCGCGCAGGGCGCGGATGCGCAGCGCACGGGCGGCCGGCTGCTCGGCCAGCCAGCCGCCGAGCGCCGGCAGCGCCAGTGCGGTCTCGGGCCGGCCGAGGTCGATCAGCCAGCGTCCGAGTTCGAAGACCGCGGCCTGCGTGACCGGTCCGCGGTCGTTGCCTCGCGCGGCCAGGTAGGCCTCGAGCGCGGCGGCGGCGCCGGCCGCGTCGCCGTCGACGCGGCGCAGCTCGGCCTCGATCAGCGGCAGGCGGTCGGCCAGCCGGTCGGCATCGTCGGTGGCGGCGGCCAGCCGCCGGTACGCATCGGCGGCGGCGTGCGCGCGCGGTCCGTCGCCGGCGCGCGCGGCGGTCTGCACGGTCTCGGCGAGCACCTGGGCGACGCTGCGGCGCAGCCCGATCGATTCGAACGCCGCCTGCGCGCGCGACAGCCGGTCGAGCGCGCGCGGCCAGTCCTCGTGGCGTGCCGCCAGCGACGAGGACAGCCAGAGCGCTTCGGCTTCCCAGTAGACGTTGCGCTCGAGCTCGGCGTAGCGCAGCACGGCGTCGGCCAGCGCGGCCGCCGGCCCGGTGCGGTCGAACGCCGCGAGCACCCAGCCGAGCTGGATCGCGCTGAACACCTGGACCTGGCGATCGGCGCGTTCGCGCGCCAGCGTCAACGCGCGCCGCAGCAGCAGCGCGGCCTCCAGCGATCGGCCGGCATTGTGCTCGGCGCCGCCGAGATTGAGCAGGGTCGCCGCCTCCAGTGCGCCGTCGCCGCCGGCGCGCGCCGCGTCGAGCGCCGCACGCAGACGCGCGATCGCCGCTTCGGCGTCGCCGCCGGCATTGTCGACCACGGCCAGATTGAACAGCGCGCTGGCCTCGCGGCGGCGGTCGCCGAGCGCGCGCGCCTGGCCGAGCGCCTGGTCCAGGCGCGTGCGCGATTCGCGCCAGTGGCCGCGCTCGCTCTCGATCGAACCGTAGGCGATCAGCAGGTCGACCTGTGCGAGCGGCGGCAGCGGCTTGGGCAGCTCGGCGATCGCGCCGTCGAGCACGGCGGCCGCGGCCTCGACGTCGCCGCGCCGGAACGCGACGCTGGCGAGCTGGCGCGCCGCCTGTACCTGCAGCATGACCTGGCCGTGCTCACGCGCCGCGGCCAGCACGCGCTCGGCATTGGCGACGCCGGCCTCGGTCTCGCCGGTGCCGATCTGCGCAGTCGCCAGCTGCAGGCGCGGCCACGGCAGGTTGGGGTCGTGATCCAGGCAGATGTCGAAGTACTTCTTGGCGGCGGCCGCATCGCCGCGCATCTGTGCGTCGATGCCGCGCGCATAGGCTTCGGCGACGAACGGGTCGCGGATGCCGGCGGCGCCGGCGGCCTCGGCCGCGGCCTGCGGCAGCGGTCGCTGCAAGCGCTGGCGAATCCGCTCGGCCGCATCGACCGCGATCGCGGCCGGCGCGCTGCCGCGCAGGACGTCGCGGTACTCGATCCGGCTGTCGAGCGCGACGACGCGCACGTCGAGCTCGGCGACCGGTCCCACCGTGCGCAGCTGCGTGAACACCGCATGCGTCGCGCCCGACGCGGCACGCAGCCGGGTCAGCGCGGCGGCGTCGTCGGCCGGATCGCCTGCTTCGCTCGGATCCGGCGCCGGCACGGTCTCGATCGCGGTGCCGTCGCCGATCAGGCTGCCGATCAGCCCGGTCAGGCCGCTGCGGACCCAGGCCAGTTCCGGGTCGGCGCTGCGGTCGTCGGTCGGCAGCACGACGACGCGCAGCGGGGCGCCGGCGGTCTGGGCCGCGGGTTCCGGGCGGAGGCCGTCGCGGAGCAGGACGGCGGCGACGGCGACCGCCAGCAGCACCCCGATCAGCGCGATCCAGTGCCGGCGCCGGCGGCCGGGCGGCACGGGCGTGATGACCGGCACCGTCGCAGTCGCAGTCCGTGCCGGCGCGGCCGGCGCGCCAGCCTCGTCCTCGTCGGCTTCGAGCGGGCCGACCCATTGCAGGCCGCGGCCGTGCACGGTACGGATCAGTGCCTGGGTCTCGCCGTCGTCGCCGAGCGCGCGGCGCGCCTTGCGCAGCAGCTGCGACAGCGCCGCGTCGGTGACCGCGCGGTCCGGCCACAGGGCGTCGCCGATCTCGCGCTTGCTCAAGGCGCGCTCCGGATGGGCGATCAGCAGCGCGATCAGGTCGAAGACCTTGGCCTCGACATCGATCGGCGTGGTGCCGTGGCGGATGTCGCGGGCGGCCAGATCGATGCGGTAGGCGCCGCTGCGCACCCGCTGCGGCGTGGCCGCGGCGACCGGCGCGTCGGCGTGGTCGGAAGGCGTCGCCACGGTGGCCTAGACGCGCGCGAGCAGGTGCGCCTGCCCTCCGGGCATGGCCTGCGACTGGATGCGATGGCGATTGGCGGTCATCTGGAGGTGTCGTGTCGCGGGCGATCGGAGCGACCGGCCCGGCGAAGCGCAGCCCGATCGGCGCGCGTCCCGCCGAATCTTCGCACGATTCGCGCGCGGGCCGGAATCGGCGGCCGCCGCAGCGATGCCCGTGGCGGCACGTCGCGGCGCCGGATCGGTATCGGCGTGCTGTTTTGCGGCCGCGCCGCCGTCGGCCGCCGGCCGCTCGCGTAGCATCGCGTCGCGCTGCGTCCGTACCCGATCGCGCGGCGCGTTCAGGAGGGCACATGTCCGCAGGTCCGCGCCGCTGCGGCGGCTGCGCCGTCGCCGTGCTGCTCGCGCTGTCGGTCCTGCCGGCCGAAGGCGCGGCGACGCCCGACGCTAGCGCGAGCCCGGCGCCGGCCGGCGCGCCGGAGTCCGGGCAGCGCGCGGCCGATCCGGCGATCGCGGATGCGCCGGTCGCTGGTTTCGGCGGCGAGGCGCGCTGGCGGCTCGCCTCGACGCGCAATCCGGGCTGGGGCGATGACGGCCGCGGCGAGCAGACGCTGTTCCTGCAGCGCTATCGCGTCCAGGCCGACTGGCACCCGATGCCGGCGCTGCGTCTGGCCGGCGAACTGGCCAGCGCGAGCGTGATCGGCCAGCCCGGGCCGGCCGGTCCGCTCGACCGCAACCTTGCCGACGTGCTGCAGGCCTATGCCGAGTTCGACCGGCCGATGCCGCGCTGCGCGCCGGGCGCCAGTCGCTGGCATTCGGCTCGTCTCGGCTGATCGACGTGCGCGAGGGACCCAATGTACGGCGCAGCTTCGACGGACTGCGCCTGTCGCGGCGGCTCGGCGCCTGGCGATGGGATCTGCTCGCGGTACGGCCGGTGCGCACGCGCACCGGCGCGTTCGACGACGACACCGATACACGTCAGTCGCTATGGGGGCTCTACACGACGCGGCCGGCCGGCGATCGCCGCGGCGCGCTGGACCTGTACTACCTCGGCTATGCGGCCGACGCCGCAGCCTATGCGCAGGGCACGGCGCGCGAGCGGCGCCACAGCCTCGGCGCACGCTGGTCGGGCCGGCGCGCCGGCTGGGACTGGAACAGCGAGGCGGTCGTGCAGGGCGGGCGTTTCGGCACCGGCGCGATCCGCGCCTGGACGCTGGCCTCGGATACCGGCTACACGTGGCGCGACCGGCGCGGGTCGCCGCGCCTGGGCCTCGGGCTCAATGTCGCCAGCGGCGACGGCGATCGCGACGATGACGATCTGGGCACCTTCAATCCGTTGTTTCCGCGCGGCAACTACTTCTCGGAGCTGGCGCTGCTCGGGCCGCGCAACTTCTACAACGTGCATCCGTTCGTGACCGTGCATCCGCGCGCGGACCTCAGCCTGACGATCGACCTGGACCTGTTCTGGCGGCTGCGCCGCAGCGATGGCACCTACGCACCGGGCGGCCGCCTGCTGCGCGACGGCGACGCGACCGCGCCCGCCACGTCGGCAACGAACTGTCGTTGAACCTGACCTGGCAGGCGACGCCGCGCGTCGAGATCACCGCGATCTACGCGCACTTCGATCCGGGCCGCTTCGTCCGCGAGAGCGGTCCGCCGCTGGCGATCGACTTCGTCGAGCTGACGATGACGACGCGGCTGTGAGCGGCACGCGCCGGCGCTCGGCAGCGACGGCGGTCGAGCGCGGGCATCGGCACGCCCGCTGCGGCACCCGAGGCGATGCCGGCATCGATCAGGACCGCTTGCGGGCCGGCGCCGCGCCTGGTCGGTGCGCGTCGTGAACGCCCGCCGACGGAGCACCGGCCGGCACGGTCCAGTCGCTGCGCCGCGGCGATCCGAGCCGGCACCGGTACGCCACGGCCGATGGACTCGCGCGCACGCTCGCCCATGAAAAACGGCAGGCCCCCGCCGCGCGGCAACCTGCTAAGTTCGCCGGCCGCGATCGTTCCCATTGCCGGAGTGCCATGAAGCCGTTCCTGCTGACCCTGCTGCTGATCCCCGGTCTGGCGATCGCCGCCACGACCGCCGCCCCGCCGGAGCCGGTCGTCCCCGAAACGCCGATCGCCGAAGTGCTCGCGCTCGGCCCGCTGCCGGTCTCGACCGCGGCGATCGCCGCCGACGCCAAGCTCGAGGAACTGGAACGCGCGCTGGCGATGCAGCTCGCGCGCAGCGGCCCGCCTGCGGCCGGCGCCGAGGTCGCCGCGTTCGGCCAGCGTCTGCGCTGGCAGCGCGTAGCGCCCGGTTCGCTCGGCCGCGCCGACGCGTTGTGGCTGTGGGCCGTCGATCTCGATGCCGAGCGCTTCGTCAGCGGCCGCCTGCGCGTCGAAGGACTGCGCAAGCCGGTGTTGTGGCGCGACGCCCAGGTGCAGGCGATCAAGGACGGTGCGGCCGAACTCGATCTGGCGACCGGCAGCCATGCGCTGTGGCTGCTGCATCGCGGCCGCGACGGCGATGCGGTTCCGGCCCTGCGCTGGGCCGGCAAGGCCGCACACGATCGCCTCGCGCCGCGACTGACGCCCGCGCGCCTGGTCTCGGCGCAGCAGCTGACCAATGCGCAGACCGTCACGCGGCTGGCGGTCTCGCCCGACGGACGGCGTGTCGCGTTGAGCTTCACCGCACGCGACGAGGTCGCCAAGACCGACCTGCGCCGGTTCGAGATCCGCGATCTGCACGAGGACCGCATCGTCCAGCAATGGACCGGCGCGGTGCCCTCGGCGGTCGCCTGGAGCCCGGACGGCCGCTGGCTGGCGCTGCAGCAGGACAAGCAGCTGTGGTTGCGCGACGCCGACGGCAACGCGTCGCGGCTGCTGCTGGCCGAGCACGATCGCATCGACGGCTGGCGCTGGCATCCGGATTCGGGCTCGATCCTGTTCGAGTGGACGCGGCCGTTCGACGCCAAGGACGCCAAGCTCAGGCGCCTGCGCGGGCTCGAGGATCGCTGGGCCGGCTTCCGCGACAACAGCCAGCTCTACCAGGTCGACGTCGCCTCCGGTCTGGTCCGGCCGCTGACGTCCGGCGAGACCTCGGTCGACCTGCTCGACGTCGATCCGGCCGGACGCCGCCTGCTGCTGTCCGAGCGCGTGATCGACTACGCCGAGCCGCCGCACAGCCTGTTCAAGCTGTTCGAGCTCTCGCTGCCGGAGCTGACGCGGCGCGATGTGTTGTCGCTGCGCGCGATCGACGGCGCCCTGTTCGCCGGCAACGATCCGGAGGCCGGCTACTGGCTGCTGACCGGACCGGACCTGCCGATCGGCGACGGCAGCGTGCTGCCGCCCGGCACGCCGGCCAACGGCTTCGACGGCCAGCTCTACCGGCTCGCGCGCGACGGCCGCAGCGCGCGCAGCGTCAGCCGCGACTTCACGGCGGCGATCACCGCGATGAACCGCCTCGGCGACGGCGACCTCATGCTCGCGGTGGTCGAGGGCGACCGCGCGCCGCTGTACCGCCATCACGTGCGCAGCGGCCGCTTCGAGCGCATCGAGACCGGCCTGGACGTCGTCGACGGCCATGCCGTCTCGACCGGCCGCAGCGCGGTCCTCGTCGCGGCCGGCACCGAGGCCGCCGCGCCGCAGCGCGTGGTCGCGGTCGATCTGGCGCGCAACCGGCCGCGCGTGCTGGTCGATTCGGCGCACACCGACTACGCGCAGACGCGTTTGGGCGAAGTCCGCGACTGGCGCTTCGTCAATGCCGGCGGCGATGCCGTCGACGGCCGCTACTACCTGCCGCCTGATTTCGATCCGGCCAAGCGCTATCCGCTGATCGTCTACTACTACGGCGGCACGCTGCCGGTGAACCGGCAGTTCACCGGGCGCTATCCGTTCCACCTGTGGGCCGCCAACGGCTACGTGATCTACGTGCTGCAGCCGCGCGGCACGGTCGGCTACGGGCAGCGCTACTCGGCGCTGCACGTCAACGCCTGGGGCGACTACGCCGCCGACGACATCATCGAAGGCACGCGCGCGTTCCTGGCCGCGCACCCGTTCGTCGATCCCAAGCGCGTGGGCAACATCGGCGCCAGCTACGGCGGCTTCATGACGATGCTGCTGGCGACGCGCACCGATCTGTTCGCGACCTCGATCGCGCATGCCGGCATCAGCGACCTGACCGGCTACTGGGGCGAGGGCTGGTGGGGTTACGGCTACAGCGGCGTCGCCAGCCGCGGCAGCTTCCCATGGAACAACCGCGACCTCTACGTCGAGCACAGTCCGATCTACCACGCCGACCGCATCACCACGCCGCTGCTGCTGCTGACCGGCGATGCCGATACCAATGTGCCGCCCGGCGAGAGCCGCACGATGTACACGGCACTGAAGCTGCTCGGCAAGGAGGTCGAGATGGTCGAGGTGGCCGGCCAGGATCACCACATCGTCGACCGTGAGAAGCGCTATCTGTGGTGGGACACGATCCTGGCCTGGTTCGATCGCGGCCTCAAGCAGCAGCCGCAGTGGTGGCAGGCGCTGTATCCGGAGACCGCCGCCAAGGCGGAACCGAAGGCGGACGAAGCGTCGGCGCGCTGAGCGCGGCCGCTCCGCCCCGGGTCGCTGGCGTTGCAGCGGCTCGGGGCGCGCGGCAGATCGGCGTGCGCTGAACCGGGTCGAGACCTCGGCACTCAGCCGCGTCGGGCGGCCGTGGCGACCGCGACGTTCTCGAACGCGGCGTTGCCGAGGCCGGTGCCGATCGTCAGGATCGCCCAGCGCTCGACGTCGCGCATCGCGCGGATCTGGCTGAGGCCCTGCACGACCGCATCGTTGTGCAACAGCACCTGTGCCCGGGCGCCGCCGATCCGCGGCAGGCGGCGCTGCAGCGCGCTCGGCAGATGAAACGCCGGCGCGCTCCAGTCGCCGGGCAGGTTCTGCGTGCCGCGGCCGATGCCGCCGTCGGCGCCGATCTGGCCCGGGCAGCCGACGACGATGTGGCGCGCGAGCCGCCAGCCCCGCCGTCCGGACTCGGCCGCCAGTCGTTCGAGCATCCGCGCCATCGTGTCGATCATCGCGTCGCGGCCGACCGGCTCGTCGCGATGACGCCAGCGTTCGAGCGCGGCCAGCTTGGGATGCGGCGCGAGCGCGTCGTCGTCCTTCGCGTGGCGCAGCCGCAGCAGGCCGCAGCGCAGATTGCTGCCGCCGATATCGACCGCGAGCAGCGCATCGGCATCGGCGAGGGCCGCCCGCGGCAGCAGATGGACTGCGCCGAGCAGACCGGCGGCGTCCGGATGATCGGCGATCGGCACCAGGCCGACCTCGACGCCGCGGGCGTGCAGCAGCGCCTGCGTGCGGGCGATCGCGACCTCGCCGATGCGGCCGCGGCGGAAGCCGCCGCCGACCGCGATGCGCCGTACGCCGGGCCAGGCCCTGACCAGGAAGGTCGATGCGACGTCGGCCAGCGCATTGGCGAACGATTCGATCGCAGCCTGCACGATCGCCGCCGAGCGCGCGTCGCGCCCGTCGTAGGCGCGCGTGAGCGCCTTGCGGCCGAGCGTCGAGGAATCCTCGATGCCGAACGGATCCTGGCCATCACGCGCCGCGATCTCTCGCCACCGGTCGAGGTGGGTGTGGAACGCGCGCTTGTTGGCGCGGTCGCCGAGGTAGCCGTCACCGGCACGCAGCGCGAGGTTGTAGGCGCTCACGCGCACGGCCGGCAGTGCCGAGGCGCCGTGGTCGGGCACGGCCTCGACGTTCGGGGGCGGACGGCGCCGTCCGGCTGCTGAGTGAGATCGGGACATGGCCTCAGCATAGCCGCCGCCGTCGCGGCGGCCATGAACACCGCCGGTACGGTGTCGCCGCCGCAGGCGACGCTGCAGCCTTGGCCGGGTGGCGGATCGCGCGCGGGTGCGCCCGCCGCGATCATCGCCGCCAATGCGTCGAGCGAGACGGCGACGCGGAGCCGACGGGCCTCCTCGCACGCCCCTCAGGGCGGCGCGTCGGTCGTGGCGGACTGCGCCGCCGGTGCCTCGCTCATCGCCATCAGCACACGATCGACGCCGGCGTTGACGGAGAATCCGATGACCAGCACGCCGGTGGCCGCGAGCAGGCTGCGCCACAGGCCCAGCGACGCACGCTCGCGCAGCCACGAGGCCTGCGCCAGCCAGAACCACACGGTCGCCGACACGGTCAGTGCAACTGCCGTCAGCAGCGTCCACGGCTGGTCGAGCGCGATCAGCGTCAGTGCAACCGACATCACGAACGCGAACGGCGCGACCAGATAGCACTGCTCGTAGAACGGTGCGCGCAGCGTCTCGCGGTCGACCGGCCGCCCGGTGTGTACGAGCACGTACACGGCGCCGGTCAGCGACCACACACCGAACGCGATCGTGCGGTACAGCAGCAGGTTCTGCTCGGAGGAGAGCACGACACTGCCGAGGCCGCCGGCCTGCACCGGCGCCGGATGACGCACGGCCAGGTCGATGAAGTGCGCGATCAGCATGCTCAGGATCAGCAGCAGCGGCGGGCTGATCGCCTCGCTGTAGCGCGTCCGGCTCTGCGATGCCAGCTGCGTGGACGCGTAGCGGGTCATGCGGCGCGGAGCGACCACGATGCGCCACAGCGTGCGCGGCAGCAGCACCAGCCAGGTCAGCGCCTCGTAGACGAACTCCTCGAACGATTTGAGAATCTTCAGGAAATCCACGTGTCCGTCCGCCCTGACCAGAATGCCGTGCCGAGACGCGTGGCGAGCTTCAGCCCGGCGCGGCCAGCGCGCTTTCGATCGCGTCGGTCAGGCGCGGATCGTCGGCGGTCACGTCGGGCGCGAAGCGTGCGAGCACGCGGCCGTCGCGGCCGACCAGGAACTTCTCGAAGTTCCACAGCACCTGCGGTAGCGGATTCGGCGCGATGCCGTAGTCGGCGAGGCGCTGGCGCATCGGTCCTTCGCCGATCGCGTCGGGACGCTCGGCGGTCAGTTGTCGATACAGCGGATGCGCCTCGGCGCCGACCACCGAGGTCTTCGCGTACAGCGGAAAGCTGACGTCGAACGAGGTCGAGCAGAACTGCGCGATCTCCTCGTCGCTGCCGGGCTCCTGGCCGGCGAAGTCGTTGGCCGGAAAGCCGAGCACGTCCAGTCCGGCGTCGCGGTACCTGCGGTACAGCTGCTCGAGTCCTTCGTACTGGGGCGTCAGACCGCATTTGGACGCGACGTTGACGATCAGCAGGACCTTGCCGCGCGAGGCGGCCAGCGTCTCGGCCGAGCCGTCGATGCGCCGGAGCGGGATGTCGTAAAGCGTCTGGCTCATCGGTGACCTCACGAGGCGAAGATCGCCGATCATAGCGTGCGCCGGCCGTCGGACGCCGGACCGCCGAGCCAGATGCTCGATCAGCGCGACGAGCGCGGCGCAGCGGCCCAGCAGCCGCCGGACCATTGCATCGCCTGCGGCCGGATCCGCGGTCTCGCGGTCGCGTACCGGCGGCATCGGATGACCTGAGCCGCGCAGCGTCCGCCTCTGCGCTCAGGCCGCCTCGGCATCGCGGTGCGGGCCGCGGCGCGCGTATTCGCGCGGTGACTGTCCGGTCAGGCGCCGGAACGTGCGCGCGAAGTGGCTCTGGTCGAAGAAGCCGAGCGCGGCTGCGATCTCGGCGATGCGCCGGTTGCCGGCATGCAGCATGTCCTGCGCACGGGCGATCCGCAGCCGCAGCAGGAACGCCATCGGGCTGTGGCCGGTGCTGGCACGGAACAGGCGCGCAAAATGGAAACGGCTGATCGCCGCCGCGCCGGCCAGATCGCCGAGGCTGATCTCCTCGCCCAGATGCGCCTCGATGTAGGCCAGCGCGCGCGTCAGGGCGCGCCGGTTCAGGCCGCGCCGGCGCACCTCGGCCGGCGGCGTCACGCCGGATGCATCGATCCGGTCGGCGCGCGGCATGCCCGCCTGCGGACCGGCCGGCGTGCCCGCAAGCGCGCAGGGCAGGGCCGGCGGCTGCCATTCGCGGGGTTCGCTGGGACGCTGGCTGGTCGTGTTCATCGCGAGATCCTCGGTCGGGCGGGCCGCCGCTGCGGCGGCGGCGATCGGAAGCGGGCTGTGCGCGCAGCAGTTCGCGCGCACCGGATGATCGGCGGCGTCGATGCGGGCGCCCACCCCGATAAGGACACCGCGGCCGTCCCCCGATGGAGGGATGCGAGCGGGCGGCGGATTCATCGCCGGCGCCGTTGCGACGGCAGCGCCAGGCGCCGGCGGCCGTAGCGCAATGCATCGAGCGAGTACGCCCCGGGTCCGAGCAGCGCCAGCGCGGCGCAGACCAGCACGCCGAGGCCGCCGGCCAGCGGTTCGCCGCCGATCAGCGCGAACAGCGCATGGAGCACGCCGAGCCCGGCCAGCAGCGGCGTCGACAGACCGGCGGCGAGGCCGGCCGCGAGCAAGGCCAGGCCCGCGCCCACCCACGAGCAGCCTGCGCCGGCATCGATGCCGGCCAGCACCGTCGCCGCCGCGCCGATCCGCAGCAGCGCCAGCGCGATGCCGGGCGCACCGTGCGGAAACATGGAGAAGAGGCGCTGCACCGGTGCAGGCTAGGGCGGCGCGTCCGGCTCCGCATCCCGAGGCCGGGGAGCGGGCCGCTCCCTCTTTGGAGGGAGCACAGGTTCTACAATGGGCGCCCCATCCCCGGCCGGACGTGGCCGCTAGCCCGACAGCCGCCGATGACCGCCGTGCCGATCCGGATCCTGACCGTCGACGATCACCCGCTGCTGCGCGAGGGCATCGCCGCCGTGATCGCCGGTCAGGCCGACATGGACCTGGTCGGCGAGGCGAGTGACGGCCGCGAGGCGATCGAGGTCTTCCGGCGCTGCCGCCCCGACGTCACGCTGATGGATCTGCAGATGCCCGGCGTCGACGGCATCGAGGCGATCGGTGCGATCCGCGCCGAGTTTCCGGCCGCGCGGATCGTCGTGCTGACGACACACGGCGGCGACGTGCAGGCGCTGCGCGCGCTCAAGGCCGGCGCCGCGGCCTATCTGCTCAAGCACACGCTGCGCCGCGAACTGCTCGAGACGATCCGCGCCGTACACGCCGGGCGGCGCAGGATCCCGGAGTCGATCGCGGCCGGCATCGCCGAACACGCCGCCGACGATGCGCTGACCGATCGCGAGATCGAGGTGCTGCGCCTGGTCGCCGCCGGCAACGCGAACAAGGAGGTCGCGGCGCGGCTGGCGATCGCCGAGGAGACCGTCAAGGCGCATATGAAGAACATCCTGTCCAAGCTCGGTGCCAACGATCGCACCCATGCGGTCACGATCGCGATCAAGCGCGGCATCTTCGAGATCTGATGCGTGCCGCGCCGCCGCGCGCGGCATCCCGCTCGGGGCTGTGCCGATCGCCGCGCCGGTATCGGCCAGCGGTCGATCCGCGATCGGCTGTGCGACCGAGACGGCGCGAGGCGGCGGGACCTCCGGCGGGCGCACAGGTGAACCGTCCGCGGCCGGCGGACCGGACGCGGACGGTGCGGCCGGCGAATCGCCTTATACTGCGCCCGCGTCAATTCCGGCGCCGCGCCATGCCCGAGGCTCACCCTTGACTGCAAAGAAGACCCCACGGCCCAAGGCCGCTCCCGCCAAGACTTCCCGCGCGACCGGCGCCGCATCGGCCAAGCCTGCGCCCGCACGCAAGACGGCGACGGCCGCCAGGACCGCGGCGCGACCGCCGGCCAGGGCGGTGGGCAAGGCCCCGGCGAAGGCCGCAGGCAACAGCGTCAAGACTGCGCGGCGACCGGCCGGCACGGCTGCGGCGGCCAAGTCGCCGGCGAAGGCACCGACCAGGAAGAATGCCGCACCGGCTTCGGCTGCGAAGGCAGCCAAGTCAGTCAAGGCGTCCAAGTCGGCCAAGCCGACCAAGCCGCAGGCCGCCGCCGCACCGAAGGCCCCGCGTCAGCGCACCCAGCCCAAGCCGGCGCGTGAGACCGACGTCGTCGCGCGCCTGCGCGACATCGTCATCAAGGCGCTGGAGGATCTCAAGGCGCGTGACGTCGTCGAGCTCGACGTGACCGGCCGCACCTCGATCGCCGACATCATCGTCGTCGCCGGCGGCACCTCGAGCCGTCACGTCAAGTCGATCGCCGACGAGGTCATCAAGCAGACCAAGAAGGCCGGCCTGCCGCCGCTCGGCGTCGAGGGCCAGCGCGAGGCCGAGTGGGTGCTGGTCGACCTCGGCGACATCGTCGTCCACATCATGCTGCCGCGTGCGCGCGAGTTCTACGGCCTCGAGCGCATGTGGTCGGTCGACGGCGACAGCGGATCGGCCGCGGCGGTCTGAGCCGCCCGATCCCGTGCGTACGCGCCTGATCTCAGTCGGCGAGCGCATGCCCGGCTGGGTCGCCGAGGGTGTCGCCGATTACCGCAAGCGGCTCTCGCGCGATCTGCCGATCGAACTGGTCGAGATCGCGCTCGGCCACCGCGGCAAGAACCGCGATCCGCAGCGCGCGATCGCCGAGGAGGGGGCGGCGGTGCTCGCGGCCCTGCCGAAGGATGCCCATCGCGTCGCGCTCGACGGCCGCGGCAAGCCGTGGACGAGCGAGCAGCTGGCCGAACAGCTCGCCGCCTGGCGCATGGGCGGGCGCGATCTGGTTCTGCTGATCGGCGGCCCGGACGGCCACGCGCCCGAGGTGCTCGCGCAGGTTCACCAGAGCTGGTCGCTCGGCCCGCTGACGCTGCCGCACATGCTGGTGCGGCTGCTCGTCGTCGAGCAGTTGTACCGGGCCAGCTCGCTGCTGGCCGGACATCCGTACCACCGCGCCTGAGGATCCGGCCGCGCCGGATGCCGTCAGCTGCGGCGGGTCGGGCGCTTCGCCGAATCGCCGGCCTTCGGGCCGCGCGTGTCGGTGCCGGATGCCGGCTTGGTCGCGTCGGTGAAGACCTTCAGGAAATCCTCGAATCCGGTCGTCGTCGGCAAGGCCAGACCGGCTTCGCGCACGGCCTCGCCGCACTGGCGCTGCCAGGCCTCGACGGCTTCGTGCAGGCCGCTGGCGAAGCTCGACTGCTGCGCGATGACCTCGTCGATCGAGCTCTTCAGCGTGCCGACATCGGGCTTGAGCGCATCCCAGTTCAGCGTGTTCCAGACGCCCTCGACCGGCAGGCCGGCCAGGCGCGTCCAGTCGACGCCGGCCATCGCGCGCTCGGATTCGTCGAGCGTGCGGCCGACCGCCTGGTCAACGCCGGCCAGGCCCTGGCGCGCCCATTGTTTGCGGTTTTCGTTGAGCAGCTGACCGATGCGCAGTGCGAGTTCGAGGTTGGCCTTGTACAGCGCGAACGGCGTCGGGGTGTTCGTGGTCATGTCGGTCTCCGGTCGTGGCGGATACGCGCGGCGAGCGAGGCGCCGGACCGAGGCGCGCGCTCGCCCGGCGGATGCGCCGGATGCAAGGACGCATCGGGGACGATGATGCCGCCGCGCACCGGCATCCGGCATGAACCGCGACCGATCAGGGCCGTCCTCGGCTGCCGGCCGATGCAGGGCGGGCCGTTCGGCACGACGCCCGGCGTTACCGGGTCGGTGGCAGACCGCAGGCCCCGGTCTGTACCGAACGGACCGGCGGCGCCGCGGACGCGCCGAACCGTCCGCCGCGCGACGCCGGTCGCGGCCTCAGTTCGTGCAGGCCGCGCTGCCGCGGAACGTCAGCGTCCAGCCGCGGATGCCCGGTTGCGTGGCGAGGCCGTCGAGGACACGGTCGCTGAGCCGCATCGTCCAGATACCGCGCGACGGCTTGCCGAGGTGGTCGGCGAACGGTTCGCAGCCGGTGCCGGGCATGCAGGCCGCCAGCGGCGGGCGCTGCGGATCGCCGGCCACGACGGTGTCGCAAGGCCTGCTGGCGTCGCCGGCCCCGTCGAAATCGCACGCATCCTTCACGCCGCGGTACAGATAGCACCAAGCGCTCTCGTCCACACCGGTCGGCGGCACGCAGGCCGGTGCCGCAGCGCGGTCCCAGAGCGGCATCCAGGCCGCGCTGCCGGGACGCTGCAGCTCCCAGGTGCTCTCGGTCAGCCACACGTCGGTCTTGAACGAATCGACCACGTGATCGAAGACATAGCTGGCCTTGACCTCGTCGACGCAGAAGTTCTCCTCGACCTCGATCGTGGCGGTCAGTGGCGATGACGGTTGGGCCGCCGGCGGCACCGGGGCGAGGATCGCCTGACGGAACGTCAGCTCACCCGGCGTGAAGCGTACCGGCACCGAGATGTCGGGCGTCAGCGTACAGGCCGGATCGGCGCCGGACACGAGGATCGCCGCCTGATGGGTCGTATGCAGGGCCAGACCGCTGGCCGAGACGGCCAGTCCGATCGTGACGGTCGCCGATTGCAGCGCGCCGATCGTCAGCACGGTCTGCGGTGCACCGCCGGAACTGCCGGATACGCCGTCGATCGTGACCCAGTTCTGGTCGGCGCTGACGCGGATGAGCGCCTTGACCGGCCGCAGATTGCGGATCTGGAACGTGCGCGTCGCGACGTACGGCTGCTCGATGCCGACCATCTCGAGCACCGTTCTATCCGCATCGAACACGGTCTGGGCGACTTCCAGCGTCTGATGGACGCGATCGCTCAGGCCGTGCGTGAGATCGCGTACGACGAACTCGCGCTCGAACACGCCGCAGGCCTGGCCGGGCGGCATGACCGCCGCGACGTCGAAACTCAGCGAGGTGCCGGCATCGAGGCTGCCTTCGAGCGGCACTGAGGACAGCAGGCTCAGATCGGGCTCGCCGATGACCGGGGCGGCCATCTCGATCCGGTAGTCGATCGCGGGGGCCGCATACGCGCTGCGCGACGGCGCCACCAGGGTGTAGGTCGTGACCGGCTGCGCGAAGCCGGCCGCGGCCGTGCCGATGTTGCGAACCGACAGCGGCGCCGTCTCGAGCACGATGCGCTCGATTCTTGGCGCGAAGGTCTTGATCGGCGAGTTCAGCGGGCCGGGCGGCCCGCAGTCCGACATCAGCGTATGGGTCAGCGGCTGGCTGCCCTGGTCCGGGCGAAACACGCCGCAGGAGCCCGTCATCACGGCCAGCTCGACGTACTGGCGCGACAGGTTGTACAGCGGCGATCCGGAACTGAACGCGATCGAGTGCACCGGGTAGGCGAGCGGCACGTCGCCGTCCAGATACGGTGACGGCCCACTGCCGGTCAGTCCGACCACATGTCCGGCGGTATCGATCTTCTTCGACAGTCGCGCCGGATGTCCGACCAGTGTGATCGCGTCGCCGACCTCGGCATGACCACTGCGGCGTACGCGCAGGAACGGCCGATCCAGCACCGGATCGGACAGATGTGCCACGAGGTAGTCGCCGAGCATCGCAGGGAGACCGTTCTCGTAGCGGTCGATGACGCGGACCTGGCTGGCCGGAAAGCGAGTCGTATCGATCGGCACGCAGCTGCCATCGGGCAGCGCCGCATTCTCGTAGCCGAACAGCACGTAGTAGCCGGTCGGATCGAAGCCGGCGATGTGCGGCGTCGTCACGACGCTTTCGGGACTCACCAGGAAGCCGGAGCGACCCGGCAGACCGCCGAAGACGATCGCCTGCTCGCCGTAGAAGTGCGAGTCGGGGCTCAGGACCATGCCGTCGAAGTCGACGAACGGGCGTGTGCGCACGTAATAGCTGCCGTCCGGATTGAGGCCGAGCGCGCGGGGCTCGACGATGAAGACCGTCGCGTCGATCACGCGCTGCATCTCGACCGGGTCGTCCACATGCGCGGCCATCTCGCAGGCGTCGCGCCAGAAGTTGATCGTCGGCAGGCCGATCGACGGCGGAATCGCCCCTGCGTCGATCACCGGCAGCGCCAGCACGGCGCCGAACAGGCCGCGTGCGATGAAACGGATCGTGCGTGTCATCGGAACTCTCCGTGCAAGTCAATGGTATGCAAGGCTGCGAGGTGCGGATCGCAATGGCGGAGCAGCGCGCCGTTCGTCGACGGCTGCGTCGCCATGCGCCATTTTTTTCCGAAACCGGATGCGACGCGCGTCCCCGTAGCCTGCGCGCCAGGGACGACGGTATCACTCCGCGCAATCGGCCGCCGGCCGCGCTGCATGGCCGCCGCGATTTGGCGCGGACGCTGCGCTGCGCTAGGCTGGCGCACTTTTTCCCGTCATCGCCGGCCGAGTGCCGGAATACCGCGCCCACCATGCAAGAAACCTACGATCCGCAGGCGGTCGAAGCCGCCGCGCAGCGCTACTGGACCGACACCCGCGCCTTCGAGGTGACCGAGGACCCGTCGCGCAAGCCGTTCTACTGTCTGTCGATGCTGCCGTATCCGTCCGGTGCGCTGCACATGGGCCACGTGCGCAACTACACGATCGGCGACGTCATCAGTCGCTTCCAGCGCATGCAGGGGCGCAACGTGCTGCAGCCGATGGGCTGGGACGCGTTCGGCCTGCCGGCCGAGAACGCCGCGATCGCGCGCAGGACCGCACCGGCGGCGTGGACGTACCAGAACATCGAACACATGCGTGCCCAGCTCAAGACGATGGGCTACGCGATCGACTGGTCGCGCGAGTTCGCGACCTGCCGGCCGGATTACTACGTGCACGAGCAGCGCATGTTCACGCGGCTGATGCGCAAGGGCCTGGTCTATCGCAAGAACTCGGTCGTCAACTGGGATCCGGTCGACCAGACCGTGCTGGCCAACGAGCAGGTCATCGACGGCCGCGGCTGGCGCTCCGGCGCCCTGGTCGAGAAGCGCGAAATCCCGCAGTGGTTCCTCAAGATCACCGACTACGCGCAGCAGCTGCTCGACGGCCTCGACGCGCTGCCGGGCTGGCCGGACTCGGTCAAGACGATGCAGCGCAACTGGATCGGCCGCTCCGAGGGACTGGAGATCCAGTTCGCGGTCGAGGGCCGCGAGCCGGTGACGGTGTTCACGACGCGGCCCGATACGCTGATGGGCGTGAGCTTCCTGTCGGTCGCGGCCGAGCATCCGCTGGCGCTCGAGGCCGCCAGGATGCGTCCTGAGGTCGCGGCGTTCATCGAGGAATGCCGCCGCGGCGGCACCGCCGAGGCCGATCTGGAGACGCAGGAGAAGAAGGGCGTCGACACCGGCTTCACGGCGATCCATCCGGTCACCGGCGAGGCGATCCCGGTCTGGGTCGCCAATTTCGTGCTGATGAACTACGGCACCGGCGCGGTCATGGCGGTACCGGCGCACGACCAGCGCGACTGGGAATTCGCGAGCAAGTACGACCTGCTGATCCGCATCGTGATCGTGCCCGACGGCGTGCGCGACGCGATCGCCGAGCTCGGCCGCGATGCGCGCAGCAACGCCGATCCGATGAGCGCCGCGCTCGGCGAGAGCCGACCGATCGACGTCGTCGAGCCGGCCGGCGAGCTCGACGTGCTGGCCGAATTCGAGCGCAGCGTGATCGGCGACGGTGCGTACACCGAGTACGGCACGCTGATCAATTCCGGCGAGTACGACGGGCTGGATTTCCGCGGCGCGTTCGACGCGCTGGCCGCGCGCTTCGAGCGGGCCGGCACCGGCGCGCGCCGCGTCAACTTCCGGCTGCGCGACTGGGGCGTCTCGCGCCAGCGCTACTGGGGCTGCCCGATCCCGGTCGTCTACTGCGCGAACTGCGATGCGGTGCCGGTGCCTGAAGACCAGCTGCCGGTCGTGCTGCCGGAGGACGTCGCGTTCTCGGGCGTGCAGTCGCCGATCAAGGCCGATCCGCAGTGGCGCAAGACCACCTGTCCGAACTGCGGCGGCCCGGCCGAGCGCGAGACCGACACCTTCGACACGTTCATGGAGTCGAGCTGGTACTACGCGCGCTACACCTCGCCGGGCGCGACCGACATGGTCGACGGCCGCGCGCGCGCTACTGGACGCCGGTCGACCAGTACATCGGCGGCATCGAGCACGCGATTCTGCACCTGCTGTACTTTCGCTTCTATCACAAGCTGCTGCGCGACGAAGGCCTGGTCGACAGCGACGAGCCGGCGATCAACTTGCTGTGCCAGGGCATGGTGATCGCCGAGACGTTCTATCGCGAGAACGCCGACGGCAGCCGCGACTGGTTCAATCCGGCCGACATTGCGGTCAGCCGCGACGAGCGCGGCCGCATCACCGGCGCGACGCTGAAGTCCGACGGTGCGCCGGTGCTGGTCGGCGGCATTGAGAAGATGTCCAAGTCCAGGAACAACGGGGTCGATCCGCAGGCGATGGTCGACAAGTACGGCGCCGACACGGTGCGGCTGTTCTCGATGTTCGCGGCGCCGCCGGATCAGTCGCTGGAATGGAACGAGGCCGGCGTGGAGGGCATGTCGCGCTTCTTGAAGCGCCTGTGGCGCGACCTGCACGCGCACGTTGCGCAACCCGATCACCCCGAGGTCGACCCGGCTGCGCTGAACGCCGCTCAGAAGACGATGCGGCGCTTGGTGCACGAGACGATCGTCAAGGTCGGCGACGACTACGGCCGCCGCCAGTCGTTCAACACCGCGATCGCCGCATTGATGGAGCTGCTGAACGCCCTGGCGAAGTTCGACGATGCCAGCGATCAGGGCAGGGCGGTCCGTCACGAGGCATTCGAGACGATCGTGCTGCTGCTCAATCCGATCACGCCGCACGTCTGCCATGCGCTGTGGCAGGCGCTCGGTCATGCCACGACCCTGGTCGACGACCGGCCGTGGCCGCAGGCCGACCCGGCTGCGCTGGTCCGCGATGCGCTGACGCTGGCGGTGCAGGTCAACGGCAAGCTGCGCGGCACGATCGAGATTCCGGCCAGTGCCTCGCGCGAGGACGCCGAGCGCGCCGCGCTGGCCGAGCCCGCGGTCGCCGCGTTCATCACCGGACAGACGCCGAAGAAGGTCATCGTGGTGCCCGGCAAGATCGTCAACATCGTGATCTGAGCACGCGACCTCGCCCCCGGCGGCGGGGTCCTCCGGCCTGCAGCGCGCGGCGACCGCAGGCAGCGCGGCGCCGCCGTCCGGTCACGCCGCGGTGCCGGACGAGGACGTGGCCGGATGCGCGGGTCGGACCAGCCGCACGAGCCGATCGCGGCTGCGATCGTGCCGCCGGTGGCCGCGCGGCAGGCATGGCGAGGCTGCGGGGCACGCCTGCGGTCACGGACGCGGCGGCAGCCGATTCGGCTATCCTTGCCGTCTTCCCGCACTCGGTCCGGCCTCCGGCATCCATGAACACCCTCCGCGTCCTCGGCCTCGTCCTCCTCACGGTTCTGTTGACCGCCTGCGGCTTCCAGCTGCGCGGTGAGGCCCGGCTTCCGGCCGGCATGCAGCATGTCCACATCCAGGGTGCCGACCCGCTGAGCCCGCTCGGCCGCGATCTGGCCAAGGCGCTGGCACGCTCCGGTGCGACCATCGCCGATCGTGTCGAGGACGGCGTCTCGGTGCTCAAGATCACCGCCAATGCCTTGTCGACCGACGTGCTGTCGGTCGGCGGCAACGCGCGCGCGACCGAGTACACGATCCGCTACCACGTCGAGTTCGTGCTCGAGGACGCCGCCGGCCGCGGCCTGCTGCCGGTCCAGGTGATCGATCTGACGCGCGACTTCACGTTCGACGCCTCGCAGGCGCTCGGCGTCGCCGCCGAGCAGGACCTGCTGACCAAGGAACTGCAGCGCGAGATGGTGCAGGCGATCCTGCGCCGGCTCGACGTGCTCGGCCGCGCCGGCTGAGCGGACGCGCTCGATGTCGGCGACGCTGGCCCAGTTCCGCAAGACGCTCGGCGAGCCCGATCTGCGGCCGGTCTATCTGCTGGCCGGCAGCGAACACCTGCTCGTGCTCGAGGCCGCCGACGCGCTGCGCGCCCGCGCGCGCGCGCTCGATTATCTCGAGCGCGAGGTCTACGACGCCGATGCGCGCTTCGACTGGGACGAGCTCGCGCGCGCCGGCAGTGCGCTGTCGCTGTTCGCGAGCCGCAAGCTGATCGATCTGCGCCTGCCGACCGGCAAGCCCGGCAAGGACGGCGCGGCCGCGATCGCCGCGTATTGCCAGGCGCCGCCGCCCGATACGGTGCTGCTGATCACCTGTCAGGAATGGAGCAAGCAGCACGAAGGCGCCTGGGTCGCCGCGGTCGAGCGCGCCGGCATGTTCGTGCCGGTCTGGCCACTCAAGCGCGAGGAACTGCCGGGCTGGATCGGCGCGCGCTTCGCGGCGCGCGGCCTCAAGGCCACGCCGGATGCGGTCGATCTGCTGGCCGAGCGCGTCGAGGGCAATCTGCTGGCCGCCGCGCAGGAGGTCGACAAGCTGGCCCTGCTCGCACCGGAAGGCCGCGTAGACGCCGGCCTGCTCGAGGCCGCGGTCGCCGACGATGCGCGCTACGACGCATTCCGTCTGACCGATGCCGCGCTCGGTGGCGACGCCGAGCGCGCCCTGCGCATCGTGCGCGGCCTGCGCGAGGAAGGCGAGGACGCGATCCCGCTGCTCGGCTGGATCCTCAATCAGCTGCGCCTGCTGCAGCGCCTGTCGGCGGCCGGCGACAATCTGGCAGCGGCGTTCCGCAGCGAACGGGTCTGGGATTCGCGCCAGCCGCTGTATCGCCGTGCGCTCAAATCCGCACGCGCCGCGCACTGGGAAGCCTGCCTCGCGCAAGCCGCGCGGATCGACGCGATCGCCAAGGGCCGCCGCGACGGCGAGGTCTGGCGCGAGCTCGAGCGCCTGATCGCGGCGATCGCCTCGCCGCGATCAGGCGCAGCGCTGATCGCCGCCTGATGCGCCCGCTGGCGATCCTCGGCGGCACCTTCGATCCGGTCCACAACGCGCATCTGCGCGTGGCCTGGGAAGCCGCCGAACTGCTCGATGCCGAGGTGCGCCTGCTGCCGGCCAGCGTGCCGCCGCACCGGGCCCAGCCGGTCGCGACGCCGGCGCAGCGCGTCGCCCTGCTGGCGGCCGCGCTGGCCGGACAGGATCGGCTGCGGCTGGACACGCGCGAACTGGACCGGGCCGGGCCGTCATGGTCGATCGATACTCTGGTCGAGCTGCGCGCCGAGATCGGCCCGGAGCGGCCGCTGGTGCTGCTGGTCGGCGCCGATGCGTTCGCGGGGCTGGCCGGCTGGCACCGCTGGCGCGAGCTGTTCGACCAGGCCCATGTCGGCGTGCTGCCGCGCGCCGGGCTATGTCGCGGCGCTCGACGCCGCGCTCGAGCACGAGACGCGGCCGCGCCGCGTCGACGATGCGACCGCGTTGCGCGCGGCGCCGGCCGGTCTTGTGTTCGAGATCGACGTGACGCCGCTCGACTTCTCGGCCAGCCGCATCCGTGCCTTGCTGGCCGAGGGCCGCGAACCGCGCTATCTGGTGCCCGACGGCATCCTCGCCGATCCGGCGCTGCTGGCGCCGTACCGAGAGGCCGGCTGAGCGCTCAGCCGAACGCGCGCGCGCCGGATCGATACCAGGCCAGTACGGCCCCCGGCACCTTGCCTTCGAGCCGCAGACCGACCGCGTCACAGGCGTCGAGCGCGTTCTTGAGTTCGCGGTGCAGCTTCTGCGCGGTGTCGGGCGCACCGTTGAAGCTCAAGAATTCGATCTGCCGCAGCGCCTGCTGCGACCAGTCGTACAGCGCCGCGTCGCGAAACCAGCGCACGCGCAGCCAGGCTGACAGCTGCGGATGCAGCAGGTAGCCGTCCTCCTCGCAGATCCGCTCGCTCAGCGCCACCGCGCGCGACCAGGCGCCGCCGAACCATTCGGTCCGACCGCCGGCGGCCTCGCGCACGCTCAGCGGCGCCGTCACCGCATCGTCCGCCAGCGCCTGCTTGAGGCGGCGCTCGATCTCACGCGCGTCGCGCACGTAGTCGGTCTCGACCAGCAGCGCGCGGTCCAGGTCGAAGAACTCGAAGTAGCGCGCATGCAGCGCGTGCAGCCTGACCAGCGGATCGCGTGCGTAGCCGACCTTGATCGTGTCGGACTCGCGACACGGCAGCACGTAGACGAAGCAACGCCCGTTGCGCAGCGTTCGCCAGCCGCTGGCGGCCGGCCGGTCCGCATCGGTTACGCCGTCGCCGATCGCGTGCGACTGCGAATCGGCGGCTCCGGGCATCGGCGTGGTGAGGGATTGGGCTGACATGTCGAGCATGCCGTTCTCCTGTTGCTGCGTGGTGGCGGCACCGCGGGCGCGCACGGTGTCATGTGTCATCGCGCCGGTGCCGGCCGACGGCACCATGCCGCGCGCCGGCGCGGCGAGCGCGCGCGGCAGGTCGGCGGTGAAATCGGGCGTGCACGATGACATGGCGCGGTGATCGAAGTCCGGCGCGTGAGCTGTGGAAGGTCGATGTCGAGCAGGGTGCCGGGCAGGTGTCTCGCGCGGCGAGACGCAAACTGCCACAGCGTCACCGCGCCAGCGCTGAACGGCGGCGACCCGCAGTCATCGTTACGTCATGCAAGCACGGGCGGCATGGCGTTTGCTGCGACGCCGCAAGACGCGCGGGTGACATCGAGACGCGCCCGGAAGTTGATCTATACTCGCCGCGCCTGATGCGTCGATGTGTCATCCGAGGCCAGTACGGCGTTCTCCCGCTCCCGCGAGGCGGCGCCGCGACCAGCGATCGAGGAGAACGTCATGTCTGCTCTGACTCGGCGCCAGTTCCTGAAAGTCACCGGGACGACCCTGGTGGGTTCCAGCCTGGCGCTCATGGGCTTCTCGCCCGGCCCCGCGCTCGCGGAGGTGCGCCAGTTCAAGCTGGCCCGTGCGACCGAGACTCGCAATACCTGTCCGTACTGCTCGGTCGCCTGCGGCGTGCTGATGTACGGACTCGGCGACGGCGCCAAGAATGCGCGGCCGAGCCTGTTCCACATCGAAGGCGATCCGGATCACCCGGTCAATCGCGGCACGCTGTGCCCGAAGGGCGCGGCGCTGATCGACTTCATCCACAGCGAGAGCCGCCTGAAGTTTCCGGAGTACCGCGCGCCGGGCTCGGACACCTGGCAGCGCATCTCCTGGGACGAGGCGCTCGAGCGCATCGCCAAGCTGATGAAGGCCGACCGCGACGCGAACTTCGTCGCCGCCACGCCCGACGGCCTCACCGTCAACCGCTGGCTGACCACCGGCATGCTCGCGGCCTCGGCCTCGAGCAACGAGGTCGGCTATCTGACGCACAAGGTCGCCCGTTCGTTCGGCCTGCTCGCATTCGACAATCAGGCACGCGTCTGACACGGCCCGACGGTGGCAGGTCTTGCCCCGACGTTCGGCCGCGGCGCGATGACGAATCACTGGGTCGACATCAAGAATGCCGACCTGATCCTGATCATGGGCGGCAATGCGGCCGAGGCGCATCCGTGCGGCTTCAAGTGGGTGACCGAGGCCAAGGCGCACAACAAGGCCAAGCTGATCGTGGTCGATCCGCGCTTCACGCGCTCGGCCTCGGTGGCCGACGTCTACGCGCCGATCCGCACCGGAACCGACATCGTCTTCCTCGGCGGCCTGATCAACCACCTGCTGACCAACGACGCGATCCAGCGCGAGTACGTCGTCAACTACACCGACCTCGCGTTCGTCGTGAAGGACGAGTTCGCGTTCGAGCAGGGGCTGTACTCGGGCTACGACGCCGGCCGCCGCACCTACGACAAATCCAGCTGGGACTACGCGATCGGTGAGGACGGCTATGTCCGCACCGATCCGACGCTGACCGACCCGCGCTGCGTTTACAGCCTGCTCAAGCGCCACTACGCGCGCTACACGCCGGAGATGGTCGAGCGCGTCTGCGGCACGCCGAAGGACAAGGTGCTGGCGATCTGGGACATGATCGCCTCGACCGCGACGCCGACCCGCGCGATGACGATCATGTACGCGCTCGGCTGGACCCAGCACTCGATCGGCTCGCAGATGATCCGCACCGGCGCGATGGTGCAGCTGCTGCTCGGCAACATCGGCGTGTCCGGCGGCGGCATGAACGCCTTGCGCGGCCACTCCAACATCCAGGGCCTGACCGACCTCGGCCTGATGTCGAACCTGCTGCCCGGCTACATGACGCTGCCGAATCAGGCCGAGCAGGATTTCGAGGCCTACATCGCCGCGCGCGCGCCCAAGCCGCTGCGGCCCAACCAGCTCAGCTACTGGCAGAACTACCGCAAGTTCTTCGTGAGCTTCATGAAGACCTGGTGGGGCGAGGCGGCGACCGCCGAGAACCGCTGGGCGTTCGACTACCTGCCCAAGCTCGACAAGCCCTACGACATGCTGCAGGCCTACGAGCTGATGCACCAGGGCAAGGATGAACGGCTACATCTGTCAGGGCTTCAACCCGCTCGCGGCCGCGCCGAACAAGGCCAAGCTGACCGCGGCGTTCTCGAAGTTGAAGTACCTGGTCGTGATGGATCCGCTGGCGACCGAGACCAGCGAGTTCTGGAAGAACCACGGGGTGCTGCACGACGTGGACTCCTCGGCGATCCAGACCGAGGTGTTCCGTCTGCCGACCACCTGCTTCGCCGAGGAGAACGGCTCGCTGACCAATTCCTCGCGCTGGCTGCAGTGGCACTGGAAGGGCGCCGAGCCGCCCGGCGAGGCGCGCAGCGACCTGGAGATCATGGCCGGCCTGTTCGTGCGCATGCGGGCGATGTACCGCGCCGACGGCGGTGCGTTCCCGGATCCGATCGTCAACCTGACCTGGAAGTACGCGCAGCCGGAGAGTCCGGCGCCCGAGGAGCTCGCACGCGAGTTCTCCGGCAGCGCGCTCAAGGACCTGGCCGACCCGAAGGACCCGACGCGGATCGTCCGCAAGGCCGGCGAGCAGCTGGCCGGCTTCGCCGAGCTGCGCGACGACGGCAGCACGCAGAGCGGCTGCTGGATCTTCTGCGGCGCCTGGGGACCGACCGGCAATCTGATGGCACGCCGCGACAACGCCGATCCGACCGGCATCGGGCAGACGCTGAACTGGGCGTTCGCCTGGCCGGCCAACCGGCGCGTGCTCTACAACCGTGCGTCCTGCGACGTGGCCGGCCGGCCGTTCGACCCGCGGCGTTCGCTGATCGCGTGGAACGGCAGCGCGTGGAGCGGGGCGGACGTGCCGGATTTCGCCGCCGGCGAGAATCCGGCCGGCGGGATGGGGCCGTTCATCATGAACCCCGAGGGTGTCGCGCGCTTCTTCGCGCGCGGCGCGATGGCCGAGGGGCCGTTCCCGGAGCACTACGAGCCGTTCGAGACGCCGCTGGCGGTCAACCCGCTGAGCCCGGACCAGCCGCAGGCACTGCACAATCCGGCCGCGCGCGTGTTCGAGGACGACCGCGCCGCGTTCGGCACGCCGGACCGCTTCCCGCACGTGGCGACCACCTATCGGCTGACCGAGCACTTCCACTACTGGACCAAGCACGTGCGTCTGAACGCGATCGTGCAGCCCGAGCAGTTCGTCGAGATCGGCGCGGCGCTGGCCGACGAGCTCGGCATCGCCAACGGCAGCCGCGTGCGCGTGTCCTCGCAGCGCGGCGAGATCGTCGCAGTCGCGATGGTGACCAAGCGGATCCGGCCGCTGACGGTCGAGGGACGCGTCGTGCATCAGGTCGGCGTGCCGATCCACTGGGGCTTCCTCGGCGTCGCCAAGCCGGGCTACCTCGCCAACACCCTGACCCCGTTCGTCGGCGACGCCAATACGCAGACGCCGGAATTCAAATCGTTCCTGGTCCGCGTCGAGAAGGCGTAGGAGGTCCCATGGCATTGCAATCGCTCGACATCGTCCGGCGCTCGGCGACCACGCTGCCCGAGCCGCAGGCGCGCGGCGCGCATACCGGCCAGGTCGCCAAGCTGATCGACGTCAGCAAGTGCATCGGCTGCAAGGCCTGCCAGGTCGCGTGCATGGAATGGAACGACCTGCGCGACGAGGTCGGCAGCTGCACCGGGCACTACGACAACCCGACCGACCTCAGCGACCAGTCCTGGACGCTGATGCGCTTCACCGAGCACGAGACCGCCAGCGGCGATCTCGAATGGCTGATCCGCAAGGACGGCTGCATGCACTGCGCCGATCCGGGCTGTCTGAAGGCCTGTCCGTCGCCCGGCGCGATCGTGCAGTACGCCAACGGCATCGTCGACTTCCACCAGGAGCACTGCATCGGCTGCGGCTACTGCGTGACCGGCTGCCCGTTCGACGTGCCGCGCATCTCGCAGAAGGACAAGAAGGCCTACAAGTGCACGCTGTGCTCGGACCGCGTCGCGGTCGGCCTGGAGCCGGCCTGCGTCAAGACCTGTCCCACCGGTGCGATCGAATTCGGCACCAAGGAGGACATGCGCCAGCACGCGGCCGAGCGCGTCGAGGATCTCAAGTCGCGCGGCTACGACCAGGCCGGCCTGTACGACCCCGAAGGCGTCGGCGGCACGCACGTGATGTACGTGCTGCATCACGCCGATCAGCCGCAGCTCTATGCCGGCCTGCCCGAGCAGCCGCGGATCAGCCCGCTCGTCGGCCTCTGGAAGGGCGTCGCCAAGCCGCTCGGCCTGCTCGCGATCGTCGCGACGGCCGCGCCGGCTTCCTGCACTACATCGGCATCGGCCCGAACGAGACCGACGAGCACGACGAGGAAGCCGCGCGCCGCGAACGGGAGAAGACGACATGAACCGCGTTCGCGACGAGGAGCGCATCGTCCGCTACCGCGCCGGCACCCGCATCAACCACTGGATCGTCGCGATCAGCTTCGTGCTGCTCGCGCTGTCGGGCCTGGCGCTGTTCCATCCCTCGCTGTTCTGGCTGACCGCTCTGTTCGGCGGCGGCCCGTGGACGCGCATCGTGCACCCGTTCATCGGCCTGGTCATGACGCTGGCGTTCGCGATCCTCGCGGCGGGTCTGTGGCGCTACAACCGCCTGCAGCATCGCGACTGGATCTGGCTGCGCAACGCCGGCGACGTCGTGACCAACCGCGAGGACCGCCTGCCCGAGGTCGGCCGCTACAACGGCGGCCAGAAGCTGCTGTTCTATCTGATCGTCCTGTGCCTGATCGGCCTGCTCGCATCGGGCATCGTGATGTGGCGCGCCTACTTCGCGTTCTACTTCCCGATCGAGGTGGTCCGTTTCGCATCGGTGCTGCACGCGTTCTGCGCGGTCGTGCTGATCTGCGCGATCGTCGTGCACATCTATGCGGCGATCTGGGTCAAGGGGTCGATCCGCGCGATGACGCGCGGCACGGTCAGTCCCGGCTGGGCCTGGAAGCATCACCGCGCCTGGTTTCGCGCGGTGACGCGCGGCGATCCGAGCGAGTAGGGCGGCCCGGCAGCGCTGGACGCCGGCAGCGCTTGCGGCGAGGATGGTCGCCCGACCTGTGGGCCGCCGCCATGACCTCGCGCATCCTCGAGCCCGGCCAGATCGAGACGCTCGCGCAGCGCTCGATACCGCGCATCCGTCTGCCCGATCGCGACACGCTGTTCGCACGGCGCGCCGAGCGTTTCGAGGCACTGGCCGTCGCCTCGCCGATCGGCGCCTATCTGCGCCTGCAGGCCGCCGTGGCCCGCGCGCAGCACGCCGCACTCGCCGATTTTCCGGGCACGCTGCCGACGCCGGCACAGCGCTCGGCCGCGCAGGCGCACCGCATGCCGCCGATGCCGGCCGCCTGGCCGCGCGCGCCGGCATGGCGTGATGCACTGAGCGCGATCGGACGCGCCGTCGCGGCGCTCGCGGACTGCCCGGTCGAAGTCGCACGGCTCGGCGAACGCGTCGCCCTGCTGTCGATGGAGGACGCCGATACCCAGGCCGATCGCCTGCTCGGCGTGCGCGAGGGTGCCGTCGACACCGCCGCCGCGCCGCTGCTGATGGCGGCGCTGCAGGTGCACTGGACCGCGGCGTCGAGCCGCCTGGTCGCCGACGAAGTCCAGCCGCTCGACGTGCCGGGCCTGTGCCCGCTCTGCGGCATGCCGCCGGTCGCGAGCATCGTCCGCGCGCAGGCGCCGTATCGCGGCTACCGCTATCTGCACTGTGCGCTGTGCGCCTGCGAATGGCATCTCGTGCGCGTGCAGTGCAGCCAGTGCGGCGCATCCGGTAAGGACGTCGCGTACCGCTCGCTGGTGGCCGATGACGGCACCGGCGAACCGGCCGGCGCGCTCGACCAGGCCGTGCGTGCCGAGACCTGCGAGCAGTGCAGCAGCTATCGCAAGATCGTCTATCAGGAGAAGGATCCCGGCGTCGATCCGGTCGCCGACGATCTGGCCAGTCTCGCGCTGGACCTGCTGCTGGCCGAGCACGGCTACGCGCGCGCGAGCGGCCATCCGCTGTTGTGGCAGGCCGAGCCGGACGACGCGCGATGAGCGCCGGCGCGGACACCGCGGCCGCCGGCGATCTGCCGGCGCTGGACCGGCTGCTCGGCGATGCCGCCATCGCCGGTCTGATCGAGCGGCACGGCCGCACGCCGGTGGTCGCGGCCCTGCGTGCGGAGCTCGACCGGCTGCGCACGCGCGCACGCGCCGGCACGCTGCGGCGTGACGCGATCGCGGCCGCGGCGATCGCCGCGGCGATCGGCGAGGTGCTGGAACGCACCGCGGCACCGCGGATGCGCGCCGTGTTCAACCTGACCGGCACCGTGCTGCACACCAATCTCGGCCGCGCGCTGTTGCCGGCCGTCGCGGTCGAGGCGGCCGCACGCGCGGCGGCCGAGCCGGTCGATCTGGAGTTCGATCTGGCGACCGGCCGCCGCGGCGACCGCGACGCGGCGGTCGCCGCGCTGGTCTGCGAACTGACCGGCGCCGAGGCGGCGACCGTCGTCAACAACAATGCCGCGGCGGTCCTGCTGCTGCTCAACACGCTGGCCGCGCGCCGCGAGGTGATCGTCTCGCGCGGCGAACTGGTCGAGATCGGCGGCGCGTTCCGCATCCCCGACGTGATGCGCAGCGCCGGCGTGCGCCTGGTCGAGGTCGGCACGACCAACCGCACGCACCGGCACGACTATGCCGCCGCGATCGGCCCGCGCAGCGCGCTGCTGATGAAGGTACACGCCAGCAACTACGCGATCACCGGCTTCACCGCGAGCGTGCCCGAAACCGAGCTCGTCGATCTGGCGCATGCGCACGCGCTGCCGCTCGCGGTCGATCTGGGCAGCGGCAGCCTCGTCGACCTGTCGCGCTGGGGACTGCCGAGGGAGCCGACCGTACGCGAGACGCTCGCGGCCGGTGCAGACCTGGTCGCGTTCAGCGCCGACAAGCTGCTCGGCGGCCCGCAGGCCGGTATCGTCGCCGGCCGCCGCGATCTGATCGCGCGGCTCGACCGCAATCCGCTCAAGCGTGCGCTGCGCACCGGCAAGTCGACGCTGGCCGCGCTCGAGGCCGTGCTCGCGCTGTACCGCGCGCCGGAGCGGCTGGCCGAGCAACTGCCGACACTGCAACTGCTGACGCGCGCGCCGCAGGCGATCGCCGAACAGGCCGCGCGGGTGCTGCCGGCCGTGCAGGCCGCGCTCGGGCCCGATTACGCGGCGGACGCGGCAGCGATGCTCAGCCAGATCGGCAGCGGTGCGCTGCCGGTCGACCGGCTGCCGAGCCATGGCCTGCAGATTCGTCCGGCGCGGCGCGGTGCCGCCAGCGTGACGCGGCTCGAAGCGCGCCTGCGCGCGCTGCCGCGGCCGGTGCTCGGACGCATCGCCGACAAGGCATTGTGGCTGGACCTGCGCTGCCTGGCCGAGCGCGACGAGGCCGACTTCGTCGCGCAATGGATGCAGCTGACGCCGTGATCGTCGGAACCGCCGGCCACATCGATCACGGCAAGACCACCCTGGTCCGCGCCTTGACCGGCGTCGACACCGACCGGCTCAAGGAAGAGAAGGCACGCGGCATCTCGATCGAGCTCGGCTATGCCTATGTCCCGGTCGAGGCGGAGCCGGCGGTGCAGCCGCACGGCGGCGGCCCGATCGCGGCCGCGCCGGACCGACCCATGGCGGCCGATGCCGATCCGGTGCTCGGCTTTATCGATGTGCCCGGCCACGAGCGCCTCGTGCACACGATGGTCGCCGGTGCCGGCGGTGTCGATTTCGCGCTGCTGGTGATCGCGGCCGACGACGGCGTGATGCCGCAGACGCGCGAGCATCTGGCGATCCTCGATCTGCTCGGCATCGACGACGGCGCGGTCGCGTTGACCAAGATCGATCGCGTCGATGCCGTCCGTGTCGCCGAGGTCGAGGCCGACGTACGCGCCGTGCTGGCGCCGACCGCGTTGCGCGAGGTGCCGATCTTCGCGCTCGATGCGAGCGCGGACGGCGATGCCGGCGTCGCGGCCTTGCGCGCACATCTGCATGCGGCCGCGGCACGGCGCGCACGCCGCCCGGAAGACGGCCTGTTCCGGCTCGCGGTCGATCGCGTGTTCACGCTGCCCGGCCACGGCACGATCGCGGCCGGCACGGTCCACGCCGGCCGTGTGCGCGTCGGCGACGTGCTGAGCCGCATGCCGGCCGGCGAATCGGTCCGCGTGCGCAGCCTGCACGCACAGCAGCGCGCGGCCGAGACGGCCGGTGCCGGCCAGCGCTGTGCGCTGAATCTCGCCGGCGTCGCCGGCGACGGCATCGCACGCGGTGACTGGCTGGCCGATCCGCGTGCGCTTCTGGCGAGTCGGCGTCTGGATGTACGTCTGCGCCTGCTCGCCGATGCGCCGGCGCTGTCACGCCAGCGCACACCGCTGCATGTCCACGTCGGCACCGCTCACCGTCTCGCCGAGGCCGTGCTGCTCGACGCCGAGCGGCTGCCGCCGGGCGGAACCGGCCGCGTGCAACTGGTCTTCGACGCGCCGATCTGCGCAGCCGCCGGCGATCGCCTGATCGTGCGCGATGCGCGCGCCGCCGCGACGATCGGCGGCGGTCGCGTGCTCGATCCGAGCGGCCCCGAACGTCGGCGCCGCAGCCCCGAGCGGCTGGCCTGGCTCGATGCGATCGAGCGCCTGCTCGAAGGCGAGGGCATCGCAGCGCTGCTGGCGCAGGCGCCGCACGGCATCGCGCTGGCCGAGCTGGAGCGGCTCTGCGGCTGCGACCCGTCGCGCATCGCGCTGCCCGAGGCGGCCGTGCGTGTCGAGACCGCGGCCGGACCGGTGATCTTCGATGCAGCGTACTGGCAGGCACTGCAGCAGCGGACCGTCACGACGCTGGCCCAGGTGCACGAGGCCGCGCCGGACGAACCCGGCCTCGGTTCGGCGGCGCTGCGCCGGCGCGTCGCCCCGCCACTGGCCGAGGCGACCTGGCGCAGCCTGATCGGCGCGCTGGTCGCGGCCGGCGCGATCGAACACGCCGGCGCCTGGCTGCGGCTGCCCGGGCACCGCGTCGTGCTCAGCGAAGAGGAGACCGGCCTGGTCGAACGTCTGCGGCCGCTGATCGCCGAAGGCCGCTTCGATCCGCCGTGGGTGCGTGATCTGGCGACGCAGACCGGCATGGATGAGGCAGCCGTGCGGCAGACGCTGCGCAAGAGTGCGGCGCGCGGCGATCTGCATCAGATCGTGCGCGACCTGTTCTACACGCGCGAGCGCGTCGACGAACTCGCCGCGATCGCCCGCTCGATCGCCGAACGCGACGGTCGCGTCGATGCGGCCCGTTATCGCGATGCGATCGGGCTCGGCCGCAAGCGTACCGTCCAGATCTTGGAGTTCTTCGATCGCGTTGGCTACACTCGCCGCGTGCGCGATACGCACGTGCTGCGCGGCGATGGGCACTGGCCGATGCGCTGACCGCCGGCACTGCCGCGCGAGAATTCCGGAAGGCATGCGCATCCGGTGATGCGGCCGGGCTTCAAACCCGGTTGGGGGCGACGATCGCTCCCGGGTAGGTTCGACTCCTGCTGCCTTCCGCCATGTGTTTTTGCGTTCGTCCCTGAACGCTGCTCCGGGATGGGCGCGAACGGGGGGCGGGTTCGAGAACTTCGGATGGTCTACCGCGGCCATCCTTGGCCGCACTCTTCAAGAAGGGCCGGCTTCGTTGGGGGGCATATCTGGGTAGAAGCGGCTGGTGGGCTGACGGTAATTCCTGACCGGCGTTGCCTGTCCTGATTGGGTGGTGCGGTCGATCGCTGCCGGTGGACTACGAGCGCGTCCGTGGCGGCATTTTTACGCACGGCGTGCTTCGTTGTAACGTGGCGCATCGATCGGGAGTAGCCGCGCATGAGCACGACCCAGACGCCGACGCCGCGCCTGACCTCGCTGTCGCATGGCGGCGGTTGCGGCTGCAAGATCGCGCCGGGCGTGCTGGCCGGCCTGCTCAAGGACATGCCGGCGGCGGCCGGTTTCGCCGATCTACTGGTCGGGCGCGAGACTTCGGACGATGCGGCGGTCTACCGCCTCAACGAGACGCAGGCGATCGTCGCGACGACCGACTTCTTCATGCCGATCGTCGACGATCCGTTCGACTTCGGCCGCATCGCGGCGACCAACGCGCTGTCGGATCTGTACGCGATGGGTGCGACGCCGTTGTTCGCGCTGGCGATCGTCGGCATGCCGATCGATACGCTGCCGGCCGGGACGATCCGTGAGATTCTGCGCGGCGGCGAGACGGTCTGCGCACAGGCCGGCATTCCGGTCGCCGGCGGACACAGCATCGATTCGGTCGAACCGATCTACGGCCTGGCCGCGATCGGCCTGGTGCACCCGCGCGACGTGCGGCGCAATGCGACCGCACGCGACGGCGACCGGCTCGTGCTCGGCAAGCCGCTCGGCGTGGGCATCCATTCGGCCGCGTTCAAGAAGGGCCTGCTCGATGCGGCCGGCTACCAGGCTCTGATCGAGACGACGACGCGGCTCAACCGGCCCGGCATCGAATTGGCGCGACTCGACGGCGTCCACGCGATGACCGACGTGACCGGCTTCGGCCTGCTCGGGCATCTGCTCGAAATCGCGCGCGGCAGCGATCTGGGCGCGCAACTGGAAATGGCGCGCATTCCGCTGCTGCCGGCGACGCGCGCGCTGGCTGAGTCCGGTGCGGCGACCGGTGCCTCCGCGCGCAACTGGACCGCCTACGGCGAGCGCGTCGATCTGGCCGATACGGTGCGGCCGGTCGATCGCGCGATCCTGACCGATCCACAGACCAGCGGTGGGCTGCTGGTCGCCTGCGCGCCGGACGCGGTCGATGCGGTGCTCGCGACGTTCGCTGCCGCCGGTTTCGGCGACGCTGCCGTGATCGGTGCGCTGACGGCCGGCGAGTCACGCGTCGGCGTGCGTTGAGACCGGCTGCGGCGCTCGCGCGCCGCAGGGGCAGGGCGGCTAGACGAACGGCCGGCCGTAAGCGGCCGCCTCGAACCGACGTCGACGCGCGCGACTGCCTTGCCGCATCGTCACGGCACGAAGCTCAGGAACAGATACGCCGCGAAGATGACCAGGTGGACCACGCCCGGCAGCACGGTCGTGCGGCCGGTCCGCAGCGAGATCGACACGACGAACAGCGACAGCACCAGCAGCAGGGTCTGCTTCATATCGAGGCCGAGCTGGAGCGGCCAGCCCATCACGACGGCCAGCACCGCGACGACCGGCACGGTCAGGCCGATGCTCGCGATCGCCGAACCGATCGCCAGATTGAGGCTGGTCTGCAGGCGATTGGAATGCGCGGCGCGGATCGCCGCGACGCTCTCGGGCATCAGCACGATCGCCGCGATCAGGATGCCGAGCGTGGCCGCCGGTGCGCCGAACGCCCCGAGCGCGGCCTCGATCGACGGCGAGATCGCCTTGGCGCTCAGCACCACCGCGACCAGGGCGACCAGCAGCAGGGCCAGACTGGTCAGCGCGTCGCGCGTGGTCGGCTGCGCGGCATGCTTGTCCGGATCGTCCTCGTCCTCGTCGGTCGGCAGGAAATAGTCGCGGTGGCCGATCGTCTGGAACAGCGTGAACGCGACGAACAGCAGCAGCACGGCGATCGCGACGAAGATCAACTGGCTGCTCGTATAGACCGGACCGGCCGCGCTCGTGGAGTAATTGGGCAGGATCAGCGTGAACACCGCGATGACCGTCAGCGCGCCGAGCGCGGCATTGACGCCGTCGAGCCTGAAGCCCTGGACGCCGTGGCGGCGGCCGCCGACCAGCAGGCTGGCGCCGATGATGCCGTTGAGGATGATCATGATCGCCGCGAAGACCGTGTCGCGCGCCAGGCCGGCCGCATCGGCGCCGCCGGACAGCATCATCGAGACGATCAGCGCGACCTCGATGATCGTGACCGCCAGTGCCAGCACCAGCGTGCCGAACGGCTCGCCGACGCGATGGGCGATCACCTCGGCATGATGCACCGACGCGATGACGTTGCCGATCAGGCCCAGCACGATCAAGGCGACCAGTCCCGGAATGTCCGGCGCGAGCCACGACAGTGCGAGGATCGCCAGTCCGGCCGGCGGGATCGCCATGCTCCAAAGCGGGTTGTGCCTGATCTGCTGACTCATGGGACTCCTGGTATCGAGGTACGGCGCGCGGCCAGCCCGGATCATAACGGGCATCGCCGCCCGGCGCGTGGCCTCCGCAGCGCGGCCGTCCGGTCGGCGGCGATTTCTCGGTTCCGGCGACGATCGTGCCCTCGAAAATCAGTGGGCAGCCGGGCAGGGTGTCGACCCGTCTGGATCCGATCGAGCACGCGGTCGACATGCTCGATGTCCTGGACCGCGCGGCCTATGCGCGACAGCTCGGGCTGGTCCGGGCGCGGCTCGGGCGGTCCGATGCCGCACTCGAGGCATTCGAGCGCAGCGAGCGGCTGAGGCGCGAGGCGCTCGGCGAGCACGATCCTCGCACGCAGCTGGCGATGCTCGCTCGGGCCCGGATGCTGGCGTGGCGATCGGACGAGGCGTCGAGGCGGGACATGGCGCAGTCGCGACGCGCATCGGACGCGAGACCGACGACGCACCGGTAGCCTTCTCGACGCTGCCTGAACGGATCGAGCGGGTAGCCGCCGCACGGCGACGAGGGCCGTCGACCAGGCCGGTCCGCCGAGCCGGCCGGTTCGGAACGTGCAGCCCGTCACGGTACCGATACGGTGGCCGTGACAGCGTCGCATCACGCTCCGCAGCGCGATCCTGAACATCGGTCGCGGCGGCGCGCATCGTGTATCGGGGCACGTACTCAGAATCGATCCAGGCCAGACCTGCCGGCGCAGCCGGTACGGCGGCGTGTCCCGTATCGGCACCGGCGTGGCGCATCGCGCACCACGCCCGACCATCGCATCAGGAGCATCCGACCACCGCGACTTCGACATCGACACAGGAGGGTCACCGACGACAGGTACTGAATCGAGCAAGGACCGTTTCACACCGACGTTCACATGCACAGGAGTGTCAGGACCATGTTGAAGCACGAACATAGGGAAAGGACCGGCAAGCGCGGCCGAGGGGCAGGGATCCTGCCGCATCTGCTGGCGATCGGCCTGCTGTCGTTTGCGCTGCCGGCGCCGGCTGCCGAGGCGCCGCCGCGCATCGCCGACATCGTCACGCCGGCCGCGGTGGCCGACGTCGTCCACATCCAGCCGTTCACGCTGCAGGAAGGCTACGTCTTCGACTGGCGGCAGGAGCGGCCGCGCGTCGCCTCCGGCACGCTGGCGGTGTTCAAGGTCGCGCCTGCGCTGGTCTATCCGCGCGATGCGGCCGAGCCGGTGCTCTATGCCGGCAATCAGACCGCGCAGCGCCTCAACCACGGCTACGAGTCCGGCTACGTCGTCGTACTGATTCCCGGCGATGTCGATCTGTCGACCGAACCGGTCTGGTTCGGTGCCGCCGATCTGCCCGAATGGGTCGACGCCGACACGATCCGCGCCGAGCGCGCCAAGGCGCAGCAGGCCGGTATCGCACCGTTCGACAAGGGCAGGGTGCGCAGCGTCACGCACGATCGCGTGCAGTCTTCGGATCTGGCGACGCTGCTGCGCGACCACGTCGCGGAGATCGTGATCCGATATGCGCCGCAGGAGAGGGCGCTGGCCGATATGTGGCAGCTGCCGATCGCGCAGCGCTGACCGACGTCGACAGGGAACAAGGAGGACACCAATGAACACGACATCCGCAATCAGGCCGAGGACGGCGTCGATCGTCCTGGCCGCGCTGGCCGCGCTGTGGGCGCCGGCATCCTGGGCGGCGGTCACCAAGACCGAACTGGCCGGCCGCTCGCTGACGCAGTATCCGTTCTTCGAGTACGTCAAGGCGTTCAATCAGAACACCGGCGTGCAGGTCGCGATCGATCCGACGCGCTTCCCGGCGATCGTCGGCCAGACCTGCGACATCTACGTCGTCGCCGCCAAGACGACGACGCAGTGGAACACCAATCCCGCCCTGACCGACATCACGCTCGGCGGCGCGATGACGGTGACGTTCAGCGCACCGACGATCCAGGTCAACACCTACGCGGTGACGGTGCCGTCGGAGCTCAGCGGCAACGCCGGCACCGATCTGGGCGTCGGCTACGACGTCGTCCTCGACTGCAACCAGGACGGCGTGCTCAACGGCAACGACTACATCGACGGGCGCAACAACGAGTCCGGCTTCTACGTCGTCCACGACACCACGGCGCCCGGCCCGCTGCCGGTCACGCGCGTGACCTACACCCTCAGTCCCCCGGTCGGGTCGACCTATGGCATCCCGGGCGGCTTCCTCGCCGAGGATCTGTTCTATCCGACCGGCATCGCGACGATGGGCACGCTGCCGCTGATCGTGATCTCGCACGGCAACGGCCACAGCTACAACTGGTACGCCCACATCGGCTATCACCTGGCCTCGTACGGCTACATCGTGATGAGCCATGCGAACAATACCGGACCCGGTCCCTTCAACGCGTCGACCACGACGCTCGGCCACACCGATGCGTTCATCGATCAGGCCGCTGCCGGTGTCATCGCAGGCGGTGCGCTGGTCGGGCACGTCGATGCCGGACGCATCGTCTGGATCGGCCACAGTCGCGGTGGCGAAGGTGTCGCGATCAGCTACGACCGTCTGTTCGACGCGACCTACGTGCCGGTCAACTACGTCAAGGCCAACGTCAAGCTGATCAGCAGCATGCTGCCGACCGACTTCAACGGCCCCGGCATCGCCGATCCACACGATGCGAACTACCATCTGTGGACGGCGTCCGGCGACGAGGACGTCAACGGTTCGGCCGCCTGCAATCTGTGCCAGACCTATCATCTGCACGATCGCGCGATCGGCCACCGCCAGTCGACGACGATCCAGGGTACCGGTCACACCTGGTTCCACGACAACGGCGGTTACCCCTGGGCCGTCGGCCCGTGCTCGATCGGGCCGACCGATGCATTGACGCATCAGATCCAGCTCGGCCATCTGCTGCCGCTGGTCAAGCGCTACGTCGACGACAACATTCCGTCGATCGATTTCCTGACGCGCCAGTACGAGAGCTTCCGGCCGATCGGCGTGCCGACCGGCAATGCCTGCATCGTGGTCAGCCACGAATACCTCGACGCTTCGGTCGGTGCGCAGAAGACCGTCGTCATCGACGACTACCAGACGCAGTTCGCAACCAACGTCAGCAGTTCCGGCGCCGCGGTGACGTTCAACGTCACCAACCTCACCGAAGGCCTGCTCGACGACAACAACTCCGATTTCGTCTGGACACCCACCGATCCGTTCAACGGCGCCACCCAGGCCGGTCCGGGCGACACCAGCCGCGGCGTGGTGTTCGACTGGAACGGTGCGAACCGGTTCTACGAATGGGCGGTCCCGATCGCCGAGCAGGACTTCACCGACAATCTGCTGCTGTCGTTCCGCGGCGCGCAGGGTACCCGCCATCCCTACACGCTGGCGGTGCTCGGCGATCTGACCTTCGACGTGACGTTGCGCGATGCCGCGTCGGTGACCAGTTCGATCAACATCGGCGCGTTCGGCGGCGGTCTGGAGCAGCCGTACCAGCGCGACGGCGGCTGGCACAACGAGATGGAGACGATCCGCATCCGGCTGACCGATTTCCTCAACAACGGATCGGGAATCGATCTGAGCAACATCGTCGCGATCCGGCTCGACGTCGGGCCCGCACACGGATCGCCCGAAGGCCGCATCGTGATCGACGACCTCATGCTGACCAACGATCGTGCGGTCTATGACGGCGGCACCAACGGCGACCCGCACATCACGACCGTGGACGGCACGTACTACGACTTCCAGGGTGCCGGCGAATTCACGCTGCTGCAGGACGGCGCGATGGAAGTGCAGGTGCGGCAGACCGCGATATCGGGAACGTCGCCGGTCGCCAACGCGCATACCGGCCTCAGCAGCTGCGTCAGCGTCAACACGGCCGTGGCGGCCCGCGTCGGCGGCCACACGGTCAGCTACCAGCCGGACCTGTCCGGCCTGCCGAATCCGAGCGGTCTGCAACTGCGCATCGACGGCGTGCTGACCGACATCAACGCGCTGCAGAGCGTCAACCTCGGCTCGGGCGGACGCGTCGCCAAGTCACCGCTCGGAGCCGGCATCGACATCGACTTCCCGAACGGGACCTCGCTGAGCGCGATCCCGCAATGGTGGAGCGGGCAGAACAAGTGGTATCTCAACCTCAGCGTGTTCAAGACGCCGGCGACCGAAGGCATCATGGGTGCGCTCTCGCCGGGCGGCTGGCTGCCGGCCTTGCCGGACGGCAGCTCGATGGGGCCGCGTCCGGCGCCGACGGTGCAGCGTCACATCGATCTGAACCGCACGTTCGCCGATGCCTGGCGCATCACCAACGCGACCAGTCTGTTCGATTATGCGGCCGGTACCTCGACGGCCAGCTTCACCGACAAGAAGTGGCCGCCGGAACCGGGTGAACCGTGCATCGCGCCGGATTCGCCGCGCGTGACGCCGATCCGTTGGGAGGTGGCCGCTCACGAATGCCGCGACCTGCTCGACGGCGGCCTGCGGCACAGCTGCACGTTCGACGTCGCTGCGACCGGTGAGCTCAGCTTCGTCAAGGCCTACCAGCTGAGCGAGAAGATCGACCGGGAGGCGACGCAGACCGAAGTCCGCATCGCGCAGAATCCCGGAAGCGTCACCTTGGTCGCACTGGTGCGGATGAAGAAGTCAGGCGAGCCGGTCACCGGTGGCACCGCGGCAGGTCTCGCGGTCGGCCAGGTTCGCTTTACCGTCGACGGAAAGGACATCGAGGTGCCGGTCGGCCTCGACGCGGACGGACAAGCGACCTGGAAGGTCGAGCTCCGCGCCGGTGCGCATACGGTCAGCGCACGGTTCGCGCCGAACAGCGATGCACGGCCGCTGCTGCCGAGCGGCAGTGCCGAGACGGCGTTCGTGGTCCGGTAGCACGACCGTCAGCGCCAGGGCATCGGCACATGCCGATGCCCGTGACAGCGGGAGCGGCGCAGGACAGCGCCGCTCCCGTGTTATCGAAGCAAGCTGTCCGGAGCTGCCGAGGGGTGGGTGAAGCTCGCTCGAATGGGCCGCCGCCGGCAACGGTCGGAAATAACGCTTGAGCGCGGAGCGAGGACGCCCAGGCAACGCACCGGGGGGGATATCCTTTATTTGACATAATATACATATCCATGCATTCGTGCCGGCTTCCCAAGGAACCGAATCCTGCCGTCGGCATGTCCTGGTGACGTCTGTTGGGGTTGCCACCTCCGAGTCGACGTCCATTTCGATGCCCCTCTGACACGCGTTGCAAGCCTCGGCTACAGTGCGCCCCCGATCGGCGTGGTACCGGTCACGGTCGTTCCTGGAGTGCAGACGTTTGCAGACCCGAACCTTCGTACTGAGAGCCCGCGCAGCACCGACCGACAGCGCGAAGCTGCTGGCGGCCGTCGGCCAGGATGCGCATACCGAGGTGCTCGCGCATACGCTGATGAACGCGATCTTCGTCGCGCAATCGCACCGGTCCGGCGTGACGGTCCATCTGGTGCTCGAAAGCACCCAGGACTACTCGCGGACGATCCGTTTCGAGGTCGACCGCATGCACGACATCGGCGGTTTCCACGAGCAGGCGCTGCTCGGCAAGATCGCCAAGGCACTGGACGCATCGCGCGGCATGGGCAAGGACGAGTCGCGACCGGTCGAGGACGGTGTCACCGTGCGGACCGTCAGCTTCGAGCGGCTCGTCGACGAACTGGCCCAAGGTCATCAGCTGTACGTCATGGATCGCAAGGGCACGCCGATGCGTGAGCAGACGTTCGAGGGTGCCCCATGCTTTCTGCTGACCGACCACATCCCGATGCCGAAGAAGACGTTTCACGGCCTCGAGCGCAAGGGCGTGAGGAAGATCTCGTTGGGCCCGAGGATGCTCTTCGCGTCGCAATGCGTCGTGCTGATCCATCACGAGCTCGACCATCGGATTTAGCGTCGCGGAGCCATCGACGTTCGGCGCGCGACCCGGCAAGCAATCCCCAAGCGGTGTCCGTCCGCCCTGCTCCGCTCGACTCTGCGCACCGCCGTCGACGCGCCGGTGTGCGCACGCGGCAGCATGCTGCCGGCAACCTCGTCGCGTCGACCCGAAAATCGCAGCCGCCGAGGGCCGGTGCGCGGCGCACGGGCCATCGACACCGGCCTGGCGGCAAGGCTCGACGCTAAGCGAGCGTCGCCTTCAGCGTGATCTCGGTATCGAGCAGACGCGAGACCGGGCAGTTGGCCTTGGCGTCGGCCGCGATCTCCTGGAACTGCGCGTCCTCGATGTTCGGCACCTTCGCGTCGAGCGTCAGCGCCACCGCCGAGATCACGAAGCCCTTCTCGTCCTGCTCGAGCGTGACGACAGCCTTGGTATCGAGCTGGTCGGCGGTGAAGCCGGCCTTGTTGAGCGCTGCCGACAGCGCCATCGTGAAGCAGCCGGCGTGTGCGGCGCCGATCAGCTCCTCGGGGTTGGTGCCGGCGACGCCTTCGAAGCGGCTCGCGAAGCCGTACGGATGCGCCTTGAGCGCGCCGCTCTGCGTCGAGATCGCACCCTGACCGTCCTTGAGCCCGCCGCGCCACTGGGCCGAACCGCTGCGCTGGATCTTCATCGTTGCCGTCCTCGTATCGGAAGAGAGAAATATGCCGACGCCACAGCGTGCCTCGCAGGACAGGTACGCCTGAGCGCGACGACGTTTGGCAAGATACGCGGTGGCGGCGTGTCCTGCCGTGAACGCGATGTGACATGCCGTTGGCGCGCAGCTCCATTTGTTTGCGACGGTTCAGGCCCGATCGGCGACACTGTCCTCGCGTCGGATACGGAGTTTCCTTCCCCCTGAGGTACTCCCCGTTCGCGCCGCGCGAGAGCGCCGCCATCAAGGACGATCGGATCGCTACGGACCAAGCCAGAGAACGTACGGCCCCGGCAATGCCGGGGCCGGTTCGTTTCAGCAGCTGGAATTGCGTTTCTCGCGCCCTTACCCGATCCAGCCACGGTGGCCAGCGTCCCTCGTCACGTCGTCGACGCGCTTACCGTTTCATCGGCCACGAGCCGGGCAAGCGTGCCGTATACGACGATGACCGCATCCCGCTATCAGCGCGACGCACCGCGCGCTACGCAGATCGCCTTACAGTCCCTGGCGAGGCATACGCCGCGCGGGAATCGCGCAACAAAAAAGCCCCGCTCGATGGCGGGGCTTTTCGTTTGGACCATCGGATGCCGTGCTGCGTCCGACGATCGATAGGTGGTGCCCAGGAGAGGACTCGAACCTCCACGGTTTTACCCGCTAGTACCTGAAACTAGTGCGTCTACCAATTCCGCCACCTGGGCATACCGGTCGGCAGTGCCGACCGGGGCGCGAACAATACGGTTCACCTGCCGTATTGTCAACGGGAAATTGCAGCTTCGGGACGACGTGAAGCTGCCCTGTTTTCCTACCAGATCACCACGCGCGCATCGTCCGGACGCACCATCGGATCGCCGGCCTTGCAGTCGAATGCGGCCGCGAAGCTCGGCAGGTTCGACGGCGCGCCGATCGCGCGGAAATTGGCCGGCGCGTGCGAGTCGGTGGTCAGCCGGACCTTCAGCTCGGCCGGCGTGAAGTTGCGGCGCCAGACCGTCGCCCAGTTGAGGAAGAAGCGCTGGTCCTGCGTGAAGCCGTCGATCTTCGGGTCGGTATAGCCCTCGCCCTGGGCGCGCTTCATCGCGTCGTAGGCGACCGCCAGACCGCCGAGGTCGGCGATGTTCTCGCCCATCGTCAGCTTGCCGTTGACGTGGATGCCGTCGATCGACTCGTAGGCGTCGAACTGCGCGCCGAGCTTGGCGGTGCGCTGCTCGAAGCCGGTGCGGTCGGCATCGGTCCACCAGTTGTCGAAGTTGCCCTTGGCGTCGAACTTGCTGCCCTGGTCGTCGTAGCCGTGCAGCATCTCGTGGCCGATCACGGCGACGATGCCGCCGTAGTTGAGCGCATCGTCGGCCTTCGGGTCGAAGAACGGCGGTTGCAGGATGCCGGCCGGGAACACGATCTCGTTGCGCGTGGAGTTGTAGTAGGCGTTGACGGTCTGCGGCGGCATGTACCACTCGTCGCGGTCGACCGCCTTGCCGATCTTCGAGTAGCGGTAGCGCGCGTTGAACGCGATCGCCGCGACGACGTTGCCGGCATAGCTGTCGCGCGTGAACGTCAGGCCGGTCCAGTCGCGCCACTTGTCCGGGTAGCCGATCTTCGGCGTGAAGGTCGACCACTTCTCGAGCGCCTTGACCTTGGTCTCATCGCCCATCCACGCCAGGTTCTCGAGCCGGTGCTTGAGCGCCTGGCTGAGATTGCCGACCAGCTGTTCCATCTTGGCCTTGGATTCGGGCGGGAACGCGACGTCGACGTAGAGCTGGCCGAGCGTCTCGCCGGCAAGGCCGTTGAGCGAATTGAGCACGCGCTTCCAGCGCGGTTGCTGCTCGGCCTGGCCGCGCAGCGCCTGGCTGTAGAACGCGAAGTTCTGATCGGCGAACGCGTCGCTGAGATACGGCGCGGCGTTGTCGATCTCATGGAAGCGCAGGTAGGCCTGCCAGGTCGAGACCGGCACGTCGACGAGCATCTTGTCCATTTCGCCGAAGAACTCGCGCATCGACAGCGAGAACATCTGCGGCTGCTGCACGCCGACCGCGTCGAAGAATGCCGTCCACGAGAAGTTCGGCGTCAGCGCGTCGGCCTCGGCGAGCGTGGCCGGCTGGTAGCGCTTGGCCGGGTCGCGCAGCTCCACACGCGGCAGCGAGGCCTTGGCCAGACGCGTCTCGAGCGCCATCACGGCCTCGGCCTGCGTGGCGGCGGATGCGGCATCGACGCCGGACAGTTCGAGCATCTTCCTGACGTGCTCGACGAAGGCGGTGCGCGCCTTCTGGTAGTCCTCACGGTCCTCCAGGTAATAGGCGCGCTCCGGCAGCGACAGGCCGCCCTGCCCGGCGTAGGCGATGACCATCTCGGAATTCTTGTAGTCGGCATTGCCGCCGAAACTGAACAGCACGCCGCGGCCTTGCGCATAGGCGTCACGCACGTAGGCGGAGACGGCGGCCGGCGAATCGATCGCGGCGATCCGCGCGAAGAACGGCTCGAGCGGCTTGGCGCCGGCGGCGTTGATCGCCTTCTCGTCCAGGCCCGATGCGTAGAAGTCGCCGACCAGCTTCTCGACGCCGGTTGCGTCGGCGCGCGCGGCGGCGGCCTCGGCGATCTTCTGCTGCAGTTCGAGCGAACGCTCGCCGAGGATCTCGAAGCTGCCCCAGGTCGTGCGGTCCGCCGGCACCGGATTGGCGGCCAGCCACTTGCCGTTGACGTAGGCATTGAGGTCGGTGCAGGCCGGCACGGCGGGGTCGAGATCGGCGGCGTTGAACGCGATCATCGGCGTCTTCAGGGCCTTCGGATCGATCGCAGCGGCAGCCGGGGTCGGCTTGTCGGCGGGGGCCGGAGCCGGATCGGCGGCCGGCGTCTGCGCCTGCTGGCAGGCGGCCAATACCGTCGTGATCGAGAAGGCCAGGATGAGGGGTCTGGCGTGGCGCATACGCATGGGGCGGCTCCGGATGAGAGGCAGTCTGCCAATGTAGGCGATCCGGCCGGCGCACGAGTAGTTCGAAAGTCACGGTAGGCGCGCCACGCCGGCCGGCAATCCGCTGTGCAGCGCGCGGCGAGGCACGCTGCGCGATCGAGGCCGCGAACGGTAAGCCTGTCGCAACGGATTCGGGGGGACGCGCCGGACTCGGCAAGTGTCGTCTCCGGCCGCCCTCAGGCAAGGCCGGGCCATCCCGATCCTGGTGCGCGCAACGCAAGGAGGTCCACGGCCGCGCGCAGTCCGGGCCCGACCTCCGGGAGGATCGCCGAGGGGCCCGCCGTACCGGCTTACGTCGATCGCAAGCGCGGCAATCGCAGCCACCGGTCAGGCACCTGCCTCATGCTTTCGATGGCGAGGCACGCATGGAGCCTGCGCATGGCACGCGCCGGCTCCTGCCGGATCGCTCAGGCGAACGGATCGCGCAGCACGATCGTGTCGTCGCGGTCGGCACCGGTCGCGACGAGGGCCAGGTGGCAGCCGGACAGCTCTTCGACCGCACGCAGGTAGGCACGCGCGGCCGGCGGCAGCTTGTTCCAGTCGCGCACACCGGAGGTCGGCTCCTCCCAGCCCGGAAACTCCAGGTACACCGGTTTGCACTCGTCCCAGCCGTCGGCGTCCAGCGGTGCCAGTTCGCGCCGCTTGCCGCGATATTCGTAGGCGATGCAGACCTTGATCGTCGGCAGGCCGTCGAGCACGTCGAGCTTGGTGATCGCCAGGCCATTGATCGCATTGATCTGGGTGGCGCGCTTGAGCGCGACCAGGTCGATCCAGCCGCAGCGGCGCGGCCGGCCGGTGCTCGCTCCGAACTCGTTGCCGACCTTGCGCAGACGCTCGCCCATCTCGTCGTGCAGCTCGGTCGGGAACGGACCGCCGCCGACACGCGTGGCGTAGGCCTTGCAGATGCCGAGCACGTAGTCGATGTCGCAGGCGCCGACGCCGGTGCCGGCCAGCGCACCGCCGACGGTGGTGTTCGACGAAGTCACGTACGGATAGGTGCCGTGATCGATATCGAGCAGCGCGCCCTGCGCGCCCTCGAACAGAATGTTGCTGCCGGCGCGACGCGCGTCGTAGAGCAGCGTGGAGACATCGTCGATCATCGGACGCAGGTACTCGGCGAACGCGAGCGCGTCATCGAGCACGTGGTCGTAGTCGACCGCTTCGGCCTTGAGCCACTGCGTCAGCACGAAGTTGTGGTAGTCGACCGCCGCGCGGACCTTCTCGGGCAGTTCGGACGGGTACATCAGATCGGCGACCCGGATGCTGCGGCGTGCGACCTTGTCCTCATAGGCCGGGCCGATGCCGCGGCCGGTCGTGCCGATCGCCTTGGCGCCGGACGCGCGCTCGCGCGCCTGATCGACCGCAATGTGATACGGCATGATCAGCGGCGTGGCCGGGCTGATCTTGAGCCGCGAGCGCACTTCCACGCCCTGCTCCTCGAGCTCGGCGATCTCGCTCTTGAGCGCGGCCGGCGACAGCACGACGCCGTTGCCGATCAGGCACTGCACGCCCTCGCGGAGGATGCCCGACGGGATCAGGTGCAGCACGGTCTTCTTGCCGCCGATCACCAGGGTGTGCCCGGCGTTGTGGCCGCCCTGGAAGCGCGCGACCGCACTGACCCGCTCGGTCAGCAGGTCGACGATCTTGCCTTTGCCCTCGTCGCCCCACTGCGCACCCAGAATGACTACCGACTTGCCCATGTTGATTCTCACTTCGTTGATCACGCCCCACCGTGGGGCGACGTCGGCGACTAGGCTCGCGGTCCTCGCTCGCCAAGTCGCCCGGCCTGCGGCTTCCTGCCTCCGGCGCTCGCCGGAGCGCAATGCCATTCAAGGCATTGCGCTAGATCCCGGCTCGCCCCCACTGCGCACCCAGAATGACTACCGACTTGCCCATGTTGATTCTCGCTTCGTTGATCACGCCCCACCGTGGGGCGACGTCGGCGACCAGGCTCGCGGTCCTCGCTCGCCAAGTCGCCTGTCCACGTTCCGATCCGGCACGATGCCGCGCGCGTACCGCGCGGCCAGCATACGCCGATCGGGATACCGATTTCTTTCAGCCCGGCCGGGTCAGCCGGCCCATTGCAGCGCGATCAGGCCGACCACGATCATGCCGAGGCCGATCATGCGCAGACTGCGCTCGTCGAGTTGGCGCGCCTGCTCGACCAGCCGCTTCCAGCCGCCCGGCGCAGCGAACAGCAGCAGCCCCTCGAGCACCAGGACCAGGCTCAGCGCGGCCCAGAGCGTGGTTCCGCTCACCGGCCTACTTGCTGCTCTTGAGGTAGCGCAGGAACTCCGAATCGGGATCGAGCAGCAGCACGCCGTTGCCGCCCTTGAACGACTCGCGGTAGGCGTCGAGGCTGCGGTAGAACGCATAGAACTCCGAATCGCTGCCGTAGGCCGAGGCGTAGATCTTGGCTGCCTCGCCGTCGCCCTCGCCTCGCGTCTTCTGCGCGTCGCGATAGGCATCGGCCTTGATGACCTGCATCTCGCGGCGCGCCTCGGCGCGGATGCGCTCGGCGGCTTCCTCGCCCTCGGCGCGCAGCGAGTCGGCGACCTGCTTGCGTTCCGAGCGCATGCGCTCGTAGACCGAGCGCAGCACCGCGCTCTCCTCGGGCAGATCCACGCGCTTGATGCGCACGTCGATGATCTCGACGCCGAAGTTCTGCGAGGCGCGGTTCGCGCCGAGCACGAGGCCCGCCGTCATGTCCGAACGCGCACTCGATACCACCTGCTGCAGCGTGCGCGAGTTGATCGCGGTACGCATGCCTTCCTTGACGATCGGGCTCAGGCGCTGCTGCGCGCGCTGCTCGTCGCCGGCCATCGCGGTGTAGTACTTGCCGGAATCGACGATGCGCCATTTGACGACGAAGTCGACGTTGACGTCCTTCTTCTCGGACGTCAGATAGCGCTCGGGCGCCGAATCGAGCGTCAGCACGCGCTTGTCGAAGTGCCGGACCTGCTGGATCAGCGGCACCTTGAAGTGCAGCCCCGGCTCGTAACCGGATTTGACGATACGGCCGAACTGCAGCAGCAGCGCGGTCTGCGCCTCGCTGACGACGAAGGCCGAGTTGATCCCGAGCAGGACCAGCAGCGCGAGTACGACGGCGGTTGCGGTACGCATGTCAGCGTCCTCCCTTCGGAGCCTGCGGGGTCGCCATCACCGCCGGCATCGGATCGGGCGGTGCCTGCGGCTGCGCCGCGGTCGTGCCCGGCGCGGGCAGATAGAACACGTTCTTGCCGCCGGTGAAGTCGATGATCTTGTTGCTCTCGCCGAGCACCTGCTGCAGCGTCTCGATGTACAGGCGGCGGCGCGTGACCTCGGGCGCGGCCCGGTACTCCTCGGCGATCAGCCGGAAGCGATCGGCGTCACCCTGCGCCTTGGCGATGCGCTCGGCCTTGTAGCCGGCGGCTTCGGCGATGATCCGGGCTGCTTCGCCGCGCGCCTCGGGTACCAGGCGCTTGGCATCGGCGTCGGCGAGATTGCTCGAACGCTGGCGATCCTCGCGCGCGCTGATCGCATCGTCGAACGCGTCCTTGACCTCCTGCGGCGGGCGCACGTTCTGGAAGTTGAGTTCGGTCACTTCCAGGCCGGCCTCGTAGCGATCGAGGGTCTGCTGCAGGATGCGCTTGACCTGGTTGGCGAGTTCGGCGCTCGGATTGGCCGGCGTCGGCTCGCCTTCGACCTCGACGACCTGGTCGGGCATGATCGAATTGAGGTTGCTCGAGCCGATGACCTCGCGGACCGCGCTCTCGGCGGCCTGCTTGAGCGTCTCGTCGGGCTTGTCGACGTTGAACAGGTAGCGGCGGGCGTCGGAGACCTCGTACTGCACGTTGAACTCGGCCTGGACGATGTTCTCGTCGCGCGTGAGCATGCGGACCTGGTCGGAGACCGAGCGGATCGTCGCGTCGACCTTCTCGACCGACTCGATCGGGCGCGGCCACTTGAGGTTGAGGCCGGGCGTCATCGCCCGCGAATACTCGCCGAAGCGCAGCACCGCGCCGTGCTGACGCGCATCGATCAGCGCCCACGAATCGAGCAGCAGCCAGGCGATCAGGACGCCGACCACGGCGATGCCGATTCCGCCGCCGCCACCGCTGCCGCCGCCGGTCAGGCGCGCGAAGAAATTGCGGATCCGGCGGAAGAACGCGTCCAGGTCCGGCGGCGTGCCGCCACCGTTGCCACCGCCACCGCCGCCGTCACGCCACGGATCGCGTTTGCCGCTACCGGGTTCGTTCCAAGCCATCGATTTCGTACCTCGTTGCCTTGAACGGCCGCCGCGCGAGGCGTGACCGTCGATGAATCCTGATCGGGGAAGGCAACCGCCGGCGTCGCGATGACGCGATCAATGCGCAGTTGCCCGGGGATTGTAGGTTTCGTCCTCGGACGGGGCAAGCAAGCGCTCGCGCAGCCAGGCGCCGTCGCCGTCGGGCAGGCCGAACATCGGCTCGACCAGCAGACGCGGCGCATCGATGCGGATGCGCCAGCCGGCCTCGTCCGCGCTTTCCTCGGCGACGATGCCCTGCTGATGCAGGCGCGCACGCAGCCGGCCGGCGCTCGACGGCAGCTGCAGCACGGCCTCGATGCGTTCGGCCGCCAGGCGGCCGGCGATCGCCTCGCGCAGCAGATCCAGGCCGCGCCGATCGCGAGCCGAGACCGACACGCGCGGCGGTGACCCGGTGTCGCCGGCATCGAGGCGCGGCTGCAAACCCTCGACCTGATCGATCTTGTTGTAGACCAGGATCTGCGGCACGTCGCCGGCACCGATCTCGGCCAGGACCGCCTCGACGTCCACGATGCGCTGCTCGCGCTCCGGATCGGCCACGTCGATGACATGCAGCAGCAGATCGGCATCGCGCGCCTCGGCCAGCGTCGAGCGGAACGCCGCGACCAGATCGTGCGGCAGGTCGCGGATGAAGCCGACCGTATCGGCGAGCAGCGCCGGTCCGCTGTCGAGGTCCGGCAGCCGCCGCAAGGTCGGGTCGAGCGTCGCGAACAGCTGGTCGGCCGCGTAGACCCCGGCACCGGTCAATGCATTGAACAGCGTCGACTTGCCGGCATTGGTGTAGCCGACCAGTGCGACCACCGGCAGTTCGTTGCGCAGACGCGCGCGACGCGCCTGCGCGCGCTGCGTGGCGACCTTGTCGAGCCGCTTCTGCAGCTGCTTCATGCGCTCGCCGAGCAGGCGGCGGTCGAGCTCGAGCTGGGTCTCGCCGGGGCCGCGCAGGCCGATCGCACCGCCGCGCTGGCGCTCCAGATGCGTCCAGCCGCGCACCAGGCGCGTCGACATGTGCTTGAGCTGGGCCAGCTCGACCTGCAGCTTGCCTTCGTGCGAGCGCGCGCGCTGCGCGAAGATGTCCAGGATCAGACCGGTGCGGTCGACCACGCGACAGGCCGTCAGCTTCTCGAGATTGCGCTCCTGGACCGGACTGAGCGCGTGATTGACCAGGATCAGGTCGGCGCCGAGCACCTCGCGTTGCGACTTGAGCTCGTCGGCCTTGCCGGTACCGACGAAATAGCGCGGGTTCGGCCGCTCGACGCGGGCGCTGAGACTGCCGACCACGCTCGCGCCGGCCGAGCGGGCCAGCTCGGCAAATTCCTCGAGCAGGACCGGATCATGGCCGCCCGGCGGCTGCGGCTGCAGCAGCAGCGCGCGCTCGCCCTTTCTGGATCGCTCGAACAGTGCGGTCTACCTCGAATCAGTCCGGATCGGCGGCATCGCCGGCGGCGCCGGTGCTGTCCGGGCCGGCAATGCGCACATTGCGCGTGGGTACCACGGTCGAGATGGCGTGCTTGTAGACCATCTGGCTGACGGTATTGCGCAGCAGGACGACGAACTGGTCGAACGACTCGATCGTGCCCTGCAGCTTGATGCCGTTGACGAGATAGATCGACACCGGCACGCGTTCGCGCCGAAGTGCATTGAGGAATGGATCCTGCAATGACTGCCCCTTTGACATTTTCATTCTCCTGGCGACGCGACCCGAACCGGACAAAACGAGCACCGCACGCAACATGCGTCCGGTATGGCCCCGGTTCAACGCCCGTTATCTTAGGGAAACGGCGGCCAAGTTCCAATGTCGGCCTCACGTTTCGGCCGTTCCAGGAACCGGGCAAGCGCCCGCTCGGCGATGTGCGCGTGGCTTGCGCTCTCCGGGTCGAGCCAGCGCGCGTCCAGTTCGCTGCGCAGCCAGGTGATCTGCCGCTTGGCGAGCTGCCGCGTCGCGAAGATCGCGCGGTCGCGCATGGCGCCCGCATCGGTCCGGCCATCGAGATGCTCCCAGACCTGGCGGTAGCCGACCGCGCGCATCGCCGGCGCGTCGGCGTTCAGCCCCGGGCGCGTGCGCAGGGCGCGCACCTCATCGACGAAACCGGCCTCGAACATCGCCTCGAGACGCTGCGCGATCCGCGCGTGCAGCGGGGCGCGGTCGGCCGGCACCAGCGCCAGCTTCAGCACGCGCCACGGAAAGCGCATGCGCGGCCCGCCCTGCTGGTCCGACAGCGGCCGGCCCGAGAGCTCGATCACCTCGAGCGCGCGCTGGATGCGCTGAACGTCGGCCGGTCCGATCCGCGCGGCAGCCGCGGGGTCGCGTTCGGCCAGACGCGCATGCAGCGCCGGCCAGCCCAGCGCCGCCGCCTCGGCCGCCAGACGTGCGCGCACGGCCGGATCGGCCACCGGCAGGTCGGACAGTCCGCGCTGCAACGCATGGAAGTACAGCATCGTGCCGCCGACCAGCAGCGGCACCCTGCCCGATCGCGTCACCGCCTCCATCGCGCGGCGCGCATCGGCCGCGAATTCGGCGGCCGAATAGGCGTGCTCCGGATCGCGGATGTCGATCAGCGCATGCGGATGGCGGCGCAGCGTCTCGGCATCGGGCTTGGCGGCGCCGATGTCGAGGCCGCGGTAGACCAGCGCCGAATCGACGCTGATCAGGCCGACTTCGAAACGCGCCGCGAGCACGCAGGCCAGCGCCGTCTTGCCGGATGCCGTCGGCCCCATCAGGAAGATCGCGGGCGGTCGCGTATCGGCCGGCATGGACGCCCCCGGAAAACGGACGTTCAGCGTACGCCCATTTCCTGCAGCAGATTGCTCGCGCCGTCGACCTTGTCCATGACCCACAGCATGTAGCGCACGTCGACCTGGATCGAGCGCGTCAGCGCCGGGTTGAACAGCCAGTCGGCGCTGACGCTCTCCCAGACGCCGTCGAAGGCCAGGCCGACCAGCCGGCCGCGCGCATCGAGCGTCGGCGAACCGGAGTTGCCGCCGGTGATGTCGAGGTCGGCCAGGAAGTCGACCGGCACCGAGCCGATCGCCGGATTGGCGTAGCGGCCGTAATCCTTGGCGCGGATCCGCTCGACGACCTTTTCGGGCGTGTCGAACGGATCGACGCCGGTGGTCTTGGCGACGATGCCCTCGAGCGTCGTGAACGGGAAGAACTCCGCACCGTCCTTCTTGAGGCCCTGCACCTTGCCGTAGGTCAGCCGCAGCGAGCTGTTCGCGTCCGGATAGACCGCCCGTCCCTGCGACTCGTTGAACGCGATCATCGCCTGCATGTAGCGCGGCCGCAGCTTCATCTCCTCGCCGGCGCGCGTCTTGCGCTCGCGCTCGATGCGCAGCAGATCCGGCATCAGCGCGACGATCAGACGATACGCGGCATCGTCCGATGCCTCGATCTGCTTGCGTGAGAGTTTCAGTCCGGCCAGTCGCGCGTCGGTGCCGCCGAGCGCGCTGCCGGCGTACAGCGCGCCGACCTTGGCGTCGATCTGCGCCGCATCGGCGCCGAGCCACTGGTCCAGTGCCGCGACGCGCTGCGCGGCCGGCAGCTGCTGGTAGCGCTTGAGCACGTAGGCGAGGATCCGCGCATCGGTCGCCGGATCGCCGCGGCGCTCCATCTGCCGCAGATTGCCCTCGATGCGCGCCTCGTCGCGCGGCTGATAGCCCGATTCACGCTCGATCGCCGGCTTGTCGCGCTCGATCGCGAGCCGGTAGACGCTGTAGGCGGCGCTGTAGAGCTGGGTGCGCTGCAGATAGCCGAGCAGCAGGTCGCGATCGCGCGTCGCGCGCTGGCCGGACAGGAGCGCATCGAGCGCCGTGATGTCGGCGCGCAAGGCGGCCTCCTCGGCACCCTGGCGCGACAGCCAGGCGTCGAGTTCCGCTTCACGCGCACGCTTGGTCGCGGCCGCGTCCGCGCGGCCGAGGCCCTCGAGCTGGCCGCCGTAGTTCTTGAGTACGTTGTTGAAGCTCGCGACCGAGCTGGCGTACTTGACCGCCACCTCCGGATCGCGCCGTCCCTCGACGTCGATGATGCCGAGGATGTCGGTGACGATCTGCTGCTGGACCGGATACGACCAGTCGATCGCGTCGGCGACCTCGGCGGCGCGCCGGTAGCGATTCGTGCGTCCGGGGTAGCCGGTCACCATGACGAAATCGCCGGCCTGCACGCCCTCGGCATTGACCGGCAGCACGTGGGCGGGCTTGTACGGCACGTTGTCCTTCGAATACGCGGCCGACTTGCCGTCCTTGCCGACGTAGGCACGCAGGAAGCTGAAGTCGCCGGTATGGCGCGGCCACATCCAGTTGTCGACGTCACCGCCGAACTTGCCGATCGCGCCGGCCGGTGCGTAGACGAGGCGGACGTCACGGATCTCGCGCTGGCGGATCAGCTGGTAGCTGGCACCGCCGTAGAACGCCGATACGCTGCAGCGCAGGCCGCCGGGCTTCTCGCAACGTGCGACGAGTTCCTTCTCGGCGCGGTCGATCGCCTCGAAGCGCGCATAGCCGTCCATGTCCGGCTTGACGCGAGCGTTGATCTCGCGCGTGACGTCGCGGATTTCCTCGGTCACGTAAACGCGCAGGTTCGGGTCGCCCGGCAGCTCCTCCTCGAAACGGCGCGCCAGGAAACCGTTCTTGATCAGGTTGCGCTCCGCCGTCGAGTTGTACTGGATCGCGCCGTAGGCACAGTGGTGATTGGTCACGATCAGGCCCTGCGGCGACACGAACGAGGCCGTGCAGAAGCCGAGACTCACGATCGCGCCCATCGTCGGGCCGGTCAGGTCGGTCAGATCGTGCGGGTCGAGCTCAAGGCCGGCCGCCTTGAGATCGGCGGCGATCGCCGGCAGCTGCGCCGGCTGCCACATGCCTTCGGTCGCGAGGGCGGGCGTGGTGACGAGGACGGCCAGAATGAGTGCCAGCGATGAACGGCGATGCATGGATAGACCTTCGGCGAAAACGAACCGCCGATGGTGCCGCAACGATCCCCCCCACGCGCAGGACAGAAGTCATGCCCGGCACGCGGAAAAAAAACGCCCCGGCGAACCGGGGCGTCGTTTTCACGCGATGGAGCGCAGCATCACTCGATCGTGAAGTCCTGCAGCGACACCGGCAGACCCTGGCCGGCGAGCGCGGCGATGACCTTGACGTTGCTGAAGGCGCCGAGCGAGGCGATGTCGACCGGCTGGTCGGCACCGCAGTCCGGAGCGCGCAGGTAGGTGATGCCCGAGCCGGTCGGATTGGAACCGAACACGAACGCGCTGGCCGACGGCTCGAGGTCCGGCTGGAACAGCTCGACGACGATGTCCTTGGTGGCCGGCGTGTCGATGACCGCGGCCGGCGAGATCGGCAGGTCCAGCTCGGCCAGGACGTTGCCGTCCGGCGAGGTGAACGGAGCCGAGCCGATCAGGGTCAGGTTGCCGGTGGTCAGCGCGCTGCCGGTCGGGATCGTGTAGATGCGCACTTCCATACCGGACACGTCGCCACCGGTGCCCGAGGTCGTGCTCTCGATGCCGATGTGGACCGACGAGACACTGGCGCCCGGCGTGGTGCCGGCGGCCAGGACGTAGCGGCGGTAGTAGCTGTTCTCGGCCGTGGTGGCCAGACCGGTCGCGCCGCAGGCGACAGTGCCCTGAAGCGGAGCGCAGTCCGTGTTGTGGCTGAGGTTGCCCGGGCCGGTCGGGCAGGCCGCGGCCGGGACATTGCCGAGCGACTGGGGCGTGGTGCTGAAGCTGGCAGCCTGGGCACCGGCAGCGCAGAGGAGGCCGACGGAAAGGGCAAGAAGGGACTTGGACACTACACGTTCTCCGGAATGGGGCAGAAACCGCCCGCGTTGACGAACTTCCCAGGAGAAACCCCCTCCCGGGCTTTGGGCAACTGTTCGAATGATGTCCAGCGGACTGGACGCACGAAAGCCATTTAACAATTCGAGCACATTCAGGCTACGGACGCAACAGGCGATAAGTCATCATTTTTCGATCGCTTGCCGTACGAAACCGTATGGCCCGCCCGAGAGCGGACGCAACTGATGGTCGCGAGCGGGGCCTGACGCATCGCAGTGCATCGAGCGTTCCTCGTGGACCTATAATCCGCGCCCTCTCCACGAATGCGACGACCTGCATGAAGGCTTTGGTGAAGCGCGAGCCCGGCAAGGGCATCTGGCTCGAAGACGTGCCGCTGCCCGAGATCGGACCCAACGACGTCCTGATCAAGCTCGAGAAGACCGCGATCTGCGGCACCGATCTCCACATCTATCTGTGGGACGAATGGTCGCAGCGCACGATCAAGCCGGGTCTGGTGATCGGTCACGAGTTCGTCGGCCGCATCGTCGACCTCGGCGCCGGCGTCCGCGGCTACGAGATCGGCCAGCGTGTCTCGGCCGAGGGTCACATCGTCTGCGGCGTCTGCCGCAACTGCCGCGCCGGCCGCCAGCACCTGTGCCCGAACACCGTCGGCATCGGCGTCAACCGGCACGGTGCGTTCGCCGAGTACATCGCGATGCCGGCGTCGAACCTGTGGCCGATTCCGGACCCGATTCCGTCGGAACTGGCCGCGTTCTTCGACCCGTACGGCAATGCGGCGCACTGCGCGCTGGAGTTCGACCTGATCGGCGAGGATGTGCTGATCACCGGCGCCGGTCCGATCGGCGTGATCGCGGCCGGCATCGCCAAGCACGTCGGTGCGCGCAACGTCGTGGTGACCGACGTCAACGACTACCGCCTCAAGCTGGCCGCCGACATGGGCGCCACGCGCGTCGTCAACGTCTCCAAGCAGTCGCTGCGCGACGTCGTCAAGGACCTCCACATCGAGGGCTTCGACGTCGGCCTCGAGATGAGCGGCAACCCGCGCGCGTTCAACGACATGCTCGACTGCATGTACCACGGTGGCAAGATCGCCCTGCTCGGTATCCAGCCCAAGGGGGCCGGCATCGACTGGGACAAGGTGATCTTCAAGGGGCTGGTGCTGCACGGCATCTACGGGCGCCGCATGTACGAGACCTGGTACAAGATGACGCAGATGGTGCTGACCGGGTTCCCGCTGCAGAAGGTACTGACCCATCAGATCCACATCGATGACTTCCAGAAGGGTTTCGATCTGATGGAAGCCGGCAACTGCGGCAAGGTGGTGTGCTCCTGGAACTGAGCGTCACCGCGACGATCACCGCCCTCGCCCGCGACGACCGCGGCCGGGGGCGAGGCGAATGTGTCCGGAGCGGCGCCTGAAGATCCATCGGCTGACGCAGACGCTCGAAGCGGCACTGGCCGTGCTGCCGGCCGGCCCGATCCGCGTCGCCTACAGCGGCGGACTCGATTCCTCGGCGCTGCTGCACGCGCTGGCCGGCCTGGATGCGGCGCGCGCGCGCGGATTGAGCGCGCTGCACGTGGACCATGCGCTGCAGCCGGAAAGCCGGGCCTGGGCCGAGCACTGCCAGCGCGTCGCGCAGGCGCTCGGCGTGCCGATGCGGCGGATCACGATCGAGGTCGGCGCGGGCACCGGCTTCGGGCCCGAGGCGGCCGCGCGGCGCGCGCGCTACGGCGCGATCGAGACCGTGCTCGGCCCGGGCGAGATTCTCGCACTGGCCCATCACCGCGACGATCAGGCCGAGACGGTCCTGCTCAAGCTGATGCGCGGCTCGGGACCCGAGGGGCTCGGCGCGATGCGCACGCTGCGCCCGCTCGGCCTCGGCCATGCCTGGCGGCCGCTGCTGGATCTGCCGCAGGCCACGCTGCGCGACTACGCGACCGTGCACGGCCTGGCCTGGATCCAGGACCCGAGCAATTTCGACATGACGATCGATCGCAATCTGGTCCGTGCCCAGATCCTGCCGCGCCTGCGCGAGCGCTGGCCCGAGGCCGATGCCAGCATCGTCATGGCGTCGGCCTGGGCGCGGGCGGCCGCCGATTTCATCGATGGAGCGGCCGAACAGGCGCTGGCCTCGCTGCAGGGACTCGATCCTGCGACCTTGCGCTACCGCGGCTGGCTCGATCTGCCCGAGGCGTTGCGCGATCCGTCGCTGCGGCGCTGGCTGCGCGGGCTCGGCCTGCCGGAGCCGACGCACTTCCAGATCGCCGAGCTGGTGCGCCAGCTGGCCGAGGCCGGCGACGACCGCCAGCCCTGCGTGCGCTGGCCCGGTGCCGAACTGCGCCGCTACCGCGACCTCCTCTATGCCTCCGAGCCGCTGCGATCGCCGCCGCTGGACTGGACGGCGCGGCTGGACGCCGGCGACGTCGAACTGCCGGCCGGGCTCGGCATGCTGCGCCTGATCGCCGACGACGGCGCGCGCGGCGGCGGACCGTCGCCCCCTCTCCATGTCCGGTTCCGCCGCGGCGGCGAAACGATCCGGCTGCCGAGCAGCGAGCATCGCCGCGATCTGGCCCAGTTGCTGCAGGAATCGGGCCTGCCACCGTGGGAGCGCGGCCGCCTGCCGCTGGTGGTCGGTGCCGACGGCACGCTGCTGGCGGTGGCCGACCTGTGGACCAGCGAGGAGGGCCGGACCGAGCTCGCACGCCTCGGCCGGCGCGTGTACTGGGCCGGCCGCGCCGGCACACCTGGCTGACGCCATTGAACTTGACCGAGCCCTGGGCTACTTTTCGTGCATGTCCGATCCGACCGACGACAGCACGACGCAGGTGGCGCAGTTCGAGCGCTCGCTCGACGAGCTCGAGCAGCTCGTCGCACGCATGGAGCACGGCGATCTGAGCCTGGACGAGTCGCTGCATTCGTTCGAACGCGGCATCGCGCTCTACCGCAGCTGCCAGGGCGCACTCGAACAGGCCGAGCTGCGCGTACAGCAGCTGCTCGATCCCGAAGCGATCGGCTCGGCCAGACCCTTCGATCCCGAAACGCCCTGAGTGCGCGAGCTCCCCCCGATCTGCAGGCGCTGTCGAGCCGCGCCGACGTGGCGCTCGCGCGCGCCCTGCCCGACGAGGCGATGTCGCCGGTGCCGCTGCATCGCGCGATGCGCTACGCGGTGCTCGGCGGCGGCAAGCGGATGCGCCCGCTGCTGGTCTATGCGGCCGGACTGGCGCTCGGCGCGGCGCTGGACCGGCTCGATGCGCCGGCTGCCGCGGTCGAGATCATCCATGCCTACTCGCTCGTGCACGATGACCTTCCGGCGATGGACGACGATGCGTTGCGCCGCGGCCAGCCGACCTGTCACGTCGCGTTCGGCGAGGCGATGGCGATCCTGGCCGGCGACGCGCTGCAGGCACTCGCGTTCGAGGTTCTGAGCGAAGCGCCGGCGCTCGACGTCGAGCCGGCCGTCCGCGTCGAGATGCTGCGCATCCTGGCCAAGGCCTGCGGATCGCAGGGCATGGCCGGCGGACAGGCGCTCGATCTGGCATCGGTCGGGCAGCGGCTCGACCCGGCCGAGCTGGAGCGCATGCATGTACACAAGACCGGCGCTCTGATCCGCGCATCGGTGCGCCTGGGCGCACTCGCGGCCGGCTGCCGTGACGAGGCCGTACTGGCGCGAATCGACCGTTACGGCCACTGCGTCGGCCTGGCGTTCCAGATTCGCGACGACATCCTCGACGTCGAAGGCAGCACCGATCAGCTCGGCAAGACCGCCGGCAAGGACGTGGCACAGGCCAAGCCGACCTATCCGGCGATCCTCGGCATGACGGCCTCGCGCGGGCAGCTCGCGGCGATGACCGAGCAGGCGCTCGCCGACGCGGCGACGTTCGGCGCGCGCGGCCGCGCGCTGGGCGATCTGGCCCGCTTCGTCGCGCTGCGCGAGAGCTGATCGCGACCGCATCGCCTCGCATGCCTGGCGCCGTCGCGGGTCAGTGCGGATAATCCGCGCCCCTTCGCCGTTTTGGAGTCGACACGCGCATGCAGCTCAAGCCCGGACAACGCTGGATCTCCAACGCCGAACCCGAACTCGGCCTCGGCACGATCCTGCGCGTCGAGGGCCGCAGCGTGCAGGTGCTCTATGCGACCTCCGGCGTGCTGCGCCACTATGCCGTGCACGCCGCGCCGCTGACGCGTGCCGAGTTTCGTGCCGGCCAGAAGATCCAGGGCAAGGGCCTGTCGTTCACGGTCGAACGCGTCGAGGACGAGGACGGCCTGCTGGTCTATCACGGCGGCGGTCAGCGGCTGAGCGAGTCCGAGCTCGACGACACGCAGCCGATCTCGCGCGCCGACGAACGCCTGATCTCGGCGCGGCTCGACCGCAGCGACCGCTTCGACTTCCGCCTCGATGCGCTCGGCCGGCGCGCGGCCGCCCTGCGCTCGCCGGCCTGGGGCCTCGCGTCGGCACGGATCGACCTGATTCCGCATCAGCTCAAGGTGGCCGCCTCGGCGGTCGGCCGGCAGCCGCTGCGCGTGCTGCTGGCCGACGAGGTCGGCCTCGGCAAGACGATCGAGGCCGGCATGATCGTCAGCCGGCTGATCGCGACCGGGCGTGCCGGACGCGTCCTCGTGCTGCTGCCCGAGAGTCTCGTGCATCAGTGGTTCGTCGAGCTGCTGCGCCGCTTCAATCTGTCCTTCGCGCTCTATGACGAAGAGCGCTGCGAGGCGATCGAGGCCGCCGGCGACGAGCGCAATCCGTTCGCCGACGAGCAGCAGATCATCGCCAGTGTCGACTTCCTGGCCGGCAACCCGAAGCGCGCCGCGCAGGCGATCGCCGCCGGCTGGGACGTGCTGGTCGTCGACGAGGCGCATCATCTGGCCTGGACGCCGGAGTCGGCGAGTCCGGCCTATCGCCTGGTCGAAACCCTGGCCGAGCACGTGCCGGGCCTGATCCTGCTGACCGCGACGCCCGAACAGCTCGGCCGCAGTGGCCACTTCGCACGCCTGCGCCTGCTCGATCCGGCTCGCTTTCCGGATCTGGACCGCTATGTCGCCGAAGCCGAGGGCTATGCCCGGCTGTCCTCGATCGCCGCCAGGCTCCATGACGGCCTTGCGCTGGACGCGTCCGATCGCGCCGAGCTCGCGCAGCGCTTCGACGCCGATCCGCAACTGCAGGCGCTGCTCGACAGCGGCGCCGACCCGGACGCATTGCTCGACGCGTTGATCGACCGGCACGGCACCGGACGAGTGATGTTCCGCAACCGGCGCGCGCGGATCGGCGGCTTTCCCCAGCGTGTGCCGCAGCCGCGGATGCTCGACGCCGGCGTGCTCGACGATGCCGGCCGTCAACGGCTGCTCGCCGAGTTCCAGGCCGACGGCCAGAGCGGCGACGTCGGCCTCGAACACGACTACGGCGAGGACGTGCGCCTGCCGTGGCTGATCGATCTGCTCGAGCGTCACGGTACGGAGAAGCTGCTGCTGATCTGCCGGACCCAGGCCAAGGTGCTCGCGCTCGAGGACGCACTGCGCATGCGCAGCGGGGCCAAGGTCGCGCGCTTCCACGAGGGCATGAGCCTGCTGCAGCGCGACCGCAATGCGGCATATTTCGCCGATCCGGAAGGCGCTCGCGTCCTGCTGTGCTCGGAGATCGGTTCGGAAGGCCGCAACTTCCAGTTCGCGCGGCATCTGGTGCTGTGGGACCTGCCGCTCGATCCGGATCTGCTCGAGCAGCGCATCGGGCGCCTCGACCGGATCGGCCAGAAGCACGACATCCAGATCCATGTCTGCGTCGTCCAGGGCAGTGCGCAGCAGGCGCTGGCGCGCTGGTACGAGGAAGGACTTGACGCGTTCCGCCGCAGTCCGGCCGACGGACGCGAGCTGCTCAAGCGCTACGGCGCGCGCCTCACCGAGACTGCGATGCTGCACGCGCGCGGCGGCGAGGAAGCCGACGCCGAGCTCGACGCGCTGATCGCCGAGACGCGCGCCACGCACGAGGAGCTCTCGGCGATCGTACATGCCGGACGCGATCGCCTGCTCGAACTGGCCAGCGAACGCGACGTGCGCGGCGAGGACCTGACCGACACGCTGGCGATGCTCGACGCCGACACCGGCGCGCGCGACTTCATCCTGCGACTGTTCGAGCAGTTCGGCGTGCACGGCGAGGAACAGGGCGGCGGCCTGATCCTGCTCGATCCGGAATACCTCAGCACCGACGGCTTCCCGGGGCTCAAGGACGGGCCTCAGCAGGCGACGTTCCAGCGCACGGTGGCGCTGTCGCGCGAGGATCTGCCGCTGCTGCGGCTCGATCATCCGATGGTCGCCGGCGCGGTCGACCTGCTGCTCGAGAGCGAGCAAGGCAATGCGGCATTCCTGGTCGACCCTGCCCTGCCCGCGCGCAGCGCGCTGCTCGAATGCGTGTTCGTGCTGGCCTGCGTCGCCGACCGGCGGCTCGGCGTGGACCGTTTCCTGCCGCCCTCGCCGATCCGCGTCGTGATCGACTCGCGCCTGCAGGAGCGCGGCGACTTCCAGCCGCAGACCGACCTGCGCGCGGCCGAGCGCACGCTCGATCCGGCGCGCTACCGGCCGATCCTCGCCAAGCTGGTGCCGCCGCTGCTCGCGCATGCGCAGACCCGCGTGCGGGAGTACGCGCAGATCGAGATCGCCGCCGCGCTGGCCGAGGCCGAGCGGCGGCTCGGCGAGGAACACGCGCGACTGAGCGCGCTGGCGCGCGTCAATCCGGCGGTCCGGCCCGAAGAGGTCGACGCGGTCGCCGCCGAGCTCGACGCGCTGCGCGAGGCCTTGCCGAAGGCGGCGGCGCGCCTGGACGCGGTGCGTCTGGTCTGCAGCGCGGACTTCCTGTCGCTGCGCTGAGTCTGGCGCAACGGCCGCCGTGATCCCGGCGGCCGGCCAGTCGCGCTCAGGCCGCGCGCGGCTGACGCATCATCAGTCCGAGCAGCGCGGCGAGCTTGTCGCGCATCTCGCGGCGATCGACGATCAGATCGAGCGCGCCGTGCTCGCGCAGGAATTCCGAGCGCTGGAAGCCTTCCGGCAGCGTCTCGCGTACGGTCTGCTCGATGACGCGCGGACCGGCGAAGCCGATCAGCGCCTGCGGCTCGCCGATGTTGACGTCGCCGAGCATGCCGAGGCTGGCCGATACACCGCCGGTCGTCGGATGCGTCAGCACCGAGATGTACGGGATTCCGGCCGCGCGCAGCCGCGCCAGCGCCGCGGAGGTCTTGGCCATCTGCATCAGCGAGAACAGGCTCTCCTGCATGCGCGCACCGCCGGTCGCCGAGAAGCAGACCAGCGGAATGCCCTCGTGCAGCGCCTGTTCGGCGCCGCGCGTGAACTTCTCGCCGACGACGGAGCCCATCGAGCCGCCCATGTACGAGAACTCGAACGCGCAGGCGACCAGCGCACGCTCCTTGAGCAGGCCGCGCATCACGACCATCGCGTCCTTCTCGCCGGTCTGCTTCTGTGCGGCGACGATGCGGTCGCGATACTTCTTGGTGTCCTTGAACTTCAGCACGTCGACCGGCTCCAGACCGGCGAACAGCTCGACCGAGGAGTTCTCGTCGAACAGCGCGGCCAGGCGCGCGCGCGCGCGCATCGCGTGATGGTGTCCGCATTTCGGACAGACCATCAGATTGCGGTCGAGCTCGGGCCGATAGAGCACCGCAGCGCAGCCGTCGCATTTCTCCCAGAGGCCCTCGGGCACCTTGCCCTTGGCATTGGTGCCCTCGGTGCGGGCGCGGCCCGACATCAGTTTCTGCAGCCAGTTCATGTGCGTGCTCCTGGATCGGGTGACGATTCCGGTGCGGCACCGGTTCCGTCGAAGACGAAGGAATCAGCTGGGGTCGCGCGGCGCCGCGTCCAATGCCCGGCGTATCGGCGCGAGGCATTCATCGATGCGGGCGGCCACCTCGGCGGCGTCCGCGGCGCCGGCCAGCCGCTCGACCAGCGCACTGCCGACGACGACCGCATCGGCGCCGGCGGCGCCGATCGCCGCCGCGGAGGCCGCGTCGCGCACGCCGAAGCCGACCGCGATCGGCACCTCGGTGGCACGCCGGATCGCCGCGATGCGCTGCGCGATCTCGCCGGTGTCCAGACGGTTGGCGCCGGTCACGCCGGCGAACGATACGAGATAGAGAAAGCCCTGCGCACGCGCGGTGACGCCGCCGAGGCGCTCGGGCGTCGTGGTCGGCGCGACCAGGAAGATCTGGTGCAGGCCGGCCTGCGCCAGCGGCGCGGCGCGATCGGCCTCCTCGACCGGACAATCGACCAGCAGCACGCCGTCGACGCCGGCCGCGGCCGCGTCGCGAGCGAAACGCGCCCAGCCGTAGATCTCGATCGGATTCAGATAGCCCATCAGGATCACCGGCGTCGCCGCGTCGTCGCGACGGAACGCGGCGACCCGGTCGAGGATCAGCGCAATGCCCACGCCGCGCGCGACCGCGCGCTCGCTGGCGTGCTGGATCACCGGCCCGTCGGCCATCGGATCGGAGAACGGCACGCCGAGTTCGATCAGATCGGCTCCGGCCGCGACCAGCGCCTGCATCGTCGGCACGAGCAGGTCCGGCGACGGGTCGCCGGCGGTGACGAACGGAATCAGGCCGATGCGGCCGGCGCCGCGCAGCTCGGCGTAGCGCGCGTCGATACGGTTCATGTCAGGCTGATCCCCTCGCGCGCGGCGATCGTGTGCACGTCCTTGTCGCCGCGGCCGGACAGGTTGACCAGTACCAGCGCATCGCTCGGCAGCTCGCGCGCGAGCTTGATGCCCTGCGCGATCGCGTGGCTCGACTCGAGCGCGGCCAGGATACCTTCGCTGCGTGCGAGCTCGTGGAACGCGGCCAGCGCCTCCTCGTCGGTGATGCCGACGTACTCGGCGCGTCCGCTGTCCTTGAGCCAGGCGTGCTCGGGGCCGACCCCCGGATAGTCCAGACCGGCCGAGATCGAATGGGTCTCGATGATCTGGCCGTTGTCGTCGCACAGCACATAGGTGCGGTTGCCGTGCAGGATGCCGGGGCGTCCGGCGGCCAGCGAGGCGGCGTGGCGGCCGCTGGCGATGCCGTCGCCGGCGGCTTCGGCGCCGACGATGCGCACGTCCGCGTCGCCGAGGAAGGCATGGAACAGGCCGATCGCATTGGAGCCGCCGCCGACGCAGGCCACCAGGGCATCGGGCAGCCGGCCGTAGCCTTCGAGCATCTGCGCGCGCGCCTCGCGGCCGACGACCGCGTTGAAGTCGCGCACCATCATCGGATACGGATGCGGTCCGGCGACGGTACCGATGATGTAGAACGTGTCGGCGACGTGGGTGACCCAGTCGCGCATCGCCTCGTTCAGCGCATCCTTGAGCGTCTTCGATCCGGAGGTCACCGGCACCACCTCGGCACCGAGCAGCTTCATCCGGTAGACGTTGATCGCCTGGCGTTCGACGTCGACCGCGCCCATGTAGACCACGCAGTCCAGGCCGAGTCGCGCGCAGACCGTCGCGGTCGCGACGCCGTGCTGCCCGGCTCCGGTCTCGGCGATGATGCGGCGCTTGCCCATGCGGCGCGCCAGCAGCGCCTGGCCGATCGTGTTGTTGATCTTGTGCGCGCCGGTGTGGTTGAGATCCTCGCGCTTGAGCAGGATCTGCGCGCCGCCGACCTTCCGCGACAGGCGTTCGGCGTGATAGATCGGCGACGGCCGTCCGACGTAGTACTTGAGGTCGCGCTCGAACTCGGCGACGAACGCCGGGTCGTTGCGGGCGGCCTCGTAGGCGGCGGCCAGCTCGGCCAGCGGCACCATCAGGGTCTCGGCGACGTAGCTGCCGCCGAAGTCGCCGAAATGGCCGCGTGCGTCGGGCAGACGCCTGGAATCGGTCGAAGGCATCATCGTCTCATCTGCAGTCGGCAGCCCGGACGGCCGCCGCGAAAGCACGCATTTTCGCATCATCCTTGATGCCGGGGGTGGTTTCGATGCCGCTCGAGACGTCGACCGCATAGGGATGCGTGCGCGCGATCGCCTCGCCGACGGTCCCGGTCGTCAGTCCGCCGGCGAGCACGACCGGCCGCGCCAGCCCGCATGCGCGCATCCAGTCGAAGCGCTGGCCGGTGCCACCGGCCTCACCGGCCGCGTGCGCGTCCAGCACGAAACCCGAAGCGCGCGGGTAGGCATCCAGATAGGCGGGCACGTCCGCGACCGACGCCATCGCGATCGCCTTCAGATACGGCCGCGCGAAGCCGTCACAGAGCGCGGCCGGCTCGGTGCCGTGGAACTGGATCAGATCCGCTTGAAACACGTCCAGCACCGCCGCGATCCAGGCCGGCTCGTCGTCCATGAACAACGCGACCGCGCAGACGAACGGCGGCAGCGTGGCACGGATCGCCGCGGCGGCCGCCGGTTCGACGAAGCGGCGACTACGCCGCGTGAACACGAAACCGAGCGCGTCGACGCCGAGCCCGACCGCGCAGGCCGCGTCCGGTGTCCGCGTGATGCCGCAGAACTTGACGCGGGTCCGCAGGCTCATGGCGTCGCTCCGGCCGCGATCGAGACCTCGGCCGGCAGTCCGGCCTGCTGCGGATACAGCGGACCGAGAAAGCACAGGCCGGTCGGCGGTGCGGTCGGGCCGGCGCGGTCGCGGTCGCGGCCGGCCAGCAGTTCGGCGAGCCAGTCCGGCGCGCGCTCGCCGCGGCCGATCGGCAGCAGCGAACCGACGATGTTGCGCACCATGTGATGCAGGAACGCATTGGCCTGGATCTCGACGTGCAGGTACTCGCCGTCGCGCACCACCGCGATCGCGTGCACGCAGCGCATCGGCGAGCGCGCCTGGCAGGCGCTGGTGCGGAACGCGCTGAAGTCGTGCTCGCCGACCAGCGTCTGCGCGGCGGCGTGCATCGCGCCAGCGTCCAGCGGCGAGCGCTCCCAGGTCACGAAGCGCGCGTCTAGTGCGGGCCGCACGCCGCGGCTGAGGATCGAGTAGCGGTAGCGCCTCGCGCGGGCGCCGAATCGGGCGTGGAAGCCCACGTCGACCGGGGTCGCCCAGCGTACGGCGACGCTCGACGGCAGCTGCGAGTTGCTGCCGAGGACCCAGGCGCGGGGGCTGCGCTCGGCATCGGTGTCGAAATGGACGACCTGGCAGCGTGCGTGGACGCCGGCATCGGTGCGGCCGGCGCAGGTCACCTCGACCGGCCGGGCCGCGACGAAGCTCAGCGCGTCCTCGAGCGCACCCTGCACGGTCGGTCCGTGGCGCAGCCGCTGCCAGCCGAGAAAGTCGGTGCCGTCGTACTCGACACCGAGGGCGATGCGCAAGGTCCTGACTCCGCCAGCATTGAGAAAAGAGCGCGATTGTAAGCGGCGGACCGCACAAACGGCGAGGCCGGGATCGCTCCCGGCCTCGCGCGCGTGAACCTGGACGGACCGGTCAGACGATGCCGTCGAGCAGGCGTCGCGCTTCGTCCTTCTGCACCTGGCTGCCTTCGGACAGCACTTCCTCGAGCATCGCCCGCGCGCCGTCCGGATCGCCCATGTCCAGATACGTGCGTGCGAGGTCGAGCTTGGTATTGACGGCATCGTCGCCGACGAAGAACTCGTCCTCGAGCGAGGCCGACGGTACGGCTTCCTCGGCCAGGTTCGCGCGTTCGGCGGTATCGCGGGCCGCCGCGTCGATCTCGCTCTGGAAGTCCAGCGGCGGCAGGTCACCGAAGTCGAAGCCGTCCTCGTCGGCCGGTGCCGCCGGCGGCGCTGCCGGCTGGTCGAGGCGGGCCGGCGAGGGCGCGTCGAAATCGAAGTCGAAATCGGTCACCGGAGCCGGCGTCGGCGCCGGCTCGAACGGGTCGGCGACCGGTGCGTCGAACGCGAACGCCTCGTCGTAGGCCGCCTCGTCGCCTGCGTCCGCGACGGTTTCGGTGTAGCCGCCCGGCCCGGCGAACAGCGGATTGCCCGGCAGCAGCTCGCGGCCCATCGCCTGCACTTCGAGCCACTCGGGCTGGCTGCGGTCGATCACGTAATCGTTCATGTCCAGTGCGCCGGCCTCGAAATCCTCGACGCGGCGTTCGGCATAGAAATGGCTGAGCAGCTCCAGTCGCGCGCCGAGATCGGCCGGATTGGCGTCGATCTGCGCGCGCAGTGCCGCCTCGATCGGATCGGCTGCGGCGACCGCGGCCGTGCCGGCCAAAGCGACCGCCGGCAACGGCGAGTCGCCGAACGACTCGGCGATCGACGAGCGCTCGACCGGCTTGCGACGCTTGCGCAGGCCGACGACGCCGAGCAGGACCAGCAGCAGGCCGATCGCACCGGCTCCGCCGAGCACCTTCGGATCCATGAACCAGGGGCTGTCGGCCGGCGGCGTGACCGGCTTCGGCGGCGTCTTGGCGGCCGGCTTCGGCGGCGCGACCGGCGGCTTTGCGGGCGTGGCCGGCGGCGCCGCCGGTGCGGTATCCGAGCCGGTCGCGGTGATCGCGTCACCGGGAACCGGCGCAGGCGTGGCAGCCGTCTCGGGCGTCGCTGCCGGCGCCGTGGCGGCCGGGTCGACCGGCGGCGCTGTCGGGACCGGCGTCGCAGCGGCAGGCGTTTGGGCTGCGGTCGAGCTGTCGGTAGCCGCGTCGCCGCGTCCCCAGATGTCGTCCTTGGTCGGCGCGGACGGCGTCTCGGCACCGGTCGGCGGCGTGGTGCCGGCCGGTGCGGCCGACGGTGCTGCGGTGGCCGGCGTGGCGGTCGCCGCCGTCTTGCCGCCCTGCCCGTCCTGCAGTGCCTTGAGCCGCTGCTGCAACTCGGCGATCTCCGAATCCTTGAGGCTCAGCAGGCGGTCGTTCTTGTTCTTCAGATCCTCGAGTTCGCGAACGCGCGATTTGAGCTCGCCGGTCTCCTGCTCGCGGCTGGCCAGGGCCTCCTGGGTCCGCGACAGCTCGTTCTTGAGGCGCGTATCGCCGTTGCCGCCGGCCGCGCTGCTCGCACCGACGCGATCGCTGGCGGCGAGACTGTCCTTGCCGACGGACGGCGGCACGATCGCCAGGCGCGAGTCGTCGGTTGGCCGCGTGCCGGTCGACGCGGCGGACGCAGGTGCTTGCGCGTCGCCGGACGTGCGCGCGATGCGGGTCGGACTGCCGGCAACGCCGCGCCAGTCCTCGACCTGGCCGCGCACCTGCTCGGCCGCCTCGCGCAGCGAGCCGACCGCGCGGATCGAGTCGGCATCGGGAATGCGCAGGATCGCGCCGCTCTTGAGCGCGTTGATATTGTCCTTGTAGAACGCCGACGGATTGGCCTTGAAGATCGCCAGCATGGTCTGGTCGACGCTGACGTCGCCGCCAGGCCGGACCTGCCGAGCGATGCCCGACAGCGTGTCGCCCTTCTGTACGGCGTAGTCGCCCTCGGCGGTCGCGGGGCGCGGCGCGGGCGGCGCGGCCGGAGCGCGCGCGACCGGCGGCGGTGCGGCGGAGGTCTTCGGCGCCGGCTTCGGCGTCGCCGCCGGCAGCGGTTCGACCGGCGCGCGTTCCGGCTCGGGGGACGCGGCGACCGTCGTCGATCCCTTCAGCGCCGCGGCCATGACCGGCGGGTCGAGCAGGACGGTGTACTCGCGCAGCAGACGGCCGTTGGTCCAGTTCGCCTCGATCAGGAAATCGACGAACGGATCGCGGACGGCGTCGACCGTGGTCACGCGGATCACGGTCTGCCCCTGCGCGTTGCGGACCAGCTTGAACTCGAGCGGGACGGCCGTGCTGCGCGCGCGGTCCAGGCCGACGCGCTCGAAATCCTCGGCGCTGGCCAGCTGCACGATCAATCCCTCGGCCTCCCCGGGATTGCTCTGGATGACCGGGATCTCGGCTTCCAGCGGCTGGTTCAGACGCGACTTGACCTGGATCGAGCCCAGGCCCAAGGCCATGGCATCGATACCGCTGATCGCCAGCGCGATCGCCAGCGACAGTTGCAACGGTCGTTTCATATGCAAAGCTCCCCCGGCGACGATGATCCGGAACCCGGCTCTTGGCGGCGAATTCCTGCGAGCGAATCTCGAAACTGCCTTATAACACAATCGTAACTGCGGATCAGAGATACGTTTTGATCACCAGTTCACCGATTTGCACCGCGTTGAGAGCGGCCCCCTTGCGGATATTGTCGGCGACCACCCACAGGTTCAATCCGCGCGGATGCGAGATGTCCTGGCGGATGCGGCCGACGAAGACCGGGTCCTTGCCGGCGGCATGACCGGCCGGGGTCGGGTACCCGCCGGCCCTGCGCTCGTCGACGACGACGACGCCCGGTGCGCGCTCGAGCAGTGCCCGGGCGGCGGCGGCATCGATCGGCTCGCGGGTCTCGACGTGAACGGCCTCGGCATGCCCGAAGAACACCGGCACGCGCACCGCGGTCGGGTTGACCTGGATCGAGGCGTCCTCGAGGATCTTGCGGGTCTCCCAGACCATCTTCATTTCTTCCTTGGTGTAGCCGTTGTCCTGGAACTCGTCGATGTGCGGGATCAGGTTGAACGCGATCTGCACCGGAAACTTCGACGGGGCCGGATCCTGGAAATTGAGCAGGGCCGCGGTCTGCCGGCCGAGTTCCTCGCCGCCGGAGCGGCCGGCGCCCGATACCGACTGGTAGGTCGCCACGTTGATGCGCTCGATGCCGACCGCGCGGTGGATCGGTGCCAGCGCGACCAGCATCTGCATCGTCGAGCAGTTCGGATTGGCGATGATGCCGCGCGTGCGATATCCCGCGATCGCATGCGGATTGACCTCGCTGACGACCAGCGGCACATCGTCCTGGTAGCGGAACTCGGAGGTGTTGTCGATCACGACGGCGCCGGCCGCGGCCGCACGCGGCGCGTGCTCGCGCGATACCGCGCCACCGGCCGAGAAGAACGCAATGTCGACGCCGACGAAATCGAACGCGGCCAGGTCGCGCACGATCAGGCGGCGGCCGGCATAGACGACCTCGCCGCCGGCCGAGCGCGTGCTGGCCAGCGGCACCAGCTCACTGACCGGGAACCGCCGCTCGGCGAGGATGTCCAGCAGCGTCTCGCCGACCGCGCCGGTCGCTCCGACCACCGCCACCTTGTAGGTCCTGCCGTCGCTCATCGTCTTCTCTGAAAGTGCCGAGGGAAAAAGGTCGCTGTTGATACCGTTTTGGCGGTAGCGGCGCAACAGGGACAGCGCGTTTTTCCGCGTTCCGGCACAATGAATCCTTTGACCGGACCGAACCGTCCCGATCGCGCGAAGAAGCCGATGAACCTGCAAGCCAACTACGAACAGATCGCCCTCAAGGACTATGCCGAGCGGGCCTATCTCGACTACTCGATGTACGTCGTGCTCGACCGCGCCCTGCCGTTCGTCGGCGACGGGCTCAAACCGGTGCAGCGGCGCATCGTCTATGCGATGAGCGAGCTCGGACTCGAGGCGTCGGCCAAGCCGAAGAAGTCGGCGCGCACGGTCGGCGACGTCATCGGCAAGTTCCATCCGCACGGCGATTCGGCCTGCTACGAGGCGATGGTGCTGATGGCCCAGCCGTTCTCGTACCGCTATCCGCTGATCGACGGTCAGGGCAACTTCGGCTCGCAGGACGATCCCAAGTCGTTCGCGGCGATGCGCTACACCGAGTCGAAGCTGACGCCGATCGCCGAGCTGCTGCTCGAGGAACTCGCGCACGGCACGGTCGACTGGACCGCGAACTTCGACGGCACGCTCAAGGAGCCGGCCTGGCTGCCGGCGCGCGTGCCGCACGTGCTGCTGAACGGCTCGACCGGCATCGCGGTCGGCATGGCGACCGACATCCTGCCGCACAACCTGCGCGAACTCGCCAGCGCCTGCATCCGCCTGCTCGACGATCCGGACGCCAGCGTGCGCGACCTGTGCGAGCACGTCCGCGGCCCGGACTTCCCGAGCGCCGCGGAGATCATCACGCCGGCCTCCGAGCTGGCCGCGATGTACGAGACCGGCGGCGGCTCGGTGCGCTGCCGCGCGGTCTACACGCGCGAGGACGGCAACCTCGTCATCACCGCCCTGCCCTATCAGGTCTCGCCTTCCAAGGTCCTGCTGCAGATCGACGCGCTGGCCAAGGCCAAGAAGCTGCCGATGCTAGAGGACTACCGCGACGAGTCGGACCACGAGAACCCGATCCGTCTGGTGCTGGTGCCGCGCTCCAATCGCGTCGACCTCGACGAGACCATGCAGCACCTGTTCGCGACGACGGACCTGGAGCGCAGCTACCGCGTCAACTTCAACATGATCGGCCTGGACGGCCGCCCGCAGGTCAAGAACCTCAAGCAGATCCTCGCCGAGTGGCTGCGCTTCCGTACCGATACGGTGACGCGGCGTCTGCAGCACCGGCTCGGCAAGGTCGAGAAGCGCCTGCACCTGCTGGAGGGACTGCGTGCGGCCTATCTCAATCTCGACGAGGTGATCCGCATCATCCGCACCGAGGAAGAGCCCAGGCCGGTCCTGATGGCGCGCTTCGCGCTCAGCGAGGAGCAGGCCGACTACATCCTCGAGACGCGGCTGCGCCAGCTGGCGCGCCTGGAGGAGATGAAGATCAACGCCGAGCGCGACCAACTCGAGGAGGAGCGCGCACGCATCAACGTGCTGTTGAACTCCAAGGCGCGCCTCAAGACCCTGATCAAGGATGAGCTGCGCGAGGATGCGCGCAAGTACGGCGACGACCGCCGCTCGCCGCTGGTCGAGCGCCAGGTCGCGCAGGCGCTCGACGAGTCGGCCCTGGTCGCCAGCGAGCCGGTCACGATCGTGCTCAGCGAGAAGGGCTGGGTACGCGCGGCCAAGGGACACGACGTGGACGCGCCGGGCCTGAACTATCGCGAGGGCGACGCCTATCTGGTCGCCGCCAGGGGACGCACGACCCAGCAGGTGGCCTTCATCGACTCGACCGGCCGCAGCTACTCGCTGCCGGCCCATGCGCTGCCGTCGGCACGCGGCAACGGCGAACCGGTGACCGGCCGCTTCAGCCTGCCGACCGCTGCCCGGATCGACACGATCGCGGTCGCCGACGCCGGCACGCGTCTGGTCATGGCCTCCGATACCGGCTACGGCTTCGTGACGCGTTTCGAGACGCTGCTGGCCAACAAGAAGGCCGGCAAGCAGCTGATGAACATCGACGCCGGCAGTCGCGTGCTGGCGCCGCCGCTGGTCGGCGATCCGGCGCGCGATCGCATCGTCGTCGCGACGACCGCCGGCCATGTACTGATGTTCTCGGTCGCCGATCTGCCCGAGCTCGACAATGGCGGCCGCGGCAACAAGCTGATCGAGATTCCGAAGGCCAAGTTCGCGGCGGGCGAACGCGTCGCCGGCGTCGCCGTGATCGCCGAGGGCAAGGGCGAGGTGACGCTCTACGCCGGCCAGCGCAAGCTGATCCTCAAATGGGCCGATCTGGTCGAATACGGCGGCGGACGCGCCGGGCGCGGCGGCCTGCTGCCGCGCGGCTTCCAGCGCGTCGAGCGCATCGAGGCCAGCGGCTGATGCGCCGCGCGCTGCGCTGGACCGGCCGCCTGCTCGCCGCGGCGGTCGTGCTCTCGGGCATCGCCGCGGTCACCGCCTGGATGCTGCTGCGCGGCAGCCTGCCCGAGCTGGACGGTGACATCGCCGCCGCGGCGCTGCATGCGCCGGCGACGGTCGAACGCGACGCGGCCGGTTCGGTCACGGTGCGCGCCGCCGATCGCGGCGACCTCGCCTGGACGATCGGTTACGTGCACGCGCAGGAGCGCTATTTCGAGATGGACCTGATGCGCCGCAGCGCCGCCGGCGAGCTGGCCGAGCTGTTCGGCGAGGCCGCCGTCGGGCTCGATCGCGACGCACGCGTGCATCGCATGCGCGCGCGCCTGAGCGCGGCGCTGGAACGACTGCCGGCCGGCCAGAAGGACCAGCTCGATCGCTATCGCGACGGCGTCAACGCCGGCATGCACGCGCTGCGCGTGCGTCCGTTTCCTTATCTGCTGACCGGTACCGCACCGGCGCCGTGGCGCAGCGAGGACAGTCTGCTGGTCGTGGCGGCGATGTTCTTCGACCTGCAGGACGCGGGCAACGCCCGCGAACTGGGCCTTGCTCGCCTGCACGCAGCGCTGTCCGGGCCGGCCTACCGTTTCGTGACCGCGTCCGGCGGCGGCTGGGACGCGCCATTGGCCGGACCGCCGCTGCGCTGGCCGGCACTGCCGACGCCGGCCGACCTGGACCTGCGCACGATCGCAGCGGCGGCCGCAACCGCCGGCACGCCGTCGCAGGACACGCCCGGCAGCAACGCCTTCGCGGTATCCGGCGCGCTGGCCGGCGGCCCGGCCCTGATCGCCAACGACATGCATCTGGGGCTGCGCGTGCCGAACATCTGGTTCCGCGCCCGCTTCGTCTATCCCAGTCCGCGCCGCCCCGGCCGCGACGTCGACGTCAGCGGCGTCTCGCTGCCGGGCGTGCCGGCGATCGTCGCCGGCAGCAACGGCCGCGTCGCCTGGGGCTTCACGAACAGCTACGGCGATTTCGCCGACTGGGTCCGGGTCTCGATCGACGCTGCGGATCCGGGTCGCTACCGGAACGCCGACGGCTGGGCGCCGGTCACGACGGTCCGCGAGACGATCGCCGTAAGGGGCGCTGACGATGTCACGCTCGACGTGCGCGAGACCGCCTGGGGTCCGCTGCTGGCGAGCGACGTCGACGGCACGCCGCTGGCACTGGCCTGGGCCGCGCATCGGCCCGGCGCGATCGACGCCGGCCTGCTCGCGCTGGACACCGCCGAGACGGTCGACGAAGCGGTGGCGATCGCGCAGTCGAGCGGCATTCCGGCGCAGAACTTCATCGTCGGCGATCGTGCCGGCCACATCGCCTGGACGATCGCCGGACGCCTGCCCAAGCGCGGCGGCGATTACGACGCAAGCCTGCCGTCGGACTGGAGCCGGCCCGGTGTCGGCTGGGACGGCTGGATCGACGGCGCGCACCATCCGCTGATCGCCGATCCGCCATGGCAGCGCATCTGGAGCGGCAACCAGCGCATGGTCGAATCGCCGTGGCTCGACGTGCTCGGCGACGGCGGCTACGACCTCGGCGTCCGTGCGATGCGCATCCGCGACGATCTGCAGGCGCGCGAGCACTTCTCGCCGCAGGACATGCTGGCGATCCAGCTCGACGACCAGGCGACCCTGCTCGAGCCCTGGAAGGAGGCGCTGACGCGCCAGCTCGACGCGATGGCCGCCGGACCGGCTCGCGATGCGTTGCGTTCGGCGCTCGCCGACTGGACCGGCAAGGCCGACGTCGACTCGGCCGGCTACCGGGTCGTGCGCGCCTGGCGCGAGGACGTCGTCGAGACCGTTCGCGGCGGCATCACGGCCGCCGTGCGCAACCGCTTCCCCGACTTCACGCTGCCACGGCTGAACCAGTTCGAGCACGCCGTATCGGCCCTGCTGCTGTTCCGGCCGGCGCATCTGCTGCCGCCCGGCCACACCAGCTGGGACGCCCTGCTCGATGCTTCGGCGCTGCGCGTCGCCGCCCAACTGGGCGCCGGGCCCGGCGGCATCGCCGAGCGGACCTGGGGCGAGCGCAACACGACCCGAATCCGTCATCCGCTGTCGCGCGCGTTGCCGGCGTTTCTCGGCCGCTGGCTCGACATGCCGGCGCAGGCCCTGCCCGGCGACAGTCACATGCCGCGCGTGCAGGGCCGCAGCTTCGGCGCGTCCGAGCGTTTCGCGGTCTCGCCGGGCGCCGAGCAGGACGGCTATCTGCACATGCCGGGCGGCCAGAGCGGCCATCCGCTGTCTCCCTTCTACGGCGCCGGGCACGCCGATTGGGCCAGCGGCACGCCGACGCCGTTCCTGCCGGGTCCGCCACGACATCGACTGGCCCTGGAGCCGCGCGTTCGCTGAGTCGGCCCCGTCGCAGAGGCGATGCCGATGCGCACCGATACGGCGGACGCAGCCGGTCTGTGGCGACACGCATCCGAGGAAGCGTCGAGGCCGGACATTCGATGACATCGGCATCGCGGCCAACGCGATGTCGTTCCCGACCGCGCCGTCACGGCGGAAGCGGCCGGCGCGTGACACTCGACCAAAAAAAACGCCCGGCCGGAGCCGGGCGTTCGATTCGTCACCAGGGCCGCACGCCCCGGCCGGCGATTACGGTGCGTTGTTGCCGAACGATGCCTTCGGCCGTGCGGCGACCGGGGCAAGCACGCCGTTCGCGCTCATGGTTTGCGGACTGCCGCGCTCGGCGATGTGCAGCTCGGCGGCGTTCTCGGCCGGCGCCTGGTTGGCGACGAACGAGAAACGGAACATCGTGCCCCAGTTCAGCGGGTTGGTCTTGTTCGGCGTCGCCCAGAGCACGCTGCCGTTGTAGACCGCGCCGCCCCAGTCGTTGGTCGAATCGACGTCACCATCGCCGAAGCGGATGTCGGTGATCGTCGCGTTGCCGACCGGCACACTGAAGCTGTCGAAGCCCATGTTGCTGAGCACGCGCAGGTTCGGCTCGCTGCCCTCGGTCTTGGCCCGTGCGAAGTCCAGGTTCATGACCGCGTAGTCGTAACGCCACTGCCCGCCGCCGAGGTCGGTGACCTTGACTGCGACCTTGGTATTGCCCTCGGTGCTGCTCAGCGCGACCGAGCGCGCGTTGGCACCCGGCGCGCTCGGATCGACCCAGCGATCGATCGCCGGACCGAGGCGATACTGATCGTTGCCGCCGATGCTCCAGGTGCTCGAGTTGCGCGTGAACGTGACGCGCTTGGTCGCCATCGAGTTGTAGATGTTGATGTCCTGGCGCGCCAGGTACCACGACTCGAACAGATAGGTCGCGCCGGTATGGGCCGGGCCGCTGAACTGCGACTCGAGCGTGATCATGCGCTGATCGAAGTTGCCGTTGCCGGAGTTGTTCGGCGAGCCGTCGCAGTTGGTGTCGTAGATCGATCCGCAGCGTCCCCACTGGTTGGTCGCCGGAATGATCTCCGAACGCGGACCCAGATCGCTGTTGCTGTCGTTGTTGCCGGTGCCGTAGGTGTCCGAGCAGCCGCGGCCGAGCACCTGGCTCGTGCCGGGGTGATCGAGGCAGCCGGAGTTCGTGGTCAGGAACGCGTGCTTGACGCCGGAGCGGCCGATCTGGTCGATCGAGCCGTCGGCGTTGAGGCGGTACAGGTTCCAGATCAGGAACGGATGCTGGTCGTTGCCGTACGGCTCGTGATTGCCGGTGAACTTCTGCCACCACGGAATATCGGCGGCGTACAGCGCGTTGCTGGTACCGAGCGGATCGCTCGGAATCGTGGCCTGCTGCGTGCCGTTGTTGACGTTGTTGCGCAGCGTCGAGGACGGCGTGAACACGACCCGTCCGCTGCCGCCCTCGCCGGTGCAGCCGTCGCAGCGGCTGTACTGGGCGCTGAAGGTCTGCATGAACAGGTCGGCCTGGTAGACCGCACCGCCGGCGCCCGGCACCGGCGTGCCGTGCCACTTGTAGCCGCCGCTGGGCTGCTGCGGATTGGCGCCCTGGCGCAGCACGTCGGTCGTCATCTGCATGTCGGCGATCGCCCAGTTGGCGACCTCCGGATGACCGAGGCGTTCGGCCAGGTCCGGCGAGATGCGAAGATCCATCGTGCGCACGGCCAGACGCTGGTTGCCGTCGATCAGCTCGTACATCAGCCGGTCGATGTAGAACCAGGCCTTGCCGTCGCCGCCGACGATGTCGAGGATCAGCTCGTCGCCGGCGCGCGGGCTCAGACGGAAGTCGCTGAGGTCGATGCGTCCGGCCGGTGACTCGATCACGTAGCCGCCACGCGCCTGCAGCGAGCCGCCGATGAAATCGTGCAGGTTGCTGTTGCGCACGTCGAACTCGAGGCTGCCGGTCTGGCGCAGGTCGAACATCTCGTGCTCGCGCCAGCTCGGCTGCGCGTGCTTGCCGCTGGCCTGACCGATGAGCAGGCCGATGTCCTCGGCCAGTTCGCGGTTCCAGCGCACGCCGACCGTGCCGCCCCAGGCCGACCAGTGCTCGGCAGCGCCCGGCTTGTTGTCGCGGCCGATGTCCGCCGCCGACGCCTGGCCGACGCCGACTGCGCCGCACAGTGCGATCGCCACGGCGACCGCGAGAGATTTGCCCACCAATCCGACAGTCGTGTTCATAAAGCCCCTAGTCTGTGAACGTCATGAAAAAGGGCGAGGTCGCTTCCGGCAACCTCACCCGTCCGTCTCTAATGGTCGCGGTTCAAGAGCTTCCTCAGGGCGACGTGCCGTTGATCGGCCCTTCGTTGCCGCTGACGTGGATGTAGTCCGCCCACTCGCCGAACGGAACCAGCATCGGTCCGGTGTTCTTGCAGACCATCGAATCCTGCGGAATGCAGCTCGCTCCGCTGCAGCCCGGCGGCCAGTCGTTGGCAGTACTGTCGCGCACGGCCACGCGGTAGTACAGCGCGACGCGCGTATTGGCGATCGACTCGCTGTTGACGAGATTGTTCTCGTGCATCTGGCAGTCGAACAGATTGTTGCTCTGGCTGTCGCCGTACTCGTTGGTCTTCTGCATCGTGGCCATAAAGTCGACCGGGTGGTAGCCGCGCGCCGGAATCATTGGTCGGCACGGCATAGTCGCCGGCGCCCGGAATCAGGCGATAGCCGCGACCCGAGTCGGGATTGCGCACCTCCCAGGTCCGCGCGCCGCCGTTCGCGCCGCCGGTCGGGCTGCGCAGCGCCGAGAACTCGGTCGGCTTGTCGACGCCGTTCTCGCTGACGACCTGATTGCCGGCGTTGTCGATGTCGAACTCCATACGCCAGTAGTTGTGATGCCAGTGCGTCACGCTGTTGAACGTGCCGTTGCGATTGCCGAAGCCGAAATAAGGCTGGATCCGGCCGTCCTTGAAGAACGCCCAGCGCGAGCTGTACATGTACCAGTCCGCACGGTACTGCACCGTCAGGCGCACTTCGTCACCGAGATCCTCGATCGCGACACCATTGAAGCAGCTCGAGCCGGCCGGCGCGGTCTGTCCGTACGGACAGGTGTTGTACGACGCGGTCGGCGACTGGGAGACGTCGCAGACGTTGAGCGCCAGGGCGCCGAAGTTCGGCGTACCGAGCTGGTTCTGCACCGAGGTATTGGCGAGGATCGGGCTCGGATCGTCCTTCCAGTCGCGATAGCAGTCACCACCGGCGCCGCCCTTGTACTCGGCGAACAGCAGCGGCGCATGCGCGCGGCGCATGACCAGGTGGCCGTTGTAATGGACGTCGCGCAGTTCGAGACCCGAACCCTGCGGACCGACACTCTGGTTGACCGGAACCCAGCACATCTCCCAGACCGGATCGGTCGCGGGCCAGCTCAGTTTGGTCTCGTTGGCGCCGGAGCACGTCGGCGAATCGGCATGTGCGTTGAACCCGAATCCGAGGCCGACGAGCACAAGCCCTGCATACAAGCGAGGCATCGATTTCATAGCTGCTTACCTGTCTTCTTGGAAGTGTCGGCCACGGGATCGCCGGCGGGTTTGTAGAACGGATAGACGACGCGGTCGCGCATCAGATCGACGACGGCGTGTGCGACCTCGGTGTAACCCCCGTCCTTGGACACGATCGCTCTGACGCAGCGCGATCCTTCGCCGCAGTAGCGATCGTCCTTGCTGCGATAGACGAAGCCGCCGGCCCAGAACGTGACGTCGCCGGGCTGATTGACGGCGGCGGCCAGATCCGGATAGCCGCGCACCAGCGCTTCGACGCGCGCTCTCTCCTCGGGCGCCAGGCTGACCGACTCGTTGGGGCGCGTCTCGGAGACGAGCAGGTTGCCGTCCGTGTCGAACACCCGGAACACCGCGGTGCCCTGCTCGTAGTCCCAGCCGTACTCGACGTCGCGATAGACGTCCTTGCCGTCGACCAGGAAACGGTCCTGATAGCGCCGCGTCACGACGACACCATGGAGGCGTCCGGCAGCATCGACCGCGCTCGCGGTCAGCCCGGCCTGGGACTTGTAGGCGGCGATCCGATCGGCATCGCTGAGGGTGGCGATACCGGAGCAGGCCGCCATTGCGAACACGGCGGCGGATACGGTCATGGCGCGAATGATCATGGCGGGACGTCAGCGGGCCTGTACGGAGATCGTCTGGATGTCTTCGGGCGGCGACTTGCCGTAGGCCGGATTGTTCCACAGCGAATACAGATACTCGCCGCGGCTCTGCGACTGCGGGCCCGAGTCGTAGGGTCGGCCGGGCCCACCCGAACACAGCGTGTTCTCGGCCGGGAAGCCGTGCTCGACGGCCTCGTCGCGCAGAAACTCGATGTAATCCTTGCTCGAAATCTGATACTTCAGCGAAACGCGCACGCTGATCGGCGTCTGCGTACCGGCCGGGATCGTGAACGTGTACGGCGTGCGGTCGCGATTGACCAGGACGCCGGAACCCGGCGAGGTTTCCGGGTAGGCATATCCGACCGGCCGGGTCTCGTAGCCGTTCGGGTCGGCATCGGTCTTCGGACGGAAGCCGAGCGGCGGAATGCGATTGTCCTTGGCGATACAGTTGTTCAGCACGAAGTGGAACAGCTTGCGGCCGCCCTCTTCGGTCTTGCAGGTGTTCGTACCGGCGTCCCAGATGCCCTGCAACGCCTCGTAGATCTTGGCCTGCGGGTCCTGGGTCAGCACGCCGGTGGACGGGTTGTAAGCGGCGCTTTCGGCGACGACGTTGGCATTGCCGTCGCGGACCTGGACATTGATCCACATGCGCCGTCCTTCGGCATAGCCGGTCGGCAGCTTGTGACCGCTCAGATTGACGATATCGACATTCGCGCTGATCGATCCTGCGCTGCCCGGCGACGGCGCGGTGTAGGCGGTCACGTTCGCCGCAACCTGTGCGCTGGACTGCAGCATCTGGCGCGCAGCAGTCACGGTGCGATCGTAGTCACCGTCGCGGTCGATGCCACTCGAACCGCCGTACTGACCCTTGATGATCGCCGGCACCCAGGTGTTGCCGCCCACGAATTCGTGCTTGGGCAGGTTGCCGCTGCGCGAGCCGGCCGGATTCTGTTGACAGGCGCGCGCGTTGGGGTCCTCCGCGTCGGGCATGTGGCACTGCTGGCACTGCTCGGCGCGCGCGACCGCCGGCGTGCCGGTCGGCGCTTCGCTCAGGCCGTCGCGGAAGATCGCGTCACCGAACAGGCTCTGCTTCCACTCGTTGTAGGTGCGCTCGATCGGGAACGGGATGCCGGTATTGGTACCGTCGTTCAGATGCAGCGTCTGCGCATACGTCCCGGCGTCGGTCTGCGGCGAGGTCACGTTGTGGCAGTTGCCGCAGATCGCCGAGCTCTCATGGTACGGCGAGTAGACCCAGCCGTGCGGGGGCGTCAGATGCCCGTCCGTGTACTGGTAGGGACCACGGCGGCACGGACCGCCGAAACCGGCACCGTCCGGCGTCAGACATTCCAGCGCATCGTCGACCCAGAAATTGGCGTTCTCGAGAAACAGTGGCTGCGCCTGCGGCCCCTCCGGCATCATGCGGTGGCAGAAATGGCAGTCGACGCCGCCGAAGTCGTTCTGCTTGCCGCCGTCCTGATCGTAGCTGCCCTCGAGCAGACAACCCAGTGCGCCCTGCGGATTGGCTGCGCCGCCGTTGCCGGGCTTGGTCGAATGACCGCGCAGCCAGCCGCGCGGCGTATGGCAGCGGATGCAGTAATCGCCGACGCCGGGGATGTCGTTGTTGGCGACGTCGAGAGCGGCCCAGAACAGCGGATCGCGAGCGGCGTTGGCCATCATCGAGCCGCCCCAGGTGCTGTGCGGCATGAAGGCCGAGTCGGTGGCCGAGAAGCCCCGATGGCAGGAACGGCATCCGGAGTCGTCTTCGAGCGAGGACGACAGACCCGGTTGCGTGCCGTGCGGCGTGAAGTCCAGCGCCGTCACCGAAGCGGCAGCGAAGGACAGTAGAACCAGCATCAGGATACCGAGCGAGCGAAGACCGCCCTTTCGAATCCGTCGTTCAGCAGACTGCGTCTCGTACAACGTCGAATCCCCCGCCATCTGACCCGACCTCCTGGTCGGGGCATTCCCAAAGATAAGGCGCAGTCCGCTTGCCGCGTATCACCCTCACGACGCCGAAAGGCGTCGGCCCGAGCTTTACGAAGTACGCCGTACGAAGTGCGGCGTCGCAAAACCACCCGGCGTGGCGATCGTCCGGTCATAACTTATAACCCTAGCACAGCCGAAAGCCCCGCTCCATAGCGCAAACGTCCCGGAAGCGGGACCGGCCAGGGGCGTCGGCGCCACCCGAACCAGCCGGCTGAACGAATCGATCGATTCGATCAGCCGGCGAGGCCCAGCATGCGCTCGACGATGGCCTCGTACAGCCCCGGCAACGCATCGAGTTCGTCGAGCGCGATCGACTCGTCGACCTTGTGGATGCTCTCGTTGCAGGGCCCCAGCTCGACGACTTCGGCGCCGAGCGGCGCGATGAAGCGGCCGTCGGAAGTACCGCCGCCGGTGCTCGCCTCCGGTTCCACACCGCAGCGTATGCGGATCGCCGTGGTGACCGCCTCGCGCAGCGCACCCTCGGCGGTCACGAACGGCTCGCCCGACCGGTGCCAGGCGAGCTCGACGTTCAGTCCGTGGCGGCGCAGCAGCGATTCGACGCGTTCGATCAGTCCGTCCGCGCTGCTGGCGACGCCATAGCGGAAGTTGAACGTCGCGGTCAGCTCGCCGGGAATCACGTTGTCGGCACCGGTGCCGGCGGCGATGTTGGAGACCTGGAACGAGGTCGGCGGAAACGCGGCGTCGCCCTCGTCCCAGCGCGTCGCGGTCAGCTCGGCCAGCGCCGCGGCGAATGCGTGGATCGGGTTGAGCGCCATCTCCGGATACGCGACGTGCCCCTGGACGCCGAGGACGCGCAGGCGGCCGGTCAGCGAGCCGCGGCGGCCGACGCGGATCAGATCACCGAGCCGTCGGCGCGAGGAGGGCTCGCCGACGATGCACCAGTCGATGCGCTGGCCACGCTCGACGAAGGTCCGCGCGACGCGGCGCACGCCGTCGAGCGCGATGCCTTCCTCGTCGGACGTGACCAGCAGAGCGACCGTGCCCGGATGATCCGGATGCCGCGCGACGGTGCGCTCCAGCGCCACGCACATCGCCGCCACGCTCGACTTCATGTCGGCCGCGCCGCGCCCGTACAGCCGGCCGTCCCGGATCGTCGGCGTGAACGGCGGGTCGGTCCAGTCCTCGGGCGGCCCGCTCGGGACGACGTCGGTATGGCCGAGCAGCACGAGCACCGGACCGCCCTGCCCGTGCGTGGCCCACAGATTGTCGACCTGACCGTAGCGCAGCCGCTCGCAGGTGAAGCCGCATCGGGCCAGCCGTGCGGCGAGCAGATCCTGGCAGCCGGCGTCGTCCGGCGTCACCGAGGCGCGTTCGATCAGCGCGCAGGCCAGGTCGAAGACCTCGCTCACTTCGCGAACAGGCGCTTGAACAGGGCGTCGCTGAAGCCGAGGCTGACCGCGCCGTCGCCGCCGACCACGACCGGCCGCCGCACCAGGGCCGGATACTCCCGGATCAGCAGCGTCCATTCCGCGTCGCTGCCGGGCTGCTTGCGGCCGTCGGGCAGGTTGCGCCAGGTCATGCCGGTGCGGTTGACCAGCTTCTCGAATCCGCCGACCGCGGCGGCCCACTGCTTGAGCACGGCCGGCGCGACCGGATGATCGCGGTAGTCGACGAACGCGTGTTCGACGCCGTGGCGCTGCAGCCAGGTCTGCGCCTTCTGGCAGGTCGAGCACTTGGTCAGGCCGTACAGAGTCGTCATCGTCATCTAGTCCCCTCGCAGCAGGTCGTTGATCGCGGTCTTGGCACGCGTGCGGTCGTCGACGCGCTTGACGATGACCGCGGCGTACAGGCTGTGGCTGCCGTCGGCCGCAGGCAGCGAGCCGGCCACCACGACGCTGCCGGCCGGCACCCGGCCGTAGCTGACCGAGCCGGACGCGCGATCGTAGATGCGCGTGGACTGGCCGAGGAACACACCCATGCCGATCACGCTGCCGCGCTCGACGATCACGCCCTCGACGACCTCGGAGCGCGCGCCGATGAAGCAGTCGTCCTCGATGATCGTCGGCGCGGCCTGCAGCGGCTCGAGCACGCCGCCGATGCCGACGCCGCCGGACAGATGCACGTTGCGGCCGATCTGCGCGCAGGAGCCGACCGTGGCCCAGGTATCGACCATCGTGCCGGCGCCGACGTAGGCGCCGATGTTGACGTAGCTCGGCATCAGCACGACATCGGACGCGATGTGCGCGCCGCGGCGCACCAGCGAGCCGGGCACGAAGCGCGCGCCGACCTCGCGGAATGCGGCCTCGTCGGCGTCGACGAAGCGCAACGGCACCTTGTCGAAGCCCGGCATCGCGCCGCGGTCGACCACCGCATTGCCGTTGATCCTGAAGTACAGCAGCACCGCCTTCTTGAGCCAGGCCTGGGTCTGCCAGCCGCCCTGCCCGTCCGGTCGCGCGACGCGCGCCTCGCCGCTCTCGAGCAGGTCCATCGCCTGCTCGACGGCCGGCCGCAGCGTCGATTCGACCTGCTCGGGCTCCAGGTTGGCGCGCTGCTCCCACGCCGCTTCGATGACTTGTTCGATCATGTGGTCCACTTCGATAGGAAACCCGGCGGCCGCGCCGCGGATTCAGGCGCCGGCCGACGCCGCGGTCGCGGCGGGCAGCAGTCGATCCATCAATACCGCGCGCAAGGTGTCCTGTGCGGCGGGATCGAGCGGCTGGCCGGCATCGTCGGTGATTTCGAAGAAATCTTCCACCCGTTCGCCGAACGTGACGATGCGCGCATCGTGGACGCGGATCGCACAGTCGCGCAGCGCCTGCGCGACGGCCGCCAGCAGACCGGGCCGGTCCGAGCAGATCAAGGCCAGCCGCGTGCGCTGCCGTGCCGGATCGGCACGGAACACGATGCGCGGCTCGACCTGGAAATGCCTGAGCGCGCGCGGCAGCGCACGCACCGCCGGCATCACGTCGAACGCGCGACGGCGCAGCAGATCCGCCAGCTGACGCTCGATCTGCTGGCAGGTCTCGGCGCTCAGCATGCGGCCCTGCGCGTCGAGCACCAGGAACGTATCGAGCACGTGTCCGGACCGCGAGGTCACGACGCGCGCCTCGACGATGTCCAGCTGCTTGCGGTCGAGCACCGCGGTCACCGTCGCGAACAGACCGTCGGCATCGGCGGCGTGCAGGAACACCTCGCTGGTGCCGCGCAGGCCCTCGGGCCGGACCTTGACCAGCGGCAGTTCGCCGGCCTCGGCGATCGCGCGCGTCTGCCAGGCGATCTGATCGGGGCTGTAGCGCAGGAAGCTGCTCTCAGGAAATGCGCTCCAGACGCGCCGGATCGCCGCCTCGTCGAGCCCGCTGCCGGCCAGCAGGCGGCGCGCGCGTTCGCGGCAGGCCTCGGCACGCTCGGCCGCGAGCGGCGGCAGCTCGCGCCGCTCGCGCAGCGCGAAGCGCGTCGCGCCGTAGAGATCCGACAGCAGGCGATCCTTCCACGAGTTCCACAGCTTCGGGCTGGTGCCGCAGATGTCGGCGACCGTCAGCAGATACAGATAGTCCAGCCGCTCCCAGTCGGCGACCTCCGAGGCGAACCGGTGCACGACCTCCGGATCGGTGATGTCCTGGCGCTGCGCGGTCGTGCTCATCAGCAGATGCCAGCGCACCAGCCAGGCCACCAACTCGGTATCGGCCCGCGGCAGTCCGAGCGCGTCGCAGAAGCGCTGCGCGTCCTCGACGCCGAGCACCGAATGATCACCGCCGCGCCCTTGGCGATGTCGTGGAACAGTCCGGCCAGCAGCAGCAGCGCGGGTTGCGGCAGGCGCGGGAAGATCGAGCGGGCCAGCGCGAACTCCTCGCCGGCGCCGGGCGCCGCAAAACGCGCCATGAAGCCGAGCACGCGCAGCGTATGCTCGTCCACCGTGTAGACATGGAAGAGGTCGTACTGCATGCGGCCGCTGACACGCGCGAAGCCGGGAATCAGCCGAGCCAGCAGGCCGTAGCGCGCCATCGTCGACAGCGTCGCGACCGCCTGCACGGTGTCGCCCTCGAGCACCTCGCGCACGGCGGCCAGCACCTCGCTGCGATCCGGATCGAAATCCGGATCACGCAGAAGACGCCTGACGGCACGCGTCGCACCGGCACGCAGCCCGGTCACGCCCGGCACGCGCGCCAGCGCCGCGAGCAGAGCGACCAGACGCTGCGGCTCGCGCGCGAGCACGCCGGCATCGTCCAGGTCGAGACGATCGCCGATACGGACCAGGCCGTCGCCGAGCCGGATGACCGGCGTCGAGGCCGGCTCCAGGTGCTCGGCCGCGCGATCGATCGCATCGTCGCAGGCGGCCGCGATGCGTCCGGTCGCGCGGAAATAGCGCTGCATGAACTGCTCGACGCCGAGATTGCGCCGGCTCTCGTCGCGATACCCGAACCGCTGCGCCAGCGCGCGCTGGTGATCGAACAGCAGGCGTTCCTCCGGGCGACCGGCCTGCAGATGCAGCGCGTAGCGGACGCGGAACAGCCGCTCGCGCGCCGACGCGACGGCGGCCCGCTCGTCCTCGTCGAGCAGGGCGGTGCCGAGCACGCGCTCGAGCCAGCCGATCAGATGCAGGTCGCGCAAGCCGCCCGGGCCTTCCTTGAGATTGGGCTCGAGGTTGTAGGCGGTGTCGCCGAAACGCCGGCGCCGCGCGACGCGGTCCGCGCGCTTGGCCTCGAGAAACGCCGCCGGCGGCCACAGCGCCGGATCGGGCAGCGCGCCGATCAGCGCCGAGCCCAGGGTTGCGTCGCCGCTGAGCATGCGCGCGTCGAGCAGGCTCGAGTAGACGGTTTCGTCGCTCTGCGCGAGCGCGCGGCAGCTGGCCGGGTCGCGTACCGCGTGACCGGGTTTCAGCCCGATGTCCCAGAGCGTGGACAGGAACATCTCCAGGGCACGCTGCTGGCGCGCGTCACCGATCGCGCCATCGGTCAGGATCAGCAGGTCCACGTCCGAATGCGGGAACAGCTCGCGCCGGCCGTAGCCGCCGGCCGCGAGCAGCGCGACGCCGGCCCGATCGCCGACCCAGGCCTGCCAGACGTGGACGGCGACCCGATCGATCAAGGCGGCGCGCGCGGCGACCAGATCGGTCGCGGCCGCGCCGTCGCCGAACGCACCGCCGAGATCGCGGTCGCCGTCGGCCAGGAACTGGCGCAAGGCCAGGCGCGCGGTCGCGTCGACACCCGAGCGCCTGATCGGATCGGCCAGCCGCCGCAGGGCCGGCAGCGGCCGGTCGTTCGGCGTGCCCTGAGGATCGGTCGGCGCGCCGGTCATGCCGGACTCAGGCCGCCTGCGGCCAGGGCGTCAGGATCTCGTGGCCGTCGTCGGTCACGACGATCGTGTGCTCCCACTGCGCCGAGAGCGAATGGTCGCGCGTGACGACGGTCCAGCCGTCCGGCAGCAGGCGGGTCTGCGGCTTGCCGGCGTTGAGCATCGGCTCGACCGTGAACGTCATGCCCTTCTCGAGCCGCATGCCCGATCCGGCCTGGCCGTAATGCAGCACCTGCGGATCCTCGTGATAGATCTGGCCGATGCCGTGCCCGCAGTACTCGCGCACGACCGAGAAGCCGTTCGACTCGGCGTGGCGCTGGATCGCGTGGCCGATGTCGCCGAGCGTGGCGCCGGGCCGGACCTGGGCGATGCCGCGCAGCATCGCCTCCAGCGTGGTGTCGACCAGCCGCCTGGCCAGCACCGAGGGCTGCCCGACGAAGTACATGCGACTGGTGTCGCCGTGCCAGCCGTCGCGGATCACGGTGACGTCGATGTTGACGATGTCGCCGTCCTTGAGGACCTTGGTCGAACTCGGAATACCGTGACAGATCACGTGGTTGACCGACGTGCACAGCGTCTTGGGATAGCCCTTGTAGCCGACGTTGGCCGGCACCGCCTTCTGCACGTGCACGATGTGATCATGGGCGATGCGGTCCAGCTCCTCGGTGGTCACGCCGGGCTTGACGTGCTCGACCAGCAGTTCGAGGACTTCGGCGGCCAGGCGGCCGGCTTCGCGCATCTTGGCGATCTGTTCGGGGGTCTTGATCTTGACGTGCATGAGTTCGGGGCGGTTTCCGGATGGCTTGTGGGGACGTCGGCGACGGCGTATGATTCTACGGTTTCGCAGCGCCGTCGACGTAAGTAGCCGGCAGCGTTGACGAAATAGGGCCTGCCGGGCAATCCGGCAAGTCCACACCGGCCGACCGGCCGAATCCGCACACGCATCGTCACCGCTTTCGGGGTGCCTGGGAACCTTGAGTTTCCGGGTCGCAAGCGGCGGATGCGTGGAGGTCTCAACCCCGGGCCCCACCGACGCCGCCATGATACCGGCGCGGCGGCCCACGATTGGAGTCGATACGATGCCTCAGGTCACGATGCGCCAGATGCTCGAAGCTGGCGTGCACTTCGGTCACCAGACCCGTTATTGGAATCCGCGCATGGCCGATTACATCTTCGGCGCGCGCGGCAAGATCCACATCATCAATCTCGAGAAGACGCTGCCGCTGTTCAACGACGCGATGAACTTCGTGTCGGGCCTCGCGCAGAAGCGCGGCACGATCCTGTTCGTCGGCACCAAGCGCTCGGCGCGCGATGCGGTCAAGGAAGAAGCCGCCCGTTGCGGCATGCCGTACATCGCGGCGCGCTGGCTCGGCGGCATGCTGACCAACTTCCGCACCGTCAAGCAGTCGGTCGCGCGCCTCAAGGAGCTCGAGGCCGGCGAGACCGACGGCACGTTCGGCCGCCTGGTCAAGCACGAAGTGCTCGCGCTGCAGCGCGAACGCGAGAAGCTCGAGAAGTCGCTCGGCGGCATCAAGGACATGAACCGCCTGCCCGACGCGCTGTTCGTGATCGACATCGGCCACGAGAACATCGCCGTCCAGGAAGCACGCAAGCTCGGCATCCCGGTCATCGCGGTCGTGGACACCAACTACGATCCGAGCCTGGTCGACTATGCGATCCCCGGCAACGACGACGCGATCCGTGCGGTCCAGCTCTATGCCCGCGCGGTCGCCGACGCGGTCCTGGAAGGCAAGGCCGCCGCTCCGCAGATCGCGGCCGGCGAGAAGGACGAGTTCGTCGAGCTCGACGCCGAGGGCAATCCGGTCACCAAGAAGGACGCCAACGACCGCGACAACCGCCGCAACAAGCCGGCCCCGCGCAAGGCTCCGCCGAACAACCGGCGCGGCGCGCCCGCCGGCAAGCGCAGCGACGGTCCGCGCGGCGGCGCCGACAAGAGCGAGTAAGCCGCACCGGCTCGTCCGCCTCGGCGGACGAGCTCCAGGCTCCGGCGTGCGGTCCCTCGCGGTCCGCCGTCACATCCGTGTTCCATTCTTACGCGCGGCGCCGTCTCCGGCGCCGCAAGCAATCGAGGTCATCCGATGGAAATCACCGCACAGCTGGTCAAGGAACTGCGCGAGCGTTCCGGCGCCGGCATGATGGAGTGCAAGAAGGCGCTCACCCAGAACAACGGCGACATCGAGGCCGCCATCGAGTGGCTGCGCAAGGCCGGCCTGGCCAAGGCCGACAAGAAGGCCGACCGCGTCACCGCCGAAGGTCGCATCGTGCTCGCTCAGGAGGGTTCGCGTTCGGCCCTGGTCGAGATCAACAGCGAGACCGACTTCGTCGCCAAGGACGAGAACTTCCTCGGCTTCGCCGACAACGTCGCCAAGGCGGCCGTCGCCGGTGCCGGTGCGGCCGACGTCGAGGCGCTGAAATCGGCCGCCTATCCGGGCGGCGGCACGGTCGAAGAGGCCCGTTCGGCGCTGATCGCGAAGGTCGGCGAGAACGTGCAGGTCCGCCGTCTGGTCGCGCTGGACACGCCGAACACGGTCGGTGCCTACGTCCACGGCGGCCGCATCGGCGTGCTGGTCGAGGTCAAGGGCGGCTCGGCCGACCTCGCGCGCGGCCTGGCCATGCACGTGGCCGCGATGAACCCGCCGTACGTCGCCGAGAAGAACGTCCCGGCCGACTTCATCGCCAAGGAGAAGGAGATCGAGCTGGCCAAGATGTCCGAGAAGGACAAGGCCAAGCCGGCCGAGATCCTCGAGAAGATCATCAGCGGCAAGATCGCCAAGATCGTCAACGACGTCACGCTGACCGGTCAGCCGTACGTGCTCGACAGCAACGAGACCGTCGGCGCCGTGCTCAAGAAGGAAGGCGCGGAAGTCGTCTCGATGCATCGCCTCGTCGTCGGCGAGGGTATCGAGAAGGTCGTCGAGGATTACGCGGCCGAGGTCATGAAGCAGGCCGGCCTGGCCTGAGGCCCGGCGCAAGGCTGCAGAGAAAGGCCGCGGGAAACCGCGCCTTTTTCGTTGCGCGCTCGTGCCGCAGGCCGATCGCGTGCCGAGCGCCTCCCGATCCGGGTTTCATCGAGCCGCTTCAGGTAGAATTTCACCGTTTTGCCCGACTGGAGAGCTCGATGACCGACCCGATCGCCTACCGCCGCATTCTGCTCAAGCTCTCCGGCGAGGCCCTGATGGGAGAGGCCGACTACGGCATCGACCCGAAGGTCATCCAGCGCCTGGCTCGCGAGATCATCGAAGTGCAGCGGGCCGGCGTGCAGGTCGGTGTCGTGATCGGCGGCGGCAACATCTTCCGCGGCGAGGGCCTGGCCGCAGCCGGCATGGATCGCGTGACCGGCGACCACATGGGCATGCTCGCGACCGTCATGAACGCGCTGGCGATGCAGGATGCGATCGAGAAGGCCGGCGGCTACGCGCGCACGATGAGCGCGATCAAGATCAACGAGGTCTGCGAGGACTTCATTCGCCGCCGCGCGGTCCGCCACCTCGAGAAGGGCCGCATCGTGATCTTCGCGGCCGGCACCGGCAATCCGTTCTTCACGACCGACTCGGCCGCCGCGCTGCGCGCGGTCGAAATCGGTGCGGACCTGCTGCTGAAGGCGACCAAGGTCGACGGCGTCTACACGGCCGATCCGACCAAGGATCCGGCGGCGACGCGCTACGACCACCTGTCCTACGAAGAGGTCATCCATCGCGATCTGCGCGTCATGGACACGAGCGCGATCGCGCTGTGCCGCGATCACCGCATGCCGCTGCGCATCTACGACATGGGCGTCGCCGGCAATCTGATGCGAATCATGCGCGGCGAGACGATCGGCACGCTGGTCGATACCGACGGTTGAGCCGGCGCAGGCCTCAGCGGCGCGCGCCCATCATGCGGATCTGGCGCGGCCGTCTGATCCAGAACAGCAGGAATACCGGCAGCAGCAGCGGCGGCATCCAGTATACGAACTGGAGCCAGCGGTGCGCACCGTTCCAGGTCGTGCCGGTGATCAGGTCCATCGCGACGCGGCCGTCTTCGGCGATGCGCGGAAATCCTTCGCTCCAGGCCCGTTCGAGCCAGTCCGCGCCGTAGCTGCGCAAGGCCGGCACGGCGTCGTCCAGCGGCGTGCCGAGCACGATGTAGGTCGTCGCCAGCGGCGCCTCGCGATGCGCCGACGCGGCGATCTGCGGCCCGACCTCCGGCAGCGACGGGACCGCGCCCCAGACGATCAGGTTGAACGCGGCACTCCACAGCAGCAGTGCCAGCGCAACGGCCCAGCCCCGGATCTTCTTCATCGTCGAACGCCCTCTCCTGCCGTTCAATCGGTCCGGCAATCAGAGCATGCCGGTTTCGAGTTTGGCGAGCTCGGACATCATGCTCTGATTCCACGGCGGATCGAAGACCAGCTCCACGTCGGCTTCGGCGACCGTCGGCACCAGCTCGAGCTTGGTGCGCACGTCGTCGACGAGGATGTCGCCCATGCCGCATCCCGGGGCGGTCAGCGTCATGCGGACGCTGACGTCGCGACGGCCGTCGGGCCGGTGCTCGAGCGTGCAGTCGTAGATCAGGCCCAGTTCGACGACGTTGACCGGGATTTCCGGATCGAAGCAGGTCCTGAGCTGATCCCAGACCATGCGCTCGACGGTCGCGTCGTCGGCGTCGTCGGGCAGCTCGAGCGGCGGCGGCGGCGGCTTGCCGATCGCGTCGGCATCGGCGCCGCGGATTCTGAACAGGTTGCCGTCGACGTAGACCGTGAAGCTGCCGCCGAGCGCCTGGGTGATGTAGCCGGTCTGCCCGGCCGGCAGCGTCACGACCTCACCCTGCGGCACCATGACGGCTTCGCAATCGCGTTCGAAGCGAACCGGTTCGGACGTTTGGCTGTAACCGTACATGGACAGATCGAAGCAGGCGGTGGGCGGCGGACGCGCATTATGACGGCGGGGCTGCACGCGCGACATAGCACGCAGCGTCCGCGTCGGATGTTCCCGCGATATCGGGACGGAACCGTATCGTTCAACCACCGCTCCGGCGTGCCGCGCCGTCGAACCCGAGCTCGCGCAGGCAGCGCCCGAACAGGCGCAGCGCCGCCTCGATGTCGGCCGGCGACAGGCCGGCATAGCCGAGCAGCAGTCCGGGCGCGGCGGCGGCTTGAGGCAGTATGGCGCCAGCGTGTGCAGGCCCAGCCCGCGCATGCGTGCATGCGCGACCAGACGCTCGGCCTCGGCATGGCCGATGCCGTGCAGCCAGGCGGTCACGTGCATGCCCGCGCTCGAATCGGCCACTTCGGTGACCGCGCCGGCATGGCGCGCCAGTCCGGCCAGCATCGCCGAGCGCCGCAGTTGCAACGCGGCCGCCGCACGCCGCAGGTGGCGCTCGAAGCCGCCGCCGGCGATGAAGCGCGCCAGCGCGGCCTGCTCCAGCGCGCTGCAGCCGCGATCCTCGAGCCATTTGGCGGCCACCAGAGGGCGCCGCAGCGCGCTCGGCATCACCATGTAGCCGAGGCGCAGGGCCGGGAACAGCGCCTTGGAGAAGCTGCCGATGTAGATGACGCGATCGTCGCGGTCGAGCGACTTCAGCGCGGCCAGCGGACGCCCGCCGTAGCGGAACTCGCCGTCGTAGTCGTCCTCGACCAGCCAGGCGCGCCGCGAGGCCGCCCATTCGAGCAGCGCCATACGCCGGGTCAGCGAGAGCAACGCACCGGTCGGGAACTGGTGCGTCGGCGTCACGACCGCCAGGCGCGCATGGGCCGGCAGGGTCTGCGGCACCAGACCCTCGGCGTCGACGCGGCAGCCGTGAACCTTGGCGCCTTGCGCGAGAAACGCCTGGCGCGCGCCTCTATAGTGCGGGTCCTCCAGCGCGACACCCTCGCCGGAGGTCAGCAGCACGCGTGCAGCCAGCGAGAACGCCTGCTGCGTGCCCGACACGATCAGGATGTCGTCCGGATCGGCCTGGATGCCGCGGCGGCGCGCGATGTAGTCGCCGATCTGCTCGCGCAGTGCGGCCAGCCCCTGCGGATCGGGATAGTCCGGATCGGCGGCGTCGGCCGCGCGCGCGATCTCGCGCCGCCACGCCGAGGCCAGCGCCGGATGGGTCAGCGGCAGGCCGTATTGCAGGTTGTAGCGCAGCGGCTCGGCGTGACCGGCACCGGCGAATGCTCCCTCGCCGACCGCCAGCGCGCGCCGCGCGAACGCCGACAGCGGCGCGACCGGTGCCGCAGCCGCCTTGCGCGTGGCCGCCTTGCCGAGCGCGATCGGCGCGACGTAGCTGCCCGAGCCGACGCGCCCGAGCAGGAAGCCCTCGGCCTGCAGCTGCTCGTACGCGGCCAGGACCGTGTTGCGCGACAGCGCCAGTTCGGCGGCGAGCGTCCGGCTCGCCGGCAGACGCGCGCCGGCCGGCAACCGGCCGGACAGGATCGCGTTCTTGAAGGCCCGGATCAGCTGGCCGTAACGGGGCCCCTGACCGTCCAGTTCCACGTGCATGTTCGCTCCACACCCGGATCGGACCCGATCCGTCTCGATTCACGGACGCCGTGATGCACGACACCCTGCAGACCGCCCGGAGGCGTGCGCTATCATCGGCGATCCGACCGCTCACGATAAGCGTCTTCGATGTCCCGTCCCTGCCCGGCCCGTCGCCGGTGAGCACGATCCGATCCGCCACCTCCGCCTCGCGCGGTCTCGGCCTGGCGACCGCCCTGATGTGTACGCTCGCGGCCGGCGCGGTCTGGTGCGTGCTGACGCTGTACGCGGGACGCGACCTCAGCGTGCTCGCGGTCGCGATCGCACTGGTCCTGACCGCGGTCCTGCGCGCGCACGGCTACGCGGGCACGGCCGCCGGCACGATCCTCGCGGTGGTCTGCACGCTGGCCGCCTGCTTCTACGCGCAGTACCTGCTCGCCACTGCGCAGATCGCCTCCCTGCTGGGGCTGCCGATGGGCACGGCGTTGACGCGGATCGGGCCTGACATGGCGCTGGCCGTCATCGGAACGCGCGTCGGCGCCTGGGACGCGGCCCTGATGGTCGGATCGGCTGCCGTCGCCGGCGTGCTCACCTCGCGTCCGGGCCGGGCGGCCACCCGCGAGCGCTAACCGGCTCGTTTCTCGACCAGCCCTGCCGCCTGCGCGTCGCGCGCGCGACGCGCAGCCACCCGGCGCGCCACGCGCTTTCCGTACTCGATCGCGGGCCGTTCGACGCAGCGATACACGAGGCTCGCCACCAGCACGGTCAATACCGCGTTGAGTGCGAGGTAGAAGCCCAGGTGACGCGTCCTCCACCATGCCTCGACCGGCAACTGCAGCAACAGCCACAGCAGCGGATAGAACACGACCGCGTGGAACAGGTAGATCGAATAGCTGATCTGGCCCAACCATGCCATCAGCGGATGCGAAATGCGCACCACGGCCGTGCCGAGGACGAACAGCAGCACACCCGACGCATAGGGCACGGTGTAGCGCCACGGCAGACCCGCGACCAGCGTCGAGACCAGCGGAAAGCCGACCAGATAGAACGCCAGCAGTGCCCAAAGCAGCGCACGCGACGTCCGATCGCGCAGGCCGTCGTCGTACCAGGCGCGAAACAGCGTGCCGGTGGCCATCACGCTCAGATGGACGAACCACTGGATGACGTTGAAGCCGAACAGCGCGGTGCCCGACCGCGTCGCGATCAGCGACAGGAGCACGACCGATGCCAGCCCTGTCGCGAAGAACGCGATCGCCCGGTCGTTGCGGATGTTGCCCGACAGCAGGAAAGCCAGGCATATCGCATAGAACGCAAGCTCGACGATCAAGGTCCAGTAGAGCCCCTGCGCCGAGGGCACGCCGAACAGGTCCTGCAGCAGCGTCAGGTTGACCAGGATTTCACGCAGGCCGAACGGCCGGTCCCACAGCCAGTAGCACGCGAATGCACCCGCGAAGATCGACAGCCAGTACGCCGGATAGATACGGAACAGCCGCTTGATCGCGAAGTCCCAGCCGGCCGCGGGACGCTCCGGACGGGCGCTGAACGGAATCACGAAGCCGCTGATCATGAAGAACGCGACGACGCCGATGCGTCCGGCGTCGATCGCGAAGGCGAGATCGTACAGCCAGCGGCTGCTCTCGGTCTGCGGACTGAGCCGATAGAAGCTCTCCGACACGTGCATGTAGACCACGAGCAGCGCCGCGATCGCGCGCAGCGCATCGATGTGCCCGAGCCGCGCGGCTGGTTCGGCGGACGCAGCGGGCATGCTTCCCGGCGGCTCGAGGCCGCTCATCCGTGACCGCCGCCCTCGATCGCCTTGAGCTCGCCGATCAGCCGGTTGGCCGCTTCCTTGCCGTCGGCATAGAGCAGCCGCGCGTTGTCGGCATAGAACAGCGCGTTCTCGATGCCGGCGAAACCGGTTCCCTTGCCGCGCTTGATGATGATGACCTGGCGCGCGTCGACGACGTCGAGGATCGGCATGCCGAAGATCGGCGAGGACTTGTCGGTCTTGGCCGCCGGATTGACCACGTCGTTGGCACCGATCACGATCGCCACGTCGCAGGTCTTGAACTCCGGATTGATGTCGTCCATGTCGGCGATCAGATCGTAGGGCACGCCGGCCTCGGCGAGCAGCACGTTCATATGCCCCGGCATGCGTCCGGCGACCGGATGAATCGCGAACTTCACGTCCTTGCCGGACTTGATCAGCAGTTGCGACAGTTCCCAGATCTTGTGCTGCGCCTGCGCGACGGCCATGCCGTAGCCGGGCACGATGATGACCTTCTCGGCCATGTACAGCAGCGAGGCCGCGTCGCTGGCCTCGATCGGCTTCTGCGAGCCGGCGATCTCGCCGGCCCCGGCGCCGCCGCCGCCGAAGTTCGAGAACAGGACGTTGCTGAGCGGCCGGTTCATCGCCTTGGCCATCAGCTGGGTCAGGAACGTGCCGGCTGCGCCGACCACGGTGCCGGCGATGATCAGCGCCTCGTTCTGCATGACGTAGCCTTCGAACGCGACCGCCAGGCCCGTCAGCGCGTTGTACAGCGAGATCACGACCGGCATGTCGGCACCGCCGATCGGCAGCGTCATCAGCACGCCGAACGCGAGCGCCAGCACGAAGAACACGACCACCAGCGAACTGTCGAGCCGCCACAGCACGAGCGCCAGACCGGCCAGTGCGGCTGCGGCCAGCACCGCGAAGTTGACGAACTGCTGGCCCGAGAACGTGAAGCGCTTGTCCATGCGTCCGTCGAGCTTGGCCCAGGCGATGATCGAGCCGGTCATCGACACCGAACCGATCAGTGCGCCGAGCACGGCCAGCGCGAGTGTCGCCGCCGGCAGCACCGGAGCGCCGGGCTGCGCGTACTTGAGCAGTTCGCCGGCGCCGATCGCGGCGGCCGACCCGCCGCCCATGCCGTTGAACAGCGCGACCATCTGCGGCATGTCGGTCATCGCGACGCGGCGGCCCCAGAGCCAGGTCGGCACCACGCCGACCAGGATGCCGCCGACGATCAGCCAGAGGTTGTGTCCGCCGGTGATCGCGAACGTGGCCAGCGTCGCGATGACCATGCCGATGCCGGCCTGGACGATGCCCTTGCGCGCCGTCACCGGCGAGGACATCCGCTTGATGCCCAGGATGAACATCACCGCAGCCAGGAAGTAGGAGGCCTTGGCGAGCCAGACCCATGCCGTTTGTGTATCCATGAACCCCTCTCGTGCTGTGCGCGCGTCGCGACGCGGTCTTCAACGCCCCCGTGCGGCAGGCCGGTTCAGTCGTGCTTGTCCTTGCTCGACTTGAACATCTCCAGCATGCGCTCGGTGACCACGTAGCCGCCGGCGGCGTTGCCGGCGCCGAGCGCGACGCCGAGGAAGCCGATGAATTTCGCCAGCGGCGTGTCGGCATGCGCCAGCGCGATCATCGCGCCTACCAGAACGATGCCGTGGACGAAGTTGGAGCCGGACATCAGCGGCGTGTGCAGGATCACCGGCACGCGGGAGATGATCTCCTTGCCGGTGAAGGCGGCCAGCATGAAGATGTACAGCGCGAGGAAACCGTCGATCATGGCGTGACTCCTTCGACCAGCTGGCGGGTCGGTTCGTGCTGGATCCGGCCTTCGTGGGTCAGGCAGGTCTTGGCGATCAGCTCGTCGTTCCAGTCGAGCGAGAGCGCGCCGTCGGCCAGCGACAGCTCCAGGAAGTTGTAGAGGTTGCGCGCGTACATCTCGCTGGCGTGGATCGGCGCCGACGCCGGCAGATTGACCGTGCCGATCACGCTGACGCCGTTCGGCGACACGACGGTGCGGCCGGCCTCGGTCAGCTCGCAGTTGCCGCCGGTCTCGGCGGCGATGTCGACGATCACCGCGCCGGGCTTCATGCCGGCGACCATCGCCGCGCTGATGATGCGCGGCGCCTGGCGACCGGGCACGGCCGCGGTCGTGACGATCACGTCGATGCCCTTCAGATGCTCGGCGAGAGCCTGCTGCTGGCGCTCGCGCTCCTCGGCGGTCAGCTCGCGCGCGTAACCGCCGCTGCCGGCCGCACTGACGCCCAGATCGACGAACTTGGCGCCGAGCGATTCGATCTGCTCGCGGGTTTCCGGACGCACGTCGAAGCCTTCGACCTGGGCGCCGAGGCGCCGTGCGGTCGCGATCGCCTGCAGGCCGGCGACGCCGGCGCCGACGATCAGGACCTTGCTCGGCCGGATCGTGCCGGCGCGGTGGTCAGCATCGGGAAGAACTTCGGCGCGGCCTCGGCGGCGATCAGCACCGCCTTGTAGCCGGCGACCGCGGCCTGCGAGGACAGCACGTCCATCGCCTGCGCACGTGTCGTGCGCGGCAGCAGTTCCATCGCGAACGCGGTGATCGAGCGGTCACGCAGCGCCTGGACGCGTGCCGGGTCGCGGTGCGGCTGCAGGTGCGCGATGACGACGGCGCCGGCCCTGAGCGCGGCGATGTCCTCGAGCCGAGGCGGCTGCACGGCGAGCAGCACGTCGGCACGCGCGAGCGCCTCGCCGCGCGAAAACACCTGCGATGCGCCGAGCGCGGCGTCGGAGAAGTACGCCGACTCGCCGGCGCCCGATTCGATCAGGATATCGGCACCGCGCGACTTGAGCTTCTTCGCGACGTCCGGCGTCAGAGCGACGCGCCGCTCGCCCTCGGCGGTCTCGCGCAGTACCACAACGGCAACCGGCATGTCCTCTCCCCGCGGTGTTCGAGAGACCGGCATCCTAGCCGAACTGCCCGCCGATGTGACAGCACACGGGCGCCGCGGATCGATCCTCGCTCGGACGAATTGCTAGACTGGGCCGCTTTCCGTCTTAGCCGCGAGCCGTCCATGTCCGATCTTCGTCCGATCACCGAACGCCTGTCCGTTCCGTCGCGCCAGCTGACCGCTCCCGGTCCCGACGAGGCCCAGCTGCAGGCCCTGCTGTCGGCCGCGATCCGCGTCCCCGATCACGGCCGGCTCAACCCGTTCCGCCTGCTGCTGATCCGCGGCGAACAGGAGGCCGGCTCGGCGAGCAGCTCGCGCAGATCCACGCGCGCATCGACCCTCAGGCTCCGGCCGGCGTGCTCGCCAAGGATCGCGAGCGCTTCGGCAGCGCACCGCTGGTCGTCACCGTCGTCGCGCGGCTGACGCGCGGTCACAAGGTGCCCGAGGCCGAGCAGCGGCTGACCGCCGGCTGTGTCGCCTACAATCTGCTGCTCGGCGCCCAGGCGCTCGGCTTCGGCGCGCAATGGCTGACCGGATGGCCGGCCTATGCGCGCGAGGTCGCCGATCTGCTCGGCCTCGCCGAGAACGAGGAGATCGTCGGCTTCATCCACATCGGCAGCGTGCGCATCCCGGCGATGGAGCATGCGCGGCCGGCGCTGGCCGACCTGCTCGGCGAGTGGAACGGCTGAACCCGTGACCGGCGCCGTCCACCTGATCGACGCGAGCCTGTACGTGTTCCGGGCCTGGCATGCGCTGCCGCCCGATACGCTCGACGCCGACGGCCAGCCGCTCAACGCCGTGCACGGTTTCACGCGCTTCCTGCTCGACCTGCTCGAGCGCGTGCGCCCCTCGCACCTGGCCGCGGCGTTCGACGAGTCGCTGACGCATTCGTTCCGCAACACGCTCTATCCGGCCTACAAGGCCAACCGCGCCCTGCCGCCGGCCGAGCTCGAGCGGCAATTCGTCTATTGCAAGCAGATCGCGCAGGCGCTCGGCGTGACCGTGCTGGCCGATGCGCGGTACGAGGCCGACGACCTGATCGGCAGCGCGACCGCACGGCTGCACGCGCACGATCTGGACGTGGTGATCGTGTCGGCCGACAAGGATTTCGGCCAACTGATCTCGCTGCGCGCGAGCCAGTGGGATTTCTCGCGCGATCTGCGCTGGGACGAGAGCGGCGTGCGCACCCGCCTGGGCGTGCGGCCGGACCAGGTCGCCGACTATCTCGCGCTGACCGGCGATGCGATCGACAACATACCGGGCGTGCCCGGCATCGGCGCGAAGACCGCGGCGAGCCTGCTGCATCATTTCGGCACGCTCGAGGCCTTGCTCGCGCGCGCCGACGAAGTGGCCTTCCTGCGCATGCGCGGCGCGGCGACCGTCGCGCGCCGGCTGCGCGAGCATGCCGACTTGGCGCGCCTGTCGCGCCAGCTGACCGGAATCGCACTGGATGCGCCGGTGCCGGCGCACCACGACGACTACCGGCACCGGCGGCCGGTCTTCGACCAGATCGAGCCGATCTGCGACCGGCTGCGGCTGGGGCCGATGACGCGCACGCGCATTCGCGCGCTCGGCGGCGAGGCGACGCCGCCGGTCCGCATCGACCCGGCGGCGGTCTGAGCAACGGCGGTCAGTCGCCGCCCTTCTGGTCGAGCGCCTTTTCCAGCTCGCTCTTCTCGGCTTTCTTCTCGGGCGCCGTCTTCGGCGCGGTGAACGTCACGCCTGACTCGTCCAGCGAGCGTGCGCCGGTCGGCGCCGGCGCGAGCTCGCGAACGCTGCCGCTCACGGCGATACCCTTCTGGTCCCACGCGAATCGCGCATCGCTGCGATAGATCTGCAGCGGTGCCAGGGCCGCCTGGTCCTTGGCGACACCGTAGGCGTCGTAATGCGTGCGCCGGCTGTCGGCGATGAAGTACAGCGCGCCGTCGGCGATCACGCCCACCGTCGGGAAATCGAATTCCGGCTTCGCCGCGTCGATCGGCATGACCTTGGTGATGCCCTTGCCGTCCGGGGTCAGATGCAGTCGCAGCACACGCTTGGGCGACATGCCCGGCTCGATCGCGATCAGCGTGCCGTCGTACCAGTACAGGCCTTCGATGCCGCTCAGCACCAGCAGCGACGGATCGAACGCCAGCCCGAAGCCCTTGCCGGTGGTCAGGTCCAGGCCGGCGATACCGTGCGTGAAATCGGCGTAGTAGAGCAGCTTGCCGTCGTCGCTGACGGTCACGCCGCGCAGGCTGGTCAGCCGCGAACCGTCGAGCAGCGGCTTGAGCGTCTTGCCCTCGAGGCGGAACAGCAGATTCTTGACGCCGTCGGTGGCGAAGACCTGGCCCTTGCGGCTGACGATCACCGCCGAGAGCGTATGCGGCGCACCGGCCTCCGGCAGCAGGTACTTCTCGACGAACGCACCGGTCGACAGCTTGAACTTGAACACGCCGGCCCGGCCGTTGTCCTCGGCCTTGAAACCCTTGTAGTAGACCGAGGCGGTGCTCGCGACGTACAGCGCGTCACGCTCGGCGTCGACGGCCAGTCCGTGCACGCCCCACAGGCCGTTCTGTGCACTCGGCGCGATGAACTCGGTCAGCTTGCCCTTGTCGTCGGCGAGATAGATCTTGCCCTCGCGCACGCTGCCGAACAGGAACTGCTTGCGCTTGGGATCCCAGCCGATCGACTCGAACAGATAGTCGCCCTTCGGCAGCGAGAACGCGACCTTGCCCTCGCCGAACGGCTTGAGATTGGCGCGCAGATTCTCGACCGCATAGGTCCACACGCGCGTGTCGGCGACCTTCTTGAAGCGCGGATCGTCGGTGAGGTTGTAGCCGAAACCCTGCTGCTGCATCTTCAGCAGCACGTCGTAGGCACGGCTCTTGTCGTCGAGGTTGGCATAGGCGGCGGCCAGCGCCAGCTTGACCTCGCCGGAACTCGGACGCAGCTGGCTCAGCCGCTCCAGCGTCCAGGTCAGCCGGCGCATGTCTTCCTTTTCCTGATAGAACCCGGCCAGTCGGCCGAGCACGGCCGGGACTTCGACCTGCTTGATCTGCGCTTCGGTCAGCGTGGCCGGGTCCAGATCCTTCTGCCCCGCCGGCTTGGGGGCGGGAGCCGGCTGGGCCAGCACCACCGGAACGGGGGCGGCCAGAACGAGGCACAGCAGCAAGGGCTTGATCTTCATGGGGCGATTTAGGTTCCTTCGGAGGCCGGCACGAGACCGCGCGGCACGCCGGAAAGTTTCGGTGGAATGCCCGGCGCAGGACGGCGCGCCCTTAGAATAGGCAATCCCCATTCTACAACGACCCCATGAGCGATACCGAAACCCTCTACGAAGGCAAATGGCTGCGCCTGATGCGGCGGGGACGCTGGGAATACGCCGAGCGCACGAATCCGGGCGGCGGGGTCATGATCATCGCGGTGACGCCCGAGGACCGGCTGCTGTTCGTCGAGCAGTACCGTCCCGCGCTGCAGGCGATGACGATCGAGATGCCGGCCGGCCTGGTCGGTGACGTCGCCGACAACGCCGGCGAGAACGCGGTCGAGGCCGCCGACCGCGAACTGCTCGAGGAAACCGGCTATGCCGCCCGGCGCATCGCGTTCCTGATGGCCGGCCCGACCTCATCGGGCATGAGCAACGAGATCCTGGCATTCGTGCGTGCCTACGATCTGGAGCGCACCGCCTGCGGCGGCGGCGACGAGACCGAGGACATCGTCGTCCACGAGGTGCCGCGCAGCGAAGCGGCGGCCTGGCTGGTCGAGAAGATCCGCGCCGGCTACTCGATCGACCCGAAGATGTTCGCCGGCCTCTACCTGCTCGAACACGGCGAGGCGCTGTTCGGTCCGGGCTGAGTGCGCCCTGGCCTCAGCGCGGGCCGAAGATCAGGTACTGCCAGATCAGCAGGCCGGCCGCGAGGAGGATCGCCAGCAGCGTCAGCACGATGCCGGCGGCGCGACCGGCGCTGACCGCCGATGAGCGCGTCAGGCCCCAGGCATGCAGGACACGGCCGGCGATCAGGCTGATGCCGACGACGTGCAGCAGCCAGGCCTGGGTCTGGTTGGCTTCGAGCAGCAGCAGGAGCAGCAGGCCGATCGGCAGATATTCGGTCGCGTTGGCATGCGCTCGGATGCGCCTGGCCAGCACGTGATCGCCGCCGTCGTGGATGCCCACGCGCGCACGGCGGCGCTGCAGTATCACGCGGACCGCCAGCACGATCAGCAGCAGCGCGCCGAGCGCCGCGTAGAGACTGGTGATGCGCATGAGGCTCCCCTGATGGAATGTGAAAAACGGGCGCCCGGGCGGTTGCGGCCTGGCCGACGCCTGCTCGCGCAGGCGGACCGAGTGCGACTCGGCGGTCCGCGTCAGGCCGGCTCCCGGCAGCCCGACGCGGACGTCACGTTACCGGGACGGCGCTGCGCCGTCGAGCGGCCAGCAGCCGGCATCGTGCAGCAGGGCAGCGGTCTCGAACAGCGGCAGCCCCATCACGCCGGAGTAGCTGCCCGCCAGATGACGCACGAAGGCGCGGCGCGGCCCTGGATCGCGTAGCCGCCGGCCTTGCCGAACGGCTCGCCGGTGGCGACGTAGGCGGCGATGTCGGCCTCGCACAGAGACCCGAAGCTGACCTCCGAGCGGCACGAGCGATGCGTCTCGCCGGCCGCGGTCAGGCACCACAGGTCCGATATGACGCGGTGCGTACGGCCCGACAGGCGCCGCAGCATCTGCGCGGCAGCGGCCGCGTCGGCCGGCTTGCCGAAGACCTCGCCGTCGAGCACGACCTCGGTGTCGGCGCCGAGCACGACGGCGCCGGCCACCGCGCCGACCTGCAGCAGGCCGGCACCGGCCTTCTCGCGCGCGACGCGGCTGACGTAGTCCTCGGCCGGCTCGCCGGCGCGGCGGATCTCCTCGATCGACACGTCGAGCACGTCGAAACGCAGACCGAGCTGGCGCAGCAGCTCGCTGCGGCGCGGCGAACGGGAGGCGAGGAACAGCATGCGGCAGCCTCGGCGCCTGGCCGGAACGAACGGGGCGGCGAGCATGCCACGACCCGGCGCGGCGCCGGAAGCCGCCGCCTGGGCGCATTCGACCGGAGTGCCCGCCGGACGCGCCGGTCGTGTAGAATCCCGCGCCTGTTCCCGATCGTCCCGATCTTCCGCCGCGGCGGACCCCGGCGGCCGGACCGGGCACGGGCCGGCTCCGCCATGACGTCGAGAGCCAGCCGTCGACGGCGAGGGACAACGCGCCCCGACCGAAGTCGTGTCACAACCTCATGATCGAAGCGGGCTCGGCTCATCGCCGGGCCCGCTCCGGCGAGAACTCATTTCTTAAGGTTCAGGAACCACAGCATGGCCAGGCAGAAAGAGCTCAAGCTCTACCGCAACATCGGGATCATCGCCCACATCGACGCGGGCAAGACGACCACGACCGAGCGCATCCTGTATTACACGGGCAAGAAGCACCAGATCGTGGACGTGCACGACACCAAGGACGGCAAGGGCTCGACCACGACCGACTACATGGAGCAGGAGCGCAAGCGCGGCATCACGATCCAGTCGGCTGCCGTCTCCGCTGAGTGGAAGGGTCACCAGATCAACGTCATCGACACGCCCGGGCACGTGGACTTCACGATCGAGGTCAACCGCTCGCTGCGCGTGCTCGACGGTGCCGTCGTCGTGTTCGACGGCGTGGCCGGCGTCGAACCGCAGACCGAGACCAACTGGCGCCTGGCCGACCAGTACAACGTGCCGCGCATGTGCTACATCAACAAGATGGACCGCATCGGCGCGAACTTCAAGAACGCCGTCGACGGCATCCGCAACCGCCTCGGCGCCAACGCGGTCATCTGCGAGGTCCCGCTCGGCAGCCATGACGACTTCATCGGCATCGCCGACCTGATCGCCAACGTCGGCTACGTCTGGCTCGGCGACGACAAGGACAGCAAGTGGGAGACGATCCCGCTCGACCAGGTCGCCGCGCACCCGAAGGTGCAGAAGTTCACGACGACCGCCGACAAGGAATGGGTCGCCAACCTGGCCGCGCTGCGCGAGGCCAGTATCGAGGCCGCCGTGGAGATGGATGACGAGGCGATGGAAGCCTATCTGTCGTCCGGCGAGGCGCCGAGCCTGGAGACGCTCAAGGCCTGCATCCGCAAGGGCTGCGTCGCCGGCAAGCTGGTGCCGGTGTTCTGCGGATCCTCCTACCGCAACAAGGGCGTGCAGCACCTGCTCGACGGCGTGGTCGACTACATGCCGTACCCGGGCGAGAACGGCGGCATCTCGATGGTCGACGAGGACGGCAACATCGTCGGCGTCCAGGAAGTGACCGACGATGCGCCGGCGCGCGCGCTGGCGTTCAAGGTCATCAACGACCAGTTCGGCACGCTGACCTTCACGCGCATCTACTCGGGCGTGATCAAGAAGGGCGACACCCTGCTCAACGTGACGCGTGACAAGAAGGAGCGCATCGGCCGCATCGTCGAGGTGCAGGCCAACGCGACCAAGGAAATCGACGAGGTGCGCGCCGGCGACATCTGCGCGTTCGTCTCGCTGAAGGAGACCGAGACCGGCGACACGCTGACCGATCCGAGCTCGCCGGTGCTGCTCGAGCGCATGCGCTTCCCGGATCCGGTGATCAGCGTCTCGGTCGAGCCGAAGTCGCGCAACGACGTCGACAAGATGTCGACCGCGCTCTACAAGATGGTCAAGGCCGATCCGTCGCTGAAGCTGGAGGTCGACAAGGAGACCGGGCAGACCGTGCTCAAGGGCATGGGCGAGCTGCACCTGGAGATCACGATCGACCGCATGCGCACCGAGCTCGGTGTCGAAGCGAACATGGGCAAGCCCAAGGTCAGCTTCCGCGAGGCGTTCGGCGGCCGCGTCGAGCATACCTACACGCACAAGAAGCAGTCCGGCGGTTCGGGCCAGTTCGCCGAGGTCAAGATGATCTTCGAGCCGGGCGAGCCGGGTTCGGGCGTGGTGTTCTCGGACGAGATCGTCGGCGGCCGCGTGCCGCGCGAGTACATCCCGGCCGTCGAGCACGCGATCGAGGTCGAGTCGCGCGAAGGCCAGATCGCCGGTTACGAGGTGGTCGACTTCAAGGCCCGCCTGATCGACGGCAAGTTCCACGACGTCGACTCCTCGGCGCTGGCGTTCGAGATCGCCGGCCGCGCCTGCTTCCGCGAAGCGCAGAAGATGTCGCGTCCGAAGCTGCTCGAGCCGGTCATGAGTCTGGAAGTGGTCACCGAGGCCGACTATCTCGGCGACGTCATCGGCGACATCAACCGTCGCCGCGGCTCGATCGCCGAACAGGGCCAGCGCGGCCCGCAGGCATTCGTGAAGGGCTTCGTGCCGCTCGCGGAGATGTTCGGCTACATCAACTTCCTGCGCTCGGCCACCAGCGGCCGCGGCACGTTCTCGATGACGTTCGACCACTACGAGGAAGTGCCCTCGCACCTGGTCGACAAGCTCATGGAGAAGGAAGCCAAGTAAGCCCGACGCGGCACGCCGTCCGGCGTGCCGTCGATTTCGGAGCGGCGCCGATCGTTGGTACGATCGGCGCCGTTCTCGTTTTCGGCACCGGCCTCGCATGAAACGCACACCGAGACGCCCGTCCGCCGCCCTGCCCCACGACCGGGCGATCCGGCCGTGACGCTGCGCACCGTCACCGCGACGCGCTACGTGACGCCGCTGCGCGAAGGCGGCTCGCTGCCGGCGATCGTCGAGGCCGACGATCAGGGCCTGTACGTGCTGAAGTTCCGAGGTGCCGGCCAGGGACCCAAGGCGCTGATCGCCGAGCTGCTGGCCGGCGAGATCGCGCGCGCCTGCAGGCTGCCGGTGCCCGAGCTGGTCCTGGTCGAGCTCGATCCGGAACTGGCGCGGACCGAACCCGATCCGGAGATCCAGGACCTGATCCGCGCCAGCAGCGGACTCAATCTCGCGCTCGACTATCTGCCCGGCGCGGTCACGTTCGATCCGGTCGCCTGGCAGCCCGATGCGGAGCTGGCCTCGCGCGTGGTCTGGTTCGACGCGTTCGTGACCAACGTCGACCGCACCGCGCGCAATACCAACCTGCTGGTCTGGCATCGGCGGCTGTGGCTGATCGACCACGGCGCGGCACTGTATTTCCATCACGCCTGGGACGATCCGCAGGCACGCGCGCGCCAGCCGTTCACGGCGATCCGCGATCACGTACTGCTGCCGTTCGCGTCCGAACTGGCCGCGGTCGACGCGTCGATGAGCGCGCCGATCACGCCCGGGCTCGTCGCCGGCCTGGCCGCGCAGATTCCCGAGTCCTGGCTCTGCGGCGATACGCCGTTCGCGACCGCCGCCGCGCACCGGCAGGCCTACGTCGACTATCTGCTGGCCCGGCTGCAGTCGCCGCATGCATTCGTGGAGGAAGCGATCCGTGCGCGATCGGCACTTGTATGACTATGCCGTCGTGCGGGTCGTGCCACGGCCCGAGCGCGAGGAGTTCGTCAACGTCGGCGTGATCGTCTCGTGTCCGGCGCTGAAGTTCCTGCAGGCCTGCATCGAACTGGACGAATCGCGGCTGCGCGCGCTCGACCCGGACGCGGATCTGGATCTGCTGCGCGCGCACCTGGACGGCATCGCGCGGGTCTGCAGCGGCGGCGCCGACGCCGGACCGATCGGCCGACTCGGCCAGCGCGAGCGCTTCCACTGGCTGGTCGCGCCGCGCAGCGCGATGATCCAGACCTCGGCCGTGCACACCGGCCACTGCCTCGCGCCGGAGAGAGCGCTCGATCATCTGGTCCGCACGATGGTGCGCCGCTGAGACGCGGTCGGCCGTAGCGGCGCCGGTGATTGTGCCCATTCGAGTGCGGCCGTCACGTCGCGCAGCGCACGCGGCGACCGGCGCGGCACGACCTCGCCGATCGCATCGCGGCCGGGCACTGACGGGGGAAGCGCCCGCTGCCGGCACCCGCGATCACGGTCAGGCGCAGCGACGCAGGCCAATCATCGTTCGCACCCGTGCCCTTCTCCAGGAAGTGCGCGCGTGCGCGGAGCGGCGGCACGCGCGCAAATGCGGTAGAAGCTGTTGTAAACGTTAGCCATTATCGCGAGTGCGGCTCGCGGCGTCGCGCAGCGGTGCGCGGCGCGCGACCGGTGCCGCGGCGGCCCGCTATGATGGCGGTTTACCGACCGACCCGACCCCCATGCCGACAGCGGTACAGATCGAACGACGCGGATCCACGGCCCATCTGATCCTGGACCGTCCCGGCGTGCACAACGCCTTTGACGCGGCGCTGATCGCCGAGCTGACCGGGGCGCTGGACCAGGTCGACGCCGACCGGTCGGTGCGCGCGGTCGTCGTCACCGGCAACGGCAGCACGTTCTCGGCCGGTGCCGACCTCAACTGGATGCGCGGCATGGCCGCAGCCAGCGAAGCGGACAACCGCGAGGACTCGCTGCGTCTGGCGCGTCTGATGCGCACGCTGAACTTCCTGTCGAAACCGACGATCGCGCGCGTCAACGGCTCGGCCTACGGCGGCGGCGTCGGTCTGGTCGCGTGCTGCGACGTCGCGGTCGGCGTCGAGTCGGCGAAGTTCTCGCTGTCGGAGGCCAAGCTCGGCCTGGTGCCGGCGGTGATCTCGCCGTACGTCTGCGCGGCGATCGGCGTGCGCCAGGCGCGGCGCTACTTCGTCGGTGCCGAGGTCTTCGACGCCGCCGAGGCGCGCCGCATCGGCCTGCTGCACGACTGCGTGCCGGCCGATGCGCTCGACGAGGCGGTCGAGCGTTTGCTGCACATCTTCGGCAAGTGCGGGCCGGTCGCACAGGACGAGGCCAAGCGCCTGGCCCTGCGCGCCGCCGGCATCACGCGCGAGGGGGCCGAAGCGCTCGACCGCGAGAATGCCGCACTGATCGCGCGCCTGCGCGTCTCGGCCGAGGGCCAGGAGGGCCTGACCGCCTTTCTCGACAAACGTGCGCCGGCCTGGGCCGGACGGGAGTGAACGATGCTCGACCATGTCGGTTTCTCGGTTTCTGATTTCGCGCGCAGTCTCGCGTTCTATCAGCGCGCGCTGGCACCGCTCGGCGTCGGCCTGGTCATGCAGGTCGGCGCGGCCGAAACCGGCGCCGGCAACCATGCCGGGTTCGGCGAGGCCGGCAAGCCGACCTTCTGGATCGGCGACGACGACAAGGGCGCTGGGCCCGGCCACGGGCACGTCGCATTTGCCGCGGGCGACCGGGCCGGTGTCGATGCGTTCCATCGCGCCGCGCTGGCCGCCGGCGGCGTCGACAACGGCGCGCCGGGCCTGCGGCCGCACTACCACCCGAACTATTACGGCGCGTTCGTGCTCGACCCCGACGGCCACAATGTCGAGGCGGTCTGCCATGCGCCGGCCGCCTGAGCGCTCGCGATGAGCGGCGGCGTTTTCGGCCCCGGCGCAGCCGGGCAGCGTGCGCGCCGCCGTGACGATTACCATGCCGCCTTGCCGACCGGTTCCGACGGCCATGTCGTCGGGACCGTCGGCTCCGCGGCCGAATGAGGATGCATCGCCCATGTTCGACACGCTCCTGATCGCCAATCGCGGCGAGATCGCCTGCCGGATCATCCGCACCTGCCGGCGTCTCGGGATCCGCACGATCGCGGTCTATTCCGATGCCGACGCCGACGCGCAGCACGTGCGCCTGGCCGATGCGGCCTACCCGATCGGCGGACCGCGGCCGGCCGATTCGTATCTGCGCGGTGACGCGATCATCGAGGTCGCACGGCGCTCGGGCGCGCAGGCGATCCATCCGGGCTACGGCTTCCTGTCCGAGAACGCCGATTTCGCCGACGCGGTCGAAGCGGCCGGCATCCGCTTCGTCGGCCCGTCCGGCGCATCGATGCGCAAGATGGGCTCCAAGGCCGGCGCCAAGGAGCTGATGAGCGCGCACGGCGTGCCGGTCGTCCCGGGCTACACCGGCGAGCGCCAGGATCCGGAGCACCTCGCGCGCGAGGCCGAGCGCGTCGGGTTCCCGTTGATGATCAAGGCCGCCTACGGCGGCGGCGGCAAGGGCATGCGCATCGTGCGCGAGGCCGGCGAGTTCGCGGCCCTTCTCGCCTCATGCCAGCGCGAGGCGGCCAATGCGTTCGGCCGCGACCGGGTGCTGCTCGAGCGCTACGTCGAACGGCCGCGCCACATCGAGTTCCAGGTCTTCGGCGACCGGCACGGCCGGATCGTGCACCTCAACGAGCGCGAGTGTTCGGCGCAGCGCCGCTACCAGAAGGTGCTCGAGGAAACGCCCTCGCCGTTCGTCTCGCCGGACCTGCGCGCGCGCATGGGCGCGGCGCGGTCGCGGCCGCGACCGCGCTCGACTACGTCAACGCCGGCACCGTGGAGTTCATCGTCGGTCAGGACGGCGATTTCTATTTCATGGAGATCAATACGCGCCTGCAGGTCGAACATCCGGTGACCGAACTCGTCACCGGGCTCGATCTGGTCGAGCTGCAGCTGCGCGTCGCCGCCGGCGAGCCTCTGCCGGCCGCGCTGAGCGGCGAGCGGCCGGTCGTGCCGCACGGCCATGCGATCGAACTGCGGCTTTACGCCGAGGACCCCGAGCAGGGGTTCCTGCCCGGCTCCGGCACGCTCGACCGGCTGCGGCTGCCGACGCCGTCGGCGCACGTGCGCATCGACTCGGGCGTCGTCGAAGGCGACACCGTCACGATCTTCTACGATCCGATGATCGCCAAGCTGATCGTCTGGGACGTCGACCGCGCGGCCGCGCTGCAGCGCATGCGCGAGGCGCTCGCCGAGGTCGACATCGCCGGTCCGAAGTCGAACGTGGCGTTCCTCGAACGCCTGGTCCGCCATCCGGCCGTGATCGACGGCAGCATCGACACCGGCTACCTCGACCGCCACCTCGACGCGTTCGTCGAAGGCGATTCGGCGACCGACCCGCCGACACTGGTCGCGGCCGCGGTCGCGCGCCTGCTCGAGGAGGAGCATTCCGCCGCCGGACTCGGCGCGGCGCAGGACCCGCATTCGCCGTGGCGCCGGGCCGACGGCTGGCGCCTGGGCCATCCCGGCAAGCGCATCGTCGCGCTGCTGCACGGCGGGCGCCGCCACGAGCTGACCGCGCACGGCGCGAACGGCCGCTACCGGATCGAGACCGGCGACGCCGCCGTCGAGGTCTCCGGTGCGCGGTTTGCCGACGGCGTGCTCAGCGCACGCTACGACGGCGTCATGCGGCGCCATCGCATCCTCGCCGCCGCACAGCGGCTGTCGGTGCACGACGGCGAGCGCCGCGTCTCGTTCGAGCCGGCACCGGCGTTCGCGTACACGGCCGACGCCGGCGCCGGTGCCGACCGCGTGCTCGCGCCGATGCCGGGCCGCATCGTCGCGGTCAAGGCGGCCGTCGGCTCCGTGGTCGCCGAGGGCGAGGAGTTGCTGGTGATGGAGGCGATGAAGATGGAGCTGACCTTGCGCGCGCCGCGCGCCGGCACGATATCGGCGGTCCAGGCCACGGCCGGCGACTTCGTCGAGGCCGACGCGATCCTGGTCCGGTTCGAATGAGGCGTGCGATGAGCAGATCCGATCAAGGCAGTCCCGGCCTGCGCGGCGCCGCCGACCGCGTCCGCATCGTCGAGGTCGGTCCGCGCGACGGCCTGCAGAACGAGAAGACGATCATCCCGGCCGCGACCAAGATCGAGCTGATCGACCGGCTGTCGGCGACCGGTCTGGAGACGATCGAAGCGACCAGCTTCGTCAGCCCGAAGTGGGTCCCGCAGCTGGCCGACGCGGCCGAGGTGTTCGCCGGCATCGCGCGACGTCCCGGCATCCGCTATCCGGTCCTGGTCCCGAACGAGACCGGCTACGCGCGCGCGCGCGAGGCCGGTGCCGAGGAGGTCGCCGTGTTCACGGCGGCATCCGAGGCGTTCAACCAGCGCAACATCAATGCGACGATCGAGGAGTCGATCACGCGCTTCGTGCCGGTGCTCGAGCGCGCGGCCGCCGACGGCGTCGCGGTCCGCGGCTACGTCTCGACCGTGCTGGGCTGTCCGTACCAGGGCGAGGTGCCGGTCGCCGACGTGGTCCGCGTCGCGCGGCGCCTGCACGCGCTCGGCTGCTACGAGATCTCGCTCGGCGACACGATCGGCATCGGCACGCCGGCCAAGGCGCGCGCGATGCTGCGCGCGGTCGCGGCCGAAGTGCCGATCGGGGCGCTCGCGGTGCATTTCCACGACACGCGCGGCCAGGCACTGGCGAACATCCTGGCCTGCCTCGAGGAAGGCGTCCGCGTCGTCGACAGCGCGGTGTCGGGCACCGGCGGCTGTCCGTACGCGCGCGGCGCCACCGGCAACGTCGCCAGCGAGGATGTGGTCTACATGCTCGAAGGACTCGGGCTCGACACCGGCATCGACCTGGACCGTCTGATCGACACCGGACTGTGGCTGTCTCGTCAGCTGCAGCGCGAGACCTCGAGCAAGGTCGCACGCGCCAGCGGACGCGCCGAGCCGGCCGTATAATCGGCGATCCTCCCGCTGCGCGCCTGCCGATGCCCGCCCATATCGCTCCGGACCGCACGCGCGGCCTGATCATCGCCTGCGGCGACGTCGCCGCGGACGACCGCTCGGCGGCGCTGCTGACGCGCCTGATGTCGTTCGTCGGCGTCCACCCGCGCGTCGCCGTGCTGACCGCGCCGGAGGCCGCGCTCGACGATGACTACTGGCTCGAACCGGCCCTGCTCGCGGCCGGCGCCGGCGAAGTGCGCGTGCACACGCTGCGTGCCCGTGCCGATGCCGGTCAGCCGGCCCTGCTCGACGCGATCGACCACGTCGACCTGGTGGTGATCGCGCCGCATGCCCCGCTGCGCCTGACCACGCTGATCGGCGGCACGCAACTGGCACGCACGCTGCGCCGCCGCAGCGCCGATGGCGTCGCGATCGGCGCGATCGGCGCGGCCGCGGCGATCCTGTCCGAGCACATGCTCGCGCACGGTGCCGAGGGCGCGACGCCGCGCCAGGGTGCCGCCTCGCTGGCGCCGGGCCTGGGCCTGACCAATCGCGTCGTCGTCGATCCGGGCGGCTCGGCCAGTGACCGGCTCGGCCGCCTGCTGACCGCGCTGTCGCTGAATCCGTTCGCGCTCGGCCTCGGCATCGATGCCGGCACCGCGGCCGTGATCGGCCCCGACAACGTGCTCGACGTCGTCGGCAGCGGCGGCATCACCGTGCTGGACCCGGCCGAGATGGACGAATCGAACGCCGCCGCGGTCAGTGACGGCGCGCCGATCCGCATCACCAATCTGCGCCTGCACGCATTGACCGCCGGCACCCGCTACGACCTGGATTTCCGCCGCGCGGTGACCTGAGCGGCGCTGCCGCAGCCGGCCGCCGGGCTGCGCGGCGCGGACCGCGCCGCTACAATGCGCGCCCCCGCGCGGCCGCGCGGCACGATCCGGAGACTTCCATGCAGCTCGATCAGGTCAAGGCCGTCATCACCGGCGGCGTATCGGGACTGGGCCTGGCCATGGCACGGCATCTCGTCGCGCGCGGCGCCAGGGTCGCGCTGTTCGACGTCGACGACGCCAAGGCCGAGCAGGCACTCGGCGCGCTCGGCCGCGACCACGCAGCCTACTTCCGCACCGACGTCACCGACGAGGCCGCCGTGTCGGCCAGCGTCGCCGCCGCGCAGTCGTTCCTCGGCGGCCTCAACGTCGCGGTCAACTGCGCCGGCATCCTCGGCGCCGGCCGCGTGCTCGGCAAGGAAGCGCCGATGCCGCTCGCGCAGTTCCGGACCACGGTGCTGGTCAACCTGGTCGGCTCGTTCAACGTCGCCAAGGCCTGCGCCGACGCGATGCAGCACAACGGCGCCGGCGAGGACGGCGAGCGCGGCGTGATCGTCAATACCGCCTCGGTCGCGGCCTATGACGGCCAGATCGGCCAGGCCGCCTACTCGGCGTCCAAGGGCGGCGTGGTCGGCATGACGCTGCCGATGGCGCGCGAGCTGGCGCGCTTCGGCATCCGCGTGGTCACGGTGGCGCCCGGCATCTTCTGGACGCCGATGGTCGACGGCATGCCCGAGGCCGTGCAGGCCTCGCTGAGCGCGTCGATTCCGTTCCCCTCGCGCCTCGGCCAGCCCGAGGAGTACGCCGACCTGGTCGCCTACATCGTCGGCAACCGCTATCTCAACGGCGAGACGATCCGGCTCGACGGCGCGGTGCGCCTGGCGCCGAAGTGACGTCCGCCCTTCCTTCCCCTTGCGCGAGTTCCCCATGAGAGCCCACGAAATCAAGCGCGGCAACGTCGTCGAGCACGAAGGCCGGGTCTGGCAGATCCGCGACATCGACCGCAGCGCGCCGCAGGGCCGCGGCGGCAACGTGACCTACCGTTTCGTCATGTACAGCGTGCCGGGCGGACAGAAGCTCGACATCTCGCTGCGCGCCGACGACGAACTCAAGGAAACCGAGCTGACGCGACGCGCGGTCAGCTATTCCTACAAGGACGGCGATGCGTTCGTCTTCATGGACAGCGAGGACTACACGCAGTACACGCTCGACGCGGCGACCGTCGGCGACGCGGCCGGCTACATCGTCGACGGCATCGAGGGCTGCTTCGTGCAGCTGATCGACGATGCGCCGGTCGCATTGCAGCTGCCGCAGACCGTCGTCCTCGAGGTCGCCGAGACCGCGCCGGAGCTCAAGGGCGCCAGCGCGACCAAGCGCGCCAAGCCGGCCACGCTGTCGACCGGCATCGAGGTACAGGTGCCCGAGTACATCACGACCGGAGAGAAGATCCACGTCAACACGACCACCGGCGAGTTCTCCGGCCGCGCCTGAGGCGATCGCAGCGCCGCCCGCGCGGGCGGCCTGTTCAGTCCGTCCGCGCCAGCCAGCGTGCGGCCATCCGGCCGAGCGAGGCATCCGCGTCCGGGTCGGCCGCGAGCGCGGCGATCTCGCGCCAGGCCAGCGCCAGCGACTCCGGGCCGACCGCGAAATCCTCCGACGCGGTCGCACGCACGACGTGGCGCACGTCGTAGTGCCAATGGCCCGGCTCGTCGCCGCGCGCGGGAATCCAGTGGCGATCCAGATCGAAGATCGGCGCCTCGACGGTCAGGCCGGGCAGGCCCGATTCCTCCTCCGCCTCGCGCAGCGCGACCGCGGCGAGGTCCGGATCGCCGTCGGCGTGACCGCCCAGTTGCAGCCAGCGTCCGAGCTTACGGTGATGGGTCAGCAGCACGCGCCGGCCGTCGGCGCTGACCAGCCAGGCCGAGCCGGTGAAATGCCCGGGCCGGCACGAGCGATCGAAGCCGTCGGCGTGGGCGCGCGCGAAATCGGCGAACGCGGCGACCAGCGCGGGCTCGCCGCCGGCATCGGCATGGGCGGCGAGCGCCGCGAGCAGGAGTTCGGTCGACACGTCTGATCGAGATCTGGAGGGGGGCGGCATGATCGCATGCGCGCCCGTCGGCATCGCAGCGTTCCGACCGGTGCGCCGGCTCACGACCGGGGCCGCCCCGTCGCGCGATCGCATCCGGAGTCGTCCGGTCACCACCGCATCGGACCTGGCGCCTGGACGGCGGCACGTGCGAGGCCGAACACGCACGCGACGCGCTGCACCCGGCCTTGTGCTCGGCAGTGCGCTTTGGCAAGGTTGCAAGCGCCGCTGCCGGCCGCGGACCGTCTCGCTCGCCTCGCCGCCGGCCCATCTCGCGTTCTCGAAGGGGAGAGCTTCATGTCCAAAGGCTTATTCATCACCAAGCCGATCCAGGCGATGCCGCACGTCGACGCCGGCGAGCCGGTCGAGGGCAGCTTGCAGGGCGAGGTGGCCCTCAAGCGCACCCTGACCGCGCGCCAGCTGACGATGCTCGGCATCGGTGCGGTGATCGGCGCCGGCATCTTCGTGCTGACCGGTCACGCCGCCGCCGAGCACTCGGGCCCGGCGATCGTGCTGAGCTTCGTGCTCGCCGGCGTCGCCTGCGCACTGGCCGGCCTGTGCTACGCCGAGTTCGCATCGATGCTGCCGGTCTCGGGCAGCGCCTACTCCTATGCGTACGCGACGCTCGGCGAGTTCGTGGCCTGGTTCATCGGCTGGAACCTCGTGCTCGAATACCTGTTCGCGGCCTCGACCGTTGCGGTCGGCTGGTCGGGTTACTTCAACAGTCTGCTGACCAGCATCGGCATCGGACTGCCCGCCTCGCTGTCGACCGCGCCGCTCAACGTCGTCGACGGCTCGATCGTCTACACCGGCGGCCTGTTCAACCTGCCGGCGGTCGCGATCGTCGCGGCGATCAGCTGGCTGTGCTACGTCGGCATCACGCAGTCGGCCTTCGTCAACTCGATCATCGTCGCGATCAAGGTCGCGGTGATCCTTTTGTTCGTCGCCTTCAGCGTGCAGTACGTCAATCCCGACAACTGGGTGCCGTTCATCCCGGAGAACCAGGGACCGGGCCGCTACGGCTTCGACGGCATCGTCCGCGGCGCCGCCGTGGTGTTCTTCGCGTACATCGGCTTCGACGCGGTCTCAACGGCCGCCGGCGAGGCGAAGAATCCACAGCGCGACATGCCGATCGGCATCCTCGGCTCGCTGTTCATCTGCACGATCATCTACATCATCGTCTCGGCCGTGCTGACCGGCATGCTGCCGTACACGCAGCTGGGCACGCCCAAGCCGGTGGCGACCGCGCTCGAAGCCTACCCGTCGCTGCTGTGGCTCAAGCACGTCGTCGAGATCGGCGCGATCGCGGGCCTGAGCTCGGTGATCCTGGTCATGCTGATGGGCCAGCCGCGCATCTTCTATTCGATGGCGCAGGACGGCCTGCTGCCGGCGATCTTCAAGCGCGTGCATCCCAAGCACCAGACGCCGTACGTCGGCACGATCATCGTGGGCTTCTTCGCCTGCCTGCTGGCCGGCTTCTTCCCGATCGGCCTGCTCGGCGAACTGGTCTCGATGGGCACCCTGCTCGCGTTCGCGACCGTGTCGGCCGGCGTGCTGGTGCTGCGCCGGACGCAGCCCGCGCTGCCGCGTCCGTTCCGCGTGCCCGCCGCGATCGTGGTCTGCCCGCTCGGCGTGGTCGCCTGTCTGTATCTGTTCTGGCAGCCGTTCCGCGAGCACTGGCCGCTGATGGTCGGCTGGACGATCATCGGCTTCCTGATCTACTTCGGCTACGGCTACCGCCGCAGCAAGCTGCGCAACGGCGCCTGACGATTCGGAAGCAGCCGGCCCAAGGGCCGGCTGCTTCGATCGGCCATCACCTGCCAGCGCAAGGGGACCGCTGAACGATGACTTCCAGCAGCCGCAAGATCGGCCCGGTGCTGGCGACCTTCGTCGTCGCCAACAACATGATCGGCTCGGGCTTCTTCCTGTTGCCGGCCTCGCTCGCCCAGATCGGCGGCGTGACCGCGCTGAGCTGGCTGCTCGGCACGATCCTCGCGATCGTGCTCGGCGGCGCGTTCGCGCGGCTCGCGCGCGACTATCCGAATCTGGAATGCCCGGCCGACTACGTGCAGCCGGCGCTCGGCCGCGACATGGGCTTCCTCGCGACGACGCTGTACTGGCTGTCCTCGTGGATCGGCAACAACGCGATCGCGGTCGCTGCGTTCGGCTATCTGGTCACGCTGCTGCCGCTGGCCGGCAACGAGCCCGCGGTCCAGGTCGGCGGCCAGATCGCACTGATCTGGCTGATGTACGCGGTCAACCTGCTCGGCCCCAAGCAGGTCGCGCGTTTCCAGTCGCTGTGCGTCGTCGTCGGCCTCACCCCGGTCGCGGTGATCCTCCTCGGCGGCTGGACGCAGTTCGATCCGGCGCTGTACGAGGCCGGCTGGAACGTGTCGGGGCGCTCCGACGCCGCCGTGGTGTTCAGCTCGCTGGCGCCGATCTTCTGGGCGTTCGTCGGCCTGGAGACCGGCGCGATGGTCGCCGGCGTCGTGCGCGACCCGCAGCGCAACGTGCCGCTGGCGACGATCACCGGCATCCTGATCGCCGGCGTCGTCTATCTGACCTCCTCGGTCCTCGTCATGGGCATCGTGCCGGCCGCCGAACTGGCCGCCTCGAGTGCGCCTTTCGCGGTCGTCGCCGGACGGATCTTCGGGCCGTGGGCGATTCCGATCATCGCAGCCGCCGCCGCACTCAAGGCGACCGGCACGCTCGGCGGCTGGATGCTGGTGACCGGCGAGTCGGGCGCGCGCGCCGCACAGCGCGGCTATCTGCCGGCCCTGTTCGGCCGCCTGCGCACGAACGGCGCGGCCGCATGGGGCCTGACCGTGATCGCCGCGGCGATGACCGCGATCGCCTGCCTGACGCTGGCGCCGACGGTCGGCGGCCAGTTCCAGACGATCATCGAGATGGCCGTGCTGCTGGTCACGATGGCCTACGTCGCCGCCGGCCTCAGCCTGCTGGTCGGCACGCCGGCGCGGCGGCCGTCGACCGGCGACCGGATGCTCGGCCTCGGTGCGCTGATCGCCTGCGCCTTGCTGCTGCTGTCCTCGCCGGGCCGCATGCTGGTCGGTGCCGTGCTGCTGACCGCGCTGGCCTGGGTGGTCTACCGCGTCGCGCGGCGCACGCGCTGAGCAGGCCGAACGCAGGTCCGTTCAGTTCGCCTCGCCGCGAGCGCTGCTGCCCGGCCCGGCTGCTGATGTCGATCCGGTCGAGCCGCACGGCGGCGTCGGCCGGCCGTCAGCGGTAGCGACGGATCGCACCCGAATCGAATTCCGGGTCGCCCCCATCGGTCCACGCCGCGGCGGGTGATCGCAGCGGGCGCTCCCGCGGCAGGGGACGCGCTGGTCGACGCTGCCGACACCCGCACCGCTCATGCCGCATGCTCCGCTCATGCCGCCGATCCCGATCGCAGTGGCTCGCGGTTGGCTTGTCCCTGCCCGGCCCCTGCGTCGTGCCGATACGTGGCGGACAGGATCACGCGCCGGCTCAGGGCGAGTCCGCTTCCGCCGAGCCTTGCGCCGGCTCGCTGCCGGCGGTATCCAGCAGCGTTCGCGACAGCGTCTTCTTCACCGGCGCGCCCATCTCGGCCAGGCTCTGTACCTGCAGGATCACCGAGCCCTTGCCGCCCTCGGTGAGCCGGCGCAGCGCCGAGCGCTGCGCGCGCTGCGCCTTGTCGAGCTGGGCCGAGGCATCCTCGAGCTCGCCGACCAGGGTCGCGAAATTGTCGTGCAACTGCGCGGCACGGCGTGCCATCTCGGTCGCGTTTTCGTTGCGCTGCTGGATCCGCCACAGATGGCGCACCGTCCGCAGCGTCGCCAGCAGCGTGCTCGGACTGACCAGCGAGATGTTCTTCGCGAGCGCGTAGCCATACAGCGCATCGTCGGCTCGCACCGCCTCGATGAATGCGGCCTCGACCGGCACGAACAGCAGCACGAAATCGAGCGTGCGCAGGCGCGCGATCGCGCTGTAGTCCTTGCCGGCCAGACCGTCGACGTGACGGCGCAGCGAGGCGACGTGCTCGCGCAATGCGGCGGCGCGCTCTGCTTCGTCGACGGCGCCGACGAAACGCTCCCACGCGAGCAGCGAGACCTTCGAGTCGATCACGATGTCCTTGTCGTCGGGCAGCCGCACGATCACGTCGGGCCGCTGGCGGCTGCCCTGCTCCGACGTGAAGCTGGTCTGCGTCTCGTACTCGCGGCCGGCCTGCAGGCCGGCGGTCTCGAGCAGGCGCTCGAGCACCAGTTCGCCCCAGGCGCCCTGGGCGCGGTTGTCGCCGCGCAGCGCGCGCGTCAGATTGACCGCGTCCTGGCTGATGCGCTGGTTCAGATCCTTCAGCGTGCGGATCTCCTGGGTCAGCATGCCGCGCTCGCGCTGTTCGTTGGCATGGGTCTGCGTGACCGCCTCGCGGAACTCGCGCAGCTGCAGCTTCAGCGGATCGAGCAGGCCGCCCAGGTGCTCGGCGCTCTGTTCGCGGAAGCGCTCGGTCTTGGCATCGAGAATCTGCTGGGCGAGGTTCTGGAACGCCTCGCGCAGGCGATGCTCGGCCTGGTCGAGCAGGGCGATCTTCTCCTCGGCGTGGCGGGCCTGTTCGACCGCGGCCGTGCGCGTCTGCGCGAGCTCGATCGTGACCGCGGCCAGGCGCGTCTGCACGGCGTCCAGATCGCGGCGCAGCTCGGCCGAGCGCTGGCCGAGCTGCCCGGCCTGGGCACGCTGCGCGGCAGCGTCGGCGGCCGCCTCGTGATAGCGCCGCTCGGCCGACTCGCTCTCGCGCACGGCCTGCGCCAGTCGCTGTTCGAGCTCGCCGGCACGTGTCTCCAGCGCGCTGCGCTGCCCGGCCAGGGCGACGACCTCGCTGTCGCGGCTGCGTGCGCCGGCGTCGTACGCCTCACGCCGCCAGCGCCGCGCCAGCAGCACCGTCAGCGCGCAGCCGATCGCAAGCCCGGCGATCGCCGCCAGCGCGAGATAGGCCGCCATCGTACCGTTCACCGTCATCGCGCCACCGTCCATCACCTGTCCGCTCCGCTCTTCGACCGGGCGCCATCTTCGCAGGAACCGGTCTCACCGGACGATACGGCGTATCGAGATGTCGTCGTCTAGTGCACGCGGGCGCCGCAACACCCGCTGCCGCCTCAACGCGCCGGACAGGGCGCTCCGGTATAGTGCCCGCTTCGATTTGGCCATCCGTACGTTCAGACCACCGTGACCGACCTCCCCTACGACGCCACCGCGCTGGACCGCCTCGCCCGCGAGATCGCCGCCGCCGGCCGCGACCTCGCCTCGCTCGGCTGGACGCCGGCGACCAGCAGCAATTTCTCGATGCGGCTGGACGCGCGCCATGCCGCCGTCACCGTATCCGGCCGCGACAAGGGCCGGCTCGACGCCGGCGACGTCATGGTCGTCGACTTCGACGGCCGGCCGGTCGCCACCGCGCACCGGCCGTCGGCCGAGACCGCGCTGCACACGCAGATCTACCGGCGCTTCCCGACCGCCGGCGCCGTGCTGCACACGCATTCGCGCACGCAGAGCGTCGCCTCGCGCCTGTACGCGCGCGAAGGGCTCGTGCGGTTCGAGGGCTGGGAGCTGCAGAAGGCGATCGCCGGCTACACGACGCACGACAGCGTGCTGGACCTGCCGGTGTTCCCGAACACGCAGGCGATGGACGAACTGGTCGCGCGCGTCGACGCCTGGCTCGACGCCGGCAGGCCGCTCCACGGCTATCTGATCGACGGCCACGGCATCTACACCTGGGGCGTTGACATGGCCGAGACGCGCCGCCATCTGGAAGCGTTCGAGTTTCTGCTCGCCTGCGAACTTGATCTGAGGAGAGTGTCCCGATGAGCCAGCTGCGCATCTTCGACGAGCGCGACGGCGCCGCGCCGGTCCTCACGCTGACCGATCACGCGCAGATCGCGCACGAACTCGGCGCCGTCGGCGTCCGTTTCGAGCGCTGGGAGGCGTCACGCCCGATCGCGCCGGGCGCGAGCCAGGACGAGGTCATCGCCGCCTACAGCGCCGACATCGAGCGCCTCAAGAACGAGAACGGCTACCAGTCGGTCGACGTGATCAGCCTGACGCCGGACCATCCCGATCGCGCCGCGCTGCGCCGGAAGTTTCTCAGCGAGCACACGCACAGCGAAGACGAGGTCCGCTTCTTCGTCGCCGGCGCCGGCCAGTTCACGCTGCATCTGAACGGCAAGGTCTACGACGTGCTCTGCGAGGCCGGTGATCTGATCGGCGTGCCGGACGGCACGCGGCACTGGTTCGACATGAGCGAATCGCCGTACTTCGTCGCGATCCGTCTGTTCACGAACAAGGAAGGCTGGATCGCCAACTTCACCGGCGACGACATCGCCGAGCGCTTTCCGCGCATGACGCCGCACCGCGCCGCGCCGGCGGGCTGAGCCGGGCGCCCGCGCGATCAGTGGGCGCCGCATGCGTGGGTCCATCCACGCACGGCGCCGCCAGGACGGCCCGCCCGCGCGGACCGTCGCCGGTCAGGCGTCGAAGCCGCTCGCGAACAGCGTGTCGTCGCGGATCAGCAGTTGCTGGCGCACGCCGAAGCCGCCGCTGCTGACGGTGACCGGCGTCATCCTGATGACGTGCCAGCCGGCGGCGGCGAGCTGCGGCACGGTCTTGATTCCGGCCTGCGGACAGGTGAACGGTGTCGCCGACGTCGGCGGTGCCGTATCGGGCGCCGCCACCTCGCTGTAGCAGATGTCGACGCGTGCGGCCGAGGCGCCGGACGCGGCGAATGCCGCGACCAGCGCGAGGACGATCGAAACGCCGCGCATCGTCACGGCTTCTGCACGATCAGCTGGACAGCGATGTCCGGAAACGTCGGATCGGCTCCGGGCGTGGTCACTGGCGACATCTGTACGATCTGCCAGCCGAGCGCGGCGAGCTCCGGAACGGTGCGGCTGCCGGCCTGCGGGCAATGGAAGACGGTGGTGTTGTCGGGCGGCGGCGGCGACGGCAGCGACGGCGTCGCGGCGCTGTAGCAGATGTCGGCCTGGCCGGCGAGAACGAGCGACGGAGCGGCCAGCGCGAGTGCGGCCGCGAGCGGGAGGATTCTGTTCATCTGGGATGATCGGCTTGCGTGAGGGGGCGCGACCTTAAGCCGGGCGCGCCTGCTCTGACAACCCACGAGTGCCGTTCGTGGTGACCGACGTCACGTTCGTGCATGCCGCCGTTCGTCCGCTCCTGCTACGCTTCGGACCGGCTTCGCCTACAGGACCGAACATGCCCGAAATCCGCGCGATACTCACCGACATCGAAGGCACCACCAGTTCGCTCGACTTCGTCAAGGACGTGCTGTTCCCGTATGCACGCAAGCGCCTGCCGGTCTTCGTCAGCACGCATGCCGACCGGCCCGACGTGCAGCACTGGCTGCACGAGGCGGCCAAGGAAGCCGAACTGGTCTCGGCCACTCAGCAGGAGATGATCGATCTGCTGCAGCACTGGATCGATCTGGACCGCAAGTCCACCGCGCTCAAGGCGCTGCAGGGACTGATCTGGGAGGAAGGCTACGCGGCCGGCGAGTTCAAGGCGCACGTCTATCCGGAGGTGCCGGCGCGGCTGCGCCAATGGCGTGCCGACGGCCTGCGGCTTTACGTCTATTCGTCGGGCTCGGTGCCGGCGCAGCAGCTGTTCTTCGGACACAGCGAGGCCGGCGATCTGGCGCCGCTGTTCGCCGGCTTCTTCGACACCGAGACCGGCCCCAAGCGTGTGGCCGATTCGTACCTGCGCATCGCCGAGGCGATCGGCGAGGCGCCAGGTCACATCCTGTTCCTGTCCGACGTCGTCGAGGAGCTCGATGCCGCGCGCGCGGCCGGTCTGCGCACGACGCTGATCGCGCGCGCGCCGGCCCGCTGCCCGGCCGATGCCACCCATCCCTGCGTGAGCGATTTCGACGCCGTCGCGAGCGGATGAGAGCGCTGTTCGCGAGCCTGGCTGCCGGCTGCCGCATCCTGCTGCTGGCCGGGCCGCATGGCGCGCGCGCGCGAATCGCGGCCCCGGCCGAGGAAGGGCCGGCCGTGTTCTTCGCGCTGTGCCTCGCCGATCTGCTGCTCACGGCGCTGCTCGCCAGCACCGTGTGGATGCCGCCGTGGCGCGTCTCGGCCGACGGCATCCTCAGCTGGCTCGCACAGGTTGCACTGCTGCTGGCGGCGAGCTGGGCCCTGGTCCGGCTGGCGCGACGCGAGCGCCTGCTCTGGCCGGTCGCTGCATGGCTCGCAGCCGCGTTGCTGCTGATGCATCTGCTCACCTACGCGGCGAGCTGGCTTCTGTTCTACGGGCTGGATGCGGCACGCGCGGCGCGCATCGTCGAGATTCTCGACTGGGCGATCGTGGTGTGGTGGTTGCTGGTCGCATGGCGACTGTCGCGCCGTCTCGGCGCAGGCTGGGCGCGCGCGCTGCCGACGGCGATCGGTACCTGCCTGCTGATCGGCGTGTCCTGGCATTGGCTGCCGCAGCATTCGCCGCTGACCGGCGTAGCTGCCATGGAGAGCGGAGATACGATCGACGCCGATCGCGCATTCACCGGTTTCGACGCGATCAGCCCCGAGCAGGTGCTCTATGCGCAGCCGCAGCGCCTCGACGAGGCCCTGGCGCGTCTCGCACCGCAGCGTCCCGGCGTGATCGATCTCTACGTCGTCGCGTTCGCCGGGGACGGCACCGAATCGGTGTTCCGCAACGAGGTCGAGCACGTCGAGCGGCTGTTCTCGCAGCGCTTCGACGCGGCCGGCCGCGTGCTCACGCTGATCAACCACCCGGCCACGCTCGATAGCGTGCCGCTCGCGACGCTGACCAATCTGACCTGGGCGATCGACGGCGTCGCCGCGACGATGGATCCCGACGAGGACATCCTGCTGCTGTTCGTGACCAGCCACGGCAGCGAAGACCACCAACTGCAGGTCGACCTGCCGCCGTTGCCGCTCGATGCGATCGAGCCTGAGGCGCTGGCCGACGCGCTCGACGCGACGCCGCGGCCGCGCTGGCGCGTCGTGATCGTCTCGGCCTGCTACTCGGGCGGCTTCGTCGACGCGCTGCGCGACGAGGGCACGCTGGTGATCACCGCAGCGCGTGCCGACCGCACCTCGTTCGGCTGCGGCGCCGATGCCGACATCACCTATTTCGGACGGGCCTTCCTCGACGAGGCGCTGAATCGGACGGCCTCGCTGCCGGAGGCATTCGCGCTCGCACGCGAGTCGATCGCGCAGCGCGAACGTGCCGACGGCATCGAAACGCCGTCCGAGCCGCAGATCGCGACGACGCCGGCGATGGAGGCGCAGCTCGCACGCTGGCAGCAGCAGCTCAGACTCGGGCCGGCCGTGCCGTTCACGCGCAGCGATCGGGCATCCGGCACGGTCGCCGGCGAGGCGGCACCGTCCGCGCCGAGCGGCGACCCGCGCGCCGACTGAACGCGGCCGATCCGGCCCCGCGCGCCTCGACTCAGCGCGGTGGCTCGCTCCAGCCGGAGACGCGGCCGTCGCGATCGAACTCGACGCTGCCGCCGTCGGCGTCCGGATAGAACCAGATCTCGGACATCACGCCGATGCGCTTCTTGCCGGGCTTGCCGAGCACGGCCGAGACCTGGCTCCAGGTCATGCCCTTGCGCAGGGCCCGCCAGTCCGCCGCGGCCGGTGGCGCTGCCGCGGCCGGCTCGGCGGCGGCCGGTGCAGCGGCGGACGCGGGTGCCGCACGCGTCGTCGGCGCACGTGCCGGTGCGGCCGGCGCCGGCGCCGCAGCCGGCTGGGGTGCGTCGAGCCGTCGCTCCAGCTCGATCACGCGCTGTTCGAGTGCCTTGAGACGCTGCTCGACGGTCGGTTCGCCGTCGGCCAGCGCCACGCCGCTGACGGCCCAGACCGCCAGACCCACCAGTACCCCACGATAGTGCATGTCCCCGCCCTCCGGTGCCGCTGGTCGGCGGCAGCCTAGCAGGTTGCCGGCAGCGGTTCTTGCTGCAGTGCCGCTGCACGGCCGGGCCGGTGCGTCCAGTTGACCCGACCGGCACTCAGGACCATGCTGTCGCCCGCCTTTTTCCGCAGAGTCCATCGATCGATGATCAGACCGTGCACCTTCGCCCTGGCGCTGCTGGCGGCCGGCGGCAGTCCGCTCGTCCGTGCCGCGGACTGGTTCGTCGAAGCGCAGTACGACGACCGCGCGGTCGTCGACCGCCTCGGCGCGCGCTTCCAGCATCTGCAGATCGATCCGGCCCGGCGCCTGATCCGCCTCGACACCGACGAAGCCGGCATCGCCGCGCTGACCGAGGCCGGGCTCGACGTGCGCGTGGACATGGTCGCGACCGCGAAGCTGCGCGCGTTCCACGCCGCGGTCGAGGTGGCCGATACGCCGCAGTCGATCCCGGGCTATGCCTGCTATCGCACGGTCGAGGAGACCGCAGGCTCGATCGACGCCCTGGTCGCCGCGCATCCGGCCCTGACCGAGATCGAGACGATCGGGCCGACCTGGGAGCGCGAGCGCAACCCGGGCGCCGGCTACGAGATGCGCGCGCTGCGCGTGACCAATCTGCAAACCGTGGCCGACGATCCGGACCGTCCGCGCATGGTCATGTACGGATCGATCCACGCGCGCGAGTACACGCCGGCCGAGCTGCTGATGCGGATGGCCGAAGGACTGGTCGCCGGCTACGGCAGCGACCCGCTCAGCACCTGGCTGGTCGATCACGTCGATTTCCGCTTCATCGTCCACGCCAACCCGGACGGCCGCAAGCGTGCCGAGACCGGCATCGGCTGGCGCAAGAACACCAATGTCGAGGACGCGTTCTGTCCCGGCACGCCGACCAGCTTCAGCCAGCCCGGCGTCGACCTCAACCGCAACTTCCCGTTCCACTGGAGCGGCACCGGCGGATCGAGCACCGAACGCTGCGACCAGACCTTCCGCGGGCCGTCGGCCGGCTCGGAGCCGGAGACGCGCAACCTCGTCGCCTATACCGTCGGCACCTGCGACGCCAGCGGCAACTGCAGCGGCGGCGCCCTGCCCGACCGGCGCGGCACGAGCCTGGCCGATCCGGCGCCGGAGGACTATTCGGGTCTGTTCTTCGACATCCACAGCTACTCGCAGCTGGTGCTGTGGCCGTGGGGCGACGTGGACACCGCATCGGCGAACGACGCCCCTCTGCGGCGGATGGGCCGTCGTCTGGCCTGGTTCAACGATTACTGGCCGATGCAGTCGGTCGAGCTGTACCCGACCCGCGGCACCACCGTCGACACCGTCTACGGCTACGTCGGCGCGGCCGCCTACACGATCGAGCTCGGCGTGGAGTTCTTCGAGAGCTGCAACGAGTTCGAGAACGCGACGCTGCCGCACAACCTGTCCGCGCTGCTCTACGCCGCGCGCGCGGCGCGCCGTCCGTATCAGTGGCCGCAGGGGCCCGACGCGCGCGACCTGACGGTTGACGTCGTGCGCGTCGCCGCCGGCACCGCGGTGACGCTGCGCGCGACGATCGACGATACGCGCTACAACCAGGACAACGGCGCGGAGACCAGCTACGCGATCACCGGCGCCCAGGCCTATGTCGACCTGCCGCCGTGGCGCAGCGGCGCGGTCGCGATCGCCGCGCAGCCCGTCGACGGCAGCTTCAACGCGACGTCCGAGACGGTCCAGGTCACGATTCCGACCGCCGGTCTCGCGCCGGGCAGGCATCTGGTCTGGATCCAGGGCAGCAACGCGCGCAACGGCGGCACCGTCGGCACGCCCGACGCGGTCTTCATCGAGATCATCGGCGACGACAGGCTGTTCGCCGACGGCTTCGAGGCGGGCTGACCGAGCCCGCCTCGCCCGCGCTCAGCGGACGAGGTCACCTGCCGCGATCAACTCGCAGATCGCGCGCACGTCGCCGTCCATCGCACGGTCGCGCTGCATGAAGTCGATATGCGTACGGATCGCCGCCAGAGCGCGGCGCACCGGCGCCCCGGCGTGGAAATCGCGGCTGCCGGCGAGCGCATCGCGCAGCGCCTGCACCTCCGCCTCGAACGCAGCGCGGCCGGGCTCGCCGTCGCGCGGCGCATTGCCGATCTTGGCCGCGAGCGCCTGCCAGCCGCCGCGCTCGGCGAGATCGCGCGCGGCGTTGAGCATGTCCTGCCGGTATTCCAGCGCCTGCGCCGCGGTGTAGAGCTCCATTGCGAGCACGTGGCCGAGATCCTCGGTCATCTCCAGCACGTGGCGCGCCTCGTTGGTGCCCATCGAGACGTGGTCCTCGGCGTTGGCGCTGGTCGGCACCGAGTAGACGCTGGCCGGATGCGCACGCGTCGCCAGATCGTTGACGAGAGCCGCGGCCGTGTACTGCACGATCATGAAGCCCGAATCGGTCGCGTCCTCGTTGCCGATCAGGAACGCCGGCAGGCCGTCGTTGGTCGCCGGATCGACCAGCTTGGCCAGGCGCCGCTCGGAGATCGACGCCAGCACCGGCAGCGCTGCCTTGACGTAGCTCATCGCCAGCGCCAGCGGCATGCCGTGGAAATGACCGGCCGAGACGACCTGATCCTCGATGTGCAGCGGCCGTCCGGCCGCCCTGCCCTCGGCGTAGACCGGATCGTCGGCATCCGGGAAGATCAGCGGATTGTCGGTGACCGCGTTGAGCTCCACGTCGACGATGCGGCAGGCCTGCATCCAGGCGTCGCGCACCGCGCCGTGCACCTGCGGCATGCAGCGCAGGCAGTAGGCGTCCTGAGGCTGGTGCTTCTTGCCGCCGCGGAACGGCAGGAAGCGCGTATAGAACGCCTCGCGGCCGTGGCGCTGGCTGCTCGGCACCCAGTCCCAGGTGATATCGAAGCGCCGCGCCTGCGCGTCCGGACCCTGCCAGGCGTCGGCCGCCCAGGTGCGAAAGCGCGGCACCAGGTGGTACGGAATGTCGACCAGGGTCGATCCCTCGATCAGCGCGCGCATCCGGCGCGCGGTCTCGACCTGGCCCGGATGCGGCCGCAGCGCGTGGACTTCGGGCCGCAACGCGCCGCTGCGGCCGGCGAACGCGTCGAGCGTCATCGCGGCGGCCAGATCGGCGGTCTCGAGCAAGGTCTCGAGCCGGTCGAGTGCGAGCACCGCGGTCGCCAGCATCTGCGCGGTGCCGTTGTTGAGCGCAAGACCTTCCTTGAACGAGAGCCGCAGCGGCGCCAGTCCGACGCGCCGCAGCGCCTCGGCGCCCGACAGGCGCTCGCCGCCGACGAAGGCTTCGCCACCGCCGAGCAGCACGATCGCCAGATGCGAGAGCGGTGCCAGATCGCCGCTGGCGCCGACCGAGCCCTTCTCCGGCACCACCGGCACGACGCCGCGATTGAGCAGCTCGACCAGGGCCTGCAGCGTCTCGACGCGGACGCCCGAATGGCCGCGCATCAGCGTATTGATGCGGATCGCCAGCATCGCGCGCACGACCTCGACCGACAGCGGCCGGCCGACGCAGACCGCGTGCGTCACGATCAGGTTGTACTGCAGCTCCTCGAGCAGCGTACCTTCGCGCGGCTCGGGATTGCCGCCGGGCAGCTCGTCGCGCGCGCGATGCGCGCCGAGCAGCTTGTCGGCGTTGCTGCCGAAGCCGGTCGTCACGCCGTAGACCGGCTCCCCGCAGTTGACCTTGTCGGCGAGGAACGCCGCCGCACGCTCGACGCGCGCCAGCTGTGCCGTGTCGAGTGCGACGGTGCCGCCGCGGGCGATGGCGACCAGTTCCGCACGCGTCATGCGCGTGCCGTCGAGGCGGATCGGAGATGCGTGCATGGAACGATGTCCTGAAGATGATGCCTGGCGGAAGCCGCCGATTCTCGGCGATGGCGGCGGTCGGCGCAGATCGGCGCGCCGCCGGGGGAGGCCCGGCGGCCGCGACGCCTCAGCCGGTGATCTCGGCCTGCGCGAGCTCGACCATGAGCGCGGCGGCCAGTTCGGCGCGCGCGACCTCGAACTGATCCTCGCGGCGCAGATCCTTGATCGTCACGACGCCGCGCGCGAGCTCGTCCTCGCCGAGTACGGCGACGAAGCGGATGCCGGCACGGTCGGCGTACTTGAACTGCTTGCCGAGCTTGGACGGGTCCATGACGACCTCGGTCGCGATGCCGCCGTCGCGCAGCTCGCCGGCGAGCGCAAGATAGTGCGGCAGATGCTCCGGCATCATCTGTGTGACCAGCACCTTGACCGTGCTGGCCGCCGTGCCGATCAGGCCGGCCTCGCGCAGCTGCCAGTACAGGCGCGTCGCGCCGATCGAGATGCCGACGCCCGGCAGATGCGACTTGGTGTAGTTGCCGGCGAGATTCTCGTAGCGGCCGCCCGAGCAGATCGAGCCGATCTGCGGGTGATCGTTCAAGCTCGTCTCGTAGACCGTGCCGGTGTAGTAGTCCAGACCGCGCGCGATCGACAGGTTCAGCGCGAAATGCGACTCCGGCACGCCGAACGCATGGATCAGATCGAGCACCTCGCGCAGTTCGGCGCGACCCTGCTCGAAGGTTTCGCTGCCGCTGCCGAGCGCGTCGAGCTGGGTATGGGCGTCGGCCAGCGAGGTCGATCTGACCCTCACGAACGCGAGAATCCGATCGGCGACCTCGCCCGACAGGCCGAAGCCGTCGCCGGTCAGGGTCTCGCGCACCGCATCGGGTCCGCGCTTGTCGAGCTTGTCGACCTCGCGCAGCACCAGCATCTGCCGCTCGCCGTCGGCGATGCCGAGCCCCTCGAACCAGCCGCGCATCAGGCGACGGTTGTTGAGCTGGATCGTGAACGGCCCGATCGCCAGATCGCGGAACACGCTGTAGATGACCGCCGGGATCTCCGCGTCGTAGCGCACCGACAAGGCGTCCTTGCCGACGACGTCGACGTCGCACTGGTAGAACTCGCGGAATCGTCCGCGCTGCGCGCGCTCGCCGCGATAGACGCGCTGCATCTGATAGCGGCGGAACGGGAAGTTCAGATCGTGCTCGTGCTCGGCGACGTAGCGCGCCAGCGGCACGGTCAGGTCGAAGCGCAGCGCCAGCTCCGGCCGCTCGCTCTTCTCGAGCGCGCCGGTGGACTGCACGAAATAGACCTGGCGCTCGGTTTCGCCGCCGGACTTGGTCAGCAGGACGTCGGCATACTCCATGACCGGCGTCTCGACCGGCAGGAAACCGAAGCGCTCGTAGTTGCGCCGGATCGTATCGAGCATGCCCTGGAAGGCGATCTGATCGAGCGGCAGCAGTTCGAGCACGCCGGGCGGCGTGCGGGCGGAGGATCGAGCCATCGGGTTCCTCGAGGTTGGTCGCGCGTACCGACCGCGCCGGCCGCGTACGCAGCCGGAAAGCGTACCAGAACCGCCCTCGGCAGCGTTCCCGGCGGCGGCTGCGCCGCGGCATCGGCGGCCGGCCGATACGGATCGATCGACAACGCTTGCACGCCCCTCGCTCAGTCGTTAACATTCGCGCCCCTGCTCGTTCGGGCAGGTTCCTCGGGGTGTAGCTCAGCCTGGTAGAGCGCTACGTTCGGGACGTAGAAGTCGCAGGTTCAAATCCTGTCTCCCCGACCAAGAATTTCAAGGTCATACGACGAAGCCGGCCTCGCGCCGGCTTCGTCGTTCAGCACCTTGTCAGCAAACGGCGTCGGCGAAATTGCGCCCGTACGCGGGTAGGCGTAGCTTCCGCACGCCGGCCTTTCGCCGGCATCTTGGAGCGCTCTATGAAAAACGGAGACGAGGTCCGGCACAAGTCTGGTGGCCCTCTAATGATTGTCATGGACGCCAGCGGTAGCGCCATTTCTTGCCGGTGGTGGAACGAGAAGACCAGCACATACGACGTTGACCATTTCGACGCGGCAGAGCTGACTCCCGCCTCTACTTCGAGCGGCAATGGAGATCCGGCGGCAGTCGCGAAGATGCTGGTTGGCAAGGCACGAACGAAGGATTGATTTGCCGTTTCAAACGGCGCTTGGCGACCCCATGCTCTCGCCGGCGCGGTCGCCGGCGCGGCCGTCCGGTCCGGGAAAATGTTCCCGCACCGGCGGCTTCCCCTCGGGAATCTGCGTGGCGCGCTGACGCTCCCGCGCCTGCGTCCGCTCGTACTCCAGGAACGCTGCCGCGACCGTCTCCGCAAAAGTGCCTGGAGGGTCGCCACACTTTTGTGGCGACTGGCGCGATTCCAGATCGTGGCGGTGAACACCACTCAATTTTGAGGAGTGCTTTCGGATCAGCGGCCTATCCACTGGCTCCTGTACGAGATTTCCTACAGCGTGCCGAGCCGATCGCCTATCGTCGGAGCCGCTCGGTTTCGGCACTCTGTCTCAGTGCCCGGCAGCTCGCGCTCACTACCCCGAGCGCTGGCCGGGGACTGGCTCAGCTGGGGCCGAGCACGCATACTGATCCCGTCAAGAGCGAGGCCGCCATGAACAACCCGCATTTCCGAGCGTCCGAGCGGCAACCTGAAGACGACAGGCTGGTGCTCTTCCAGATTCCCTTCGTGACCGCGCCGACTTTCGGTCGATTCAGGAATGGCACCCTCTACGATCAGCGCGGCGAAGAGGTCGACATGCATCCGTCTCTTGAGTGGTGGGATGCCAACCGGGAGATCGCGAACGACGCGCCATTCCCCCTGCACGATCAGATTGACACGGGCTCGAGAATCCGCGAGCAGCTTGCCGGCGGACTTCGCCGTTTCAAATGGCGATTCACCACTGGCATTTCAAATGTCACTTGGCGGCCGAATGGGCAAACCCCTTGGCGATTTGATCAAATCGTCAAATCGGCCGCCAATTTTGGGCAGTGCTTCCAATTCAACAGCTTGAGGCGATAGCGGGACGGAGCCGAATACTTCCGTTTGAAACGCCAGAATTGGTGAATCAAACGGTGAATGGAATGGCGGCCCACTGCAGCGGTTTGAAACGAAGGCCGTTCGATTGTAGAAGACCTCGATGCAGTCGAAGACTTCGGCGAGCGCCAGGGCTCGGGTCATGTAGACGCGCCTGCGGACGCGCGCGCCTGGCTTCAAGCCGCTTGCAGCTTCCGCGTCATGTCACGACTGACCATGTGAACGATGCTGCGAAGGCACCGGAGCTCGCCTTCGATCATCGGTGCCAGATCGGAATATTGCGGCGCCCGCACCTCGGCCTCGGCCTCTACTTTCGAACAAAGCCGCGTGGCCTCGCCGGTGATCCGGTCACGCTGCACCTGGAGCATGCGGTTTGCCTGCGAAGGGTGTATGCCAAGCACCCCGCCCGCCTCCAGCAACAAGGCGTGACTGACGTCTGAGAAACGGGTGACTCCCAGGATCGGCCAGGCCATTTGCGTGTGGTCCGGCCAGCCTGCTTGTCGAACAGCGGAGCGGGCCACACCTCGGATGTCGTCGTGATCCTCGCCATCTGCCTGGTCCGAAGACGGTCCTGCACCGAGCCGACGCATGCGATCGAGCCGGCCACGCGGGCCGTCCGATGCTCGAACTGCGCCGGCCTGGCCGCTTAAACTTTCTCCGGCACGCACCGGCAGCGGAGGCATCCAGGCCGGCGCGCGCGTTGCGGGAAAGATCAGGTCGTTGGCGTCAGGGGACAACAGCGTTGTCTATGGATCGAATTTGGAACGCGGAGCCGGATCAGCGCTACCGCTTCGGCAATGTCGTGGTGGAAACCCGGGGCCGGCGCGTCTTCGTCGACGGCCGAGAGCGCAAGGTGCCGCGCCGCGTGTTCGACCTGCTCCTGCTGCTGTGCCGCGCACCGCGCCGCGTGATCCCGCGCGATGCCTTGTACGAAGCACTGTGGTCCGGCGGCCAGGTCGTTTCCGACGAAGCACTGACCCAGGCCGTGTTCCGGGTCCGCGCGCTGCTTGGCACCGAAGGCAGGCATTTGGTGACCCTGCGCGGCGTCGGTATCCGCTTCGATGCAGACGTCACCGTCGAGAACGACGAGCCACCGGTCGGGCGGGATTCGGACGTGACGGCCAAGGACCAGGCTGCCGAAACTGACCGGGCGCCGACGTTCGAGCCGGCAGCCGGGCGTCCGCGCCGCTTCGGGACAGCGCCGATCCTGCTGGCCGTCGCCGTGCTGGCGCTGCTGACCTGGTCGGCGTGGCTACGATGGCCGGCTGCTCCCGGACAGCCGATCGATCCCGGCTACGGCATCACGCTCGAACGCATCCATGCGGACAGGACCGACACGCCGACGCAGCTCGCCATCGCCGTGCGCTACGACGATGCCGGCGATCGGCCACGCGCGCGCGCGGTGCTCGAGACCTTGCACGAGGCCGATCGGCGCACGCCGTGGCCCGCGCTGCTGACCGGCCTGTGGGACATCGGCACCGGCGATCCGCAGCAGGCGCAAGGCTGGCTGGTCGAGGCGAGGGAACGCATCCAGTCACTGGATGACCCCTATCTCAACGCCCTGCTGCGCTATGCCGAGGCCGAACATCGCGGTGCTCCCCGAGACATCATCCGTTACGCCGGCGCGGTTCTCGATCTGGAACCAGGCGCGTGGCGCCTGCGTCTGGCCCGGGCGCATCTGTATCACTACCTCGGCCAGCGCGAACCTGCGTTGCGCGAGATCCGGAAGATCCAGGTGCACGCGCTGGGCATCCGCCGGCTGGAATCGGCCGTGGCCGATCGCGCCTCGTTCGGGGACGTCGAGGGTGCCCAAGCCCAGCTCGTCGCGCTGCCGCGCAATACCGATAGGGCTGCATGGGAGTACCTGGCCGGACGCATCGCCTGGAGCCGCGGCGACCGCCAGGCGGCCCGGCAGGCCTGGGAACGGGCTTTTGCCGAAGCGCGGAGCAATGGCCGCGACGATATTCGCCACCGTGCCCAGGTCAGTGCGGGTTTCGCCGCCATGCTGGGCGGCGACATCTCCTCTGCCATGGCCCTGTTCGAAGCGGCGCGCGTCAATGCCGAACAATCGATGCGAATCACCGACCGCATCGACCTGACCTTGCTGCTGGCCCAGCTGCATGCCCTACTGGGCGACGAGCGGCTGGCACGCGACGAATTCGACCTCGCTGTCGGCCTGTTCGCCGACGACGGCGGCAACGATCGGATGCGTACACAGACCGTGCTGGTAGGCGCACGCCTGTTCCCGGAGCGGCAGACCGGGCTGGAACCGATCGCCGCCCCGGCCGCGCAGGCATTGCTCGATGCACGGCGCGCGCTGCACCGCGAAGACATGGCGACGGCCCGGGCCGCATGGCTGCTGGCCGAGCAGCACGGCGCGCTCGGTACCGAGCTGGCCGACGAAGCCCGGCTGCTGGCGGCGCAACTGGCCCTCCCCGTCGCACCGGAGCGTCCGTTCGATCCACCCTACGCACCGCTCTCAGCCGCTGTTCCGCGACTGCTGCTGGCCCGAATGACCGGCGCAACCCACTGACGAACCAGACAATGTTTCGGTAATGCTGGGGTTGGTCGGCGGTCAGGTCGGCGGGTCGCGCCCTGCTCCATCCTGGTACCGAACCCGCCCGTTCCGGGTCGGCTACCGAGGCTTGTCCGTGTTCCATCTTCCCAAGCCGTGCCTGTCGGTGCAGGCCAGCGCGCTGGTGGGCACCGCCCTCCTGTCGCTCGCCGGCCCCGTCCAGGCACTGACCGTACGCTGCGTGGGCAACAGCCAGCAACTGGCCGACGCCATCGCCGAGGCCAACACCAGCGTGGATTCCGTCTTCTCGATCCGGCTCCGTGAAGGGGTCTATACCAACAGCAACGCGCTCTCGTACGACATCGTGCCGCGCGGGTCGAACCGGCTCATCGAACTGTCGGGCGGCTGGTCGGGCGCGAACCTGGGCTGCCAGTCCAAGCGTTTCGATCCGGCGCTGACCACGCTGGTCGGCACCGCCAGCCGCGCTGCTTTGGGCTTCAGTTTGCATTCGCTGCTGGGCCAGGCCGACAACCTGGTCTATCTGATCGATCTCAGCTTCACCAATCCCGGCTTCACCCAGGAGGCCAACGGCGCCTGCCTGCGGGGCTCGATCGAATCGGGCCACTCCGCTTCGCTCGATCGCATTCATGCACACGCCTGTTTCGCACCGTTCGGCTCCCACGCCTCGATCAACCTCAGCAACCGGGGAACCCTGACCGCCCGCAACATCTACGTGCGTGACGGAGCTGCGCTCAACAATGGCGGCCTTCGCGTGGATTCCTACGCCGATGCCGTCGCCCATCTGGCGCAGATCACCGTCACCGGCACGCAGTCGAGCGGCGATGGCTGGCTGGGCAGCGGCGTCACGCTGATCACCTTCGGCAATGGCCTGATCCATCTGGGCAACAGCGTGACCTGGGGCAACGACGGCGACGCCGATACGCAGGATCTGTGGATCAACGGCGCCGGCGTCGTGCTGACGCGAGTGCACTACGGCTCCATCGAAGGCTCTCCCGCCGGCAACATCGCGCCCGGCACGGGCGATCCGGGATTCGTGTCGGTGAACGATGCCCGCCTCCGGCCACACTCCCCGCTGATCGACAGCGGCACCGACAGCCCACAGGGCGGCGCGGGAACCTTCGATGCCGATGGCCGCTCGCGCGTGCAAGGCGCCGCGATCGACGTGGGCGCATTCGAGGCGACGCCGACCCCGGACCTGATCTTCCGCGACGGCTTCCAGGCCGACACCGATTGATCCCTTCCCGGCTGCGTGCCGGAACCCTCTCCATCCAAGGAGTTCTTCATCATGTCCGTATCTCATGCGCCGCGAACACCGCGGCTCAAGCCTCTCGTGCTGGCCGTCCTCGGCACCTTCACGGTCGCCAACGGCCTTGCCAGCCCGTTCGCGATCGACACGACCGCATCGCCGCGGCCGATGACCGATTCGGCCGCACCCGAGGGCACCGAAACCTGGATCGTCGAGAACTGCAACGACAAGGGGCCGGGCAGCCTGCGCTGGGTGATCGACACTCAGGCCGGCAGCGGCGACACCATCGATCTGTCCGGGCTGACCTGCAGCACGATCACGCTGGAAACCGGCGTGATCCATGTACCGCAGGACGAGATATTCCTGGTCGGCCCGTCTGCCGACCAGCTCGCCATCGACGGCAATGACCGTTCGCCCGTGTTCGAGCACGGCGGCAGCAGCAGTTTCCTGATCAACGGCCTCACCGTCCGCAACGGGCGCAACGAGCCCGCCGCAGGTCACGTCCGCGGCGGCTGCATCGCTTCGAACGGCACCGTTTTCCTGATGAATGCGGCCGTGCGCGACTGCACGGCGCGGGTCGACGGCGATCGCAACGCCATGGGCGGCGGCGTCTACGCCGCGGCCGGGCTCTATCTGGACGGCACCTCGATCACCGGCAACCGGGCACTCAGCGACGGTCCGGCGAACCTGAGTGGCTTCGGCGTGGGCGGCGGCGTGTTCTCGATGGGACGGGCGGAGTTCAACCGGACCACCATCGCCGGCAACACCGCCCGCGGCGCCGACAATGGCTTCAAGGGGCAATCGGGCGGAGCCTGGGTGTTCGGCGGCGGTGCTGCGCGCAACACCACGATCGCCAACAACATCGCTGGCAGCAATGGGGGTCTGCTGATGATGGACGCGCTGTACGGCGATCCGATCGACATCGTCAGCAGCACCATTTCCGGCAATGTCGCCGGCGAATCCGTCATCGGTGCCGGTCTGTACGTCGGCATGACCTCGCAGCTGACGGTAATCAACAGCACCATCACGCTCAACATCGAGCGCAATGCCAAGAACATGCCGTACGGAGCCGGGCTGCTGCTGGGCAGTGGCGACGTTCCCACGCATATCGCCAACAGCATCATCGCCGGCAACCTGCTCGACGACGGCAGCGGTGGCCTGTCGTCGGACATCGGCAGCGGCGGCAGCACCGCGGCGGTGTCCGGCAGTCACAACCTGATCGGCTATTCGCCGCTGCAACTGCCGGCCGACACCATCTCCGATGAACCGATGCTCGAGGCGCTGGCCGACAACGGCGGCCCGACATGGACGCATGCGCTGCCTGCGGACAGCCCGGCGGTGGATGCAGGCGACGACAACGGCCATGAGTACGATCAGCGTGGCGAAGGCTTCCCGCGCATCGTCGGCAAGGCCGCCGACATCGGCGCCTACGAGCTGAAGGCGCACGGGACCGGCGATGAAATCTTCCTCGACGGCTTCGAACTCTGTGCCGGATGTCCATCGCATTGACGCGCGTCCGAAATCGAGCGCATCGACAGCTCGCCGCCCGATCCGCCTTCGGCCGACGCGCCATACCATGGCCGCCGATCGGGCGAGCAGCCTGTCCGATGCGGCTGGGCGATCGATGTCACCGCCATGCGCAGGTTCGGTCGCCATTGCGCCGCTGGCCGAATGGCCGCCAGGCCATCGCGGCAGACGATGGCAGCGGAAGCCTTACACCCGCAGCTCGCTCGTCGCGAGCTGCGCTCGCGCACGAGCGCCGGTGAGATCGAGGTCGGGGCCGAGAAGCGGCGCGCGCCGGTTGCTGGGCATGGATGCTTCAGACCAGGACGACGGCTCCGTCGCGACCGGGGCCAGCGACGTACGATCCCCGCCTGAAGCGGGGAACGAGGATCGACGAATCGTTTCGGGTGGTGGTGGAGGCGGCCAATGCCGCCGAGGTCTGAGGGATGCCTCGGCCGGGCTTCACCGTCGGTGTGCTGGCAAGGAGGCGTCGACATGTCCTCAACGAGCGGGAGGAATGCCATGAGCCACAACCGGCCGAGCCGGCGAGCATCGGCAAGGCGCGCCGAGGCGTACGCTCGCCGCCGGTTTCACACCGTTCTCGACGGCAAGCGTCCTCACTGCGCGCAGGTGCGGCGGCGGCGCCGAGCGGTATCCAGGACGAAAGCAAGCCTCGAACACCATCCGCCGCGACCTTGTCCCAAGTCCTGTTCGTCGCCGCATCCTCCAACCACCGCTCGAATCGCTTCACAGCTTGAACAGCGGCTGCAGCTTGCGCGCCAGCCAACCGGGGAACCGCAGCGGCGCATCGAGCGCCGAGACGCAGATGCAGGCCGCACCCGGCACCGTCACCGGCTGGTGCTCGACGTCACTGTCGAGATCGGCCACGTCGCCGGGCGCGAAGTGCCCGAGCGCATCGTGATAGGCGCCGCGCAGGATCTGGGTCAGCTCGGTGCCGCCGTGTCCATGCACCGGCATGCTGCGACCCGGGCCGATCTTGAGCATCAGCAAGGTGCCGGTCTTCGTGCCGGCAGCACGAATGCAGTGCACGCCCGGCGCCATCCAGCGCCATTTCAGGTCGCGATACGAGGCGCCGAAATAAGGATGCAGCGGCGTCGGCAGCCGATCGTCGTCCTCGTAAGGCGCGGCACGCGGCGCCGGCACAGCGGCCGGCGGCGTCGGCTCGTCGAGCCGATGCAGCATCGACGCACGCAGATCCGCCAGTCGCCCGACGGCCGCGGAGGCCTGCTGCTGCTCGACCAGCTGGCCGCCGATGCGTTCGGCCTCCTCGATGCGGCCGCGGCAATGCGCGCAGGTTTCCAGGTGCGTGGCGGCGACGATCGCCACTTCCGTCGCGAGGGCGCCGGCCGCGTAGCTGACCACGGTGGAGGGATCCAGATGATGGTGCGGATTCACGGCTGATCTCGTACTTGGCCCTGCAGGCGCAGGAACGCGCGGCGCAGGTGCGACTTCACGGTGCCCAACGGCATCTGCAGCTCGTCGGCGATTTCCTGATGGGTCTTGGCCTCGAAATAGGACATGCGCATCAGCCGTGCCTGAATCACCGGCAGGTCCTGGATGCGGCGCTGCAGGCGCGTGTGCTCGGCGTAATCCTCGGCGGCGGAAAACGGCCGCGCCAGCTCTTCGTCGTTCGTCGGGATCGCCTCGTCGAGCACCTGGACCCAGCCCTGCTCGCATCGCACGCGGTCGATATGCAGGTTGCGGCCGATGCGGAACAGCCAGGTCGATACGGCACCGTGCTGCGGGTCGTACTGCGCTGCGCGATGCCACAGGCGCAGCAGAGCCTCCTGTGCAAGTTCCTCGGCAACCGCGTCCGGGCTGCCGAGGCCGCGCAGGTAAAGGCACAGCCGCGGCATGAAATGGTCGTAGATCCGCATGAAGCTGGCGCGATCGCGTGCGCGGGCGACCGCCAGCATGTCGCCGGTCCAGTCGTGGGCGTCGCGTGGCGCGGATGTTGGAACGGCCACCGGACTTGCCGCCTGCGGGGGCGACGGTCTCCTCGTGAAGTCGGTGGCCATGGTATGCCAGGTTCCGCTGCGGTTCTCGATGGCCTCTCTACGCAGATCGACGCCATTCGGATGCATGCGCCCGACGCGCACGTCGGCCAGGCAGCGTGCCAGGCGACGTTGCCGGTCCCATCGACCCACGCGCCGTCTGGCTGAGCGTCCCGCCGCGCGCACGAGCGCCCACGCGTGGCCGGCGCCATCCGGGCCGCTCGGGCCGGTGCCGCGGTAGCGCCCTCCTTATCCGAACCACGGGGCCGGCGCGTCGGGAACCCGGGACTTCACGTCGCGTCCCCAGCCCGCATGCGTCCGTCGTCACCGGCGTGCCAATCGGACAGAGGTCCGTCATCGCAGCGCCGCTGATGACCTCGGAAAAAACGTGAACGGAATGGTCAACGCGCACGGAGCGGCCAGGCAAACCGCCGCCGTCATCGATTCCACGCGATTCGGCTTCTCGCGAGATCGCGGCCCTCCGGATCGCCGCTGCCCGTCTGCCGGTCTGACGTTTTCGTCATTTTAGGACCGCGCGCCGTTTCCGGACCTGCGATCGCGCGCCCGCGACGCGCGTGTGGGCTCGTACCTCCGTGGCATGCTAATTGCTATTTTTGGACAAATCCTTTTCCGGCCCAATCGATGCTCGTCGGCACCTACAATCTCGCGCTGGTCGCCACCTCGTTCCTGGTCGCAGCGCTCGCCTCGTTCGTCGCGCTCGACATGGCCGGACGCATCGACGCCAGCCGCGGCTGGGCGGCGCGCGGCTGGCTGATCGGTGGCGCGATCGCGATGGGCTTCGGGATCTGGTCGATGCACTTCATCGGCATGCTGGCGTTCCAGCTGCCGATCCCGCTCGGTTACGACCTGGCGATCACGCTGTACTCGCTGCTGATCGCGATCGCCAGCTCCGGCTACGCGCTGTGGGTCGTGTCCGGACCGAGCCTGCCGCCGCGCAGACTGTGTTTCGCGGCTGCCGTGCTCGGCAGCGGCATCGCCGCGATGCACTACGTCGGCATGGCGGCGATGCGCATGGCACCGGGCATCGACTACGACCCGACCTGGTTCGCGGCCTCGATCCTGATCGCGGTGGCCGCAGCGGGCACGGCGCTGTGGATCGCGTTCTCGCTGCGCCGAGACGCCGACAAGGGCGTCGGCCGCCACCGCCTGGTCGCCGCACTGGTCATGGGGCTGGCGATCGTCGGCATGCACTACACCGGCATGGCCGCGGCGCGCTTTCCCGAAGGCAGCTTCTGCGGCGCGGCGCTGTCGGGCGGCATCCCGCAGCACTGGCTCGCGAGCCTGGTCGGGACCACGACGTTCGCGATTCTCGGCATGGCGCTGGTGACCGCGCTGCTCGATCGCCGTCTGCAGGAACGCACCACCTTGCTGACCGATTCGCTGAAGAAGGCGAACCAGGAGCTGACCTATCTCGCGCTGCACGACAATCTGACCAAGCTGCCGAACCGGTTGCTGCTCGAGGACCGTCTCGAGCACGCGATCCGCCGCGCGTCGCGCAACGACCAGCGCTTCGCGCTGCTGTTCGTCGACCTCGACGGCTTCAAGGCCGTCAACGACGCCTACGGCCATCCGATCGGCGACAAGCTGCTGCTCGAACTGGCCCACCGCCTGCAGGCCAGCATCCGCGCCGGCGATACACTGGCGCGCCTGGGCGGCGACGAGTTCGTCGTGCTGGCCGACGTCGACGATGCGTCAGAACGCGGCGACGCTCGCCGAAAAGCTACTGCAGCAGATCGCGCTGCCGGTGCAGGTCGAACGCGGCGAGATCGGCATCACCGCGAGCATCGGTGTGGCGATCTTCGGTTCCGACGGCACCGGCGCGCGCGAACTGCTCGCCAATGCCGACGCGGCGATGTACTCGGCCAAGGATCAGGGGCGCAACGCCTACTGCCTGTTCGAGCCGTCGATGAACCGCGGCGCCCACGAGGAGCTGGCGCTGACCCAGGATCTGCGCCGGGCGCTGGCGCTGGACCAGCTGTCGCTGCACTACCAGATCAAGCTCAAGGCACCGTCCGGGCCGCCGGTCGGTGTGGAGGCCCTGTTGCGCTGGCCCCATCCCGAGCACGGCATGATCCTGCCGGACCGCTTCATCCCGCTGGCCGAGAAGAGCGGCCTGATCCTCGAGATCGGACGCTGGGTGATCAACGAGGCCTGCCGCCAGCTCGCCGAGTGGCGCGCGCAGGGCCTGGACGTGCCGTCGGTGTCGGTCAACCTCTCGCCGGCGCAGTTCCGCTCGGCGGGGCTGTTCGGCAAGATCAGCGACGCGCTGACCACGCATGCGATACCGCCCGGATCGCTGGTGCTGGAGATCACCGAGTCCACCGCGATGCGCGATCCGGAAGCGAGCCTGGCGATCCTGCGGCGCCTCGCCGAACTCGGCGTAGGCATCTCGATCGACGATTTCGGCACCGGCTATTCGAGCCTGCTGTATCTCAAGCGCCTGCCGGCCAGCGAGCTGAAGATCGACCGTGCGTTCGTCAAGGACCTGGTCCGCGGCGGCGAGGACGCCGCAATCGTGTCGGCGATCATCGCGCTCGGCCGCACGCTGAATCTGGCGGTCATCGCCGAGGGCGTCGAGACCGCCGACCAGCAGCATCTGCTGACCGAGCTCGGCTGTACTTCGCTGCAGGGCTTCCACCTCGGGATACCCTGCGCGCCGACGGAGCTGGCCGCGCACCTCGCCTGACCGTCGCACGCATCAGCCGTGCGCGAGGCGGTTCCGGTCATGCTGCGAACCTCGCCGAGCAGCCCGGGATGGCGCCGCGGGAACCGAGCGGCATGGCTGGACGGCCTCTCTGCCGTTCTCGCGGCCCTGGAACGGATTGATGCCGCCACCGAAGACGCCGGCAGCAGCCAGGCGTCGCATGCCGGCCGGGATACGGCGCAACCCCCGTGTCGTACTCGCGTCCACCTGGGGCGACCGCCTCATTCGCCTCATTCAGAAGGAGGTATACGCGAGCACCGTCACTCAGGACCGGCCAGCGGCAGCGTGACCGTGAACCGGCTGCCCTGGCCGGTGCCGCCGCTCGCCGCGCTGACGGTTCCCCGATGCGCAGTGACCAGTTCATGCACGACGGCCAAACCGACGCCGAGCCTGCGGCCATGCAGCGCCGACGCACCGATCTGCGGCACGAATCGATCGAAGACATGCTCCAGCGCGTCGGCACGGATGCCGATGCCGTCGTCGCAGATGCTGACCGCGACCTCGTCGACGGCGACCGCGGCGCTGACCTCGATGTGGCCGCCCGTATGCGTGGATTGCGACGCGTTCTCGAGCAAGGCACTGAAAACCCGCGCCAGGCATACGGTGTCGCCGCGCACGACGACCGGCTCCGACGGAAGGCCGGCCTTCACGTGCTGACCTCGCTCCATGATGCGGGGCATGCCGGCGTCGATCGTCAATTTCAGTACAGCAGCCAGATCGACGTCGCACAGGTCCGGATCGCGCTTGCCGGCGCCGCCTCCCGCTCGGTCGAGGAGATCGTCGACGAGACGGGCCAGCTGACCGAGCTCGTTCTCGATGACGGCCTGCAACTGCCTGAGCCTCGCGTCGTCCACACCCTCGGAAATCAACAGGTCGGCGGCGAGCTTGATCGGGGTGAGCTGGTGGCGCAGTTCGTGCGCGATGGTCGCCATGCATTTGATCTGCTTGTTGCGGCCTTCGTCGGCGAGGTCCCCGAGCGCCTGGGCCGCGAGCGCTGACACCATCAGCTGTTCGTTGACCTGGCGCAGGTCAGCCGCACCGCCGCTCCACTCCGCTTGAACCGGGCGTCCCGTCACCGAGTCCGGAGCCGTTACCTGGGCGGCCATGCGTACCGGATCGTGAAAACCGTAACCGCTACCGCCGCGACGCTTGACCACGTACATCGCGCTGTCCGCAGCGTCGATCAACCGCGATCCGGTGGAGGCATCGAGCGGGAACACGGCGATGCCGATGCTCGCGGTCAGGCTCAGCATATGTCCTTGGATCTCGGCAGGCGCCGACAGGACCTGCAGCATCTTGCCGGCGACGTCTCCGGCGTCGCTCAGCCGGGAGACTTCGCTGAGCAGAACCACGAACTCGTCGCCGCCGTGCCGGCTCACCGTGTCGGTATCGCGAACGACGGACTCCAGCCGCCGGGCCACCAGTTGCAGAGCCGCGTCGCCGTAGGCGTGGCCGAGTGAATCGTTGATCGATTTGAGCTGATCGAGGTCGACGAAGAGTACGGCCACCATCGCATCGTGCCGCTTCGCCATCCCGATCGCATTGTCGAGCCGCTCGAGCGCGAGCGCGCGATTGGGCGTATTGGTCAGGACGTCCCGCTGCCCTGTGACGACCAGCTCGGCAAGGCTCTTCCGGGCCGCCTCCGCCTCCGCGCTGGCGTGGAGCGCGGCGACCACGAGCCTTTCGTTGGCAGCCTTCAGCACGGCCGGCCGGCTCATGTGTTCTTCTGCGCGGAGAACGGCCAGTTCGCCGCGCAGGCGCGAGAGCTCGGCGCGAACCGCCTCGACCTGCGCATTGAGCTTCGCGATCGTGTCGGATGCGTGTCCGTTTTCACCCCCTCTCCGTTCGCTCATGACGCCCTCGCTTCGGAAGCACATCAATCCCTGCGTTCGTCACCGGTGTCGTAACCGTCGTTTCGTTCGGGCCTGCCGCCGAGCAGGCCGCGGTAACGCGGCATCATCTGGCCGATCTTGATTCCATCGTCGTCGATCTCGAACTGCCGCAGTTCGTTGGAATGCGCGGTTGCGCGCACCTTGACGACCGCTATCACGCGCAACAGACGGCTTTCGACCTCCACGTATCGCTGCACGATGATCGCATCGGTGAGGAATGCGGCGCCGTACGGACTGAACCTCAGGTCGGTGTAGCGATCCTCGAGTTCCGAGGTCAACAGCAGCGACACACCCGTGCTTACCACGGCGCTGACCATCCGACACAGCGATTGTCGATAGTTGTCGCTGAACGTCGGTGCGAGCATCAACTCGAAGCCCGACAGCGAGTCGAGAACGACCCGGGTTGCTTTGAGGCGTCGGATCTCGGTCAGCAGCAGCGTGGTTACCTCGTCGACCGAGAGATCGGACTGCTGGGCGCGGATCAGACCGACGTCGCCCCGGCTGATCAGGCTGGAGATCAGGGGGCCGCGCGACAACTTCGGACTCTGTTCGAACGACGCGATCACCGATTTCTCGCCGCACCGGGCTCCTTCGGCGACGAACTGCGCGGCCAGGATGCTCTTGCCGGAACCGGACGGACCTGCCACGAGGAGCGAGTAGCCACGCGGCAACCCTCCTCCCATCATGTCGTCCAACCCTGCCACGCCCATGCTCAGCGGTGGCCCGGTCGGCGCCGGAAACGGATCTTCCACTCCCATCGCGGCCACCTGCGCCGGTGGAAAGACCTGCATGCCGGCGCTGCTGATGCGGAACGTATGCTGACCAGGCAACGAGGCCTGGCCGCGCATCTTGATGATCTCCATCTTCCGGACGATGGAATTGCGATCCAGGCTTTGCCGCAGCCAGATCAGTCCGTCACTGACCGTGAACACCGGATTCGGATCGTTCTCGCTGAAGTATTCGCCGATCAGGAACGTCGTGGCCTGCCAACTGGTCATCAGCATGCCCAGCTCCTGAACGAACTGCTGCAATCCCATCGACACCTGATCGCTCGTCCGGGTGGCGATGACGACCGAGCGGAACGAGTCGACGAACACGAACGCAGGCTGATGGGTTTCGACCGCCGCGACGATGCGGGCCAGCACCCTGCGCAGATCACCGGACTGCATGTCCTCCGAAAGGCTGATGAAATGAATCGATCGGCCGATCGCCCGCTCGTCGAAGAAATCGAACTGCTGCTGATACCGCAGCATTTTCAGAGGCGGCTCGCCCAGTACGGTGAAGAAGATCGCCGGCCTGTCGGCGCTGGCGAGCGAAAACATCATCTGATGCGCCAACGTGGTCTTACCGCTGCCGGGCGGCCCGGCAATGATGTTGAACGAGAACTCCGGAAGCCCGCCGCCCAGGATTTCGTTGAGTCCCGGGATGCCGGTCTTCAGGCGTTTGATGGTCGCTTTGTCAGTCATGACTGATTTTCCTGGACGGCGTGCCCGCTGGCGGAGTGTGGTATATCGGTTGAAGCAGGCGCTCCGTGAGCGCCGTGCCGATGAGGTCCACCAGCACGTCGAAGATGTTCGAGAAGATCGCCTCGGCGCTGCTGAGCGCTTCGGCGTCGGTTTGTCCGGATATCGCCGACCGCAGTGACGTGTAGTCGCCGGCGATTTCGCCTTGGGCATAGAGCGACTGTGCCCATGCGGCCTCACGTCCCATCAGGAACAGGCTGCGCCTGTACAAGGCCGACACGCCCCGGTCGCCGATGACCGGCGCCAATGCAGCATGGATCGCCTGCATCTTCTCGACGACCACGACCGCCACCCGCACGGCGTCCGCGCTGTCCTTCTTCAGCTGGGTCAGAACAGACGCGATGCTGTTGGAGTGGGCGTCCATTGCTTATGTTTCCACAGCGGCTGTGAAGGCTCTCGCTACGTCGGGCAATGGCGCCATGCGCTCGCGACTACTTCGTCGCGCAGCAGCGTGCGAGAGACCTGGTCGTTCGAATGAGGTCCCGACATCGCCACCTCACGGACACCATACGGCGGGTACCGACAGGTCGTTCTCGATCGATATCGGGCCATCGCAATTGAGTCCATTCGGGAACGGGATGGCCTGCCATGAAAGCGGTCCGAACCGGCTCGACCCTCGAACAAGCCGGGCCCCCAACGACGGAACGTAACCTTCAAAACCGACGAGAACGGCACGGCGGGCGATGCAGGCGTCGACACCACGTCCCGCACGGGATGCAGCGATGAGCTGGATTCGCATCATCGCTGCGAGGCGTGCATGCCGGTGTCGTGAATCGACTCTAGCACCTTTCAAAGCGCCCCGAGCCGCCAATCCGCGTGCAGCCGTCGCGAGCGGCACTCGACGGTGCCGCAGCCGATCCGCACCCACCGGAGGATCAGCTGAACGGCTCGAGGCGCTCGGAGTCAGGTCGATCTTCCTGAACGACGTCAGTGCCGCCCAGCCCTTTGATTCGAGACGTCAGCTTCTCTGCAGCCCCGACCATCTTTGCATGGACTCAGGCCGCAGCGCTTGAACGACGTGCGGCCAGCGGCGGCATGCAACCGGACAGCCCGCCATCGGGGCGGTTGGACGAGTTGCATTGGCCGGGCGCCGGCCGATCCACTTCTGCGCCCGTCCCGCCTCGAGCCCGACTCAGACGCCCGCAAACACTGCCGAATTTCGTGAGCCCGGCCGCGAACTCGAAAATGCCCCGTCCAACAGTAACGTTAATTTAAACATCGCCGGAGCATGCTGACGAGACGCCGCGCGCCGCCCGGCTCCGCGAGATTCGGGACCGTGATCTTGGCCGCGCAAGTTCGCTGCGCCATCGATCAGTCGGAGTTCGGCATGAACATTCCCACGCCCGCGCCGTTGTGGCGCTTCATGGCCATCGTCGAAGTCGACGCTGCGGTCAGCAATCTGGCTGGCCTGTGTCCCAAGGAGGGACCCCGGTTCCAGCTCACGGCCTGCCGGCAGTCGCCGCGCGGGTATGCATGGTACGAACTCGCAGTTGACGGGGCAGCCGGTGAACAGGCTGCGATTCGCAATGCGCACATCGTACTGTGCGCGTTGGAACGTCTCACCGCGGACGTGCTCCGCACCGACATGCGGATCGTATCGGGAGCGGAATGGCTGGAGATGGCACGCAATCTGCGGCGTGCCTGAGCGATCGCGGACGGTGCCGTAGCCTTCGGCCCGGCACCGCCTCCCCGAGTGCGCTCATCGCATCGGCTGACACGCGTCGTATTCGGCCTCGACCAGACGACCGTCCTTGTTCTCGTCGCAGCGCGCGAAGTTGCCGGCCAGCCAGCTGTTCGGCTCGACGTCCTCGAGCGTCAGATACCCCTTCTCGTGACCTTTGAGTTCCGCGAACTTGTGCGGCCCCGAGCCCTGGACCGCATAGGGATCCTGCTTGGCCTTTTCCTTCTGCTTGGCGTCGTCGGCGGAGCCGTGCGCCCAGGCCAGCGGTGCGACCGCCAGCATGACCGAAGCGAACAGGAGCGAACGGATGTTCATGCGTGATCTCCGATGCGGGTGGAGGGCCAGGTAAACACGATCACCGGACACCGGCGCTGAATGAGGCAGCTCCTGCGCGAGGGCATTGGGCTGGCCGCCAGCAACCTGAGCGGAGCGCGTCCGCGCTTGTCAGACGTCGATCCAAACTTCATGGATTGCAGGCTTCATGGGTTCAGCGCAGGTACCTCCGAATCAGGCACACTGCGCGACAGTTTTCCGCGACGAGGTAAGTCATGCGTACGACAGCCCTACACATCACGGCCCTGGCCGCCGCAGCGCTCATGATCGGGTGTTCGTCGGCCGACGATTCCAACAAGGCCGCATCGGGCGCGGCGAGCAGGACCGTCAAGGTCAGTCTGGCGCCGACCCAAGGCCGCACTGTCCACGGCGATCTCACGCTGGCCTCGGCCGGTACCGGCGTGCGCATCACCGGCAAGGTCGAGGGCCTGACGCCGGGTTCCGAGCACGGCTTCCACATCCACGAGAAGGGCGATTGCAGTGCGCCGGACGCCAGCAGCGCAGGCGGCCACTTCAATCCGGCGAGCACGCCCCACGGCAATCCGGGTGGCGGCGCGCATCACGCCGGAGACATCCGCAATCTGGTCGCCGACGGCAGTGGTGTCGCCAGCGTCGACGTGATCGTCGAGGGCGTTTCGATCGGCGGTCAGAACGACGTACTCGGCAAGGCCGTCGTCGTGCACGAGTCGCCCGACGACTATGCCAGCCAGCCGGCCGGCAACTCCGGCGCGCGCATCGCCTGCGGCGTGATCCCGGCCACCGGTTGATTGCTCACGTCTCTGCCGACCCGGCGCGCTGGGCGTGCCGGGCGGCGTCAGCGCGACGCGATGGTCGGTGTTGTGCGGTTCTACGCCAGCGTGAAACCAGTGAGTCTAGGCGTTCAGCCCTGCGTGGTGCCGCTCGCGCGATCCGGTGACGCCGCCGTGCCGTCCGGATGCAGCCAGCCGGACTCGCCGTCGGCATAGTGCTCGTTCTTCCAGATCGGCACGCGCTGTTTGATCTCGTCGATGATCCAGCGGCAGGCATCGAACGCGCTGCGCGGTGGTCCGCGCTGACACCGACCCATACCGCGAGGTCACCGATCTCGAGCCGGCCCACGCGATGCAGACAGCGTGCTGCGCGGATCGGAAATCGCATCAGTGCTTCGGCCAGGATCGCCTCGCCTTCGCGTTCGGCGAGCGCGGCATAGGCCTGATAATCCAGGCGCAGCACCGGGCGTCCCTCGTTGTGATCGCGCACCCAGCCCTCGAAGCTCGCACAGGCGCCGGCGGCCGGGTGATCCAGATGCCGGCGCTCGGTCGCGGGGTCGATCGGCCGGTCGGCCAGCGCGAACGCGCTCATCCGCCCGACACCGGCGGCAGGAACACCACTTCGTCGTCGTCGCTCAGTGACTGGCGCCAGTCGGCGAGTGCACCGTTGACGGCGACGCGCAGCCGAGCCGCGTCGAACCGGAAGCCGTACCGCTCGCGCAACTGCGCATACAGCGCCTGCGGATCGCCGGCATCGCTGACGACGGTCTCCTCGGTGCGCCCGGCCGCATCGGCCAGGCTCGCGAAATACAGCAGCCGGTACCTCACCTCCAGGAAGCCTCCTCGAAATCGCGCTTGCCGCCGGTCTTCTCGATCAGGCGGATGCCGTCGATGCGGATCGCGTGGCTGAGCGCCTTGCACATGTCGTAGACGGTCAACGCCGCGACGCTGGCGCCGGTCAGCGCCTCCATCTCGACGCCGGTCTTGTGGACGACCGCGACCTCGCAGCGGATCACCAGGACGTCGCTCTCACCGAACTGCGCGCTGATGCGGCAGCGCTCGACCGGCAGCGGATGGCAGAACGGGATCAGGTCGTGCGTCCGCTTGACCGCCATCGTGCCGGCGATGATCGCGGTATCGACGATCGGTCCTTTCGCCGAGCGCAGGCCGGACTCGCGCAGCTGAGCGGCGACCTCGGGCGGAAACTGCACGCGCGCTTCGGCCACCGCGGTCCGACGCGTCGTGGGCTTGTCGCCGACGTCGACCATCGTCGGGCGACCGTCGGCATCGACGTGAGTCAGGCCGCTCATCGGACGTCAGCCTCCGATCTCGTACATCTCGACGCGCTCGCGGCTGCGAACGGTCTCGATGCCGCGCAGTTCGCTGTAGCGATCGCCGCGTGCCTGCCAGACCGCGCGGATCAGACCGGACAAGGTGGCGTCGTCGGCGCCGGCACGCAGGGCGCCGCGCAGGTCGTGGCCGCTGCGGCCGAACAGGCAGGTGTAGAGCCGGCCGTCGGCCGACAGCCGCGCGCGCGAGCAGTCGCCGCAGAACGGCTCGCTGACCGAACTGATGAAGCCGATCTCGCCGACGCCGTCGGCGAACCGATAACGCGAGGCGACCTCGCCGCTGTAATGGGCCGGCAGCGCGACCAGCGGCCAGCGCTCGGCGATGCGCCGGCGCAGCTCGGCACTCGGCACGACACGGTCGAGCTTCCAGCCGTTGCAGGTGCCCACGTCCATGTACTCGATGAAGCGCACGACATGACCGCTGCCGCGAAAATGCTCGACCAGCGCCGGTACCTGATGGTCGTTGACGCCGCGCATGACCACGCAGTTGATCTTCATCTGCGTGTAGCCGGCGCGCTCGGCGGCGCGAATGGCGTCGAGCACGACCGCCAGATCGCCCTGCCCGCCCGACATCGTGCGGAACGTGTCGGGGTCGATCGTGTCGAGGCTGAGCGTGATGCGGCCGAGGCCGGCCTCGCGCAGCGCCTCCACGCGCGCGGCCAGCAGGCTGCCGTTGGTGGTCAGCGCCACGTCCTCGATGCCGGGAATTGCGCTCAGCATGCCGACCAGCGCCGGCAGATCGCGCCGCAGCAGCGGCTCGCCGCCGGTCAGCCGCAGCTTGCGCACACCCAGGCCTGCGAACAGTCCGGCCAGCCGCGTGATCTCCTCGAAGCGCAGGCGCTCGGCCTTGCCGAGAAAACGGTGGTCGCGCGGATAGTCCTCCTCCGGCATGCAGTACGGGCAGCGGAAGTTGCAGCGATCCAGCACCGAGATGCGCAGGTCGCGCAACGGCCGGTCGCGGCGGTCGCGCGGCCCCGTGTCGAGCTGAAACGGTATCGGACGGCTCATCGGCATGCTCCCACGATCGCCGCCGGATCCGGATCCCGGAGCGCGAGCACCTCGCCGCGGCGGGCCACATGATAGCCGGCCGCCGCCAGCACCGCGGCATCGGCCTCGCTGCCGTAGTGGTACAGCACCAGGCGCTCGCGCAGGTCCGGCGCATACTCGCGCGCCAGATCGTCCAGACCCGTGTGCGACGGGTTGCCGACCACGCCGCAGTCGTGCGCGACGATCTCGCCGGCCGCCGCGTAGCGCGCGAGCATTTCCGGGATCGGCCGCGTATCGCCGGTCCAGACGAAGCTCGCGCGCAGCGCGATGCCGAAGGAGGTATCGGGCGCGTGATGGCGGGTTGCGAAGACCTCGAAACGCAGTCCCTCGTGCCAGAAGCCGCGCGACAGCGGGATCAGATGGAAGCCGTCCCAGAAGTTGGCGCCGCCTTCGGCGATCACTTCCGGATAGTCGGCCACGCGGGACTGCAGCACCGGCACCAGCGCCGCGTGCGTGTAGATGCGCACGCGGCCGCGTGCGGCATCGTCGAAGTAGCTGCGATAGAACGCCCGCTCCAGGCCACCGACGTGGTCCATGTGCGCATGCGTGATGTAGATCGCCGGCGGCAGCGCGCCGTAGCGGTCCAGATACGCGGTCAGCGCCTCGGGACCGCAGTCGATCAGCAGCAGCGGCTGCCCGTCGCGCTCGAGCACCGCGGCCGCCGACCCGAGTTCGACCGCCTGCGCACTGCCGACGCCGAGAAAGCGCAGGGCCAGCGTCATCGTGCCCCCGTGCCGCGGCCAGGTTCGACAGGGCGGCGTGATAGGCCGCCAGCAGCGGATGCCAGAACCGCGCCTCGAACGCGGCCAGACGGCGCCGCGCACCGATCTTCTCGAGCGAGCGACGCAGCCGCGCCAGGTTCTGCTGCTGCCAGCCGAGCGCCGGCGTGCGCAGGCGGCCGCGGTCGAAGTCGATCAGCCAGACGGTGCCGGTCGCATCGACCAGGATGTTGTGCGCGTTCAGATCGGCATGCCAGCAGCCGCTGTCGTGCAGGCGCGCGATCGCCTGCCCGGTGCGCGCCGCCAGATCCTCGCCGGCCTCGCCATCGCCGACGCACTCGGCCAGCGTCCGCGCATCGGCGATCAGGCCGGTCACGAGGTCGGCGCGGTAGCGCAGGCCGTCGCGCTGCACGCGCGCGGCCAGCGGCGCCGGCACCGGCAGCCCGGCTTGGCGCAGCCGCGCGAGCAGACGGAACTCGCGAAACGCACGCGTGCGTTCCAGGCCCAGCCACAGATAGCGGTCGGCGCTGAGGCGCGCGATCAGTCCGCCGCGCCGATAGTGCCGCAGCACGCCGCGGCCGGCCGGTGTATCGACGAGCGCGACGCGGCCGCGGCCGCCGTGCGGCGGCGCGGCGGCGACCGCCGGTTCGAACCAGGCGGCCTGCGGTACTGCACCGAGGGCGGCATCGTAGAGGACCGCACCGTCGGGCATCGGGTGGACTTGCGCATCGATCATGGCTCTGCCAAGGTGCGGGCGCTCGCGCGGTCCGTCAACGTCTCGCATTCCCCAGTCTAGCGCATGTCCCAGGTGTCACCGGCCGCACCGCCCGCCTCGCTCTGCATCCTGCGCACCTCGGCGATCGGCGACGTGACCCATGTGGTGCCGCTGGTGCGCACGCTGCAGCGGCACTGGCCGGACACCGCACTGACCTGGCTGATCGGCAAGCTCGAGCGGCGTCTGGTCGGCGATCTTGGCGGAGTCCAGTTCGTCACGTTCGACAAGGGCGCCGGCCTGGCCGGTTTCCGTGCGGTGCGCGAGGCCCTCGCCGGCCGCCGTTTCGATGCGCTGCTGCACCTGCAGGTCGCGCTGCGCGCGAACCTGCTGAGCCTGCTCGTACGCGCGCCGCTGCGCATCGGCTATGACCGCGCGCGCGCCAAGGATCTGCACGGCCTGACCGTCAACCGGCGCATCGCCGCGCGCAGCGGCGAGCACGTGCTCGATGCGATGGCGAGCTTCCTCGAACCGCTCGGCCTGCGCCAGACCGAGGTGCGCTGGGATCTGCCGATCCCGGACGAGGCGCGCGAGTTCGCAGCGCGCCACCTGCCCGGCCATGCGCCGACCCTGCTGGTCAGTCCGTGCTCGAGCCATCGCGTGCGCAACTGGCGGCCCGAGCGCTACGCGGCGGCGATGGACCACGCCGCGACGACGCTGGGCTGGCGCGTCGTGCTGTGCGGCGGTCCCAGCGACTACGAACGCGGTTTCGGCGACGCGATCCTGGCGGCGATGCGGACCCGCCCGATCGATCTGATCGGCAAGGACACGCTCAAGCAGCTGCTGGCGCTGCTCGAACGCGCCGACCTGGTGCTGGCGCCCGATTCGGGCCCGATGCACATGGCCAATGCGGTCGGCACGGCCGTGCTCGGCCTGCACGCCGCGAGCAATCCGAACCGCTCCGGTCCGTACTCGGACCGGCGCTGGTGCGTGGACCGCTACGACGCGGCCGCCCGTCGCTTCCGCGGCCGCGCGGCCGCCGATCTGCCGTGGGGCACCAAGCTCGAGCATCCGGGCGTGATGGACCTGATCGGCGTGGACGACGTGATCGAGCGGCTCGACGCCTACGCCGCGAACGCCCTCGCGCGCTGAGCGATCGCTCAGGCCGGCGCGGTCACCGGCTCGAGCGTGCCGATCGAGTGGCCCTGCTCGGCCAGATACTCCAGCCAGCGGTTCAGGAACGAGCTCATGCGCAGGCGCTGCTGGAACTCGCTGCGCGCCGGCGGCAGCGGTCCCAGGATGCGGTTGAGCCGGCGATCGGTATGGCAGTGCAGGACCTCGGCCACGTGCGCGTCGGCATACAGGCGCAGATGCGCCGACGGCGACAGTTCGCCGGTGTGATCGTCGACGAAGCAGTAGGTCAGGCGCAGGTCCAGCGTGTAGCGATGCCGCTCGAGCACGTCGAGCCGCACGTCCAGGCCGTCGTCGACGCTGGAGGCATAGGTGCCCTCCGCCAGCCGCTGCGGCGCGAACAGCCGCACCAGCCGGTGGTAGTTCTCACCGTACAGGCCCATCAGATACGCGAAACGGCTGGGCAGGACCGATTCGATCGATTCGAGTACAGCTGACATCGGCCGATCATAGTGGCCGCGCCGGGCGATGGGCAGTCTGCTTCGACACGCCGATCCCGCGTACAATGACGGCCCGTCTCGCGGCGGCGGTCCGCGTCAGAACAGATGCTTCTCGATGCCGAGCTGCGAGAGGATCTTGCTGGCCATCTCCTCGATCGAGGTCGCGGTCGTGTTCTGCACCCGCAGGCCTTCGCGCCGGAACAGCTTGTCGGCCAGATCGAGCTCGCGGCGGCACTGCTCGAGCTTGGCGTAGCGGCTGCCCGGCCGCCGCGCCTCGCGCACCTGCGCCAGCCGCGCCGCGTCGATCGTCAGACCGTAGAGCCGGTCGCGGAACGGACGCAGCCGCAGCGGCAGCTCGATCTTCTCCAGATCCTCCTCGGTCAGCGGATAGTTGGCGGCCTTCACGCCGTAGTGCAGCGCCATGTACAGGCAGGTCGGCGTCTTGCCGACACGCGAGACGCCGACCAGGATCACCTCGGCGTCGTCGTACTTGACGTCGATGCCGTCGTCGTGGGTCAGCGCGTAGTTGGTCGCGTTGATGCGCGCCTCGTACTCGGCGAAGTCGGTCAGGCCGTGTGCGCGGTTGACGCGCGGCGAGCGCGGCGTGCCGAGCTCCTGTTCGAGCGGTCCGATGAACGGCGCGAACACGTCGAGCATCAGCGCGCCGCTTTCGCCGATCAGCGCACTCAGGACCGGATCGATCACGGTGTTGACGACGATCGGCCGCAGGCCGCTGGTCGCGTAGGCGCGATTGATGCGATCGGCGGCCAGCCTGGCCTTGTCGGGATCATCGACGAACGGCAGCCGGTAGGTATCGAACTGGACGTTCTCGAACTGGGTCAGCACGCTGTGTCCGATCGTTTCGGCGGTGATGCCGGTGCCGTCGGACACGAAGAATACGGTGCGGCGCATGGGGTCTCCCGGAGTCGACGCGCACAGTCTATGCAATCGGGCGCGCCCGTGCGTCCCCGGACGAACGCACAGCGCGATGCACGCCTCGCCGCCGGCCGCGACGGGGCGCGCGGAACCTGCGTCCGTGGCCTACCGCTTGCCCGGCGGCATCTCCGGACAGCTCAGCGACGGCGGGAAGATGTAGCGCTCGACACCGACATCGATCTGCGCCTGGAACGGGATGTTCTGCGGTCCGTTCACCAGATTCGCCTCGATCTGCGCACGGATGCGGCCGTCGCTGAGGTCGCCGAAGCTGATCGAGGCCTGGCCGAGCAGGCCCAGGATGTAGCTGCCGTTGACCGGACCGAGCAGCGAGATCTGGATGATGCTGCCCTGGCCGGTCGCGGCATTGACCGCCAGATCCAGCCGCAGGTACTCGAACCCGCCATTGGGCAGATCGTTCATCGCGGTGACCAGAACCTGCCGGCTGCCGCCGGGGCTGTCCTGGTAGATCGCGTAGTTGTTGCCGGGCCGGTCGACGTCGTACTGGGTCTGGACGCCGTCGGCGACCGCGGTCAGCGTGCCGTCGCCCAGTCCCTGCGTGGAGTCCGGCAGCGGCCCGACGAAGCGGAACGCGCCGAACGTGCCGAGTTCGCCGAAATACTGCTGCAGGCCGCCCGCGCTCTGGTCACAGGCTTCGATCAACACGAAGCCCCCCTCCCACGGCACGTCCTGGGCCAGGCCGCCGCGGCGGCCATCCTCGCGCGGGATGCGCACGACGGCCGGAGGATCGAGTGCAAGTGCGCCGGGCGTGAAGCGGAATGCCGGACCGGCCGGCTCCATGTCGAACGGCGCGTCCGGCGCGGTCGCCAGACGCTCGATGCCGAACGTCGTCGGCGCGGCGACGGCTCCGGCCGGCACTGTCAGCTGCGCGCCGCACAGGCGCAGCTCGCCGCCTTCCGGTCCGATCGAGGCGGTGACCGGATCGCAGCCGTCGAAGCCGTCGAACATCACGATCGGATCCTCGGCGAAGGTCGGCGCCGAGGCGGCCGTCAGGGCAAGCAGCAGCGCCGCGCGATTGCACGGGCCATACGGGGTACGGGTCATGGCGACTCCCATCTTGTACGAGAGAATCGGCGGCACCCGCGCCGCGGGTACCGCCGGGTACCGCGTGCGCCGTCACGGGGAGACGGCGCACGCGGTTGACGCGCAGGCTCAGCGAGCGGCCGGCGTCAGCCGCAGGTCGTCGATCATCACGCGCGGCGCGGTGTACTCGCCGTCGAGCTGCGAGTACAGGTGCAGCGAATCGAACTCGGCGCCGCCGAGCGAGAGCGCATTGGTCGTGACGTTGTCGCGGCCGTTCGGATCGTTGCTGGTGATCGTCAGCAGCGTGCCGCCGACCTTGACGCCGTTGCGGTAGGCGTCCAGGTGGATGCTGATGCCGCCCCAGGGGCCGTTCTCGTAATAGGCCAGCTTCACGTTCGCGGCGCTGGCGACCTCGTCCAGGTCGAGCCAGGCGCTGGCCAGCGGACCGATGTTGAGGTTGCCGCCGGCGATCACGAGGTCGCCTGCGCCGAACGTCATCATGTTCGGCGAGCTCGCGAAGTTCGGGAAATCGTTGAACAGGTAGGTCGAGTCCTCGATGATGAACTCGTTGCCGAGGCCGCCCTTGAGCCACGAACCAGGCACGAACGGCTCGTGCTCCGGACCCGGCCAGTAGCCGTGCACTTCGTTGACCTCGCGATAGGTCACGCCGTTGTACTGGAACGTGGTGCCCTTGCCGCCTTCGCTGAGGTCGTCGTAGTTGCTGACCACGCCGGCCGGCGGCGCGACGTCGAAGCCGTCGGCGAACAGGCGGTCGGCCGGCGGCTCGACCACGTCGATCTCGCCGAAGACGTGCATGCCGGTCGTGGTGCCGAACGCGGCGACGCGGCCGTCGCCGATCGCACGCAGGCGGCGCGGACTGAAGCCGGCCAGGCTGGCCTCGCCGACCAGGACCGGCGCGCTCGGCGTGCTGATGTCGAACGCCTTGAGGCCGTTGGCATCGGCGTACCAGGCACGGTCGCCCTCGATCGCGACGCGCGCGGCGGCCCACTCGGCCGGATAACCGCCGACGCGGGTCGGACTGGCCGGGCGGCTGAGATCGAGGATGTGCAGACCGGTCGGGCAGCCGACGACGGCGAGGCTGCCGGCAGCGTTGAGCTCGATGTCGCGCGCGCTGTAGCCGCCGAGGTCGGCGCAGCCGTCGTTCCACAGCTGCACCTCGACCGGCTCGTCGGGATTGCTGACGTCGACGATGTGGATGCCGGCGAGCTCGTCGGCCGCGTAGACGTAGTTGCCGTGCACCTGCAGACGGTCGATCGTCGGCAGCGCGAGGCTGCCGCGCAGCACCGGCTTGGCCGGCACCGACACGTCCACGACCTGCAGGATGCCGCCGTTGGTCGTGGTGCCGAGGTAGGCGAAATCGCCGCTCGCCGCGACCGTCGACACGTACGGGAACTCGATGCGACCGAGCTCGAACGGCCGGTCGAACGTCAGGTCGGCGATGATCAGGCCGTAGCCCCAGGCGCCGAGATAGGCGCGCCCGCCGTCGACCGCGAACTGCTCGAAATCGCGCTGGTTCAGCGCTTCGGGCAGGTTCGCGTCGAAGCGGTTGATGACGTCGAAGCTGACCGGGTCGACCTTGGTCAGGCCGTAGTTCTCCTGCAGGATGAACGCCTTGCCGTCGACCAGCTCGATGTCGCGCGGCACCGCGCCGCCGCGCGGCGTGACCGAGCTGACCTCGATCGGATCGAGCGGGTCGGCGCTGACGTCCAGGCGCGTGAAGCGGTCGGTGCTGGTCAGCACCAGCGCGCCGTCCGGCAGCGCCGTCACCGAATCGGCGCCGAGCGTCATGATCGGCGAGGAGCCGACCGTCTTGGGCGCCAGCGGATTGCTGATGTCGTGGATGTCGATGCCGGAGAAGCCGAGGCTGTAGGCATGATTGCCGGCCAGGAAGCCGTCGGTCGCCGGCAGCGTCTCGATGCTGCCCAGCGTCTGCACCGCGGTCGGATTGCCGATGTCATACAGGCTGAACCTGAGGCCGAACGCGGCCGCCAGCGGGGCCTGGATGCGGCTGCGGAAGTTCTCGAGCGGGTCGCCGTTGCCGCAGTTGCCGTCGACGAAGGCCGGCGCCGACGGCGTGGCGACGTCGATCATCGCGCAGACGTGCACCGGCGTGGACGAGTTGGTCGTGCCGCTGATGTAGATGTGGTCGCCGTCGACCTGGCTGCGCACGTACGGGATCGGCGTGCGCACGAGCCGCGTGAAGCTCGGATGCAGCGCATCGGCTTCCAGGTCGCCGTAGTAGATGCCGTTCTCGGCATCGAACAGGTACAGATAGCCGTTGGCGGCCGCCAGCGTCCACAGGTTCTTGTACGAGGGCGCCGCATAGTCGCTGAACTCGTTGACCAGCTCCGGCCGCTGCGGATTGCGCAGCGAGTAGACCGCCACGCCGCCGCTGTCGTCGCCGGCCTGCCAGCTCGCGTAGAGGTAGTCGCCCCAGCGCGTCAGGCCGCGGATCGTGCCGCTGGCCGGCGTCATGCTGGTGATCGACACCTGCACCGGCGCGCCCGGATCGGCGTAGTCCCAGGCGCTGAGGACACGTCCGCTGGCGACGTAGACGAGGTCGCCGACGATGACCGGGTCCACCAGTGCGCCGCCGTAGACACCGGCCAGCGGCAGCTCGCCGCTGCCGGCCGGCGCCTGCGCGCCCGTCGCTGCCAGGGCCGCCGTGCCCAGGGCCATACCCACCAGTACCGCCAGAACCTTCTTCATGGAGTCGAGCCACCTCAAATTCGTGGATGCCGGACAGGCCGGCGGCGCCGGATCCTGCTCGTGCAGTCTCCCGCGTCGTCACCGTTCGCGCATTCGGCCGCGATGCGCGAACGGTTCGGCAACGATTCAGCACCGGCGCATCCTGGCTCCGTCGCCCCGGATCGCCTTCCGGATCAGGTGCTTGGCCGATGCGTTTTCGATTCGGCGGCGTCGCGGCAGACCGCGGTCAGTCGATCGCCACGGTCGGCAGCGCCCGCTCGCCGGCCAGTTTGAGCACATGTTCGGTCGCCCGTTGCCAGGCCGTGGTGCGCGCCTGCGCGCGATACAGCTGCGCCTGTGCCCAGGCCGCCCGGAAGTCGTGATCGGCCCAGGCGGCGACCCGCCCGACGACCGTGCTGGCCCGGTCGACCTGTCCGCTTTCGATCAGCGCCAGCGCGTACGGCTCGGCGACCTCGACCAGATCGTCCGGGATGCCGAGCCGTTCGGCCTGCTCGAACGCATCGGCGAAACCGCGCAGCGCGGCCTCGCCCTGACTGAGCGCCCAGGCCTGCTCGGCCTCGGCCAGCGTCGCATAGGTGCGCCGCCACAGATTCGGCCGCGACTCCACCCAGGTCCGCAGCGCGACGGTCTCGGCGCTGGCGGCCTCGACCTGGCCGCTGCGACGCAGGCTGCGCAGGCGCACCGCCCAGGTCGTCAGGTACAGGTCCGGCTGCTCGTATTCCAGCTCGGGCGACAGCGCGGCCTTGGCGAGCGGCGCGGCCTCGTCGTAGCGGCCGCGCGCGGCCAGCGCGATCGCGGTCAGCGCGCGGCCGCCGGTGTGCACGGCATAGTCGTCGGCGTCGCGGGCGCCCTGCTCGATCTGCGCGAGCAATGCCTCGGCCTCGCCGAGCCGGCCGGTCGCGAGCAGCACGAAGACCTTGGTCAGCATCAGCCGCCAGCGCAGGCGCGCATTGCCGGTATGGCGCTCCGGCGGCCAGAACTGCGCGACCGTCGCCTGTGCGCCGGCATAGTCGAGCAGCTGCAGCTGCGCGCCGACCATCGCGTAGCGCGCATAGGCCAGCTCCTCGCGCGCGCCGAGCGCGGCGATGCGCGCCTCGGCACCGCGCAGCATCGGCAAGGCCTGCGCCGGCCGGTACAGCTTGATCTGGACCAGGCCGAGATTCATGTCGACCTGGGCCAGGCCGAGCGCGTCGCCGCCCGCCTCCATCTCGACGCGCGCACGGCCCAGATCGGCCGAGGCACGGTCGTATTGCTCGTCCTGCGAAGCGATCGCAGCGCGTCCGCCGTAGGCGCCGGCCAGCGCGATCGGATCACCGGCGCCCTCCAGCACCTCGATCGCCTCGTCGAAGGTCCTGGTCGCGTCGGCGAGGTGGCGGCGCCGGTACTGGATCGATCCGAGCGTGATCAGGATGCGTCCGCGCAGCGCCGGGTCCAGATCCGACGGCAGGCGGTCGAGCAGCACCAGCAGGCGCGACTCGGCCTCGGCATTGAGTCCGCGCCCCTGGTCGATCTGCGCCAGGCGCAGCTCGACCTCGGGCTCTTCGCGCATCGCCGCCGGCGCCTGCTCGATCAGATGGCGCGCCAGATCGAACTGATCGGTCAGGATCGCGGCCTTGGTCCGCTGCATCAGCTCCTCGAGCGCGAGCGAGCGCGGTGCCTCGCCGCCGTGCGGCGGCACGTGGCCGAGCCGGATCAGCAGCAGGTCGGCGACGCTGCGCGCGGCCTTCAGCACATCCTCGGAGATCGCCTCGACCGACTGCGGCGGCTCTTCGCCGCGCTGCGCGGTCAGCGTGATCTTCCAGCTGCCGTCGCGGTACTCGGCGCGCGGCGCGATGCGCCAGGCGCCGGCCGCCGACGGCAGCGCCGCCAGTTCGCCGGCGCTGCGGCCACCGAGCAGCGCGAGCACGTTCTCGCTCGGCGCGGTCGGCAGGCCCCCTGGCGCAGCCGGTTGCCGATCAGATCCATCAGGCCCAGCCGCAGCCAGCCCCAGTCGGGCGCATCGGGCACCTCGGCCGGCAGCACCAGGGCCGGTCTCGGCAGATCGGCCTGGGCCGATGCGACCGACGCATCCGCGGACGCGGCCGGCGTGCGCAGCCAGAGCACCAGGCCGGTCAGCGATGCGATGACCAGGGCGGCCGCCGCGAGCGCGATCCACCGCCAGGGCCGCCGCCGCGTTGCCGGCACCGGCGGCGGTGACGGCGCTGCGACAGGCGCAGGCGGCTCGGCCGGCACCTCATTGACCGCTGCGGGCGGGCGCGGCAGGGCCGGCTCGCCCGGTTCGTCCTCGACCTGGGTCTCCTCGACCCAGCGGTAGCCGAAGCGCGCCACGGTGCGGATCGCGCCGTCGCTGCCGCTGTCGCCGAGCGTGCGGCGGATCCGCAGCACGGTCTGCGCGAGCAGCGTGTCGGCCACGTCGGCGCGGCCCCAGACCGCCGCGATCAGCTCGTCGCGGCCGACCGCGCGCTCGCGATGCTCGACCAGATAGACCAGGCAATCGAGCGCACTGCCGGGCAGGACGATCAGTTCGTCGTCCTTCCACAGTTCACGGGCGGCGGGATCGAGGCGGAAGCGGCGGAAGCGGTATTGCCGGGCGGACATGCGCATAGCGTAGCAGGCCGCGTAAGGCGACCCGGTGCGTCCGCGCGTCGATGCGGTGCAGCGTCGCAGCCCGCCATTGGGCCTGCGGCAGGGTTTTCCCTTGCCCGCGCTGCCGCAAAGCCCGAAAATCGCCCATCTCGGGCCGGAGCGGTCCGTGCCCGCCTTTCCCCCTCGCTTTCCGGAGACTGTCTTGAGCGAACTGGTCCTGTGGCTCGATGAATTGCGCTTGTCCGATCTGGCCAAGGTCGGCGGCAAGAATTCCTCGCTCGGCGAGATGATCGGCAACCTGTCCAAGCTCGGCGTGTCGGTACCGGGCGGCTTCGCGACCACCGCCCACGCGTTCCAGCAGTTCATCGCGCAGAGCGGCCTGGCGCAGCGGATCCAGGACCGCCTGGCCACGCTCGACGTCGAGGACGTCGCCGCGCTGACCGCCGCCGGCGCCGAGATCCGCGACTGGGTCATCCAGACGCCGCTGATCCCCGAGTTCGACCGCGCGGTGCGCGACGCCTATGCGACGCTGTGCGAGCGTGCCGGCGGCAGCGACGTCGCAGTCGCGGTGCGCTCCTCGGCGACCGCCGAAGACCTGCCCGATGCCTCGTTCGCCGGCCAGCAGGAGACCTTCCTCAACGTCAGCGGCGCCGACGAGGTCGTGCTCAAGGTCAAGGAAGTCTTCGCCTCGCTCTACAACGACCGCGCGATCGCCTATCGCGTCCACCATGGCTTCAAGCACGAGGAGGTGTTCCTGTCCGCCGGCGTGCAGCTGATGGTGCGCTCGGACATCGGCGCCTCGGGCGTGCTGTTCACGCTCGACACCGAGTCGGGCTTCCGCAACGCGGTGTTCGTGACCGGCAGCTTCGGTCTCGGCGAGATGGTCGTCCAGGGCGCGGTCAATCCGGACGAGTTCTACGTCTACAAGCCCACGCTGGAGGCCGGCAAGCCGGCGATCCTGCGCCGCCAGATCGGTGCCAAGCAGCAGCGCATGGTGTACTCGGACAAGCCCGGCGAGCGCGTGCGCATCGAGGACACGCCGGCCGCGGACCGCGCACGTTTCTGCCTGACCGACGCGGAGGTCCACGAGCTGGCCAAGCAGTCGCTGGTGATCGAGCGCCACTACGGCCGCCCGATGGACATCGAATGGGCCAAGGACGGGGCGACCGGCAAGCTCTACATCGTGCAGGCGCGCCCGGAGACCGTGAAATCGCGCGGCCACGCCACGCAGATCGAGCGCTTCCAGCTCAAGCAGCGCGGCACCGTGCTGGTCGAGGGCCGCTCGGTCGGCGCCAAGATCGGTTCGGGCGTCGCGCGCGTGATCCGCTCGATCAAGGACATGGACCGCGTGCAGGCCGGCGACGTGCTGGTCGCCGACATGACCGATCCGGACTGGGAGCCGGTCATGAAGCGTGCCTCGGCGATCGTCACCAACCGCGGCGGCCGCACCTGCCATGCGGCGATCATCGCGCGCGAGCTCGGCGTGCCGGCGATCGTCGGCTCCGGCAACGGCCTCGACGCGATTCCGGACGGCGCCGAGGTCACCGTGTCGTGCGCCGAGGGCGACACCGGCTACGTCTACGAGGGCAAGCTGGAGTTCGAGCGCATCACCGCCGATCTCGGCGCGATGCCGCCGGCGCCGCTCAAGGTCATGATGAACGTCGCCAACCCCGAGCGCGCGTTCGACTTCGCGATGCTGCCCAATGCCGGCGTCGGCCTGGCGCGCCTGGAGATGATCATCGCCAGCCACATCGGCGTGCATCCCAAGGCCCTGCTCGAGTACGACCAGCAGGACGCCGAGACCAAGAAGCGCATCGACGAGCGCATGGCCGGCTATGCCGACCCGGTCGCGTTCTACGTCGACCGCCTCGCCGAAGGCATCGCGACGATCACCGCCGCGTTCGCACCCGAGCCGGTCATCGTGCGCCTGTCGGACTTCAAGTCCAACGAATACGCGAACCTGATCGGCGGCACGCGCTACGAGCCGCACGAAGAGAACCCGATGATCGGTTTCCGCGGCGCCAGCCGCTACGTCGATCCGAGCTTCGAGGCGGCCTTCGCCCTCGAGTGTCGCGCGATGAAGAAGGTGCGCGAGGAAATGGGCCTGACCAATGCCTGGGTCATGATCCCGTTCGTGCGCACGCTGGCCGAGGGCCGCAAGGTCATCGAGGTGCTCGCCAAGCACGGCCTCAAGCAGGGCCAGGACGACCTGAAGATCATCATGATGTGCGAGGTGCCGTCCAATGCGCTGCTGGCCGACGAGTTCCTCGACATCTTCGACGGCTTCTCGATCGGCTCCAACGACCTGACCCAGCTCACGCTCGGCCTCGACCGCGATTCGAGCATCGTCGCCGGCCTGTTCGACGAGCGCGATCCCGCCGTCAAGAAGCTGCTGTCGATGGCGATCCAGACCGCCAAGAAGAAGGGCAAGTACGTCGGCATCTGCGGCCAGGGCCCCAGCGACCATCCGGACCTGGCCGAATGGCTGATGGACCAGGGCATCGAATCGGTGTCGCTGAACCCCGATACGGTCGTCGACACCTGGCTCAAGCTCGCCAAGAAGAAGGCGGGCTGACCGATCCACAGCCGCCGATGCCGGGCATCGGCGGCTGCGCCATCACGCCATGCCAGATGGCTTCGGCTTCGGCTCAGGCGTACCGCGAACGCCGAGCGACCGGCGAAACCCAGGCGGGTTCGCATCGTCACACTATGTTGATTTGCCAAGCAGCCCCCGCGCGACCGCCCTGCTCTGCCGGCCATCTTGCCGATCGTGATGCAGGTTCGCGGAAACGGGCTCCTTCTTGCAGCCCTCTCCGGCATTTATGCTGAGACAGTCGCGCCCCATGCGGGCGCGTGGATTGAAACGCGATCGCCGAGGACGGCGAGGCGACGTGCCAGGAGTCGCGCCCCATGCGGGCGCGTGGATTGAAACTTCCTTCGAGTTGAAACCCGACCAGCGAAAGGAACGTCGCGCCCCATGCGGGCGCGTGGATTGAAACCGGGAACCGTAAGCGCAACAGCTTCGCGCGCGCGAGTCGCGCCCCATGCGGGCGCGTGGATTGAAACGCGGCGTGGTGTACGCCGCCGATGCAGGCGGCGTGTCGCGCCCCATGCGGGCGCGTGGATTGAAACGTGCTGCAGGTGGGAATCGCCGACAGCACCCACGTCGCGCCCCATGCGGGCGCGTGGATTGAAACTGCAGGTTCGGCGGCAGCCCCAGGACGGCAGCCTCGGTCGCGCCCCATTCGGGCGCGTGGATTGAAACTTCGTTCTGGGACGCGTGCGGATGCGGATCGGTAGTCGCACTGTGAGGCCGATCGATCGGCCTCTCGCCGCCTCACCGATCGTCGCGCGTCCAGACGATGCCGTGCTCGACCTTGACCGGAAAGCTCGCGACCGGCTCGTAGGCTGGCGGGCACAGGACCGCGCCGGTACGCAGGTCGAAGCGGGCGCCGTGACGCGGGCACTCGACCTCGTAACCATCGACCGCGCCGCCGGCCAGCTCGCCGCCGTCGTGCGGACAGACGTCCTCGATCGCGTAGAACGTGCCGTCGACGTTGAAGACCGCGATCGCGGTGTCGCCGTCCCAGGCCACGCGGAACTCGCCCGGCAGCAATTCGTAGGTCGTGCAGACCTCGACCCAGTCACCCATAAGCGCTCCCGGCGGTCGGCACCGCTCCGAAAAGGGTGCGCGATCTTATCAGCCGCCGGCGTTGGACCCGGAATCGAGTTCCGCGGCGAACTCGCGCAGCGTCGTCACCGGCGACTCGGCCAGGCTGATGCGCAGCTGATGCAGGAAGGCCGGCGTCGCGGTGAGGGCCGCGCGGCGCAGCCAGACGACGGCTTCGTCGACGCGTCCGGCCTGGACCAGCACCGAAGCGTAACTGCACTGTCCGCGGAAGTCGCCGGCTTCGGCCGAGCGGCGGTACCAGGCCTCGGCGGCCACCGGATCGCGCTCGACCTCCCAGCCCTCGTCGTAGTGGCGGCCGATCAGGTTCATCGACTTGGCGTGTCCCTGCGCCGCGGCCAGGCGATACAGCGCGAGCGCGCGTGCGCGGTCGGCCGGGACGCCGCGGCCGGCGGCCAGCAGCTGCGCGTAGTTGTACTGTCCCCAGTCGAGGCCGCGCTCGGCCGCGCGACGGTACCAGGCGGCCGCAAGTTCGAGATCGACCGCGGTGCCCCGACCGAGCTCGTGGCAGCGGCCGACCATGTTCATCGCCATCGTGTGTCCGCCGCTCGCGGCGAGCTGGTACCAATGCAGGCCTTCGTGCGGATCGCAGGCGACGCCGGTGCCTTCCTGATACGCCTGGCCGAGCACGAATTGCGCATCGACGTCGCCGCCATCGGCGGCCGCGTGCAGCTGGCTCAGCGCCGCGCGCGGATCGGGACGCGCCGACCGCCCGGGCGGCGGCGCCGCCGTCATCGGATCCACCGCCTCAGACATCGGTCCACTGTCGCAGCAGGTTGTGGTAGACGCCGGTCAGCTGGATCAGCTCGGGGGCGTCGGGCATGCGCGCGGTCAGTTGCTGGATCGACACGTCGAGCTCGAACAGCAGCCTGCGCCGCGTATCGTCGCGGACCATGCTCTGGATCCAGAAGAAGGAGGCCATGCGCACGCCGCGCGTGACCGGCTGCACCTCGTGCAGGCTCGATCCGGGATACAGCACCATGTCGCCGGCCGGCAGCTTGACGCTGTGCGTGCCGAAGCTGTCCTCGATCACCAGGTCGCCGCCGTCGTAGTCGTCCGGGTCGCAGAAGAACAGCGTCGCCGACAGGTCGGTGCGCAGCGGACGCGGCGGCGTCACGCTGCGGTCGTAGCGCACGGCATTGTCGACGTGGAAGCCGAACGCCTGCCCGCCCGCGTACGCGTTGAACAGCGGCGGATAGATCCGCAGCGGCAGCGCCGCCGCGAAGAACGTCGCATTGCGGCCCAGCGCGTCGAGGATCAGTCCGCCGAGCTCGCGCGCCAGCGGATCGGTCTCGGCCAGCTGGCGGTTGTCCTTGGCCTTGGCCGACTGGTAGCCGGCGGTCACCCGGCCGTCGTTCCACTGCGCGCGCTCGAGCCGCGCACGGCAGTCGGCGACCTGATCGGCGCTCAGCACGCCGGGAATGTGCAACAGCATCGCGTGACGCCCTCGAGAAAAGAGAAGACCCCGCCGCGGACGCGGCGGGGTCGGACTCTACGCCGATCGGCCGGCGGTCAGAAGCCGTAGGTCGCGCTCAGCACGTACGAACGGCCTTCGCCCGGCGTCGCCCATCCGTTGTTGCGGATACGCGTGTAGTACGCCTTGTCGGTGAGGTTGTTGACGTTGAACTGCAGGTTGAGATTGCGGTTCACGCGCCAGGCCACCATCGCGCGGTGCACCCAGTAGTCCGGCGCGGTGACCAGCGGACCGTCCGGATTGGCGGCGCTGTGCTGGGTCAGCCAGATCTTGCCCTGGTAGGTCGCGCCGTAGCCGAGCTGCCAGGCGGCGATCTGGTAGGTCGTCCACAGACTCAGCGAGTTCTCCGGCGTCTGGGTCAGGCGGTCGCCGCGCGTCCAGTCCTCGCCCTGGCCGGCCGAGTAGTCCGAGACGCCCTGCAGCACTTCGCTGTCCAGACGCGCGTAGTTGGCGTAGATCGACCAGGCATCGGTGATCCTGCCGCTGATGCCGAGCAGGATGCCGTCGACGCGGGCCTCGCCGTCGAGCGCCTGCTCGCCGGTCGGATTGAGCGGATCGGGATCGTTGACGCGGTAGTTCTTGCGGTCGTTGCGGAACACCGAGCCGGTCAGCGACAGGGCGCCGTCGAGGAAGTCCCACTTGGTGCCGAGCTCGTAGTTGACGGCGGTTTCCGGATCGACGTTGCAGTTGGCGGTGCCGGTCGTGCTGCTGGCCGTGCACGAACCGTTGACCGAAGCCTTCGAAGGCGTCTTGGAGTTGGAGTACGCGAGGTAGACTGTGCCGTTCTCGACCGGCTTGTAGACCAGGCCGCCGCGGAACGAGAACAGGTTGTCGTCGTTGTCGACCGGTGCCGCGGCGCCGGTGATCTGGCCGACGCTGCCGGCCGCGGTCGAGACCGTGTAGGCAGTCGAGGTGCCCTCGTTGCGCTCGTAGCGCGCGCCGAGGCTGAGCTGCCACTGCTCGTTGAACTTGATCGTGTCGAACGCGTAGACGGCGCGGTTGTCGAGCTCGCCGCGGGTCTTGCCGGTGCGGAAGTAGTTGTACGGGCCGGTGTAGTACGAATCCGGATCGTAGATGTCCATGAACGGCAGATGCTCCGGCGCCGTGAACGGATTGGAGCCGTCGGCGTTGCGGAACACCGAGCCGGTGTCCAGATCGAACTTCTCGTGCAGCAGCGAGACGCCGGTCACCAGCGTATGGCTGACCGGGCCGGTCGCGAAGTCGAACGTGAAGTCGGTCTGGTTGTACAGCGTGTCGTTGGTCGTGTCGCGCACGTAGCCGCGCGGACCGCTCGGCAGGTAGCTGCCGACCGGCACGACGATCTGGCTGGCGCCGGTGCCCGAGGTACACGGGGCGCCGGTCGGCGTCAGGTTGTCGGGCATGCACCAGGTGCCCTGCACGGCGTCGACGATCGTCTTCTGATCGACCTGCTGCACGCGCGAGAGATTGCGCAGACTCAGCGTGTCGTTGAAGTGGTGATCGATGATCGCGGTGAACGCGTCGAGCGTGATGTCCTGTTTGTCGACGTTGCGGTAGCCGTAGAAGTTCGACGAATCCACGCCCGGCAGCGGACCGCCGTTGTAGTACGGCACGCCGTACTGCGGCAGGTTGTCGTCCTTCTGGTGCAGGTAGCTCAGCGTGACGCGCGTGTCGGTACCGAGACCGAACGCGACCGACGGCGCGAAGCCCCAGCGCTCGAACTTCTCGTAGTCGCGGCCCGGCACGTCGTTGTGGTGGCCCATCAGGTTCAGACGGAACGCGGTGCTCTCGCCGAACTGCTGGTTGGTGTCGAGCGTCAGCCGGCGATAGCTGTCGCTGCCGAGGCCGGCGCCGATCGTCGTGGAATCGCCCTCACGCGCGGTCTTGCTGACCAGGTTGATCGAGCCGCCGACCGAACCGGCACCGGCATAGGCCGAGTTGGCGCCGTTGACGAGCTCGACCGCCTCGAGGTTGAACGGGTCCGAACGCGTGTACTGCGCGCTGTCGCGCACGCCGTCGACGGTGATGTCGTTGCCGCCGGTGAAGCCGCGCAGGTTGATGCTGTCGCCGTAGCCGCCGCCACCTTCGCCGGCGCCGAACGTGATGCCCGGCAGCGTGCTGAGGATGTCGCGCAGCGTCAGCAGGTTCTGCTCGGCGATGATCTTCTGCGGCACCACCGTGATCGACTGCGGCGTGTCGCGCAGCAGCTCGGTGTACTTGGACGAGGACGGCTTCTTCAGCGGCTCGCCGTGCACGTTGACGGTGTCGAGCTGCTCGGCGCTGCTGTCGGCATCGCCCTCCGGCACCGCCTGCGACTCGGCGGCGGCCAGCGCGCCGACCGCGGTGGAAGCGAACGCGACGCCGATCGCGGTCGTCAGGAAGCGTTTGGGGGCTTGTGAGCTCGAACGAATGTACGGATGACGGCGCATCGCGATTCTCTTTGAAGTGGGATGGGGCGAAGACGGCCCGGAACCGGGCGTTAAACAAATGCTACTTGCAATGCGAATGATTCGCAACAATTCTTCCAGTGCCTTTTACGCGAGTTCGCGTCACGCAGCGCCTCGCGTCGCGCGGCAATGATCCGCACGGGAAGACGGCATCGGCCCGCAGCGCGACGCGCAGCCGATGGCGGATGCCGATCCCGAGGCGATCGGGCATCGATCGATCACGGTGATCGGGGCTGTCGCATCCGAGCCTGTCGCAGCGCCTGCCCGGATGGGCGATCCGCTCGGCGGAGGTTGCGCCGCCGGAGACGACCGATCGCGACGTGGTCCAAGCGCTCGCGACCGTATGTGGCGGACAGCGCCTGCCCGATCGCGCGCGGCGCGCTCAGTAGACGTCGCGCCGGTAGCGGCCTTCGATCGCGAGGCGGTCGAAGCGTTCGCGGCCGAGCGTGTCGAGCAGGGCCGCTTCGACGCCCGGCGCCATGCCTTCGAGACTGCCGCAGACGTAGACGCTGGCGCCCTGCCCGACCCAGTCGCGCAGCGCGTCGGCGGCCTCGCGCAGGCGCTGCTGCACGTAGACACGCCCGGGCTGGTCGCGCGAGAACGCCAGATCGAGCCGCTCGATGCCGCCGGTGGCGTGCCAGGCCTCGATCTCGTCGCGGTAGTACCAGTCGTGCGCGGCGTTGCGCTCGCCGAACACCAGCCAGTTGCGCCGGCGCCCGGCCGCGACGCGCTCCTTCAGCAAGGCGCGCAGGCCGGCCAGTCCGGTACCGTTGCCGACCAGGATCAGCGGCCGTGCATCGGGCGGCGCGTGGAAATTGGAGTTGCTGCGCGTACGCAGCGCGATCGTCGCGCCGAGCGGCGCGTGCTCGGTCAGCCAGCCGGTGCCGATGCCGAGCGTGCCGTCGGGCCGGCGCATCTGCCGGATCAGCAGATGGACCGCACCGTCGGCCGGCAGCGAGGCGATCGAATACTCGCGATGCGGCAGCGGCTGCAGGCCATCGACCAGTGCTTGCGGCGCGGCACCGGTTGCCTCGTCGGAGGCCGGCAGGCGCGAGGCGGCCAGCACGGCCGCCAGCGTCGCGGCGCCGTCGCCGGTCCGGACCGGCGCCTGCGCGTCGAGTCCGCGCTCGGCGAGCACGCGGGCGACCTCGGCCGCGGCATTGCGCGGTCCGATCTCGGCGATGTCGCCGGCCTGCCAGGACGCGCCGGGCTCGGTCGGCACCAGCGCGAGGTGGAAGCACGGGTCGCCGGCGCTGCCGGGATTCATCAGGATGCGCTCGGCGAGCCGCCAGCGCCCGTATTGCGGCGGGCTCCAGTCCGGCAGATCGGCATGGCCGGTCAGCAGCGCCAGATGATGCTGCCAGTGGCGCAAGGCGCCCTCCTCGCCGTTGTCGACCTCGACCGCGTCGAACAGCGGCGTGGCGCCGCAGCGGCGCAGCCAGGCATCGAGCCGGCGGCCGAAGCCGCAGAAGTTGACGTATTCGCTGTCGCCGAGCGCGAGCAGACCGTAGCGCAGTGGCGACAGTGCCGGCGCATCGTCCATGACCGTGCTGACGAACGCGATCGCGCCGTCCGGCGGATCGCCCTCGCCGGTCGTGCTGACGACGAACAGGACGCGCTCGGCGCCAGCGAGCTGCGCGGCGTCGAGCTCGGACAGCGGCAGCAGTCGCGCGGCGGCGCCGGCCGCGGCCAGCGACTCCAGCGTCTGGGCGGCCAGTTGTTCGGCGAACCCGGTCTGGCTCGCATACGCGACCAGGATCGGGGCCGCGGTGGAGGTAATGGACGAGGACGGCACGCAGGCTCCGGCGGCGGCCCGGCGGCGCCGGCGGCGTTCGCGCAGCAGCACGGCCACGGTGAGCGCGAGCCAGGCCAGGACGATCGCCGCCGCCGCGACCAGGCGTCGGGGTGGCGGGTCGCGCCAGAAGACGGCATCGCCCTGCAGACCGAGCAGCCATCCCGCCAGCGCGGCGAGCGCCGCCAGGATGGCGGCGGTGACGAGCATGGTCGCAGATGGGCGGCGCCCCGTCACGGCGCATCCCCCGCGCGCACGGACCCGCCGAGCAGCGCCGCGAACGCCGGCGATGTGCGCTCCTCCAATCCGGCGTCGGTGCGCACGATCAGCAGCACCGCGAGCTCGTGCTCGACCGCATAGGCCATGCCGGCCTCGGGTCCGAGCACCATGATCGTCGTGCCGAGCGGATCGGCGTCGACCGCTTCGCGCGCGGCGACCGTCACCGACGCCAGCCGATGCGTGACCGGCCGTCCGCTGCGCGGATCGATGTGATGCGAATAGACCGTGCCGTGGTCCTCGAAGACGTGCCGATAGTCGCCGGACGTCGCCAGCGCGCGATCGTCGAGTGCCAGCACGCGCTCGACCTCCTCGAGGCGCCGCACGGCACCGGCCGCCGCATCGGGGCGCTCGATCGCGACCTGCCACGGCGCGCCGTCGGGCCGCCGGCCGCGACCGCGCAGCTCGCCGCCGACCTCGACCAGATAGCTCGCCACCCCGGCCGCATCGAGCCGCCGCGCGACCTGGTCGACGCCGAAGCCCTTGGCGATCGAGGACAGATCCAGGTGCACGCCGCCGGGCTGCCAGGCGCGTCGTCCGGCGGGATCGAGAAGAACGCGCTGCCAGCCGACCCGCGCGCGTGCCGCGGCGATCGCCGCGTCGGACGGCGGCTCGCGCTCGCGCCGGACCGGTCCGAAGCCCCACAGGTCGACCAGGGCACCGACGGTCGGGTCGTATGCGCCGTCGGTGTCGCGCGCGAGTCGCAGCGCACGCTCGAGCACCGTGTAGAACTCGGCCGGCAGCGTCTGCCAGGTCCGGGCCGGCGCGCGGTTGTAGCGGCCCAGGTCCGAGTCGGCCTGCCAGGTGCTCATCTGCGCGACGACGGTGTCGAGCTCGCGCTGCAGGTCGAGCGCGAGCCGGTCGGCAGCGACGTCGGCCGGGCGCAGATACTTGACCGACCAGGTCGTACCCATGGTCTTGCCATGGAGGGTTTCCAGGCGCGGCGACCCGGCGCACCCGCACAGCACGAGCGCGATCAGCAGCAGAGCGGTCTTCATCGAAGCGAACGGACGGAGGCGGCGCCTGGCGGCGGACGCACCGCGATCGCGATGCATCGGCCGCGCAGGCCGCGTGCAGGACGTGGGATTACTGCGGCAGCACTTCGAACGTGGCCACATACGAGGCGCGGCGCTCGCTGGCCTGCGGCAAGCTGGCATGCGAGTCCGACAACGAGGCCTCCAGCCAGTACATGCCGGCCTGCGGCCAGGTCACCGAGAAGCGGCCCTGGGCGTCGGTCTTGACCTTGATCTCGTCCTGGCGATCGCGATAGCGGCTGCCGCCCGGCACGATCTCGATCTCCAGATCGGCGGCCGGCTTGCCGTCGATCTGCAGCGCGAACGTCGCGGCCTCGCCGGCGAACAGGTCGTTCGGATGCGTCACCGGCACCAGCTCCAGGCCCTGCCCGCTCGGCTTGAGCGCGGTTTCGTTCGGCTTGCCGAGCGTGACGAAGGTTTCGATGCGGCCGGAGGACTGCGTGACCTTGAGCTCCTTGGCGTTGGCCGGCACTTCCTTCGCGAAGGTCTCGGGCGAACCGCGCCAGCGCTTGCGCTCGCCCTTCTCGTCGACCCAGTTCGCGAACAGGCCGCTGTTGACCGTCGCGATGCGATAGGTGCCGTCCTTGCTGAGGTCGACATCGAAAGTGGTGCGGTACTTGCCGGTGTGGCTGTTCTGCGCCTCGACCGCGGCGCCGTCGGGCCCGGTGATGATCAGGCCCTCGACGCGCAGCGGCACGTGGTTGAAATAGAACAGGTCGTTGGACACCGCGGCGTCGACGGTGATCCAGCCGGCCTTCGACAGCACCGTCTGCGACGGCAGGATCCAGGCCTTGTGGGCCTGCACCGACAACGGCAGGACGGCGGCGAGGCCGAGGACGGCCCACTTCAGTGCGGATTTCATGGTTGTCTCTCCGGTGAGGCGCAGGGCCGGCGCAGGCCGGACCGCTGGCGCGGGCAATGGGGCGTCAGGGGACCAGATCGAGCGCGAGTGCGCCCAGTTCGTTCTTGCCCTGGGCGGACAGATGCTGGCTCGCCTGCGGCGGCCATTCGAACGGAATCGTCAGCAGCTCGCGGCCGCCGACCTCTCGCGCGGCCTCCACGACGAGGCGATACGAACCGGGCGGCAGATCGCCGAGCGGCGCCTTGCCGCTGCTGAAGCTGACCTTGTGCTGGCCGACCGGCCGCGTCGCGCCGGTCACGCCGTCGATCGGGAAGCTCTGCTCGCGGCCGCTGCGGCGCCACCACTGGCGCAGGTCGGCCAGCCACTTGGTGCCGGCGCCCTCGTTGGTGTCCTTCTGCTGGTACCACGCGGCGAGATTGGCGGCGACGCTGTTGTCGGGCCGCTCGATCCAGATCGCCACGTACGGGCGGTGGTATTCGGACACGTCCAGGCTCGGGATCTCCACGGTCAGATCGATCTGGGCGGCCGTCGCAGGTACCGACAGCACGCCGCACAGGCACAACGCAAGCAGGGCACGCATTGGGAACTCCCTCGTCAATGGATGAAAACGATCATGACCACCAGCATCGCCACCAGGCCGAAGCCGACGATCGGCCAGGTGCCGGGGCGCTGCCGCGCATGCAGCTGCAGCAGGAACAGCCCGGTCAGGCAGAAGATCACGCAGGCCACCGCGAACAGGTCGATGAACCAGCTCCATGCCGGCCCGGTATTGCGACCCTTGTGCAGGTCGTTGAACCACGACACCCATCCGCGATCGGTTCTCTCGTACTCCACCGCGCCGCCGGCGCGATCGATGCTGAGCCACGCATCGCCGCCCGGCCGCGGCAACGACAGATAGACCTCGTCGTCGGACCATTCGGCGACGCGGTCGCCGACGCGCAGGTCGAGCCGCTCGGCGAGCCAGTCCCGCAGCGCGACCGGCAGCGGCGCCTTGTCCGCGGGCGGCTGCCCGGCGAGCGCGGCGACCAGCGCGTCCGGCAGTTGCTCGTGGCGCCGGGTCACCTCGGGTTTCGCCTCGATCTTCGCGGCATGGTTGAGCGTGATGCCGGTGACGCTGAACAGCAGCATCGCGAACAGGCACATCGCCGAGCTGATCCAGTGCCACTGATGCAGATGCTTGAGCCAGAACGCTCGGCGCTTGGGATCGGGGCGCTTGTCCGCCCGCACGTCAGTCATCGCCCCACCATCGACCGGAACCGGCGGTACCGACAATGGCCCGCAGCAGGTCGGCAATTCCAGCACGAATGAGAATAAATCTCAATTCCAACTTGCGTAAAGACTCGTAACCGGCCGCGCGATCGCGCGGCATCGCGGTCAGGCGCGCAGGCGGTAGCTGCGGCGGTCCTCGGGATCGGCGACGCGCTCGACCAGTCCGGCCGCCTCGAACTGGCCGAGCACGCGCTGGATCGTGACCTGGCTGACCGCGTAGTCGAGCCGCCGATAGATGTCGCGGCCGCTGAGCGGCGTACGCTGGCGCTCGACCAGCAGCGCGAGCACCTGCTGGCGCGGCATCGTCGCGGCCAGTCCGGCCGCCTGCAGGCGCGCACGCACCGGCGCGACCGCTGCCGGCCGCGGTCGCGGCGCACTCGTACGGCGGCGGATTGCGCCTGCACTCTGCGCGCGGCGGCCGGTGCGCGCGATCGGCTCTTCGGGCGCTTCGACCGCCAGCGCGCAGGTCGGACCCGGCATCGGCGGCATCGAGCAGGCGAACAGGGCGACGGCCAGCAGCGGCCAGCGTGCGCTGCGCGGAGGCGTGCGCACGCTCATGCGGCGCTCCCGGCGTCGACCAGCGATTTCTCGAGCACCTCGAAGCGCAGATCGGGCCGGCGTGGAATGCCGAAACGCGCATCGCCGTACGGAAACGGCTCGAACACGCCGGTGCGCCGGTAGCCGCGCCGCTCGTACCAGGCGATCAGCTCGGCGCGAAGGTCGATGACCGTCATGCGCATGCGCTCGCAGCGCCAGTCCTCGCGCGCGATGCGTTCGGCGTGCGCGATCACGCGGCGCCCGAGACCGCCGCCTTGCGCGGTCGGGCGCACCGAGAACATGCCGAAATAGCACGAGGCCGGACCGGCATCGGCCTGCTCCGGCCGATCGCGCACGACCTCGGCACCGTCGCGATCACGGCGGCGCGGATCGCCGGCATCGGCGCGGCGCAGCTCGCAGCAGGCGATGAGTTCGCCGTCCGACTCGGCGAGCAGGATGCCGGCGTCGGCGGAATCGATCAGCGCGTTCACGCCGGGCGCATCGATGCGCTGGCCGTCGAGCAGATCGGCTTCCGTGGTCCAGCCGGCGCGGCTGGCCTCGCCGCGATAGGCCGATTCGACCAGGGCGACGATCGCCGCCACGTCGTCGGCCGTTGCCCAGCGGAACGCGAGCGCAGGATCGGCCACGCTCATCCGAGCAACCTGCGCACGCGCGCGATCGCCGAGACGAAGCGCTCGATCTCCTCGTGCGTGTTGTAGAACGCGAGCGAGGCGCGCAGCGTCGCCGGTACGCCGAAGAACCGCATCAGCGGATGTGCGCAGTGATGGCCCGAGCGCACCGCGATGCCCTCGTGGTCGAGCAGGGTCGCCAGATCGTGCGCGTGCACGCCGTCGATCAGGAACGAGATCACCGCGGCCTTGTCGGGCGCGGTGCCGAAGATCCGCAACCCGGGCACCGCCTGCAGCGCCTCGGTCGCGTGCGCGAGCAGATCGCGCTCGATCGCGCCGATGCGCGGAAGGCCGACGCGCTGCACGTAGTCGATCGCCGCGGCCAGCCCGACGAAGCCGGCGATGTTCGGCGTGCCGGCCTCGAAGCGGTGCGGCGGATCGGCGAACGTGGTGCCCTCGAAACGCACCTCGCGGATCATCTCGCCGCCGCCGAAGAACGGCGGCATCGCCTGCAGCAGCTCGTGCCGCGCCCACAGCGCGCCGGTGCCGGTCGGGCCGAACAGCTTGTGGCCGGTCCAGGCGTAGAAATCGCAGCCGATCGCGCGCACGTCGATCGGCAGATGCGGCGCGGCCTGCGAGCCGTCGACCAGCAGCACGATGCCGCGGCGGCGCGCCTCGCGCGCGAGCTGCGCGACCGGATTGATCGTGCCGAGCACGTTCGAGACGTGCGTGACCGCGGCCAGCCTGACCTCAGGCGTCAGCAGCGCGACGAAGGCGTCGACGTCGAGCGTGCCGTCGGCGTGGATCGGCGCGGCCTTGACGATCGCTCCGGCGCGCGCGGCGACCAGCTGCCACGGCACGATGTTGGCATGATGCTCCATGCATGTCGTCACGATCGCGTCGCCGGGCCGCAGCTGCGGCAGCAGGTGACTGTAGGCGACCAGATTGATCGCCTGCGTCGTGCCGCTGGTCAGCACGATCTCCTCGCGCGACCCGGCGTTGACGAAACGCGCCAGGGCGTCGCGCGCGCCCTCGTACAGCGAGGTCGCCTCCTCGCCGAGCGTATGCACGGCGCGCGAGACGTTGGCGTTGCTGTGGCGGTAGAAGCGGTCGACCGCCTCGATCACGACGCGCGGCTTCTGCGCGGTATTGGCGTTGTCGAAGTAGATCAGCGGCTTGCCGTGCACCTCGCGCGCGAGCAGCGGGAAGTCGGCACGCGGGTCGCCGGCGCCGTTGTGGTCGGTAGCGGCCGGCTCGTTCATGACGCCAATGCTCCGTCCGGACCGCCGAGCCGCGCAAGCAGGCGCTCGCGCAGCGGCGCCGGCTCGACTTCGGCGAACACCGCTGCGCAGAACGCCTGCGTCAGCAGCATGCGCGCGTCCTCGGCCGGGATGCCGCGCGAACGCAGATAGAACAACGCGCGCTCGTCGAGCTGGCCGACCGTCGCGCCGTGCGCGGCCTTGACCTCGTCGGCATGGATCTCGAGCACCGGCTGAGTGTCGATCTCGGCGTTCGGCGACAGCAGCAGATTCTTGTTGGACAACTGCGCGTCACTCCCGTCGGCGCCCGGCGCGATCGTGATCGCGCCGTGGAAGACACCGCGCGAACGCTCGTCGGCGACGCCGCGCCAGACCAGGTCGCAGGTGGTGTCGCGGGCGAGATGGCGCACGTCCAGATGCGTATCGGCGTGCTGCCGGCCGCGCAGCGCGAACACGCCGCGCGAGACCAGCCGCGCACGGTCGCCGGCGAGGTCCACGGCCAGATCGTGGCGCACGAACTGCGCGCCGGCCTCGAGCGTGTGCAGATGCAGCTGCGCGGCCTCGGCCAGCGTCGCCTCGCTGCGGCGGATCAGGCTCGAGCCCGGTGCCGCGTCCTGCAGCGTCGACCAGGCCAGCGTCGCACCGGCGCCGACGACGCAGCGGACCAGCAGATTGCCCAGGTGCGCATGGGCGGCCTCGGCGACGTGGCGCTCGACCACGGCCAGCGACGCGCCGGCGCCCAGCTCGATCAGGACGCGCGCATGCCAGGCCAGATCGGCCTCGGCCGGTGCGCCGATCCAGACGATCTCCAGCGGCGCCGGGATCTGCACGCCGGCCGCTACGCGCAGGATCGCGCCGTCGACGGCGGTTGCGGTATTGAGCCGCGCGAACGCCTCGGCGATACCGCCGTCGCGCTGCACGAACGCGCCGCGCGCCGCGTCGGGATCGTGCGCCAGCGTATCGGCCAGCGAACGCAGCGACAGGCCCTCGGCGTCCGGCAGCTGCGACAGATCCGCGCGATAGCGGCCGTTGACGAAGACCATGCGCAGCGCCTGCGCGTCGATGCCCTCCAGCACATGCGCGCCGATCGGACGCGACGCGGCGGACGCATCGTCGCGCAGCAGCCGCCGCTGCGCGAGCGCGCGCAGGCTGGTGTACTTCCAGGCCTCCACGCGCGTGTCGGGCAGGCCGTCGCGGCGCAGCGCGTCGAGCGCGGCCTCGCGCGCCTCGCCGAGCCACGGCACTGCCGCGGCCGGCGGATCGGCCGTCAGCGCATCGAGCAGCGGCGCTTCCATCAACCGGCCCCCGCCAGCTTGCGCTCGGCAACCCAGGCGTAGCCATGTTCCTCGAGCTTCAGCGCGAGCGACTTGTCGCCGCTCTCGACGATGCGTCCGTCGGCCAGCACATGCACGACGTCCGGCACGATGTAGTCGAGCAGGCGCTGGTAGTGCGTGATCAGCAGGAACGCGCGGCCCGGATCGCGCATCGCGTTGACGCCGTGCGCGACCATCTTCAGCGCGTCGATGTCCAGGCCCGAGTCGGTCTCGTCGAGGATCGCCAGCTTCGGCTCGAGCAGGGCCATCTGGAAGATCTCGTTGCGCTTCTTCTCGCCGCCCGAGAAGCCCTCGTTGACGGCGCGGTGCAGCAGCTCGTCCTTCAGATGCAGCACGGCGAGCTTCTCGCGCACGCGCTTGAGGAACTGCATCGAGTCGAGCTCGGCCTCGCCGCGCTGCTTGCGCTGGGCATTGAGCGCCGCGCGCAGGAAGTAGGTGTTGTTGACGCCCGGGATCTCGACCGGGTACTGGAACGCCAGGAATACGCCGGCGGCCGCACGCGCCTCGGGCTCGAGCGCGAGCAGGTCGATGCCGTCGAACGTCACGCTGCCGCCGGTGACCTCGTAGCCCTCGCGGCCGGCCAGTACGTGGCCGAGCGTGGACTTGCCGGCACCGTTGGGGCCCATGATCGCGTGCACCTCGCCCGCGCGGATCTCCAGGTCCAGGCCCTTGATGATGTCCTTGCCCGCGACGCGGACGTGCAGATTGTCGATCTTCAGCATGGTTTTCCGTCGGCCCGGTCGCGCCGGGCCTGCCTGTGATGGGAGCGGTCGCGCCGCGCGCGCGCCGGACCGGGATCGCGGTCGGATCGGGGCCTCAGCCGACCGCGCCTTCCAGCGAGACTTCGAGCAGCTTCTTGGCCTCGACCGCGAATTCCATCGGCAGCTCCTTGAAGACCTGCTTGCAGAAGCCGTCGACGATCATCGAGACCGCGTCCTCCTCGCTGATGCCGCGGCTGCGGCAGTAGAACATCTGGTCGTCGGAGATCTTCGAGGTGGTCGCCTCGTGCTCGACGATCGCACCGGGGTTCTTGACCTCGATGTACGGGAAGGTGTGCGCGCCGCAGTGCTTGCCGATCAGCAGCGAGTCGCACTGGGTGTGGTTGCGCGCACCCTCGGCGCCGCGCTCGACCTTGACCAGGCCGCGGTAGCTGTTCTGCCCGCGGCCTGCGCTGATGCCCTTGGAGACGATCTTGGACTTGGTGTTGCGGCCGATGTGGATCATCTTGGTGCCGGTGTCGGCCTGCTGGCGATGATGCGTCAGCGCGACCGAATGAAACTCGCCGACCGAGTCGTCGCCGCGCAGGACGCAGCTGGGATACTTCCAGGTGATCGCCGAGCCGGTCTCGACCTGGGTCCAGCTGATCTTGCTGCGCGCGCCGCGGCAGTCGCCGCGCTTGGTCACGAAGTTGTAGATGCCGCCGACGCCGTTCTCGTCGCCCGGATACCAGTTCTGCACGGTCGAGTACTTGATGCTGGCGTCGTCGAGCGCGACCAGCTCGACCACGGCCGCATGCAGCTGGTTCTCGTCGCGCATCGGTGCGGTGCAGCCTTCCAGGTACGAGACCGAGGCGCCCTCCTCGGCGATCAGCAGCGTCCGCTCGAACTGGCCGGTGTCGCGCGCATTGATGCGGAAGTACGTGCTGAGCTCCATCGGGCAGCGCACGCCCCTGGGTACGAACACGAAGCTGCCGTCGGAGAACACCGCCGAATTGAGCGCCGCGAAGTAGTTGTCGCCGACCGGCACGACCGAGCCGAGATAGCGCCGCACCAGGTCCGGATACTCACGGACCGCCTCGGAAATCGAGCAGAAGATCACGCCGGCGGCGGCCAGTTCCTTGCGGAACGTCGTGCCGACCGAGACCGAGTCGAACACCGCGTCGACCGCTACGCCGGCCAGGCGCGCGCGCTCGTGCAGCGGCACGCCGAGCTTGTCGTAGGTCTCCAGCAGCTTGGGGTCGACCTCGTCGAGCGACTTGGGCCGGTTCTTCGGCGCGGCGAAGTAGCTGATCGCCTGGAAGTCGATCGGCTCGATCGCCAGCTTGGCCCAGCTCGGCGGCGTCATCGACAGCCAGTGCCGGTAGGCCTCCAGCCGCCACTCGGTCATCCAGGCCGGTTCGCCCTTCTTCGCCGAGATCAGGCGGACCACGTCCTCGGACAGGCCCGGCGGCAGGGTCTCGGTCTCGATGTCGGTGACGAAGCCGGCGCCGTAGCGGCGGCCCATCGCCTCGACGATCGCCTCGTTGGCGGCGGGCTCGCGGAGGCGGGATTCGATGTCGCTGCGTTCGGTGGCCATGACGGAGGGGCTGCCTTGCAGATTCAGGTGACGGACACGCGCACCGGGATCGGCGCGCGCAGCGTGGGCGGAACGGGCTTGACCATGTCGGCCAGGGTCACGCTGTCGAGCGCGTGCTCGATCGCCTGGCTGATGCGCCGCCAGTTGACGCGGACGCCGCAGTGCGCCTCGTGTCCGCACTGGCCGCTGTGCACGCTGCACTCGGTCATGCCGATCGGTCCCTCGATCGCGGTGACGATCTCGGCGACCGTGATCGCCTGCGGTGCGCGGGCCAGCCGGTAGCCGCCGTTGACGCCGCGGAACGACTCGACCAGGCCGGCGTGGCCGAGCTGCTTGAGCAGCTTGCTGACGGTCGGCGGCTCCAGATGCGCGCGCTCGGCCAGGCCCTGCGCGCTCAGCACGCCGCCGTCGGCCGAAGCCAGGACGGTCATCACCACGGTGGCGTAGTCGGTGAGCTTGCTGACGCGCAGCATCGCGATCGAACGGATTGAAAACGGACCGAAATGGTACTGTTTTTGAACTGGCCGGTCAAACCGGCGCTCGGCTAGACTGCTCCGTTCCTCATTGCACGGCCTTTCCATCGATGCAGTCCTCCCCCGACCGTCAGCAGGCGCTGCGCCGTTTCGCCAACCTCCACCTGCACGGTAGGGAGCTGGACATCGTCCCGGCCTCGTCCGACGCCGGCTACCGCAGCTACTGGCGCGTGCACGCGCCCGGCGAGCCCTCGCGCGTGCTGATGGATGCGCCGCCCGACAAGATCGACTGCGGACCGTTCCTGCGCATCGGCGCCCTGCTCGCCGAGCACGGACTGCCGGTGCCGGAAGTGCTCGCCAGCGACCTCGAGCATGGCTTCCTGCTGTTGAGCGATCTGGGCGAGCGCACCTGTCTGGAGACGATCCAGGCCGGCGCCGCGCCGGGGCCGTACGTCGAGGCGGCGATCGCGCTGCTGGTCGGGCTGCAGCAGGTGCCGGCGCCGGACTGGCTGCCGCCATACGATCGCGGCCCGCTCGAGGCCGAGCTCGACCTGTTCGTCGACTGGTACCTCGGCCGGCACCGCGGCATCGTCCTGTCCGACGCCGACCGCGCCACTTGGCTCGACGCGCGCGCGCGTCTGGTCGAGTCCGCGCTGGCGCAGCCGCAGGTGCTGGTCCATCGCGACTACATGCTGCGCAATCTGATGCCGCCGATCGGCGCGTCCGCGCTGCCGGGCCTGCTCGATTTCCAGGACGCCGGCCGCGGCCCGATCGCCTACGATCCGATCTGCCTGGTCAAGGACGCGTTCGCGTCCTGGCCCGCGGACGACGTCGAGACCTGGCTGCGCAGCTATCACGCGCAGGCCACGGCCGCCGGCGTGCCGGTGCCGGCCTGGGCACAGTTCCGCCGCGACGCCGACTGGATCGGCATGCAGCGTCATCTGAAGGTCATCGGCATCTTCGCGCGGATCGCCCATCGCGACGGCAAGCCGCGCTACCTGACCGACGTGCCGCGCTTCTTCGGCTATCTGTTCGAGGTGCTGCCGGCCTATCCGGAATTCGCCGCACTGGCCGACCTGCTGGCGCGCGTCGCGCCGACGGACGCGGACTAGATGCCCGAGCGCGCGATGATCTTCGCCGCCGGCCGCGGCGAGCGTCTGCGGCCGTTGACCGACCATACGCCCAAGCCGCTGCTGTCGGTGGCCGGCCGGCGTCTGGCCGAGCGCCACCTCGACGCGCTGGCCGCCGCCGGCGTGCGCGAGGTCGTCGTCAACACCTCGCATCTGGCCGAGCAGTTCGCGCCCGCGCTCGGCGACGGCGCACGCTGGGGGCTGACGATCCGATATTGCTATGAAGGCGCCGAGCCGCTCGAGACCGGCGGCGGCATGCTCAACGCGCTGCGGTGGCTCGGCGACGAGCCGTTCATCCTCGTCAACGGCGACGTCTGGAGCGACGTCGACCTCGCGGCCCTGCCGCCGCTCGGCGAGGATCTGGCGCATCTGGTGCTGGTGCCGCCGGCGGCCGGCAGCGGCGGCGACTTCGCGCTGGACGGCGATCGCGTGCGCGAGACCGGCGCGGCCAGGCTGACCTATGCCGGCATCGGCGTCTACCGCGCCGCGCTGTTCGACGACTGGCGCAGCGCATTCGGCGTGGACGACGCCGCTGCGGATGCACGGCCGCCGCGCTTCAAGCTGGCGCCGCTGCTGCGCCGGGCGATGCGCAGCGGACGCATCGGCGGGCAGCGCCATGCCGGGCGCTGGTACGACATCGGCACGCCCGAGCGGCTGGCCGCCGCGCAGGCCGCACTCGCCGGCGGTTGAGTAGCGGCCGTCGGCGCGATGCGTCGAAACACGGCCGGCCGGCGCCCGGTCATACCAGACAGTGCGTCCGGCGCGCCGAGCCGTAACGGAAACGCCGCGCACGTCTGAGGCATCCGCCCGGTCGGCAGCGGCCGCACGCCGATCGGTGCGTGCATCGCCGATGCGCCACGCTCAGCGCGGTGCGGTCAGCAGCTGGCGCAGGAACGGAATCGTCACGCGGCGCTGCGCGGCCAGCGTGGCGCGGTCGATCCGTTCGAGCAGGCCGGTCAGGGTGCCGAGGTCGCGCGCCTGATGCGCGAACAGCCAGTCCAGTACGGCCTCGTCGAGCTCGATGCCGCGCGCGGCGGCGCGCGCGTGCAGCACCGCGCGGCGGGCGCCTTCGTCGAGCGGCCTGAGCCGTCCCTGCGTGCACGCCGCGAGCCGCGAGCGCAGATCGGGCAGCCCGAGCGGCAGCAGTGCCGGCGGGGCGGCCGCCGCGAACAGCAGCACGCTGCCCTCGGCGCGGCAGCGGTTGTAGAGATCGAACAGCGCGTGCTCGTCGGCCGGCGTGCCGGCCAGCGCGTCGACGTCGTCGAGCGCCAGCAGGTCGCTGCCGCCGAGCGCGCGCAGCCGCCCGGCGCGCGGCGCGGCGAGCTCGCCGACGTCGACGTACTGGGCGCGCCGCCCGCCCGTCTGTGCGGCGTGGCAGGTGGCGACCAGCAGATGCGTCTTGCCGCTGCCTGCGGGGCCGGACACGAATACCCACGGCGCCTGCGCGTCGTGCGCGGCGGCCGCCAGCGCAGCCGTGGTGCCCTGGCTCGCACCGCTCGCATCGAACTGCTCCAGGCGCAGCCACGACGGCCAGCGCAGCGACAGCGGCATCTGCGCGCTCATGGCCCCGCCCGGCGGATCGCCGATGCGCGGCGATCCGGTCACGATCAGCGTCTCGACCGCGGCGGCCGGCGCCGGCGCGGTCACGTCGCCGACGACGACGATCTGCGGCCCTTCCGGCGCGTCCTGATACATCTCGCTCTGCGTGTAACGCTCGTAGGCGTAGCGCAGCAGCACCATGACGATCGCCGCGATCGGCAGGGCCAGCAGCACGCCGACGAAGCCGAACAGCTGGCCGCCGGCCAGGATCGCGAACATCACCGCGACCGGATGCATGCCGATGCGGTCGCCGACCAGCTTGGGCACCAGCACATAGCCTTCCAGCGTCTGGCCGATCGCGAACACGATCAGCACCAGCACGACGTGGAACCAGTCCTGGTACTGGACCACCGCGGCGACGATGCCGATGCCGACGCCGACGATCGCGCCCAGATACGGCACGAAGCTGATCAGGCCGGCGATCATGCCGATCAGCGGTCCGACGCTGATGCCGGCCATCCACAGGCCGAGGCCGTAGATCACGCCGAGCACGATCATCACGCTGAGCTGGCCGCGCAGAAAGCCGCCGAGCGTCTCGTCCGACTCGCGTGCCAGGCGCAGCGCGACCGGTTCGATCGCGCGTGGGATCAGCGCGTGCACGCGCTCGACGACGATGTTCCAGTCGCGCAGCAGATAGAACGCCGCGACCGGCACGATCACCGCATTGAGGATCCAGCCGAGCACCGCGAAGCCGGACTTGGACACGCCGGCGACGACGCCGGCCGCGAAACCGCCGGCCTCGCGCCAGTGCGCCTGCAGCATGCCGACGATGCCCTGCGTGTCGAAGCTGCCGAGACTGACGCCGAAACGCTCCTCGATCCACGGCGAGGCGACGTTCTGCGCCCAGGCGGTCCAGCGCGGCAGCTGCTCGAGGAAGTTCGCGATCTGGCGTTCGATGAACGGAATCAGCACCAGCACGATGCCGACCAGTACCAGGGTCAGCACGATGAAGACCACGCTGACGCCGAGCGTGCGGTTGACGCCGCGGCGCTCGAGCATCTCGACGACCGGATTGAACAGGTACGAGAACAGCGCCGCCGCGACGAACGGCGACAGCACCGGTCCGAGCAGATACAGCAGATAGCCGATCGCGGCGACCAGGATCAGCCACTTCCAGCGCACGTCGAGCCGGTTGTCGGTCATCGCATCAGCATCCTTCGAAAGGGGCGCGGCCGGACGGCGCCCGCGTCACGGCCGGCGTCGCGACTGCCAGGCACGCCGGCCCCAGGTCAGCACGTAGTCCAGACCGCTGACCACCGTCAGCAGCACGACGATCCACAGCGCCGCCTCGCGCACCGGCTCGGCAATCCGCGCCAGCCCGGCCAGGCCGATCAATTCGAGCACGAGGAACGCGATCTGCACCAGGGTCGTCAGCTTGGACAGGCGCGTCGGCGCCGCGTCGAAGCGGCCGATCAGCCGGTGGTAGCCGAACGCGCCGAGCACGATGACCAGGTCGCGCCCGATCACCAGCGCCGGCAGCCAGAGCGGCACGCCGCCGGCGACGCCCAGCGCGACGAAGCTCGCCATCAGCATCAGCTTGTCGGCGATCGGGTCGAGCATGCCGCCGATCCAGCTCTGCCAGCCGAAGCGCTTGGCGAGGAAGCCGTCGACCGCATCGCTGACGGCGGCGATCACCAGCACGACCAGGGCGGCGCGGTAGTCCTGCCGCGCGATCAGCCACGCCAGCGGCACCACCAGCGCGATGCGCCCGGCGGTGATCAGATTGGGCAGCTGGCGCAGCACAGCGGCCGATCAGCGGCCCAGGATCAGGGTCGCATCGACGCCGTCCACCGGCGGGCGCCCGTCGACGACGGTCAGCAGCGCGCCGGTGTCGACCGTGGACAGAAAGTACGGCAGACCGACCGTCAGCGCGACGCGCATCAGCACGCCGTCGCCGCGCGCCTCGATCGCACCGGCCTGATGGACCAGGTCCAGACTGCCCAGATAGCGCAGCACGCGCGCATAGTCCTCGGCCGAGCGGATCCCGCCGATCCACAGACGCGCCTCGCTCGGCGCGCCGCGATCGGTCTGCGCGGTCGACAGGCCGAGCCGCTGCAGGACGCCGCCGATCGCGGCCGGATCGAAGTCGGCGACCAGCACCAGCGCCGGCGTGCCGTCGGGGCCCGGTTCGCGCCGGTACTGGTACTGCAGCACGTAGGCCGAGGCCTGCGCGGCCTCGCGGGCGACGTCGCCGCGGTCGGCCAGCCGCTCGTCGCCGCCGAGGCGGGTCAGTACCTGGATCATCGCCTGGGCCAATGCAGGCCCGCGGTCGGCATCGCCCTGCGAGGCGACCGGCGCCTGCCCGGAATAGCTGCCGGCGGCCCGTACCGGCGCGGCGGCGGCCGCATACGCGACGATCAGCGCGAAGAACACAGTCAGCCGCAGCGGCATCGGCGAGGTCCGGCATCCTGAAGGGGCTGGCAGTCTGCCCAAAGCGCGTTGCCGCGTCCAATTGGCGCCGCCGCCGCGCCCGCGCGCCGCCTTGGCACGCCGGGGCGCGACGCTGCTATCATGCGCGCCCCTCGCGCCGACCCAGCGAACATGGCCAACGCGACCGAAGCCCTCACCTATCGCGCCGCCGGCGTCGACATCGATGCCGGCAATGCCGTCGTCGAGCGCATCAAGCCGCTGGTCAAGCGGACGTTCCGGCCCGAGGTCATGGCCGGTCTCGGCGGCTTCGGCGCGCTGTTCGAACTGGGCGCGCGCTATCGCGACCCGGTGCTCGTCTCCGGCACCGACGGCGTCGGCACCAAGCTCAAGCTGGCGCAGACGCTCGGCCGCCACGACACGATCGGCATCGACCTGGTCGGCATGTGCGTCAACGACGTGCTGGTCCAGGGCGCCGAGCCGCTGTTCTTCCTCGACTACTTCGCGACCGGCAAGCTCGACGTCGACACCACGGTCAGCGTCGTCGGCGGCATCGCCAGGGGCTGCGAGCTGGCCGGCTGCGCGCTGGTCGGCGGCGAAACCGCCGAGATGCCGGACATGTATCCGCCCGGCGAGTACGACCTGGCCGGCTTCTGCGTCGGCGCGGTCGAGAAGCTGGCGCTGATCGACGGCCGCCGCATCCAGGCCGGCGACGCGATCGTCGGCATCCGCTCCAGCGGCCCGCATTCCAACGGCTATTCGCTGATCCGGCGCATCGTCGAACGCGCCGGCCGGCCGTTCGATCTGGACCTGGACGGCACATCGCTGGCCGACGCGCTGATGGCGCCGACGACGATCTACGTCAAGCCGGTACTCAAGCTGATGCAGCAGCAGGCCGTGCACGGCATGGCCCACATCACCGGCGGCGGCCTGCAGGAGAACATCATCCGCGTGGTCCCGGACGGCCTCGGCGTCGCGCTCGAGAGCAGCGCCTGGAAGCTGCCGGCGGTGTTCGAGTGGCTGCAGCGCGAAGGCAAGGTCGAGCGCAGCGAGATGTGGCGCACGTTCAACTGCGGCATCGGCTACGTGCTGATCGTGCCGCGCTCGCAGGCCGGCGCGACGGTCGACGCACTCGAGACGCTGGGCCTCCCGGCCGTGACGATCGGCGAGATCGTCGCCGCCAGCGGCGACGAGCGTGTCCGCATCGCCTGAGACGCCGCGCCTCGTCGTCTTCGCGTCCGGCCGCGGCAGCAACTTTCTGTCCCTGATCGAGGCGGTCCGCAGCGGCCGTCTGCCGGTCCGCATCGCGGCGCTGTTCTCGGACCGGCCCGGCTGCGCGGCGGTCGCCGCCGCGCGCGAGCTCGGCATCCCGGCCGTCGCCCTGCGCCCGCGCGACTTCGCCGACCGCGCCGGCTTCGACCGCGCCTTGTTCGCCGAGCTGGCCGCGTTCGAGCCGGACCTGCTCGTGCTGGCCGGCTTCCTGCGCATCCTCGATCCGGCCGTGCTCGAACCCTGGACCGGGCGCATCGTCAACATCCATCCGTCGCTGCTGCCGCTGTATCCGGGTCTGGACACGCACCGCCGCGCGATCGAGGCCGGCGACGCGCGGCACGGCGCCTCGGTGCATTTCGTCGGTGCCGAACTCGACGCCGGTCCGGTGATCGCGCAGGCCTCGATCGCGATCGCCGCGGACGATACGCCCGAGACGCTCGCGGCGCGGCTGCTGCCTGAGGAACACCGCCTGCTGCCGGCCGTGGTCGACCTGATCGCACGCGGGCGCATCACGCTCGACGGCGCAGCCGTGCGCCTGGACGGCCGACCGCTCGCGCATCCGCTGCAACTGCACGAAGCGGGCCTGACGCTCGCCTGACGGCGGGCGGTGCCGTCGGCGGGTGACGGCCACCCGGGCGCGGACGGCTGTCCGCTACGCGATCGCGATCCCGGCCGCCGATCGCGGGAAAGTCCGGTGCCGCTCGCTCGATGGATCGAGGAGCGGCACCATCCCGGTCACTTCGTGCGCAGGATCGAGGTCATCACGTTCGCGTTCGGCGTGGTGCCGCCTTCGGTGAGGCTGAGGCTGGCGGCCTGACCGGCCGCCACGCCGAAGCGGGCGTAACGCGCACCGCCGCCGGGCCGCAGCGAGAACGTCAGCGGCACACCGTCGCTGAGCGGATCGACCGCCAGCGGGTAGCCACTGAGGCCGGCGTAAACCGAGCGGTAGTTCCAGCTCGGCAGGCGATACTCGGGCGATACGGCGGCGACCGCATCGTCCGCGTAGACGGCGACCAGGAAGTCGCGCGCCCAATCCCGCGGCGCCACCCCGAACACCGCCTGCAGATTGGCCAGCCCGCTTGCGCTGGTATTGACCAGGCTGCTCAGCAGCGTCGCGTCGCCGCCGTTGCGGCGGTCCAGCATGTAGCGCAGGAACGTATAGGTCGGCGAGAAGTTCTGCGCCGCGTTCTCGTGCACGGTCGGAATCGTGCCGGTCGATGCGGGATTGCGCAGCAGCGGGCCGACTCGACGATTGCCGTTGGTACCGTTCAGCTGGTACAGCCAGGTGCGGTCGTGGCCGTACATCGGGTTCTGATACGTGTTGAACGCGGCGACGCGCCGCGACGCGTTCGGTCCGGTGGTCAGGTCCGACAGCTGGATGTTCATGCGCGGACCGAGACCGACCGAGGTGCTGAAGAACACCAGCTCCTGCATCTGCCAGGCGATCGCCTCGTCGAGCCACATCTCCTCCAGCGGAGCGGCGCCGTGCAGATAGGCACGCCGCCAGCCACTGGTCAGGTGCGCGAAATGATGCACGAGCGTCGGCATCGCATTGCCGAACGTGAAGCTGACCGTGCGCACGTTGCTGTTCACCACGCCGGTCGGGTCGGGCACCATCAGATAGAGGATCTCGCCCTCGTTGCTGGCCGGACAGGTCGCGACCGAGAACATGTCGCGCGGCTGGTACATGCCTTGCGTTACCAGCGACGAAGCCGGCGGGCTGAGCTCGTTCATCTTGGGCGTGAAGAACAGGATCACGCCGCCATTGCCGTCGATGTCGGTGATCAGGCCCAGGTTGTCGCGCGACAGGCCCATCGCGCCGGTCCTGGCCAGGCTGCCGAGCGTTCCCGACGCATTGGACGTGGCGCCGGGCGGCTCCATCACGAACGCATCGGTGATCACGCTCAGATCCTGCGGAACGTAGCCTCCGGGCACTGGCGGATGCCAGTCGTTGGCGCCCGGCGTCGACTCGACGACCTCCTGCACCGCGTACAGCAGCGGCTGTCCCGGCCACTGGGCGGTCGTCACCACCTCGACGCGGCCCTTCCGAATGTCCGGCGCGACGCTGCAGCCGCCGACGGCGGCGTTGATATCGATCAGCTGCCCCGGCACCAGCGGCGTGACGCTGCCGCGCGGCATCTCGAGCAGATCGCTCGCACGGTGCGGTCTGCCCAGCGGCAGGGCCGGCGCCACGGCGGGGCCGTGCGCGTGGTCCGGTTCGACATCGTGCAGCGGCGCCAGATCGAACTCTTGAGCTTCCGGTCGCGGCAGCGGAGGACCGGTGACGGCCTGGATGCCGGTGCCGGTCAGGCTCAGCGCCGACTGGCTGGTGTCGCTGAAATTGGCCGGCACCAGCGTGTACTCGGCCTCGCTGCCGGACGCGTTGAGCACGCACGGGAGCGCGCCCGGCGACAGATGGCGGACCTCGCCGGGTTCGAGCATGACGCAGGCGGAGACCGCGAAACTCTGCTGAGCCTGGGGTGCCGGCGCCCAGTTCGCGTCACCGGCCTGGTTGGCGTTGACGACGCAGGTACCGCCCCCGACGAACGACACCGTCGCGCCGCCGACGGTACAGACGGCGCTCGCGCTCGCGTCGATCGAGAACGTCACGGCGAGGCCCGAACTGGACGTCGCGGCGACGGCATAGGTCGGACCATCGACGAACGCCGCGCTCGGCGGCGTCGAGGTGAAGCTGATCGTCTGCGCGCCGCGGCCGACCGCGAAGCTCTGCTGGGCCTGCGCCGGATTCCAGTCGGCATCGCCGGCCTGGCTCGCGTTGACGACGCAGCTGCCGGCGCCCTGGAAGCTGACCGTGCTGCCGCTGATCGCGCACACCGCAGCGGCTGCGGCATCGATCGAGAACGTCACCGGCAGGCCCGACGACGCGGTCGCGGCGACCTCGTAGGTGCCACCGGCGACGACCGCGTCGGCCGGCGCGGTCGAGGTGAACGTGATCGTCTGCGTACCGCGACCGACCCCGAAGCTCTGCTGTGCCGGCGCTGCCGGGTTCCAGTTCGCGTCGCCGGGCTGGTTCGCATCGACGATGCAGGTGCCGGCGCCGTGGAAGCTGACCGTGCCGCCGCTGATCGCGCAGACCGAAGCGGCCGCCGGGGCGATCGACAGCGTCACCGGCAGGCCCGAGTCCGCGGTCGCGCTGACCGCGTAGGCGGCTCCGGCGACGACGGCGTCGGACGGCGCCGTCGAGGTGAACGTGATGGTCTGGCTGCCCGGGCCGACCGTGACACTCTGCTGCACACGCGGCGCCGGCGCGTAGGTCGCGTCGCCGGCCTGATCGGCATCGATGACGCACACGCCCACGGCCTGGAACGACACCGCCGCGCCGGCGAGCGTGCACACGCCGGCCGACGATGGATCGATCGACAGGCTCACCGTCAGACCGGACGATGCCGTCGCCGACACGGCGTAGCCGGGCCCGCCGACCGCGGCGGGGCTCGGCGGCGTCGACACGAACGTGATCGTCTGTTCGACGCGCTCGACCGGCACCGACTGCTGGACCGCCGGAGCGGCATTCCAGTTCGCATCGCCGGCCTGGTTCGCCTCGATCACGCAGGTGCCTGCGGCGTCGAACGTCACGACCGAACCCGCCAGCGAACACACGCCGGCGGCTGCCGGAGCGATCGAGAACGCCACCGCGAGTCCGGAGGTCGCCGTCGCCGATACCGCGTAGGTGTCGCCGATGACCGCATCGGGAGGCGGCGACGACGTGAAGCTGATCGTCTGCGAACCCCGCACGACGTCGAGCGCATAGACACGTCCGCCGCTGCATCCGGCCGCGTCTGTCGCCGACAGCGTGAACACGTAGGTGCCCACCTCGGTCGGCGTTCCGGTCAGTTGTGCGGACGCGGCCCCCTGCGGACTCAGTGACAGACCGGCGGCGGCCGGCAGACCGCCGGTGACGGCGAACGCGAACGGCAGCCCGGCGCTGTTGGATGCACTGAACGACTGCGCGTAGGCCGAACCGACGGCGGCATCCGGCAGCGAGGTCGCCGGCGCGATCGTCGTGATCGGGCAAGGCGCGGCGGCGGCGTCGAGCGCGGCGACGGCCAGCAGCGCCAGCAAGGCGCCGCGGAAGAATTCATGCGTCATGGCGATCCCCTCAATCGACCTGGAAACGGATCAGCTCGACCGGCGTGGTGCTGTTCAGTACCAGCACGAAATGGTCGAAGTTGGCCCGATAGTTCGCCTGCGTCGTCGCGGCGCCGTTCTGCTGCAGATAGGCGCGCACCTGCGCGCTGGCCGCCATCACCGGCGCATCGTTCGGCACGAAGCCGTTGTCGGCCAGGCGATACCAGGTCGCCGGCGACATCGAGCCGGCCTCCAGGGCCTGTCCCTGCGATCCGCCACTCAGGAAACCGGCGCAACCGGCGCTCGCGTAGAGGCGGATCTCGACGACCGCACGGACGCCGCCGTCGAGCATCGCCGCGTCCGGCACCCACAGCGCCGTGCCGTAGTTGAGGAACTCCACGCTGGTCGGCGTGGCGAAATCCACGCACTGGCCGATGCCGGACGCGGCATGGACCGCCGAGGGCGTCAGATCGATCGCGGCCGAACCGGAAGCCGGGTTGGCGTCGACGTCCGGCGGCGACTGCCAGAACGGCGGCGCGCCGGCGCCGATCGGATCGGGCGCCGCCGACACGAACGCCTCCCAGGGTGCAAGCTCGGTGTGCAGATACGCGTTGGGCACGATCGTCTGCGCGTGCAGCGAAGAGGCTGCGGCCGCGGCAGCGACCGCGCAGCACACCACGCGCACCGGCGCGGCGCGCGATTCGAAGAAGTACGACATGCAGATTCCCCCTGTTCGAAATTCGGAACGATCCGGCCCTGCCCGCTCATGCGCCCCGATGCCGATCGGTCCAGCGCCGCGATGGTGAGTGCCGGCGCCGCCGTAAAGTGTGCATCCTTCCACAAAAGAATGCATCGCATGCCCTGTCGCTTCGCGCCGCTCCGAGGGTGCCGGACGTGAACGAGCGTCGGCCTGCCTCTGTGCCGTCGTTCAGCCGTCGCCGCGCAGACTGCCGCCCCCTGCGCCGGAGTCGTTCGTGAAAGTCAGTCTTGCGTTTCTGCCGGCGCTCGCCGCCATCCTCACCGCCGCCACCGCCACCGCCGCTGCCGCACCCGCGGCGCCGCTGCAGCCGTTCCAGGCGCAGTACGCGGTCTCGCGCAACGGCAGCGAGCTCGGTACCGCGACGCTGACGCTGCGCAGCGACGGCACCGACGCATGGACGTTCCGCTCGCACACGCAGGGCACCCAGGGCCTGGCGCGCATGGCCGGCGTCGACGTGACCGAGCAGTCGAGCCTGCGCTGGCGCGACGGACGGCTCGAGACGACCGCTTACGATTTCCAGCAGGACGCGATGCTCAAGAAGCGCAGCCGGCACGGCACGTTCGACTGGTCGCGCGGCGAAGTCGTGTTCGAGGACCAGGGCAGGAGCGCGCGCCACCGGCTCGAGCCCGGCACGCTGGACCGGCATGCGGTGACGCTGGCGATCGCGATCGATCTCGCGCGAGGCGGCGAGACGTTCGACTATCCGGTCGCCGGCAGCGACGGCGTCCAGACGATGCACTACCGCCGCGACGGCCAGATGCGCCTGGACGTGCCGGCAGGTACGTTCGACACCGTGCGCGTGACGCGCGAGCGCGGCCCGCGCGTGTCGACCAGCTGGCATGCGGCCGACATCGGCTGGCTGCCGGTGCAGATCGAGCAGCGCGACGGCAAGAAGAACGAGACGATCACGCTGCGCCTGACCGCGTTCGACCGCGACTGAGCGAACGGCGCGCGATGGCCGGCCGGTGCGGGCCGGCAAGCGCGGGCGGACGGCTTACGCGCGTTTCGTCGGGGCCGGCCGGAAGGCCGCGAGTCCCGTGCGGTGCTCCCGGTTGCGCCGGGAACGTTTACCAGTGCGGACGGATCTGGTTGCGTTCCTGCTCGCGGTCCCAGGCGCGCAGTTCGTCGCGCAGATGCGCCACACGCTGGCGGCCGAGCGCGTTGCGCTGCTCGTCCAGGACTACCCCGTCGAGCAGCTCGGCCAGCCGCTGCGCGGCCGGCAGCATCGCCTCCCAGGCGTCGAGCGCCGGCACCGGTCCCGGCAGCGTCATGAACAGCGTCACGCCGGGGGTCGTCAGCTGGTCGATCTGCGCCATGTCGAAGCTGCCGGGCCGCGTCATCTGCGCCATGCTGAATACCGGTCCCTGTTCGGTCTTGCCGGGCGCCAGACGGTGGAAGATGCCCATGTCGCCGAACTGCAGACCGGCCTTCTCGGCCGCGACGACCAGATCGGTGCCGGCCATGGTCTGGCCGGCGCGTGCCGACACGTACAGCGTCACGATGCGCTCGATCTGGCCTTCCGGCCGCATGCCGAGCGTCGACCGGCGCGGCGCGGCAGCCGCCGCCGGCACCTCCTCGGCGTCCAGCGACACCGGCAGCTCGCCCTGGCTCGGCTCGATGCGGCCGGCCTGCGTGCCCTCGTCGGCGACGTCGCCGAACACCGGCTCGACACGCGCGCCCTCGGCCGGTCGCGCCGGCGTGCGCTTGCCCTGCCCAGGCTTGCGCGGCCGGCCGAACAGGTAGATCAGACCGAACGCGATCACGCCGATCACGGCGATGATCACGCGCAGCTCGGTGGGACTGAGCGCCTGCTGCTCCATCACGTGCTCCTCGAATAGCGCCGGTGCGGCGGACGGGCCGGAACGACGGCGCCTGCCGTGGCTCCAGTCGATGCCCTGCCCGCCGCGCGGACTTCAATGACTGCGCAGGCACCGCCCGCGCATCGGCTCGGCCGTCCGCCCGGCTCTACGGCCGGCGCCGGATCGATCGAGGCCACGATCACCATGGTCGGACGCCTCGCCGTCACGCCGCGCCGGCGAGCTTGGCGGCCTCGGCCAGGTCGACCTGGACCAGCCGCGACACGCCCGGCTCGCGCATCGTCACGCCGCAGAGCTGGCGCGCGGCCTCCATCGTGCTCTTGTTGTGCGTGACGAAGATGAACTGCACGCGCTCGCTCATCTCGCCGACCATGTTCGAGAAGCGGCCGACATTGGCCTCGTCGAGCGGTGCGTCGACCTCGTCGAGCAGACAGAACGGTGCCGGGTTGAGCCGGAAGATCGAGAACACCAGCGATACCGCGGTCAGCGCCTTCTCGCCGCCGGACAGCAGCGAGATCGAGGTCACGCGCTTGCCGGGCGGCCGCGCCATGATCGACACGCCGGTCGACAGCAGATCGTCGCCGGTCAGCTCCAGATACGCATGACCGCCGCCGAACAGCCGCGGGAACAGCTCCTGGACGCCGGCGTTGACGCGCTCGAAGGTCTCGCGGAAGCGCTGGCGCGTCTCCTTGTCGATCTTCTGGATCGCGCCCTCGAGGGTCTCCAGCGCGGCGCCCAGATCGGTCAGCTGCGTGTCGAGGTAGTCCTTGCGCTGCGACTGCTCCTCGTACTCCTGGATCGCGGCCAGGTTGACCGGCTCGAGCCTGGCGATCTTCTGGCCGAGGTCGGCCAGATCGGCCTGCCACTGCGCCAGATCGGCATGCTCGGGCAGCGTCTGCACGATCTCCTCGATCGCGAAACCGGCCTCGCTGATCGCGGCGACCAGTGCCTGTGCGCGCAGCTTGTTCTCCTGCTCGTTGAGGCGCAGGTCGGCGAGCCGCTCGCGCTGCTCGTTGAGCGTGCGCTCGAGCGTGTGGCGCTCCTGCTCGAGACGGCGCAGCTCGATGTCGCAATCCTCCAGCGCCTTGCGCGCCTCGACCAGCTGCCGGTCGACCAGCAGGCGCTGGTCCAGATAGGTCTGGCGCTCGGCGTCGAGATCGGCCATCGGATCGTGGCCCGACTCGAGCTGGGCGGCGATCTCGGCCTTGCGCGCCTCGAGCTGCGCGAACTGGCCGTGCAGACGCTGCAGGGCCTGTTCGAGCGAGCTCAGCGACGAGCGCTTCGCTTCGATCGACAGCGCCAGCTGATGCGCCTGCTCGCGCGCCTCGCGCGCATTCATGCGGGCTTCCTCGCGCGCCTCGAGCAGGCGCCGCCGCTCGCCCTCGAGCGTCTGGCGCTGCTGCTCGAGATCGCCCATCTTCGACAGCGCGACTTCGAGCCGGCCGCGCGCCTCGCGCGCACGGGTGCGATCCTCGTCGAGCTTGCCGACCAGCTCGCCGAGCTCGGCGTCGATGCGCTCGATCCGCTCCTGCGCGGTGCCGAGGCGGCCGCGCTGGCTCTGCAGCTGGCCGGCCAGCTCGGCCAGGCGCCGATGCGCGGTGTAGAGCTCGCGCTGCGCGTCATCGCGCAGACGCTCGGCCTCGATCCGCGCCAGCTTGCCGTCATCGACGCGGCCGGTGGTCTCCTCGATCTCGTGTTCGAGCGCTTCCAGACGCTGCTGCAGCGCCTGAATCTCGCGTTCGCGCGCGAGCACGCCGACCTGGGCGCCGCCGCCGCGCGCGATCCGCGCGAAGCCCGGCCCCAGCCATTCGCCGGCCGGCGTGACGACCGATTCGTCCGCGGCCAGGCCCGACACCATCACGCGCGCCGCCGCCAGGCTGTCGGCGGTGCGCACGCGCGCCAGGCGCCGCCGCGCCGCGGCCGGACCGCGCACGTGCGCGGCGAGGCTGCCGGCCGCATCGAATGCAGGGCGCTCGGCGTCGCCGTCGGCGATCAGCGTCAGGTCGGCCTCGGTCAGCCCGGCGACCGCGTCGGCGTAGTCGGACGGCGCATCGACGAGCACGGCCTCGAGCCAGCCGTCGAGCACGGTCTCGACTGCGCGCTCCCAGCCGCCGTCGACGTCGAGCGAGGCGCCGAGCCGGCGCGCCTGGCCGAGTCCCATGCGGTCCAGCCAAGTCTTCAGCGCGACGTCGTGCTCGGCCAGCGCGGCCTGCTGCAGCGCCTCGAGCGAGGCCAGGCGGCCGCGCGTCTTCTCGAGCTCGCCGCGGCGGCCGCTCAGCAGCGCCTGCACGCTGCGCTCGTGCTCGAGTGCCTGCTCGAGGATCAGGCGGCGCTCGTCGAGCGTCGCGGTATGGGTCTCGACCTGCTCGCGCAGACCGTCGTGATCGGACTGCAGCGTCTCGAGCACGCGGCCGAGCTCACCGAGATCGGCCGCGGCGCGCTCGGTCTGCAGCGCCTCGCGGCGCCTGTCGGCCTCGACGCATTGCCGATCGATGTAGTCCAGGCGCGTCCGCTCGACCTCGGCCGCCTGCGCGGCCTCGGAACTGGCGGCGGCATGCGCATCCCAGTGCGACTGCCACTCGGCGAGTTGCGTCTCGGCCGCACGCATGGCCTCGGCAGTCGATTCGTCGCTGTCGCGCAGCTCGGCCAGGCGCGGCTCGTGATCGGCCAGCGCGCCGCGCAGTGCCTCGATCCGCTCGACGTCGGTCGCGATGTGCTCGGCGATCTCGGCATGCGCGCGGTCGGTCTCCTCGCGCGCGGGACCAGCTGCTCGGCCATCTCGCGGTTGTGGCGGATCTGCTGCTCGACGCGCGCGATGTCGGCGCCGACGCGGTAGACCTCGCCCTGGACCGCGTTCAGATGCTCGCTCGCGGCGACGTGGCGCTCGCGGCAGGCCTCGATCTTCGCCTCGCGGTCGCGCTGGTCGGCCAGATGCTTCTCGATCTCCAGCTCCACCGCGCGCAGCGCGCCGGAGCGGCCCTCGAGCTCGGCTTGCGCCTCGCGCAGCGTCAGCGCCTTCAGTTCGGCTTCCTTCTTCTTCTGCTCGGCCTTGTATTCCTGCCAGCGCTCGGCGGCACGCGCCTGGCGCTTGAGGTGCTCGAGCTGCTTGTCGACCTCGTCGCGGACGTCGCGCACGCGGTCCAGGTTCTCGCGCGTGGCCTTGATGCGGCTCTCGGTCTCCTTGCGGCGCTCCTTGTACTTGGAGATGCCGGCCGCCTCCTCCAGATGGCTGCGCAGCTGCTCCGGATCGGCCTCGATAATCTGGCTGATCATGCCCTGCTCGATGATCGAGTAGCTGCGCGGTCCCAGGCCGGTGCCGAGGAAGACGTCGGTGATGTCGCGGCGGCGGCAGCGGCCGCCGTTGAGGAAGTACTGCGACTGTCCGTCGCGCGAGACGCTGCGCTTGATCGAGATCTCGTTGTAGCCGGCGTACTCGCCGAGCAGGGTGCCGTCGCTGTTGTCGAAGATCAGCTCCACCGTCGCGGTGCCGACCGGCTTGCGGCCGGACGAGCCCGAGAAGATCACGTCGGTCAGCGCGTCGCCGCGCAGCCGGCTGGCCGCGCTCTCGCCGAGCACCCAGCGGATCGCGTCGATGATGTTGGACTTGCCGCAGCCGTTCGGACCGACGATCGCGGTCATGTTGGTCGGCAGGTGCAGCGTGGTCGGATCGACGAACGACTTGAACCCCGACAGCTTGATCGCGCTCAATCGCATCGGTGCGGATCAGTCCTTCTTGTCGCCCGCGGCGGCGGGCTCGGCGGCCGCTGCCGGCTCGGCCGGCTTGGGTGCCTGCCCGACCAGCTTGATGTCCGCTTCCTCGCGCAACTTGGCCACGCGCTCGTCGACCAGCTGGGTCGCCATGCGCTCGCGGATCGCGTCGCGGACGCGCTCGAACGGCGGCGCGACGAACGGCTCGATCTTGTCGACGTGGATCAGATGCCAGCCGGCCTGGGTCTGGATCGGCACCTTCATCGTCTCGCCGGCCTTGAGCGCCTGCAATGCCGCGGCGATGTCCGGCGGCAGCTGCGGCAGCCGCATCTGCGCGAACGAGCGCGCCTGGCGCGCCGTGCCGTTGTACTCGTTGAACACCGTGCCGAACGGCTTGCCGGACACGACCTCGCCGGCCGCCTTGAGCGCTTCCTCCTCGGTCGCGAACACGAGCTGGGTCAGGTCGTAGCTGAACTTGCCGACCTTGGCCAGCTGATCCTCGTAATCGGCCATCAGGATGCTCGGGTCGATCTGCGCCTTGGCGCGCAGCGTCAGCACCGAAGCGTTGGCGACCGCCTGCAGGCGGCCGACCTCGACGCTGGCCGCGTAGGCCGGATCGTCGGCGAGCTTCTCGCGCTGGGCTTCCTGTGCCAGCAGCACGTACTCGGTCAGTTCCTTGAAGGCCTTCTCGTAGTCCTCCGGCTTGGACAGGTCGAGCTGGCGCAGCCTGGCGAGCGCTTCCAGCAGCGCTTGCGGCACCGCCTGCCCGTTGATGACGGCGACCGCGGGCTCGGCCTTGAGCTGGATCACCGCACCGGAGCCCGACGAGGACGAGCCGCCGCCGCAACCGGCCAGGCCGAGTGCGACTACCAGCGACGAAAGAACGAAACGGCGGTGTGGAGCAGCGAGCATCAGGCCTCCTCGGGGGTACGTGCGTCGATCGCCAGCGCGTGGATGTCGGTCTGCATCAGCGCACCGAGCGCGGCATATATTGCCCGATGCCGCGCGACAGCACCCTGTCCGGCGAACGCGCCGCTGACGATGCGGACATGGAAATGGCCACGCCCGTCACGCGCACCGGCGTGGCCGACGTGACGATGACTGTCGTCGCGGATCTCGAGCTCGGCCGGCGCCAGCGCAGCCGTCAGCGCGGTGCGGATCCGCTCGATGCGGCCGGTGGCAGCTTCGCTCACGGCAGCACCGGCCGGAACGGCCGCACGCTGACCTCGCGGTAGACGCCGGCGGCCAGATACGGGTCGGCATCGGCCCAGGCACGCGCGGCGTCGAGGTCCGCGAACTCCGCGACGATCAGGCTGCCGGTGAAGCCGGCCGGTCCCGGATCGGGCGAATCGATCGCCGGGAACGGACCGGCCAGCAGCAGGCGGCCGGCTTCGTGCAGCGCGGTCAGCCGCGCCAGATGGGCCGGGCGCGCCGCCTGGCGCAGAGCGAGAGAGTCGGCGACGTCGGTTCCGACGATGGCGTACCACATGCTGGACGGATTCCTGATGACGTGGAGCGCTGCCGCACCGGCAGTCGCGGCCGCACATGGTAGCCGATCGGCGCGGCCGCCCATCACGCCGCCGCGAAAGCGGCGCTGCCGCCCGCGCTGCGCGCGCGCCCGAACGGGACCGTCGCCGCACCGGCGTCACGCGCCTCTGCGCCGAAGCTGGACTTGCGTGCAGCAAAAGCGTAACCTCGCGACAACCTTCGGGATCGGATGCCGTCTCAAGCATCCATACAGCGCCGGACACGGCGCCGCTACTCCCGCCGGCCCATTGAGTTCAAGAACGTGGCCGCCGACCGGACGAGGGGTTCGGATCGCGGCTGTTGACGGCTTCGCGCGGAGCGCCGCCTTGCAGGCGAACGCCGCGGTATGCCGCGACGCGACCGATACACGGGATCTGTACACCGTCCGCGCCGTGAGGCGACGAGGACGCGACGGATCGGGCATGAACATCCAGACGACCGAATCTTCCAGTCAGGCCGAGCGCGAAAACGCGTTCTCACCAGTTCCCCAGCAGCAGGAAATGCCGCTGGCGATCGTGCGCGGCCAGCCGGTGCTGGAGATGCCGCAGGATCTGTACATCCCGCCCGATGCGCTGGAGGTGATCCTCGACGCGTTCGAAGGGCCGCTCGACCTGCTGCTGTACCTGATCCGCCGCCAGAACCTCGACATCCTCGACATCCCGATCGCCGACATCACGCGGCAGTACGTGGACTACATCGAGATGATGACCGAGCTCAAGCTCGAGCTCGCCGCCGAGTACCTGGTCATGGCCGCGATCCTGGCCGAGATCAAGTCGCGCCTGCTGCTGCCGCGGCCGCCGGCCGAGGACGGCGTGGAGGCCGACCCGCGCGCCGAACTGGTGCGCCGCCTGCAGGAATACGAGCGCTTCAAGAAAGCCGCCGAGGACATCGACCAGCTGCCGCGCCTGGAACGCGACACCGCCGTGGCCGCGCGCACGTGCCGGACCGCAACGTCATCAAGCTGCCGCCGCCGGTCGAGCTGCGCGAGCTGCTGCTGGCGCTCAAGGACGTGCTCAAGCGCGCCGAGCTGTTCGGACACCATGCGATCCAGCGCGAGGCGCTGTCGGTGCGCAACCGCATGAGCGACGTGCTCGGCAGCCTCGGCGACGGCGCGTTCCACGCATTCGAGAGCCTGTTCACGGCCGAGGAAGGCCGCCAGGGCGTCGTCGTGACGTTCCTGGCCGTGCTCGAACTGGCCAAGGAGCGCCTGATCGAGATCGTCCAGGACGAGCCGCTCGCACCGATCTACGTCAAGTCGCTGGCGACCGCCGAGTGAGCGCGTCGGGCGGCCTGCCTTCGACCCTGCCCGCCGCGGCGCCGAGTCCGCGCAACGAACGCATCGCATGAACGAACCCGACACCCTCAAACGCATCGTCGAAGCCGCCCTGCTGGCCGCCTCGAGTCCGCTGTCGATCATGCAGCTGGCGGCGCTGTTCCCGGAGGGCGAGACCCCGAGCCACGACGCGCTGGCGCGCACGATCGAGGCGCTGCAGGCCGACTGCGCCGAGCGCGGCGTCGAGCTGGTCGAGGTCAGCTCCGGCTTCCGCTACCAGGTGCGCCAGGACGTGCATCCGTGGATCTCGCGGCTGTGGACCGAGCGGCCGGCGCGCTACACGCGCGCCCTGCTCGAGACCCTGGCCCTGATCGCGTACCGCCAGCCGATCACGCGCGCCGAGATCGAGCAGATCCGCGGCGTGGCGGTGTCGAGCAACATCGTGCGCACGCTCGAGGAGCGCGAGTGGATCCGCGTCGTCGGCCATCGTGACGTGCCGGGTCGCCCGGCGCTGTTCGGCACGACGCGCCTGTTCCTCGACTACTTCAACCTCAAGTCGCTCGACGAACTGCCGCCGCTGAGCGATCTGCACGACATCGACGAGCTCGATCCGCAGCTGGCGCTGGCGCCGATCGGCGAGGACGGCACGCCGCCGGCTGATGCCGGGATGCTCGCGCAGGCTGCCGAAGCCGCGCTGGCGGCGACGCCGCCGTCCGGTGACGAGGCCGCCGACGCATCGGCAGCCGACCGGGTCGACGACACCGATGCGGCCGATCACGACCCGCCTTCCGACGCCGCCGAATCCGAATCCGAATCCGAATCCGAATCCGAATTCGAGGCCGAAGCCGAGGCCGACGAAACTGCCGCCCCCGAGCACGCGGCCGACACGCCCGTCGACGCAACGCCGCCCGACGATGCGGCCGCTCTCCCCGATCCCGATGCCGCATCCGACGGCCCTCCTTCTCCGGACGCCTCCCGTCGTCCCGATTCTACCGAGCCCACTGCATGACCACGTCCCGTTCCGTTCTGTCGCTCAAGCGCAGCGACTCCACCGCCCCGACGCTCGAGGAACGCCTGCACAAGGTCCTGGCGACCGCCGGGCTCGGCTCGCGCCGCCTGCTCGAGCAGCGCATCGAGTCGGGCGAGATCCAGGTCAATGCGACCGTCGCGACGCTGGGCTCCAGCGTCCGCGTCGGCGACCGCGTCGAGATCGACGGCAAGCGCTTCGTCGTCGTCACCGACAGCGCCGAGCAGGCCCAGGTCCTGGTCTACAACAAGCCCGAGGGCGTGGTCATCACGCGTGAGGATCCGGAAGGTCGTCCGACCGTGTTCGAACAGCTGCCGCGCATCAAGGGCGCGCGCTGGATCGCGGTCGGCCGCCTCGACATCAATACGACCGGCCTGCTGCTGCTGACGACCGACGGCGATCTGGCCAATGCGCTGATGCATCCGCGCTCGGAACTCGAGCGCGAGTACATCTGCCGCGTCCACGGCGAGGTGCCCGACGAGGTCGTCGAGCGGCTGCGCAGCGGCGTCGAACTCGAGGACGGTCCGGCGCATTTCGACGAGGTCGGCGTGATCAGCCGCAGCGGCAGCCACTCCTGGTTCCGCATCGTGATCCGCGAGGGCCGCAACCGCGAGGTGCGCCGCATGTGGGAGTCGCAGGGCCTGATGGTCAGCCGGCTCAAGCGCGTGCGCTACGCCAATGTCGAGCTGCCGCGCCTGCTCAAGCGCGGCCAGTCCGAGCCGCTCGGCGCCGACGCGGTGCGCAAGCTGCGCGAAGCGGCCGGCGCGCCCGAGGCGGCGCCGCGCCTGACGCTGGCGCCGGTCATCGGGCAGCGCCGCGCCGGACCGACCGAATTCCGTCCGGATCCGCGCGCCCAGCAGGCCTGGACCGCGGCACGCAACGACGAAGCACGCGAGTTCGCGGCGTTCGACCGCATCCGCGACGACGGCTGGCGCGCGCCGTCGGGCAAGCCCGGCAAGAAGCGCCGCGGTGCGCAGGCCGGACCCGGTCGCGGCCCCGGCGGCAATCCGAATGCACGCGGCCCCGGCAAACGCCCGGGCAGTCCCGGCGGTCCCGGCGGTCCGCGCGGCGGCAAGCCGGCCGGCGGCCCCGGCCGGCCGCAGCGGCAGGCGCCGCATGCCAATGCGCAGCCGGCGTTCGCCGATCCGGGCATCAATCCGGCCGTGCTGCGCAGCTGGTTCCCCGAGTCGGGCAACGGTCCGGCGCGCAAGCCGCGCCGCGGACCCGGCCCGGGCCAGGCGCTGCCGCAAGGCAGCTTCGGGGCGTCCGACTCGCCGCGCGGCGGCGGCGGCCGCGACGGCAATCGCGCCGTGCCGACACGTCAGGTCGACGGCAACAGCACGGCCTACCCGCCGTCCAACAGTCCCTACGGCCGCGGCACGCCGCGCAGCCGCGACGCGGAAGGCGGCCGTGGCGCGCGGCCCGGCAATGGCCCGCGGCCGGGCGGCAACAGCGCGCGACCGGGCGGCAACGGACCTCGCCCCGGTGGCAACGGGCCTCGGCCGGGCGGCAATGGCCCACGGCCGGGCGGTAACGGACCGCGACCGGGCGGCAACCGGCCGCGACCGGCCGGTGGCGGCAATGCCTCGCGCGGACGCGGCGGCGGCGGCAATCGCGGACCGCGCTGAGTCGCCGGATCGCTGGCGCAGTACGAACAAAGGCGGGAGATCGCTCTCCCGCCTTTCGTGTTTTTCCTATCCGAACCCGGCCCGCTCGCCGGCCGGCATCGGTGCGTCTCAGTCGAGCTTGAGCGCCTTCTTGTTGCTGTCGCGGCGCTTGCGCTCCTTGGCGCCGAACTCCGCCTCGCAGCCGTCGCGCTGGACCATCACGCAGTCCAGATAGTCGGTGATCTCGACCAGGGCCGCGCGGATCGCCTTGCCGGCCGGGGTCTTGGATTCGTTCGCGAGCGCACCGCCGAAACCGCCGCGGAACACGCCGACGCTGACGCCGCCGCCGGAGCTGCGGCCCTCGATCGTGCGCGAGTAGTCGACCTCGCCGGTCGTCGTGTTGACGACGCGGACGTCGACCGCCAGATACGCATCGCTCTTCTTGCCGCCGAGCGAGATGCCCTTGAAGCTGAGGCCGCCGCCGGTGCTCGCGGTGTTCTCCTCGTAGGCGGTGACCGTGCCCATGACCAGGTACTGGGCGCCGGTCAGCTTGCCGATCTTGGCGCCGGTGCCGGCGCTGACGCGGCCGGAGGCGGCGAGGTTCTGCTCCTCGAGCACCGACTCGAGCTTGTTGCGCTCGACCACGCGGAACGAGCCCAGCGAGGCCAGCTCGTTGCTGAGCATGCCCGACAGCTCCCAGCCCACGCCGCCGCGCCACCAGCCGGCGCCCGACTCATTCTTGAATTCCGCGACGCCGATCGACGGCTTGCCGCCCTGCGCCAGCGCGCCGCCGGCCAGCCCGATGCCCCCCAAGGCCAGCGCGACACCAAAAATCACTTTCTTCATGACGCCCACTCCCGAACGATGAGATTTGAGATCGTGGCTCCCCACGTGGACCCGTCCCCGCAGTCCGCCCGCGCCGTGCCACGGCGTGATCGGCGCGCATTGTAGCAGCGCACCCGCGGCGGACCATGCGCCATTCCGCGGTCGCCGCCGGCACCGGTCGACACCGGCACTGCCAACTCGATCACACGCCAAGACCGGTCGGCGGCGCTTGCCTCGGCCGCCGCGCCCCGCAAAGTTCGACTCTCCTGAACCGCCGTGGCCGCGATGACGTCTCCCACCCTGTTCCACAACCCGCGCTGCAGCAAATCGCGGCAGGCCCTGGCGCTGCTGCGCGAACGCGGCGTCGAGCCGGACCTCGTGCTCTACCTCGACACGCCGCCGAGCGCGGCCGAGATCGAGCGCCTGCTGCAGCGGCTGAACCTGGCGCCGCGCGAGCTGATGCGCCGCGACGAGCCGGAGTACCGCGCGCTCGGACTCGACGATCCCGCGCTCGACCGCGCCGCGCTGATCGAGGCGCTGGCCGCGCATCCGCGCCTGATCCAGCGGCCGATCCTCGTCAACGGCGGCCGCGCCGCGATCGGGCGGCCGCCCGAAGCGGTCCTGGAGATCCTCTGATGGACAAGTTGCAGGCCATGCAGCTGTTCGTGCGCGTGGTCGACAGCGGCAGCTTCACTGCCGCGGCCGACCAGATGGACATCTCGCGCGCGCTGGCCAGCAAGCTGGTGCAGACGCTGGAGGAATCGCTCGGCGTGCGCCTGCTCAACCGCACCACGCGCCGGCTCAGCCTGACCGACCCGGGCCGCAACTACTACCAGCGCGTCAGCGAGGTGCTGACCCAGCTCGCCGAGGCCGAAGCCGAGGCGGCCGAGCTGCAGGTCGAGCCGCGCGGCAAGCTGCGCGTGACCGCGCCGATGTCGTTCGCGGTGCGCCACCTGGCCGCCGCTGTCGCGCAGTTCCAGAAGCGCTATCCGTTCATCGAGCTCGACCTGAACCTCAACGACCGCCAGGTCGACCTCGTCGACGAAGGCTACGACCTGGCGATCCGCATCGCGCAGCTGGCCGACTCACGCCTGGTCGCACGGCGCATCGCGCCGTGCCATTTCGTCGCCGCCGCCTCGCCGGGCTATCTGGCTGCGCACGGCGAACCGGCCCATCCGTCCGAGCTGGCCGACCACGAGTGCCTGATCTATACGCTGCTGCCGCGCAACAGCGAGTGGTGCTTCGCGCGCGACGGCGAGGAGGCCAGCGTGCGCGTCAAGGGCCGCCTCGGCGTCAACAACGGCGACTTCCTGCTCAATGCCGCCGCCGAGGACCTCGGCATCGTGATCTCGCCGACCTTCATCGCGGCCGACGAGATCCGCAGCGGGCGCCTGCGCTGCCTGCTGCCGGACTGGAAGATCGCGCCGTCGGCGATCCACGCGGTCTATCCGCAGGTGCGCAGCCTGCCGCGCAAGACGCGCCTGCTGATCGATTTCCTGGTCGAGCGCTTCGCGCCCGAGCCGTACTGGGACCGCGCGCCTGCGCTGAGCGGACCGCTTGCCGCGCGGCGTCGGCGCTCAGCCGATCCGTGCCAGGCCGCCCATGTACGGGCGCAGCACCTCGGGCACGTCGATCGAGCCGTCGGCGTTCTGGTAGTTCTCGACGACCGCGATCAGCGCGCGGCCGACCGCGACGCCCGAGCCGTTGAGCGTGTGCACCAGCTCGGTCTTGCCGCCGTCCGGATTGCGCCAGCGCGCGAGCATGCGGCGCGCCTGGAAGTCGCCGCAGTTGGAGCACGAGGAGATCTCGCGATAGGTGCTCTGGCTCGGCAGCCAGACCTCCAGATCGTAGGTGCGCGCGGCGGCGAAGCCCATGTCGCCGGTGCACAGCAGCATGCGCCGGTACGGCAGGCCGAGCTTCTCGAGCACGACCTCGGCGCAGCGCGTCATGCGCTCGTGCTCGGTCGCGCTTTCGGCCGGTTTGGCGATGCTGACCAGCTCGACCTTCTCGAACTGGTGCTGGCGGATCATGCCGCGCACGTCGCGGCCGCCGGAGCCGGCCTCGGCGCGGAAGCACATCGAATGCGCGGTCATCCGCAGCGGCAGCTCGGCCGCGTCGAGGATGCGCTCGCGCACTATGTTGGTCAGCGGCACTTCGGCGGTCGGGATCAGATAGCGGCGGCTGTCGCCGACCAGGGTCGCGAACAGGTCGTCCTCGAACTTGGGCAGCTGGCCGGTGCCCTGCATCGCGTCGGCGTTGACCAGCAGCGGCACGCTGGTCTCGCGGTAACCGTGCTCGCCGGCGTGCAGGTCGAGCATGAACTGCGCGAGCGCGCGGTGCAGTCGCGCCCATTCGCCGCTCAGCACCGTGAAGCGCGCGCCGGACAGCTTGGCCGCGGTCTCGGCGTCGAGCCAGCCGTGGCGCGCGCCGAGCTCGACGTGATCCTTGACCGGAAAGTCGAACACGCGCGGATCGCCCCAGCGGTGCTGCTCGACGTTGTCGTTCTCGTCGGCACCGTGCGGCACGCCCGGATCGGGCAGGTTCGGCAGCTGCAGCGCGATCGCGCCGAGCCGTTGCTGGATGTCGGCCAGACGCGTCTCGTTCTCGGCGAGCTTGTCGGCGATCGCCGCGACCTCGCCCATCAGACCGGCGACGTCCTCACCCTTGCCCTTGGCGATGCCGATCGCCTTGGAGCGCGTATTGCGCAGGTTCTGCAGCTCCTGCGTCGCCGACTGCACGGTCTTGCGCTCGCTCTCGAGCGTCTCGATGGCGGTGACGTCGAGCGTGTAGCCGCGCGTCGCCAGGCGCTCGGCGACGGTGGCGAGCTGGCCGCGCAGCAGGGCGGGATCGAGCATGTTCGGGGTCCGGACGGGAGGATGACGGCCGGCGATTATCGGCCGGCCCGATGCTGCGGCGCAAACCGCGACGCACGGCCCGATTCCGCGCTCGCCCGCTCCCGGCGCCGATGGTATGGTCGGACGGTCGCGGCGCCGCCAGGGAGATGCGGACGCCGACGGCATCACCGTTGAACGACTGGGGACGACACGACATGCGAACGATACGTGCGACGCGGCTCGCCGCCGCGCTGGCATTGACCTTGAGTACCGCGCCGGGCGCGCATCCGCTGCCCGCCGGCGCGATCGGCGGCCTCGCCGCCACCGGCCTGGCGGCCGGCGCGACGCACGGCAGCGGCTTGATCAGCTTCGGCGACCTGCGCTTCGATCCGCTGGCGCGGCCTGCCCGCCGACGCGATCGGCTACCGCACCGAGAGCGACGGCCACGGCCTGCGCTTCGTGCAGTTCTCGCAGACGATCCAGGGCACCTGGCTCGAGGATCTCGCAGCGGCCGGCATCCGGCCGCTGCAGTACTACCCCGACGACACCTACCTGGTCTGGGCGCAGGACAGCGCGCTCGCGCGCACGGCCGCGCATCCGCAGGTGCGCTGGCAGGGCAACTACCTGCCGTCGTGGAAGATTGCGCCGGACCTCGGCAAGCGCAGCGGCACGATCCGCAACGTCGGCGTGTTCTTCTACAACGACGGCGACGTCGACGCGGTGCTCGCCGCGCTCGGCGCGCGGCGCGCGCGTGCTCAACCACGCACCGGCGCAGACCGACGGCGTCTTCCACAACGCCTGGATCGAGGTCGATGCCGCGAACCTGGCGGCGCTGGCCGCGCTGCCGCAGGTGGTCTGGCTCGAGCACGCCGGCCCCGCGCCGATCCTCGACGACGAGATGTCCGACCAGATCAGCGCGCGCAACTACAGCGGCGCCAACGTGCCGGTCACCGGCTATTCGCCGTGGCTGGACCTGATCGGCTACGCGGCAACGGCGTGACCTGGGCGGTCATCGACTCGGGCGTGGACCTGAGCCATCCGGACCTGGCCGGCCGCATCGCCGGCGGCGTGAACTATCCGGGCTGCCCGGCCGGCAACGGCCCCGGCGACGACAACACCAGCGGCGGCCACGGCACGCACGTGGCCGGCATCATCGCCGGCAGTGCGGCGACCGGCCTGGCCGACGCGCAGGGCTTCCTGTACGGCCTGGGCATGGCGCCGGCCGTGCGCATTTTCGCGCAGAACCCGATCTGCACCGGCTCGGTGCCGTGGCCGCCGGCCGGCGGCTGGCAGGTGCTGTCCAAGGACGCGCTGCTCGGCGGCGCGGTCGGCGGCAACGGCAGCTGGACCTCGGGCGAGAGCGGCGGCACCAGCTATACCGCGGCCGCGCGCACCTGGGACCAGATCATCCGCGACGGCAACTTCGATACGCCGGCCGCCGAGCCGTTCATCATGGTGTTCTCGGCCGGCAACAGCGGTCCCAACCCGGGCACGCTGACCGCACCGAAGGCCGCCAAGAATCCGATCATCACGGCCAGCTCGCGCAATTACCGCGTCGGCGACATCGACGCGATCTCGAGCTTCTCGAGCCGCGGCCCGACCAACGACGGCCGCTTCGGACCGACGATCGCCACGCCCGGCGAGCAGATCGCCTCGGCACGGCGCGTCGCCGGCGCCTCGCAGTGCAGTACCGCGATCGCCGGCACCAGCAACCAGTACGCGTTCTGCTCGGGCACCTCGATGGCCTCGCCGCATGCGGCCGGCGCCGCCGCGCTGCTGACCGAATGGTGGCGCGACGAGAACGCCGGCGCGACGCCGAGCCCGGCGATGATCAAGGCGCTGCTGATCAACGGCGCCAAGCCGGTCGGCACCGCGACGATCCCGAACTCGACGTTCGGATGGGGCCGCGTCGACGTACCCGGCAGCATGGGACTGGACCAGGTCTCGTCGGTCTACGTCGATCAGGGTCAGGTGCTGACCGCAGCCGGCGCGCAATGGCAGGCGACCTACGGCGTGCCCGACACCGGCCGGCCGCTGAAGGTCTCGCTGGCGTGGACCGACGCGGCGGCCGCGACCGGCGCCAATCCGGCCCTCGTCAACAACCTCGACCTGGAGGTCGAGACCAACGGCCAGCTCTATCGCGGCAACGTGTTCGCGAACCACGTCTCGACGACCGGCGGCAGCGCCGACACGCGCAATAACACCGAAGGCGTGATCATTCCGAATCCGGGCGGCTCGGTGACGGTCCGCGTGATCGCGACCAACCTGCCCGGCGACGGCGTGCCGGGCGGCTCGGCGACCGACCAGGACTTCGCGCTGGTCTGCCGCAACTGCGCGCTCGAGGCCAGCTTCACGCTGGCCGCGACGCCGGCCGCACAGGCGATCTGCGCGCCGGCCAGCGCGACCTACACCGTCGACGTCGGCTCGATCCTCGGCTACACGACGCCGGTCGGCCTGTCGGTCAGCGGCCAGCCCGTCGGCACGACCGCGACGTTCGGCCAGACCAGCCTGACGCCGCCGTCGAGCACGACGCTGACGATCGGCAATACCGCCGCGGCTCCGGCCGGCGACGCGACGCTGACGATCACCGCGACCAATGCCGACCGCACGGCGACGATCGACCGTGCGCTGTCGATCGCGACCGCGGTGCCGACCGCACCGTTGCCGCTCGCGCCGGCGCATCAGGCGGTCGGCCTGCCGACGACGCCGACGCTGACCTGGCAGGCCAGCGCACAGGCCGGCATCTACCGGCTGCAGGTCGCGACCGACGCCACGTTCGCGAGCCTGGTCATCGACGAGACCGTCGAGGGCACCAGCTATACGCCGACCACCCCGCTGGCGTCGGGCACGACGTACTTCTGGCGCGTCAGCGCCGACAACGTCTGCGGTTCCGGCACCGCCTCGTCGGTGTTCCGCTTCCGCACCGCGCTGGCGCCCGGCCAGTGCGACGTCGACCAGACCACCAAGACGGTGTTCAGCGAGACCTTCGGCGGCGGCGCCGGCGGCTTCGTCACGACCGGCGGAAGCGGTGCGTCGAACTGGGCGCTGTCGACCGAGCGGCCGAGTCCGCTGTCGGGCGGCAATGCGTTCAAGGCCAGCGATGTCGCCTCGGTCACCGACCAGCGCCTGACCTCGCCGGTGGTGACGCTGCCGACCGGCCAGACGCCGATCACGCTGCGTTACCAGAACTGGCGCGCGCTCGAGCCGGTGTCCTCGCCGACCACCTGCTACGACGCCGGCATCCTCGAGGTGGCGGTCGACGGCGGCGCGTTCACACAGGTCACCGGCAGCCGTCTGATCAACGACCCGTACACGGCCGCGATCAGCACCGCCTGGGGCAACCCGCTCGGCGGCCTCAACGGCTGGTGCGGTACGCGCGCCTACGCCGACAGCATCGTCGACCTCAGCGAGTGGGCCGGTCGCGACGTGCAGCTGCGCTGGCGCCTGGCGACCGACCAGTCGGTCTCGGCCGATGCCTGGTATGTCGACGACATCCGCGTCGAGGCCTGCAGCGGCGGCAGCGGCGGCGACACGATCTTCACCGACGGCTTCGAAACGCCCTAGCGGGCACGGCAGCGGCGGCGAGCCCATCGCCGCCGCCTGCCTGGATGATGTCCGTCATCGCCTCGGCCGTCGCGCTCACTGCGCGGCGGCCGGCGCACTGCGTTCGTCGAGCGCGGCCAGTGCCAGCACGATGCGGTCGAGCTCGCCGCTCGGCCGGCCGGCGTCCTCCGGCGGCAGATACTGGTTCAGCAGCAGCGTGAAGGCGAGCCGCTCGCCGGCCGCGGTCGTCAGATAGCCGGCCAGCGCGTAGACGCCGCTCATCGCGCCGGTCTTGGCATGTACGCGACCCTGCGCCGGCGTCTGGCGCAGGCGGCCGGCCAGCGATCCGTCGATGCCGGCCTGCGGCAGCGCCAGACGGAACGGCGCGCCGCTCTCGCCGTCGCCCCAGTGCACGAGCAGGGCCGTCAGCGCCGAGGCCGTCGTCAGATTGCGCCGCGAAAGGCCGGCGCCGTCCTCGATGAAGACACGCTGCGGCGCGATGCCGATACCGCTCAGATAGCGCCGCATCGCGGTCGCGGCGCGCTGCTCGGTGCCGGTGTGGTCGGCCGCGTCGGGATCCGCCGCGAGGGCCGCATCGGCCTCGGCGGCGCCGACCAGCAGGAACAGGTTCTGCATGTAGAGATTCTGCGAGACCTTCAGGCCGCGCCGCACCAGATCGCCGAGCGGCGGCGACTGCACCTGCGCGATCCGCCGCAGCCGCCCGGCATCGGCCGCATCGTGCCCGCCGCGCACCTCCGGCCAGTAGACGCTGCGCACGCGGCCCTCGACGGTCACGCCCTGCCGCGTCAGCGCCGCCTGCAGCTGCGTGCCGGCGACCGCGGCCGGATCGGCCAGCGCGAGCCGGTACGGCCGCTCGGCGCTGCCGATGGCGATCGTGCCGAACGCATGCAGCGTGTGCTCGCCCGGTGCGCGGAGCAGGCCGACGTCGCTGCCGTCGCGGCGCGCGACCGTGACCAGCCGGTTGACCAGTTCCGGCGCCGAGCCGGGCGGTTCGAAACGCAGCAGCGCGCGGTCGCCGACCGCGGCGCCCGGCCGCACCTGCACCGTCACCAGGTTCTCGTCGACGCTGAGCGCGGTGGCCGGCGCCCCGAACCAGCTCTGCAGGTCCCCGGCCTCCCAGCCGCTGCCGTAGCGCGGCGCGGCGAACCGCGTCGCATCGGCGACCAGATCGCCGTGCACGCGCGTGACGCCTTCCTTGCGCAGCGCGATCGCCAGGGTGTCGGCCCAGCTCGCCGCCGGGTCGGCGCCGAGCGCGGGATCGCCGTATCCGACCAGCACCAGATCGCCGTGCAGCGTGCCGTCGCGCGCCGGCGGCGCGGTCGCGAACAGCACGGTCGGAATCCGGTAGTCGGCGCCGAACGTCGCCAGCGCCAGCGCGGCGCTGTAGAGCTTCGCGGTCGAGGCCGGCACGCGCAGCCGGTCGGCCTCGTGCGCGTAGACGATGCGGCCGCTGTCGAGCGACTGCGCCTGGACGCCCCAGCCGGCCGCGGCGAAACGCGGCTCGGCGAGGATCGCATCGATCTGCACACGCGTCGCGGCGAGATCGGCGCGGCCGCATACGGACCGAGCGCGAGCAGGATCGACGCGACCGGACCGCGCAGACCGGAGAGCCGGCGCTGCCCTGCCCGTTCGCGTCCGATCACGCCGGCGGCTCGCCGCGTGCGATCCGGCGCGCCTCGCGCAGCGCGCGCAGCTTCTCGGCGATCTTGAGCTCCATGCCGCGATCGACCGGCTCGTAGAAGACGCGGCCGGCCAGCGCGTCGGGCAGGCATTGCTGATCGAGTGCGACGCCGCCTTCGGCGTCGTGATCGTACTGATAGCCGCTGCCGTAGCCGAGCCCCTTCATCAGCCGCGTCGGCGCGTTGCGCAGATGCATCGGCACCTCCAGCGTGCCGTTCGCGGCGACCTCGGCCTTGGCCGCGTTGAAGCCGGCGTAGGCCGCATTGCTCTTGGCCGCGATCGCCAGGTACAGCGCGGCCTCGGCCAGCGCGAGATCGCCCTCGGGCGAGCCGAGCCGGTCGTAGGTATCCCAGGCCGCAAGCGCCAGCGTCCACGCCCGCGGATCGGCCAGGCCGACGTCCTCGATCGCCATGCGTGCGAGCCGCCGCGCCAGATAGGCCGGGTCGACACCGCCGTCGAGCATGCGCGTGCACCAGTACAGCGCGGCGTCCGGATCGGACGAGCGCACCGACTTGTGCAGCGCCGAGATCTGGTCGTAGAACTGCTCGCCGCCCTTGTCGAAACGGCGCGTGCGGTCGGCCAGCACCTGGGTCAGCGTGGTCTCGTCGATGCGGCCGCCCTCGGCGAGTTCGGCGGCGATCTCGAGCAGGGTCAGGGCGCGTCGCACGTCGCCGTCGGCCGCCTGCGCGATCAGTCGCAGCGCAGACGGATCGACGGCGAGCCCGAGTGTGCCGAGGCCGCGCTCGGCGTCGGCCAGGGCGCGCGCCAGCGCGCGCTCGATGTCGGCCACCGAGACCGCCTCGAGCACGTGCACGCGGCAGCGCGACAGCAGGGCGGAGTTGAGCTCGAACGAAGGGTTCTCGGTCGTCGCGCCGACGAACACGATCACGCCGCGCTCGATGTGCGGTAGGAACGCGTCCTGCTGGGCCTTGTTGAAGCGGTGCACCTCGTCGACGAACAGCACCGTGCGCCGGCCCTGGTGGTAGCGCGTCTCGGCCTCGGCCAGCGCCGCGCGCACGTCCGGCAGGCCCGACAGCACGGCCGAGATCGCGCGAAAATCGGCGTCGGCGTAGCGTGCCAGCAGCAGCGCCAGCGTGGTCTTGCCGCAACCCGGCGGCCCCCACAGGATCATCGAGTGGACCTTGCCGGCCTCGATCGCGCGGCGCAGCGGCTTGCCTTCGGCGAGCAGCCGGGTCTGGCCGACGATGTCGTCGAGGCTGCGCGGGCGCATACGCTCGGCGAGCGGCTTGAGCTCGTCCGATTCGGGGATCAGGGTCGGCGGTGCGGAAGACGGTCGGCGCGGCATGGTCCGATGATACCCGCCGCCTGCCGGCACCGGCCCGATCGGCGCCGCCGGCATGATAGGAACCGGCGCGCCGGTGCGTCGTGATCGGCATGAACCGACCGATTCCGATCTTCGCCACGCGCGGCGCGACCTCGCGCCGCCGGACCCGGCGCAGCCTGCTCGCCGCGCTGCTGATCGCCGCCGCGACGGCCGCGGCGCCGCGGCGGCGGCGCCCGTGCTCGGCGTCGTCAAGCTGCAGGACGAGACCGGTGCGCTGCCGTTCCAGGGCGGCATCGGCCGCGTGCTGACCAACATCCTGACCAACGAGCTCGCGGCGCGGCCGGTCTTCACGGTCGTCGAGCGCCGCCGCCTGGCCGCGATCCTCGAGGAACAGGACCTCGGCGGCAGCGGCCGGCTGCGCCCCGGCGACGGCCCGCGCATCGGCCAGCTGACCGGCGCGGACTATCTGGTCATGGGCACGGTCACGGCGTTCCAGCCCGGCGTCGAGACGCATGCGGTGCGCGGCGGCTTCGCCGGCATCGGCGGCTCGCGGCGCTCGGAGACCGCGTATCTGGCGATCGACCTGCGCGTGGTCGACACCGAAAGCGGCGAGATCGCCTATGCGCGCACGATCGAGGGCCGCACGACCAAGACCGCATCGTCGGTCCAGATCGCGCTCGGCGGCGCCGGCTTCGGCTACGAGGCGTTCAAGAGCGAGGCCGACGCACGCGTCGCGCGGGCGCGGTGATCGAGATCATCGACTACCTCGAATGCGCGATGGTCCGCCGCGACGCCTGCCTGGCCGAATACGCCGACAAGGATCGCCGCCGCGTCGAGGCGACACGGCGCGCGATCGACCTCGACGGCGACCGGAAGAGGAAAGCCCGATGATCTCCGCCCGCCGTCTTCTGCTCGCCGCGTCGGTCGCCTGCGCGACCGCGCAGGCCGGCACCGTCGTCGATTACCGCCGCGACGGCGACTGCGCGACCGATTTCGACCGCATGGCGATCGACGGCCTGCGCGCACGCATCGACATGACGATCGACGGCTCGGCGATGTCGACGATCGCCGACGACGGCGAGCAGCTGACCACGCAGCTGCTGCACGAGCTGCGCCGCTACATGACGATGGAGTCCGACGACGACGCGGCCGACTTCCAGAGCGACGTCATGCGCGCCAGCCACATCCACGCCGCCCGCCAGGCCGAGGCGCTGACCGGCGTGGATGCCCCGGCCGCGGCCGCCGCGTTCCGCGCGCAGCAGATCGCCGCGTGCCCGGACCTGGCCGAACTCGGCCTGGCCGATCCGGACTATCCCGAAGCGGTCGCGCGCTGCGCCGAATCGATGGCAGCGGCCGCCGAGGCACGGCGCGGCGACGCTTCCGGCGACCGGCGTCGCGCGATCGGCGCGGCGATCGCGACCGGCCGGGCACGCTCGGCGCCGGCGCAACCGGCCGCACCGGCCGCGCCCGCACCGTGGCGCACGACGACGGTCGAGCGCGGTGATCAGATCGAGATCGACGGACGGCGCTGCCGCATCGAGCGGCTCGTGCGCGGCGACCGCGTGCTGCGCGAGGACTGCACCAGCGCGATCGCCGACCTGGGACTGGAGCCCGCGGCGCTGCGCCGGCTCGATCGCATCGCGGCGGTCGGTGCGACGGTCGGGCGCGGTGTCGCCGAGCTGCATCCCGAGGCCGCCGACGAGTCGGGCCCGCCGCGCATCGCGCTGAGCCGGCGCTGCTTCCGCGACGGCCGCCAGACCGGCAAGGCGACCCTGGAGATCCGCAGCGGCGTCGCGGTGCCGGCCGACCGGTTCGAGATTCCCGGCGACTACCGGCCGATGTCACCGGGCGAGCCGGGAAGCGGCGACGACGATCCGTTCGCGGACGAGCCGGACTGACGCACGCGCATCGGCCCGGCCTCGGCGCGCCATGCGGCGGGCGGCCACCGCTGCGGCCGCCCGCCCGGCCCGCTCAGCGCGTGCGCTGCAGCTCGAGCAGCTTGCGCTCGTAGTCGTCGATGCCGTGGCGCCGGCGCAGGTCGTCCAGATGCCGCTGGAACTCCTGTACCGGCCGGACGTCGCCGTTCTCGACCTCGATGCCGAGCAGGTCGCGCACGCCGCACCACGGCAGCGCGATGCCGCTGCCGGTGCTGCGCAGCGAGCAGGTGGTGACCGAGGTCACCGTCGTACCGAACGGCGGATCGGCGATCGCATCGTGCAGGCGCACGGCGCAGCCGTTGAAGCTCTGGTAGTCGATGACCGTGCGGCCGGTGCCGTTGGAATAGCAGACCTGGCCGATCCAGCCGTTCAGCGGGGTGTCGTTGGTCGCCTGCGCCAGCGGCGCCGCGCAGAGGCCGAGCGTCAGCAGCAAGGGGGTGAGCTTCATCGTTCGCGTTCTCCGTGGTGGTCGCGCCGGGACGGTCCCGGCGCCGAACCGGGACGCTAGCGACGCCCGCCTGCACCGGCGAGGACGAAACCGGGAACGAATCGCGCCCAGGCGGCCGCGCAGCGCGATATCGTCCCGGTTTCGTCCCGCTTCCGGCCTCGACAGCGCGGCCGCACGCTGCCCAGACTCGGCCGCCGTCCTGCCTCGGAGCCTTTGCGCATGAAACCGTTCGCCTGCCTGCTCGCCTTGATGCTGGCCGCCACCGGCCCGGCCGCCGCTCATCAGGATCCGTTCTCGACCGGATGGTGTCCCGGCGGCGAAGTCGTGGAAGTGGAGACGTTCGAGATACCCGGTCCGCTCCTCAATGCGTTCCGGCAGAGTCCGGCCTGCGCATTCGGCACCGTCGATCGGGATTGCGGCGTGTTCGACGACGACTACTACGCGGCGCGCAGCTTCTCGACCGCCCATTGCGTCAGGGCCGCGTCGAACCTGATCCAGGCCGGCAATGTGATCTCGATCATTCCGGTCGTGACCGGCCCGGCGACCTTCCTGGGGTCGGATCACCACACTGCCTACCAGGCGACCAGCGGCCTCAGCGGCGTCTGCCTGGTCTGCAGGTCCCGCTCGAACCTGCCGACCCATCCCACCCATCCTGGCGGGCCGAACGATCCGACGCGCTGAGCGCGCCGTTCACGGCGCCAGCGCCTTGACCGCGTCGATCAGGCCGCGCAGCCGCTCGCGCTGCGCGGCATCGAGCGGACAGTCGGCGACGACGAAGTATGCGGTCCGCAGCACCTCGCGCCAGCGCGGGCGGTCCGGCACGCGCTCCATCGTCAGATAGCGTTCCATCGTGCGCACGCGCAGGCGGCCGTCGTCGATCGTGATCCGCCACACGCCGCTGGCCTCGGCCAGCTCCACGCGCGTCCTGCGCGTGGTCGATTCCCACAGGTCCACCACCTCGCGCATCAGCGCGACCAGGGCCGCGCGGAACGCCTCGGGTACCGGGCCGGCCGCCGGTCGCGCGGCCGGTTCGGCCGGTGTCACCGGCGGCGGCGCCTCGTCGCGGACGTGCGCCTCGACCAGATCGTCGAGCACGTCGCGCGTGTCGGGGCGCGGCCCGGGCGACGTCGACAGGCCGAGCACGATCAGCTCCTCCTCGAGCGCCAGCGGCAGCAGCCAGACCCCCGCCCCGCCGGCCGGCGGCGGCGCAGCCGCCTCGTCGCTGCGGGCCGACCACTGCGCGACCTGCGCCGCCTGGGCCGCGCCGATCCAGTCGGCCAGCGCGGTCGATTCGTCGGCGGCGGCCTCGGCCGGCCGGCCGAGCAGCGCACGCGCGGCGCGATTGGCCAGATAGACCTGCCCGGCGGTGTCGACCAGCAGCATCGGCTCGCCGGTGCGCTCCAGCGCGAGGCGCAGCCGACGCCGGTCGGCGCGCAGCCGCTCGGCCGCGGCGCGGAACTGCGCGAGCTCGCGCTCGAGCGCGGCACGCCGCCGCTCGGCGTCCACGCGCAGCCGCCACACGCGCCGCCGGTGCAGCGCCCACAGCGCCAGCACGAGCAGTACGGCGCCGGCGAACAGCAGATCGCGCGTACGCCGCGCCTGCTCGAGCGCCACCTGCTGGCGCGCGCCGTCCAGCGCCAGCACGGCGATCTCGCGCTCGCGCTCGGCGACGCCGTGGCGGATGCGCAACCGGTCCAGCGTCTCGCTGCGCTGGCGCTCGTCGAGCGCATGACGCAGCTCGAAGGCCTGCCGCTGCGCGGCATAGGCGCGCGCCCAGTCGCCGAGCGATTCATACCAGGTCGCGAGCCGCGCCAGCGCCTGCTGGCGCTCCGGCGTGACCGTGTCCTCGTGCGCCGCGAGCGCTGCGGCGAGGCGGTCGGCGCCGGCGCGGACGCGGCCGGCCAGCACGTCGGCCTCGGCCGCCAGCCGCGCATGACCGAGCGGCACCGCGCCGCCGAGACGCGCGATCAGCGCATCGGCGGCGGCCAGCCGCGCCGCCAGGGCCTCGCGTGCGCCGGCCGCGGCGTCGAGCTCGCCCTGGCGCAGCAGCACCCGCAGCTGGTCCGGCGCGGCCTGCGCCTCGGCGAAGATCGTCGCGGCCTCGGCGAACGCACGCACGGCGGCCTCGGCATCGCCGCGCGCCAGCGCGACCAGACCGAGCGACTCGTGCGCATGCGCCTCCTTGAGGCGCGCGCCGGCCCGCGCGTGCAGCGCGATCGCACGCCACAGATAGGTTTCGGCCTGGTCGAGATCGCCGGCCTCGCGATAGACGTCGGCGATGTTCTGCAGCGCCGGCGCGAGCTGCGCCGGATCGCCGAGCCGTTCCTTGATCGCGAGGCTGCCGATCAGGCTGGTCAGTGCCGCCGGATAATCGCCGAGCTTGCGCTGCACGATGCCCAGATCGTTCAGCGCGGTCGCGCGATCGCCGGGCTCGAGCCGCTCGGCGAGCCGCCCGGCGCGGTCGAACGCGGCCAGCGCCGCGGCATGTTCGCCGCGACGGAACGCGAGCATGCCGGCACGCCGTTCGAGCCGGAACCGGTCGCGCTCGGCACCGTCGGCCGGCAGCGTCGCGGCGATCCGCGCGAGCCAGGTCTCGACCTCGTCGAAGCGGCCGAGCGTCTGCGCGGCCTCGCTGGCGTGGAACATCGCCTCGCGCGCGGCCGCGCCGTCGCCGGCCGCGGCCGCCGCCGCGCAGGCGTCCAGCGCGTCGGCCGGTGCGGCCTGGCGCAGGTCGCGGCAGCGTTCGAGCGCGGCACCGGCTGCTGCCGGCGCGCTCGCAGCCTGGATCGCGGCTACCGGTGCGGTCGCGAACGCGACCAGGACCGTGAGGCCGATGCGGCTCATGGCGCGTCCGCCGTTGCGTTGTGCATGGCCGCGCCCTCCCCGGCGTGCTCGATGCGATTCAAGCCGCGCCGGCCGCCGCCGCCGCGATCGGGCGATTACGGACGGACCGGAAACACCTCCGGACCGTCGGCGTCGCCGATCACGTCCACGCCCTTGGGCGGCGTGAAGCGGAACGTATCGGCCGGCAGCGACGGATTGCGTTTCCAGTCGGTGAAGTGCATCTCGGTGACGTTGCCGAGCTGGTCCTTGAAGATCATCCGCGACAGACCGTCGGGGTCGAAGCCGAGCTCGGCGTACTCGAACTCCGGCTCCTCGGCGCGCGCGCTCAGGCGCAGCCAGACCAGGCCGTCGCGCTCGCCGGCCTCGCTGGCGACGAAGTCGCGGTCGATCAGCGACAGGTCGGTCAGCACGGTCAACGGGCTCTGCGCCTCTTCGCTGCTCTGGCTGCGCACGCTGACCTGCTCCAGATCGGGATCGTAGATCCACACGCGCGTGCCGTCGGCGACGATCAGCTGCTCGAACGGTTCGGTCGTCTGCCAGCGGAACTGGCGCGGCGCCTGCAGCGCGAGCGTGCCGCGCGAGGTGTCGCCGACCGCGGCCTGCGCCGTGCGCACGGTCTGGCTGAAGTCGGCGCTGACCGATTTCAGATCCTTGGAGAACGCCTCCATGCGTGCGCGCGCCGAGTCGGCGGCGCGCGCCGGCGGGCCGCGGCGGCCAGCACAAGGGTCAGGCAGAACAGGATCGATCGCACGGCGGGACTCTCTTCGGGTGGCTCGAAGGCGCCGATTGGACGGCGCCGCGGATGAAGCGCGGACCAACCGGCCGCGCCGGCTCAGTCCTTCGGCGGCGGCGGCGCCAGCACGGTGCGGTTGCCGTTGTGCTCGGGCGTGCTGACCACGCCGTCGCGTTCCATCTGTTCGATCAGGCGCGCGGCGCGGTTGTAGCCGATGCGCAGATGGCGCTGCACGCCCGAGATCGATGCGCGCCGCGTCTCGGTGACGATGCGCACCGCGCGGTCGTAGAGCTGCGCCTCCTCGCCGCCCTCGGTCTCCTCGGCGTCGAGCGGCAGGCCGATCTCGCTGATGACCTTGCCGTCGCCGAGCGTCTGCACTTCCTCGAGCACGCCGTCGATGTAGTCCGGCTCGCCCTGCTGGCGCAGCCAGTCGACGACGCGGTGGACCTCGTGGTCGTCGACGAAGGCGCCGTGCACGCGCTCGGGCGTCGCGGTGCCCGGCGGCAGGAACAGCATGTCGCCGTGACCGAGCAGGGTCTCGGCGCCGCTCTGGTCGAGGATCGTGCGCGAGTCGATCTTCGAGGAGACCTGGAACGCGATGCGGGTCGGGATGTTGGCCTTGATCAGGCCGGTGATGACGTCGACCGACGGACGCTGCGTGGCCAGGATCAGGTGCACGCCGGCCGCGCGCGCCTTCTGCGCGAGCCGCGCGATCAGCTCCTCGACCTTCTTGCCGACGATCATCATCATGTCGGCGAACTCGTCGATGATGACGACGATGTACGGCAGCGGCTTGAGCGGCTCGGCGACACGCTGCGGCTGCGAGGCATCGGGGCGGAACAGCGGATCGAGCAGCGGCTGGCCCTTGGCTTCCTCTTCCTTGACCTTCTTGTTGAAGCCGGCCAGGTTGCGCACGCCGACCGCGGCCATCAGCTTGTAGCGACGCTCCATCTCGGCCACGCACCAGCGCAGCGCGTTGGCCGCCTCCTTCATGTCGGTGACGACCGGCGCCAGCAGATGCGGAATGCGCTCGTAGACCGAGAGCTCGAGCATCTTCGGATCGATCATGATCATCCTGACGTCGGCCGGGCGGTGGCTTTGTACAGCAGGCTCAGCACCATCGCGTTGAGCGCGACCGACTTGCCCGAGCCGGTCGTGCCGGCGACCAGCAGATGCGGCATCTTGGCGATGTCGGCCACGTGCGGCCGGCCGGCGATGTCCTTGCCGAGCGCGAGTGCGAGCGGCGACTTCATCGCGTCGTAGCGGTCCGAGCGCAGGATCTCCGACAGATACACGATCTCGCGGTTGACGTTCGGGATCTCCAGGCCGATCACCGACTTGCCGGGGATCACGTCGACCACGCGCACGCTGACCACCGACAGGCCGCGCGCGATGTCCTTGTCGAGACTCGAGATCTGGCTGCCCTTGATGCCGGGCGCCGGCTGCAGCTCGAAGCGCGTGACGACCGGCCCCGGGAACACGCCGACCACCTGCACCTCGATGCGGAAGTCGCGCAGTTTGAGCTCGACCTGGCGCGACAGCGCCTCGAGCGTCTCGGGCGAGTAGCCCTTGACCTGCTGCTTGGGTTCGTCGAGCAGCGACAGCGGCGGCAGCTCGCCCTCGGCGGCCGCGCCGGAGAACAGCGGAATCTGGTTCTCGCGCTGCGCGCGCTCGCTCTTCTCGATCGGCGCCAGCACCGGCTCGATCTTGATCGGCTCGCGCTTGGCCTGGCGCACGGTCTCGACCTTGCGCGTCTCGGCGCGCTCCACGCGTGCCTCGCGCGCGGCGCTCCAGTCGTCGGCCTTGCGCAGCGTGCCGCCGAGCCAGGCGAAGCCGTTGACGAGGCCGCGGCCGATCGCGTCCATCAGCGCGAACCACGACAGCCCGGTCGCCAGCGTGACCGCGATCAGGAACAGCGCGAGCAGGAACAGGTCCGAGCCGAGTACGCCGAACGCGTGCAGCAGGCCGCCGCCGACGACCTGGCCGAGGATGCCGCCGTGTCCGGCCGGCAGCACGGTCGGCCCGCCGACGTTCAGATGGGTCAGGCCGGAGCCGGCGACCAGCACCGCGACGCAGCCGACCAGGCGCAGCATCGGACCGAACGCGTTGCGCTCGCTGGCCGCGCTGCCGCGCAGCACGGCCGCGCCGATCGCCAGCAGCAGCAGCGGAAACGCATAGGCCAGACGGCCGCAGAAATAGAACAGCAGATCGGCGAACCAGGCGCCGACCGCGCCGCCGAAGTTGGCGATGCGGTCGGGCTGGCCGACATGCGACCAGCCCGGGTCCTGCGGGCTATAGGTCACCAGGCAGGCGAACAGGTAGATCGCCAGCGGCAGGAGCAGCAGGAAACCGGCCTCGCGCACCAGGCGTTGCAGCCAGGCATTGGAGACCGGTCGGGGTTGTCTGCTCGATTCGCGCGCCACCGAAACAACTTACCTGAGATTCTCTGGACAATCCATTGTTTTGTCAGGACTTCAATGCCGGGTGCACGATCGCGCCGGCATCGACGTTGATACCCGAGGCGAGCGCCGCCGATTCGCGCCATGCCGGCCCCTTGGCGAGCCGCTGCACGTACGGCAGGATCGCCGCCGAGATCGCCTGCGAGGAGGTCTGCGGCACCGCGCCGGGCATGTTGGTCACGGCGAAATGGGTCACGCCGTCGACGACGTAGGTCGGCTCGGCCCAGGTGGTCGGACGCGAGGTCTCGAAGCAGCCGCCCTGGTCGATCGAGATGTCGGCCAGCACGCTGCCCGGCTGCATCGACTTGACCATCTCGGCGGTGACCACGCGCGGCGCCTTCGCGCTCGGGATCAGCACCGCGCCGATCACCAGATCCGCGTCGCGCACTTCGCGCGCGACGTATTCCTCGTACGGATACAGCGCGGTGACGTTGCTGCCGAGCGCCATCATCTGCGCAAGGCGGTCGGGCTTCATGTCGAACACGACGACGTTGGCGCCGCCGGCGGCCGCCAGCGCGGCCGAATTGCTGCCGGCCGCGCCGGCGCCGAGCACGACGACCTTGCCGCGCTCGGTCGACGGCAGGCCGCCGAGCAGCTTGCCCTTGCCGCCGGCCGGCTGGTGCAGCAGATGCGTGCCGATCTGCACGGCGATGCGGCCGGCGATCACCGACATCGGCGCCAGCAGCGGCAGCGAGCCGTCGGCTTCCTGCACCGACTCGAACGCGACGCCGGTCAGGCCGATCTCGAGCAGGCGCGCGGTCAGCGCCGGCTCGGCGGCCAGGTGCAGATAGCAGAACAGCAGATGATCCTTGCGCAGACGCGACAGATCGCCGGCGATCGGCTCCTTGACCTTGACGATCAGCTCGCCGGCCGCGTACAGCGCATCGGCATCGGCGACGACCTTGACGCCCACGCGCGAGAAGTCCTCGTCGGAGAACCCGCTCTTGCGGCCGGCACCGGCCTCGATGAAGACCTCGTGGCCACGCTTGACCAGATCGGCGCAGGCGGCCGGCACCAGGGCAACACGCCCTTCGAGGGTCTTGGTTTCGGCAGGAATACCGATGCGCATCGTGAATCTCCGCAAAGTGGGGTTGGAATTCGGACCAGCATTCTGAGCGGTGCGTCTTCGCGACGCATCCCGCAGTGCAACCTTGATTCGCCGTCGCCTTCGCCCCATCCTCCCGACTCCCCGCGATCGTCCGGCGGCCGTCCGACGAGGGACACCGCGAGACCGATTCGAGGGAGCATCCGGAGCCGGTCGGCGAGGGTCGGACCCCGCGCCCGGCATGACGACTCAAGAACGCGAACGAGGCCGGAAAAATCGGCCGGGATTATACATGACGACTCCGAAGCACACCCGCCTGCTGATCCTCGGTTCGGGTCCGGCCGGCTACACCGCGGCGATCTACGCGGCACGCGCCAACCTCAAGCCGACCCTGGTCACCGGCATCGCGCAGGGCGGCCAGCTGATGACCACCACCGACGTGGACAACTGGCCCGGCGACGTGGAAGGCCTGCAGGGTCCGGCGCTGATGAAGCGCATGGCCGAGCACGCCGAACGCTTCGAGACGCAGATGGTGTTCGACCACATCCACAGCGTCGATCTCAAGCAGCGCCCGTTCCGCCTCAAGGGCGATGCCGGCGAATACACCTGCGACGCACTGATCGTCGCGACCGGCGCGACCGCGATGTACCTGGGCCTGGCGTCCGAGGAGAAGTACAAGGGCCAGGGTGTGTCGGCCTGCGCGACCTGCGACGGCTTCTTCTTCCGCGATCAGGAGGTCGCGGTGATCGGCGGCGGCAACACCGCGGTCGAGGAAGCGCTGTATCTGGCCAACATCGCGCGCAAGGTCACCCTGGTCCATCGCCGCGACAAGCTGCGCGCCGAGAAGATCATGCAGGACAAGCTGTTCGAGAAGGAGCGCGCAGGCAAGATCGAGATCGTCTGGAACCACACCGTCGCCGAAGTGCTCGGCGACGCCACCGGCGTGAACGGCGTCAGGCTCAAGAGCACGCAGGACGGCACGACGCGCGACATCGCCGTGACCGGCATGTTCGTCGCGATCGGCCATACGCCGAACACCGGCATCTTCGAAGGCCAGCTCGAGATGCGCAACGGCTACATCACGATCCGCACCGGCCTGGACGGCGGCGCGACCGCGACCAGCGTGCCGGGGGTGTTCGCGGCCGGCGACGTGGCCGACCAGGTCTACCGCCAGGCCGTCACCTCGGCCGGCTTCGGCTGCATGGCCGCCCTCGACGCGGAGCGCTATCTCGACTCGATCGGCCTGGCCGGCTGAGACCGGGCCGCGCGACGGCGCGACCTGCCGCGATGCTGCACGCGCGCTTCCACCCCGCCTCGACGCGATCGAGGCCGCCGACTGGGACGCGCTGGTGGCCGACGACAATCCGTTCGTCGGCCACGCGTTCCTGTCCGGGCTCGAACGCCACGGCTGCCTGTCGGCCGAGTACGGCTGGCAGCCGCATCATCTGGGCGTCTACGCCGAGGAGCGCCTGGTCGCGGCCGCGCCGCTGTATCTGAAGGGCAACTCGCACGGCGAGTTCGTGTTCGACTGGAGCTGGGCCGCCGCCTACGAGCGCAACGGCCTGGCCTACTACCCCAAGCTGCTGGCCGGCGTGCCGTATTCGCCGGTGACCGGCCCGCGCCTGCTCGCCGGCCGCGGCGAGGATGCCGTCGCGCTGCGCCGCGTGCTGACCGGACTGATCGAGCGCGAGACCGGCCGGCTCGGCCTGTCCTCGGCGCATGCCAACTTCGTCGCCGACGACGACGCGGCCGCGCTGGCCGATGCCGGCTGGCTGGCGCGCGGCGACTGGCAGTTCCACTGGCACAACCGCGGCTGGAGCGATTTCGACGATTTCCTCGACGCGCTCTCGTCGAAGAAGCGCAAGAACATCCGCCAGGAGCGCGCCCAGGTCGCTCGCGCCGGCGTGCACTGCACCCCGATGCTCGGCGGCGATCTCGACGAGGCGACGTGGAACGCCGTGCACCGTCTCTATCGGCGGACCTTCGACGCGCACGGCAACTACGCGGCGCTGACGCCGGCGTTCTTCCGCCATCTCGGCCGCGCCCTGCCGACGCGCAGCATGGTCGTCCTGTGCCGGCGCGGCGCCGAGCTGGTCGCGATGGCGCTGTTCCTGCGCTCGGCCGACACGCTGTACGGCCGCTACTGGGGTGCCGAGTCCGAGGTGCCGGGCCTGCATTTCGAGGCCTGCTACTACCAGGGCATCGACTACTGCCTGCGCGAGGGCCTGGCGCGCTTCGAGCCCGGCGCGCAAGGCGAGCACAAGGTCGCGCGCGGCTTCCTGCCGGTCGCGACGCGCTCGTTCCATCACGTCGTCGACGAGCGCTTCCGCGCCGCGATCGCCGATGCGCTGCGCGCGGAGGCGCGCGCGCTCGAGGACTACCGGCGCGACGTGCTCGCGCACGCCCCGTACACGGCCTGAGCGCAGCCGCGGCTCACCGCAGCGGACATCCCGGCGGCACGAACTCGAAATCGCCGCGCATGAGGTATTCCACCGCGCTCAGCACGGTGACCCATTCGGTCGGCGAGACGCTGGCCGTGTTGTTGACGTCGCCGCCGTAGTGCGCGCCGAGCCGATGGCTGTTGTAAGGGAGCTCGCCGATCACCGCGAAGTTGCCGACCGTGCAGGCGGCCAGCCCGGCCTCGAGCGGCGCGGCGTCGCACAGCGTATTGCCCTCCATCGCGAATCGGACCGCGCCGCCCGGCGCGTAGCCGTCCACGTCGGCGAACATCGTGAACGGCTGATGCTCGACGAAGGTGGTGCGGCACGGCGTGAAGAACCGCGTCGCACTGGTCCGGCGGACCACGGTCTGCGCACGCGGATCGGAGATCGAGGCGAAGTTGTCGGCGTCGCCGCTGTAGGCAGCCGTGATCGTGTGGGCGCCGACCGACAGCGCGGTCGTCGTGCAGACCGCGGCCGGCAGTGCGCCGGCCGGCAGGCCGACCGCTCCGCAGCCGGGCACCGGCTTGCCGTCGGCGAAGAAAGCGACCGTGCCGCCCGGAGAGAACGGACCGTGCACGACCGCGGTCAGCGCGATCGGCGTGCCGACCGGTGCACCGTCCTGGTCGCCGGTCAATACCGTATAGGTCGCGCGCGCCGCCTCGCCGATCACCACCGCCGGCTCCGGCGAGGCCTGCCGCCGCGTGCGGAACTGGAAGTCGGCATAACCCCAGTTCTCGCCGCTCAGCACCGTCGTAGGCAGCGTGTTCTGCGTGCAGTCGTTGCAGACCAGGGTGTGGCGGTACTGCAGCAGCGGGTTCATCGACAGCGGCGTCGTCCGGTAGTAGTAGTCGTCGGTCGGCCCCTGATACAGCTGCAGCACGTAGTCGGTGCCGCGCATCAACCAGATCGGCCAGGCCAGATCGGCATAGCTGTACTGCGCAGCCGGACCGCCCACCTGCAGCTGCGCCAGGATCGACTGCGAGGCATCGTCGAACAGCGTCACGTAGCGCACCGTGCCGTTCGGCTCGTAGCGGCCGAGCCGCAGCAGCAGGAGGTCCTGCGTCGGCGCGAAGCGGAAGCCGCGCTGGCTGTTGTGGAAGCCGACCACGGTGCCGCCGCTGATCTGGTTGACCGCCGAGTTCTCGACCGGCCCGGCATAGTCGAAGGTCTGCAGCGTGCTGGCCGAGGTCGCCGCAGGATTGCCGGCGAACAGATACAGGCCGGTCAGCGTCGAGGCGGCCAGCGCCGGCACCTTGACCCAGACCACCGTCGAGGCGGTGCCGATGCCGCTTTCGACCCAGTGGTCGAGCAGGACGGTGCCGGCCCCGTCGCTGCCGAAGCGCAGATCGCCCGCGTCGGCGCGCAGCGATCCGGCGGCGATCAGAGCGGCGGTGTCGATGTCCAGGCGCACCTGGAAATCGGCGAGCGCCGTCCCGCTGCGTTCCGCGATCGCGACCGGCACCTGGTGCGTCCAGCCCGGCGGCGCCGCCGGGCCCACGGCCGGCACGCCGGCAAGGAGGCAGCCCAGCGCGCACGCGCGCAGGCAGCGCCAGCCGCGCCCGATCCTCGATACGTCCGCCTGCCGCATGCTCGTCGTCCTCGTCGATGGAGCGGCCGACGGCGCCGCCCTGTGAAGGCCATGGCGGGCCGCGTATCGTAGGCGGCCCTCCCCGTCCTTCCGTTACGCGCAGGAACGCGATGCCGCGGATCCCCTGGCTGGCCGATCACGAACCCGACACGTTTCCGCCGGTCGAGCGCGCGCTGCGCGATCCGGACGGCCTGCTCGCAGCCGGCGGCGACCTGTCGCCCGAGCGTCTGCTCGCGGCGTATGCGCGCGGCATCTTTCCGTGGTTCTCGGCAGGCGAGCCGATTCTGTGGTGGTCGCCCGACCCGCGCATGGTCTTCGACACCGGCGCGGTGCACGTGCCGCGCCGGCTGCGCCGCTGGCTGCGCGGCTGCGGCTGGACGATCGGCGCCGATACCGCGTTCGCCGAGGTCATGCAGGCCTGCGCGGCACCGCGTGACGGCCAGGGCGGCACCTGGATCGTGCCGGCGATGCACGCGGCCTACGCGCGGCTGCACGCGCACGGCCATGCGCATTCGATCGAGGTCCGCGACGGCGATGCGCTGGTCGGCGGACTCTACGGCGTCGCGGTCGGCCGGATGTTCTTCGGCGAGTCGATGTTCAGCCGTTCCAGCGGCGGCTCCAAGGTCGCCCTGCTCGCACTGGCCCGGGTGCTGCACGGCTGGGGCTGGCCGTTGCTCGACGCCCAGGTCCGCTCGGCGCATCTGGCCACGCTCGGCGCACGGACGATGCCGCGCGAAAAGTTCGTCGCGGTGGTCCGCGAGCTGGCCACGCTGCCCGGCCGGCCGGGTGCCTGGACGGCGTCGTTTCCGCGGCTGACCGGCGCCGATCTGGTGACCGGCTGAGCGGCGCCGCGCGCCCCCGGCGCAGCCCGGGGCGTTTCGCTCGGGGCGCGTTCGTGGCAGAATCCCGCGCCTTTCCGCCTGCACACACCCAAGGCTGCCTGCCCCCGAATGTCCAAAGACGACGTCATCGAAATGGAGGGTACGGTCCTCGAGACCCTGCCCAACACCATGTTCCGCGTGAAGCTCGAGAACGGCCACGTGGTCACCGCCCATATTTCCGGGCGCATGCGCAAGAACTACATCCGCATCCTGACCGGCGACAAGGTCAAGTGCGAGATGACGCCCTACGACCTGACCAAGGGTCGCATCACCTACCGCATGAAGTAAGCGGCTCCGGCCCGGCGCAGCGCGCCGTTCGGCCTCGAGCCCGCACCGGCTGCTCCGGTGCCCGTGCCGGACCGGTCCGGCCTCCGCTCCACCGCCCTCTCCACGCCTCGCCGGCCCGGCGCCGCGCGATCGGACGCGGCCGTGCGCCGCTCAGGCGGCCGCGAGAAAGCGGCTCGGCGCCGCACCGAGCGTGCGCCGGAACATCGTCGCGAACGCCGACGCGCTGTCGTAGCCGAGGTCGAACGCGATCGTCGTGATCGGCACGCCGGCGGCCAGTCGCGGCAGCGCGGCCAGCAGGCAGGCCTGCCGGCACCAGGCCGCGAAGCCGAATCCGGTCTCGGCGCGGAAGCGCCGCGTGAACGAGCGCCGGCTCATCGCCAGCTCCTCGCACCAGTCGTCGATCGTCTGGTGCGGCGAGGGCTGCTCCAGATAGCGCCGGCAGCGCGCGGCCAGTCGCGGATCGCCCGGAAACGGCACGGTCAGCGGCAGCTCCGGCGCGCGCGCGATCTCGAGCAGCAGCAGCGAATAGATCAGATGCTCGCGCGAGGCCGGATCGTTCGAGGGTGTTAGTTCGGCCGCCTCGCGCAGCAGGCTCGCGGCCAGCGCCGAGACACCGACCACGCGGCAGGCCTGCGGCAACGCCGCCGCGGCCGACGGCGCCACGTACAGGTTCAGCAGGTCGACCGGTGCCAGCATCGTCACCTCGTGGGCGACCTCGGCCGGGATCCAGACCGCGCGCTCGGGCGGCACGACCCAGTTGCCGAGGTCGGTGTCGACCAGCGCGACGCCTTCGGCCGCATATAGGAACTGGGCGCGCCAGTGGCGATGGCGGGCGACGTGATGGCCGCCGTCATAGCGGGCGCCGACCGCGACGAACGGTCCGGGCGTCGCTTCGATCTCGTGCGGCTGAACGTCTCTCACGGATGGCCCGATCGGAAGGGTGATTGGCCTGGACAATGATGCGTTGGCGGCGCCCCGGGCGTCTACTGCCGCCTGGCCCTCGTCAGGCCCGCGCACTCCGCCGGCACCTCCCTCCCCTACCGGCGGATGCGGGCAGGACGGCTCCGCCGATCCGTTCGGTCGGAGCCGTCCTGTCTGGTTTGACGCTCCCCGATTGCATCGCGATGTCCGCCTCCGCCAACGATCTTCCGCTGCCCGCGCCGGCTGCTCCGACACCGGCCGCCACTGCCTTTCCGATCCTGGCCACGCTGAGCGTGTGCCATCTGCTCAACGATCTGATCCAGTCGCTGCTGCCGGCGCTGTATCCGCTGCTCAAGGACGCGTTCGCGCTCGACTTCGGGCAGATCGGCCTGATCACGCTGACATTCCAGTTCACCGCCTCGCTGCTGCAGCCGGTGATCGGCCTGTACACCGATCGCCATCCCAAGCCGTATTCGCTCGCGATCGGCATGTGCTCGACCCTGCTCGGCCTGCTGCTGCTCTCGCGCGCGACGAGCTTCCCGGTGCTGCTGGTCGCCGCCGCGCTGATCGGCACCGGCTCGTCGGTGTTCCACCCGGAATCCTCGCGCATCGCGCGGATGGCCTCGGGCGGCCGCCACGGCCTCGCGCAGTCGCTGTTCCAGGTCGGCGGCAACGTCGGCTCGGCGATCGGACCGCTGCTGGCCGCGTGGATCGTCATGCCGCGCGGCCAGGGCAGCGTGGCCTGGTTCGCGCTGGCCGCGCTCGCGGCGATCGTGCTGCTGTCGCGGATCGGCGGCTGGTATGCCGCGCGGCTGGCCACGGCACCGGCGCGCCGCGGCGCGGTCGCGGCCGGCGAGGCGCGGCTGCCGTCGCGGCGCGTCGCCGGCGTCCTGCTGGTGCTGGGCCTGCTGATCTTCTCGAAGTATTTCTATCTGGCCAGCCTGACCAGCTACTACACGTTCTATCTGATGCACCGCTTCGGCATCGACGCGCAGGGCGCGCAGTTGCGCCTGTTCGTGTTCCTCGGCGCGGTCGCGGTCGGCACGATCGCCGGCGGCCCGATCGGCGATCGGATCGGACGCCGCTACGTGATCTGGGGCTCGATCCTCGGCGTGCTGCCGTTCACGCTGCTGCTGCCGCATGCCGACCTGCTCTGGACGACGCTGCTGACGATCCCGATCGGCCTGATCCTGGCCTCGGCATTCGCGGCGATCCTGGTCTACGCGCAGGATCTGGTCCCGGGCAAGCCCGGCACGATCGCCGGCCTGTTCTTCGGTTTCGCTTTCGGCATGGGCGGCCTCGGCGCCGCCGTGCTCGGCCAGCTCGCCGACCATGCCGGCATCGACACCGTCTACGCGCTGTGCGCCTGGCTGCCGGCGATCGGCCTGCTCGCCTGGTTCCTGCCGTCACTGGCGCCGGTACGCGAGGCGGCGACCGCGCGGCACTGAGGCACCGGGCGAGCGTACCAGCGACGCGCCGCAGAACGTCTTTGCGGCACGCATCGCGCAGACGCGCGGCAACCTGATCGGGGCGATGTCGCTCCAGGCGAGTCTGCGCCGGGCCGGTCTCGCCGATCGCGCGCCGTCTCCGGCGGCTCGACCGCGTCGCGACGCGCACGACAGGCACCCGCCGCCGCGCCGCCCGGCCTATTCCTCGCCGGCGGCCCCGCGCCGCGATGCGGCCAGCACGCCGGCCAGCACCAGCACGGTGCCGGCGACCTGCCAAGGTCCCATCGCCTCGCCGAGCACCCCCATGCTGAGCACGATCGTCGAGACCGGGCCGAGCATGCCGATCTGGGCGGCCAGCCCCGGGCCGATTCGCGCGATCGCGAGCATGACCGCGGCGACCGGGAACACCGTGCAGACCGTGCCGTTGAGCAGCGACAGGCTCCAGACCGCCGGCGCGACCTCGGCCAGGGCGCCGACGCCGTCGATCAGCACGAACTGCGCCAGACACAGCACGCAGGCGACGATGCTCGCGTAGGCGGTCAGGCGCAGAGCGCCGATGCGGCCGACCAGCTCGCCGCTGCCGACCAGATAGATCGCATAGCTGAGCGCGCTCGCGAACACCAGCGCACCGCCGATCACGACGTCGCGGCCGCCGAGGCGAAGATCGTGGCCGAACGCGAGCAGGACGCCGAGGTAGCTGAGCGCCAGCGCCGCCAGCTGGCGCCGGCCGACGCGGCGCCGGTACACCAGATAGCCGATCGCGAGCACGAGCGTCGGCGTCAGATACAGGATCAGCCGCTCCAGCGTCGCGCTGATGGTGGCCAGCCCGGCGAAATCGAGAAAGCTCGCCAGGTAGTAGCCGAAGAAGCCGAGCGCCCCGATGCGCCATGCGTCGCCGCGGCCGATCCGCGCGCGGTCGCCGCGCCGTGCCCACAGCGCCATCACGACGAACAGCGGCAGCGCGACCAGCATGCGCAGGGCGAGCAGCGTGACCGCATCGACGCCGTGGCGATAGCCGAGCTTGACGATGATCGCCTTGCCCGAGAACGCGATCGCGCCGAACGCCGCCAGCAGCACACCGGCGAGCCGGCGGTCGGCGACGACGGCGCCCACTCAGGACAGGCCTTGCTTCGACGCGTGGGTCGCCGGCGGGGGCGCGCTCGATGCCGGCGACGCCGCCTGGGCCAGCGTCGCTTCGAGCAAGGCGCGGATCAACGCCTGCGTCGGGGCCGCCAGGTCCTCGCGATACGCGTAGCTGTCCTCGTCCATGTAGCGCGCCTGCGCGAGCTCGAGCTGGACCGCTTCGATGCCGTGCTCGGGACGCCCGTAGTGACGCGTGATGTAGCCGCCCTTGAAGCGGCCGTTGACGACGTGGCTGTAGCCGGACTGCCGCTCGAGCACGCCGCGCAGACGATCCTGCAGCGCGGCACTGCAGCTCGCGCCGTCGGCGGTGCCGAGATTGAAGTCCGGCAGACGGCCGTCGAACAGGAACGGCACGACGCTGCGGATCGAATGGCCTTCCCACAGCACGACGCGGCCGTGCGCGGCATGCAGCCGCGCGAGCTCCGCGGCCAGCGCGTCGTGATACGGCTGCCAGTAGACCCGCACGCGCTCGGCGATCTCGCCCGGGCCGGGCGCCTGTCCGTCGAGGTAGACCGGTTCGCCGCTGAACTGCACGGCCGGACACAGGCCGGTCGTGTTGCGGCCCGGATACAGCGAGGTGTCGTCGGGCGGACGGTTCAGATCGACCACGTAGCGCGAATGCCGCGGCACCAGCACCGAGGCGCCGAGCTCATGCGCGAACGCGTACAGGCGCGAGACATGCCAGTCGGTATCGGGTGCACGCCGCGCCGACGGCGTCAGCCGCGCCGCGATCGCATCGGGGATCGCCGATCCGTCGTGCGGCAGGCTGACCAGGAGCGGCCGCGTGCCGCGATGCAGGGTGTAGATCGTCGCGGACATGGATCTCTCGTCTCGATGCGTGCGCCGGCCGCCGGCGGCGGCCGATCGGATCGCGATGCTAGCAGGCCGGTGCCGCCGCGCCGTGCCCCGACCGCGCTGCGCCACGAGAAAGACGGCGCCATCCCGCTCGACGTGTCGCTTCGCGATGCGGCGCTGCCCGGCCGCGCGCTCGGTCCGATGCGGCGCCCGCGGCCGGCGCCGGAAGGCGTCCGTCACGATGACGCGACGACGCCGCGATCGACCGCTACGGCGCGCCGCGACCGCGCGAGACCGGCGGGCGGCGCCGGAAGACCAGCGGCTGCACCTCGGCGTCGGCCGGCCGCGCCGGGCCGCAGCTCGCGCAGCTGCCGCAGCCGTCGCCGCAGGAACCGCCCTGCGCACGTTCGCGCCGCAGGCGGCGGCCGAGCCTGCGCCACGCCGCCGCGCGCCCCGGGCGGTCCAGACGTGCGGCCAGCGCCGCCAGACCGCGACGATGCAGACGCGGCGCGAGCCGCCCGAATGCGCTCCACGCTGCCCAGACGACGATGGCCGCGACGACCGTGACCTGCAGCCAGACGCTCACGTCAGCCACCGCGCGATCTGATAGGTCAGCAGCGAGGCCAGATACGCCAGCGCGAACAGATAGCCGGCCATGATCCAGACCTGCCGCCAGGAATTGGTCTCGCGACGCACCGTCGCCAGCGTCGACAGGCACATCGGCGCGAACACGTACCAGGCCAGCAGCGACAGCGCGGTCGCCAGCGACCACTGCGTCGCGACGATCGCCGAGAGACCGTCCTCGTTGCCGGACAGCGCGTAGACGGTCGCCAGCGACGCGACCGCAACCTCGCGCGCGGCCAGGCCCGGCACCAGCGCGATGCAGATCTGCCAGTTGAAGCCGAGCGGCGCGAACACGACCTCGAGCAGCCGGCCGATGCGGCCGGCCAGGCTGTACTGGATCGCCGGCTCGGTCGCACCGTCGGGCGGCGCCGGAAAGCTCGACAGGAACCACAGCAGCACGGTCAGCGCGAGGATGATGCCGCCGACGCGCTTGAGGAAGATCATCGCGCGCTCCCACAGGCCGATCGCGATGTCGCGTGCGTGCGGCCAGCGATACGAGGGCAGCTCCATCATCAGCGCGTGCTCGCTGCGGTCGCGGCGCAGACGCTTGATCACCCAGGCCACCGCCATCGCGCTGACGATGCCGGCCACGTACAGCGTGAACAGCACGATGCCCTGCAGATTGAACACGCCGGCGACCGTGCGCTGCGGAATGAACGCCGCGATCAGCAGCGTGTAGACCGGCAGCCGCGCCGAGCAGGTCATCAGCGGCGCGATCAGGATCGTGGTCAGCCGGTCGCGCGGATCGGCAATGCTGCGCGTCGCCATGATGCCGGGGATCGCGCAGGCGAAGCTCGACAGCAGCGGGATGAACGAGCGCCCGGTCAGACCGACGCGCAGCATCAGCTGGTCGAGCAGGAACGCCGCACGCGGCAGATAGCCCGATTCCTCGAGCACCAGGATGAACACGAACAGGATCAGGATCTGCGGCAGGAACACCAGCACGCCGCCGACGCCGGCGACGATGCCGTCGACCAGCAGGCTGCGCAGCACGCCGTCCGGCAGCAGCGCGCCGAGCGCCTCGCCGAGCGCGCCGAAGCCCGCCTCGATGCCGTCCATCAGCGGCGTGGCCCAGGCGAACACGGCCTGGAAGATCACGAACATCAGCACCGCGAGTATCACCAGTCCGATCACCGGATGCAGCACGATGCGGTCGATCGCCTGATCGGTGGCGGCACTGTCGCGCGCGCTCGACACCGCGACCGCCAGGATCCGCCGCACCTCGGCGTGGAGGTCGGCGACCGGATGCGGCTGCGGCGCCGGCAGCGCCTGCGCGTCGAGGCGGTCGATCAGGGCCTGGGCGCCGTGGCGGTGCACCGCGACGGTCGGCACGACCGCGATGCCGAGCTCGCGCGACAGCGCCTCGACGTCGATCGCGATGCCGCGCCGCTCGGCGGCGTCGATCATGTTCAGCGCCAGGATCAGCGGTCGGCCGAGCGCCTTGAGCTCGAGCACGAAGCGCAGGTGCAGCCGCAGGTTGGTCGCGTCGACGACGCAGACGATCAGGTCCGGCACCGGCTCGCCCGGATGCCGGCCGAGGCAGACGTCGCGCGTGATCGCCTCGTCGGGGCTCGCCGCATCGAGGCTGTAGGTGCCGGGCAGGTCGAGCACGCGGACGCGTCGGCCCGACGGCGCCGTGTAGTGGCCTTCCTTGCGCTCGATCGTCACGCCGGCATAGTTGGCGACCTTCTGGCGCGCGCCGGTCAGCCGGTTGAACAGGGCGGTCTTGCCGGAATTGGGATTACCGACCAGGGCGATCTGCAGGGCGCTCATGCGCCGGCTCCGTCGGCGCTCGCGACGGTGACGCGCGCCGCCTCGCTGCGGCGCAGCGCGAAGCGCGTCGAGCCGATCTGGACCAGCAGCGGATCGCCGCCGAACGGCGCCAGCGCGACGATGCGCACCGGCTCGCCGGCGACGAAACCGAGTTCGCGCAGACGGCGCGCGATCGCATCGTCGGCCACGGCGTCGACGACGCCGGCGACGGTCGCGGGGAGATTCTTCGGGAGTTCGGACAGACGCACGGGCAACCTTGATCGGACGCGACGCGCCGGTCCGCGGCTCGCGGACGCTCGGCGAACCGCCGCGCGGACGAGCGCAGGCGCAAAGCGGCAGTATAGCCGTAAATGGGGGCGATACCCATTCGCATCCAGCGCTTCGCGCGACGCGGTGCGCGCTGGTGGCGCACCGGCGGCACCTGCGTCGAATGGCCGCAACGGCGACCACGCAGCGACGCGCCGATTGCCAGGAAACGGGCGTCGCAGGCTATACTCCCGCCGATTTTTCCGCGTAGCCAGACGGATCCGAGCCCGACATGACCCGAGCTTTGCTGTTCGCCACGACTCTGCTGTTTGCCCTGCCCTGCCTCGCCGAGACCGGCAAGGGCGATCCTGCCGCCGGCAAGGTCAAGGTCTATACCTGCACCGGCTGCCACGGCGTCACCGGCTGGCGCAACGCGTATCCGAGCTACCACGTGCCGCGCATCGGCGGGCAGAACTACGACTATCTGGTCGCCGCACTGCACGGTTACAAGAGCGGCGATCGTCAGCATCCGACGATGCAGGCGCAGGGCGAGAGCCTGTCCGAGGAGGACATCCGCGACATCGCCGCCTACCTGTCCTCGATCAAGCCGTGAGCCGCCGGAGCCCGACCCGCATGCACCTGATGAAGCCGCTGTTCGCCACGCTCGTCCTGCTGGGCGCCGTCTCGCTGCCCGCGTTCGCCGCCGAGGGCGGTCGCGCCGGCCGCGGCAACGTCGAGGCCGGCAAGGACAAGTCGCTCGCCTGCCAGGCCTGCCACGGCCAGGACGGCGCCGCCGCGATCGATCCGCAGTATCCGCGCCTGGCCGGCCAGTACGCCGACTACTTGGCGCGCGCGCTGCACGAGTACCGCTCCGGCGCGCGCAAGAATCCGATCATGGCCGGCTTCGCGACGACGCTGTCGGACCAGGACATCAACGATCTGGCCGCCTACTACGCAAGCCTGCCGGTCACGCTGGTCGATCTGGCCAGGAACCCGGCCGTCGCACGCGACTGATCGCGCGCCAGCCGCCTTGTATGCCCGAGGGCCCTCCGCTATTCTGCGCGGCCCTCAACGCGGCCACCGCGCGAGGATGAGGCGGGATGCCGAATGGATCGCGCTTCAGGGACGAAGTCGGAGTGAAAGTTTTACGGCGTGCGGAGAGATGTCCGAGTGGTCGAGTGCGATGGCTTTCGCCGTCGTCCTCCGACGACGGCGCTTCGCGCGAGGATGAGGCAGGATGCCGAATGGATTGCGCTTCAGGGACGAAGTCGGAGTGAAAGTTTTACGGCGTGCGGAGAGATGTCCGAGTGGTCGAGCGCGATGGCTTTCGCCGTCGTCCTCCGACGACGGCACTTCGCGCGAGGATGAGGCAGGATGCCGAATGGATTGCGCTTCAGGGACGAAGTCGGAGTGAAAGTTTTACGGCGTGCGGAGAGATGTCCGAGTGGTTGAAGGAGCACGCCTGGAAAGTGTGTAAACGGGTCAAACCGTTTCGCGGGTTCGAATCCCGCTCTCTCCGCCAGTAAGCCGGCCCCCGCGCCGGCAGCCGAACGAGTCGCGACGGATGCGCGCTTCGGTCGATCGGCCACGCGGCCGAACAGTTCCATGGTGGCTCCGTCGGTTCTCCCGCGACGATAGCCTGCAAATCCCGCCAGGTCCGGAAGGAAGCAACGGTAGCAGGTGATTCGGGTGCCGGGATTCGGCTGGCGGAGCCGCCACCCTTTCCTGCGGTCGATTCGTGTCAGCCGACGCGGCCTGCGTCCGCGCTGCGACTTCACGCGCGCACAGGCGATCGCGATACCCCGATGCAGCCGGCCGCTCGTGGCTCGCTCGCATCGCAGCCTCCCGCCACGGGCACCCCGCCGATCAGGCCATGCGTGTCCCGTTCGGCACCGGCCGTTCCAGCGCGGTGACGACGACGCCGGCCTCGGTCGGAAAGCCGGTCAGCAGGAACTGCGAGCGGAACGGCCCGATCTGCTTTTCTGGAAAATTGACGACGCCCACGATCTGCCGGCCGACCAAATCCTCCGGCCGGTACAGGCCGGTCACCTGCGCGCTGGTCTTGCGCTCGCCATAGGCGCCGAAGTCCACCCACAGCTTGTAGGCGCTCTTGCGCGCTTCCGGAAACGGCTCGACGCGCAGCACGGTGCCGGCGACCAGATGCACCTTTTCGAAATCGCCCCAGCTGATCGGCGGCACGCCGCCGTCGTTCGCATCGCTCATCGGCCCGACGCCTCGGCAGTGGCGGCCTCGCGCTCGAGACCGACCTGGATCCAGCCCAGATTGATGCCGATGCGCGCGCTGTGCGGATCGGCGAACGCATAGGCCAAAGCGCGGCCGTCGGCGTCCTCGACGATCGACAGCTTCAGTACCGGCGTATTGCCCTCACGGAACGTCAGCCGCTCGAGCAGCAGCGACCAGCCGCTCGGCGTGCCGTCGCGCCAGACCAGCGCGCTGCGACCGCCCTCGTTGGACAGGCGCAGCTGCCGGTTCATATGCCAGTCGCGGCTGTCGGCGCTGGCATCCGGTCCCGCGCCGTTGACGGCGGCCCAGCCACCGTACCAGGCGACGCGACGCGCCTGCGAGGAAGCATCGGCGCCACGCGCCTGATCGGCATACAGCCGCAGGTCCACGCCCTCGGCGCTGCGCGCGGCGGCGATCGGCAGGAACGCCGCCGCGGCGCCGATGCCGGGTGCGATCGTCGCGCAGGCTGCCGCGTCGGCCGCGACGCGCCAGGTCGCGCCACCCGCCGCGCCGGTCAGCGCGCAGGCATCGAGCGCGGTCCACTCGGCCGGATCGGGACGCGGCTCGAGCGTGGGCGACGCTACGCGCGGGCGGTGCGGCAGCACGCGCAGCGAGCCGTCCGCGCCCGGGACCGTCTGCATCAGCCACAGCGCCGGCGTGCCGGCGTCGGCCTCGACGCGCCAGAGCTGCCAGCCGCCCTTGTACGAGCTGATCGCCAGACGCAGCCGCGGCGGCGCCAGGGCACCGGCGGCCGTGCCGGCCTGCCAGACCTGTTCGTGGTTGTCGTACAGAGCATCGGCCGGCGCGGCCGCGATCGAAGGCGCCGGCGGCGTCGCCGACGGGCGCAGGCTGTGACAGGCCGTGAGCATCAGCACGGCGACGATCGGAACGAAGCGCTTCATCGCGAAAGCATAGCAGTCGCGACCGGCGGGACGACGAGGCGACGAACGGCGCTGCACATGCGCTCGCACCGACTATGCTCGCGCTCGACCGCCGCCGACCGCCAGGAACGGACCATGCCCCCGCAGATCCATCCCGCCGACCCGCGCCTGCGCCGCACGCTGGCGATCGTCATGACGCTGGCGGTGATCGCCGCGGTCGCGGTGACGCTCGGCTTCCGGCACTGGATCGGCGCCACCGCCGATCTGCTCAGCACCGAACGCCTGATCGCTCTGCTGCGTCAGCTGATCGGCGCGCTGATGATGATGAGCGCGGCCTGCGTGCTGATCCTCGCGCTGCATGCGCTGCGCACGGCCGCCGGCATCGACCGCGAACGGCGCTGGCCGCTGGCGGCCTCGCGCACGCTGCGCGACGTGCCGGTGCGCCGCGACGCGGCGGCACGGCGGATCGCGCACGCGGCACGCGCCCGCTGCGCTGCTGCTGACGCTGCTGGCCGTGGCCGCCGCCGTGCTGGCCTGGCGCCTGCTCGGCCTGCCGTGGCCGGCCTGACGCCGCTCAGCTCAACGCGGGCGGCAGCAGGCCGTCGACGAAGGCCGCCGCATCGAACACACGCAGATCCTCGATGCCTTCGCCGAGTCCGACGAAGCGGATCGGCAGGCCGAACTCGCGCGCCAGCGCGAACACGACGCCGCCCTTGGCGGTGCCGTCGAGCTTGGTGACGACCAGGCCGGTCACGCCGATCGCCTCGCGGAACTGACGCGTCTGATTGACCGCGTTCTGGCCGGTCGTGCCGTCGATGACCAGCAGCACCTCGTGCGGCGCCTCGGCGTCGAGCTTGGCGAGCACGCGACGGATCTTGGACAGCTCGTCCATCAGACCCGACTGGGTGTGCAGCCGGCCGGCCGTGTCGGCGATCAGCAGATCGACGCCGCGCGCGCGCGCGGTCTGCAACGCGTCGAAGATCACGCTGGCCGAGTCGGCGCCGCTGCCCTGCGCGATCACCGGCACCTGGTTGCGCTCGCCCCAGGTCGTCAGCTGCTCGACCGCAGCCGCGCGGAACGTATCGCCGGCGGCGAGGATCACGCCGAGCCCCTCGCCGCGATAGCGCCGCGCGAGCTTGCCGATCGTCGTCGTCTTGCCGACGCCGTTGACGCCGACCACGAGCACCACGTGCGGCTTGTGCGCCGGCACCACCTGGAGCGGCCGGGCGACCGGCGCGACCAGCGCGATCAGCTCCGCGCGCAGCGCCGCCAGCAGCGCGGCGGCGTCGGCGAACTCGCGCTTCTCGACGCGACGGCGCAGACGATCGACCAGGTCGGTCGACGCGGCGACGCCGACATCGGCGGTGATCAGCGCGGTCTCCAGTTCGTCGAGCAGCGCATCGTCGAGCTTGGGATTGCGCACGAACAGCGCGCCGAGGCTGCGCGCGAACGCGCTGCCGGACAGACGGTCGCGCCAGCTGCGGCGGGCCGGCCCGGCCGCCTCCTCGGCCTCCTCGGCGGGCGGCACGTCGGCGACCTCGGCAAGCGGCGACGGATCGACGTGCTCGGCGAGCGGCTCGACCGGCGCTTCGGCCGTCGCGACATCGAGCGGCCGCGGATCCGGCGGCGCGACGGCGTCGGGCGCCGCGGGCGGCGCATCGGCGGCCGGCTTCTTCTTCCAGAACTTGAGCATTACGAAGGCGATGGGGCGAAAATGCGGGCGACCATCCTATCATCGGCCCTTCCATGCACGGTTCCCGACAGGCGCCCGGACGCCTGCGCATCATCGCCGGCCGCCTGCGCGGCTCGAAGCTGTCCGTTCCCGACGCACCGGGCCTGCGTCCGACACCCGAGCGCGTGCGCGAGACGCTGTTCAACTGGCTGGCACCGACGATCGAGGGCGCGCACTGTCTGGACCTGTACGCCGGCACCGGCGCGCTCGGTCTGGAGGCGCTGTCGCGCGGCGCCGCGCACTGCGTGTTCGTCGAACGCGATCCGGCGCTGGCGCGTGCGCTCGCCGACACGCTGGCGCGTCTGAAGGTCGACACCGGCCAGGTCGTACGCGGCGACGCGCTGGCCTGGCTGGCGCAGGCCGAAGGCGCGCGTTTCGATCTGGTCTTCGTCGATCCGCCGTTCGGCGCGGGCGCCTGGCAAGCCGCGCTGCACGCGCTCGAGCACGGCGGCCGCCTCAAGCCGGCGGCCTGGATCCACGTCGAGGCGCCGGCCGAGCAGAACCTGACGCCGCCGCCGAACTGGCATCTGCATCGCGAGGGACGCGCCGGCAGCGTGCAGCACCGGCTCTATCGGCGCGATCCGGCGGCCGCGCCGGCGTAAATCTTCGAACACGCTCCTGCTAAGCTTGGGCGGTTCGTTCCCACAGGCGATCATCCGATGCCGACTTCCGCGCAACGCTCCCGGCTCGCGATCTATCCCGGCACCTTCGATCCGATCACCAACGGCCACATCGACCTGGTCCATCGTGCCAGTCCGCTGTTCGAGCGCCTGATCGTCGCGGTCGCCGAAAGTCCGAGCAAGGGACCGGGCTTCAGCCTCGACGCGCGCATCGAGCTGGCGCGCATCGCGCTGGCCGACGTGCCGAACGTCGAGGTGCGCGGCTTCTCGTCACTGCTCGCGCATTTCGTCGAGGAGACCGGTGCCGGCGTGATCCTGCGCGGCCTGCGCGCGGTGTCGGACTTCGAATACGAATTCCAGCTCGCCAGCATGAACCGCCATCTGATCCCGCAGGTCGAGACGCTGTTCCTGACGCCGGCCGAGAAGTACAGCTTCATCTCTTCCTCGCTGGTGCGCGAGATCGCCCGGCTCGGCGGCGACGTCTCCGGCTTCGTGCACCCGGCCGTGCAGAACGCGCTGCGCCGGCGCTGGGCGACGAGCGCCGGCGGCGCCTGAGCGCGGAACGCAGCGCCGGCGTCACCGACGCACCGGCAAGCTGGTAATCTGTCGCGACCCGCCACTCGATCCCCTCAACGGAATCCTTAACATCATGCGCAAGCTCCTTCTCCCCCTCGCCGTCGCCGTGGCCTCGACGTTCGTCCTGAGCGCCTGCGACAAGGCCGCCGAGACGACGACGCAGACCGCCGCACCGGTCGTCGAGACCGTGCCGCTGCCGTCCGATCCGGCCGATACCTCCGCCTGGAAGAAGTACCTGGCCAATGTCGTCACCAACAACATGCAGGGCGTGACCACGACGCGTCCGTACATGTACTACATCCCGGGTGGCGAGGATGACAAGGCGCTCGAGGACCGCAGCAACCAGCTCGAGAACGTGCGCGGCGTCGTCGGCCGCGGCGTGCTGCCGGGCAACATGATGGCGTTCGGCGGCCCCGACTCGAAGATCACCGCGGACTTCGTGATCGAGGCGTTCCAGAGCGCGCAGTCCGGCTCGTTCAAGGATGTCGTCGTGCTGGTCATCGGCACGCCCGAGGACACCACGCGCGTCAAGGAAGCGCTGGCCGCGAGCGGCGCCAACGTGCGCACCGCCGAACTGAAGTAAATCCCAGCACACGGCCGGCGGCGCCCGCGACAGCGGTCGCGCGCCGGCCCGAACGGCCATGTCGCTCAAGATCACCGAAGACTGCATCAACTGCGACGTCTGCGAGCCCGCCTGCCCGAACACGGCGATCTCGATGGGAGCCCAGATCTACGAGATCGCGCTCAGCCGCTGCACCGAGTGCGTCGGCCATTTCGATACGCCGCAATGCGTGGAGGTCTGTCCGGTGGAATGCATCATCGTCGACGAGGCGCACCCCGAGTCGCGCGAACAGCTGTTCGCCAAATACGAAGCGCTGATCGCGAAGAGCGCCGCATGAGCGCCGCCTTGCTGCGCACGCCGTGGCGCCGTCGGCGCGGCCTCGCCGCTTCGCTGGCCGGGCTGGTCCTGCTGTCGGCCTGCACGCTGGCGCTGGCGGCGCCCGATACGCGGCCCGGCAAGGCCGCGATCGCCAGCGCGCATCCGCTGGCGACCGAAGCCGGCCTGGAGATTCTCGCCCAGGGCGGCAACGCCTTCGACGCGGCGATCGCGGTCGGCGCGGTGCTGTCGGTCGTCGAGCCGCAGAGTTCGGGCATCGGCGGCGGCGGCTTCTTCCTGCTGCATCGCGCCGCCGACGGCCAGGACCTGTTCCTCGACGCACGCGAAACCGCGCCGGCGGGCACACGCACCGAGCTGTGGATCGGCGCCGACGGCAAGCTCGATCGCGACAAGTCGGTCAACGGCCCGCTGTCGGCCGGCATCCCCGGCGAGCCGGCCGCCTACGCCTGGCTGGCCGAACATCAGGGCAAGCTGCCGCTGGCGACCTCGCTGGCGCCGGCGATCCGCGTCGCGCGCGAGGGATTCCCGGCCTATGGACGCCTGGTCTCGGCGATCGGCCAGCGCCGACCGGTGCTCGAGCGCTGGCCGGCCTCGGCCGGTCTGTACCTCATCGACGGCCAGGTGCCGGCCGAAGGTCAGCGCGTGCGCTTTCCGGATCTGGCCGCGACGCTCGAGCGCATCGCGAAGGACGGCGACGCCGGCTTCTATCGCGGCGCGTTCGCCGCATCGATGGTCCAGGCCGTGCGCGCAGCCGGCGGCACCTGGACCGAGCGCGACCTGGCCGACTACCGCGTGAAAACGCGCACGCCGCTGACGCTCGACTATCGCGGCTGGCGCATCGTGACCGCGCCGCCGCCGTCCTCGGGCGGCATCGCGCTGTCGGAAATGCTCAACATCCTGTCCGGATACGATCTTTCGCGCCTGGACCGCGTGCGCCGCACGCATCTGACGATCGAGGCGATGCGCCGCGCCTACCGCGACCGCGCCGAGTATCTGGGCGATCCGGACTACGTCACGATGCCGGTCGCCGAGCTGACCAGTCCGCTCTATGCGGCCGGCCTGCGCGCGTCGATCCATCCCGAGAAGGCCACGCCGAGCGCGCTGCTGCCCGGCTACGCGCCGCCGGTCGAGCCGACGCATACCACGCACTACTCGATCCTCGACGCCGACGGCAATCTGGCCGCGGTGACCAAGACCGTCAATCTGACGCTGGGCTCGGGCTTCGTCGTGCCCGGCAGCGGTTTCGTGCTCAACAACGAGATGGACGATTTCGCGCTGCGCCCCGGCGAGCCGAACGCGTTCGGCCTGATCGGCGGCGACGCGAACGCGCCCAAGCCGGGCCGCCGGCCGCTGTCGTCGATGACGCCGAGCTTCGTGATCGGCGCCGACCGCATCGGCGTGATCGGCACGCCCGGCGGCAGCCGCATCATCACGATGGTGCTCGAAGGCATCCTCGCCTTCGTCGACGGCGACGCGCCGGCCAAGGTCGCCGCGAACCCGCGCTTCCATCACCAGTACCTGCCCGACGTGGTCTCGGCCGAGCCGAACGCGTTCAGCGCCGAGGAGCGCCGCGCGCTCGAGGCGATGGGCCATACCGTCAACGCCGGCGAGCGCACCTGGGGCCTGATGAACGTGGTCAGCTGGGACCGCAGGAGCGGCGCGGTCGAGGCCGGTTCGGACCCGCGCGGCAGCGCCGGCAGCGGCAGCGCCGCGGTGCGATGAGGAGGACGCGATGAAACTCTGGTCGATACTCGGCAACTCGCAGCGCCTCGACGGCGGCGCGATGTTCGGCAATGCGCCGCGCGCGGTCTGGCAGCAGTGGATCGCGCCGGATGCCGACAACGGCATTCCGCTGGCCTGCCGCTGCCTGCTGGTCGAGGACCTCGACGGCCGCACCGTGCTGTTCGAGACCGGCATCGGTGCGTTCTTCGAGCCGAAGCTGCGCGAGCGCTACGGCGTCGTCGAGGACCGCCACGTCCTGCTCGATTCGCTGGCCGCGGCCGGCTTCGGTCACCAGGACATCGACGTCGTCGTGCTCTCGCATCTGCATTTCGATCATGCCGGCGGCCTGCTCGCGGCCTGGGAGGCCGGGCAGCCGCCGCGCCTGCTGTTCCCGAACGCGACCTTCGTCGTCGGCGCCGCGCACTGGCAGCGCGCGCTCGCGCCGCATCCGCGCGATCGCGCCTCGTTCATACCGGAACTGCCGCAGCTGCTGCTCGACAGCGGGCGCCTGCAACGCGTCGAAGGCGCGCATGCGCCGATCCTCGGCGAGTCGGTGCGCTTCGAGGTCTCGGACGGCCACACGCCGGGCCTGCTGCTGGCCGAGATCGTCGCACCGGGAGGCGGCGTGGTGTTCTGCGCCGATCTGATCCCGGGCCGGCCCTGGGTGCACCTGCCGATCACCATGGGCTACGATCGCTATCCGGAGCTGCTGATCGACGAGAAACGCGCGTTTCTCGACGACAAGCTGGCCCGCAACGTCCGCCTGTTCTTCACGCATGACAGCAGCTGCGCGCTGGCCACCCTCGCCCGCGACGCCAAGGGCCGCTACGGCACCCACGACGAACTCGAACGGCTCGAGGCCTGGCCGCTGGCCGCCTGAGCTTCCACACCGGCGCGGCCCATGCCGCGCCCGCGCCACCCAAGGAGAACACCGATGCGCACCGTCACCGTTCTGGCCCTGTCCTTCCTGCTCTGCGGCATCGCGTCGGCGCACGAAGGCGCACACGACACGCCGGCCGCCGGCGGCGTCGACCACAGCCGCAAGCCGACCGGCGCGACGCCGGTGCAGACCACCGAGGCCGGCGCCGTCTACGGCGCCGCGCTGGCGACGCCGGCGGCCGAGCCGGTGACGATCGATGCCGCCTACGAGGATCTCGCCGCGCAGCTCGGCAAGGACGGCGCCTGGAGCGGCCGCATCACCCAGGTCTGCCAGAAGATGGGCTGCTGGCTGGTGCTGACCGGCGAAGGCGACCGCCACGCGCGTGTCTTCATGCACGACCACGCCTACAGCGTGCCCAAGGACGCCAGCGGCCGTGCGATCGTCTACGGCACGCTCAGCGAGAAGCAGCTCGATGCCAAGGAGGTCCAGCACCTCAAGGACGACGGCGCCAAGGCACCGGCCGAACGCGAGCTGCAGATCGACGCGCGCTCGGTCCTGATCCTCAAGAGCGCCTGAGGCGCCGATGCGCCGCCTGCCCATCGTCGTGGCGCTGGTCCTGATCGCGCTGGCCGCGGCCTGGTGGTGGTGGCGGCCCGCCGGCGTCGAAGGCGAGGCGTCCACTCCCGCGGCGACGGTCGATCCGGCCCATCCCGATCCGGCCGACGAAGGCCGCACGGTCAGCCTGACCGGCGAGCTGACCGTCAGCGGCATGCCGCGCGACGATCAGCTCGGCGTCACCGCGCATGCCGCCCTGCTCCACCGCGACGTCGCGATGTTCCAGTGGCGCGAGCACTGCGAAGGCGCTGGGTGCCGCTACGACACCGGCTGGGAAGACGGCGCGATCGACTCGCGCGCTTTCCGCGACGCCGACCCGCACCGCAACCCCGCCGAGCAGCCGTTCGCCGACGCGGTGTTCGAAGCCGACGCCGTGCGCATCGGCGCGTTGACCGTGGAGCCCGCCCTGCTGCGCACGCTGCCGACGCAGCCGCTCACGGTGACGCTCGGCCAGCTGCCGCCGAATCTCGCTGCGAGCTTCAGCGTGCGCGACGGCGCGCTCTACAGCGGCGATCCGGACGCGCCCGCAGTCGGCGACGTGCGGATCCGTTACCGCCAGCTTCAGCCGGGAACGGTCACGCTGACCGGCATTCAACGGGGAACCCAACTGCATCCGATCCCATGATCCGAACCGGCGGAACGGCACGCGCGCATCGAATCTCTTCTTCGGTCTTCCACCACGGCGGTGACGCCGTCCGCTGCGCGCATCGCGCGTCCGTGCTCGCCGTCGCCGCAATGCTCGCCGCCGCCGTGCCGACCGCCCGCGCCGACGAGGACCGCTTCTCGCTGACGATCTCCGGCTTCCGGCCGACCTCGACGACCGAATTCGAGGGCAGCTCCTCGGCCGTGCCCGGCGAGACGCTGAGCCTCGAAGAGGATTTCGACCTCGCGCGCAAGGCCACGCGCACCCGCATCGAAGGCATGCTGCGGCTGACCGAGCGGCAGCGGCTGGTGTTCGTCTACTACAACCTCAAGCGCAAGCGCAGCCTCGCCGTCGACGAGGAGTTCACCTGGAACGGCCAGCACTACGACATCGACACGCTGGTCAAGACGCGCTTCGACTTCTCGCTGGCGACGCTCTCGTACGAGTACGCGTTCATCGACACGCCGAAATGGCTCGTCGCCGGCGCGATCGGCGCACACTGGGCCGAGGCCAAGGCCAGCATCAGCGCCGAGGACACCTCGCTGATCGACGAGAAGGAGCGCACCAGCGGCGGCTCGCCGGCGCTCGGCCTGCGCGTGCTGGCGACGCCGACGCCGCGCTGGCGCCTGTCCGGCTACGCCCAGGCGTTCAAGGCCCGTGTCGACGGCATCGACGCGCGCTTCACGCGCGCCGGCCTCGCCGCCGAATACCGGATCTGGGACAACCTCGGCGTCCAGCTCGGCTACGACTGGTTCAAGCTCAGCGCCGACTACGCGCAGACCTACTGGTCCGGCAAGCTCGACATTGCGATCCGCGGCCCGACCGCCGGCGTGACGGTCGCGTTCTGAAGCGCCGCATCGTACTGCTCACCCGGTCGGACGCTACGGACCTGATCACCGCCGTCGCCTGACGACCGAACGCCGCCTCGCCGCCCGCTCAGGGCGCGGCGCGCACCGCAGTCCACGGTGGCTCGAGGTTCGCGTGCCACGCACGGCCGAGCATCACGCGCATGTTCCGGGCACCGGCCGTCCCGACGCGAGCGGACGTCCGCGTGCGGGCCTGAATCGTGTGCCGACACCGACGTTTGTCACCGTCGCCCGAGTCGATGACGGCGCCCGAACCGCGGTACCATCGGCGGCCTTGCGTCCGCTCGCTTTCCGGGACCCCGATGATGAAGACTCTCAAGGTTGCGCTGCTGCAGGAATCCAACCGCGGCAGCCGCGACGCCAACCTCGCCGCGATCGAATCCGGCCTGCGCGAAGCCGCCGCGGCCGGTGCCGAACTGGTGCTGCTGCAGGAGCTGCACAACGGCCCGTACTTCTGCCAGCACGAGAACGTCGAGGAGTTCGACCGCGCCGAGGCGATCCCGGGCTACAGCACCGAGAAGCTCGGCGCGCTGGCTGCAGAGCTCAAGCTGGTGCTGGTCGCCTCGCTGTTCGAGCGGCGCGCCGGCGGCCTGTATCACAACACCGCCGTCGTGTTCGACCGCTCGGCGACGATCGCCGGCAAGTACCGCAAGATGCACATCCCGGACGATCCGGCCTACTACGAGAAGTTCTACTTCACGCCGGGCGACCTCGGCTTCAATCCGATCGACACCTCGGTCGGCCGGCTCGGCGTGCTGGTGTGCTGGGATCAGTGGTATCCGGAGGCCGCGCGCATGATGGCGCTGGCCGGTGCCGAGCTGCTGCTGTACCCGACCGCGATCGGCTGGGACCCGTCCGACGACGCGGCCGAGAAGACGCGCCAGCGCGACGCCTGGATCACGATCCAGCGCGCGCATGCGGTCGCCAACGGCATTCCGGTGCTGGCCTGCAACCGCTACGGCTTCGAGCCTGCGCCGGACGGCGGTCGCGGCATCCAGTTCTGGGGATCGAGCTTCGTGACCGGGCCGCAGGGCGAGTTCGTCGCGCAGGCGCCGCAAGACCGCCGCGAGCTGCTGATCGTCGAGGTCGACTTGGCGCGCAGCGAGGCGGTGCGGCGGATCTGGCCGTTCCTGCGCGACCGCCGGATCGACGCCTACGCCGATCTGCTCAAGCGCTACCGCGACTGACGGCGCCCGATCGTGTCGATCCCACCCGAAGCCGCCGCCGCGCCGGCCACCCTGCCCGAACCGAACACCCCGCCCGACGCGGCCGACGCATTGGCCGGCCAGCCGATCGCGCGGGTCCGTCGCGACGGCGTCGAGTACGTGATCCTCGGCACCGCCCACGTCTCGCGCGCCAGCGTCGAGGCCGTGCACGCGATCGTCCGCGACGAGCGCTTCGACGCGATCGCCGTGGAGCTGTGCGAGCCGCGCTTCCGCTCGATCAAGGATCCCGACGCGCTGCGCAACCTGGACCTGTTCCAGGTGATCCGCCAGCGCAAGGTCGGCCTGGTCGCGGCCAATCTCGCGCTCGGCGCATTCCAGCGTCGCATCGCCGAGCAGTTCGGCATCGAGCCGGGCGCCGAGATGAAGGCGGCGATCGACGAGGCCGAATCGCGCGGCCTGCCGCTGTGGCTGATCGACCGCGAGGTCGGCATCACGCTGCGCCGCGCGATCCGCAGCGTCGGCTTCGTCGAGCGCATGGGTCTGATGGCCGGCCTCGCCGGCAGCCTGCTCTCGCGCGAGGAAGTCGAGGAAAGCGAGATCGAGAAGCTCAAGCAGGGCGACATGCTCGGCAGCATGTTCGGCGAGTTCGCGAAGGAATCGCCGCCGCTGTATGAGGCCCTGATCGCCGAGCGCGACCGCTACATGAGTGCGCACCTGCGCGAGGAGGCCGAGCGCGCCACCGCGCCGGTGGCGCGCGTGCTGGTCGTCATCGGTGCCGGCCACATGGCCGGCATCGAGCGCGAGCTGGTCGAGCAGACCGAACCGCCCGGACCGCTGCAGCGGCGCCTGGCCGAGTCGCCGCCGCCTTCGCCGTGGCCGAAGATCGTCGGCTTGGCGGTGTTCGCGGCGATCGCCGCGGCGATCGCGCTGCTGTTCGCGCGCGGCGCCGATTTCGGCACCGACGCGCTGCTGGTCTGGGTGCTCGGCACCGGCATCGGCGCCGCGCTCGGCGCGCTGGCCGGCGGCGGTCATCCGCTCAGCGCATTGGCCGCGTTCGTCGTCGCGCCGCTCAAGCCGTTCCGCCCCGGCGTACCGTCCGGCGCCGCCAGCGCCGCGGTCGAGGTCTGGTTCCACCGCCCGCGCGTGGCCGATTTCGATCAGCTGCGCGACGACGTCACGCACTGGACCGGCTGGTGGAAGAACCGCGTCTCGCGCACGCTGCTGGTCTTCATGTTCACGAACATCGGCATGATGTTCGGTACCTGGGTGGCCGGCCTTCGGATCTTCGGGAAGCTGATCTAGTGAACTTCGTCCGCAAGCTGTTCAAACCGCGCTGGCAGTCCGCCGACGCCGCCGTGCGACTGGCCGCCGTCAGCGGCGATGCGGCGCCCGAGCTCGTCGCCGCGCTGCCGCAGATCGCGCGCAACGACGCCGACGCCGGCGTGCGGCTGGCCGCGCTCAAGCGTCTGGCCGATCCGGGCCTCGCCCAGGCGCTGGCCCAGGACGATCCCGATGCCGGCAACCGCGAGGCGGCGCGCGCGCTGTGGTTCGACCTGCTGGCCGGCCGTCATCCGCGGTCGCCGCCGCTGGCCGAGCGCCTGCGGCTGGCCGCCGCACAGGACGCGCCGCGCCTGATCGAACACCTCGCCGAGCACGCCGCCGAGACCGAGCTGCGCGCCGCCGCGCTGGCACGCGTGACGCGCCCGGCTCTGCTGGTCGAGCGCGCGACCGCCGAAACCGACGCCGGCCTGCGCCTGGCCATCGTCGAGCGCATCGACGAGGAGGCCCTGCTCGAACGCATCGCCGAGCGCAGCCGCAAGCGCGACAAGCAGGTCTATCGCCGCGCCCGTGACAAGATCGAAGCCGGCCGTCTCGCGCGCGGCGACGACGCCGCGATCGCCGAGGAGGCGCGCCGGATCTGCGAGCAGCTCGAACGCCGCCTGCGCGAAGGCGATCGCTCCACCGACGACGACGCCACGCTGCAGGCGCGCTGGAGCGCGATCGCCGAACGCGTGCCGGCCTCGTTCCGGACCCGTTTCCAGGCCGCCGGCGATCTGCTCGCGCTGCGCCGCGACCCCGATCAGATGGCGGCGCTGCGCCGCCGCAGCGCCGAGATCGAGGCGATCGGCACCGAGATCGCGGCGATCGAACACGCGCTCGCCGAGCGCGATGCGGTCGAGCAGCGCGACGCGATCAGCCAGCGCTTCGACGCGCTGGCCGAGCGCTGGAGTGCCGTCGACGAAGCCGGCGGCAGCCTGCGCGAAGCGCACGAGCACCGCCTGTCGGCGATCGTCGCCCGGCTCGGCGAACTCGCCCATGCACCGTCACCGCTGCCGACCGCGCCGACGCCGGTCGCGACGCCCGCGGCTGAGCCCAAGCGCCGCGACGATCCGGCCGAGATCGAACGCCGCCGCAGCGAGCGCGAGCGCCGGCATGCCGCGCTCGGCGATGCGCTCGGCGCATTGGAGGCGGCGCTCGACAGCGGCCAGAGCGGACCGGCCCATCAGGCGCACGCCCGGCTCGCCGCGGCGCGCCAGGCGCTGCACGAGGCGCCGAGCGATGAGATCGCACGGCGGCTGGCCGACGCCGAGGGTCGCTACGCGCAGATCGCGCGCTGGCAGCGCTGGAGCGACGACCAGCGCCGCGAGGCTCTGTGCGGCGAGATCGAGGCGCTGGCCGCGAGCGGCCTGCATCCGGACGCCGTCGCCACGCGCGTGCGCGAGGCGCAGGCCGAATGGGCGCGGCTCGATGCGCACGACGGCGGACGTGGCGGCGGCGGTCTGGTGCGCCGCTTCCACGCCGCCTGTCGCGAAGCGATCAAGCCGACCCGCGCCTATTTCGAGAAGCGCGACGCGCTGCGCCAGACCCAGGCGCAGGCGATCGGCGCGCTGCTGGCAGGTCTCGACGACCCGAACGCGCCGGCGCCGGACGTGCGCGCGCTCGCCGCGCGCCGCCGCGAGGTCGCCGACGCCCTGCGCGCACTCGACCGCGTCGATCCGCGCGAGCGCAAGGCCCTGGCCGAGCGGCTGCGCGCGGGGCTGGCGACGCTCGAGGCGCGCATCGCCGAACACGACGCCGCCGTCGAGGCCGCCAAGCAGCGTCTGATCGGCGCCGCCGAGGCGCTCTCCGGCGAGGCCGACCTGCGCAACGCGATCGCCGGCGCCAAGGACCTGCAGCGCCGCTGGCAGGCGGCCGGCAATGGCCGGCGCGCGCGCGATCAGCGGCAGTGGACGGCGTTTCGCGGCGCGATCGATGCGGTGTTCGCGCGCGCCGACGGCGAACGCATCGCGCGCGACGCACAGACACAGGCGACGCGAGACGGTGCCGTCGCACTGTGCGCGGAGCTGGAATCGCTCGCGGCCGCCGAACACGCCGATCGCGCCGCACAGGCGCGGATCGAGCAGGCCTGGCAGGCGCTCGGTCTGCGCGACGAAGACCTGCAGCGGCGCTTCCGCGCCGCGCAGGACGCACTGCGCGAGGCCGCCGAGCGGCGCACGCGTGCCGCACGCCGCGCCGGCTTCGATGCCTGGCTGGCGACCTACACGCTGTGCCGTGCCGCCGAGCGCGGCGAGCGCGACGCGGACGGTGTGCGCAGTGACCTCGCTGCGATCGCCGCGACGCCGGTCGCGGCTGCGGCGCTGTCCGCACGGCTCGAGCGCGCACTGGCTGGGCCTGCGACCACAGGCTCGGCCGATGCGGACACGGCTGCGCTGCGCGACTGCCTCGTCGAGCTCGAAGCACTCGCCGGCGTCGACTCGCCCGACGAGGACCGGCAGCGCCGGCTCGACCTGCAGGTCGGCCGGCTGTCGGCACGCCTGCGCGGCGATCGCGACGAGGGCGGACCGGAAGCGGCCCTCGCGGCCCTGCTCGAACGCTGGAGCGCACTCGAGCCGGCGGCGAATCCTGTGCTGGACGCGCGGCTCGAACGCGCGGTCCGGCATGTGCTCGCCGGCTGGCGCTGAGCGCCGCGCGGCGGACCTCCGGCCCGGATCGCGGTTACGGACGATCGGCGCGGCCGCGTGGCCGCGCCCGGATCGCGTACTGCCTCAGCCGGCCTGCCTGGCCTGCCAGGCCTTGAGCACGTCGGCCTCGCGCTCGCGCGTCAGGCCGGCGCCGAGCTTGGCCTGGCGCTCGGCCGGCAGCTGCTGGAACCAGCTCAGCGTGTCGGCCGCGGTCGTCGCCAGCGGACGGAACGTCAGGCCGCGCTCGAGCGCACGCTTGATGCTGCGCCGCGCGAAGCCGGCGGTCTCGCCGCTGCCGGGCAGCCACACCGGCATGTCGCGCCACGGCGCAACCTCCCGAGCGGCGAGGAAGTCGGTCGAAACCCAGTGCAGGCGCGCGCCGGCGGTCGTGGTCGCGCGAATGCCGTAGAGCATCGCATCGGTGCGCATCGTGTAATCCGGTCCGGTCGCGTTGTAGATGCCGGTCGCCTTGGCCTCGACCAGGCGGATCATCCATTCGGCCAGATCGCGCGCATCGATGAACTGCACCGGATCGCTGCCGTCGCCCGGCGCGACCACATCGCCGCCGGCGGCCAGCCGCACCGGCCAGTACGTGAAGCGGTCGCTCTCGTCGCCGGGGCCGACGATCAGGCCCGGCCGCACGATCGTGGTGCCGTCGCCGAACCACTTGCGCGCCTCGGCCTCGCAAGCGGCCTTGAGCGGTCCGTACAGGCTCATGTCGGCGCGCAGCGAGGTCTGCGTCTCCTTCATGACGTCCTTGCCGGTATAAGCGGCCAGCGGCGCGGTTTCGTCGGCGTCGAGGGCCGTGCTGTCCGCGTAGACCGAGATCGTCGAGACGAACACGTACTGACCGACCTTGCCCTTGAGCACCTTGCCGACATCGCGCACCCAGAACGGGATGCTGGTCGGGTTGTCGATGCACACGTCCCATTCGCGGCCCTTGAGCGCGTCCAGCGCCCCTTCGTTGCGGTCGCCGGTCAGCTGCTCGACCTCGGCCGGCCATTCGCGCGTGCGGCGTCCGCGATTGAACAACGTGACCTTGTGGCCGCGCGCCAGCGCGTAGCGGACCTGATGCGGCCCGACGAAGCCGGTGCCGCCGAGGATCAGGATGCGCAGCGGCCGCGCCGCGGCCGGCGGCGGCGTCGGCGCGGCGGCGCCGAGCACGTTGGCCGACAGCGCGGCCGCGCCGGCCAGCGCGCCAAGACGGAACAGATCGCGACGGGTGATCGACATGGCGGGCATCTCCGGCAGGTGTTCGGTGAGGAAGGCCGCATTGGAGCCTGCGCCGAAACGCCGCAGCAGGGCCGAAGGTCACGGCCATGACCTCTGGCGGAGCGGGCCATCCGCGAACGCGCACGCAACGCCCCCGGCCACGCCGCCCGAACCGCCTGGAGTCGCCCCGCGATCGCCCGCCGGCCGGACCGGTCGCAGCGAGCGCGTAACTGATCCGGTGTTTTTCCGGACAACTGGCTCTGTTGCTCCGCAGCGGCGGGGCCGACAATGCGGCCACCTGCCCCGACCGGATGCCGGCCCGTCCCGCCTGCCATGAAGCGCTACGAAGCCCTCGCCGATGCCATCGCCGAATCGATCCGCAGCGGCGTGCTGCGCCCCGGCGACCGGATGCCGTCGGTGCGCCAGGCCAGCGTGGCACGCCAGGTCAGCCCCTCGACGGTGTTCCAGGCCTACTACCTGCTCGAGGCGCGCGGCCTGATCCGCGCGCGCGACCGCTCCGGCTACTACGTGACGGCCGGCTCGCAGGCGCTGCTGCCCGAGGCCGAGCAGGCCGATCTGCCCGAGCCCGAGTCGGCCCCGGTCGCGATCAGCGAGCGCGTCTTCGAGGTGCTCGAATCGACCGCCGAGCGCGACGTGGTGCCGCTCGGCTCGGCGTTCCCGAGTCCGCAGCTGTTTCCGCTGCAGCGCCTCGCCCGCGTGATGGCGGCGACCGTGCCGCGGCTCGACCCGTGGAGCAGCGTCGACGACCTCGGCCAGGGCAATGCACGGCTGCGGCGGCAGATCGCGCTGCGCTACCTGACCGACGGCCTGCACGTGCGCACCGAGGACATCGTCGTCACCAACGGCGCGCTCGAGGCGCTGAACCTGTGTCTGGCGCGGTGACGCGGCCGGGCGATGCGGTCGTCGTCGAATCGCCGACGTTCTACGCGGCGCTGCAGGCTCTGGAGCGCAACGGCCTGCACGCGATCGAGGTGCCGACGCATCCGCGCGAAGGCATCGACCTCGCCGCGCTGGCGCAGGTGTTCGAACGCCACCGGCCCAAGGCCTGCTGGCTGATGACCAATTTCCAGAATCCGCTCGGCAGCCTGATGCCCGACGCGAAGAAGCGCGACCTGGTCGCGCTGGCGACGCGATACCAGGTGCCGCTGATCGAGGACGACGTCTACGGCGAGCTGTACTTCGGCGCGCGCCGTCCGGCGCCGGCCAAGGCCTACGACGGCGAGGGCTGGGTCATGCATTGCGCCTCGTTCTCCAAATGCCTGGCGCCCGGCTACCGGATCGGCTGGACCGCGCCGGGCCGTTTCACGCGCGCGGTCACGCGGCTCAAGCTCAGCAGCAGCCTCGGCGCATCGATCCCGGCGCAGGCCACGCTGGCGGCGTACCTGGAGAAAGGCGGCTACGACAAGCATCTGCGCCAGCTGCGCCACGCGCTGTCGGTGCAGCAGAACGCATTGCTGCAGTCGGTCGCGCGGCATTTTCCCGACGAGACGCGCACGACGCGGCCGGACGGCGGCTATTTCCTCTGGGTCGAGCTGCCGGCGCACGTGCGCACGCTGGACCTGCACCGCTACGCGCTCTCGCACGGCGTCAGCATCGCGCCCGGGCCGATCTTCTCGGCACGCGGCGGATTCGACCACTGCCTGCGTCTGAACTACGGCCACGCCTGGGATGAGCGCAGCGAGCACGCGCTGGCGACGCTCGGCCGGCTCGTGCGCGCGTTCAGCGCAGCGGCCTGACCATTCGATCGATCGAAGACCTTACCGTGAACGACGTCTCATCCGCTCCACACCGACCCGCAGCCGGCGCACGCCTCCTCGCGCGACTGGCCTGTTCCGCGCTGCTGGCGTTCGGCGCCGTCCAGGCGCAGACCGCCGGCCCGGACCTGCGCGAACGCCTCGCCGCCTGCGCGGCCTGCCACGGCGAGCGCGGCGAAGGCGTCGCCGGCTCGACCTACTACCCGCATCTGGCCGGCAAGCCGGCCGGCTACCTGATCGAGCAGTTGCAGGCGTTCCGCGACGGCCGCCGCCACTACTGGCAGATGGTCTGGCTGACGCAGTACATGGACGATGCCTACATCGCCGAGATCGCCGCCTACTACGCCGCGCAGCCGCCGCATACGCAGGCGGCCGACGTCGGCGCGCCGGCGCTGCCGGCGGCCGTGCGCGAGCGCGCCGAACAACTGGTCCACCACGGCGATGCGCAGGCCGGCCTGCCCGCCTGCGTCGCCTGCCACGGCGCGACGCTGACCGGTCTGGAGCCGGCGGTGCCGGCCCTGGTCGGCCTGCCGCAGGACTACATCGTCTCGCAGATCGGCAGCTGGCGCGACGGCACGCGCCGCTCGAAGGCGCCCGACTGCATGGCGAAGATCGCCGCCGCGCTGTCGCCGGCCGACATCCGCATCGTCGCGCAATACCTCTCGCACCAGTCGCCCGGCGCGCACGACGAGCCGGCCGCTGCCGGCAGCCTGATGCCGCCGCTCGCCTGCGGCGATCTCCCGCATGCGCAGGTGACGCCGTGATCCGCCGCATCGCGCTGTGGAGCGCACTGATCACGTTGCCGCTGCTGCTGCTCGGCGCGGCGGCCGGTGGCGTCCTGCTGTTGCGCCAGGGCGGCCTCGCGCCGTATCGCGTGCCGTCCGGCGGCGCCATCACGACGGCCGGCGACGCGGCCGAAGGCGCATACCTGGCGCGCATCGGCAACTGCCTGACCTGCCACACCGTGCGCGGCGGCACCGCGTTCGCGGGCGGACGTCCGTTCCGCACCGACTACGGCACGCTGTACAGCACCAACCTCACGCCCGATCCGAAGACCGGGCTCGGCGACTGGTCGGCCGAGGCGTTCCGCCATGCGATGCGCCACGGCGTCAGCCGCCACGGCGTGCTCTATCCGGCGTTTCCGTACGCGAATTTCGCGCACCTGACCGATGCCGACCTCGACGCGCTGTTCGCGTACCTGCGCACGCTGCCACCGGTCGAGGCCCGGCCGCCGCCGAACGACCTCCGGTGGCCGGCCAGCTGGCGCGGTGCGCTGGTCGGCTGGCGCATGCTGCACTACCGGCCGGCGCCGCTGCCGCCGGCACCGGCCGATGCGCCGCCGGAATGGCTGCGCGGACGCTACCTCGTCGACGGTCTGGGCCACTGCGCGATGTGTCACGGCACGCGCGGCGCGCAGGGCTCGCTGCCGGCCGAGGGCTATCTCGCCGGCGGCCGCATTCCGGGCCAGGGCTGGTATGCGCCGCCGCTCGATGCGCGCCAGCTCGCGCGCTACGACGTCGACCAGCTCGCCGACTACCTCGTCACCGGCAACGGCGAGCACGGCGCCGCCTACGGCTCGATGGCCGAGGTCGTCTACACGAGCCTGCGTCATCTGCGCGCGGACGACGCCCGCGCGATGGCGACGTATCTGAAGAGCGTGCCCGCGCACGGCGGCGAGGCGAGACCCGACACCGGGCGCTTCCTCTATGCCGCCGCGCAGCCGGTCGCCAATCCGCACAACGGCGGGCGCCTCTATCAGGACCATTGCGCGAGCTGCCACGGTGACGGCGGCGAGGGCCGCGGCCGCGACTATCCGCCGCTGCGCGGCGCGGTGTCGGTCACCGCGCCCGATCCGGTCAATGCCGTGCGCCTGGTGCTGTACGGCGGCATGCCGCCGACCACCGATGGCAATCCGCGACCGCATTCGATGCCGCCGTTCGCGGGACGGCTGAGCAATGCCGAGATCGCCGCGATCGTCACCCACATCCGTCGCAACTGGGGCGAGCAGGACCGGCCGGTCAGCGCCGCCGACGTCGCGGCCTATTACGGCATCCGCGGAGACTGACGATGCAGCCGGCGATGAATCCGACGATCGAGATCGGGCTGTCCTTCATCCTGTTCCTGCCGTGGTTCGCGATCATCGGCGCGCTGTACTGGCTGTTTCCGCGTCGGCCGCGCCACCTCAGGCGCAGGCTGTTCGATCTGGCCGTACTGGCTGCCTCGGTCGTGCTCAGCATCGCCGGCATGCGCTGGGGCTATGCCATCGCCGATCCGAACAGCGGCGCGATCTGGAAGCAGGTACTGGCGACCCTGGTCGCGTACGGCATTTTTCTGGCGGTGCTGACGGTGGCCGTGCCGCTACGGCACTGGTGGTGGATGCGGCGCTGAGTGCGGCAGGCCTGATGCATGCGCCACCGCGCCGCTCGTCCGGATGCGCTGATCGATTGCGTTGCACCGGCGTGGCATCGCTTCTATGGTGATCGGCATGCATCCATTCGCCGACCGCATCGCCGATCTCTACGAACGCCACGCCGATGCCTATGCGGCCGACCGACGCGCCTGTGCGCCGGTCGAACGGGACTGGCTCGATCGCTTCATCGCGCTGCTGCCGGCCGGCGGCAGCGTGCTCGATCTGGGCTGCGGCATCGGCGAGCCGATCGCGGCCTACCTGATCGAGCGCGGCTTCGACGTCGACGGCGTCGATGCCTCGCCCTCGCTGATCGCCCATTGCCGCGCCCGTTTTCCGATGCAGCGCTGGCAGGTCGCCGACATGCGCGGACTCGATCTGGGCCGGACCTATGACGGCATCCTGGCCTGGGACAGCTTCTTCCACCTCGGCCACGACGATCAGCGCGGCATGTTCGCGGTGTTCGGCCGTCATGCCGCAGCAGGCTCGGCGCTGATGTTCACGAGCGGCCCGGCGTACGGCGAGGCGATCGGCGAATACCGCGGCGAGCCGCTCTACCACGCCAGCCTCGCACCCGAGGCCTACCGTGACCTGCTCACCGGCCACCGGTTCGAGGTCCGCGCCCATCGCGCGCAGGACCCGGACTGCGGTGGCCATACGGTCTGGCTGGCGCAGCGCAGGGCATGACGAGATAGGCGGCCCCGCCGCATTCCGGGTGGGGCGAAACCACAGGCGCAATCGACACGCGCCTGCGGGGCGTTGCCGCCTCGCTCGCACGCGCGAACGAGGCGGGATGCTGCGCCTACTTCGGATCGAGACCATCCGTGAAGATGTGATCGCGCGGTGCCCGTACCGCGACGCTGAGATGCAGCGGCGGCGAACGGCCGGCGGTCTCGGTCAGCACGACCGCACCGAAACCCGGCATGTTCGGCGCCGTCAGCGTGCGCCCGCGGGCATCGACGCTGACGGTGATCTGCACCGTCTGGGCCGCGCCGGGTGCCAGCGAGAAGCTGGCCGGCGTCACCGTCGCCGTCAGGTCGGCCGCTGTGTCGAATCCGACGCTCCAGTCCGACGCGGTGGCGAGCGTGCTGCGGACCGTGCGCGTGAAGGTGCACGACGGCGTGCAGGCGGTATTGCGCATCGACGGCAGGTTCAGCGCCTTGACGTCCAACGTGCCCCCGTTCGGATTGGCCGCGAGGAAGTTGGCATGGGTCTCGTCCATGACGAGGCCGGCGCGTTCGGCGAGTCCCACGTCGATGCGGCCATTGCCGACGCCGTCGCCGTCCCACCAGGCGCCCATCGGCCGGACTGCCGTCATCTGCAGCGCGGATTTCACCTCCATCGGCGTCCAGGCCGGATGGATCACGCGCAGGAGCGCAGCGGCACCGGCGACGTGCGGGGACGCCATCGACGTGCCCGACAGATATCGATAGCTGCCGTCGGCCGTACGCGCCGCCGCGTAGATGTCGGTGCCGGGCGCGGCGACGTCGGGCTTGGTCAGATCGACCAGCGTGCCCGGCGTGGGGCCGCGCAGGCTGTCGGGGCTCAGCATGTCGGTCAGCTCGGTCTCGACGCGCAGGCTGGCTGTGACGGTGCCGTCCGACCGGTCGCCCAGCAGCCGGATCAGCGTGTCGGCCTGGACCTGATCGGCCAGGCTGTAGGCCGGGACGGTGGCCGGCGCGCCACTGGTGTTCATGCTGAACGCGCCGTACTGGTTGTTCACGATCACCACCGCGACGGCGCCGGCATCGACCGCATTGCTGATCTTTTCGGCGAAGCCGCAGGGCTCGGTCGCCGGCGTGTTCGAGCCGCGGCGGATCACGGCGACCGCGCCGGCGAAGTAGCCGGGCGCGAAGCCGCCGGTGTCGGTGCAGCCGGCCGGATTGGCCGGATCCAGGCGCAGCGGCTGGCCGCTGAAGTCGCTGCCGGCCGGCGTCGTGCTGCCCTTGAGCGCGTAGAGGTCCTGCAGGCCATCGACGGCATCGGGCGCACCGACCGAGAAGCGGCCTCCGAGCGGCCGGACCGTCGCGTAGGTATTGGCGACCGACATCACCCACGGGCCGCGATGATTGACGTTGCCGACCGGATTCTCCGGGCCGCCGGCGTTGGCGGGGCGCGTATTGCCCGAGGCGGCCGCCACGAAGATGCCGGCATCGACCGCATCGAGAAACCTGCGATCGTTGTCACCGGCATTCCAGGGTGTCGTGCCGCCGCTGATCGAGAAGTTGAGCACGCGCACCCCGTCACCGACCGATGCGATCGCCATGTTGATCGCCGCAGCCGAGTCGGCGGACGCGCAACGTCCGTCGGGCTCGTTGCAGACCTTGTAGCTGTTGACGCCGGCACACGGCGCGATGCCGGACAACTCCGTGTAAGGCACCGGCAACGTCGGCGCCGGCGTCGTCGACGCGGCGATCAGCCGGTTGCCGGCGGCCGTGCCGGCGACGTGCACGCCGTGACTGCTCGACGCCGCATCGGCTTCGGGGTCCGGGCCGTTGCAGGCGCCGCCGGGGCCGGTCGCGCTCGCGCAACTGACCGCGATCAGCTTCGGATTGGCCGCCGAGAAGCCGCAGCTGGCGTCGTTCGCGAACGAGGGATGCGCCGAGTTGGCGCCCGAATCGAGGATCGCGATGCGAATTCCGGCGCCGCGATTGGCCGCGCCGCCCGGCGCAGGAAGATTCCACACGGTCTGCGCGCCGACCAGCGGCGGCGTGCGATAGGTCGCCAGCACGTCCGGTTCGCGCGTCGAGACCGAACGGATGCCCGGCACGCGCGCGACTGCGGCGGCCTCGGCGTCGCTGAGTTCGGCCGCGATGCCGCTGTGCGTGTAGAAGTAGCGGTGCGAGACCTTCAGATCGCGGCCGAGCGCCGATCCGATCGCCGCGGTGTGCATCGCCGTGGTGTTCTCGAGATAGCCCACGTACGCACGGACCTCCGCGGCCTGCGCGTCGAATACCGCTGCATCGGTCGCGCCCCGCGCCGTCGCCGGCAGCGAGCCGACGCCGCCCTCGTACTGCAGCGCGCCGTCCTCCTCGAACTCGATCAGATAGGTCTTGCGGACCGGCACCGAGGTGGCGTCGACCGCGGACTGCGAGAAGGTCGGCGAAGCGGCGAGCAGGCCGAGAGGGACCGCCACCCACGCGGCCAGGGGCTTGAAACGAATCGAGTTGCGCATGGACTCTCCGGTTCGAATGGACGGAATCGGCGGGTTCCGCGCGCATCGGATCGATCGATCGGATGCGGCGAGAACGACAATGCCGTGTCGTGCGAGGCACGGATGTCCAAACGCGGTGGAGGCGTCATGCCCCACTGGACGCCGGCGCGGCCGACGTCCAGCGAGCCCGTGGGCCGGGTGTCGGGTCGGCATCGCGCGGGCGCGCGATCGCAGGAGAACCGGCCCCACGTGCACAGCGGTGCACGTGGGGCCGGCCGGGTCCCGTTCGGGAATCGGCACGGGTCGCGCGCGGGCCCGTGCCGTGTGGCGGCTTACTCGAAACCGCTGCCGAAGATCACGTCGGCTCGCGCACCGGGCACCGGCACGTCGATGTCGTAGAACGCCGGCGAGCCGGCCTGGGCCACGTTCAATCGGCTCTGGCCCGACGAAGGCGGCGCATCGACGGTGACCGAGAACAGATACAGCGTGCCCCAGTCCAGCGACTGACCGGCCGGCGCCGTCCAGGTCAGACGGTCCCCGGCCGAGCTGAAGGTCCAGTCGTTGCCGGCCTCCAGATCACCGTCGCTGAAGCGCTGCGTGCCGACCACCGCGCCGGCCTCGAGCGGCACGCTGAACGCGCTGAAGCCGCGATTGCTGAGCACGCGCAGATTCGGTTCGCTGCCCTCGGTGACCGCGCGCGCGAAGTCCAGATTGTGGACCGCGTAGTGATAGGTCCACTGGCCATTGCCGAGATCGACGACGCGCACCGCGACCTTGGCGTGGCCTTCGGCGACGGCCAGCTCGGTATTGGCGACCGTGGTGCCGCTCGGCGCGCCTTCGACCCAGCGGTCGGTGACCGAGCCGAGCTTGTAGTTGCCCTGCCCGGCGAACGACCAGTTGCCGCCCGAGTAGGTCGGTGTGCCGGTCAGCGAAGCCATCGAGTTGTAGATGTTGATGTCCTGGCGCGCCAGGTACCAGGAGTCGAACAGATAGGTTGCGCCGGGATTGCGCGTCGGGCTGATCTGCGACTCGTTGACGACCAGACGGCGCTGGTAGTCGTCGTCATCCGGCCAGCTGTTGGTATTGCTGCCGACGCAGTTCGGGTCGAACAGCGAGCCGCAGCGGCCCCACTGGTTGGTCGCCGGGATGATCTCGGACCGGAACGACAGGTCGGAGTTGTTGTCGTTGTTGAACGTGCTGTAGGTGTCCGAACAGCCGCGCCGAGAATCTGGCCGCTGATGTTCTCGCCCGGCGCGCAGTCCCAGTTCGTCGTCAGCCAGGCATGCTTGACGCCGGAACGGCCGATCTGTTCGATGCCGCCGTCGGCGTTGATGCGGTACATGTTCCAGATCAGGAACGGGTGCTGGTCGTTGTTGTACGGGGCGAAGTTGCCGCTGAACTTGCCGTACCACGGAATCCGCGCGGTCCACAGCGCGCTGCTGGTGCCGAGCGCGCCCTGACCCGGGATCGTCGTGACGGCGCTGCCGTTGTTGAGGTTGTTGCGCAGCGTCGAATCCGGCGCGAACACCACGCGGCCGCTGCCTTCGTGGCCGCTGGCGCCGGACTGGCGCATCCGCGTGACCGAGATGTGCTGCATGAACAGGTCGGCCTCGTAGACCGTGCCGGGCGGTTGCCCGTCGACCTGCTCGCCGTGCCAGTGGCCGTTGCCCTGCGGATCGAGGTCGCCGCCGGTGCCCCGGCTGCGCACTTCGGTCAGCAGCTCGACGTCGGCGACCGGATGACCGGCCAGCTCGGGCCGGCCGACGCGCTCGGCCAGCGCGCGCGATGCGCGCACGTCGGCCGTATAGACGGCCAGCACCTGATTGCTGCGGACCATCTCGTACATCATGTGGTCGATCGTGAACCAGGCGGTGCCGTCGCGATCGGCCAGATCCAGCCGCATCGCATCGACCGGGTTGGGCTGCAGGCGGAAGTCGGTCAGATCCAGTATCGAGCCGTCCGCCAGCTCGAAGCGGAGGCCGCCGCGGGCCTGGATCGCACCGCCGAGGAAGCCGGCGAACGAGCCGCGCTCGGCGCGGAACGTGATGCTGCCCTCGCGGCGCAGATCGAACGTGGTCATCGCATGCGCCTGGCGCACCTGCAGACCATCGGTCAGACGCGCCGCGCCGGCCGGCAGCCGCTGTTCACTGGACGTCACGGCAAGGCCGAGGTCGCCGAGCAGATCAGAATTGAAGCGCAGGCCCACCGTGCCGCCCCAGGCGGTCCATTGCGGCGGCGCCGATGCTTCGGTCGGCTCGGCGAACGCCGTGCCTGCCGTGCAGGCAGCGATCGTCAGGGCGAGGAGACGTACGGGCATTTTCATGGGCACTCCTTGTTGCGGATCAGGGGGACGGACGGACATCGGTCGCGCCGCGCGCGGGCCACCCGTCGACGGCGCAGGCGCGACGGCGACCGGCGCGGCGTCGATCGCGGTCTCGGTCGCGCCTACATAGCAGGTTTTGCGTCCGGATGCCGCTGCGGCAGGCCCGATCCCGTCGAAACCGCGATCCGCCGCTCGCGAGGGCATGCGGCGATCCTCGATCCGCCGCGCCGCCCGAACGAATGGATCAGCGCGAATGGATCAGGCCGAGCGGTACGGCCACGGCGTCGGCGCAGCGGGGGCGGCGCAGAGCGGGCGCCCCCGCGAACGGCAGGCGCGCCTCGGTCCCCGGCGGCGGCGCGTCACCGCCGGCCCGGCGCGCGATGTCGCGCCGCAACGCGGGCTCGAGCACGAGCTGTCCGAACACCTGCACGAAGACCTGGGCCTGCCACGGCGCCAGCGGATCGGCACCGCTCGCGCGCATCGCCCCGGGCACCTGGCCCAGGATCTGCCGGATCTGATCGAGCGACAGCGACAGCACCTGCGCTTCGCCGCGCACGTCCTCGAGCACGGTGCGCCGCAGATACGCGCGCATGTCCGGCTCGGCGTCCAGCCCGGCCTGGTAGGCGCGCACCAGCTGCGCGGCGGCGTCGGCCAGCGGCACGCGCAGATCGACCGAGGACAGCGCCGTCTCGCCGAGACGGCGGACGACCCAGCGATCGACCGCGTCGCGCAGCAGCAGCTTGCTGCCGAAATGATGGCCGATCAGCGCCAGCGACACGTTGGCGCGCTGCGCGATCCGCCGCAGCGAGGCTTGCGCGTAGCCCTTGCTCGCGAACAGCTGCAGTGCCGCATGGCGGATGCGCGCCTTGCCGGTCAGATCCAGCGACGGCGGCGCGGCCGTCGGCGGCAGTGCGATGGAAGAGATCGGCATCGGGGACACCTCGTATCGACCGTGGAAGAGCGCTCACCTCACCCAACGCACCCGGCCCGGTTCCCCCTACCCCGCCTCCGCGGCGGCGTGGCGATGCGTTCGACCGCTCGATTCGTACGAAGCGCCCGCGCGTAGGAGAGGTCTGGGTCGCGGCGTGGATATCGTCCAGTTCCGCAGCGACCCGCGGTGCCCGAAGATGCAGCCGTCGGATCGCATGTCCTGGCATGAGGACAGCGGACGGCAGGTCGTCCGTCCCCGGCGACATGCCAACCTCCTCGCGATCCGGCCACGGTCGCCCTCCCCCTAGTCGGGTCGCCGTGAAAGGCCCCCTGAGGACGCAGGGGGCCTTTGCTTTGTTCTTCCCGGCCCGCCGCCGCGCCTTGCGGCCATGCCGCATCCCTGCCCGGCTGGCGCAGGCCGCTCTCCCGCGAGGGCCGCCCACAGCGAGGGGCCGCCGAAGCGACCGGTCATGGCGGCGTTCCGCCCGTCGTATCAGTTGTTTGCACAACCGCCGGCGCGGCCGCTGGCGAGACATGCGGGTCCATAGCAAGCTAGGCTCCTGCGGTGCCGGCGACCGGCCGCGGCGGCGCCCAGACGAAGCGCCGCCCCGGGCCGCTGTGCCGACACCTTCACGGATCGACGTACGGGGACTGACGCACGCGATGAAGAGCATGGCCGGCCTGTTCGCCTTGCTGCTCCTCTTGGCCGGCTCGCCGGCGCGGGCGGACGCGCCTGCCGGCGTCGACTATCACATCGCGCGTGGCCCGCTCGGCGATGCGCTCAATGCCTGGGCCACGCAGAGCGGCGTGCAGCTGCTCTACCCGCCGCAGATCGTGTCGCGAAGGACCAGTGAAGGCCTGTACGGCCGCCTCGCTCCGCAGCAGGCCCTTGCGCGCCTGCTGCAGGCGACCGGCATCGAGGCCGCGCCGGTCGGCAGCGGCACCTTCGTGCTGCGCCGCGCAGCCCCGGCCCGCATCGCCGTGGCCGAGGTGCCGGCACCGCTGCCGGCCGCGCATACGCATGCGCAGCTGCCGCAGGTCGACGTGCACGGCAGCTCGCTCGGCCGCATCGCGACTGCGACCTCGACGCCGACCACGACGATCACGCGCGAGCAGATCCAGGCCAGCGGCTACCTGACGCTGTTCGACCTGCTGCGCTCGCAGCCGGGCGTGCAGGTCACGCGCCAGCCGGAGGCGATGAGCGGCGACAGCGCAGGTCTGTTCCGGGCCGGCAATTCGGGCGCCGCGTCGGTCGCACTGCGGCGGCTCGGCGCGCAGGCCACGCTGCTGCTGCTCGACGGCCGGCGCCTGGCCGACTACGGCCTCGCCGGCGACGCCGACGGCGGCATCACCGACATCGGCTCGATTCCGCTGGCGATGGTCGAGCGCATCGACATCATCCGCGACGGCGCCGGCACCCGCTACGGCGCCGCCGCGATGGCCGGTGTCATCGACATCACGCTGCGCAAGCGACTGGATGGCGGGGAGATCACGACGCTGCAGGGCCTGTCGAGCCGCGGCGATGCCGGCCACCGCCAGCTGTCGGGTGCGCTCGGCCAGCATCTCGCGAACGGCGCCGACCTGCTGCTGATGATCGATGCGATCGACGCCGATCCCCTGCTCGGCGACCGCCGCGACTGGTACACGCTCGACCGCAGCGACGAAGGCCTGCGCGACGCGCGCAGCGTGTTCTCGTTTCCGGGCAACTTCGCCGACGACCTCGGCACCGAAGGCCTGCGCGCCCGTGCCGGCTGCCCGGCCGAGAACCTCGGCAAGGACGGCAGCTGCCTGGCCGACACGGCCAAGGTGACGACGCTGCGCACCGACAAGACCTCGCGCTCGCTGCTCGGCCACGCGCGCATGCCGCTGACCGGCCCCTGGGACGCCTATGCCGATCTGCGTCTGGCGCGCGTCGATCAGCGCCAGCAGTCGGCGCCGTCGGCCGGCATCATCGTCAATCCGGCCGCCGCCGGCCTGCCCGGCGGCGACTTCCTCTATTACGGCTTCTGGGACATCGGACCGATCCGCCAGCGCACGCGCTCGCGGGTCGCACGCGCGCAGTTCGGACTCGAGCGCAAGGGACACGCCTGGACGCTCGACAACCTCGTCGGTGTCGAGGACAGCCGCCTCGAGGAGCGCATAACCGGCCTGGTCAACCGCGAGCGCTTTGCCGATCTCGCCAACGAGAACCGCTACCGCTTCAATCGGCCGGTCGTCGATCCTCAGCTGGCGCTGGCGCTGGCGCCGCCGCTCGACAACCGCGCGCGTACACGCGTACTCGATCTCGCCAGCACGCTCAGCGGTCGCCTCGGCGGCTGGTCGCCCGGCGAGATCAGCGTCGACGCCGGAACGCAATGGCGCCGCGAGACGCTGCATCAGGCGCCCGACGCGTCGCTGAGTTCGGACGAGCTGCTGATCGGACGGCTCGACGGCCGCTACGACACCGCGCGCTCGGTCGGATCGGGCTATGCACGCTTCGGCGTGCCGCTGCCGGGCGGCATCCAGGCCGATCTGGGCTGGCGCATCGAACGCGACAGCCGCTACGGCTCGCGCGCCTCGCCGGCACTCGGCCTGATCTGGACGCCGCTGTCGAGCGTACTGCTGCGCGCCGGCGCGACGCGCGGCTGGCGCACGCCGGCTCTGCTCGAGCAGCGGCCGCCGCTGGTCGAACAAGGCAGCTACGCCTACGTCGCGGTGCCCGAGGCGATGCTGCCGTGCGCGCTGCCCACCAGCGGCGCCTCCCCGACGCGCTGCCTGCTCGAGCAGCGCAATGGCTACAACCGCGGCCTGCGCCCGGAGACCTCGCGCGGCGTCAACGCCGGCGTGATCTGGGAGCCGGCCGAGCGTCTGAGCATCGGACTGGACATCTATCAGCTGCGCCGCAGCGACGAGATCGGCGACATACCGCTGAGCTACGCCCTGCAGCATCCCGATGCGTTTCCCGACGCGCTGGTGCGCGACGCCGCCGGACGGCTCGAGGCCGTCAACCTGTTCCGCGTGAACCTCGGGCGGACCACGACGCGCGGTGTCGACCTCGACCTGCGCTGGACCTCGGCGCCGACGCGCTACGGCACGTTCGGCTTCGACGTCGCCGCCAACTGGCTCGACGAACTGAGCTTCCGTCCGACACCGGACGCATCCGAATACGAGCGCGCCGGCTACGCCGGCCAGCCGCGCCTGACCGCGATCGGCGCGCTGCGCTGGAGCCGCGACGCCTGGTCCTCGACGCTGCTGCTGCGCCATACCGGCCACTACCGCTACCGCCAGTACGATGCCGACGCGCTGGACTGCCCGGACTATCGCGCCGCCGTGCACAAGTGCTCGACGCCCGGCTTCACGCTGGTCAACGCGAGTCTCGCCTACACCGGCTGGCGCGACTGGCGGATTTCGCTCGGCGTCGCCAACCTGTTCGATCACACGCCCGAGAACTACGACGAGGCCGGCGGCGGGTACGATCCCCGATTCGACGACCCGATCGGCCGCTATTTCTGGCTCGGCGCGACGCGTCGGTTCTGACCTGGCCGCCCCCCTATGCGCGCAACCGGCAAGGGCGCTGGCCGCCGCGCGCCGGGCCGGAGCGGTATTGCATGTGCATGCAGGTAGGGGGATCGGCGGCGGCCGCGTTACGAGGAACGGTGGCGAACGGCCACACCGCCCTGGAGTTCCGTGCTAGTCGCCAGCCCGACGCTGCCCGTCCCCGCGGACGAGCCTTATGATGCGCGCATGACCCGTGCTCCCACCGAGGCGGCCGGCCCTGCGGCGCGCGAGGCGTTCGATCGTTTCGTCGCGGAGAGGCGCGTGCCGCTGCAGCGTTTCCTGGTCAATCTCGGCGTCGCCGCCGAGGACGCCCGGGATCTCGTGCAGGAAGGCTTCCTGCGCCTGCTGCGCTACCGCGACCGCACCGACCCGGCCGAGTGGACGCCGCTGGCGTACCGGATCGTTCTGAACCTGCACCGCGACCGGCAGCGTCAGGCCGCGCAGCGCGAAGCCACCGTGCCGCTGGAACTGGCCGAAGCCCCGTCGCACGAACCCACACCCGAACACCACGTCGCCGACCATCAGCAGCTCATGCTCGCCCGCCAGGCCATCCTCGAACTGCCGCCGCGCTGTCGCGAGGTCTATCTGCTCAACCGCGTCGATGCGCTGAGCTATCCGGCGATCGCAGCGCGCTGCGGCATTTCGGTCAAGGCCGTCGAGAAGCACATCTCGCGCGCGCGCTGCGCGAGCTGCGCAGCAAGGTCGACCGCCTCCTCGCCTCGCGAGACCCGTCATGAACGCCTCCGTCCACGATTCCGCCGTCCTGCAAAGGGCCGCCGACTGGCAGGCCCGGCTGAAGGGGCCGGACTGCAGCGCCGCCGACCGCGACGCGTTCGAGCGCTGGTGCGCGGCCGATCCGGCGCACATCGACGCCTGGCTCGACATCGCCGCGCTCGACGAGGCCGCCGCCGGTCTCGGCCAGGCGCCGGCGATCGCGGCCGCGGTCCGGCCGGCCCGGCGCGGTACGGCCCATGCGCGCCACCGCCGCCGCTGGCGCGGCGGCGTCTCGATCGCCGCCGCGGCCGTGCTGATGCTGGCGATCGGCGTGGTCGGCCGGCTGCATCCGTTCGCCGACGTCGCCACCGCCGAGTACGCGACCGCGGTCGGCGAGCAGCGCGCACTGACGCTGGCCGACGGCACGCAGGTGCACCTCGACACCGATACCGCGCTCGGCGTCCGGATCGACGACGCGCGACGCGTGCTCGAGGTCCGGCGCGGCCGCGTCGATCTGATCGTCGCCGCCGATGCGCGGCCGTTGGAGGTGCAGGCCGGCCGCGGCCGCCTGCGCGACATCGGTACCCGCTTCCAGGTCGAGCGCCGCGATCCGGCGGTCACGGTCGCGGTGCTCGAAGGCGCAGTCGGTGTGCGCCTGACCGACGGCACAGCCGCCGAAACCACGCTTGCGCCGGGCCAGCGCGTCGGTTACGGCGAGCGCGGCCCGCTGGCCCGGATCGAGTCGTTCGATCTGGAGCATGCCGAGGCCTGGACGCGCGGCGAGCTGGTCTTCAGCGACCGCCGCCTCGACGAGGTCCTGACCGAGATCAACCGCTACACGGCGACACCGTTGCGGCTGGCCGACCCCGCGCTCGGCGCGGTGCGCATCAGCGGTGTGTTCCGCCCGTCGGACACCGCCTCGCTGCTGGCGGCGCTCGACGCCGGCTGGTCGCTGCATGCGCGGCGCACCGCCGAAGGCACGATCGAGCTGACACGCTGAGACGCCTCGCGCGTCGCGCACCGGCCGATCAGTCCGATTCGGGCACCGGCCGCAGCCCGTAGCGGTCGATCGCGATCAGCAGCGAGGCGCCGAGCACGATACCGGCCAGCCCGTACAGCGCGTCGACCGGATCGGGCGTGTTGAGAATCGGAATGAGCGTCTCGTAGACCAGATTGGCGGCCGCGAGCGCCAAGCCCAGCCACGCGATCGCGCGCATCGGCACGCCGAGCGCCAGCCACAGATAGCCGACGCCGGTGTAGAGCATGTAGCTGATCGAGAGATTGGAGACATGGCTGTAGAAGTCCGGCACGCGATCGAGGACCGGTTCCCAGCGGAACGCCGCCAGTCTGCGCCCGGCGAACAGAGCGCCGGCCAGCGCCAGCGCGGCCAGGTGCAGTACGGCCGCCCAGAGTCGCGGGATGCGCTTGAGTTCGAGGGTGGGCCTGGTCATCGCGATGCGGACTTGGATCGTGGTCGGGTTGGGGTGGATGGATTCGCCTCGCAGGCAAGCGGCGTCGCGGCTCCATTGCGATCGTCTCGGGCCGGCGAAACAGGCGGTCATGCCGCTCGCCAACGCAGCGGAACGTCTCGACCCGGACGCGAAAGCATCGCACCGCGCGGCCTCGAAGCGAGCGAAACATTTGAAACACGTGCATTGCCCGGAAGAAGCGCGCAACCGCCGCCGGCCGCGACCCGGAAACCTGCCCGCCCTCTCATCGAACGCCTCTCCCTCGCCCTCCTCTGCGCAGCACCCGCTCCGCATGACAGTACGCGCTGTGGATGCGGTGATGGCACGCATCCGCGTAACCGGCATCCGCATAGCAGATCAACCGGTACTCGTGCGCGGCATCGAGCCATGCGCCCAGCCGCTGATGATCCTCGCGCGTGCGGCACTGCTCGAGCAGGCCGGCCAGCGAGGTGCCGAACGCCTGCATCGATCGGCGCCGCAGATGCGCGATGTCGCCGTCGCCGACGTAGCGCGCCTCGTGTGCGGCCAGCTCGGCGGCGTCGAGTGTCTCGACGAAATCGTCGAGCAGAGACGGATTGAACACGACGCGCGGCGATCTCATCGGCCGTCTCCGCACGCCGACCGCCACGAGGCGCCGGCCACACGTTCGCACGCCGATCCCGATACGTCCGCCCCACTCGTCCGATGCCGGCGACCGGACGGCGCGACGGCCCGCGCCGGCTGCGGTTCCGTTCGCGGCACGACGATCGCCATCGCGGGCGGCAGTATCGGCAGTCCCGCCGCAGCGCCGAAGAATATCGTTTCCATAGGCACGATCACCTCCTTGCATGTCCGAGTCCGGCTGCTCCGACGCGGGTCGCAGCCGCTCGCCCAGTTTGCGCAGACCCGGTGCCGCGTCAACCGGCGCGATGCAGGAAACGGCGATTTCCTACGCACATCGTCGTCGCAATCGTGCACACGATCTTCACGCACGGCCCCCGGCCGCGCGCTCGCGGCGGAGAGACCCCGCCGGTTGCGGGTGATCGCACCGACGAGTTCGGCGGCACCGGCACTTTCCCGGCCTTCGTCGCGATCCGCGGCCGGCGCCGCACCCGGCCCGCCGCCGCGGCGACTCAGCGCTGCGCGGGCATCGCGATCGTGCCCAGCCACCGCCGCTGCTGGTCGTAGAGTTCCACCGAGTCACCGACCGCGCGCGCGTAGACGAAGGTCAGCGCACCGGCCTGCGTGCTGCCGCCGGGCAGCAGCAGACTCGGCGTGAAGCCGAGCAGCACCGAATCGTTGTCGGTCGCCTCGGGCGGAAAGCCGGCCGCGACGAAGAAGCGGTCGATATCGGCCGCCGCGCCGAACAGGTCCCTCGGCAGCGTCAGCGGCCGGCCGCGATAGCTCACCGTGTAGTAGGCATGGCGGCCGCGTGCGAAATCCCTGCCGTGTACGTAATGCACCTGCCAGCGATGCACGCGGTTCTCGAACAGCAACTGGCGCCGGTCCGCCGCATGCGCCTGGAGCGCGGCCAACGCCAGCAGCAGCGCGAGCACGAGGCTCGGCACGATCGCCCGATACGGCTGACACCATCGCCGCCCGACCCTCATGCGACGGACGCCCCATCCGCGAGACGCAAGGCGCCATCGCATCGTGCCGGCATCATGGAAAGCGCACACCTTCGCTGCGGCCGTGTCCGGTCTCGACGTCGTACGCGCGCTGGCGCGCCCGGTAGTCCTCGATCACGGCTTCGCCGGCCGCGTTGACCTCCGCTTCCAGCGTCTTGCAATCGGCGGCACGGTCGATCGCGCCGACCCGGCGCTCGAGAGCGTCGGCCGCCTCGATCGCGAGCGCTTCGTGATGCCGCTCGTGACGGTCCAGCGCGGCGACGTAGGCTTCCCAGCGCTGCCTGAGGTCCGGCGCGGCATCGGGCAGTGCCTGCCAGCGCGGCAGGTGGATCGTCGTGGTCAGATGCGTGCGGAACGAGGTGCGCCGGCAACCGTCGCGCTGCTCGCGGTACAGATAGCGCCATTCGAGCTTCCAGCGCGTATAGGCGTCGTAGCGGCCGCCGTCCTCGCCGCGCGGCCGCAGGGCTTGATCTGAGTGCGCAGCGCCTCGGCGCTGTCTCCGACGACGTCGTAGTAGGTACGCTCGGCCGTGTGGTGAACCTCGGCCGGCGCGGACGGCGCGGCGGACGCGATCGCCAGTCCGGCCAGCCAGCGCGCGGCGCGCTGCCGGCCGGCCGATCGGCGAGGCGCGCGCGCGGCCGCGCGCGACGGATGAGAGCGGAATCGGATCGGCTGCATCGTCACAGCATAGACGCTCGGACGCCGGCGGCGCGCAAACGCCCCATGCCACGGACATGATCGGCATTTTCGTGCGAATGCAGCCGCGGCGGTGCGCCGCCTGCCACGGCCGGCGGCATAATCGGCCGCAGCCAGGCCATTGGATCGAGCGATGCCCCAGCCCCTCGCCGTACCGACCACCCGCGAACAGCTGTGGGCGCTGCTCGCCGAAGCCGCCGAGATCGAACATCACCTGATGTGCTGCTATCTCTACGCGGCCTTCAGTCTCAAGGAACGCGTCGAGGAAGACCTCTCCGACGACGAGCTCGCCGCGATCCGGCGCTGGCGCGGCGAGATCCTCGCGGTCGCGATCGAGGAGATGGGCCACCTCGCGACCGTCTGCAACATCCTGTCCGCGCTCGGTGCACCGGCGCATCTGGCGCATCAGAATTTCCCGGTCGAGCCCGGCTACCACCCGGCCGGTGTCGTCGTGAAGCTGACGCCGTTCAACTGGGAGACGCTGGCGCACTTCATCTATCTGGAGCGGCCCGGCCATGCCGACATCGCCGACGGCGCAGGCTTCGAGTCGCCGCAGACCTATGCGCGCGGCACGCCGATGGACCGCGTAATGACGATCGCGACCGACTACGGCACGGTCGGCGAGTTGTATGCGTCGATCGACGCCGGGCTGGTCCGGCTCGCCGCGGCGATCGGCGAAGACCGCTTGTTCATCGGCCAGCCGACGCATCAGCTCAGCGCCGAGACCTGCGGCCTGCCGGACCTCAAGGTCGTGCGCTGCCTGAAGACCGCGCACATCGCGATCGATGCGATCGTGCGCCAGGGCGAAGGCGCCGAAGCCGGCGAGATGCGCTCGCACTACCAGCGCTTCCTGGCGATCCAGCGCGAGTACGCCTCGCTGCGCGAGGCGCGACCGGCATTCCGGCCGGCGCGCATGAGCGCGCACAATCCGGTCATGCGGCGGCCGCCGACGCCGGGCGGCAAGCTGTGGATAACGCTGGAGCCGGCGGCCTGCCTGCTCGATCTCGGCAATGCGCTCTACAACCACTGCCTGCGCTGCCTGTCTCTGGCCTATGCCGGCGCCGATGCCGCCACCCAGCGCGCGCTGGTGCGCACCAGCGTGGACCTGATGCGTCTGCTGACGCCGATCGCGACGCGGCTCGGCAGCCTGCCGGCCAGCCCCGAGCTGCCCGAGGCGACCGCCGGCCTCAGCTTCGCGACGCTGCGCTCGGCCGCCGCGCTGGCCGCCGATGTCGAGAGCGTCGCGATCGTCGTCGAGCGGCTCGACGAACTCGCGCGTCGCGCCGGGACGCTGGCCGCGCACTATCCCGACGAGGCCGGCCTGCTGCACGAGGCCGCGCGCGGCCTCGATCACCTCGCACGGCGGCTGGCGCCGCATGCGACGGCCGCGCCGGCTGCGGCCGTCGCCGCGCCGCCGCTGATCACGCCGCCACCGGCAGCGACGCCCGCTCCGCCGGCGGCCGTCGCGACCGCGCCCGCCAATGGCGACGCGCCGCCGGTGCCGATTCCGCTCGACGACGGCCGCGAGCGCATCCCGGGTGCCGGCATCGATCTGATCTACGCCGGCAAGCGCTGCATCCACGCGCGCCACTGCGTGCTCGGCCTGCCGCGCGTGTTCAAGGCCAATGTCGAAGGTCCGTGGATCGCGCCCGATGCGGCGAGCACCGAAGCCCTGGTGACGGTGGCGCAGATGTGTCCGTCCGGCGCGATCCAGTACCGGCGCCACGACGGCGGCGCCGAGGAAGCGCCGCCGCCGGTCAACCTGGTCCAGCTGCGCGAGAACGGCCCGCTCGGCATCCGCGCGCAGCTGCTGATCGACGGCCAGCCGGTCGGCATGCGCGCGGTGCTGTGCCGCTGCGGCGCGTCGAAGAACAAGCCCTACTGCGACGGCAGCCACAACGCGATCGGCTTCAAGGCCACCGGCGAACCCGACACGCTCCCGTCCGATCCGCTGCCGGCGCGAGGCGGTCCGCTCAGCGTCGAGCCCGAACTCGACGGGCCGCTCGTCGTCAACGGCAATCTGGAGCTGTGCTGCGGCACCGGCCGCACGATCAACCGGGTGACCGCGACCCGGCTGTGCCGCTGCGGCGGTTCGACCAACAAGCCGTACTGCGACGGTACGCATCGGCGCATCGGATTTCGCAGCGAGGCCTGAGGCAGGTCCGCCACGCTCGCCGGTCGCGAACGCGGCCATGCCCGCGACGCACGTCGCGTCGGACGTCGCGGTTCGCGATCACGCCGCCCGGCGCTCTGGGCCTCAGGCGATGGCCGCGGCGACGCGCGCCTTCACCCGAGGTCGGCGGGCAGCGCGGCGCACTGTCACGTCAGCTCGAATCAGCGCGGCGGCGGCGCCTCGGCGATCGGGCGCAGACCGGGCCGCGCAGTCGACGCAGGCACCGGTCGATGCCGTCACTGAAACACCGGTCGCATCCGTACCCCGATGCGATCGGGACGCACACTGCACGACCGACCCACCGGCACGCGCCTCGGAGCGGTGTCCTACCGCCGTGCCACGAACGGCAGGCGATTGTGCGCATGCGTCGCCGCGACCGCGGCCTGGCCGACCGCGACCGCGATCTGGTTGAGGCCGCTGACGACGTCGCCGATCGCATAGAGACCTGCCAGCCGCGTCTGCTGATCGGCGTCGACGATCACCTGGCCGGTGTCGTCGAGCTCGGCGCCGGCCGCCGCCGCGATGCCGGCGATCGTGTCGCAGCCGAGGTACGGGTACACGGTATCGAGTTCGACCGGCTCGCCATCGGGCGGCGTGTAGACGCAGCGCCGTCCGTCGAAGTCCAGCCGGCCGCCGGCCGGCAGCCAGCGCACGCCGGCCGCGCGTGCTTCTTGTCCGGCCTCTCCACCGTCGCCGTCGTCGCTCGGCAGCACGGTGACCGAGCGCGAATACGTGCGCAGAAATCGCGCATGGCTGGCGACGACGTCGCTGGCCCCGAGCACGCCGATGCGCAGGTCGGTGGCCTCGTAGGCGTCGCAGACCGCGCACAGGCGCATCGCGCGGCAGGCGATCGCCTCGGCGACCCACGGCTCGTCGGGCAGACGATCGACGATGCCGGTCGCCAGGATGACCCGGCGCGAGCGCCAGCGGCGCTCGCCGGCCGACAGCTCGAACGACTCGCCGTCGCGCGCGATGCGATCGACGCGCGCCTGCTCGATCGGCACCTGGACCGAGGCCGCCTGCTCCTGCATGCGCAGCAGCAGCGCCGGGCCCGACACGCCGTGCGGAAAACCCGGACAGTTGTTGCTTTCGGGAATCCAGCGCACGCGGCTCTGGCCGGCATCGAGCACGAGGCAGCTGCGATGGAAACGGCGCAGATAGGTCGCCGCGGTCAGGCCGGCCGGGCCGCCGCCGACGACGATGACGTCGATCAGGTCCATCGGGGATCACCGGAGAAGAGGAGCGGCACGACCGCACGATAGGTGCGCCGCGACGCAAAGGCAATCGGCCGAACAGCGCGGGGGCGTCGGCCAGGCGCGCCCGGCGCATGCCCCTGCAGCCTGCCCCTTGCGTCATCGATCGGCGCCAGCGCCCGTGTGGCGCGCCGGTAGCGCCCGGCCCCCGCCGCGTCCGTGCCGGGCATGCAGCAGCGCCGCAACGGCGTGCAGCGCGACCAGACCGATCAGCAGCCAGGCGCCGTAGACGTGCAGATACCAGGCCCAGGCGCGTCCGGTCTCGTCATCGGCCGGCGGCGTGAACAGGGCCGGCACCTCGACCGGACCGATCAGCGTGCGATCCGCGCCCATCCAGATCCAGATCACATAGCCGCTCAGCGGCAGCACCAGCAGCAGTGCATACAGCACGCGTTGCACGCCGCGCGCGATGCGCCAGGATCCACCCTCGATACCGGGCGGCGCATGCGTCGGCGCGCCATGCCGCCAGCGCCAGATCAGCCGCAGCGCGACCAGCATCAGTACGACGATGCCGAGACGGAAGTGCGCGCCCAGCAAGGCAGCCGACAGCACGCGATCGCGTACCGACTCGGACGCATGGCCGAGCGCCAGCTGTACCGGCAGCAGCGCGGCGACCAGCCAGTGCAAGGCGCCGGCGACGCGGTCGTAGCGGCCATGCAGGAACCTCATGGCCGCGAATCGACGGCCGGCACGCAGGCACGATAGCCGGGAATGCGCGCGCCGAGCACGATGTCGCGCTGCGCCTGCCAGATGCCGCCCGCGCGCACCGGCATGACGATGCCGTGGCCGCCGCGCCCTGGTCGAGCTTGCGGCGCAGTGCCGGCGTCAGCCGCGGATCGTCCTCGAACATCACATCGTCGATGTAGTACGTCGCACAGCCCGGTTCGATCACGTTGAGATGGATGTGCTGCGGCAGCCCGCTGTCCGGATAGCCGCCCGGCCGGATCGTCTCGAACCGGTAGCGTCCTTCGGCATCCGTCCGCGCCCAGCCGCGCAGGCGGCCGTGCCGGCGCAGCTCGGGCGGCCCGACGACGCCTTCTTCCGGATAGATGCCGCGGTGGTCGGTCTGGTGCGCGTAGACGATCACGCCCGCGCGCGTCCGGCCGTCCGCGTCGCGCACGATGCCGCTCAGCTGCAGCGGCTCGCCGGGCTCTTCCGGCGCGCTCAACCGCGCGACGGTCGGCGGCGCGGCCGGCAGGCCGGCCAGCGCGACCTCGCAGTCCTCGCACGGCAAGCCGACGATCGGAATTGCGGCATTGCCGGACGCGGTTGCGAACGACGGAAGCAGCAAGGACAAGGACAGCAGGATCGGCAAGCGGACGTGCATGGCGTTGCTCCGTGACAGGTGCGGGTCCAGAGCGCACGAGGGCGCGCTGCGTTAACCTCGCCTCGGCCGGTTAACGCTGCACGCTCCGCCCCCTCTCTCGCGGTAGGTCAACCGCTGCGCGCGCATGAGGCAACCGCTGTCCCCGCTCGAGATCGCCCGTCACGTCCGCGATGCCCAGCGCGGCTCGCAGGCGGCGTTTGCGTGGCTGTACCGCGCTTTCGCGCCGCTGGTGCATGCGATCCATCTTGGCCGCGCCCCGCATGCGCATGCAGAGGAACTGGCCCAGGACACCTTCGCGATCGCGTTCGCGCAGCTCGGCCAGTTGCGCGAGGCGACGCAGTTCGGACCGTGGATCGCCGCGATCGCGCGCCGCCACCGCGGCCGCATCGGCGCCGACGAGGAATCGCTGCGCGAGAACCACGACCGCGCAAGTCCGGCCGCCGGTCCCGACGACCGCGCCGAGGCCGAGCGCGTCCTGCACGTGATCCGTGTCCTGCCCCAGGCCTATCGCGAGACGCTGCTGCTGCGCCTGGTCGAAGGCCTGAGCGGCCCCGAGATCGCCGCGCTTACCGGACTCACCGCCGCGTCGGTGCGCGTCAACCTGCATCGCGGCATGGCCAAGCTGCGCGCGGCACTGGGCCTGGCCGCCGCTCCCGAGGAGACCGCCGATGTCCACACCCCGTGATCCGCTGTGGTCGCCGGACCAGCCCGGCGATGCGGACCTCGCCCGCCTCGAGCAGCTGCTCGGCCGCTATCGGCATGTGCCGTCCGAGGCGCCGATGCCGAAGGTATCGACCGCGCTGCCACGACGGCACTGGCGCCGTCCGCTCGCATTCGCGGCCGGCGGCGTCGCGGCGGCCGCTCTGGCCGTCGCGATCTGGCTGCCGTGGCGGCTGCGCTGGACCGCCGACGCGCCGTGGCCGGTCACTGTCGACGTGCCGGCGCTGGCACCGGCGCTCGCGGTCGGAGACACGCTGCAGACCGGCGCCGGCCAGCACGCGCGCGTCGCGATCGCACGGATCGGCGCGCTCGAGGTCTCGCCGCAGACGCGGCTCAGCCTGATCGAGACGCGCAGCGGCCACCACCGCATCGCGCTCGAAACCGGCCACGTGCACGCACGCGTCTGGGCACCGCCCGGCGCGTTCGGCGTGCTCGACGGCGGCGCCGAGGTGATCGACCTCGGTTGCGTGTTCGACCTGTGGAAGCGCGCCGACGGCAGCGGCCGCCTCGCGGTCGGCAGCGGCTGGGTCATGCACAGCGAGGGCGGCCGCGAAACCCTGGTGCCGGCCGGCCATGCGCTCGATTTCGGACCCGATCACGCCGGCCTGCCGTTGCGGCCGGCCGCGCCGGCGGCGTTCGCGGAGGCCGTGACTGCACTCGATCACGCGCTGCGCGAGGGTCATCGCGACCACGACGCCGAGACGCGCAGCGCCGAGCTGGCGACATCGGACGACGCATTCACACTGCTGAGCCTGCTGACGCGCTACCCGACACTCGCCGACGGCCCGCTGTATCCGCGCCTGGCCGACGCGATCGGCGCAACGCCGCCCGACGCGCGCCATCGCGCCGCCTGGGCCAGCGGCAGCATCCATGCGATCAATGCCTGGTGGGACCGCATGCCGCGGCCGCCGAAGCAGTGGTGGCGCAACTGGCGCGATGTCGTGCTGTAACCCGCTCGATGGCCGCCCGCTCGTTCGCCACCGCGAAGACGGTTCCGAAAAACCTCGGCCTTTGTCGACATCGTTGAGTCAATCCATCTGGCGACACATCCCGGTGATGGTGGCGTCGATGGCCGTGAGGATGCGGGCGATTCATACCGGCGGTCGGGCTGCGCCGGGGCCAGGTACCCGACGCCTTGCGTGGGATGTCCTGCACCTGGCGCAGCTCTCGTAACTCGCGATCGAGCGCCCTGATCTGCGCCTGCCGCTGGCACCGAGTCGCTTGCCCTGCCCACGCCCAGCCTGACGCATCCGACCACGACGTCCCGGCGGTACGGTCCATCCGGCCGGCAATCGGCGCGATCGGCCCCGTCACGATCCGTACTCGTCCTGGACTGCGGCACCGTTCGCAGCGCTCGCTCCTGTACTTCCGGGGAAGACGTCGGGGCTGCCTCAAGGGCCTGTTCCGTCAAGCGGACCTGCCTGAAAAAAGCCGGCGCCGCTCGTGTCCGCATTCGTTGCCCTTTTGCGAATTAGGGAAGCCAACGAGGACAGACACGAACGGTGTCGCTTTGACCTTTCGATCGATGCGTCGTCGGCGTCTGCCTGACAGGGCGGTGATGGTGATCATTGAATGTCCGTCCGGGGCCGCACCTCGTGCGATGGGGACCCGCGGGTCGAACGTGCACTTCAACCTCATGTCCGCTCTTCCGCTTGCCACTTCTGCTTGCTACAGCACCTAAAGGAATGACCGCAATGAACACTTCCGTGTCGCGTTGGCGCAAGCGGCTGAGCTCGGCTGCCGCTGCCTGGATCGCAGTGACGATGGCGGTCGCATCCGTGTTGCCGTCGAGCCCCGCTTCTGCAGGCGAGCCCGGCGTGGGTGACCCGGTCTACGTCGCACACAAGATGGAGGGCTACAGCGGGTCAGCCATGGTGGGCATCTTCGCCGCCACGCCGCCCGACATCGGCAATCTCGGCACGCCGGACTACTGGTCCTATTGTGTCGAGCACGACGTCTCCCTGGGGACCTTCCGGACCGCGACGGTCGAGGCACCGCCGTCGTTCCTGGGCGGCAACTACTTCACCAGCGCCGCGATCCAGGCCAAGGTGCTCTGGGTGCTGGCGCACAGCTATCCCTACCTGAGCCTGTCCGACTTCGGTACCGCGGCCGGTGTTCCGGGGATCTCGGCGAATGACGCCATCGAGGCGGCTCAGTACGCGATCTGGCGTTACACCGATCTGAACTTCGACGCACCCTGGAACTGGTCGACGCCGGATTCGGAGACGGCCTACTGGTACCTGGTCAATGGCGCGAACGCCAGCAACGGCATGAACCCTGCCGATCTTCAGAGCACGGCCGCGATCGTTGCGCCGGGTGGTCCGCATGTCGCCGGCACCTTGGTCGGCCCGTTCACGATCAGCACCAACCAGCCGTTTGCGAGTGTTTCGGTCACGGGTGGCTACGCGCTGACCGACGCCGGCGGCACGGCGATCGACACCTCGGCGGTCACCGACGGCCAGGACATCTACATCGATCTCACCGGAATCACCGCGGCCGGCTCGGCCACGGTCACGGTCTCCGCGGCGGGCTCGCGCATCTCCGGCAACATCGTCTCCGTTCCGGCCACTGCCGGCGGCGTCGCCACCCCCGGCAGCCACGCTCAGACCCTGATGATCGTCGCGCCGAGCACCGCCCGGGTCACCGATTCCGCCACGGTGTCGTGGGATTCCAACGCGCCGGCAGTCGCGTTCTGTCCGGCGGCCGGCGACCCGGCCCAGGTCTTCAGCCTCGTCAACGGCGTCGACATCTACGGCTACACGCCGCCTAGCGCGTCCGACGCGCTCGTGCCGCTGCTTCCGGCCACGGTGTCCGGCAACCTCAACGCGCTCATGCTCGATCCCGTGCGCAACCGCCTGCTGATGATTCAGCGGTCCAGCGGTACCGAGTCCACGCTGTGGGCCTACGACGCCGCCAACGGCGGCTGGTACGTCGCATTCGGTCCGTTCGTTTCGCCCGACTTCCCGCGCGGCGGCTTCAACACGGACGGCACCGGCTATCTGCTGGCTGCCGGGTCGAACCCGGAGGTGTGGCAGGTCGAGTCGTCCTCGACCTTCGGCTACACCGTGACCCCGATCGGCGTGGTCGACTACGACCATGCGCCGACCGACGTCAACAGCGGGGACATCGCATTCGACGGTAGCGGCAGAGCCTGGCTGGCAGTCGGCCAGGATCTCTACCAGCTCGACCTGAGCGGCGGCTCGCCGTTCGCGGCCGTGCGCCAGACGCGCCCGCTGCTCGGCGGCTCGCCGAGCACGATCGGCTGGGCCGGCATCGCGTTCGCCGATGACGGCGCGCTGATTCTCGCCAACAACATGCCTTCGCCGAGCGCCTACTATCGATACGATCCGGCGACGGGGGTCATCGTCCATCTGTCCGACACCACGGCCAACGCGTCCCGCGATCTTGCCTCCTGCGTCTTCCCGGGGCGGTCGGATCCCGCGCTGTCGGTCGCCAAGACCCTGACCGCCGTCAATGGCGTGCCGTATATGCCGCCGTCTGCGGTGTCGCCCGGCGACACGCTGACCTATCGCATTGCGATCACCAACGCGGGCGACGCCGTCGCAACCCTGTTTGCCGGCGACGTCGTCGAAACCGTGCCGGCCGGGACCACCCACGTGGGTGGCGACAGCTTCACCTGCGCCGCCGCGGCAGCCGGCTCCTCCTGCGGCAATACGTCCACGTTCAACGTCGCGGCAGGCACCAGCGCCGAGCTGAGCTTCACGGTCCAGGTGGGCGCGACGCCCGCCGCCGCCTCGATCACCAATACCGTCGCCATTCCCGGCAAGGTCGACTGCGCGATCGCACCGAACGATTGTGAGGAGATGACGCCGCTGCCCGCGCCGGCCAACGTCACGCTGGCCAAGACCCTGAGTGGCGAGAGCGGCACGCTGGCCGGCCACGCCGAAGCGGGCGAGCAGCTGACCTACACGATCACGCTGACCAACAGCGGCGGCGCGCCGGCGCTGAACTACGGCGTGACGGACACGCTGGATCCGAACGTCACGTTCGTCTCAGCCGACAACGGCGGCACGACTGCCGGCAGCGTCGTCACCTGGGCCGGCCTGACCGTGCCGGCGAACGGCACGCTTTCCCTGACCGTGGTCGTCCAGGTGGTCGATCCGATTCCTGCCGGCGTCACGCGGATCGCCAACCTCGCCTACGAGACCGACACCCCGCCGCCGCCGTGCCCGCCGGCGGGCCGGCAATGCGTGGTGGTGCCGACCGCGGGCGCGGTGACCCTCGCCAAGTCGGTACGGGACGCCAATGACGACGGCCTGGCAGAGCCGGGCGAGCAGCTGACCTACGCGATCGTGCTGACCAATACCGGCGGCAGCGACGCGGCCCCTACGCCGTCACCGATCCGCTCGACGCCAACACCGTGTTCGTGTCGGCGGACCATGGCGGCATGTTCGCCGCCGGCGTGGTGAGCTGGAGCGGCCTGACGGTGCCGGCGAACGGCACGCTGACCCTGACCGTGGTCGTGCGCGTCGTCGATCCGGTGCCGCCGGGCGTGACGCGGATCGGCAACGTCGCCTACGAGACAGGCACCACGCCGCCGGATTGCGCGGCGACGCCGCGACCGGCGAACTGCACCTCGATCGAGGTGCCGCCGCCGGCCGGTACGCCGCAGCTGCTGATCACCAAGACCGCGAACACGGCGACCCTGCGGCCCGGCGAAACGGTGGTCTACACGGTCACCATACGCAATGTCGGCGACGCCGACGCGATCGACGCGCTCATCAGCGATCCGATCCCGGCCGGCATCGACGCGTTCGCCTGGACCTGCGCGGCCTCCGGCGGCATCGCCTGTCCCAATGCCAGAGGCAGCGGCGCGGTCGCCGAAACGGTGGCGACGTTCCCGGCCGGCGCGACGCTGGTGTACACGGTCACGGCGACCTTGGCGGCCGATCCGCCGGAGACCGTGGTCAACACCGCGACGGTCACGCCGGGGGACCTCGCCACGTGCGCGCCGAGCGGCACGCAGCCGCCGTGCGCGGCGACGGTGATCGGCAGGTTGACGCCGACGCAGACCCCGCAGCCGGTACCGGCCGCGCACACCTGGGCCCAGTTGCTGATCGCCCTCAGCCTGTTCGGCCTGGCCTGGCGCAGCTGGCGCCGGGCCGGGAGGTAGCGCGTCACGGCTGCGCTCGATCGCTTCGCCTGAAAGATCGAACGGCTTGCAATAGCGGCCGTCCACCGCGGCTTGCACTACGCAGCCGCGGTGTCTTATTCACGTCGAGCGCTTGCATGCTCGACGTGGCGGCGCCGTTCTGAGCCGGAGCGGCCTTGCATGCCGCTCACGCTTTCCACCCGGCCGAGTCCTGCGAGCCGGCGATCGCGCCAGTCACGACGGCGCCAGCGTTTCCGGCAACTGCAACTCGTCGCGCAGCTGTCCCAGCCTCATCTAAGCGGATGCGGAAAACGGGTCGTGGCGCCGACCATGGACATCATCGTCTGTTCGTGGTCTTGCTCCCCGAGCGAGCGCGGCCATCCACACATGTCGCGGCATGCACGGGGTTTGCGTGCAAGACCTGTCGCTCGCATGACACGACAGCACGGGAGAGACGCGGAAAGCGCAGCGCCGGCGCCTGTGCACCTCGAGCGCCTCGGGCGATACGCGTAGCGCGATGCAGGGGTGGTTTTCAGTCCTTGCGCCGGCTCAACCAGAATGCGAACACGCCGGCCGTGATGAACATCATCAGGCTGTACAGCGCGGCCGGAATCGACATCGTCGAATGACCGAGCACGTTGAGCGCGATGTAGATCGCCAGCGTGCCGTTGTGGATGCCGATCTCCATCGCAATCGCCGTCGCCTGCCGGCGCGGCAGCTTCAAGGCGACCGGCACCGCATAGCCGCTGCCCATGCTGATCAGGTTGAACAGCAGACAGGCCACGCCGACCGCGGCGAAGAACGACAGCAGCGTCTGCCACTCGCCGGCGACCGCCGCCACGATTAGCAGCGCCAGCACCAGCACCGACAACAGCCGGATCGGCTTTTCCATGCGCTCGGCGAAAGCCGGCGCGCGCGAGCGGATCAGCATGCCGATCGCGACCGGCAGCAGGATGATGACCGCCACCTCGACGATCTTCTGCACCGGCGGCGGCACGTACTGGCCGGCGCCGAGGAAGTATTCGAGTGACAGATTGAGAATGATCGGCAGCGTCAGCAAGCACAGCACGCTGTTGACCGCGGTCAGCGTGATGTTCAACGCGACGTCGCCGCGCGCCAGATGACTGTAGATGTTGGCCGTGGCGCCACCGGGCGAGGCGGCCAGCAGCATCAGACCCACCGCCAGCTCCGGCGGCAGCTTGAACAGCAGCGCCAGCGCGAACGCCGCCCACGGCAGCACACCGATCTGTAACACCAGACCGATCAGCACCGCCCGCGGATAGCGCGCGACGCGCTTGAAGTCCTGGATCGTCAGGCCGAGGCCGAGCCCCAGCATGATCACGCCCAGGGCGAGCGGCAACAGCACGTTCGTCAACAGCGAAGCATTCATACCGCCCCCTCCCCCGAGGATGTCGTGTCGGAGCGTAGCAGGTTCATCAAATGAGTAGCCGAAGTGCTGCTGCCACCTCCCCGCGCCTGACGTCAGCTTTGTAGGCTTTGAGCTGCCTGCGCGGCAGTGAGCCAGGTACTCCCAAGCCAGCCCGGGCCCGTCCATTTCTGAGCTGCCTGCGCGGCAGTGAGCGCCGAGCCACCGCCTGCGTCTGCCGTTCGGATTTTCTGAGCTGCCTGCGCGGCAGTGAGCTTTGGATACGCTTACGTTGTCGGCCAGGCTCATTTCTGAGCTGCCTGCGCGGCAGTGAGCAGCGGTGCGGATCGACCACTTTGCGTCCCACGTTTCTGAGCTGCCTGCGCGGCAGTGAGCGACAGCGCCGCCGCGGTGCCGACGCTGCTGCATTTCTGAGCTGCCCGCGCGGCAGTGAGCGGCCTGTCGGCGTACAACGGCGGCGGCGGATGTTTCTGAGCTGCCTGCGCGGCAGTGAGCCGATCGGTTTCAGGCGTATCACCAACCCGGCGTTTCTGAGCTGCCTGCGCGGCAGTGAGCGCGGCAAGGTCAAGACGTACAGCTTCGCCTCGTTTCTGAACTGCCTGCGCGGCAGTGAGCTCGTACATCAGCGCCATCAGCGCATCGCATGGTTTCTGAGCTGCCTGCGCGGCAGTGAGCCGTGCCTTGCCGCTGGAGTACGTGCGGCGAGATTTCTGAGCTACCTGCGCGGTAGTGAGCGACATCACGCGCACCCCGAACGGAGAGGACAATTTCTGAGCTGCCTGCGCGGCAGTGAGCCACCACGAGCGTGAGGCCGCCAAGGTCTACGGTTTCTGAGCTGCCTGCGCGGCAGTGAGCCCGCGGGGCGCACCTTCACCGGCGTCCGCGATTTCTGAGCTGCCTGCGCGGCAGTGAGCCCGTGCGACTGGTCGCCCGCACGTTCGCCAATTTTCTGAGCTGCCTGCGCGGCAGTGAGCATGCTCTCTTCGATCTCGACCGGCATGCGCACTTTCTGAGCTGCCTGCGCGGCAGTGAGCCTTCGCAATCCGCGTGCGGCGCAGCGTGTATCTTTCTGAGCTGCCTGCGCGGCAGTGAGCATTGCCAAGCTCAACGCTGCGATGGCGCAGATTTTCTGAGCTGCCTGCGCGGCAGTGAGCCGCAGCGGTGCCTATCGGTTCGTCGGCACTTTTTTCTGAGCTGCCTGCGCGGCAGTGAGCACCAGCCCGACGGCGACCCGGCGTGGCTGAACTTTCTGAGCTGCCTGCGCGGCAGTGAGCGGCCGGCAGCTCGTCGATCGCGATGGCGGGATTTTCTGAGCTGCCTGCGCGGCAGTGAGCATGACTACGCCGCAAGCCGCGGCGCATCCCAATTTCTGAGCTGCCTGCGCGGCAGTGAGCCAGAAGTCGCGCCAGGCGCGTTCGATCGGCTTTTTCTGAGCTGCCTGCGCGGCAGTGAGCGCGCCCATGAAGGCGGACAGGCCGTCCATGAATTTCTGAGCTGCCTGCGCGGCAGTGAGCCCGCTCGACGCGCACGTCTGTGACCTCGAGCATTTCTGAGCTGCCTGCGCGGCAGTGAGCCCGTCCGACAGCCGGTAGCACCCGATGCCATTTTTCTGAGCTGCCTGCGCGGCAGTGAGCCTGGTGAGCATGACCGCGCGCCAGCGCGAGGTTTTCTGAGCTGCCTGCGCGGCAGTGAGCCAATCTCCGCGCCGAAACACGCCGCCATCCATTTTCTGAGCTGCCTGCGCGGCAGTGAGCGGCGTCTCTGCATCGGACGTGTCGCCGACCATTTTCTGAGCTGCCTGCGCGGCAGTGAGCGAGCAGAACCGAGAGGCCCAGGCCCGCATGGATTTCTGAGCTGCCTGCGCGGCAGTGAGCGCCGCGCATGCCGGCGGTCAGGTCCTCGCCGATTTCTGAGCTGCCTGCGCGGCAGTGAGCGAGGTCGAGGCCGACGCCGCGCTCCTAGGGATTTTCTGAGCTGCCTGCGCGGCAGTGAGCCCGCGAGCGCGCCATCGCCCGATCGCTTGCTTTTTTCTGAGCTGCCTGCGCGGCAGTGAGCCTCAGGTATCCGTCGTCGTGCCCCTCGAAATATTTCTGAGCTGCCTGCGCGGCAGTGAGCGACATCCTGGCCAGCAATGGCACGACTGGCGATTTCTGAGCTGCCTGCGCGGCAGTGAGCACGCGATCAACGACCGCATCGCCGACCTCGAATTTCTGAGCTGCCTGCGCGGCAGTGAGCGGCCAGCTGCTCGGCCGGGTTGAGCGCCGACATTTCTGAGCTGCCTGCGCGGCAGTGAGCGTCAGGTGCACGGCTCGCCCTCTTCCTCCCCGTTTCTGAGCTGCCTGCGCGGCAGTGAGCGTTGAGCTGCAGCTTGGCCTCGACGCCGATCTTTTCTGAGCTGCCTGCGCGGCAGTGAGCGCCGCCGAGATCGACCGGCTGCTGCGCATCCATTTCTGAGCTGCCTGCGCGGCAGTGAGCACTGTGGCGACTTGATGATTGACTTCGCTGCATTTCTGAGCTGCCTGCGCGGCAGTGAGCACGGGGAGACGTAGCCACGGCGCGAGGATTTATTTCTGAGCTGCCTGCGCGGCAGTGAGCAACGTCTGGCTCGGTGAGACGATCTGCAACCATTTCTGAGCTGCCTGCGCGGCAGTGAGCTTCGTGACGATCGTCCTGCGCGGCGGCTACGATTTCTGAGCTGCCTGCGCGGCAGTGAGCACAATACGTGCTGCTGGCGATATGGTCCGGAATTTCTGAGCTGCCTGCGCGGCAGTGAGCATCGCCGGCCGTCTTGTAGCCGGTGATCTCGATTTCTGAGCTGCCTGCGCGGCAGTGAGCAGTTCGCGCAGTCGTCGCAGAAGTGCTCCGGCTTTCTGAGCTGCCTGCGCGGCAGTGAGCAGCTGAGCGAAATGGAGATCGCCAAGATCACATTTCTGAGCTGCCTGCGCGGCAGTGAGCTATCGACCACAGCTGCGCAAGGCCGAGCGCGATTTCTGAGCTGCCTGCGCGGCAGTGAGCTCTCGGCACACGCGAGGAGTTCCTGCGTGAATTTTCTGAGCTGCCTGCGCTGCAGTGAGCTGTGGCGTGTCCATCGAGCTGCCCTGGTCGACTTTCTGAGCTGCCTGCGCGGCAGTGAGCCCGATCGAGACCGCTCCGCGCGACGGACGCATTTTCTGAGCTGCCTGCGCGGCAGTGAGCTGCGCGCGCTGCGTAGCGTCGTCGCCGCGGCTTTTCTGAGCTGCCTGCGCGGCAGTGAGCCTGATCGCCACCGCGGCCTGCGTGCTGCTCCTTTTCTGAGCTGCCTGCGCGGCAGTGAGCCTCCATCGGCCCACCGGCCGATCACCCAACCATTTCTGAGCTGCCTGCGCGGCAGTGAGCCAGCCCTCGTAGGGCGCGTGGTTGCGCAGCCATTTCTGAGCTGCCTGCGCGGCAGTGAGCCAGAAGTGCATAGACGATTCCGCCTCCTATCATTTCTGAGCTGCCTGCGCGGCAGTGAGCGAGGTCGCGCTGCGGCAGGCCGAGGTCTGCAATTTCTGAGCTGCCTGCGCGGCAGTGAGCGCGGGTCGCCGTAGTCCGCGGCGCATGCGATGTTTCTGAGCTGCCTGCGCGGCAGTGAGCGTCTCCTGCAGCCAAGCGAAGACCTGCCGCTTTCTGAGCTGCCTGCGCGGCAGTGAGCTCGTAGAAGCGTTCTTCCGTCCAGACCTGGGCTTTCTGAGCTGCCTGCGCGGCAGTGAGCTGGAAAAGCGCCAGCGCGACGCCGGAGTTTCTTTTCTGAGCTGCCTGCGCGGCAGTGAGCCTGCGCACCCTGCTGGCCTGCGCCGCGATCGATTTCTGAGCTGCCTGCGCGGCAGTGAGCGAGCGGTGCGCGCTTCGTCGCCGAGGCAGACCTTTCTGAGCTGCCTGCGCGGCAGTGAGCGCGAAGGCGGCGCCAATCGACTTGGGCTCGTATTTCTGAGCTGCCTGCGCGGCAGTGAGCGGAAATCTCGCGGCGATCGCGGCCACGCTCGATTTCTGAGCTGCCTGCGCGGCAGTGAGCTCGCGACCGCGCTCGAGCTGAGCGACACCCGATTTCTGAGCTGCCTGCGCGGCAGTGAGCGGTCACCGGCTTGAGGTCGGAGAAGGAGGAGATTTCTGAGCTGCCTGCGCGGCAGTGAGCGCGATGGCCGCCATCATGTCCCAGCTCGTCAATTTCTGAGCTGCCTGCGCGGCAGTGAGCTGATGTCGTGCTCGGCGTGCGCGGCGGACGATTTTCTGAGCTGCCTGCGCGGCAGTGAGCATCTCCACGGTCGGGATTCGCCCGGCCCACAATTTCTGAGCTGCCTGCGCGGCAGTGAGCGCCTCGCGCACCGGCTCGCCGACATGACCCTTTTTCTGAGCTGCCTGCGCGGCAGTGAGCGTAGCGATTGGTCGCGGCGGCCGCAGCTGCAATTTCTGAGCTGCCTGCGCGGCAGTGAGCTGTGCCGCGAGCAGGTCGCGGGCGAGGGTCGATTTCTGAGCTGCCTGCGCGGCAGTGAGCTTGCCGGCGCGCTGGACCTGCCGGCGCTCCTGTTTCTGAGCTGCCTGCGCGGCAGTGAGCTTCGACGCGATGTCGAAGCTCTGGACCTGTTCTTTCTGAGCTGCCTGCGCGGCAGTGAGCCGCTCGGTGCCGGCCGGCGCGCGCGTGCGGACTTTCTGAGCTGCCTGCGCGGCAGTGAGCACCTACCAGACGACCGGCCTGCAGATCACTCTTTTTCTGAGCTGCCTGCGCGGCAGTGAGCATCGTCGCGGCTGCGGTCATGACGTCTCTGACTTTCTGAGCTGCCTGCGCGGCAGTGAGCAACTTCAACTCGCCCACGTTCGAACTCCGAAATTTCTGAGCTGCCTGCGCGGCAGTGAGCTCCAGGTTGCGGAGATCCGCATCTCGCTCAAGTTTCTGAGCTGCCTGCGCGGCAGTGAGCGCGCCCATGAAGGCGGACAGGCCTTCCATGAACTTCTGAGCTGCCTGCGCGGCAGTGAGCTGGTGCGTGTCCGTTGCGAACGCGCCCATGAATTTCTGAGCTGCCTGCGCGGCAGTGAGCCGATTCCAGTCGCCGGCGAAGCCGGCCGCAGATTTCTGAGCTGCCTGCGCGGCAGTGAGCTGGCTCCCGGCGGCCGCGCCGCGTAGCGACGTTTTCTGAGCTGCCTGCGCGGCAGTGAGCATGCGCGAGCAGCACGTGAGCGCTGGCGACCATTTCTGAGCTGCCTGCGCGGCAGTGAGCCGCGTCGAGCGCGGAGCTGGTCATCACCAACTTTTCTGAGCTGCCTGCGCGGCAGTGAGCCGCATTCTCTGCAAGCTCCGCGACCGCCTGTTTTTCTGAGCTGCCTGCGCGGCAGTGAGCTGGTCGCGCACCCGCCATGCCGGGCTTGGGGCTTTCTGAGCTGCCTGCGCGGCAGTGAGCCGCCGACGTGGCCCGGGTCACCGGGACCGTACTTTCTGAGCTGCCTGCGCGGCAGTGAGCGCGAGCGCGGGCGGCAATCGTTTCCGCGGCGTTTTCTGAGCTGCCTGCGCGGCAGTGAGCGCGATTGCCGCCGCCTTCTGAGTGGCCGACTCTTTCTGAGCTGCCTGCGCGGCAGTGAGCTCGCGCGCACCTCGGCGTACTCGTCCGACCACTTTCTGAGCTGCCTGCGCGGCAGTGAGCCGGTGCGTGTGCGAGGTTTCCGCGAGCAGCGATTTCTGAGCTGCCTGCGCGGCAGTGAGCAGTGCCGCGAGCAGGTCGCGGGCGAGGGGCGATTTCTGAGCTGCCTGCGCGGCAGTGAGCACCGTCTCGGCCGGTGGTCGCCACACTGCTCTTTTCTGAGCTGCCTGCGCGGCAGTGAGCACCGCGGGCGGCTTGCCTACGTGTCGCGTCAGTTTCTGAGCTGCCTGCGCGGCAGTGAGCCGGTCTGGTCGGTTATCCAGATTCGCCGGCATTTTCTGAGCTGCCTGCGCGGCAGTGAGCCGATCGAGGTCGTGCCGGCCGAGGCCGAGCGCTTTCTGAGCTGCCTGCGCGGCAGTGAGCTTTCAGGTGGCCGGTTTCGGCGTTGACCCGCTTTTCTGAGCTGCCTGCGCGGCAGTGAGCCTGTCGCCGCGCCTCGGCCAGCTGCTCGTCAGTTTCTGAGCTGCCTGCGCGGCAGTGAGCGCGCTGCAGGCTGTTTCCGCCGCCCGTGCCCATTTCTGAGCTGCCTGCGCGGCAGTGAGCGCGAAGTAGCGGAAACCGTGCTGCCGCGACCATTTCTGAGCTGCCTGCGCGGCAGTGAGCATCGAGCGCGCGCACCCGCGCAAGGGCATGTATTTCTGAGCTGCCTGCGCGGCAGTGAGCCTCTCGCCGCGGCGCGTCGCCGCGATCGTGCATTTCTGAGCTGCCTGCGCGGCAGTGAGCGGTTGCTGGCGGCGATCTCCACGGCCCGGTCCTTTCTGAGCTGCCTGCGCGGCAGTGAGCGGCGCCCCATTTCGACGCCTCGCGGCCGCGCCTTTCTGAGCTGCCTGCGCGGCAGTGAGCGACCAGCGCCAGGCCGATGCCGGTCGCGTCGTTTTCTGAGCTGCCTGCGCGGCAGTGAGCAGCTTCATTCAGCTCGCCAATGCCCTGGTTATTTTCTGAGCTGCCTGCGCGGCAGTGAGCGGGTCCTCGCTGGTCTCTGCCTCTCCCTCGAATTTCTGAGCTGCCTGCGCGGCAGTGAGCGGCAGCAATGCGCCTCGTGTAGGCATCGATCATTTCTGAGCTGCCTGCGCGGCAGTGAGCTTGCGTGATCGGTTGTGGCTCACTGCCGAACATTTCTGAGCTGCCTGCGCGGCAGTGAGCTAGAACGATCGGCGAGCAAGTCTATGATTTCAAAAAGCAGCAAACCACTTGCGAGCATTCCCCTCAAATTTCTCGAGGGCTCGCAAGTGGTTGATCGAAAAGACTACATCGGCACTGACCGGAAAAGGGTCAGAACCAGGGCACCGTCGCCTCGCGGCTGAGGCCATAGCTGTTGAAGCGGCCGGGGACTGGCTGCGGCTCGATCGGGCCGTGCTCGATGAACAGCGGAAACGACAGCTGTCCGGTGCTGCGGCTGCTCAGCTGGACGAATGGAAGCGCAAGCGTCTTTCCGGCAGCATCCGGTATCCGTGCACGCGCATCATCCTCGCTGAGTCCGTGACGACGCATAGCGCGCCGCCGCAGACGTTCCGGGCTGCTCTGCGTCTGGACCCGGAATACATGGCGATGCCCTGCTCCGCCGGGGATCGGCTGTATGCCGGTCACCTGCGTGTGATCGCGCATGCCGAGCAACCAGTTGGTCTCCATCAGCGTCTGCAACGAAGAGGGCGATCCGTGTAGACGAAGGCGCGCCCCGATGCTCGCCGGCTTTGCGTTGAATCCGGGAAAGCTGACGCCGATGCCATCCGCACGGAGGCTCACCAAGGCGCGATGCAGCTTGGCGTAGAGCGCACTCATCAGTTGATGGGCCGGAAACTCCGGATCCGGCCTGATCGTCAGATCGACGTAATGGTCCATGGCCTCAACCCGCCTCTCCGAATACGCCACCGCGTATCAGCGTAGCCATGACGAAGTGCTGTTGCTCCGGTGTCGGCACCTTGTCCTTCAATATCCAGCCATCGAGCAGGCTGTAGAAATCCTGTTTGTCCTTCGGCTGTCGATACGCTTTGCCTTGCGTCGTGACCGAGCCATAGGGCTCCACGGCGATGGGGCCATTCTCCTCGACGCCGGGATACCAGGTATCGATGGTGCGCAGGGCGTTGCCGATCTTCTGCGAATGGATCGCTGCGATGGCCTTGTCACCTTCGCCCACGGCGTAGAGCGTCTTGCTCTTGTCGCCGCGCTCGCGATCTAGGATCAGCTCCTGCGACGGGAATACCTCCTGGCCCGCGCCGACACGCACGAATGCGGTGATTTGCAACAGTACGTGTGCACTTCCCATCAAGCCTGACTCGATCAGCGCCGCCAGGGCGTTGAGATCGGCGGCCTCTTCGCTGGGCGCAGACAGTTCGCGCAGCGAATGAGCATGCGCCTGAAAGGTCCATTGCGAAGCGAACTGGCCATCGCGCAGATGCGCGACCCGCACCTCGATCTGCTCGGCTCCGATGCGGTTGCGCCAGAGGAACCGGCCATTGGCCAAGTTGGCCGCGTACCGTCGAGCCAGTTCACCGAAACCTTGCTGCTGCACGTAAGCGCCGACGGTGGCGAGCAGCTTGCTGCGATAAGCAGCGTCGTTGCAGGCGGAAGGCTCGCCGGTGCCGGCCAGCACACGCAACGTGAACTGGACCTTCAAGGTATCGCCGTCCAGTGGCAACGCTGCCACGTCCACGGTCTGCAGATTCGGGTTTTCGATGGCCGCATCGAGCTTGGCGGGATCCTGATCCTTGGTCTTGAGACGATTGGAAATGGTGCCGCGCACGGACTTCGGGCGGTTCCTGACCGGCTGCCAGTTGTAGGAGTCGCTGCGCATTGCCCAATCGCCGGCGAAGAACAATGCATCGGACGGATCGAGCTTGCGCTCGAACGCCAGGACGGAAGCAGTCTTGAGATCTTTGGACATGATGAGGGTCTCCTTGTCGTATGGGACGTTCAGTCGAAATCGTAGAGCTGCGCGATCGCGTCGGCAGCGGCGCTGTAGTCGTTGCGGCAGCGGTAGAGCCCGGCCTCGGGCTGGCTATCGACGTACCACATGAGTTGCTGCGGCGAGTGGAGCCGATGCGGACTGATCCACTCACCGATCGAGTAGAGGCTTTCGACGAAGCGAAACGGCACCTCGGCATCTCGTGCATTGGCGACGCTGCCGGCCGGGAGCACGTCACCGAGCGCGCCGTAGCCGACCGGAATCGGCACCGTCCAGCCCTGTCCCTTGCGGTCGTTGCGCCACCCACTCTTGGCTTCGTGATCGCCCTGATCCGCGTGGTAGCGCCAGTTGACGCGCGCAAGCGAGAGCCACGCGTCGAGGCGCGAAGCCGCCGGATCCAGGACCTGCAGTTCGGCCAGACGAGCGTCCAGTCGCCCATCTTGGGAGACCAGGGAAAAACCCGGCAACAAGCGCACCCGCGCCTGGTGGAACACCTCTTGCCTGTCCGCATCCGTGCCGGTCAGATCCAGTGTCCAGGGGAGATGACGCCGCCGTCCTGATTGGAGCTGCGGCAACACGGTGCCGCCAGCCACGCGCATGCCGGCCACGATCTGAGCGACAGCCGCGGCGTCCACTTCATGAGCATCCGGATCGCGCTTCCATCTTTCGCTGACGACGCCGAACACCAGGCTCAGATCGAGATGGATGCGCCCTTCCTCGACGATCGCAGCGGTGCCGCCATCCTTGCCAACCGGGTTGCGGGTCAGACGGAAAGCCTTCACGAAGCCATCTTCGGTGATCTGCTCCTGATGGTCGTGACAGACCACGCCGACGGCCTTGAACTTCAGATCGAGTCCGGCCTTGCGAGCCTTGCGCTCCAGCGCCCACGACAGCCCCAGGAACGCCGTCATCGAGGGAAATCCGTGCGTCAGCGGACTGGAAATCGCATTGGCGTTCTGAATGCGCAGATGTGGCAGCACCAGCAGATGATGAAAGTCGGGGCAGCCTCTCATGCCCTGCCTCCCACTGGCACGCGTCGCTGCATCGGCACCGGCCAGGCCGCATCGACAATGGCCTGTCGAGCCCAATGCGTGTACTCCGAATCACCAACGGCCTTCAGGCCGGCATCGCGCAAGCGATCGTTCAACCAGTTGGAGAAGCGCCCCGCTACGTGATCCGGCCAATCGCCCCAGTGATATGCCGCCTCGAACGCCACGTCGTCGGCCTCGTGCTGAGGCGCATCACTACGGCGCGGCAGCTCCAGACGGCCCGGATCCAACCAGAGCTTCTCGTCCAAGGTGAGCTCGCAGGCCGAACTCCGTGTCCAGCCCGGCTCCAGCAGGTCGCGCGCGGTCTCGGCAAACCTGGCCAACTGAGCGCCCAAGGCCTGCTCGATGCCTTCGCGGGTGATTCGCGTACCGTGCGTCGGCTTGGGATCGGACAACAGAAAGCGGATCAGCTCGCTCGTCAACGGACCGACCTGGCCGAAGTGACCGAACCGACTCCACAGATCCGTCGAGACATTCAGGCTTCGAAACTCGACCTGCCGCCATCGCGGCGGTAGCGAAGACAGCAGATAGTTGTTGCCGCGGCGCTCGCTGTTGAGCTGCGAAATGTTCTGCGGCTTTGTGCCACCCAGCTTGCGGACGGCGAGATCCCGATAGTCCCGATACAGACCCTCGAATGGCTTCTTGTCGCGAAATGCCTGCCGGGCCAGCTTGTTGGCATCACCGAACCGGGCATCCTCGATGTCGGCATGCACCACGTGCGCAAGGCTGCTCGAGAACATCGGTTGCAGCAGGTGGTAGCTGGCATCGTCTGTAGGTTCTTCGCCCACCAGCCAGTACACCTGCTTGGCCGCTTCGTGCGAGGTGGGCGTTGCGTCGGTACGGACGAGGCCACCGAATGCCTTCATCCATTCGGTCGCAACCGTGGTGTCGGCATTCAGGGCATCGCGCAAGTCCTCATCACCGTCCTGCATCCAGTCCAACAAACGGCGGCCGTCGACCTCCAGCTTGAGAAACTTGAACACATCCAAGGCTGCTGCGTTGCCGACCACGTCCTCGGCATACGTCTTCCCGAGGAGGTGGGTGCCGACCTCAGCGTGCTGCGCCAACTTCTCGGGCGCACAGTGCAGGCTACTGCCTCGTGCATCCGGATGGGTGGCCTTGAGCACATGGGTCACCGCCTGAATCTGGCTGACGCGTCGGGCGGCGTCGGCGAGCCAGGTAGCGGTGTCGTACTTCGATGCCGCGGCGGCATCCTCTTCGTTTCCTTTCAGCTTGGCCTCGCGCCGTGCCTCGATGAAAGCGGCGATACCCAAGCGAAAACATTGGATGCGTGATTCACGTTCCGAAACTTTGTTCATGGGGATTCCGTTCGTTCGACCTCGATGGGTCATCTCAGTAGAATCCCCCACGGCAGCAAGCCGCCGCAGGGGAATTTGGCGGATTTAGTCCTTCACTAACCTTTTGAAGTGTCGATAGAACACTTCCTGCATCCTCTTACACGACAGACCTTTCGTGTGTAGGCCCGGCTCCAACCGGCTTGCTGTTCGCCCGAGCATCGCGCCAACGATGCTCGGGCAATTGCATCTTGCCAGCAGAAAAGTATCAACCACCATACCCTCACCTTCACTTCTGCATAAGAAGCTCAGAAAACCACCCCCTCGCCTTCAAAAGGCGACACCTTTTTCACTGCCGCGTAGGCAGCTCCCGATCTCCCAACATACTGAAAATAAAAAGAATTTATCATCAACATCGATCAGGGCACCGAACGATTTGCCTCCAATGTTCCTCGGCAAATCACTTAGCTTTCGCAAACCCCAGCCACGCATGCCAACGCCAGCCCTGCGTGTTCTCCAGGACCTCCACGACCCCGAACTTCTTCGCTGCGCGCTCCAGCGGCATATCCAAGGCCTCGGCCTGCTCGATGAGCAGCGCCATCAGATCGAACCTGCCCCACACCTCGATGCGGTCGCCCAGCGTCAGCACGACGTCGTCGCGCAGACTGTGGTCGACGCACACATAAACCTCTTCGTCACGACCGGTGCCGCTGCGCTCGATACGCTTCAAGACGAGCCCTTCTTCGTCCTCATCCGGCACGAAGACCAGGGTGGCCTTGCGCGTCGTGTCTTCACGGAACGGCTGCTGCTGCGACAGCACGCCGGTCAACGCAGCCTGGGCGTATCGCCACGACCAGGTCGCCTCGTCGCGTGCCATCGGCGCGCGCTCCGCCACCGCGATCGACGCCGGCAGACGTGGCGGCGCGCAGCATGGCGGCCGCGATGCGCGCCTGCTCCAGATCCACGAATCGCTCGCGACTGGACCAGTCCGACTCCGGTCGAGGTCGAATGCGCGGCAGCGCGTCGAGCGTCCGGTACTCGTCGGGTGCCAGCAGCCGGTCCAGGCGTACGGACCGAAGGCGGAAGCGATGGCCCTCATCGTTTCGCTCGAAGCCCGGCCGGATGAACACTGGAGCCGGCACGCCATCCTTTGGCTCCGGGCGCTCGAGCGCTCTCAGGTTTCGATCGAGCACCAGGACGTTGGGCTTGTCGACCGGCTTGGCGCGATGACGCCGGACGCGACCGGCCAACTGGATCAGCGAGCGCATCGACGAAGGCTCGGCTACCGCCCAATCGGCGCACCAATCGCGGCCCACCTCGCACACGGGCGAGGCGAGCACGACAAACAGATGATCATGCTCCGGATGGGCATCCAGCGCGGCGCGAACCGTCGGCAGTCGGTAGACCGCATCGTCGTCATGGCGCCGATTGAAGGTCGTATCCAGCAGGTGCTCGATGGCCGAGCGCTGCACCAGCGGAAAACGAGCGTGGTAGACGCAAAGATGGATACGCGCACCTTCGGGCGCGCCCAGCGCGATGAGCGTCTGCGCCACATCGAACAGCGGCTCGATGTTGGCCATGCGTACGATGCCGAAACTGACACGCTTGCCGCTGACCGGATCGAGCTCGGCGTGATCGGCATGCAGATCCATGCAGGCATCGCGTACGTGCCTGGCGAACTCGGCACGGATGGCCGCCTTCGGCTGATTTTTCGGGATGTCCAGCGCCCGCAGCTCGGCACGTCGCAGTGGCTTCGCCTTCTTCAGCTGACCTGTCCGTTTTTCGACGAACTGGGCGTGTTCAGCGGCGAAACCGGCGCCTTCGGTACAGGTCGCGACCTGCGCACCGAACTCGTCGGCCCACAGGCACGGCACCTCGATGCCTTCCGCGGACGGCGCAGCGGTGGCGCCACGATTGGCCCGATAGTGACGACGACCAGCGCGATAGGCGAGAAACATGCCCTCCACGAGCGCCGGCGGCAAGGTGGCCGAGGACAGCACGACGCGCGTTCCCAACATGCCGGCCCAATGCACCAGGCGCGTCAGCGCCGGCAGATCGTCGAGGTCGTAGTCGTCCAGTTCGTCCAGGATCAGGTCGGCACTCATCAGCCGCAGCATCGGCGCGATCTGACGGCCGGCGCGTAGCGCTTCGGTGGCCGGCACGATGTGATCGATCGTGCACACCAGCATCGGCGCGGACAGCAGATTGCGGATGTCCGGATCGTGCAGGGCGCGCGACAGCAACGGATGATCGGACGTCGCGCCATCGTACAGGACGTGGCTGTCCTCCTCGATCAGATGCTGCGCCGACGCGGAACCGCGATCCTCGGCTTGCCGCTCGTAATGCTCGAACAGCGCACGGCTGGCCGAGCCACCCACGCGGATGGCGAGCTCGTCCTCTCCTAGATGCAGATCAGCCCGGAAGCTGCGTCCCGTCTGCAGCGTCAGCGTACGCAGCCCCAAGGCGTAGGTGGCCCGCATTCCACGCTGTGGATCGGCCAGCGCATAGAGAATGCGCGCATTGGCCAGTGTCTTGCCGCAACCGGTGGATGCCATGTTGACGACGAAGGCGCCGTGCTCACGCGCGGCGTCGCGCAACGCGGCAGCTGCATCGGCAGCCTTGTCCTGCCAGGAGAAGCGTAGATCGGCACTGCGCTTGCGCAGGCCGCGATGATGCGCCAGGCGCGGCAAGGCGCGCGCAAAACTCGGCAAGGCGTGGACGATCATGCCCGCACCGCGCGCGACACCGAGCAGATGCTCGTCCAGGAATTGCTTGGGTTTCCCGTCACTGTCGGTATTGGCATGCAGGCGGGTGTTGCCGTTGCCCTTGACACGCTGCGGTGACTCTCTCGGCAGACTGGAGTAGTGATGATCCGCCAGCATCAGACTCAGGCGAGCCAGATGCATGACATAGGGGTCATCGAGCCCGCGGACCGCTCTGCGCGATCGCAGATCCAGCAGGCGCTTCGCCAGACGGGCCGCCTGCGCCCGCCAGGACGGCTCGACGACCGGCAACGGACCCGCAAGATTCCAGTACGGCTCGGCCCGCTGGCGCTCGGCCGGCACCAGCACTTCATTCCAGTCGTGGGCGATCAGCGGCAACGGCGCTTCCAGCCAGTCCGAATTGAAGCCGCGTGAACGCTTGCCCAGCCATTGCTGCACACCATCCTTATGAGCCGGCACCAACGGCAGACGGTGATGGGTTACCACCAGCCAGGCGATAGCAGCGGCCAGCGGCGGGACACCGCGGAACGGATGCCTGTCGACGGCGTCCAGTCCATCGCGCTGGTAGCGTCCAGAAGCGATCCAGAGCTGCTCATCGAAGGCATCCGGATCGGCCAACCGCCGCAGCCAGCCCTCGTCGTCGACGCCCTGAACAAAGGCCAGAAACAGCCGCAGCGAAACCCACTCGTGCCGGTAAAGATTCCTTTCCGAGCGAGTGCCTTTCAAGCGCTCCTGGAAGGCTATGACGGCCTTGCCGAGATCGTGCAACAGCGCGGCCAGCTGTGCGAGCAACCGGATGTCTTCCAGCGTGTGCCAGTCATTCTCGTCGTCGCGACGCAGCACGTTGCGTTGGGTGGTGTTGGTCGGTACCGCACCTTCGGCGTTGAAACGGCCGGCATCACCGACGATCCACATCAACTCGCTGTGGTCGACGCCGCGAATCCAGTGACAGGCGACGGCCGTGTTCTTGCGCGCCGTCTTGCGCAGCAGCTTTCGTAAGGTCTGAAGACCTGCCTGCGTGATTGGCGTTTGCCAGGTACGGTCGCCACGGCGCTCGGCGAACTGATCCAGGATGCGGCGCGTCTCGGTCAACGCACGCTTCTCGCACTGTGAAATAAGCAGGACGTTCATGCCACGCGGCCTGCCGTCTCCACCGCTATGGCCTTCAACGTGTCGATCATGAAGTCCAGCGACTCTCCGCGCGTCAGCGCTTCGATGCAGGCGCGACGGAATGCCTGCTCATCGTCGCCACGCATCGCAGAAAGGAATGCCTGCGGCAGGATGCAGGCGTCCTTGACGAGGTCGGCGATGTCGAAGACCAGACCACCGCGCCGGGTCTTGCCGTGCAGGACCGCCAGACCATGCGGCAGGCCGATCACCCAGGCCGCCGAGGCGCCGAGGCCATATGCCAGATAGTTGCCGTGATCGAGGAATCGATTGGCCGGATCACCACCCGTACCGCCCTTGGCGCGCGTGAAATCGCCGTAACCAACCGTATCGACCGCGAGCTTGAACAGCGCCTTGGTCAGGCGTGCCTCCTCGGTCAGCAGCGAGACGTTGTCCTCGGCAAGCGCGATTTGCCGGCGCGTACGCTCGAGCAGGTCGGCCAGGCGCGCGCGATCGGGCGCGAAACCGGCATCCCTCAATGCGCGCTGCTGCCACTCCTCGGCGATGCGCTGCGTGCGCGCCATCTGGACCGCCTTGGCGGCGACTAGTCGCAGGTCTTCGTCAAACCAGAAACGAACCCATGCCTGCAGGTACTCGGTTGGACGGTACTCGCTCTGCGGCGAGAACCAGGCGACGTCGAGATCCCTTTCATTGGCGGTGAACAGCGGTGTACCCCCGCCGCCACAGAAGCCGACCAACACGCCCGCCTTGGCCAGCTCGCGCATCGCAGCCTGCGTGATCGACGTACCGGTGCCGAGCAGCAGCGTGGTCGTATTCGCGATCGGAATGTTCCAGTACAGCGACCGCTTGCCCGCGTCGGTGACGTACTCCACGCGCCCGCCATTGACCAAGACACGGCAATGCTCGAGGTAGTACAGGTTGGCCCGCTTGGAATGCAGGATCGCCTTCAGATCGCTGGGCGACAGATCATCCATGATGGCGTATCCCGCTTCGTGTGCCGAGCGCCATGCGGTCGACGTCGGGGTTCGCCACGGAACCAACGACGCCGAATCGGAGAAGATGCGTCGATCTCGCACTGGCTCTTGGTCCGTTTGGTCGCGCGACGCGACGAGCCCGTTCCTTGCTGTCGTCCATTGACCCTCCCCCTGCGGAAGATGCGCGAGAGCAAACCCCGCGCTCGTCTCAGATCATGAGACGACTCACCGGCCAAGCAATATCGGGGCCAGACCGCCGAAATCCTGGGTGACCAAGATCGACCGGCGAGCATAAGCCCAAACGGATGCGCTGAATGTCACGGAAGGACGACGGCGGGCAACCGCGGCTTGGCACCCCGGCGGGTCGCGCCCAGAGGGTCAAGACGGGCATCGGCATCACTCGCAGCTTCATCGCGGCGCGCGCCCGAACGCGTCGGCCATGCGCATCTGCTCACGGGCGGGAATGCCGAGCGCTCCGGCGATCATGCGCCAACGCGCAACCACCTGCCGCTGCCGCGCGATGATCGCTTCGGCGTCGACGGTCGATACACGGAAATACGGTGCCACCGATCGCACCAGATCCAGATCCAGCGCATTGTCGACCTCGCTGATGTTGAGCTTGAGGCCGTGTGCGGCGTGTACCGGATTCATGTCGAACGCCGGCGACAGCATCCAGCCGCGACCGGGCACGAGCAGGAAGCCGTGGTTGCGCAGGTGATCGTCGGTGTTGGACACCAGCACGTTGAACACGATGCGCGACCACAGCTCGCGCAGATCGGCGTCCGGCGTGGCGCCACTGGTCATCAGTACCTGGGCGATGTCCAGATAGCTGGCACCGGCGTCCGCGTCGTCGCCGTCCTGGCGTGCGGTGAGGTTCATCGCCGAGGCGAAATGCAGACGGCGGCCGACCGGCGTGCGGTCGAAGCGTCGGACCAGAAAGGTGTGATGCTCGCCGCTGAACCGGCGGGCCAATGCATCGGGCACGTGCAGACCGCAGGCTCGGGCCAGAGTCTGCACGACCATTTCCCAGGCGCCGACGTCGATGTCGTCGCGAATGCTGGGGAATTTGGCGATCCACAAGCGTCCCTCGGGATCGACGACGCTGGCCTTGGGACGCGCACCGCCGAGCGAACCGCCCGGCGCGATCAGCATGCGCAACCAGTCGTCGGCTTCGGCCGCGGTATTGTCCTCGTCGCGCTCCAGCGCCAGGCTCGCCGCCTCCAGCGCACGCAGTTGGACGAACGGGGGTGCGGCGGCATCGTGCCGGTCGTCGAGGAAAGCCCCTGGTCGTCGCGACGCAATCGCAGCGCACCGACGCGATAGTCGTCGTGAACACCCAACAGATAGTCCGATTCGAAGAGGCGGGTCTTCGGATCGGCGCGCCCGGCGCGCTGCTCGCGCTCCAGCCGGCGGCCCATCAGCAGGCGCCCCCATCGATCGGGACTCGCGTCGGCGAACATGCCGAAGGTCTGCTGCCCTTGCGGAGGATACTGCGGTCCGGAATAGGCACCCAGTCGCGGATCGAGCTGAAGGCCGGCCAGGTCACGATGCGTCAACGCGGCCGTGTCGAACGCGAACTCGAACAATTCGCGAGCGCCACTGCGCCGCGCCTCCAGCCGGCCCAGCCGCAGCGGCGCGTCGAGCCCATCCCAATCGGCGTAGACGGCGATGAACGTATCGCTCATGACCGCGGCTTGCGCTTGGGCTTCGGATCGGCGATCAGAGCGGCCAGTGCGTCGGCGCTGGCGAAGTCGCCCTCGGCAATCCAGTCCGGCTCGGCCACGCCGGATGCGGCAGCAACCGGCGCAGACTTGGCCGAAGCCGAGTATCGATCGCCCGTCCGGTCGACTGCTGTGCGCTTGGCGCCGCGCACGCGCGACAGACGGGCATCCTGCAGTTGGCGCCCCTGCGCGTCGGCGGCGGCCAGCAGGGCGAGATCGGCCTCGATGCCGAGCACCTGCATGACGGCCAGGTAGGCGCCCATCGTCACTCCCGCATTGCCGCGCTCGAGATTGCGCAACGTGGCCGGCGTCATGCCGGCCCGCTCGGCCACCTGTCGAGCGGTCAGCTTCCGCCGCAGACGCGCCAGACGCAGCCGCTCGGCGAACGCGCGCAGCAGGCGGTCGGTTGCGGGGAGCAACGGAGCGGTTTTCTTCGCCATGATGTCGTTATTTTACTCATATCGATATCAAAAAAGTAATAATAATATCTGTTTTGATCGATGCAGCCTCGCGATCGGATCGTTAAGTTTCGGCTCCTCTTTTGCCGTTGACCTGTATCAAGACGCTCGCTTCCCCCGGGCCTCACCCTGTCTCCTGGCCCCGCCGTTACGTGACACCCAATCATGTGGCGCAACGAGCACGCCTTCCCCATCCCATGGAGCCCAACCATGTCCAAAACGATGAAAGCCGCCGTCGTGCGTGCCTTCGGTCAGCCGCTGACGATCGAGGAAGTGCCGATTCCCCAGCCTGGCCCGGGTGACATCCTGGTCAAGATCGCCGCCTGCGGCGTCTGTCATACCGATCTGCATGCGGCCGAAGGTGATTGGCCGGTCAAGCCGTCGCCACCGTTCATTCCGGGGCACGAGGGCGTCGGCCACGTGGTCGCGGTCGGTGCCGGGGTCACCCACGTGCGCGAGGGTGACCGGGTCGGCATTCCGTGGCTGTACTCGGCCTGCGGCACCTGCCCGCACTGCCTCGGCGGCTGGGAGACGCTGTGCGAGAGCCAGCGCAACACCGGCTACTCGGTCAACGGTGGCTTCGCCGAGTACGCGCTGGCCGATGCGGCCTACGTCGGCCATCTGCCGGACGGGCTGGACTTCGTCGCAGCGGCGCCGGTGCTGTGCGCGGGCGTCACGGTCTACAAGGGGCTCAAGGTCACCGACACCAGGCCCGGTCAGTGGGTCGTGATCTCGGGCGTCGGCGGGCTCGGCCACATGGCCGTGCAGTACGCGCGTGCGATGGGTCTGCAGGTGGCGGCGGTGGACGTCGACGACGCCAAGCTGGCGCTTGCGCGCACGCTCGGCGCGACGGTGACCGTCAATGCGCTCAATACCGATCCGGCGGCGTATCTGAAGCAGACCATCGGCGGCGCGCACGGCGCACTGGTGACGGCGGTGTCGCCGAAGGCGTTCGAGCAGGCGCTCGGCATGGTCCGCCGCGGCGGCACGGTGTCGCTCAACGGTCTGCCGCCGGGCGACTTCCCGCTGTCGATCTTCGACATGGTGCTGAACGGCATCACCGTGCGCGGCTCGATCGTCGGCACGCGGCTGGATCTGGAGGAGTCGCTCGCGTTCGCGGCGCGCGGCGCGGTCAAGGCGACGGTGTCGACCGACCGGCTCGAGAACGTCAACGACGTGTTCGAGCGGATGCGCCAGGGCCGGATCGAAGGCCGCGTGGTGCTCGATCTGGCGGCCTGATGATCACGGCCGATCGCGCCGGGTGGCGCGATCGGCCGGTTCGGGTCACTCGGCCGGTGCGGCCGGCGGCGCCTCGCCATCGGCGGCGGCAGTATCGCCCTCGCCGGCTTCGGCTTCTTCCTCGAGCGGCTGCAGCGCGACCACGCCGATCAGGTTCTCGCTCTCGGGTAGCCGGATCAGCGTGACGCCCTGGGTATTGCGGCCGACGCGCGCGATCTCGGCGGCGCGCGTGCGCACCAGGGTGCCGAGGTTCGAGATCAGCATCAGCTCGCTCGCATCGTCGAGCTGCACCGCGCCGACCAGCGAGCCGTTGCGCTCGGAACACTGGATCGCGATGACGCCCTGCGTGCCGCGCCCCTTCTTCGGGTACTCGGCCAGTTCGGTGCGCTTGCCGTAGCCGCGTTCGGTCGCGGTCAGGATGTCGCCTTCGCCGTCGGCGACGATCAGGCTGACCACGCGCTCGCCCTCGGCCAGGCGCATGCCGCGCACGCCGCCGGCGGTGCGGCCCATCGAACGGACCGAGCCTTCGTCGAAGCGCACGGCCTTGCCGTTGGACGCGAACAGCAGGATGTCGCGTTCGCCGTCGGTGATCTGCACGTCGACCAGAGCGTCGCCTTCGTCGAGGCCGATCGCGATCTTGCCGCGCTGCAGCTGATAGGCGAACTCGGTCAGCGGCGTCTTCTTGACGGTGCCGTTGGCGGTCGCGAAGAACACGTAGCGGTTCTCGTCGTAGTCGCGCACGGCCTGGATCGCCTGCACCTTCTCGTCGGGCGCCAGCGGCAGCAGATTGACGATCGGCTTGCCGCGCGCGTTGGGGCCGGCGTCGGGCATCTGGTAGACCTTGAGCCAGTAGACGCGGCCGGTACTGGTGAAGGTCAGCAGCGTGTCGTGCGTATTGGCGATCCACAGCCGCTCGACGAAATCCTCGTCCTTGAGCGCGGACGCCGAACGACCCTTGCCGCCGCGGCGCTGTGCGCGATACGTGCTGGCCGGCTGGCGCTTGGCATAGCCGGCGTGCGACAGCGTGACGACGACGTCCTCGGGCTCGATCAGATCGAGGATGTCGATGTCGTCCTGGCTGGCCTGGATGACCGTGCGGCGCGCGTCGCCGTACTGCTCGCCGATCGCGACGAGCTCCTCGCGGATCACCGCGAGCAGACGCGCCGGATCCTCGAGGATCTCGATCAGGCCGGCGATCGTTCGCAGCAGGTCCTTGTATTCATCGGTCAGCTTCTCCTGCTCCAGGCCGGTCAGACGCGCCAGGCGCATCTCGAGGATCTGCTGGGCCTGGACCTCGGACAGCTGATAGCCGGTCTCGGACAGGCCGACGTTCGGATCGAGGTTCTCCGGCTTGGACGCATCGGCGCCGGACGCGGCCAGCAGCGCGCGGACCAGGCCGGGCTCCCAGCGCCGCGCGATCATGCGCGCCTTGGCCTCGTCGCCGGACGGCGAGGTCTTGATCAGCTCGATCATCTCGTCGATGTTGGCGAGCGCGACGGTGAGGCCTTCGAGAATGTGGGCGCGGTCACGCGCCTTGCGCAGCTCGAAGATGGTCCTGCGCGTGACCACCTCGCGGCGGTGGCGGATGAACGCGTCGAGGATCTCGCGCAGGCCCAGCGTGCGCGGCTGGCCGTCGACCAGGGCCACCATGTTGATGCCGAACGTGACCTGCAGCTGGGTCTGCTGATAGAGGTTGTTGAGCAGCACGTCGGCCATCGTGTCCTTGCGGACCTCGATGACGATGCGCATGCCGTCCTTGTCGGACTCGTCGCGCAAACCGTCGGACGCGATGCCCTCGATCTTCTTTTCCTTGTGCAGCTCGGCGATCGCCTCGATCAGGCGGCGCTTGTTCACCTGGTACGGCAGCTCGGTGACGATGATCGTCTCGCGGCCGTTGTCGTCGGTCTCGATCTCGGCGCGCGCGCGAACCAGGATGCGGCCGCGGCCGGTGCGGTAGGCCTCGACGATGCCGGCCGAGCCGTTGATGATGCCGGCGGTCGGAAAGTCCGGACCGGGCACCAGGCGCAGCAGATCCTCGAAGCCGAGCTCGGGCTCGTCGATGATCGCGACGCAGGCGGCGACGATCTCGGACAGGTTGTGCGGCGGCACGTTGGTCGCCATGCCGACGGCGATGCCGGCCGAGCCGTTGACGAGCAGGTTCGGCACGCGCGTCGGCAGGACCGTCGGCTCCAGATCCTTCTCGTCGTAGTTGGGCTGGAAGTCGACGGTTTCCTTGTCGAGATCGGCCAGCAGCTCGGAGGTCAGCCGGTCGAGGCGGCACTCGGTGTATCGCATCGCCGCGGCGTTGTCGCCGTCGACCGAACCGAAGTTGCCCTGGCCGTCGACCAGCGGATAGCGCAGCGAGAAATCCTGCGCCATGCGCACCAGCGCGTCGTAGACCGACTGATCGCCATGCGGATGGTACTTACCGATCACGTCACCGACGACGCGCGCGCACTTGATGTACGGGCGGTTCCAGACGTTGTTGAGCTCCTGCATCGCGAACAGCACGCGCCGGTGCACGGGCTTGAGGCCGTCACGGACGTCGGGCAGCGCGCGCCCGACGATGACGCTCATGGCGTAGTCGAGATAGCTCTGCCGGACCTCGTCTTCGATATTGACGCGAATGATTTCTTTGGCCGTATCAGCCATCGAGCGGGTCTTCCTGGAGTGTGTTTGCCAAACGCCCCGGACGGGGGTCGGGCGGACTCGCGACGATGCGCGAATCCGACCGCGCATTGTAACACAACGGCCATCCCGGCCGCCCTGAAATCCACGGCGCAGGAACCACTTAGCACTGCCGGCGGCATGGCCCGGGACGGCCGTGTCCGGCATGGGCAGGAACGCCGGACGTGCCGATGCATATCGACGGCTGCGCATGGCGGAACGCGACGCACGCCGCACAAGCGGCCGCAGTCGCGACAGCGGCGTGCATCGAGGCCGCCGACGGGTGCTGCCGGCCCTGCCGAGCGCGATGCGATGCGCGACCCGGCGCGACCGCGTCGATGGCAGCGAGGCGCCGGCGTCGCGGCGGCCCGTGGCAACCGCCGGCCTCGGCGGTGACGACCCGCACGCGTCTCAGCGCATGAAGCCGGGCATGCGCTCGATCAGCCCGAGCAGCAGCGGGAACTGCGTATAGCCGTCGCTGCGGAGGAAATGACCACCCCGCGCCACCGACACGAAGCGCGCATCGAGCGCCTCGGCCAGGTGGCGACTCGACGCGTACGGCACGATCGCATCGTCCTCGGCAGCGACGACGATGCGCTGCGCGGCCATCCGGACCAGCCGTGGCGTGTCGAGATCGGGCACGACGAATGCGTCGAGCTGCGGCAGCGCCGGCAGCGGCGCGTTGAAGCCCGACACCAGCACGAAGCCGCCGATGCGGCGAATGTCGGCCGCCTGCGTCAGGTACCGCAGCAGGGCGATGCCGCCGAGACTGTGCGCGACGAACCAGGTGCGCGCATCGGGCTCTGCGATCTGCTCGCGCAGGGCACGCTGCCAGGTCTCGGGCGTCGGCGCATCCGGCCTCGGCAGGTCGAGGATCGTCACGGCGGCGCCGCGGCGCTCGAGCGCCTGCGCGAGCCAGGAGAACCAGTGATCGGACGGCGAGGCACCGTAGCCATGGATGATGAAGACGCGCGTGGGCGGCATCTGGGCAGCCACCGCGGGCGCACCGCCGGCGAGCAACGCGAGGCCGATGCCGGCCAGCCAGCGTACCAGTCCACGCAGGCGCGTGCCGGGCCGGCCGGCGCGACGCGCTGCCGCGACGCGCACGCTCGGCGCGCGCTCGATCGTCGCACCACCCGGGCCGGCGGCGGCCCGGCCGTCCGGTCCGGCGCCGCAAATCCTTGCCGCCGCGCGATCCGGATCGCGCGGCACGCCTGAGTCGAATGGTCGGAATGAGGACATGGCCAGGGCCTCGATCGGTGCAGGCCGGCACGATAGACAGGCGGCGATTGCCGAAAAAGCGGGCTACAGTTCCGATATCTACGGACTTCGGCGTCCGCAATCATGAGGAGCGGGATGGACAGCCTCCAGGGCTTCACCGTATTCGTGCAGGTAGCCGAGACGCGCAGCTTCGTCGCGGCGGGACGGCTGCTCGGCGTGTCGGCCTCGGCGGTCGGCAAGCGCGTCGCGCGGCTGGAGGACGCGCTCGGCGTGCGACTGTTCCATCGCAGCACGCGCAGCGTCGCGCTGACCGCCGAGGGTGCGCTGTTTCTCGAACGCAGCCGGCGCATCCTGGCCGAGATCGAAGCGGCCCAACGCGAGCTGTCCGATGCGGCCGCCGCGCCGCGCGGCCGGCTGCGTGTCAGCCTGCCGCTGGTCAGTTCGCTGATGCTGCCGGTGCTGGGCGCGTTCATGCGCGCCTATCCGCAGGTCGAACTGGATCTGGATTTCACCGATCGCCAGGTCGACGTGATCGAAGAGGGTTTCGACGCGGTCGTGCGCACCGGCGAACCGGCCGACTCGCGGCTGACGGCGCGGTACCTGGGCCGATTCCGGATGCAGGTGGTCGCCGCACCGGAATACCTGGCGCGCTGCGGCACGCCGCAGACGCCGGCCGACCTCGCGCAGCACGCCTGTCTGCACTACCGCTTCCCGACCAGCGGCAAGCTCGAAACCTGGGCGCTGCGCCGCGCCCCGGGCGAGCCGGAGCTACGGCTGCCGACCTCGATGATCTGCAACAACATCGAGACGCGCGTGTGCTTCGCGCTGCTCGGCCTCGGCATCGCCTATCTGCCGGACTTCTCGATCCGCGAGCCACTCGCCGACGGCCGGCTGCAGCCGCTGCTGGCCGACTACGTCGAGCGCAGCGGCGTATTCCACGTGCTGTGGCCGGCCAGCCGGCATCCTTCGCCGAAGCTGCGCGCGCTGGTCGACTTCCTCAGCGAGAACGTGTTTCAGTCCGTACCCGCCGGAGCCACGCCGAGGAAGATCGCGCGCCGGTGCTGAGCGCACTCGACGCGCTTATGTCCTGGCCCGCCCCTCATACCGAAGCGGCCATCTGACGAACCCGCGACTGGACCGAGACACGAGAAAAAGCCGGGCCGACGAATCGGCCCGGCTTCGGAGGCGATGCCGCGTCGACCGCCGCGGCCTGCCGGCCTTACCAGTACAGCTGGCCGCGCAGTTCCAGCGCGCTCGGCTTCTCGTTGCTGCCGTTCGGGCGGTCGATGTCGGTCTTGACGTAGTTCAGCATGAACTTGAAGTTCTGGCGGAAGTACCAGTTCAGACCGAGCGTGTAGTTGGTCTCCTTGCCGCCGTTGACGCCGCCGTCCTTGAGGTTCAGTTCTTCGGCGCGCAGGCCCAGCTGCCACATGCCCATGTAGCCGCCGTGGCCGGCCTTGTTGGTCGTGAACACGCCGTTGCGATAACCCCAGGTCTCGCCGGTGAGGTTCCACAGGCCCGAGGCGTACCAGCCGTCGGTCGTGTAGTCCGAATGCGCATGGCGCGCGATCGTCGATTCGAAGTACTCGGCGTTGATCTTGAACGGACCGGCGACCCAGCCGCCTTCCAGACCGTAGGTGGTGATGTCGTCGGCGTCGCGCAGCGTGCCCGAATCGATCAGGCGCGGCGTCGTGCTCATGTCCATGCCGGGACGGGCGCGCACGCGGGCTTCGTCGTTGTGCGTGTCGTAGGTGATGCCGGACAGGCCGAAGTGCAGGATGTTGCCGTCGGTGTTGATCGGCGCGAACGTGAAGCGGCCGCCGAAGCCGTTGCCTTCGCCGCCGCCGGTCGTGATCTCGTCGCCGAACACGCTGCCGGTCAGCGTCCACAACGTATCGGTCCACATCAGCGAGGTACCGACGCGGCGACCCGGCGAATAGGTGCTGGTGACCATCGCCTTGGCGACGAAGTCGTTGTTCTTCGTGCTCGACAGCTCTTCCATGCTGTTGGGCTGCTTGAACTGGCCGACCGTCCAGCTCAGCTTGCTGCCGAGCTTGAACTTGGCGTTGACGTCCAGGAACTTGTCGTTGCGGGTGCTGGCGTCGTAGCCGACCACCCACTCCCAGTTGGTCGCCTTGCCCTTGAGGACGATCTCGGCGCGGCGCAGCTCGCCGTCGTCGTTGAGCGTGGTGATGTCGTCGTCGTACTGCGTGTAGTCGGACTGGATCAGGCCTTCGAGCGAGATCTTGTTGCCGAAGATCTCGTCGAGCGTGACGTCGGCCTTGGCATTGAGGGCAAAAGTGGACAGAACGGTGGCGATAGCGGCGGCAAGCAGATGCGGACGCATGAGGGCTTAGGCTCCCGAGGGCGGATGGAATGAAACGGGGCAGCGCTGCATGGGCCAGGAGCTCACGAATCATTAACGCTGCGACGGCCGGCAGGATGGGTTCGGTCGATGACAGGCACATGGATGATCGATGACAAACCGGTTACACGACTGCCGCAGGCGCCTCCCGGGCGGCGTTGCGATGCAGCACGCGCGGTTGCGGTAGCCTTCATCCGAGCCCCCGTATGTTCAGCCGCCGCCCGCGGCCCCTGCGGCGTGCGGGCGGGCGTGATCCCCGCGTCAGATCCTCGCATTTCCATTCCCAAAGGAGAGCTCCATGTCGAAGAACTTCGTGAAACCGGCCGTCGTCGTCGGCGGCGCCCTGCTCGGCACCCTGTCGCTGACCCAGCTCGCGCTCGCCAGCGAGACGTTCAAGGCGCGCGACCTCGGCAACGGCTATCAGGTCGCCGCGCTCGACGACAAGGCGAAGGAAGGCAAGTGCGGCGAAGGCAAGTGCGGATTCGACAAGATCGACAGCGACGGCAACGGCTCGATCACCAAGACCGAGTGGGATGCCGCCAAGCCCGACAAGGCCGATCACTTCGCCAAGATCGACAGCAACGGCGACGGCACGATCAGCAAGGCGGAGTTCGACGCCGCGATGGCCGCCAAGAAGGGCATGGAAGGCAAGTGCGGCGAGGGCAAGTGCGGCGGCAGCGCCAAGAAGGGCTGACTACCCGATGCATCACGGCCCTCTCGAAGGCGCCGGACTCGGCCTGCGGCGGGCGCTGACCGGCCCGCTGCAGGACCGACCCGACGCGGCCGCGGCCGTCGACTTCTTCGAGATCGCGCCGGAGAACTGGATCGGCGTCGGAGGCCGCCTCGGCGCGACGCTGCGCGGCTTCACCGAGCGCCATCGCGTCGTCTGCCACGGCCTGTCGCTGTCGCTCGGCGGGCCGGCGCCGCTGGACCGGCTGCTGCTGGAGCGGATCGGTCGTTTCATGGACCAGCACGGCATCGCCGCCTACAGCGAGCATCTGTCCTATTGCGGCGACGACGGCCTGCTCTACGATCTGCTGCCGATCCCGTTCACCGAGGAGGCCGTGCATCACGTCGCCGCACGGATCCGCACCGCGCAGGAGATCCTCGGCCGGCGCATCGCGGTCGAGAACGTCTCCTACTACGCCGCGCCGGGCGCCGCGATGAGCGAGATCGACTTCGTCAACGCGGTGCTCGCCGAGGCCGACTGCGAGCTGCTGCTCGACGTCAACAACATCCACGTCAACGCGACCAATCACGGCTATGACGCCGAGGCGTTCCTGGCCGCCCTGCCCGGCCAGCGGATCGCCTGGGTCCACGTCGCCGGCCACCTCGTCGAGGCTCACGACCTGCTGATCGACACGCACGGCATGCCGGTCGTCGATCCGGTCTGGCGCCTGCTCGAGTCGGCGTATGCGCGTTTCGGTGTGAAGCCGACCCTGGTCGAGCGCGACTTCAACTTCCCGCCGCTCGACGAGCTGATCGGCGAGGTGCAGTCGGTGCGTGAAAGACAGCAGGCCGCGAGCACGTCCGGCACGCCGCCGATGCGGGCCGCGCATGGCTGAGCAGGCCTGCGCCGACACGCTCGATGCGCGCCAGCGTGCGTTCTGCGCGCATCTGCGCGATCCGGATGTCCATGCGCCGCCGCCCGACGTCGCGCCGCGCCGCATGGCGGTCTATCGCGAGCTGGTCTTCAATACCGTCGAGGGCCTGCTCGCGGCCAACTTCCCGGTGATCCGCGCACTGCACGACACGCCGGCCTGGCAGGTGCGCGTGCGCGCGTTCCTGCGCGACCACGTCAGCCACACGCCGCTGTTCACCGAGATCGGCCGCGAGTTCGTGCGCTTTCTCGATGCGCGCGCCGAGGCCGGCGCGGACGATCCGTCGTATCTGGCCGAGCTGGCGCATTACGAATGGAGCGAGCTGGCGCTGTTCCTCGACGAAGCCACACTGGCCGATGCGCCGCCGTACGATGCCCAGGGCGATCTCGCCGACGGCGTACCGGTGCTCTCGCCGCTGCTGCGCTTGCTCGCATATCGGCACGCCGTGCAGAGAATCGGCCCCGATGCGGTGCCGGACGGCACGCCCGAACGGCCGACCTTGATCGCTCTCACGCGCGATGCGGCCGGGGAGGTGCATTTCCTCGAGATCGATGCACTGACCGCCCTGCTGATCGACGCGCTGCGTCACGACCCGGACTGCAGCGGCCGCGATGCGATCGAGCGCGTGCTCGCGCAGCTCGGCCGCGACGAGCCGGCGCTCAAGGCCGCCGGCCTGGCGATGCTCGCCGAGCTGCGCGGTCACGGCGTGCTGCTCGGCACGCGCCGGCGCTGACGCGCGATCGATCGCGTCCACATCTTCGCACCGCCCCTGTATCGCCCGATCGGCGCGATCCGCTATCCTCGGCGGATGCAGCCTTCCTCTTCTCCCCGGCGCATCGCCGAGCGCTTCCGGGGCTATCTTCCTGTCGTCGTCGACGTCGAAACCGGGGGTTTCGACGCCGATCGTGACGCCCTGCTCGAGATTGCCTGCGTCGTCATCGGCATGGACGCCGACGGTCAGCTCTATCCGCAGCCGACGGTGTCGACGCACGTGGTCCCGTTCCCGGGCGCGAACATCGATCCGCGCGCGCTGGAGATCACCGGCATCGACCCGGACCATCCGTTCCGCAACGCGCTCGAGGAGCGCGCGGCGCTCGATCACATCTTCAATCCGGTGCGCAAGGCGCTGCGCGAGGTCGATTGCCAGCGCGCGATCCTGGTCGGCCACAATGCCGCGTTCGACCTCGGTTTCCTCAACGCCGCGATCCGGCGCACCGGCCACAAGCGCAGCCCGTTCCATCCGTTCAGCTGCTTCGATACGGTGACGCTCGGCGGCCTGGCCTACGGCCAGACCGTGCTCGGCAAGCTGCTGGTCAGCGCGGGCCTGCAGTGGGATGCCAACGAGGCGCATTCGGCGGTCTACGACACCGAACGCACCGCCGAGCTGTTCTGCCGCGTCGTCAACCGCTGGAAGCAGATGGACGAGGCCTGGACGCTGCAGTACGGCGGCGCTTGATCGGGCCGCCGGCCGGCCGCATGCTCCGGACATGCCGATCCATCACTACCGCCCCCGCGAAGCCGATGCCGGCTGCCCGCAGTGCCGCGCCGGATTCGATCTGCTGCAGCGGCTGGCCGATCCGGCGCTGACGGCCTGCCCGGTCTGCGGCGCACCGGTCGAGCGCGTGATCTCGGCGCCGCAGGTCGTAAGCGGCGGCGCGCACCACCTGCGCGAATCGAACGTCGCCAAGAACGGCTTCACGCAGTACCGACGGATCGGCAAGGGCCTCTACGAGAAGACCGCCGGCAAGGGGCCGGACGTCATCAGCGGCGACTGAGCGACGCCGCCGGGCCCGGCGTGACGCGGCCGGCCCGGCCGCCGCGGACCGTTTGGCCAGCCGCCCGGTGAGCACACCAGCTCGGCAATCGGGCCGGACTGCGCACCCGAATCGCCGCACCGTCATATGGCGCGGCATCGAAACATCGACGCAAGTCCCTGATCGAAAAAAGATCGCGGCGACGGCATGCGCGGCCGGATCGGCCGCTGAAACACGACTGACATATTTCCCACATCGTTCTGCAACCTCCCAGGGCTACAAAGCGCGCCATCGCTTCGTCCATTCAGCCCCAAGGAGTCGCCAGCGTGTCCATCTCGATCAAGCTGCGTGCGGTTGCACTCGGTCTCGCCACCGTGTTCGCCGTCGGCACCACCCAGGCCGCCGACATCACCGGAGCCGGCGCGACCTTCGTCTATCCGATCCTCTCCAAGTGGTCCGATACCTACAACAAGGAAACCGGCAACAAGATCAACTACCAATCCATCGGTTCCGGCGGCGGCATCGCGCAGATCAAGGCCGGCACGGTGGACTTCGGCTCGTCCGACAAGCCCCTGCCGCCGGAAGAACTCGAAGCGGCCGGCCTCGCACAGTTTCCGTCGGTGATCGGCGGCGTCGTCCCCGTGGTCAATATCGAAGGCGTCACCCCCGGACAGCTCAAGCTCACCGGTCCGCTCATCGCCGACATCTTCCTCGGCAAGGTCACCAAATGGAACGACCCGGCCATCGCCGCGATCAACGAAGGGCTGACACTGCCCTCCAAGACCATCACGATCGTCCACCGCTCCGATGGTTCGGGCACGACGTTCAACTGGGTCAACTACCTGTCCAAGGTCAGCCCTGAATGGCGCGAAAAGGTTGGCGAAGGCACTTCGGTGCAGTGGCCCTACGGCCTCGGCGGCAAGGGCAATGAAGGTGTTGCGGCCTACGTGAAGCAGGTCAAGAACTCCATCGGATACGTCGAACTGGCTTATGCCGTGCAGAACAACATGTCCTACGCGGCCGTCAAGAACGCCGCTGGCAAGTTCATCATCCCCAGCGACGAGACGTTCCAGGCGGCCGCTGCTCACGCGGACTGGAAGAATGCGCAAGACTTTCATCTGATCATCACGAACGCGCCGGGTGAGGACTCCTGGCCGATCGCCGCGACCAACTTCATCCTGATGTACAAGCAGCCGAAGGACGCGACTCGTTCACGTCATGCGCTGGACTTTTTCAAGTGGGCGCTCGAGAACGGCCAGCAGCAGGCGTCGGAACTGCACTTCGTTCCGCTGCCCAAGGATCTGGTCGAGCAAATCGAAGCCTACTGGGCTGCTCAGATCAAGCTGTGACGCACAGGCTTCGCGCCCGGTGATACGAAAGCGGCCCCGAGCACTCTCCGAGTGAGCCGGGGCCGCCTTCACCCACGTCTGGATACACGAAAGGATCCAATCGATGTCCGTCAATACCGGCACCACCGCCGGCGAGCCGCTGATGCGCCCGATGTCGGCTGAGACACGCCGCGCACATCGCGACGCGTTCTCGGACCGAATCTTCCGTCGCACGGTCGCAGCAGCCGGCCTGTTCGTACTGCTGGTTCTCGGCGGCGCCGCGTTCTCGATGCTCTGGGGCGGCCGAGACGCATTCCTGACGTTCGGACCGGAATTCCTCTGGTCGACCGAGTGGGATGCGGTCAACCACCGGTTTGGTGCACTGGTCCCCATCTACGGAACGATCGTCACAGCGCTGATCGCGATGATCATCGCTGTTCCCGTCAGCTTCGGAATCGCTGTCTATCTGACCGAAGTGGCCCCGACATGGCTCCGTACGCCCGTTGGAGCCGCGATCGAATTGCTGGCCGGCATCCCGTCGATCATCTACGGCATGTGGGGCTTGTTCGTGTTCGTTCCGTTCATGGGCGAATACATCTCACCCTGGCTCAACGACAATATCGGCGAGTGGCCGATACTGGGGCCTCTCTTCCGCGGGCCGCCATTGGGGATGGGAATGCTGACCGCGGGCATCGTCCTTGCGGTGATGGTCATACCTTTCATTTCCTCGGTGATGCGCGAGGTATTCCTGACGGTCCCTACCCGCTTGAAGGAATCGGCCTACGCGCTTGGCTCCACGACCACCGAGGTGGTCTGGGACGTGGTGCTCCCGTACACCCGCTCGGCTGTGATCGGCGGCATCTTTCTCGGACTGGGGCGCGCGCTGGGCGAGACGATGGCGGTGACGTTCGTACTCGGCAATGCCCATCGCCTGTCGGCATCGTTGCTGGAACCGGGTAATTCGATCGCCGCGACCATCGCCAACGAATTCACCGAAGCGGACTCGGACATCTATCTGTCCTCGCTGATCGCACTGGGCTTCCTGCTGTTCGTTGTCACCTTCATCGTGCTCGCAATCGCCAAGCTCATGCTCAGCCGGCTGAACCGACAGGAATTCGCGAAATGAGTGCCGGTACCGTTGCAGACCATCTCTACCGGCGGCGGCGCCTGGCCAACCAGCTGGCCTTGACATTGGCTACCGCCGCCACGCTGTTTGGCGTCTTCTGGCTGATCTGGATCCTGTGGACCGCGCTCTCCTTCGGAATCGGCGCGATGAAATGGGATCTGTTCACGCAGATGACCCCGCCACCAGGTTCCGACGGCGGGCTTCTGAACGCGTTCGCAGGCAGCCTCATCATGTGCTTGGGAGCGATTCTGATCGGCACCCCAATCGGCATCGCCGCAGGCACGTATTTGGCCGAGTTCACCGGCAGGAGCCGGCTCGGGGAAACGATTCGCTTCTTCAACGACATCCTGCTGTCGGCACCGTCCATCGTACTCGGGTTGTTCATCTACGAGCTGGTCGTGCATCAGGTTGGGCATTTTTCGGCCATCGCCGGCGCCTTGGCACTGGCACTGATCGTACTGCCGGTGGTCGTGCGAACGACCGACGAAATGCTCAAGCTGGTCCCAGGTCAAATGCGAGAAGCGGCGCTTTCGCTCGGCGTTCCGCAGTGGAAGGTCACCATGCAGGTGCTGTTCCGCTCCGCGCTGCCCGGCATCGTGACCGGAGTGCTGCTGGCATTGGCCCGCATCAGCGGAGAAACCGCCCCGCTGCTCTTCACCGCGCTCAACAATCAGTATTGGACCACCGATCTGAACGCCCCCATGGCGAGCATCCCGGTCGTGATATTCCAGTACGCGATGAGTCCATATGAATCCTGGCAGCAGCTGGCTTGGGCGGGAGCCTTCGTCGTGACGATCTTCGTCCTGCTATTGAGCTTGGTCTCTCGTGCAATTCTCCTGCGCAACAAGGTGAGAAATGACTAACGCATATGTCCCCCTTGCGGCGCCCTCTGTCGTCGCCAACCCGAAAACCGACATCTTGGCCACGCCGCCGAAGATGTCGGCACGGAACCTCGACTTCTACTACGACGGATTTCACGCACTCAAAGGCATCAATCTGGACATTGCCGAGCGCCAGATCACGGCCCTGATCGGGCCGTCCGGCTGCGGAAAATCCACTCTGTTGCGGATCTTCAACAGGATTTATGCCATATACCCGAAGCTCACCGCCCAGGGTGAGGTTCTTCTAGACGGCGAAAACATCCTCGATCCGAAATATTCCCTCAACCGGCTGCGCGGCAGGGTCGGCATGGTGTTCCAGAAGCCGGTGCCGTTCCCGATGTCGATCTACGAGAACATCGCCTACGCGATCCGTCATTACGAGAAGCTGTCCAAGGCCGATCTGGACGTACGCGTCGAGCAGGCGCTGGTCCAGGGCGCGCTGTGGAACGAGGTCAAGGACAAGCTCAAGCAGAGCGCGCTCGGCCTCTCCGGCGGCCAGCAGCAGCGCCTGTGCATCGCGCGCGCGGTCGCGCTCAAGCCCGACGTGCTGCTGCTCGACGAGCCGACCTCGGCACTGGACCCGATCGCCACTGGCAAGATCGAGCAGCTGGTCGCCGAGCTCAAGGAGCATTACACGATCGCGATCGTCACCCACAACATGCAGCAGGCGGCGCGCTGCTCGGACTACACCGCCTTCATGTATCTGGGCGAGCTGATCGAGTTCGGCGCGACCGACAGGCTGTTCACGAAGCCGGCCAAGCAGCAGACCGAAGACTACATCACCGGCCGTTTCGGCTGAGGACCCCTGATGAACGCACCCGTTTCCGAGCACATCGTCAAGAGCTACGACGCCGAACTCCAGCGCCTGACCCAGGAGATCCAGCGCATGGGCGACCTGGCGCTGGCCGAGCTGGAGGCGTCGATCGACGCCGTCGTCAAGCGCGACAGCGAGGCCGCCGAGATCGTCGTCGGCAGCGACGGCGCGATCGACGCGCTGGAGCTCGAGGTCAGCCACGACGTGGTCCAGCTGCTGGTCGCGCGCGCGCCGATGGCGCGCGACCTGCGCGAGGTCATGGCGGCACTGCGCATCGCCTCCGACATCGAGCGCATCGGCGACTACGCGGCCAACGTCGCCAAGCGCGCGATCTCGCTGAACCAGCTCGCGCCGGTCAAGCCGGTGCACGCCCTGCCGCGTCTGGCCGAACTGGCCGGCGAGCTGCTGCGCGACGTGCTCGACGCCTATCGCGACCGCGACGCCGACGCCGCCCTGCTCGCCTGGGCGCGCGACGAGGAGCTCGACGAGCTCTATACCAGCCTGTTCCGCGAGCTGCTGACCTACATGATGGAAGACCCGCGCAACATCACCGCGTCGACCCATCTGCTGTTCATGGCCAAGAACATCGAGCGCATCGGCGACCACGCGACCAACATCGCCGAGAACGTCTACTACCTCGTGCACGGCAGCCGCATCGGCCAGATCCGCCGCAAGGGCGACGCGACCGCCAGCACCGTGCTGCACGGCCCGGCAGCCGACTAAACAGGCGCGCGCTCCGGACTGGCCGCCGGTCGCGGCGGGGACTATGCTGGCCCTCGATCGGCCACGGTACGGAGACGCGCGATGATCCACGCCAGCATCCTCGACACGATCGGCCGCACGCCGATCGTGCGCATCAACCGCCTCGCGCCGCCCGGCGTGTCGATGTACGTCAAGTGCGAGGCCTTCAATCCGGGCGGCTCGGTCAAGGACCGTCTGGCGTTGGCGATCATTCTCGACGCCGAGGCCAAGGGCCTGCTCAAGCCCGGCCAGACCGTCGTCGAGGCGACCTCGGGCAATACCGGCGTCGCGCTGGCGATGGTCTGCGCGGCACGCGGCTATCCGTTCGTCGCGTTCATGGTCGAGACCTTCTCGATCGAGCGCCGCAAGCTGATGCGCGCCTACGGCGCCAAGGTGATCCTGACGCCGGCCGCCGAACGCGGCAGCGGCATGGTGCGCCGCGCGGCCGAGTTCGCCGAGAAGCACGGCGCGTTCCTGGCACGCCAGTTCGAGAACGAGGCCAATCCGGCCTGGCACCGCAATACCACCGGCCCGGAGATCCTGCAGGACTTCGCCGGGCAGCGGCTGGACTGGTTCGTGACCGGCTGGGGCACCGGCGGCACGCTGACCGGCGTCGGCGAGATGCTGCGCGCGGCGCGGCCGGAGGTGCGCATCGCCGCGCCGAGCCCGGCCCGGCCGCGCTGCTCGCGGGCGCCGAGTGGAAGCCGCACCGGATTCAGGGCTGGACGCCGGACTTCGTGCCGGCGGTGCTGAACCGCACCGTCGTCGACCGCCTGCTGGCCGTCGACGAATTCCTAGCGCGCGACACCGCGCGCGCACTGGCGCGCGACGAAGGCATCTTCTGCGGCGTCTCGGCAGGCGGCACGTTCGCCGCCGCGCTCGAGATCGCACACGAGGCGCAGGAAGGCGACGTGATCCTGGCGATGCTGCCCGATACCGGCGAGCGCTATCTCAGCACCTACCTGTTCGAAGGCGTCGAGGAAGGATCGGACGAGGCGTGGCTGGCTTCGTTGTGAACTGATGCGGCTGGAAATGAGTACAGAGGATACGATAACGGAACTCCGACTCCCGTCGCCACGCCTGTCTAATCATTTCCTCCTCATCGCAAAGGACCTGTATGAAAGCCCTCGCTCTGATCTTCATCGCAGCTTGTTTCGCCGACGGCGCTGTCGCGCAAACCACGTGCAACAGGACAGTCGCTCCCGGCGGGGCCATTCAGAAAGCGATCAATACGCAAAGCGGTCTGGGCGGAGGCACGGTCTGCCTGAGCGCGGGAACGCATCTGACGACAGACGCTATCTCGCTGCCGAGCGACATCAAGCTGATCGGTACCGGATCCAGCCGTGACAGCGTGGTACTGAAGCGATCCGGAGCTTCGGATGCCGCCATGATCCTCTCGGGGAGCGGCACCACCGGCACCGAGGTACGCAACCTCACCATCGACGGTAGCGGCGCGGCCGTCTACGGCATTCTTCTGTATCAGACCCAGTACGGCACGATCGACAACGTGTCGATCGATCATGTCAAGTCGATTTCCGTCGGCATGGTGCAGAGCTATCACATCTACTTCTTCAACAGTTACATCGGCCCCGATCTCGGCCAGGACCTCGCCGTCTCCCCTCATTTTTGGATCACCAATACCGATCAGGTCTGGATCGCCGACGGCGAGTTCGTCGGAAAACCGAGGACGCTGACCCACGAGGGGGATGGCGGCTTTGCGATGTATGGCTCGACCAACGTCCGGATCTACGGGAACTACGTGCTCAGAGGCGGCACGTACATGGCGAGCAGCTCTGGCGTACCGTCGTCCCACATTTCGGTGTGGGGTAATACCTACGAGTATTCCAACGAATGGCCGATGGACGTCGTCGAAGGCGCGAACAACATCCTGATCTCCGACAACCAGATCCGGTACGCGTTTCACGGTGCCATGGTGTTCTGGAACGCAAACACCATCGAAGCCTCCTATAACCTCATGGAGAACAACAACCAGGGTGGTTATGCGACCTGCCAGGGTATCAATAACAACGGCTCCACGGGATTGAACGTGCACGACAATGCCGCGAACCCCGGCCCGGTCATGTGCACGGTCCCCTGATCAAGTCGGTTTACGAGTACGAGGTGTGAGCATGCTCACGCCTCTCCTTCCGGGCCAGCCGATGCTGCCGAACTTCCTGATTGAATACATCCAGCGCTCGAAGCTGGCACGATTCGTCCCCTCGAAGTTTCGCCCTCTGCTCCGTAACCTGGTGTCGACCACGTATGCCGAACGCGTCGCACGCGAGCAGGCGATCTTCGCCGGCCAGGTGGTCGTGCACGACCTGCCGCCGATCTTCCACTACTGGTCCAATACCTGGCTGCGGCCGCAGTTCGAGGCGCTGGGCTTCTCCGATCCGGACCGGTTCTTCGTCGAGTATCTCAAGCGCGCGATCGCCGACCATCCGGACCGGCCGGTGCGCTTCGCGAGCCTGGGTGCCGGCAACTGCGACACCGAGATCCGCGTCGCACGGGCGCTGGTCGAGGCGGGACTGGACCGCTTCACGCTGGAATGCGTCGACATCAATCCGGCGATGCTCGAGCGCGGCCGTTCCGCGGCGCGCGAGCACGGACTCGAACGGCAGGTCCTGCCGATCGAAGGCGACTTCAACGCCTGGCGCCCGTCCGGGCGCTACGAGGCGATCATGGCCAATCAGAGCCTGCATCACGTGCTGGCGCTGGAGAATCTGTTCGGCGCGATCGAGTCGGCACTGACCGATGACGGCCGCTTCGTCGTCTCCGACATGATCGGCCGCAACGGCCATATGCGCTGGCCCGAGGCGATGGCAATCGTCCACGAGTACTGGCGCGAGCTGCCGCCGGCCTACCGCTGGAACGTCCAGCTGCGCCGCCACGAGGAACTGCTCGAGTACTGGGACTGCTCGAAGGAAGGCTTCGAGGGGATCCGCGCCCAGGACATCCTGCCGCTGCTGATCGAGCGCTTCGATTTCGAGACGTTCTACGCGTACGGCAATCTGATCGATCCGTTCATCGACCGCTCGTTCGGTCCGCACTTCGACGCCGACTCGGCGGACGACCGCGCGCTGATCGACCGCATCCACGAACGCGACGTCGCCGAGATCGCGGCCGGCAACATCAAGCCGACGCATCTGATCGCGGTGCTGCGCAAGCGCCCGTACGAGGGTCCGATGGCGCACCTGCCGGGCATCACGCCAACGAGTTCGGTGCGCGTGGTCCCCTAGCGATGCCGCGCGCCGCAGGCCAGGTCATCGCGGCCTGCGCCGGCTCGACGCGGGATCGGACGTAGAGAACGCCTCGAGCCGCCGGACCCGTGCGTCGAGCCGCCGCCGCAATCGATGCCGGCTCGAGACGCCGATGGCGGCGCCGAAACCGGCACACGACGTGCCGCTGGCGGCTGCCCGACCCGGATCCCGAATCAGCGAGCCGGCTTGGCGGCGCTGCGCTGGCGCAGTACCTCGAACAATGCGATGCCGGTCGCGACCGAGACGTTGAGGCTTTCGACCTCGCCGCGCATCGGGATGTGCGCGAGGAAATCGCAGGCTTCGCGCGTCAGGCGGCGCATGCCCTCGCCTTCGCTGCCCATGACCAGGGCCACCGGGCCGTCGAAATCGATCTCGTAAAGAGGCCTCGTGCCCTCGCCGGCCAGGCCGGTCAGCCAGACGCCGCCGTCCTTGAGCGCCTTGAGCGCGCGCGCCAGATTGGTCGCCGCGACGAACGGCACGCGATCGGCGGCGCCGGCCGATGCGCGGCGCACCGTCGGCGTGATGCCGACGGCCTTGTCCTTGGGCACGATCACCGCGCTGACGCCGGCGGCCTCGGCGCTGCGCAGGCAGGCGCCGAGATTGTGCGGATCGGTCACGCCGTCGAGCACCAGGAACAGCGCATCGCGGCCGGCCTGTTCGATCAGCTGCGGCAGCTCGGTCTCCGAACGCGGCGGCGGCACGTTGTAGCGCGCCGCGATGCCCTGATGGCGCGTGCCGCCGGTCATCCGGTCCAGTGCCGCACGGTCGCGTGCATGCGGGCGCACGCCGAGCTCGCGCGCGCGCTCGGACAGCTCGCGGATGCGCGGATTCTGCGAGCCGGTCTCGATGTACAGCTCGACGATGTTGCCGGCGTCGTAGTTCAGCGCGGCCTCGACGGAATGGATGCCGCTCAGCAGTTCGGTGCTCATCGTGGACCTGTATCGGGGACGCGAACCGGCCGCAGCCGGTCGGAAGGCGCGCATTGTGACCGCTGACGGGCCGCCGTGCGAGCGGCGCGAACGACGGCAGATCGCCGCGGACGGTCTGAAAGCGCGTCCGTGGCGGGTATCGCGATCACGCCGGCGAACGCGCACAGCCACTCGCGCGGCGCGGTGCCACGGCGGCCGTACACCCCCGCGAAAGCGCCCACGTTCCGTCTCGGCGGCCTGCTAGTCGCGGCGGTAGACGATCTCGGTCGCCTTGACCTCTTCGCCTTCCGGCGAGATGTTCCAGGCGGTCAGGATCAGCGTGTCGTCGTCGGGCTGCTCGATCGTGCTGCGCCAGCCCCAGCTCGGCGAGCCGTCGTGGCCGCCGTAGCGGGCGAGCACGTCGACGCGGCCGTCCGCGCCGGCGCCGGTCGACCACAGGATCGAGCTGCCGGTATGGAAGCTGTCGATCCAGGCGATCTCGTGGCGGCCGGCATCCAGATGCCGCCCGATCAGGGCGAGGCCTTCGAGCGGCTGGTCGCCGAACGCCCCCTGGTACTCGTGGATCACGAAACGGCCGCCGAGCGCGGCGCGGATCGTGCCGCGGATCGGCGATTCGTCGACCAGCTCGTCACGCTCGAACCAGACGCGCGAGGTGCCGTGCCAGCTGCCGACCATGCGTGCCAGTGCATGATGCAGGCCGCCCGGCGCCTGCGAGGCCTTCAGTGCGTCGTTGCCCATGCCCTGCCCTCTGCTCGTGTCCGCCGTTTCCGTGCCGCTGCTTCAACCCTTGGCCTTGCGCGTCTTGCGGCGCGGCGCGGCCGTCGGCGTCTCCGGTACCGGCTGCTCCTGAGGCGGCACCAGACGGAAATCGATCTTGCGATCCTCCAGGCTCGCGCGCAATACCTGCACGCGCACCGCATCGCCGAGCCGGAACGCCAGGCCGCGCCGCTCGCCGGTCAGCAGATGGCGGATCGGGTCGAAGTGGTAGTAGTCGTTCGGCAACTGGGTGATATGGACCAGACCGTTGATCTTCGAGTCGACCAGCTCGACGAACAGGCCGAACGAGGTCACGCCCGAGACGACGCCGTCGAACTCGCTGCCGACGTGCTTCTCCATCCAAGCGCAGCGATAGCGCTCGTCGACGTCGCGCTCGGCCTCGGACGCGCGGCGCTCGTTGTGCGAGCAATGCGTGGCCATGATCGCCATGTCGCCGGCGCTGTAGCGGTAGTCGCCGGGCTTGCCGCCGACCAGCGCGTGGCGGATCGCACGGTGCACGAGCAGGTCCGGGTAGCGCCGGATCGGCGAGGTGAAATGCGCATAGGCGTCCAGCGCGAGGCCGAAGTGGCCGGTGTTCTGCGGCTGGTAGACCGCCATGCTCTGCGAGCGCAGCACGACCGATTCGATCAGGCCGGCATCGGGGCGCTTGCGGATCGCCAGCAGCAGCTTCGAGAAGTCGGCCGGCTCGACCTCGCCGTAGGCTGGCAGACGCAGCCGGAACTCGCGCAGGAACTCGAGCAGGTCGCCGTACTTGGATTCCGGCGGCGGCTCGTGCACGCGATACGGCGCCGGCACGCGCTTCTTCAGCAGGAAGCGCGCCGCCTCGACGTTGGCGGCGATCATGCATTCCTCGATCAGCATGTGCGCGTCGTTGCGCTCGCGGGCGTCGAGCTGGACGACCTCGCCCGCGGCGTCGAGCCGGAACTCGACCTCGCGGCTGCCGAAGTCGATCGCGCCGCGGCGGCGCCTCGCGTCGGCGAGCACGCCATACAGGCGGTGCAGATGGTCGAGCGGTTCTGTCAGTGCGCCGAGCTCGGCGCGCGTGGCGTCGTCGCGTTCGCCGATCGCCTTCCAGACCTGGTCGTAGGTCAGGCGCGCGTGCGAGCGCATCACGGCCGGATAGAAACGCGTGCCGGAGACTTCGCCTTCGTGATCGATGCGCATGTCGCAGACCATGCACAGGCGGTCGACGTTCGGATTGAGCGAGCAGATGCCGTTGGACAGGCTCTCCGGCAGCATCGGCACGACGAAGCCCGGGAAGTAGACCGAGGTGGAGCGCTTGTAGGCCTCCTCGTCGAGCGTGGTGCCGGGCCGCACGTAATGGGAGACGTCGGCGATCGCGACGATCAGCCGATAGCCGGTGCGCGTCGGACGCGCATAGACCGCATCGTCGAAGTCCTTGGCGTCGGCGCCGTCGATCGTGACCAGCGGCCAGTTGCGCAGGTCGACGCGGCCGGCGATCTCGTCGGCGGCGACGGTCGGCTCGACCCGGGCCGCCTCGTCGAGCGCGGTTTGCGGCCATTCGCGCGGCAGGTCGTGGCTGGCGATCGCCATCTCGACGATCAGCGACGGCTCGAGCCGCTCGCCGAGCACCGCGACGATGCGGCCGATCGGGCCACGGTACGCGGTCGGCGGTTCGGTGATCTCGGCGATCACGATCTGGCCGGCGCGCGCGCCGGAGCGCTCGGCCGGCGGAATCAGGATGTCCTGATGGATACGGCGGTCGTCGGGCGAGACCAGCATCAGCCCGTTCTCCTCGACCAGGCGGCCGACCAGCCGCGAAGCGCGGCGCTCGAGCACCTCGACGATCGCGCCCTGACGACGGCCGCGACGATCGACGCCGATCACGCTGCCGAGCACGCGGTCGCCGTGCAGCACCTGGCGCATCTGCGCCGGCGACGAATACAGATCCTCGCCGCCGGCATCGGCGCGCAGGAAGCCGTAGCCTTCGGCGTTGGCGATCACGACGCCGGGAATCAGATCGAGCTTCTGGGCGACGCCGAAACCGCCGCGGCGGTTCTGCAGCAGCTGGCCGTCGCGGACCATCGCCGCGAGCCGCTTGGACAGCGCATCCAGGTCGGGCGCCTCGTGCAGCTGCAGCGCCTCGGCGATGCGTTCCACGCGCAGCAGTTCGCCGCGGTCGGCCAGCAGCTGCAGGATCGCCTCGCGGCTCGGAATCGGCCGCGCGTAGCGGCTCGCTTCGCGGTCGGCCTGCGGATCGACGAGGGCGCCCGCGCGTGCGGAGGCGGCTGGACGTGGAGCGGAGGAAGGTGCCGAGGGCGGACGCGCCGATCGCGGCGGCGGCTCGGGCATCCAGGGCGGACGGGGCGTGCGGGGGGCGTTCTTCTTGTTGGCCGGGCGCGCGTCACCGCGCTCGGAGCCGCCGTTGCGTTTATTGCGCGCGGCGGGGGTTTTCTTGGGCAATGGACTCTCCTTGAGTGCTCGGGCCAGCCTGAGCCAAGCCCGGACGGATTGCAACTGCGCGGGGCGCACGACGGCCGGCATACGCTAGCAGCGCGACGCTGACTGTCGATTCACCATCGGGTGGCCGGGCCGCACGGCGACGAAGGCGCGGCACGGCGCGACGCGACGCCACTGAACGCAATCTTCACACGATCGACGCTGAGGCGGCCAAAATCGGAGCCACCCGAGCGAACACGAGGAGACCTGCCGATGACGACACGACGCCAGTTCATGACGCTTTCCGCTGCGACCGCGGCAGCCGGTCTGCTGCCGGCCGGCCTGCTGTCGAGCGGTAGCGCCTGGAGCCAGACCACCGGCTCGATGCAGACCCGCAAGATCCCGTCGAGCGGGGAGGCGATCCCGGTGATCGGCATGGGCACCTCGGGCAGCTTCCAGGTCGGCGAGACCACGGCCGAACGCGACCCGCTGCGCGAGGTGCTGCGGCGTTTCTTCGCCGGCGGCGGGACCGTGATCGACACCGCGCCGAGCTACGGCACCGCCGAGGCCGTGATGGGCGACCTGCTCGCCGAGCAGAACCTGACCGGCAAGGCCTGGCTCGCGACCAAGCTGTCCGGAGTCAAGGGCCGCGAGGCCGGGCTGGCGCAGTTCGCCGGCTCGCTGACGCGGCTGAAGACCGACCAGGTCGCCCTGCTCGCCGTGCACAACCTCGGCGACTGGAAGGAGCAGTTCGAGGTGATCCGCCAGCTCAAGGCTGAGGGCAAGGTGCGCTACAGCGGCCTGACCCATTACCTGGAAAGCGGCCACGACGCGCTGGTCGAGGTCGTCGAGGCGACGCGGCCGGACTTCCTGCAGATCAACTACTCGGTCAGCACGCGCGGCGCCGAGAAGCGCGTGCTGCCGGTCGCGCAGGAGCTCGGCGTCGCGGTGATGATCAATCGCGCGTTCGACGACGGCCAGCTGTTCGCGCGCGTCAAGGACAAGCCGCTGCCCGGCTGGGCCGCCGAGGCCGGCATCGACTCCTGGGCGCAGGCGTTCCTGAAATTCGCGCTGAGCCATCCGGCGGTCACCGTCGTGATCCCGGCGACCGGCAAGCCGGACCGGCAGAGCGACAATCTCAAGGCCGGCAGCGGCCCGACGCTGTCGCAGGCGCAGCGCGAGGACCTGATCAGGCTGATCGCCTGACGCGGCGCGCGGCCGCCGGGCGCGCCTGCACCGGCGGCGCGCGCGAGCCGCGCCCCGGTGCATTCGCCGCGCGGTTCGCACCGGCCGTGCCGCAGCAGGTCCTTTCCGGACTTGTCGGCGGCGGAGGCGTCCGGTACACGCTGAGACGGTCGACGATCGGCTGGCCGCCGCCGCGTCGTGCGGAACGCGCCTTGCCGCATCTGCCGCCCCTCTCCGCTTTCCGAACAGGCCCGCCATGACTCCGACCGCCTCACCGCTCACCGTCCGCCTGGCACGGCTGTTCGACGTCCGGCCCGAGGAGACGCGCGGCGTGCTCGCCGGCCTGCTGCTGTTCTTCCTGCTGTTCGCGAGCTATTTCATGCTGCGTCCGGTCCGCGAGACGATGGGCATCGCCGGCGGCGTCGAGAACCTGCAATGGCTGTTCACGGCGACCTTCGTCAGCTCGCTGCTCGTGCTGCCGCTGTTCGGCTGGCTCGCCGCGCGCGTGCCGCGCCGGCAGATCCTGCCGTGGACGTACGGCTTCTTCACGCTGAACCTGGTCGCCTTCGCGATCGGCTTCCTGCTCGATCCGGACAACGTCTGGGCCGCACGCGTGTTCTACGTCTGGCTGTCGGTGTTCAACCTGCTGTCGATCTCGCTGGCCTGGAGCGTGCTGGCCGACCTGTTCGCGAGCGCGCAGGCGCGCCGGCTGTTCGCGATGATGGCCGGCGGCGCGAGCCTCGGCGGCCTGACCGGCCCGGTCCTGAGCACGCTGCTGGTCGGTACGATCGGCCACGCCGGACTGCTGATCCTGTCCTCGGCGCTGCTGGCCGGCGCGATCGGCGCGGCGTATCAGCTGCAGCGCTGGCGCGATGCGCATCCGCTGAAGGACGACGAAACCGTCGCGCGGCGCCGGCCGCTCGGCGGCAGCCCGTTCGCCGGCGCGACCGCGGTGCTGAAGTCGCCGTTCCTGATCGGCATCGCGGTATTCGTGCTGCTGCTGGCCAGCGTCAACACGTTTCTCTATTTCGAACAGGCGCATCTGGTCAAGGCGGCCTTCCCCGACCGCGCCGATCAGACGCGCGTGTTCGGCACGCTCGACATCGTCGTGCAGTCGCTGGCGATCCTGACCCAGGTGTTCTTCACCGGCCGCATCGCGCAGCGCCTGGGCGTGGGCATTCTGCTGGTCGCGGTGCCGCTGGTCGTCGCGGCCGGCTTCCTGTGGATGGCCGTGGCACCGGTATTCGCGGTGTTCGCGGTCGTCATGGTGATCCGCCGCGCCGGCGAGTACGCACTGGTGCGACCGGGTCGCGAGATGCTGTTCACCGCGGTCTCGCCGGAGGCCAAGTACAAGGCCAAGAACTTCATCGACACCGTGGTCTACCGCGGCGCCGACGCGCTGAGCGCCTGGGTCAAGACGCTGATCGACATGATCGCGAGCCATCCGGCGCTGGCCGCGCTGATCGGCGCGGCGATCTCGCTGGTCTGGGGTCTGACCGGCGGCCTGCTGGCGCTGCAGCAGCGGCGCCTCGAGGCGACGCAGGCGCGGCAGCCGAGTACGCCGCCCGGTGGCTGACGCCGCGCCGCGCTCAGCGCGCGAACAGATCCTGCAGCGCGTAGCGGCCGGGCGCGCGCCCGGCCAGCCACAGGGCGGCGCGCACCGCGCCGCGCGCGAAGATGTCGCGGTCGGTGGCGCGGTGGGCCAGTTCGATGCGCTCGCCGGCACCGAGCAGGCAGACGCTGTGCTCGCCGACGACGTCGCCGCCGCGCACGACCGCGAAGCCGATCTCGCCGTCGCGCCGCTCGCCGCTGCGCGACGCCGCGGCGGCGACCGACTCGAACGCGACGCCGCGTCCCTCGGCGGCGGCACGGCCGAGCGCGAGCGCGGTGCCGGACGGCGCGTCGCGCTTGTGGCGGTGATGCGCCTCGACGATCTCGCAGTCCCAGTCGGCGAGCGCCGCGGCGGCGTCGCGCACGAGCTCCGTCAGCACGGCGATGCCGAGACTGAAGTTGGCGCTCCACAGCACCGGTATCCGCGCGGCGGCCGCGTCGAGCGCGTCCAGTTGCGACCGCGAGAGGCCGGTCGAGCCGCTGACGAAGGCACTGCCGTGACGCACGGCCAGTTCGAGCGCGGCATCGAAGCCGTCCGGGCCGGCGAACTCGATCAGCGCGGCCGGAGCGGCATCGAGACGATCGGCGTAGCGCCCGGCATCGCCTTCGCGCGCGGACGCCTCGACGTCCGGCACGGCGCGGCCGGCCGACGGCGAGCCGCCGCGCACCAGCGCGGCCGCGAGCCGCGCCCGCGGCTCGGCACGGATCACGCGCACGAGGGCCTGGCCCATGCGCCCGGTGGCGCCGAACACGGCGATGGCGGTCGGGTCAGAGGTATCGGTCATGCGCGGATGGTAGAGCCTGGCGCGCGCGTTGGATATGCGCGGCGGATGACGGAGCGCCTACGACCGCGGCAATCGTCCATGTAGCCCGACGCGGCGACCGGATCGCACCCGTGTGCATCGTCGTCGGCACCGAGGACTGCGATCGCCTGCCCGCGACGTATCGCGTACGAAATACGGCGCAGCCGGCTACGCTCCGGCCAATGGCCGGCGAGATCAGCGATGGCCCTCATGTGCCCTGCTCCGGGCAGCGGCGAATCGCCGCTGCCCGCGCCGATCAGGACGTCACGCGATCCCAGAACTGCTTGACGTTGTCGAGCCAGGAGCTGTTGCGCGGCGAATGTGCGGCCGCGTCGGCGCCTTCGAACGTGGCCTCGAACTGCTCGAGCAGCTCGCGCTGCGTGCGCGTCAGGCGCACCGGGGTCTCGACGACGACGCGGCAGATCAGGTCGCCGGTGCGGCCGCTGCGCACGGACTTGACGCCCTTGCCGCGCAGCCGGAACAGCTTGCCGCTCTGCGTCTCGGCCGGCACCGTGATGCTGGCCTCGCCGCCGAGCGTCGGGATCTTCAACTCCGCGCCGAGCGCGGCCTGGCCGTAGCGGATCGGCACCTCGCAGTGCAGGTCGTCGCCTTCGCGCTGGAACACCTCGTGCTCGCGCACGCGCACCTCGACGTAGAGATCGCCCGGCACGGTGCCAGGCGGGCCGGCCTCGCCCTGCCCGGTCAGGCGGATGCGGTCGCCGTTGTCGACGCCGGCCGGAATGCGCACCGACAGCGTGCGCTCGTCGTGCACGCGGCCCTCGCCGCGGCAGTCGCGGCACGGATTGGCGATCGTCTTGCCGCTGCCGCCGCAGTGCGGGCAGGTCTGCTGCACCGAGAAGATGCCGTTCTGCATGCGCACGCGGCCGTGGCCGCGGCAGGTGTTGCAGGTGGCGGTCTTGCCGTCGGCCGAGCCGGTGCCGGTGCAGGTCTCGCACTCGATCAGGGTCGGCACCTCGATCGACTTCTCGACGCCGAACACGGCCTCCTCGAGGTCGAGCTCGAGCATGTAGCGCAGATCCGAGCCGCGCCGCGGACCGCCGCGGCCGCCGCCCATGCCGAAGATGTTCGAGAAGATGTCGCCGAAGATGTCGTCGACGTCGCCGCGAACCCGCCGCCGCCCATGCCGCCTTCGAATGCGGCGTGGCCGTGCTGGTCGTACGCCGCGCGCTTGTGCGGATCGGACAGCACCTCGTAGGCCTCCTTGGCCTCCTTGAAGCGCTCCTGCGCAGCGGGGTCGTCGGGACAGCGGTCCGGATGGCATTTCATCGCCAGCCGGCGGAAGGCTTTCTTGATCTCCTCTTCCGTGGCCGATCGCTCGGCACCGAGGATTTCGTAGTAGTCGCGTTTGCTCATGATCGGCGCGAGACGTCAGGTCGGGGCGGCGGAAACGAAAACGGAGCCGGCGGACCGGCTCCGTTTCCTCTCGTCTTGCGTCTTACTTCTTGTCGTCCTTGACTTCGGTGAACTCGGCGTCGACGACGTCGTCACCGGCCGCCTGGCCGGCGCCACCCTGGGCACCGGCGTCGGCGCCCGGCTGCGCACCGGCGCGGCCGCCGCGTACAGCGCCTGCGCGACTTCCTCCAGGCGGCTGGTGCGCGTCTCGATCTGCGCCTTGTCGTCGCCCTTCATGACCTTCTCGAGCTCCGACAGCGCTTCCTCGATCGGACCGATCTGGCCGCCGGCGAGCTTGCCGCCGTGTTCCTTCAGCGCGTCACGCGTGGCGTGGACCAGCTGATCGGCCTTGTTGCGCACGCCGACCAGCTCGTGGAACTTGCGGTCCTCCTCCTTGTTGGCCTCGGCGTCGGCGACCATCCGCTGGATCTCGTCGTCCGACAGGCCCGACCCGGCCTTGATCTCGACGCGCTGCTCCTTGCCGGTCTTCTTGTCCTTGGCCGACACGTGCAGGATGCCGTTGGCGTCGATGTCGAACGTGACCTCGATCTGCGGCATGCCGCGCGGCGCCGAATCGATGCCGGCCAGGTCGAACTTCGCCAGCGACTTGTTGAAGCGCGCCTGCTCGCGTTCGCCCTGCAGCACGTGCACGGTGACCGCGCTCTGGTTGTCCTCGGCGGTCGAGAACGTCTGCGAGGCCTTGGTCGGGATCGTCGTGTTCTTCTCGATCAGCTTGGTGAACACGCCGCCGAGCGTCTCGATGCCGAGCGACAGCGGGGTCACGTCGAGCAGCAGCACGTCCTTGACGGTGCCGCCGAGCACGCCGCCCTGGATCGCCGCGCCGACGGCGACGGCCTCGTCCGGGTTGACGTCCTTGCGCGGCTCCTTGCCGAAGAAGTCCTTGACCGCTTCCTGCACCTTGGGCATGCGGGTCTGGCCGCCGACGAGGATCACCTCGCTGACGTCGGACACGCGCAGGCCCGCATCGTTGAGCGCGATGCGGCACGGCTCGATCGTGCGCTTGACGAGGTCCTCGACCAGCGCCTCGAGCTTGGCACGCGTGAGCTTGATGTTGAGGTGCTTCGGACCGGAGGCGTCGGCCGTCACGTACGGCAGGTTGACCTCGGTCTGGTGCGAGCTCGACAGCTCGATCTTGGCGCGCTCGGCGGCGTCCTTCAGACGCTGCAGCGCGAGCGGATCGTTCTTGAGGTCGACGCCCTGGTCCTTCTTGAACTCCTCGACGAGATAGTCGATGACGCGCTTGTCGAAGTCCTCGCCGCCGAGGAAGGTGTCGCCGTTGGTCGCGAGCACCTCGAACTGGCGCTCGCCGTCGACTTCGGCGATCTCGATGATCGAGACGTCGAACGTGCCGCCGCCGAGGTCGTACACGGCGATCTTGCGGTCGCCGCCCTTCTTGTCGAGGCCGTAGGCCAGCGCGGCCGCGGTCGGCTCGTTGATGATGCGCTTGACCTCGAGGCCGGCGATGCGGCCGGCGTCCTTGGTGGCCTGGCGCTGGCTGTCGTTGAAGTATGCGGGCACCGTGATGACGGCCTCGGTGACCGGCTCGCCGAGGTAGTCCTCGGCGGTCTTCTTCATCTTCATCAGCACCTTCGCCGAGATTTCCGGCGGCGCCATCTTCTTGCCGTCGGCGGTCTCGACCCAGGCGTCGCCGTTGTCGTGCGCGATGATCTTGTACGGCACGATGCCGATGTCCTTCTGGACCTCGGCGTCGGTGAACTTGCGGCCGATGAGACGCTTGACCGCGTAGAACGTGTTCTTCGGATTGGTCACCGCCTGGCGCTTGGCGGTGGCGCCGACGACGACTTCGCTGTCCTTGAAGGCGACCACCGACGGCGTGGTGCGGTCACCCTCGGAGTTCTCGATGACGCGCGCCGTCGTGCCTTCCATGACCGCGACACACGAATTGGTGGTGCCGAGGTCGATACCGATGATCTTGCCCATGATGGTCTACTCTCTCCCGCGAAATGGATTCGGTCGCAATGACCGTGACTGGCGCAGAATCTGGGGGTCTGGACCCCGCTTTCAAGCGGTTTTCGCATCGAATCGATCGCCGGCGCGCATCGCGCGCTCACGTCCGCTCGACGCGCCGCCGTTGACGAATTCCTGAACTCCCCGGTGCAACGGCGCATCGGAAACCGGCGCCTGGATCGACGGCGGCCGGGCCCTCACCGGCCGCCGTCGCGGATCACGCGATCACTCGGCCTGCGCCACCGTGACCAGCGCCGGCCGCAGCAGGCGTTCGTTGAGGACGTAGCCCTTCTGGAACACGGCGACCACCGAGCCGGCCGGGTGCGCCTGCGTCGGCACCATCTGCATCGCCTGGTGACGCTCCGGATCGAAGGCCTCGCCGGCCGGATCGATCGCCTTGAGTCCGTTCGCCTCGGCCACGCGCGTCAGCTCGCGCAGCGTCAGCTCGACGCCGCCGCGCAGCGCCGCGAAGTCCTCGCCGGTCGCGGCCAGACCGCGCTCGAGATTGTCCAGGACCGGCAGCAGATCGGCCAGCAGCTTCTCGTTGGCGAAGCGGCGCGCCTGCTCCAGATCGCGCTGCAGCCGCCGGCGCTGGTTCTCGATCTCGGCGCGCTCGCGCAGGACCGTCTCGCGCATCTCGGCGAGGTTGCGCTCGGCCTCGGCCAGCTGCGTGTTGAGCCGATCGAGATCGGCCATCACCTCGTCCGGCGGCGCGACGCCTTCGGGGTTGAGGTTTCCGGCTGGATCGGTGCTTTGCATCATGGCTCTCCACCTGTCAAAAAAACGCCGCCGGCGTCGGACGCCGGAGGCAGGCATGCGATTGTGAGGCACTTATTGTGCCGGCTGCGCGCGGTTCAAGGTGCCGGAGATGATCTGCGCGGTGGCCTGGACCATCGGAATCACGCGCTCGTAGGCCATCCGGGTCGGACCGATCACGCCGAGCACGCCGAGGATGCGGCCGTGCACGCCATACGGGGCGGTGACCAGCGAGAAGCCGTCCAGCGCCGCGAAGCCCGACTCCTCGCCGATGAACAGGCGCACGCCGTCGGCGCGCGCGCAGCGCTCGAGCAGCTGCAGCAGGTCGCGCTTGCGCTGGAACGCCTCGAACAGCTCGCGCAGGCGGTCGATGTCGGACTGATCCTGGCGGCCCATCAGCCGCGTCTGGCCGGCGACCAGCATGTCGCTGTCGGTGCTGGACTGGAACGCCTGGCTCGCGACCTCGACCGCGGCGCTCAGCAGGCGGTTCAGCCGCACGCCCTCCTCGCGCATCTCGCGCAGCAGACGCGCGCGGATCTCGTCGATGCGCATGCCGGCGAACTGGCCGTTGAGGAAATTGGCGATCTGCTCGAGCTCGCCGGCGCCGTAGGCGCGCTGCGTCGTGACGACGCGGTTCTGCACCTGGCCGTCGGTGAAGACCAGGATCACCAGCAGGCGGCTGGCGTCGAGCATCACGAAATCGATGTGCCGGAACGGGAACTCCTCGCGCTTGGGCACGCTGACCACGCCGACGAAATGCGTCATCTCCGACAGCAGCGAGGTCGCGCTGTTGAGCAGGTCCGGCGTCGCCGCGTCGGTCGGCAGCTCGCGGCGCAGCTGCGCCAGCTGGTCCTCGTCGGGCGGCTGCATCTCGAGCAGGCTGTCGACGAAGACGCGGTAGCCCTGTGCGGTCGGCACGCGTCCGGCCGAGGTATGCGGCGCGGCGACCAGGCCGACCTCCTCCAGGTCGGCCAGCACGTTGCGGATCGTCGCCGGGCTGACGTCGAGTCCGGAGGATTTGGCGAGCGTGCGCGAGCCGACCGGCTGCCCGTCACTGATGTAGTGCGAGATCAGCGTGCGCAACAGCTGGCGGGCCCGGGCATCGAGCGAGTGGGCGGAAGAACGGTTCATCGGACGTGCGCATGGCCGGTCAGCCGGCGCCGAGCACGCTAGCAAGCGGCCGCGCCGGGTTCAAGCGGGCCAGACCCCGGCCGGGCCGGGCGGCCGGCTGCGGCCGGCGCAGGAGCGACCGATTCGGCCGGGCGGCCCGCCGCGCCGGCTTGCCGCGCCCCATGCGTGCGCCCGTCCAGGCGACGCCGATGCGGCCGCGGCCGCGGGCGAACCGCACCGCCGTCGAGCGCGTGTGTCGCCGTGCGGCACGGACCGCGTATCACGCGGTGCGACGCCGAGCCTGCAGCATCCTGTTCACGACCGGCGCCGGCAACGATAATCGGCGCCCCGACTGTCCTCGGACCGCACGCCTACGCCATGCTGGAAACCCTCTACGTCAAGGACTTCGCGATCGTCGAGCACGCCGAGATCCACTTCGGCGAGGGCCTGACCGTGGTCACCGGCGAGACCGGCGCCGGCAAGTCGCTGCTGGTCGATGCGCTGCTGCTGCTGGCCGGTAGCCGCGGCGACAGCGGCCTGGTCCGCCACGGCTGCGACCGCGCCGAGCTCTCGGCGCGCTTCGCGATCGACGGCCGCGAGGACCTGCTGGCCTGGCTGCGCGCCGAGGAACTCGACGACGACAGCGCCTGCGAGCTGCGCCGCGTGATCCGCAGCGAGGGCAGCTCGCGCGCCTGGATCAACGGCCGGCCGGTCGCGCTGGCCCAGCTCAAGGCGCTCGGGGAGCGTCTGATCGAGATCCACGGCCAGCACGAGCATCAGACCCTGCTCGACCGCGCCGCACAGATGGACCTGCTCGACGCGTTCGGCGGCCACGACGACGCGCGCCGGACGGTGACCGGCCTGGCCCAGGACTGGCGCCAGAGGCAGGCGCGCATCGCCGCGCTGACCGGTGGTGCCGACCACGCCGAGCGGATCGACTGGCTGAGCCACCAGCTGGCCGAGCTCGACCGACACGCGCTCGACGGCGAGGCCTTCGCCGCGCTCGAGGACGACCATCGGCGCCTCGCCAACGCCGGCCAGCTCGTGCAGGGCTGCGCGGGCCTGGCCGAGCGCATCGACGGTGACGGCGAGTTCGCGCTGACGCGCCTGCTGCATCGCGCGCAGGCCGACGCACAGCGCCTGGCCGAGCTCGACCCGCGCCTCGGCGGCGTCGCCGACCTGCTCGACGCGGCGCGCATCCAGGTCGAGGAGGCCGGCGACACGCTGACGCGCTACCAGGACGCGCTCGACCTCGACCCGGAGCGGCTCGCCGAGATCGAGGCGCAGCTGACCAAGCTGCACGAGCTCTCGCGCAAGCACCGCCGGCCGATGGCCGAGCTCAAGCCGCTCTCCGACGAACTGCGCAACGAGCTGGACGCGTTACGCGGCGCCGGCGACGAACTCGAACGGCTGCGCGGCGAGTCGGAGCGGATCGCGGCCGACTACGAGCGCGCCGCCGCTGCGCTGTCGCAGGCCCGCGCGCAGGCCGGTGACCGGCTCGCGACGGCAGTCACCGCGCTGATGGGCGAGCTCGGCATGGCCGGGCGCTTCGAGGTCCAGCTCGAGCCCGACGGCGACGGCGTGCCTTCGGCGGCCGGCCGCGAGCGCTGCGAGCTGCTGGTCAGCACCAATCCCGGCCAGCCGCCGCGCGCGTGCGCAAGGTCGCCTCCGGCGGCGAGCTGTCGCGGATCGGCCTGGCGATCGAGGTCGCCGCGCTCGGTGCCGACGCGACCGGCACGATGGTCTTCGACGAGGTCGATTCGGGCGTCGGCGGCGCGGTCGCCGAGATCGTCGGCCAGAAACTGCGCCGGCTGGCGGCCGGCTGCCAGGTGTTGTGCGTGACGCATCTGCCGCAGGTCGCGGCGCAGGCGCATCATCATCTGCGCGTCGCCAAATCCAGCGACGCCGATTCCACGCGGGTGCAGATCGAGACGCTCGACGAGGGCGCCCGGCGCGACGAGGTCGCGCGCATGCTCGGCGGCGTGGAGATCACGCGGCAGACGCTGGCGCACGCGCGGCAGATGCTCGACAGCGCACGTCAGGGCGGCTGAATGCGCGCGACCGGAGCCGGCTCGGCCGGTCCGGTCACGCTCGGGAAGCGACGCCTACTTGATCAGACGCAGCGTCAGCGGGTAGCGGTAGGCCTGGCCGTTGTTGGCGTTGATCGCCGCGACGATCGTCAGCACGATCCACACGCCGAGCAGCGCCAGTCCGAGCGGCAGCGTCAGGAAGATGCCGATGCCGAACGTCCCGATCGTGATGATCCACAGCGCGATCCAGACAATCAGTGCGGTCAGGTTGAAGTTCAGCGCCTCGCGCGCCTGATCGGCCGCGAACGGCAGGCTGTCGCGCTTGACCAGCCAGACCACCAGCGGTCCGAGCACGCAACCGAAGCCGGCCGTGAAGAACGCGCTGAACGCGGACAGGTGGCCGAGCAGCGCCCAGGTCCGCTCGTCGTTGCTGAGCGTGCTCGGCGGGGTGGCGGTGGTGTCTTCGATCATGTCGGTCTCCGGTTCGCGGGAGGCTCCACGTTGGATATCGGCGGCCGGAGCGTCAAGGGCGAGGGGTCATGCCCCGCGCACCCGTTCAGCGCGCGGACACCTCGCCGCGCGCCCTGCGCCGGCTCACTCGCCGGCGATCGTCATGCGGTCGATCAGGATCGATCCGGTCAGCAGGTGCGAGCGCGGATCGACGTCGCTGCCGATCGCGACGATGCCGCCGAACATCGCGCGCAGGTTCGACGCGATCGTGATCTCCTCGACCGGATGGACGATCTGGCCGTTCTCGACCCAGAAGCCCGATGCGCCGCGCGAATAGTCGCCGGTGATCAGCGAGACGCCCTGCCCCATCACCTCGGTGACGAGCAGGCCGGTCCCCATGCGCCCGAGCAGGGCCGGCAGGTCGTCCGAGCCGGGCGTGACGACGAGATTGTGGATGCCGCCGGCGTTGCCGGTGGTGGTCATGCCGAGCTTGCGCGCCGAATAGCTGCCGAGGATGTAGCGCGCGAGCACGCCGTCGCGGACCAGGTCGGCATCGCGCGTCGCGACGCCCTCGGCGTCGAACACGCTCGAGCCGTGGCCGCGCGGCAGGCGCGGCCGCTCGGTCATCTGCACGAACGACGGAAACACCGGCTTGCCCAGATGATCGACCAGGAAGCTCGCGCGCCGGTACAGCGCGCCGCCGCTGACCGCGGACAGGAAATGCCCGATCAGGCCGCGCGCGACCTCGGGCACGAACACGACCGGACATTCGCGCGTGGACAGGCGGCGCGCGTCGAGCCGTGCGACCGTGCGCTCGGCGGCGCGCCGGCCGATCGATTCGGCATCGGCGAAGTCGCTCGCCGAGCGCACCGCGTCGTACCAGTAGTTCTGCTGCATGCCGGCGTCGTCCTCGGCGATCAGCGCGCACGACAGCAGATGCCGCGTGCTGCGCTCGACGCCGCGGAAGCCGGCCGAGTTGGCATTGGCCAGCACCGACTCACCGACCTGCACGGCGGCGCCCTCGGAGTTGCTGATGCGCGGATCGAAGCTGCGGCCGGCGTCCTCGATGCGCAGGCCGAGCTCGATCGCCTCCTCGACGCCGATCCGCCACGGATGCCACAGGTCCAGGTCCGGGAAGTCGCGCGCGTACAGCGCCGGATCGGCCAGGCCGTTGCACGGGTCTTCCTCGGTGTAGCGCGCGATCGCGCAGGCATGCTCGACCGTGCGCGCGATCGACTCGGGTTCGAGGTCGGCCGTGCTGGCCGATCCCTTGCGCTTGCCGAACAGCACCGTCAGCGACACGCCGCGATCGCGCGTGCGCGTGATCGTCTCGACCTCGCCCAGACGCACGCCGACGTCCAGGCCGGTGTCGATGCTGGCGGCGACCTCGGCCTCGCTCGCGCCGGCCGCGCGGCAGCGGCGCAGCACGTCGTCGCAGACCTCGGCCAGGCGGGCCAGTTCGTCGAGGCTGGAATCTTGGGTGTTATGGATGACCGCTGCGTTCACGTTATGCTTTTCCGATGATCGATCACGATACGACCGACGAATTCGACGGCCCGAGCCGCAGCCAGCTGCGCCGCGAGGCGCTGGACGTGCTCAAGCTCGCCACCACGCTGGCCACGCTGTCCGACGCCCAGCTCGACCGATTGCCGCTGCCCGAGGACGTGCGCGCCGAGGCCGAGCGTACGCGCGCGACGCCGTCGCACGGCGCGCGCAAGCGGCAGACCCAGTTTCTGGCCAAGCAGCTGCGCCGGCTCGACGAGGACGCTCTGGATGCGATCCGCAAGCTGCTCGACCACGACCGGCAGAGCGCGCACCGCCAGACCGCGGTCCTGCACCAGATCGAGGCCTGGCGCGACCGCCTGCTCGCCGAGGGCGACGCCGCGCTCGATCCGCTGCTCGAGCGGCATCCGGGCGGCGACCGCCAGCAGCTGCGCGCGCTGATCCGCCAGGCGCGGCTCGAAGCCGAGCGCGCCAAGCCGCCGCGCGCGTCGCGCGAGCTGTTCCGGCTGCTGCGTGCGCTGATCGACGCGCCGGCCGACTGAGCCCCGGTGCGCGGCGCCGGACGCCGACGCGGCGGTGCCGGTCATGCCGCGGTGCCGCCGACGGTCATCGCGTCGATCCGCAGCGTCGGCTGGCCGACGCCGACCGGGACGCTCTGGCCGTCCTTGCCGCAGACGCCGACGCCCTCGTCGAGTGCGAGATCGTTGCCGATCATCGACACGCGTCTGAGCACCTCGGGGCCGGCGCCGATCAGCGTCGCGCCCTTGACCGGCCGCGTCAGCCGGCCGTCCTCGATCAGATAGGCCTCGCTCGCCGAGAACACGAACTTGCCGTTGGTGATGTCGACCTGGCCGCCGCCGAAGTTGACCGCGTACAGGCCGCGCTTGACCGAGCCGATGATCTCTTCCGGCGCCCGTGTGCCGGGCCGCATGTAGGTATTGGTCATGCGCGGCATCGGCAGATGCGCGAACGACTCGCGGCGGCCGTTGCCGGTCGAGGCCGCGCCCATCAGCCGCGCATTGGTCTTGTCCTGCATGTAGCCGGTCAGGATGCCGTCCTCGATCAGCGTCGTGCAGCGCGTCGGCGTGCCCTCGTCGTCGATGCTGAGCGAGCCGCGGCGGCCGGCCAGCGTGCCGTCGTCGACGACGGTGACGCCCGGCGCGGCGACGCGCTCGCCGATGCGGCCGGCGAAGGCCGAGGTCTCCTTGCGGTTGAAGTCGCCCTCCAGGCCGTGGCCGATCGCCTCGTGCAGCAGCACGCCGGGCCAGCCCGGTCCGAGCACGACGGTCATCGTGCCGGCCGGCGCATCGACCGCTTCCAGATTGATCAGCGCCGTGCGCACCGCCTCGCGCGCGAACGCATGCGCGCGGCCGTCGGCGAGCAGCTCGTCGAAGCCGTAGCGGCCGCCGCCGCCGCCGCTGCCCGATTCGCGGCGGCCGCCGTGCTCGGCGATGACCTGCACGTTCATGCGCACCAGCGGGCGCACGTCGGCGGCCAGCGTGCCGTCGGAGGCGGCGATCAGCACGGTGTCGACGCCGGCCGACAGGCTGACGATGACCTGCTGCACGCGCGGATCGAGCGCGCGTGCGTAGGCGTCGATCTCGCGCAGCACGCGCACCTTGGCCTCGCTCGACAGCGTCTCGATCGGGTCGATCGCCGGATACAGCGCCGGTGCCGAGGCGATCGCGAGCGGCCGGCCGGTGCCGGCGGCGCCGGCCTTGGCGATCGCACGCGCCGCACCGGCCGCCTCGAACAGCGACGGCAGCACGATCTGGTCGGAGTACGAGAAGCCGGTCTTCTCGCCGGAAATCGCGCGCACGCCGACGCCCTGCTCGATGCTGTGGCTGCCTTCCTTGACGATGCCGTCCTCGAGCAGCCAGGACTCGGCGCGCGAATGCTGGAAATACAGGTCGGCGGCGTCGATCGACGGCGCCATCAGGCGTGCGAACACCGGCTCGAGGTCGGTAGCGGACAAGCCGCCGGGCCGCAGCAGGCGCTGCTCGGCCTGGGCGATCAGAGACGTCATGGGGGCCTTGCGAGTGGAACCAGGCCAACGATCATGGGGGCGCCCCGCCGCGCCCGCAAGCCGCCCCGGCCGTTCAGCGCGCGGGCTCGGACTCGCCGCGGCCGGCGCGACCGGCCCGGCCCTCGCGCGAGACCAGACGGATCTGCGGCTTGTCCCAGGGCCCGGTGACCTCATAGGTCGCGCGAGCTACTGCATTGATTTGCTTGTTGAATAGCCCCTGAACCACGAGTCCGGCGGCCGCCCCGACCGGTCCGCCGGCGAGCGCGCCGACGACCGGCAGCGTCGCACCGGCATGCGGCGTCACGATCAGGCGCTGGTCGTAGACCTTGTTGCGCAGGTCGGTGCGGCCGCTGATCCGGATGTCGGCGGCCGGCCCCTTGATCGACAGGTCCTCGGTGGTCGCCTGGCCGGTGGCGAGCCGGAACGTGCCGTTGATCGCGTTGAAGCTGAAGCCGGACCGGAAGAAGTCCGAGAAGTCCAGGCTGAGCCGGCGCGGAATCTCGGTCAGCGACAGCAGGCCGAAGATCCGCCCGGCGCCCGGCTCGACGTCGAGGATGCGACCGTCGCCGACGCTGATCGAGAGCGTGCCGTCGAGCCTGGCCAGCGCGAAGCCGGTCGGCGGCCCGGCCCAGCCGGCCTCGATGCGCGCCGTGGTGCGGCCGCCGTCGATGATGCCGGCATAGCCGAACGCGTCGAGCATGCGGCCCAGATTGTGCGAGCTCAGGTCGATCGCCAGCTGCGAGCGGTTCGCGCCGGGCGTGCCGCTCCAGTCCCCCTGCGCGCGCATCTCGAGGTTCGGCGACTTCGCGTCGAGCTGGTCGATGCGCATGCCGCCGGCTACCGGACGGCTCTCCCAGCGGGTCTGGCCGAGCACGGTGCGGCCGATGCGCAGGTCGCCGATCCAGATGTGCAGCGGCGGCAGCAGACCGGGCGTCAGATCGGCGCCGGCCACGGGCGCGTCCACGTCGTCGTCCTCGGGCGATTCGGGCCAGTGCAGACGGTCCAGATGCACGGTCACGCCGGCGCGCATCAGATCCGCGGCCGGCAGCGTGATGCCGCCCTGCAAGGCATCGCCGGTGAAGGCGAACTCGGTGGCGGCGGCGCCGCGCGTGATGCGCACGCCGGCCGCACCGATCGCGCGCGTGCCGAGCATCAGCGCATCGACCGTCAGATCGGCACCGCGCAGCTCGAAATCGCCCTCGCCGCTACCGGAGCTGGCGCCGACGAAGCTGGCCCAGCCGCCGAGGTCGAGCAGCGGCGCGCGGCCGCCGATCACCCATCCGCGATCGGGCAGTGCGCCGACGGCCTTCGCGCCGAAGTCCAGCCGCATCGCCAGCGGCGCGTCCGGTGCCGGCAGGCGGCCGCTGACGGTCAGCACGTCGCCGAGCGTCACGCGCAGTTCGCCGCCGGCATACGGCATCGGCAGCGCGACGTCGAGCGGCAGCGCGACGTCGGCCGCCTTGGCCAGCGGCGCCGGCAGATCGATCGCGGTGCCGAGCAGATCGCTGTGCGCGCTCAGCCGCGTGCGGCCCGGCGCGGCGCCGTCGGCGCCGGCCACGCCGGCGGCGATCGTCCACTGCGAGCTGCCGTCCATGTGCGCGAGGATCGATTCGAGTCCCGGCACGTCGGCGAACACGACCTGCGCCGGCAACCGCGCGTCGAGCCGCGCCTGCACGACCTGCCCGGCCTCGGTCACCGAATCACCGACGGCGACGCTGAGCGTGCCGGCGTGGCCGCGTGTCGTCACGCGCAGCTTGTCGGCGACGAAGCCGCCGCGGTCGAACCGGATCGCGCCGGCGACGTCGCTGAAATCGACGCGCCAGTCCGGCTGCGTGACCGTCGCGCCGGCCAGCGTGGCCGTGCCGTCGAGCGAGAAGCCGGGCGCGTCCTTCTTGAGCGGCACCTGCAGCTTGAAATCGAAATCGGCGTTGCCGCCGACCGCCAGGCCGGCCAGCGCGTCGCGGTGCTGCGCGCCGATCGGCGTCGCGCGCAGGAAGCCGAGCAGGTTGCGGCCGCTGCCGCGCCCGACCGCCGAGAGCTCGAGCATCGCCTCGCCGAAATCGGCGATCCGCGCCTCGGCACTGCCGAGCGCGGCCCCGAGCGAGCTGCCGGCGGTCGCCGAGGCCTCCATGCCGTCGTTGACGAAGCGCGCGACCGCGCTGACGCCCTCGACGCGCGGCCAGTCGGCCAGGTACTGCAGCTGGGTGTCCTCGATCGTCGCGATCGCCTCGAAGCGTCCGCCGTAGCCGTCGAACGGCCATTCGGCCAGATCGCCGCGAAACACCGCATGGCCATCGACGACGCGGCCGGCCTGCAGCGCGCGGTCGAGCCACTCGACCGCGGGCCGCGGCATCACGTTGACCGGCCAGAACCGCTTGGCGGCCGGCACGTCGCCGTGCGCGACCGCCGCATACAGATCCAGCCGCGGCCGCGCCCCGCCGCGCGGCAGCTCGACGCCGCCGCGCAGCTCGCCACCGTAGCCGTCACCCTCGAAGACGATGCGCTCGGTCTCCACGCGCCAGCCGTCGTCGATCGGCCGCAGCACGACGTCGCCGCCGAACGCCGAGAACTCGAACGGCTCGCGGAACACGCCCGGGTACTCGGCCGTGAAGCCCTGTGCCGGCACGGCGATCAGCACGGCCTGCGCGTCGCCGCGCAGTTCGCCGTGCAGCGGCCCGAGGCCGGGTGCCTTGGCGGCCGGCGCGATCACCAGCTCCGAGAACCGCGCGCTCAACTCGTAGTCGTCGGCGCCGTCGTAGCGCAGATAGGCCTGGTCGAGGCGGCCGCGCGGCGTGGCATCGCGCAGCCAGCCGCGCAGGCCGGCCGGCAGCTGGCCGATCTGCGCGGCCAGGCCGGCCAGCGGCGCCAGCGCGATCGTGTCGGCGGCGGCGCGCCAGCGCGGCGGCGCGGTGCCGAGCAGCTGGACGCCGGCACGCATCGGCGGATGCTCGGTGCCGCCGGCACCGAGCACGACGTCGGCCAGATCGAGCGACCAGGCATCGCCGTCGCCGCGGCGCCAGCGCAGCGCCAGCGCGAGCCGGTCCAGCGTCGCCTTTGCCTCCTGCACCCTGGAATCCTGCGCGCTTGCGCCCGGTGTCCCGGCGCCCCGCGAATTCGGCGGCTCGGCGGCAAGCCTCAGACCGCGCAGATCCAGGCGCGTGCGCACGTCGAGCACGCGGCCGTGATCCCATTCGGCCCAGGCCTGGACCAGACCGCGGCCGGCGTCCAGACGCGTGCCGCCGTAGGCCTGCCCGCGCAGCAGCCGGCCGAGGTCGACGTCGCGGCCGGACAGATACAACCGGCGCGCGGCCTTCGCCGCGGCGGATCGAGGTGATCAGGTCGAGCGCGCTGGCCTCCTCGTCGAGGCTGCGCACCTTGCCGAGCACGTAGAGCTCGGCGTCGCGATTGACCACACGCAGCTCGCTGGCGCCGACCTGCAAATGGACGCCGTGCCGCTCGTCGTCGAGCCGCAACCGGAGGTCGACCAGGACCAGCACGCCGAGCGCGCCGAGCGGATCGCCGCTGGCGGCGGGGTCGAGGTCGAAGCCGTGCAGCTGCCAGCGGCCGTCGGCGCCGCGCTCGAGCGAGAGATCCAGCCCGACCAGGCGGAACTCGTTCCAGGCGCGGTTGCGCTGGAACGGCGCGAACACGTTCAGCGCGAGCTCGGCGCGCTCGAGCCGCAGCGGCGTCTGCTCCGGCGCGCGCGCGCCGATCAGTACGTTCTCGAGCACCAGCTGCGGACCGCCGCGCACCCAGCGCGCCGCGATGTGGCCGATCGTGACCGGCCGGTCGATGCGCTCGGCGAGCCAGGCCTCGACGCGGTCCGGATTGCGCACCAGCCACGGCACGACGAGCTGACCGATGCCGACCAGCACGCCGAGCGCGATCACGATCGCCGCCAGCGTGCCGGCGACGATGCGGCGGACGCGGCGCCAGCGCCTGCGTACCGGATCTACCGCGGGTGGTGCGATGGCGCCCATGCGGTCCGGTCAGAGCAGCACGACATCGTACTGCTCCTGCGAATAGTGCTCCTCGGCCTGGAAGCGGATCGTCTTGCCGATGAACTCCTCCAGTTCGGCCACCGCCGCGCCCTCCTCGTCGAGGATGCGGCCGACCACCTTCGGCGCGGCCAGCACCAGCAGCTTGGCCGCGTCGAACTGGCGCACCGCGCGGGTGATCTCGCGGAAGATCTCGTAGGTGACGGTCTCGGCGGTCTTCAGGCTGCCGCGGCCGGCGCAGGCCGGACACGGCTCGCAGAGCTGGCGCTCGAGGCTCTCGGTGGTGCGCTTGCGCGTCATCTCGACCAGGCCGAGCTCGGACATCTCGTAGACCGTCGTCTTGGCGTGATCGCGCGCCAGCGCCTTCTCGAGCAGGCGGATCACCTGGCGCTTGTGCTCCTCGTCGGTCATGTCGATGAAGTCGATGATGATGATGCCGCCGAGATTGCGCAGGCGCAGCTGGCGTGCGGCGGCCTGGGCCGCTTCGAGATTGGTGCGGAACACCGTCTCCTCGAGATTGCGGCTGCCGAGGAACGCGCCGGTGTTGACGTCGATCGTCGTCATCGCCTCGGTCTGGTCGACGATCAGATAGCCGCCGGACTTCAGCGGCACCTCCTTGCGCAGCGCCTTTTGAATCTCGTCCTCGACGCCGTACAGATCGAAGATCGGGCGCTCACCGGGATAGTGCTCGACGCGCTCGGCCAGCTCGGGCATGAACTGCGCGACGAAGCGCTGCGCGCGCTCGAGCGTCTCGCGCGAGTCGATGCGCACCTTCTCGATCGACGGCCGCATCAGGTCGCGCAGCGCGCGCTGCGCGAGCGCAAGATCTTCGTAGATGCACTCGCCGACCCGCGCGCGCGCGGAATTCTCCTGCACGGCCTTCCAGAGCCGGCCCAGATAGGCCACGTCCTCGGCCAGCGATTCACGCGGCTGGCCTTCGGCATTGGTGCGCACGATGTAGCCGAGCGGACTGTCGCCGACCAGCTCGGCCAGCATGTCCTTGAGCCGGGCGCGCTCCTCCTCGACTTCGATCCGCGCCGAGACGCCGAGCACCTTGCTGTAGGGCAGCAGTACCAGATAGCGCGACGGGATCGACAGATGCGTCGTCAGCCGCGCGCCCTTGGTGCCGATCGGATCCTTGACGATCTGCACGACGACTTCCTGCCCCTCGCGCACGAGTTCGCCGATCGGCGGCGGCAGCGGCGGCAGCAGGTCGCCGTTGTCGGCGACGATCGGCAGCGACGGCCGCACGATGTCCGAGGCGTGCAGGAACGCGGTGCGCTGCAGGCCGACGTCGACGAAGGCCGCCTGCATGCCCGGCATGACGCGGCTGATGCGGCCCTTGTAGATGTTGCCCACGTAGCCGCGGCGGCTCGAGCGCTCGACCAGCACCTCCTGCAACATGCCGTTCTCGACCAGGGCCACGCGTGTTTCGCGCGGCGTCACGTTGATGAGGATTTCTTCGGACACAAAAGGAGTTAGAAAAGAATGTTGATCAGGTTTATAGCCCGGGCGCGGCGTGCTTGTCGAATCGGCACGGCGGCACGGCCGCGACGCGGCGATCCCCGGCCCGCCGGCCCGCGCAGCGATCGTTCAACCGATTGATCTGATTGAGGGAGGCGATCGCCGCAGCGCCTCGCCGACGGCCTTCCCGATCGCTGAACGCCGCTATAGCCGCTCCAGCGCCCGGGCGAGGTCGTCGATCAGCACCGACGGATCCTCCAGTCCGATCGACAGGCGCACCAGGCTCAGCGGCAAGCCCTTGGCCGGCCGCAGCGGTACGCCCGGCGGGAACACCGCACAGACCGGAAACGCCAGCGACTCGTAGCCGCCCCAGGACACCGTCATCAGGAAACGCGTCAGGCCGTCGCAGAAGCGCTCGACCGCGGCGACGTCGTCGGCGTCCAGATCGATCGTGATCAGGCCGCTGGCACCGCGCAACTGGCGCTCGCTCAGGCCCAGCTGCGGATTGGCCGCGGCCTGCGGCGACCAGACGCGGCGGATCCGTGCCTGGCCTTCCAGCCACGCCAGCACCGTGCGCGTGCTGGCCGCGACGCGTTCCATGCGGATCTGGAGCGTGCGCAGGCCGCGCAGCATCAACCAGGCGTCGTGCGGCGACAGGATCGCGCCCAGCGTCATGTACGGCCCCTTGAACACGCCGCGCAGCAGCGCGGCCGGACCGCACAGCGCACCGGCGACGACGTCGCTGTGGCCGTTCAGATACTTGGTCGCCGAATGCGCGACCAGGTCGATGCCGAGCGCGATCGGCGACTGGTTCAGCGGCGTCGCATGGCTGTTGTCGCAGAGCGTGCGGATGCCGCGCCGGCGCGCCAGCGCGGCGATGCCGGCCAGATCCTGCTGCTCGAACGTCATCGAATTGGGGCTCTCGAGCACGATCAGCCGCGTGCGCTCGGTCAGCGCCGACTCGAACGCGGCGGCTTCGCCGCCGTCGACGAAGCTGGCCGCCACGCCGAAGCGCGGCAGGAAATCCTGCAGCAGGCTGCGCGTCCAGCTGTACGGCCGCGCGACGCAGACGACATGGTCGCCCTGGCCGACGCAGGCGATCACGCCGGCCGCGATCGCGGCCGCGCCGCTGCCGAACACGAGGCAGTCCTCGGCGCCTTCGAGCGCCGCGAGCTTCGCGCGCAGCATCGCGACGGTCGGATTGTTGCCGCGCGTGTAGACGTGACCGGCGTATTCGTCGCGGAAGCCGGCGCGCATCTGCGCGACCGTCGGGAACGCGAAGATCGACGACTGCACCAGCGGCGGCGCGACCGCGCCGTGATAGCGATCGCGATCCTCGCCGAGATGGTTGAGGATGTAGCTCAGGTCCATGCACGCGGATCCGGGAAGGCCGTCGCGCCGTGCGTGGCGGCACGGCGGCGGGCGGCGGCGCGGCTCAGAGGCCGCCGACGAACTCGCGCGTGGCGGCCGCGATCTGCGGATCCTGCAGCGCCATGTGCAGCGTCGCCTTGACCAGGCCGAGCTTGTTGCCGCAATCGAAACGCGTACCGGCGAAGCGATACGCGAGCACCGAGCGCTCGGCGAGCAGCGCCTCGATCGCATCGGTCAGCTGGATCTCGCCGCCGGCGCCGGGCTGCGTGCTCTCGAGCAGCCCGAAGATCCGCGCCGGCAGCACGTAGCGGCCGACGATCGCCAGATTCGACGGTGCGACGTCGGGCTTGGGCTTCTCGACGACCAGATTGATCTTGGCCGCGCGCTCGGACAATGCGGTCGCATCGACGATGCCGTACTTGTCGGTCTGGTCGTGCGGCACTTCCTCCACCGCGATGATGCCGGCGCCGTTCTCGCGCTGCGAGAGCTCGGACATCTGGCGCAGTGCGCCGGGGCCCTCGTTCCAGATCAGGTCGTCCGGCAGGATCACGCCGAACGGCTCGTCGCCGACGACCGGCCGCGCGCACAGCACCGCGTGGCCGAGACCGCGCGCCTCGGGCTGGGTCACGAACACGCAGCGCACGTGCGGCGGCAGCGTGCCCTGCACCATCGCCAGCAGTTCGGTCTTGCCGGCCTCGGCGAGCTTGCTCTCGAGCTCGTAGGCCTTGTCGAAGTAGTCGGCGATCGCATGCTTGTAGCGGTTGGTGACGAAGACCAGCGTATCGGCGCCGGCATCGACGGCCTCGTCGACCGCGTACTGGATCAGCGGCCGGTCCAGCACCGGCAGCATTTCCTTGGCGACGACCTTGGTCGCCGGCAGGAAGCGGGTGCCGAGACCGGCGACCGGGAAGACGACCTTGCGCAGACGGGGGGAGCTCACGGCATGTCCTCGAAACGGATGAAGGGGATGGGCACGGAATCGGCATTCGGCGCGGCGCATGCTGTGCCGCAAGCGGCGGCGGCGCGCGATCGCGAGCGGAACAGCGCTGGCCTCAAGGCGCGCGCTCGCCGAGCGCCAGCACCTGCGCGTCGCCGCCGCCCGGCCGCGTCGCGAACTCCGGCAGCAGGCCGTCGAGCAGACGCCGCAGCGCGTCCTCGTCGTAGTCGCGCGTGGCCAGCGCGCCCTGGCGCAGCTGGCTCGCCAGCAGCTCCCAGGACATCAGCCGGGACTGCGCGAGGAAGATCTTGGCGTGCGTGGTCTGCTGGTAGTTCTCGAGCGGGTGGAACAGCTCCTCGAACAGTTTCTCGCCGGGCCGCAGGCCGGTGAAGACGATGCCGACGTCGCGACCGGGCTGCTTGCCGGCCAGGCGGATCATCTGCTCGGCCAGATAGCGCACCTGCACCGGCTCGCCCATGTCGAGCGCGAAGATCTCGCCGCCGCGGCCGAGCACGCAGGCCTGCAGGATCAGCTGCGCGGCTTCGGGGATCGTCATGAAATAGCGCGTGATCTGCGGATGCGTGACCGTGACCGGACCGCCGGCGCGAATCTGCTCGCGGAACAGCGGCACGACCGAGCCTGCCGAGTCGAGCACGTTGCCGAAGCGCACCGTGATGAAGCGCGTGCGCGAATGCGCCGCGAAGTTCTGGCAGAACAGCTCGGCCACGCGCTTGCACGCGCCCATGATGCTGGACGGATTGACCGCCTTGTCGGTCGAGATCAGCACGAAGCTGCCGGCGCCGTGGCGGTCGGCGGCCTCGGCGACGACCTGGGTCGCCAGCACGTTGTTGCGGAACGCCTCGCGGATCTGTCCCTGCAGCAGCGGCACGTGCTTGTAGGCCGCGGCATGGAAGACCACCTCGGGCCGCGCCGCCACGAACGCGCGCTCGCAGGCGATCGCGTCGCCGCAGTCGCCGATGCGCGCATCGAGCAGCAGGTCCGGATACTCGCGGCGCAGCTCCTGCTCGATGCGGTAGAGGTTGTACTCGGACTGCTCGAGGATCGTCAGCGTCGCCGCGCCGAGCCGCGCGACCTGCCGGCACAGCTCCGATCCGATCGAGCCGCCGCCGCCGGTGACCAGGACGCGCTTGCCGGAGATGCCGGTGCGGATCGCGGTCCAGTCGAGCTGGACCGGATCGCGGCCGAGCAGGTCCTCGATCGCGACTTCCTTGAGCTCGTTGAAGCTGGAGCGGCCGGCGACGATGTCCTCCAGGCGCGGCACCGTGCGGAACGGCAGGCCGGTCTCCTCGCACAGCGCGACCACGCGCCGCATCTGCACATTGGTCGCCGACGGCATCGCGATCAGCAGCATCTGCGCGGCGGTTTCGCGCGCGAGCAGCGGCAGGTCGACCAGATGGCCGAGCACCGGCACGCCGTGGACGCGGCCGCCGCGCAGCTTGGCGTCGTCGTCGAGCACGCCGACCGGGCGGTAGCGGTTCTCGTGCAGCAGATCGCGGACCAGGGCCGCGCCGGCGCGGCCGGCGCCGAGCACCAGCACGCGCTGCGCCGAGCGGCCGCCGCCGAAATCGAGGTGGCTGTCCTTCCAGTAGCGATAGAGCAGGCGCGGACCGCCGAGCAGGACCGAGAGCACCAGCGGATAGATCACCAGCACCGCGCGCGGCACGCTGTCGAGGCGGTTGTACAGGAACAGCACCAGCGCCGCGGCGAGCGCGCCGAGCACGCTGGCGCGCGCGATGTTCCACAGGTCCGGCAGGCTCGCGAAGCGCCACAGGCCCTTGTACAGACCGGTCAGCCAGAACACCGCGCCCTGCGCGGCCAGCACCAGGGCGAGCTCGGGCGTCAGCCAGCCGATCTGCGGCGGCTCGGCCAGCAGCGAGTAGCGCACGACGTTGGCGAGGACCCAGGCCAGCGCGACCATCGTCAGGTCGTGCAGCACGACCGCGAGGCGCGGATGGATCGCCGCCATCGCCGAACGCAGCATCGTCATCGCGCGCTCCGCGCCCGCGCACGGCGCAGGCAGTGCCGCTTGCCGGCGAACCACAGCGCGAGCCCGCCGGCGTAGACCGCGGCGCAGGCGCCCCAGACGGCGGGCGACGCCTCAAACGGACCGATGGCGATGTTCGACATGGCGCCAGACACCCGAGGTGAACGATTGACCCAGCACAGCACCGGCACGACGACGCCGAGATTCCAGAGCGCATAGAGCGCGACGACCCGCGGATGGCCGCGCCCGCTGCGCACCAGCCACTGATAGAGGTGCTCGCGGTGCGCACTATACCAACGCCGGCCGCGCAGCATGCGCGAGAGCAAGGTAGCCGAGGCGTCGACAACGAAGGCCGAACAGGCGATAGCGACGTTGACCGGCGCCAACGCGGTCTGTCCCAGATGCGCCAGCCCGAGCAGCGCGACCAGCAGGCCGAGCACGCCGCTGCCGACGTCGCCCATGAAGATGTGCGCGCGCGGAAAGTTGAACGGCACGAAGCCGCCGACCGCAGCGGCCATGACGGCCGCCGCGGCGGCCGGTGCCGGCGCGCCGTAGCGGCCGAGCAGGATCGCCATCACGACGAACACGAACAGCGCCTGCAGCGCGAGCAGGCCGTCGATGCCGTCCATGAAATTGTGCAGGTTGATGCTCCAGACGATCGTCACGACGGCGGCGAGCACGAGCAGCCAACGCAGCGCCGGCCCCGCGTCGAACGCGCCCGGCAGCGCCGCCGCGCCGGCATCGGTCACGAATGTCGGCGCAACCGATACGCAGACCAGCGCCGCGGCCAGCGCATGTACGGCCAGCCGCGTCGCGGCACCGAGCGGCCGGTGATCGTCGATCCAGCCGATCGCCGCGACCAGCGCGATCGCCGCGACGACCGGCCAGCGCTGCGGCGCCCACAGCGCGATCGGCAGGCCGATGCAGACCAGAATCGCCGCGACGATCGCGATGCCCCCGCCGCGCGGTGTCGGCACCGTATGCGAGCGGCGCTGGCCGGGCTGGTCGATCAGGCGGCGGCGCAGCGCATAGGCGATGCTGGCGCGGGTCAGCAGCGCCGACAGCGCGAACGCCAGCACGGCGAGCAGCGCGCGGTCGTCGCCGATACGGCCATGCCGATGGCCTACTCGCCGACCACGCCGTGGATCGGGCGCACCGATTCCCAGCTCTTGCAGCTCGGACACTGCCAGTGATGCGCCTTGGCGCCGAAGCCGCAGCGGTTGCAGCGGTACATCGCCTGGCCCTCGAGCAGCTTGCGCGCCAGTTCGCGCAGCAGCAGCAGGTTCTCGCGGGCCTCGCCGCGCGAGCGGTCCAGGCTGACGTCGATCAGCGCGATCAGCGCCCGCACCGACGGCCGCTGGCGCAGCGTCTGGTTCAGATAGGCGATCGCGGCCGCCTCGCCGCGCGTGCTCGCATACAGCTTGGCCAGCGCGAGCACCGGCGAGACGCCCTTGTAGCGCTCGGCGATGCCGAGCAGGAACGCCTCGGCGCGCTGCATGCGCTGCAGGCGCGCGTAGCAGTCGAGCAGCGGCGCCAGGACCTCCGGCACGTAGTCCACGTCCTGCTCGGCGACGCGCTCGAACGCGGCGGCGGCCTCGGCCAGGTTGCCGCGCGCGGCCTCGATATGGCCGCGCACGATGCTGGCGCGCACGCAGCGGCCTTCCACGCCCTCGGCCTGGTCCAGATACGCCAGCGCGGTCGGCCAGTCGGCCTGCGCGCGCGCCTGCTCGGCCAGCTCGCAGTAGAACTGCGCGATGATCGCCGCCTGCGGATCGCCGCCGGCCTTCTCGAGCCGGCGCGCGTGCTCGATCGCCTTGTTCCAGTCGCGCTCGTGCTGGTAGATCGCGATCAGATGGCGCAGCGCCGACGGCGCCAGCGCGTCCATCGCGACGAGATCGCTGAACAGCGTCTCGGCGCGGTCGAGCAGGCCGGCACGCATGTAGTCCTCGCCGAGCTCGAGCAGGGCGACGGTCTTCTCGGACTCGCTCAGATTGGGCCGCGCGATCAGATGCTGATGCACGCGGATCGCGCGCTCGACCTCGCCGCGGCGGCGGAACAGGTTGCCGAGTGCCAGATGCGTCTCGACGGTGTCGCGGTTGATCTCGGCGAGCTTGAGGAAGACCTCGATCGCCTTGTCCTGCTGCTCGTTGAGCAGGTAGTTGAGGCCCCGGAAGTAGCTGGTCGACAGCTCGTTGACGCGGGCCCCGGAGCTGCGCTCGCTACCGCGCCGGCCGAGCAGCCAGCCCGATAGCGCGGCGACCGGGAGCAGCGCGAACAACCAGGCGAGTGCGTTCATGCACCACCGGGTACCACGGGTTCGTCGGCGGCGGCCGGCGTCGCCGGCACGGCGGCCGCAGTCGCCGCCTTCACACGGCGGCGCTCGCGGCGGCCGCGCGCGAACCAGACCAGGCAGCCGCCGCAGAGCCAGCCGAGCATCAGGGCGGCCAGCAGGGCGGCGCCCTTCGGCGCGGATACGCTGCGGACATACAGGTCCACGGTGATCGTCTCGGCGTTGAGCGCGCCGAACACGGCGCCGAACACGGCGAACAGGACCACCAGCAGTAGGGTCAGGCCGGTACGCATCGCGATCTCAACGCGAACGAACGGCAGGGCCGGCCGCACGGCGGCACGACCGGTCAGTCGTTGGACTGGAGCAGCTGCTTGGCCGACTCATTGACGCGCTCACGCAGTTCCTTGCCCGGCTTGAAGTGCGGCACGTGCTTGCCCGGCAAGGCCACCGCATCGCCGGTCTTGGGGTTGCGCCCCATGCGCGGCGGACGGTAGTGCAGCGAGAAGCTGCCGAAACCGCGGATCTCGATACGATCACCGTCGGCCAGCGCCTGGCTCATCTGTTCGAGCAGGCTCTTGACCGCCAGCTCCACATCGTTGGCCGCAAGGTGCACCTGACGCGCGGCCAACGCTTCAATCAACTCCGACTTGGTCATCGACGCGGAATGTTCCGTTGTGGACCACCGCTGTCCGCCCGAAGGCGGACAGCGGGGTCGTTTCATCGCTCACCGTCCGCGGACGGAGGCGCCCCTGTGACGCGCGGGAGATCAGTCGGCCGAGCGGCCGAGCTGTTCCTTGAGCAGCGCACCGAGCTTGGTGGTACCGCCCGACGCGCTCTGGTACTCCTCGAGCGTCTGCTGCAGCTCTTCCTCGTCCTTGGCGCGGATCGACAGCTGCAGGCTGCGGCCCTTGCGGTCCATGCCGGTGTACTTGGCTTCGACCGTGTCGCCGACCTTGAGGTACTGCGTCGCGTCCTCGACCCGCTCCTTGGCGATGTCGTTGGCGCGCAGGTAGCCTTCGACGCCGTCGCCGAGGTCGATCGTCGCACCGCGCGCGTCCACTTCACGGACCGTGCCGCTGACGATGCTGCCGCGCGGATGGGCCGCCATGAACTGGCCGAACGGATCCTGCTCGAGCTGCTTGACGCCGAGCGAGATGCGCTCGCGCTCCGGATCGACCGCCAGCACGACCGCCTCGATCTCCTCGCCCTTCTTGAAGTTGCGGACCAGGTCTTCGCCGGTGGTCTGCCAGGAGATGTCCGACAGATGGACCAGACCGTCGATGCCGCCGTCCAGACCCACGAAGATGCCGAAGTCGGTGATCGACTTGATCGTGCCGATGACCTTGTCGTTCTTCTTGTGGATCGCGGCGAAGGCTTCCCACGGGTTGGCGCGGGTCTGCTTCATGCCGAGCGAGATGCGGCGACGCTCCTCGTCGACGTCCAGGACCATGACCTCGACCTCGTCGCCGACCTGGACCATCTTGCCCGGGTTGACGTTCTTGTTGGTCCAGTCCATTTCCGAAACGTGCACGAGGCCTTCGACGCCCGGCTCGAGCTCCACGAAGCAGCCGTAGTCGGTGACGTTGCTGACCTTGCCGAACAGGCGGGTACCGGTCGGGTAGCGACGCGAGATCGCGACCCACGGATCCTCGCCGAGCTGCTTGAGGCCGAGGCTGACGCGGTTGCGCTCGCGGTCGAACTTGAGCACGCGCACGTCGAGCTCGTCGCCGACGTTGACCACTTCGGACGGATGACGCACGCGCTTCCACGCCATGTCGGTGATGTGCAGCAGGCCGTCGATGCCGCCGAGGTCGACGAACGCACCGTAGTCGGTGAGGTTCTTGACGACGCCCTTGACGACCGCGCCTTCCTGCAGGCGGTCCAGCAGCTGTTCGCGCTCGACGCTGAACTCGCTCTCGACCACCGCACGACGCGAGACCACCACGTTGTTGCGCTTGCGGTCGAGCTTGATGATCTTGAACTCGAGTTCCTTGCCTTCGAGGTAGGACGGATCGCGCACCGGCCGCACGTCGACCAGCGAGCCCGGCAGGAACGCGCGGACGTCCTTGATGTCGACGGTGAAGCCGCCCTTGACCTTGCCGGAGATCCGGCCGGTGATCGCGGCATTGGCGGTCTGCGCCTCTTCGAGCTCGTCCCAGACCAGCGAACGCTTGGCCTTCTCGCGCGAGAGCATCGTCTCGCCGAAGCCGTTCTCGATCGAGTCGAGCGCGACCTTGACCTCGTCGCCGACCTCGATCTCCAGCTCGCCCAGATCGTTCTTGAACTGCTCGATCGGAATGATGCCCTCGGACTTCAGGCCCGCGTTGACGACGACGACGTCGTTGCGAATATCGACGACGATGCCGGACACGATGGCGCCGGAGCGCAGCTTGGCCAGCGAGGACTGGCTCTGTTCGAACAGCTCAGCAAAACTTTCGGTCATGTTGGTATCCAGTTGAAGACAACAGATCGCAGTCGCCGCCGGCGCAGGTCCAACCCGCGGGACGAGGCTCGATCCACCTGTCGAGGGTGCCGTGTCGCCGGCACCGTGTGAGTTACCGGCGCACGTGCACCGGACCGTTTCCTTCCGTACGATCAGGAGGCCGGACGCACCAGCGCCAGCACGCGCGACACCACCGTCTGGACCGGCATACCGGTCGTATCGATGGTGACGGCATCGGCGGCAGGCTTGAGCGGCGCCACCACACGGGCGGCGTCGCGCGCGTCGCGCGCCTCGATCTCATGCAAAAGGGCGGCGAGTGTAACGCTCAACCCCTTTGCTTTCAACTGTTTATACCGGCGCTGTGCGCGCTCGGCGGCGCTGGCCGTCAGAAACACCTTGTACGGGGCGTCCGGGAAGATCACCGTGCCCATGTCGCGGCCGTCGGCGACCAGGCCCGGCGCACGGCGAAAGCCGCGCTGGCGCTCGAACAGGGCCGCCCGCACGCCGGGGATCGCCGCGATCGCCGAGGCCGCGGCGCCGGCCGTTTCGGTGCGCAGCTCGTCGGTCGCGTCGTGGCCGTTGACGATCACGCGCGTCTCGCCGCCGTCGCCGGGATCGCGGAAGCGGATCTTGGTGGCCTGCGCGCAGCGCGTGACCGCGTCGACATCGGACAGGTCCAGATCGGCCGAGCCGGCGGCGTAGCCGACCGCCCGGTATAGCGCTCCGGAGTCGAGCAGATGCCAGCCCAGCGCCTCGGCGACCAGACGGCTGACCGTCCCCTTGCCCGATCCGGAGGGGCCGTCGATCGTCAGGACCGGGGCGGAAGGCGATGCCGGCGTCATGGAAGCTCCTCGGGCGCAATCGGCCATTTTATCAGGTCGCCGCGCCGGGCCGCGCGGCGCGAGGGTGCTCGGGGCATCGGGCAGGCCCGGATCACTCGACGCGGCAGGCAGCGGCCGGGTGGCGCCGAACGCCGGCCCAGCCGCGGGCAGCCGGATGCGGCGACGACGCCGACGCCCGGGGCCGGCCGGGAACACCGGCGCGGCGCCGTGGCGATCGCCGGACGGTTTCGCCGGTGTAAGGCGGTCCGGTCCGCACGCGAACACGCGCCGCCGCTGTGCTTGATCCGGATCAACTGGGCCGCGCCCGGCCGCGGCGATCATGACGGCCCGCCCCCTGGAAGCACCCCGTCATGTTCAAGAAGATCCTCGTCCCGACCGACGGCAGCGCGCTGTCGCACAAGGCGATCGCCGGCGCGATCGAACTGGCCTCGACCCTCGGCGCGGGCATCGTCGGCTACTGCGGCGCCGAAGACTATCCGCTGTCGTTCGCCGAATACACGCTGGTCGATCCGGAGCAGTTCCGGCGCCAGGCCCTGGCCGGTGCCGAGCGCCATCTGCGCCACATCGCCGACGCGGCCGCGGCGGCCGGCGTGTCGTGCCGCACCGTCGCGGCCGAATGCGACACGGTCTGGAGCGGCATCATCGACACCGCGACCAGCCAGGGCTGCGATCTGATCTTCATGGCCTCGCACGGCCGCCGCGGCCTGTCCGCCGCCCTGCTCGGCAGCGAGACGCAGAAGGTGCTGACGCACTCGAAGATTCCGGTGCTGGTCTACCGCTGATCGGCCGCCTGCGCGCTCAGCGCGAAGCCGCAGCCGTTGGCCAGCTCGAGAAAGCCCGGGAACGAGGTCGCCACGTTCGCGCAGTCGGCGATGCGCACCGGCCCGCCGGCGACCAGGCCGGCCACGGCGAAGCTCATCGCGATGCGGTGATCGCCGCGACTGTCGACGCGACCGGCACCGATCGCGCCGCCCTCGATGTCGGCGCCGTCCGGGCGCTCGGTCACCGCGATGCCGAGCGCCTCCAGGCCGCGCGCCATCGCCGCGAGGCGATCGGACTCCTTGACGCGCAGTTCCGCCGCGCCGCTGATGCGCGTGGTGCCCTGCGCGGCGGCGGCGGCGACGAACAGCGCCGGAAATTCATCGATCATGTCCGGCACCAGCGCCGGCGGCAGATCGACGCCGTGCAGCGGCGCGTGGCGCACGCGCAGATCGGCCACGAGCTCGCCGCCCTGCTCGCGGCGGTCCTGCTCGACGATGTCGGCACCCATCAGGCGCAGCGCGGTCAGCAGGCCGGTGCGGCGCGGGTTGAGGCCGACCGCGCTCAGTACCAGATCCGAACCCGGCACCAGGCTGGCCGCGACCAGGAAGAACGCGGCCGACGAGAAGTCGGCCGGTACGCGCACGTCGGTCGCGCGCAGCCGGTGGCCGCCGGACAGGCGCGCCCAGCCCTCGCCGAATGCGATCGGCCAGCCGAACGCCGCCAGCATGCGCTCGCTGTAGTCGCGCGTGGGATGGATTTCGCGGACCTCGGTCTCGCCGTCGGCGTAAAGGCCGGCCAGCAGCAGCGCCGACTTGACCTGCGCGCTGGCGACCGGCAGCGCATGGCGCATGCCGCGCAGCGCGCCGCCGCGGATCCGCAGTGGCGGCAGACCGCCGGGCTCGGCATCGATCCGCGCGCCCATGCGCGCGAGCGGATCGATCACGCGTCCCATCGGCCGCCGCGACAGCGATGCGTCGCCGACCAGGACCGAGTCGAAGTGCTGGCCGGCGAGCAGGCCGGCGAGCAGGCGCATGCCGGTGCCGGCATTGCCGCAGTCGATCGACGCGGCCGGCGCCTGCAGGCCGTGCAGGCCGACACCGTGCACGATCCGCGTCGACGGCGATGGCGTCTGGATTCGCACGCCCATGCCGGCGAACGCCGCCGCGGTCGCCCGCGTGTCCTCGCCCTCGAGGAAGCCGTCGATCCGCGACACGCCGTCGGCCAGCGCGGCCAGCATGATCGCGCGATGCGAGACCGACTTGTCGCCCGGCACGACGATCGTGCCGGTCAGCGGCCCGGTTTCGACGCTCGTCCACTCCAGCTGGCTCATCGGCGTATACATCCCCGGATTCGGATCAGGACCTCAGCGGCATGACCGCTGGCGCAGCGCCGGGGCCGGCAGGCAGCAGGCGAGCCACCCGTGGCCGGCATCGGCGATGCGGCGATGCGTGCGGCCCGGCGCCCCGCCGCGACCATCACGACGGCAGCGCCGCGAGCAGGCGCAGGTTTTCCTCGCGGCTGCCGACGCTGATGCGCAGCGTATGCGGCAAGCCGTAGCCGCCCATCGGCCGCACGATCACCGCGCGTGCGAACAGCGCCGCCTCGAGCGCGGCGGCGTCCTCGCCGAGATCGATCAGCAGGAAATTGGTCTGCGAGGGCAGCACGCGATAGCCGCGAACGCTCAGCTCGCCGGCCAGCCAGGCGCGCTCGGCCAGCGTCCAGTCGCGCACGCGGCGCAGATGCCCGGCATCGCCGAGCGCGGCCTCGGCCGCTGCGAGCGCCGGCCCGTTGACGTTGAACGACTCGCGCAGGCGCTCGATCACCTCGACCACGCCCGGATCGGCGATCAGATAGCCCACGCGCAGGCCGGCCAGTGCATAGGCCTTGGAGAACGTGCGCGTGACGATCAGGTTGGGATGGCGATCGATCAGGCGCAGCGCGCTGCGCGGCCCGGCGCCATCGACGAACTCCTGGTACGCCTCGTCGACGACGACCAGGGTCGACGCCGGCACGCGCTCGAGCAGCGCGTCGAGCGTGTCGTCGTCGAACCAGCCGCCGGTCGGATTGTTCGGATTGGCCAGGAACACGATGCGCGTGCCGGCCTCGACCGCGGCGGCGATCGCCGGCAGGTCGTGGCCGTACGGCATGTGCGGATGGTCGGCCGGCAGCGCCGGCACCCCGATTGCGCGCGCGCCGGCCACGGCGGCCGCGATCGGGAACACCGCGAAACCGTACTGCGAATGGACGATCGAGCCGCCCGCCTCGGCGAAGCACTGGCCGATCAGCATCAGCAGTTCGTGCGAGCCGTTGCCGAGCGCGATCCGCGACGCGGCGACGCCGAGATGGCCGGCGATCGCGCGCTTGAGCGCCGCGCCCTTCGGGTCCGGATAGCGGAACGCCTCGGCCAGGCTGTCGCGCGCCGCGGCGAGCGCGAGCGGACTGGGACCGAGCGGGTTCTCGTTCGAGCCGAGCTCGGCGAGCGCGGCGCCGTGCAGCCGGCGCAGTGCCGGCAGGTCGTGGCCGGGATCGTAGGCGCGCAGCGCCGCGGTGGCCGCATTGGCCAGCCGCGCAGCGTCGAAGCTCACGGCACCGCGACCGGATAGGAGCCCAGCACCTTGATCTGCGCGGCATGCGCCTCGAGTTCGGCCAGCGCGTGCTGCATCGGCGCATCGTCGACGTGGCCGGCCAGATCGATGAAGAACGCGTATTCCCACTTGGCCTGGTGCGAAGGCCGCGACTCGATGCGGTTCATGCTGATGCCGTGCCTGGCGAACGGGCTCAGCACGTTGAACAGCGCGCCGGGCTGGTCCTTGATGAAGACCAGCACCGAGGTGCGGTCGTGCCCGGACGGCGGAAACAGCTGGCGGCCGATCACGAGGAAGCGCGTCGTATTGTCCTTGTCGTCCTCGATCGGCCCGGTGATGACCTTGCGCAGGCCGTAGACGTGGCCGGCCGCCTCGCCGGCGATCGCCGCGGCGTCGTCGGCATTGCGTGCGCGGCGTGCACCCTCGGCATTGCTCGACACCGGAATCTTCTCGACCTGAGGCAGGTTGCCGCGCAGCCAGCCCTGGGTCTGCGCGAACGACTGCGGATGCGAGTAGATCCGCTCGATGTCCTCGATGCGGCCGCTGCGCGAGAGCAGGAACTGGTGCACGCGCAGCTCGACCTCGCCGCAGATCTTGAGGCCCGAGGTCAGGAACAGGTCCAGCGTGACCTGGATCGTGCCCTGCCCCGAGTTCTCGACCGGCACCACGCCGAAGTCGGCGTTGCCGTTCTCGACCTCCTGGAACACCTCCTCGATGCTCGCCATCGGCATGCCGTGCGCCGAGCGTCCGAAGTGCTTGAGCACGGCCTGCTGGCTGAACGTGCCTTCCGGCCCGAGGAAGCCGATCTTGAGCGGCTCCTGCTGGGCCAGACAGGCCGACATGATCTCGCGGAACAGATGGACCAGGACCTCGTCGCCGAGCGGCCCCTGGTTGCGGTCCACGACCATGCGCAGCACCTGCGCCTCGCGCTCGGGCCGGTAGTAGTCCACCGCCGCCGCGAGCGGCCCCTTGGCCAGGCCGACCTGCCGCGCGAAGCGGGCGCGTTCGGCGATCAGCTCCTGGATCGTGCGGTCGATGCCGTCGATGCGTGCGCGCACCTCGGCCAGGTCGGGGGCTGCGTCGGGCGGGGTGTCTGCGCTCATCGTGTCGGGTCGGCAGTGGGAGGGGGCGTGCGCGGACTCAGCCGTGCCGGCGCGCGAAATCCTGCATGAAGGCCACCAAGGCCTGCACGGCTTCCAGCGGCACCGCGTTGTACAGCGAGGCGCGCATGCCGCCGACCAGCTTGTGCCCTTTCAGCGCGAGCAGGCCGGCCTCGCGCGACTCGCGCAGGAACACCTCGTCGAGCTCGGCGCGCGGCAGCGTGAACGGCACGTTCATCGCCGAGCGCGCGGCCGGATCGACCGGATTGCGGTAGAAGCCCGAGCCGTCGATCGCCGCGTACAGCACGGCGGCCTTCTCGGCATTGCGCGCGGCCATCGCGGTCACGCCGCCCTGCGCCTTGAGCCACTTGAAGACCAGACTGGCCAGATACCAGCCGAACGTATTGGGCGTATTGAGCAGTGAGCCCTGCGCGGCGTGCTCGGCGTAGCTGAAGATCCGCGCGATGTCGGCCGGACAGCGTGCGAGCAGGTCCTCGCGCACGATCATCACGACCAGGCCCGAGGCGCCGATGTTCTTCTGCGCGCCGGCATAGATCAGACCGTAGCGCGCGACGTCGATCGGACGCGACAGGATGTCCGATGACATGTCGGCGACCAGCGGCACCTCGCCGGTATCGGGCGGTTCGGAGAACTGCACGCCGTGGATCGTCTCGTTGCTGACGACATGGACGTAGGCGGCCGACGCGTCGAGCCGCCACTGCCCGGCCGGCGGCAGGCCGACGTAGCCGCCGGCCTGCGCGCTGGCCGCAACCCGGACCGTCGTGTACGGCGAGGCCTCGCGCGCGGCCTTCTCGCTCCAGGCGCCGGTCAGCACGTAGTCGGCGACCTGGTCGCGCCGCGCGATGTTCATCGGGATCTGCGCGAAATGCTGGGTCGCACCGCCCTGCAGGAACAGCACGCGGTAGTGATCGGGAATCGCGAGCAGGTCGCGCAGGTCGCGCTCGGACTCGGCGGCCAGGTCCATGAAGGCCTTGCCGCGATGGCTGACCTCCATGACCGATGCGCCGGTGCCGTTCCATTCGAGCAGCTCGGCCTGTGCCTGCCGCAGCACCGCTTCGGGCAGGGCGGCCGGTCCGGCACTGAAGTTGAAGCATCGACTCACACGAACCTCGCAGATGGGCCGCGCGCGGCGCAGGCGGTGGTGGAACGATTCACAGTATGCCGCAGTGCGGCATGGCGGCAAGCCCGGTCGCGGCGCGTCCGGCGGCGCGCACGTCGACGGCGTTCATCGCCGCTGAACACCGGACGGAGTATCGTCGCGACGCCGCCCTCGCCTGCCGGGATCGACCGATGCGCCGCTACGCCGTACCTGCCCCGCCAGGCTCGCAGATCACGCCCGAATCGACCTGGCTGCGCCGCCGCCAGATCCTCAAGGCACTCGCATTGGCCGGCCCGGCCCTCGCGGCCGGCTGCGGCCGCGCCGAGGACGGTGCCGGTGCCCAAGCGGCCGAACTGCCCGGCGAGCCGCTGACGGTCACCGGCCGCAGCGCCTACTCGACCGACGAGACCCGGACCAGCCTGCGCGACGCGACGCACTACAACAATTACTACGAGTTCGGGACCGGCAAGGACGATCCGTGGCGACGATCGGGCCGGTTCAAGCCGGCGCCGTGGAGCGTGGAAGTGGCCGGTCATGCCGAACTGACCGGCCGCTTCGCGCTGGAGGATCTGGTCAAGCCGCATACGCTCGAGGAGCGCGTCTACCGCATGCGCTGCGTCGAGGCCTGGTCGATGGTCATTCCGTGGGTCGGCATTCCGCTGGCCGACGTGCTCAAGCGCTTCCGTCCGACCTCGCAGGCCAAGTACGTCGCGTTCACGACCGTTGAACGGCCAGCCGAGATGCCGGGCCTGTCCTATCCGGTGCTGCGCTGGCCGTACCGGGAGGGCCTGCGCATCGACGAGGCGATGCACCCGCTGGCGCTGCTCGCGGTCGGTCTGTACGGGCGCACGCTGCCGGCCCAGAACGGCGCGCCGCTGCGCCTGGTCGTGCCGTGGAAGTACGGCTTCAAGGGCATCAAGTCGATCGTGCGCATCGACTTCACCGAGAGCCAGCCGGCCACTTCGTGGAACCTCTCGGCCGGCGACGAGTACGGTTTCTTCGCCAACGTCAACCCGGCGGTCAGCCATCCGCGCTGGAGCCAGGCCAGCGAGCGCCGCATCGCCGGCGACGGCCTGAACCTGCTCGGCAACCGCATCGCGACGCTGCCGTTCAACGGCTACGCCGACCAGGTCGCAAGCCTGTATGCCGGCATGGATCTGCGGATCCATTATTGATGGCGCGCCGCCTCGATCCGATCGCGCTCAGCAAGCCGTTCGTCTTCGTCGCCTGCCTGCTGCCGCTGGCCTGGCTGGTCTGGCTGACCATCCACGGCGATCTGGGTCCCGATCCGGTCGCGCGCCTCGAACACGAAACCGGCGCCTGGGCGCTGCGCCTGCTGCTGGCGACGCTCGCGCTGACGCCGCTGCGCCGGCTCGGCGCCGGCGCCGGCGTGATCCGCTACCGGCGCATGCTGGGCCTGTTCGCGTTCTTCTACGCCAGCGTCCATCTGGCGGTCTATCTGATCGTCGATCTGGGCGGCTTCTGGTCGCAGATCCTGCAGGAGATCGCACGCAAGCCGTTCGTCACGGCCGGCTTCGTGGCCTGGCTGCTGATGATTCCGCTGGCCGCCACCTCGACGCGCGCGATGATGCGCCGGCTCGGCGGACGCTGGCAGAAGCTGCACCGTCTGATCTACCCGCTGGCGATCCTGGCGGTCCTGCACTTCGTGTGGCAGGTCAAGTACGGCGAGACGATCGCCGTGCGCGAGCCGCTGATCTACGCCGGCATCCTGGCCGTGCTGCTGGCCTTGCGCGTGCCGGACTGGCTGCGCCGCGCGCGCCGCTCAGGTGCCCAGCAGCAGTAGCAGCGCCAGCGCCAGGCCGATCAGCGCGCCGCCGCCGATCAGCCACCACAGGCCGCTGCGCGCCGATTCGATTCCTCGCCGGCGGCCTCGAGCAGGGACGCGTCGATGGCGGGCTGCGGGATCAGCGGCGTGCGCCGCGCCTCGTCGGCCGACGGCAGGCCCGGCGCCTCGATCAGGAACCGGTTGCGGCCGACCACGACCTGGTCGCCCGAGCGCAGCACCGCGGCCGCGACGACGACGCCGTTGACGTGCACGCCGCCGCTGCCGTGGCTGCGCAGCACGATGCGCTGACCGCCGAGCACGATCGTGGCATGCAGCGGCTCGACGCCGGCCTCGTCGACGACGAGGTCGTTGCCGGCTGACGATCCGATTGTCAGCCGCGGATTGAGCGCGATCGACTTGCCGAACCAGCTGCCGGAGATGCCGCGCAACGCGGCGCGCGCGACCGGCGCGCAGCCGTCGGCGTCGATCGTGTCGGCATCGGAGGCGACGTCGGTATCGCGGTCGGGCTTGACCAGGACCGCGACGCGATCGAGACAGACCGTGTCGCCGAGCCGCAGCAGCGCCTTCTCGCGGACCGGACGCGCGTTGACGTGGGTACGCGCGGCCGCGTCGAGCACGTCGAGCACCAGACCGCGTGCGTCGGCGGTGACCCGCGCATGCCAGGCGTGCACGCCGTCGGCCGCGATCACGATCGTGTTGCCTTCCGCGCTGCCGAGCGTGACGGCGCCGGCGGCGATGACGACATCGCGGTGCTCGCCGTTCGGAAAACTGAGGCGCATCGGCCATCCAGGCTTGTTATTGCCGCGAAATTTAGCACAGCATGCCGTCCCGCACGCCCGCATCCGGAGCCCGGCATGAGCCGCATCGACATCCGCCGTCCCCACCAGCGCAGCCGCCAGGACGTGCGCGCAGCCGTCGACCGGCTGGCCTGTTCGCTCGGCGGCCAGTTCGGCGTCTGCCACCGCTGGGACGGCGACACGCTCGCGTTCGAGCGCAGCGGCGTGCGCGGCCGGATCGCCGTCAGCGATCACGACGTGCACGTCAGCGCCGAGCTCGGCCTGCTGATGGGCGCGATGAAGCCGCTGATCGAACGCGAGATCGAGCGCTACCTCGACCAGCATCTGGCCTGATCGCCGGACCGCCCGTACCGCCCGTATCGCCCGACGGCGGCCCTGCGCGGCCACCGCGCGCCCGCAGTTCGCCACAACGGCTCGCTATACTGGCCGCATCCGTTCTGGAGGGGAACTTGGGATGAAGGCCTCGCTGCCTGTTTCGCCGCTGCGTCTTGGATGGACCGTCTTACTGTCGTCGGCGCTGGCGCTGCTCGGCGCCTGCAACCGTTCCCCGCAAGGCGTGCCCGAATTGCAGGAGCGCAAGCCGGTCGCCGCCGAGCCGGCGACGCCGGCGGAAGGCTTCGCGCTGACTTCGGCGCGTGCCGAGCCGTACCAGGGCCAGCTCGCGCTCACGCTGGAATTCTCGCGTGCGCTGACCGGGTCGCAGACGTTCGACACGCTGATCGAGGTGGCCGGACCGAAGGGCGAGACCGTCAGCGGCAGCTGGGCGCTCGACGAGGACGGCAAGACGCTGCGCTTCCCGTTCGTGCAGGCCGACGCCAGCTACACCGTGCGCATCAAGCCCGGCATCGGTGCGGTCGACGGCAGCACGCTGACCGAGGCGGTCGAGAAGTCGGTCTATACCGGCCCGCTCGAACCGGCGGTCGGCTTCGCGTCGCAGGGCAGCGTGCTGCCGGCGCGCGAGACGCGCGGCCTGCCGGTGGTCTCGGTCAACGTCGCGGAGGTCGACGTCGAATTCCTGCGCGTGCAGGACCAGGAGATCCCGAACTTCTTCGCCGCCTATCAGCGCAACGCCAAGCGCTCGTCCTGGGAACTCGATCCGCGCTACGGCTGGTACGGGCGCGAGGGCAAGCCGGTCGCGCAGATCGCCAGCTCGGTCTACGCGAACCGCTTCGCGCTGGCCGGCAAGCAGAACGAGCGCACGCTGTCGTACCTGCCGATCCAGAACATCGCCGAGCTGAACCAGCCGGGCCTGTACTTCGCGGTGATGAAGCGCGCCGGCAGCTTCGGCGACCAGTTCGAGACCAGCTTCTTCTTCGTCAGCGACATCGGCCTGCACACGCGCGTCTACGCCGACAAGCTGTTCGTGCACACCGCCTCGCTGAAGACCGGCGCGGCCACCGGCGGCGTCGAGATCGCGGTCGTCGACGCCAAGGGCGAGACCGTCGTCAGCGGCACCACCGACGCCAGCGGCAATGCGTTGCTCGGCTATCCGCTCAATGCCGCGCACGTGCTGACCGCCCGTGCCGGCCGCGACGTGTCGCTGCTGCCGTTCAACCAGCCGGCACTGGACCTGTCCGACTTCGCGGTCGGCGGCCGCCGCCAGGAGCGCTTCGACGTGTTCGCCTGGTCCGGACGCGATCTGTACCGGCCCGGCGAGACCGTGCGCCTGTCGGCGCTGCTGCGCAACTTCGACGGCAAGCCGATCGCTGCGCAGCCGCTGTTCGTCAGCCTCAAGCAGCCCGACGGCCGCGTGTTCGCGCAGGCCAAGCTCGAGCCCGGCGACCTGAACTACTTCGAGTGGACGCGCGCAATTCCGGCCGATGCGCCGACCGGCCGCTGGCAGGTCGAGTTCCGGCTCGATCCGGCCGCCAAGGAGGCCAGCCAGGGCATCACATTCCGCATCGAGGAGTTCCTGCCCGAGCGCCTCAAGCTCGATCTCGGGACGGCGCAGGAGCGCCTGGCGCCCGGCGAGGCGCTCGCGCTCGAGGTGCAGGCCGATTATCTGTACGGCGCGCCGGCCGCCGGCAACCGCTTCACCGCGCGGCTGACCGTCGCCGTCGATCAGCATCCGGTCGAGGCCTACAAGGACTATTTCTTCGGCGACCCGACCGTGGAGCTGCCGAAGGAAGCCAAGGACGTGCTCGACGTCGAGCTCGACGAGCACGGCCATCACAGCGCGAGCATCGAGGTCGCCGGTGACGCCAAGCCGGCCACGCCGATCGCCGCGATCGTCTCGGGCAGCGTCTACGAAACCGGCGGACGCACCGTGACGCGCACGCTCAAGCGCACGCTGTGGCCGGCCGACGCGCTGGTCGGCGTGCGGCCGCTGTTCGATCCGAAGGACGGCGCCAGTTCCAACGCGCGGGCCGGCTTCGAGGTGGTGCGCGCCAACGCCGCCGGGGAATCGGTCGGCGGCTCGCCGCTGAAGCTGACCCTGGTCCGCGAGCGCCGCGACTACCACTGGGTCTACGACAGCGAGAGCGGCTGGCGCTTCAACTACACCGAGCGCCAGGAGAATGCCGAGAGCCGCGACCTGCCGATCCAGGCCGGCCAGGCCGCGCGCTTCGACGTGCCGGTCGAATGGGGCAACTATCGCGTCGAGCTGTTCGACCCCGACACCGGCCTGACCACGCGCTACCCGTTCTACGCCGGCTGGAGCTGGAACGACGACAACCGCGGCCAGGAAGCGCGCCCCGACAAGATCAAGCTGTCGCTCGACAAGGAGCGCTACCGCGCCGGCGACACCGTCAAGGTGACCGTGACGCCGCCGCATCCGGGCGAGGGCCTGCTGCTGGTCGAGTCCGACACGCTGCTGTACACGCAGGCGATCGACGTGCGCAAGAACGCGACGATCGAGATTCCGGTCACCGAGGCCTGGGAACGCCACGACGTCTACATCACGGCGCTGGTCTTCCGCGGCGGCTCGGCGTCGGAGAAGGTCACGCCGGCGCGCGCGGTCGGCGAAGCCTTCGTGCCGATCGACCGCAGCGAGCGCAAGATCGAGCTCGAGCTCGCGGTGCCGGCGACGATGAAGCCGCAGACCGCGCTGCCGGTGACGGTCAGCGCGCCGGCGCTGGCCGGCCGCAAGGCCGCGGTGACGGTGTCGGCGGTCGACGTCGGCATCCTCAACATCACGCGCTTCCCGCGTCCGGACCCGACCGGCTGGTTCTTCGCGCAGCGCCGGCTCGGCGTGGACGCCTACGATCTGTACGGCCGCGTCATCGAGAGCTTCGAGGGCGGCACCGCGCGGCTGCGCTACGGCGGCGACCTCGCGCTCGACGCGCTGCCGCAGGCGCGCCGGCCGACCGCGAAGGTGCAGACCGTGGACCTGTTCTCCGGCACCGTCGCGCTCGATGCGCAGGGCCGCGCCGAGGTCAAGCTCGACGTGCCGGACTTCAACGGCACGCTGCGCGTGGTCGCGGTCGCATTCGCCGAGGACCGCTACGGCAGCGCCGACGCCGAGACGATCGTGCGCGCGCCGCTGGTCGCGGAGATCTCGACGCCGCGCGTGCTGGCGCCGGGCGACCGCTCGGTCATGACGCTGGACCTGCAGAACTTCTCGGGCAGCGAGCGCGCGATCACGGTCGACGTGCAGGCCGGCAAGCCGCTCGCGCTGGCCGACGGCAAGCGCACGCTGACGCTGGCCGACGGCGCCAAGACCACGCTGAACTTCCCGCTGACCGCGCAGGACGGCTACGGCGTCGGCACGCTGACGGTGGCCGCCGACGCCGGTCCGGACATCGAGATCCGCCGCACGTTCGAGCTCGCGGTACGGCCGGCCTGGCCGTCGGTGTTGCGCTCGCGGCCGGCCGTGCTCGAGCAGCTGGCGCCGATCACGCTCGGCGCCGGCGAGCTCGACGGCCTGCTGCCCGACTCGGTCACCGCGCGACTGACCGTGACCAGCCTGCCGCCGCTGCCGTTCGCGGCCGCGCTGCAGGGCCTGCTCCAGTACCCGTACGGCTGCGCCGAGCAGACCACCAGCAAGGGCTACGGCGCGCTGCTGCTCGACGGCGCGAGCGCCGACAAGCTCGGCGTGACCGGCCTCGACGCGGACGCGCGCAAGGCCCGCGTCGAAGGCGCGCTCGGCCGCCTGGCCTCGATGCAGGTCGGCTCCGGCCATTTCGGCATGTGGGGCGGCGACGGTTACGTCAACGAGTTCCTGACGCCGTACATCACTGAGTTCATGCTCGATGCGCGCGACGAGGGCTTCCTGGTGCCGGAGGCGACGCTGCAGAAGGCCTTGCAGCGGATCAACGACGATCTGCTCTCCGGCGGCCATCCGTACTACCAGTACGACCACAGCGACCATCTGCGCTTCGCCGATCAGGCCTGGTCGGCCTACGTGCTCGCCCGCGTCAACCGCGCGCCGCTCGGCACGCTGCGTGCGCTGTTCGACAACGACCGCGGCAAGTCGCTGACGGCATTGCCGCTGGTCCACCTCGGCATCGCGCTGAAGCTGATGGGCGACGCGCCGCGCGCCGAGCAGGCGATCACCGAGGCGTTCGCCAAGACGGTCGACCGGCCGTCCTGGCTCGGCGACTACGGTTCGGACCTGCGCGATACCGCGCTGATGATCTCGTTGGTGCGGCGGTTCGACCTCGCCAAGCCGGAGTACCTGGCGCGCGTGTTCGATCTGGCGCGCAGCCTCGATGCGAATGCCGGCGACCGCCGCTCGCGCTGGACCTACCTGAGCACGCAGGAACAGATCGCGATCGCGCGGCTCGGTCGCACGCTGATCGACGACAACGGCAATGCGGTCTCCGGCACGCTCACGATCGGCGCGCAGACCACGCCGGTCGAACCGACCCAGCTGTGGACGCGCAACTTCGGCGCGGCCGATCTGCGTGCCGGCGTGCGGCTGGTGCCGCAAGGCGATCTGCCGATCTACCTGAGCACCGACGTCGCCGGCGTACCGACCGTGGCGCCGGCCAACGACGACAGCCACGTCTGGATCCGCCGACGCTACTACACGCTCGACGGCAAGCCATGGGAGCCGGCGCCGCTCAAGGAGGGTGACGCGCTGATCGTCGGACTGCGCCTGGAAGCGCGCGAGTCGATGCGCGACGCCCTGCTGGTCGACCTGCTGCCCGGCGGTCTGGAGATCGAGAACTTCAACCTGACCGACGCCAAGCAGTGGGCCGACATCGTCGTCGACGGCATCACGCTCAGCGATCGCGGCTCGGCCGCCGAGGTGCGCCACGAGGAGTTCCGCGACGACCGCTACGTCGCCGCGCTCAGCCTCGACGAGGGCCAGACCGCGCAGATCTTCTATCTGGTGCGAGCAGTCTCGCCGGGCACGTTCCTGGTGCCGCCGCCGCTGGTCGAGGACATGTACCGTCCGCAGATCCGCGGCGTCGGCCGCAGCGAGCCGCCGCGCATCGAGGTCGGCGCGCCGGCGAAGTCGCCGTGAGTGGCGCGGCCGGCGGAGCGCAGGCGTGCGTGATCGGTCAGCCTTTGCCGTCGTGCCGCGCGCTCGCGCGCGGCACGCGGCTCAGCGCACAGCCGGCGCCGTCACGACGACGGTGAACACGCGCACCGGCGCCGAGGGTGCCGGCACCGCACGCGCCTCGATCCGCTGCAGCCGCAGCGTCGCTTCGCCGGGCGCGATCGCACGGAAGCGCCATTCGTACCGGCCGCCGGAGCCGACCACCGGCCGCGGCGGCGGATCGAGCAGCCGTCCCGCTGCGACCGTCTCGAGTCCCGCACCGGCGGTCGAGGCGTCGATCCGCCAGTGCGTGCCGGTGCTCGGGTTCGAGTACGGCCGCAGCACCCGTTCGTCGCCGACCTGTACCTGCTGCGCCGCGCCGGCCTCGCCGGCACGGAGTTCGACCGTCTGCGCGGCCGCACAGGCACCACCGATCCACAACGCCGCCAGCCCGATGCCGGCCGCCGATCCGCGTGTTCTCATGATCCGACCCCGTTCGCCGCCGTGGCCGCATCAGCCTGGCAGGCCGGCGCGCGGCGGACCGCGCGCGGCGACCGGCCGCCGAGCGCGCGCTCAGCGGCGATGCCGGCCGTCGCCCGACGCGCCCGGATGCTCGGCCGGTGCGCGCGCGAACGCCCCGACAGCGGCGACGCGGTCGCCTCGCGGCTTGGCGGCGCCCGGCCGTCCGGCCGCGTGGATCGGCGCGATGCCGCCGGCGCGGTGCGGCGCGGACGTTGGCCGCAGATGAAGGCGATGCTGCGCTCGCGCTGGCTCAAGGGTCTGCTCGCGGCCGTGCTCGTGGCGGCCGCGCTGCTGTGGGTGCTCGACCGCTGCTTTCCGCTGCCGCTGCCCGATCGATCGGGCGCCGGTACGGTCGTGCTCGCGCGCGACGGCCAGCCGCTGCGCGCGTTTCCGGACCGCGACGGCGTCTGGCGCTATCCGGTGACGCCCGACCAGGTCTCGCCGCTCTATGTCGAGGCGCTGCTGAACTACGAGGACCGCTGGTTCGCGCATCATCCCGGCATCAATCCGCTGGCGTTGGCGCGTGCGCTCGGCCAGGGACTGCGGCACGGCCGCCTGGTCTCCGGCGGCTCGACGCTGACGATGCAGGTCGCGCGCATCCTCGACGGCACGCCGCATACGCTGGCCGGCAAGCTGCGCCAGATGATGCGCGCGTTGCAGCTCGAGGCGCACCTGTCCAAGCGCGAGATCCTCACCCTGTATCTGAACCATGCCCCGTTCGGCGGCACCGTCGAGGGTGTCGAGGCCGCGTCCTGGGCGTATCTGGGCAAGTCTGCGCAGCGGCTCTCGCATGCCGAGGCCGCCCTGCTCGCGGTGCTACCGCAGGCGCCGACGCGGCTGCGGCCCGACCGCAATGCCGAGGTTGCGCGCGCCTATCGCGACAAGGTGCTCGAACGCATGGCGCGGCTCGGCGTCTGGACGCCGGCCGCGGTCGCCGATGCACGGATCGAGACGGTCGCGTCGCGCTCGCTGCAGCCGCCGATGACCGCGCCCTGTTCTCCGAACGGCTGCGCGCGGCGTACCCGAACCGGCGCCGGATCACCTCGACGATCGACGTCGAGCTGCAGCGCGCGCTCGAGGCGCGCGTCGGCGACTACCTGGCGCGGCTGCCCGAGCGCACCTCGGCGGCCCTGCTCGTCGTCGACAACGAGACACTCGAGACGCTGGCCTACGTCGGCTCCGGCGCGTTCGGCAGCGAGGCGCGGCTCGGCCACGTCGACATGGTGCGCGCCTGGCGGTCACCCGGCTCGACGCTCAAGCCGTTCCTGTACGGCCTCGCGCTCGACGACGGCCTGATCCATTCGGAGAGCCTGCTGGTCGACGCGCCGCAGGCGTTCGGCGGTTACCGGCCCGGCAATTTCGACATGGCCTTCAACGGTCCGGTCGCCGCGGCCGACGCACTGCGGCTGTCATTGAACATCCCGGCCGTCGACCTGCTCGACCGGATCACGCCGACGCGCTTCGCGGCGCGCCTCGAGCACGCCGGCCTGAGCCTGCGCCTGCCGCGCGGAGCGCTGCCGAACCTGTCGGTGATCCTCGGCGGCGCCGGCGCACGGCTGGAGGATCTGGTCGGCGCCTACAGCGCGCTCAATCGCGGCGGCATCGCCGGCCGCGTGCGCCACCTGCCAGATGCGCCGGTCGTCGAGCGCCGCCTGCTGTCCGAAGGCGCGGCCTGGATCGTGCGCGAGATGCTCGAGGCCAATCCGCGGCCCGGCTACGCCAGCGGCAGCTTCGACACCGGCTCGCGGCCGCGCGTGGCATGGAAGACCGGCACCAGCTACGGCTTCCGCGACGCCTGGGCGATCGGTACCACGCGGCGCCATACGGTCGGCGTCTGGATCGGGCGGCCCGACGGCACGCCGCTGCCGGGCCAGTACGGTGCCGTCACGGCGCTGCCGCTGATGTTCCAGGCGGTCGACACGCTGCCGCGCAGCGCGATCGCGCCGACGCCGCAGCCGCCGCCGGCCGCCGTCACCTCGGTGGCGATCTGCTGGCCGCTCGGCCTGGCGTTCGATCCGGACCATCCGGACCGCTGCCACCAGAAACGCGACGCCTGGGTGCTCGACGGCGTGATTCCGCCGACGCTGGCCGAGCGCGATGCGACGCGCTGGAGCGCCGGCCTGGTCCATCTGAGCGTCGACGCCGCCAGCGGACAGCGGCTCGGCGCCGGCTGCCTGCGCGAGCCCTCGCGCAGGATCGACGTCGCGCGCTGGCCGGTCGCGGCGTATCCGTGGCTGTCGCGCGAGACGCGGCGTCGCGCCAGTCTGCCGCCGCTGGCGCCGGGTTGTGCGGAGGATGGCCTGAGCCAGTTGCAGGGGCTTCGCATCGAGGGCATCGGCGACGGCGCGACGCTCGCGCGAGCGCCCAACAGCGACCAGCCGGCGCGCGTACGCCTGCGCGCGCTCGGCGCCGAGGGCGAGGTGCTGTGGCTGGTCGACGGCCTGCTGGTCGCGCGCTCGCAGGGCAGCCGGCCGATCGAGCAGCCGTTCGACACGCCCGGCCCGCGCACGATCACCGCGCTCGCCTCCGACGGGACCTATGCGCAGGTGCAGGTGCGCGTGCTGCGCTGAACGCCAGGCGCCGGACGCTGCAGCGCCGCTTGTGCCGGCGCGACGCGCGAACCGACAATGACCCTCGCCACCGGACGCCGGCGTCGGCGGATCGGCCCACCCGAACAGGACATGCAGATGGCAGCATCCGGATCGAAGCGCCCCACCCGTTTGCGCGGCACCGCGCCCAAGCCGGCATCGCCGCGCCAGCCGGCCAAAGCGGCCAAGGCGGCCAAGGCCACCAAGGTCACGAAGGCCGCCGAGGCGGTCCCCACGGCACCCGATCCCGGCAGCGGCCGCTCGATCTGGCTGGCCGGACTCGGCGCGCTGGCACGCGCGCAGGCCGAGGGCGCACGGCATTTCCAGGCGCTGGTCAAGGCCGGTATCGATTTCGACGGCCAGCTGCGCAAGACCGCACGCACCCGCGGCGAGGCGGCCGGTGATCTGCTCGAGGCGGTCGGCGATGCGTTCGGCGCGCGCGTGCGCTCGGCGCTGCCGGTCGTGAGCCGCACCGAGTTCGACGCACTGGCGGCACGCGTGGAGACGCTCGCGCACCGCATCGAGCAGCTGCAGCGCGGCGGCCCGGCGCGGCCGGCCGCGAGCACGCGCAAGTCCGCGGCGCGGCGCGGCCGGTCGCGCCGGCGGTGCGGCGCGTGCGCGACGAACTGGCCGACGTCGCCAAGGAACTGGAGAATGCCCAGATCGCCGCGCGACGCGCGACGCCGCGCGGCGGTCCACGCAAGGGCTGACGGCGGCGCGTTGACCGATATTTCGCGCGCTGGTCTAATCGTTCGACGGTCAAACGACGACCATGCCCGCGCGCAGGCACGCTATGCCAGACGATTTACAGGCCGCCTTTCAGACCGCCGTCGCGCGCGTCAGGGAGTTGGCCGAGCGTCCGGACAACGACACCCTGCTGAAGCTCTATGCGCTCTACAAGCAGGCCGCCGAGGGCGATGCCTGCGGACCGAAGCCGGGCTTCTTCGATTTCGTCGGCACCGCCAAGCACGAGTCCTGGGGCAAGCTCAAAGGCATGAGCCGCGAGGACGCGATGCAGCGCTACGTCGAGCTGGTCGAGCGCCTGCGCGCGCCGGACCGCGGCGGCTGAGCCGCCGGGCCGCAACGGGTCAGGACGGCAGACGGCGGATGTGCGCGCCGAGCGAGCCGAGCTTTTCCTCGATGTTCTCGTAGCCGCGATCGATGTGATAGACGCGGTCGACCGTGGTGTCGCCCTGTGCGACCAGGCCGGCCAGCACCAGCGACGCCGAGGCGCGCAGGTCGGTCGCCATCAGCGGTGCGCCGGTCATCTGCGGTACGCCCTTGATGATCGCGGTATTGCCTTCCAGGCGGATGTCCGCGCCGAGCCGCTGCAGCTCGAGCGCGTGCATGAAGCGGTTCTCGAACACCGTCTCGGTGATCACGCCCACGCCCTCGGCGATGCAGTTGAGCGCGGTGAACTGGGCCTGCATGTCGGTCGGGAACGCCGGATACGGCGCGGTCGTCAGGTTGACGGCCTTGGGGCGGCGACCGCCCATGTCCAGCTCGATCCAGTCCTCGCCGACGTTGATGTCGGCGCCGGCTTCGGCGAGCTTGGCGAGGACCGCGTCGAGCGTCTTCGGGCGCACCTTCTTGGTGACCACGCGACCGCCGGTGATCGCGGCGCCGACCAGGAAGGTGCCGGTCTCGATGCGGTCGGGCAGCACGTCGTAGTCGGTGCCGTGCAGGCGCTCGACGCCCTCGATCGTCAGCGTCGCGGTGCCGGCGCCTTCGATGCGCGCCCCCATCGCGTTGAGACAGTTGGCCAGATCGATGACTTCCGGCTCCTGCGCGGCGTTCTCGACGATCGTCGTGCCCGAGGCCAGCACCGCGGCCATCATGATGTTCTCGGTGCCGGTCACGGTGACCAGATCGAGGTTGATGCGGGTACCGCGCAGCCGCTTGGCACGCGCGCGGATGTAGCCGTTCTCGACCGTGACGTCGGCCCCGAGCGCCTGCAGTCCCTTGATGTGCAGGTCGACCGGCCGCGAGCCGATCGCGCAGCCGCCCGGCAGCGACACGTCGGCCGCGCCGAAGCGCGCGACCAGCGGCCCCAGCACGAGGATCGAGGCGCGCATCGTCTTGACCAGGTCGTAAGGCGCGAAGTAGTGCCGCGCCGCGCGCGGATCGACGTTGATGCGCATGCGCTCGTCGACGACCAGCTCCACGCCCATCTGGCCGAGCAGTTCCATCGTCGTGGTGACGTCGTGCAGATGCGGCACGTTGCCGATCGTGACCGGCTCGTCGGCCAGCAGGCAGGCCGCGAGGATCGGCAGGACGGCGTTCTTCGCGCCCGAGACGGTGACTTCGCCGTTGAGCGGTTGCCCGCCGTTGATCACGATCTTAGCCATTGTTGTGGGTCACACCTCAAGAAGGGAACGAGCAAACGGCGCGCCGCCATCCGGACGGCGCGCCGGCTTCGACCGAAGGCGCCTTCAGCGCACTTCGTCCGGCGTCAGCGTGCGCAGCGACAAGGCGTGGATCGCGCCCCCCATCAGGTCGCCGAGCGTCGCATAGACCATCCGGTGCCGCGCCAGCGGCAGCTTGCCGGCGAATGCCGGGCTGACCACCAGTGCCTCGAAGTGCACGCCGTCGGGTCCGTGGACCTGTACCTGGGCGTCGGGCAGGCCCTGTCGGATCAGATTCTCGATCGTGGATGTGTCCATCGGCAGGCGGCTTGAGGGCGGGATGAGGGCTGCGACGATCGGCGCCCGGCGCCCGTCTTGGGCGCTTACACGGGCTTGCAGCTACAATGGAGGACGCGGATGTTACTGAAAAACTCCCATTTCCGAAACGCGGCGCTATCCGACGCCGACGTCTCCATCGCTGTGCTGCCCCTGATGAACGCCCAAGTGCAACCGGTTTCGACGAAGCTCGCCCATGCGCCGATCGACGGCGACGCCCTGCGCCGCAGCGCGTTGAACGTGGTCACGATCGAGGCTCAGGCCATCGATGCGCTCAAGGGGCGCATCGACGAGAGCTTCATGCGCGCCTGCCAGACGATGTTCGACTGCGCCGGCCGCATCGTCGTGTCGGGCATGGGCAAGTCCGGCCACATCGCGCGCAAGATCGCCGCGACGCTGGCCTCCACCGGCACGCCGGCCTTCTTCGTGCATCCGGCCGAGGCCAGCCACGGCGATCTGGGCATGATCACCCGCAAGGACGTCGTGCTCGCGCTCAGCAATTCCGGCGAGACCGACGAGCTGCTGACGATCCTGCCGCTGATCAAGCGCCAGGGCGTGCCGCTGATCGCGATGACCGGCAACGCCGGGTCTTCGCTGGCGCGCATCTCCGACGTCCACCTCGACGTGTCGGTGCCCGAGGAGGCCTGCCCGCTCGGCCTCGCGCCGACCTCGAGCACGACGGCGGCCCTGGTCATGGGCGATGCACTGGCGATCGCGCTGCTCGAGGCGCGCGGCTTCACCGACGAGGACTTCGCGCGCTCGCATCCGGCCGGCTCGCTCGGCCGCCGCCTGCTGCTGCACATCGGCGACGTCATGCACAGCGGTGCGGCGATCCCGTCGGTCGGCACCCAGGCCACGCTGTTCGAGGCCGTGCTCGAGATGACGCGCAAGGGCCTGGGCATGACCGCGATCACCGATCCCGAAGGCCGCCTGCTCGGCGTCTTCACCGACGGCGACCTGCGCCGCGCCGTCGACGACGGCGACATCGACCTGCGCACCACCCCGGTGGTGCGGCTGATGACGATCAACCCCAAGACGATCGGCCCGGACAAGCTCGCGGTCGAGGCCGCGCGCGTGATGGAAGCGCACAAGATCCACGCGCTGCTGGTCGTCGACGACGATCAGCGCGTGGTCGGCGCGCTCAACATCCACGACCTGCTGCGCGCGCGCGTGGTCTGAAACCCGGCCGCCCGCGCCGCGACCCGCCTCTTCCGAACGCCGGCGGCCGCAGCGCCGCTCCCGGCCGTATCGACGGGCCGTACAGGCGGTGCCCGCGCCGCACGGGCCCTGCCCGCCTCGGGATCGGACCGACGCGCAGCGCCGGTCGTTCCAGCGGTCGCCGCGGACCGGCGAGCGGCGGTACCATCGTCACCTCGCCCCCAGCCGTCCCCGCCATGCTGCCCGACGATCTGCCCGCCGACATCCGCGCCCGCGCGTCCCGCGTACGCCTCGCCGTGTTCGACGTCGACGGCGTCATGACCGACGGCCGCCTCTGGTACGGCGAGGACGGTCACGAGATCAAGGCCTTCCACGTCCACGACGGACTCGGCCTCAAGCGCCTGCTCGCCAACGGCATCGAGGTCGCGGTGATCACCGCGCGGATCAGCCGCACCGTGACCGAGCGCATGGCCGACCTGGGCGTCGCCCACGTCTATCAGGGCCAGACCGACAAGCTGGCCTGCTTCCGCACGCTGCTCGGCGCACTCGGCCTCGCGCCCGAGGAAAGCGCCTACACCGGCGACGACCTGCCGGATCTGGCGGTCATCTGCGCGGCCGGTCTCGGCGTCGCGGTCGCCAACGCCCATCCGTGGGTTCGCGAACGCGCGCGCTGGCGCACGCGGCGCGCCGGCGGCGAAGGCGCGGTACGCGAGGTCTGCGACCTGCTGCTGGGCGCCCAGGGCCGCGCCGAGGCCGAACTGGCGTTTCACCTGCGATGATCGACCGCCGCTACTGGCTGGCGGTGGCCGTACTGGCACTGCTCGCCGCGACCACCCAGATCCTGGTCTGGATCAACCGCGCGCCGCTCGACGAGCAGGTCTACAGCGGACCGCCGCGTTCGGATTACACGCTGGCCGACTTCACGATGAACGCGCTCGACGAGCAGGGCAAGCTGTCGTTCGCGATCAGCGGCCCGCGCCTGGCGCGTCGCGGCGACGACGGCTCGATCTACGTCACCAATCCGCGCTATACCCTGGTCGACCGCGACGGCCTGCCCTGGCTCGGCCGCTCCGACGCGGCCTGGGTCGACAAGGCCGGCACCGTCATGAAGCTGCAGGGCGAGGTGCTGATGGAGCGCCGCGCCGAGGCCGGCGTACAGCCGGCGACGATCCACACCGCCGACCTGACGACCTGGCCCAAGACCGGCAAGCTCGAGACCGCGGCGCCCGCCCGCATCGAGCAGCCCGGCTCTATACTGCGCGGCACCGGCCTGCGCGGCGACATGAACACGAACGTCCTGGAGTTGCTGTCCGATGTCCATTCCACTTTCGAACCCCGGCAGCGACGGCGCTGAGCGGTCCGCCCGCGCCGCGATCGGACTGATCCTGGCGATGCTGCTGCCGGCCGCGCCGGCGTTCGCGCTCAGCACCGACCGCAACCAGCCGCTCGACGTCCACGCGCAGTACCAGCGCATGACGCAGAGCCGCGCCGGCGGCAGCGACACCCATTTCGTCACGCTGACCGGCAACGTGCGCATGGAACAGGGCAGCCTCAAGGCGCAGGGCGACGAGGCCAAGCTCTACGACACCACGCAGGCCGGCACCGGCGGCGGCGACAACCAGATCCGCCGCATGGTGCTGACCGGCAAGCCGGCACGGCTCGAGCAGCGCATGGACGGCAGCGGCGGCCTGATGAAGGCCAGCGCCGCGACGATCCACTACAACACCGAGACCGGCATCGCCGAACTCGACGGCGACGTCGTCGTCGTGCAGGAAGGGCGCTCGGAATTCCGCGGCGCGCACATGACCTACGACACCAATACCGGCGCGATGGAAGGCGGCAGCAATGCGCCCGGCAGCGAGATCCATCTGCGCTTCCTTCCCAAGACCGCGCCGTCGGCCGGCGGCTCGCCCTGATGCTGAGTGCCGAGGGGCTGCGCAAGAGTTTCCGCGGCCGCAACGTCGTACGCGATTTCGGATTCGCGGTCGGGGCCGGCGAGGTCGTCGGCCTGCTCGGCCCCAACGGGGCCGGCAAGACGACCTGCTTTTACATGGTGGTCGGGCTGATCGCGTCGGACGCCGGCGTGATCCGCCTGGACGAGACCGACATCACCCAGCAGCCGATGCACGTGCGCGCGCGCATGGGCGTGGGCTATCTGCCGCAGGAGCCGTCGGTGTTCCGGCGCCTCACCGTGACCGAGAACATCCTGGCGATCCTCGAACTGCGCGAGGACCTCGACGCCGACGGCCGCGCGGCCGAGCTGGAAGGACTGATGCAGGAGCTGCAGATCGGCCACATCGCCGGCCAGAAGGGCCAGAGCCTGTCCGGCGGCGAGCGGCGCCGCGTCGAGATCGCCCGTGCCCTGGCCGCCAAGCCGCGGTTCATGCTGCTTGACGAGCCGTTCGCCGGCGTCGACCCGATCTCGGTCGTCGACATCCAGCGCATCGTGCGGCACCTCAAGGACGCGGCATCGGCATCCTGATCACCGACCACAACGTCCGCGAGACGCTCGGCATCTGCGACCGCGCCTACATCATGAGCGACGGCGTCGTGCTCGCGCAGGGTGTCCCGGCGGACATTCTGACCAACGAGCAGGTGCGCGAGGTCTATCTGGGCCGCGAATTCCGGATGTGACGGGCGGCCGGATCGCGCGAGGCGGGATCGGCAAGGAAAGAGCCGGAACGGATATGCCGGGCACGCCGCGTTGCGCGCGGCAGCCCGCCAAGCCTGTTCCGTTCCCGCTGCGCCGTCAAGCCCTGCCCGGGTCCGCGAATTAGCGCTAGGATTTCGAGCCAGGGGATTGGCATGATTCCGGCATGAAACCTGCTCTCCAGCTTCGCGTCAGTCAGCAGCTCGCGCTCACTCCTCAGTTGCAGCAGGCGATCCGTCTGCTGCAGCTCTCGCGCATGGAGCTGGAGCTCGAGCTCGCGGTCGCGCTCGAGTCCAATCCGCTGCTCGACATGACCGACGGCGACGCCGAGTTCGACGAGAACGGCGAGCAGAGCGAGACGCCCGACACCGCCGAAGCCGAGGCGCCCGCCGAAGCGGCCGGCGACGACAGCCACGACGATGAAGGCCCGCTCGACCTCGCGCTCGAGCACGGCGACTATCGCGGCGCTTCCGGTGACGACGAGGGTCTGGAGCCGCAGGACGCCGAAGCCGAGGACCTGCGCGACCATCTGCTCTGGCAGCTCAACCTGACGCCGATGTCGCCGCGCGACCGCGCGATCGCCACGGCAGTCATCGAGGCGGTCGACGACGACGGCTATCTCGGCGAGCCGGCCGAGCTGCTCGCGCAGAGCGTGCAGTCGCTGTTCACCGTGACCGCCGAGGAAGTGGAAGCCGTGCGCCACCGCGTGCAGCGCTTCGACCCGCTCGGCGTCGCCAGCCGCAACCTGCGCGAGTGCCTGCTGGTGCAGCTCGACCCCTGCAGCGCCGACACACCGTCGCTCGATCTCGCGCGCACCCTGGTCGACCACCATCTCGACCAGCTGGCGCGCAACGACCGCGGCAAGCTGTGCCAGAAGCTGCGCGCCAGCGCCGACGAGCTCGACAACGCGATCACCCTGATCCGCTCGCTCAATCCCAAGCCCGGTGCCGGCCATTCGGTGGCGCCGGCCGAGTACGTCGCGCCCGACGCGTACGCGGTCAAGCACAACGGCCGCTGGCAGGTCTCGCTGTCGCCGGGCTGCCAGCCGCGCCTGTCGATCAATCAGCACTACGCCGCGCTGATCGCACGCGCCAAGCGCGACGACGCCAACTACCTGCGCAGCCAGCTGCAGGAAGCGCGCTGGCTGATCAAGAGCCTGCAGACGCGCGCCGACACGCTGCTGAAGGTGGCGACCGCGATCGTGCGCGCGCAGGAGGCCTACCTCGAATTCGGTCCCGAGGCGATGCGCCCGCTCGTGCTCAAGGACGTCGCCGACGAGATCGGCATGCACGAATCGACCGTCAGCCGCGTGACCACGCGCAAGTACCTGCACACGCCGCGCGGCACGTTCGAGTTCAAGTATTTCTTCTCGAGCGGCGTGACGACGATCGACGGCGGCGCGGCCTCGGCGACCGCGATCCAGGCGATGATCCGCAAGCTGGTCGCCGACGAACGCCCGGAACGGCCGATGTCCGACCAGGCGCTGACGGTCGAACTGAACAATCGCGGCATCAACGTCGCGCGGCGCACCGTCGCCAAGTACCGCGAAGCGATGAACATACCCTCCTCGAACGATCGCGCACGTCTGAGTTGAACCCGTCCGCAAAGACCCCATCGAAAACCCTAGAACCCTGAGGAACCTCGCCAACCGATTCATGTCCGAACAGCTTGAGGCCTGCATCACGCGAGGCGTGATTCGGGCAACTGCCGGGGATTGCCCCGGTTCACCCGCAGCAACGGAGGTCGTCATGCAGATCCACGTCAAGGGCCATCAAGTCGAAGTCACGCCCGCCATCCGCGACTACGCGATAGCGAAATTCGAGCGACTCGGACGAACCCTCGATCATGTGAACGAGCTGACGATCGTGATCAGCGTGGAGAAACTGCTGCACAAGGCCGAAGTGACCGTGCTGTGCGCGGGCCGCACGTTGCATGCGGAGACCACCTCGACCGACATGTATGCCGCGCTGGACACGCTGGTGGACAAGCTCAGCGCCCAGGGCCGCAAGCTCAAGAGCAAGCGTGCGGATCACCATGCCGATGAGGTACGCTCCGCGCGTTACGCCTGACGCCAAGGACACCCGCTCCGCCCGATGCCTTTGCTCGATCTTCTGCCCGCGGAGCGGGTCCATGTCGGCGTCCGGGCCGGCGACAAGCCGCACCTGATCCGACACCTGGCCGGCATGCTCGCCGTCGACGACGGCGATCTGCCGGCCATCCTCGAGTCGCTGCTCGCGCGTGAACAGCTCGGCAGCACCGGTCTGGGCAGCGGCGTGGCGATTCCGCACGGCCGCTCGCCCGACATCGACGGGGCGCGTGCCGCCTTCGTGCGTCTGGCCGAGCCGGTCGATTTCGGCGCCGCCGACGGCCGGCCGGTCGATCTGGTGGCCGCACTCGCGGTACCGGCGCACTTCACGAACCAGCACCTGCAGCTGCTCGCCGAGCTGGCCGAGATCTTCTCCGACACCCGCCTCACCGACCAGCTCCGCGACGCCCCCGACGCCGCCACTCTGCGCCTGAAACTGGCAGAATGGACGCGCGCCGCCCGCGAATCCCGCTGAGGCGCGCCGACGCGGCCCGCAGCGCCGCCGCAGCCCCCGGGACATCTGCGTGGATCGAGTCACCGCCCGCGAGATCTTCGACGCCGTCAGCGAGCGCCTGGCCCTGCGCTGGGTCAGCGGCATGCGCGGCGAGAACCGCGTGATCGAGCCGGTCGGCGCGCAGACGCGCCGGCCGTCGCTGGTCGGCTATCTCAACATCATCTATCCGAACAAGGTCCAGATCATCGGCACGGAAGAGCTGAACTATCTGGACGGCCTGGACTCGCGCCAGCGCTGGGAGACGATCGAGCGCGTGATGAACTACAAGCCGATCGCGCTGGTCGTCACCAAGGATCAGGCCGTGCCGGCCGATCTGCGCGAGGCCGCCGATGAATCGCAGACGCCGCTGTGGGCCAGCCCCAAGCGCGGCCACGAGCTGCTGACCTACCTGCAGTACCACCTGGCGCGTGCGCTGGCGCGCCAGATCACGCTGCACGGCGTGTTCATGGAGGTCAACTCGATCGGCGTGCTGATCACCGGCGAATCGGGCACCGGCAAGAGCGAGCTGGCGCTCGAACTGATCACGCGCGGTCACCGTCTGGTCGCCGACGACGCGCCGGAATTCACGCAGATCGCGCCGGACGTCATCGACGGCACCTGTCCGGAGATGCTGCGCGACCTGCTCGAAGTGCGCGGCCTGGGCATCCTCAACGTGCGCGAGATGTTCGGCCACACGGCCGTCAAGCAGTCCAAGTACCTGCGCCTGATCGTCCATCTGCAGCCGCAGCGCTTCGACGTGCCCGGCGACAGCATGATCCGGCTGACCGGCGACGTCGGGTACCGCGAGGTGCTGGACCTGCAGGTGCCGCAGATCGTGATCCCGGTCGCCCCGGGCCGCAACATCGCGGTGCTGGCCGAGGCGGCCGTGCGCAGTCACATGCTCAAGACCAAGGGACTGGATCCGGCGCAGACCTTCATCGACCGCCAGGCGCACCAGATGCGCCGCCTGCCGCCATGGTAGCGCCCGCCGACGCCGCGCCCGCCCAGCGCACCCAGCTGATCGTCGTCAGCGGACTGTCCGGCTCCGGCAAGACGGTCGCGCTGCGCACGCTCGAGGATCTGGACTACTACTGCGTCGACAACCTGCCCAGCGCGCTGATGCCGGCCTTCGTGTCGGCGGTGTCGCAGGACTCGATCGCGATGCATCCGCGCCTGGCCGTCGGCGTCGACGTGCGCAACCGCCGCCAGGATCTGGACCGCCTGCCCGGCATCCTGTCGGATCTGGCACGCACCGGCATCGATTACCGCCTGCTGTTCCTCGACACGCGCGACGAGGTCCTGCTCAAGCGCTATTCGGAGTCCCGTCGCCGGCATCCGCTGTCGGCCGACGGCATCGCGCTGGCCGACGCGATCGTGCAGGAGCGCAAGCTGCTGCGTCCGATGCGCGCGATCGCCGACACGGTGATCGACACCAGCGACATCAACGTCCATCAGCTGCGCCGCCTGGTCATCACCGAGATGGGCCAGAAGAGCGGCTCGATGACGCTGCTGTTCGAATCGTTCGCGTACCGGCGCGGCGTGCCGTCGGACGCCGATTTCGTCTTCGACGCACGCGCCCTGCCCAATCCGCACTGGAACGCGACGCTGCGGCCGCTGTCGGGCCGCGACGCGGCGGTGCGCGACTGGCTCGAACAGCAGCCCGACGTGGCGGCATTCCGGGCCGACGTCGCCGGCTTCCTGGACCGCTGGCTGCCGCGATTCGAGTCGGAAGGACGCAGTTATGTCACCATCTGCATCGGCTGCACCGGCGGCCGCCACCGGTCGGTGTACCTGGCCGAGCGGCTGGCCGAACACTGCCGCGAGCGTTTCCGGCAGGTGCTGAGCTACCACCGCGAGATGGAATGACGATGAGCGTCGGCGTACTGCTCCTGACTCACGAAGCGATGGGCGGCGCGCTCATCACGGCGGCGCGTCACGTGCTCGGCAAGCTGCCGCTGCCGCTGGACGTGATCGAGGTGGAGCCGGGCTCCGATCCGGACACCACGCTGCGCGACGCGACGCAGCGCGCTCGCTCGCTCGACGGCGGCGACGGCGTGCTGGTGCTGACCGATCTGTACGGCGCGACGCCGTGCAACGTCGCTCAGCGGCTGCCGGGCCTGGGCGTCCACATGCACTGCGTGTCGGGACTCAACCTGCCGATGCTGCTGCGCGTGCTCAACTATCCCGAGCAGAAGCTCGATCAATTGGCGCAGACCGCCGCCAGCGGCGGTCGCGGAGGAATCTTCGTCGACCATGCTTGAACGCGACATCACCGTCAGCAACCGGCTCGGCCTGCACGCACGGGCCTCGGCCAAGCTCGTCCAGGCGCTGCAGGGATTCCAGGCGAACATCTTCATCACCTATCGCGGCAAGGAAGTGAACGCCAAGAGCATCATGGGCGTCATGATGCTGGCCGCGGGGCTCGGCGCGCAGCTGCGCCTGCGCGCCGACGGCCCCGACGAGGAGGCGGCGATGGCGGCGATGGTCGACTTGTTCGAACGCAAGTTCGACGAAGGGCAGTGACGATTCCGGGGAGCATCATCGAGCGTGCGGTCGGTACTTAAAGGCGGCAGCGCGGCGCGCGGCATGGCGCTCGGACGCGCACGCCTGGAGCAGCCCGGCCGCATCCTCGTCGACGATCGTCCGCTCGCGGCCGAGGAGATCGAGCCGGAAGTCGAGCGCCTGCTGGCGGCGATCGGCCTGGCGCGCGACGAGCTGCGCACGCTGCGCGACAAGCTGCACGGCACGCTGGCCAGCGACGTCGGCGATTTCCTCGAAGCGCACGGCCTGATCCTCGCCGACCGCGACCTCGTCGCCGGCCTGGTCGACCTGATCCGGCGCGGACGCTACCGTGCCAGCGCCGCGCTCAAGCTGCAGCGCGACAAGCTGGTCGCGGTGTTCGAAGCGATGGAAGACGCCTACCTGCGCAGCCGCAAGGAGGACATCGACCACGTGCTCGGCCGCGTCCAGGCCGCCCTGGTCCGCGAATCGAGCGTCGAGGAGCGCAAACTGGCCTCGCGCGTCGGCGAGATCCTCGTCAGCGACATCGTCGCGCCCGCGAGCTGGTGCCGCTGGCCGAGAACGGCGTACTCGGCGCGGTGCTGACCAACGGCAGCACGCTGTCGCACAGCGCGATCCTGGCGCGCTCGCTACGGCTGCCGATGGTCGTCGGCGTCGACGACGCGCTCGGATCGATCGCCGAGGGCGACCTGATCCTCGTCGACGGCGAGCACGGCGAAGTCGTGGTCCATCCCAATGCGCAGGACATCGCGCGCTACCGCACCTGGCAGCGCGAGCAGGTCCAGATCGGCAAGCGGCTGGCACGGCTGCGCGAAGCGCAGACGCTGACGCGCGACGGCGTGCCGATCCGCCTCTACGCCAATGCGGAGATGCCGGCCGACGTCGCCCGCGCGCGCCTGTCCGGCGCGGCCGGCATCGGCCTGTACCGGACCGAATTCCTGTTCCTGCAACGCCGGGAGATCCCCGGCGAGGAAGAGCAGTTTCTGGCCTACCGCGACCTCGTACTCGGCATGGGCGGTCTGCCGGTCACGATCCGCACGCTCGACCTCGGCGCGGACAAGGCCGATGCCTCGGGCGTCGCGCTGGAGGAGGAACCCAATCCCGCGCTCGGCGTGCGCGGCGTGCGGCTGGCGCTGCGTCATCCGCAGCTGATGATCACCCAGCTGCGCGCGATCCTGCGCGCGTCGAGCTACGGACCGGTGCGCATCCTGGTGCCGATGATCACGCTGGTCGAGGAGATCCACAGCGTGCGGCGCATGCTCGACCAGTGCGTGCACGACCTGCGCTCGACCGGCCAGGAAATCGCCGGCCAGATCGAACTCGGCGCGATGATCGAGGTGCCCGCGGCGGCGATCGCGCTCGGCGGCCTGATCCGCCACGTCGACTTCATCTCGATCGGCACCAACGACCTGGTCCAGTACGTGCTCGCGGCCGATCGCGCCAACGACCATCTGGGCACGCTGTACGATCCGCTGCATCCGGCGGTGATCAAGCTGCTCTCGCAGATTCTCGCGATCGCGCGGCGGGCGCGGCGTCCGGTGTCGCTGTGCGGCGAGATGGCCGCCGACACGCGCTACACGGCGCTGCTGCTGGCGCTGGGCCTGGAGGACTTCAGCATGCATCCGGGCGCCCTGCTCGAAGTGCGCGACACGATCGCCCAGCTCGATCACGCCGAGCTGCTGCGTCATGCGCCGGCCCTGCTGCGCGCGTCGAGCGGTGCGCGCGTCGCAGGCGTCCTGCAGCGCATGCAGGCCTGACCGCGATGCCGCCTGCCCTGCTTGCGCGGCTGCGCGGCCGTCCGCTCGCGGCCTGGATGGCCGATGGCCGCGACAACATGGTCGTGGTCCGTCTGGTCGCGGCGCTGGCCGTGCTGTTCGGGCACAGCTACGCACTGGCCGGCCTCGGCATGGCCGAGACCGATCCGATCCGGCGGCTGCTCGGCCAGACCTACAGCCACTTCATCGGCGTGATGATGTTCTTCACGCTGAGCGGCCTGCTGATCACGCTGGCCTGGCAGCGCCGGCCGAGTTTGCCGTACTTCCTGCGTTCGCGCGCTTTGCGCATCCTGCCGGCGCTGTGGGTCTGCGTCGCGGTCAGCGCCCTCGTGCTCGGCCCGGCGATGACGTCGCTGCCGGTGACGGCCTATGTCGGGTCGGCGCAGACATGGCACTACGTCGCCGGCAACGCCAGCCTGCTCGACCTGCAGTGGACGCTGCCGGGCGTGTTCGCGACCAACCCGACCACGAACTTCGTCAACGGCTCGCTGTGGACGCTGCCGGTCGAAAGCGGCCTCTACCTCGCAATCGCCGCGCTCGGCCTCGCCGGCCTGCTGACGCGGCGCGCCTGGGTCGCCTCGGTCGCGATCGTGCTCGCCGCCGGCCTGTGGCTGCGCGTGCCGCTGCTGTCGGGCGAGCAGGTCTCGATCGAGACCGCACTGATCGTGTTCTTCGCGTTCGGCGCCTGGTGCTGCGTCAACCGCGCCTGGCTGCCGCTGTCGACACCGATCCTGCTCGCGCTGATCGCGGCCGCCTGGCTCGCGTTCGGCACGCCGCTGTACCAGCCGCTGCTGGCGCTCGGCATCGCCTACGGCACGCTGTGGCTGGCCTACGTGCCGCGCCTGCCGCAGGGACGCTGGGGCGATCTGTCCTACGGCACGTATCTGTGGGGCTTCCCGGTTCAGCAGACCCTGATTGCGATCGCCGGCCTGCACGATCCGGTGCTGATCTTCGCCGCCTGCGTGCTGCCGACGCTGATCCTGGCGGCGCTGTCGTGGCAGCTGGTCGAGCAGCCGGCGCTGCGCTACAAGCATCCGCCGCGTACCGCTTCGACGACGGCGAACTGAAGAGCGGCTGTCGTGGTGGCACGCGACACCCGCACACGCGGCGACCCGAGCTGGAATAATCGGCCGATCGGCCGTCGCGACGGCCCTGTCTGGGAGTGCATGTGAGGTCGGTGCTGGGTATCGGATCCGGACGTCCGCTCTGGCGCCGCCTGGCGCGCTGGACCGCACTGACCGTGGTGGCCTTGATCGCGCTGAGCGTGCTCGCGGTGCTGGTGCTGCGCTTCGTGCCGCCGCTGACCTCGGCGTTCATGGTCGCGCGCTGGGTCGATGCGCGGGCCGGCGCCGAGCGCGGCTTCTCGCTCGACTACCGCTGGCGCCCGCTCGAGCAGATCTCGGCACAGCTGCCGATCGCGGTCGTCGCTGCCGAGGACCAGAAGTTTCCGAGTCATCGCGGCTTCGACCTCGACGCGATCCGCTCGGCGCTCGACGCCGCCGACGAGGGCGGCCGGCTGCGCGGCGCGAGCACGATCAGTCAGCAGGTCGCCAAGAACCTGTTCCTGTGGTCGGGCCGCAGCTTCGTGCGCAAGGGGCTGGAGGCGTACTTCACGGTGCTGATCGAGGCGCTCTGGCCGAAGCGCCGGATCGTCGAGGTCTACGTCAACATCGCCGAGTTCGGCGACGGCATCTACGGCGCCGAGGCGGCCGCGCGACACTACTTCGGCAGGCCCGCATCGGCGCTCGACGCGCGTCAGGCCGCCCTGCTCGCAGCCGTGCTGCCGAACCCGCGCCGCTACCGCGCCGATCCGCCGAGCCCGTTCGTCGCGCAGCGCGCCGCCTGGATCGCGCGCCAGGTGCGCCAGCTCGGCGGACCGGAGTATCTGGGCTTGGACGTGCCACGCTGAGCGCGGCTGGCTTCCTCGGCCTACCGGATCGGCTCGGACCGACTATCGCGCCGGCGCCTGTGGATCGGTCGGCGTCGACGGCGGCTGCACAGCGGTGCCGGGCAACCCCGAGCGCACCACCAGCTCGCGTTGCGCCAGACGGACGCCGGCTGCTTCGAAGCGCTGCTGCATCGCCAGCAGCAGATCGGACTGCACGGCGCCGACGTCGCCGGACTGCACCCACGGCCGCACCGCGACCTTGAACCCGTTCTCGGTCAGGCCCGACACGACGATGTCGGTCGCCGGCTGCTCGAGGATGCGCGGATCGGCCTCGACGATCGCGCGGATCTCGCTCATCGCCAGACGCACGTCCTCCTGCGCGCCGAGCTCGATGCCCAGCTCGATGCGCCGCGTCGCGCGCGCGCTGGCATTGACGATCGCGTCGGAGGCGACCTTGCTGTTGGGCAGGATCACCTCGCGGTTGTCGGCGGTCAGCAGATGCGTGTGCATCAGGCTGACGTTCTGCACGGTGCCGCTGACGCCGCCGACCTCGACCGACTGGCCGACGCGGAACGGGCGGAACACCATCAGCAGCACGCCGGCGGCGATGTTCGACAGCGACGCCTGCAGGGCCAGGCCGATCGCCAGGCCGGCCGCGCCGAGCGCCGCGAGCAGCGAGGCGGTCGGTACGCCGAGCCGGTCGAGTACGCCGACCACGACGACCGACAGCAGCAGCGCGAAGACGACGTTGCGCAGGAAATCGCCGAGCAGCGGATCGGCGCCGGTGCGCGACAGCACGCGGCGCAGGCCGTCGGCGAGGCGGCGCGCGATCTGCCAGCCGATCAGCAGCAGCAACAGCGCGAACGCGACCTTGAGTGCGAGGTCCGTCGCGATCGCCAGGGGATGATCGGAATGGAGCCAGCTGACCGAGCGTTCGAGGTAGTCCATGCGCCGTATCGTCTCATCCGCGGCGGCGCCGCGGCGAGCCTCTGCGCCGCCGCCGGCCAGCCGGGCTTCAGGCTCGCTGCGCGCGCTCCGCCGGCCGAGGCGCTAGCATCGCAGCGGACACTCTCAACCGATGACGGGCCCGACGATGCGCTTCCTGCACAGCATGCTTCGCGTACGCGACCTGGCCCGGTCGCTCGACTTCTACTGCAACGCGCTCGGCCTGATCCAGATGCGCCGCACCGAGAATCCGGCCGGCCGCTACACGCTGGTGTTCCTCGCCGCGCCCGGCGATGCGGATCGCGGCGAGATCGAATTGACCTGGAACTGGGACGATGAGGACTACGGCGGCGCGCGCAACTTCGGCCATCTCGCATTCGAGGTCGACGACATCTACGCCACCTGCGCGCGGCTGCAGGCGTCCGGCGTCACGATCAACCGGCCGCCACGCGACGGCCGCATGGCGTTCGTGCGCTCGCCCGATGCGATCTCGATCGAGCTGCTGCAGAAGGGCTCGCCGCTGATGCCGGCCGAGCCGTGGATGTCGCTGCCGAACGTCGGCAGCTGGTAGCGGCGCAAGCCCGCCCTGCGGGCTCGCGCTCGCATCGGCTCAGGGCTTGGGCGCGAACAGATCGAGACGGCCGCCGCCGGGCAGGGTGACCTCGAGCTCGCCGGCCATCTGGTTCAGCGCCAGCACGCGCGGGCACAGCGCTTCGGCACGCCGTTCCAGATCGGCGGTGCTGCGCTCGACGGCACGCTCCACGCCCTTCTCGATCGCCGACGCGCGGGCCTCCAGTTCTGCCGCTGCGGCCTCGTCGCCGGTGAACGCCACCTTCAGCGCCTGCGCGGTCACGTTGCCGACCAGATCGCCGATCAGGCTGCCGACGGCATTCTGGACGATGCCCTCGACCTCGGCGTCGCTCCATTCCTGCCCGCTCTCGATGCGTCGCTCCAGATCGACCGCCAGCGCCTGCATGCGCTTGGCCTGCGCGCGCGCGTCGGCCGGGCTGCTCGCGAAGGCGGCATTGACCTGACCGACCGCTTCGAACGCGATACCGACCGCCTGGCGCGCGATCGCCTTGACCTCCGGCAGCAGGTCGCGCACGCCGTGCTCGTAGTCGGCGAGGCGGCGGCTGTCGGCCGCACTCAGGGCGACGTCGCGGCCGTCGACGCGCAGGCGGCCGTCGGCGATGACGATCTCGGCCGGCGTGCCGCCGGTCCGGCTGAAGACCAGCTGCTGCGGCTGCACGCGCAGCGAATACGGGCTCTGCAGGTCGCAGACGCTGATCCCGGCCGAGGCCGTATGCGGCGCCAGGACGGGAACGGCGATCAGTGCGGCGAGCAGGATGCGGCGGATGGTCATGGACGGCTCCTCGGGGTCGGGTACGGACCTACGATGCCGACGATGCCCGATCGGTTTAAGCCGCGGATGTGCAATCGGCCACGGTGACCTCCGGCAGGGTGCGGCCGCCGCCGCGCACGTGCCTGCGTATGCGCGTTTCAGCCGCCGACGAGGTTCGGCGGCCGTCCGGCCTGCGGACCGTGGCCGAGCGCGGCCAGCACGTTGGCGACCGCCATTGCGACCATCGCACGGCGCGTGTCGCGGCTGGCGCTGGCGATGTGCGGCGTCAGCACGACATGGCCGGCCGCGAGCAGACCCGGATCGACCGCCGGCTCGCCTTCGAACACGTCGAGCGCCGCGCCGCCGAGTCGGCCGGCCGCCAGCGCCGCGGCCAGCGCCGCGTCGTCGACGACGCCGCCGCGCGCGATGTTGATCAGGAACGCATCGGGCTTCATGCGCGCCAGCGCCGCGGCATCGATCAGATGATGCGTCGCCGGCGTGTACGGCACCGCGACGATCAGGAAATCGGCGCGGGACAGCAGCTCGTCCTGCTCGACGCGGCGCGCATCGCAGGCCTGTTCGAGCGCCGGCGGCAGCGCGCGGCGATTGTGGTAGAGCACGGTCATGCGAAACCCGCGCGCGCGCTCGGCGATCGCCTGGCCGATACGGCCCATGCCGAGGATGCCGAGCGTGGCACCGTGGACGTCGCGGCCGAGCAGACGGTCGAACGACCAGCGCTGCCACTGGCCGTCGCGCAGCCAGCGCTCGGCCTCGGTCACGCGGCGGGCGGCGCCGAGCAGCAGGGCGAACGCGAAGTCGGCGACGGTGTCGGTCAGCACGTCGGGCGTGTTGCTCGCCGCGATGCCGGCCGCTCGCAGGGCGGCCAGATCGAGATTGTCGTAGCCGACGCCGACGTTGGCGACGATGCGCAGCCGCGCGGCGCCGGCGATCGCGGCTGCGTCGACACGCTCGGCGATCGTGACGATCGCCGCATCGGCCTCGCGCAGCCCAGCGGCCAGCGCGGCAGCGTCGCGTCGGCCCTCGACCGGCTCGACGGCCAGTTCGGCATGCGCCGCGAGCGGCGCCAGCACCTCGGCGAACAGCGGCTGTGCGACGTAGACGCGCGGACGCGCGGCGGTCATGTCGGCACGCGCGGCGAGCGCGGCGCGACGTCGCCGCATTGCGCACGATGGCGCAGGGCCTGGTCGATCAGCACCAGGGCGACCATCGCCTCGGCGATCGGCGTGGCGCGGATGCCGACGCACGGATCGTGGCGGCCGATCGTGCGCACCTCGACCGGCTCGCCGGCCAGATTCACGCTGCGGCCGGGCACCAGGATGCTCGAGGTCGGCTTGAACGCGATCGAGGCGACGACCGGCTGACCGGTCGCGATGCCGCCGAGGATGCCGCCGGCGTGGTTCGACAGGAAGCCTTGCGGTGTGATCTCGTCACGGTGTTCGGTGCCCTTCTGCGCGACGGCGGCGAAACCGGCGCCGATCTCCACGCCCTTGACCGCGTTGATCGACATCAGCGCCGAGGCGAGCTCGGCATCGAGCTTGCCGTAGATCGGCTCGCCCCAGCCGACCGGCACGCCGTCGGCGACGACGGTGACGCGCGCGCCGACCGAGTCGCCGGCCTTGCGCAGCGCGTCGACGTAGCGCTCCAGTGCCTCGATCATCGACGGATCGGGCCAGAAGAACGGGTTGTCCTCGACCGCTTCGGCATCGAAGCGCTGCGGCAGCAGCTCGCCGAGCTGCGCGAGATGGCCGCGGATGCGGATGCCGTGCGTGAGCGCGAGCCATTTCTTGGCGATCACGCCGGCCGCGACGCGCATCGTCGTCTCGCGCGCCGAGGACCGCCCGCCGCCGCGCGGATCGCGGATGCCGTACTTGTGCCAGTAGGTGTAGTCGGCATGACCGGGCCGGAAGGTCTCGGTCAGCTCACGATAGTCCTTGGAGCGCGCATCGGTGTTGCGGATCAGCAGGCCGATCGGCGTGCCGGTGGTGCGCCCTTCGTAGACGCCGGACAGGATCTCGATCTGGTCGGCCTCGCGGCGCTGCGAGGTGTGGCGCGAGCGGCCGGTCGCGCGCCGGTCCAGGTCCCGGCGGAAATCCTCCGGCGCCAGCGGCATTCCGGGCGGACAGCCGTCGACGACGCAGCCGATCGCCGGGCCGTGGCTCTCGCCGAACGTGGTCACCGCGAACAGCGTGCCGAAGGTATTGCCGGCCATCGTCAGCGCCGTGCGGCGGCGGCCGCGGCGATCGCGTCGGCATGCTCGACCAGATCGGCGCGGTCGATCAGGAATACGCCCATCGCGCCGACGTCGAACTCGATCCAGTTGAACGGCAGCTGCGGCAGCAGCGCGACCAGCGCGTGCTCGCTCTCGCCGACCTCCACGATCAGCACGCCGTCCTCGGTCAGGTGGTCGGCCGCCTCGGCGAGGATGCGCACCGCGAAATCCAGGCCGTCCTCGCCGGCGGTGAGGCCCAGTTCGGGCTCGTGCGCATACTCGGCCGGCAGCTCGGCGAACTCCTGGCGCGTCACATATGGCGGGTTGCTGACGATCAGGTCGTAGCGCTCGCCGGCGATGCCCGCGAACAGATCCGACTGCAAGGCGCGCACGCGCGGCCCGACGTGGTGGAACGCGATGTTCTCGCCGGCCAGCGCGAGCGCGTCGCGGCTGATGTCGACCAGGTCGACCGCCCAGTCCGGATGGTGCACCGCCATCGCGATGCCGATGCAGCCCGAGCCGGTGCACAGATCGAGCGCGCGCCCGACCTCGCGGTCGTCGAGCCACGGCGAGAAACCGCGGCGGATCATCTCGGCGATCGGCGAGCGCGGCACCAGCGCGCGCGGATCGGACTTGAACTTCAGATCGGCGAACCAGGCCTCGCCGGTCAGATACGCGACCGGGGTGCGTTCGACGATGCGCCGCTCGATCAGCGCGAGCACGTCGCGGCGCTCCTCGGCGGTCAGCCTGGCCTGGCCGTAGGCCGGCGACAGGTCCGGCGGCAGGTGCAGCACGTGCAGCACCAGGTGCGTGGCCTCGTCCAGCGCATTGTCGTAACTGTGGCCGAAGGTCAGTCCGGCGGCGCCGAAGCGGCTGGCCCCGTAGCGGATGAAATCGACGATCGTCGCGAGGTCGGCGGTCATGGACGAAAACTATGCGATGGAAGGTCGCACAGTATAGGCGGTCGGCCCCCGCTATAATTTCGCGATGACCTCACACCCGTGTTCCGGACGGATCTCCGTCTCCCTGCTGATCGTACTCGCCGCAGTGGCCGCGGCGCTCGGCCTGTGGGCCGGCAACCGCTGGCTGGCCCGGCCGGCCGGCGCCGAACTGCCGCCGATGCGCAATGCCCTGCTCTATCCGCAGCCGCGCCAGGTGCCGGAGTTCAGGCTGTTCCGGGCCGACGGCCAGCCGCTGACGCCGGCCGACTGGCGCGGCCGCTGGACGATCGTGTTCTTCGGCTTCACGCATTGCCCGGACATCTGCCCGACCACGCTGGCGACGTTCAAGGACGTCTGGCAGCGCCTCGAGGCACAGGGCCTGGCCGATCGCGCGCGCTTCGACTTCATCTCGGTCGATCCGGCGCGTGACACGCCGGAGATCCTGGGCCGCTACGTCGCGTTCTTCGACCCGGATTTCGTCGCGGCGACCGGCAGCGACGAGGAGCTGACACGGCTGACCCGCGGCCTCGGCATGATCTACGCACGCGGTCCGCTCGAGAACGGCACCTATTCGGTCGACCACAGCGCCTCGGCCGTCATCGTGACGCCGGAAGGCCACGTCGCCGGTCTGTTCCGCCCGCCGTTCGTCGCCGAAGCGATCGTGGCCGACCTGCAGGCGCTGATGGACCACGTTCGATGAACCTGCCCCTGCTCGCGCAGCATCTGCTGCCGCATCGCCTGCTGTCGCGGCTCGTGTACTGGGCCACGCGCTGGGAATGGACGCCGTGGAAGAACTTCCTGATCGGCCAGATCACGCGCCGCTACCAGGTCGACCTCGACGAGGCCGAACAGCCCGACGCCTCGGCGTATCCGCATTTCAACGCGTTCTTCACGCGCGCGCTCAAGCCCGGCGCGCGCCGTTTCGACGCCGAGGCCGCGGCGCTGCTGTGCCCGGCCGACGGCCGCGTCAGCCAGGTCGGCACGATCGCCGACGGCCGCATCTTCCAGGCCAAGGGGCAGAGCTACACCACCGACGAGCTGCTCGGCGACGCATTGACCGGCGCGCCGTACCGGGACGGCCGCTTCGCGACGATCTACCTGGCGCCGCGCGACTACCACCGCGTCCACATGCCGTGGGCCGGCACCCTGCGCGAGACCGTCCACATCCCGGGCCGCCTGTTCAGCGTCGCACCGTTCGCGGTCGCCGGCATCCCGCGGCTGTTCGCGCGCAACGAGCGCCTGGTCTGCCATTTCGACGGCGAGCAGGGACCGTTCACGGTGGTCCTGGTCGGCGCGATGCTGGTGTCGAGCGTCAGCACGGTCTGGGGCGGACTGGAGATTCCACCATACGCGTCGCGGCCGATCCGGCGCGACTGGCGCGGCCGCGGCATCCAGCTCGCGCGCGGTGCCGAGCTCGGCCGCTTCAACATGGGCTCGACCGTGATCGTCCTGCTGCCGCCGGGTCCGGCGTTCGAGCCCTCTCTGCTGCCGCATGCACCGGTCAAGGTCGGTCAGCCGATCGGCCGCTTCGTCTGACAGACCGCTGCGGGGAAGCTCCGTCTCCGGATAGCCGGACAAGCCGTTGTGGCCTCGGCCACGACGTCACATTGTGACCATTGCTGACATTTTGTGACTGGCTCAACAGGCACGCGCATGACAGCCCGGCTAGAATGCCGGCGGGCCGCAGGGGTGTGGGCCCGCAGACCGGGAGTTCCCATGCGCCTCGTGATCCGCATCATCGCACTCAGCCGCGCCACCCAGCTCCGCCGCCAGTTCCGCGAGGTCGAAAAGGCCATCGACGAGCTGACGCCGAACGCCCGCAAGCAGTTGGCCGCGCTGACGATGCGCGAGTTCACCGCGGCCAGCAAGAGCGAGTTCCCGCATCTGTATGCGACGCCGGCCGAGGAGAAGTACCGGCCCTGGGGCGCCGGCACCGAGATCGGCCTGGAGCGCATGCGCTCGGACAACCCGCAGGTCCGCATGCGCGGCATCGCATTGTGGCTGACCGTGGCCTACCACGAGACCAAGGATTCGCCGTTCGAGCGGCAGCAGGAGGCGCACCGGCTGGTCGCACGCGCGCTGCGCGCGCTCAAGGAAACGGTACCGCCGGCCGAACTCGACCAGTGGTTCGGCGCCAGCGCCAAGGTCGCCTGACTTTTATTTCGAGGGCACCTCGCATCGTGCCCGATCGGCGACACACGAACGTCCCCCGCAGCGCTCGCATCCCGGCCGCGATGCCGATCGTGCGGCATGATCGAATGCGCAGCGATCCTTCCGGGCCGATCCGATTGCGCGATCGATCCTAGGCGCGATGGCAGTCCGGGCCGGCTCCCTCAGCGGCTCGAACAGCCGGTCAGCTTCAGCGTCTGCCCGGGCTTGATCGCGTACTGCGGTGCGCGGATGCCATTGGCGCGCGCGATGTCGACCGGCGTGCCGCAACCGGTCCGCCGCGCGATCGCGGCCAGCGTATCGCCCTTGCGGACCGTATAGGCGCGCTGTCGCGGACCGCTGTCGCGACTCGTCTCGCGGGCGGTCGAGGCCATCGCGCGCGCCGGCACGGCCGCATCGCGCAGATCGCCGGCCAGCGTGCGCCAGCGCCCGGCCGCGCACGACTCGGCATAGGCCGCCTCGAGCTGCGCCGGAACCTCCAGCCGCGTACCGGCCGGCTGACGCTGCTGCGGGTCGTAGCGCGGATTGAGGTTGCGCAGCGTACGGAACCAGCCGTCAGTCGCGCCGCCGACCTGGCCGAAGCACACGGTCAGCTCGTTGATCGAGGTCGGCTGCGCCAGCACGATCTGGCCGGGCCGGCCGTCGATCTGCGGGAACGCCAGGTTGTAGCGCTCCGGATGCAGGAACAGCCAGGCCGCGGCCAGCACCATCGGTACGTAGTCGCGGGTCTCGGTCGGCAGCGTCGCATAGAGCTGCGGATCCCAGAAGCTCGCATCGGGCCGGCCGCCGGCGAGCCGGCGCATGCGCCCCTCGCCGCCGTTGTAGGCGGCCAGCACCAGCTCGAGGTTGTTGTTGAGCGCGGCCAGCTGCTCATTGATGTAGGCCGCGTTGGCGCGCGCCGACAGGCCCGGATCGAAGCGCTGGTCGAAGCCGTCGACGGTCGTCATGCCGAAGCGCAGGCCGGTCGCGTACATGAACTGCAGCGGTCCGGAGGCGCCCGAGCGCGAGACCGCGTGCACCTTGCCGCCGGACTCCTTGGCCATGATGCCGAACAGCACCGCTTCGGGCAGACCGGCCTTGTGGTACTCCGGCCACATCCGATAGCGCATGTACTGGTAGTTGACGTAGGTCGCGATCAGGTTCGGGCGGTACTGGGTCAGCCACTGCTCGATCGCGGCCTTGACGGTGCTGTTGACCGCGATGACCTCGGCCAGCTCGCGACCCTTGAGCAGCGTGATCGAGCGCTGCAGCTCCGGCAGCGCGGCCACGACCGGCGAGGACTCGCCGGCCTCCTCGGTCGGCTCGCCCGGCGTCGCGCCGTCGGCGATCGGCTCGGCATCGACCAGACCGTCCACGTGCAGACGCAGCAGGCGATCGAACGTGGAATCGAAGCGGTCGCGCTCGCAGCCCGGCGTACGGCTGCACTGGGCACTGGCCGCACGCAGATCGTCGAGCGCGGCCAGCGTCTCGGTGCGGGCACGCTCGACCTCGCCGTTGCGCGCGGCCGCCAGGCCGGTCTCGTAGCGGCGGGCGTCGGCCTCGAGCCGTGCGTACAGCGCGTCGACGCCGGGTTCGTTGACCTTGCCCGGAACGCTGCTGCCGCTGCGCGACGGCGTGCCGGCGCAGCCGGCGGCGAGCGCAGCCGCGGCCGCGATCATCGAAAGGCGAATCGGCAGGATCATGGGCGGATTCCGGCAGGTGATCGCCCGCACGTTACCGGGAGCGGCCGGGCCGGGCAACCGCGACGGCCGACCGCCTTGCAGCCGAGGCGGCGGCAGGCCCGCGCGCAGGCGCAGCAGGCGTGCGCGCGCCTGAGCACCTCGGCGGATTCCGGCGAGCGTCGAACCACCGGCCGGCACAGCCGTCGCACGCCCGCCAGCGCGAGCTTACAATCGCGCGCAGTGCCGAACCCGCCCATCCGAGGACCTGCAGTGAGCCAGATACTGATCGGCAAAGGCGATACCGAGGTGTTCCTCGAAACGCCGTATGCGAATCGCCACGGCCTGATCGCCGGCGCGACCGGCACCGGCAAGTCGGTGACGCTGATGCTGCTGGCCGAGGGTTTCAGCAAGCTCGGCGTGCCGGTGTTCCTGGCCGACGTCAAGGGCGATCTGGCCGGCCTGTGCCAGGCCGGCGCGATGAACGACAAGCTCAAGGCCCGCCTCGACAAGCTCGGCTTCGAGTGGAGCCCCCATGCGAACCCGGTCGTGTTCTGGGACATCTACGGCGCGCTCGGCCATCCGGTTCGCGCGACGGTCTCGGAAATGGGCCCGACCCTGCTGGCGCGCCTGCTCGAGCTCAACGACACGCAGTCGGGCGTGCTCGAGGTGATCTTCAAGGCCGCCGACGACGAGGGCCTGCTGCTGCTCGACCTCAAGGACCTGCGCGCGATCCTGACCTATGCGGCCGAGAACGCCAAGGCGATCTCGCAGCGCTACGGCCTGATCAGCACGGCCTCGATCGCCGCGATCCAGCGTGCCCTGCTGTCGCTCGAACAGGCCGGCGGCGACGGCTTCTTCGGCGAACCGGCGCTGGAGCTGGCCGACTTCATGCGCCAGGACATGAGCGGCCGCGGCATCGTCAACGTCCTCGCGGCCGACCAGCTGATCCTCAAGCCGAAGCTGTACTCGACCTTCCTGCTGTGGCTGCTGTCGGAACTGTTCGAGAAACTGCCCGAGGCCGGCGATCTGGACCAGCCCAAGCTGGTGTTCTTCTTCGACGAGGCGCATCTGCTGTTCGACGACGCGCCGGCCTCGCTGGTGCAGCGGATCGAGCAGGTCGTGCGCTTGATCCGCTCCAAGGGCGTGGGCGTCTACTTCTGCTCGCAGAACCCCGACGACGTGCCGCCGGTGATCCTCGGCCAGCTCGGCAACCGCGTGCAGCACGCGCTGCGCGCGTTCACGCCGCGCGACCAGAAGGCCGTCAAGGCGGCCGCCGAGACGTTCCCGCCGAACCCGAAGATCAAGGTCGCCGAGGCGATCACCCAGCTCGGCGTCGGCGAGGCCCTGGTCTCGACGCTGCACGCCGGCGGCGTACCGAGTCCGGTCGAGCGCGCATTCATCGCCTCGCCGGGCTGCCGCATCGGCACGATCGACGCGACCGAACGCGCGACGGTGCGCGCGCGCTCGCCGGTCGGCGGCAAGTACGACACCGCGCTCGACCGCGAGTCGGCGTTCGAAATGCTGGCCAAGCGCGCCGAGGCGACCGCCGCGACGCGCGAGCCGGACGCGGCGCCCGGCAAGGCCGGCGGCGCGACGGCGCAGGAGCGCGGTTGGATGGATGCGGTCAAGGATGCCGTGTTCGGCACCAAGCGACGCCAGGGCATCCTCGAAACCATGACCAAGACCGCCGCACGCAACGTCGCCGGCCAGATCGGCCGCCAGATCGGCGGCGCGAACGGCTCGAAGATTCTGCGCGGCGTGCTCGGCTCGATCATGAAGCGCTGAGCGCAGCGATGCGCGCTGCGATGACATCGGCGGCGACGCCGTGAGCCGCTGGCGTCCGGCCGCCGCGCCGTCGACGGCGGTGATCACCGCGGACGGCCATCGCCGCCTGCGCGACGAGCTCGACACGCTCTGGCGCGTGCGGCGGCCGGAAGTCGTCACCGCGCTGGCGGCCGCCGCGGCCGAGGGCGACCGTTCCGAGAATGCCGAGTACACCTACCGCAAGAAGCAGCTCGGCGAGATCGACCGCCGTCTGCGCTATCTGACAAAGCGGCTCGAATCGCTGAAGGTCGTCGACTCGGTACCGGCCGACACCGGCGTGGTCTATTTCGGCGCGTGGATCGAACTCGAGGACGAGGCCGGCCAGAGTCATCGGTACCGCATCGTCGGACCCGACGAGACCGATCCGCAGCGCGGCTGGATCAGCCTGGACTCGCCGCTGGCGCGGGCCGCGCTCGGCAAGCGCGAGGGCGATCCGTTCGAGGTGCAGCTGCCTTCCGGCCCGGCGAGCTATGAGATCGTACGGATCGCCTATCAGGCGCCGGCCGGCGCCTGATCGGTGTTCCAGTCGGCGAGCTCGCGCAGCACGGTCGTCGCATAGGCGCCCGATTCGAGCGCGAACGTGAGCACCAGGGTCGCCTCGTCCTCCCAGGCCCAGCTCAGATCGGCCACGCCGAGGCGCAAGGCGCGCCGCTCCTGATCGAGTCCGGCAGCGGCCAGACCTTCGGCCAGTTCCGGCTCGGCGGCGGCGACCGCCGCCTCGAGCGCGCGCACCTCGTCCGCGCTGCGCAGTGCGCCGCGCCCCCACATCGGACCGGTCGGGTGGATATCGTGCGCGGCCAGACGCGCGGCCAGCGTGTCGTCGAACGGCAGCGGACCGAAGATCGCGTGCGAGCCGTCGAGCATCCACACCTCGCCGGCCAGCGCCTGGTTCCAGCTGCCGGCATCGACGCGCGCGGCGAGCAGGCGGTTGAACAGCAGCGAGCGCGCCGCCGACAGCGCGTAGCCGCGCAGGTGACGCGGCAGGCGCTGCCCGCCGAACAGCTGCCGCGCCAGCACGAGGTTGTCGCCGTCGCGACCGAAGCGCTGCTCACCGAAGTAGTTCGGCACGCCGCCGGCCGCGATCGCGGCCAGGCGCGCGTCGACCGCGCCGGTTTCGCCGGACACCGCACGCAGCCGGATCCGGAACCGGTTGCCGCGGTGCGCGCCGCGTTTGAGCTTGCGATCGTGGCGCACGGCCTGCAGTACGCGTACGCCTGGTACGTCGAACGCGGCCCAGTCCGGATCGGCACGGCCCGGCAGATGCAGCGAGATCCATTGCCGCGTCACCGCGTGCCGGTCCTTGAGGCCGGCGTAGCCGACGCCGATCGCGGCGACGCCGGCGAACGCGCCGAGCTTCTGCGCGACCCAGTCGGTATTGGCCTGGGCCTTCTCGATCTGCACGAAGACGTGCTCGCCGGTACCGACCGGCTCGAAGCCGAGTTGCTCCTCGACGATGAAATCGGCCGGCTCGGCGCGCAGCACGCCGCGCAGCAGCGGACCGCCGTGCGCATGAGGAAAGCGTTCCATCAGGTCTCCGGATCGAGCCGCGCGACGAGTTCGCGCAGCGCCGGATCGTCGGCCGGCTCGGCCATCGCGCCGGCACCGCGCCGCTGCAGCAGCACGACCGCCAGCGCGGCGATGCCCTCGCCGCGCCGGTGAAGCCGAGCTGTTCGGTCGTGGTCGCCTTGACGCTGACATCGCCGACCGCGCAGCCGAGATCGGCTGCGAGGTGCTCGCGCATCGCGGCCGCATGCGGGCCGACCTTCGGTCGCTCGCAGATCACGGTCACGTCGGCATTGGCGATCGCATAGCCGTGCTCGATCATCAGCGCCGCGCAGTGCAGCAGGAAATGGCGGCTGCCGACGTCCTTCCAGCGCGGATCGGTCGGCGGAAAGTGGCGGCCGATGTCGCCGAGCGCCAGCGCGCCGAGCACCGCGTCGCACAGCGCGTGGATCACCACGTCGCCGTCCGAATGCGCGAGGAGGCCATGCGTATGCGGGACGCGCACGCCGCCGAGCATCACATGGTCGCCGGCGCCGAAGGCGTGGACGTCGAACCCCTGACCGATCCGCATCTATGCATGCTCCCCGTGCTCAGGACGCCACGGCACCGGCCGCCAGGCGTCGCAGCAGAAACTCGGCCAGCGCGCGATCGGCCGGCGTCGTCACCTTGATGTTGTCGTCCGCGCCCTCGACCAGCAGCGGCCGCAGGCCGCAGCGCTCCATCGCCATCGCCTCGTCGGTGACCTCGATGCCGTCGGCCCGCGCCGAAGCCAGCGCCGCCGCGAGCGCGCCACGTGCGAACAGCTGCGGCGTCAGCGCACGCCAGCGCGACTCGCGCGGCTCGGTCATCTCGACGCGCTGCGCCGCATCGGCGCGCTTGAGCGTATCGCGCAACGGCGCCGCCAGCAGGGCGCCACCGGCCGGCACGCCGAGCGCGATCAGGCGCTCGACGTCCTCGGCGCGCACACAGGGGCGCGCCGCGTCGTGGACCAGCACGAAATCCCCGGGCGCGACGGCGGCCGGCAGCGCGTCGAGGCCGGCCAGTACCGAATCGGCGCGCGTGTGGCCGCCGGTCGCGACGAGCAGCGGCTTGCCGGCCGGCTTGTCGATGGCCGGCCAGTACGGATCGCCGGCAGCCAGGACCACGACGAGACCGGCGACGCGCCGATGCGCGGCGAGCCGCTCGAGCGTCCAGGCCAGCAGCGGCCGGCCGTCGATCGGCACGTACTGCTTCGGCCGCTCGCCGCCGAAACGCAGGCCGCGGCCGGCGGCGACCACGACGCACCAGCACGAGTCGCTCACGTCCATCGGCCTACTTGCGCTCGCCCGGCTTGGCCGGTTCGACCACGTGGTAGAACGTCTCGCCGGGCTTGATCAGGCCGAGCTCCGAGCGCGCACGCTCCTCGACCGCCGCGTCGCCGTGCTTGAGGTCCTCGACGTCGGCGGCCAGCGCGTCGTTGCGCGCCTTGAGGCGTTCGTTCTCGGCCGTCTGCTCGGCGATGCGCGCCTCCAGCGTCCAGATGTCGCGCATGCCGCCCTGCCCGGTCCACAGCTTGACCTGCAGCGCGATCAGCACGATCAACAGCAGGAGGGCGACGTAGCGCAGCACGACGGCGTGTCAGCGGAAGTCCGGCAGGTTCGGGAACGCCTCGCGGCCAGCGTAGCGCGCGGCCGAGCCGAGCGCCTCCTCGATCCGCAGCAACTGGTTGTACTTGGCGACGCGGTCGGAGCGGCACAGCGAGCCGGTCTTGATCTGGGTCGCGGTCGTCGCGACCGACAGGTCCGCGATCGTCGTGTCCTCGGTCTCGCCCGAACGGTGCGACACCACCGCGGCGTACTTCGCCGCGTCGGCCATCGCGATCGCGTCGAGCGTCTCGGTCAGCGTGCCGATCTGGTTGACCTTGATCAGAATCGCATTGGCGATGTGGCGGTCGATGCCTTCCTTGAGGATCGCCGTATTGGTCACGAACAGGTCGTCGCCGACCAGCTGCACGGTACGGCCGATCTTCTCGGTCAGGAGCTTCCAACCGTCCCAGTCGCCCTCGGCCATGCCGTCCTCGATCGTGACGATCGGGTACTGCCTGGTCCAGCCGGCCAGGAAGTCGGCGAACTGTTCGGACGAGAGTACCTTGCCCTCGCCTTCGAGGTGATAGGCGCCGTCCTTGTAGAACTCCGAGCTGGCGACGTCGAGCCCGAGCCAGATGTGCCGGCCGACCGCATAGCCGGACTGGCCGATCGCCTCGAGTATCGTCTCGACGGCTTCCTCGTTCGAGCGCAGGTTCGGCGCGAAGCCGCCCTCGTCGCCGACCGCGGTCGACAGTCCACGCCCCTTCAGCACCGACTTGAGCGCATGGAAGATCTCGGTACCGGCGCGCAGCGCTTCGGCGAAGCTCGGCAGTCCGACCGGCAGCACCATGAATTCCTGCATGTCGACGTTGTTGTCGGCATGCGCGCCGCCGTTGACGATGTTCATCATCGGCACCGGCAGCCGCGCGGCACGGTCGCCGGCCAGATGCTTCCACAACGGCAACCGCCGCGAGGCCGCGACCGCATGCGCGTTGGCCAGCGACACGCCGAGCAGCGCATTGGCGCCGAGGCGGCCCTTGTTCGGCGTGCCGTCGAGCGCGATCAGCCTCTCGTCGAGTCCGCGCTGGTCGGCCGCGTCGAAACCGGCGAGCGCCTCGGCGATCGTCGTGTTGACGTTGGTGACCGCATTGCGCACGCCCTTGCCGAGATAGCGCGCCTTGTCGCCGTCGCGCAGTTCGACCGCCTCGCGCGAACCGGTCGAGGCGCCCGACGGCACCGCGGCGCGGCCGAGCGAACCGTCGGCGAGCGTGACTTCGGCTTCGAGCGTCGGATTGCCGCGCGAGTCGAGGATTTCGCGGGCGTGGATGCGGCTGATCGTGCTCATCGTTTCGGTTGCCTTCCTTATCATGCGTTTAATCGAAGACTCTCAGATTCGGACGCGTCGCTCGGCGCCTGCGTCTTGGCCCGTAGCGCGATCGTTCAGCGCGCGCCCGGAGGAACGGTGCCTCGCCCTGGCCGGCACGCTGCACGCCGTACGTTCCAATCGTTTCATTCCACGCCGTTCGCCTTGACCAGCCGGTCGATCGCGACGAGCCCTTGAAGCAGACGCTCCATCTTGCCCAGCGGCCAGGCATTGGGCCCGTCGCTGAGTGCCTGGTCCGGGTCCGGATGGGTTTCCATGAAGATGCCGGCGATGCCGACCGCGACCGCGGCGCGCGACAGCACCGGCACGAACTCGCGCTGGCCGCCGGACTTGCCACCGGCGCCGCCCGGCAGCTGTACCGAATGGGTCGCGTCGAACACGACCGGGCAGCCGGTCTCGCGCATCACGCTGAGCGAGCGCATGTCCGAGACCAGGTTGTTGTAGCCGAAGCTCGCGCCGCGCTCGCAGACCATGATCTGTGGATTGCCGGTCGACCTGGCCTTGTCGGCGACGTGCTTCATCTCCCACGGCGACAGGAATTGGCCCTTCTTGATATTGACCGGACGGCCGACGCTGCAGGCCTTGAGGATGAAATCGGTCTGGCGGCACAGGAACGCCGGCGTCTGCAGCACGTCGACGACCTCGGCGACCTCCTCCATCGGCGTGTACTCGTGCACGTCGGTCAGCACCGGCACGCCGATCTGACGCTTGACCTCGGACAGGATGCGCAGGCCTTCCTCGATGCCGGGACCGCGGTGGCCGCTGATCGAGGTGCGGTTGGCCTTGTCGAAGCTCGACTTGTAGATGAAAGGAATGCCGAGCCGTCCGGTGATGTCCTTGAGCTGGCCGGCGGTGTCGAGCGCGAGCTGCTCGGACTCGATCACGCAGGGACCGGCGATCAGGAACAGCGGCTGGTCGAGCCCGACCTCGAAGTCGCAGAGCTTCACGCGATGTTCTCCGAATCGGCCTGCGCGAAGCGCTCGGCGGTGCGCACCGCGCGGTACTCGCGCGCGGCGCGTACGAAGCCGATGAACAGCGGATGGCCGTCGCGCGGCGTGGAGGTGAATTCCGGATGCGCCTGGCAGCCGATGTACCAGGGATGGTCGGCCAGCTCGATCATCTCGACCAGCAGGTCGTCCATCGACTTGCCGGAGATCACCAGGCCGAGGTCCTCGAAACGCTGCCGGTAGCGGTTGTTGAACTCGTAGCGATGGCGGTGGCGCTCGCGCACGACGTCCTTGCCGTAGAGCTCGCGCGCCAGCGTGCCGGCCTTGAGCCGGCATTCCTGCGCGCCCAGGCGCATCGTGCCGCCCAGATCGGAGGACTCGTCGCGCTTCTCGACCTCGCCGCTGCTGGTCGTCCACTCGGTGATCAGCGCGATCACCGGATCACGGCAGCTCTGGTCGTTCTCGCTCGAATTGGCGGCCTCGAGCCCGGCGACATTGCGCGCGAAATCGACCACGGCCGCATGCATGCCGTAGCAGATGCCGAAATACGGCACGCGGTTCTCGCGCGCGTAGCGTGCCGCGGCGATCTTGCCCTCGAAGCCGCGCTTGCCGAAGCCGCCCGGCACCAGGATCGCGTCGACGCCGCCGAGCACCTCTTCGCTGCGGCGCTCGACGTCCTCGGACTCGACCCAGCGCAGGTTGACGCGCGTGCGCTGCTTGATGCCGCCGTGGCGCAGCGCCTCGCCGAGCGACTTGTAGGCGTCCTTGTGCTCGACGTACTTGCCGACGATCGCAACCGTGACCTCGTCGCGGGGGTGCTCGATCGCCTCGACCGTGCGCTGCCACTCGGACAGGTCGGCCGGGCGCGCCTTGAAGTTGAGCCGGTCCAGGACGATGTCGTCCAGGCCCTGCTGGTGCAACCACAGCGGCAGGCTGTAGATCACGTCGACGTCGACCGCGCTGATGACGGCCTTCTCGGGCACGTTCGTGAACAGCGCGATCTTGCGCCGGTCCGACTGCGGCAGCGGCTGCTCGCAGCGGCACAGCAGGACGTCGGGCTGGATGCCGATCGAGCGCAGTTCCTTGACCGAATGCTGGGTCGGCTTGGTCTTGATCTCGCCGGCCGCCTTGATGAACGGCACCAGGGTCAGATGCATGAACATCGACATTTCCTGGCCGTGCTCGGTGCGGATTTGGCGGATCGCCTCGAGGAACGGCAGCGATTCGATGTCGCCGACGGTGCCGCCGATCTCGACCAGGGCCACGTCGTAGCCGCTGGTGGCCTCGTAGATGCGGTGCTTGATCTCGTCGGTGATGTGCGGGATCACCTGCACGGTCGCGCCGAGGTAGTCGCCGCGACGCTCCTTGGCGATCACGCTCTCGTAGATCTTGCCGGTCGTGATCGAGTTCTTGCCGGTCAGGCGCGTGTGGATGAAGCGCTCGTAGTGACCGAGGTCGAGATCGGTCTCGGCACCGTCGTCGGTGACGTAGACCTCGCCGTGCTGGAACGGGCTCATCGTGCCCGGATCGACGTTGATGTAGGGATCGAGCTTCATCATCGTCACGCGCAGACCGCGCGCCTCGAGGATGGCAGCCAGTGACGCGGCCGCGATGCCCTTGCCAAGCGAGGACACCACGCCTCCGGTCACGAAGATCAGGGGAGTCATGGAAAGCAATCCGCAGGAAAACGCTATTCTACCGACTCGATCACTGCGTCGCGAGCGTTGACGGCGCGCGCCGTTCTGTTGTCGGTCGCGAGGGCCTGCGGCACGACGCCGCGTTCGCGCCGCCGGCGCCTTGAAAACCCACCGGTACATTTAACGGAGCATGAACAACAGGCCCGGCCGGCTTTGCTAACGTCGCCGCCGGTCGCGCCGCAAGGGTGGCCTTTCGATTCCCACCCTGCCGAGCCCGCCCGATGCGAAAGCACCCCGCGCGACTGCGACTTGTTTCCGGCCTGAGCTTGGGCCTGGCCTTGTTCCTCTCGGCCGATCTGGCCGCCGCACCGCTCGACTGGACCCGCCCGATCGGCCTGGACGCCTGGCTCGGCGCGCAGACCTCCGCCACGCTTGCCGCGCCGGCCACCGAAATCGCGCCGGCGGCTACCGAATCGTCGTCCAGCGCAATCGTCCAGACCGAGACGCAGGCCGCACGCCCCGACCCGGGCCATCTGCTGATCGCGCTGGCCAAGGATCTGCGCAACATCCGCTATCGCCGCGGCGGCAGCAGCCCGAAGACCGGCTTCGATTGCAGCGGCTTCGTCCGCTACGTGTTCCAGCACGCGCTCGGCATCGAGCTGCCGGTCGGCTCGGCCGCGCAGTTCCGCGTCGGCGACAAGATCGACCGCAGCCAGATGCAGGCCGGCGACCTGGTGTTCTTCCGCATCGCCGGCAAGCGCATCTCGCACGTCGGCATCTACGTGGCCGAAGGCCGCTTCATCCATGCGCCATCGGCCGGCAAGGTCGTGCGCGTGGACAGCCTCGAAGAGAACTACTGGGCGCGCCGCTTCGCCGGCGCCAAACGGCCCGAGGCGATCGCCCGCATCTAGCGGCCCGATCGAGAACGCCGGCCGCGATGCGGCGCCGTGCTCGATGTCATTTCATGTCGCCCCGATCGCCTCGCGCGCGACCGCCGGTGCGATCGTGCCGCCGATGTCCCCGGTTCCCCGGGCTGTCGCAAGATCAGTGCCGACAGCAGGCTCGGCAAGCCGGGACAAAACGAAGGTGATCGGGAAGCCGGTCGGCGCGGCATCGGTCCGAACAGCGGCCGCGGGCCGGCCAGGGCGGCCAGCGGCCCGCCCGCGATCAGCACGCAGGCAATCACGACGCCTGCCCGCATGGCGGCCCGCGCCGAGGCCGGCCGCCATCTCCGGCAGCGCGGTACCCACGATCGTCGTGTCGAGCATCTGCATGAAGACCGCGATCGCGCCCGGCCGGAGCAGCGAGTCGCGCGATCTCGTTCCGTGCATCGGCCGATGATCCCGTCTTGACCCCACCGCCGGCTATGCCCATCCTGCCCGGCCCCCGTCCCAGCCGATCCGTTCATGAGCAGCCGCTACAACGCCGCCGACATCGAAGTCCTGTCCGGCCTGGACCCGGTCAAGCGCCGGCCCGGCATGTACACCGACACGGCCCGGCCGAACCATCTGGCCCAGGAGGTCATCGACAACTCGGTCGACGAGGCGCTGGCCGGCCACGCGCACAGCATCGACGTGGTCGTGCATGCCGACGGCTCGGTCACGGTCGGCGACGACGGCCGCGGCATGCCGGTGGACGTGCATCCCGAGGAAGGCATTCCCGGCGTCGAGCTGATCCTGACCCGGCTCCATGCCGGCGGCAAGTTCTCGAACCGCAACTACCAGTTCTCGGGCGGCCTGCACGGCGTCGGCGTGTCGGTCGTCAACGCGCTCTCGCAGCGCGTGGAGGTCACGATCCGCCGCGACGGCCAGATCCACCACATGGCCTTTCGCGACGGCGATCGCGCCAGCGAGCTGACCGTGACCGGCAGCGTGCCGAAGAAGCAGACCGGCACCACGGTGCGCTTCTGGCCGGACCCCAAGTATTTCGATTCGCCGAAGATCTCGCTGCCGCGGCTGCGCCACGTGCTGCGCGCCAAGGCGGTGCTGTGCGCCGGCCTCAAGGTGCGCCTGTCCGACGAGGCCAGCGGCGAGCAGGAGCAGTGGTACTACGAGGACGGCCTGCGCGATTACCTGCGCTCGATGATCGGCGAGGCCGAGCGGCTGCCCGAGGAGCTCTACGTCGGCCATCAGCAGCGCGAGAAGAGCGCGGTCGATTTCGCGCTGGCCTGGCTGCCGGAAGGCGAGCTGACGCAGGAGAGCTACGTCAACCTGATCCCGACCGCGCAGGGCGGCACCCACGTCAACGGCCTGCGCACCGGCCTGACCAATGCGCTGCGCGAGTTCTGCGACTTCCGCAATCTGCTGCCGCGCGGCGTCAAGCTGGCGCCCGAGGACGTCTGGGATCGGCTGAGCTTCGTGCTGTCGCTGCGCATGCAGGAACCGCAGTTCTCGGGCCAGACCAAGGAGCGCTTGTCCTCGCGCGATGCCGCCGGCATCGTCGAGAGCGCGGCGCACGACGGTTTCTCGCTGTATCTGAACCAGCACGTGGCGGTCGGCGAGAGAATCGCGCAGCTGGCGATCGAGCGCGCCGCGCTGCGCCTCAAGGCCGAGAAGCAGATCGTCCGCAAGAAGGTCACGCAGGGACCGGCCCTGCCCGGCAAGCTCGCCGACTGCGCGTCGAGCGATCTGTCGCGGACCGAGCTGTTCCTCGTCGAGGGCGACTCGGCCGGCGGCTCGGCACGCCAGGCGCGCGACAAGGACTTCCAGGCGATCCTGCCGCTGCGCGGCAAGATCCTCAACACCTGGGAAGTCGAATCGACCAGCGTGCTCGCCTCGCAGGAGGTGCACGACCTGGCCGTCGCAATCGGCTGCGATCCGGGCAAGGACGATCTGGCCGGCCTGCGCTACGGCAAGATCTGCATCCTGGCCGACGCCGACTCGGACGGCCTGCACATCGCCACGCTGCTGTGCGCGCTGTTCCTGCGCCACTTCCCGGCGCTGGTGCGCGCCGGCCACGTCTTCGTCGCGATGCCGCCGCTGTTCCGCGTCGACGTCGGCAAGCAGATGATCTACTGCCTCGACGAGAGCGAGCGCGACGCGATGCTCGAGAAGATCGAGCGCGAGAAGATCCGCGGCGCGGTCAGCGTGACACGCTTCAAGGGCCTGGGCGAGATGAACCCCTCGCAGCTGCGCGAGTCGACCATCAATCCCGACACGCGGCGTCTGGTGCAGCTGACCGTCGGCGACGGCGATGACGGCACGCGCCCGCTGATGGACATGCTGCTCAGCAAGAAGCGCGCGGGCGACCGCAAGTCCTGGCTCGAGGAGAAGGGCGACCTCGCCTCGCTGGAGGTCTGAGCGCCGGCCGCGTGCAGGCCGGCGCAGCGCCTCGACATCCGCGCCTGCGGCACGCGTGGCGCGATCCAAGTGCGACACGATCGATGCATCCGTCTCTTGCTGCTGCGCACCGCCGCGCGATACGGTACCGCCGGGCGCGATGACCGGTGCATGCGGAAAGCCGCCTCGCCGGAACGTGAAGACTGACACAGCACGATCGCATCGGCAGTGAACACTGCGCGGTCTACCTCTATGCTCGTGCCCATGATCGTACCGGCCGATGAAACCGCGCGCCTGGCGGCGCTGCATCAAACCGGATTGCTCGACAGCGACCCCGAACGTGCCTACGACGACCTGGTCGCGATCGCGACCGGCATCTGCGGCACGCCGATGGGCGCGATCAGCCTGATCGACGCCGAGCGCCAGTGGTTCAAGGCGCGCGTCGGCATCGACGACACCGAGACTTCGCGGCAGTCGGCATTCTGCGCGCACACGATCCTGGCGCCGGAAGACCTGCTGATCGTGCCCGACGCGACGCTGGACGCGCGCTTCCGCGACAACGAACTGGTCGTCGGCGGGCCCGGCATCCGCTTCTACGCCGGCGCACCGTTGCGCGCCCGCGGCGGTGAGGCGATCGGCTCGCTGTGCGTGATCGACAGCCAGCCGCGCACGCTCGAGCCGTTCCAGCTCGACGCGCTGCGCAGCCTGTCGCGCCAGGTCGGCGCGCTGATCGAACTGCGACTGGCCTACCGGGCGCTGCGGCACCAGATGGACGAACGGACCTGGTACGAGCAGCAGCTGATCGCGCAGAACGAGCAGCTGGCCGAGCAGACGCGTACCGACGCACTGACCAGCCTGCCGAACCGGCGCGCGTTCGATGCGGCGCTCGCCAAGGCGGTCGATCAGGCCGAGCGCGGCGGCCCGCTGTCGCTGGCGATGATCGACGTCGACCATTTCAAGATCGTCAACGACCTGCACGGCCATCCGCGCGGCGACGAAATCCTCGTCGCGGTCGCCCAGGTGATTCACGGCCAGCGCGGCCGCCAGGGCTTCTGCGCGCGCTACGGCGGCGAGGAGTTCGCGCTGCTGATGCCCGACATCGGCGACGACACCGCCGAATACCAGTGCGAATTCCTGCGCGAAGGCATCCAGGCGATCGCGACCGGCATCCCGGTCACCGCGAGCATCGGGCTCACCTCGTTCCGCAGCGGCGATACCGGCGCATCGATGCTCGCACGCGCCGATCAGGCGCTGTACGAAGCCAAGCGCAGCGGCCGCAATCGCGTTGTGCGGGCCTGACGCGCCGGCTGCGCGACATCCGTTCGCCATGCGCCGCCGGCGCGGCGGACCGTGGCCTCGATCCGTCGCCGCGCCGGCAAGCGCCTCGTCAGCCGCGGCGTACGGTGTCGATGATCTGGCCGACGTCGAGCGTCTGCGCGCGCGCCTGCATCTGCGGCAGATAGCGCGACTGCAGCCCGCGCGCCTCGCCGAGCATGCCTTCGAACGCCTCGCGCAGCATCTGGCCCGACAGCACGCGGCCGCCGGCGTAGTAGCGCTTGGCGACGTGCCCGAGCGCATAGGTGCTCGCGAAGCTCATGCCCGAGCTGATCGCCTGCTTGCCGATGCCGCCGAGCAGCCGCCCGCCGATCGCGCCGAGCAGGCCGCCGAGCAGCTTGCGGCCGGCCTGCTCCAGATACTGCGAGGTCAGTCCGACGCCGGCCGTGGCGAGGAAGTCTTTGACGTGGCCGCGGTCGAGCTCGAAACCGTAGGTCTGGCCGACGCGATAGACCAGGCGCATCTGCAACGGCAGGATCGCCATCGTCGCCAGCGACTCGGGCAGCAACTCGAGCGCGCCGTTGAGGATCGCGGCGTCCAGAATGGTCTTGTCGAGCTCGGCCTCGCCGACCGACGCGGTCGGCCCGGCCGCCTGCAGCGGCACCGCCGCGACCGCCTCGACCTGCTCGACGTAGCGCCGGCTCGGCTCGGCGCCGAGACCGAGCGCCTCGCGCAGCGAGTCCAGATAGCGGCGCTCGGCGTCGGACTGCACGCCGTCGGCGTCGCAGACGCAGACGGCCATCTCGAACGCCAGCTGGCGCGCCCCGTCGCTGGTCAGCGCCTGCGCGGCCGACGCCATCGAGGCGCGTCCGAGCAGGACGTCCTGGTACAGCGCCGGCAGCTCGGGCGCGCCGTCGCCGGCGAGGCTGTCGGCGATGCGCCGGATCTGCTCGCGCTCGGCCGGCGCCTTGTCGCCGTCGGCGAAGGCGGCCATCAGGCTCAGGGTCAGGATCGATCTGCGTTCGGTCTCGTTCACGCGCGCTCTCCGGCCCGCCGTCGGTGACGCGGCGGGCACTCGCTGGGGATGTCGATGGATGTCCGGCCGATGCGGCCGGCCGTTGCGGTGCTCAGCTTACGCGGCGCGGGGAACCGGCCGCGACCGCGGCCGGCGCCCCGCACACTCAGACGACCGCCGGCAGCTTCTCGGCCGCCTCGGTCTGCACGTCGAGCTTGCCGTCGACGACCGAGAGCCGGACCTTGCCGCCTTCGGCGAGCTTGCCGAACAGCAGTTCGTCGGCGAGCGGCCGCTTGATGCTCTCCTGGATCACGCGCGCCATCGGCCGTGCGCCCATCTGCGGGTCGAAGCCGTGCTCGGCCAGCCAGCGCCGCGCGTCGGCATCGACGTACAGCGAGACCTGCTTGTCCTGCAGCTGCGCCTCCAGCTCGATCAGGAACTTGTCGACGACGCGCAGGATGTGCTCGAAGTCGAGCGCACCGAACTGCACGATCGCATCCAGGCGGTTGCGGAATTCCGGCGTGAACGTCCGACGGATCACTTCCATGGCATCTGTCGCATGGTTCTGTTCGACGAAGCCGATCGTGCGCCGGGCGGCGGTCTGCGCGCCGGCGTTGGTCGTCATGACCAGGATGACGTTCCTGAAATTCGCCTCGCGGCCGTTGGTATCGGTCAGCGCGCCGCGGTCCATGATCTGCAGCAGGATGTTGTAGACGTCCGGATGCGCCTTCTCGATCTCGTCGAGCAGCAGCACGCAGTGCGGATGCTTGACGACCTGTTCGGTCAGCAGGCCGCCCTGATCGAAGCCGACGTAGCCCGGAGGCGCGCCGATCAGACGCGACACCGAGTGCGCTTCCATGTATTCGGACATGTCGAAGCGGATCAGCTCGACGCCGAGCTGCATCGCCAGCTGCCGCGTGACCTCGGTCTTGCCGACGCCGGTCGGACCGGCCAGCAGGAAATTGCCGATCGGCTTGTCCGGATTGCCGAGACCCGAGCGCGCCATCTTGATCGCGCTGGCCAGCGCGTCGATCGCCGTGTCCTGGCCGAACACGACCATCTTGAGGTTGCGGTCGAGATTGCGCAGCACGTCGCGGTCGGACGCCGACACCTGCTTGGGCGGGATGCGCGCCATGCGCGCGACGATGAACTCGATGTCCGGCACGTCGACGGTGCCGCTGCGCTCGGCCTCGGGCAGCAGGCGCTGGCGCGCGCCGGCCTCGTCGATGACGTCGATCGCCTTGTCCGGCAGCAGCCGGTCGGCGATGTGGCGCACCGACAGGTCCACCGCGGCCTTGAGCGCCTCGGACGTGTACTGGACGTTGTGATGCTCCTCGAAGCGCGACTTGAGGCCCTTGAGGATCTCGACGCTGTCGGCCACGGTCGGCTCGACGACGTCGATCTTCTGGAAGCGGCGCGCCAGCGCACGGTCCTTCTCGAACACGCCGCGGAACTCCTGATAGGTCGTCGAGCCGATGCAGCGCATCTCGCCGGAGGCCAGCATCGGCTTGATCAGGTTCGACGCGTCCATCGTGCCGCCCGACGCCGAGCCGGCGCCGATGATCGTGTGGATCTCGTCGATGAACAGGATCGCCTTGGGCTCCTTCTTGAGCTGGCCGATCACCGCCTTGAGGCGCTTCTCGAAATCGCCGCGATACTTGGTGCCGGCGACCAGCGCGCCGAGATCGAGCGCGTAGATCGTGCAGTCCTTGAGGATCTCGGGCACCTCGCCCTCGACGATGCGCTTGGCCAGACCCTCGGCGAGCGCGGTCTTGCCGACGCCGGCTTCGCCGACGTAGAGCGGGTTGTTCTTGCGGCGGCGGCACAGGACCTGGATCGTGCGCTCGATCTCCTCGCTGCGGCCGATCAGCGGATCGATCCGGCCCTCTTTCGCCAACTCGTTGAGATTGTTGGCGAAATCACTGAGCGGATTGCCGCGCGGCTCCTCGCCGCCCTCGCCTTCCTTGCCGGCGGCGTCGGCCGCGCCCGGCGTCTGGCCGGACTCGTTGCCGATCTTGGCGATGCCGTGCGCGATGTAGTTGACGATGTCCAGGCGGTTGACGTCCTGCTGGCCGAGGAAATAGACCGCGTGGGAGTCCTTTTCGCCGTAGATCGCGACCAGCACGTTGGCGCCGGTGACCTCCTTACGGCCCGAGGACTGCGCGTGGTAGACCGCGCGCTGCAGGACACGCTGGAAGCCGAGCGTGGGCTGGGTGTCGCGCTCGTCGCCGGCCGGCAGCACCGGTACGGTCTCGGTGATGATCGAGCGCAGGTCGCGCGCGAGCTTGGTCAGGTCGGCGCCGCAGGCGCGCAGTGCGGCGATCGCGGAGGGGTTGTCCAGCAGCGCGAGCAGCAGATGCTCCACGGTCATGAACTCGTGGCGCTGCTCGCGGGCCTCCTTGTAGCACTGGCCGATGGTGAGCTCGAGGTCTTTGCTGAACATATGCGGTGTCTCCACTTCAACAGCCCCCGAAATGGGGCCTGTCAGGCTTTTTCCATAGTGCAGAGCAAGGGGTGCTGGTGCGTCCTGGAAAACTCGTTGACCTGGGTCACCTTGGTCTCGGCCACCTCGCGCGTGAAAACGCCGCAGACGCCGCGTCCACGGGTATGGACGTGCAGCATGATCTGGGTCGCACGCTCGCGGTTCATGCCGAAGAAGCTCTCGAGCACGACCACGACGAACTCCATCGGCGTGTAGTCGTCGTTCAACAGCAGCACCTGGTACAGCGGCGGGCGCGCGACGTCGGGCCGCGCCTCCTCCACCGCCAGGCTGCGATCGTGCTCGTGTTCGTGCTGGGGGCCTTGCGGTGAGGTCATGGCAAACGGAGGCTGCGACTGGAATTCAGTATAGCGCCCAGATCGGGGATGTCCGACCAGGTTCAAGTACACTTGCCGGCCATGAATATCGATGCGACCGGCAATCTCGCGGTGGACGAGGAGATCGACGTCTGGCGTCCGCACGTGACGGTCGCGGCCGTGGTCGCACGCGACGGCCGGTTCCTCGTCGTCGAGGAGGACATCCGCGGCGAGATCGTCATCAACCAGCCGGCCGGCCATCTCGACCCGGACGAATCCCTGCTCGACGCCGCCGTCCGCGAGACGCTCGAGGAGACCGGCTGGGAGGTCGCGCTGAGCGCGTTCCTCGGCGTTCAGCAGTGGACGCGCGGCGGCAACGACCGTCATTTCGTGCGCTTCGTGTTCGCGGCCGAGCCGGTCCGCCACCATGCCGCCCGTCCGCTCGATGCCGGCATCGTGCAGGCGCTGTGGATGAGCCGCGACGAGCTGGCCGCGGCCGGCGAACGCCTGCGCAGCCCGATGGTGCTGGCCAGCGTCGAGGACTGGCTCGCCGGACGGCGCCTGCCGCTGGATGCGATCCGCTATCTCGGCGCTGCGGCCGGCTGACCGATGAGCGCGCCGCGGGTGATCGTCGGCGTCTCCGGCGGCGTCGACTCGTCGGTCGCCGCCGCCCTGCTGGCCGCCCGCGGCGAACCGGTCGCCGGCCTGTTCATGCAGAACTGGGAGGAAGACGACCGCGACGGTCCCTGCCGTGCCGACGCCGACCGCAAGGACGCCGTCGCGGTCTGCGCGCGGCTCGGCATCGCGTTCCACGCGCGCAACTTCGCCGCCGAGTACTGGGATCAGGTCTTCGCGCATTTCCTCGAGGAATACCGCGTCGGGCGCACGCCCAACCCGGACGTGCTGTGCAACCGCGAGATCAAGTTCAAGACGTTTCTCGAGCACGCGCAGGCGCTCGGCGCCGAGCGCATCGCGACCGGCCACTATGCGCGCGTCGATCGCCAGGACGGCCGCTGGCGCCTGTTGCGCGGCCGCGATGCCGACAAGGACCAGAGCTATTTCCTGCACGCGCTCGGCCAGGCACAGCTCGCGGCGACGCTGTTCCCGGTCGGCGAGCTGACCAAGGCCCAGGTGCGCGGCATCGCCCGCGAGGCCGGCTTCGCGACGCACGACAAGAAGGACTCGACCGGGATCTGCTTCATCGGCGAACGCGACTTCCGCCAGTTCCTGTCCAGGTACCTGCCGGCGCAGCAGGGACCGATCCGCACGCCGGACGGGCGCGAGGTCGGCCGCCACGGCGGCGCGCTGTACTACACGCTCGGCCAGCGCGGCGGCCTGGGCATCGGCGGCCGCCGCGACGCCGGCGGCGAGGCCTGGTACGTCGTCGGCAAGGACGTGGCGGCCAACGTCGTCTACGCCGTGCAGGGCAACGCGAACGACTGGCTGATGTCGCGCCGCCTGGTCGCCGAGGAGGCGCATTGGATCGCCGGCGATCCGCCGGCCTCCACGTTCGACTGCCTCGCCAAGACCCGCTACCGCCAGCCCGACCAGCGCTGCCGCGTGCGGGTCGTGGACGGCACCTGCATCGTGCACTTCGAGCAGCCGCAACGCGCGGTGACGCCGGGCCAGTCGGTGGTCTTCTACGACGGCGAGAGCTGCCTCGGCGGCGCCGTCATCGCGCGCAGCGATGCGCCATTCGGTCAATGGAACGAGGAAACAGAGCATGCGTGAGTCGCGGGTGATCGCCCTGGCGGGCGTCTTCCAGGCCTGTACGCTGGTGCGCGGCGTGGCAGTGGACGGGCGCTGCGACGCGCAGGCCGCCCAGGCCAGCATCGCCAGCATCCTGCGCATCGACGCCGACACGCCGCAGGCAGTGTTCGGCGGGCTGTCCGGCATCCGGCTCGGCCTGGAGGCGCTGATCCGGCAGATCGAAGACGCCGACCGCGACCTGCAGCTGACCCAGCTCGTGGTCTCCGTGCTGCGGCTCGAACGCAAGCTGTCGCGCCGCCCGGCGATGCTCGAGACGCTGCGCCGCGCGATCGAGTCGGCACAGCGCCAGGCCGAGCACTTCGGGATCGACTCGCCGTCACTGACCGGCCGGCTGGCCGGCATCTACGCCGATACGCTGTCGACGCTGCGGCCACGCATCGTCGTCCACGGCAATCCGCTGCAGCTGACGCAGGATGCGAAGGTCGAGCAGATACGCGCGCTGCTGCTGGCGGCGATCCGTGCCGCGGTGCTGTGGCGCCAGGTCGGCGGCAACCAGTGGCGCCTGCTGTTCCGCCGCCGCGAGTACGCGATGCTCGCGCGCGGCCTGCTGGCGCGCGCGACGCTCGATGCCGGCTGAGGCCGGACCACCGGCTCAGCCGGCGCCGGCCGACTCGCGTTCCAGGAACGCGGCGAAACCGCGCTGCGGCGCCTCGTCGTCGAACAGGCGCCGGCTGCGTCCGGCGATCCGATCGGCCAGTTCGCGCCGCCGCTCCCCGTCACGGCACAGCGCGACCGCCGTGTCGACATAGGCCGCCTCGTCGGCCGCGATCAGCGCGTCGAGTTCGAGCTGACGCAGCATGCCGGCGGTCTGCCGTCCGCGCGCCATCGCACCGTCGAACGCGACCACCGGCGTGCCCAGACCGAGCGCATCCAGACTGGTGCCGCCGCCGGAGAAACCGGGCGTGTCGAGCACCAGCGGCGCAGCGGCGACGCCGGCCAGATAATCGGCATAAGACTGTACCGGCAGCTCGACCAGATGACGCCCGGCATCCAGACCGCGCGCGGCGAACACCGCATCGATCCGCGCGCGGAATCGACGCATCAGCGCCGGCTCGCGCGAGAACAGGCCGATGCGCGCGCCGGTGCGCTCGACGATAGCGGCCATCACCGCGTCGAACGACGGTACCAGCTTGACCGGATACTGCAGGCACAGCAGCAACGGCGCATCGCCGGCGGCCCCGGCGAACCCGCTGGCGTCGCCCGGCGTGGCGGGCGCGCGCGGGCGTGCGCCGAGTCCGGGCAGGCGGATCAGACGCTCGCGATAATGCGCGTCGCCGTCGGCCGGCTCGATCGCCTCGCCGCTCAGGAAGCAGTCGATCGTCGGCAGTCCGGTGCCGACCGGATGGCCGTACAGCGCGCACTGCAGCGGCGCCAGGCGCAGCGCGGCGATCACCTGGCTGCGCGGATCGAGGCCGATCTCGGTATGGATCAGCACGTCCAGGCGCGCCGCGCGGATCGCGGCGGCGAGCTCGAGCGGATCGCCGGGCGCATACGTGAACGCGTGCACGCGCGCAGCCAGCGCCTCGGTCTGGGCATCGCGAATGCCGCCGTGCCAGACCGAGACCTCGAAGCGCGCCGGATCGAGGCCGCCGATAAGCTCGTTGAAGTAGCGCGACACGGTATGCCGCATGAACTGGCTGCCGACCACGCCGACCCGGATGCGTCCGCCGTGCGCGCCGGACGTCCACTCGCAAGGCGCCGCCAGCGGCGGCGCCACCGCGCCATCACGGTCGCGACGAGATCGCCGTAGTCGCGCTGCAGCGCGCTGTTGTCGCGCGGCTGGTAGTGCAGGTGGAACGGCACGAAGCCGGCCACCGCCTGGTAGGCCTCGCGCAGCCGCGCCGGCGTATCCAGACGCAGCCGCGCGCGCAGTTCGGCCAGGCCCTCGGCGAAGCGCTGGCGCGACGCGTCGATCTCGGCCTCGTCGCGCGGCATCGCCGGCAACAGCAGCGCACGCATCCAGCGCAACCGCTCGGTGGTGCCCGGCGGTGGCCGCACACGCGCGAGCAGCGCACGCGACGCGTCGACGTCGCCGGTCTCCTGCAGTGCGATCGCGAGCTCGAAGCGTGCGGTCTCGTCGGCCGGATCGCTTTCGCTGGCGCGACGCAGCGACGCCACGGCCGCCTCGCTGTCCTGCGCCTGACGCTCGGCGATGCCGCGCGGATGCACCACCATCTTGGATCGGCGGGCTCGAGCCGCGTCGCCTCGGCGGCGGCGGCGGCGGCTTCGACGTGGCGACCGACATCGCCGAGCAGCAGCGCCCGGTTGGCATGGGTCTGGGCGCGCTCCGGCGCCAGCCGGCAGGCGCGCTCGAGCAGCGGCTCGGCCTCGGCGATGCGGCCCTGATGACGCAGCAGATTGCCGAGGTTGGTGGCCGCGTCGGCGTTGCCGGGCTGCCAGTCCAGGCAGTCGCGCCAGGCGCGTTCGGCGCCGGCGATGTCGCCGCTCGATTCGAGCGCGAGACCGAGGTTGTAGGCGGCCTCGACGTAGCCGGCACGTGCCCGCAGCGCTTCGGCGAACGCGGCCGCGGACTCGGCGTGACGGCCCAGCCGCCGCAACGCGACGCCCAGATGGTTGTGCGCCTCGGCGAACGCCGGCCGCAGCGTCACGCACTGGCGCAGATGCTTGGCCGCGAGCGGCATATTGCCGCCCTGCAGCGCGGCGATGCCGAGCAGATGCCAGGCATCGGCATTGCCCGGATCGAGCTTGACGGCGCGCTGATAGTGACTCTGCGCGAGGCCGAGCTGGCCCGCGCGGTGCTGGGCCATTCCGTGGCCCAGCTGCTCGACCGCGCGCGACGATCGGCGGCGCTCACGCCGGCCATCGGCGCTCCGGCTCGCGCGTGCCCACGGCCGTCACGCGGCGACCGCGTCCGCGGCCTGCTTGAACTCGGCGATCTGGTCGAAGTTCATGTAGCGGTAGATGCGATCGCCGTTGGCGTTGATGACGCCGATGTCGGCCATGTACTCCTCCTCGCGTCGGGATGCGGCCCAGGCGCGAGCAGATCGCGGCCAGCTCGGCCGAGCCGAGATAGACGTTGGTATTGCGGCCGAGCCGGTTCGGGAAGTTGCGCGTGCTGGTCGAGAACACGGTCGCGCCCTCGCGGACCTGGGCCTGGTTGCCCATGCACAGCGAGCAGCCCGGCATCTCCATCCGCGCGCCGGCGGTGCCGAGCACGCCGTAATGGCCCTCCTCGGTCAGCTGCTGCTGGTCCATCTTGGTCGGCGGCGCGACCCACAGCCGGGTCGGAATGTCGCGCTTGCCCTCGAGCAGCTTCGAAGCCGCGCGGAAGTGGCCGATATTGGTCATGCACGAGCCGATGAACACCTCGTCGATCGTCGCGCCGGCGACGTCCGACAGCGTCTTGACGTCGTCCGGATCGTTCGGGCAGGCGACGATCGGCTCGTGCACGTCGGCCAGGTCGATCTCGATGACGGCCGCGTACTCGGCGTCGGCGTCGGGTTCGAGCAGCTGCGGATCGGCCAGCCAGGCCTCCATCTTGCGGATGCGGCGAGCCAGCGAACGCGCATCCTGGTAGCCCTGCGCGATCATGACCTTGAGCAGCGTGATGTTGCTGGTGAGGTACTCGATGATCGGCTCCTTGGCCAGGCGCACCGTGCAGCCGGCCGCCGAGCGCTCGGCCGAGGCGTCCGACAGCTCGAACGCCTGCTCGACCTTGAGGTTCGGCAGGCCCTCGATCTCGAGGATGCGGCCCGAGAAGATGTTCTGCTTGCCCTGCTTGGCCACCGTCAGCAGCCTCTGCTTGATCGCATAGAGCGGAATCGCATTGACGAGGTCGCGCAGCGTGACGCCCGGCTGCAGTTCGCCCTTGAAGCGCACCAGCACCGATTCGGGCATGTCCAGCGGCATCACGCCGGTGGCCGCCGCGAACGCGACGAGTCCCGATCCGGCCGGAAACGAGATGCCGATCGGGAAGCGCGTATGGCTGTCGCCGCCGGTGCCGACGGTGTCGGGCAGCAGCATGCGGTTGAGCCAGGAATGAATCACGCCGTCGCCGGGACGCAGCGAGATGCCGCCGCGCGTGGAGATGAACGCCGGCAGCTCGTGATGGGTCTTGACGTCGACCGGCTTCGGATAGGCCGCCGTGTGGCAGAACGACTGCATGACCAGATCGGCCGAGAAGCCTAGGCAGGCCAGGTCCTTGAGCTCGTCGCGCGTCATCGGACCGGTCGTGTCCTGCGAACCGACCGAGGTCATCTTCGGCTCGCAGTAGGTGCCGGGCCGCACGCCCTCGCCTTCCGGCAGACCGCAGGCGCGGCCGACCATCTTCTGCGCGAGCGTGTAGCCCTTGCCGGTGTCGGCCGGATTCTGCGGCAGACGGAACAGCGTCGAAGGCGGCAGCCCGAGCGCGTCGCGCGCCTTGGCGGTCAGGCCGCGGCCGATGATCAGCGGGATGCGGCCGCCGGCGCGCACCTCGTCGAACAGCACGTCGGACTTGACCTGGAACTCGGCGATCACCTCGCCGTCCTTGAGCGCCTTGCCCTCGTACGGGCGCAGCTCGATCACGTCGCCCATGTCCATCTTCGACACGTCGAGCTCGATCGGCAGCGCGCCGGCGTCCTCCATCGTGTTGTAGAAGATCGGCGCGATCTTGCTGCCGAGGCAGACGCCGCCGTAGCGCTTGTTCGGGATGAACGGAATGTCCTCCCCGGTCCACCACAGCACCGAGTTGGTCGCCGACTTGCGGCTCGAGCCGGTACCGACGACGTCGCCGACGTAGGCGACCAGGTGCCCGTTGTGCTTGAGATCGAGGATGCGCTGGATCGGACCGCGCTTGCCGTCCTCCTCCGGCTGGAACGGCGCGCCTTCGCGCCGGTTCTTGAGCATCGCCAGCGCGTGCAGCGGAATGTCCGGACGCGTCGTCGCGTCCGGCGCCGGCGACAGATCGTCGGTATTGGTCTCGCCGGGCACCTTGAACACGGTGATCGTCAGGCGCTCGGGCACGGCCGGGCGGCTCGTGAACCATTCCGCCTCGGCCCAGCTGCGCAGCACCGCCTGCGCGTTCGCGTTGCCCTTGTCGGCCTTGTCCTTGACGTCGTGGAACGCGTCGAACATCAGCAGCGTCTTCTTGAGCGCCTCGGCGGCGATCGCGCCGACCTGCGCGTCGTCGAGCAGCTCGATCAGCGGATGGATGTTGTAGCCGCCGAGCATCGTGCCGAGCAGCTCTGTCGCGCGCGCGCGGGGAGATCGCCGCGCAGTGCTCGCTGCCGAATGCGACCGCGGCGAGGTAGGAGGCCTTGACCTTGGCCGCGTCGTCGACGCCGGCCGGCACGCGGTACGTCAGCAGATCCACCAGAAACGTTTCCTCGCCGGCTGGAGGCGCCTTGAGCAGTTCGATCACGTCGGCGGTCTGGCGGGCGGACAGCGGCAGCGGCGGAATGCCGAGGGCGGCGCGCTCGGCGAGGTGTTGGCGATAGGCGTCCAGCATGGGGGCTCCGAATCGGGCGGTGGAATGGGAAGGGAAAGCGGGTACGGCTCAGACCGACGGCACGATCAGCTTGAGCCCTTTGAAATAGTCGCGGTAGAACGCGTGGTCGCGCGTGATCAGGCCGTTGCACTGCAGTAGCGCATGGGCGCCGATCAGGAAATCGGGCATCGCGCGGACGCCGCCGCCGCGCTGGCGATAGCGTCGCTGCATCTCGCCGGCGCGCAGCGCCGACTTGGCCTCGAGCGGCTGGTAGCGGATGCTCATGTCCTCGAGCACGGCCAGCGCCTCGGCCCCGTCGCGCAGCGCGCTGCAGACCTCGGCCAGCACGATGTCGCAGACCACGACCGGCCCGGCGCTCAGGCACTGGCGCAGGCAGGCTTCGGCGGCGTCGGCCTGCGGGCCGTCGGCGAGCAGGTCGACCAGCACCGAGGAGTCGATCGCAATCATCGTGCCGTCATCACGATTCGACAGGATCGCCCGGCGCATGGTCGCGCAGCGCCCGCAGTGCGTCGTCGGGCGAGGCGTAGCCGTCGAGCTTGAAGCGGCCGCGCGCGCGCGAGATCGCGTCGTCGACGCTCTTGCGCAGGATGATGCGGCTGCCGTCGAGTTCGACCTTGAGCGTGGTGCCCTTGGTCAGGCCGAGGGCGTCGCGAACGGCCTTGGGCAGGGTGATCTGGCCGCGCTCGGCCACGGTCGCTTCCATCGCCAGCTCCTCGCAGACAGGTAACGGCTCGAAGTATGCATCGATTATACGTACTTTATAATTCATACTCAAGTCCGCATACTGCCTGGCTCTCGGTTCTCCGACCCGCGCGACGCGACGGTTCATCGCACGCCCGAGCCGCACGGCGGATAATCGTCCGCTTGCGCCGGCGCCTGGCGCGCAGCAGCGGGCATCCGACCGCCCGCCCCAGCCAAAGGAACGTCCAATGAGTGATTCCTTCGCCACCCGCAGCACCCTCGACGTCGACGGCCGCCGCTACCGCTACGCCAGTCTCGCCAAGCTCGGCCAGCGCTTCGACATCGCGCGGCTGCCGTATTCGATGAAGATCCTGCTCGAGAACCTGCTGCGCAACGAGGACGGCGTCGGCGTGCTGCCGTCGCACATCGAGGCGGTCGCGCAGTGGGACCCGCACCGCGAGCCCGACACCGAGATCGCGTTCATGCCGGCGCGCGTGGTGCTGCAGGACTTCACCGGCGTGCCCTGCGTGGTCGACCTGGCCGCGATGCGTGACGCCGTGGTCCGTCTCGGTGGCCGCCCCGAGCAGATCAATCCGCTCGCGCCGGTCGAGCTCGTCATCGACCACTCGGTCCAGGTCGACGCGTTCGGCAATGCCGGCGCGCTCGATCTCAACGTCAAGATCGAGTTCGACCGCAACAAGGAGCGTTACGGCTTCCTGCGCTGGGGGCAGAAGTCGTTCGACAACTTCAAGGTGGTGCCGCCGCGCACCGGCATCGTCCACCAGGTCAACCTCGAGCATCTGGGCCGCGTCGTCATGACCGGCCAGAAGGACGGCGAGCTGTGGGCCTACCCGGACACCGTGTTCGGCACCGACTCGCACACGACGATGATCAACGGCCTGGGCGTGCTCGGCTGGGGCGTCGGCGGCATCGAGGCCGAGGCCGCGATGCTCGGCCAGCCCTCCTCGATGCTGATTCCGCAGGTGGTCGGCTTCAAGCTGTCGGGCAAGCTGCCCGAGGGCGCGACCGCGACCGACCTGGTGCTGACCGTCACGCAGATGCTGCGCAAGCTCGGCGTCGTCGGCAAGTTCGTCGAGTTCTTCGGACCGGGCCTCAGGCATCTCGCACTGGCCGATCGCGCGACGATCGGCAACATGGCGCCCGAATACGGCGCGACCTGCGGCATCTTCCCGATCGACGCCGAAGCGCTGGCCTATCTGCGGCTGTCCGGCCGCAGCGACGAGCTGGTGCGCCTGGTCGAGGCCTACGCGCGCGCGCAGGGCCTGTGGCACGACGAGAGCACGCCGACGCCGGAGTTCACGACGACGCTCGAGCTGGATCTGGCCGACGTCAAGCCGTCGCTGGCCGGTCCGAAGCGGCCGCAGGATCGCGTGCTGCTCGGCGAGGTCAAGCAGAACTACCGCACGCACGTCGGACCGCTGGCGGCCGGACGCAAGCCGAAGAAGACCAGCGAGACGGCCGACTTCGCGAACGAAGGCGGCGCGACCGCGATCGGCAATCCGGCCAACGATCTGGTCGCCGGACGCGTCCGCGTCGAGAAGGACGGCACCGACTACGAACTGGAGGACGGCGCGGTCGTGATCGCGGCGATCACCTCGTGCACGAACACGTCGAACCCTGCGGTCATGCTCGGCGCCGGCCTGCTCGCGCGCAATGCGGTCGCGCGCGGGCTCAAGACCAAGCCCTGGGTCAAGACCTCGCTGGCGCCCGGATCGAAGGTCGTGACCGACTATCTCGAGCACACCGGCGTGCTGGCCGATCTGGACGCGCTGGGCTTCTACCTGGTCGGCTACGGCTGCACGACCTGCATCGGCAACTCGGGCCCGTTGCCGGCCGAGGTCAGCAAGGGCATCGCCGAAGGCGATCTGGTCGTCGCCTCGGTGCTGTCGGGCAACCGTAACTTCGAGGGCCGCGTCCATCCCGAGGTCAAGATGAACTATCTGGCCTCGCCGCCGCTGGTCGTGGCCTATGCGCTGGCCGGCACGGTCGACATCGACCTGACCAGCGAGCCGCTCGGCATCGGCAGCGACGGGCAGCCGGTCTATCTGGCCGACATCTGGCCGTCGAACAAGGACATCTCCGACACCGTGGCCGGTGCGGTCACGCCGGCGATGTTCGCCAAGAACTATGCCGACGTGTTCAAGGGCGACGAGCGCTGGAACGCGATCGCCTCGGCCGACGGCGAGCTCTACGCCTGGGATCCGGACTCGACCTACATCAAGAACCCGCCTTATTTCGACGGCATGACGATGCAGGTCGGCCGCATCGAGGACGTGCACGGTGCACGCGTGCTCGGCCTGTTCGGCGACTCGATCACGACCGATCACATCTCGCCGGCCGGCTCGATCAAGAAGGAATCCCCGGCCGGCCGCTTCCTGATCTCGCGCGGCGTGCAGCCGGTCGACTTCAACTCCTACGGCTCGCGTCGCGGCAACGACGACGTCATGGTCCGCGGTACGTTCGCGAACATCCGCATCCGCAACCTGATGCTCGACGGCGTCGAGGGCGGCTACACGCTGCACGTGCCATCCGGCGAGCAGCTGGCGATCTACGACGCGGCGATGCGCTACAAGGACGAGGGCACGCCGCTGGTCGTGTTCGCAGGCAAGGAGTACGGCACCGGCTCCTCGCGCGACTGGGCCGCCAAGGGCACGCTGCTGCTCGGCGTCAAGGCGGTGATCGCCGAGAGCTTCGAGCGCATCCACCGCTCGAACCTGGTCGGCATGGGCGTGCTGCCGTGCCAGTTCCGCGAAGGCGAGAACGCGCGCACGCTCGGCCTGACCGGCCGCGAGACGATCGACGTGGTCGGCCTCGAGGACGGCGTCTCGCGCGAGGCGACCGTGATCGCGACCGCCGAGGACGGCACGCGCAAGCAGTTCCAGGTGCACGTGCTGCTGCTGACGCCGAAGGAGCGCGAGTTCTTCCGCCACGGCGGCATCCTGCCGTACGTGCTGCGCCAGCTCGCCGCCAGACCGTCGGCCTGAGCGGGCTCATGCGCCGGCCGGGCCGCAGCCGCGCGGGCCGGCCGGCGCGCTACAGCACCTGCCGCCACTGCGCGTTGACGCAGCGCCACCGACCGTCCTCGCGGCGCCAGCCGCTGGTGATTGCGTAGACCGCGCCGCGATCGGGCAGCCAGCCGCCGGCACCGCCACTCAAGGTCGCGGTGACCGCGACCGTCGCGCGATCGCCCTGGATCTGGACGTCCGGCACCGCCAGCACGACGTCGATCTGCGCATGCCGCAGGACCTGCGCGCGCAACAGGTTGTGCAGACCGGTGCGGTCGAGCGTGCCCTCGGCGCCGGTGAAGTCCTCGGAGACGAAGTCGACGAAGTCGCCGGGACGGCGCTCCTCGACCGCCGCCTCCATGCGCCCGAGCGCCTCGCGCAGCCGCGTCTCGTCATCGCCACGCGAACAGGCCGCGAGCGCGAACAGCAGCACCGCGACGCATCCGCAGAGCGCCCCCTGCTCCACCCGCGATCCCGCATCGTCGTCGACCTCGGCCGCAAAGGCCGATCAAGGTAAGCGATCTTCGCCGATCGGGCCAGCGTCGCTGCGCTGCGGCTTGCCGCGCATTCGACCTCTATGCTGGAATCGTGCGCGACGATCCGATCGCGTATGGTGAGGTCTCCGAACCGGAACGACCACGCCGGCGCCGCCGTCCCCTCCCGCGCACTTGAAGGTCTCTTCATCGATGGTCAACGCTCCCGAGAAGCCCTGGCTGGCCCATTACCCCGAAGGCGTACCGGCCGAGATCGACCCCGACCAGTACAGCTCGGTCAGCCAACTGCTCGAGGACAGCTGCCGGCGCTATGCCGACAACCCCGCGTTCCGCAGCATGGGCAGCGATCTGACCTACGGCGAACTGGACCGTCTGAGCGCCGACTTCGCCGCGTATCTGCGCAACGATCTCAAGCTCGCTCAGGGCGATCGCGTCGCGATCATGATGCCCAACACGCTGCAGTACGCCGTGGCGATATTCGGCGTGCTGCGCGCCGGCCTGACCGTCGTCAACGTCAATCCGCTGTATACGCCGCGCGAACTCAAGCATCAGCTGAGCGATTCGGGCGCGAGCGCGATCCTCGTGCTCGACAACTTCGCGCATACCGTGGCCGACGTCATCCGCGCCACGCCGGCCTGCCGCCAGGTCATCACGACCGCGCTGGGCGACATGCTCGCGTTCCCGAAGTCGATCCTGACCAATCTGGTGGTCAAGTACGTCAAGAAGCTGGTGCCGCCCTACGATCTTCCCGGCGCGATCCGCTTCAAGGACGCGCTGCGCCGCGGCGCAGCGAGCACGCTCGGACCGGTCCGGATCGAATCGGATCACATCGCGTTCCTGCAGTACACCGGCGGCACCACCGGCGTCGCCAAGGGCGCGATGCTGACCCATCGCAACATCATCGCCAACATGCTGCAGGCCTACAGCTGGATCAGCACCCGCCTGCGCGAGGGCGAGGAGATCATCATCACCGCGCTGCCGCTGTATCACATCTTCGCACTGACCGCGAACTACCTGGTCTTCGTCAAGATGGGCGGTCTGAACCATCTCATCACCAATCCGCGCGACATGCCGGGCTTCGTGAAGGAGATCCGCAACCTGCGCTTCACCGCGTTCACCGGTGTCAACACGCTGTTCAACGGCCTGCTCAACACGCCCGGCTTCGATCAGGTCGATTTCTCGAACCTGCGCATGACGCTCGGCGGCGGCATGGCCGTGCAGAAGGCGGTCGCCGAGCGCTGGAAACAGGTCACCGGCGTGACCCTGGTCGAGGCCTACGGCCTGACCGAGACCTCGCCCGCCGCCTGCATGAATCCGATCGACCTCAAGGACTACAACGGATCGATCGGCCTGCCGGTTCCGTCGACCGACGCCTCGATCCAGGACGACGACGGACACCATCTGCCGGTCGGCGAGACCGGCGAGCTGTGCATCCGCGGACCGCAGGTGATGAAGGGCTACTGGAACCGGCCCGACGAGACCGACAAGGTGCTCGCGGCCGACGGCTGGCTGCGCACCGGCGACATCGCGCGCATGGACGAGAACGGTTTCTTCTACATCGTCGATCGCAAGAAGGACATGATTCTCGTTTCGGGCTTCAACGTGTATCCGAACGAGGTCGAGGACGTCGTCGCGCAGCACCCGGGCGTGCTCGAGGTCGCCGCCGTAGGCATTCCCGACGAGAAATCCGGCGAGGCGGTCAAGCTGGTCGTCGTCAAGAAGGATCCGTCGCTGACCGAGGCGCAGCTGCGCGAGTTCTGTCACGCCAATCTGACCGGCTATAAGCGGCCGCGCAGCATCGAGTTCCGCACGAGCCTGCCCAAGACCAACGTCGGCAAGATTCTGCGTCGAGAACTGCGCGACAGCGCGGCATCCTGAACGCGGCTTCTGCTACCCTTCGCGGCCCAGATGCGTCGCCCGACGCATCGGCCCGGCGTTGGTCGGGCGTACCGTCCAGACCGACCCGGTCCGTGCCCGCTTCGTCATGCCAGAACCCGACTCGACCTCGCTGATCGACATCGACGCCACCTTCCTGCCGATCGACCAGATGCGCCAGATCTCGCGCATCACACGACTGGATGGCGCCCACATCGAAGGCGACGTCGACCTCGGCGACACGCACTGGGTCTACAGGCAGCATTTTCCGAACGACCCGATCTTTCCGGGCACGCTGATCATCGAAGCGGCCGGACAGCTGACCGCGCTGTGGGCCTGGTCGACCGGCCAGCGCGGCCGGCCGCGCCTCGTGCGCGCGAATGCGGAGTTCCTGCTGCCGGTCGAGCGCGAGGTCCCGGTGCTGAAGCTCGAAGCGACGGTCCGGCGCAAGCGCAACATCCAGTTCGCTCACGTCCTCGTCCACGCCGATGCGCGCTGCGTGGCGAGGATCGACACCGTCCTGGCGATATTGCCGCCGGCCTGACGCAGGCTCGCCGATCGTCGGCGTGACGATCTTTCCAGCGCATTTAGCGCGCTTAATGGATTGATTTGTTTGCGTATATTTTGCGTACTCCGTCAGTATTCAAAGACTTGACAGCGGGCTAAACTGCCTTCGATCGCTTGTGCAAACCAGCGCAAACGCCTGCCCACGCTTGAATCGCGATCCGACAAGCGCTCTACCCCGAAGGTAAAAAAGCCATGAATACGACCGACACGACGCGCAATACCGATGCCTATCAGCTGCTCCGCACCCAGCAAGACGAGACCACCAATACCTCGTGGTTCTTCATGCACAAGCATCAGCCCCAGCACGACATGGGTTATCGGGCGTGCTTCTCCGTGCAACTGCTCAAGGAACTGCATCTGTACCTGCGCAAGAGCGTGGAGCGTTCGACCCTGATCGGCGGCGACGTCGACGGCAAGCTCGCGCATCTGGTGCTCGGCTCCGACGCGGACGTATTCAACCTCGGCGGTGATCTGGAGCTGTTCGGCCGCCTGATCCGCGAGCGCAACCGCGACCATCTGCTGGCCTATGCGCGCCTGTGCGTGGAGGGCGTGCACGGCGTCTACGCGGCGGCCGCGACCAACAAGATCCATTCGATCGCACTGGTGCAGGGCGATGCACTCGGCGGCGGACTCGAGCTGGCGCTGGCCTGCCAGACGATCGTCGCCGAGAGCGGCGTCGGCATGGGCTTCCCGGAAGTGCTGTTCGACCTGTTCCCGGGCATGGGCGCGTATTCGTTCCTGCGCCAGCGCATCAGCGCCAAGCTGGCCGAGGAGATGATCCTCAGCGGCAACGTCTATTCCAGTGACGAGCTGCACCAGATGGGCGTCGTCGACGTCCTGGTGCCGAAGGGCGAAGGCGTGCAGGCCGTCAACGAGCTGATCCGCCGCAACCAGCGCATTCCGCACGCGCGCGTCGCGATGAACCGCGTCCGCCAGACCTGCAATCCGGTCACGCTGGACGAGCTGATGCGCGTCACCGAGATCTGGGTCGACACCGCGATCCAACTCGGCGACAAGTCGCTGCGGACGATGGAGCGCCTGGTGCGCGTGCAGCAGCGCCGCCCGCATGCCGCCGCCGAGCGCGCCGAGCCGGCACGCCCCGCGCTGCAGGCGGTCTGATCGACGCGCACGAGCCGGCTCCCGGCCCGCGCCGGGAGCCGCTCACGGAAATGCCGGGTCGGGCGTCGCGCGCGCCGGGGGGGCCGACCCGCGTTCCTGCAGGATCGTCTTGAACGCGTTCTGCGCCTGCTCGAGCTGGCGCCGGACGCCCTGGTTGCGCATCTTCCACTCGCGCGCGAGCTGCCAGTTGGCCAGGCGCATCGCGTCGGAGGCCGCCTGCGCCAGACGCATCGCGCCGACGTTGCCGGCGACACCCTTGAGCGCATGACAGACGTCGCGGTATTCGTCCCACTGCGCTTCCTCGGCCAGTGCGTCGAGCTGCCCGATGCACTTGAGCGCATCCTGCATGCACTCATCGACGAACAGGCCGACGAATCCGGTGCCGAGGTGCAGTTCCTCGAGGTCGTTCAAGACCTCGCGCGAGACGGTCTCGTCGCTCGTCGGCAGTGCCGCACCGACCGTCCGGGGCGCCTCGTCGGCTTTCGCGCCGGATGCGATCTCGGCCAGCACGTCGAGCAGGCGCGACACGACGACCGGCTTGGCGAGAAACACATGAGCGCCGGCACTCTCGGTCTCGGCGATCGTCCGCGCGGTCACGTCGGCGCTGAGCACGATAAACGGAATCTGCTGGCGGCCGGCGTGCATCACGCGCGATTGGCGGATCACGTCGATGCCGCTGACGCCGGGCATGTGCAGATCGATGATGACCGCGTCGTAGACCGTCGTCTCGATCGCGTCGAGCACGGCCTCGCCGTTGTCGACCGCGTGGATCTGGTGGCCGGCCTTCTCGAGCAGCTTGCGCAGCACCGACACGTTGGCCGGCTGGTCGTCGGCGATCAGCAGGCGCATCGAGCGCGCGCGTGCGCGATGGCGCACGAACGGATCGTCGAACGAGATCACGTTGGTGGCGGCCGAGGCCGGCATCGGCGCCGACGGGTCCGCCTGCACCGGCACGCGGAACGGGATCTCGACCCAGAACACCGAGCCGCGACCGGCCTCGCTGCGGAAGCCGATCGTGCCGCCCATCTGCTCGGTCATCGCCTTGGCGATCGTGGTGCCCAGGCCGGTGCCGCCGAAGCGGCGCGCGTGGCCGCTCTCGGCCTGCTCGAACGCCTGGAAGATCCGCGCCTGCGCCTCCTCGGCGATGCCGATGCCGGTGTCGCGCACCTCGAAGCGCACGACGACCGCACCGCCCTGCTCGCGGACGCGGCTGACGTGAAGGTCGACGCGTCCGTCGTCGGTGAACTTGACCGCATTGGACACCAGGTTGATCAGCACCTGACGCAGATGACCCGGATCGCCGTGCACGGCCGCGGGCACGTCGTCGGCAACGGCCAGCTCGAACTGCAGCTCCTTGTTGGCCGCCAGCGGCTGCATCATCAGCTGCACGCTGTGCAGCACGTCGTCGATCTGGAAGTCGGCCGCGTTGTACTTGAGCTTGCCGGCCTCGATCGCCGAGATGTCGAGCACGTCCTCGACCAGGGTCAGCAGCGAGCGAGCCGAGGCCTGCAGCACATCGGCGTACTCGCGCTGCTCGCCGGTCAGTCGCGTCGTCAGCAGCAGGTCCGACATGCCGACGATGCCGTTGAGCGGCGTACGGAACTCGTGGCTCATATTGGCCAGGAAGCTGCTCTTGGCCTCGTTCGCGCGGCGCGCTTCCTCGGTCGCCCGCGTCAACGCGCGCAGCAGCGAGGTCAGGTAGGCCGGGATCGCGATCAGGCCGATCAGGAGGCCCCAGGCGAGCACGTTGTTGGCCTGCCAGAACGGCGTGGTCAGGATCACCGCGAGGAACGACACCGCGCCCATCGCGACCGAGATCAGCAGGAACCACGGGCCGTAGCGCAGACCGTTGCCGATCGTGACCCACATGTTGAGCACGTACAGCAGCGAGAGCTGCGTGCCCATGATGTGCATGTTGGCGCCGATGACGCTGTAGTCGACCAGCATGCCGATGACGCGGCGCACGTTGGAGCGCGCCGGCCGGAACACGATGTGGGCCAGGATCAGGATCGACGCCAGCACGTCGAGCACGCCGATCAGCATGACCGCCTTGAGCGCCGGATCGCCGTAGCCGGACACGGCACCGACGCCGAACAGGTACATCATGCACAGCGCGACGATCGAGACGCGGACCAGCGCCTGCCCGTGTTCGCTGTCAGGGCGGTTGGACAGACGCTCCTTGACGATTTCCAGCACTGACTGCATGAGTTCGCTCTGCCCGGTCATCCAAGAGCACGTCGCTCTTCGTCCTGCGCCCCACTGCCGGCCGGCTCAGCCCGGCGGCGCAGCGGTCGTTTCGGTCAAAGTCCCAGACCGTGCGGCGCCAGCTTGGAGTGCTGGATGTCGACGATCCGCGAACGATGGGCCAACAGGACGTCCACACAGGAAGGATCAAAAAGCGTGCCACGGTGGGCCTTGATATAGTCGAACGCTTCATCGGACGACCAGGCCGCCTTGTACGGCCGCTCCGAGGTCAGGGCGTCGTAGACGTCGGCCAGCGCGACGATGCGCGCCGGCAGGGGAATCGCCTCGCCCTTCAGACCGTCCGGATAGCCGCTGCCGTCCCAGCGCTCGTGGTGCCGCAGCGCGATCAGCGCGCCCATCTGGACGAAGCGGCTCTGGCTGTCCTTGAGGATCTCGTAGCCGATCAGCGGATGCTTGCGCATGACCGCCATCTCCTCCTCCGTGAGGCTGCCGCGCTTGAGCAGGATCGCGTCGGGCACGCCGATCTTGCCGATGTCGTGCAGCGGTGCCGCCAGCGTCAGGATCCGGGCGTCCTCCTCCGGCATGCCGAGCTCCTCGGCCAGCAGCTCCGAGTAGTGCGCCATGCGCAGCAGGTGGATGCCGGTGCCGAAGTCGCGGTACTCGATCGCCTTGGCGAGCCGGAACAGCGTCTCGCGTTCGCGCTGTTCGACCTCGCTCAGGCTCTGCAGCACGCGCTGCTCGAGCGAGCGCGCGCGCTCCTTGACCGACTCGCCCTGACGGCGCAGCTGCAGCAGGTTCTTGCAGCGCGAACGCAGCTCGCGCGGGCGGATCGGCTTGACCATGAAGTCGATCACGCCGGCGTCGAGCGCGGCCTGGCGGATCGGCTCGTCGCCGACGACGCTGATCAGCACGATCGGCACGTCCCGGCGCGCCATCGGACGGCGGAAACGGCGCGCGAACTCCAGGCCGTCCATCTCGGGCATGCGATAGTCGAGCAGCAGCAGATCGGCCGGATTGGCGTCCGACCAGCGCAGCGCGTCGACCGGACTGCCGAAATCCGACACCCGGATGCCGGGGCCGATCGCCTCGACCACATGCCGGAGCATCGTGCGGGCCGATGGCTGGTCGTCAACTATCAGTACATTCACTCGAGCTCTCCGCGACCTCCAGCGACCCCTGGCCGGCGGACGCCACCCCCGATGGGCATCGCCCGTCTCGGGGCGACGACCGCTCCGGCATCCCGCCGTACGAGGCGATCGAGGCTAGCATAGGTCGATCGCGAGACGAAATGCGTTCCATACTGTGAAGTATGGTATCAACCTGCCGGCCGCATGTATGGGAACAGCAGCACGTCGCGGATCGAAGCCGAGTCCGTGAACAGCATCGCCAGGCGGTCGATGCCGACCCCGAGCCCTCCGGTCGGCGGCAGGCCGTACTCGAGCGCGCGGATGTAGTCGGCATCGAAATGCATCGCCTCGTCGTCGCCGGCGTCCTTGGCCTGGACCTGCGCCATGAAGCGCGCAGCCTGGTCCTCCGGGTCGTTCAGCTCGGAAAAACCGTTCGCCAGTTCCTTGGCGTTGACGAACAGCTCGAAGCGGTCGGTCACCTCGGCGTCGTGGTCGTTCTGACGCGCCAGCGGCGAGACCTCGGTCGGATAGGCCGTGATGAAGGTCGGCTGGATCAGGGTCGGCTCGACGGTCTTCTCGAAGATCTCCAGCAGCAGGCGGCCCCAGCCGTAGTCCGGTTTCACCACGATGCCGAGCCGGCGGCAGTGCTCGGCCATGCGCGCACGGTCGCGCAGGTCCGCGCGCGCGATCTCGGGATTGAGCTCGCAGACCGCGTCCTCCATGCCCCAGCGCCGGAACGGCGCGCCGAGGTCGATCTCGTTGCCTTCCCAGGTCAGCCGGTCGCGTCCGAGCACCGCGCGTGCGCCGTCGCGGAGCAGGCCCTCGGTCAGGTCCATGATCTCCAGGTAGGTCGCGTAGGCCTGGTACAGCTCGAGCATCGTGAACTCGGGGTTGTGCCGGGTCGACACGCCCTCGTTGCGGAAATTGCGGTTGATCTCGTAGACGCGGTCGAAGCCGCCGACGACCAGGCGCTTCAGATAGAGCTCCGGTGCGACGCGCAGGTACATGTCCAGATCCAGCGCGTTGTGATGCGTCACGAACGGGCGCGCCGTGGCGCCACCCGGAATCGCATGCATCATCGGCGTCTCGACCTCGACGAAGTGCCGTTCGGGCGCCTCCAGATAGTCGCGGATGAAACGGATCAGCCGGGCGCGGATCCGGAACGCCTCGCGCGCCTCCGGCGTCACGATCAGGTCGACGTAGCGCTGCCGGTAGCGCTGCTCGATGTCGGCCAGGCCGTGCCACTTGTCCGGCAGCGGGCGCAGCGACTTGGTCAGCAGGCGCAGCTCGTCGACCTTGACCGACAGCTCGCCGGTCTTGGTCCGCATCAGCACGCCGGCCGCGCCGACGATGTCGCCGACGTCGCCGCTCTTGAACGCCTCGTAGGCGGCCTCGCCGAGCGTGCCCTGATGGATGAACAGCTGGATGCGGTCGCTGCCGTCCTGCAGCTGCACGAAGCTGACCTTGCCCTGGATCCGGCGCAGCAGCACGCGGCCGGCGACGCGCACGCGGCGCGGCTCGGCCTCCAGCGCCTCGGCGGTCCAGACCTCGCGATCGGCGTAGGCGGCCTGCAGATCGGCGGCCTGGGCGTCGACGTGGAAATCGTTCGGAAACGCCACGCCGGCCGCACGCAGCGCGCGCAGCTTCTCGCGCCGTTCGGCGACCAGTCGATTCTCGGCGACCTCGGACGACTCGCCGGTGGAGGCCATCGGCGCGTCCGGCGGCGCCGGACGCTGCTGCTCACTCGTATTCATGATCGTTTTGCGTAGGCTGATGAAGATCGGACCGGTCGCGCCGGCGTCACGCGTCGATGCGCTTGGCACCTGCCTCGAGGCCGGACTTGAGGCTGCCTTCGATGAACTCGTCGAGGTCGCCGTCGAGCACCTTCTGTGTGTCGGAGCGCTCGATGCCGGTGCGCAGATCCTTGATGCGCGACTGGTCGAGCACGTAGTTGCGGATCTGGCTGCCCCAGCCGATGTCGGACTTGGACGCTTCCAGCGCATCCTTCTCGGCGTTGCGCTTCTGGATCTCGATCTCGTACAGCTTGGCCTTGAGCATCTTCATTGCGCGGTCGCGGTTGGCGTGCTGCGAGCGCTCGGTCTGGCAGGCCACGACGACGCCGCTCGGCACGTGCGTGATGCGCACGGCCGACTCGGTCTTGTTGACGTGCTGGCCGCCGGCGCCCGACGAGCGGTAGACGTCGGTCTTGAGGTCGGCCGGGTTGATCTCGATGTCGATGTCGTCGTCGACTTCCGGCGCCACGAAGACCGACGTGAACGAGGTGTGCCGGCGATTGTCAGAATCGAACGGCGATTTGCGCACCAGGCGGTGCACGCCGATCTCGGTCTTGAGCCAGCCGTAGGCGTATTCGCCCTCGACCCTAAACGTCGCGCTCTTGATGCCGGCCACTTCGCCGGCCGACACCTCGAGCAGTTCGGTCTTCCAGCCGCGCGACTCGCACCAGCGCAGATACATGCGCAGCAGCATCTCGGCCCAGTCCTGCGCCTCGGTGCCGCCGGCGCCGGCCTGGATGTCGACGAAAGCGTTGGCCGCGTCCATCTTGCCCGAGAACATGCGCTGGAACTCGAGCCGGTCGACACCCGCCGCGCAGCGCTCGACGTCGTCGAGCACCGCATGGGCGGTCTCCTCGTCGTTCTCGGCGGCCGCCAGATCGAGCAGCTCGGAGGCGCCGCTCAGCCCCTCGTCGAGCGAGCGGATGCCGTTGACGGTCTTGTCGAGCAGCGAGCGTTCGCGCCCGAGCGACTGCGCGCGCTCCGGGTCGTCCCAGACGTCGGGACTCTCGAGCTCGCGGGTCACTTCCTCCAGGCGTTCGCGCTTGACTTCGTAGTCAAAGATACCCCCGTAGCGAAAGCAGTCGATCCTGCAGATCGGCGATGCGCTGGCGGATGGGATTGAGTTCGATCATGGCTGGGTGAAATCGCGCGTCAAAGACCTTCAAGCTTAACAGAGTGGCTCGGCCCGGCGTCACGCTGAACCGACCGACGGCTGCTTGCAGCGCCCCGGAGGTCGGCATGTAACATGCATAGCCTGACTCGCCCTCCGTCAGGGCCACGGGCATCGAATGAAGAGACCGATGATCGACATCGTGCGACGCGCGCACCGGCGCCGGCTGATCGTTCCGCTGGCACTCGCGCTCGCAACGGCGTCGACCTGGGCGGCCGATCCGCCTGCGCAGACCGTCGAGGCGGCCGTCGAGCGCTGTCTGTCGGTGCGGCGCAGCGAGCCGCAGACCGCGATCGCGCTCGCCGACGGCGTTCTGGCCGATCCGGCGCTCGCGATCGAACCGCGCATCAAGATGCTGACCTGCCTCGGCGACGCCGCTCGGATCGTCGGCCAGGCCGAGCGCGCGATCGACGTCGCCAACGAGGTGCAGGCCCTCGTCGAGGCCCATCCGGAGCTGCCGCCCGCGTTCGTGCTGCGTGCGCTCTCGCATGCCGGCGCGATGCTGCACAGCGCGGGCCGTACCTACCAGGCCGAGCAGCTGTACGCGCGCGTCAACGACATCGCCGCGAGCCAGGGCGGCAACGACGCGATCGTGTCGCAGATCGTGACCCTGATCAATATCGGCCTGATCCACGCCGACTACCTCGACTCGCCGGAAGCCGCCGACGAGCATTATCGGCGCGCGCTCGCGCTGGCCGAGGGCATCGGGCGCAAGGACGCCACGCTGCTGTACAACATGGCGATCAACCAGATCCGGATGGGACGGCCCGATGCACTCGAGGCACTGCAGCGTGCCGAGCGGCTGGCCGAGGAAACCAACAACGTCCTGATCCGGACGCGCGTGCGCGCCGCGCGCGCCGGCGTCCTCGCCGAGCGCGGCCAGATCGCCGAGGCGCGCGAACTGGTCGAGGCGGCCCTGAAGACCCAGCGCGCCCTGCCCGATCCGGAGGGCGAAGCGGCGAGCCTGGCGGTGCTGTCGACCGTGCAGCGCCTGTCCGGCGAGAAGAACGTCGCGCTGCGCACCGCCGAGGACGCGCTCGAGGCACTGCAAGGCACCTCGTCGCAAAAGGAAAAAGTGCAGGTGCTCGAGGCGAAGATCGCGGCGGAGGCCGCGCTCGGCCGCACCGATGCGGTGCTCGCTTCGACCCGCAGCCTGCACGCGCTGCAGATGAACGCGCTCAAGGAGCAGCGCCTGGAAATCCTGGCGGACCTGCAGGCGCGCCTGCAGGATGCCTCGGCCAATCGCGAGCTCGAGCGCCTGCGCCATCAGAGCGAGATCCAGTCGCTGAGCCTCGACAAGGCGCGCCTGACCCGCAACTTCACGATCGCGATGCTGAGCCTGCTGGCGATCGCCGCGATCGCGTTCGGGCTGATGCAGTATCGCCGGCACCGCCTGCTGCGCGAGCTCAGCGCGATCGACCCGCTGACCGGCCTGCCGAACCGGCGCACGGCGACCAGCCAGCTCAACGCGCTGGCGGTGCCGAACGGGCGCTCCGACGCGCGCCACGTGCTGTTCCTGATCGACATCGATCATTTCAAGCGGATCAACGACAACTACGGCCATCACGCCGGCGACGGCGTGCTCGCGGATCTGTCGGGCCGGCTCAAGGCGGCCTGCCGCCCGTGCGACATCGTCGCGCGCTGGGGCGGCGAGGAGTTCCTGGTCGCCTGCGCCGATCTGAACTGCGACCAGGCCGCGGCGGTCGCCGAACGGCTGCGTCAGGCGCTGGCCGGCGACTTCGAACTGCTGCCCGGACAGACGCGTCTGCTGACGGTCTCGGTCGGATTCGCGCCGTTTCCGTTCTTTTCGGGTATCCGCAACGGCGAAGCATCGGGCTGGCCCTATGCGATCCGCCTGGCCGATCGCGCGCTGTACGCGGCCAAGATCCGCCGCAACGCCTGGGCCGGCTTCTGGGGTGGCCACGACGCCGGCGAAGACACCCCCGACCAGATTCTCGAGTCGCCGGGCTCGGCGGTCATCGCCGGCACGATCACCGGCCTGGCCGGGCCCTGAGCGAGCGCCTCACGCCGGCTGCAAGTGCTCCACGATCAGCTGGATCGCCTCGCCGCCGCGATAGTCGTCGGGCACCAGCCGGTACAGCGCGCGCACGCGGCCCGGCGGCGGCTGTCCGCTCCAGCCCTGGAAGTGGATCGCATCAAGCGGCTCGGCGCGGCCGCGCAGCTGAAGGCTGAGGCCCAGGTGCCTCTCGGCGACGACGCGCCACGCGGCCACCACGAACTCGCCGTCGAACGCCGGCTCGGCGAAGCCCTGCCCCCACGGCCCGGCGTAGCGCAGCAGCGCCGCCAGTTCCGCGGTGAATTCGTGCGGGCCGAGTTCGCCGTCGCTCAATGCGACCGGCTCGAACAGCTCCGGCGCGGTGCGTTCGCGCACGATCGCGTCGAAGGCCGCCGCGAACCGGGCGACGTGCGCGCGCGCGAGCGACAGGCCGGCGGCCATCGCATGGCCGCCGAAGCGCTCGATCAGACCGGGATGCCGTGCGTCGACTTCGGCGAGCAGATCGCGCACGTGCACGCCGCGGATCGATCGCGCCGATCCGCGCACCTCCTCGCTGCCGGCCTGGACCGGCGCGCAGGCGACCACCGGGCGATGCAGACGGTCCTTGAGCTTGGAGGCGACCAGGCCGACCACGCCGGCATGCCAGTGGTCCTCGAACAGCGTCAGTCCGAGCGGCAGACCGTCCTGGCCGTGCGCGCCGATCCAGCGCTCGACCAGGACCTCGCCCTCCTCGAGCATGCCGGCCTGCACGTCGCGGCGCTCGGCATTGATCGCGGTCAGGCGCCCGGCGATCTGCCGTGCGGCCGCCGGGTCGTCGGTCAGCAGGCACTCGATGCCCAGGCCCATGTCGTCGAGCCGGCCGGCCGCGTTGACGCGCGGCGCGACCGCGTAGCCGAGGTCGGCCGGTATCAGCCGGCCGGCGCTGCGGCCGGCCGCTTCGAGCAGCGCGAAGATGCCCGCGCAGCCGCGACCGGCGCGCAGCCGCCGCAGGCCGGCGTCGACGAGCAGGCGGTTGTTGTAGTCGAGCGGGACCAGGTCGGCCACGGTGCCGAGTGCGACCAGATCGAGCAGACTGCCGAGGTCGGCCTCGCCGCCGGGCGTACCGGCGCCGCCGCACGCGCGCAGATGCGCGCGCAACGCGATCAGCAGGTAGAACACGACGCCGACGCCGGCCAGCGCCTTGCTCGGAAATGCATCGCCGGGCAGGTTCGGATTGACGATCGCATCGGCGTCCGGCAGCCGATCGCCGGGCAGGTGATGATCGGTGACCAGCACCTGGATGCCGCGCGCCTTGGCGACCGCGACACCGGCGAGGCTCGCGATGCCGTTGTCGACGGTCACGATCAGATCCGGCGGCGGCTCGTCGAGGGTCTCGACCAGGGCCGGCGTCAGGCCGTAGCCGTGAACGAAGCGGTTCGGCACGCGGTACTCGACGCGGCGCGCGCCGAGCAGGCGCAGGCCGCGCATCGCCACTGCCGTCCCGGTCGCGCCGTCGCAGTCGAAGTCGCCGACGATGCAGATGCGCCGATCCTCGGCGATCGCGCGCGCGAGCAGTTCGCAGGCCGCCTCGAGACCGCCGAGCGCCTGCGGCGGCGCGAGCGAGGCGAGGCGGTACTCGACGTGACTCGGATCGTCGATACCGCGCGCGGCGTAGATCCGCGCGAGCACCGGATGCAGCGCGGCCAGCCGTGGCGGGACCGGCGCGGCGCGGTGGCGGATCGTGACCGGTCTCACGTCGGCAGCGGCCGCATGCGCCGCCAGAATCGTCTGCGATGCCGGGCGCGGACGGTCACGCGCTGTCCCGAGACGAAGGCCAGCTCGATCGCCTCGCAATCGCCGCGCCGCAGCAGCGCGTCGAGCGGCCGCAGCCAGTCGCGCTCGAGCACGCCCGCCCGCGCGCTGCGCAGATCGATGCCGAGATCGTCCGAGCCCGCCGATCGCAGTGCGGCCTCCAGAGCCGCCGGATCGAACGGTTCGTCGACGCTGCCGGCCAGCCGCGTCAGCGCGATCAGCACCGGATCGCGGGTCATCACGCGCGCGCAGCGGCTGCGTACGCTGCCGGGCAGAGGTCCGGCGCCCCAGAACCACAGACTGTTGATCGGCACGGCGCCGCGCGCGATGCGTGCGGCGTTGACCGGATGGTTGTGCAGCACGACCTGTGCTTCGTTGAGCAGCAGCCGCCAGCGCTTGCCGGCCGCGCCCTGCGGCCAGTGCAGCTTGAGATCGTCGCCGAGGATCTCCTCGGGCGGCGGGCAGTCCGGAAAGTCGCTGCCGGCCGATCCGGCCAGATACCAGCGCGCCGGCGTCGGCGCGTCGATCGGCACGCCGCTGTCGCCGAACAGCGGCTTGAGCTCCTGCAGCAAGGCGGCGGTTTCGGCGATGCTCTGTCCGAGATCGCCGGCGGCGAGCAGCCGCACCGTGGTCAGGTCCGGACGCACGTAGCACGGATCGGCGCGCAGCCATGCGCCCTCGGCGGCATCGGCGGCGTCCAGCGTGCGCGTCAGCGCAGCGGAAGGCAGGCCGGCGCCGGGCCATTCGACGAGACTGCGGATCGCCGCGACCGTGCCGGGCTCGGCCGGCGCATGCGCATCACCGCGAGCGACCCAGCCGGCCAGCACGCCGGCGGCGACCTCGGCCGAGGCCGCGCAATGCCGCAGCTCCGGCAGCAGCAGTCTGATCGACGGCACGCCGCAGTCCGCCGACGTCAGTCGCGATAGTCGACCGAGACGATCTCGTATCGCCGCGTGCCGTTCGGCGCCTGGAACTCGAAGCTCTCGCCCTCGCTCTTGCCGATCAGCGCGCGCGCGAACGGCGAGCTGACCGAGAGCATGCGTTGCTTGATGTCCGATTCGAGGTCGCCGACGATCCGGTAGGTCACCTCTTCGCCGCTGTCCTCGTCGGACAGCCCGACCGTGGCGCCGAACACGATGCGCGGCCCCTTCAGGCGCGACAGATCGATGATCTCGGCGGTCGACAGCGCGGCTTCCAGCTCCTGGATGCGTCCCTCGACGAAGCCCTGCTGCTCGCGCGCGGCCGCGTACTCGGCGTTCTCCTTCAGATCGCCGTGCGCGCGCGCCTCGGCGATCGCCTGGATGATCGCCGGCCGCTCGACGGACTTGAGGCGCTCCAGTTCGGCGCGCAGGCGCTCGGCGCCCTTGGCCGTCATCGGTGACCGTTTGATCATGCCAGTTCCTTGTGCAGTTCCTGCAGACTGTGTACCGCACGGCTGTCGCGGAAGTCCAGCGAGTGCAGCAGGGCCTTGGCGCCGCTCAGCGTCGTCGAATAGGTCACGCGCTGCTGCAGCGCCTCGCGCCGGATCGAGAACGAGTCGGAGATCGCCTGCTTGCCTTCCGTGGTGTTGACGATGAAGACGATCTCGCCGTTCTTGATCAGATCCACGATGTGCGGGCGGCCCTCGATGACCTTGTTGATGCGGTCGCAGGCCAGCCCGTGCGAGGCCAGGAACGCGTGCGTGCCGCCGGTCGCGACCAGCGTGAAGCCGCGCCGCAGCAGATCGCCGGCGATCGGCAGCAGGCGCTCCTTGTCGGCGTCGCGCACCGAGAGGAACGCCTTGCCCGGCTTGGGCGCCTGGATGTTGGCGGCCTCGTGCGCACGCGCGAACGCCGCGCCGAAGTTGCGGCCCACGCCCATGACCTCGCCGGTCGAGCGCATCTCCGGGCCGAGGATCGGATCGACGTTCTGGAATTTCAGGAACGGGAAGATCGCTTCCTTGACCGAGTAGTAGTCCGGCACGACCTCGCGCGTGGCGCCCTGCGCGGCCAGCGAGCGGCCGACCATGCAGCGCGCGGCGATCTTGGCCAGCGCCACCCCGGTCGCCTTGGACACGAACGGTACCGTGCGCGACGCGCGCGGATTGACCTCGAGCACGTAGACGGTGTCGCCCTGCACGGCGAACTGGGTGTTCATCAGGCCGACGACCTTGAGCTCGCGCGCCATCTGCGTGACCTGATCGCGCAGCTGCTGCTGCAGCTCGGCACTCAGCGAGTACGGCGGCAGCGAGCACGAGGAATCGCCCGAGTGCACGCCGGCCTCCTCGATGTGCTCCATGATGCCGCCGATCAGCACGTTGCCTTCTGCGTCGGCGATGATGTCGACGTCGACCTCGCCGGCGTGGTCGAGGAAGCGGTCGAGCAGCACCGGCGAGTCGTTCGACACGCGCACGGCGTCGCGGATGTAGCGCGACAGGTCGGCGTCGTCGTGGACGATCTCCATCGCGCGTCCGCCGAGCACGTAGCTCGGCCGCACCACCAGCGGATAGCCGATCTCGCGTGCCAGCGCGAGCGCCTCGTCGGCGTTGCGCGCGGTGCGGTTCGGCGGCTGCTTGAGCCCGAGCTTCTCGATCATCTTCTGGAAGCGCTCGCGGTCTTCGGCCGCGTCGATCGAGTCGGGCGAGGTGCCGATCACCGGCGCGCCGTTGGCTTCGAGCGCGCGCGCGGAGCTTCAGCGGCGTCTGTCCGCCGTACTGCACGATCACGCCCTTGGGCTTTTCCTTGTCGATGATCTCGAGCACGTCCTCGAGCGTCAGCGGCTCGAAGTAGAGCCGGTCGGACGTGTCGTAGTCGGTCGAGACGGTCTCCGGATTGCAGTTGACCATGATCGTCTCGTAACCGTCCTCGCGCAGTGCCAGAGCGGCGTGCACGCAGCAGTAGTCGAACTCGATGCCCTGGCCGATGCGGTTCGGACCGCCGCCGAGCACGACGATCTTCTCGCGTCCGGTCGGCTCGGCCTCGCACTCTTCCTCATAGGTCGAGTACAGATACGCGGTTGTCGTCGCGAACTCGGCCGCGCACGAATCGACGCGCTTGTAGACCGGCCGCACGTTGAACGCGCGCCGCAGATGGCGGACCGCGTTCTCGTCGGTTTCGAGCAGCTCGGCCAGGCGCGCGTCGGAGAAGCCCTTGCGCTTGAGCGCGAACATGCGCGGCCCGTCGACCGCGGCGAGCCCGCCGGCCTTGACCGACGCCTCGGTCGCGACCAGATCCTCGATCTGGACCAGGAACCACGGATCGATGTGCGTCAGCGCGAACACGTCCTGCAGCGACAGGCCGGCACGGAACGCGTCGGCGACGTAGAACACGCGATCCGGACCCGGCTCCTTGAGCTCGCGCTTGAGGCGGACCAGGTCGTCGGCATTGGCGGGGATCAGGCTCGGATTGAGGCCGTTGCGGCCGGTCTCCAGGCCGCGCAGCGCCTTCTGCAGCGATTCCTGGAACGTGCGTCCGATCGCCATGACCTCGCCGACCGACTTCATCTGCGTGGTCAGGCGCGCGTCGGCGCCCGGAAACTTCTCGAACGCGAAGCGCGGAATCTTGGTGACGACGTAGTCGATCGTCGGCTCGAACGAGGCCGGCGTCAGTCCGCCGGTGATGTCGTTGCGCAGCTCGTCGAGCGTGTAGCCGACCGCGAGCTTGGCGGCGATCTTGGCGATCGGGAAGCCGGTCGCCTTGGAGGCGAGCGCGGAGGAGCGCGACACGCGCGGATTCATCTCGATCACGACGACGCGGCCGTTCTCGGCGTTGACGCCGAACTGCACGTTCGAGCCGCCGGTGTCGACACCGATCTTGCGCAGCACCGCGATCGACGCGTCGCGCAGGCGCTGGTATTCCTTGTCGGTCAGCGTCTGCGCCGGCGCCACGGTGATCGAGTCGCCGGTGTGCACGCCCATCGGATCGAGGTTCTCGATCGAGCAGACGATGATGCAGTTGTCCGCCTTGTCGCGGACCACCTCCATCTCGAATTCCTTCCAGCCGAGCACCGATTCCTCGATCAGCACCTCGTGGACCGGCGACAGGTCCAGGCCGCGCTTGACGATGTCCTCGAACTCCTCGCGGTTGTAGGCGATGCCGCCGCCGGAGCCGCCGAGCGTGAAGCTCGGCCGGATGATCGTCGGATAGCCGACCTTGGCCTGCGCGTCGAGCGCCTGCTCGAAGGTCCTGGCGACCTCGGCCTTCGGGCATTCCAGCCCGATCTCGGCCATCGCGACGCGGAACAGCTCGCGGTCCTCGGCCATGCGGATCGCCTCGCGCGAGGCGCCGATCAGCTCGACGCCGTAGCGGTCGAGCACGCCGCGGTCGGCCAGGTCCAGTGCGCAGTTGAGCGCGGTCTGGCCTCCCATCGTCGGCAGCAGGACGTCGGGCTTCTCCTTGGCGATGATCGCCTCGACCGTGGAGGCGTTGATCGGCTCGATGTAGACCGCGTCGGCCGTCTCCGGATCGGTCATGATCGTGGCCGGATTGGAGTTGACCAGAACGACGCGGTAGCCCTCGCTCTTGAGCGCCTTGCAGGCCTGCGCGCCGGAATAGTCGAACTCGCAGGCCTGACCGATGACGATCGGACCGGCACCGATGACGAGGATGGAGCGGATGTCAGTTCTTTTGGGCACCGGTGTCGCCTGCTGCAGGAGTGTTCTGGGAGCGGCCGGGAGCGGCCAGGCTGATCGAGCGGATCGTCTCGCGCGGCACGGTCAGCTCGATGCCGCTTTCCAGTTCGATCGTCAGCACGACCGATGTGTACTTGCGCAGGATGCCGCTGCGCGTCGTGTTGAGCGTGGTCTGGATCACGACGGTGTCGCCGACGTGATCCTCCAGCGTCGTGTATTCGACCGCCGCCGCCGGGGCGGCCGTCTTGCCGGCCGGTGCCGCGAACGACACCGAGACCGCCGCTGCGAGCGCCGCAGCGGCGAGCAGGCGGATCGGTTTGCGCATGCTGAGAGTCGTCATCACGCTGTTACGCCGCGAGAGTCGCGTGCGCCTCCATCTGGTGGATGAATCGATCGAACAGACCGTCGACGTCGTGCGGTCCGGGACTCGCTTCCGGGTGGCCCTGGAATCCGAAAGCCGGCGCGTCGAGGAACGCCAGCCCCTGCAGCGAGCCGTCGAACAGCGAACGATGCGTGGCCTTGACGTTGGCCGGCAGCGTCGCCTCGTCGACCGCGAAGCCGTGATTCTGGCTCGAGATCATCACCCGGCCGCTGTCCAGGTCGATGACCGGATGATTGGCACCGTGATGGCCGAACTTCATCTTGACGGTCTTCGCGCCGGCCGCCAGGCCGAGCAGCTGATGTCCCAGGCAGATGCCGAACAGTGGAACGCGCGCACTCAGGAACTCGCGCGCCGCGTCGATCGCGTACGTACAGGCGGCCGGGTCGCCGGGGCCGTTGGACAGGAAGACGCCGTGCGGATCGAGTGCGAGCACGTCGGCGGCCGGCGTCGTCGCCGGCACCACGGTCACTTCGCAGCCGCGATCGACCAGCAGGCGCAGGATGTTGCGCTTGGCGCCGAAATCGTAGGCGACCACGCGCCAGCGTGCGGCGGGCCGCTGGAACGCGATCCGGTCCAGATCGAAACTGCCCTCGTCCCAGACGTAGGTGTTGGCGACGCTGACCTCGCGCGCCAGGTCGGCGCCGTCGAGCCCGCCGAACGCGCGCGCGGCGGCGATCGCGGCGCCCGCATCGACGTCCGCGCCGGCGGCGATACAGCCGTTCTGCGCGCCGGTGTCGCGCAGGATCCGCGTCAGCCGGCGCGTGTCGATGCCGGCGATCGCGACGATGCCGTTGCGCACCAGGTAATCCGACAGCGTCTCTTCCGAACGCCAGTTGCTGGCCATCAGCGGGAGATCGCGGATCACCAGACCGGCCGCATGGGCGCGATCGGATTCGGCATCGACCTCGTTGCAGCCGGTGTTGCCGATGTGCGGATAGGTCAGTGTCACGATCTGCCGGGCATAGGAGGGATCGGTGAGGATTTCCTGGTAGCCGGTCATCGCGGTGTTGAACACGACCTCGCCCACCGTGCGTCCGGTAGCGCCCACCGACAGCCCGTGAAAAAGGCTGCCGTCGGCTAGTGCGAGGATGGCAGGAGTAGTCATGCGTTCGCCTGTCGATAGAGGTGCGGGGATATCAGCACCACGAGATCAAAGCATCGGGTGCGGCATCGACCCCGGGCTGGTGCCAACCAGTCCGTGGGCGGACAAGAAAAGGGGATCGAGGCGAACGCGGATTTTAGAGTCGCGCTGCCCGGCTGTCCATCGAAGCGGCGCACACCGACGCGTACAATGCGCCGATGACCGCGACCGCCATTCCCGCCGCGACGCCGCTGCTCGACGCCGAGCGGCTGCGCCGCCCCGACGTCCTCGTCCGGCATGCGCCGTTCGCGTTCCTGATCGCCCAGGATCAGCTGCCGGCCGATGCCGCCGACGCGCTCGAGCGGGATTTCCCGCGCTACCGTTCGGCGGGCTTCTTCCCGTGGGAGCCCGACGACTGCGGCCCGGCGATCAACCGGCTGATCGAGGAGCTCACCGCGCCGGCGTTCGCCGAGCAGATCGGGCGTGCGCTCGGCATCGAGGGGCTCGGGCAGAAACCCAGCCTGGTCACGATCTGCCGCCACCTCAACCGCAGGCACGGCACGATCCACACCGACAGCCGCTCGAAGATCGCGACCGCCCTGCTCTACCTCAACCGATCGTGGCCGGCGACCAGCGAGGGCTGCCTGCGCTTCCTGAACCGGATCGACGACATCGAGGATCTGGTCGTGCCGGAAGTGAGGCCGGTCTACGGCAACTTCGTCGTGTTCGCGCGCGCCGACAACTCGTTCCACGGTCATCTGCCGCACGAGGGCGAGCGACGCGTGATCCAGGTCGCCTGGCTGACCGACGAGTCCGAGAAGCGCCGCAAGACGCGGCGCGGCCGTTTCTCGCGCTGGTTCAAGCGCTTGCTGGGGCGTCTGGACCGCCGGTTCGGTGCCGGACGCGGCCCGAACGCCGCCCATCCGCGCTGAATCCTGCCGAAGCGTTCGCACAATCGGCGCTGTTAGGCTTTCGTAAAATCGGTTAGGATCGCGACCATCGGCCCGGCTTTTCCGGCGCTCCGTCCCTTGGGGGGAACTCGCGCCGGACCGACGGGTCCAATCGACACTCGTACACCGACCTTCTGCGATCGCCTCTCGATGAAACTGCGTTGCGCCAGCCTGCTGCTCGCACTGTCGCTTCCCCTGCTGGGGAATGCGCAGACGTCGGGCATGCCGCCGGCCGGCGAACTGATCGTCGATTCGCGCCTGGTGCCGGAGCTTCCGGCCGCACTGCTGACGCCCGATACCCAGGTCGTGCCGGTGTGGTCCGATGCCAACGGCCGGCTGGTCGCGCTGGTCGATTTCTCGAACACCGGACATCTCGCGTCGCGCTGGTCGGCCACGGCGGCTTCCGGCATCGCCGCCGACTGGCGCCTGATCGACGTGTCGAATCTGCTCTCGGGCGGCCTGCGCTGGCAGGGCCAGCAGGGGCTCCACGTCGACGCCCTGCTCAGCCAGCAGTCGTGGACGCGCACCGCCTGCATCGGCACCGGCACCGACTGTCTGTTCTCGACCGCTCCGGCGCCGGCCAACGCCGGCTGGATGCAGGGCAGTCTCGGCGTCGGCTGGACCTCCGAGACGGGTGCGCTGGATTTCTCCTACGGCCTGTCGTGGCTGCGCTCGAGCGAGCCGACCGTGCCCTGGGGATCGCCGCCGTCGGCCGTCTACGGCACCGGATTGGCCGATCTGATCCGTTCGGAGTCCGGCCTCTATCAGCTCGACTCGTCCAACGGCATCGTCGCCAACGCGCGCATGCAGCTCGGCGACGGCACCCTGCTCGATCTGGGTGCCGGCCTGGGGCGCAGCCGTCTGATGCCGTTCGGCGGTGCCCCGTCCGCGCTGGCGCTGCCGGGTCTGGACCTGCAGGAAACCAGCCTCAGCCTCGCGATCAGCAGCGGCAGCCTGCGCGGCAGCATCATCGGTCGCACCGCCGTCTCGCCCGATCCGCTGCTGACCGGCAAGCGCTGGACGACGTTCGACTTCGGCGTCTCGTGGCGCACGCCGTGGCAGGGCGAACTGAGCCTGGGCACGCAGAGCCAGCTGACGCCGGTGATCGACGCCAACGGCCGCGATGCCGAGGCGACGCAGAACCGCGTACCCTACGTGCAGTACCGCCAGGACCTCTGAGTCCTGGCGTCCTCGGTCCGCCGGCCACGACGGCCGCGACGATCGGCTGATCAACTGACGACGCAATCCCGGCGCACTCGGACTCCGGCTCGGGATTGCCACGGCGCGCCCAGTCGGTGAGCATACCGCTCTTCTCACGACTGCCGTTGCGATGCCGCCACCGACATCCGATCCGATCCAGGCTCGCCTCGAGCAATTGTTGCGCGACTACGGCGCCCGCGTACGCCGCCTGCTGCAGTCCCACGGCCTCGATCAGCGCGGCATCGACCCGGCCGACGTCGAGCAGGAGGTCCGCATCCGACTCTGGCGCGCGATCGAGCGTGACCGGTCTGCGGCCTTTCATGCGTCTTACATCCAGAGAGTGGTGGCGACCACGGTCGTCGACGCCTTGCGCAGGGCGGAGGTTCGGGCAGCCGAGCCCCTGCCCGACGAGGACAGCGAGGCCTCGCCGCTCCCGGATGCTGCCGCCGGCCCCGATCGACAGGCCAGCGACAGCGAACGCATGGACGATCTGGCGCGCTGCCTGGACTCGATACCGGAGCGGCGGCGTCTTCCGATCACGTTGCACCTGCAGGGATTTTCGCTGCAGGAGATTGCCGATTCGGTGGGGGTTTCCGCCGAAGCGGCCCGAAAACTGGTGTCGCGCGGGATGGACGAACTGAAGTCCCGCCTGCGCGAATGCGGACATGGTGAATTCGATGAATGACAACCGCCTGGCTCAGCTCTATCGCGACCTGACCGCGCGCGACGCCGGTCCCGTCGCCCTCGATGTCGACACGCTCGTCGCCGCGGCCGCCGGCACCGTACCGGCCTACCGACGCGAAGCGGTCGCCAGCCGCCTGGCGGCCTCGCCGAGCGAAGCCGATCTGGTCCGCATGCTCGCGGTGCTCGAGGACGACTCGCAGGCACTGGCGACCGATCTGGCCCGTTACGACCGCAGTCACGGCCGTCGCCACGAGCGCCGCATGCAGCGCATCGCCGCGCCGGCCGCCCGTCGCGGCGCCAAGGTCCGCTGGGCCGGCGTCGGCGCCTGCCTGATGGCCGTGCTCGGCCTGTGGTCGGGCCATCGCATCGGCCCCAGCGACGGCTCGTCCGGCGGAATCTACGCCGAACACAAGAGCGACCGCATCTTCACGACCCGGGACAGCATCTTCGCCTGGTCCAACGGCGAGCCGGGCACTCGAGACGGCCAGGACAAGCTGTTCCGTTCGGAATTCAACGGCAGCTGACAGCAGCACCGACCTGGCGCAAGCCACTTAAACGCGAAGGCCCCGGTTCACGAACCGGGGCCTTCTCTTTGGGCTTGGCGTCGACCGCCGAAGGTGGATCAGCCGCCCAGGATCACGCGGTTGAGCCGCTGCACGAACGCGGCCGGGTCCTCGAGCGCACCGCCGCCGGCCAGTTGCGCCTGATCGAGCAGCAGCACCGCCAGATCGGCTGCGCGGCCCGGATCGGTCTCGCCCTCGAACCGCCTGACCAGCGCATGGGCCGAATTGACCTCGAGCACCGGCTGGCTGGCCGGCACGTCGTGGCCGGCCTCGCGCAGCAGGCGCTGCATGTGCAGGGCCATGTCGTGCTCGTCGAGCACCAGGCAGGCCGGAGAGTCGGTCAGGCGGTGGCTGACGCGTACGTCGCGCACGCGCTCGCCGAGCGACTGCTTGAGCTTGTCGACCACGCCGGCCGCAGCTTCCTCGACCTGCCTGCGCTGCTCGGCGTCGGCACCGCCGGCCGCATCGAACTGGCCCTTCGCGACGTGACGCAGCTTCTTGCCGGCGAATTCGCCTAGATAGCCGATCATCCACTCGTCGATGCGCTCGAACATCAGCAGGACCTCGACGCCGCGCGCCTTCAGCGCCTCGATCTGCGGGCTGCCCTTGGCCGCGGCGAACGAATCGGCCGTCACGTACCAGATGACGTCCTGGCCGGCCTGCATGCGCCCGACGTAGTCCTCGAGCGATACGGTCTTGTCGGCGCCGTCGCCGTGCGTGGACGCGAAGCGCAGCAGCTTGGCGATGCGTTCGCGGTTGGCCGGATCGTCGGCGATGCCTTCCTTGAGCACGTTGCCGAACTCACGCGTGAACTGCGCGAACTTGGCCGGATCGTCCTTGGCGAGCTTCTCGAGCAGGTCGAGCACACGCTTGATGCAGGCCGCGCGAATCTGCGAGACCAGACGATTGTCCTGCAGCAGTTCGCGGCTGACGTTGAGCGGCAGGTCGTCCGAATCGACGACGCCGCGGACGAAGCGCAGCCACGGCGGCAGCAGTTGCTCGGCGCCGTCCATGATGTAGACGCGCCGGACGTAGAGCTTGAGCCCCTTGCGCTCGTCGCGGCCGCCGAGCATCGCGTCGAACGGCTGCGCGCCCGGCACGTACAGCAGCAGCGTGTAGCTCTGGTTGCCCTCGACGCGGTTGTGGGTCCAGGCCAGCGGATCGTTGAAGTCGTGACCGAACGACTTGTAGAACGCCTGGTAGTCGGCATCGGTCAGCTCGGACTTGGGCCGCATCCACAGCGCGGAGGCCTGATTGACGGCCTCGAATTCGCCGTCGGGCTTGCCGTCCTTGGACGCCTGCATGCGGATCGGAAACGCGACGTGGTCGGAATAACGCGCGATCAGGTCGCGCAGCTTCCAGCCGTCGAGGAACTCGCGCTCGTCGGATTTGAGATGCAGCACGATCCGCGTGCCGCGCTCGGGCACCGCGAGCGTCTCGAGCGAGTATTCGCCGGTCCCGCTCGACTCCCAGCGCACGCCGTCCGCCTCGGACGCATCGGCGCGGCGCGTGGTCAGCGTGACCTTGTCGGCGACGATGAAGGCCGAATAGAAGCCGACGCCGAACTGGCCGATCAGCCGGCTGTCCTTGCGCGCGTCGCCCGACAGCGCGTCGAGGAACCGGCGCGTACCCGAACGCGCGATCGTGCCGATGTTGTCGATGACCTCCTCGCGGCTCATGCCGATGCCGTTGTCGGTCAGCGTCAGCGTGCCGGCGTCCGGATCCCAGCTCAGATCGACGTGGAGATCGGCGTCGCCGGCGAGCAGCTCGGGGCGGGCCAGGGACTCGAAACGCAGCTTGTCGAGCGCGTCGGAGGCGTTCGAAATCAGCTCGCGCAGGAAGATGTCCTTGTGCGAGTACAGCGAGTGCGTGACCAGGTGCAGGACCTGGGCGACCTCCGCCTCGAAGCGGCGGGTTTCAGCGGTTGCAGTCATGTGGAGCAGACTCCTGCCGTGGATGATCTGCCGCGCCTATGAGGGCGGTGAAGGCCGCTTTCAATCCGCCGGAAAAAAACAAACCGGCCGCCTTGCGGCGGCCGGTTTGCGACGAGGAGCACAGACGCGACTCGATGCTCCAAGACGTAAATCAGGCCTGATTCTTGGCGTGCGCGCTGAGGTCTTCCTTGATGCGGGCCGCCTTGCCTTCGAGACCGCGCAGGTAGTAGAGCTTGGCGCCGCGCACCTTGCCGTGACGCTTGACGACGACCGAATCGATGATCGGGCTGTGCGACTGGAAGACGCGCTCGACGCCGGTGCCGTGCGAGATCTTGCGGACCGTGAACGCCGAATTGAGACCGGCGTTCTTCTTGGCGATCACCACGCCTTCGTAGGCCTGCACGCGCTCGCGGTTGCCTTCCTTGACCTTGACGTTGACGACCACGGTGTCGCCCGGCGAGAAGGCCGGCAGCTCACGGGTCATCTGGGCGGCTTCGAACTGCTGAATGATGTTGCTCATGACACTCACCAAATGTTGATCGTTGTAGATGTTTCAGCCAGTCCGGTCCTTGCCCGCTTCTGCCTGATCCCGTGCCGTCACGTACTCACGGCGAAACTCGTCCAGCAATCGTCGCGATGCTGCGTCCAGCTCGACCCGCGCCAGCAGATCCGGCCGACGCAGCCACGTCCGCCCCAGCGCCTGCTTGCGCCGCCAGCGCCGGATCGCGGCGTGATCGCCCGACAGCAGTACCGGCGGCACCTCGCCCCACGCATCGCGAACCGGCCGCGTGTAGTGGGGACAATCGAGCAGTCCGTCCGAGAACGAATCCTGCTGCGCCGACTGCGCGTCGCTCAACGCACCTTCCTGCAACCTTCCGACCGCGTCGATCAGCACCGCTGCCGCCAGCTCGCCGCCGGACAGCACGTAGTCGCCGATCGAGACTTCCTCGTCCACCGCCTCGGCCAGCAGGCGCTCGTCCACGCCCTCGTAGCGACCGCACAGCAGGACCAGACGCGGTCCGCGTGCGAGCTGCGCCACCTTGGCCTGCGTGAGCCGCGCTCCCTGCGGACTCAGGTAGATCGTTCTGGCCGGACCGCCGGCCGCACGCACCCGGTCGAGAGCGTCGCGCAGCGGACCGACCATCATCACCATGCCCGGACCGCCGCCGAACGGCCGATCGTCGACCGTGCGGTGGTTGTCGGTGGCGAAATCGCGCGGGTTCCAGGTGCGAACCTCGAGCAGACCCCGCTCCTCGCCCGGCCGACCACGCCGGCGCCGGTACAGGCATCGATCAGGTCGGGGAACAGCGTGATGACGTCGATCCGCATCGCGCCCGTACCCACCCGATCAGAACTCCGGATCCCAGTCGACCACGATGCGACGTGCCTCGAAGTCGACTTCCTTGACGAACGGCCCGGTCACGAACGGGATCAACCGTTCCTTCTCGCCGTCGACCACGAACAGTACGTCGTTCGCGCCGGTCGCGATCAGATGCGACACCGTGCCCAGACTCGCCCCGTCCACCGTGACGACGGCCAGTCCTTCCAGATCGACCCAGTAGTACTCGTCCTGCTTCGGACGCGGCAATACCGAGCGTCTCACGCGAATCTCGGCGCCGATCCAGGCGGCGGCCTCGTCGCGGTCGGCGATGCCGGGCAGCTGGGCCACCACGCCCTTGCCCTGCTCGCGCCCGTGACTTCCCCGGAATTCCCGTTCCGCGGAGGCCGTCTTCAACAGCCACGGCTGGTAGCTGAAGATCTGCATCCGGGGCTCGGTCCAGGACTCCAGCCGGACCCAGCCCTGTACGCCGTAGAGTCCGACGATCCTGCCGAGCAGGATCAGCCGGTCCTCGATCATGCCGCTCAGGCCGCCTGAGCCGGCGACTTGGCCGCTTCCTTGTACAGCGCCTGCACGCGGCCGGTCAGCTGGGCGCCCTTGGCGACCCACTGCTTGACGCGGTCGGTGTCGATCTGCAGGCGCACGTCCTTGCCCGCGGCGATCGGATTGAAGAAGCCGATGCGCTCGATGTTGCGGCCATCACGCGCATTGCGCTCGTCGGTCACGACGATGTGGTAGAACGGCCGCTTCTTGGCACCGCCACGGGACAGGCGAATCTTGACCATTGTAAGTCTCTGAATTCTTGGACAAAAATGTGAGCCGACCGGGCGACGGCACACAATCGTGTGCACAGGCCGGCCGAGCGAGCCGCGTATTCTAGCCGAAACGCGAAAAAATGAAAGCCCGGTGCGGGTTTAGCCGGACTCGCACGCGGCGCCGATTCCGGATCAGCGCGGCGGCAGCATTCCGCCGCCACCCATGCCGCGCATCGCGCCCTTCATCTGCCGCATCAGGCCCTTGATGCCGCCGCTGCCGAGCTTGGCCATCATCTTCTCCATCTGCTGGTACTGCTTGAGCAGACGGTTGACGTCGGCCGGCTGCTGGCCGGCGCCGCGCGCGATGCGGGCCCGCCGCGACCCGTTGAGCAGATCGGGGTGACGCCGCTCCTTCTTGGTCATCGAATTGATGATCGCGATCATCCGATGGACCTCCTTGTCGTTGACCTTCGACTTGACCTGATCGGGCAGCGCATTGACGCCCGGCAGCTTCTCGAGCAGAGACGACATGCCGCCCATGTTGACCATCTGCTCGAGCTGGTCCTTCATGTCGTTGAGGTCGAAGCGCTTGCCCTTGATGACTTTCTCGGCGAGCTTCTGCGCCTTCTCCTGGTCGACCTTGCGCTCGACCTCCTCGACCAGCGACAGCACGTCGCCCATGCCGAGGATGCGCTGCGCGACGCGATCGGGATGGAACGGCTCGAGCGCGTCGGACTTCTCGCCGGCGCCCATGAACTTGACCGGTCGCCCGGTGATGTAGCGCACCGACAGCGCCGCGCCGCCGCGCGCATCGCCGTCGGTCTTGGTCAGCACGACGCCGGTCAGCGGCAGCGCCTCGGAGAACGCCTTGGCGGTGTTGGCCGCGTCCTGGCCGGTCATCGCGTCGACGACGAACAGCGTCTCGACCGGATCGAGCGCCGCGTGCAGCGCCTTGATCTCGTCCATCATCGCCGCGTCGACGTGCAGCCGGCCGGCGGTGTCGACGATCAGCACGTCGGCGAAGTTCTTGCGCGCCGCGTCGATCGCGGACCGCGCGATCGCGATCGGCTGATCGGTGCCGCTGGACGGATGGAACAGCACCTGGACCTGCTCGGCCAGCGTGCGCAGCTGCTCGATCGCCGCCGGACGGTAGACGTCGCAGCTGACGACCATGACCTTCTTCTTGCGGCGCTCACGCAGGAACCGCGCGAGCTTGGCGACCGTGGTCGTCTTGCCGGCGCCCTGCAGGCCGGCCATCAGGATCACCGCCGGCGGCGCCGCCGCGAGATTGAGGTCGGCGTTCGCCGTGCCCATCACCGCGGTCAGCTCGTCGCGGACCACCTTGATCAGGGCCTGGCCGGGCGTCAGGCTCTTGAGCACCTCCTGGCCGATCGCGCGCACCTGCACGCGCTGGATCAGCGCCTGCACCACCGGCAGTGCCACGTCCGCCTCGAGCAGCGCGACGCGCACCTCGCGCAGGGCTTCGCGAATATTGGACTCGGTCAGGCGTCCGCGGCCACGCAGGCGCTCGACCGTCGAGGATAGACGCTGACTGAGGGATTCGAACATGGCGATCGGCGGCGGCACGAAAAAACGGCCGGCGAGTATATCAGCGCGGCCGCGCGCCCCGGCGCATCACCGGTCGCCGGCGCATCGGGCGCCGGCCGCGTTCCGATGCCTGCGCCGCTATGCGACACTCGCGGCATGCCGACCTCCCTGCTCAGCGCGTTCGCGATCGCCGACTACGTGATCGCAGCGGTCCTGCTCGCGCTGCCGATCGCACGGCTGCCGGCACCGGCGCGCGGCATCGCACTGCTCCTGGCGACGCTGGCGGCGGCCGTCCACGCCACGCTGATCTTCGGCATGCATCGCGGCGGGCTGGACCTGCATTTCTTCGCGGCCCTGTCACTGGCCGGCTTCGGCGTCGCCGCGCTGACGCTGCTGGTCAACCTGTTCCGGCCGGTGGCGGGCCTCGGCGTGATCGTGTTCCCGCTGGCCGCGGCGCTGCTAGCGGTCGACGTCTACGTCGCGCCCGAGACGCGCCCGCAGCCGCTGGAATGGCAGATCACGCTGCATGCGGGATTCGCGCTGCTGGCCTACAGCCTGCTCAGCATCGCCGCGCTGCTGGCGATCCTGCTGGCCTTGCAGGAGCGCGCACTGCGCCGCCGCGCGTTCGACTCCAGCCTGATCCGCGCGCTGCCGCCGCTGACGCTGACCGAGGCCCTGATGTTCCGGCTGATCGCGGCCGGCTTCGCGTTCCTGACGCTGACCCTGGTCAGCGGCGTGCTGTTCGTCGACGACCTGTTCGCGCAGCACCTGGTCCACAAGACGGTGCTGTCGATCGCGTCCTGGCTGGTGTTCGGACTGCTGCTGTTCGGCCGCTGGCGCTGGGGCTGGCGCGGCCGCCGCGCGGTGCGCCTGACCCTGATCGGCATGGCGGTCCTGCTGCTGGCGTTCTTCGGCAGCAAGTTCGTGCTCGAGCTGGTGCTGAAGAGAGGCGTCTGAGGCGCGACAGCGCGCACCCGACGCGGCGCCTCAGCCGCCGCGCATCGACGATCGTATCGGCAGGGCCTGGCCGCTCAGAGATCGCGCACCGCGGCGAGCGCGTCGCCGAGCCGGTCGACGCCGAGCACCTTCAGGTCGCCGAGACTGCCGCGCTTGGGCGCATTGGCCTTGGGCACGATCGCATGGCGAAAGCCGTGCGTGGCCGCCTCGCGCAGGCGTTCCTCGCCGTTGGGCACCGGACGGATCTCGCCGGAGAGGCCGATCTCGCCGAACGCGACGAGCTTGTCCGGCAGTGCGCGGTCGCGGAAGCTCGACAGCACCGCCAGCACGACCGGCAGGTCGGCCGCGTCTCCTGCACGCGGATGCCGCCGACGATGTTGACGAAGACGTCCTGGTCGTACACCGCCGCACCGCCGTGCCGGTGCAGCACCGCCAGCAGCATCGCCAGCCGGTTCTGCTCCAGGCCCAGCGTCACGCGGCGCGGATTGGCCAGCGGCGAGGCATCGACCAGCGCCTGCACCTCGACCAGCAGCGGCCGCGTGCCTTCGCGCGTCACCATGACCGCGCTGCCCGGCGTCGGCTGCGCATGCGCGGACAGGAAGATCGCCGAGGGATTGGGCACTTCCTTGAGGCCCTTCTCGGCCATCGCGAAGACGCCGAGCTCGTTGACGGCGCCGAAACGGTTCTTGAACGCGCGCAGGATGCGGAAGCGGCTGCCCGATTCGCCCTCGAAGTACAGCACGGCGTCGACCATGTGCTCGAGCACGCGCGGTCCGGCGATGCCGCCTTCCTTGGTCACGTGTCCGACCAGGAACACGCTGGTGCCGGTTTCCTTCGCGAAGCGGACCAGGCGCGCCGCCGCCTCGCGCACCTGGCTGACCGAGCCGGGCGCGGCGGTCAGCAGTTCGGTCCAGATCGTCTGGATCGAATCGACGACCAGCACCTGCGGACGCGCCTCGGCGGCCTCGGCGAGGATGCGTTCGATCGAGGTCTCGGCCAGCGCCTGTACGCCGTCGAGCGGCACGCCGAGCCGCTGTCCGCGCGCGGCGACCTGGGCCAGGCTCTCCTCGCCGGTCACGTAGAGGCCGCGCAGGCGCTGGCCGATCGTGCCGAGCGTCTGCAGCAGCAGGGTCGACTTGCCGATGCCCGGATCGCCGCCGATCAGCACCACCGAGCCGGCGACCAGACCGCCGCCGAGCACGCGGTCGAGCTCGCCGATGCCGGTCGGACTGCGCTGTTCGGCCTCGCCGGCGACGCTCGCCAGCGAGGTGACCTTGGCCGGTCCGGCCGCGCCGGCATAGCCGCCGCGCCGCGACGCCGGTGCCGACTTCTCCGATTCGACGACGATCTCGCTCAGCGTGTTCCAGACGCCGCATTCGGTGCACTGACCCTGCCACTTGGCATGGGCCGCACCGCATTCGGTGCAGACGTAGGCGGTGCGTGGCTTGGCCATCAGCCGGCCTCCTCGGTGAAGCGGACGCGCCGCGTGACGCCGCAGGTGAGGTCGTAGCCGATCGTGCCGGCGTGCGCCGCGACGTCCTCGACCGGCAGACCGCGCCCCCACAGGATCACCGGATCGCCGATCCGCGCCTGCGGATGCGCACGCAGATCGATCGTGACCAGATCCATCGAGACGCGGCCGACGATCGGCGCGTAACGGCCGTCGAGCAGGACCGGCGTGCCGCTCGCGGCCGAGCGCGGATAGCCGTCGCCGTAGCCGATCGCGACGACGCCGACCGCCATGTCTTCCGGGCACTGCCAGGTCGACGCGTAGCCGATCCGGTCGCCGCGCACGAGGCGGTTGATCGCGATCAGGCGGCTCGACAGCGTCATCGCCGGCCGGAACCCGAAATCGGCGCCGACGCGGCCCTCGACGACCGAGATGCCATACAGCGCGCCGCCGGCACGGACCCAGTCGCCGTGCGCCTCGGGCCAGCCGAGCACGCCGGCGGAGTTGGCCAGCGCGCGCTCGCCGGCGAGTCCGGCCGTTGCGGCCTCGAACGCGTCGACCTGGCGTGTCGTCAGCGGATCGTCGAACGCATCGGAATTGGCAAAGTGCGTCATCAGGCCGATGTCGCGATGGACGCTCGGCAGCTCGCGCAGCCGCGCGTACGCATCGCGCACCTGCGGCGGCGCGAAGCCGAGCCGGTGCATGCCGGTGTCGATCTTGAGCCAGACCCGCAGCGGACGCGCGTCGCGATCGGCCGCCAGCCAGTCGATCTGAACCGGATGATGGACCACCGATTCGAGATTGAGCCGGCGCATCTCCGACAGATCGGCCGGCTCGTCGAGCCCGGACAGCACGACGATGCGCTGCGAGACGCCGGCCGCGCGCAGGCGCTGACCGTCGGCGATGCAGGCGACGCCGAAGCCGTCGGCGCCCTGCAGCGCGCGCGCGACGCGCTCCAGCCCGTGCCCGTAGCCGTCCGCCTTGACGATCGCCATGACCTTGCGGCCCGGCGCGAGCTCGCGCACGCGGCGCAGGTTCTCGCGCAGGGCGTCGATGTGGATCGTCGCGCTGCTGGCGCGCATGCCTCAGGCGCCCCCGCTCAAGGATCCAGGCGGCCGCGCACGGCCGGCGCGGCGTGGCCCGGATCGGACGCGCTTCGAGATCCGGCGCAGCCGGCGCGTCGGCCCCGCTTCACTCGAAGCTGCCGGAATAGCTGTCCGAGGCATAGTTCTCGAACTTCGTGTACTGGCCGAGGAACGTCAGCTTGACCGTGCCGGTCGGACCGTTTCGCTGCTTGCCGATGATCACTTCGGCCAGCCCCTTGTCGGGCGAATCGGGGTTGTAGTACTCGTCGCGGTAGATGAACATGATCAGGTCGGCGTCCTGTTCGATGGCGCCCGACTCGCGCAGGTCGCTCATCATCGGTCGTTTGTCGGCGCGCTGTTCGAGCGAGCGGTTGAGCTGGGACAGCGCGATCACCGGTACGTCCAGCTCCTTGGCCAGGGCCTTGAGTCCACGCGAGATTTCTGAAATTTCGGTGGCGCGGTTCTCCGTGTTTCCGGGCACCTGCATCAGCTGCAGGTAGTCGATCACGATCAGGCCCAGATCGTGCTCGCGCTTGAGACGGCGCGACCGCGCGCGCAGCTCGCCCGGCGACAGCGCCGGCGTGTCGTCGATGAAGATCTTCACTTCCGAGAGCATCGTGATCGCGCTGGTCACGCGCGGCCACTCCTCCTCGGCGAGGTCGCCGGTGCGCAGGTGCTGCTGGTTGATGCGGCCGAGCGAGGAGATCAGTCGGAACGCCAGCTGCGAGGCCGACATTTCCATCGAGAACACCGCGACGGCCTTCTTGCCGCGCATCGCCGCCGCCTCGGCCAGGTTCAGCGCGAGCGCGGTCTTGCCCATCGACGGGCGCGCCGCGAGGATGATCAGGTCAGACGGCTGCAGGCCGGTGGTCTTCTCGTCGAGATCGGTGAAGCCGGTCGTCAGACCGGTGATCGTGCCGCGGTTCTCGTAGCGGTGATGCAGGATCTGGAACGCGTCCTTGACCGCCTGGCGCATCGGCACGAAGCCCTTGCGCCCGCGCGCGCCGGCCTCGGCGATCTGGAACACCTGCTGCTCGGCCGATTCGAGCAGTTCCTGGCTCGAGCGGCCTTCGGGCTGGTAGGCCGCGCCGGCAATCTCGGTGCCGGTGTCGATCAGCTGCCGCAGCACCGACTTCTCGCGCACGATGTCGGCATAGGCGACGATGTTGGCGGCGCTCGGCGTCGTGTTGGCGAGCTCGACGACGTAGCCGATGCCGCCGACCATGTCGGCCAGATTCTGCGACTGGAACCATTCCCCGAGCGTGATCGCGTCGTAGGGCATGTTCTTGGCCGACAGCTCGCCGATCGCGCGGAAGATCAGGCGATGGTCCTTGCGGTAGAAGTCGTCCTCGCCGATGCGGTCGGCGACGCGGTCCCAGGATTCGGGCGCCAGCATCAGGCCGCCGAGCACGGCTTGTTCGGCTTCGATCGAGTGCGGCGGCACGCGCAGCGCCTCGACGCTGGCGGCGCTCTTGCGTTCGGAAAAGGCGGGCATGGGGTTCGACCGGAGAAGGCGACAGGGGCGCGGCCATCATCGACAAGCGCGTCTCTTCTGTCGAGACAACAAGTCTGAGGGCAATCGCGGGAAAAGCTGTGGAAAACCGCCCTGCGACCTGGGGACAACAGGGTGAAAACCTGTGGACGAGCGCACGCGGCATAAAAAAAGACGGGCGCCGAAGCGCCCGTCGATCGCACGCGTGAAACCGTCCGATCAGCCGGCGGCGACGATGACCTTGATCGTCGTGTGCACGTCGGCGTGCAGGTGCACCGGCACCTCGTACTCGCCGACGTTGCGGATCGGGCCGTCGGCGAGGATGACCTCGCTCTTGCCGAGCGCGTGGCCGGCCTCGGTGAAGGCCTCGGCGATGTCGCGCGGGCCGACCGAGCCGAACAGCTTGCCTTCCGGGCTGGCGTGCGCGGTCAGCGTGACGCTGGCGCTCTCCAGTGCCGCCTTGCGCGCTTCGGCGCCGGCGAGCTGCTGGTTGGCCTTGGCCTCGTAATCGGCGCGGCGCTGCTCGAACTGCGCGAGGTTCTCGGCGGTCGCCGGCGCGGCCTTGCCCTGCGGGACGAGGAAGTTGCGGCCGTAGCCCGGCTTGACGTTGACCTTGTCGCCGAGGTTGCCGAGGTTCTTCACTTTCTGAAGAAGGATGAGTTCCATGAAACGGGCTCCGTATTCGTTAGCACCGGTCCTGCCGGTGCAGCGTGGGCTGTCCGAATGAGGACGATGAGGGCGGTCGGCGCGCCGCATCCCTCTCGGCGCGGCGCGCGGGCCGGATCAGTGGCTGTCGCTGTACGGCAGCAGCGCGAGGAAGCGCGCGCGCTGGATCGCCGTGGTCAGCTGACGCTGGTAGCGCGCCTTGGTGCCGGTGATGCGGCTCGGCACGATCTTGCCGGTCTCGGTCACGTACTGGCGCAGCGTGTTGAGATCCTTGTAGTCGATCTCGGTCACGCCTTCGGCGGTGAAGCGGCAGAACTTCTTGCGGCGGAAGAACATCTTGGACATGGGATGGATTCCTGGACGGGTCGGGGGACGGCCGGATTACTCGGCGGCCGGGGCGTCGGCGGAGGCGGTCTCGGCGCCGGCCTCGGCATTGCGCGGCGCGCGACGGCTGCGCGGCTCGTCGTCGAAGCTGTCGCCGCCGAAGCCTTCCTCGTCGCGACGACGGCGCTCGCCGCCCTTGTCGTCCTTGTTCTTCATGATCGCCGACATCTCGGTGACGATGTCCTCGCGCTTCATGATCAGATGACGCAGCACCGCGTCGTTGAAGCGGAAGCCGGTCTCCAGATCGTTCAGCGCACCCTGGCCGCACTCGACGTTCATCAGCACGTAGTGGGCCTTGGCGAGGTTCTGGATCGGATAGGCCAGCTGGCGGCGGCCCCAGTCCTCCAGACGGTGGACCTTGCCGCCGTCGTTCTCGATCAGCGCCTTGTAGCGCTCGATCATGCCGGGGACCTGCTCGCTCTGGTCAGGGTGGACCAGAAACACGATTTCATACTGACGCATGACGTTACCTTGTGGATGTCCGCGCGCGGCGGGGGCAGCCTCCCGGCGCGGCTGCGGCGGTGAGGCAAGGACACCTCGACGACCCTGGGTCGACGAGGGGCGCGCATGGTAGTCGAACCGCCGCGCTTCCGCAAGCACGTGTCGGCAAAGGAAAATCAGGCCGGCGCGTCGACCGTGAAGCTCTCGCCGCAGCCGCAGGCGCCGGTCGCGTTCGGATTGCGGAACACGAACGTGGCGTTGAGTCCCTGACGCTGGAAGTCGATCTCGGTGCCGTCGATGAACGGCAGCCACTTGCGGTCGACGACCACGCGGACGCCGTCGGTCTCGAACAAGCGGTCGTCCTCGCCGATCGACTCGGCCAGATCGACCGTGTAGCCGTAGCCCGAGCAGCCGGTGCGCTTGATGCCGAAGCGAACCGCGGCGGCACGGCCCTCGCTGCGAGCGAGGAAGTCGCGCATGCGCGACTGGGCTGCGGGAGTGAGCTGGATCGTCATCGGCGTGGGCGGCGAAATCGAGTGGGACCGAGTGTAGCACCGCAGCCGTTGGCCCCATCGGATGGGCTATCATGAACGGTCTATCGGGCGTTCCGTCCAGATGGCCGCCGCAGGCGACGTTTCAAGGCCCGTGCGGGGCCTTCCGGCGACGGCGGGCGGCCCGACCTTCATTCGATTGGCCAGAGGAAATCATGTCAGAGGGTATCGTCGTCGACGTCAAGCACGCATTGTCCGGCGCCGTGGCGCCCGGCAGCGCCGTCACGGTGCGCGGCTGGGTGCGCACGCGGCGCGACTCGAAGGCCGGGCTGTCGTTCGTGACGGTCAGCGACGGCTCGTGCTTCGATCCGATCCAGGTCGTGGCCAACAACGATCTGCCCAATTACGTCGAGGAGATCGCGCGCCTGACCGCCGGCTGCTCGGTCGTCGCCAGCGGCACCCTGGTCGCCTCTCAGGGCAAGGGCCAGGGTTTCGAGATCCAGGCCAGCGCGATCGAGGTGCTCGGCTGGGTCGACGACCCGGAGACCTATCCGATCCAGCCCAAGCCGCATTCGCTGGAGTTTCTGCGCGAGGTCGCGCATCTGCGGCCGCGCACCAATCTGTTCGGCGCGGTCACGCGCGTGCGCCATACGATCGCGCAGGCGATCCACCGGTTCTTCCACGAGAACGGCTTCTACTGGATCAACACGCCGATCATCACGACGTCCGATGCCGAGGGCGCCGGCCAGATGTTCCGCGTCTCGACGCTGGACCTGATGAACCTGCCGCGCACCGACCGCGCGCGCGATCGACTTCCACCGCGACTTCTTCGGCCGCGAGGCGTTCCTGACGGTATCCGGACAGCTCAACGCCGAGACCTACTGCCTGGCGCTCAGCAAGGTCTACACGTTCGGCCCGACGTTCCGCGCCGAGAACTCCAACACCGCGCGGCATCTGGCCGAGTTCTGGATGATCGAGCCGGAGATCGCGTTCGCCGACCTCAACGACGACGCCAACCTCGCCGAGGCGCTGCTCAAGTACGTGTTCAAGGCCGTGCTCGACGAGCGCGCCGACGACATGGCGTTCTTCGCCGAGCGCATCGAGAAGACCGCGATCTCGCGCCTGGAGACGTTCCTGGCGGCGCCGTTCGCGCGCGTCGACTACGGCGAGGCGATCGAGATCCTGTCGCGCTCGGGCAAGTCCTTCGAGTATCCGGTCGCCTGGGGCGCCGATCTGCAGACCGAGCACGAGCGCTACCTCGCCGAGGAGCACGTCGGCCGTCCGGTCGTCGTCATGAACTACCCGGAGAAGATCAAGGCGTTCTACATGCGCCTCAACGACGACGGCCGCACGGTCGCGGCGATGGACGTGCTCGCACCGGGCATCGGCGAGATCGTCGGCGGCTCGCAGCGCGAGGAGCGGCTGGACCTGCTCGACGCGCGCATGGGCCAATTCGGCCTCGATCCGGCGCACTACCAGTGGTATCGCGATCTGCGCCGCTACGGCAGCGTGCCGCACGCGGGCTTCGGGCTCGGCTTCGAGCGCCTGGTGGTCTACGTCTGCGGCCTGTCCAACATCCGCGACGCGATTCCGTTCCCGCGCGCGCCCGGCCAGGCCGAATACTGATGCTGGTCGGCGCCTCGCGCGAGTTCCTGCTGATCATGGGGCTGGGCCTGATCGTGGCCGGCCTGACCACCTACGTCATCATCGGCATCCTGTCGGTCGTGCACGTGCGCGACAAGCATCCGGCGCTGCGTGCCGAGCTCGGTGCCAACATCGCCGCGCCGCGCATGATCGGCTGGTTCCTGCGCGCGCGCTACCGCGCCGCCGGCGATGCCGCGCTCGACGCGATCGCGCTGCCCGGCTGCATCGGCGTATGGTCGATCCTCGCCGGCATCCTCTGCGTCATCGTCTCCAAGGGCATGGGCTATGTCTGACACCGAACTCCCCACCGCAGCGGACGATCCGCCCGTCGAGATCGAATGGTGGCTGGCCGTGCACGGCGACACGCTGATCTGGGCGCGGCTGTCGGTGCTCGACTCGGGCATCGCCGAGGTGTTCGACTGCGACGGCCGCGTGCTGCGCTATGACGACGACCAGGCCGGCCGCGCCGCCCTGCTCGACGCGGAATTCCGCGCGCTGGACGGCCTCGACGAGGAGGACGCCGCGGTGCTCGGCTTCGACCTCGATTCGATCGAGCCGCCGCGCGGCGACGAGGACGAGGATCTGATTCCGCAGATGATCGTCAAGCTGGTCGGACACGCCTGATGAACCTCGATCTCACCGGACGTCACGCCCTGGTCTGCGGCGCCTCGCAGGGCATCGGCCGCGCCAGCGCGATCGAGCTGGCGCAGCTCGGCGCCGATGTCACCGTGCTGGCCCGCAACGAGGCGCGCCTGCAGGACCTGGTCGCCGCGCTGCCGCGCCTGCGCGCGGACCAGCGCCACGGCTATGTGGCGGCCGACATGACCGATGCCGCGCAGCTGCGCGCGCGGATCGAGGCGGTCGCGAACGCCCACCCGATCCAGATCGTCGTCAACAACACCGGCGGTCCGCCGGGCGGCCGCGCCAGCGACGCCGCCGCCGGCGCATTCCTGGTCGCCTTCAATCAGCATCTGATCGCCGCGCAGGCGGTCCTGCAGGCGACCCTGCCCGGCATGCAGGCGGCCGGCTACGGCCGGATCGTCAATGTGATCTCGACCTCGGTGAAGGAACCGATCCGCAATCTCGGGGTCTCCAACACGGTCCGCGGCGCCGTTGCGAGCTGGGCCAAGACGCTGGCCGGCGAGCTCGGCGGCCACGGCATCACTGTCAACAACGTGCTGCCGGGCTATACGCGGACCGACCGGCTCGACCAGATCCTGGCCGATCGTGTCCGCGCGACCGGCCGCGACGAGCACGACATCGTGCAGGGCATGCTGGCCAGCGTGCCGGCCGGCCGCTTCGCCGAGCCCGAGGAGATCGCCCAGGTGGTGGCCTTCCTGGCCTCGCCGGCGGCCGGCTACGTCAACGGCGTCAACGTGCCGGTCGACGGAGGCCGCACGCTCTCGCTCTGAACGGCGCCCGACTGCGCCCTGCGCCGCCCCGGCCCGCCGCCGGGGCGCGCGGCGCGATCGGGTACCATTACCGCCTCGCTCAGGTACCGATCGCCCATGAAAAAGCTGCTGCTCACCCTGTTCGTCGTCTGCCTCGGCACCGTGTCGGTCGGCCGCGCACAAACCCTGCCGGTCGAGTCGCTGGACAGCATCGTCGCGGTCATCGACGACGACATCGTGCTGCGCAGCGAGCTGGACCGCGACGTCCAGATGATCCGCCAGCAGTACGCGAGCAATCCGCAGCAGCTGCCGCCGATGGACGTGCTCGAGCGCCAGGTGCTCGACCGGTTGATCCTGATGAAGCTGCAGGTCGCGCGCGCGACCAGCAACGGCGTCAAGATCCCCGACAGCGAGGTCGACCAGACGCTCGGCCGCATCGCCGAGCAGAACAAGCTGACGGTCGCGCAGATGCGTCAGGCGCTGCAGGCGCAGGGCCAGTCCTACGACCAGTTCCGCCGCAGCGTGCGCGACCAGCTGACCGTTCAGGCGCTGCAGCAGCGCATGGTGCAGAGCCGCGTGCAGATCAGCGACGCCGAGATCGACAGCGTCATCAAGAACGGCAAGCTGCGCCGCGGCCAGATCCACCTGGCCTATATCCTGGTCGGCCTGGCCGACGGCGCGACGCCTGACCAGATCGAGGAGGCGCGTGCGAAGGCCGAGGACATCAAGGCGCAGATCGACGGCGGCCTGGATTTCGCGGCTGCGGCGATACGCTTCTCCGACGCGCAGAACGCGCTCGACGGCGGCGACCTGGGCTGGCGTCCGTACGATCAGGTCCCGGCCGCGTTCGCCGACGTCGCCGAACAGATGCAGCCGGGCCAGGTGTCGGTGCGCTGCGCGGCCCCAACGGCTTCCACATCCTCAAGCTGATCGAGCGACGCGACCAGAACACGCAGCTGATCACCGAGTATCACGCCCGCCACATCCTGATCAAGGCCAGCGAACTGACCAGCAACGAGCAGGCGCGCGCCACGATCGAGGGCCTGCGCGCGCGCGCCGAGGCCGGCGAGGACTTCGGCAAGCTCGCCAAGCAGTACTCGGAGGACACCAACAACGCCAACCTCGAAGGCGACATGGGCTGGTTCCCGAAGGAAGGCTACGGCAGCCGCGTCGCCGAGGTGCTCGACACGCTCAAGGACAACCAGATCAGCCAGCCGTTCGAGACCGAACTGGGCTGGCACGTCCTGCAGCTGCTCGGCACGCGCAGCACCGACAAGACCCAGGACATCGAGCGCAACCAGGCGCGGCAGATGCTGATGAGCCGCAAGGCCGAGGACGAATACCAGAGCTTCCTGCGCCAGCTGCGCTCGGAAAGCCACATCGAGATCCGCCTGCCCGGCGCCGAGGGCGCCGCCGCCACGGCGGGCTGACGCTCGCGCCGGACCGCGCCGCGCGACGATGACGACGTCGCCTGCCCTGCCCTGCATCGCCGTCACCGCCGGCGAGCCCGCCGGCATCGGTCCCGAGCTCCTCGTACGCCTGGCGGCGACCGGGATCGCCGCCGATCTCGTCGCGCTGGCCGCACCCGAACAGCTGACGGCCACCGCCGAGTCGCTCGGCGTGCCGCTGCGGCTGCAGCCCTATGAGAGGTCCGCCGCGCAACGGACGCGCCGCGCCGGCGAGCTGCGCGTGCTGCCGGTCCCGCTGCGCCGCCCGGTGACGCCGGGCACGCTCGACGTCGCCAACGCCGCGCATGTGCTCGAGATGCTCGGCTTGGCCGCCGAGGGCGCGGAGTCCGGCGCATTCGCCGCGATCGTCACCGCGCCGGTGCACAAGGGCATCATCAACGACGCCGGCGTCGCGTTCAGCGGGCACACCGAGTTCTTCGCCGAACACGCCGGCCGCGACGTGGCGATGATGCTGGTCGCCGACGGGCTGCGCGTCGCGCTCGCGACGACGCATCTGCCGCTCGCGGCGGTACCGGCCGCGATCACACCGGCCGTGCTGGAGAAGATCGTGCGCATCCTCGAGCGCGATCTACGGGTGCGCTTCGCAATCGCACAGCCGGCGATCGCGGTGCTCGGCCTGAACCCGCACGCCGGCGAAGGCGGCCATCTCGGGCGCGAGGAGATCGAGACGATCGTGCCGGTCCTCGACCGGCTCAGAGCCCGGGGCCTGCGCCTGATCGGGCCGCTGCCGGCCGATACCGCGTTCGTGCCCGACCGTCTCGCCGGCTACGACGCAGTCCTGGCGATGTACCACGACCAGGGCCTGCCGGTGCTCAAGCACGTCGGATTCGGCCATGCCGTCAACGTCACGCTGGGGCTGCCGTACGTGCGCACCTCGGTCGATCACGGCACCGCGCTGGACCTCGCCGGCAGCGGGCGCGCCGACGCCGGCAGCCTGATCGCGGCGACGCGCCTGGCCTTGACCCTGGTCGGCCGGCAGGACGCCTCGCTCCGGGATCCGCGCGACGCGGCCGGCCCGCACGAGGCGCGATAAGACGCGCGCCGGCGTACCGCCCGATCCGCGCCGATGCCGGCGCCCGGCCGGCCTAGCGCCGGCGCATCCACGGCACCTTCTCGAACACCAGCGCGACCGCCAGCAGCACGAGCGCGCTGCCGGCCAGGCTGATCCAGGTCGGCTGCTCGCCGAGAAACGCCGCGCCCCAGATCTGCGCGAAGATCGGCACCAGGAACGTGTTGGTCACGGCCTTCTCGGTGCCGATGTCGTGCAGCAGACGGAAGTACAGCACGTAGGCCAGGCCGGTACAGACCAGGCCGAGCGCGGTCAGCGAGAGCACGACGCCGAGCGCCGGCAGCGCCGGCGGCAGATGCGCCAGTCCGAGCGGCGCCAGCACCACCGCGGCACCGAGCTGGCTGCAGCCGGCCAGCACGAGCGGATCGGTGTCGGCGTAGTGACGCCGGATGTAGAGCGCACTGCCCGCGTACATCAGCGAGGCGGCCAGCGCGAGCGCGAACGCGAGCACGGACGGCACGCCGAACGCGACGCTGCCGTAGCGCGCGAGCACCGCGACGCCGAGCAGTCCGACGACGACGCCGGCCAGCTTCGACATCGACGGACGCTGGCGCATGACCGCCCACAGCAGCACGACCGTGAACAACGGCACCGTGGCGTTGACCACGGCCAGATAGCCGGCCGGCAGCTGGCGCGCAGCCAGCGCGAAGAACAGGAACGGCAGTCCGGCACTGAACGCACCGAGCAGCAGATAGCCGCGCCAGCGCCGACGCAGATCGAGCGGCCGCCGCAGCAGGCGCAGCATCACCAGCAGCAGGGCCGCCGACAGCGCCAGACGTGCGGCCGCGGTGAAGCTCGCGCCGACCGCCGGAACGGTGACACGCTGGAACAGGAACGAAGCGCCCCAGATCATGCCGAGCAGGATCAGGCGGGCCAGGGAAGCCGGCGTCATGGCGTGGAGAGGACCGATCGAGCGGAGGCGGCGCCTCCCGTTCGCCATCATAGGCATGGAAAGCGGGCCGAAGAATGGCCACACTCTGGCGATGCGAGAACCTGCTCACCCCACCCACGTCCCGCGCAAGCGCTTCGGACAGCACTTCCTGCACGATGCCGGCCTGATCGAGCGCATCGTCCAGGCGATCGCGCCCAGGCCCGGCCAGGCCCTGGTCGAGATCGGTCCCGGCGAAGGCGCGCTGACCGTGCCGGTGCTGCGCCGCGCCGGCCACATGACCGTGATCGAGCTCGACCGCGACCTCGCGCCGCGGCTGCACGCGCTCGCCGAGGGCATCGGCACGCTCACCGTCATCAATGCCGACGTGCTCGGCGTCGACCTCGCCGCGCTGGCCTCGGACGGTCCGCTGCGCGTGATCGGCAACCTGCCGTACAACATCTCCACGCCGATCCTGTTCCACTGCCTCGATCATCTCGATGCGATCGCCGACATGCACTTCATGCTGCAGAAGGAGGTCGTCGAGCGCATGGCGGCCGGGCCCGGCAGCAAGGTCTACGGCCGCCTCAGCGTCATGCTGCAGCTGAGCTGTCGCGTCGATCCGCTGCTCGACGTGCCGCCCGGCGCGTTCCGGCCGCCGCCGAAGGTCGATTCGCAGGTCGTGCGGCTCACGCCGCTGCCGCCCGAGGCGCGCCCGGCGCCGCAGCTGGCGCCGGCGATCGAGCGGGTCGTCCGCGCCGCGTTCGGCCAGCGCCGCAAGACGCTGTCCAACGCCTTGGGCGGCGTCCTGCCGGCCGCGGCGATCGAAGCCTGCGGCATCGACCCGCGCCAGCGCGCCGAGCAGCTGGCGCCCGAGGCGTACGTCGCGCTGGCCGGGCGGCTCTGAGCGCCCGCGCCGAAACCGCCGTCGTCGGGGCGGCCGGGCCGCGGCAATCTTGCCGGGAGCAGTCGCCTCCCCGACAATGGGACCGAATGAGACCCGACAAGCCTTATCAGATCGACGTCTCGGTCGCCGCGCGCTTCCTCGACGAGCAGTCCGCGCCGGCCGAGAACCGCTACGTATTCGCCTACACGATCACCATCGCCAATACCGGCAGCGTGCCGGCGCGGTTGATCAGCCGCCACTGGATCATCACCGACGGCAACGGCAAGATCAGCGAGGTCCGCGGCGAGGGCGTCGTCGGCGAACAGCCCTGGATGCGTCCCGGCGACGATTACAGCTACACCTCCGGCGCCGTCATCGAGACCTCCCTGGGCACCATGGAAGGCAGCTACCAGATGCTGGCCGACGACGGCACACGCTTCGACGCGACGATCCCCGCCTTCGTGCTGTCGATCCCACGGACCGTCCACTGATGGCGACCTGGGCCATCGGGGACGTCCAGGGTTGCCACGACGAACTGGCCGGCCTGCTCGATCGGATCCACTACGATCCGGCGCGCGACACGCTGTGGTTCTGCGGCGACCTCGTCAACCGCGGTGGGCAGTCGCTCGAGGTGCTGCGCCTGGTGATGTCGCTCGGCGAGCGCACCGTCAGCGTGCTCGGCAACCACGACCTGTCGCTGCTGGCCGTCGCCGAGCGCCGCGAAGAGGAACAGGCCAAGGTCAACCCGGAGCTGCGCGCGGTCCTGTTCGCGCCCGATCGCGACGAGCTGCTCGGCTGGCTGCGCACGCGTCCGCTGATGCACACCGATCGTGCGCTCGGCTTCGCGCTGGTACACGCCGGCCTGGCGCCGCGCTGGACGATCGAGCGCGCCGAGCGCGCCGCGCGCGAGGTCGAACAGCGGCTGCGCGGCAACAACTACAAGGTCCTGATGCGGCAGATGTTCGGCAACAAGCCGGACATGTGGACGCCGAAGCTGCAGGGCATCGACCGGCTCCGCGCGAGCATCAACGTATTCACGCGCATGCGCTTCTGCGACATCCGCGGCCGCATCGCGTTCAACGAGAAAGGCACGCCGGGCACGCAGAAGCCGGGCATGTATCCGTGGTTCGAGGTGCCGGGCCACGCGCCGCGCGATCTGCGCATCGTCTGCGGCCACTGGTCGACCCTGGGTCTGTTCTCGGGGCTCGGCGTCTATGCGATCGACACCGGCTGCGTCTGGGGCGGCGCCTTGACGGCGCTGCGCCTGGACGGCGAGCGGCCCGAATGGGTCGCGCTGAAGTCCAATCGCCCTGCCCCCGCCGGCAAGGCGGTGATGGACTGAGGCCGACGCGCCGGCCTGGGCTGTTCAGATACCGGCGAGGCCGGCGACGCTGTCCAGGCGCGTCACGTAGCGCGACGGCTGGTAGCGGCCGGCGACGTCCGGCTCGAACGTGTTGAAGCGCTCGAGCAGTCCGCCGTAGACGTGCAGCGACAGCGCCGGCTTGCGCGCCGACAGATTGCGGCAGCGATGCACGTAGCGCGGATCGGCGAATGCGGCCGCATCGCCGACGCCGAGCACCAGCGTGCGCGCATGGGCCAGACCGTCGCTGCCGGGGCTCTCGTCCTTGCGGAACTCCTCGACCTGCAGCGCGCCGTCGAGCACCAGCTCGATGCCCCACAGGCCGTCGTGATCGTGCAGCGGCGTCGCATGCCCGGCCGGCCACTGGATCAGCAGGCACGAGTAGCCGATGTCCGGCTCGGCGACCAGCTGGTGCCGGCTGTAGCGGCTGACATCGCCGGCCGCGTAGAGGCTGTCGGCCTGCGGGCAGTCGGCGCGGAATGCCAGTTCGAGCAGGCGCGAGCGCATCGCCTCGATCGCCGAGGCCGAGGTACCGCCGGCCAGCTGCCGCTCGACGATGTCGCACACGGCACGCGCCCAGCCCGGACCGATCGGTAGCGTGTCGAGGGTATCGCTCATGGCGGGGATCCGGCGATTGAAGACAGGTCTCGATCAGACCATGCCGCCGGTTAGGGAAAGGTAAAAATTCGCGGGCAAAAAAGGGCCGCTGCGCGTCATTCCGTGCGGCAATAATCGACGAAAGAAAACCCATACGCATGCAGCCCGTCGGCCGCATGCGTCTCGCGCGCGACCTCGCGCCACGGCATCGCCGTCCAATCCGGAAACCAGGCATCGGCGCCCTCGACCTCGGTGTCGACCAGGGTCAGATGCAGCCGGTCCGCCAGCGCCAGCGTGAGGCGGTAGATCTCGCCGCCGCCGATCACGAGCAGGTCCGCATCGCCGGCGAGCGCGCCAGCCGCCGCCGGCGAGTCGACCGCCTCCTGCCCCGGATACGGCGCGCGCCCGCGGCGCGTCAGCACCAGATTGCGGCGGCCCGGCAGGGCGCGACCGATCGACTCGGCGGTCGTGCGTCCCATCAGCACCGTGCCGCCGAGCGTCAGCGCCTTGAAGCGCTTCAGATCGTCGGGCAGATGCCACGGCAGTCCGCCGGCGCGGCCGATCGCGCGATTGCGGTCCAACGCTGCGATCAGGGCGATCGCCATGCTCAGACCGCGACCGGCGCCTTGATCGCCGGGGCCGGATCGTAGCCCTCGAACGCGATGTCTTCCCAGCGGAAGTCGAACAGCGAGCGCACGTCCGGGTTGAGGCGCAGCCGCGGCAGCGGCGCGGCGTGCGCGCCAGCTGCAGGCGCGCCTGCTCGAGGTGGTTCGCGTACAGGTGCGCGTCGCCGAGCGTATGCACGAAATCGCCGGGTTCCAGATCGGTCACCTGCGCGATCATGTGCGTCAGCAGCGCATAGCTGGCGATGTTGAACGGCACGCCGAGAAAGATGTCGCCCGAGCGCTGATACAGCTGGCACGACAGGCGGCCGTCGGCGACGTAGAACTGGAACAGCGCATGGCAAGGCTGCAGCGCCATACGGTCGAGCTCGCCGACGTTCCAGGCGCTGACGATCAGGCGCCGCGAATCGGGATTGCGGCGGATCTGCTCGACGACGTTGGCGATCTGGTCGATCACGCCGCCGTCGGCGCTGCCCCAGGCGCGCCATTGCCTGCCGTAGACCGGGCCGAGCTCGCCGTCGGCATCGGCCCATTCGTCCCAGATGCCGACGCCGTGCTGCTTCAGATAGGCGATGTTGGTCTCGCCGCGCAGGAACCAGATCAGCTCGTGCACGATCGAGCGCAGATGCAGCTTCTTCGTCGTCACCAGCGGAAAGCCGTCCTGCAGCGCGAAGCGCATCTGCCAGCCGAATACCGAGCGCGTGCCGGTACCGGTCCGGTCGCTCTTGATCGCGCCGTGCTCGAGCACGTGCCGCAGCAGATCCAGGTACTGGCGCATCAGGCCGAGCCCTCCTTCGCAGCGGCAGCGGCCGCCGGAGCCGGCGTGGCCGGCTGCAGCACCGGCGCCTTTCTCGAGGCCAGCAGCAAGGCGAGGCCGATCGCGATCAGCGGCAGCGACAGCACCTGCCCCATCGTCATCCAGCCGAACGCCACGTAGCCGAGCTGCGCATCGGGTTCGCGCACGAACTCGACCGCGAAGCGGAACATGCCGTACAGCAGCGCGAACCAGCCCGACACCGTGTAGCGCCGGCGCGGCTTGGACGACATCAGCCACAGCACGGCGAACAGCACCACGCCCTCGAGGAAGAACTGGTAGAGCTGCGAGGGATGGCGCGCCTCGGCGTCGAGCTGGCCGGCCAGCGCGAGCGCACGCAGCTGCTCGAGCGTGCGGCCGCCGGCCTCGATCGCGTTCGGGAAGATCACGCCCCACGGCGCGTCGGTGTGCCGCCCCCACAGTTCGCCGCCGATGAAGTTGCCGAGCCGGCCCAGACCCAGGCCGATCGGCACCAGCGGCGCGACGAAGTCCATCGTGTCGAAGAAATGCAGACCGTGGCGCCGCGACCAGAGCCAGCTGCCGAGCAGCACGCCGAGCAGGCCGCCGTGGAACGACATGCCGCCCTGCCAGATCTTGAACAGGCTCAGCGGATCGCCGATCAGCTCGGCGGTGCCGTAGAACAGCATGTAGCCGATCCGTCCGCCGAGGATCACGCCGAGCATGCCGTAGAACAGCAGGTCCGAGAACGCGGCCTCGCTGACCGGCAGGCGGCCGGCGCGGCGGCGGCGCTCGCCGAGGTACCAGGCCGCGCCGAGGCCGAGCAGGTACATGATGCCGTACCAGTGCACGCCGAACGGGCCGACGGAGAACGCGATCGGGTCGATGTCGTGGAAGTAGCGCATGTCGTCTCGTGTGGTACGGGTCGCCTCGCGCGCCGCCTGCGGACCGCAGGCGGCGCGGCATCAGGCGGGCAGCACGCGCAGGATGTAGCCCTTGAGGTAGTCGGTTTCGGGGATCGCCGGATGCACCGGATGATCCGGCGCCTGCTGCAGCTGTACCAGCACCTGCGCCTGGCGGTCCAGATGCCGCGCACCGAGCTGGATGCCTTCGAGCAGCGTCGCCCGCGGCATGTGGTACGAACACGAACACGTCACCAGGATGCCGTCGCGCGCCAGCACCTGCATGCCGAGCTCGTTGAGCCGGCGATAGGCCTGCTTGCCTTCGGCCAGGTCCTTGCGGCGCTTGACGAAGGCCGGCGGATCGAGGATCACCACGTCGAAGCGCTCGCGCGCCTCGCGCAGCGCGCGCAGATGATCGAAAGCGTCGGCGCGCACCGCGCGCACGCTGGCGGCCAGGCCGTTGCGCTCGGCATTGGCGGCGAGCGCCTCGACCGCATCGGCCGAGGCGTCGACGCAGACCACCTCCGAGGCGCCCATCGCCGCCGCGCGCAGACCCCAGCCGCCGAGATAGCTGCAGACGTCGAGCACGCGCTTGCCGGCGACGAAGCGCGCGAGCTGGTCGCGATTGGCGCGCTGGTCGTAGAACCAGCCGGTCTTCTGTCCGCCGACCGGATCGACCGCGAAGCGCAGCCCGCCCTCGCGCGCCTCGAGCGGCAGCGCACCGTCGCCGTAGCCGAGGTCGGCGTACGAGGGCAGCCCCTCGAGCGCGCGCACCGCCGCGTCGTTCTTCCACCACACCGCCGCCGGCTTGAGCGTCTTGACCAGGGCCTCGGTGATCGGGTCCTTGAGGCGCTCCATGCCGGCCGTCGTCGTCTGCGCGACGAGCACGTCGCCGAAGCGGTCGACGGTCAGGCCCGGCAGCCCGTCGGCCTCGCCGAACACGAGCCGGTAGTACGGCTCGTCGTAGAGGCGCTCGCGCAGCGACAGCGCGACGTTGAGCCGGTGCACGAACAGCGACTTGTCGAGCGCGTGGTCGAGTCCGCGCGCGACCAGGCGCGCACAGATCAGCGAATGCGGATTGACGTAGCCGACGCCGATCGGCTTCTCGCGGCTGTCGAGGATCGCGCAGGCCTGTCCAGGTTCGAATTCGGTCAGCGGCGTGCGCTGCACGTCGACCTCGTTGGAGAACACCCAGGCGTGGCCGGCGCGCAGGCGCGCGTCTTCGCCGCGCTTGAGCACCAGGGCCGGATAGTCGACGGGTTCGGTCATGTTCGGGAGGCTCCGAGGCAGGAAGAGGAGGCCACGTGGGCGGCCTCAGAGATTGCGCACGCCGTGCGGCACATGGCCGGTCGCGACGTGACGGCGCGCCGACTCGACATTCACGGTCGAGTCGTCGAAGAAGATGTCGGCGCCGAAGGCTTCGAGGAACGGTCCCTTGTCGCGCCCGCCGAGGAACAGCGCCTCGTCCAGGCGCACGCCCCAGGCGCGCAGCGTCAGGATCACGCGCTCGTGCGCCGGCGCCGAGCGCGCGGTGACCAGGGCGGTTCGGATCGGCGAGTCCTCGGGCGGGAACGCGGCCTGGATGCGATGGACCGCGTCGAGGAACGCGCGGAACGGCCCGACCGCCAGCAGTTCGCCGACGCGCTCGCGCTCGTTGCGGTGAAACGCCTCGATGCCGTGCTCGAACGAGACGCGCTCGGCATCGTCGCCGAAGATCACCGCGTCGCCGTCGAACGCGATGCGCAGCTGTTCGGAATGGCCCTGCAAGGTCTTCGACGGCAGGATCGTCGCCGCGGCGATGCCGGCCTTGAGCGCACGGTCGACGTCCTCGCTGTTGGACGACAGGAACAGGCTGGCGCCGAACGGATGCGCATACGGCGCCGTCGGCGCGCCGTTGGTGAACGCCGCGCGCACGATGTCCAGGCCGTAATGCTCGATCGCCTTGAAGATCCGCAGGCCGGTATCGGCGGAGTTGCGCGAGAGCAGGATCACCTCCACGCGCGGCGCCTCGGGCGCCAGGCGGTTGAGCCGCAGCAGCTTCTGCACCAGCGGAAACGCCACGCCCGGCAAGAGCAGCTCGTTCTCGTGCGCGATCTGGTAGTCGGCATAGGCATCGACGCCCTCGCGCTCGAACAGGGCATGGCTCTCGCCGAGATCGAACAGCGCGCGCGAGGAGATCGCGACGACCAGGCGGTCGCCGTCGGGCGAGGTGCCGGCGGCGGCGGGCGGAGGATCGGTCGACATCGCGACAGTCTAACGCCTGGCGCCGCCGCGCGGCGCGCCCGACTGCGCGCGATCGCCGGCCGCGCGCTCAGCGTGCGGCGTCGAAACCCTCGGCGAACAGCGTATCGGCGAGCCGTACCGCGGCCCAGGCGTCGATCTGGCCGTAACCCTGCACCGGATTCGGAAACACGTCGGCCGCGACGCCGCCGCAGACCTGGGCCGTCGTCGTCAGCGGTACCGCGGTCTCGCGCAGGATCGCGGCGATCCGCTCCGGCCGGCCGCGCAGTGCCGGATTGACCGAGATCATCAGCGCGGCCGCGCCGGCGACGTGCGGCGCCGCCATGCTGGTGCCGGTCATCCAGCTATAGCCCCCGCCCGGCACGCTCGAACGCACCGATTCGGCCGGCGCGATGACGTCGGGCTTGATCTCGGCCAGACCCGGTATCGGACCGCGGCTCGAGCCGCCGTACAGGCGGCCGGCCTCGTTGCTGCCGCCGACGACGAAGCTGGCGGCGTAGATCGCCGGCGGCGCGTCGATCGTCTGGCAGGCCGGACCGCTGTTGCCGGCGGCGACGACGAAGAACAGGCCGCCGCGCACCGCGTTCTCGACCGATTCGAGCAGCACGTCCGGCGCTACGCAATCCTCGCTGGGCGGACAGGCCCACGAATTGTTGACGATATCGGGCGCCAGATCGGGCGCGGATCGCCGCCGTCCAGATCGGTCGGCGCGAGGAACCACTGCGTGCAGCCGATGTAGGTCGATGGCCGGCCGTTGCCACGGTCCATGTTGCGACAGGCGATCCAGCGCGCCTCGGGCGCCACGCCGATCGCGTTGGCGCCGCCGTCGTCGCCGAGCATCGTGCCCATCGTGTGGGTGCCGTGGCCGTGGTCGTCGCACGGCACCGGCGAGGCCGCGCCGCACGGACCGCTGCCGGACCCGATCGGGGTGCGGACGCCGTCGTACCAGTGATGGTCGTGCACCGCCGAGCTGCCGTTCCAGCCGCGGTAGGCGGCGATCAGCGCCGGGTGGTCCCACTGGTAGCCGGTGTCGGCACCGGCGAGGACGACGCCGGCACCACGAATGCCGGCCGCCCAGGCCAGCGGAGCGCGTACGCGCTCGACGCCCCACTCGACGCCGCGCGCGCCGCCGACCGCCGCCGCGGGGGTCTGCACGGGCACGCTGCGCATCGTCCGGTCGGCTTCGATGGCAGCAACGTCCGCGCGTGCGGCGATCGCTTCGAGCGTCGCACGGTCGGCGCGCACCTGCACGACGTTGGCGATCCAGAATGCCTCGTGGTCGATCCGATGCGCGTCGAGCCAGGCGATCAGATCACGCTGGCTCTCGGCCGCCGTCGATCGCAGCAGGTCGACCCACAGGCGACGCCGCGCGAGCGGCGCGAGTGCCGGATCGAGCGGCAGATCGCTCGCCTTCGCATGCAGCTCGATCAAGGCCTCGACCGGCCCGGCGGCGGCCTCGGCGGCCAGGCGCGGATCGATCCGCGCCGCCGCCGACGCGATGCCGCAGCTCAGCAGCAACGGCAGGCAGGCGGCGCGGCGATGGTCCGCCGTTGCGGACACGCAGCGTTCGCGTCGACGCGGCTGCGGCCGGGCGGCGCGAAGGCCGCCGGCGGACGCGCGTATCCCGTGTGCCGGGCGCTCATCGTGGCCGGATTCCGATCGAAGCGAGGTAAATCGACTGCATGGCAGGGTCTCGAGGTGAGAAGCGGTGACATCGCACCGGCGCGACGCGCCGTCGGCGACTCGGGTGTCATGCCGAGGCGGACGATGACGCGCGCTCCCATCGGTATTCGGAGGCGCCGGCGCACGGAGCGCCTCCGAGCCGGCATTCTGGCGCGGCCCGTGCAGCCGCGCCAGAGCTACGCCCCGGTATCGCGACGGCGCGCCACATGCGCCTCCTCGTACCCGGGCCGATCACTCAGTCGCAGGCACTATCGCCGGACGTGCAGGTCGCGTGCGTCACGTGCGGCGCGGTGCCGCTGTAGTTGGACATCACGCCGTCGGCGACGTTGTTGTTGACCAGGTTGGTCGCCCAGAAGCCGATCGCCGGCAGGCCGTGGAACACCTTGCCTGCATCAGCGCCGACCGCCAACGAGGCGCGCATCGCGTGACGCTCGGCATCGGGATCGAGATCGAGCTGCGCCCAGCCGGCCTTGAACGCACGATCCAGCGAGAAACCGGTCGCGATCAGCCGCGAACCGAGCACCGGGGACGGCTCGACGTTCGCGGTGCCGAGAAACGACAGTACGTTGGTGGCGTAGCACAGCGACGGGCGCGTCGGGATCGGGGAGAGCACCCGGGAAACCCGAATCGGCGACGGTCTGCGACTCGCGATCGAGATAGCGCACGTGGGTGCGGACGCAGGACCCGTTCTCTCCGAACAGTTCGACGAACGGCGGCCGGGCTTCTGACGGACCCGGAAAAAATAGTCCGTTGGTGTAGAACTGCTTGGTCGGGAACGTGACGACCCAGTCGGAATTCGCGCCGATCGCCGGATCGAGCAGGTACTCGTTCTGCAGCATGTCGGCCATCAGCACGGCACTGACTGCATCGATGGACTGATAGGGAAACCCGCCCTCGTAAGTCACGTCGATGATCGCACCGTCGACGTAGACCTGCGCATTGGAACGGTCCGTCTGATAATCGAATGTCAGCGTCAACGGATCGATGATGGTGTCCAGACCGTTGAAGCGGACCTGCTCGGGAAAGCCGGCCAGCGCGGTCGCCCGGTACGGATAATAGGTGCCCTGCCCGACGTTGATCACGGCTCCGGACGCGAACAGGCCGCCGGTCGACGGCACCGTCTGGGGAGTCGGCGCGACGAGGTTGCGCACGCGCGAGCAGTCGAGTGGCACGCCCTGACGGTGCGTCACCGCATCGGCCAGCGATCCGGTCAGGTCGGCCAGTTCGACGATCTGGATATGGCCTTCGCGCGTGCGCGATATCGCCTGCGGTCCACCGTCGCCAGCGTAATCAGAACTGTAGAAGCGCGCATACGGACTGCCGTTGAGCATGCCATGCCCTTCGGTCCAGAAGTTCGGCCCAGTACAGCTGCGGTCGTCGGTCAGGAGTGCCGCCCCCTCGCCGCCCTCGCCGTCGACGTCGTCGAGCGCGAACACCGTGCCGGTCCACACGTCGAACGGGGCCATGAACAGTCTGAAGAGCAGCACCGTCCGGCTGTTGTAGCCCTCCATGAACTGGACCTCGACCATCTTCGCGCGATCGGAGGTGTTGCTGACCGTCAGGTAGGTCTGCTGCTGCTTGTTGACCGTGTAGTACGGCAGCAGCAGCGCCTGGCCGGTTCCTCGCGGATTGACGTGGATCGCGGCGCCCAAGTCGCCGGCGAGCACGCCCGTCAGTATCGCAGCCAGCGCGGCCCCGGTCGGTGTCCTGGAAGAGATTCTCATGTCGTCACTCCTGTTTGACTGGATGGATGCGCCGTCGCCTCAGTGGCAGGCCGATTCGCCGGCGCTGCAGCTCGCGTGCGAGCCGTGCGGAACCACGGCGCTGTAGTTGGACATCACGCCGTCGGCGACATTGTGGTTGACCAGATTGGTTGCCCAGAAGCCGATCACCGGCAGACCGCGGAACACCTTGCCGGCGGCGCCGGTCGCCATCGACGCGCGCATCGCGTGCGGCTCGCTGCCGGGATCGAGATTCAGCGTGGCCCAGCCGGCCTTGAACGGCGGTGCCAGCGCAAAGCCGGGCGCGACCAGCCGCGAGCCAAGTACAGCCGACCGATCCGATCCGGCAGCGTCCAGGAAGGTCAATACGTTGGTCCCGTAGCACAGGCGCGGCCGGGTCGGCACCGGAGGCCCGCCCGGAAACGACGAGTCGGCAATCGTCGCCTGCTCGCGATCGAAATAGCGGATGTGCGTCTCCACGCAGGAGCCGCCCTCTTCAAAAGGTTCCACGAACGGCGGAAAGGCCCCACCCGGAGCGAGGAGCGGGTCGGTGTAGAACCGCTTGGTCGGGAACGTGACGATCCAGTCCGAATGGGCACCGATCGCCGGATCGAGCAGATACTCGTTCTGCAGCGTGTCGGCCATCAGGGCTGCGCTGACCGCATCGATCAGCATGTACGGATGCTGTCCGTCGTAACTCACGTCGACGATCGCGCCGTCGACGAAGACGAGCGCGTCGGAACGGCCCGTCTGATAGTCGAACGTCTGCGTCAGCGGATCGATAACGATGTCCAGGCCGTTGAACCGGATCCCCTCGGGAAAACCGGCCAGCGCAGTCGCCCGATACGGGAAATAGGTGCCCTGCGCGACGTTGATGACGGCACCGGACGCGAACAGTCCGCCGGTCGACGGCACCGTCTCGGCCGTCGGCGCGACGAGGTTGCGCACGCGATCGCACGAGAGCGGAACGCCCTCGCGATGCGTCACACCGCTCGCCAGCGAACCGGTCAGATCGGCCAGTTCGACGATCTGGACATGCCCCTCGCGCGTGCGTGACGCCGCCTGCGGACCGCCGTCGCCGGCGTAGCCGCCGCTGAAGAACCGCACATACGGATAGCCGTTGAGCATGCCGTGTCCCTGGGTCCAGATATCCGGCCCGGTGCAGCTGCGGTCGCTGGTCAGCAGTGCGGCACCCTCGCCGTCCTCGCCGGCGATGTCGTCGAGTGCGAACACCGTTCCGGTCCACACATCGTGCGGCGCGAGGAACAGCCGGACGTTGAACACCGTCCGGCTGTTGTAGCCCTCCATGAACTGGAGCTCGAGCATCTTGGCGCGATCGGAGGTGTTGCCGACCGTCAGGTAGGTCTGCTGGCCCTCGTTGACGGTGTAGTACGGGAACAGCAGTGCCTGTCCGATGCCGCGCGCATCGACGTGAACGGCGGCGACGGCGGCCTCACCGGCCAGCGTGAGCGCAAGCGCCGAACCCAGCAGGACCGCTCCGGTCCGACGAGCGGATGCCGATCGCATCATTTCCTAATCTCCATTCTTAGAATCGGTGTCGACGTGCATTCCCCAGCGGTGCGGAACTCACGTTCAATGTCCGCGCTCGAGCCGCAGCATGGCGCGGCCGGGCATGGCGGTCGACTGAGCGAGGCGGCCGGCGGCACCGGCCGTCATGCGCCGGCAGCGCACCGCGATCGCGCGCCCGGCGCGGCGCGACGACATCAGTCGCAAGCTGCCTCGCCGGAGGTACAACTGACGCGCGAACCGTGCGGAACCGCCGCGCTGTAGTTGGACATCACGCCGTCGGCGACATTGCTGTTGACGAGATTGACGGCCCAGAACCCGATCGCCGGCAGTCCGTGGAACACCTTGCCGTCCGCGCCGAGCGACGGGAACAGCGCATGCGGCTCACTGGCCGGGTTGAGATTGAGCGCGGCATGACCTGCATCGAAGCGAACCGAAAAGTCGCGAACCAGCAGGCGCGAGCCGAGCGCCGCCGACTGCGGGACCGGCAAGCCGGCGAACGGAAGCACATTGGTGCCGTAGCACAGCCGCGGTTCGGCGAACGGCGCACCGAAGCCGCCGTTCGGCGCGACCGCGCTCTCGCGATTGAAATGAACCATCTGCGCGCGCACGCAGGATCCGTTCTCGCCGAACAGCTCGACGAACGGCTCGGCTGCGGTCTCGCCGGCCCACAACCGGGGATCGGTGTAGAAGCGCTTGGTCGGGAACGTCACGACCCAGTCGGAGTTCGCACCGATCGCCGTCTGCACGACGTACTCGTTGTAGAGCGTCTCGGCCATCAGCACGGCGCTGACCGCATCGATACGTTCGCTGTCGGATGCGACGCCATAGCTGGCTTCGATCAGCTTGCCGTCGGCGGCGACGCGCGCCGTCACCGTCGTGCCGCCGCCGTCGTTGACGGCACTGAGCGGCTCGGCCACGCCCGCTCCGCCCAACAGCACGGTCGAGGTGAATCCGCCGAGCGCGTCCGGCCGGTACGAGAAGTAGGTGCCCTGGCCGACGTTGATCACCGCTCCGCTGCCGGCCAGGCCGCCGGTCGGAGCCACGGTCTCGGCCGTCGCCGCAGCCAGATTGCGCACGCGCGCACAGTCTGCAGGCTGTCCCGACCGGAACGACACCGCGTCGGCCAGCGAGCCGGTCAGATCGGCCAGCGCGACGATCTCGATATGCCCTTCGCGCGTACGCGCGCTGCCCTGCGGACCTTCGTCGTCGGTAAATGCCGACGACGAGAAGCGCGCATACGGAGAGCCCGCGATCGTGCCGTGACCCTCGCTCCAGAAATCCGGCGCCGTACAGCTGCGATCGCTGGTCAGGATCGCCGCGCCGTCACCCCCTCGCCGGCCACGTCGGCGAGCGCGAAGACCGTACCGGTCCAGGTATCGAACGGCGCGAGGAACAGGTTGAAGTTCATGACCTGGCGACCGTTGTATCCCTCGCGGAACGACACCGAGACCATCTTCGCGCGATCGCCGGTGTTGAGCACCGTCAGGTAGGTCTGCTGTGCCTTGTTGACCGTGTAGTACGGATAGAGCAGCACCTGTCCGGATCCACGCGGGTCCAGATGCACCGCAGCGGCCTGGCCGGCCGCGGCGAGGCCGCATGCCAACGCGATCGACGCGGCGAGACGACGGGAATTCCTGGAACCACTGCGCTTCTTCATGAACTCGCTCCATTGGCGTCGGGATCGAAACGCGAGTATCCCAATCGCCGATGCCATCGGGCAATGGTGTCGATGCATCGCGGGTGCCGGCCGGCAAGCGCTGGCCGGCACCCGCGCCGATCAGTCGCACATGGCCGTACCCTGCGTGCAGGTAACGCGCGGCACATGCGGCACCACGCCGGCGTAGTTGGACAGCACGCCTTCGGCGACCTGCGCGTTGACGATGCTCGAAGCCCAGAAGCCGATCGCCGGGAGACCGCGGAACACACGCCCGCGGCGACGCCGGGCGCGGCGACCGACGGTCGCAGCGCATGCGCCTCGGCGCCGTCGAGGTTCAGGACACTCGGGCCGGCCGTGCCGCGCACCCCGTAGCCGCGCGCGAGCAGGCGCGAGCCGAGCACGCCCGATGCGGCGACCGACTGCGGTGCGTCCAGGAACGCGATCACGTTCGTCGTCCGGCACAGGCTCGGCGTCGTGGCGGGCGCCCCGAAGCCGCCCTGGGGCACGATGCGGCCCTCGCGATCGTACTGCGTCAACCCGGTCGACACGCACGAGCCCTCGCTGCCGAACGATTCGACGAACGGCGCGATCGCCGCGGCGCCGGCCTTGGTGTAGAAGCGCTTGGTCGGGAACGTCACGACCCAGTCCGAATGGGCACCGATCGCGGCATCGCGCAGATGATCGTTGAGCAGGCGGTCGGCCATCAGCGCCGCGCTGACAGCATCGATCCGCCGGTCGGCTGGATAGGCCGCCTCGACCGGCCTGCCGCCGGCGAGCACGTGCGCGGCGGCACCGGATGCCGGATCGCCGGCCTCGCCGAGCGGGTCGACGGCATCGGCCGGTGACGACAGCAGCACGCGCGTCGTGAAACCGGCGAGCGCGGTCGCGCGATACGGGAAGTAGGTGCCCTCGGCGACGCGGATGACCGCGGCATGGCCGACCAGCGCGCCATCCGGTGCGCCGGTCTCGGCGGTCGGTCCGTGCAGTGCGGCCACCGCGGCGCAGTCGGCCGGTTCGCCGCCGGGGCCGCGCGCGAGCGCGGCGGCGAGCGTGCCGGTCAGATCGGCCAGCGCGACGATCTCGACGTGACCTTCGCGGGTACGCGCCTCGCCTAGCGGGCCCGGGTCGCCCTGGTAGGCCGCCGTCGAGAAGCGCAGGTACGGCACGCCGTTGATCGCGCCATGTGCCTGCGTTGCGAAGCTCGGCGACGTGCAGCTGCCGTCGGCGCTCATGACCGCGACACCCTCGCCGGCGCCGGAGACGGCATCGGCGAGCGCGAGCACCGTGCCGGTCCAGGTGTCGTGCGGTCCCAGATACACGCGCAGGCTCAGCGCCGGCATGCCGCCGATCCCTTCGCGGAAGTCGATCTGCATCGCCTTGGCGCGATCGGAGGTGTTGGCGACCGTCAGATAGGTCTGCTGCCCCTGATTGACCGTGTAGTACGGATACAGCAGGACCTGGCCGGCGCCGTGCGGATCGAGATGGACGCGGCGGCCTGGCCGGCCAGCGCGAATCCGAGCGATAGACCGGCGGCAAGCGCGGCGGCGGCGAAGCGAGAACGAACCATGGGAGCTCCTTGTCTACGAAGTGTTTCGGACAAGGCCCAGTATTCGAACGCGCGGCGATCGCGACAACCCCGCCGGTGTAGCAATCGCTGCGCAGAGTGGATGCCGCTACAGTCCGCCGGCCGCCTGTGCAACCGCGCGGAACAGCGCCCGCCCCTTGTTCATCGTCTCCTCCCATTCGCGGCCCGGATCGGAATCGAACACGATGCCGGCACCGGCCTGCACGTGCAGGCGACCGTCCTGGATCACCGCGGTCCGGATCGCGATCGCGGTATCGGCATCGCCCCACCAGCCGATGTAGCCGATCGCACCGGCGTAGATGTTGCGCTTGACCGGCTCGAGTTCGCCGATCACCTCCAGCGCGCGGATCTTCGGCGCGCCGCTGACGGTGCCGGCCGGAAACGCGGCTTTCAGCACGTCCATGTAGTTCAGGCCCTCGCGCAGTTCGCCCTCGACCTGGCTGACGATGTGCATGACGTGCGAGTAGCGTTCCACGACGAAGCGGTCGGTCAGCTTGACCGTGCCGGTGCGGCTGACGCGGCCGACGTCGTTGCGGCCCAGGTCGATCAGCATCAGGTGCTCGGCGCGCTCCTTCGGATCGGCGAGCAGCTCGCGCTCCAGCGCCAGATCCTCCTCCGGCGTCGCACCGCGCGGCCGCGTGCCGGCGATCGGCCGCAGTACGACGCGCCCGTGCTGCTGGCGGACCAGGATTTCCGGCGAGGAGCCGACGATCTGCGTCGCGCCGAGATCGAGGAAGTACATGTACGGCGACGGGTTCATCGAGCGCAGCGCCCGGTAGACGTCGACCGGTCGCGCGCGGAACGGCACACTGAGCCGCTGCGACAGCACCACCTGGAAGATGTCGCCGGCGCGGATGTAGTCCTGCGCGCGGCGCACCGCGTCCTCGAAGCCCTCGCGCGTGAAGCCGGAAACGAAATCGGTCTCGTCCAGCGGCTTGGGATCGAGCATCTCCGGATACGCCGCGCCGGCATGGCGCAGCCGGAAGGCGAGCTCGTCCAGGCGCCGCCGTGCACGCGCGTAGGCCTGCGGTTGCGCCGGATCGGCGTGAACGATCAGGTACAGGCGTCCCTTGAGGCTGTCGAATACCGCGACTTCCTCGCTCAGCATCAGCAGCGCATCGGGCGTGCCGAGCTGGTCGGGCTTGTCGGCGCCGCCGGCCAGCCGCGGCTCGATCCAGCCGATCGTCTCGAAACCGAAATAGCCGACCAGGCCGCCGGTGAACGCCGGCAGGCCCGGCAGCTGCGGCACGCGATAGTGGCGGCGCAGCGTCTCGATCTCGGCCAGCGGATCGTCGAGCTCGCGGTGCTCGACGACCTCGCCGAGGTCCTCGACCTCGAGCCGATGGCCGCGCAGTGCATAGACGCGCCGGCACGGCAGGCCGATGATCGAATAGCGTCCCCAGGTCTCGCCGCCTTCGACCGACTCGAACAGATACGCGTACGGGCCGTCGGCGAGCTTGAGATAGACCGACAGCGGCGTGTCCAGGTCGGACAGGACCTCGCGCACGACCGGAATCCGGTTGTAGCCCTCGGCCGCCAGCGCGTCGAACTGGTCCTGCGAAATCACGGGTGTCTCCTCGAAATGATGGTGGCCGCAGCGGGCGCCGCGGCCATGCCCGTCGCGAATGGCGCCGGTCCGACCGCACGACGCAACCGATACGCGTGCGACGGCGCGGCATTGTCCGCGCGTATCGCTCCGGATGCGCGGCGAAACGACGCCAGCGCCGCGCCCGATCGCCGCCGGTCACGCAGGCCCGGCCGGCCCGCCAACATAGCAGGGCGCCCGGCGTCAGTGCACGTCGGCCAGACGCCGGCGCGGCATGCCGACCAGACGCAGCACGAACTCGACGCCGTCGCGCTCGGCTCGGTCGTGCGCGCCGGCCTGGCCGCGATGCAGATCGGCGACCAGGCGCACCACGTACAGACCCAGGCCCAGGTGCGGCGCCTCGCCGCTGCCGCGCGCACTGCGCTCACGCATGCTGACCAGGGTGTCGAACAGGCGATCCTGCAGCGCCGCCGGCAGCAGCGGACCGCTGTTGGCGACCGTCAGCACGACGCCGTCGCGCTCGCGCGCCAGACGCAGCTCGATCCAGCCGCCTTCGGGCGTGAACGAGCGCGCATTGTCGAACAGCTTGTCGAGCGCCTGCGCGATCAGTTCCGGCGCGCCGTGGAACGGCACCGGGCCGTCCGGCAGCCGCAGCCGGATCGTGCGCGCGCCGGCCAGCGCGCGATAGCCCTCGGCGCAGCCGGCGACCAGGGCGGCCAGATCGAAGTCCTCGGCGTCGGCCGAGGCGATCGCGCGCTCGATCCGGTGCGACTCGCTCATCGCGCGGACGATCATACCGAGCCGCTCAGCGCCGTCGCGCGCGCGCGCCCAGATAGGCGCGCGCACCGTCGCCGAGCGGCTGCTGGTCGAGGTTGTCGAGCGAGGACTTGACGATCGCCAGCGGAGTGTTGAGCTCGTGCGAGAGCTTGGACGCCAGCGTGCGCAGATAGCCGGTATAGGCGTCGACCTCGTGCAGCAGCTTGCCGAAGCTGCGCGCCAGATCGCCGAGCTCGTCGCCGGCATCGGCCAGCGGCAGCGGTCCGCTCCAGCGGCCGCCGCTGCCGACCGCCTGTTCGGCCGCATTGCGCAGTCGACGGATCCGGAACGACAGCAGCGCACCGAACGAGACCAGCACGCCGGCCGCGACGGCCAGCGCGATCGCGCTGGCGACCGCCAGCTCGGTCAGGGCGCGGTTGGCCAGCAGCGGCAGCGCGCGGCTGGCCTGCTCGAGCAGCAGCACGCCGGTGACCCGGCCGCCGGCACGGCGCGGCACCGCCGCGGCCAGAACCACTTCACCGGGACGCTCGCCGGGGCGCCAGCTCAGGCGCGGCCGGCCCGACGCGGCCGCCGCGACTTCCGCGCCGGCGAGCCGTGCCGAAATGCCGTCGAGCGCGCGCGTACCGGTCAGCGCCGGCGCGATCATGCCGCGGTAGATCAGGCCGCCGAACCAGCCCTCGTCGTCGGGTTCGGCCTCGTCGGCATCGGCGAGGAGGCCGCCGCTGTCGGCGACGAGCCAGCCTTCCGGCGTCGCCAGCCGCGCACGCATGCGCTCCGGCGCGAGCCGCGCCAATGCGCGCGCCGCGTCCTCGTCGTAGCGCAGCAGGCGGCGCAGCGGCGGATCGGCACGGACCGGATCGGCCGCGTCGTACAGCGCGAACGCGAGTCGGTCCGGCAGGACCGCGCGCGGCAGCCGCAACTCGATGCGGTACGAGGACCCATCCTCCTGCCACTGGCCGACGATGCGCTCGGGCAGTTCGCGCAGCGGCGGATCGGCCGGTGCATCGAACTCGCCGGGCGCCGCGCTCGCCAGCGCATAGCGCGAGCGTTCGCCGCCGCGCTCGAGCTCGAGCAGGACGTGATCGCTGGTCCACACGCGCCGGTCACGCGCATCGACGCGGGTGCGCGTGCCGTCGCGCACCTCGACGAGCACGTAGAGCCAGGCCCGGTCCTCGGCCAGCGCGACGCGCGCGCGCGATTGCTCGCCGGGACCGACCGGCTGCAGATCGGCCAGCCACGCGCTCCAGTCGTCGGTGTAGCCGTCGACGAGGATCGGCGCGGACGCCGCGAACACCGGAAAGACCGGACCTTCGACCGGCACGGCGACGCCGAGCGCGTCGATCGCCTTGACGATCGCCTCGGCCGAGGCCTGCAGCGCCTGCTCCTGCCCCTGCCGCAGCAGGCTCTCGGTCTGTCGCACCAGCTGCCAGCCCATCCACGGCAGCACCAGTGTCGACAGCGCGACGATCAGCAGCTTGAGGCGCAGCGACATCGCGGGCACATCCGTGGAACCCGTTCCGGACCGGACCGCCGCCTCGGCGCGGCGCGATGGGCTCCGGGCGCCGGCATGCTCAGCCCCGCCACCGGTAGCCGGCGCCGTGCACGGTGTCGATCGCGTCGAACGCCGGATCGATCGCGACGAACTTCTTGCGGATGCGCTTGATGTGGGAGGTGATCGTCGCATCGTCGACAACGACCTGCGCATCGCGCATCAACTGATCGCGGCTCTTCACATGGCCCGGAAAGCGCGCCAGCGTGTAGACCATCCAGAACTCGGTGACCGTCAGCGGCACGTCCTGCCCGGCCCAGCTGATCCGCATGCGCTCCGATTCGATGCGCAGCGGTCCCTGCTCGATCACGCTGTCGCTCTCGGCCGGCCGGCGCAGGGCATCCATGCGCCGGAACAGCGCGCTGATCCGCGCGGCCAGCTGATGAAACGAAACGTCCTTGGCGAGATAGTCGTCGGCGCCCAGGCGCAGGCCCGAGATCACGTCGAAATCCGAATCGCGCGCGGTCAGGAAGATGATCGGCAGCGTCGGCGAGCGCACGCGCAGCGAGCGGCACAGTTCGAAACCGCCCTCGGGCTCGTCACCGAGCCCGATGTCGATGATGACCAGCTCCGGCATCCGCTGCGCGAATGCGGTTTCGGCTTCGGGTCGCGAGGCGTAGCCGCGGACCTCGTAGCCGATCCGGCCGAGCGCCTCGACGTAGTTGGCGCGGATCAGGGGTTCGTCTTCGACGATGGCGATGGTGCGCGGCATGCGGGTCCTCCAGGTGGCGGCCAGCTTACGCACGGCCGCGAGCGGCATGCAACGCGTCGGCAGCGGCTGCCCGCGAATCGCCACAACGCGTCGCAGCGGCGCCACCGCCGGGCCGCCGGCGCGGCAGGGAGCGGCGCTGCAATGGCCGCCACACCCCTGCCGGAGATGCCGCCCGTGTCGCTCCCGTCCCGACCGTACTACCGACAGCGCGGCTTCCATCTGCTGTGCCTGGCCTGGGCCGGTCTCGCGCTGCTGAGCGTGCTGGTGCCGGCCGGTCGCACCGATTCGGACGCGCCGGCGCTCGCCGCCGCGGCGCCCGCCGCTGCGGCGCCACGTCCCTGATCTGAGGAGCCCGTCATGAAAGATCCCCGCCCCGATACCGATCTGGAAGGCCGCGAGCCGATGCGCATCGCGTTCGCGGTACTCGCGCTGCTGCTCGGCCTCGCCGCGACGGTCGGTGCATCGGACACCGGCCCGGCCGCCACGCCGGCCGCTTCGGCCGCACGATGAACATCGGGCATCGGCCTGTTCCGGAGCCGCCGGCGATGGCGTCCGGACGCGCGCGGCACCGCCGTCGCCGCTATTTTCTGGCCTGGCTGCTCGAGCGCTGCGGCGCCGTGCCGCGCAGCGGCCATGCCGATCCGCCCGCGGCGCCGCGCGTGCGCTGACCGAACGGCGTGTTTCGTCGCGCGCTGCGCCGCGCTCCTCCGCCGGCGGCGCAGCGCGGTTCTCGTATCGTCCGTGCTCAGACCGAGGCGACGGCGGCACGCATCGCGGCGATGACCGCCGCATAGTCGGACTGGCCGAAGATCGCCGAGCCGGCGACGAAGGTATCGGCGCCGGCGCGCGCGATCTCGGCGATGTTGTCGGCCTTGACGCCGCCGTCGATCTCGAGCCGGATCGCCCGGCCGCTGCGGTCGATCCGTTCGCGTACGGCGCGCAGCTTGTCGAGCGCGGACGGAATGAAGCTCTGCCCGCCGAACCCCGGATTGACCGACATCAGCAGGACCAGGTCGAGCTGGTCGAGCACGTGATCGAGATGGTTCAGCGGCGTGGCCGGGTTCAGCACCAGGCCGGCGCCGCAGCCGGCGCTCCTGATCAGCTGGATCGTGCGGTCGACGTGTTCGCTGGCTTCCGGATGGAAGCTGATCGTCGTCGCGCCGGCCTTGGCGAAGTCCGGCACGATGCGGTCGACCGGCTTGACCATCAGATGGACGTCGATCGGGGCGGTGACGCCGTGCTTGCGCAGCGCCTCGCAGACCAGCGGCCCGATCGTCAGGTTCGGCACGTAGTGGTTGTCCATCACGTCGAAATGCACCCAGTCGGCGCCGGCGGCGAGGACCGCGTCGACCTCGGCGCCGAGGCGCGCGAAGTCGGCCGACAGGATGGACGGTGCGATGACGCAGGATTGCTTTGCCATGGGCTTCAGTGACCGCGCTCGTTCTTGATCTGTTCGTAGGCCGCGTTGATCTCGCGCGCCCGCTGTTCGGCCCGCCGCTTCAGCTCGTCGGGGACGTCGCCGAGCTTGTCGGGGTGATGCTGGCTCATCAAGCGCCGCCAGGCGGTCTTGATGTCGCGGTCGCTGGCGCCGCGGGTGAGGCCGAGAATCGCATACGGGTCGGGCCGGCCCGGTTGCGGGCGCGTGGTCCGGCCGCCGCCCGGCTGCGCGCCGGGAGCCGGGCCGGGGCCGCGCCGGCCGTAGCCCTTCATCGCCGACAGCGCGCTGAATTCGTTGTCGCTGATGCCGAGCGCACCGGCGAGCCGGCCGATCAGGCTCAGCTTCTCGTTGGACAGCGCACCGTCGGCGTGGACGATGTCGAGCAGCAGGTCGAGCAGCAGGAAGCCGAGGTCGCGCCGGCCGTGGGCCCAGGCGCGCAGTTCGGCGATCACCGGCTGCGGATCGAACTGCGGCTGTTTGCCGCGGTTGAAGCTGTCGATCGCCGCGCGTCGCTGCTCGCCGTCGAGCTGCATGCGCGTCATCAGCGCCTCGGCGGCCTGGATCTCCGCCTCGGAGACGCGCCCGTCGGACTTGGACACCGCACCGGCGAACGCGAACAGCGGGTTGAGGAACGAGGCGCTGCGCACCGGCGGGCGCGGCCTCAGCAGGCCGAGGTCCCACAGATGACCGAGAAACAGTCCGGCCAGCAGGCCCCAGCCGTTGCGGGTGATCATGAAGCCGACGACGGCGCCGATGATCTTGCCGAGGATCTTCATCGAGGAGTGACGGGAGGACGCGTGAGGGAACGAGAATCCGCCGCAACGGCGTACCGGCGCGGCACGGCCGGCGCGCCGGATGGCGCATGGTAGCAAACCCGTCCGTCCGGACGCCGCGACGATCGCGTCGGCGTCGACACCGACACATCGACGCCGACCAGTTGCCGCTACAATCGCGCACTTTCCACGAAAGACCGTTCACCCCGTGCCGACCATCCTGCACCAGTCGAACCTGCCCAACCTCGAACTGCTCCACCGCGGCAAGGTTCGCGACGTCTACGCGCTCTCGGCCGACGAACTGCTGATCGTCGCCAGCGACCGCCTGAGCGCGTTCGACGTCGTCCTGCCCGACCCGATCCCCGGCAAGGGCGAGATCCTGACCCAGCTGTCGAATTTCTGGTTCGACAAGACCCGCGCGCTGGTGCCCAACCACCTGACCGGCAAGCCGGTCGCGTCGGCGCTGCCGGCCGGCGTCGATCCGGCGCTGTACGAGAAGCGCAGCGTCGTCGCGCGGCGTCTGAACGCCGTGCCGGTCGAGGCGATCGCGCGCGGCTATCTGATCGGATCGGGCTGGAAGGACTACCAGGCCAGCGGCATGGTCTGCGGCATCGCGCTGCCGGCCGGCCTGCGCCAGGCCGATCGCCTGCCCGAGCCGATCTTCACGCCGTCGACCAAGGCCGCGCTCGGCGATCACGACGAGAACGTCAGCTTCGACCAGATCGTCGCGACGATCGGCGCCGAGCTCGCCGAGCAGGTCCGCGACGCGACGCTGGCGCTGTACCGCTACGCGGCCGCCTACGCGGCCGAGCGCGGCATCCTGATCGCCGACACCAAGTTCGAGTTCGGCACCGACGCCGACGGCCGGCTCTACGTCATGGACGAGATGCTGACGCCGGACTCCTCGCGCTTCTGGCCGGCCGACCAGTACCAGCCCGGCAGCAGCCCGCCGAGCTACGACAAGCAGTACGTGCGCGACTACCTCGAGACGCTCGACTGGAACAAGCGCGCTCCGGCGCCGATCCTGCCGCGCGCGATCATCGAGGGCACCGCGGCGCGCTACGCCGAAGCGCTGCAGAAGCTCGCCGGCATCACGCTGGCCTGAGCGTTCCGTCCGGGCGCGCTGCGCGCGGCGCGCCGCTGCGCGGCATGCCCTCGGCGCGCGGCCGTGCGATCATCGGCGGTCGAACCGCCGGAGCGGCCACGTCCGCGCCCGGCATCTCCTCGAAGCCAGGGTCGTCCCGACGTCGCCCCGACGGAACCTCAGCCATGAATCACGATGAACTGCTAGCGAAATACGGTCCGCGCGAGTCGATGGAATACGACGTCGTCGTGGTCGGCGCCGGACCCGGCGGCCTGTCCTGCGCGATCCGGCTCAAGCAGCTGGCCGCCGCGGCCGGTCGCGAGCTGTCGGTCTGCGTGCTCGAGAAGGGATCGGAGCCCGGCGCGCACATCCTGTCCGGCGCGATCATGGATCCGCGCGCGCTGACCGAGCTGATCCCGGACTGGCAATCGCGCGGCGCGCCGCTGAACCAGCCGGTCACCGAGGATCAGATCCTGTTCCTCGGCCGCGAACGCGCGATCGCGACGCCGAAACTGCTGATCCCGTCGAGCCTGAACAATCACGGCAACTACATCGTCAGTCTCGGCAACGTCGTGCGCTGGCTCGCGCGCGAGGCCGAGGCGGCCGGCGTGGAGATCTTCCCGGGCTTCGCGGCGGCCGAGGTGCTCTACGACGAGGCCGGCGCGGTGCGCGGCGTCGCGACCGGCAACCTCGGCGTCGGCAAGGACGGTGAACCGACCGACCAGTTCCAGCTCGGCATGGAGCTGACCGCCAAGTACGTGATCTTCGCCGAAGGCTCGCGCGGCCAGCTCGGCCGCGAGCTGATCGCGCGCTACCGGCTCGACGAGGGCCGCGATCCGCAGAGCTACGGCATCGGCATCAAGGAGCTGTGGCAGGTCGATCCGGCCAAGGCCCGGCCGGGCCTGGTCGTGCACACCGCCGGCTGGCCGCTGGCGTCGGACACCTACGGCGGCTCGTTCCTGTACCACATGGAGGACGGCAAGGTCGCGGTCGGCTTCGTGGTCGGCCTGGACTACAAGAATCCGTGGCTGAGCCCGTTCGAGGAGTTCCAGCGCTTCAAGACGCATCCGGCGATCCGCAGCCATCTCGACGGCGGCAAGCGGATCGGCTACGGCGCGCGCTCGATCACCGCCGGCGGCGTGGTCTCGCTGCCCAGGACCGTGTTTCCGGGCGGCGCGCTGATCGGCTGCGAAGCCGGCTTTCTCAATGCCAGCCGCATCAAGGGCAGCCATGCCGCGATCAAGACCGGCATGCTGGCCGCCGAGGCCGCGTTCGAGGCGATCGGCGCCGGCCGTGCGCGCGACGAGCTGAGCGCCTATCCGCAGGCCTACGAGCGCAGCTGGCTGCGCGAGGAGCTGGAGGCGTCGAAGAACTTCAAGCAGTGGTTCAAGAAGGGCCTGCTGGTCGCGACGCTGATGAACGGCATCGAGCAGTGGCTGCTGCCCAAGCTCGGCATCCGCACGCCGCCGTGGACGCTGCGGCGCCGCCTCGCCGATCACGCCTGCCTCGAACCGGCCGACCGCCACACGCGCATCGTCTATCCGAAGCCCGACGGCGTGCTGACGTTCGACCGGCTGAGCTCGGTGTTCCTCAGCAGCACCCACCACGAGGAAGACCAGCCGGCCCATCTGACGCTGAAGGATCCGGCGGTGCCGGTCGCGATCAATCTGGCGACCTATGCCGGCCCCGAGGCGCGCTACTGCCCGGCTGCGGTCTACGAGTTCGTGCCGGCCGAGGGCGGCGGCGAGCGCCTGCAGATCAACGCGGCCAACTGCGTGCACTGCAAGACCTGCGACATCAAGGACCCGACCCAGAACATCGTCTGGGTCGCGCCGCAGGGCGGTGGCGGGCCGAACTATTCGGGCATGTGAGCCACAGCGGGCGCGGGCCCCGCGCGCATCCGGACGGGCGCGGGCGCCGTAGCGCCGTCCGCTCGGCGGGGCGAGCGGCCGCATGCGCGGGAATCCGGCTCGCCGGCCGGACCTCAGCGGCGCAGCGCGGCGGACTGGCGGCGCGCGCCGAAGAAGCCGCGCAGCAGCTCGCCGGCCTCCTCGGCCAGCACGCCGCCGCGCACCGCGACGCGGTGGTTGTGGCGCGCGCTGATCAGCGTGTCGAACACGCTGCCGGCCGCGCCGGTCTTCGGATCGGCCGCGGCATAGACGACGCGCTCGACGCGCGCATGGATCATCGCGCCGGCGCACATCACGCACGGCTCCAGCGTCACGTACAGCGTCGCGCCGGGCAGGCGGTAGTTGCCGAGCGCGCGGCCGGCCGCGCGCAACGCGACGATCTCGGCGTGCGCGGTCGGATCGTGATCGGTGATGCAGCGGTTGCCGCCCTCGGCGACGATCGCTTCGCCTACCACGACGAGCGCACCGACCGGCACCTCGCCCAGGCGCGCCTGCGCCTCGCGCGCGCAGTCGAGCGCGCGCTGCATGTAGTGGCGGTCGCGCGCGTCGAGCGCCGCGTCCGCAGCGGCCGGCGTCAGCGGTTCCATCGGGCGCCCGGCATGCGACGGCTGGCGGTGCGGCGCATCACGGCTCGTCGAACAGCTTGCCGGGATTGAGCAGGCCGGCCGGATCGAGCACGCGCTTGATGCCGCGCATGATCGCGATCTCGGCGGCGCTGCGCGTGCCGGCCAGGTAGTGCTTCTTGACCAGGCCGATGCCGTGCTCGGCCGAGATGCTGCCGCCGCAGGCGGCGAGTGCGTCGCTGAGCAGGCGCGTGACGTGCTCGCACTGCGCGATGAACGCCTCGTCGGCCAGCGCGGCCGGCTTGAGCACGTTGATGTGCAGGTTGCCGTCGCCGATGTGGCCGAACCAGACCACGTCGAAATCCGGGTACTCGCGCGCGAAGATCGCCTGCATGCCGTGCATGAAGGCCGGAATCGCGCCGATCTGCACCGAGATGTCGTTCTTGTACGGACGATACGGCGCCAGGCTCTCGGTGATGCCCTCGCGCAGCCGCCACAGCGCGGCGGCCTGGGCCGCGCTCTGGCTCATCACGCCGTCGACGACCCAGCCGTTGTCCAGGCACTGCTCGAACACGTTCAGCGCCAGCGCCTGCTCGGCCTCGTCGGCCGCGTCGAACTCGACGATCACGTAGAACGGCGCACCCTGCGCGAAAGGCGCCTGCGCGCCGTGCGCGACCACGTGATGCAGCGCGCGATCGTTGAAGAACTCGAACGCGCTCAGGGTCAGCTGGCGCCGGCAGGCGTCGAACACGCGCATCAGCGCGTCCATCGCGGGCAGCGCGAACAGCATCACGCTCGAGGCCGGCGGCGGCTCGGTCAGGCGCACGCGCGCCTCGACGACCAGGCCGAGCGTCCCCTCCGAGCCGATCATCAGATGACGCAGGTCGTAGCCGCTGGAGTTCTTGATCAGGCCGCGGTTCAGATCGAGCAGCTCGCCGGTGCCGGTCACCACCTTGAGCCCGGCGATCCACTCGCGCGTGTTGCCGTAGCGGATCACGCGGATGCCGCCGGCGTTGGTCGCGATGTTGCCGCCGATCGTGCACGAGCCGCGCGCCGCGAAATCGACCGGATAGAGCAGGCCGTGTTCGGCGGCGGCCTGCTGCAGGCGTTCCAGCGGCAGGCCCGGCTGCACCGTCAGCGTCCGGTCGGCGGCGTCGAAGCCGAGCACGCGGTTCATGCGCTCGAAGCTGACGACGACCTCGCCGTGCGCGGCGACGGCGCCGCCGGACAGGCCGGTGCGGCCGCCCGAGGGCACCAGCGCGATCCGGCGCTCGAATGCCCAGCGCGCGATCGCCTGCACCTGCGCGACGTCGGTCGGCAACGCCACCGCGAGCGGCGCCGGCCGCCAGCGGCGCGTCCAGTCGCGGCCGTAGTGCTCCAGATCGCCCGGATCGGTGGTCACGGCCAGCTGCGGCTGGCCGGTGACGAGGTCGGCCAGCACGGGATCGGTCTTGGGCATCGGCGAGCGAGACGTACGGATGCGGCCCCGGCGGGCCGTGGGCGTCTAGCCTGCCAGCGCTGCGGCAAACCGTCCACCGGCCACGCCGCGCGGCGCGGCCGGCTCGTGGCATAGTTTCGCCCTTGCCCGGCCGACCGGACCGGGCCTCGCCGCGAGCCGCCACCGTCACCGATGAAGAAGACCTCGTTCCCGAAGCAGGACATCCGCGTGCTGCTGCTCGAAGGCGTCAGCCCGAGCGCCGTCGACACGTTCAAGGCCGCCGGCTACTCGCAGATCGAGTACCACGAGAAATCGCTGCCCGAATCCGAGCTCAAGCGCCGCATCGCCGAGGCGCATCTGGTCGGCATCCGCTCGCGCACGCAGCTCGACGCCGGCGTGCTCGAGAGCGCCAAGCGCCTGATCGCGGTCGGCTGCTTCTGCATCGGCACCAACCAGGTCGACCTGGCGGCCGCGCAGGATCTGGGCGTGCCGGTGTTCAACGCGCCCTACTCCAATACGCGCAGCGTCGCCGAGCTGGTGCTGGCCGAGGCGATCCTGCTGATGCGCGGCATCCCGCAGAAGAACGCGCAGTGCCACCGCGGCGGCTGGTCCAAGTCCGCCGCCGGCAGCTACGAGGTGCGCGGCAAGGTGCTCGGCATCGTCGGCTACGGCCACATCGGCACCCAGGTCGGCCTGCTCGCCGAGGGCCTGGGCATGCGCGTGCTGTTCCACGACGTCGAGTCCAAGCTCACGCTCGGCAACGCACACGCCGCGGCGAACCTCGACGACCTGCTCGCGCGCGCCGACGTCGTCACGCTGCACGTGCCCGAGACGCCGCAGACGCGGCTGATGATCGGCGCCGCGGAGCTGGCACGGATGCGCCGCGGCGCCTGTCTGATCAACGCCTCGCGCGGCACCGTGGTCGACATCGACGCGCTGGCCGACGCGCTGCGCAGCGGCCACCTCGCCGGCGCGGCGATCGACGTGTTCCCGGTCGAACCCAAGGGCAACGACGACCTGTTCGCCTCGCCGCTGGTCGGCATGGACAACGTGCTGCTGACGCCGCACGTCGGCGGCAGCACGCTCGAGGCGCAGGACAACATCGGCATCGAGGTCGCGGCCAAGCTGGTGCGCTACAGCGACAACGGCTCGACGCTGTCGGCGGTCAACTTCCCCGAGGTCACGCTGCCCGAGCATCCGCACAGCCGCCGCCTGCTGCACATCCACCGCAATACGCCCGGCATGCTGTCGCGGATCAACGAGCTGTTCTCGCGCGAGAACGTCAACATCGACGGCCAGTACCTGCAGACCAATCCGTCGATCGGCTACGTCGTGATCGACGTGTCGACGTCCGAGGCGCAGGCCGGCGCGCTCAAGGACGCGCTGGCGCAGATCCCCGGGACGCTGCGCGCACGCGTGCTGTACTGACCGGACGGTGGACCGGCCGGTCGCCGGCCGGATCGACCGGATCGCTCAGGGGATCGAGTCGGCGCCGTAGCCGCCGCGCACGCCCTTGCTGGCGACCGCGACCGCGTCGTGCGGGTGCAGGCTCTCCAGATGGCTGGCGCGCACCCAGAAGTCGGCGATGCGCTCGTCGGCGTCGAGCGCACGCTGCATGCGCCGCGCCGCGTCCTCGCAGAACATCAGGTTCTGGCCGTTGAGGAGCGCGAACGCTTGCTCGTCCTCGCGCTTGACCGCGGTCTGCACCGGCGTCTGCAGCGCGTCCTCGACGCGATCGATCAGGTCGAGGATCGGAAACTCGAAGCCCGGCGCCAGGCGCACGCGCACTTCGGCGATGCTGCGCTGGCTGTGCGGCGTGGCGACGATGCCCTGCTCGCGGCCGAGCCAGTCGAGCACGGCCTCGCGCGACAGCGGCCGGTCGACCGCGAAATCGGCCGCGAAGCGCTGCTGGATCAGCTGGCGCGCCAGCGCGGCCGAACACGGACAGGTGCTCGAATAGGCGATGTCGCAGCCGAGCTCGAGCGCAAACTGCCCTTCGTGCATCGAGGCCGACACCTGGATCGGATAGGACTTCCAGCCGCTGTTGTCGCTGCGCAGCGCCGGCCGCCGCACCATGTGGTCGAAGCGGATCGACACCCTGGCGCGGTCGGACAGATCGGCGTGCGAATCGAGGAAATCGCGCAGCAGCCGCCGCAGCGAGCACGGCGTCAGCGGCTCGGACGACAGATGCCGGTCCACATGCAGGTACAACCGCGACATATGGATGCCGCGCGCGTCCGGACGCTTGAGGTTGACGAATGCCGACACGCGCGCCGGCGACTGCACGATGCTGCCGTCGGCCAGCGCCAGCCGCACCGGCGCCGCGATCTCATCCATGCCGACCCAGTCCAGCACGCCGGCAGTCGCCGCCTGCGGCTCGGTGGCGATATCGGGCATCGCGCGCAGGGCGCTGCTGTCGGTGGCGGTCATCGCGGAGGACTCGTTCAGGATCGGGCGGCGGGCGGACCCGCCGGCCCTATCTTGGGCGCGATCGGCCCAAGGTCAAGTGAGTGCGCGCCCGCGCGGCTCAGAAGAAGACCTGGGCACGCAACTGGAACACCGCCGGATCGAGGTCCAGACCCTGCCGGCGGCTGGCCGCCTTGACGTAGTTGGCCTGGAACTTGAAGTACGGCGTCAGATACCAGTTGGCGCCGAGCGTCCAGTCGTGCTGGCGGCCGCCGCGGATGGTGCCGTCGTCCAGATCGACCGCACTGTAGCGCAGCAGCCATTCGAGCGCGCCCCAGCGGCCCTTCGGCTTGACGTTGCCGCTGTTGCCGCCGCTGTACGGGCGCGATTCGCCGGTCACGATCCAGCTGCCGAACACGTAGTAGCCGTGGCCGCGGAAGTCCGGCAGGCCGCGGTTGCGCTCGACGGCGAGCGTCAGCAGCTCGCCCTGCACCGACCAGGGCCCGTCGATCCACAGCGCCTCCAGGCCGAGACGGTCGATCGTGTCGACGTCGCCGAGGTTGCCGGTATCGACCAGGCGCACCGGCGTCAGCCCGGCCTCGGGCCGCGCACGCGGCCGGATCGAGGGCAGGTTGCGCCGGCCCCGGCCGTCGGTACTGGCATCGGGCGACTCGCGCGAGGCCGATACGCCCAGATGCAGCACCTGGCCGGCCGCCTTGAGCGGCGTGACCGCAAAGCGGCCGCCGACCGTCGTGCCGTCGTTGTCGCCCTGCAGGTCCTGGCCGAAGTAGTAGCCGAGATTGACCAGATAGCGCGGCCGCTCCAACGCCCAGTCCACGCCGGTGCGGCGGTTCTCGTAGAACGCCTGGACCGGCAGCGCGGTCTCCAGGAAGCTCGTCGCGCGCGAGCTGGTCACGCCCTCGAAGCCGACCGGCGTCTTCGTGTAGCCGATCCGGAACGCGCCGTAGTCGACGCCGAACAGCGCCTTGGATTGCACGCGCGCATAGGTGTCGAGCCACTGCTTGTTCCAGAAGTCGTAGACCGAGCCGAGGTCGTAGACGCCTTTCTTGCGCAGATAGAAGCCGAGCTCCTTGCGCCGGTTGGCGGTCTCGTCGGCGAACCGGTCGCTGCCGTCGGGCAGGCGGTCGCCGGAGAACCGGTTGGTGTCGAACTGGTACTGCGCGCTGAGGCCGAGGTCGCTGCCGTCGGCGAGCACGACGTGCGTGGGCCAGTCGTCGATGCCATAGGCGGCCGCATGGCCGCTGGGCGGTGCCGTCGCGGCGGCCTCGCCGCCGGCCAAGGCGGCGGCGACCGCGAACGCGACGAGCGGACCTGCTGAACGCTTGCGCATGTGTTTCCCCGATGATGAAGACCGGCCGCACTATCGTCACGACGCGGCCGGCCCGGAAATGAAGGCTGCGCATATGCCGATCACCGCGCCGCAGCGGCGCGCGCTCATGGCGTGCCGGAATGCAGGCCCGGCATGAACCCATAACCAGCGGTTCGTTCCGCGCCGCGCCCGCAGCGCCTAGCATGCCGCTCATTCGGACGTCTGGACGTCCAAACCCATGGAGCACCGGTGTCCGCCCTCCCCGCCCGCCCGGCGATTCCCCTCGGCCAGGACGCGCTCGCCCAGCTGACGCGCCTGACCGAGGGTCTGGACCGCGACGCCCTGCAGTGGGCGTCGGGTTATCTCGCCGGCCTGGCCGCGCATACGATACGCCAGGCCGACTCGGCCGCGCCGGTCACGGCCGACGCCGCCGTCCGCGCCACGATCGTCTACGGCTCGCAGACCGGCAACGCCCGCCGCCAGGCCGAGGCACTGGCGGCCGAGCTCGAACAGGCCGGCCTGCCGGTGCGCGTCCTGCGCGCCGATGCCTATCGGCTGCGCGAGCTGTCGGCCGAGCGCCTGCTCTACGTCGTGGTCAGCACGCAGGGCGACGGCGATCCGCCGGACGATGCGCGCGCGTTCGTCGAGCATCTCGGCGGCCGCCGCGCGCCGCGGCTGCCGCAGCTGCGCTATGCCGTGCTCGGCCTCGGCGATTCGAGCTATCCGAAGTTCTGCGCGGTCGGCGCGCAGATCGACGAGCGTCTGGCCGCGCTCGGCGCCGAGCAGCTGTTCGCGCGCGGCGAGGCCGACGTCGATGTCGATACGGCCGCCGCCCCGTGGCGGCGCACCGCGCTGACGCAGGCGCGCATCGCACTCGAAGCGGCGCCCGCGCTGGCGACGGTGACGCCGCTGCGCGGTCCGGCGACGCCGCGCGATGCGACGGCGTGGTCGCGCGAGCGGCCGTTCATGGCCCCGCTGCTGTCGAACCGGCGCATCGTCGGCCGCGACAGCGCCGGCGACGTGCGCCACATCGAACTTTCGCTGCAGGGTTCGGGCCTCGACTACCGGCCCGGCGATGCGCTCGGCGTGTGGCCGGCCCAGCCGCCGGTGCTGGTCGAGGCCGTGCTCGCGGCGCTGCGCGCCGACGGCGCCGAGGCGGTGACGATCGCCGGCCAGACGCTGCCGCTCGCGCAGTGGCTGTCCGGGCGCCGCGAACTGACGCGCCTGACGCGGCCGTTCGTCGCCGCGCATGCGCAGCGGGCCCGATCGGCAGCGCTCGACGCGGCGCTCGTGGACGACGGCGCCTTGCGCGCGCTGCTCGACGGCCACCAGCTGATCGATCTGCTGCGACGTTTCCCGGCCCCGTGGGACGCCGCCGACTTCGTCGCCGCCTTGCGGCCGCTGGCGCCGCGTCTGTACTCGATCGCCTCGAGCCGCGCCGCAGTCGGCGACGAGGTACATCTGACCGTGGCCGTCGTCGGCTACGAGGCCTTCGGCGAAGCACGCATCGGCTGCGCGTCGCGCTTCCTGGCCGATCGCGCCGAGGGCGACGCGGTGCCGGTCTTCGTCGAGTCGAACGAGCGCTTCCGCCTGCCCGGGGATCCCACGCGCGACATCGTCATGATCGGTCCCGGCACCGGCGTCGCGCCGTTCCGCGCCTTCGTGCAGGAGCGCACCGAGACCGCGGCGACGGGGCGCAACTGGCTGTTCTTCGGCCACCGGCACTTCAGATCCGACTTCCTCTACCAGGCCGAATGGCAGCAGGCGCATCGTGACGGCCATCTGCACCGGATCGACCTGGCGTTCTCGCGCGAGCGCCCCGACAAGGTCTACGTGCAGCACGCGCTGCGCCGCCGCGGCCGCGAGCTCTACGACTGGATCGAGAGCGGCGCCCACCTCTACGTCTGCGGCGACGCCTCGCGCATGGCGCGCGACGTCGACGCGGCGCTGCGCGAGATCGCGGTCGCGCACGGCGGCCACGACGCCGAGTCGGCCGCCGGGTGGCTGGCCGCGCTCGCGGCCGAGCGCCGCTACAGCCGGGACGTCTACTGATGGCGCCCGTCGCTCCGCCCTCGCCGGTCGAGACGATCAAGGCCGCCAGCCGCCGCCTGCGCGGCACGCTGGCCGAGAGCCTCGCCGACGACCTGACCGGCGCGCTGCGCGCCGACGATACGCAGCTGATCAAGTTCCACGGCAGCTACCAGCAGGACGACCGCGACCTGCGCGAGGAGCGCCGCGCGCAGAAGCTCGAACCGGCCTACAGCTTCATGATCCGCACGCGCACCCCCGGCGGCGTGGTCACGCCGGCGCAGTGGCTGGCGCTCGATGCGATCGCGACACGCTACGCCGACCACACGCTGCGGCTGACGACGCGCCAGGCGTTCCAGTTCCACGGCGTGATCAAGCACGCGCTCAAGTCCACGATCCAGGCGATCAACCGCAGCCTGATCGACTCGATCGCGGCCTGCGGCGACGTCAACCGCAACGTCATGGTCTCGCCGAATCCGGTCGAGTCGCGCGCGCATGCCGAGGTCTACGCCTGGGCCTGCCGTCTGTCCGAGCACCTCAAGCCGCAGACGCGCGCGTACTACGAGCTGTGGCTGGACGAGCAGCGGATCGCCGGCAGCGGCGAGGAGGACGAGCCGGTCTACGGGCCGGTCTATCTGCCGCGCAAGTTCAAGACCGCGCTGGCGATCCCGCCGCACAACGACGTGGACGTGTTCGCGAACGACCTCGGCCTGATCGCGATCCTCGAGGACGGTGCGCTGCGCGGCTTCAACGTCGCGGTGGGCGGCGGCCTCGGCGCGACGCACGGCGATCCACGCACCTATCCGCCGGCTGGCCGAGGTGATCGGCTTCGTCGCGCCGGAGCGGCTGCTCGCGGTCGCCGAGGCGGTCGTCACCGCGCAGCGCGATCTGGGCGACCGCAGCGACCGCAAGCTGTCGCGGCTCAAGTACACGATCGACCGGATCGGTCCGGCCGCGTTCAAGGCCGAGGTCGAACGCCGGCTCGGCGAGCCGCTGCAGCCCGCGCGCGCCTACGCGTTCGAGCAGGCCGGCGACCGCTTCGGCTGGGTCGAGGGCCATGACGGGCGCTGGCATCTGGGCCTGCGCATCGAATCCGGACGCGTCGCCGATCGCGGTACGCGCCGGCATCTGAGCGGCCTGCACGCGATCGCGCAGGTCCACGACGGCGATTTCCGGCTGACCGGCAATCAAAACCTGATCGTCGCGAATGTCGCCGCGGACGCACGCGAGGCGATCGACCGCCTGGCCGCCGAGTACGGCCTCGACGATCACCGCCGCGCGCCAGTCCGTCGCGATGCGCTGGCCTGCGTCGCGCTGCCGACCTGCTCGCTGGCGATGGCCGAGGCCGAGCGCTACCTGCCCGACCTGCTCGACCGGGTCGAGGCGCTGCTGGCCGACCACGGCCTGTCCGATGCACCAATCGGCCTGCGCATCTCCGGCTGCCCGAACGGCTGCTCGCGGCCCTACCTCGGCGAGATCGCCCTGGTCGGCAAGGCAGCGGGCCGCTACAACCTGATGCTCGGCGCCGACGCCTGCGGGCGGCGGCTGAACCGGCTGCACCGCGAGAACGTCACCGAACCGGAGATCCTCGCCGAGCTCGACCGCCTGTTCGCGCGCTACGCCGCCGGGCGCCGGCCGGCCGAGCGCTTCGGCGATTTCCTGCTGCGCAGCGGCCTGATCGCGGCCGCCTCGCCGTCCCCGGACGAGGTGCGCACGTGAGCGTGCCCGATCTGGTCAGCGCGGCCGAGGACGAGCGCGCGCGCGGCGAGATCAATGCCTGGCTCGAACGCCGCGACGCCGCGGCGCGGCTGGCCTGGGCCTGGGAGCACCTGCCGGGCGCGCACGTCCTGTCGTCGAGCTTCGGCGCGCAGTCGGCGGCCCTGCTGCATCTGGCGACGCGGCAGCGGCCTGCGCTGCCGGTCGTGCTGATCGACACCGGCTATCTGTTCCCGGAGACCTATCGCTTCGCCGACCATCTGACCGAACGGCTCGCGCTGCAGCTGCATGTCTACCGCCCGCAGCTCGGCGTCGCCTGGATGGAGGCGCGCCACGGCCGTCTCTGGGAGGACGGACCCGACGGGCTGCGCCGCTACAACCGCCTGCGCAAGATCGAGCCGATGCGCCGCGCGCTCGACGAGCTCGACGCACGCACCTGGATCGCGGGCCTGCGGCGCAGCCAGTCGCGCACGCGCGCCGGGTCACAGGTGCTCGAGCTGCGCGACGGGCGCTGGAAACTGCATCCGCTGGTCGACTGGAGCGACCGCGACGTGTGGACCTATCTGCGCCGGCACGAGCTGCCGTACCACCCGCTCTGGGAGCGCGGCTACGTGTCGATCGGCGACGTCCACACCACACGCGCGCTCGCCGATGGCCTGTCGCCGGAGGACACGCGCTTCTTCGGTCTCGGCCGCGAATGCGGCCTGCACTACGACACCTGAGCCGTCGACGACGGCGTCATCGCTCTCGGCCGATCCGGCCGTGCCCCACGACAAGAAAACACCGCCCCGGAGCCTTCATGTCCCGCCCTGCCGCAGCCCTCGACCTGTCCACCGATCCGATCCAGGCGCCGAAAGACCGACCGATCCCGCCGCACGGCGGCGTGCTCAAGGAGCTCTACCTCGCCGGCGAGGCCGCGGCCGCGCTGCGCGTGCGCAGCGCGAGCCTGCCGGCCTGGACGCTCGGCGAGCGCCAGCTCTGCGACCTCGAACTATTGCTCAACGGCGCGTTCTCGCCGCTCGAAGGCTTTCTCGGCCAGGCCGACTATGCGCGCGTGCTGAGCGAGCTGCGGCTCGCCGACGGTACGCTGTGGCCGATCCCGATCACGCTCGACGTCGACGAGGCGTTCGCCGCGCCGCTCGCGGTCGGCGACGAGATCGCGCTGCGCGACGGCCAGGGCGTGCCGCTGGCGGTGCTGACGATCGAGAGCCGCTACCGGCCCGATCGCGAGGCCGAGGCGCTTGCGGTGTTCGGCACGCTCGATCGCAGCCATCCGGGCGTCGCGGACCTGCTCGAGCGCAGCCACCCGGTCTATCTCGGCGGCCGTCTGCACGGCATCCAGGCGCCGACGCATTTCGATTTCCGCGACCTGCGCGAGTCGCCGCGCGAGCTGCGCGAATGGCTGGCACGCCACGGCTGGCACGACACCGTCGCGTTCCAGACACGCAATCCGATGCACCGCGCGCACCGCGAGCTGACGCTGCGCGCGGCCGAGCAGACCGGCGCCCGGCTGCTGATCCAGCCGGTGGTCGGCCGCACCAAGCCCGGCGACGTCGACCATTTCACGCGCGTGCGCTGCTATCGCGTCCTGCTCGACCACTATCCGCCCGGCCAGGCCAGGCTGTCGCTGCTGCCGCTGGCGATGCGCATGGCAGGACCGCGCGAGGCGCTGTGGCACGCGATCATCCGCAAGAACTACGGCGCGACGCATTTCATCGTCGGCCGCGACCATGCCGGCCCCGGCCGCGATGCGCGCGGCGTGCCGTTCTACCCGCCGTTCGCGGCGCAGGACCTTCTGGCGCGGCATCAGGACGAGCTCGGCATCCGCATCGTGCCGTTCCCGGCGATGGTCTACGCGGCCGACCAGGGCCGCTACCTGCCGGCCGATGCGGTCGGCGAAGGCGAGCGCGTCGAGGACCTGTCCGGCACCGAGCTGCGGCGCCGCCTGGCCGACGGCGAGGACATCCCGGCCTGGTTCACGTATCCGCAGATCGCCGCGATCCTGCGCGAGCGTCATCCGGCCGGCGCGCGGCGCGGCTACACGCTGTTCTTCACCGGCCTGTCCGGCGCCGGCAAGTCGACGATCGCCGAGGCCGTGATCGCGCGCCTGATGGAGACCTCGGCACGGCCGGTCACGCTGCTCGACGGCGATGAGGTGCGCAGGCATCTGTCGCACGGCCTCGGCTTCAGCCGCGAGGACCGCTCGGCCAACGTGCGCCGGATCGGCTGGGTCGCGGCCGAGGTCACGCGCCACGGCGGCATCGCGGTGTGCGCGCCGATCGCGCCGTACGCCGAGGACCGCGACGCGGTGCGGCGCCTCGTCGAGCGTCACGGCGCCTTCTTCGAGATCCACGTCGCCACTTCGCTCGAGGTCTGCGAGGCGCGCGACCGCAAGGGCCTCTACGCGCAGGCGCGCGCCGGCCGCATCGCGCAGTTCACCGGCATCAGCGACCCGTACGAGGCACCGGCCGCGCCGGACCTGCGCCTGGAGACCGACGGCACGACGCCGCATGCGCTCGCCGAGACGGTGCTGAGCGCACTGGCCGAGCGCGGACTGGTCGGCTAGCCAGCATGCGATCGGCTGCCGTCGCGCTGCGGCGATGCGGGACGGCGCGCGGCGCACCCGGCGCGATCGCAGGCGATGCTTCACCCGCCGGCGTGGCCGGCCGGGTCACGATCGCGTCGGCGGCCGCACGGCGCGTGGCGCACGCCGAACCGGCGTCGCGCCGGCTCAGGCCTTCGACTGCGCCAGCACTTTCCCGACCGCCGGATCGCGCTGCATCGCCTCCATGAAGCGCGCGACGTTCGCGTAGGCGCGCCAGGTCTTCGGCAGCCGTTCGGTCCAGCGCGCCATCACGAACGCGTAGGCGTCGGCGATCGTGCGCCGGCCGTCATGGACGTGCTCGCCGCTGCCGATCAGGCCGTCCAGATGCGTCATCACGCGGTCGATCCGGGCATGGGCGGCCGTACGCACCGCCTCCAGCGAGGCCTCGTCCTCGCGCGTCGTGTAGCGCTGCGGCGAGAAGAACGGCCAGAACGCCGGATGGAAGTCGCCGGTCAGGAACGCCAGGGTCTCGGCGAACGCGAAGCGCTGCTCGGCGCTGCCGTCGACGCCGAGCCGGCGCTGCGGATGCGTCTCGGCGATGTACTGCAGGATCGCATCGGCCTGCGTTATCGCGCGCGGACCGCCGATGTCGAGCGCCGGCACCATGCCGAGCGGATTGATGCGCCGGTACTCGTCCGACTTCGGGTCGACCTTCTCGACCGTGTAGTCGGCGCCGGCCCATTCGAGCGCGATCCAGCAGGCCAGCGAGCAGCTGCCGGGCGAGTAATAGAGTTTCATGCGTGTCTCCTCGGTGCCGTTCGATATGCGTCAGCCGCGCCCGAGCACGTCGCCGAACGCCGCGACGACGCGATCGACGTTCCCGGGCGTGCTGCCGTGGCCCATCAGACCGATCCGCCAGATCTTGCCGGCCAGTTCGCCGAGACCGGCGCCGATCTCGATGCCGTGGCGGTCGAGCAAGCTGCGGCGCACGGCCGCCTCGTCGACGCCGTCCGGCACCGCGACCGCGTTGAGCTGCGGCAGCCGGACCGCCGGATCGACCGGCAGCGTCAGGCCGAGCGCCTCCAGGCCCTCGCACAGCCGCAGATGGTTCGCGCGGTGACGTGCCCAGGCCGCTTCGAGGCCTTCCTCGCGCAGCATCAGCAAGGCCTCGTGCAGCGCGTAAAGCATGTTGATCGGCGCGGTGTGGTGATACGCGCGCGCACCGCTGCCCTGCCAGTAGCCCATGACCAGCGTCAGGTCCAGGAACCAGCTCTGCACCGGCGTGCGGCGCGCACGGATCGCCGCGACGGCGGTGTCGCTGAAGCTGACCGGCGAGAGTCCCGGCGGCGCCGACAGGCACTTCTGCGAGCCCGAATAGACCGCGTCGATGCCCCAGCCGTCGACTTCGAGCGGACTGCCGCCGAGACTGGTCACCGCATCGACGATGCTGAGCGCGCCATGTTCGCGGGCGAGCCGGCACAGCGTCCGTGCGTCGGACGCGACGCCGGTCGAGGTCTCGGCGTGCACGAACGCCAGCGCCTTGGCGCCCGGATGGGCGCGCAGCGCCGCTTCGACCTTGTCCGGATCGACCGGCCGCCCGAACGGATCGTCGACCATGACCGCCTGCGCGCCGATCCTGACGACGTTCTCGCGCATGCGCCCGCCGAACACGCCGTTGCGGCAGACGATCACGGTGTCGCCCGGCTCGATCAGATTAACGAAGGCGGTCTCCATGCCGGCCGACCCGGGCGCCGACACCGGCAGCGTCAGCGCATGGCCGGTCCGGAACGCCTCGCGCAGCAGGTCCTTGACCTCGTCCATCATCGCGATGAAAAGCGGATCGAGGTGGCCGATCGTCGGACGCGCCAGCGCCGCCAGCACGCGCGGCGGCACCGGCGACGGGCCGGGTCCGAGCAGCAGGCGATCGGGCGGCATGAAGCTGTGCATCGGCGGCACTCCTCGAGGCGGCGGGAATGGCGATTGTAGCGTCGCGCGGCGCACAGCCGGGCCGCCGCGGTCGTCGAAGGGGATCGGTGCGCGACCGGCTTCGACGCGATCGCCTGCCGTCTCAGTTCGCCGGTCGTGCCGCCAGCAGGCTGCGTCGCAGCAGCGAGCGGACGCCGCTCTTCCAGGCATCGTCGGAGCCGATGAAGAACGCCGCCTGCTGATCGATCACGCGTCCGGTCGTGGCATCGGACAGACGGAACGCCACGTAGTACTCGGTCTGCGCGACGCGCCGCACGACGCCGGCCAGTGCCTGCTCGGCGCCGTGCGCTCGCGCGATCCGAATGTCGCAACCGTCGCAGCGCCATATCGCGGACCCGGCCGGGCCGGTGCCCGCCGCATCGACGTCGACCAGCCGGTAGCGGCCGGACGCTGCGAGCAGACGGCGTGCTTCGCGCGTGACGGTCCGCATCGTCTCGGCGTCCTTGGCGGCATCGGGCCTGGTCAGGGCACCTGCGGCACTGACATCCTCGAGCTCGAACGCCAGCACCGCGAGCGCGACCGGAACAGACGCCGGCTCCTGCGCGGCGGACGTCGTCGCCGGACCGAACGGAGCGAACGAGGCCAGCGTGGCGATCACCACCCATGCGCGGCGGCGGAACCTTGCGCCCCATGGCGTCGGCGCGCTCCCGGCAGCCGGTTCCAGCCGGACCGCCCCTTTCTCGACACTCGCCCGTGCACGCATCGGAACGCTCCGCTCGTGGTTCGGCAGGTGTTCGCGCGCTCCGACCCGGATCGCGCCTGCCGTGTCAGAGGTAGTTCTGGTAGGACTTCTCCTCGATCAGCGTCGAGCCGAGCGTGAGGTTGATCTCGCGCTTGAACGCCGCGCGCTCGTCGTTGCGGATGTAGACCGAGCGCGCCAGCTCGATGAACTCGGCGTCGAAGGCCTTGGCCTTCTCCTTGAGGCGGATCCGGTCCTCGATGTCCCAGAGCGCCTCATTGACGGCGCGCAGCCGGCCGCGCAGCCCGGCGATGTCGACCGCGGCGGCCGGATCGGCGGCCCAGGTGCGGTTCAAGGCGTCCAGCTCGGTGCGCACGTTGGCGAGCTTCGCCGGGTCGCTCATGCGCTCGGACTTGATCTCGAGGATCGTGATCTTGTCGATCAGTTCGCCATACGAAACGGGGGTGGAGATCAGGCTCATCGGCACACATCGAAAACGGAGGGAGCGGCGAGTTTACCGGACCCCGTTGTCAGCGGCCGCCATGCCCCGTATCATGCGCGCCCTCCCGAGACCATCCGGGTGCCGCTTTTCTGGAGAGGTGGCAGAGTGGTCGAATGTACCTGACTCGAAATCAGGCGTACGTGCAAGCGTACCGTGGGTTCGAATCCCACCCTCTCCGCCAGTCATCAAGGCCCTGACCCGTCAGGGCCTTTTTGTTGGCCGGCCGTCGCCTCGCCGCACGGCCGCTCAGGCCCGGCTCCGATCCGCGCGACACCGTGTCCGACACCGGCTGGGGCCGGCCGAACCGGCGCGTGCGATCCGCGATCGTGTGCGCTCGTCAACGGCGCGACGCCGGCACGCCAGCGTCGACGGCGCGGCCTGACGATGCGCCTCTGCCCGCCTCCGGCCGTTGCGATCGTCCACGTCGTCCGTCCGGGGGCCGGCACCGCGGCGCCCGATCGCCGGCCCTCCGATGCCAGCCGCGATGCGGCCCCGCGATTGTCCGAAGAACACGCCCGGACGCGCATCCGCGGCAGCGCCGTCGAACCGCGACGGAGACCCGCTGCCGGCCGGCGACGCACCGCACCGGCCGGCGAGCCGTACCGCTCGTAGCTCAAACGCCCGTTTGAGCCGGCGACGACAAGATTCAGGCGAAACGGCGGGTGGAAGAGTATAAGTTTCGTGAATGCGGCAAACGGAGCGCGATATGTCTTCAGGGAAGCCCTCTGCGTCGAACGTGGTGCGTCTGCGGCCGGCCCGCGGAGGCAAGCGTGCCGCGGTCGACGAGGCCGTGCTGACGCAGATCATCGCCGCGCAGAGCGAGATCGCCCGGGCCGGGCTCGATCCGCTCAAGGTGGTCGATCTCATCACGCGTCATTCGCAGACGATGACCGGCTCGACCGGCGCCGTCGTCGAGATGCTCGAAGGTGACGAGCTGGTCTACTGGTCGACCAGCGGTTCGGTCGCCGCCCATCGCGGCTTTCGCGTGCCATGCGAGGGCAGCATCTCGGGACTGTGCCTGCGCACCGGGCAGGTGCTGCAATGCGACGACAGCGAGCACGATCCGCGCGTCAACATCGAGGCCTGCCGGCGTGTCGGCCTGCGCTCGGCGATCCTCGTGCCGCTGTTGTACGAGCAGCGCACGGTCGGCGTGCTCAAGGTGGTGTCGGACCGCGCCTACGCCTACACGCGGCGCGATGCGGCGACGCTGGAGATGTTCGGCACCTTCATCGGCGCCACGCTGCACCACACGCTCGAGCACGCGCGTGCGCTGGCCGAGGCGGCCGCCGCCGCGCCGGCGAACAGGAGGCGCGCGAGCGTCACGCTGCGCAGTGCGGCAGCCTGCGCGCCCTGATCGACACCGGCGCGATCTCGCCGGTGTTCCAGCCGATCTTCGAGCTCGGCAGCGGCCGCATCGTCGGCTACGAGGGGCTGAGCCGTTTCCCGGAGCAGCCGGCCGCACCGGACGGCGGCTGGTTCGCCGCCGCCGACGCGCTCGGCCTGTGCGAGGAACTGGAGCTGGCCTGCATCGAGACGATCGTCGCGGTCGCGCACCGTCTGCCGGCCGATGCGTATCTGTCGGTCAACGTCTCGCCGAGCACGCTGCTGCGCGACGAGCTCGAAGGCCTGCTCGCCCGTGTCCCGGGCGAGCGCGTCGTGGTCGAGATCACCGAGCATTCCCAGGTCGCCGACTACGCGACGCTGGCCGAGCGCGTGCAGGCCCTGCGCGAGCGCGGCTGGCGCTTTGCGATCGACGACGCCGGCGCCGGCTACGCCAGCCTGCGCCACGTGCTGCGGCTGTCGCCGGACGTCATCAAGCTCGACATCTCGATCACGCGCGACATCGACCAGCGCCTGCAGCATCGTCAGCTCGCGGCCGCGATCGTCTCGTTCGCCGGCGAGACCGGCACCGCCCTGGTCGCCGAGGGCATCGAGACCGCGGCCGAGCGCGATACGCTGGCCGCGCTCGGCGTCCGCTACGGCCAGGGCTTCCTGCTGAGCCGGCCGGCACCGGTCTGAGCGTGCCGGCGCGCCTCAGTCGACGCCGGCGAACCGATCCAGAGCCTGTTCGGCCTGGCCGCGTTCGAACTCGCCCAGACCGCGCGCGACGTCGCGATAGCGCGTGATCAGACCGGCGTCCGCGGGCATCACGCGGGCCAGACCGACCAGTACCTGGCGAGCCTCGAAGTCCGAGTCCATCGTCGCGACCGCGGCGAGCACGCCGCCGGCCGTCGCCGCATCGACTGGCGATCCGTCGAGCAGAGGCAGCAGCGCCTGGCGGCGCTCGAAGTCCGAACCGATGCCGGCCGCCAGACGCAGATAGGCAGCCCGCACTTCCGCCGAATCGCCGCGCCGTGCGGCGACCGCCTCGAGTACCGCGCGCTTCTCGAAATCGCTGCCGATGCCGCCGGCGTCGTCGAGGGCGCGCACCAGCACGGCCGGCGACGCCGGGCCGTGCGCGAGCAGCGATTCGATCACGCGGCGACGCTCGTAGTCCGAGCCGATGCCGCGCACCGCCCCGCTCCAGGCTTCGAGCGCCTCGCCTTGCAGCGCCAGCCGCTGCGCCGCCGAGGTCAGCAGCTCGGCGCGTTCGTAGTCCGACCCGATGCCGGTGGCCGCCCGCAGCAGCGGCACCTGCAGGTCCGCAGGCAGCGTGTCCTGCTCCAGCGCGCTCTGCAGCACGTGGCGCTTCTCGTAGTCCGATCCGATCGCCGCGGTCAGCGCCAGCGCACGCCGGCGCTGCTCGGGCGACAGCGCGGCCTGGCCGAACAGCACGCCCAGATAGGCCGAGCGGGCGTGATCGGACTGGATCAGATCGATCTCGGCCAGCAATGCGTCGGCGCCACCGCGCGCGAGCAGGCGCCGGCTGCGCGCCTCGACCTGGACGCCGCTCTCGCGCAGCACACGCGGCAGCAAGGCCGCGACCCAGGCGCGTCCGTCGGCATCGAGCGCGCGCTCGGTGCCGTCGACGCGATACGTCCGCGTCACGGCGCCGCCGCTGCTCTCGAAGCGGATCTCGCGTTTCAGGCCGGAGACGGTCTCGCTGATCTTCAGGGCGGCACCGTCCGGCAGCGCCGCCACGTCGGTCTCCTCGGCGTTGAATTCGACCCGGCCTTCCTGCTCGACGTCGAGCGCATAGCCGTCGCGGCGATCGCGGTAGCGCACGCTCTCGGTGCCGCTCGAAGTGCGCACCTCGACGCTGCGGCCGGCGTCGCCGGCGGCGACGCTGGTCACCGCGACGCCGGGCAGCGCCAGCAGCGCCAGCCATCCCAGAACGGAAGCGCCGCGTCGCAGCGACGCGGATGAAGAACGGTTCGGCATCTCGGAATCCTCGAGCAGGCGCTGCACGCGGCGCACGATCGGACTTGCATCGTGCGCCATCGTGGCGGCGAAGGCGGGCATGCGCGGACCGCTGTGCGCATGGGACAGACAGGTGGCGAGACATTCGGCCAGCGGGCGTCCGCTGCCCAGCAGGTCGGCCGCCGCAGCATCGCAGGCATCCTCGGCCAGCGATTCGAGACGCCGCCGCGCATGCCAGGCGAGCGGATGGAAGAACAGCGGCAGCAAGGCGGCGTGCTGGGCGATCCGCCAGTACGGATCGCGGCGTCGCAGATGGGCCAGCTCGTGCGCGAGCATCGCGCACTGCTGCTCGGCGGGCAGCGCTTCGCTCCAGCGCGGCAGAAGCAGCAGCGCGTGCGGCACCGCCATCGGACCGGTGACCGCGGTCGTCACGCGTACGGCCGGGACCGGCAGCCGCATCCGGGCAGCCAGATCGACGACTCGGTCGAGCAGCGGCGGCGAGGCCGCGTGCCCCCGCACCAGCACGCCTCGCCGCAACCGCAGCAGTGCGCGGCCACGCCGCACGAACACCAGCAGCGCGACCAGGAGACCGGCCAGCCATGCCGCGACGGCGCCCTGCATCAGGCCCGGCGTCAGAACCAGCGCCGGCCGATCCTTCGTCGCGGGCGTGTGGCCGGGTGGCACCGGCAGCAGCGCTGTCGCCGCATCGGTGCCGCCGAACTGCGCGGTAGCCGCGGGCGGCAGCCGTGTCGAGGGCGACGGCGCGGCCGCGATCGACGCAGACCGCTCGGCCGCCGTCTGCCGTTGCGCAGCCTGGCCCGGTGCCGCCGGAGCCAGCACGGCGACGGCCGTGGACAGCAGCGCACCGAACAAGCCGAAGCGCCATGCGCATTCGAGCGCCTGCGGACTGCGCAGCAGACGCAGGCGCTCGAGCGACCAGACGATCGCCAGCAGCAGCGTCGCGTGCACGGCCAGCGTCGCCAGCGCCGAGGCGAGCCGCTCGACGAGGACGATCATGTCCGCCTCCTGCCCGGCGCTGCCGTGCGATCGGTTTCGAGCAGCGCGCGCACGCGGTCCAGATCGTCCGGCGCGACGTCGTCCTCGTTGACCAGATGCGCGAGCAGGGCGCGGGGGTCGCCGCGAAAAGGCTCTGGATCAGGCCGCTGACCATCGAACGGCGCACCTGCGACTCGCTGACGCGGGCGCTGTAGAGCAACTGACGGCCGTCGCGGCGCACCGCGACCAGGCCGCGCTTCTCGAGCCGGGTCAGCAAGGTGGCGACGGTCGTGTGGGCCAGATCGCGCGTCGCGGCCAGCGCGGCCACGACGTCGGCCACGCTCGCCGCCCCGCGCCAGAGCGCACGCATGACGTCCAGCTGCAGATCGCTCAGCGCGATGTCGTCGGATCGGTGTTCCATGGGCAACCTTCTACGCCTGTAGTACTACATTTGTAGAACACAAAACCCGCTGCCGTAACGGGCCGAAAGTCATGGCCGGGCGTCACGGCCGGCTCGCACGCGGCGACATCGGCGGCGGCCGCTGCCCGCGCGATCGGGCGGCCGCGCTTGCGCCCGGTCCCGGCCCGTCCAGGCTTCGTGCCGGCCCGGCCGGTCCGTCATCGGAAGCGACACGCGCAACGTCCGTGACCGCAGTCACGGATCGATGCCGCGCGGCGGCAGACGATCGGCGCTCAACCACGCCAAGGAGAGTGTGCACATGAAAATCCGCCTTCTCGCCGCTGCCGTCACGCTGATCGCTGCCGGCGCCGACGCCGGTCCCGCGTCGCTGCAGCGCAACCCTGCGATCGCGCCCGACTCGCTGAGCGGCACGGTGATCAAATGCTGGACCACCCCCGGCGGATCCTCCGGCAGTGCGACCGACTACTGCGTGCCGTCGGTGCCGGCGTCCGGCTACGCGGTCAACATCCAGGTTTACGCGCCGGCCGGCGGTACGTACAGCTACGCCTGGACCGTTCCGGCGCTGCCGCCGCCTTTCGGCGCCAAGCAGAGCATCTTCTCCGGCTGCACTTCGACGACCTCGTACTGCAATCTCACGGTCGGCTCGGCCGGCAGCGATCTGGACAATACGATCTTCGTGACCGTGACCGACACGGCCACCTCCGAGACGCTGCCCCTGGAGGCGACCTACTGGATTCCGGCCGTCTGCGGCGGCGGCAGCAGCTGGTGCTGACACGCCGGTGATCGGCCGCCCGCGCGGCGGGACGGCCGATCGCGCCGGCTCACGCCCGCTCCGCCGGCAGCGGCGGAGCGGGCGAGCGGCGGTGGAGCGAGGCAGCCGGCCTCAGCGAGCCTCGAAGCCGTCGGCGAAGATCGGATCGGCGAGCACCGGCACGGCGACGTAGCTGGCGACCGTGAAGTCCGACCACGCGCGGTACCGGCGATCGTGCCGTCCTCGGCGACGGCGACGGCGTTGAGCAGATACTCGTACAGCGTGCCGTTGTCGGCCTGCGCGGCGATGTCGTAGGAGACGCCGTCGACGTGCACGAAGGCCTTGAACGCGAGCGTCGTGAAGTCGTACGCGCGTCCGACGATCGTGCCGCGTTCGTTGACGTCGAACGCGATGCCCTGCGCGAGTCCGAGCAGCGCGCCCGGCACGGCCGTCGTGGTGCCGTCGCGGAACGTCACCGGCACCGGCTTGCCGTTGCCGGCCAGATCCATCTCGCCGACCGCCAGGCCCGCCTCGTTGGCCGCATAGGCCTTGCTCGCGACGTCGTCGACGCCGGCGGCGATCGGGGCGATGCCGGCGACGCCGGCCTGGCCGATCGTCGCGTGCGACGGCGTACCCGGGAAGTACCAGCCGCCGAGCTTGACGCCGGCATTGTTGATGCCGGCCCAGTAGGCCTGCGTGCCGGGACCGTGGTCCGGCACGCCGTCGTCGACGAAGCCGCGCTCGGCGCTCCATTCGAACGCGTTGAACTGGCCGCTGGTCGCGGCCAGGCCGACCACGACGCCGGCGTCGTTGATGTCGTCGGGATTGACCTGGGTGCCGGCCGGTCCTTCGATGACCGCGTACTGCGCCAGGTCGGCCGCGTTCCAGAGCAGGGCGGTCGTGACCGCGCCGTCCTTGAGGATCGTCGAGGCGTAGCCGACGATCTGGCCGTTGCCGTTGATGCCGGTCGCCTGGCCCTCCTCCCGGTCGGCCGGGATCGGCAGCCGATGCGCCTGCTGACCGTCCCAGAGGAACGGGCGGTTCTGGAAGGTGTCGGCGTCGACGTAGTAGCCGACCGCCAGGCCGGCATCGTTCATGTCGGCGACGAAGACATTCTCGGCGCCTTCGATCTGGATCGGCACCAGGTGGTACCGCGGCGGCGCGGCGGCGGCCGACGTCGCGGCGCTCAGGCCGAGCGCGAGCGCGAGGACGAGGGACGGCGGCGATTTCACGATGATCATCAAGAGAATCTTCCTCGTACGGTGAGAGAGCGGCGACGGCACGGCGTCATCGCGATCCTGGTCCGGCGACCGGCGACAAGGCGATTCGCAGCGCGTTCGGATCGCATTAGGATCCGATTAAATCCGTCGGATCAGGCAGTTGCGCCCGACGCCGCCGACGCCGATGACGGCCACGACCGCCTCTCCGGCGCGGTCGTCCGGGCTGGTCGGCGTCGCCTGCGGCGATGGGATTCGGACCGGGGACACGCGGCGGCGCGGACTGAGCGTTCTCAGCGCTCGCCGCTGCGCGTGCCGGCGAGGCTGCCGCCGTCCGGCGCGACGGCCAGCTCGGCCGGTATCGTGCGCTCGCCGGCCAGCGCGCGGGCCTGATCGAGCGCGGCACGCCAGGCGTCGATCCGGCCCTGCGCATGGGCCAGCCGCAGCCGCGTCAGCGCGCAGCCGTAGTCCTGCTCGGCCCAGAGCGCCACACGGCCGGCGATCGCGGCCGCCTCGCGCACGCGGCCGGCCGCGAGCAGGAAGCGCGTGTAGTCGGCGACGATCGCCGCGGTCGTCTCGGCGACGCCCTGCGCATCGGCCAGCGACAGCGCGGACTGGTAGGTACGCTCGGCCTGGTCGAGGTGGCCGGCCGTCCAGGCGCGGTTGGCGGCGGCCAGTCCACGCAGCGGTACGCGCGGATGGCTGCGCTCGGGGCCCGCGACGGCGGCCTCGCCGGCGCCCGGCGGCGTGACCGGCGTGCCGATCGCCTGTTCGAGCCGGGAGCGCAGCACCGCGACCGCGGCGCGCACGACGTCGTTGTCGGCCGAGGCGGCCTCGTCCTCGGGCACGGCCTCGAGCAGGCCGAGCGCCTCGGCCGGCTGGCCGCGGTCCCAGGCCAGCTCGGCACGCAGCAGACGGATCCGGTCGTTCTCGATCGGATCGGCCGGCGTGCGGTCGTTGGCCGGATCGTCGAGCAGGCCGGCCGCCTCGCCGTGGCGTCCGACCCGCAGCAGGCCCTGCACGCGGAACATCCGCACCGACAGCAGCGAATCGGGATTGACCATCCGCTCGCGCATCGCCCAGGCGCGGTCGATCGCCGCCAGCGCCTGCGCGTTCAGCAGCTGCTGGCGCAGCGAGACGAACAGGTTCTGCAGATTGCTGATCTGCTCCTGGATCACGCCGAGCGACTGGAACTGCGCGATCGCCGATTCGAGGTACGGAACGGCCAGCGCCGGATGGCCGCGCAGGTTCTCGAGCGCGCCGAGATTGCCGTCGACGCGCGCGACGCTGGCGATGTCGCCGGCGCGCTGGAACTCCTCGCGCGCGATGCCGTTGTCGACCAGCGCGCCGGAATAGTCCTGCATCGAGATGCGGCTGACGCCGCGGGTCAGGTGCAGCCGCCCGACCAGGATCGCATCGTCGTCGTCGGCATGCAGCTCGATGCCCTCGCTCGCGTAGCGGCCGGCGTCGGAGAACGCGCCGGTGCGGATCGCCACGGTCGCGCGCGCGGCGAGCACCTCGGCGCGGAATACCGAAACCTCGCCCTGCGTCTCGGCGAGCAGCGCGTCGAGCGCGGCGCGCGCATCCTCGAAACGTCCGGAGCGGATGTCGACCTCGGCCAGGTGCTGGCGCAGCCGCGGCTCGTCGCGGACCAGGGCCGGATCGGCGAGCAGGATCGCGCGCGCGGCCGTCGGTTCGTTGGCGAGCATCGCGGCACGCGCGCGCTGCAGCGTCTCGGACGAGCCGCCGGCATCGGCCGGAGCCGCCGGCACGTGGCCGAGCACGGCACTGAGCCGGTCGGCGGCACCGCGCAGCGCGGCCACCGGCGAGACGTCCTGATAGCGGCCGAGCAGCGGCGGGCCGACGTCGGCGGCCGCGCTCGCCGTCGCGAGCCAGGCATCGCCGGACCGCGCCAGCGTCGTGCGCACCAGCGCGGCCGCCCCGGCCATGCGGCGCAGCCCGGCCAGCTGCGCCTCGTCCGGTGCCGCGGCCGGCGCGACGCCGAGACTGCGCAACATGCTGACGGTCGCGTCGCTCGGCACCACCGCGATGCCGCTGCGGCGCAGCCGGTCGCCGACCAGATCCATGCCGCCGAGCCGGATCCACGGCTCGTCCACGTCGTCGGACGCGACCGGCAGCACGACGATGCGGTCCGCCGCGATCGCCGCCTCGGGCGCCGGCCGCCGCGCGAACCACGATGCCGCGACGATCAGCGCGGCGATCGCCAGTGCGGCGCCGGCGTAGCGGACGGCGCGCCGGCGGCCGCCATCAGTCGGCGCCGGCGGAGCGGCCGACGTCGACTGCGAGGCGGCTTGCGCTTCGGGCACCGGTGCCGGCACGCCGGTCGTGGGTGCCGCTGCCGCGTTCGCGGCCGCCTCGGCGGCGGCGCCGAACGGATGCTCGACCTCGGTCGGCGCGATCCAGCGGTAGCCGAAGCCGGCGACCGTGCGGATCGCGTGCTGGCTCTGGCCGTCATCGTCGATCGCACGGCGGCACTGCAGGATCAGCTGTCCGAGCTGCACGTCCGAGGCATGGCCGCGCGGCCACAGGGCGCCGATCAGCTCCTCGCGGCCGACCGCGCGCTCGCGCTGCTCGACCAGCATGACCAGGCACGAGAACGCACGCGGCGGCAGCGCGACCAGGGTGTCGCCGTTCCACAGCTCGCGAGCCGCGGGCAGCAGCCGGTAGCTGCCGAAGCGAAACACCAGCGGCTGCATCAGCGGGCGCGGCCCCTCGCGCCACGGCAGGCGCGGATGCGCGCCGATGACGCTCCGCTGCGATCGCGATGTGCACTGCTCATGTCGCGCCCTGCCCGTTCGTATCGGCCGATTCTACGCGCGTGCCGGGCGGTCACCGGCCAGGACCGGCACCGCAGCGGTTCACTGCGGCGGCGATCGGCGCAGGCTGGTCCAGCCGAGCACGAGCCAGCCGCCGATCAGCGCCAGTCCGCCGAACGGCGTCACCAGGCCGAGCAGGCGCGGTGCACCGAGCGCGAGCAGGTAGAGGCTGCCGCTGAACAGCACGATGCCGAGCGCGAACAGTGCACCGGCCAGCCGCACCGGCCGCGCCTCGAGCTCCGGCGCCAGCGCGGCCAGTGCGAGCAGCGCCAGCGCGTGCCAGATCTGATAGTCCACCGCGGTCTGCCACAGCGCGATGCGGTCCGCCGCGAGCGTGGCCTTCAGCGCATGGGCGCCGAACGCGCCGGCGATCACGCCGAGGCCGCCGAAGGCGGCCGCCGTGCACGCGATCGTCCGGCGCGGGTCGGCCACCGGCCTACTTCTTGGCCGGCTTGGCGTCGACCGGCTTGAGCAGATCCTCGATCGACTTGTCGAAGCTCGCGTACTTGTGCGCCGGAATCTCGAACGTCCAGCCGGCGAAGCGGCGCTGCAGCGTCTCGACTTCGGTCCTGACCGCGGCCAGACGCGTCGCGCGATCCGGCGCCGGAGCGGCCGCCGCTGCTGCGGTGTCGCCGGCCGCCTGCTTCGCATCGGCGGCAGGCTGGCCGACGGCGTTTGCCGCATCCGCCGGCGGCGCCGGCTGCGCGGGCGTGGCCTGCGCGTGCGCGTCGGCGCGCGCCTCGTCGAGCGAGGCCGCGAACTGCGCGTAGTGCTTGCCGTCGGCCTGCCAGGCCGTGACCTCGACGACGCGGCCGTCGAACGCCGCATAGCGCGCCTTGAGCGCCGACTCCGGTGCCGCGGCGGCGGACGCCGGGCGCGCCCCGTCGATGCGCAGGCCGGCCAGGCCGGACGCGAGCGGATTGGCTGCGGCCGGCGAACTGGCCTCGCGACCCTTCGGCAAATCGGCGATCCGGAAGTTCTCCTCGGCCGCGTCCTGCTTGTACACGCGCAACGTCTTGCCGGCCTTGTCGATCGTGACCTCGGCGATCTGCGCGGCCGGCACGTCGGCCAGATCGCGGCTCAGCCACTCGGTCGGGTTCTTCTCGGGCGTCAGCGTGCCGCTGGCGAGGAAGCTCTGCGCCTCGTCGGCGCGGCGCACGAAGGTTCCGCCGCCACCGGCACCGTTGAACGTGCCGACGATCAGCCGCACCGGCGTCTTCGGGCCGTCGATCTCCACGCGCACGCCCTTGGCACCGGCGGCGCCGACGTCCTCGACGCCGATCGCCGGATAGCGGTCCGCATTGGCGGTCTTGGGTTCGAGCACGGTCGCGTCGGCGAGCTTGAGCACGAATTCGCGCAGCTTGCCGCTGTCGGCCGGGTAGCCGTCGCGATTGGCGACGACCCAGCCGCCGTCCTTGCGCTCGAGCACGACCAGCGGCGCATTGCCGGCGCCGATCACGCTGAGTTTGGTGATCGCGTTGACCTCGTCCTTGAGGCCCGGCACGAGCGGCTCGCTGCGCAGCTCGGAGGCCGGCTTGCGCGTGTGGTTCAGGCCGATCGCCGCGGCGAGCGCGGCCAGCGTCACGGCGGCGACGATGCCCAGGGTCCTGGCGTTCATCACAGACCTCCCTGCGCCGCGCGGCGGCGGCTGCGTCGCCAGAACACGAAGCCGAGCGCGGCCAGCGTGACCAGCAGCGGCATCAGCAGCACGTTGATCAGCTTCAGGCGCGTGCCGAGGCTTTCGATGTCGGCGTCGAGTTCGCGGCGGACGCTGCGCAGCTCCTTGCGGATCTCGAGCTTGCGCTCGGCGAAGTTCTTGAGCTCGGCCTCCTGTTCGGGCGACAGGATCATCGCCTGGTCGCTGGTCTTGGCGCGCTGCAGCTCGGCGAGCTTGCGCTCGGTGTCGGACAGCTCGCGCTGCAGCTCCTGCTCCTTGGCGCGGAAGCGCTCGTCGGCGTGGCGCTTGAGCGCCTCCACGGTCGTGAAAGGCCGCTGCGAGGTCGCGCGGCTGCGGATCGAGATCAGGTCACCCGAGCCGCTGAGGTTGTCGACCGTGTTGACGACGAAGTCGCCGTTGTTGGCGAACGCATTCATGATGCGCTGGCCGAAGAACTGCTGGACCTGCACCCAGAGCCGGTCCGACAGCAGATCGGTATCGGCGACCAGCACGACCTGCGCATCGTCCTTGGCCTCGGCCAGATGGCCGGTCTCGCTGCGCTCGGGGAACGCGGTCGCGAGCTTGCCGCCGACACGCGCGGCGATCACGAACGGCTGGCCGGCGGCCTGGTAGCCCTCGAACAGGTCGCCGGGATCCTGCATGAAGCGGATCCGATCGGTCTCGACCGCGGCCGCCTCGCTCGAACTCTGGATCAGCGGCGTCAGCGTCGCCTTGGCGCCCTCGGCCAGCGTGAAGTAGCCGGTCGTCGAGACGTTGATCGACTCCAGGCCCGAGGTCACGACGTCGTCACGGCTGAAGTCGCCGGCGGTCAGGCCGAGGATCGCCGGATGACGCGACGCGGGCTGGCCCGGACCGCGGCTGATCGCCAGCGCGCGCAGCCGGTCGATCACGACCTTGCCGGCGTCGTAGCCGACGCCCCAGGCCTTGAACAGCTTGCCGAGGTCGGAGGACTTGTCGGCGAACATCGCCGCCTGCGGATTCTCCGGATCCTGGCCGGAGGTGTCGGTCTCGGCGTTCGGATCGACGAAGACCAGCAGATGGCCGCCGCGCAGCACGAACTGGTCGATCGCATACAGCGCGTCGTCCGGCAGCTGCTTGGGATGGACCAGGACCAGGGTGCCGATCTCCGCGTCGATCGTCTTGAGGCCTTCGGCGTTGAGCGTGCGCACTTCCGACAGCTGCTCGAGCTGCTGGGCGACCGCCCAGGGCTCGCGCATCTGCCGCGTCGCCGGATCGAAGCCGGCGCCGATCGGCAGGCTCGACAGCAGACCGACCACCGGCTTCTTGGGCAGACTGAGCTCGTGGATCAGCTTGGCGACGTCGTACTCGAGGAACGCTTCCTTGTCGGGCTGGAAGAACGGGATCGTCGCGCGGCCGTTGGTCGAGTTGGTGCCGGCCAGGCCGAAGAAGATCGACTCACCGCCGGGACCGGCCGGAATGCCCTGCAGGCCGAACGCCGAGGCGCGATCCTCGTCCTCGGAGAACGGAAGCGGGTCGATCACCTCCAGCTCGATCTTGCCGCCGGCGCGCGCGGCCATCTCCTCGAGCATCTCGCGCACGCGCAGGTAGTACGTGCGCAGCGGCGCCAGGTTCTGCGTGCCCTTGTCCGAATAGAACAGGTACAGGTGGATCGGCTCCTCGATCGAGCCAAGGATGTTGCGGGTACCGTCCGACAGCGTGTACAGCCGGCTCTCGGTCAGGTCCACGCGCGCGCCGCGAACAGCGTGTTGACGATCAGCAGCACGGCGACGAACAGCACGGCGAGCACGACCAGGGCGCCGCCGGAGAGGGTCTTGCGATGAAGCGTCATGTCGTCGATCCCTTCAGTCGGCTTTCTTCATCTCGATGACCAGCGCGCTCGCGTAGAGCCAGAAGCCGATCATCAACAGGAAATACAGCAGGTCGCGCAGGTCGATCACGCCCTTGCTGATCGCCGCGAAATGGGTCAGGAAGCTCAACGAGGCGATCGCGTCGACGACGCCCTGCGGCGCGAACGCGCGCACCGCGTCGAGCACCAGCGGGAACCCGGCCAGCAGCAGCAGGAAGCAGGCCACGACGGTCAGGATGAATGCGACCACCTGGTTGCGCGTGCAGGCCGACAGGCACGAGCCGATCGCGAGGAACGCGCCGGCCATCAGCAGCGAGCCCAGATAGCTGGCGAAGATCACGCCGTTGTCGGGCGAGCCCAGATAGTTGACGGTCAGCCAGATCGGGAACGTCAGCGCCAGCGCGATGCCGATGAACGCCCAGGCCGCGAGGAACTTGCCGAGCACGGCCTGCCAGGTCGTCACCGGCAGCGTCAGCAGCAGCTCGATCGTGCCGCTCTTGCGCTCCTCGGCCCACATCCGCATCGACACGGCCGGCACCAGGAACAGATACAGCCACGGATGGAACGTGAAGAACGGCCGCAGGTCGGCCTGGCCGCTCTCGTAGAAGCCGCCGAGATAGAACGTGAAGGCGCCCGAGAGCACCAGGAAGATCACGATGAACACGTACGCCACCGGCGTCGCGAAGTAGCTGCGCAGCTCGCGCTTGAACAGGGTCGACACGCCGCTCATGTGCGGGCCTCCTGGGCGGCCGTCGCGGCACGCGTCGTGATCGTGCGGAACACCTCGTCGAGGCGGCCGCCTTCCAGCGCGAGCTCGCGCACCGCGATGTTCTGCGCCTTCAGCACGTCGCCGACCTCGTTGAAGATCGCGCGGCCCGGCTTCGGGAACGCGGTGATGCGGCCGTCCTGCGGATCGACCTCGATCGATGCGACGTCGGGCACGCGCGCCAGCGCCTCGCGCGCGGCGGCGACGTCCACTGCCGTCAGCGACACCGCCTGGTGGTAGCGCGAGCGCGCCTCCAGCTCGGCCGGCCTGGCGTCGGCCAGCACCTTGCCGGCGGCGATGATGACCGCGCGATCGCAGACCGCGTGGACCTCTTCGAGGATGTGCGTGGAGACGATGATCGTCTTGTCGCGCGCCATGTCGTTGATCAGGCTGCGCACCTCGTGCTTCTGGTTCGGATCCAGGCCATCGGTCGGCTCGTCGAGGATCAGCACCTTCGGATCGTGCACGATCGCCTGGGCGATGCCGACGCGGCGCTTGAAGCCCTTCGACAGCGTGTCGATCGGCTGCTCCACGACGCGCTCCAGATGCAGACGCCCGATCACGTCGTCGATGCGGCGCTCGCGCGTCTCGCCCTTCAGGCCGCGCACGTCGGCGATGAACTGCAGGAATTCCAGCACCGTCATCTCGCCGTAGCTCGGCGCGCCCTCGGGCAGATAGCCGAGCATGCGGCGCGCCTCCAGCGGCTGTTTCTCGACGTCGAAGCCGCAGACGCTGGCGCTGCCCGAGGTCGGCGCCAGGAAGCCGGCGATCATCTTCATCGTGGTGGACTTGCCGGCGCCGTTGGGGCCGAGGAAGCCGAGCACCTGGCCGGGCTCGACGGTGAAGCTGATGCCGTCCACGGCGACCAGATCGCCGTAGCGCTTGGAGAGTTGCCGGGTTTCTATCATGGTCTGATCACTCGTTCCGTTCTCATGACGTCACGCCCGTCCGGACCGCCGTGGATCGCGGCCGACGGCGACGGCCGGCCCTGCCCCGAAAAAAGCACCGCAGCGGCCGATCGGGCCGCGACGAAACTGCAAGGGAGGCCGCCATCGGAACATGCCTCGCCCGGGCACGTCCTGCGGGCCGGGAAATGTACAGCAAACGCCGCGGAAAAGTTCCCGACCGGGCCGCTCGCGCAGGCGTCCGTGCGCGAGACCGCCACATTCGTCCGTCCACACGGGCGCGGGCCGTGCCGCCCCGATGCCGTCGACGGGTCCGGCGGCGAGCGTCCAATGCCGCGATGGGCGGGTGGACGGCGTCCACCCCTTTCCGTCAGTCGCCCGACGGCGGCGGCTTGACCGGCTCGACCGGCGGCGTCTGCTCGAGCGGCTGCAGCGGGCCGACCGTGGCGGTGCCCTTCCACTGCGCATCGCGCAGCGCGAAGTACGCCTTCGGATCGGTCGGATTGACGTCGTTGAGACCGCGCACGGCCTGGCCGCAGCCGGACTCGCCGATCACGATGTTGCCGATCACGATGCCGCCGATGTTCATGCAGTTGCCGCCGCCGTTGCTGGCACTGCTGCTGGCGCTGCGCACGCTGAGGTCGTCGTAGCCGGTGCGCGAGCCGGTCGTGTTGAGACGCACCGAGCCGAGTTCGCCGGCGACGCGGCGCTTGGCGACCGCGTCGCCGTACTCGGCGGCCAGATCGGCGCGGATCCGATCGGCGCGCTCGCGCTGCTCGGGCGTCAGCTGCGCCGCGACGCGGTCGCGCGTCGTGACGAAGTCCGGGTAGTCGCGCTCGGCGGCGAGGTCCATCCACGCCCAGGCCGTCGCCGGATCGGGCGCGACACCCTCGCCGTTGAGATACATCAGGCCGATGCTGAGCTGCGAAGGCTTGTCGGCATAGCGTGCGCCGATCAGGAAGAACTTCATCGCGCTGGCGTAGCGGCCGCGCGCATGCGCGGCCAGCCCCTGCGAGAAGCCCATGACGTCGCTGTAACCGCGCACCGGGTTGACGCGGCCGAGCTTGGCGACGGTGCGCTCGTACTCGCGCGGACTGATCGTGACCACATCCGCGTCGGCGGCAGCGTGCGCGGGGTCCGCCTGTGCCGCGGCGGCGGCGTCCTCGACGGCGTATGCCGGGCGGGCCAGCGACAGCGATGCGGCGATCAGGCTCGCAGCCAGAACGGTCAGGCGAATCATGCGGTACTCCTCGATCAGGCGAAACGGCAGCGTGCCCCGCGGCGGCATCATGCGACCTGGTCCGCGACGGTGCAATGCGGCGCGATCGCCGCAGCCGGTGCGCAGCCGGCCGGGATCGGCCGGGTCGAGCGCCTGCTCGATCGACGGCGGCGCAGACGCGTCGTGTCAGCCCGCATCCGGAGCGGCCGGTCAACCGGCAAACGGCGGCGGGTAGCGGCGGCCCGGCCGCAGTGGCCGGAAGCAGGCCTCGGTCCGGTAGAACGCCGGCGGCGGCGGCCGCTCGTGCCAGCCGGCGATGCCGGCCAGCGGCAGAGGCCGCAGCTCCTGCGGATCGACCAGCAGCCGGCCGTCCGCGATCGCCCGCGCCAGCGCCGCCTCCGGTTCCGGCCAGGCGCCGACCAGCGCGTCGGCCGCGAGCGCATGCGCGGCGAGCGCGGCGACCTCGACGCGGACCGCGAGCGCCTTGGCGGTCGGCCGGTGCGCATGCCGCACCGCGTGCTCGAGCAGCGCGTGGCCGAACACCGTCACCGCGATGCGCCGGCCCCAGGCATCGGCATCGCGGTGGAACAGGCCGATCCAGTCGTGCGCGTCCCAGCGGGCCAGCAGCGATTCATCGGCGATCCAGACGATCGCGCCGGCCTCGTCGAAATGGGTCAGCGCGCACTGCCCGCGCGTGCGCTGGCGCGGCCCGACCCGCTCGATGTCGGCGACCTGGCGCGCGTTGAGCGCCCATTTGAGCGCCGGATGACGCAGCCAGATCAGTGCATTGAACAGATCGTGCACGCCGTCGGTACGCGTCGCCAGCACGCCGTCACGCGCGATCCGCGATTCGTAATGCAGGCCGTCGGCGAGCAGGGCCGGGGTCTGTTCGCGCAGCGCCGGACGCGCGATGCCGTCCCGCGCGACGGCCTCGCGGCAGAGCCGGTCGAGCGCCGCGACGTCGACGCGCGGCCCCGGCAGCAGGCCGCCCCAGGCGCTCAGCGGCGGGCGTGCGCGGCGGCGGCCCAGGCGGCCTGCTCGGCCGGAGCGGGTTGGACCATCGCGATCGGCGCCTGCGCGTCGCCGGCGCATCAGGCGCCGGCGAGCCAGCGCAGCATCTGGCCGACGACCCAGGCCAGATACGTGCCGGTCGCATAGCCGACGACACCGAGCAGCACGCCGACCGGCGCCAGCGACGGATGGAACGCCGCGGCGACCACCGGTGCCGACGCGGCCGCGCCGATGTTGCCCTGCGAGCCGATCGCGAAATAGAACAGCGGCGCCTTGATCAGGCGGCCGACGACGTACAGCAGGCCCGCATGCACGAGCATCCAGATCGCGCCGAGCGCGAACAGCCACGGCCGGTCGAGCAAGGCGCGCAGGTCCATCTGCATGCCGATGCTCGCGATCAGCACGTACAGCAGCACCGAGCCGAACTTCGACGCGCCCACGCCCTCGAGCCGGCTCGCGCGCGTGAAGCTCAGCCCCACGCCGATCGTCGTCGTCAGCATGACGACCCAGAAGAACTTCGAGGTCAGGCTGAAACGCGACAGCTCGGGCGCCTGGTCGCCGATCCAGGCCGAGACCGGACCGCCGATCGCATGCGCCAGGCCGGTCGCGGCGAAGCCGACGCCGAGCACGACCATGATGTCGGCCAGCGCCGGATTGCGCGCGTGCTGGGCGTGCCAGTGCTCGATGCGCCGCTTCAGATCGTCGATCGCACGGGTGTCGGCGCCGGTCTTCGCGTCGACGCTGGCCGCGCGGCCGGACAGGAACAGCAGGAACGCCATCCACAGGCTCGCGACGATGACGTCGACCGCCGCGAACTGGCCGAACGTGTTCGCGTCGACCTGGAAGATCTCGCGCATCGCGACCATGTTCGCGCCGCCGCCGATCCAGCTGCCGGCCAGTGCGGCCATGCCGGCCCAGGTGTCGCCGGCGACGGTCTCCGGGTGGATCCAGCCGATGATCAGGAACGCGACCGGCCCGCCGATCATCACGCCGAGCGTACCGACCGCGAACATGATCAGCAGCTTCGGGCCCAGGCCGAGCAGTCCCTTGATGTCGATCGACAGCGTCAGCAGCACCAGCGCGGTCGGCAGCAGATAGTCGCGTGCGACCGGATACAGCGCCGCGGCGTGGCCGTCGATGATGCCGAAGGTGTTGAACAGTGCCGGGATGCAGTAGCACAGCATCAGCGCCGGCACGACCGAATAGAAGCGCCGCCAGAACGGGGCCGGGCTCGACGAGGTCCAGAACACCAGCGCGAGGATCGCGGCGACCAGGCCGAGTACGACGCCGTCGTCGGTGATCAGGGCGGGGTTCGTCGGCATCGGCGGCTTCCGTCGGGCATCGGGACCCGAAGCCTAACCGGAGCGGCGCCGGCGATGCACGCGCGTCAGATCCGCACCGCGTCCAGATCGTGCTCGGACGCGCCGGTCACGCGCACGCGCGCGAACTGGCCCGGACGCAAGCCGGCGCCATCGGCGACCTGCACGATGCCGTCGATCTCCGGCGCGTCGGCGGCCGAGCGCGCGATCGCCACGTCGCCGTCGATCTCGTCGACCAGCACCTCGATCTCGCGCCCGATCTTCGCGCGCAGCCGCGCGGCGCTGATCCTCGCCTGCACGGCCATGAAGCGCTCCAGGCGCTCGTGCTTGACCGCCTCGGGCACCGGATCGGGCAGATCGTTGGCGCGGGCGCCCTCGACCGGCGAGTACGCGAAGCAGCCGACGCGATCGAGCTGCGCGGCCTCGATGAAATCGAGCAGCTCGCCGAACTCCGCCTCGGTCTCGCCCGGGAAGCCGACGATGAAGGTGCTGCGCAGCGTCAGGTCCGGGCAGGCCGCACGCCAGGCCTGCACGCGCTGCAGCGTGCGGTCGACCGCACCGGGCCGCTTCATTAGCTTGAGGATGCGCGGGCTGGCGTGCTGCAGCGGAATGTCCAGGTACGGCAGGATGCGGCCGTCGGCCATCAGCTCGATGACCTCGTCCACGTGCGGATACGGATAGACGTAGTGCAGCCGCACCCAGGCGCCGAGTTCGGACAGCGCCTCGCACAGCGCGGTCATCTGCGTGCGCCGCGGGCTGCCGCGCCAGTCACGCTCGGCATAGCGCAGGTCCACGCCGTAGGCGCTGGTGTCCTGCGAGATCACCAGCAGTTCCTTGACGCCGCCGCGCACCAGCTTCTCGGCCTCGATCAGCACCTCGTCGACCGGCCGCGAGACCAGGTCGCCGCGCATCGACGGGATGATGCAGAACGTGCAGCGGTGATTGCAGCCCTCGGAGATCTTCAGATACGCGTAGTGCCGGGGCGTCAGCTTGACGCCGACGCCGGGCTCGGGCACCGGCAGCAGATCGGTGAAGCGGTCGCGCGCGCGGCGGCAGCGCCTCGTGCACCGCGCTGAGCACGCTGGCGTAGTCCTGCGGACCGCTGATCGCGAGCACGTCCGGATGCGCCTCGCGGATCAGCTCGGCGCGCTTGCCGAGGCAGCCGGTCACGATCACGCGGCCGTTCTCCTCGAGCGCCTCGCCGATCGCATCGAGCGACTCCTCGACCGCCGCGTCGATGAAGCCGCAGGTGTTGACGACGACGACGTCGGCCGCGTCGTAGCTGGGCACGATCGCATAGCCCTCCACGCGCAGCTGGGTCAGGATGCGCTCGGAGTCCACCAGAGCCTTGGGACAGCCGAGGCTGACGAAGCCGACTTTCGGGGCGTTTTGCACGATTTCGTTAACATTTCGTGGGGGCGCGAAGTTTACACTCGCGACCGGCCGCGCGGCAGCGCGCAGCGCGTGCGGCCATCGTCGTCCCCTGCTCCGGATGGCCATGCCACGCACGAGATGCCTGACCGGCCGCTGCCTCGCCCTGCTGCTGGTGTCGGCGGCAGGCGCCCAGGCCCTGCCGACGGCCGGGGAATCGTTCCCGAGCGCCCAGGTCGCGGCCGGATCGCGCCGCGTCGCCGAGGACCTCGACGCGATCGTCGCTTTCTCCGCCGACATCTCCGGGCTCAACGCCGACCGCGCCGGCCGCCTGGCCGCCGCTCACCTCCGCGCGCACCTGGCGCTCCTGTTCGAGGCCCGCGAGCTGACCGACCGCCTCTGGGGCGACGTCCAGGCCCTCGCCGAACGCGACGGCGACCGCCCGCTGCTGGCCGAGGCGCTGCAGAACCGCGCCGAGATCGCGCTGCAGGCCGGCGACTACCGCCGCTGCGAGGACTTCGTCGGCCGCCTCGCGGCGCTGCCGCTGCCGCACTCGGAGGCGACCGCCGAACTGTTCCGCGCGGTGCTCGAGCGCCGCCAGGGCCGCATCGACGCCGCCCTGCATCACGGCGAGCGCGCGCTCGGGCTGCACCGCGCGCTCGGCGACCGGCTCGGCGAGGCCCAGGTGCTGGCCAATCTGGGCACGGCGATGCGCGATCGCGGCGATTACGCCAAGGCGCTCGACCTGCAGCTGGAGGCGCTGACGATCCGCGAGCGCTACGACGAGCAGACCGAGACCTCGTATCGCAACGTCGCGCTGATCTACCGCGCGATCGAGGACGGCGACGCCGCGGCGATCTACTTCGCGCACGCGCTCGAGGCGGCGCGCCGCCGCGCGGCGCCCTCGCTGCTCGCGCCGATCCTCGGCAGCTACGCCGGACAGCTCAACGACCGCGAGCGCTACGAGGAGGCCTTGCTGGCCGCGCGCGAGGCACTGGCGATCGACCAGGCGATCGGCACGCGGCCCTCGCAGGGCCTCGAGCGGCTCGAGGCCGGCCGCGCACTGAACGGCCTCGGCCGGCGCGAGGAGGCCGAAGCGGAGTTCGAGCAGACGCTCGAGCTCGGCCGCGAACTGGGCCAGCGCGAGATCGTCGCGACCGCCCTGCTGAATCTGGCCGGCCTGGCGATGGACCGGCGCGACCGCCTGCGCGCACGCGCCCTGCTCGACGAGGCGATCGCCGGTCTGGAGTTCAGCCAGCTCAAGCCGCAGCTGGCGCAGGCCTATCAGCTGCGCGAGCAGCTGGCGCTGTCCGAGCACGACACGCCGGCCGCGCTGCGCTATCTGTCGCGGCGGTCCGCGCTGCGCGAGGAGATGCTCGGCGCACGCACCAGCCGCCAGCTGGCGGCGCTGCAGGTGCGTCACGCGCGCCGCGACAGCGAGCAGCGCAACGCGCTGCTGACCAAGGAGAACGAACTGCAGGCCACGCGCCTGCACAACCAGAAGCTCGAGCGCCAGTTCGGCCTGCTCGGCATCGGTGCGCTGCTGGTCGTGCTCGGACTGGTCTCGTGGCGCTACGTCGGCGTCAAGCAGCGCAACCAGCTGCTGGCACGCGGCGCGATCGAGCTGGAGCGGCAGCGCCAGGTCCTGTCCGACGCCAACGGCAAGCTCGAGCGCCAGGCCGCCGAGCTCTACCAGGCCGCGATCAGCGATCCGCTGACCGGCGCGTACAACCGCGGGCATCTGATACGCCAGCTCGACGAGTCGATCGGCGACGCCGAGCGCCACGGCCACGATCTGAGCGTGCTGCTGATCGATTTCGACCATTTCAAGCAGCTCAACGATCTGCGCGGCCATCTGTTCGGCGACCGCGCGCTCGTGGTCGGCGTCCAGGCGATGCGGCAGTGGCTCGAACCGGGCGACCTGCTCGGCCGCTTCGGCGGGGAGGAATTCCTGATCGTGCTGCCGCGCAGCGGTGGCGAGGCGGCCTGGCAGGTCGCCGAGCGGATCTGCGAGAAGGTCGGCGACGCGCTGAGGACGCTCGATCCGGACGGCCCGGCACGCACGATCAGCATCGGCCTGGCCAGTTCGTCGACGGTCGCCACGCGACGGCTGGAGGTACTGCTCGATGCGGCCGACCAGGCGCTCTACGCGGCCAAGGCCTCCGGCCGCAATCGCGTGATCCGCTACCCGTCGCCGACGCCGCTGACGCGCGGCTCGGTGGCCTGACTGTGCTGCGGCGGACCGTCATCGTCACGCGCCGGCGTACGCTGAGCCGCGGTGCCGCGGGCAGCGGCGGCCTCACGCGTGCGATCAGGTCCGCATCGCGCCGGGCTCGACGTGCATCGATTCCAACGGCTGCCGCCGGGAGATGTCAGGCGACCCGCGCGGTCGGCACCACGCCGCCGGCCGGCCGGTCGCGCCAGTACGGCGGCTGCGGCCAGACCGCCGGCGCCTCGCCGTTGAGCGCGCGCTGCAGATCGCGCGGATCGAGCTGGGGCGCGATCAGACCGGCCAGCGCGGCGGCATAGGCGCGCAGCACGCGATCGCGCCGCAATACGAGCCAGGTCGTGCATTCCGGGAACAGGCCGGCCGCGTCGAGCACGGTCAGATCGCGTGCGTCCTCCTCGGCCAGCGCCATCTCGGCGAAGATGCCGACGCCGAGTCCGGCACGGACGTAGGTCTTGATCAGATCCGCGTCGCGCGAGGTGCACGCGAAGTTCGGCGTCGCGCCGGCCTCTTCGAACCTGCGCCGCAGCGACGATTCGGGCCGCAGCGAGGACTCGTAGCTGACCAGCGGCTGGCCGGCCAGGTCTTCGATCGCGAGCGGGCGCCGCAGCGTTGCCAGCGCATGCGTGCGCGGCACGACGACCACGCGCCGCCAGCGGAACAGCGGCACGGCCACGCCGTCGCCGGGAACGGCGCCGGTCGTGCTGATGATCGCCAGATCGGCCTCGCCGCGCTCGAACAGGCCCATCACCTGCGCATCGCCGTGCGGCTTGAGATGCACGCCGATCGCCGGATACAGCCGCTTGAGCTCGGCGATCGCGGCCGGCAGCACGAAGCGCGCCTGGGTATGCGTGGTCGTGATCGCCAGTTCGCCGTGATGATCGCCGCGCAGGTTGGCCGCGATCGAACGGATGTTGCGCGCCTCGGCCAGGATCACGCGCGCGCGATCGATGACCTGCTGCCCGGCCGGCGTGACGCTGGCCAGGCTCTTGCCCTTGCGCGCGAACAGCTGGAATCCGAGCTCGTCCTCGAGCTGCTTGAGCTGCTTGCTGAGCCCGGGCTGGGTCGCATGCACGTGCTCGGCGGCCTGGGTGATGTTGAGGCCGGCGTCGGAGATCGCGACCAGGTAGCGCAGCTGCGTCAGTGTCATGGCGGTGCTCTGGAATGAAGACGCGCCGGCGCGAGGCCGGCCTGCATGCTGCGAAACGTCGCATCGGTGACGGCGCGCCGAGCACCGCGTCGCCGCATCATAGCCATAAGTTATTTGGACGTCCATCCGTCCGAACGGATCACGCCCGCGCGTCATGCCCGCAGGCCATATGACTGGTCCGCGCGGTCATTTCCGCCCGGCGCATGCGCTCGCTATGGTCGCCGCCATGAACGAGCCCGTGCCCCCGACGCTGTATCCGCTGTTCGCCGATCTGCGCGGCCGCACGGTGCTGGTCGTCGGCGGCGGCGCGGTCGCATCGCGCAAGATCGACGCGCTGATCGGCACCGGCGCGGCGATCCGCGTCGCCGCATCGCGGCTGACGCCGGCGCTCGCCGGGCGCGTCGCGCGGCGCGAGCTGATCCACCTGCCCGGCCGCTTCGATCCGGCCTGGCTCGATGCGGCCTGGCTGGTGATCGCGGCCACCGACGATGTGTCGCTGAACGCCGAGGTCGCCGCCGAGGCGACGCAGCGACGTGTCTTCGTCAACGTCGTCGACGATGCCGGGCGATCGAGCTTCCAGGTGCCGGCCCTGGTCGACCGTTCGCCGCTGCAGATCGCAGTCTCCTCCGGCGGCGGCGCGCCGATGCTCGCGACGATGCTGCGCGAGCGGCTCGAGCGTCTGCTCGACCCCGCACTGGGCCCGCTGGCTGCGCTGCTCGCGCGCCGTCGCGCCGCGATCCGCGGCCGCCACCGCGCGCTCGGCGCGCGTCGCCGTCTCTACCGGCGCCTGCTCGACGGCGACCTGCTCGCGCTGCTGCGCGCCGGCCGCGCGGACGAGGCCGAGGCCGCGCTCGATCGCGCGATCGCGGCACCGGCCGCCGCGGCGGCCGACGGCCGGGTCGCCCTGGTCGGCGCCGGCCCCGGCGATCCGGGCCTGCTGACACTGCGCGCACTGCGCGTCCTCAACGAGGCCGACGTCATCGTGCACGACCGGCTGGTCGCGCCGGCCGTGCTCGACCTGGCGCGGCGCGACGCCGAGCGCATCGACGTCGGCAAACGGGGCGGCGGTCATGCGGTCGCGCAGGCACGCATCCACCAGATCCTGCTCGAGCACGCGCGCGCCGGACGGCGCGTGGTCCGGCTCAAGGGCGGCGACCCGTTCGTGTTCGGTCGCGGCGGCGAGGAACTGGAGTTCCTGCGCGCGCATGCGATCGCCTACGAGGTCGTGCCCGGCATCACCGCCGCGCTGGCCTGCGCGGCGTATGCCGGCATTCCGCTGACGCATCGCGACCACGCGCAGTCGCTGCGGCTGCTGACCGCGCACTGCAGGGATTCGCTCGACACGCTCGACTGGCCGGCGCTGGCCGCCGAACGGCAGACGCTGGCGCTGTACATGGCCGGGCTCGAGCTCGACACGCTGCGCGAGCGCCTGCTCGCGCACGGCCGCGATCCGCGCACGCCGTTCGCGCTGATCGAGAACGGCAGCCGTCCCGAGCAGCGCGTGATCTGCGGCGAGCTGGCCGACCTGCCCGCGCTGGCGCGCCGCCATGCGCTGTGCTCGCCGAGCCTGCTGATCCTCGGCGAGGTGGCCGCGCTGGCACCGGCGTTGGCGTGGTTCGGCGGCCCGGTCCTGGACGGACGCAGCCGCGGTGAAGTCAGGCTCGACACGCCCGCCGCCTCATCCGCCGCCGAACGCGTCCTCGATGCGGACGCTGCCGACCCGCGCGCCGCCGCGCACCCGCAACTGCCGCTCGTCGCGGCGGCCTGACCGCTTCGCCACCCACCTCAGGAGACATCGATGTCGCTCAAACTCGGAGAGATCGCCCCGGACTTCACGGCCGACTCCACTCAAGGTCCGATCCGCTTCCACGACTACGCCGGCGACGGCTGGGTCGTGTTCTTCTCTCATCCGGCCGACTTCACGCCGGTCTGCACGACCGAGCTCGGCGCGTTCGCACGGCGCAAGGACGCGTTCACCGCGCGCCATACCAAGCTACTCGGCCTGTCGGTCGATCCGCTCGAATCGCACCAGCGCTGGATCGCCGACATCGAGGAAGTCGGCGCGACGACGCTCGACTACCCGCTGCTGGCCGACCCCGACCGCCGCATCGCCGAGCTCTACGGCATGATCCATCCGGCCGCCGATCCGAAGCTGACGGTGCGCTCGGTCTTCATCATCGATCCGCACAAGAAGGTACGGCTGACGCTGACCTATCCGCCGAGCGCAGGCCGCAACGTCGATGAGATCCTGCGCGTGCTCGACTCGCTGCAGCTGACCGAGGGCCGCAAGCTGACCACGCCGGTCGACTGGAAGCCCGGCGAGGACGTCATCATCGCGCCGTCGGTCTCCGACGAGGATGCGCGTACACTGCATCCGGACGGCTGGAAGACGCTCAAGCCGTACCTGCGCCTGGTACCGGCACCGCGCGCATGACGGTGGCGCGGCGGACGATCGGCGCGCCGGAAGCGTCGCGGAGAGACGCTCTGGATACCCGTGAAGATCTGGCCGCCGCGATCGGCCGCACGCCGCTGATCCGACTGCGCGGCGCATCGGCGCTGACCGGCTGCGCGATCTACGGCAAGGCCGAGTTCGCGAATCCCGGCGGCTCGATCAAGGACCGCACCGCGCTCGGTCTGCTGCTGCAGGCCGAGCGCACCGGCGCGATCCGGCCCGGCGGCACGATCGTCGAGGGCACCGCCGGCAACACCGGCATCGGCCTCGCCCTGCTCGGCGCCAGCCGCTACCGCACGATCATCGCGATGCCGGCCACGCAGAGCCGCGAAAAGATCGACGCCCTGCGCGTGACCGGCGCCGAGGTGCATCTGGTGCCGGCCGTCGCCTATGCCGATCCGGGCCACTACGCGCACGTCGCGCGGCGCCTGGCCGACGCGATGAACGCGCACGAGGCCGGCAGCGCCTGGTTCGCGAACCAGTTCGACAACACCGCCAACCGCGACATCCACGAGGTGACGACCGGCGCGGAGATCTGGGACCAGCTCGACGGCCGCATCGACGGCTTCGTCTGCGCGAGCGGCACCGGCGGCACGCTGGCCGGCGTCGGCCGCGCGCTGAAGGCGCGCGATCCTCGCGTGCGCATCGCGCTGGCCGACCCGGCCGGCTCGGCGCTCGCGTCCTATGTCAACACCGGCCGCCTGGCGGCCGAGGGCAGCTCGATCAGCGAGGGCATCGGGTCCAGCCGCATCACCGCGAACTTCGACGGCGCGCCGATCGACCTCGCCTGGTCGATTCCCGACACCGAATCGGTGCCGCTGGTGCATGCGCTGATCGCCGAGGAGGGCCTCAACGTCGGTGGATCGAGCGGCGTCAACCTGGCCGGCGCGATCCGCCTGGCGCGCCGGCTCGGCCCCGGCCATACGATCGTGACGGTCCTCGCCGACGCCGGTACGCGCTACCAGGCCAAGCTGTTCAATCCCGCGTTCCTGCGCGACAAGGGCCTGCCGGTGCCGGACTGGCTCGATCGCGCGTTTCCGTAGCTTCGCGAAAGCCGGACGCGGTCATGGGCGGTGAGCCTGCGACGCGAAATCGCGGGCCCCGCGTCGCAGGCGAGGACCGATCGCGACCCGGGCCGTCCCGATCGCGCCCGATAGTCTCGACCGGACGCAGTGCCGCACCACGACGGGGTCACGACAGCCGCGGCGATCGCGCAGCCCTCCACCGCACAATCGGCCTTTGCCAGCCCGTGCCCGGGCTGGCACGCTGTCGCCCCGGCCCGCATCGGGCTCCGGCAGGACGAGGCGCTGCGATGACCGAACTGCACGACAAGGTGGTCTGGATCACCGGCGCCTCCGGCGGCATCGGCGAGGCACTGGTCTACGGCGCGGCCGCGCGCGGCGCGCGGGTGGTGCTGACCGCGCGGCGCGGCGCCGAGCTCGAGCGCGTCCGCGCGGCCTGCCCGGACCCGTCGCGGGTGGCGCTGCTGGCGGCCGATCTGGAGCAGATCGGCGATGCGCAGGCGCTGGCCGATCGCGCGCAGGCGTTCTTCGGTCCGGTCGACGTGCTCGTCAACAATGCCGGCCTGTCGCAGCGCACGACCGCGCTGGAGACCTCGCTGGCCTCGTACCGGCGCCTGTTCGAGATCGACTTCTTCGCGCCGGTCGCGCTGACGCGGGCGCTGCTGCCGGCGATGGCCGCACGCGGCAGCGGCCACGTGGTCGTCGTCAGCAGCGTGTTCGGCAAGATCGCGATGGCGCGGCGCACCGGCTACGCGGCCGCCAAGCATGCGCTGCACGGCTATTTCGACTGCGCGCGGATCGAGCTCGGCGATCGCGGCGTCAGGTTCACGCTGGCCTGTCCGGGCTTCGTCAATACCGCGATCTCGCTCAATGCGCTGGGGCCGGAAGGCCGCGCCTGGGGCACGGTCGACAGCGACATCGGCCAGGGCATGACGCCGGCGGCCTGCGCCGATCGGATCTGGCACGCGGTCGAGCGCGACCGCTACGAGGTCGTGATCGCCGGTCGCGAGCGCGTCGCGGTCTGGTTCAAGCGCTTTCTGCCGCTGCGCTGGTATACCGCGTTCGCGCGCCGCCTCAAGGTGTCCTGAGGCACCCGCGCGGCCCGCACCGGTCCGACGCGGCGGCCAGCGGGCATCGTGGCCGGTCGCCGCGGCGGCGGCCCGATCCGCCGCCCGGATCGAGGCCCGCTCAGCCCAAAGTCGGCGAGACGCTCTAGACTCGCGCCATGTCCGAGCGCTCCCTTCCGCTGCCCGATGCCGATCACGCCCTGCGCCATGCGGCCGAGCGCGCGTTCTACCGCACGGCCGGCGCGCCGCTGGTCGGAGGCAATGCGGTCGATCTGCTGATCGACGGGCAGGCCCACTTCGACGCGTGGCTGGCCGCGATCCGCGGCGCCCGACGGCGGATCCTGCTCGAGAACTACATCTTCCGCGACGACGCGGTCGGCCGCGCGTTCCTCGAGGCGCTGACCGAGCGTGCCGCGGCCGGCGTCGAGGTCCGCGTGCTGCGCGACTGGCTCGGCTGCTTCGGCGAATCCTCGCTGCGTTTCTGGAAGCCGCTGGTCGCGGCCGGCGGCGAGGTGCGTACCTACAACCGGCCCGGCCTGCCCGGCAGCGGCAGCTGGCTGAGCCGCGACCATCGCAAGTCGCTGGTCGTCGACGCGACGATCGGCTTCGTGTCGGGCGTCTGCATCAGCGCCAAGTGGCTCGGCCGTTCCGAGCGCGGCGTGCCGCCGTGGCGCGATACCGGCGTCGCGCTGCGCGGACCGGTTCTCGGCGAACTGACGCGTGCGTTCGCGGCGATGTGGGCGGCGACCGGCACGCCGCTGCCGGAAGCCGGGGCGGCCGAGTCGATCGAGGCCGCCGGCACGATCGACGTGCGCCTGATCGCGACACGGCCGAGCACGACCGGCGTCTACCGGCTCGACCAGCTGGTCGCGGCGCTCGCGCAGCGCTCGCTGTGGCTGGCCGATGCCTATTTCGTCGGCGTCGCGCCGTACGTGCAGGCGCTGGCGGCCGCCGCGCGCGACGGCGTCGACGTGCGCCTGCTGGTGCCCGGATCGAGCGACGTCGGGGCGGTCGCCTCGCTGTCGCGCGCCGGCTACCGGCCGCTGCTCGAGGCCGGCGTGCGCGTGTTCGAGTGGAACGGCTCGATGATGCATGCCAAGACCGCGGTCGCCGACGGACGCTGGGCGCGCGTGGGCTCGAGCAATCTCAACATCGCCAGCTGGCTCGGCAACTGCGAGATCGACGTGGCGATCGAGGACGCCGGTTTCGCCGAGCGCATGGAGCGCCAGTACGAGGCCGACCTGTGCGACGCGACCGAGATCGTGCTGACGCCGCGGCGGCGCGTGCGCCGCACCGAGCCCTCGACACGGCACCGTCCGCGCGGCGGCCGCGGCAGCTCTTCGCGCGCGACCGCCAGCGCGATGCGCTTCGTCAACACGGTCGGCGCGGCGTTCTCGCGCCACCGCGTGCTCGGTCCGGCCGAGGCCGGCGTCGCGCTGGTCGCGACGTTCTCGCTGCTGGCCTTCGCCGTCCTCGCGATCGTGCGCCCGCATTACGTGGCCTGGCCGCTGGCCGGCGTCGCCTTGTGGATGGTCGCGGCGATGCTGATGCGGCACGGCCGGCACTGGTGGCGGCGCGCGACGCCGGGCGGACGTGCCGCCGAGACGGCCGACCGGGACACGCCGGTGCGCTGAACCTGCGACGCGGCGCCGCGTCGCCGCGCCCCGGCCTCACTCCTTCGGCGGCAGCACGACGATCGTCAGCCAGAAGTTCTCGATGCTGCGCACGACGTGCATGAACTCCTCGAACTCGACCGGCTTGGTGATGAAGCAGTTGGCGTGCAGGTCGTACGCACGCAGCAGATCGCGCTCGGCGCGCGAGCTGGTCAGCACGCAGACCGGAATCTGCTTGAGCTGCGGATCGTGCTTGATCGCGGCCAGCACCTCGCGCCCGTCCAGCCGCGGCAGATTCAGGTCGAGCAGGATCAGGTCCGGTCGCACCGCCTCCTCGTAGGGCGCCTGGCGGCGCAGATAGGCCAGCGCCTGCTCGCCGTCGTGGACGACGTTGAGCCGGTTGCGCAGCCGGCCGTCCTTGAGCGCCTCGCGCGTCAGGCGCACGTCGCCCTCGTTGTCCTCGATCAGCAGGATTTCCACGACCTGCTCCCAGCGGCCGCCGTCGACGTCAGCCATGATCGCTCTCTCCAGGCAGTGTGAAATGGAAGACCGCGCCGTGTCCGGGCTCGGACTCGACCCAGATCGTGCCGCCGTGGCCCTCGACGATCTTGCGGCAGATCGCCAGGCCGATGCCGGTACCCGGGTATTCGCGCCGCGTATGCAGACGCTGGAAGATCGCGAACACGCGCTCGCGATGCTGCGGCTCGATGCCGATGCCATTGTCGGCGACGCGGAAATGCCACATCGCATCCTCGCGGCGCGCATCGATCGTGATCGACGGCGTCGCCGCGCCGCGGAACTTGACCGCGTTGCCGATCAGGTTCTGGAACAGCTGCACCAGCTGGCTCGGCACGACCACGACCCGGCAGACCAGGTCGATGTCGATCCGCGCACCGGCCTCGCGCAGCACCTCGGTCAGCTGCGAGATCGCCTGGCGCGCGGCCTGCGCCGCGTCGGTTCCGACCGGCTCCTTGCCGGCGCGGCCGATCCGCGCGTACGCCAGCAGGTCCTGGATCAGCCGCTGCATGCGCGTCGCGCCGTCGACCGCGTAGCCGATGAACTCGTCGGCGTCGGCATCGAGCTGGTCGCGGTAGCGGCGCGCCAGCAGCTGCACGTAGCTGGCGACCATGCGCAGCGGCTCCTGCAGATCGTGCGAGGCCACGTAAGCGAACTGCTCGAGCTCGGCGTTGGAACGCTGCAGCTCCTGCGTGCGCCGTTCCAGCTCCTGCTCGGCGAGGCGGCGCCGGCTGATGTCGCGGATGATCGCCGTGATGAAGACGTCCTCGTCGCTGCTCCAGCGCGAGAACGTGACCTCGGCCGGATACTCGGTGCCGTCGCGGCGGCGCGCGGCCACCTCGACCGGATGATCGCCGAGACCGGGCTCCATCGGGTGCAGGCCGCGCCGCAGTGCGCGCTCGTAGAGCGGGCGCTCGTTCTCGGCGAACAGCTCCAGCGCCGAGCTGCCGATCAGGCTGCCCGGCGGCGCGCGGAAGCCGCGCTCGGCCGCCGGATTCATGTAGAGGATGCGCGCCTGCGCATCGGTCGTCACGATGCCGTCCTTGGCGGTATCGGTGACGGCCTTGAGCGTACGCTCGCTGCGCCGCCATTCCTCGGTCATCGTCCGCGCCATCGCCAGCGCACGCGCCCGGTTGCCGGCGAGCAGCCAGGTGATCGCGAACAGCACGATCGCGGTCAGCACGCCGACCAGCAGCACGCGGTCGCGGTCGCCGCCGGCGCTGCCGGCCAGCGCGGCCGACGGCTGCCCCTCCAGCGTCCAGGACCGGCCGCCCATCGCGACCGCGGCCCGCGTGATCGTGCCGGCCGGCGTGAACGGCGCGGTCTCGTAGACGAGGTCGGTCGGCGCCGGCGCGTCGCCGTCGTAGAGGCGCAGGTTCATCGGCACCTCGCCGTCGCGCGCGCTGTCGACGAGATCGGCCGCGCTGAACACGACGTATGCGAAACCGGCGAGCCGGTCGGTGCGCAGCGCGACATCGGCCGGTGCCGCCTCGCCGAGGTAGACCGGCACGACCATCACGAAACCGGGACGGCGGTCCGGATCGTCCTCCTGGATCAGGTCCACGCGCGGCGTCAGCCGCACGACGTCCTCGTCGCGTGCGGCCTCCAGGGCGGGCCGCCGCCCCGGTACCGAGCCCAGATCGAAACCGAGCACGCGCCGGTTGCGCGGATCGTCCGGCAGCGTGAACGCCACCGCGAAATACTGATCGCGCTGGCCCTCCGGCCAGATCGCGACCGGCCTGCCGTCCGGGTCGGTCAGGCCGGCGGCGTCGCGGTCGACGACGCGCTTGACGAAGCCGAATGCGCGGATGCCCGCATAGCGGCGTTCGAAGTCGACCGCCGAGGCGAAGCGGCGCCATTCGGCCCGGGACACCTCGCTCGAGGCCGAGAACAGACCGCGTGCGCCGTTGAGCAGATCGGCATATTCGCGCAGGCGCAGGCTCAGGTTGACGCCGACGCGCTCGACGGTGCGCTCGATCGCGGCGTCCTGGTTGGCGTGGTCGGTGTCGGTCGCGATGCGCCAGGCCAGCGCGGTCGCGCCGAGCACGACCACCAGCACCGCGACGCTCGCGGCGAGGCCGGCGCCGTCTTCGGGTTCCTGCTGCAGCGAACGGCGCAGGTCACCGATCGGCGGCAGCGCCGAGCGCAGGCAGGCCATCATCGCGATGCCGACCAGGATCAGCACGATTCCGCTGGCCGGACGCATCCGTACCAGCTGGCTCCAGCCGCTCGACACGGCCATCTCGACCGGCGTCCCGCCGACCAGGCTGCCGATCGCGCCGAGGCAGATCGCGACGGCCGCGAGGATGCCGATGACCGCGCGCCGCCCGAGCCGCGCGGCGGCAGCACGGCATCGACCAGCAGCGCCAGCCCGAGACAGCACAGGCCGCCGGCGAAGCCGGGACCGAGCGGCGGCGTCAGGCCGCTGCCGCCGACGAACAGGATACGCCCGGCGACGAAGCCGAGCAGTTGATTGGCGGTCAGCAACACGATCGCGAGTCCGACCACGCCGCTGACGGCCGCGCGCCAGCCGAACCGGCGCTGCGACAGCGCCAGCACGATCGCCAGCAGTGCGAACAAGGTCATCCAGCGCAGCCGGAACGCCGCCACGTCGAGCACGTAGCCGGCCAGCGCGAACGCGATCAGGGTCGCCGCCGCCACGACCAGGCAGCCGCGGCACGCGATCGCGCGCGGCACCGGGGCTTTCATCGCGCGCCGGCCGTGCGGCCGGATTCGTCCGCGGTGACCAGGCGCGTCGCGAACGCGGCCGCGTCCATCGGCCGCGCCAGCAGGTAGCCCTGCATCTGGTCGCAGTTCTCCTCGCGCAGGAAATCGCGCTGCGCCTCGGTCTCCACGCCCTCGGCGATGACCAGCAGACCCAGCGTGCGCGCCATCACGACGATCGCGCGGACGATCGCGGCGTCGCGCTTGTCGGCCGGCACATGCGTCATGAAGCTGCGGTCGATCTTGAGCACGTCGACCGGAAAGCGGCGCAGATACGCCAGCGAGCTGAAGCCGATGCCGAAGTCGTCGAGCGCGACGCTGATGCCGCGCTCGCGCAGCGCGAGCAGCAGATGCCGCGACGCCTCGCTGTGCATGATGTTCTCGGTCAGCTCGACCATCAGCGCGGCCGGCGACAGCTGGTTCTCGCGCAGCGCGCGGTCGATCACGCCGATCAGCTCGTCGCCGCCGAGCTGGTGCGCCGACACGTTGACGCTGACCCGCAGCGGCTGCGCGACCAGGGTGTTCCAGTACGCGACGACGCGGCAGGCGGTCGCCATCGCCCAGGCGCCGATCGGCACGATCAGGCCGGACTGCTCGGCGACGTCGAGGAACTGGTCCGGCGCGAGCAGGCCGCGCTCGGGATGACGCCAGCGCAGCAGCGCCTCGGCACCGACCAGGGCCTGCGTCGCGGCATCGACGACCGGCTGGTAGTACAGCTCGAACTCCTCGCGTTCCAGCGCATGGCGCAGGTCGCGCTCGAGCATCAGCCGGCGCCGCGCGGTCGCGTTCATCTGCGCCGAATAGAACTGGAACGTGCCCGGGCTGGTGTTCTTGGCCTGATACAGGGCGGTCTCGGCGCATTTGAGCAGCGGCGCGGCCTCGTCGGCGTCGATCGAGTACATGCTCATGCCGACGTTGGCGGCGAGGTAGAACTTCTGGTCGGCGACCTGGCACGGCGTGCGGATCCGCACCAGCAGATCCTCGGCGATGCGCGGCGTGTCCATGATCGCACCGCGATCGGTGAGGATCGTCGAGTACTCGGCACTGCCGGTACAGGCGAGCAGCACGCCCTCGGGCAAGGCTTCGCGGATCCGCAGCACCGCCGCCGCGACGACCTGATCGCCGATCTCGTGGCCGTGGATCTGGTTGACCAGGCCGATGCCGGACAGGCCGACGCTGATGACGGCGGCGTCGCCGCCGGTGCGCTGGCAGCCCGACACGACCTGGCTGAGATTGGCCAGGAACACCTGCCGGTTCGGCAGGCCGGTCACGCCGTCGTGGCTGGCCAGATAGTCCAGGCGTTCCTGCACGAGCTTGCGCTCGATCGCGTAGCGCAGCGTGCGCAGCAGCGCCGCGCCCTGAAGCTCGCTCTTGATCACGTAGTCCTGCGCGCCGAGCTGGATCGCACGCAGCGCGATCTCCTCGTCGCCGTGTCCGCTCAGCACGACCAGCGGCGTCAGCGGCGCGACGCGATGCAATGCCGCGACCGTCTCCAGGCCCTGCGAGTCGGGCAGACCCGGATCGAGCAGGATCGCCGTGTAGCGATGCTCGCGCACCGCGTCGATCGCCTCGCGCAGGCGCGTGACCACGTCGATGCGCAGGCTGTCGGCGATCGACTCGCCGAGCATCTCGCGCACCATGCGCGCGTCGCCGGGATTGTCCTCGACCAGCAGCAGCGACGGCGTGTCCATGCGTCCGGTCGAGACGCCCTCGGGCAGACTGACCACCGACAGCCAGAAGTTGCCGACCGTCTGCAGCACGCCGAGCAGCTGGTCGAACTCGACCGGCTTGCGCACGTAGCAGTTGGCATGCGCGTCGTAAGCGCGCCGGATGTCCTCGTCGGCGTCCGATCCGGTCAGTACGACGACCGGAATGCGCACCAGGCGCGGATCGCTCTTGAGCGTGTGCAGCAGCTCGTGTCCGGACAGACCCGGCAGGTTCAGATCGAGCAGGATCAGATCGGGCAGCGGACGCTGCGCGGCGCCGGCGCCGCGCAGTTGCGCGAGCGCACTGTCGCCGCTGTCGGCGACGCGTAGATGGGTCAGCAGGCGCGCCTGCCGCAGAGCCTCTGCGACCAGTCGCACGTCACCGGGATTGTCCTCGACCAGGAGGATCTCCAGCGGTCGCCCGCTGGCCCCTGCGACTTCGAAACGGCTGCTCCCCAACGATGTCCGCCCAGCCTTGTCGTTCATCGGTCGCCATGCGAGACGCTCAGCGCGTTTCCACTTTATCGCAAAATGCGTTGGCACCCGCAAGCCGCCGTGACGATGCGCAGCAGGATGACCGACGCGATGCATGTTAGCGTGAGCGACTTGCAACGCCGCACCGCACGACCGGGTATCCGTGAAACACCCACACGACACCGACGAAGGCGAGATTCTCTCGCCGACGCAACTCAACCGCCGCGCGCGCGAGCTGATCGAGACGCGCTTCGCCTCGCTGTGGATCGAAGGCGAGCTCTCCAACGTCTCGCGTCCGGCGTCGGGCCATCTGTACTTCACGCTCAAGGACGCCGGCGCCCAGGTGCGCTGCGCGATGTTCAAGCCGCGCAGCAGCTGGCTGCGCTTCCGGCCCGGCGACGGCATGCACGTGCTGCTGCGCGGCCGCGTCAGCCTGTACGAGCCGCGCGGCGAGTTCCAGCTGATCGCCGAGCACATGGAGGAGGCCGGCGAAGGCGCACTGCGCCGCGCCTACGAGGCGCTCAAGGCGCGCCTCGCCGCCGAAGGCCTGTTCGACCAGGACCTCAAGCGCGCGCTGCCGCGCTGGCCGCGCCGCATCGCCGTGGTGACCTCGCCGAGCGGCGCCGCCGTGCGCGACGTGCTGGCCGTACTCGCGCGGCGCTTCCCGCTGGTGCCGGTCGAGATCCTGCCGGTGCCGGTCCAGGGCGGCGAGGCGGCGCCGGCGATCGTCGCGATGCTGCACGGCGCCGCGCGCGCCGGACGCCACGATGTCGTGGTGCTGACGCGCGGCGGCGGCTCGATCGAGGACCTGTGGGCGTTCAACGACGAAGCCTTGGCGCGCGCGGTGCGGGCGCATCCGGTGCCGGTGGTCGCGGCGATCGGCCACGAGACCGATTTCACGATCGCCGAATTCGCGGCCGACCTGCGCGCGCCGACGCCGTCGGCCGCGGCCGAGCTGCTGGTGCCCGATCGCGCCGATCTGGAGCGCACGCTCGCCGGCAGCCGCCTGCAGCTGCGCCGCTGCATGACGCGCGCGATCGAGCGTCGCGCGCAGCGGCTCGACCAGCTGGCGGCACGCCTGCATGCGCAGCATCCGCAGGCGCGGCTGGCGCGCGCGCGCGACCGGCTCGGCCTGCTGCAGGCGCGCCTGCAGCGCGTCGCCCTGCACACGCAGCAGCGGCGTGTCGACCGTCTCGCGCGCGGCCTGGTGCGGCTGCGCGCGGCCGATCCGCAGCGCCGGCTGCGCAGCGCGACCGAACGCGGCGCCGTCGCACACGAGCGTCTGCTGGCGGCGCTCGCGCGCGCGATCGAACGCCGCCGCCAGCGGCTCGCCGAGCTCGTGCGCACGCTGAATGCGGTCAGCCCGCTGGCCACGCTCGAGCGCGGCTATGCGATCCTGGACCGGCCCGAGTCGGGCGATCTCGTACGCTCGATCGCCGGCCTGAACGTCGGCATGAACCTGCGCGCGAGGCTGGCCGACGGAGAACTTCGCCTGCGCATCGTCGAGATCCCCGGCAAGGACGCCTGAGGCGACGCCTGCGACGTCGGGATCGTCGACTCCCATCGAAGAACGCCGTGATACGCGCCGCTGCGTGTCCCGGCCCGCGAAAACATCCGCCTCGAGACATGGCTCGGGCCGATGCCGTCCGCGCAGCACCGGCTCGCCAACGAGATGAGCACGCCTCTGCACCGTATCGGCGCACTCATCGCGGGCCGGCGCAGCGTCACGGCCGGGGCCTGCCTCGGGCTCGACCGTTCGGTGCGTCCGGACGCTCCGGGCCGGCTGCAGAACGGTCACGATCGAGCGGCCGCCCAGCAGGCGCCGACGGTGGCGCTCGCCTCCATCAAGCCCCGGGACAGGCGCGATGCGGCATGATCCGCCCATGAGCCTCGCCGCGACCTACCCCTACTGGCTGGCCGGACAGCCGCACCAGCCCAATACCGACCTCGAGGTCGTCGACAAGTACTCCGGCGAGGTCGCCGCGCGCGTCGCGCTGGCCGATGCCGCCGCGATCGATGCCGCGATCGCCGCGGCGGTCGCGGCCGAGCGACCGATGCGCGAGCTGCCGGCCTATCGCCGTCAGGCCGTGCTCGAGCACTGCGTCGCGCGCTTCCGCGAACGCAGCGACGAGCTCGCCGAGGCGCTGTGCATCGAGGCCGGCAAGCCGATCCGCGATGCGCGCGGCGAGGTCGGCCGCCTGATCGACACGTTCAAGGTCGCCGCCGAGGAAGCCGTGCGGATCGACGGCCAGACGCTGGAACTGGCGATCTCCGAGCGCGCACGCGGCTACCGCGGCTTCACGCGGCAGATGCCGATCGGCGCGTGCTCGTTGATCGCGCCGTTCAATTTTCCGCTGAACCTGGTCGCGCACAAGGTCGCGCCGGCGATCGCGGCCGGCTGTCCGTTCGTGCTCAAGCCGGCCAGCCGTACACCGATCGGTGCGCTGATCATCGGCGAGATCCTCGCCGAGACCGACCTGCCGCCGGGCGCGTTCTCGATCCTGCCGGCGCACCGCGACGGCGCGGACCTGTTCACGACCGACGAGCGCTTCAAGCTGCTCTCGTTCACCGGTTCACCGAAGGTCGGCTGGGATCTGAAATCGCGCGCCGGCCGCAAGAAGGTCGTGCTCGAACTCGGTGGCAACGCGGCCTGCATCGTCGACGCCGACCAGCGCGACCAGCTCGACTTCGTCGTCGAGCGGCTGATCTTCGGCGCGTTCTACCAGTCCGGCCAGAGTTGCATCGGCGTGCAGCGGATCCTGGTCCAGGCCGATCTCTACGAGACACTGGCCGCGCGCTTCGTCGCCGCCGCCGAGCGGCTGGTCACCGGCGATCCGCGCGAGGAGGCCACGTTCGTCGGCCCGATGATCGACGTCGCCGAGGCCGAGCGGCTGCAGCAGTGGATCGAGGAGGCCGCCGCCGGGGGCACCCGGCTGCTGTGCGGTGGCCGCCGCGACGGCGCGATGCTCGAGGCGACCGTGCTCGAGCACGTCGATCCGTCGGCGCGCATCAGCCGGCTCGAGGCGTTCGGCCCGGTCGCCCTGCTGCAGCCGTACGGCGACTTCGAGGAAGCGCTGGCGATCGTCAACGACAGCGACTACGGCCTGCAGGCCGGCGTGTTCACGCACGACCTGCGCAAGGCGATGCGCGCCTGGGACGTGCTCGAGGTCGGCGGCGTGATCGTCGGCGACGTGCCGAGCTTCCGGGTCGACAACATGCCGTACGGCGGCGTCAAGCAGTCCGGACTCGGCCGCGAAGGCGTGCGCTACGCGATCGCCGACATGACCGAGACGCGCCTGCTGGTGCTGCGCGACGCACCGCAGCGCGGCTGAGCACCCCACAAGCGATTTCTGCTGCACGAGGCGAGCGCGTGATGGCTCTCGGTGGCCGGCGTCTGAAGCGATTAGCGGGAGCCACGGCGGCGGCCGCGGCGATCGGCTCAGGAGACGAGCGAGGACCCAAAGAAAAAGGCGGCCCGGAGGCCGCCTTTTTCGTGTCGATGCCGCAGCGACCGCTTACTCGATCGTGACCGGCAGGTAGACCTTGAGCTCCTGCTCGTCCTGCGGCGTCGTGGCCGGGTCGGAGATCGTCTCGTCGTACGGACGGCCGGTGCCCATCTCGCTGTAGGCGTAGCCGTGCGTCTCGGCGTAGGCACGCTCCATCAGGCGCAGCAGCGGCAGCGCGGCCGGGTTGCCGGTGTAGTCGGTCATCAGCGCCTTGCCGCCGTAGGACAGCGTGCCGCGGATCGTGTCGGTCACGACCAGATAGCCGCGCTCGTCGAGCTCGCCGGGCTGGTAGACCTTCTCGCCGGTACCGCCTTCGGCCGACGCATCGGCGGACTCGTCGGCATCCGCGTCCTCGGCCGCCGCTGCGGTCTCCGGAGCGGCCGCGATCCTGAACTCCTTGCCGTCCAGCGTGAACGTATCGGAGCTGACCGGCACGGCGATGTCGAAGACGTAGTTCTCGGCGCCCCAGTTGGTCGTGATCGTCGTCAGCGGACCGGCCTTCTGCAGTCCGGCCTTCTCGATGACCGCTTCGATCTTGGCGACGGCCTCGTCGGTCGCGATCGCGATCTCGTCGAGCGAGCGCGGCACCTTGGCGCGGATCAGCAGCAGCGGACGCGACTGCACCTCGACGACCTCGATCGCCTGATCGCGGTAGTCGGCGTTCGGGAACGTCGCCAGCGTATTGGACAGGTTGCCGAGGCTGTCCTGCACCAGGCGGTCCGGCGTGCCGTGGATGTACAGGCCGGCGTAGCGCCACAGCAGGTTCCAGCCGTACTTGACGTCGTAGGACCACTTGATCGTGACGGTGCGGCCGTTGGCCGAAGGCGTCAGCGTGATCGTGTAGACCTTGTCGGTGCCGCTCCAGTCGTTGTCAAGCGCCATCTTGACTTCGCTGTCCGGCTCGCTCGAGGCGATCGTCAGCGCGCCGTCGCCGATCTTCTCGACCTGGCTCTTCCACGCGATGCGCGCACCGACGCCGCTCTCGGGACCGGAGCGCTCGAACGTGATCTGCGGGTCGTTGGCGCGCAGCGCCGACCACTGCGGGAAGCGGCGGAAATTGTTGACCGAGTCGTAGACCTGACGGACCGGATTGGAGACTTCGACCGAGCGCTCGATGTGGCCGCTGTCGGGCAGGAACACGCCGATGACGACCGCCAGCAGGAAGACGATCAGGATCGAAACGAGGATTTCGAGAACACGAATCATTCCAGGGACTCTCCAGAACGTAGACGACGTCATGCGAGCCCCTCAGCCACGCCGGACGTCCGCGGAACTCGTCCGCTGGTTGAGCCGGGATGCGTCGAGGCGCCGACCCGGGCGCGCATGGTACCGTGCCGCCGATGGTATGGCTACGGTTCAGTCTGTGCACGGCCGGAGCGGCCGAAAGCCCCCGGAACGACCCGTTTCGTACACGAACGGCCCCACCGGTCAGACGATGCCGAGCTCGAACGCCTTGAGGACCGCACGCGTACGGTCGCGTACGCCGAGCTTGGAGAGGATGTTCGAGACGTGGTTCTTGACGGTGCCCTCGGCCACGTTCAGCGATCCGGCGATCTCCTTGTTGCTGTAGCCGCCGGCCATCAGCCGCAGGATCTCGGTCTCGCGCTCGGTCAGCGGGTCGGGCCGGTCCAGGCTGGTGAAGTCGTTGTTCATGCGTTCCAGGCCGGTCAGCAGGCGCTGGGTGACCACCGGCGCGACCAGCGAGCCGCCGGCCGCGACGACCTTGACCGCGTCGACCAGCTGCTCGAGCGAGACGTCCTTGAGCAGATAGCCGCGCGCGCCGGCCTTGAGTCCGGCCAGCACCAGCTGATCGTCGTCGAACGTGGTCAGGATGATCGTCGGCGGCAGCAGGCCGCGCGGCGCCAGCGCATTGAGCACGTCCAGGCCCGACATGCCCGGCATCCGCATGTCCAGCAGCACGACGTCGGGCTTGACCTCGGGAATCGTCGCCACCGCCTGGGCACCGTCGCTGGCCTCGGCCACGACGCGGATCGCGTCGGACAGCTCCAGCAGCGAACGGATGCCCTGGCGTACCAGGTTCTGGTCGTCGACCAGGCACACGCTGATCATGTCGCCACCTCCAATGGCAGCCAGGCGTCGAGCGTGAAGCCGCGCCCCCGGCTGGTGTTGACGTCGAGCCGGCCGCCGAATTCGGCGAGGCGTTCACGCATGCCGCGCAGTCCGTTGCCGGCGGTCAGGTCGGCCGCGCCGCGCCGTCGTCGCGCGCATGGATCGCCAGCTGGCGATCCTCGGTGCGCACGAACGACAGCCACAGGTTGCGCGCGCCGGAATGGCGCACCGTATTGGTGATGATCTCCTGCGCGCAGCGCAGCAGCACCTGTGCGCGTCGCGGATCCTCGATGCTGAAGCGCTCGGGCAGGTCCAGGTGGATCGCCAGCTGCGGCACGCCCTCGATCAGGCTGCGCAGCGCGGCGGTCAGGTCGATGTTGTCGCCGTCGCGCAACTGGCTGACCACCTCGCGCACGTCGTTGAGCAGCAGCTTGGCGACCGTCTGCGCCTTGCGCACGTGCTCCTGGGCCTGGCCCTGGGCCAGGTGGCTGGCGACCTCGAGATTGAGGCTGAGCGCGGTCAGGTGATGGCCCATCAGATCGTGCAGGTCGCGCGAGATGCGCATGCGCTCGCCGAGCCGGCTCGACTCGGCCAGCAGCGCGCGCGTGGCGCGCAGCTCGGCGTTGAGCCGGCGCTGCTGCTCGCGCTCCTCGCCCTGCTGCTTGGCGATCACCGAGGTCACGAACGCCAGCACCGAGAAGCCCAGGTACAGGCTCGACTGCAGCACCGCCTCGGCCAGCGTGAAGGTGGTGTCGTGGAAGCTCAGCCAGACCGGCACCAATGTGTAGTTCTGCGCGACCGCCCAGAACAGGCCCGGCCGCAGCGGCAGCAGCCACGGCAGCACGACCGCGACCACGACCAGCAGCAGCGCGCACAGACCGCTCTGGCTGATCAGGCCGATCACGACCGCGGTGCCGTTCAAGACCAGCAGCAGTGCGATCTGCAGCAGGCGCTCGGCCGGCGAGACCTGGCGCGCGCCGAGGCGATGGGTCAGGAACCAGAACACCAGGCCGAACAGCAGATAGCAGACCAGCCACAGATCGACCAGGACCGGCGAGCGGCCCTGCTCGCGCATCGCCGCCATCAGGCCCGGATAGCGCAGCAGCGGCGTGCCGACGCACAGGTACGTGAAGAACCCGGCATAGCGCAGCAACTGGATGTGGTCGAACTGCTTCATCGGCATGGCGGCATCATAGGCCCGGCCCGGCCGATCGCAACCTGTCCTAAGTCACTGGCGGGCGTTCCGTGGTGCAGCGCAGGGCCGATGTGCGGCGCCCGCACCGACACTGTGCGGTGACCGCTGTGCGCATGCGTGCGATAATCGCCGAGCCGCGGTCGGACCCGCACTGCGGCGATTCCGCAGGAGCCCGCAATGTCCGTAGTCATCCGCGACGTGCTCGAGCACGAGCTGGATTCGATCGTCGCCATCAACAACGCTGCCGGGCCGACGATCCTGCCGCTGGACGCGGCGCGGGTGCGCTGGTTCTACGACTGCGCCTGCTATTTCCGCGTCGCCGAGGTCGACGGCCATCTGGCCGGCTTCCTGCTCGGCCTGGACCGCAACACCGACTACACCAGCGCCAACTATCTGTGGTTCCGCGAGCGCTACGAGGAATTCCTCTACATCGACCGCATCGTGATCGCGCGTCCGTACCGCGGCCTGGGCCTGGGCCGGATCTTCTACGCCGACGTCACCAGCTTCGCCGAGGTGCGCGTGCCGCTGCTGGCCTGCGAGGTCTTCCTCGAGCCGCACGACGACGTCTCGCTGCTGTTCCACGCCACCAACGGCTTCCAGGAAGTCGGCCAGCAGGTGATGCCGGTGATCGAGCGGCGCGTCTCGATGCAGGGCAAGAACCTGCCGAGCTTTCCGTTCGTGCGCGACACCTATCTCAACGCCGGCGAGCGCCGCCTGCCCGACGTGCCGTGGCTGGCCGACCGCGTGCGCGCGCTGCCGGAACCGCCGCGCGCCGCCGGAGGCGTCTGAAACCGATGACGACCGCCGCGATTTCCGCGCTGGAACCGGTCGGCGAGCTCAAGTTCGGCCAGGTCGGCATCGCCAACCTGCGCCTGAAGCGGCTCGACGGTCCCGCGCTCGAGCAGGAACTGGCCGACAAGGTCCGCCATGCGCCGCATCTGTTCGAGCGCGCGCCGCTGGTCGTCGACCTCAGCCACCTGTCCGCCCTGCCCGACGTCGACACCGTGCAGTCCCTGCTCGCGCACATCCGCAGCGCCGGCCTGATTCCGGTCGGCCTGGCCTACGGCACCAGCGACAACGAGCAGCTGGCCCGCACGCTCGGCCTGCCGCTGCTGGCCAAGTTCCGCGCCGCCTACGAGCGCGCCGGCGGCGAGCCGATGGTCGCCACGCCGCCGGCACCGTCGCGGACGCCGCCCGCCGAGCAAGCGGCACCCGCGCCGGCAGCCTCCCCGCCTGCCGCGCCGGCCGCCGCGGGCGGCACCACGCTGCATGTAGACCAGCCGGTCCGCTCGGGCCAGCAGGTCTATGCGCGCGGCGGCGACCTGGTGCTCAACAAGCTGGTCGCCAACGGCGCCGAGGTCATCGCCGACGGCTCGATCCACGTCTACGGCGCGCTGCGCGGACGCGCGCTGGCCGGCGCGCTCGGCGACGAGAAGGCGCGCATCTACTGCCGCGAGTTCCACGCCGAGCTGGTCTCGATCGCCGGCCACTACCGCGTGTTCGAGTCGATCCCCGACGAGCTGCGCGGCCAGCCGGTCCAGGTCGGCCTGGACGGCGAGAAGCTGGTGATCGCCCGATTCTGAACGAACCGGGCGCGTCGGCGCGGCCCGGCCGCTGTCGCCCGCGCGTCACAGGCATGCAACACTTGGCGAACCTTACGGAGAACCCGCCTTGACTGAAATCATCGTCGTCACATCCGGCAAGGGCGGCGTCGGCAAGACCACGTCCAGCGCCTCGCTGGCGGTCGGCCTCGCGCGCCGCGGCAAGAAGGTCGCGGTCATCGACTTCGACGTCGGCCTGCGCAACCTCGACCTGATCATGGGCTGCGAGCGGCGCGTGGTCTACGACTTCGTCAACGTCATCCACGGCGAATGCACGCTCAGGCAGGCGCTGATCAAGGACAAGCGCTTCGAGACGCTGTACGTGCTGGCCGCCTCGCAGACCCGCGACAAGGACGCGCTGACCAAGGAAGGCGTCGAGCGCGTGCTCAACGAGCTGGCCGAGGAAGGGTTCGACTACGTGATCTGCGACTCGCCGGCCGGCATCGAGAAAGGCGCGGCGCTGGCGATGTACTTCGCCGACCGCGCGGTCGTCGTGGTCAATCCGGAAGTCTCCAGCGTGCGCGACTCCGACCGCATCCTGGGACTGCTGTCGAGCAAGACGCGCCGTGCCGAGCTCGGCAACGGCGCGATCGAGCAGCATCTGCTGCTGACGCGCTACAACCCCGGCCGCGTCGAGGCCGGCGACATGATGAGCATCAAGGACGTGCAGGAGATCCTCGGCATCGAGGTGCTCGGCGTGATCCCGGAATCGGAAGGCGTGCTCGCCGCGTCCAACGCCGGCGTGCCGGTGATCCTCGACGAGCAGTCCTTCGCCGGCCAGGCCTACGACGACGCGGTCGCCCGCCTGCTCGGCGAGCAGCGCTCGATGCGTTTCCTCGACGCGCAGAAGAAGGGACTGTTCGCGCGCATCTTCGGGAGCTGAACATGGGAATCCTGGATTTCTTCAAATCGCGGCCCAAGAACACCGCGAGCGTCGCCAAGGAGCGTCTGCGCATCATCGTCGCGCAGGAGCGCGCCCAGCGCGGCAGCCCGGACTACCTGCCGCTGCTGCGCCGCGAGCTGCTCGAGGTCATCAAGAAGTACGTCAACGTCGATCCCGACGCGGTGCTGATCAACGTCGAGCGCGAGGGCGACCAGGAAGTGCTGGAGCTCTCGGTCACCCTGCCCGACCAGGTCCCGGCGGCTGCCCGCGACGAGCTCTGACGCGGGGCGCCGATGCTGCATCTGGCCGACGTCGACCTCGCGCAGGTCGCGTCCCTGCTCGCCGAGTACGGCCTGACGCTGAGCCTGGTCGCCGACGGCGTGCCGATCCCCGGCAGCTACTGGGGCGATCCGGAGGCCGGCGTGATCGGCAGCACCGTGCACGCGCGGCGCGACACGCCGGTGCATTCGCTGCTGCACGAGGCCTGCCACCTGATCGTGCTGCCGCCGGAGCGGCGCGCGGCCGTGCACACCGACGCGACCGATTCGGTCGCCGAGGAAGACGCGACCTGCTGCCTGCAGATCCTGCTCGCCGACCGCCTGCCCGGCGTCGGTCGCGACCGTCTGATGGCCGACATGGACGCCTGGGGCTACACGTTCCGGCTCGGCTCCAGCCGCGCCTGGTTCGAGCACGATGCCGGCGACGCGCACGCCTGGCTCGCCGAGCGCGGCCTGCTGCCGCCGGCCTGACCGAGCGGCGGCGCCCGCCCTGGCAATCGCCGCGCGTCGCCCCCACCTGCTGCGCCATCGCCCCGTCGGAATGGCCATGATCCCGTTATCGATCCTCGACCTCGCACCGGTCTGCGAGGGCAGCGACGCGAGCCAGGCGTTCGCGCACACGCTCGACCTGGCGCGTCACGCCGAGCGGCTCGGCTACACGCGCTACTGGCTCGCCGAGCACCACAACATGCCCGGGATCGCCAGCGCCGCGACCGCGGTGCTGATCGGTCACGTCGCCGGCGGCACCGCGACGATCCGGGTCGGCTCCGGCGGCGTGATGCTGCCCAACCACGCGCCGCTGCAGGTGGCCGAGCAGTTCGGCACGCTGGCCTCGCTGTATCCGGGCCGGATCGATCTCGGCCTCGGCCGCGCGCCCGGCACCGACCAGGCGACCGCGCGCGCACTGCGCCGATACCACGATTCCGCCGATGCGTTTCCGCAGGACGTGCAGGAGCTGCTGTACTACTTCGAGCCGGCCGAACCCGGCCAGCCGGTGCGCGCGGTGCCGGGCGCCGGCCTCGACGTGCCGGTCTGGCTGCTCGGCTCGAGCCTGTTCGGCGCGCGCCTGGCGGCCCGGCTCGGCCTGCCGTATGCGTTCGCGTCGCACTTCGCGCCCGATGCGCTCGATCACGCGCTGGCGCTGTACCGCCGAGAGTTTCACGCCGTCGCGGCGGCTCGCCCGGCCCTACGCGATGCTCGGCGTCAACGTGGTCGCGGCGCCGACCGAGGCCGAGGCGCGCCGCCTGTTCACGACGCTGCAGCAGAGCTTCGTGAACCTACGCCGCGGCCGCCCCGGCCTGATTCCGCCGCCGATCGACGACATCGAGGCGTACTGGACGCCGGCCGAGCGGATCGGCGTGGAGCAGGCGCTGGCCTGCAGCGTGGTCGGCGATCCGGACCAGGTCCGCGCCGGCCTGGCCGCGTTCGTCGAGCGCCACCGGCCGGACGAGCTGATGCTGACCGCCAACGTCTACGACCATGCCGCGCGCAAGCGCTCGTTCGAGATCGCGATGGCGTCCCGGCCGGGCTGAGCACGGCGCCTTCCCCGCCGTCGTCGCGCGCCACGACGACGGACCCTTGCGCACGGTCGCGGCAGCGGTCTAGCCTCCGCGACCGACCACGACCTTGGGGAGAGGCATCGATGAACGTCAAGCTGCTGACGGCGGCCGTGCTGGCCGTCCTGACCGGCGCCTGCGCGGCCAACGCCACGCGCGAGAAGGCTGCCGCACCGGCGCAGGGCGCGACCCGCGAAAGCGCCGATGCGTTCGTCGCGCGCGTCAACGAGACCCAGCGCGCCCAGTACCCCGAGACCGCCTCCGCGCAGTGGCTGGCGGTGACCTACATCAACGACGACTCGCAGCGGCTCGCGGCCAAGAGCAACGAACGCGCGCTGGCCCAGCTCAATACCTTCGTCGAGGAATCGCGCCGCTACGAAGGCCAGACCTTGAGCGCGGACACCGCGCGTTCGATCGCGCTGCTCAAGCTCGGCACCTCGATGCCGGCGCCGAAGGATCCGGCCAAGCTCGCCGAGCTGACCCAGATCGCCTCGAAGCTGGAAGGCGCCTACGGCGCCGGCACCTACTGCCGCGACCAGGGCGGCAAGCGCGAATGCCGCCAGCTCGGCGAGCTCGAGGACGTGCTGCGCGATCCGAAGGCCAGCTACGAGGACCAGCTCGATGCCTGGGCCGGCTGGCACACGATCGCCCAGCCGATGCGCGGCGACTATCAGCGCTTCGTCGAGCTCGTCAACGAGGGCGCGCGCGAGATGGGCTATGCCGACGCCGGCGCGATGTGGCGCTCGGGCTACGACATGGATCCGGACGCGTTCCGCGCCGAGACCGACCGCCTCTGGGATCAGGTCAAGCCGCTCTACAGCGACCTGCAGTGCTACGTGCGCGGCCGGCTCGAGAAGAAGTACGGCGCGCGCGGCCAGGTCGAGGGCAAGCTGCCGGCGCATCTGACCGGCAACATGTGGCAGCAGGACTGGGGCAATCTCTGGCCGATCCTGGAGCCGTACAAGAACGTCGGCAGCCTCGACATCACCGCTGCGCTCGAGAAGCAGCGCGCCGAGGCACTGCGCCAGGCGCGCGCGCCGGCTTCAAGGGCCGGCCCGGCGCCGAGGACACGGTGCGCCTGGAGCGCGAGGCCGACCTGGCGGTCGCGCGCGGCATGACCGAGCGCGCCGAGGACTTCTACACCTCGCTCGGCATGCCGAAGCTGCCGGCCAGCTTCTGGGACAAGGCCCAGCTGGTCAAGCCGCGCGACCGCGACGTGGTCTGCCACGCCAGCGCCTGGGACATGAACCTCGCCGGCGACGTGCGCATCAAGATGTGCATCAAGCCCAACGAGGAAGACTTCACGACGATCTACCACGAGCTCGGCCACGTCTACTATTACCTGGCCTACAACGACCTGCCGCCGCTGTTCCAGTCCGGCGCCAACGACGGCTTCCACGAGGCGATCGGCGACACCGTCGTGCTGTCGCTGACGCCCGACTACCTGCATTCGATCGGTCTGGTCGGCAAGCCGCGCCAGAGCGATCAGGCGGTCATCAACGCGCAGATGCGCATGGCGCTGGCCAAGGTCGCGTTCCTGCCGTTCGGCCTGATGATCGACCGCTGGCGCTGGGGCGTGTTCGACGGATCGATCACGCCGGACCGCTACAACGAGGCCTGGTGGGCGCTGAAGGCCCAGTACCAGGGCGTGGCGCCGGTCCAGATGCGCGGCGAGGACTATTTCGACGCCGGCGCGAAGTACCACGTGCCCGGCAACACGCCGTACACACGCTACTTCCTCGCGCACATCCTGCAGTTCCAGTTCTATCGCGCGCTGTGCGACGCGGCCGGCTACCAGGGCCCGCTGCACCAGTGCAGCTTCTACGGCAACAAGGAAGCCGGCCAGAAGTTCTGGTCGATGCTCAAGAAGGGCCAGAGCCAGCCGTGGCCGGAGACGCTCAAGGAGCTGACCGGCAGCGGCGAGCTCGACGCGACGGCGATCCTGGACTACTTCGCGCCGCTGCAGGCCTGGCTCAAGGAGCAGAACCAGGGCCGCAGCTGCGGCTGGTGATCGGCGCTCAGCCGGAAGCGCGCCGCTTCGGCGCCTTCCGGTCCGTCCGTTCCGGCGCGGTCTGCGCCGGCGCGGCGCCGCGCAGCCACGGCGGCGGCGAGAACACCGCGCGCAGGTGCTCGACCAGCAGCTGCACGCGGCGCGAGATGCGGCTGAGCGGCGGCAGGATCGCGACCAGCCAGAACTGCGGCAGCTCGTAGCCGGTCAGCACGACCGCGAGCCGGCCGGCGCGGATGTCCTCGCCGACGACGTGGGTCGGCAGCATCGCCAGTCCGCCGTCCTTGAGCGCGATCTGGCGCATGATCTGGCCGTTGCTGGTGCTGAACACCGGACTGACCGGCACGCTGATCTCGCCGGTGGGGCCGGTGAACAGCCAGACCTGCGCGCTCGGCAGGAACGAGTAGTGCAGGCAGTCGTGCCGGACCAGGTCGCGCGGATGCTGCGGCGTGCCGCGCCGCGCCAGATAGGCCGGTGACGCGCAGATCACGCGCTCGATCGGGCACAGCGGCTCCTCGGTGAGGTCGCCGTTCGGAATCACGTAGGTCTGCTCGGCGATCAGCAGGTCGAGGCCTTCCTCGACCGGATCGACCGTGCGGTCGTGCAGCACCAGGTCGAAGCGCACGTCCGGATGGCGCGCGCGGAACTCGATCAGCGCCGGGCCGATGTAGTTGACGCCGATCGAGGTCGGCGCGCCGATCCGCACCAGGCCCGCGGTCTCGTCGCGGTGCCGTGCGATGTCGCGCTCGAGTTCGTCGAAGCGCTGCAGCAGCTCGACCGCGCGATGGAAGTAGCGCGCGCCGTGATCGCTGAGCGTCAGCTTGCGCGTGGTGCGCAGCAGCAGCTGCACGCCCAGGTCGTGTTCCAGCTCGGCGATGCGCTTGCTGACCACCGACGGCGTCACGCCGAGCACGCGGCCGGCCCGCGCGAAACTGTTCTGCTTGACCACGGTCACGAACGTGCGGATCTGATCGAGACTCGCCATGCCACTCCTCCCTCGGACCCTCTCATGGTGGCACGGAACGCCGGCGGCCGCCGCCCGCCTGCGACTGCGGTCGGCGGTCATGGCCGGTCCGGATCGGCACGCGATCGCGCTGTCGCGATCCGGTCAGGCGCTGCGCTCGGCCGTCCGCCGCGGCCGCAGCCACCACACCAGCGCGCCGGCCAGCGAGAGCGCACCGGCCGCCAGCGCCAGCTTGAGGATGCTGTCGGACAGCAGCGCCGACAGCGCACCGGCGATCAGCGCGCTGAGCAGCAGGTTGACGAAGGCCTGCATCGACGAGGCCGCGCCGCGCGTGGTGCGGATAGCGGTCGAGCAGCAGCAGCGCCAGCGTCGGGAAGTTCAGCGCGACGCCGACGCCCTGCAGCGCGATCGGCAGCACCGACCACGGCAGCATCGGCGCGGCAGCAGCCATGCGAACGCGATGTTGACGACCGAGGCGACCAGCATGATCGCGAAACCGAGCCGCACCGTCGCCGGCGGCGACAGCCGCCCGGCCAGGCGGCCCGACAGCAGCGAGCCGGTCATCATGCCGCCGATCGCCGGCACGAACAGCCACGCGAAGCTCTGCTCGTCGAGCCGCAGCAGGCCGAGCACGAACGCCGGCGCCGAGGCGATGTAGACGAACAGCGCGCCGAAGCCGAGCGTGCCCGACAGCGCCAGCGGCACGAACATGCGGTCGGTCAGGATCATCCGGTACGCGCGCACCAGCTCGCCCGGCGACAGCGGCGTGCGCCGCTCGCGCGGATGCGTCTCCGGCAGCCAGGCCAGGCAGACGAACCACAGCACCAGCGAGAACGCCGACAACAGCCAGAAGATCATCGGCCAGCGTGCGAACGCGATGACCCAGCCGCCGACGATCGGCGCGATCGCCGGCGCGATGCCGAAGATCATCGAGATCGAGGCCATCAGCCGCTGCGCGTCGGCCCCGTCGAAGCAGTCGCGCACGATCGCCCGGCCGACGATCATGCCGGCGCCGGCCGAGACGCCCTGCAAGGCGCGGAACGCCAGCAGGCTCTCGATCGATCCGGCCAGCGCGCAGCCGACCGAGGCCAGCGTGAACAGCGCGACGCCGGCCAGGATCACCGAGCGCCGTCCGAGCGCGTCCGACAGCGGGCCGTGCGCCAGCGACATCAGCGCATAGGCGATCAGGTAGACGCTGATCGTCTGCTGCATCGCGACCGGGCCGGCGCCCAGGTCGGCGGCCACGGCCGGGAACGCCGGAAACAGCGTGTCGATCGAGAACGGACCGAACATCGCCAGCGCCGCGAGCAGCGGAGCCAGACGACGCCGGCGGGGCAACTGGGACACGGGGCACCACGGGGAGAACACAGCCGCGCATCATGCCATTGCGGCCGGCGCCGCGTCAGACCTGCCATTCAGCATGGACCGCATCCGCTCCCGCGCGCGTGCGCGGCCACGGCCGGTCCGGCAGGCAGGCGCGACACGCTCTAAGATCGGCACGGGCGCCTGCGCGGCACGACCGAACGCAGACCCGGCACCGGAGGCCGCATGATCGATTCCGCCGATTCACCCGCCGCAGCGCCCGCGCAGGACGCCGATGCGCTGTTCGCGCAGGTCTACGACCGGCTCAAGGCGCTGGCCGGCTCGCGGCTGCAGCGCGCCGGCCCGCACGAGTCGCTCGACGCCACCGCGCTCGTGCACGAGCTGTACCTGCGGTTCGGCCGGCACGGCGAGGCGCGCTTCGCGCATCCGGCACAGTTCTTCGCATACGCGGCCAAGGCGATGCGCCATCTGCTCGGCGACCGCGCGCGCGACCGGCTGCGGCTGCGCGCCGGCGGCGACTGGCAGCGCATCACGCTGACCGGCACCGGCACCGAGCTGGCCTTGCAGAGCGCCGAGGACGCGATGGCGCTGGAGCAGGCGCTGCAGAAGCTCGAGGCGCTCGACGCCCGCGCCGCCCGCGTCGTCGAGCTGCGCTACTTCGCCGGTCTGACCCTCGAACAGACCGCCGAGGTGCTCGCGCTCGCGCGTCGCACCGTCGACCGCGACTGGCGCTTCGCGCGGGCGTTCCTTCAGGCCGAGATCGGCTGATGTCGCAAAGCCGCCCCGCACGGCGTTGACGCCGACACCCTCCTGCCGAGTCCGCCGATGACATCGCACACCCTGCGCGACTGGTTCGAACGGGCGCTCGAACAGGCCGATCCGGACGCCTGGCTGCTCCAACACTGCCCCGATCCGGTGCTGCGCGCCCAGGTCGCGCGCCTGCTCGCGGCCGACGCGGCCGGTATCGAGCCGGCCACCGGCGGCGCCGCGCGTCTGGCCGAAGAGATCGGCATGCCGGCACCGTCGGCTCCGGCGCCCGGCACGCAGATCGGGCCGTACGTGCTCGAATCGCTGCTCGGCGAGGGCGGTTTCGCGCGCGTGTTCGCGGCCTGGCGCGACCACGCCGGCACGCGCCGCGAGGTCGCGCTGAAGCTGCCGTTCCGCACCGTGCACTCGCCCGAGGCGCAGCAGCAGTACCAGCGCGAGGTGCGCGCGCTGGCGGCGCTGGAGCATCCGAACATCGCGCATCTGATCGACGCCGGCATCGGCGCCGGCGGCCAGGCCTGGATCGCGCTGGAGCGCGTGCGCGGCGCACCGATTCTCGATCACGCGCGCGAGGCGCGGCTCGATCTGGCCGCGCGGCTGCGCCTGATGGTGCAGGTCTGCCGCGCGGTCGACGCAGCGCATCGCAGCCTGATCGTGCATCGCGACCTCAAGCCGTCGAACGTGCTGGTCTCGACCGCCGGCCAGGTCAAGCTGCTCGACTTCGGCATCGCCAAGCTGCTGCAGCCGGAGGACGACGCCGGCCAGACGGCCGCGCCGGCGTTCACGCCGGCCTATGCCGCGCCCGAGCAGCGCCACGGCGGCGCGGTCACGACCGCGACCGACGTCTACGCGCTCGGCGTGCTGCTCGGCGAGCTGGTGACCGGCGAGCGCGTCAACGACGGCAGCGGCCGCACGCCGTCGAGCCGCCTCGGCGAGGCGTCCGGCGGCGCCGGTGCGCAGGCACTGCCGCCGATCGCGCGGCACAAGGTCCGCGGCGATCTCGACGCGATCGTCATGAAGGCGATCGACGCCGACCCGGCGCAGCGCTACGCCTCGGCCGGCGCGCTGGCCGAGGACCTCCAGCGCCTGCTCGACGGCCACCCGGTGCGCGCATGCGCGCCGACGCGCTGGTACCGCACGCGCAAGTTCGTCGCGCGCCACAAGGGCGGCGTCGCGGTGACGATGGCCTTCGTGCTCGCGGTGTTCGCGGCGCTGGCGCTGGCGGTCTGGCAGGCCGGCATCGCGCGCGCCGAGGCCGAGCGCGCGGCGCAGCAGACGCACCGCGCGACCGCGACGCGCGATTTCCTGGTGTCGGTGTTCGAGGCGGCCGGCCCGGACCTGCCGCGCGAGCACCGGCCCAGCCTGGAGGATCTGGTCGAGGACGCCGGCGCGCGCGCGCTGCGCGATGCGGCGCTGACCGACGACGTCCGCGCCGATCTGCTGCTGTCGCTGGCCAAGGTCAGCGGCGCCCTCGGCGACTACGACCGCGAGCACGCGCTGCTCGACCGCGCCGAGACCGACCTCGCCCGCCTGTACGCGCCCGACGCCGAGCCGTGGCTGCGTGCGCGCGTGCTGCGCGCCGGCGCCTGGCGCGGCCAGGCACGACCCGAGGCGGCGCTGGCCGAGCTCGAACCGCTGCAGGCCAGCTTCGCCGCGCGAGGCCGCATCGGCGTCGACGCACAGATCGCGCTGGCGCAGGCGCTGGCCGACGTCGGCCGCGGCGAGGACGCCGCGGCTGCGTTCGACGCGGCACGCCGGCTGGCCGCGCAGCTGCCCGAACGCGCCGATGAGCTGGCTCTGCGCGTGGATCTGCTGCGCAGCAGCGGCCTGATCGACGCGCAGCGCTTCTCCGAGGGCCTGGCGATCGCCGATCGCGCGCTGGCCGACTGGAAGGCCAGCGGCCGCGCACCCGACCGCGACGTCCTGCAGCTGCTCTCGGCGATCGGCAATGCCGCCTCGATCGGCGGCGACGCGCCGCGCGCCGAAGCGAGCTATCGCGAGGCGATCGCGCTGTCCGAGCAGCTCTACGCGCGCCCGCACCCGGACACCGCCTGGGCGGTCGGCATCTACGGCAGCTTCCTGGTCGCGCAAGGCCGCCAGGCCGAGGCCGAGCCCTACGTCGAGCGCGCGCTGTCGATGCGCCGTGACCTGCTCGGCGAGGCGCACCCGGAATCACTCGACGCGCTGGCCGCGCTCGGCCGCCTGCGCGCCGGCCAGGGCCGCCAGGAGGAGGCCCTGGCCGCGTTCGAGCAGGGCGTCGCGTTGTGCGAACGCGAACGCGTGCGCCAGCCGGTCTGCCCGCGCCTGCTCGGCTCGGTCTCGCAGATGCAGGCGATCGCCGGGCGCTCCGAACAGGCGCTGGCCACCGCGGCACGCGCCGTCGCCGCGCAGCGCGCGCTCGGCGGGCCGGACGATCCGCAGCTGCTCGCTCCGCTCGGCTTCCTCGCGCGTGCGCAGGTCAAGCACGGCGACTATGCCGCGGCGCTGGAGACCACCGACGAGCTCGCGCGGATCGCCGCGGCGACCGGCAATCAGGACGGCAGAGAACCGCACTATGCGCGGTTCCAGCGCGCGCTGGCGCTGTTCGCGCTCGGCCGCAACGAGGAGACGCTGCCGCTGATCGACTCGGTGGTCGCGGCGCAGAAACAGCGCACGCCGAACGAACGCCGGCCGTTGTTCTCGATGCTGCTGCTGCAGGCGCGCGCGCTGGCCCGCGCCGGCCAGCGCGACGAGGCACGCGCCGCGGCGCGCGAGGCGCTGGCGATCGAGCCCAAGCCCGCACCGCTCGATCCCGCGCTGCTGGCGAATCTGCAGCATCTGGCGCGCGAAGGCCGCGAGCGCTGACGCACGCGCACCGATCCGCACGGCCGTGTCGCAGAACGCGCGCGGACGGCGTTGTACCGGACGACGCCCGTTTCGCGTCTTCGGAGATTCGCCATGACTGGGTCCGCCACGCTCGCCGTCCGCATCACCCGCGCCGCGCTCTGCCTCGCCGCGCTCGCACCGTTCGCCTCGCCGCAGGCCGCCGTCTTCCGCGTCGGCGGATCGGCCTCGGGTTGCACGCACACCACGATCCAGGCCGCGGTCGACGCGGCCCAGAACAGCCCCGGCGCCGACGTGATCTGGGTCGCACGCGATGCCGCCTACACCGCCCAGCAGGTCATGATCACGACCAGCCAGGAGCTCGAGATCGCCGGCGGATACGACACCTGCGGCAGCGATGCGACCAGCGGCACGACCGTGCTCGACGGCAGCGGCGGCGGCGGCTATCCGGTGCTGCGCCTGTACGGCGACACCGGCGCACTGGTGCGCCTGCGCGGCCTGGCGCTGACCGGCGGCGACAATCCCGATTCCGATCACGGCGGCGGCATCCTGTTCGTCGGCCGCGGCCGTCTGGAGCTGCACAACGTCTCGGTGCGGCAGAACCGCGCCGGCTACGGCGCCGGCATCTACGTCGGCGGCGAGGACAGCGGCGAGGCCCGGCTCGTGTTCGGGCGCGACGTCATCGTCAACAACAACATCGCCGCACACAGCGGCGGCGGCGTCTACATCGAGAAGGCGCGCTTCGACATGCTCGAGCCGAACAGCCTGATCGCGTTCAATCAGGCGCTCGGCAACGGCGGCGGCGGCTACGGCGGCGGCCTGATCCTGCTCGCCAAGCGCAACGCCGCGTACGCGCGCATCGGCAGCGGCACGCCGGGACTCGGCGCGATCTACGGCAACAGCGCCGTCAACGGCGGCGGCGTGGCCGTGTTCGGCGAGGATCCGGGCAGCGTGACGACGAGCATCTTCTCGAGCGCACAGCTGCAGATGTATTCGACCGTGGCCGGCACACCGGCCGCGATCCGCCAGAACGTCGCGACCCAGAACGGCGGCGCGGTCTATCTGCGGCCGTACGCGGACTTCGACGACACGATCCGCGCCGAGGCCTGGTTCTGGAACGTCGATCTGGACGGCAACGTCGCGGCCCAGGGCGCGGCCGTGTACGGCGCCTCCTACGACTCCACGTTCGGCAGCCCGATCGGCAGCAGCATCCACTTCAACGACACCTCGGCCGCGGTCGGCTGGCCCGGCGCCGCGGTGTGCTCGCCCGGCGCGTATTGCGGCAGCGTCCGCGGCAACGTCTCGCGCAACGGCTCGGCCCAGCCGACCGACGGCGGGACGTTCCACCTCGAGTCGTACGTCGGTCTGAACATCGGCTACAGCGGCTTCGACATGAGCGCCGTGCGCGGCGGCGTCGCGATCGAAGGCAATCGCGGCGGTCGTCTGATCGAGTCCGGTGGCAGCACCTCGATCGTGCTGAACAACGCGCTGCTCGCCGACAACGAGAGCAGCGGCGTCCTGATCCGGCAAGGCGGTGACGGACTGGTCTGGCTGGCGGACATCACGCTGGCCGGCAACGCGGTCGGGGGCGCACAGGTCATCGCTCAGGGGGACGGCCTGTTCCATCTGTACCGCTCGATCCTGTGGCAGCCCGGCAAGCCCCTGCTGCAATGCAGCGGCTGCGACAAGACCTTCGAGACCTCGATCGTCAGCGATCGCGGCTCGCTCGACGGCGGCAACAGCACCGAACTGGTCGCGCAGGACCCGCGCTTTCTCGATCCGGAGCGCGGCGACTACCGGCCGGCCGCCGCGTCGCCGGCAGTCGATCACGCATCCATCGTCGCCGGTGACGACCACGACCTGCTCGGCCAGGCGCGCGACGTCGACATCGCCTGCCGCGCCGACTTCCGCGGCCGCCGCGACGTCGGCGCCTACGAACGGCAGCAGTTGCTGCCGCTGGCGCTCAATGCCGATTTCGACGACGACCTGCACCTGTGGAGCGCCGCCAACACGACCTGGGACGAGACGCGCGACGCCGCCGGCTCGGCCGACTCGGGCTCGGCGCATGTCGTGCTGACCGCGCCGCAGAACGTGACGCGTGCGTTCGGTGCCAGCCAGTGCATTCCGCTGCCGGGTCCGGGCCGCTATACGCTCAACGGCTTCGGCCGCGGCTCCGGCGGCGTCCTCGTCAACGCCGACTACGCCGGCCTGTACTGGGAGCTGCGCCACGACGGTGGCGAGACCTGCAGCGAAGGCACGCCCGACGCGTCGGGTCATCTCTCGCTCGGCCGCTCGAGCAGCTTCAGCCAGCCCGGCATTGCGGCGACGATCGAACTCGGCGAGGCGCAGGCGACCTATCGCAGCTCGCTGCTGCTGGTGCTGACCGCCAGCGAGGGCAATGCCGTCGTCGGCGGCGAGCACACGATGAGCGCCTGGATCGACGCGATCTCGCTGACGCTGGAGTGCCAGGATCCGTCCGACCGGATCTTCCGCGACGACTTCGAGCAGCCCTGAGGATCGTCCGGAGCCTGTGCGGTGCGGATCGCATCGCCGGCGCGATGCAGATCGGCGCGGCGGCGCACAGGCTCCGGCAGCGCTCGGACGCGGGCGCCGGCGCCTGTGCACGTGCCGCCGGCGGCGCCGCTACGGCTTCGCGCCGCCGCCTGCGCCGACGCGGCGGCGCACCGCATCGATGTCGCGGACCGGGCGCACCTCGACGCAGCCGGTGCGCGCCCACGGAAACGTCGCGGCGATCCGCACGGCCTCCTCGTAGTCGGCCGCCTCGATCAGATTGAAGCCGCCCAGGTACTCCTTGGTCTCGGCGAACGGACCGTCGAGCACGGTCAGCTTGCCGCCGCGGATCCGCACCGCCTTGGCGGCCGCCGGCGGCTCGAGCTGCTGCGATTCGAGCAGATGGCCTTCCTCGCGCAACTCGTCGGCGTGGGCCAGGCAGCTGCGCATCATCGCTTCGGCCTCACCGTCCGGCAGCGCCTCGAGCAGGGCGTCCTCGTTGTAGATCAGCAGCAGGAATTGCATGGCCGGCTCCGCGGTGCGAAAGGCCGACACCAGTACCGGCGCCGCCGGCCGCCGTCAAGACCGAAAATTCTTTTCGCAGCGGTGTCGATCCGGCGCGCACCGGTTCGTCGTCCGATCATCCACCACCGGCGGCACGCCCGTGCCGCCCCGACCGGAGATGCCGCCATGCAACTGAACGCCTACCTCAACTTCGACGGCCAGTGTGCCGAAGCCTTCGCGCTGTATGCGCGCGTGCTGAACGGCAAGCTCGACCTCGTCCAGGCCACGCCCGGCTCGCCGATGGCCGAGCATGTGCCGCCGGACTGGGGCGACCGCGTGCTGCACGTGTGCCTGACCGCCGGCGATGCAGTGCTGATGGGGTCGGACTGTCCGCCCGGCCAGTTCCAGCCGGCGCAGGGCCTGCAGGTCAACATCGGCGTCGACGACGTCGCCGAGGCCGAGCGGATCTTCGGCGCGCTCTCGGACGGCGCGAAGATCGTGATGCCGCTGGCCGAGACGTTCTGGGCGCAGCGCTTCGGCATGCTGGTCGACCGCTACGGCACGCCGTGGATGGTCAACTGCCTCAGGCCCTGCGACGACACCGGCGCCTGATCGCCGCGCCCGCTTCGCTCATCCCCTACATGCCGCTACGGAGTCGTTTCACATGGCCAAGCAGATCTTCGTCAACCTGCCCGTCAAGGATCTCGACCGCTCGGTCGCGTTCTTCACGGCGCTCGGCTTCACGTTCAACCCGATGTTCACCGACGAGAACGCGACCTGCATGATCGTCGCCGAGGGCATCTGCGTGATGCTCCTGGTCGAGCCGTTCTTCAGGACGTTCACACCCAAGCCGCTGTGCGATGCGCATGCGCAGACCGAAGTGCTGGTCTGCCTCGGCGTCGATAACCGCGCCGAGGTCGACGCGCTGGTCGCCAAGGCACTCGCCGCCGGCGGCCGGACGCCGAACCCGGCCAAGGACTACGGCTTCATGTACCAGCACGGCTTCGAGGATCCCGACGGCCATCTCTGGGAGCTCGCCTACATGGACATGGCGGCGTTTCCGGGCGCCGGCGCTGCGGCGGAGGGCTGAGCGATGCGCTTCATGATGCTGATGATCCCGAAGGGCTACGAGAGCGCCGCGCCGGGGACGATGCCCGAAGCCGATGCCGTCGCGGCGATGATGAAGTACAACGAGGCGCTGCAGAACGCCGGCGTGCTGCTGGCGCTGGACGGCCTGCATCCGCCGTCGATGGGTGCCCGCGTGCATTTCGCCGGCGGCAAGCCACGCGTGACCGACGGGCCGTTCGCCGAGGCCAAGGAAGTGCTCGGCGGCTACTGGATGATCGACGTGAAGTCGCGCGAGGAGGCGATCGCCTGGGCGATGCGCTGCCCGGCGTCCGACGAGGAGATCATCGAGATCCGCCAGGTGCAGGAGATGGCCGACTTCCCCGAGGACGTGCAGCAGGCCGCCGCCGGTTTCGACGAGATGCGGCAGTCGGCGCGCGACGTGCCGTGACCGGCGCGCGCCGGTCCGTTCGCCGCCGCGGACCGGCCGCGCAGGCGGTCCGGCGCTTGCGTGCGATGGACGGGAATGGTCTGATCGGCCGCCATGACGGCGGCCGACATCCAGCGCACGATCGGTGCGGTCTGGCGCATCGAATCCCCCGGTTGATCGCCGGCCTGATGCGCATGGTGCGCGACCTCGGCATCGCCGAGGAGTGCGCGCAGGACGCGCTGGTCGCCGCGCTCGAACACTGGCCGGCCAGCGGCGTGCCGGACAATCCCGGCGCCTGGCTGATGGCGGCCGCCAAACGCCGCGCGATCGATCGGCTGCGCCGTGATCAGCTGCTGATGCGCAAGCACGACGCCCTCGTCCACGCGCTGGAGGAGGCGCTCGAACGGACCTCGTTCGGCGCCGAGGCCTCGCTCGACGATCCGTTCGACGACGATCTGCTGCGCCTGGTCTTCGTCGCCTGCCATCCGGTGCTGTCGACCGAGGCCCGCGTCGCACTGACGCTGCGCCTGCTCGGCGGCCTGACCACCGACGAGATCGCGCGCGCGTTTCTGGTGCCCGAGCCGACGATCGCGCAGCGCATCGTACGCGCCAAGCGCAGCCTCGCCGACAAGGGCGTGCCGTTCGAGGTTCCGGGCGGCGACGCGCTCGGCGAGCGCCTGACCTCGGTGCTCGAGGTGCTGTACCTGATCTTCAACGAAGGCTATGCGGCGACCGCCGGCGAAGACTGGATGCGTCCGGCGCTGTGCGAGGACGCGATGCGCCTGGGCCGCGTGCTGGCCGGCCTGATGCCGCGCGAGCCGGAGGTGCACGGCCTGCTCGCGCTGATGGAGCTGCAGGCCTCGCGCGCGCAGGCCCGCACCGACGCCGACGGCACACCGGTGCTGCTGCTCGATCAGAACCGGGCGCGCTGGGACCGGCTGCTGATCGGCCGCGGCCTGGCCGGCCTGGCGCGGGCCGAACGTCTCGGCGGCGCGCACGGCCCGTATGCGCTGCAGGCCGCGATCGCCGCCTGCCACGCGCGCGCCGCGACCGCCGACGCGACCGACTGGGCGCGCATCGCCGCGCTGTACGGCGAGCTCGCGCGCGTCGCGCCCTCTCCGGTGGTCGAGCTCAACCGCGCCGTCGCCGTCGCGATGGCGGCCGGGCCGCAGGTCGGGCTCGACATCGCCGACGCGCTGCAGGAGACCCCCGCGCTCGCCCACTATCACCTGCTGCCGGCGGTGCGCGGCGACCTGCTGGCCAAGCTCGGCCGGCGGCGTCGAGGCGCGCAGCGCGTTCGAGCAGGCCGCCGCGCTGACGCGCAACGTGCGCGAGCGCGACCTGCTGCTGCGGCGCGCGCGCGACTGCGGCAGCTGATCCGGCCACGCGCGCCGGGCCAGGCCGCATCGTTCAGCGATGATGAAGGGTCCGGCGATGCGCGCCGCCGGCTTCAGGTACAGCTGCGTCTTGGCCGCGCACGCGCTTGGGGCGGAAACTGAACCTTTCGCGCGGATCGAATCGGACTGCCGGTTCGCCCGATCGCCAAACGACGTGCGAAGGCGCATGATCCATTCGACCCATCGCACGCGCCCTCGGCGAAGGGTGATTCGCACGCATCGTGCAGGCACGACGCGGACGCGCGGCATCATGGGCGCCCGGCCGATGTCCCGCATGCACGCGATCCGGCGCGACGGTCACGCGATGGCCGGCGAACGGTCCGCTTCTGGGAAGCGCTCATGAACCGCTTGAAGCAACTGCGCGAGCTGGGCCAGAGCCTCTGGCTGGACAGCATCGCGCGTCCGATGCTCGAGGACGGCCGCCTCGAACGGCTGGTCCGCGATTTCTCGGTGACCGGGCTGACCTCCAACCCGACGATCTTCGATGCCGCGTTCGCCGCCACCGACGCCTACGACGACGGCCTCCGGCGCGGCAGGGCCGCCGGGATGTCCGCCGAGGCCGTGTTCGTCGCGCTGGCGCTGGAGGATCTGCGCCGCGCCGCCGATCTGTTCGCACCGATCTACGAGTCCAGCCGCGGCGTCGACGGCTGGGTGTCCCTGGAGGTCTCGCCGCTGCTCGCCTACGACACCGAAGGCAGCATCACCGCCGCCGCGCGGCTGCACACGCAGGCCGAACGCCCGAACCTGTTCGTCAAGATTCCCGGCACGCCCGAAGGCGTCGCGGCGATCGAGCAGTCGATCTTCGCCGGCGTACCGGTCAACGTCACCCTGCTGTTCTCGCGTGAACACTATCGCGCGGCGGCTGCTGCCTACCTGCGCGGCATCGAACGCCGCATCGCTGCCGGGCTCGACCCGCGGATCGCCAGCGTCGCCTCGGTGTTCGTGAGCCGCTGGGATCAGGCCGTCCACGACGCCGTGCCCCCGGCGCTGCGCAACCGGCTCGGCCTGGCAATGGCGCGACGCATCCACCGGGCCTACCGCGACCTGCTCGAATCGGCACGCTGGCGCGCGCTCGCCGCTGCAGGCGCACGTCCGCAGCGCCTGCTCTGGGCCAGTACCGGCACCAAGGATCCGGCAGCGTCCGACGTGCTCTACGTGGAAGCCCTTGCGCTGCCGGACACGATCGACACGATGCCCGAGACGACCCTGTACGCCTATGCCGATCACGGCACCGTCGGCGCGGCGGCGAACATCGGAGAGGACGACGGCGAGGATGTGCTGAGGCAGATGGGTTCGGCCGGCATCGACGTCGACGCGATGTCGGACCAACTGCAACGCGCCGGGACGCAGTCCTTCGTCGCCTCGTGGCGGCGGCTGCTGCAGCGCATCGAGCACGCGGCGTGAGCGGCGGCCGCAGCCCGCTGGCGGGCCGGAACGTACCGGCGGCCTTGCTGCTGGACGTGCCCGCGCTGCTGGCGGCCTACGACGAACTGCGCCCGGATCCGACGGTGGCCGAACAGCGGGTCGCGTTCGGCACTTCCGGCCACCGCGGCGTGGCCTTCGAGCGCAGCTTCAACGCCTGGCACGTCCTGGCGATCAGCCAGGCGATCTGCGACCACCGCAAGCGCAAGGGCATCGACGGCCCGCTGTTCCTGGGCATCGACACCCACGCGGTGTCGCAGCCGGCACTGCGCAGCACGCTGCAGGTGCTGGCGGCCAACGGCGTGGAGACGGCGATCGCCGAGCAAGGCCAGTTCACGCCGACACCGGCGATCTCGCACGCGATCCTGAGCCACAACCGCGGGCGTGGCGCCGGCCTGGCCGACGGCATCGTCCTGACGCCCTCGCACAATCCGCCCGACAGCGGCGGCCTGAAGTACAACCCGCCGCACGGCGGACCGGCCGATACCGAGGTGACCGGCTGGATCCAGGCGCGCGCGAACGCGCTGCTCGAAGACGGCCTCGCCCAGGTGCGCACGATGCCGCATGCGCGCGCGCTGCGCGCCGCGACGACACGCAGGCACGACTACCTCGGCGCCTACGTCGAGGATCTCGGCCGTGTCGTCGACTTCGACGCGATCCGCGGCGCGGACCTCCACCTCGGCGTCGACCCGCTGGGCGGCGCCGGCGTGCACTACTGGGGACGGATCGCCGAGCGCTATCGGCTGGACCTGTCGGTGGTCAGCGAGCAGGTCGACCCCCGATTCGGCTTCATGAGCCTGGACTGGGACGGCACGATCCGCATGGACCCGTCCTCACCCGATGCGATGCGGCGCCTGATCGACCTGAAGCAGCACTACGACGTCGCGTTCGGCTGCGATCCCGACCACGACCGCCACGGCATCGTCACGCGCGGCAGCGGTCTTTTGCCTGCCAATCACTATCTCGCGGTACTGGTCGACTATCTGTTCCGGCATCGGCCGCAGTGGCGGCACGATGCGGCGGTCGGCAAGACCGTGGTCAGCAGCGCGCTGATCGACCGGGTCGCGCAGCGGCTCGGACGCCGCCTCCACGAGGTGCCGGTCGGCTTCAAATGGTTCGTCGAAGGCCTGCTGGACGGCTCGCTCGGCGTCGCCTGCGAGGAAAGCGCCGGTGCGTCGTTCAGCCGGATCGACGGCACGGTCTGGACCACCGACAAGGACGGCATCGCCGCCGCGCTGCTGGCCGCCGAGATCACCGCACGCAGCGGCCGCGATCCGGGCGAGCGCTATCGCGAACTGGCGCGCGAGCTCGGCGAGCCGGTGGCCGACCGCGTCGAGGCGCCGGCCAGCATCGGCCAGAAGCGCGCACTGGCACAGCTCTCGGCGCGGACGCTGCGGTCGGCCCGGCTCGCCGGCGAGCCGATCGTGCAGGTTCTCGATCGCGCCCCCGGAAACGACGCCCCGATCGGCGGCATCAAGGTGATCGCGGCCGACGGCTGGTTCGCGGCCCGCCCCTCGGGTACCGAGGCGGTCTACAAGATCTACGCGGAAAGCTTCCGCGGGCCGGGCCATCTGCGCGACATCCTGGACGAGGCGCGGCACATCGTCGATACCGCGCTGGCACAGGCCGCGCCGGTTGCTGGCGCCGCTGCGCCGGCACCGGCCGATCCGGCGCAACCCGGGCGGACGCCGGCCGCACCGCTGGCGCCCGGCATGCTGCACCGGATCGACGCCTACTGGCGCGCCGCCAACTACCTGTCGGTCGGCCAGATCTACCTGCGCGACAATCCCTTGCTGAGGCGCCCGCTGGCGATCGGCGACATCAAGTCGATGCTGCTCGGCCACTGGGGCACGTCGCCCGGCCAGAACTTCGTCTATGCGCACCTCAACCGCGCCATCGTCCAGTACGACCTGGACATGATCTACGTCTGCGGACCCGGCCACGGCGGGCCGACCGTGGTCGCCAACACCTATCTCGAAGGCAGCTACAGCGAGATCTATCCGGCCATCGGCCAGGACGAGGACGGCCTGCGCCGGCTGTTCCGCCAGTTCTCGTTTCCGGGCGGCATTCCCAGCCACGCCTCGCCGGAATGTCCCGGATCCATCCATGAGGGCGGCGAGCTCGGCTATTCGCTGAGCCATGCGTTCGGCGCGGCGTTCGACAACCCCGGACTGCTCGTCGCCTGCGTCATCGGTGACGGCGAGGCGGAGACCGGGCCGCTCGCCGCCGCCTGGCATTCCAACAAGTTCCTCGATCCGGTCGGCGACGGCGCCGTGCTGCCGATCCTGCATCTGAACGGCTACAAGATCGCCAATCCGACCGTGCTCGCGCGCATCCCGCGCGAAGAGCTCGATCAGCTGCTGCGCGGCTACGGCTGGACGCCGCTCTTCGTCGAGGGCAGCGAGCCGCTGCCGATGCACCAGGCGATGGCGGAAGCGCTCGACCAGGCGATCGCGATGATCGGCGCGATCCAGCGCCGCGCCCGCCGCGACGGCGACCGGACGAGGCCGTGCTGGCCGATGATCGTCCTGGCCTCACCGAAGGGCTGGACCGGGCCGAAGTTCGTGGACGGCCTGCGCATCGAAGGCAGTTTCCGCGCTCACCAGGTGCCGATCCCGGATCCGGCCGTGAATCCCGAACATCTCGCGCTGCTGGAGGACTGGCTCAGGAGCTACCGTCCGGACGAGCTGTTCGACGCACAGGGCCGCCTCCACGCCGACATCGCCGCGCTGGCGCCGCACGGCGAGCGGCGCATGGGCGCCAATCCGCACGCGAACGGCGGCCTTCTGCTGCGCGACCTGCAGCTGCCGGACTTTCGCGACTACGCCATCGCGGTGCCCGCACCGGGCGTGCGCGGAAACGGCGATACGCGCGCGCTCGCTCCGTTCCTGCGCGACGTCATCCGGCTCAACCAGGCGCAGCGCAACTTTCGCATCTTCGGCCCCGACGAGACGATTTCCAACGGCCTGCAGGCGGTGTTCGAGGCCACCACACGCCAATGGAACGCGGACACGCAGCCCGGCGACGAATGGCTGGCCCCGAGCGGACGCATCGTGGAGATGCTCAGCGAGCATCAGTGCGAAGGCTGGCTCGAAGGCTATCTGCTGACCGGTCGCCACGGCCTGTTCAACTGCTACGAGGCGTTCATCCATATCGTCGATTCGATGTTCAACCAGCACGCCAAGTGGCTCAAGGTCAGCGCGGCCCTGCCCTGGCGGCGTCCGATCGCGTCATTGAACTACCTGCTGGCTTCGCACGTGTGGCGCCAGGATCACAACGGCTTTACGCATCAGGACCCGGGCTTCATCGACCACGTCGTCAACAAGAAGGCTTCGGTCGTCCGCGTCTACCTGCCGCCTGACGCCAACTGCCTGCTGGCGGTGATGGACCACTGCCTGCGCAGCCGCCACTACGTCAACGTGGTGGTCGCCGGCAAGCACCCGGCGCCGCAGTGGCTGTCGATGGAGGCGGCCGCCCGGCACTGCGCCGCCGGCATCGGCGTGTGGCGCTGGGCCGGCAACGAGAACGGCACGCAACCGGACCTGGTGATGGCCTGCTGCGGCGACGTGCCGACGCTGGAAACGCTCGCCGCCGTGAGCATCCTGCGCACGCACCTGCCGGCACTGACGATACGCGTGGTCAACGTCGTGGATCTGATGAAGCTGCAGCCGGCCGGCGAGCATCCGCACGGTCTGACCGACGCGCAGTTCGATGCCGTGTTCACCGCGGACCGCCCGGTCGTGTTCGCGTTTCACGGCTATCCCTGGCTGATACACCGCCTGACCTACCGGCGCAGCAATCAGCAGCGCATCCACGTGCGCGGCTACAAGGAGGAAGGCACCATCACCACGCCGTTCGACATGACCGTCCTCAACGAACTGGATCGTTTCCATCTGGCTATCGATGCGGTCGATCGCGTCGCCCGGACCGGCGATGCCGGCATCGCCCTCAAACGGCATCTGGCCGATCAGCTGGCCGAGCACACGCGATACATCCGCGAACACGGACGGGACATGCCGCAGATTCGCGACTGGGTCTGGCCGGCCGCTGCGCCGGTGGACGGGGCCTGAGCGCAAGGACGGCCCGTCGCGCCCGCGCGACCGACCGTTCAGTAGAAGAAGTCGACGACGCCGGTCTCGAGCGAGTACTCGGCGCCGACGACCTTGAGCGTGCCGCCCTCGATCATCTGCTCGAGCAGCGCCGAGCCGTAGCGCAGCTGGTGCACGGACGTACGGATGTTCGCACGAACCGCATGACGCACCAGCGCCTCGGGATCGTTCGCGACCTCGGTCTCGAGCAGGGTCTCGACCGACGGGCGGATCCGGTCGACGATCGAGCGCAGATTGCGCGACTGCTCCTCGGAGCGGCGGCCGAGCTCCTCGACCGTCGCCAGTATCGCACCGCACTGCGAATGGCCGAGCACGACGACCAGCGGCGTGCCGTAGCGCGCCACCGCAAACTCGATGCTGCCGATCTGCGACGGCGCGACGATGTTGCCGGCGACGCGGATCACGAACAGGTCGCCCAGACCCTGATCGAACACGATCTCGGCCGGCACGCGCGAATCGGAGCAGCCCAGGATGATCGCGAACGGCGCCTGGCCGGCGGCCAGCTCGCGCCGGCGCGTCTGGTGGCTCGATGCGTCGCTGTCACGCGTCTCCGACACGAAACGCCGGTTGCCGGCCTTGAGTCGCTCGAGCGCTTCGGTTGCGGAGATCATCGGGCCGGTGCCTGTGCCTTGAGGGGCTGCGAGGGTGCCGGAGCGACCGGCTGCGTTCAAGTCCCGCGCGCGAGGGGAGGTTCACGATTGCGGCCAGGACGCTTCCCACCGTGCCGTCAGCCGCCTCGGCCGATGCGGGGGCCTACGCCCGGGCGGTCCAGCAACTCGGAATGCGAGCGCCGGCGCCCCCGCTCACAGATGCGGCCGCTGCCGTTCGCCGGGGGCGCTGCGCTCGGCGTTGCGCAGCTCTTCCTTGCGCGCGCTCATCTTGGCCTTGGCGATCTCGCCGCGCGCGCCGACGACCATCTCGTGCAGCCACTTGATCAGCACCTCGGTATAAGCCTTCTGCACGAGCTTGGTCGTGAAGGCATGGTCGGCCCCGGCGATCACGCGCTTGGTCAGCGACCGCGCCCGGCCAAATGCCCGCACGTAGTTGGCGGTCACCGCAGGCGGCACGATCACGTCGTGCTCGGCCTCGACGACGAGCGCGTCGCCGCCGAACGCGGCACAGGCGCGCAGGGCACGATTGTCCTGCCAGCGGATGCGGCGCTGGCGGTACGCCGCCAGCGTGCCGTCGGCATGCAGCTGGCGCTTGGCCAGCTCCCAGCCTTCGTCCGGATAGATCGCCGGCGAACGCAGCGCGAGCCAGCGCACCGGCCGCAGCGTCGTCAGGATCGAGGCCAGATAGCCGCCGTAGCTGATCCCGACCACCGCGATCGAGGCCGGATCGACCTGCGGACGCGCGACCAGCCAGTCGTAGGCCGCGGCCAGGTCGGCGAGGTTCTCCTCGCGCGAGACGGTCTCCCACTGCGAGGCCGTGCGCTCGTGGCCGCGCAGATCGAAGGTCAGGCATTCGCAGCCGATGCCGACCGCTTCGCGCGCACGCACCAGGTCATGCTCCTGGCTGCCGCCCCAGCCGTGCACGAACAGGACGCCGGGCAGCGACTGCGCCGGCGACAGCAGGGTGGCGCCGATCAGATCGTGGTCGACCGCGATGTCGACCGACTCGAGCTGTACGTTCATTGCGGATGGACGAGGCTGTACTTGACCAGCGACCCTACCTGCCCGTCCCTGCCCCGAAAATGAACTTCGGCACCGTCGGGCACTTCGCCGGTATAGGTTTCATAGGTCGACGCGCGCACCAGCGCGCGTGACGGCTCGGCCTGCAGGGCCTCGATCGCGGCGATCTCGGCCGCACTCGCGCCGCCGATGCGCCAGGACTGCTCGAGCACACCGGACCAGCGCCGGCCGTCGCGATCGAGCCCGGCGACGACGTCGTAGTTGCACCGAGTCACGCAGATGTCCGGATAGGCGCGCATGACCTCGGCATCGTAGCGGCGCACCTGCTCGATCGCGCGCTGCATCTCGTCCGGCAGCGCGTGTGTCAGCAGATCGTCGAAGCGGCCGCGCACGACGGTCAGATCCGATCCGCCGTAGACCGCCAGGCCGCGATGGTCGACGGTCTGGCGCTGCGTGCCGAAATAGGCGATCGCATGCGCGCCGATACGGGCCTGGCCGATGCTGTAGGTCGTCGCCTCGACCAGGTCGCGCTCGACGACCGCGCCGTAGCGCCGCAGCATCGCATCGGTCAGCGTCGCGGCATGATCGGCGAGTTCGCGCCCGTCCGCGACGACGCGTTGGCCGTTGCCGCCGGCCTGGTGGGCGGCCTTGACGCGCACCGGTCCGCCGGCGAGCAGGGCGCGCCCGGCGCGCAGCAGATCGTCGCGCGAGTACACCGAATAGCCCGGCAGCACCGCATCGCCGAGCGCCTTGCCGAGCGCATGCGACCAGCCGTCCGGCGCGGTCGCGGCGGCGTCGACCAGACCGTGGCTGATCGTCTTGGTCGCGACGAATGCATGCGGCACCACGCCGCCGAACAGATCGGCCTCGCCGCGGATGCCGAGCGCATCGGCCTCCTCGCGCAGCAGCGTGCGGTCCGGGACGTAGTAGCACTGGGCGCCCTGCGCGCAATCGTCGGCCGGATCGTTCGCGTAGACCGAACCGATCAGCCGCGCGATGCGCCGCGTCAGCATCCGGTGGGTGTGCGCCTCGTGGCCGTCTGGATCGCGCTCGAGAGAACGCCGCAGCGCGACCGTGCACATCCCAGAAGGCCCGACCTCGGTCATGCACAGGCTCCGTTGGCTCGTGGATCGACGCGCACCGGCCCGCCTGCGTTCATCGCCCGGCGGCTGGGCTGCGTCTCAGTCTGCCGTCGCCCGCGGTATGTGCGCTGAATCGTCGGGCCCGGATCTCATCGCCGAGACCTCCGCGCCGGAAGGCGTACGTGCCGATCGATGCGAGGCCGGCGGATGAGCGCGCACGCGCGGCGGGCCGGCAGTGCCTTCGAAGGGCCTGCACGATCGTCCGCCCCTTCGCTACGAGCGGCGCATCGAGGCGGCGCGGCCGACGAGCCGTCCGTGCCGCGTGCATCGATGAACGGGCGATCCGGTCGGCGCAGATGACGATCGCCGCCTGCAGCGGGCCGCCTGGCGAACGTACGCCCACAAAAAACCCCGCATGCGAGCGGGGCTGACAGACGTCCTCGGCCGCAGGCCGGACGCGTGGTGGCTATGGGTGGACTCGAACCACCGACCCCAGCATTATGAGTGCTGTGCTCTAACCGGCTGAGCTACATAGCCACGCGAGGGCGCGCATTCTAGCGGCTCGGACGGGCGCGGTAAACCGGTGCCCGCAGCGCCGGCGGCGGGTGCGCGATCCGGCCTTCCCGGGGCCGGCCGCGCGGGACGATCGGCTAAGATGCCGGCGACCGCGAATTCCGCCTCTGCACGGCCCCACCCGATGTCCGCGTCCGCCGCGCTCCATGCCGCCAGTGCGCTCGCCGTCGCGTTCGGCGCGGCGCTCGGTGCGCTGCTGCGCTGGCTGCTCGGGCTGGCGTTCAACCCGCTGTTGCCGTCGCTGCCGCTCGGCACGCTGGCCGCCAATCTGGTCGGCGGCCTGCTGATGGGCGTGGCGATGGCGATGTTCGCGCATTACGAAACGGTCCCGCTGGCCTGGCGGCTGGCCGTGACGACCGGCTTTCTCGGCGGCCTGACGACGTTCTCGGCGTTCTCGGGCGAGACCGTGCAGTTGCTCGAGCGCCAGCAATGGAGCTGGGCGGCGGCGATGGTGTCCGCCCATCTGGGCGGCTCGCTGCTGATGACGATCGCCGGCCTGGCCGCGACGCGCGCGCTGCTGCGCGCCGGCTGAGGACGACGCTTCAAAAAGCCGCCCCGGTGGCGGCATACTGAACGCCGGGTTCGGCCGCCGTCGGGGATCGATGTCGCCCTCTGAACTTCGCCACCGCATTCAGTCCCTGCTGGAACCGGCCGGCGTCACGCTGGACGGTCCGGCGCCGTCGGATCTGCGCGTCCACGACGAGCAGTTCTACGCGCGCGTGATCGCGCACGGCTCGCTCGGCCTGGGCGAGGCCTACATGGACGGCTGGTGGGACAGCGACGACCTCGACGGCCTGCTGACGCGTCTGCTCGCGGTCCACGTCGACCAGCGCGTGCGCGGGCTCGACGACGTGCTGCTCTGGCTCAAGGCCGCCGTCGTCAACCTGCAGCGCGGCCGGCGCGCCTATACGGTCGGCGAACGCCACTACGACATCGGCAACGACCTGTTCGAGCGCATGCTCGGCCGCCGCCTGGTCTACAGCTGTGCGTACTGGCGCGAGGCCGCCGATCTGGATGCCGCGCAGGAAGCCAAGCTCGATCTGGTCTGCCGCAAGCTCGGGCTGGCTCCGGGCCAGCGCGTGCTCGACATCGGCTGCGGCTGGGGCGAGGCGCTGAAGTTCGCGGCCGAGCGCTACGGCGTCAGCGGCGTCGGCCTGACCGTCTCGCACGAGCAGGCCGACTATGCGCGCGAGCTGTGCCGCGGCCTGCCGGTCGAGATCCGGCTGCAGGACTACCGCGAGATCGACGAGCGCTTCGACCGGATCTACTCGATCGGCATGTTCGAGCACGTCGGGGTGCGCAACTACCGGACCTATTTCGAGGTCGTGCACCGCAACCTCGCCGCGGACGGGCTCTCGCTGCTGCACACGATCGGCGCCAATGTCTCGACCAATCACACCGACCCGTGGATCGAGAAGTACATCTTCCCCAACTCGATGCTGCCGTCGACGGCGCAGATCGCGCAGGCCAGCGAGGGCCTGTTCGTGATCGAGGACTGGCACAACTTCGGCGCCGACTATGACCGCACGCTGCAGGCCTGGCGCGACAACGTCGAGGCGGCCTGGCCCGAACTGACCGACCGCTACGACGAACGCTTCCGCCGCATGTGGCGGTTCTACCTGGCAGGCTCGATGGCGAGCTTCCGCACGCGCCAGATCCAGCTCTGGCAGCTGGTCATCAGCCCGGACGGCGTGCCGGGCGGCTACGTCGCGCCGCGTTGATCGGCTCGCTCAGAACGCGGTCAGCACGCCGAGGAAGGCCTCGCCGTAGCGCGCCAGCTTGCGCTCGCCGACGCCGCTGATCGCGCCGAGTTCGCGCAGCGACTGCGGCCGCTCGCGCAGCATCGCCAGCAGCGTCGCATCGTGGAAGATCACGTAGGCCGGCACGCCCTGCTCGCGCGCCAGACGCGCCCGCGCATCGCGCAGCGCGTCCCACAGCGCGGCCTCGTGCGGCGCGATGTCCAGGCTCTGCCGCGTGCGCGCGGCGCCGCCGTCGCGGCCGGCCGCACGGCGTTCGGCCTTGCCGGGCGGACGGCGCAGCCAGATCGGCTCGCTGCCGCGCAAGGCGGCGCGGCTGGCCTCGGTCAGGCGCAGCGTGCCGTAGCCTTCCTCGTCGGTCGTCAGCAGGCCAGCCGCGACGAGCTGACGGAACACCGACCGCCACTGCCGCGCGTCGAGCTCGGCACCGATGCCGAACGTGCTCTGCCGGTCGTGGCCGAGCGCGCGCACGCGCTCGTCGTCCTCGCCGCGCAGCACGGCGGTCAGATGACCGACGCCGTAGCGCTGGCCGGTGCGGTACACGCACGAGAGCGCCTTCTGCACGACGACGGTCGCATCCCAGTTCTGCGGCGGATCCAGGCAGTTGTCGCAGTTGCCGCAGGGGCCGGCCGGCGTCTCGCCGAAGTACGCGAGCAGGCGCTGACGCCGGCAGGCGGTGGTCTCGGCGAAACCGAGCAGCGCGTCGAGCTTGGCGCGTTCGACACGCTTGCGCTCCTCGCCCGATTCGGACTGCGCGATGAACTGCGCCAGCGTCACCACGTCGGCCAGGCCATAAGTCATCCAGGCCTCGGCCGGCAGGCCGTCGCGGCCGGCACGGCCGGTCTCCTGGTAATAGCCCTCCATGCTCTTGGGCAGGTCCAGGTGCGCGACGAAGCGCACGTCGGGCTTGTCGATGCCCATGCCGAACGCGATCGTCGCGACCATCACGACGCCGTCCTCGCGCAGGAAGCGCTGCTGGTTGGCGGCGCGCTCGGTCGCGTCCATGCCGGCGTGGTAGGCCAGCGCATGCACGCCGTCCTCGACCAGGCCGGCCGCGGTTTCGTCGACCTTGCGGCGCGACAGGCAGTAGACGATGCCCGACTCGCCGCGATGGCCGTCGAGAAACGCCTTGAGCTGGCGGCGCGGATTGTCCTTCTCGACGACGCGGTAGCGGATGTTGGGCCGGTCGAAGCTGGCGACGAAGCGCGAGGCGTCGCCGAGATTGAGCCGTTCGACGATCTCGTTGCGCGTCGGCGCGTCCGCGGTCGCGGTCAGCGCGATGCGCGGCACCGCCGGGAAGCGCTCGTGCAGGATCGTCAGCTGGCGGTATTCGGGCCGGAAATCGTGGCCCCACTGCGAAACGCAGTGCGCCTCGTCGATCGCGAACAGCGCCGGCATGCGCGCTCCGATCAGCTCCAGGCAGCGCTCGGTCAGCAGCCGCTCCGGCGCGACGTACAGCAGCTTGAGCTCGCCGCGCGCATAGCGCTGCTCGACCTCGCGCTGCGCCTGCGCATCGAGGCTCGAATTGAGGAACGCGGCCTCGACGCCGAGCTGCAGCAGCGCCTGGACCTGGTCCTGCATCAGCGCGATCAGCGGCGAGACGACGACTGCGGTGCCCTCGCGCAGCAGCGCCGGGATCTGGTAGCACAGCGACTTGCCGCCGCCGGTCGGCATCAGCACCAGGGCGTCGCCGCCGGCCGCGACGTGCTCGATGATCGCCTGTTGATCGCCGCGGAAGGCCGGGTAGCCGAAGACGGTGTTGAGAACCTGCAACGCTGAATCGGAGATCGAAACGGGCATCGAAACGGGCGGACCTTCGGAAGCGGCAGCGGCGCGGCGGCACGCGGGCGCGGCCGGATCGGCATTCTAGAGCGGGGCCGGACCGATTGCGCGCACGGGTCCGGCGTTGCGCCGACCCGATCATGCTCGGACCTTTTCGATCAAACACTTGAACGCCACCTGAGGCCAACGAGAAACGAACGCCGGCTGGACAGTTGGGCTGTCGAGGCTCTGCTACCCTGCCCCTCCTGAATCTGGTTGGCCCGCCGATGCCTCCGTCCACCCTCCGCTCCATACGCCTCCTCGCCGCCACCTGGGCACTGCTGCCCGCCGCTGCGCTCGCCGCCACGCCGCCGCGCTTTCCGGCCGGCTCGGTCTGGCACCAGAACGTCGCCGATGCGCCGCTGCATCCTGAATCGCGCGCGATGCTCGAGACGCTGGCCGGTCTGGGCGGCTGGGGCAACAGCAACCGCATGCAGATCGACTTCTCGATCCACGTCCACCCTGCGGCGCCGGCCAACGCGCCGCGCTACGAGGTGATCCCGCATCGCGAGTCGGGCGAGTACTGGACACCGGACTGCGAGGCGCTGCCGACGACGATGCCGGTGCCGGCCGATGCCGCATTCGAGGGCCAGAGCGGCCTCACCTGCGACAGCTCCGATTCGGACTGTCACCTGCTGGTCCGCCAGGGCAGCAAGCTCTACGAGCTGTACTCGGGCAATCTGTCCGGCGGCGTGCTCGACGCGCGCTGCCTGAGCGTGTGGGATCTCAACACGGTCTATCCGCCGGAAGGCCGCGGCGAGCACTGCACGAGCGCGGATGCGGCCGGTTTTCCGATCGCGCCGCTGCTGGTCAATGCCGACGAGGTCGCGCAGCGCCAGGGCGAAGCCGACGGCGATCTCGGCCATGCGATCCGCTTCATCCTGCCCAATGCACGCATGGCGACCGACAGCGCGCTCGGCGGCGTCGGCGGCCGCCTCTACGTGCGCCCGGCCTCGCACGCGGGCGGACCGAGCGGTCCGCGCGGCACCGTGCCCTACGGCGTGCGCATGCGCCTGCGCGCGGACTTCGACATGACCGGCTACAACGCGGCGGCGCGCGTGATCCTGCGCACGATGCAGCGCTACGGCCTGGTGCTCGCCGACGGCGGCAACATCGCGCTGACGTTCGAGAGCGACCGCCACACCACGGCCAAGTGGTCCGGCCTCGGCATCACGCCGCAGGTGTTCTGGAACGGCGCCGGCGGCGCCGCGGCGGTCAAGGTGACCGATTTCCAGATCATCGACACCGGCCCGCGCATCGGCGAGACCTGGAACTGCGTGCGCAGCGTCGCGATGCCGGCGATCGAGATCTTCCTCAACGGATTCGATCCGGCCTGAGCCGGCCGGACCGCGGCGGCGTCCCGCACGCGCCTATACTCGGCAGGCCCTTCCCCGCCGTGCCGAGCCCATGCCTGCCCCCTCGTCCTTTCGTCTGATCGCCTGCGCAGCGCTGGCCGTCGCGCTGCCGGCGGCCTTCGCCGCCGATGACTACGTCGCCTCGATCGAGCAGTGGCATGCCACGCGCATCGCCAACCTCAAGAAGCCCGACGGCTGGCTGAGCTTCGCCGGCTCCGGCCGCGTCCAGCCCGGCGACAATACGGTCGGCAGCGCCGAGGACAATGCCATCGTGCTGCCGAAAGGGCCGGCGCATCTCGGTACGCTGCATCTGGCATCCGATGGCGGCCTGACGCTGAGCGCCGCGCCCGGCAGCGGCGCGCTGATCGACGGCAAGCCGTTCGAGCGCGCCACGCTGTCGACCAATGCCGATGGCGCGACGCCGACGCGCGTGGCGATCGGCGCGACCTGGTTCTACGTCGTCAAAACCGGCGACGTCGTCGGCTGGCGCTTCCGCGATCCGGACTCGCCGGCGCGACTGGCGTTCACCGGCATCGAGACCTGGCCGATCGATCCGGCGTGGCGCATCGTCGCCGACTGGGAGCCGTTCGATCCGCCCAGGACGATCGAGCTGGTCACCTCGCTCGGCACGCCCGAGCAGGGCACGGTGCCCGGCAAGGCCGTGTTCGAGCGCGACGGCCAGCGTTACGAGCTGCAGCCACTGTCGGAGGATGACGGCAAGCAGCTGTTCTTCATCATCGCCGACCGCACCAGCGGCAAGGAGAGCTACGGCGCGGCGCGCTTCCTGTACGCCGACGCGCCGAAGGACGGCAAGGTCGTGATCGATTTCAACAAGGCCTACAACCCGCCGTGCGCGCTGTCGCCGCATGTGGTCTGTCCGACCGCACCGCCCGAGAACCGCCTCGGCCTGCGCGTGACGGCCGGCGAGAAGAAGCTCGCCGCGGTGCACTGACGGCGTGCCGCGCGCATCGCGAGAGCGGCGCACGGCACGACATGACAGCGGCGAAGCGGCCGCGTTATCTTCGGGTCGATGAGCCGCCCGACCTACCGCTTCGCCGCCTTCGAACTGGACAGTGCCGCGCGGGAGCTGAGGCAGGACGGCGAGCTGGTCGTGGTCTCGCCGAAGATCTTCGACTGTCTGGTCTGGCTGATCGAGCACCGCGACCGCGCGGTCGGCCGCGACGAGCTGATCGCGGCGGTCTGGGGCCGCGCCGACGTCGCCGACGCGCAGCTCGGCCAGCTGATGCGCAAGCTGCGCCGGATCCTCGGCGACGACGGCGACGGCCAGACGATCATCCGCACGGTGCCGCGCTTCGGCTACCGCTGGATCGCGGCGACGGCCGTGCTCGATGCCGCAGCCGAACCGCCGCAGGCGCCGCTCGCCGATTCGCCGGCGGCTGCCGCCGGGCAGGTGCCGGCCGACGCGCCGGCGGCCTCCGCGCCGACCGAAGCGGAGCCCGCGTTGCTGGCGGCGACACCCGCGCCGATGCCGCGGCGCCGCCCGTGGCCGGCGCTGGCGCTGGCGCTGGTCGTATTGCTGGTCGCCGCCGCCGGCGCGCAGCGCTGGTTCGCGCGCGCACCGCTCGCCCCCGTGCTGCCGGGTCCCGACGAAGCGATCGCGATCCTGCCGGTCGAGGTCGGCGCCGGCATCGACAGCGAATGGGCCTGGCTGCGGCTCGGCCTGATGGACCTGGTCGCCAATCATCTGCGCCGCGCCGGCCTGGTCGTCGTGCCGAGCGCGAACGTCGTCGCGCTGGTCCGCAACGAAGGCACGCCGGCGCTGGAGGCGCGCCGCGTCCACGACGCGACCGGCGCCGACAGCCTGATCACCGGCGGCGCCGAGCGCACCGCCACCGGCTGGGTCGTGCGGCTGCAATGGCGCCGCGACGAGACGATCCTGCGCGAGGTCGAAGGCCGCGACATCGATGCCGCCGGCGCCGCGCGCCAGGCCGGCGACCGCCTGCTCGGCTGGCTGCAACGGCGCGCGCCGGCAGCGCTGCCGGATGCCGACGCGGTGCCGGCGCACTGGTTGCAGCGCATCGACGCCGCCCTGCTCGACCAGGATTTCGCGACCGCGCGCAGCCTGATCGAGCAGGCGCCGCCGGACCTGCAGGGCTCATCGGCGCTGCTGCTGCGGCAGGCCGACCTCGACGTCGCCGCCGAGCGCAACGAGGCGGCCTACGCCGCCTATGCCGAATTGCTGCGCCGCTTTCCGGACCGCGAGAGCGATCCGGTCGTGCGCGCCCGCGCCCTGATGGGCCTCTCCGGTCCGCTCGCGCAGCGCGGCGACCCTGGCCGGCGCGCAGCGCGAACTCAGCGAGGCGATCGCGCTGCTGCAGGACCTCAACCAGCCCGATCTGCTCGGCGAGGCGCTGGCCGGCCGGGCGACGCTGCGCATGGTGCAGGGCGACTACGACCGCGCCGACTCGGATTTCTCGCAGGGCCGCATCGCGCTCGAACTCGGCGGCGACACGCTGCGCCTGGCGCGGCTCGAGGGCCAGCAGGCCAATCTGCTGGCACTGCGCAACCGGCACGCCGAGGCGCTGGCGGTCTGGGATCGCGTCGCCGACCGCTTCGAGCGTTTCGGAGATGCCCGCAACGTCGTCGAGGCGCTCGGCAATGCCGGCGTCGAGCGGCTCGCCCTGCTCGAGTCGGCCGCCGCGCTGGCGACGATCGACCGGGCCCGGCCGTGGCTCGCGCGGATCGAAGACGGCGCGCTGACGCGCGTGATCTTCGACTACGTGCAGGCGCGCGTGCTGGCTCGCAACGGCCGCGACGCACAGGCACGCAGCCTGCTCGAACCGATCCTCGAGCAGCCGGCCGCCGTGCCGGTGCTCGGCCTCGCGCTGGCGGTGCGCATCGAGCTGGCGCAGCTCGAGCTGGCACACGGCAATCCGGTGCGCGCGGCGCGCCTGATCGACGAGGAGGCCGCGCTCGACGAGCCGGCATTGGCGACACCGCTGTACGCGCGGCTGCGCGCCAGCGGCCGGCTGACCCGCGTGCGCGCGCTGCGTGCCGCCGGCCAGGACGCGCGCGCGCAGCAGGCGGTGCAGCGCTTCACGGCGCTGGCCGAGCGCAGCGGCGAGCCGGACATGCACATCCACGCGCTGCTGGCCGCGGCCGAGCAGGACTGGGCCGCCGGCCGGCGCGAGACCGCCGCGCCGATCTACGAGGCGGCATTGCGCGAGGCCAACCGCAACGGCTCGCCGGCCGATGTCGCCGAGGTCGTCGTCTCCTACGGCGGCGCCCTGATCGGCGCCGGCGATCACGTGCGCGCCGCCGCCGTGGTCGGCCAGGTCGCGCGCTGGGCGGCGCAGGATTTCGACTGCGCGCTGATCCAGGCGCGCCTGTACGCCGCGCTCGGCCAGTCCGACGCGCTCGCCGCCGCCCTGGCGCGCGCGCGCAGTCTCGCCGGCGAGCGCAGCGTGGCGATCGCGAGCACGGCGGCGTCACCCTGACCGACCGCCACACGTGTTCGTCCGACGCGCGGGCCCGCGCCGCGCCACGCCGCATCGCGACACGACCGGCCCGGCCGGTCGCGACTGCGACAGTCGACGCGAACGCATGGGGCCGCGACCGGTCTGCGAGGCATCATCTGGAGTGAAGCCTCCGGAGCATCGAAGCCCGCGGCGGGAGTGGCGCGTCAGGCCGCGCGATGCGGCGACCGCCGGTTCTGCCGCGCCGCGGTGCCACTGCGGAACGCGGTCACCGCACGGCGGCGCAGGTCCGTGCGGCGTGGCTCCGGATTCAGTGCCGCAGCGATCGGCGCGTCTGCCGCTGCGGCAGCAGTCCGATCAGCCACGAGCAGCCGACGCAGGCCGCGAGCGCGACGCCGAGCCGCAGCGTGCCCGGCGGCAGCGGCGAGGCCTGCTCGGCGACGATGCGCAGCCATTCGGCGCCCTGTTCGAGCCCTTGCGTCAAAGCGGCCGCGCCGAGGGCGATGCCGAGCCCGATGCCGAGCACCCGCTCCAGGCCGGCATCGACCGTGCGTGCAGCCGCAGCCGGTGCGGCGAGACGGGCGACACCGGCCGCGAAATCGACCGGCAGCGGCGACAGCGGCGGCTCGCGCAGCGCGCGCAACAGCCGGCGGTCGGCCAGAGCGGCCGTATCGGACTCGTCGATGCGGCCACGTGCGGCGCGCAGCGCCTGCTCCTGCGCCTGCCAGGCGCGTTCGTCGACGATGGGCGTGGGGGACGTCATGCGGGCACTCCGATGCGCGGCTCCAGGATCGCGCGCAGGTGTTTACGGCTGCGAAACAGATGGCTCTTGATCGTACCCTCGGCCAGGCCGGTCATCACGGCGATCTCGCCGATCGGCACCTCGTCGAGGTGATACAGCGTCAGTACGGTGCGCTGCAGCGGCGGCAGCGCCTCGATCGCCGCATGCAGCAAGGCCTGCGCCTCGTCCTCGGCGCAGGCGCTCTCCAGATCGAAATCCTGCCCGACCGACTCGGCCAGCGCCATGCCGTCGGCGCCGTCGGCCGCCTCGGCCAGCGGGATGCGCCGGCGCTCGAGATGGCGCTTGGCGACCGAATAGGCGACCTGGCCGATCCAGGCCTTGAGCGGACTCTCGCTGCGGTACTGGTGCAGATAGCGGTGCACGCGCAGGAATGCCTCCTGGCACAGCTCGCGCGTATCCTCCGGATGGCGCACCATGCGGTCGACGATGTGCCAGCACAGCCCCTGGTACTGGCGCACCAGACGCTCGAACGCGCCGGGCGCGCCGGCCAGGACGGCCTGCACGAGGGCGGCATCGTCGGCCGCGGACGGGAACGTGGACGGGGGCGCATCGGTCATCGCAGCTCAGGGATACGCCCGGAGCGGGATCGGTTGCAAGCGATCGGCTGCAACCGCCGGTGCGGCACCGGTATCTCCTGCTGCGCACCCACCCCTCACGAGGTCTTCGCATGAACCTGGACGTCTTCATCCCGATCAGCCTGTTCGTCTGCATCACCTATGCGATCAAGGCCGTGGTCGATGCCCGCACGCGGCGCCGCATCATCGATGCCAGCGCCTCTCAGGAGCTGATCCGCTCGATGCTCGAAAGCGACGAACAGCAGCGCCGCCACGCCGCACTGCGCTGGGGCGTCGTGCTGCTGACGCTGGCGATCGGCTTCGCGATCATCGAATACAAGGCCTGGTCCGACGTCACGCCCGGCGTCCTGGCGATCCTGCTCGCCGCGACCGGCATCGGCAATCTGGCCTACTACGCGATCGCGCGCTGGTCCGGCCGGTGATCGTCGGCATGCGCACCCTGCCGTCACGGACCGCGTCGATGCCGTCACGCCGGACTCGACGCGGGCCGGCCCGAGGCTTCGCGCTGGCACTCGTGCTGCTCGGCATGCCGTTCGCCGGCGTGGCCGCTGCCGCGTCGGCGCCGGACGCGGCCGAGGTCGCCGCCTACGCCGAGCGCGTGATGCGCGAGGCGGTGCCCGATCCGGACGGGCCGGGCCTGGCCGTCCTGGTCGCGCGCGGCGAGGAGATCCTCTACCGCGGCGCGCGCGGACGCGCCAGCATCGAGCTCGGCGTGGCGCTGTCGCCCGATCACGTCATGCGGATCGGCTCGGTGACCAAGCAGTTCGCGGCGGCCGCGCTGCTGAAGCTGGTCGACGAGGGCCGCGCCGCGCTCGACGATCCGCTCGCCAAGTACCTGCCGGACTATCCGAACGCGCAGGCGATCACGCTGCACCAGCTGCTCGACCATACCGCCGGCATCGCCAACTACACCGACCTGCCCGGCTACATGGACGGACCGATCCGGCGCGACCTGAGCACGGCCGAGCTGGTCGCGGTGTTCGCGCACGAGAAGCCGGACTTCGCGCCCGGAGAGAAGTGGGCCTACAGCAACTCCGGCTACGTGCTGGTCGGCGCGGTCATCGAGGCGATCGCCGGCAAGCCCTGGCATGCGTATCTGGACGAGGCCGTGCTGGCGCCGGCCGGCCTGACCCATACGCGCTACGGCGCCGACGCGGCCGTGATCGACGGCTTCGCGACCGGCTACAGCCTGGCCGGCGGCCGGCTCGCGCGTGCCCAGGCGCTCAGCATGACCCAGCCGCATGCGGCCGGCGCGCTGGTCTCGACGCTCGAGGACCTGTGGCACTGGAACCTCGCGCTGCATCGCGGACGCGTGCTGAGCGAGGCGAGCTACCGGCGCATGATCACGCCGGCCGGCGCGGCGGCGAAGGCCGATGCGCCATACGGCTATGGCATCGGCCGCGGCACGCTGCGCGGCCGACCGGCGCTGACCCACGACGGCGGCATCCCGGGCTTTCTGTCGAAGCTGACCTGGCTGCCCGAGCAGCAGCTGACCGTGGTCAGCCTGCGCAATGCCGACGGCGCGCCGGTGCCGCCGGCCGAGCGGCGCATCGCCGCGTTCGCACTCGGCGATCCGTATCCGGATCCGACGCCGGTCGCGATCGCCGAGGACGCGCTGCGCGCACTCGAAGGCGTCTATCGCAAGAACGAGACCGACAGCCGCGTGCTGCGCGTCGTTGACGGCACGCTGACCTCGCAGCGCGAGGCGGACGGCCGTACCGGCTGACCGCCGTCGCCGGCGGGCGCTTCGTGTTCGAGGGGTCGCTGAGCTACCTGGAGCCGCAGCGCGACCGCCGCGGCCGCGTCACCGGCCTGGTCTTCCATCCGGAAGGCGAGGCCGGCGAGCGCTGGCAGCGCAGCGGCGACCTGCCGCCCGGTCGCGTCGCGATCGAGCTGCCGCGCGCGGCGCTCGAACGTCTGGCCGGCGACTACGCCTCGCCGCAGCTGACGATCAAGGTCTTCCTCGACGAGGCTGGTGTGCTGCGCGCCCAGGTGCCCGGCCAGCCGGCGTTCGCGCTGAAGGCCGAAAGCGCCGAGCGGCTGTTCATCGCCGAGGTCGATGCGACGCTGACATTCGATGCCGGTCCCGGGCCGGCCGCACGCGTCACGCTGAAGCAGGGCCCGGCCGAGATTCCGCTCGAGCGCAGGCAGCCCTGAGATCGGTATCGGCACATGCGATCGCGCAGCGCCGGCCCGCCGATCGCCGCCGAGCATGAGGATGCACGCCGGCCGCCGCGCAACGCGGCGGCCGGAGAGGTGGTGCCCGAGGCCGGAATCGAACCGGCACGACCGTGAGGTCGAGGGATTTTCTTGCCACTTCGGCTTTCGCCGCCGCCCGCTCGCGCGCGGCGTTCGTGGTCTGGAGCACGCCTTCACCATCGCCTCGCGGCCTTAGGTGCCCGCCGTCTGCTCTCTACACCTTCCCGCGCCACGGCGCGGGCTTGCGCTCGGCGTCGGCTCGGCCGCGGACGGCCAGGGCGTTCACCGAGTTTGACGGGTGCCACCTGCGCGGTTTCCCAGGCAGGGCTCAAGTCTTCAAGTCCCTTGTGTCTACCAGTTTCACCACTCGGGCGGTGTCGCGGCCGGCCGCTTCGAGCCGGCACGGCCGCGTTCCGCAGCGGACTTTACCTTGCCGGGACCGCACGGCGATACGCATGCGGCGCGGCGCACGCCGCCGCAGTGCGCACGCCGGCCGACAATCAACGACTTGCCGGCAACGGCCATCGAACGACCACGCAACGGCACGGCATCACGCGGGCGGCTCGCATCCAATGCGCGGCCTCTTCCCCGTGGCGCGCCGCTCGCCGAGGTTCCCGCATGTCCGTTCCGCGTTCCCGCACGCGTTTCCCGCTGCTGCTGCTCGCACTCGGGTCGCTGTCCGTACCGGCTGCCGCCGAACGCCTGTGGACGTTCGACGACGGCAACGGCCTGCCCGAGGGCTGGACCACGACGCTCGACGCCGCCGGCGACGGCTGGCGGGTCGTCAGCGATCGCGCGCACAGCGGCACGCGATCGGTGCGGATCGTCGAGGCCGAGGCGGCCGGCGAGGCGAGCCTGATCACGCCGTCGCTGACGCTGGCGGCCGACGAGACCGAGCTGAGCTTCCGCCAGCGCTGGAACCTCGAGGTCGCGCCGTACGACGGCGGCGTGCTCGAGATCGCCGTGGACGGCGGCGGCTTCGCCGACATCCTCGACGCCGGCGGCCTGTTCGTGGCCGGCGGCTACGACGGCACGCTGGCGGCCTGCTGCGGCGGCAATCCGATTGGCGGTCGCCGCGCCTGGGCCGGCGGCGAGCGCGACGCGTTCTTCGCGACGCGCGTGATGCTGCCGCCGAACCTCGCCGGGCATGCGATCCGGCTGCGCTGGCGCTTCGCGACCGACTCGTCGGTCGCCGCGCCCGCGCCGAACGGCTGGTGGATCGACACGGTGCGGCTCGGCGCGCCGGCGACGACCGAACCGACCGTCGAGGTCGACCGGACCGAACTGCGGTGGTCGCTCGCCGCACCGGCGACCACGGCCGCCGCGATCAACCTGGCCAACCTCGGTGCCGATCCGCTGGGCTATGCGATCCGTCTGGTCGACGACGGCGCGCTCTGCTCGGCGCCGCAGCCGGCCTGGCTCGGCGCGACATCGGCCGCCGGCACGCTGGCCGCCGGCGACGCGGCGCGGTTGTGGTTCGCCGCGCGCGGCGATCTGGCCGGCCTCGGCCGGCATCGCGCGGTCGCCTGCGTGATCAGCAACGATCCGGCCCGGCCCGAGGTCCGCATCGCGCTCGAGGTCACCGTGGCAAGCGACGCCGGCGCGCTGTTCTGCGTCGGCTTCGAATCCGACGACAGCGGACGCTGCGACGGTACGCCGACCAGCCTGGTCCGCAGCGGACCGCTGAACTGGCCCGTGCCGGCCGACTTCGCAGGTCTGGCGATCGACCTGGTCACCGGCGCACACGGTCCCAAGAGCGGCGGCGCAGCGGCCGACGTCAATCTCTATGCCGGCAACGACGGCGCCGGCACGCTCAGCGTCTACTGGTACGCCGACGTGACCCCGGCCTTCGTCGGCGGCGTCATCGACGTCGATACGACCGGCGCGATCGACTTCTCGCTGCTGCAGCCCGGCGGCCGGGTCGGCGAGGATCCGTTCTACAGCCTGCAGTCCCGGCCGCTCGATCACTGGCTGGCCGGCGCCACCGGCTATCTCGGCTTCAAGTTCTGGAACGAGCAGACCGGCCAGGTCAATTACGGCTATCTGCATCTGCAGACCACCGCACCGGCCGGATTTCCGGTCACCGTGCTCGACTACGCCTACGACCGCAGCGGCGCGGCGATCCGCATTCCGTGACGGGCCGTCGCGGCGTGCGACTGCGATCGCGCGTCGCGACGAGCGCCGTTGCCGCCGAGGGCCGCGACGATCGCGCACCTGGGCAGGCTGCGCCGAGGCAGCACGGACGCAGCACGACGGCTCGGATGTCCCGCGCTTGCTGATGGCCGTCGCCGCGCTGCGCAGCGCCCGAAGCCCCGCGCCGCTGCGGCCGCGCGATCTCGTCATTGCGCCGCGCGCAGCACGTCGATCGCGGTGACCTGGCGGACCCAGCGGCCCGGCCGCGCCTCGCGCGGCGCGATCAGACGGAACGGGCCTTCGTCGGCGGCGAGCGGCCGGCCGTCGCGGCGGTCGGCGAGGATCACGCCGTCGTCGCGAAACGCCGGATCGAGCTCGGCCAGCGCATAGACCACGCGATAGCCGTCGGCCGCGCTGACGCGCACGTAGAGCTGCAGATTGGGGCCGCGCAGCGCATCACCGACCGGCGCGCCGGCGGCGCGCAGCACCTCGATCAGCGGCACCCCCGTCCATTCGCCGTCGACGCCGTGCGCAGACGCCCTGACCGAGCTGCGCGGCAATTTCGCGAGCGCTGCGGCATCGAGCACCAGCGGCTTGCCGACTTCGCCGCCGATCTCGACGACCGCTTCGGCCGCGGCGGCCGGCTTGGCATGGGTGTGATGGTCGTGCGCGTGCTGTGCGACCGCCGGCATGCCGGTCGCCGCGAGCAGGCCGGCCAGCATCCAGGCCAGACGATGCGTGAAGCGCGGACCCGGGGCCGTGAGACAGGGAAGCGGTGTCATCGGATGATCCTCCAGTCAGATCGTCGGCGGACCTCGGCCCGTCCCGACTCGGAATGACGACGGCGCTCCGCCGGTCGACCGAGACCACCGGTCTCGAGGACCGCGAGGCGCCGTCAGTAGCGGTAGTCGAACGAGAACGCGTAGGTACGCCCCGGCTCCGGATAGCCTTCCTCGTACACGTAGTGCCTGTCGCCGATGTTGTGGAGGCCGAACGCGACCGCGAGGTGGTCGGCGGCCTGCCATCTCAGGCGCGCGTCGTAGATCGTGAAGCCCGGCGCGATGCGGCGGCCGTCGGTGCTCGAGTAGCGGCGGCTCTCCGAGGTCGCGCCGACCAGCGCCGACCAGCGCTCGGTGAGTGCGTAGTCGAGACTCGCGAACAGCTTCTCGCGCGGCGTGTCGAGCGGCCGGATCTGCGGCTGGCTTCGATTGTCGCGGTCCAGGAACGTATAGCTGCCGGCCAGCCGCAGGCGCTCGCCGAGATCGACCTCGGCCGAGAGCTCCACACCCTGATTGCGCTGCTCGCCGATGTTGCGCAGTTGCGAGCACGGCGGCGAGGTGCAGGCCGAAGGATCGAGCGAGACGCTTTCGATCGCATCCTGCAGCCGGCTGTGGAACAGCGCCGCGCGATAGCGGAACGCACCGAGCGCGCCTTCGTAGCCGACTTCCAGATTCGTGCTGCGCTCGGCTTCCAGGTCCGGGTTCGGCAAGGCCGATCCCATGCGGTAGGAGTAGCGATCCTTGAGCGTCGGGAAGCGCGTCTTGCGGCTGATGCCGCCGAAGAAACGGGTGTCCTCGTCGAGCGCGTAGCCGATCGCGACCTGCAGGTTGTAGGCACCGTCGGTCTCGACCGCGAACGGTTCGAGCATGCCGGACACGAGATTGTCCGCCTGCACGCCCTCCAGGCGGCTGTAGGCCGCGCCCGGCGTGATCGTCCAGCGATCGTCGGGCCGCCAGACATGCTCGACGCCGGCCGACCAGGTCTTGTCGATGAAATGCTGCTGCGGTGCGCCGATCGCCGAGACCTCGCGGTGCACGTCGCGCTTGAAATGCAGCGCCAGGCGCGTGACCTGGCGTTCGCTCCAGCGCTGCTCGAGCTCGCTGCTGGCACCGGTCGTGAAGTCGTCGTAGATGCTGGTGAACGCATACGGCCGCGTCTGCGTCGAGTAGGTCGCGTCGTCCCAGGAATCGAGCTGGTTGTAGAAGCTGTCGTAATAGGCGCGCAGACGCAGGTCGGTGTCGCCGCCGAGCTCGGTGCGCGAGATCAGGTACAGGCTCTCCTTGTCCCAGTCCGGCCAGCGCCAGTAGCGCGGCGTCACGTTCGCTCGGCCCGAATACGGCGGATCCTGCTTCTCGCCGTCCTGGCGGTGATAACTGATGCTGTATTCGTCGGTGGCATTGGGTGTGTAGGCGAACTTGGCCGTGACCAGGCGATCGCGGTCGGCCGAGTTCTCGCGGCGCCCGCCATTCTCGGCCGTGGTCGGCCGGAAACCCGAGGGCAGGCGGAAGAAGTCGTTGTCGGCGTACGAGGCGGTCACCTGCGCGTAGCCGTTCTCCTGGCGCGTCGCGACCCGCGCATCGGCACGGTAGCCGGCCAGGTCGCCGCTGCGGTCGAGGTCGAAGCCGGCAGTGGCCGAGGCCTCGAACGGACGCGTCGGTCGGCGGCTGACCAGGTTGACGCTGCCACCGAGTGCGTTCGGGCCGTACAGCACCGAGGTCAGCCCCTTGGTGACGAGGATCTCCGACAGCGTGTCGACTCCGAAGCGCGCCAGGTCGATGTTGCCGTCGTACGGCACGTAGACCGGCACGCCGTCGATGTAGATCGGAATCTGCCGGCTGTTGAAGCCGCGGATCCAGACCATGCGCTCGCGCCGCTGGCCGACGTTCTGCAGCGTCACGCCCGGCAGAAGGTCCAGCGCCTCGGCGACGTTGCGCCGGTCGTGACGTTCGATCGCTTCGGCGTCGACGCGCTCGGTGCCCGGCGCCGGCTGCACCGGCGCCACGCCGATGACCTCGACCACACCGAGGCGGAACGCCTCCTCGGCACCATCCTGCGCCGAGCCGGGCGAGGAGACGAGACAAGCGGCCATCGCCGCGAACAGTGGACGGATCGACATCACGGAACCCCCGACGATCGAGGCGAGGCGGACCGCCGTGGTCATGGGCGCATGACCGCAGCGCTGCTTGCCATCACCGTTATTTCCGTACGACTATATCGAGGTGGACATCGATTCGACAACCGGTCCGGTTCCGACACCTCATGGGTACGTCGGCCTTGCCGCCGGCAGGCGCGCGGCGGGCGCGGCGCCGTCAGTCCTGGGCGAGGCGGCGCTGCAGCGCGGCCAGTTCGGTCGCGGCTGCCTGCTCGCAGGCGGCCTCGATGCGCCGGTAGCGTGCCAGCACCTCGCGCCCCAGCGCCGTGAGCTGGGCACCGCCGCCGCCGCTGCCGCCCTTGCTGGCCTCGATCAGCGGATCGCGGAAGCCGCGATTGAGCTCCTCGGCGAGCTGCCAGGCGCGCTTGTAGCTCATCTTCATGCGCCGGCCGGCCGCGGCGATCGAGCCGGTCTGGTCGATGCCCTCGAGCAGATCGGCCTTGCCGGGACCGAGCACGCCGGCGCGGCCGCGCATCACGCGCAGACTCAGGCGCGGCCGGCGCTCGCCGGATGCCGCGCGCGCGGCGGTCGTGCCGGTACTGGTATCCGATGGACGCATCGCGGAGCTCCGAAAGGCGCCACGATGATACCGATTCCTTTCCCCGACGAGCCGCGACGGAGTCCGTCATGACGATGCGCCCTGCCCTGTCCCGACGAACGGCGAGCCTGCTCGCGCTGATCCTGTTGCTGCCGGCCGCGCCGCTGCGCGCGGCCGAGGTCCTGGTGTTCGCGGCGGCGAGCCTGAAGCCGGCACTAGACACGATCATCGCCGCCCCCGAAACGCAGGCGATCGGCACGATCAGGGCCAGCTACGCGGCGTCCTCGCAGCTGGCGCGCCAGATCGAGCACGGCGCGCCAGCGGCGATCTTCATCTCGGCCGACCAGGACTGGATGGACCATGTCGAGGCGCTCGGCGCGGTCGCGGCCGGCACCCGCGTGAACCTGATCGGCAATGCGCTGGTGCTGGTCGCACCGGCCGCGAGCGAGGCGCGCGTCGCGCTCGCGCCCGGCGTCGACCTGATCAGCGCACTCGGCGCCAGCGGACGCCTGGCGATCGGCGAGCCCAACAGCGTGCCGGCCGGCAAGTACGCCAAGGCCGCGCTGATTTCGCTCGGCGTCTGGGATGCGGTCTCGCGGCGCATCGTCGCCGCCGAGAGCGTGCGCGCCGCGCTGACCTTCGTCGTGCGCGGCGAGGCGCCGCTCGGCATCGTCTACCGGTCCGACGCGGTGTCCGAACCGGCCGTGCGCATCCTCGACACGTTCCCGGACGTGACGCACGCCCCGATCGTCTACCCGATGGCCGTGCTCGAGTCCGGCGACGGCGCGCCGGCCCGCGCTTTCGTGGCGCTGCTGCGCGGACCGGCCGCGCAGGCGGTGTTCGAGCGCTACGGGTTCGGCACCGCGCCGTCGCGGACGGCGACGCCGGTCGCGACGCAGACCGGGCGGTAACTGGCACACTCGGCTTTTCGCCTGCACCGGTCTGGGGATGCTGACACCCGACGAAGCCGCGGCGCTCGCGCTCAGCCTGCGCGTGGCCGCGATCAGCGTGATCGTCTCGCTGCCGTTCGCGCTGGCGCTGGCCTGGCTGCTGTCGCGCAAGCGCGTGCCCGGCCGCGCGCTGATCGAGGCGCTGCTGTTCCTGCCGCTGACGCTGCCGCCGGTGGTGACCGGCTATGCGCTACTGGTGCTGTTCGGCCGCAACGGCGCGATCGGCCAGTGGCTGGCCGCGGCCGGCATCGTGTTCGCGTTCCGCTGGACCGGCGCCGTGCTGGCGGCGGCGGTCATGGGCTTTCCGCTGCTGGTGCTGTCGATCCGCGTCGCGTTCGACAACCTCGACCGCCGGCTCGAACGCGCGGCCGAGACGCTCGGCGCCGGTGCCTGGCGGCGATTCTTCACGATCGTGCTGCCGCTGTCCTCGGGCGGCATCCTCGCCGGCTGCGTGCTCGCGTTCGCGCGCGCGTTCGGCGAGTTCGGCGCGACGATCAGCTTCGTCTCGAACATTCCCGGCGAGACGCGCACGCTGCCGATCGCGATCTACGAGCTGATGAGCGTGCCCGGCGGCGAGGCCGGCGTGCAGCGGCTGACCGTGGTCGCGTTCGTCGTCGCGCTGGCCGCGACGCTGATCGCCGCGCTGCTCGGCGGCGCGCTGTGGAGGCGCCGCGCCGATGATTGAGGTCGCGCTGCGCCATGCCTATCGCGACGTCGCGGTCGAGGCCGCGTTCCGCACGCCGGCACGCGTGCTGGCGCTGTTCGGCGATTCGGGCGCCGGCAAGACCACGGTGCTCAATGCGATCGCCGGCCTGCTGACCCCGAGTGCCGGCCGCATCGTGCTCGACGGTACGGTGCTGTTCGATCACGACGCCGGCATCTGCCTGCCGGTCGCGCGGCGCCAGATCGGCTACGTGTTCCAGGACGGGCGCCTGTTCCCGCATCTGAGCGTCCGCGCCAACCTGCTCTACGGCGCGCGCGCGCGCGGCCGCGACGGCGCCGACTTCGATCGCATCGTCGACCTGCTCGACCTCGGCGCCCTGCTCGCGCGGATGCCGGCCCAGTTGTCCGGCGGCGAGCGCCAGCGCGTCGCGATCGGGCGCGCGCTGCTGTCGGCGCCGCGCATCCTGCTGCTCGACGAGCCGCTGACCGGCCTGCACCGCGAAGCGCGCGACCAGGTGCTCGATCACCTGGTGCGGCTCAAGCTCGAACTCGGCCTGGCGATGCTGCTGGTCTCGCACCAGCCGGCCGAGGCCATCGCGCTGGCCGACGAGGTCGTGCTGATGCAGTCCGGCGCGGTGCTCGACCAGCTGCCGATCGACCGGTTCGCGCAACGCCAGCTCGGCCGCTGAAGCGCGCGGCGGATGCTCCCGCGCGATCGGCCGGCACCTTGCGGCGCAGCTTTTCGCGCCCGGTCGAACCGGCTACTCTTGGCCGATTCAAACGATCGTTCGAGGCCTCGATGTTCCCACGCGAATCCCGACGCACCCTGATCGTCGCCGCTGCGGCCGCGCTGCTGCTGGCGGGCTGCGGCAGCGGCCCGGTCAAGCGCATCAATCCGCCGACCGCGAGCATCCAGCAGCTGGTCGTCGACGGCAGCGGCACCTGGCGGCTCACGCTGCGCATCCAGAATTTCAGCACCGTGCCGATGGTGTTCGGCCGGCTCGACGCGACCGTCAAGGTCGACGGCACCGAGGTCGGCAAGCTCGCGCTGCCGCTCGGCATCGACGTGGTCGGCAACAGTGCCGAGGTCGTCGAGGCGACGCTGCCGGTCTCGGCCGGCCTGCCGGCCGGCGATTTCGCCTACGAGCTGACCGGACACATCGACGTGACTGACCCGAAGAAGGTCTACCCGTTCGACCGTTCGAGCCGGCTGACGCCGGTTCCGGGACTTCCCGGCACCTGGCGCTAGCCGGTCGCGACCGCCGCCTCGTGCGGCGCGATCGCAGCCGTAGCGAAGAAACTGCCTTCCGGCCCCGATCGGGCGGCCTCGCACCGCACGATCCGAGCCGGTCCGCTCGCCGCCCCCAGCCGCACGCCCACGCCCGCCGCCCCATTCCGCAGGAATCGTCATGACCGTCTACGCCGCCCCGCTCGCCGACATTCGCTTCGCCCTGTACGACGTCCTCGGTGCCGAAGCGCTCTACCAGCGCCTGCCCGGCTTCGAGACCGCCGGCCGCGACATCGTCGATGCCGTGCTCGAGGAAGCCGCCAAATTCACCGAACAGGTGCTGGCGCCGATCAACCAGAGCGGCGATCAGGAAGGCTGCACGCTCGACAAGGCCACCGCCAGCGTCACCACGCCGAAAGGCTTCAAGGAGGCGTTCCGGCAGTACGTGGACGGCGGCTGGACCGGCCTGACCACGCCGGCCGTCTACGGCGGCCAGGAGCTGCCTGAGGTGGTCGGCGCGATCGTCAAGGAAATGATCGATTCGGCCAACGTGTCCTGGGGCAACTTCCCGATGCTCTCGCACGGCGCGGTCGAGGCGCTCAAGGCGCACGGCGAGGACTGGCAGCGCGAGGCGTTCCTGAAGCCGATCACCGAAGGCCGCTGGACCGGCACGATGTGCCTGACCGAACCGCATTGCGGCACCGACCTCGGCCTGCTCAAGACGCGCGCCGAGCCGCAGGCCGACGGCAGCTACCGGATCACCGGCACCAAGATCTTCATCACCGCCGGCGAGCACGACCTGGCCGACAACATCGTCCACCTGGTGCTGGCACGGCTGCCGGATGCGCCGCCCGGCGTGAAGGGCATCTCGCTGTTCATCGTGCCGAAGTTCCGCGTCGGCCGCGACGGCCGGCAGGGCGAGCGCAACTCGCTGGCGGTCGGCTCGATCGAGCACAAGATGGGCATCAAGGCCTCGGTCACCTGTGTGATGAATTTCGACGAGGCCGAGGGCTGGCTGATCGGCGCGCCGAACAAGGGTCTCAACGCGATGTTCACGATGATGAACACCGCGCGCCTCGCGGTCGGCGTGCAGGGCCTGGGCCTGATCGAGCGCGCCTACCAGAACGCGCTGCGCTACGCGCGCGAACGCGTGCAGATGCGCGCGCTGACCGGCCCGCGCTATCCGGACAAGCCGGCCGATCCGCTGATCGTGCATCCGGACATCCGCCGCATGCTGCTGACGCAGAAGGCGTTCGCGGAAGGCGGCCGCCTGCTCGCGCTGTACGCCTACACCCGCCACGACATCTCGACCCACGCCAGCGACGAGGACGAGCGGCGCCGCAACGAGGAACTGGTCTCGTTCCTGACGCCGATCGTCAAGGGCCTGCTGACCGAGCTCGCGCAGGAGTCGACCTACGACGCGGTCCAGGTGTTCGGCGGACACGGCTACATCGCCGAGACCGGCGTCGAGCAGTACGCGCGCGACGCGCGCATCACGACGATCTACGAGGGCACCACGCAGATCCAGGCCAACGACCTGCTCGGCCGCAAGATTCTGCAGCTGCGCGGCGCCGGCCTGAAGCACTTCCTCGGCGAGATCGACGCGTTCTGCCAGTACCAGGCCGGCGATGCCGTGCTGTCCGAATTCATCGGTCCGCTGGCCCTGGTCGCCAAGGAATGGAGCGATCTGACCGAGGAGCTGGCCGGCAAGGCGCAGACCAACCCGGACGAGATCGGTGCGGCCGCGGTCGACTACCTGTTCTACGCCGGCTACGTCGCCCTGGCGTATTTCTGGGCACGCAGCGTCGCCGCCGCGAATACCTCGGCGCAGTCGGATGATTTCAAGGCGGCCAAGCTGCACACCGCGCGCTTCTACTTCACGCGGATCCTGCCGCGTACGCGCGCGCATCTGGCGGCGATCCGTGCCGGCGCCGACACGCTGATGGCGCTGCCGGACGCGCTGTTCGGCTGACGCGGCGCCGATGCAGCCGGACGCGCCGCCGATCCGGATCCGGCTCGCCCGGGCCGACGACGACGCGTTCGTGCTCGGCCTGGCCGAGCGCTTCGTCGCGTTCGAGCTGCCGCCCTGGCGGCGCCGCGGCGAATGTCTGGCCGGCATCCGCCGCGAACTGGCGCGTCATCTCGCCGAGCAACCGCCCGGATCGCATCTGTTCGTCGCCGAGGACGAGGACGGCACGCGCGTCGGCTTCGTGCATCTGCAGCTGACCGTCGACACGCTGACCGGCGCGGCCAATGCGCACATCTGCGACCTGGCGGTCGCGCCCGGGCTGGACCGGCGCGGCATCGGCAGCCGGCTGCTGGCCGAGGCCGAGGCCTGGGCACGCCGCCGCCGCTGCCGCCACCTGACGCTGGCGGTGTTCCCCGGCAACGAGGCCGCGCGGGCGCTGTACGAGCGCCGCGGCTTCGGTGTCGAGCTGCTGCGCATGGTCAAGCCGCTGTAGCGCAGCCGCGGGCGCCGCGCGGCACGCCCAGGTGCGCAGCGGGCCGCGCGATCGGCCGCGTCCGGTGCCACATCCGGCCCCGTGGCGCCGCGACGACGCGACCCCGGGCCGTCGCTACAATCGCCGCGCGAGAGGGAGCGACGATGAGCGACGCGGGCGCGATCACGGTACTGCTGCAGCGGCTCTCGGCCGGCGAGCGCGAGGCGCATGCGGACCTGCTGCCGCTGGTCTACGCGGATCTGCGCCGGATCGCCGCGCGGCATCTGGCCGGCGAGCGGGCCGGCCATACGCTGTCACCGACCGCCCTGGTGCACGAGGCATGGCTGCGCCTGTCCACGGAGGCGGCGTTCGCGGCGGAGGATCGCCGCCGCTACTTCGCGATCGCCGCGCGGCGCATGCGCCAGGTCCTGGTCGACCACGCGCGTCGCCGCGACGCGGCCAAGCGCGGCGGTGGCGAGCGTGCCGAGGTCACGCTGTCCGGCCTGGCCGACGACTGCGGCGACCGCCTCGACGTGCTCGCGCTCGACCAGGCGCTCGAACGCCTCGAAGCGGCCGACGCGCGCAAGGCCCAGGTCGTCGAGCTGCGCTACTTCGCCGGCATCGAGATGAGCGACATCGCCGAGCTGCTCGGCATTTCGCGTGCGACCGCTCAGCGCGACTGGGACGTGGCGCGCGCGTTCCTGCTCGACGCGCTCTCATGAGCGACCGGCGCACGCTCGACCTGTTCGAGGCGGCGCTCGACCGGCCACCGGCGCAGCGTGCGGCCTTCCTCGACGAGGCCGCGGCCGGCGACGCCGCCTTGCGCGAGCGCCTCGACGCGCTGCTCGTCGCGTATGCGCGCGCCGGCCGCGACGGCTTCCTCGAACCGGAGCAGGCATGCGTGCCGCAGACGCTCGGCCGCTATCGCCTGCTCGAGCGGATCGGCGGCGGCGGCATGGGCCAGGTCTACCGCGCCGAGCGCCGCGACGACTTCGAGCAGTACGTCGCGATCAAGCTGCTGAACGCCCTGCCCGGCGATCCGGAAGCGGCGCGCCGGGCCGAGGCCGAGCGCCAGTTCCTGGCCTGGATCGACCATCCGAACATCGCGCGCATCCTCGACGGCGGCACCACGCCGCACGGCCAGCCGTACGTCGTCATGGAATACGTCGACGGCGAGCGCATCGATCGCTGGTGCCGCAACCGCGCGCTCGGACCGCAGGCGCGCGTGCGCCTGTTCGGCCAGGTGCTGGCGCGGTCGACGCCGCGCACCGCGCCCTGATCATCCACCGCGACATCAAGCCCGGCAACGTGCTGGTGACCGAGGCCGGCCAGGTCAAGCTGCTCGATTTCGGCATCGCCAAGTCGCTCGACGGCCGGATCCGCGGCGAGGCCACGCAGACCGGCGCGATCGCGCTGACGCCGGGCTACGCCAGTCCCGAGCAGCTCGGCGGGCAGCCGCTGACGACCGCCTGCGACGTCTACGCGCTCGGCCTGCTGCTGTACGAGCTGCTGACCGGCGTGCCGGCGCTGCGCACCGAAGGCCGCTCGCTGGTCGAGCTCGCGCACTGGACGTCGGCACATGTGCCGGACCGGCCGAGCGAGCGGCTCGACACCGCCGCGCTCGGACTCGGCGCCGGCGTCGCGGCCGACTGGCGGCGTGCGCTGGCCGGCGACCTCGACCGCGTCGTGCTGAAGGCGCTGCAGCCCGAGCCGCTGCGCCGCTACGCCTCCGTGCAGGCGTTCGCCGACGACCTCGTACGCTGGCTCGAGCACCGGCCGGTACTGGCACGCGCCGGCGGCTGGGGCTATCGCGGCGGCAAGCTGCTGCGCCGGCACTGGCTGCCGGCGGCTGCCTCGGCGCTGGCCGTACTCGGACTCGCCGGCGGCCTCGCGGTCGCGCTGGATCAGGCCGGCCGCGCGCGTGCCGAGGCCGAACGCGCGCGCCGCGCCAACGCGTTCCTGACCGACATGATCGCGCGGGCCGATCCGTACCTGCACGGCCGGCCGCCGCTGCTGGTCGACGCGCTCGATCGCGCAGTCGAGGACATCCCGCGCCAGCTGGCCGGCCAGACCGCGCTCGAAGGCGACATCCGCCAGGCGCTCGGCCAGGCCTATCTTTCGCTGGAACGCCCCGATGCGGCGCGCATGCAGCTGGACCGCGCCGCTGCGCTGCGCATCGGCGAGGGCGGCGACGCCCTGGCCGAGACGCTCAAGACGCAGGCGATGCTCGAGTGGAATGCCGGCGATACCGGCCGCGCCGAAGCGCTGCTGCGGCAGGCGCTGGCCGCGTGCTCGCGCGGCGGGGCCGGCGACCGCCAGCGCGCCTACGTGCTCAGCGACTATGCCGCCCTGCTCGGCGATCTGGGCCGCTGGGACGAGGCCCGGCGCAGGGCTGAGGACTCGCTCGCGCTGCAGACGCGTGCACCGGGGCCGGATCCGGCGCGCGACCGCGCGGTGACGCTCGGCAATCTCGCCTCGGCCGAGTACGGCCTGGGCCGCTACGAGGCGGCCAGCGCGAACTACGCGCGCGCCCGCGCCCTGCTCGAGACGATCGAGCCGCTGCCCGAGCTCGACCTCTCGATCAATCTCAACAACCAGGCCCTGCTGCTCGACCGGCTCGGCCGCACCGCCGAGGCGCTGCCGCTGCAGGAACGCTCGATCGCGCTCAAGCGCAAGGTCATGGACGGCGATTTCCCGCGCCTGGCGATGCCGCTGGCGCATCTGGCCGGCTACTACGCGGCGCTCGGGCGGCACGAGGAGGCCGCCGCGACGATGCACGATGCGCTGCGTCTGGCGCCGGCCGCCTACGGCGAGGACGATGCACGGCTCGGCGATCTCTACGTCAGTGCGGCCTGGATCGCGATGCGCGCCGGCGACGCCAGCGGCGCGACTGCGGCGGCCGACCATGCCGAGGCGATCTATGGCCGCGTCGCGGCCGGTGCGGTGCCGCCGAGCGGACGCAAGACGCTGGTCGAGGTGCGCAGCGCGATACGCGAGCGGCTCGCGCAGGACGCCCGGTAACGCACTGCGGCCACGGCCGGACGCAACGCCTCAGCGGACGACGGGAATCGCACACCGCTCCGACGCGTTCGTTCGCCGAGGCATGCGCGCCGGCGCGGGCCGCATACGCCGCGCCGGCTGCCGACCGGTCGGAACGCGCGGCCGGCGCTCAGAGCGACGAGGCGACCCGCAGCGGCTCCGGCCCGCGCGCCGCGTCACGCGCATCGATGAAGTCGGCGACGAAATCGCTCGCCGGCCGCTGCACGATCGCGTCGGGCGTGTCGACCTGCTCGATGCGTCCGCCGTTCATCACGACGACGCGGTCGGCCAGTTCGAGCGCCTCGTCCTGATCGTGCGTGACGAACACCGTCGTGTAGCCGAGCTCGCGATGCAGCGCCTTGAGCCAGCCGCGCAGTTCCTTGCGCACCTTCGCATCGAGCGCGCCGAACGGCTCGTCGAGCAGCAGCACGCGCGGCTCGATCGCCAGCGCGCGCGCCAGCGCGACACGCTGACGCTGGCCGCCGGACAGCTGGTTCGGGTAGCGCGCCTCCAGTCCGCCGAGCTGGACCAGCGACAGCAGCTCCAGGCCGCGACGACGGATCGCCTCGCGCGCCGGCCGCTGCGCACGCGGCCGCATGCGCAGGCCGAACGTGACGTTGTCGAGCACGCTCATGTGCTTGAACAGGGCGTAGTGCTGGAACACGAAGCCGGCGCGCCGCTCCTGCACCGACAGCGCCGTCGCGTCGAGATCGCCGAAGGCGATCCGGCCGCGGTCGATCGGCTCCAGGCCGGCGATCGCACGCAGCAGCGTGGTCTTGCCCGAGCCGGACGGCCCGAGCAGGGCCAGCAGTTCGCCCGAGGCGACATCGAGGTCGACCGCGTCGAGCGCATGCACCGGCCCGTAGTCCTTGCCGACGTCGCGTATCGTGATCTTCATGGCGTCCGGACCTCCGTGGCGCGATATCGGGAACGGTGTCGAAGCATCGCCGCCGGTGCGGGCCGAGCGACGAGGCCCGGCCCGGCCCGTCGTGATCGAGACCGGCGGCGGCGCGCCGGGACGGGCCGTGCGCGATGCCGCCAAGCGATTGTTCCGCGCCCGAGGTTAACGCGATGCGAAAGCGCCATCGTCATCGCCCCCGCAGCGCGGCGAGTTCGTCGCCGTGGCGCCATTCGAGCAGGCTCTTGAGCCCGAGCGTGACCAGGGCCAGCAGCGCCAGCAACGAGGCCACCGCGAACGCCGCGGCGAACTGGTAGTCGTTGTAGAGCACCTCCACGTGCAGCGGCATCGTATTGGTCAGGCCGCGGATGTGCCCGCTGACGACCGAGACCGCACCGAACTCGCCCATCGCGCGCGCATTGCAGAGCAGGATGCCGTACAGCAGCCCCCAGCGTACGTTCGGCAGCGTCACGTGCCAGAACAGCTTCCAGCCGCCGGCGCCGAGCGTCAGCGCGGCCTCCTCCTCGCTGCTGCCCTGCGCCTGCATCAGCGGTATCAGCTCGCGCGCGACGAACGGGAACGTCACGAAGATCGTCGCCAGCACGATGCCCGGCAGCGCGAACACGATCCTGACGTCGTGCGCGCTGAGCCAGGCACCGAACCAGCCATGCGCGCCGAACAGCAGGATGAAGACCAGGCCGGCGATCACCGGCGAGACCGAGAACGGCAGATCGATCAGTGTGATCAGCAGGTTCTTGCCGCGGAAGTCGAACTTGGCGATCGCCCAGGCCGCCGCGACGCCGAACACCGCATTGAGCGGCACCGCGATCGCGGCCGCGACCAGGGTCAGGCGGATCGCGGCCAGCGTGTCGCGGTCGCCGATGGCCGCCAGATACGCAGCGACGCCGCCGGCCAGGGCCTGACTGAACATCAGCACCAGCGGCAGCACGAGAAACGCGGTCAGGAACGCGATCGTCAGCACGATCAGCACGACGCGTACCGGCGCCGGCTCGCCGATCGCCGATCGCGCGCGCCGGCGCGGCGAGGCGCTCATTGCGGCCGCCGCCGGCGGGGGCCGCGGCTCACTTGCGCGCCTCGGCGATGATCCGGTCGAACCCAGCACCGCTCGCGAAGTGCGCGGCCTGCGCGGCCGGCCAGCCACCGAACGCCTCTTCGACCGTGAACGTGCGGATCGGCGGAAATGCGGCCGCATGCGCCGCGGCGACCTCCGGGTCGACCGGGCGCAGACCGTGCTCCGCGAAGATCGTCTGCGCGGCCTTGCCGTAGTGGAACGTCAGATACGCCTCGGCCAGCGCGGTGCTGCCCTTGCGCGCGGCGTTCTTCTCGACGACCGCGACCGGATTGTCGGCGCGCACGCTGACCGACGGATAGACGATCTCGAAGCGATCGGCGCCGAAGGTCGTGCCGATCACCTTGGCCTCGCTCTCGAACGTCAGCAGCACGTCGCCGATACCGCGGTGCGCGAACGTCGTCGTCGCGTCGCGGCCGCCGATGTCGAGCACCGGCACGTTCCTGAACAAGGCCTTCTCGAACGCGATCGCGGTCTCGTCGGTCGCACCGGGCTGGCTGCGCGCGTAGTGCCAGGCCGCCAGATAGCTGTAGCGTCCGTTGCCGGAGGTCTTCGGATTCGGCAGCACGGCCTTGACGTCGGCGCGCGTCAGGTCCGGCCAGTCGGCGATGCGCAGCGGATTGCCCTTGCGCACGACGAACACGATCGTCGACCAGGACGGGCTGCTGCGCTGCGGGAATGCGTCGGCCCAGGTCTTCGGCAGCAGGCCGGCATCGGCGATCACGTCGATGTCGAGCGGACTGTTCATCGTGACGACGTCCGCCGCGAGGCCGTCGATGACCGCGCGTGCCTGCTTGCCCGATCCGCCGTGCGACTGGTCGACCTTCACGGTTTCGCCGCCGCTGCGCCGGTAGTCCTCGACGAAGGCGCGGTTGATATCCTGGTACAGCCCGCGCGCGACGTCGTAGCTGACGTTGAGCAGTCCGGCCGCGGCGGCCTGGCCGGCGGCGAAAGACATCATCAGCACGCCGGTGAGTCGCAGTATCGATACACGCTTCATCGGAAAGTCCTCGAAAGTATCAGCGCCGCGGCGGCGGCTCCAGTGTTGCAGCAGGTTGATGGCGAGCAGGACCAGGAACGACAGGCCGAGCATCGCCGCGGCGATCACGGTGGCACCGGCATAGTCGAACTCCTCCAGCCGGATCATGATCAGCAGCGGCGCGATCTCCGACACGCCGGGCAGGTTGCCGGCGATGAAGATGATCGATCCGTACTCGCCGACCGCGCGCGCGAACGCCAGCGCGGTGCCGGTCAGCAGCGCCGGCAGCACGCTCGGCACGATGATCCGCGTGATCGTCTGCCAGCGCGTCGCGCCGAGCGTCGCGGCGGCCTCCTCGAACTGGGCCTCCGCCTCCTCCAGCACCGGCTCGAGCGTGCGCACGACGAACGGCAGGCCGACGAAGGTCATCGCCAGCACGACACCGAGCGGCGTATAGGCGATCTCGACGCCGAGCGCCGCCAGCGGCCGGCCGAGCCAGCCGTTCGGCGCATACAGCGAGGTCAGCGCGATGCCGGCCACCGCGGTCGGCAGCGCGAACGGCAGGTCGACCATCGCCTGGAACAGGCGCTTGCCGGGAAATTCGTAGCGCACGAAGGTCCAGGCGATCAGCGATCCGAACACGGCATTGATCGCGGCCGCGGCCAGCGCGCCGCCGAAGCTCAGCCACAGCGCGTGCGCGACGCGCGGCGAGTCGAGCACGCCGACGATGCCGGACCAGCCCAGCCCGCCGGCTCGCAGCAGCAGCGCCGCCAGCGGCAGCAGCACGATCAGCGACAGATACGCCAGCGTGAAGCCGAGCGTCAGTCCGAAGCCGGGCAGCACCGACCGGCGCCGCCGCAGCGGACGGTGTCCGGCCGATGCCCCGGCCGTCATCGCCGAGTCCCGATCGGCATGCGCGGCCTCACCGCGCCCCGACGACCTGATCGAACACGCCGCCCTCGCCGAAGAAGCGCGCCTGCGCCGACTTCCAGCCGCCGAAGGCCTCGATCGTCACCAGGTCGAGCTTCGGAAACCGGTCCTGATGGCGCGCCGCGACGGCCGGATCGAGCGGCCGGTAGTAGTGCCTGGCGATCGTCTCCTGCGCCTCGGGCGTATACAGATAGCGCAGATAGGCCTCGGCCAGCGCCTCGGTGCCGTGCTTGCGCGCGTAGCGGTCGACCACGGCGACCGGCGGCTGCGCCAGGATCGAGGTCGGCGGCACGACGATGTCGAACCTGCCGGCGCCGAATTCCTTGAGCACCAGATGCGCCTCGTTCTCCCAGGCGATCAGCACGTCACCGAGACCGCGCTGTGCGAACGTGATCGTGGAGCCGCGTGCGCCGGTGTCGAGCACCGGCACGTTCTTGAACAGCGCGCGCAGAAAGTCCTGCGCGCGGGTCTCGTCGCCGCCGTTGTGCTTGAGCGCATACGCGTAGGCGGCCAGCACGTTCCAGCGCGCGCCGGCCGAGGTCTTCGGGTTCGGCGTGATCACCGACACGCCGGGCCTGACCAGGTCGTTCCAGTCGCGGATGGCCTTCGGATTGCCGGTGCGCACCAGCAGGACCACGGTCGACACGTACGGCGTGCTGTCGCCGGGCAGCCGGCTCTGCCAGTCGGCCGGCAGCAGATCGCCGTGCTCGTGCAGGGCGTCGATGTCCGAGGCGATGCCGAGCGTCGCGACGTCGGCCTCGAGGCCGTCGATGATCGCGCGCGCCTGCTTGGACGAGCCGCCGTGCGACTGGCGGATCGTGACCGTATCGCCGGTCCTGGACTTCCAGTACGCCGCGAACTGCGTGTTGATGTCCTGGTAGAGCTCGCGCGTCGGGTCGTAGGAGACGTTGAACAGCGAGACCTCGGCGCCGGAGGCGGTACCGATCGCAGCGAAGCCGGCCGCGAACGCGAGCACGAGGCCAGCGAGTCTGCTCGTCATGAGAGGTCTCCCGAGGAAAGTGGACGACAGCGTATGGAATCGGATCGTGCCCGTCCAACCTGAAGCCAGCATAACCATATGGCCGTCCAGATGGCCGAATGGCCGTCGAGCTGGCGGATCACGGACGCACGGCGCGCGCGCCGGGTCACCGGCTGCCGTGAGGGGTTGGCGAAAACGATCGGCGTCGCGCCCGGCCGCCCCGTTCGATCCGCGAGGCGCGACCCCCAGAGCGGATCGGCGCCGCAGCGTGACGTCACGCGCCGATCGCACGTGGCCGATCCGGCTCGTCGCGGAGGCTCGGGCGGCAGCTGAGGTCAGGGCGACTGCGCGCCTGCGGCGCGGACCGCGGCGTCCTTGACCGGCCTTTCTCGATGCGTCGCACCGAGCGGACGGCGAGACAGCCGGTCGTCCGAGCCTAGGGCTGCAGCTCGAATGCGTCGGCGTCCATCCAGGCCGGAAAGCGCTGCCGGTGCGCGGCCAATGCGGCCGGATCGAGCGTGACCGTGACGACCTGCTCCTGGGCGCCCAGATCGACCAGCGCCTCGCCGAGGAAGTCCAGTGCGGCGCTGTCGCCGGCATACGCCAGCGCATTGCCGTCCACGCCGACACGATTGACGCCGACGCAGTAGGCGAGGTTCTCGATCGCGCGCGCACGCAGCAGCGTACGCCAGGCATGACGTCGCGCGGCCGGCCAGTTCGCGACGACGATCAGCAGGTCGTAATCGAAGCGCTCGGCCGCGCGGTCGTAACCGTTGCGCAGCCAGACCGGAAAGCGCAGGTCGTAGCAGACCTGCGGACAGATGCGCCAGCCGTTCAGCTCGACGATCAGCCGCTCGCGGCCACTGCCGTAGCGCTCGTGCTCGCCGGCCATGCGGAACAGATGGCGCTTGTCGTACAGCGCATGCGTCCCATCCGGTCGCATCCAGACCAGCCGGTTGACGCAGGTCTCGCCTTCGCGCACGACCAGGCTGCCGGTGACGACCGCTGCGGCCGCTGCGGCCGCCTCGCGCAGCCAGCGCAGCCCCTCGCCGTCCATCGTCTCGGCATTGCCGAGCGTCTCGTTCGTGAAGCCGCTGAGGAAGGTCTCGGGCAGCACGATCAGATCGCCCTGCCCCTTGAGCGCGGCGATGCGCTCGCCGTAGTAGTCGCGATTGGCGGCCGGATCGTGCCAGCGCGTCGCACCCTGGATCAGCGATACCCGCAGCGGCTGCATCGCGCCCATCGTCACAGCCTCCGCAGCCGCTCGGCGGCCTGCTCGAGCACGCCGTCGGTCTTGGCGAAACAGAAGCGGATCAGGCGCGAGGCGGCCGGCGGCGTCTCGTAGAACGCCGACACCGGAATCGCGGCCACGCCGGCCTCGCGGACCAGACGGCGGCAGTAGGCGATGTCGTCCTCGTCGCTGAGCGCCGAATAGTCGGCGACCTGGAAGTACGCGCCGGCGACCGGCAGCAGCCGGAACCGCGAGCCGTCCAGCAGCGCTCGGAAGCGGTCGCGCTTGGCCTGGTAGAACGCCGGCAGCTCGAGGTAATGCGCCGGATCGCGTTCGAGCACCTCGGCCAGCGCCCACTGCGCCGGAGAGAACGTGCAGAACGTCAGGTACTGATGCACCTTGCGGAACTCGGCGCTGAGCGCCGGCGGCGCGATGCAGTAGCCGACCTTCCAGCCGGTGCAGTGATAGGTCTTGCCGAACGAGGACACGACGAAGCTGCGCTCGGCCAGTTCGGCGTGGCGCAGCACGCTCTGGTGCGCGGCGCCGTCGAAGACGATGTGCTCGTAAACCTCGTCGGACAGCACGAACACGCCGGTATCGCGCGTGAGAGCGGCCAGCGCGTCGAGGTCGGCCGCCGAGAACACCGCGCCGCAGGGATTGTGCGGCGTGTTGACGATGATCATGCGCGTGGCCGGCGTCATCGCATCCTTGACGCGCTGCCAGTCGACCGCGAAATCGGCGGCCAGATCGAGCGGCACGTGCACCGCGCGCGCGCCGTTGAGCTCGATCGCCGGCTCGTAGCTGTCGTAGCACGGGTCCAGCACGATGACCTCGTCGCCGCCGCGCACGACCGCCGCGATCGCCGCGAACAGCGCCTCGGTCGCGCCCGAGGTCACGGTGACTTCGGTATCGGCGTCGACCGCACGGCCGTACAGCGCCTGCGTCTTCGCGGCGATCTGCTGGCGCAGCGCCGGGATGCCGGTCATCGGCGCGTACTGGTTCCTGCCGGCGGCCATCGCCGCGCTCAGCGCGTCGCGCAGCGCCTGGGGACCGTCGAAATCAGGAAAGCCCTGGCCGAGATTGACCGCCTGGTGCTCGGCCGCGAGCTGGCTCATCACGGTGAAGATGGTCGTGCCGACCTTCGGCAGCTTGGTCTGGATCTGCATTGCGCCTCGCTTGCGGCTCTCGCCATTTGGATGGCCAAACGCGCCGATGGTAGCACGCGCCGCCGGCTCGCCCGCGACCCGCTCAGTCCGCGCGCAGCGCCGCGACCGCGCTGCGATAGGCTGCGGCGATCCGATCCTCGTCGTGGTGGTGGAAGTCGCGCACGAGCCAGCGGCCGCCGCCGTGCACGTGGCGCACCAGCGGCACGTTGCCGGCGAACAGCCAGGTGTCGAGCAGATGATCGGCGTCGCGCCCGGCCAGCAGCGGCGCATCCTCGTCGAGCACGAGCAGGTCGTCGCCGTGCGTCCGTCCGGCGCCGGAAAGTCCGGCCGCCTGCAGGCCGCCGGCCCAGGCCCGGCCGAACAGCCGCTCGCCGGTGCTCGGCTGCTCCGGCGCGACCGCGATGTTGCGCCGGTGCGCGGTCAGCCGCTGTCCGTATTCGAGCCAGCGCAGTTCCTCGACCGGCGACACCGAGATGTGGCTGTCCGATCCGATGCCGAAGGCGCCGCCGCCGGCGAGGTAGCGCTTGAGCGGAAACAGGCCGTCGCCGAGGTTGGCCTCGGTGGTCGGGCACAGTCCGGCGACCGCGCCGCTGGCGGCCAGCCGGTCGGTCTCGCGATCGGTCAGATGCGTCGCGTGGACCAGACACCAGCGCGCGTCGACCGCGGCGTGGTCGAGCAGCCAGTCGACCGGCCGCGCGCCGCGCAGCGACAGGCAGTCCTGCACCTCGCCGATCTGTTCGGCGATGTGGATGTGGATCGGACCCTGCCGCGCCGGCTCGGATGCGAGCACGGCGGCCAGCGCATCGGCCGGCACCGCGCGCAGCGAGTGCAGGGCGATGCCGATGTTCAGGCGGTCCGACTCGAGCGCGCGCAGCCGCTCGACGAGGCGCAGGAACGCATCGACCGTATGGCCGAAGCGCACCTGGCGCGGACCGAGCGCACGGCCGTCGAAGCCGCCGGTCAGGTACAGCGTCGGCAGCAGGGTCAGGCCGATGCCGGTCTCGCGTGCGGCCTCGATCAGCGCCAGCGCCATGTCGGCCGGATCGGCATACGGCGTGCCGTCGGGCCGGTGGTGCAGGTAGTGGAACTCGCACACGCGCGTGTAGCCGGCCTTGAGCATCTCGACGTAGAGCTGCGCGGCGATCGCGCGCAGCGCCTCCGGACCGATGCGGCCGGCGAACGCGTACATGACCTCGCGCCAGGTCCAGAAGCTGTCCTCGGCATTGCCCTGACGCTCGGCGAGGCCGGCCATCGCGCGCTGGAACGCATGCGAATGCAGATTCGCCAGGCCCGGCAGCACCCAGCGCCCGAGCCGCTCGGCGCCGGCCGGCGGTGCGCCGGCTGCAGCCACCTCCAGACCGTCCGCCCCGTGCCGGACCTGCGCATCGGCGATCCAGCCCTGCGGCGTCCAGACCCGATCGGCGAACCCGTTGAGCGCATGCATGATCATCGAACTCCGAACGCGAGGCGGACGCCGATTCTGACATGCCCGTTCGATGCGGGCATTGCGATGATCGGCCGATATACTCGGCCGATGACGAACCGGACTGTGCAAGCGCCGTGGGACGGACTGCTGCTCGATGCGCGGCTGGCCACGCTGACCGACAACGGCCAGCCCTACGGGTCCGTCGAAGACGCCGCGATCGGCTGGAAGGACGGCCGCATCGTGCATGCCGGCCGCGCCGCCGACCTGCCCGGCCCCGCCGCGTCGCTGGCGCGCGAGGTGGCCTCGGCGGACGGCGCCTGGATCACGCCCGGCCTGATCGACTGCCATACGCATCTGGTGTTCGGCGGCGATCGCGCGCACGAGTTCGAGCTGCGCCTGGCCGGCGCGAGCTACGAGGCGATCGCGCGCGCCGGCGGCGGCATCGCCTCGACCGTGCGCGCGACGCGCGAAGCCGGCGAAGATGCCTTGTTCGACGCCGCACTCGGCCGCCTGCGGCGTCTCGTCGCCGACGGCGTGACCACGATCGAGATCAAGTCCGGCTACGGCCTGGACCTCCCCGGCGAGCGCAAGATGCTGCGCGTCGCGCGGCGCCTCGGCACGTCGAGCGGGGTCGAGGTTCGCACCACGTTTCTGGGCGCGCATGCACTCGCGCCCGAGTTCGCGGGCCGCCCCGACGACTACGTCGAGCACGTCTGCGAGGTCATGCTGCCGGCGATCGCCGCGGACGGACTGGCCGATGCGGTCGACGCGTTCTGCGAGACGATCGCGTTCTCGCCGGCGCAGACACGCCGCGTGTTCGAACGTGCGCGCGCGCTCGGCCTGCCGGTCAAGCTGCATGCCGATCAGTTGTCCGATCTCGGCGGTGCCGCGCTCGCGGCCGAGTTCGGCGGCCTGTCGGCCGACCACATCGAGCACAGCAGCGAGGCCGGTGTGCAGGCGATGGCCGCAGCCGGCACGGTGGCCGTGCTGCTGCCGGGTGCGTTCTACGCGCTGCGCGACACGCAACTGCCGCCGATCGAGGCGCTGCGCCGTCACGGCGTGCCGATGGCGGTCGCCAGCGATCTCAATCCCGGCACCTCGCCGCTGCTGTCGCTGCGGCTCGCGATGAACATGGCCTGCACGCTGTTCCGGCTGACGCCCGAGGAAGCGCTGCGCGGCGCGACCGTGCATGCCGCCCGCGCACTCGGTCTGGCCGACCGCGGCACGCTGGCGGCCGGCCAGCGCGCCGACTTCGTGCTGTGGCCGGTGCGGCGCCCGGCCGAGCTGTGCTACTGGATCGGCGGCACGCTGGCCAGCGCCGTCTACGCCGGCGGCGCGCGCATCGCATGAAGACGCGCCTGCCGCCGCTGGCACTCGCGCTGCAGGGCGGCGGTGCGCACGGCGCGTTCACCTGGGGCGTACTCGATCGCCTGCTCGAGGAGCCCGACTTCACGGTCGAGGCGGTCAGCGCGACCAGCAGCGGCGCGCTCAATGCGCTTGCGCTGGCCCAGGGCTGGATGGACGGCGGACGCGACGGCGCGCGTGCCTGCCTGCGCGCGCTCTGGGAGCACACGGCCAACCGCACCAGCCTGACCCGCTGGGCGTTCCAGGTCGCGCCCGGCGGCCGCGACACCCTGCTCAGCCTCGGCCGCTACTGGACGCCCGAGCAGTTCAATCCGCTCGGCCTCAATCCGATCCGCGACATCGCCGAGCAGCTGTTCGACTTTCCGCGGCTGCGCCGCGAGGCGCCGTTCACGCTCTATGTGGCCGCCACGCGCGTGCGCGACGGCGCGCTGGCGCTGTTCTCCGGAGAGCGGCTCGGCGTCGAGGCCGTGCTCGCTTCGACCTGTCTGCCGCAGCTGTTCCCGGCGGTCGAGATCGATGGCGAGCACTACTGGGACGGCGGCTGGGCCGGCAATCCGGCGCTCGAGCCGCTGTTCTACCGGCACGGCTGCGAGGACGTGCTCTGCGTGCTGGTGCAGCCGCTGTCGCGTACGCGCCTGCCGATCACGCCGGGCGAGATCGCCACACGCGTCGCCGAGCTCAGCTTCTCGACCACGTTCCTGCGCGAGTTCGAGTCCCTGCGCCGCGCGCGCGAGGCGCTGGCCGAGGCCTCGCCGCTGACCTGGCTCGGCCATCGCTTCAAGGCCTTGCGCACGCATCTGATCGAACCGGGCGAGTCGCTCGAGGGCTACCAGCTCGAAAGCCGCATCAATACGCGGCTGGCGTTTCTCGAGCAGCTGTGCGAACAGGGCCGCGCCAGCGCCCAGGCCTGGCTGGCGACCGATCCGGCGGCCCGCTGAGCCGGCGGCATCGGCGGCTTTCGCCGGCGAGCGGCCCGGATGGCGAGCATCTGCGTGGCGCGTGCGCGACCCGCGAACAGAAGTACCCGCCGGACGGGTCGATCTCCCGGAAAACAAGAATCCGTGCCAAGGCAGACGCTTGACTCGAAAGAACGGCTCCGCCGAGGCGGGTGCGTGACTCACAAAAGAAAAATCCCCGCCAGGGCGGGTGCGTGACTCACAAAAGAAAAATCCCCGCCAAGGCGGGCGCGTGACTTACAAAAGAAAAATCCCCGCCAAGGCGGGGATTTGTCCGTCGCGATCGTCGGTCCGCCGCGAGGCGGACGGGCCGATCAGGCGCTCTTCTTGGCTGCCGTCTTGCGCGCCGGCGCCGCCGTCTTCTTGGCGGCCACCTTGGCTACCGGCTTCGGCGCGGCGGTCGCACCGGCCGGCTTGGCGGCGTGCGGACGGACGTTGCCGTAGCTGCGGATGGCAATCTTTCCCTTGCGGGTCTTACGGTCACCACGGCCCATCAGGGACTCCTGGAATACTGGTTGGCGAAAGCCGCTAAGAATAACAGCGTCGCGGCCGATCGCAAAGCGGCGCTCAGCGGTCGCCGGCGCCTGGGGGCAGCGGCGCGCAGCCGTGGTGCCGGCAACCGCCGGTTTCGACCTGGATCGTCGCGTGGCGGATGCCGAAGCGGACCGACAGCAGCTCCTCGATCGCCTGCACGGCCCGATCGGCGGCCGCTCCGTCGGCCAGGCGCGCATGCAGCGTCGCCAGCCGGCTGCCGCCGGCCAGCTGCCAGACATGAACGTGGTGCACGCCGACGACCTCGGCGACCTCGCGCTCGACCCGCTCGGTGACCGCGGCCACCTCGACGCCCTCCGGTACGCCCTCGAGCAGGATGTGCGCGCAGCGCCGCAGCAGACGCCAGGCGCTGTTGAGGATCAGCAGCGACACCAGGACCGAGATCGCCGGGTCGGCCCAGAGCCAGTCGAGCCAGCGCACCAGGATCGCCGCCGCCACCGCGCCGACCGAGCCGAGCAGGTCGCCGATCACGTGCAGGCGCGCGCCGGCGGTGTTGACGTCGTCGTGGTCGTGGCCGCCGAGCACTCCGAGCACGATCGCATTGACGGCCAGGCCGATCACGGCGACGACCAGCATCGTGCCGGACAGGATCGGCTGCGGATCGAGGAAGCGGTGCGCGGCCTCGAACAGGATCCACGCGACCAGCAGGATCTGCGAAAGCGCGTTGGTGTAGCCGACCAGAACCTCGAGCCGCGCATAGCCGAACGAGCGCCGCGCATCGGCCGGACGCCGAGCGAACAGCACGCCGAGCCACGCGAACAGCAGCGCCAGCGGCGTCGACCAGCATGTGCGCCGCATCGGCGAGCAGGGCCAGCGAGCCGGACAGGATGCCGCCGACCGCCTCGGCGACCAGGGTGATCGTGGTCAGCCCGAACGCGAACAGCAGCTTGCGCGCGCGTGCACCGCCGGCGAACAGGCCGTGCGCGAGCTCGGCCGGCGCATGATCGTGGTGATCGTGATCGTGCGATCCATGGTCGTGCACGTGACGGTCGCGATCGGCGCGATCGGAGCCGTCGGATCGGTGTCCGCGGCGTGCGGGATCGGAAGAATGCGCGTTCATGCGGCGCGCATTCTGGCGGCCGCGGCCGGCGTTACACAATCGCGGTGCGCGCGCCGCTCAGTGCCGGCAGTAGGCGTTGTGGACGTGTCCCCAGTGGCCCAGGCGCAGATTGATCAGATGCGCGGTCGCGACCAGGGTGCCGCCGCTGGCCAGCAGCAGCGCGTGCAGCGAACCGGCGTGGTGCGGATCGATCACGACGCCGGTCAGCAGCAGCAGCACGCCCGGAATCAGGAACCAGAACGCGCGCAGATGATGATGACGGCGGAAGCCGGCGATCATCGTCGAGAACGCCAGGATCACCGCGAACACGACGAAGCCGCGCTCGAACCCGTGATCGGCCAGGAAGCCGAGCCCGATCGCCGGCAGCACCGCGACCAGCAGCGGCAGCAGCGCGCAATGCACCGCGCACAGGAAAGAGGCGGTCGCCCCGAGGCGATCGGCGACGCGGGTGATCGAAGCAGCGGTTTCGGAGTCGGAGCCGGGCTCGTTCATAGGTGCAACAACATAACACGGGTTGGCAGAGGTGCATCGGGTCGGCGGCGGCATGACTTCCTGCATTGCAGGCGGCCCGGCCATTTCGTTATGGTATAACATATCGATGGCGGCGCCAACCTGCGGTGCCGTCGCCGGGCCGGCTCGTGCCGGCGCGGCGACGCCGACTGGAATGCGCTGATCGCATCGCCCTTCCCCACCCACCGAAGCCGAAGCCCATGAACCGCACGTTCCTCGTCCTCAGCATCGCCGCGGCGCTGGCCGCCGCACCGCTCCATGCCGCTGACGCCGCTGACGGCGCCGCCGCAACCGCCGACCCCGCCGCCGCTGAAGGCCGTCATCACGACGAACAGCTCGAGGCGGTCGTCGTGCGCGCCTCGCCGCTGCGCCAGAGCAGCGATCAGGTCATCGCGCCGATCGCCGTGCTCAGCGGCGCCGAACTCGACGATGCGCGCACGACGACGCTCGGCGGCGTCGTCGCGACCCTGCCGGGCGTGCAGACCACGTATTTCGGACCCGGCGTCGGCCGGCCGGTCGTGCGCGGGCTCGACGGACCGCGCGTCAGCGTGCTCAGCGACGGCATGGGCGCCGCCGACGTGTCCAATGTCAGCCAGGATCACGCGGTCACGCTGGAGCCGTTCCTGGCCGACCAGATCGAAGTGCTCAAGGGGCCGCGCACGCTGCTCTACGGGCCGGGCGCGATCGGCGGCGTCGTCAATCTCGCCGACGGCCGCATTCCGGAGTCGGCACCGGCCAACGGCGCGACCGGCCGAGCCGAGATCAACTGGGACAGCGTCTCCGACGGCGGCACCGGCATGGCGCGCCTCGACGCCGGCGGCACGCACTATGCGCTGCACGTCGACGGCCTGTATCGCGAAACCGGCGACTACGACACACCCGAGGGGATGCTCGAGAACAGCGCCGTCAAGACGCGCAGCGGCGCGATCGGCGGCTCGACGTTCGGCGACTGGGGCTTCTTCGGCGCGTCGGTCTCGCGCTTCATGACCGACTACGGCGTTCCGAACGGCACGCACGATCACGACCATGATCATGATCACGCGCAGGCGCTGACCGGCGACGACGGCCACGAGGAGGAGAACGTCACGATCGGCATGCGCCAGACCCGCTACGACATCAAGGGCGGGTTCAATTCGCCGTTCGCGGGCATCGAGACCCTGCGCGTCGCGTTCGCACGCACCGTCTACGATCACACCGAGTTCGAGAACGGCCTGACCGGCACGCAGTTCTTCGCCGATACCAACGAGGCACGCGTCGAGCTGGTCCACCTTCCGCTGGCCGGCTGGCGCGGCGCGTTCGGCCTGCAGGGCACCGACCGCCATTTCGATGCGATCGGCGAGGAGGCCTTCGTGCCGCCGACGCGCAGCAGCAACCTCGGTCTGTTCCTGACCGAGCAGCGCGACTGGGATCGGCTGACGCTCGAATGGGGCGCACGCGTGGATCGCACCAAGCTGGACCCGGCGGCAGTCGAGCACGATCACGACCATGACCACGGTGACGGCGACGACGATCACGCGATCGGCAGGCGCGAGTTCACCTCGACCAGCGTCTCGCTCGGCGCCGGCTGGCGCCTTTCAGACGCCTGGCATCTGAAGCTCAACCTCGATCGTGCGCAGCGCGCGCCGGCCGAGGAAGAACTGTTCGCTGACGGCCCGCACGTTGCGACCAGCACCTGGGAGGTCGGTGACGCGCATCTGGACAAGGAAACGTCGAACCAGCTCGAGCTCGGCCTGCACTACCACAGCGAGTTCGTCGAGGCGAAACTCGCCGCCTACGTCAATCGCTTCGACGACTACATCTATCTAGCCGATACCGGCGACGAAGAGGACGGCCTGCCGGTGCGTCAGTGGACGCAGGCCGATGCGCGCTTCCACGGCCTGGAGGCCGAGGCGACGTTCCACCTGGCGCGCAGTCCGGCCGGCCACTGGGACCTGCGCGTCTGGGGCGATACCGTGCGCGCCCGCCTCGACGACGGCGGCGGCAACCTGCCGCGCATCCCGGCCGCCCGCGTCGGCAGCGCGATCCGCTGGAACAACGACCTGGTCCGCGCCAGCCTCGGCGCCGTGCACTACTTCGACCAGGACCGCACCGCGCCCTACGAGACCTCGACCGCCGGCTTCACGCTGGTCGACGCCAACGTCGCCTGGACCGTGCACAGCGACGATCGCAACAGCGTTGAGCTGTTCGCGAACGGCAGCAATCTGACCAACCAGACCGCACGCCTGGCGACGTCCTACATCAAAGACGTGGCGCCGCTGCCGGGCCGCTCGGTGCTGTTCGGCGTGCGCGCGTTCTTCTGAGGCAGGCGCCTCGACCATCGCGCCGCATCCGGCTCGGGCTCGGATGCGGCGCTCGGATCGCCAGCGGCAGCTCTCGGTTCGACGCCGCGAGGCGAGGCGAGCCCGAGCCCGGACTGCGCACGCCGCATGTACAGGAGGCGGCCTGCGCGGCCGCGACGGCCGCAGCGGCGCAGCGGGTGCTCGTCGAAGCAGCGAGCGGTGCGGGAAGCGCAGGCAGGGATCGCCGGCGCGCGCGGCGCACGGACCGACGGTCGGTTACGCGAAACCCGACGGTCGGTTACGCGAAACCCCGATCAGTGCCCGGCGCAGTCCGCGCAGGTGCCGTGCACCTCGAGGGTCTGACCGGACGGCCGGAAGCCGTGCTCCCGGGCCTGCAGGCTCAGCAGGCGCGAGACGCGCTCGTCGCAGACCTCGATCGCGGCCGAGCAGACGTCGCAGATCAGGAACGGCACCTGGTGCGCTTCGTTCGGATGGTGGCAGCTGACGAATGCGTTGATCGAGGCGAGCTTGTGGATGAAGCCGTTCTCGAGCAGGAAGTCGAGCGCGCGATAGACCGTCGGCGGCGCCGCGCCGCTGTGTTCGTCCTTGAGCTGATCGAGCAGGTCGTAGGCCTTGGCCGGTTTCGGCGAAGCGGCGACCAGCTCGAGCACGCGCAGCCGCAGCGGCGTCAGCCGCAACCCGCGCAGATCGCAGGTGGAGGCGACGGCCTTGACGTAGGCGCTGGCGTCGTGACGGTGCTCGTGACGGCCGTGGCGCTGGCTGGCTGATATGGACATGACGGTCGACATGGTACCACCCGGGCCCGCTACCAACCCTTGCCGGTGCTCTGCCCGCGCGTCACCGAGCGCTGCGAGCGCTGGCCGGCCTTGCGCAGATCGACGCCGCAGCCGCGACAGACCTTGGCGCCGCGCGCGTTGCGATGACCGCATTCGGGGCATTCGGGCAGGTTCGGCTTCGAGAAGCCGACGATCAGCCAGCCGATCGGACCGAGCAGCGCGCCCCACAGCAGGCCGGCCCAGAACCGGCCGCGCGGCCAGCCGATCAGCGCACCGATCAGCATGCACAACAGGGTCAGCCCGATCATCCAGATCCACAGCGCCGGATCGAGCAGTACGGCGGTGCAGGTGTCGAGCATCTGCTGGACCGCCTCGTAGTCCTCGCGGTCGAGCCGGTTCAGCGCCGCCAGCGTGCATTCGGTCTTCATCGTGCGCCCTTGGACATCACGCCACGCGGCGCAGCCGCGACCGCCGCGGCGCTCTCGGTTCGGGCGGCGCCGACGCGCGCATCGCTCAGCCGGCCTGGGCGCGCGCGACCGCCGCGTCGATACGGCGCAATGCCTCGTCGCGGCCGGCCAGGAACACGGTCTGGTCGATCGACGGCGATACCTGGGTGCCGGTGATCGCGACGCGCAGCGGCTGGGCGACCTTGCCTATGCCCTCGCCGATCGCGCCGGCCGCGTCCTGGATCGCGCCGTGCACCGCCTCGACGGTCCACTCCGGCAGCGCGGCGATGCGCGCATGCACCGCGCTCAGCGCCGGCACCGCGGTGGCGGTCTTCAGATGCTTGGCGACCGCCGCGTCGTCGTAGCCGGCCAGCGGCGCATACCAGACGCGCGCCTTCTCGGCCATTTCCTTGAGCGTCTGCGCGCGCTCGCGCAGCGCGACGATCACGTCGGCCGGCTCCGGCCCGGACTCCGGGTCGATGCCGGCCGCGCGCAGATGCCAGACGAAATGCGAGACCAGCTCCAGCGGATCGTCGTTCTTGAGGTACTGCTGGTTCAGCCAGGCCAGCTTCTCGGTGTCGAAGCGCGCCGCCGAATGATTGACGTCGCCGACGTCGAACAGCTCGACCATCTGCTCGCGCGAGAAGATTTCCTGATCGCCGTGCGACCAGCCGAGCCGGACCAGGTAGTTCAGCAGCGCATGCGGCAGGAAACCGTCGTCGCGGTACTGCATCACGCTGACCGCGCCGTGCCGCTTGCTGAGCTTCTGGCCGTCGGCGCCGAGAATCATCGGCAGATGCGCGAACACCGGCGCCTCGGCCTCGAGCGCGCGATAGATGTTGATCTGCGCGGCGTGTTGTTGACGTGGTCGTCGCCGCGGATCACCTCGGTGATGCGCATGTCGATGTCGTCGACGACGACCGCGAAGTTGTAGGTCGGATAGCCGTCCGAGCGGAAGATCACCAGATCGTCGAGCTCGTCGTTGCGCCACTCGATGCGGCCCTTGACCTTGTCCTCGAACACGACGCTGCCGGCGGTCGGATTCTTGAAGCGGATCACGCGGTTCGGATCGTCGCGGAACGGCTCGTTGCGGTCGCGGTAGTAGCCGTTGTAGCGCGGCTTGGCGCCGGCCGCGATCGCCGCGTTGCGCATCGCCTCGATCTCGTCCTTGGTCTCGTATGCGTAGTAGGCCTTGCCGGCGCGGACCAGGTCCTCGGCGGCCTGCCGGTAGCGATCCATGCGCAGCGTCTGGTAGTACGGGCCCTCGTCGTGATCGAGGCCGAGCCAGCTCATGCCGTCCAGAATCGCCTGCACGGCCGCATCGGTCGAGCGCTCACGATCGGTGTCCTCGATGCGCAGCACGAACTGACCGCCACGGTGGCGCGCCTCCAGCCAGCAGTACAGCGCGGTGCGTGCGCCGCCGATGTGCAGATAGCCGGTGGGACTGGGGGCGAAGCGCGTGCGTACGGTCATCGGTGCGTCGGAACGGAGTCGAAAGCGGGCGGGCAGTGTAACCAAGGGCCGGCGCGCCCGCTCGCCCGGCCCGCTCGTCGCGGCGCGGCGGCGCGACCGCGGCGGCTCAGCCGATCAGCGCCTGCTCGCGCAGCTTGTGGATCTGGTCGCGCAGGCGCGCGGCGTCCTCGAACTCCAGATCCTGTGCGTGCTTGTACATGCGCGCCTCCAGCTGCCTGATGCGCGCGGCGACCTGGTCCGGCGACAACGCCCGGTAGTCCTCGACCGGTTCGGCCACCTTACGAGCGGCGGCCGCACCGCGACCGCGCCCCTTGCCGCCGGCCGCCCTCATCGGGTTCGGCGCGCGCGCCCTCCATGATGTCGACGATGCGCCGCTGCACCGACTTGGGCGTGATGCCGTGCGTCGTGTTGTACTCGACCTGCTTGCTGCGGCGGCGGTCGGTCTCGTCGATCGCCGCCTGCATCGAGCGCGTGATCACGTCGGCGTAGAGGATCGCCTTGCCGCGCAGATTGCGCGCGGCGCGGCCGATCGTCTGGATCAGCGAGCCGGTCGAGCGCAGGAAGCCCTCCTTGTCGGCGTCGAGGATCGCGACCAGTGAGACCTCGGGCATGTCCAGGCCCTCGCGCAGCAGGTTGATGCCGACCAGCACGTCGAACTTGCCCAGGCGCAGATCGCGGATGATCTCGACGCGCTCGACCGTCTCGATGTCCGAATGCAGGTAGCGTACGCGGATGCCGTGCTCCTCCAGGTACTCGGTGAGGTTCTCGGCCATGCGCTTGGTCAGCGTCGTGACCAGCACGCGATCGCCCATCGCGATGCGCGCGTTGGCCTCCGACAGCAGATCGTCGACCTGGCTGCGCGCCGGACGGATCTCGACCTCCGGATCGATCAGACCGGTCGGCCGCACGACCAGCTCGACGACGTTGCCGTCCGAATGCTGGCGCTCGTACGGACCGGGCGTGGCCGACACGAAGATCGTGCGCGGCGCGCGCTCTTCCCATTCCTCGAAGCGCAGCGGCCGGTTGTCCATCGCCGAGGGCAGCCGGAAGCCGAACTCGACCAGGGTCTCCTTGCGCGAGCGGTCGCCCTTGTACATCGCCCCGAGCTGCGGAATCGTCACGTGCGACTCGTCGACGACCAGCAGCGCGTCGGGCGGCAGATAGTCGAACAGCGTCGGCGGCGGCTGGCCGGGAGCGTGGCCGGTCAGATGCCGCGAGTAGTTCTCGATGCCCTGGCAGTAGCCGACCTCGGCCATCATCTCCAGGTCGAACTGCGTGCGCTGCTGCAGGCGCTGCGCCTCGACCAGCTTGTTGGCCTCGTACAGAAACTTGAGCCGGTCGGCCAGTTCCAGCTTGATCGTGTCGATCGCGTGCAGCACGCGGTCGCGCGTGGTCGCGTAGTGGGTCTTCGGATAGACCGTGTAGCGCGGCACCTTGCGGATCAGCTCGCCGGTCAGCGGATCGAACAGCGACAGGTTCTCGACATCGCCGTCGAACAGCTCGATGCGCAGCGCCTCGGTCTCCGACTCGGCCGGAAACACGTCGATGACGTCGCCGCGCACGCGATAGGTGCCGCGGCGCAGCTCGAAGTCGCCGCGCGTGTACTGCAGCTCGGTCAGGTGACGGATCAGCTTGCGCTGATCGGTGTGTTCGCCGCGCGCCAGGATCAGGCGCATCGACAGGTAGTCCTCCGGATCGCCGAGGCCGTAGATCGCCGACACCGTGGCGACGATCAGCGCATCGGGCCGCGACAGCAGCGTCTTGGTCGCCGACAGCCGCATCTGCTCGATGTGGTCGTTGATGCTCGCGTCCTTCTCGATGTAGGTATCGCTGGACGGAACGTAGGCCTCGGGCTGGTAGTAGTCGTAGTAGCTGACGAAGTACTCCACCGCGTTGTGCGGGAAGAACTCCTTGAACTCGCCGTAGAGCTGCGCGGCCAGCGTCTTGTTCGGCGCCAGCACCAGGGTCGGCTTCTGGATGCGCTCGACCATGTTCGCGATCGTGAAGGTCTTGCCCGAGCCGGTGACGCCGAGCAGGGTCTGGCGCGCCAGGCCGGCCTCGAAGCCGGCCGTCAGCCGGTCGATCGCCGCCGGCTGATCGCCTGCGGGCCGATACGGGGACACGAGTTGGAAGCGGTCGCTCATCGAGAGATTCTAGCCTGCGGGTGGGGGGCGGCTCGGCCCGAGCGGCGTTCAGGAATCGGCGCCGGCCTGGCGTCGCGAATCGCGGCGCCGGGCCGGACGTGGCCGACCGGAATCGGGGATGCGTCTGGACATGGGGCTCGCCTGCCCGACCGGCAAGCCCTGACGCGTCGAGCCGGCGATTTCCTACCGCGCGCCGCGATCACCGGCCATCGGCACCTTGCGAGACGCTGCCTAGCATGCGAGGCCCATCCCCACGAGGAAGACGCGCATGGATGCCCGCAACCGGATGCAAGCCGGCGTCACCGTGATCGAGGCCCTGATCGCCGTCGTGCTGCTGGCGATCCTGGCCGCCATCGCGGTGCCGGCCTACGCCGATCTCGGCGCCAGTCTGCGCATGCGCAGTGCGCGCAGTGCGCTGTTCACCGCGCTCCACCAGGCGCGGATCGCCGCGGTGCACCGCGGCAGCGCGGTCGTCGCCTGTCCGTCCGGCGATCAGGTCCGATGCAGCGGGTCACCGCATTGGCACGACGGCTGGCTCGTGTTCGCCGACGACGACGGCGACCGCGAGCGCGGCCCCGGCGAGCCGGTCTATCTCGTCGCCGGCGCGCTGCCGCCCGGCCTGACCGCCGCCGGCAGCGCCGGTCGGCCGCGCATCACCTACCGGCCCGACGGCAGCGCGCACGGTTCCAACCTCACGGTCACGTTCTGCGACCGCCGCGGCGCCGGCGCCGCCAGCGCGCTGATCGTCAACGTCTACGGCCGCGTCCGCAGCGGACCGCCGTCGGCCGCGGCGATCGAGCGCTGCCTGGCGACACCGCGCTGAGCACTCCACGGACGTCGCACGCGACATGCGGACCGACTGCCATCGGAACGAAGGCCGGAAACAGAAAGGGCCTGCATCGCTGCAGGCCCTTCGGCTATCTGGCTCCCCGAGACGGACTCGAACCGCCGACCCAGTGATTAACAGTCACTTGCTCTACCGACTGAGCTATCGGGGAAAAGAGCCGCGCATTCTCTTCGCGGCGGTGCCCTTCGTCAAGCCTCACGTGCCGCGGAGACGGGTCTGACCCTCGACCGATCCCGCTACGCATCGGCTCGGAGCCGGCATGCCGCTCGGTCGAAACGCGTGCTCGCGGATACGTACACCCCACTCCCCGAAAGAGGGATCGCCTGCATGCCCGATTCGGGGGGTGCGGGCCGGGTCCGGCGCGGCGCATGATGCGCGGGACGCCGGACACGACGCCCGGTGCCGCACGCCCACCTGTTCCGCAAAGGACATCCGATGTCTCCAGACCGGACCGACCCCCTGCTGCCCTCGCGCAGAGACCTGCTGCAGGCGGCCGTCGCGGCCGCCGCTGCGATCGCCCTGCCCTCTTTGTCATTTCCGTTCGCCGCCCAGGCGGCACCCGCCGCTCAACCGCCCAAGAAAGGAGCCGCTGCCATGATTTCCAGCTACGTCCAGACCCAGGACGGCGTCCAGATCTTCTACAAGGACTGGGGCCCGAAGGACGCCCAGCCGATCGTCTTCCATCACGGCTGGCCGCTGTCGTCCGACGACTGGGATGCGCAGATGCTGTTCTTCGTGCAGCACGGCTATCGCGTCGTCGCCCACGACCGCCGCGGCCACGGCCGCTCCTCCCAGGTCAGCGACGGCCACGACATGGACCACTACGCGGCCGACGCATCGGCGGTCGCCGAGCATCTGAACCTGCGCAATGCCGTGCACATCGGCCACTCGACCGGCGGCGGCGAAGTCGCGCGCTACGTGGCCAAGTTCGGACAGCCGCAGGGGCGCGTCGCCAAGGCCGTGCTGGTCAGCGCGGTGCCGCCGCTGATGCTCAAGACCGACGCCAATCCGGAAGGCCTGCCGCGCGAGGTCTTCGACGGCTTTCGCAAGAACGTCGCCGACAACCGCGCCCAGTTCTTCCTCGACGTGCCGGCCGGCCCGTTCTACGGCTTCAACCGCAAGGACGCCAAGGTCATGCCGGGCGTCGTCCAGAACTGGTGGCGTCAGGGCATGATGGGCAGCGCGAAGGCGCACTACGACGGCATCAAGGCGTTCTCGGAAACCGACCAGACCGAAGATCTGAAGACGATCACGGTGCCGACCCTGGTCCTGCACGGTGACGACGACCAGATCGTGCCGATCGCCGACTCCGCGCTGAAGTCCGCCAAGCTGCTCAAGAACGGCACGCTGAAGGTCTACAAGGGCTATCCGCACGGCATGCTGACCACGCACGCCGACGTGATCAACCCGGACCTGCTGGCGTTCGTCAAGGGCTGACGCGCGTGCGCGCCGCCTGGTGGACGGCGCACGCTGCAGACCGATGTGCCGTGAACACCCAGCCGGCCGGATCGATTCCGGCCGGCTGGCATCGATCGAACCTTCCGCCACGGCACTGCGATGCCGATCGTACGATGTCCCGCGCTCACGGCTCCCCGCGTGCGCCGAGCCCTTGTACGACTCGTCGCGTCAGCGGCGCAGGCGTCCGAGCAGGAACGCGGCCGCTGCGACGGTGGCCAGCGTCGCCACGGGTCGGTCGCGGACCAGCGCGGCGGTCCGCTTCAGCAGCGACTCGCCGGTGTCGCTGACGACGACGCGCAGCGAGGCGGCCGCGTCGTCGAGCGAGTCGATCACGTCACCGAACACCGGACGGCCGGGATAGCGCAGCGACGGCGTGTCGGCGGGCAGCGGTTCGGGCGTGGCGCCGTTGATCCGGGTCTGGAAAGTTTCTGGTCTCATCTTGGGCCTCCGACACGATCGAGAACGCACGAGCTCCCGCCAGCCCCGCAGTCTGGACCTAGGTGGATGAACATCGTCCGGCACGCGTACGCGACCGCAGCGGTCTCGTCACGGCGGGCCGGAGTACTGTCATACCGCATCGGCGATCGCGCCACTGCGATGAAGACCACATCCCGGCCGCGGGACCGATCGTAGGATGGAGCCGGAGCTCTGGGCTCCGATGACACTCGGGGGAGTCGTCGCCATGCGCAGGATCGTGATCAAGGAACAAGAGGGAATTTGGACGTTCGACTGCGACACCGCCGGCGCGGTGCATGCCGATACGCCGCTGAAAGCCGCAATGGCCGCGATGGAGTACGGCGAGACGCTGCGCGGCAAGGCGGTCGGCTACATCATCCGGCTCGACCACCGCCGCGCCGGCTCGCCGCAGGACTGGATCACGCTGCATTCTCGCGTGTTCTGACGGCGCGGCACGCGACGCCGCGGCGGTGAACTGCCGAAGCGACGGCATGGCCGGTCTCGCGTGACCGATCGGATTGCGTCCGGCGGTCAGGCTGCCGGCGCGAATACCGTGCGGTTGCGTCCAGCGGATTTGGCCTGGTAGAGCGCCTGATCGGCCGCTACCAGCAGCCGGTCGAGACTCGCGCCGGCGTCCGACACGGTGATCGCACCGATGCTGATCGTCACCTCGATCGCGCGGCCACCGTCGACCGCGATCGGGTTCAGCTCGACCGAGCGCCGGATCCGCTCGGCGAGGTGGAGCGCCTGATCGGGCGTACAGTGCGGCAGGAACGCGGCGAACTCCTCGCCACCGAGCCGGCCGACCAGATCGCGATCGCGCAGGACCGCCGTGATCCGCTGCGCCGCTTCGGCCAGCACCCGGTCTCCGACGAAGTGACCATGACCGTCGTTGATCGACTTGAAGCGATCGACGTCCATCATCAACAGGCTCGCCGGCAGAGCCGAGGTCCGGCCGTCGGCGCGCATCAGGGCCCCGGCCCGCTCAAGGAATGCCCTGCGCGTCAATAAGCCGGTCAGGGCATCTTCGGTGGCGATCCGCTCTAGCTTGCGAGCCAGGCGCTCGCGCTCCTCGGCGAGCAGATAGGCATCGTGCACGTCGGTACTGGTTCCGAACCAGCGCGTGATCCGCCCGTCCGCGTCGCGGATCGGCAGCGCCATCACGCGCAGCCAGCGATAGACGCCGGAACGATGCCGGAAGCGATAGTCCAGATCGTACGGGGCGCCGGTGCGCAGGGCGTTGGCCCACACGCTGGCGACCATCGACCGGTGCTCCGGGTAGATCAGGTGCTTCCAGGTATCGGCCGTGATGTGCTGAGGCGCGACGCCGGTGAATTCGGTCCAGCGCGACGAGAAATAGTCGTGCGTGCCGTCGGCGTCGCAGCTCCACACGATCTGTGGCAGCGCCTCGGTCAGCGTCTGGAACTGGAACCGGCTTTCGGCCAGCGCCGAGGCGGTCTCCATCTGGTCGGTGACCTCCACGACCACGCCGAGAAACCGGACCGTCTCGCCGGTTTCGTCGCACGACGACCGGGCCGAGGTGATGACCCAATGGGTGCGGCCATCGCCATTGAGGATCCGGTACTTGCAGCGATAGCTGCTGCCGGTTTCGATCGCCCGGGCGAGATCGTCGCGCACCCGCTGGCGATCCTCCGGATGGATCGCCTCGGCGAAGCGCTCGTCGGCGACGCCGATCCGGCAGGCCTCGACCGACAGGCCGTACATGCGTGCGACGCTCGCATCGGCGGTGCTGGTGCGAGTGGCCAGGTCGAGCGTCCAGATGCCGACCATGCCGGATCCCTCCAGCGCCAGGCGCAGGCGCTGCTCGGAATCAGACAACTGGCCGACCTGCCGCACCAGCGAGGTGATGTCCGAGGCCACGCCAAGCACCGCGGTCACCGAGCCGCCCGCGTCCGCGACCGGCATGAAGTGCAGGTTGAACCAGTGGGTCTGCGGCGCGCCGCCGCTGAGCAGCCGGATCGCCTGCTGTTCGAAGCTCAGACTCTCGCCGGCACGCACCTTGGCCAGCACCGCCTCATAGAACGGCGCACTGTCGGGCAGAACCTGGAGCACCGAGCGCGCATTGACCGACCCGCCGGTCTGCTCGGCGAACAGCTGCTGGGCGTGCTCGTTGGCCAACAGGACACCGTCCGGACCGATCATCAGCGCCATCGGCGCCGACGAGATCGCGATCAGCCGGGATACCGTGCGAATCGCCTGATCCCATTCCTCGAAGGCGACCAAACCGGCCGAGCGCCAGTCGAGCCGGGCCTGCGCCTCGAGCCATGCACCGGCCGCATCCAGCGGCACGCGGCGTGCAGAAGCGATGTCCGGTCCCTTCATCGTGCGCACCTCCTTGAACGCGGGTGACGACGCCTGGTTGCCGAGGCATCACCACTGGTGGATCGCCTCGAGCGGCGGCCGCGCTCCAGCATAGGCAGCCGCGGTGCCGAGGACCGCGACGGGATTCACCGATCACCGGCTGGGCTGACCCGGGTGCCGCGGCGGCGACGGCCGGGACGTCGCCCGCGCAGTGCTCAGCGCCCCTTCGGCGGCGGCTCCGGCTTCGGCTTGACGATCACCACCGGCGGCACGCCCCAGTACGGCCCGTAGCCGTAGGGTCCCCACGGTCCCCAGCCGCCGCGATACCACGGGTCGTAGAAGAACGGGTCGTAGGCGCCGACGACGCGCGCACTGCGCTCGGGCCAGAGATAGATCGTCGCGGCATCGACGCGCGGATAGACGTAGTCGTACTCGCCGACGCGGCCGGTCTCGGTACCGCTGACGGTGCCGACCACGGTGACCTCGCGGCCGCGGCGGAACACTTCCGGATCGTAGAAGCCGGCGCGGCAGGCCAGGAAGCGGCCTGAACTGGCGTCGCGAGCGAGCGGTCGTGCGCTGTCGCCGAGCGGCCGGCCGAGGATCTCGAAGCAGGTCGCCTCGGCCTTCGGATCGACCTTGATGATCTCGCCGCCCCAGCGCACGGTCTGGCCGGTCTGGCCGCCGCGCGCGCCGTCGGCCGGCGTCGATGCAGCGAACTGGCCCTGCAGCGGTTTGGGTACGGTGGCGCAGGAGGCGAGTCCCACGCCGAGCAGGGCGATCACGAGTGCATTGCGCATGACGCTGAACCTCATCGTACGAGTCTGGACGCACCGACACGACGCAAGGACGGACAGGACAGGTTCGACGTCGCAGCGGACCGATGCTACTGGACAGCGGATGGTACGCGGAATTTCCGCACCTCACGGCCGAACGCGCGCACCTGTTCAGCCGTCGGCTCGGCAGCGCCGTAGCGCAGCGCGATGTAGCGCGCGACCAATGCATCGAATGCGGCATCGGCCTGCGCCGAGCGCCGGTGGACCGCGGCCGCGAAGTCGAGCGGCCCCTGCTGCGGCGATACCGGCACACCGTGACGCGCCAGCCGCCGCCGCAACCGCTCCCAGGCCGCGTCGAGACGATCGCCCCGGCGCGGGCCGCGTGTGCCGCGCAGCGCCCACACGGTCGCGACCAGCAGCAGCACGACGATCGCGCCGGTCAGCAGCGCCAGCAGATGCTCGGGCGTCAGGTCGCGGATGCCGAAGCGGCCGAGCATCTGGCTCTGCCGCAAGGCGTTGAACTGGATCACGGCGGTGGTCCAGAGCCGGTTCACGCTGTCGAACTGGTTGCGCAGGTCGCGCAGGAAACCCGCGCCGAACCAGTCGCCGCCGCGATTGGCGGCCGATGCGCCCTGCTCGACCCGCTGCGGACTGACCGCCGCGGTCGGGTCCACGCGCACCCAGCCGCGGCCGGTCTGCCAGACCTCGGCCCAGGCATGCGCGTCGGAATGGCGCACCAGCAGATAGTCGCCGATCGGATTCCACCAGCCGCCCTGATAGCCGGTGACGACGCGCGCCGGGATGCCCGAGGCGCGCATCAGGAACACGAACGCCGAGGAGAAATGCTCGCAGTAGCCGGCGCGCGTCTCGAACAGGAATTCGTCGATCGAATGGCGGCCGAGCAGCGGCGGCGTCAGCGTGTACGTGAAGCCGGCGTTGAACAGCGCCAGCGCGGTGCGGACGATCGCGCTCTCGTCCAGGCCCTCGCGCCGCCACTGCTCGGCCAGCGCGATCGTGCGCGGGTTGAACGCGGCCGGATAGCCCAGCGCACGCGTCCGCTCGGCGCTGGTCAGCTCGGTCGCGAGGCGGTAGCGCGTCGCCGAGCGCAGCGCGAACTCTCTCGGCTGGGCGATCGGCGCGAACGAGGCGATCGTGTGGTCGCTGCCGAGCCGCGTCTGCTCGGGCGCCTCCAGCGGCACGTCCAGCGCCGGCACCCAGTGCCGGCGCGTCGGCTCGATCACGACGCGGTAGTCGTGGATCAGCCGGGCGTCCTCGACCGGCTCGGGCCGCAGGTACGCGCGCGTGTCGCCGCGGGTCCAGGTCGCGCCGTCGAAGTCCCACAGCACGATCGCGCGGAAGTACTGCTGCGCCGGCGCCGGCGGTCCGCCGTCGAAGTAGACGCGCATCGCCGGCGTGTCGTCGACCAGCAGATCGGTCATCGAGCCGGGCTGCATCGAGTCGTTCAGGCCGATCCGCGCCTGCTCGTCCCAGCCGGGCGATCCCCACAGCGGCGCCGACAGCCGCGGGATCAGCACGAACGCGGCGAGCGCGGCCGGCAGGCCGGCCAGCACCAGCGTGCCGCCGACGCGAAATGCGGTCGTCAGCGGCCGCGGCTGCCGCGCCACGGTCGGCTGCAGCACGACCAGCGCAGCCAGCGGCACGATCAGGGCGGCACACAACAGCAGCGTCGTCGTCAGCGCCTGATTGAACAGCAATGCGCTCATCAGCACGAACGCCGAGAACCCGACGACGACGCGCGCATCACGGATGCTCTCGGTCTCGAGCAGCTTCAGGGCCAGCAGTCCGCAGGCCAGCGCGGCGCCCGGCGCGCGGCCGAACACGTTGCCGTACTCGACGATCACCAGCAGCAGCAACAGACCGGCCAGCGGCACGCGCAGCCAGCTGCTGACCGCGAATGCGGCGCGCCGGCGCAGCCAGGCGCGCAACGCGACCAGCACCAGCAGCGGCGGGCCCAGCCACAGCGGCAGCCGTTCCAGATGCGGCGCCAGCGCGACCGCCACCGACAGGCACAGCAGATCGAACTGGCGCCTGTCCGGGCGTCCCTGCGCCGACGGCGTCGCGGCGCTCATGCGGTCGGCAGCAGCGCCAGGGCGCGCAGGCAATCGGCGCGATGGGCGGCACCGATCGCCGGCCCGAACGACTGGCCCGGCAGCACCAGCACGAAGGCCTCGCGACCGGCCGAGGCCTGCAATACCCAGGCGGTCAGGCGGCTGATCCGGTCCTCGTGGCCGAGACCGTGCAGGGCGTCGTAGTCGAGCACCAGGGCCAGACCGGCCTGCCGCTCGTGCTCGCGCGCGAGCAGGCGCTCGTGGCGGACCGAGGCGCGCCAGGCGATCCGCCGCGGCGGATCGTGGTCGCGATAGTCGCGCAGACCGGCCGGATCGTCCTCGGCCTCGCCGGCGCGAGGTACGCCTTCGCGCTCGCCGCCGTGCGGCAACGGCGGCGCGTCCGGCTCGGGTCTCGGATAGATCAGGACCGAGACGTCCGGATGGACCCAGCTCCAGATCACGAACATGCCGAGCGGAAACGTGGTCACGATGCGCACGCGGCCGGGCCGGAACCAGCCGCGCTCGCGCGCCGGCAGCGCCAGCACCGCGACCGCCTCGCGGCCGCGCTCGGCGGCGAAGGCGACCTCGGCCGGCTCCGCCACGACGCGCAGCGCGAGGCGGTCGCGCCGGCCCGGCGCGAACACCAGCTCGACCGCGACATCCGAGCCGGCATGGGCCTCGCCGGCGCGAACCTGGGCGAGGCGCAGGCCCGACAGCCCGCGAAAGCCGATGAAGACGCTGACGAAGCAGGCGCCGCCGAGCAGGCAGGTCAGCAGCAGCGCCGGATTGTTGCCGTAGTTGAGCGCGCCGGTCAGCATGACCGCGGTCAGCAGCGCGAACACGACGCCGTAGCCGGTCGGCACGACGTAGATGCGGCGGCGATCGAGCGTGATCGGCAGCGGCTCGGCGCGCCGAAGCCGCGTCAGGGCCGGCAGCTTGCGCTCGGCCAGCGCGACCAGCCGGGCCCGCAGCGGCGCGAAGCGCGCGATGCCCCCGGCCATCAGCGGACCGGCGTCGCGTCCAGCAGGCGCCGCGCCAGCGCGTCGCGATCGCCGTGCGCATTGCCGGCCGGTGCCAGCCGATGGGCCGCGACGACCGTGAACACCGCCTGCACGTCCTCAGGCAGCACCTGCGGCCTTCCGGCGAGGTAGGCATGCGCGCGCGCCGCGGCGAGCAGCGCGAGGCCGGCGCGCGGCGACAGGCCGATGCGGATCTGCGGATCCTGGCGGCTCGCCTCGAGCAATGCCTGCACGTACTCGATCAGCGCGCGTCCGACCGTCAGCGCCGCGCAGGCCGCGCGCAGCGCGATCACCTGCTCGGCGGCCAGGCACGGCTGCAGCGCCTCGAGTACGCTGCGGCGGTCCGGCGCGGCCAGCATCGCCTGCTCGGCCGCGCGATCCGGATAGCCCAGGCTCATGCGCAGCATGAAGCGGTCCAGCTGCGAATCGGGCAGCGGATAGGTGCCGGCCAGATCGAGCGGATTCTGCGTCGCGACGACGAAGAACGGCGCGGTCAGCGGATGGCTGCGGCCGTCGACGGTGACCTGCTCCTCGGCCATCGCCTCGAGCAGCGCGCTCTGCGTCTTGGGCGTGGCGCGGTTGATCTCGTCGGCCAGCAGCAGCTGCGTGAACAGCGGTCCGGGATGGAACCGGAACGTGCCGCCGTCGATGCGGCCCGGCTCGCGCTCGTAGAGGCTGACGCCGATAATGTCCGACGGCAGCAGGTCACTGGTGAACTGGACGCGCTGGAAACTCAGGCCCAGCGTCGCAGCCAGCGCATGCGCCAGCGTGGTCTTGCCGACGCCCGGCAGGTCCTCGATCAGCAGATGGCCGCCGGCGAGCAGGCAGACGAAGGCCAGGCGGACCTCGCGCATCTTGCCGAGCAGGACGGTGTCGACCTGGGCGGTCGCCCGGGCCAGCGCGTCGCGCAGGGCTTCGGGCGAGGTCGGGAGCGGCGGCGAATCGATCAGCTTCATCGGATAACGGGTACCGGTTTGGAGACGGAGATGCGGGACACGCCTGCGGGCAGTGTAGCGACGGCCACGCGGCACGACGACCGGCGGCGCCTGCAGACCGTGTTCCAGGTCGCATTGTTCACGACCACGTTCATCAAGATCGTGCTCGCGGCGACGCTGGCGCCGTTCGTCGACGAGGCGTTCTACTGGCAGGAAAGCCGCCATCTGGCGTTCGTGTACACCGACCTGCCGCCGCTGACCGCCTGGCTGATCGCGGCCGGCGAGGCGCTGTTCGGCCACGGCACGCTGGCGATGCGCGCGCCGTTCGTGCTGATCGGCGCGCTGTTGCCGCTGCTGGTCGCGCGGATCGCGCGCCGCGTGTCCGGCGACGCCGCGCTCGGCTGGCAGGCCGGCCTGTGGACGCTGGCGATGCCGCTGACCGGCACGCTCGGCGTGCTGGCCCTGCCCGACGTGCCGCTGACGGCGCTGTCGCTGCTGGCGCTGGACCGCTTCGCGCGGGCCGCGCGCGAGGACCGGATCGGCGACTGGCTGCTGCTCGGTCTGTTGCTCGCGCTGGCCTGGCTCACGCATCTGCGCGCCGGCATGCTCTGGCTGGCCGGTCTGGCGTTCCTGCTCGCGCATCCGCACGGGCGGCGGCTGTGGCGCAGCCGCGGTCTGTGGATCGCGCTGATCGTCGGCCTGGGCGGCCTGCTGCCGATGGGGCTGATCGATCCGGGCGCCGGCGCCGACGGACTGCGCTTCCAGGCGATCGACCGCCACCCCTGGCATTTCCATGCCGACGCGCTGATGCAGCCGCTCGAACAGGCCCTGCTGGTCACGCCGCTGCTGTACGGACTGCTGCTGGCGACTGCCGTGAGCGGTCTGCGCCGCGCCGATGCGATACGCGACGAGCCGCTGCTGATCTTCGCCGCGACCTTCCTCGGCGGCTACTTCGTGCTCGGCCTGTTCGCCGATGCCGAGCGCTTCCGCGTGCACTGGCCGCTGCCGGGCTATCTGCCGCTGCTCGCGCTGCTGCCGCTGGCCCTGCAGCGCTGGCAGGCCGCAGGCCGGCGCATCGGCGTACTGCGCGCTGCCGCCATGGCGCTCGCAGTCGCCGGCACGCTGGCTGCGCACGCGTATCTGGCATTGGCCGCGCATCCGGCCGGCGCCGGACTGCTGCGCAGCTACAAGGCGTTCCCGGAGCATCTGGTCGGCTGGGACGAGGCCGGCGCGACGCTGCGCGGACTGCTGGCCGATCCGGCACTGGCCGGCCGCGCGCTGGTCGCCGACAACTTCATGCTCGCCGCGGAGCTGGATTTCCAGCTCGACGGCACGCGCGTCGTCTACGTGCTCGACCATCCGCTCAATGCCAAGCACGGCCGCGCCGCGCAGCTGGCGATCTGGCGGCGCGACGAGCCGGCGCTGCTGCAGGCGCTGCGCGAGCGCGAGATCGTACTGGCCGTGGAGGAGACCGCCGGACGCGAACGCGAGCAGGTGCACTGGCTGGCCGGCCTGTGCCGGCGCGTGACGTTCGAGCGCACGCTGGCGCGCGTGGACCTGCACGAGGGCCGCAAGCGCATCGCGTTCCATGCGGCACGCGTCGGCGGCGCGGCGGCGCCCGGGTGCGCCTATCCGCCGCACGGATGAGCGGCTCGTCGCATCGGCGGCGATCGGGTAGGCTTGCCGGCCGAACCATCAGGGGATGTCGGCACGGATGCAAGATCCACCGATCGTGAGCGCCGGCGCCTGGCCGGTACCGCCGGCGCTGCCCGAGCCGATCGCCACCGTGCCGTCCGCGGCGCCGCCACGCGTGCCGCACCGGTTCGCGTTCGACGGCAGCGCCGGCGAGTACTTCCGGATCTGGATCGTCAATCTCGCGCTGAGTCTGGTGACGCTCGGCCTCTACTCGGCCTGGGCCAAGGTCCGCACGCAGCGCTACTTCTACGGCAATACACGCCTGGACGGCGTGCCGTTCGAATATCTGGCCAGACCGCTGCCGATCCTGGCCGGCCGCATCGTCGCGGTCGCACTGTTCGTCGGCTACGTGCTGGCCGGCCAGCTCAGCCTCTGGCTGCAGATCGTGCTGGCGCTGCTGATCACGCTGCTGACGCCGTGGCTGCTGGTGCGCGGCGCCGCGTTCCGCGCACGCTACTCGTCCTGGCGCGGCCTGCGCTTCCGCTTCGTGCCGGACTACGGCCAGGCCTACGTGCGCTATCTGTGGCTCGGCATTCCGCTGGTGCTGACGCTCGGCCTGCTCTATCCGTACGTCAAGGCCCGGCAGAAGGCGTTCCTGGTCGAGCATCACCGCTACGGCGGACAGGCGTTCGGCTTCGAGGCGACCGCCGGGCACTTCTATCCGCCGTATCTGATCGCGTGGGCCGTCATGACGGCCTGGATCTTCGTCGGCACCGCGCTGCTGACCGGCGCCGCGGTCGCGCTGCACCGGCCCGGCGCCGAGCCGCCGACCGCCCTCGTGTTCGGCTGGATGGCAGTGTTCTACGGCGGCTACTTCGCGATCTGGGCGTTCCTCGCCGCCGCGATCGGCAACCTGGTCTACAACCACACGACGATCGGCCCGCACCGCTTCGAGTCGCGCCTGCAGGGCAGCCGCCTGCTCTGGTTCTACGCGAGCAATACGGTCGCGGTGCTGGCCAGCGCGGGTCTGCTGATCCCCTGGGCCAAGATCCGGCTCGCGCGCTACCGCGCCGAGCGGCTGACCGTGCTGGCCGGCGGCAGCCTCGCCGCGTTCGGCGCCGAGCACGGCGAGGACGTCGACGCGACCGCGGCCGAGATCGACAGCCTGTTCGACATCGACGTGGGCCTATGACGACGCAGCCGACGCCGCTGCAGGGCAGCTACTTCGACGGTCGCGACGGGCGGCGGCACGCGGTCGACGTCGACCTCGCGCATGGCCGCCTGCGCCTGCGCGGCGATCGCATCGAGCGCGACGAGCCGCTCGACGCGCTGACGATCACGCCGCGTCTGGCGCGCACGCTGCGCACGATCGCGTTTCCGGACGGCGCGCGGCTGCAGCTGGCCGATGCCGCCTGCCTCGCAGTCTGGTTTCCGCACCGCAACCGGCTCGAGGCACTGGTCGATCGTCTCGAACGTTACTACCAGGCCGTCGCGCTCGCGATCGTGGTCTGTCTCGGCGCACTGGTCGCCGGCTACCTCTGGGGCATTCCGTGGCTGGCCGACCGCATCGCGACGCATCTGCCGGCGCGCGTGGAGGCGGCGCTCGGCGACCAGGTGCTGGCGCTGCTCGACCGCACCGATCTGGACGCCAGCGCGCTCGACGTCGGGCGCCGGACCGAACTGGCCGATCGCTTCGCGGTGCTCGCGGCCGGCCTGCCGGACGGCGCGGACTACCGCATCGTATTCCGCAGCGCGCCCTCGATCGGCCCCAACGCGTTCGCGCTGCCGGGCGGCACCATCGTCGTGACCGACGAGCTGGTCGAGCTGTTCGCCGACGATCGCCAGCTCGACGCGGTCCTCGCGCACGAACTCGGCCATCAGGCCGGCCGGCACGCGCTGCGCCAGGCGCTGCGCGGCTCGTTCATCGCGATCGCCGCGGCATTCTTCGCCGGCGACGTCTCGAGTGCGAGCGCGGTCGTCGTCGCCGTGCCGACCGTGCTGCTGCAGAACCGCTACTCGCGCCAGTTCGAGGACGAGGCCGATCGCTTCGCATATGCGCACCTGGCCGGACACGCATTGTCGCCGAGCTGGCTCGGCGCGGCACTGGGCCAGCTCGAGACCGATCTGCCCGACGACGCCTCGCTGGCCTGGATGTCGAGCCATCCGGCGACCGCAGCGCGCATTGCGCGGCCGACGCCGCCGGCGCCGACTTCGTCGCGCGCCATCCGGAGCTGGCCGACGAGGAGCCCGGTGTCGTGCTGACCGAGGAGGACGAAGAAGCCGTCGGCGGCCCGTGGTGCGCGTGCTGCGACGACGCGGCCGATGGCGAGGACCGCGAAACCGCCGGCGACTGCGGCGACGGCAGCGGCGATGCGCCCGCCGAGGACGAGGCCGATGGCGCCTGCGAGCGCGACGATGCGGTCGATGACGCCGGCACCGCGATCGGCTGCGAGGCCGATCGCGAGGCGTGCACGGGGCCGGCCGACGCGGCGGCCGGCCCCGAATCCGCTGTGCGCTGAACGGAGGGGCCCGGTCGTTCGGGCGATCGACCGCGCCGGCGCGATGTCAGGTGCGCGCCGGGAGCGCGGCGATGCCGGACCCACGCCGGCCGCGCGGACGGCCGATGGACCGCCCGCGACCGGCGCGGGCGTGTCATCGGCTCAGGGCTTCAGCCCAGCGCCTGTTCGAACTCGGGGATCAGCTTGAACAGATCACCGACCAGGCCGTAGTCGGCGATCTCGAAGATCGGCGCATCGGCGTCCTTGTTGATCGCGACGATCGTGCCGGCGTCCTTGATGCCGGTCAGATGCTGAATCGCACCGGAGATGCCGATCGCGATGTAGAGCTCCGGCGCGATGATCTTGCCGGTCTGGCCGACCTGCAGATCGTTCGGCGCGTAGCCGGCGTCGACCGCGGCGCGCGAGGCGCCGACCGCCGCGCCGATCTTGTCGGCCAGGCCGTAGATCAGCTGGAACTGCTCGGCCGAGCCGAGCGCACGGCCGCCCGAGACGACCCTGGCGGCGCCCTGCAGGTCCGGGCGGTCGGTCTTGCCCTGGGCCAGGCCGACGAAGCGCGTATGCGACGGCAGCGCGACGTCCGGCGAGAGCGCCTCGACCGGCGCCGAGCCGCCGCCGGCGGCCGCCGGATACGAGGCGGTGCGCACCGTACCGACGATCAGCGCACCGGCCGGTGCCTCGACCGTGACGATCGCGTTGCCGGCATAGATCGGACGCTTGAACGTCTGCGCGCCCTCGACCGACATGATGTCCGAGACCTGGGCGACGCCGAGCAGCGCGGCGACGCGCGGCGCCACGTCCTTGCCGAACGTCGTCGACGGCAGCAGCAGATGCGTGTAGCCGGAGCCGGCGACCGCGGCGATCTGCGGCGCCAGCACCGCGGCCAGGGCATGCGCGTTCTCGGGCCGCGTCACGGTCAGCACCTTGCCGACGCCGTCGATGGCGGCCGCTTCGGCCGCGACCGCAGACGCCTCGGCCGCCAGCACCAGCACGTGGATGTCGCCGCCGATGGCCTTCGCGCAGGAGACGCTGCGCGCGGTGGCGGTGTTCAGTGCGCCGTCCAGATGCTCGGCGACGATCAGAATGCGGCTCATCGGATCAACCCCTTGCTCTTCAGTGCGGCGACCAGCTCGGCGACGTCCTTGACCATGACGCCCTTGCTGCGCTTGGCCGGCGCGGCGTAATGCGTGGTCTTCAGATGATCGCCCGGCTCGACGCCGAGACTGGCCAGCTCGATCGTCTCGATCGGCTTGGCCTTGGCCTTCATGATGTCCGGCAGCTTGATGAAGCGCGGCTCGTTGAGGCGCAGGTCCGAGGTGATCACGGCCGGCAGGTCGACCTCGATCGTCTCCAGGCCTGCATCGACCTCGCGCGTGACGCGCGCGACGCCGCCGTCGACCTCGACCTTCGACGCGAACGTCGCCTGCGGACGGTCCCACAGCGCCGCCAGCATCTGTCCGGTCTGGTTGGCATCGTCGTCGATCGCCTGCTTGCCGAGCAGCACGATCTGCGGCTGCTCCTTCTCGACCAGCTTGAGCAGCGCGCGCGCGCGGTCAGCGGCTGGATCGCCTCGGCGGTGACGACGTGGATCGCGCGGTTCGCGCCCATCGCCAGGCCGTTGCGGATGTGCGCCTGGGCATCGGCCGGGCCGATCGTGGCGACGATGACCTCGCTGGCGATGCCCTTCTCGCGCAGGCGCAGCGCCTCTTCCAGCGCGATGTCGTCGAACGGGTTGGCGGACAGCTTGACGCCGTCGGTGACGACGCCGCTGCCGTCCGGCTTGACTTGGATGCGCACGTTGTAATCGACGACGCGCTTGTAGCCGACCAGGATCTTCATCGTGGGGGAATTCCTTCGGACAACTCGTGTGGACACCGGCAGGCGGCTGACGGGCCGCAGGGCTCGTGCCCGCCGCAGCGGGGCGGCATTGTAACGTGACGCGGCGAGCGCCGCGATTCCGGACAGCGCGGCACGGCCGGAAACAATCGCACGGCCGAGACCGCGCGCATCGCGGCGGCTGCGCCGGACCGAGCGTTCGCGCTGCGCATGGCGCCGGCGTCGGCGCGGGCCGACCGGACGCAGCGCCGCGCTCGTGCGTGCGGCCGCACCGACCGCCTCGGAGTTGTCCACAGCCGCCGTGGACAGACCTGTGGATAGTCCTGGGATGATGCCCTGCAGGCCGCGCCGTTGTGCGCTGTCAACCCAGGTCGATCATTTCTTGACCAACATCCGTCACGCCGAGCCTCGCGTGCCCTCGCCTACGACACCCGGCGCGAACGCGCAAGCGCGTCGTTACGACGCTGCGCATTCGACGAACGAGGTCACCCGCTTCCAGCGGCTGCGGAAGCGTCAGCGGCGCACGCGGCGCAGGATCGCCTCGGCCAGCCGCGCCGCCGAGCCGGGCGCATGATCGAAGAACAGCGAGGGCTCGACCAGCTCGAGCTCGAGCACGCACGGCGTGCCGTCGCCGGCGCGGACCAGATCGACTCGCGCATAGGTCAGCGGGCCGTCGAACGGCACCGCGGCGAGCACGCGCTCGGCCAGTGCGCGCTCGTCGGCGCCGGGTTCGCGCGCGCCGATCCGCTCGGCCGCGAACAGCGCGCGCGTCGCCGGCGCCGCGCGCCGCAGCAGCGGACCCTTGCGGATCGCATGGCTGTAGCGGCCGTCCAGATGAATCAGGGCGGTCTCGCCGTCGACGTCGACGCGGTCCAGATACGGCTGCACCAGCGCGCTGCGCCCGGCCTCGAGCAGGCGTGCGATGTGCGCCACCGCCGCAGCGGGCGCGTTGCGCGGGTGCCGCTCGGCGTCGCGCGAGCCGGCACCGACGGCCGGCTTGACGACGACGTCTCCGTCACCCGGATGCGCGTCGACGAACGCGCGCCAGACCGCATCGGCATCCTCACCGGGCTCGGCGAACGACGACGGGATGATCGCGACGCCGGCCTCGGCGAGCGTGCGCAGGTAGTGCTTGTCGGTGTTCCAGGCGATCACGTCGGCCGGATTGAGCAGCTGCGTCAGCGCGGCGACGCGGCGCGTCCAGTCCAGGAACGCCGGCAGCCGCTCGCAGTAGTCCCACGTCGAGCGCGGCAGCACCGCGTCGAAGCCGCGCCAGTCGACCGCGGCATCGTCCCAGTCGACGGCCAGCGCGTCGGCGCCGGCCGCGCGCAGTGCGTCCAGCAGCGGGACCATGTCCTCGTCGAGGCCGCGTGCGGGCGGCGTCGTCGCCAGCGCGATGCGTGCGTTCATGCCGCGTCGCCGCGGCCGGCGAAAACCGCCCCGTGTCCGTTGCCGGCGCGCTTGGCCGCGTACATCGCCTGGTCGGCCGCGCGGATCAGGCCGTCGCAGTCGCTGCCGTGCAGCGGAAACAGCGCGATGCCGATGCTGAGCCGCACCGCCAGCTCCAGCGGATCGCGCTCGTGGGCCGAGCTCAGCGTCAGCGGCCTGCCCAGACACATGGCGACGCGCTCGGCGTAGACGGCCGCGGCGTCGGCATCGGCGACCCGATCGACGACGATCGCGAACTCGTCGCCGCCGAGCCGGGCGGCCATGGAGTCCTCGCCGCAGAAGGTTCGCAACCGCTCGGCGATCCGCAGCAGCACCTCGTCGCCGACCAGATGACCGTACAGGTCGTTGATCGGCTTGAAACCGTCGACGTCGAAGTACAACAGCGCGCAGGACGCCCCATCGGACGCGCTGCGCGCGATCGCGCGCTGAAGCACGTCCATGAAGTGGCGCCGGTTCGGCAGGCCGGTCAGGTGATCGTGGCTGGCCAGATGCCGGACCTCCGCCTCGGACTGGCGGCGCTCGGCGACCTCGCGCTCGAGTTGCGCATTGCGCTCGGCGAGCTGGCTCAGCGCACGCTTGAGCATCGTGCCGCGCTTGTACAGGTCCAGGAACACCTGCACCTTCGAGCGCAGCACGCGCTCGTCGAGCGGCTTGGTGATGTAGTCGACCGCGCCGGAGTGGTAGCCCTGCAGACGATGCACCTCGTCGGCATAGGTCGCCGACACGAAGATGATCGGCGTCTCGCGCGTGCTCGGCTCCTGCGCGAGCAGGTTGGCGACCTCGAATCCGCTCATGTCCGGCATGCTGACGTCGAGCAGGATCAGCGCGAACTCGTGATCGAGCGTGGCCGCCAGCGCCTCGTTGCCGCTGCGCGCCTCGATCACGTCCACGTCGAACCGTGCCAGCAGCGTGCGCACCGCCATCAGATTGGCCGGCGTGTCGTCGACCGAGAGGATCTTGGGTTTGCCGTTCATGCTTGGCACATCCTGTTGAGCAGCGGCGCGATCGCCTCCAGCGGCAGGCAGTGGTCCGCGCCGGCCAGTTCGAGCGCGCCCTCCGGCATCGCCGACGCCTCCGCGGTCGCCGGATCCTGCACGATCGCGACGCCGCCGCGCTCGCGCACGCGGCGCAGACCCGCCGCTCCGTCGTGGTTGGCGCCGGTCAGCACCACGGCGACCAGACCGCTGCCCCAGGTCTCGGCCGCCGATTCGAACAGCACGTCGATCGACGGCCGCGAAAAGCCCACCTTCGCGTCGATCGAGAGCGCGAACCGGCCGCTGCGCTCGACCAGCAGATGATAGCCCGAAGGCGCCACGTGGATGACGCCCGGACGCGGCCGCGCGCGCTCGCGCGCCTCCTCGACCGGCAGGCGGCTGTAATGCGTCAGCAGTTCGCAGAAGATGCCCATGTCGCTCGATCCGGTATGGCTGACGATCACCATCGGCACCGGCAGCGCGTGGTCCAGCCCGTGCAGCAGCACGTGCAATGCGCGCAGCCCCCCGGCCGAGGTGCCGACGACGATCGCCTGGACCGGCCGCGCGCTCATCGGTCGCGCACCGCCCGCCGGTAGATCCGCGCGCGCCGGTTGACCGGCGCGCGCGTAATCGCGCGCACTGGCCGCCATCTCCAGGTTCTCGCGGCTGCCCAGGCACAGGAAGCCGCCACGCACCAGGCTGTCGCGGAACAGGCGCAGCACGCGATCCTGCAGGGCGTCGTTGAAATAGATCAGCACGTTGCGGCACAGGATCAGATGCGCCTCGCAGAAGACCCCGTCGCAGACCAGGTTGTGGTTGGCGAAGGTCATGCGCGTCTTGAGGCGCTCGTCAAACTTCATGAAGTCGTAGCGCGCGTGGTAGTAGTCGGCCAGCGAGCGGCGGCCGCCGGCGGCGAGGTAGTTCTCCGAATAGGTGCGCGCGTCGCGCGCCGGAAAGATGCCCTCCTGCGCGCGCGCCAGCGCCGCGTCGCTGAAATCGGTCGCGTAGATCTGCGCGCGCTCGTAGAGGCCCGCCTCCTCGAGCAGGATCGCCAGCGAGTAGACCTCCTGCCCGTAGGCGCAGCCGGCCTGCCAGATGTTGATGACCGGGTAGGACGCCAGCATCGGCAGCACTTCGTCGCGCAATGCGCGGAACACCGACGGATCGCGGAACATCTCCGACACCGGCACCGACAGGCCGGCGACCACGTCGGGGACCAGGCGGTCGTCGCGCAGCACGCGCGCGGTCAGATCGCCGATGTGCGCGCTGCCGGTGCTGTGGACGAGGCCGAGCACGCGCCGCTTCAGCGAAGCCGGCGCGTAGTCGCCGAAGTCGTAGCCGTGGCGCAGCTGCATCGCCCGCACGAACAGTTCGACTTCGATGTCCTCGATGTCCGCCCTTCCGCGCATGGCCTCTACGCCTGCAGCCAGACCCGCATCATCGACAGCAGCTTGTCGACGTCCACCGGCTTGGCCAGATAGTCGCTGGCACCGGCTTCCAGGCACTTGTCGCGATCGCCCTGCATCGCCTTGGCGGTCACCGCGATGATCGGCAGCTGCGCGTGGCGCGGCAGCGCACGGATGCGCCGCATCGTCTCGTAGCCGTCCATGCCCGGCATCATGATGTCCATCAGCACGATGTCGATCGCCGGATTCTCCTCGACCTGGCGCAGCGCCTTCATCCCGTCCTGCGCCATCACCACGTTGAGCCCGCGCGCGCGCAGCGTCTTGGACAGGGCGAAGATGTTGCGCATGTCGTCGTCGACGATCAAGACCGTGTTGCCGCTGAGCCCGGCGTCGATGTCGCGGACCACGCCCGCGCCGGTCGGGCGGATGCTGTGCATGAACAGGCTGACCTCGTCGAGCAGGCGCTCGTTGGAGCGCGCGCCCTTGATCACGATGCTGTCGGTGTGCTGGCGCAGGCGCACGCTCTCCTCGCCCGACAGCTCGCGCGCCGAGTAGATCACCACCGGCGGCAGACCGCCGCGCGCGGCGGCGATGTCGAGAAAGTCGAAGCCGGAGATGCCCGGCAGGCCGAGGTCGAGCACGATGCAGTCGAAGCCGCCCGCGCCGAGCATGTCCAGCCCCTCCTCGCCGCTGGTCGCCTCGACGATCTCGACGCCGTCGCTGGCGATCAGCCGGATGATCGCCAGGCGCGAATCCTCGTCGTCGTCGATCAGCAGCACGCGCCGGGTGCGGTGCTCGGCGTGCTGCAGCAGCCGGTCGAACGCCGACAGCACCGCATTGCGGTCGGCCGGCTTGGTCAGGAAACCGACCGCGCCGACCGCCTCGCCGCGCGCCGATTCGTCGACCGCCGAGATGAAATGCACCGGAATCGCGCGCAGTTCCGGATCGGACTTCATCTGCTCGATCACGCTCCAGCCGTCGATGCCCGGCAGCATGACGTCGAGCAGGACGCCGGTCGGCCGGTAGCGGCGCGCCAGATCGAGGCCGCTCTCGCCGTCGCCGGCCGCCAGCGCACGGTGGCCCTTGCGGCGGATCAGGTCGACCAGGATGCGCGCGAATGCCGGATCGTCCTCGATCGCCAGGATCGCGGTGTCGCCGGGCTGGATCTGGTTGCGGTCGTCGGCTATCCAGCCGCTCGCGACCGGCGCGGCCGGCGGCGCCGGCGGGCTCCGCTTCGGCCTGGCCGCGGCCGGCGCGTCCGGACCCGGGCGCGCCGCGCCGGCCGCGCGCGGCGGCAGCGCCGTGGCGCCGGCGACCGCTTCGGGGATCACGACGAAGAAGGTACTGCCTTGATCGGGCTCGCTGTCGACGACGATCGCGCCGCCGAGCAGGTCGGTCAGCCGCCGCGTGATCGCCAGGCCGAGGCCGCTGCCGCCGTAATGGCGGCTGGTGCTGGCGTCGGCCTGCTCGAACACCTGGAACATCCGCTCGAGCTGGTCGGCGGCGATGCCGATGCCGGTGTCCTCGACCGCCATCGCGACCGCCGGTCCGGCCAGTCCGCAGCGTTCGAGCAGCGCCGCGTCGGCGCGTGACAGGCGCACGCGCACGTGACCGATGCGCGTGAACTTGAATGCGTTGCCGAGCAGGTTGTTCGCGATCTGCTCGAGCTTGGGCCCGTCGCTGTGCACGGTCTCGGGCACGTCCTCGTCCAGCGCGATCTCGAACGCGAGCGCCTTCTCGAGCGCGACCGGGCGGAACTGGCGCTGCAGGCTCTGCGCGAAGCCGGCCAGACTCACGTCCTCGCGCGTCACCTCCATCTTGCCGGCCTCGATCTTGGACAGGTCGAGGATGTCGTTGATCAGGCGCAGCAGGTTCGACCCGGACTCGTGGATCACACGCGCCGATTCGACCTCGTCCGTGTTGAGATTGCCCAGATCGTTGTCGGCCAGCGTCCGCGACAGGATCAGCAGACTGTTCAGCGGCGTGCGCAGCTCGTGCGACATGTTGGCGAGGAAGTCGGACTTGTACTGGCTGGCCCGCGCCAGCTCCTCGGCTTTTTGCAGCGTGTCCAGCTGGAGCTGTTCGAGCACCTTCTTCTGCTCGTTGAGCGTGTCGGTCTTCTGGCGCAGCTCCTCGTTGGAGGCCTGCAGCTCCTCGGCCTGCACGCGCAGCTCCTCCTCCGAGGCGCGCAGGCGCTGGCTGTGCTCCTCGAGATCCACCGTCTTGCCCTGCAGCTCCTCGTTGGTGGCGGCCAGCTCCTCCTGCTGCATGCGCAGCTCCTCTTCCGAAGCCTGCAGCTCGCGCGCCTGCAACTGGGTGCGGCCGAGCAGGTCCTGCGTGCGCAGCGCGCGGCGCAGGTTGTCCAGCGACAGCGCGACCACCGGCAGCAGATCCTCCAGCAGCGCCTCCTGCGTCGCCGTGAAACGCTGGAAGCTGCCGAACTCCAGCACGCCGAGCAGCTCGCCGCGCAGCAGCAGCGGCAGCACGATGACGCTGCGCGGTGTCGCCTCACCGAGCCCGGAGTGGATGCGGATGTAGTCGTCCGGCACCGGCTCGAGCACGATCGTCTTGCGCTCGCGCGCGCACTGGCCGACCAGCCCCTCGCCGATCGCGCAGCGCGTATCGAGGTGCCGACGCTGCCGGAAACCGTAACTGCCGGCCAGTTCGAGCATGGGTTCGGGCTCGCCGCGAGCGGCGGCCGGCTCGGTCAGCCGGTAGAACACCGCCACGCCCGCGCCGATGCGCGCGCTGAGCTGCGCCATCAAGGTGTCGGCGAAGACCTGTTCGGTCTCGGCCTGCGGCAGCGCAGCGGTGATCTCGGCCACGCTGGCCTTGATCCAGCCCTGGTCGCGCGTGGCGATCGCCGCGCGCTTGAACACGTTCAGCGCGCGTGCGATCGCGCCGACCTCGTCGCGCCGCGCCTGGTTCGGCACGTCGACCGACAGGTCGCCCGAGGCCAGGCTCGACATCCGCTCGGTCAGGTCGCGCACCGGCCGCGACAGCAGGCGATCGGCCAGACGCACCGCGCCGAAGCCGACCAGGAGGCCGAGCGCCAGCATGCCGAACACGACGCCGTAGGTCAGCCGCTCGAGCCGGTCGTGCGCGACGCGGCGCTGTTCGAGTCCGGCGTGCTCGACCTCGAGCACCTCGTCGAGCGCGCCCATGATCTCCTCGACCTTCGTCGACAGCGTGACCATCGCGCCCGCATCCAGGCCCTGCACGAACGCGATGCGCTCCTCGGCCGATGCCGGCACGACCGCGACGATGCCGTCGGCCATCGCCGTCCAGTCGCGCTCGAGCTCGGCGACGCGCTCCACGTCCTGCTGCTGGGCGGGATGATCGGACACGGTCAGCGTCAGCGCGCGGATCTGCGCCTTGAAGCGCTGGTCCGCCTCGCGATACGATGCTTTCGCGCTCGGCCCTGCCGAACAGGACCAGGTTCTTCAGCGCGACCTCTTCCTCGCGCATCAGCCGTGCGGTGACCAGCACCTGCTCGATCGTCGTCACACTCTGCTGGCGCAGCAGCCTCGCCTGCTGGGCGCGCGACAGCGTGAACAGCACGATCACGCAGGTGATCACGAACATGGCCAGGACCAGGCCGAATCCCAGCACGGTTTTCGCGCCGATCGACAGGTCCGCCAGCCACCCTCCGATGCCACGTCTCATCGCCCCACTCCCCGCCGCTGCCCGGGCGGCAAGTAGATCACGGAACGGTTGATCCTACGTGCTTGATCACAGGGGAAAAAGTATCACTGTGACAGTTGTTCAACATTACCCTCGCCGGGACTGCCGTCGACGGGTGTCACGGCCGGCCGACGGATGCGCGCCGGCAGCAGCGCGCAGACCGAACGCCGACCCGGAACGCAGACGGCCATGCGGCCGACGCCGGCGCCCCGATCGTCGCGACGAGCGGACCGCACGCGGCGACCGGACCGGCCGGCGGTGCCGCGAGCCGCAACGGGATTCACGACAGACCCGACGGTCGATCCCGATCCGATCGAGCGCGCCTCGCCGCCTCGACCAGCGACAACCCGATGCAGCCGATCCAGTGCGAACCCGGGCCCTCGAGCCGACACACGGCGTGCGCCGCTCGCGGGGTCCGCCGCGGCGGCGACGGAGCATACCTTGGACGGAATCGCCGCATCGCGGTTTCATCGCTCGCGGGCGACGACCTCCGTCCGATCGCGCGCTGCGCGCGCCGGAGCATCGCTGCCGCCCTGCCGTGCGAGCGGTCGCCGAGCCTGGTCAGGTCCCCTTGACGAGGACAACGGTCTGCTGGGGCACGCACGTTCGCGCATGCCCGCAGCTATTCATTGTCATATGTCGGCGCGGGCGCCCGCGCGCGACCGGCGGACGGCCCGAAGCCGCCGCGGCCTGCCGGCCCGCCGTCAGCAGCGGGTACCGCGACAGCACCCGATCCGCATCGCGCGTCTGGCGGCTCAGCGACGCCCGAACATCGAGCGGCCCTTCACGCTCGGCGTCGGCGCCGGCTGCGGATCGAGATTGTCCAGCAGCAGGCGCAGGTCCACCGGCAGCAAGGTGCCGTCGCCGGTCAGATCCAGCTTGGCCGGAGCCGCGCGGCTCAGTGTGGCGCGATCGAGATAGACCTCGGCGCCGACCTCCGGCTTGCGCCGCACGCTGCACAGCGAGCGATTGAGCATCAGCGTGCTGGTACCGGACTTGCGCCATGGCGAGCCGGGCACGAGACGCTTGACCATTACGCTGTCGAGCTTGACGACGATGGCGTCGCCGTTGATGGCGATGCAGCTGCCGATGCCGATGTCATAAGTCATGTCGGCCTCTGGTCGCCGAAAGGAAAAGGGGGGCCGAGATACCGGCCCGATGAGCGCTCAGGACAGACGCACCGAAGAGAACGTCGCCGCGAGGCCCGAGGTGGTCAGCAGATCGCGCAGCCGCTCCTCGAGCGCATCGGCCTGAGCCAGTTGAGGCGGGCCGCACAACAGATAGACCGGCACGCTCTTGCCGAAACCGATCATGCGCACTTCCCGCTTGACCGACACATCCCGCGACCCGCAGGCACGCGCCCACAGCCTGCGCAGCGCCACCGGCCCGATGCTCTGGCTGTCGCTCAGGCGAAACTGGAAGAGGATGCTGTGCTGCACGTCGTCCTGCCGTCCGGCGGCTGTCGAGTATGCGCCTTTTGCCGACGAGGCGCCGGGACGCCGCGCCGCGAGTGCCCTCTTCACGTTCCGGATTGGACGGTTTTACCTTTTCAATCAACGATCTATCTTAGAACCTCGCAACGGGTTACCGCGCCGCCGCGGTCCGATCGACCGGTATGCCGGCCCGTGCGCTGCGCCGCCTGCCGGTCGTCGCTTTCGCCTCGGCCAGGGCGCGGGCGCCCACTCACGGACTCTCCTCTCATTTCCTGCACGGCACTAGGACAGTGCGAGCGCAGCGTGAGGCTCGTGCGCATCTACCGTGCGTGTCCGTCATCCATCCCCCAGCCACGATCGCGCGGGAGAGTTCGTCAAGCCCGTCCGCTACCACTGCTCAGCAGCGACCACGCCTCACTGGCCGTGCCGTCCGTACACGACCCCTAAAAGAAAAGGCAACAATGGAGCAGTCACCACCATTGGTAACCACAGGTCTCGATGAATTAGCAAGGCAGCAGGCAAAGCGCACCACACCCCAAATCCAAACGCCCCAAGACCAGACATTTTTATTGCTGAAAACAAACTAAAAAAGTAAACAACGATTAAAGCCAAACAAGAGGAAAACATTACTACAACCGGCATCAACGCAAAACCCACGACAGGGTGAACGTTGAAATCCCCGACATTATTGGAGAACAGAATAATTCTGCATACCACCACTAGTGTGTAAAAAAAAAAGATCCGAGCACAAATAATATATTCACTTTCATATCTTAGTTCTTGCAAACAGAGACAGAGAAACTACCACCAGAACAAGAGAGCCCGAACCAAAAGGGCCTTCCGGCAGAATCTGAGAAGGACGGCGGCAGACCGAGATATTGGTTTAGATCAAATGGATCTTTGAAATAGTCCTTGGCTTTAGCAGATAGTCCACACTTGCCGGTCACGCAACAGCCATCTCCAGAAAAAATGCAATCAATCTCAAACTCATGTCCGTTCCCCATCCCGAATGAATATATCGAGGTCACATACAAAGAATGATGTTCCTCATACGTCCACCTATAGCTTCCAACAAAGCCTAACAAATCGTGCGCCTTTCTTTTAGCTCTTGATTTCATTTTGTCGATAATTGCAGAAACAGATGGATCCAACAGATAGTCTTTACACCAAGCAGATATATCTACGAATCCCCCCCAAACCTTTTCTGTAATAGTCCCACAAATAATAATCTACTGCAGACCACAGACCCACACTGTCCGCACGCCTCAACGGCCCGTTGCGGACATATGTATAAGTAGATACCCCACCAAGAAGGCCCACAGGATCGCTTTGAGTATATCGCCCCGTAGATGATTCGTAATCTCTGAAATAGTTGTAGTGCAGCCCCGTCTCCGCATCGTAAGCCTGGCCCGGGTAGCGCAGATCGAGCGCGAGGGCACCGCTCGCGGGCACTGTCGGCGCATGCTCGCCAAAGGCCGTGCCGAAGAAGTTCCAGCGCCAGCGCCAGGCGTTGGTCGCCGGATCAGCCGCGACACGCGGCGTGCCGAGGTGATCGGTTTCCAGATACGCGATACCGGCGGGATCGATGGTCGCCACTGGCACGTCATCCAGATACACGTACTCCCGGAACGCATTGGTGCCGAACCCGCTCGTGCTCTGCACGAAGCTGTGCAACCGCTTGCCGCTCTCGTCGTGCAGCACTTCTTCGCGCGTGAGATTGCGCAACTTGTGCACCCGCTCGCCGCGGCCGTTGTAGTGATAGCTGATCTTCTCGGTGCCGACGGTGATCCTGGCCAGACGGTTGCGGTCGTCGTAGCCCATCGGGGAGGCAAACGGCGCAGAGGTCAGATTGCCGTTGGCATCGTGGCTGCGACCGGCGCCGCCGACGCTGGCCAGGCGGTGGCTGCCCGACGCGTAGGTGTAGGCCTGCGGCGAGCCCGCGCCGACGGTCTTGCTGAGGCGGTCGCCGGTCGGCCCGTACGTGAAGGCCTCGATCGGCGTGACGCCGGCCGTCGAACCGGTAAGCCTATACAGGCGATCGTAGCTGTAGGTGACCTGCGCTGACCCGCCGATCACGTCCGTGCCGTCGACGATGTTGCCCATCACGTCGACCGTCAGGTCCATCTTCAGGCCATCGACGTGGCTGCTCGTGATCGCATCGATCGCATAGTCCTGATCGTAGGTCTTGGTCAGCGTGCGCCCGTTGCCGTAGGTCAGCACGTTGAGCGGGCCGAACGGGTAGTACGTCGCGCTGCTGACGAGGGTCTGCGGTGTGGCCGAAGCATTGACTTTCCAGGTGATGCCGCTGATCTGACCGATCGCGTTGCGCGTATAGGTCGCGATGCCGCCACTCGGATAGGTCAGCGTGGCCAGGCGATCGGCCTTGGTCCAGGCGTAGTCGACCGTGTACAGACTCAGCGTCGCCGACATGAGCTGCCTCTTGCGGGTGACGTTGCCACGCCGGTCGTAGCAGTACGTGGTCGTGCCGGTCTCTTCGGTGATCCGCGTCAGCCGACCGGCCGGATACGAGCCACCGCAGCCGGTCGTGCCGTCCGGCTGGTCGTAGGCGTAGCTCGTATTGAGCGTGCTGGTCGGGTAGCTGATAGCGGTCAGGCGATTGAGCGCATCGTAGGTATAGGTGGTCACGATGCCTCGCGCGTCGGTCTGGGTGCGACGGTTGCCGGCTGCGTCATAGGTGTACGTGGTGCTGCCGGTATCCGGACTCGAGAGGCCGGTCTGATCGTTCAGGCCGTCATACGTGTAGGTCGTGGTCAGACCATCCGGATCGGTCACGCTGACCAGGTTGTCGCGGGCGTCGTAGACGTAGCCGGTCGTCGTATCGCGCGTGGCGAGATCCGGCCCCAGATAGTCCTGGATCGTCTGCGTCAGCCGGTTCAGCGGATCGTAGCTCTGCCGCGTTTCGACGCCGAGTCCATCGACGACCTGGGTCGGATTGCCGTTGCCGTCGTAACCGCCCAGCGTCGGCCAGGTCTGCGTAGCCTGATTCTGGGCGTTGATCTGCGAGGCCAGCTGCCCGAGCTGATCGTAGGTCCGCCGCAGCGTCCGCCTGACCACGCTCGCGCCATTACGGGTCTCCTCGACGACGCGGTTGCCGGCCCCGTCCAGACAGTTGGCCGTGCCGACACCGCCGGGACAGTAATCGAGCGTGTTGCCGAGGTTGTCGGTGACCGTCAGCAGCCGATGCGCCGCGTCATAGCCGTAATCCAGATAGCTGCCGTCGGGCTGCGTCACGCGCGTGACGTTGCCGACCGCATCATAGGCCAGCGTCGTGGTCGCATCGTCGGTCGATGGGAGGCCGCTGGCATTGGCGCGCACGATCCGTGTCGCCAGCCAGCCGCGCGGGTGGTAGGTGAAGTCGGTCAGCGTGCCGTTGGCGTCCTTGCTGCGCGTGATGCGACCGTTCTTGTCGTAGCTGACGGTCTCGACGACCTGGCCGAGCGCATTGGTGACCTTCCAGAGATCGCCCTTGCGGTAGGTGCAGGCGCCTGCGCTGGCACAGGTCGGATCGTCGGCCGCGCGATATGTATAGGTCGTCACATCGTCCAGACCGCCCATCCCCGCGTCGGTACTCACGCGCGGACCGTTGACCGACAACAGCAAGCCGACCAACGGACAGGTGCCGAGCGACACATCGGCCGGTTCGCAGTAGGTCATGACGGTGCGCCGGACCTTGGCACCGGCCGGCGGTGCCATGGCCGCGCTGCAGGCGTAGGCCATCGCGGCCGAATCCGCGGATCGATCTCGCAGGTCGCCGTCGCCTGACCACGCGCATTGCGTGCGTGCACAGTCCGAGACACCACGTTGGAGGCAGCGTCCCTGCGGCGCGTCTCCAGCACGACATTGAGCGTGCTGTCCCAGTCGCTCTCGATCCGTTGCTGGGATGCGGTACCCGTCGCGTTGATCGTTGCCGTGCGATGCAAGCCGTTGGCCGAGTACTCGTACGTCCGGACCACGCCACGCGGGTCGGTCATCGTGACCGGCCGGCCAGCCGTGTCGAACGTGAAGGTCGTCGTCCGCTGGGTGCCCGTCACCGTGTCGATATCGAGCCAGGCGCGCTCCTTGCGAAACAGGCCCGTCGTGAAGTCGATCACGCGCTGCTTGCCGCTCGGCAACGTCAGCGTCGCCTGGGCGGGACCCGTATAGGCCAGCTCGAGCCGGTCCACGCCGCCGGCGTGGGCGCTCGAGATCACACGCTCGTGATGATCGTACTGATATGTCGCAAACCGACTCACCGGCAGCATCGAACCCGGCGCCGGCACATCGCTGATACCGGTCAGCAAGTGAGGAAAGCCATCCGTCGGCACCGTACCGCCCGTACAGGCGCCCGGCATCGAGGTCGGACAGATGTTCGCGGCTTCGTTGTAGTGATACTGGCGGCCAGAACCGTCGGGATACGTGACCGAAGAAAGATTTGCGAAGCTATCGTACGTGTAGCTGACAACCCCACCATCGGGAAGATTGACGTGCCGCAAACGACGAGCCGAGCAAGCGTATGCTATGGAGCAACTGCCGGGCGTCGTATTGACGAGCTCATACTCGAAGAACGTCGAGCGACCTTTCAGATCAGTCGTGCGCTCCACAGCTCCGATAGGAACAAATAATCCAGAGCCGATGTCCCGCCAATACTCGGAGTACTTGATGGCGACATCGAGCTCAGGTCTGTTGACATTTCCAATCAGCAATAGGCGACCCGCGCCGTCGAATCTACGGAACAGCTCTTGCCCATCCCTAAGTTCCCACGTCACGGCGTCAATCTTAGTCAAAACGCTTCCTGGCTGATTGATGGACCGATAGACGTCCGTAGTTCCTTGCCTATCGTATCTTTCAAAATACCCTTCGCCGTCAACATGCAACGCGGCAACGGAGCCAGCTGATGGAAAGATCAGGCGCTCACCATACAAGTCGGACCAGCCAGTTCCAAATGGAGTCGAGGCTCCACTCAGACGGCGAGAATTGTAGGTTCGCGCGATAGATAGACCCGCCGATTGGAAATCGATCTCAGAATGAATCTTCTCGCCGCTAGCCGGGACGCACGGGTTTCCATATTTGCACTGCTTGGCTGGTAACAGCGAGGCGATAATGACACCGGTCTGCGTACTTCTACAGACGCCATCGCCGTCGATAAGTTGATCGGGACCATAAAAATTCTGCTGATTAATGTCACCCTGGCGACTATTAAATCCCGCCTCACACTCATAAATTTGGTTCTTAGCGAACAAGAAATTCAGTACTTTGGTCGCCCCACAGACGCTCCCCGACCTGTCTTCGAAAGCTACCGTATAAACCTTATTGAAAGGCTGGCGCGGATCTCCACTCGACGCCACTTGAGGATTGAAATATAGATACCGTCCCGTAATGCCCGGCGCGTAGGTGATGCCGTTTATTACTCCGGCCGACGCACTCTTATCCGGTGGATTTGGCCACGGCGTATCGCCAACAACCCGGAAGTTGCATTCGCCACTAAAATACTCGTTTATTTTCTCCTTAAGCCCCGACTCGGCTCCGCTACCAACACAGGAATAACAAAGATCGGGAAGTGAGCTGCAATTAGCCGGGGGACCTGCCTCATAGCAGACCGGCGCATCGCCACCTATGCATCCGCAATAATAAGGGCTAAAATCGTCCCATGCGGTTGTAGATGCTCTAATGTAACCTTCCAACTCCCGCTTGGGAGGGCGCGGCCGCACTATATAGTTGTATCGGATCTGGGTTGGATCGCTTACATTTCCCGTAATGACTACACTGCCATCTGACTCCAGGAATCTTCGACCATTTGGGCTGGGCGGCTCCATCCTCATGTAGGCATCCGCTTCTTCCATCGAGTCAAAGCACTGCTGAGAGCCGCTAAAATAAGTGTTAAAGGTGCAGTATCTCCAGACATTGGCAGGAAGAGCCGATACAGTGCTCCCGGCAGTCAAAAGAAAGACCGCGAAGAACTGTAATGCAATTGTGGCCGATCTCATCCCTAACCCCCTGGTTTCAATTACTTGGCGTGGCAAGCGTCAGCGACTCGACTGCTTGGTACAGATGCGTTGCGAGCTGTCGAGCACTTTGCCATACATGCTCCGGCTCGCGCGCGTTGCGCTCACTGCCGGTCAGAGAGGTCGAGCGCTTGGTCAGAAGCGACGCACCCGTCCCAATCAGGTGGGCGCACAGGATGCGGAGCCCGCGCTCATCAATACCTGTGTCCCTTCCTGTCGGCGCCGGCCCGAGTCGAGCTCCAGCTTCAACAAAATGACAACGAACGTCACTTTGTGACGCAAAGTGCGCCGGATGTCATACCGTTGGCGCCGATGTGATCAAGAGATCAGCAACTCCCTATGCTGCAGGTGCACGCACGCTCAGGCAGACATCAGACAAACATACTGCACTAGCTGGCCAAGCCACATGGATTGCCATCAAGCTACTGATTTGTATAGACAAAAATAAGAAACACGCTTTGTAACGATTCCATCGCGCTTTTCTGAACACCCTTGGCATACATGCTGCACGAGCCTCGGCACGCTTCCAAGGAAGCTGGAGCAAGGGATAGGGACGCATCGCTTGCCCGGCCGCCATCGGAAGAAATTCAGGGGAAATCCGGATCCATCTTTCGCCAAGAGGAAACATCCATGAACTTCAAGAAGACCCAGGGCTTCACGCTGATCGAACTGATGATCGTCGTCGCGATCATCGCCATCCTGGCCGCGATTGCGCTGCCGGCCTATCAGGACTACGTCGCCAAGTCGCAGGTCACGGCCGGTCTGGCCGACATCCGCGGCGGCGTGACCGCCTATGAGGAAGGCATCCAGTCCAACACGCGCACGGTCGCACCGTCCGCCGACGAGATCGGCCTCGCCGCCAGCACGCCGCGTTGCAGCACGATCGCCACGACCGGTGACTGGGGCGACGACGACGGCCAGACCATCGACTGCACCCTGCAGGGCAACCCGAAGGTCTCGGGCGCTCAGATTCACCTGACGCGTACGAGCTCCGGCCAGTGGCCGTGCACGATCGACAACCGCCCGGCCGGCTGGAAGACGACCTACCTGCCGGCAGGCTGCACCGAAGTCTAATTTCGGTCTAGCCGATGCATGAAAAGACCCCGCGTCTGCGGGGTCTTTTTTTGGCACAGGTTCTGCATTTGCCGAAGAAGAGTCTGTGGGGACAGGCAAAGGGCAGAACCATGGGCAGGCGACACGGATTCACGCTGATCGAGCTGATGATCGTCGTTGCGATCATCGCGATCCTGACTGCGATCGCCCTGCCGGCTTATCAGAACTACGTCGCCAAATCGCAGGTCACTGCCGGTCTGGCCGACGTATCCGGGGGCCGAACGATGTTCGAAGCTCAAGTGCTCGCGAACAACATCACCACGTTTGATCTCGCCGACATCGGACTCCCCAGCTCCACTCCTCGCTGCAATCTGCTGATGGATCCGAGCGAGACCGGGTTCATCCGCTGCAGACTGCGAGGCAACCCGCTTGTGGATGGGCTTACCATCGAGATCGCGCGTGTCGCGACAGGCCATTGGCGCTGCATCGTCGACCCCGCTATCCCAGAGCGTTACCGACCGACGGGTTGCGAGTAACCGCAAGCGTTGCGCGCTGCCAATTCGAGCCGGAACCCTGTAACGTACCGGCGCTATGCCTATGTATTCCTTGCTTCGTTGGCGTGGCTCCACTGGGGGTCTGCAGCTACTTCTGGTCGCGCTTCTTCTAGCAGCGTACTGGCCGGGTTTGGGCGGCCCGTTCGTCTTCGACGACTATCCCGCGCTGGTCAACAACCCGCGCCTGCACGTCACCGACTTCTCGTTCGATGCGTTCGCCCGCGCGGCGCTCAGCTTCGACGCCGGCGGCGGCAGCCGTCCGCTGGCGATGGCCAGTTTCGCGTTCAATCACGCGCTCGGCGGGCTGGACCCGTGGGGCTACAAGCTGTTCGGCGTCGTTGTCCACGCGATCAACGCGTTGCTGGTATTCGCGCTCGTGCTGCGCCTGCTCGGCCTGGTCCAGGTCGGTGAGCAGCATCGGCGCGTGGCGGCTTTCGCGATCGCCCTGCTCTGGGCCGTCCATCCGCTGCAGATATCGACGGTGCTGTACGTCGTGCAGCGCATGGAGACGCTGTCGCTGACGTTCGTGCTTATGGCTCTGCTGGCGTATCTGCGAGGACGCGCCTTGCAGATCGCGGGATCGCGCGGCTGGCCCTGGTTCGTCGCGTGCCTGCCGTTGATCGGACTCGGGCTTGCGTGCAAGGAGACGGCCGTGCTGTTTCTGGCCTATGCGCTCGCGCTCGAATGGACCGTGCTGCGATTCGAGACGAAGGAGCCCGCCTACGGCAAGCTATGGCGCCGCCTGTACTTGATCGGTACGGTGCTCGCACTGCTGGTCTTCGTCCTCATCGCCGTGCCGCGCTATGGCTCGCTCGAGACGTTCACCGGTCGCGACTTCAACAGCATCGAGCGCGTACTCAGCCAGCTGCGCATCCTGCCGCTCTACCTCGGCCAGATGCTCTGGCCGGTCCCCGGCAGCATGACGTTCTATTACGACGACTTCCTGCCGTCGCGTTCAGTGCTGTCGCCGATCAGCACCCTGTTCGGCGGTCTGGTCCTGGTGGGTCTGCTCGCGTCGGCTTGGTTGCTGCGGCAGCGCGCGCCGCTGTATGCGCTCGGCATCTTCTGGTTCTTCGCGGCGCATCTGCTGACCAGCAACGTGCTGTCGCTGGAACTCGTGTTCGAGCATCGCAACTATTTCGCGCTGCTCGGCATCCTGCTCGCCGCTGCCGACCTGGTCAGGCGCATTCCAGTGGAGGATGGACCGGCGATCAAGTACGCGGGCGCGGCCGCACTGATCTTGGGTGTCGGCGCACTGGGCGTGCTGCGCGCGGCGACCTGGGGAGACAAGCTGTTGCTGGCGACCGATCTGGCGGCGCGAAATCCGTCTTCCGCACGAGCCGCGCACGAGCTCGGCGTGACCTATTACGAGATGACGGACGGCTATACCAACAGCCCGTTCTTCGGCTTCGCGCAGAAGCAGTTCGAGCGCGAAGCCGGACTGCCGTCGGCGTCGATCCTCGGCGAGCAGGCATTGATCCTGATGGCGTCGGCCGCCAAGCAGCCTGCCGATCCGGCATTGTGGGACGGCTTGATCGAGAAGCTGCGCGAGCGTCCGATCACACCGCAGACCACGCAGGGCCTGTTCGCACTGCTGGACAACCGCCTGAAAGGCGCGTCCGTGGACGACCTCAAGCTGACCGAGGCTTTCATGGTCACGTTCGATCGCGTGACCTTTCCGCCGAATACCTATGCGAGTTTCGGCGACTACCTGCTGGAGCAGGTGGGGAACGTGCCGCTGGCCAATCTGATGATCGCCAAGGCGATCGACGAGAGCCGGCACTATCCGGGCTATGCCGCGCGGATCGTCAACGCCCTGCGCTCGCGCGGCCACGACGAACAGGCCGACCTGGCGCTGTCCCGCGCACGCGAGCTCGGTCTCGAGGTCGCCGCTCCGATACCTGCCACCGCACCGGCGACGTCGGGCGCAGCGCCGGCGCCCGGCTCCTAGCGGCGCGCGTACAGAACGAAGCGCGCTCCGCCCGGGCGCGTCTCGATCGGCGCAGGCAGACGCTCTTCATCGTCGAGCATGCGCTCGAAGTCGGGGAAGCGTGCGGCTATGTCCTGTGCGATCGCGCGATGACGCACGTGTCGCAGCGTCCTGCCGGCCTCCGGACCGACGGTCGAGTAGATCGCGACGAAACGGCGTGCCGCCGCGAACAGCTGATCGAGATACGCGTCATACGTGGCGTCCTCGACCAGATGAAACAGCACGTCCAGCGACAAGGCCAGATCGGCCTGTGCAGGCTCGCGCTCGCCGATCACGAAGAACTGCTTGCTCGCGTCGCCCGCGAACATCTGCCGGCATCGCGCCACCGCATCGGCGCTGATGTCGAAGCCGACGTAGGCCGGGTATTTCGCCAGCTGCAGTTGGCGGCCATCGCCGCAGCCGAACTCGACGACGTCTTGCACCTGATGATCGACGACGAAGCGATTCAGCACCTGCACCTTGTAGCTCGCCGAGACGCCGCCCGAGCCCGCACCCGAATCGCCCCCGAGACGATAGCGTCTCAGCCAATAGTCCGAGGAGCTGCGGAACCCGAGCAGCGGTAGCCACTTACCGAGAAACTTCATGTTCCGCCGAGTCGATGCCGGGTTTGGGGAAAAAGCATACCGTAAACACGCCCGCGATCAGGTCCATGCCGACGCTTAACAGGCGCAGCATCGCGGCGAGTACCAGGGCGTGGTCGACACCGAGCCAGATGCCGGCGAATGCGGTCATCGCGCCTTCGCGCACGCCGATGCCGCCGGGCGAGATCAGCACCAGAATGCCGGCGCCGACCGCGATGCCGTAGGCGCCTGCCGCGCCGAGTGCGGCATATCCGGAAGCACCGAACGCGGCCCAGGCCAGCCAGCCGACGATGACCGCCCACAGCATCTGCTGGATCAGGCTGGCACCCGCGGCAAACAACAGCGCACGGTCGTGGGTGCTGACCGGCAACACCCATTTCGAATGCACCCGGGCCAGCACGCCGAAGACCAGCTTGATCGCACCGAGCGCCAGCCACGGCAGCAGCACGATCGCTGCGAGCCAGGCGGCGTTTCGCGTCCACGCGGCCAGATAGCACAGACCGCCCAGGCCGGTCGCGATGCCGGCACCGATCAACTGCTCGGAGACGCCGGCCGCGAGCTGCCGTGACCGCAGTCCCGGATCGGCGGCATACAGCCGGGCGACGAAACCGAAGACGCCACCGGGAATGTACTTGCCGACGAGCAGCAGGCCGAGATGGCGGAATGCGGTCGACCAGCGAATCCAGTCGCCGCCGTACGCGGCGACGTAGCAGCGCCATGCGGCGGCCGACAGCGTCAGTTGCGCGAGCATCCAGACCAACAGGCCGGCCCATTCGTGGGCGCAGAATCGCGCCAATGCAGTCAACGCATCCGGACCGAGCTTCCAGGCGACGCCGAGACAGAAGACGACGCCGAGCCAGAACAGCAGCGCCGGAAGTCGCCGCAGCCAGACGGAGCGCATGCTCACGGCTCACTCCCGGGCGCGGCGATTCGATCGAGCATCTGCGTATAGGCCTCTGCGACGGATACCCAATCGAACCGCGCGATGCAGGCCTCGCGCTGCTCGGCAGCGATGCGCCTGCTCTGCGCCGAATCGTCGAGAACCGCGACGACGGCGCTCGCCCACGCCTCGCGATCGCCGGACGCAACGCGCGTCACCGGCAGATCGCGCAGCGCCGGTACATCACCGGCCAGCACCGGGCAGCCGCAGCCCAGCGCTTCGAGCACGACCAGTCCGAGCCCCTCCTGATCGCCATTGGCCGCGGTCACGAACGGCGCGACGAACAGCGCAGCCTGCCGATAGAGTGCCGGCAGCGCCTGCTGGGATAGCGCACCGAGGAAGCGCACGCGTGCGTCCAATCCCAAGGCCCTGACCTGGTCGCGCAGCGCCACCTCTTCCGGCCCGCTGCCGGCGACCAGCAGCTCGACCTCCGGATGCCGCTCGACGATGGCCGGCAAGGCCGCAATCAGCGTCGCCAGGCCCTTCTTCTCGACCAGGCGCCCGACGAACAGCAGCTGCGATGCCGATCGCGGCGTCTGTGGATCCGGCGTGAAGCGGTCCCGGAAGTCCACGCCCATCGAGCGGACGAGGACGTGTCGCTGATCGATGCCGAGATCGGCCAGCGCGGCCTTCATCGGCGCGCTGACGACCGCGACGGCGGCGGCGCGGCGCGCGACGTAGCGCTTGATCGCGTCGAACGCGCGCCCCTTGAGCGCGAACAGGTCGGCACCGTGCGACGTCACCAGGAACGGAACGCGCCGGCCCGTTCCCTTCACCGCCAGCGCTGCGATCAGACCTTGCGGCAGCAGCCAGTGCGCATGGATCACGTCGACGCGCTCGCGTCGAATCACGCGCAGCGCCGTCCAGAGCTGGGCCAGCACGAATCCGGGTACCAATGCCAGCATCCAACGGCGGCGGCGCAGATTGACGACGATGCCGCCGTCGTTGACGAGGCGCTCCCAGCGCGAGGGCGCGTAGCGATAGCGGATCACCTCGACGCCGTCGAGGAGCTCGCGTTCGGCAGCGTCCGGCGCGTGCGGACCCAGCACGATCACACGGAAGCGGCCGACCAGGCGACGCGACAGCTCGTGCACGAAGGCCGGCTCCGGATCGCCTGCCCAGCGCGGATAGGTCGAGGCCAGCACCAGCAAGGTGGGGCGTTCGCGCTCAGGCGTCATCACGGATGGCCGGAGCAGGCTTGCCGAAACGGTAGATGTGCGTCGGGCTCGCCCAGCGCAGCGCTTGGAGCCAGCGCATCGGCAAAGCCGCCGCACAGCGCAGCATCGGGCCGGGCGACGGCTCGGCGTGCAGCATCACGGCCAGGGCGGACGCGAACAGATTCTCGAAGTGGAGACCGTTGCGGACGAACAGGGCCTCCAGCTCCGGCAGGCGCAACGGCTCGCAGTCGTAGCAGCGTCCTTTGCCGCGGGCGCGGACATAGGCGCTGCGCCAGCGGCGCGGCAGCCAGCTCAGGAACGCCAGCCGGTAATGCGGCTCGATCACTTGCCAGCGGCTCGGCACGGCCAGATAGCCGACGCCGTCGGCTCGGAGCACGCGCCCCAGCTCGCGCAGATGCGCGGCCTGGTCAGCGCGGTCGCCGACGTGCTCGATCACGTGGTTGCTGATCACGGCGTCGAAATGTGCGTCGGGAAACGGCAGCGTCGTGTCGTGGACCGGCGTGAACCGGTAGCCGTCGTGCACCGTGCGCTGGTCGATCACGTCGACCGCATCGACCTCGAAGGCCCCCTCGCCGCGCCCGGCGATGTATTGCGCGATCACGCCCGACCCGGTTCCGACCTCGAGCACGCGCAGCGGCCGCCCAGCCGGCTGCAGGCCGAGCAGCCGCACGATCTTCTCGGCCTTCGGCAGGCGCCCGCCGACGTCGAGCGCGGCATGCGGCAGGCGTACTGGTTCGGATGCGGGCGGCGCCTGCATCGCTCGGTCGCCGCGGCGCTGGTAGAGCAGACCGGTGATCTGCTCGGAGACCAGCCCGATCAGAAAGATGATGACCGACGCACTGAACAGCAGCGCGCTCATGTTGGTGAAGCGATGCTCGGTCACGTACGTATAGGCGTAGTAGCCGACGCCGACCGCGAAGAACGCCGCGGCCGCCGGCACGAACAGCTTCAACGGCGAGTACAGCGTGGCGATCTTGAAGATGATCAGCAGGAAGCGAAGCCCGTCCTTGAGCGGCCGGATGTGGCTCCTGCCGACACGGCGCGCGACCGGGATCGGCTCGTAGGCCACCGCATAGGCGCTGCGGAAGAATGCCATCGTGCAGGTGGTCGGATACGAGAAGCCGTTCGGCAGCAGGTGCAGGAATTCCCGGAACTTGTCGGCGCGCACCGCGCGAAAGCCCGAGGTCAGGTCCTTGACGTCGAAGCCGGTCATGCGGCTCGCCAGCCAGTTGTAGAGGCCGTTGGCGAGCCCGCGGCCGACGCCGGCCTGGCCCGACCAGTCGCGCGCGCCGACGACCATGTCGTAGCCTTCTTCGAGACGGTCGAGCAGGCGCTGGATCGAAGCCGGGTCGTGCTGACCGTCCGCGTCCATGAAGACCAGGACCTCACCGCCGGCGGCGCGCGCGCCGGCCTTGATCGCGGCGCCGTTGCCCATCGAGTACGGCCGCCGCAGTGCGGTGACGCCCTCGGCCGCGCAGACCGCGGCGGTGTCGTCGGTCGACCCGTCGTCGACCACGATGATCTCGGCCGACGGCCAGGCCTGTTTGAGTTTCGGCAGCAGATTCACGAGAGCGACCGCTTCGTTCTTGGCCGGCAATACGATACTCAGCCGCACGTCGGGCTCCGTCTGCACGTCATCGCCTCTTTCCCCTTCCTGCCGTCACGCGGCAGCGCACCGCGCGATTGTACGCACAAGCGATGAGGCCGCCGGATGGGCGGGCGTCACGAAAGCCACTTCGCGTGCCGAGCAGGCCCGATCGTCGGCGCGGTTCTCACGGCTGACGAGGAGGGCTCCTGCGCTGCCGGCAGGCATCCGGTCCGACCGCGCCCGCGGCGGGCCGGGCCGACGCGGCCGGCCGCGTGGTGATTTTGTGATACGCATGGTTCTCCAAGCCCCTCGATTGCGGTAGATTCAGCCGATCCGACAGGGGCTTGCGTGACCTTCCTATGGCTGTATCGACGAACACGGCTGCGCTGACGGGTCTGAGCGGCATCGCCCGGCGCCTGGTCGCCGACGGCGTCCTCGGCGAGAACGAAGCCCGCAAGGCCGCCGAGGAGGCCGCACGCCAGCGCATCCCGATCGGGCCCTGGCTGATCGAGCACGGCCTGGTCGGCAGCGGCCTGGTCGCGCAGGCGACCTCGGCCGAGTTCGGCATCCCGCTGATCGACCTCGGCAGCATCGACGTCGCCCAGGTCCCGATCAAGCTGGTCAAGGAGGAACTGGTCACCAAGCATCGGGCGCTGCCGCTGTTCAAGCGCGGCAACCGATTGTTCCTCGGCGTGTCCGACCCGACCAATCTGCGCGCGCTGGACGAGATCAAGTTCCAGTCCAATCACAGCGTCGAGCCGATCCTGGTCGACGACGCCCTGCTCGACCGCGCGATCGACCAGGCGCTGACCGCGACCAATGCGACGCTGGAATCGTTCGGCGACGACGAGGGCCTCGAGAACCTCGACCTCGGCGGCGCCGACGGCGACGAGAGCGAGACCGGCGTCGACGCCAACTCGGCCGAGGATGCGCCGGTCGTGCGCTTCATCAACAAGGTGCTGGTCGACGCGATCAAGCGCGGCGCGTCGGACATCCACTTCGAGCCCTACGAGACCGCCTATCGCGTGCGCCTGCGCATGGACGGCATGCTGCGCGCGGTCGCCTCGCCGCCGGCCAAGCTCAATGCGCGCATCGCCTCGCGCCTGAAGGTCATGAGCGGCCTGGACATCGCCGAGAAGCGCGTGCCGCAGGACGGACGCATCAAGCTCAACCTGTCCAAGACCAAGTCGATCGACTTCCGCGTCAGCACCTGTCCGACGCTGTTCGGCGAGAAGATCGTGCTGCGCATCCTGGATGCCTCGGCCGCCAAGCTCGGCATCGACAAGCTCGGCTACGAGGAAAACCAGAAGAAGCTGTTCCTCGAGGCGATCGAGAAACCCTACGGCATGGTGCTGGTGACCGGCCCGACCGGCTCGGGCAAGACGGTGTCGCTGTACACCGCGCTCAACATCCTCAACGTGGAAGGCCGCAACATCTCCACGGTCGAGGATCCGGTCGAAATCCGCGTGCCCGGCATCAATCAGGTGCAGCAGAACGCCAAGCGCGGCATGACCTTCGCCGCCGCCCTGCGCAGCTTCCTGCGCCAGGACCCGGACGTCATCATGGTCGGCGAGATCCGCGACCTCGAAACCGCCGAGATCGCGATCAAGGCCGCGCAGACCGGTCACATGGTGCTCTCGACCCTGCACACCAACGACGGCCCGCAGACGATCTCGCGCCTGATGAACATGGGCATCGCGCCATACAACATCACCAGTTCGGTGACCCTGGTCATCGCCCAGCGCCTGGCGCGGCGCCTGCACGAGTGCAAGCGGCCGGCCAACATCCCGGCGCCGGCGCTGCTCGCCGAGGGCTTCACGCAGGCCGAGATAGACGCCGGCCTGGACATCTACGAGGCGGTCGGCTGTCCCGGCTGCAACGAGGGCTACAAGGGGCGCCTGGGCATCTACCAGGTCATGCCGATGAGCGAGGACATCCAGAAGATCGTCCTGGCCGGCGGCAATGCGCTGCAGATCGCCGCCGAGGCCAAGCGCATCGGCATCAACGATCTGCGCGCCTCCGCCCTGCTCAAGGTCAAGAACGGGCTGACCAGCCTCGCCGAAATCAATCGCGTGACCAAGGACTAAGCCATGGCAACCGTGACCGCCCTCCGCGCCAAGCAGGCCAAGGCCGAAGCCGCCGCACGCGCGCAGACCGCGCAGGCGCGCGCCAAGATCAGCGAGCTGCAGACCTTCGTCTGGGTCGGCCTCGACAAGCGCGGCGTCAAGATCAAGGGCGAGGCCAGCAGCAAGAACGCCAGCCTGGTCAAGGCCGATCTTCGCAAGCAGGGCATCAATCCGCAGACGGTCAAGCCCAAGCCGAAACCGCTGTTCGGCAAAGGCGGCAGCACGATCAAGACCCGCGACATCGCGATCTTCGCGCGGCAGCTGGCGACGATGATGGCGGCCGGCGTTCCGATGGTGCAGGGCTTCGAGATCGTCGCCGGCGGTCAGAAGAACCAGCGCATGAAGGACATGCTGACCTCGATCAAGACCGACATCGAGGGCGGCGCAGCCCTGAACGAGGCACTGGCCAAGCATCCGGTGCAGTTCGACGAGCTGTTCGTGAACCTCGTCAAGGCCGGTGAAGCGTCCGGCGTGCTCGACACGATTCTCGACACGGTCGCGACCTACAAGGAAAACATCGAAGCGATCAAGGGCAAGATCAAGAAGGCGATGTTCTATCCGGCCGCGTCATGGCGGTCGCGGTGCTCGTCTCTGCGCTGATGCTGATCTTCGTGATTCCGCAGTTCGAGGAGGTGTTCAAGGGCTTCGGTGCCGACCTGCCGGCGTTCACGCAGATGCTGGTCGCCGCCTCGCGCTTCATGGTCGCGAACGGATTCATGATACTGGTCGGTCTGGTCGTCGCGATCGTCGGCTTCATCTTCATCTACAAGCGATCGACCAAGCTGCAGCACCTGATGGGTCGCTTCTCACTGAAGATTCCGGTGGTCGGCGAGATCCTGCGCCAGTCGGCGATCGCACGCTACGCGCGCACGCTCGGCGTCACGTTCAAGGCCGGCGTGCCGCTGGTCGAGGCGCTCGATTCGGTGTCCGGCGCGACCGGCAGCGTCATCTACAACGAAGCGGTCAAGCGCATCCGCGAGGACGTGGCCGTCGGCCACCAGTTGCAGCTGGCGATGAAGCAGACCGACCTGTTCCCGAACATGGTCACGCAGATGGTGGCGATCGGCGAGGAAGCCGGTGCGCTCGACGCGATGCTGTTCAAGGTCGCCGAGTTCTACGAGCAGGAGGTCAACAACGCGGTCGACGCGCTGTCGAGCCTGCTCGAACCGTTCATCATGGTCGTCATCGGCGTCCTGGTCGGCGGCATGGTGGTCGGCATGTACCTGCCGATCTTTAAGCTCGCATCCGTCGTCTGACCGATGGACGAGATGGCCTGGCTGGCGCAGCCCGCGCCGCTGATCGCGCTGTGCGGGCTGCTCGGTCTGATCGTCGGCAGTTTTCTCAACGTCGTGATCCTGCGCCTGCCGGCGCGGCTCGAGCACAGCTGGCGCCTGCAGGCGCACGAGTTTCTCGGCACGACGCCGGCGGACGCGCCCGCACCGCCCGATCTGGTCGTCGCCGCGTCGCACTGCCCGCACTGCAAGCACAAGCTGGCGCCGTGGGACAACATCCCGCTGATCGGCTGGCTGCTGCTGCGCGGTCGCTGCCGCTACTGCAAGGCCGCCATTTCGATCCAGTATCCGCTGGTCGAGCTGCTGACCGGCATCGCCTCGGCGGTGGTGGCCTGGCAGTTCGGCTATGGCTGGACGCTGCTGATGGCGCTGGTCTTCACCTGGATGCTGATCGCCGCGAGCGGCATCGATTTCCGCACGCAGCTGCTGCCCGATCAGCTGACGCTGCCGCTGCTGTGGCTGGGCCTGCTGATCTCGCTGGTACCGCTGTTCGTCGACGCGCCGACCGCGATCCTCGGCGCGGCGATCGGCTATCTCAGCCTCTGGTCGGTGTTCTGGCTGTTCAAGCTGCTGACCGGCAAGGAAGGCATGGGCTACGGCGACTTCAAGCTGCTCGGTGCGCTCGGCGCCTGGATGGGCGCCGCCAGCCTGCTGCCGATCATCCTGATGTCTTCGCTGATCGGCGCGGTCATCGGCGGCACGATCCTCGCCGTGCGCGGCAAGGATCGCTCGACGCCGATTCCGTTCGGCCCTTTCATCGCGGCGGCCGGCTGGACCTGGTTCGTGTTCGGCGACCGGCTCTTGGTGCACTACCGCGCCTTGTTCGGCTTCTGACGGTCGATGCGGCTCACCGGTCGCTGACGAAGATCATCGTCCGGCGCTGGTTCGCATCGATACTCGGTACGTTGCCGGACAGGCGCTGGCGCGCCCGGGCATCGGAGTGGCCGAGGCCATCCGCCGCACCTGCGGCGACATCGCCGCCGCCCCGACCGATCCCGGCCGCGCGCATCCGGCGGTCGGGCCGGCGCGCTGGGCCGGATGCCCACGCCGATTGCCCGTGAACCGCCGGCATCGGATAGCCGACCGGCCTCGTTCCCTGCCGGTCACGATCCGGAAGCGGCCGGTCAGGTCTTCCCGGCCGGTCGCGCGCGAACCGGCGTACCCGGCTGCAGCAGCGCATTCGGATTGGCGATCACGGCGTCGCCGGGCTTGACGCCGTCGAGGATCTCGACCTCCGGCCCGAGGTTGCGACCGACGACGACCGCGCGGTGCGTGAGCAGCGAGTCGGCGCCGATCGTCGCCACGCGCGCGCCCTTCGCATCCTGGATCAGCGCGCTGATCGGAATCAGCACGGCCTGGCCGCTGCGCGGCAGGTTCAGGCGCACCTGGCCGACCATGCCGGCCGGCAGGCGATAGTCGGGATTGGGCAGCCGCAGCTCGACGCGCATGCCGCCGGCATCCTCCGAAATGGCCTGGGCGCTGCGCGTGATCTCGGCCGGCAGGGCCTCGTCGCCGAGCTCGGGAAAGCTGACCTGCGCCTGCTGGCCCGGCCGGACCTGCAGCACGGCGCTCTGCGGCACGTCGACGACGATGCGCAGCGGGTCGAGCGCGGCGAGCTCGAACAGCGCAGAGGCGCCGGACTGATCGCCGACGACACGATCGCCGCGCTCGACGCTGCGCGCGACGATGACGCCGGCGAACGGTGCGCGCACGGTCTGGAAGCCTTTGCGCTCGCGCGCGCTCGACAGGCGCGCCTCGGCCGCTGCACGCGCGGCCTTCGCGACCTCGTACGCCGCGCGGCGCTCGCCGTGCTGCTCCTTCGGAATCGCGCCGCTGCCGATCAGCGCATCGGCGCGCTCGAAATTGACGCGCGCCAGATCCTCGTCGGCCCTGGCCTCGCCGAGACCGGCCTCCGCCTCGCGCACGGCCTGGTCGATCTCCGGCGCGGTGATCAGCGCCAGCACCTGCCCGGCCTCGACGCGATCGCCGATGTCGACGCGGCGTTCGGCCAGGAAACCGGTCGCGCGGGCGTAGATGCGCGCCGATTCGCCTGGCAGCGCACGCGCCGGCAGGCGCAGCTCGAAGCTCTCGCCGGCCGCCTTGGCGGCCACGGTCAGGACCTCGGGCACGGTCGCCGAATCGGCCGGCGCAGCGGTCGTCGCGGCCGGTGTGGACTGTTCGGCGACGCTGGCGCTGCAGCCCTGCAGCAGCAGGCCGGCCATCGCGATCGCCAGCAGCACCGGCGCGGGACTGCCCGTATCGGATTGCGAGCGGGGCGCGGACGGCTTGCCGGCGACGGGCCGGCGCGGGGGACGCGCGGCGCCCGTGAACGCCACGGGCAGCACGTTGGACACGGCGGGGACGGTCGGCTTCATGGGGTCACTCCGGCGGAGGCGATCGTGTTGTCGGGGGTTGCCGACGTGCGCTCGGCGCGGCGGCGGCTGCGGCGGCCGAGTACGGCCAGCAGCGAGGGGACGAGGATCAGGGTGGCCGGCGTGCCGAACACCAGGCCGCCGATGACGGCGCGGCCGAGCGGCGCGTTCTGCTCGCCGCCCTCGCCGAGCCCGATCGCCATCGGCACGATGCCCAGCACCATCGCGCTGGCCGTCATCAGCACCGGCCGCAGGCGCACCGCGGCCGCCTCGTAGGCCGCCACGACCGGGTCATGGCCGGCGGCGATCAGATCGCGGACGAAGCTCGACACCAGCACGCTGTTGGCGGTCGACACGCCGATCACCATCATGACGCCCATCAGCGCAGGCACGCTGAGCGGCGTGCCGGTCGCCCACAGGCCGATCGCGGCGCCGCTGATCGCGATCGGCAGGCCCGACATCGCGATCAGCGGCAGGATCCACGACTGGAAATTGACCACGAGCACCAGGAACACCAGGATCGCCGACATCACCAGGCCGCCGGCGAGCTCGCTGTAGGCGCTCTGCATCGCCTCGGCCTGGCCGGCGATCTCGATGCGGTTGCCGGGCTTGAGCTGCGGCCTGAGCTCGCCGACGATCGCTTCGAGCCGATCGTAGACCGCGCCGAGGTCGGTGCCCTGCACGTTCGCGAGCACGCTGACGGTCGGCGCCAGCATCGTGCGGCCGAGGCTGGCCGGCACGCTGCGCGCGGTCACCGTCGCGATGTTGCGCAGCAGGACCGCCTCGCCGCCGTTGCCGATCCGCAGCGGCGTGTTGAGCAGCGTCTCGATGCTGTCCATGCGCGCGGTCGGCGCCTGCACCTGGACCGTGTAGGAGGTCGCGCTGGCGCTGTCGACCCAGTACACCGGCGTGACCGTGCCGGCCGAACCGAGCACCGCGAGCACGGCCCGGTTGGCGTCCTGCGCGGTCAGGCCGAGCTGCGCCGCACGGCTGCGGTCGACCTGCACGCGATACTCGGGCAGATCCAGCACCTGCCGCAGCGCGACGTCGACCGCGCCGGGCACCTCGCGCAACCGCCGCTCGATCTCGCGTGCGATCGCCAGATTGCCGGCGCCGTCGCGGCCGTTGACGCGGACCTCGAACGCGGCGACCGCCGAGCCGGCCAGCGTGCGGCTGGTCGCATCGGGCGGACGCTCGAACAGCTTGACGTCGGGAAACTTCTCGGCGACGCGCTCTCGGATCTGACGCAGGTACTGCGCGCTCGGCGCATGCGGCCGGCGCAGCTGCAGCATGACCTCGGCCTCGAACGAGCCGACCACGGCGCTGTCGACCCAGGCCAGGTTGACCGCGTCCGGAATGCCGATCTGCTCGTAGACGGTCTGCAGCTCGGCCGGCGGAATGATCCGTCGGATCTCGCGCTGCAGGTCGGCGAGCCGCGCCGAGGTCTGCTCGAGCCGCGTGCCGGTCGGCAGGCGCACCTGCAGGCGCAGCTGGCCGGCGTCGACCGACGGGAAGTACTCGCGGCCGAGCGAGAGCGTCGCCAGCGCGCCGAGCGCGACGACCGTCAGCGCGCCGAGCGCGAGCACCAGTCCGTGCCGGCCGAGCCGCTCGAGCAGCGCGTGGTGGCGGTCGCGCAGGCCGTCGAGCGTGTGCTCGAAGCGATGATGGACCGCCAGCAGCAGCTTCTCGGCACGCCAGCGCGGGTTGCGGCGGCTCGCCACGTCGGCCGGCAGCAGCATCAGCGCCAGCACCGGGATCAGCGTGCGCGACAGCAGGAACGAGGCGGCCATCGCGAAGATCACCGCGAGCGCGAGCGGCGTGAACACCCACGCCGACAGGCCCGACAGCAGCAGGATCGGCGTCAGCACGATGCAGATCGCGATCGTCGAGACGAACTCCGGAAACACCACCTCGCGCGCGCTGTCGAGAATCGCCGTGTGCACGTCCTTGCCGAGCGCGATGTTGCGGTTGGTGTTCTCGACGTCGACGACCGCGTTGTCGACCAGGATGCCGATCGCCAGCGCGAGGCCGCCCAGCGTCATCACGTTGAACGTGTAGCCGAGCAGGTTCAGCATCGCGACCGAGGCCAGCAGCGCCAGCGGAATCGCGCTCAGCACGATCAGGCTCGACCGCCACGAGCCGATGAACACCAGCACGACGAAGGCCACCAGCAGGCCGACCAGGATCGCCTCGTGCTGGATCGAGCCGATCGCGTTGTCGACGAAGACCGACTGGTCGAAGATCGGCTCGATGCGCGTGCCCGGCGGCGCCGAAGCTACGATCTCGGGCAGGCGCGCGCGGACCGCGCGCACGATCTCGACCGCCGAGGCGCCGCCGAGCTTGATCAGCGCGACCGACACCGCACTGGTGCCGTCCATGCGTGCGACGTTGGTCTGCAGCGCCCCGCCGTCGCGCACCGAGGCGACGTCGCGCACGTAGATCACGTTGCCGCCGCGCGCGGCGACCGGCAGGTCGAGGAAGCCCGCCGCGGTCTCCGGACTGGTCTCCAGCGCGATCTGCATCTCGCGCTCGCCCTCGCGGATCGTGCCGGACGGCAAGGTCGAGCTGCCGCGTTCGAGCGCGCCGGTGACGTCGGCCGGCGTCAGGCCATAGGTCTGCAGTGCGCGCGGATCGAGGTCGACCATGATCTGCCGTGCCGCGCCGCCGTACGGCAGCGTCATGCGGATGCCCGGGATCGTCTGGATCTGCGAGCGCAGCTGCAGGCGCGCGTAGTCGTAGAGCTGCGCCTCGGTCATCGCATCGGACGACAGCACCAGCTGCAGCACCGGCGTGCTCGAGACGTTGTTGCGGACCACCAGCGGCGGCGAAGTGCCCGGCGGCATGCGCCGCAGGATCGTCTGCGACACCGCGGTCAGCTGCGCCAGCGCGCGTTCCAGATTGACGCCGGGCTGGAAGTCGATGCGCACCAGGCCGATGCCGTTCAACGATTCGGAGCGCACCTCCTTGAGATCGTCGACGTTGTTGAGCACCGCGATCTCGGAGAACGAGGTGATCTTGGCGGTCATCTCGCCGGCCGGAAGCCCGGAGTAGGTCCAGATCAGGTTGACCGAAGGAATACCGACCTCGGGCAGGATGTCGGTCGGCATGCGCCGCGCGGCCAGCAATCCGAACAGCAGGATCAGGATGGCCATGACGCCGATCGTGTAGCGGCGCCCCAGCGCGTATTGGACGATCCACATCGAAGACGGTCTCCGCTAGACGATCAGGCGCATGCTGCGCCGCAAGAATGACAGGTGGCAGGCTTCCGGTCAGGCGCGTGCGTCACACCGGAGCGGCTTGCTGCACCACACAAATGAACACAGAACCATTCGCAGTCGCGAAAGTTTCGTACGGACCGGCAGCCGCTCCGGTCCGATCGCAACCGTCGTCGCGACGGCGCGCTCACCGGTCGATCCAGGCCATGCGGTCGGCCGGGTAGCGCGCGCCGTGCACCGGCCGGGCCGCCAGGGCCGCATCGATCTGCGCGCGCTCGGACGCCTCGAGCGTCATCCGTGCCGCGGCCAGGTTCTCGTCGAGCCGCTCGAGGCGGCGCGTACCGGGGATCGGCACGACGTCCGGACGCGGTCGAGCAGCCAGGCCAGTGCCAGCTGGGCCGGCGTACAGCCGCGCGCGGCGGCGATCGCCGCCAGCGCGTCGACCAGCGCCTGGTTGGCGGCCAGGTTGCCGGCCTCGAAGCGCGGCAGTCCGCGCCGCCAGTCGCCGGCCGGCAGATCGTCGGGACGGCGGATCGCGCCGGTCAGCACACCGCGTCCGAGCGGGCTGTAGGCGACCAGGCTCACGCCCAGTTCGCGGCAGGCCGGCAGCACACCGTGCTCGACATCGCGCGTCCACAGCGAGTATTCGCTCTGCACGGCGGCGATCGGATGCACCGCACGCGCGCGCCGCAGCGTCGCGGCCGATACCTCGGACAGGCCCAGATGACCGACCTTGCCGGCCGCGACCAGCGCGGCCATCGCCGCGACGGTCTCCTCGATCGGCACGTTCGGGTCGACGCGATGCAGGTAGTACAGATCGATCCGTTCGACGCCGAGCCGCGCAAGGCTGGCGTCGCAGGCGCGCGCCACGTACTCGGGCCGGCCGTCGATGCCGAGCACCTCGCCTTCGGCGCCGCGCACGAAACCGAACTTGGTCGCCAGCACGATCTCGTCGCGACGGCGCGCCAGCACATCCGCGAGCAGGCGCTCGTTGGCGCCGTTGCCGTACATGTCGGCGGTGTCGAGCAGGTTCACGCCGCAGTCGAGCGCGCGATCGAGCACGGCCAGCGACTGCGTCCGGTCGGCCGGTCCGTAGAAGTCGGACATGCCCATGCAGCCCAGTCCGAGCGCGGCGACGTCCAGGCCGGCGATGCGGCGGCGGGGGATCGGCTGCGACACGGCGGCTCCGGCGATCGGCAAGGCCGCCACGTTACGGCTGCGGTCGAGGCGCCGGTAGCTCAATTGCTGGCCGATGATTGCCTGATCCTGCAATTCGCCGGACGGCGGCCGGCCGCGTGCGGGCGCGCGCCAGCATAATCGCAGCCTGCCCATCGGGTGCGCAGCGCGAGGATTCACCGCATGTCCGTCGATACCACGTTCCCGACCGCGATCCCGGCCGCGCAGGCCGAACTGGCACGGCGCATTGCCCGATTCACGCCGACCGACGGCGTGCACGACACCGCCGTCACGGCCCTCAAGCTGATCCGCGCCAGCGCGCCGACCACCTGCATGCCGAGCGTCTACGAGCCGCGCCTGTGCATCGTCGCGCAGGGCAGTAAGATCGCTCTGCTCGGCGGCGAGACCTACCACTACGATCCGCTGCACTATCTCGTCGTCTCGGTGACGCTACCGATGGTCGGCCAGGTCGTGCAGGCGACGCCCGACGAGCCGTATCTGTGCCTGCGGCTGGACGTCGATCCGGATCTGCTCGGACAGCTGATCCTCGATTCCGGCTCGGCGGCGCCGGCCTCGCTCGATCGCGGTCTGTACTCGGCGCGCGCGCATCCGCAGCTGCTCGATGCGGTGCTGCGCCTGATGCGCCTGCTCGATGCGCCGGCCGACCTGCCGGTGCTGGCACCGCTCGCGCTGCGCGAGATCTTCTACCGCGTGCTGATCGGCGAGCTCGGCCATCGCCTGCGCGACCTGGCGACCGTCGATCACCGCTCGCACCGTGTCGCGCGCGCGGTGCATCTGCTGCGTCAGCGCTACCTGTCGCCGCTCAGCATCGACTCGCTCGCCGCCGAGGTCCACATGAGCACGTCCTCGCTGCATCGGCAGTTCAAGTCGGTCACGTCGATGTCGCCGCTGCAGTTCCAGAAGCAGCTGCGTCTGCACGAGGCGCGCCGTCTGATGCTGGTCGAGGGCCTGGAAGCCACCTCGGCCGCGCATCGCGTCGGCTACGAGAGTCCCTCGCAGTTCAACCGCGAGTACAAGCGTCTGTTCGGCGCGCCGCCGCGCTCGGAAGTCGAGCGGATCCGCGCCACGGTCGCCTGACCGGGCGCTCCGATCCCGCCATTCCCTTTTTCTGATCTCGTGGACCGATACCGCTTGACGGATTCCGATTTGGTGTTATAGTTGACTACAACACTACTTCATCAGTCACCCCAACCACCTCGAAGGAGGTTGCCATGTCCACCCGCCTGATCCCCGCCCTGCTGATCGCCACCGGCCTGCTCGTGCTGACCTTCGGCCTCTCCGGCATGCCGCACCGCCCGGAGGTCGCCACGCCGGCCGCCGCCCAGTCGACCGCGATGCCGGTCCTGCCGACCATCCTGGTCCGCCCCGACCTCGAAGTCCTGCCCGAAGTGAGCGTCCGGCCGACCGCCGAGGACCTGGCGGCCGCCGAACAGGAGCCGGGCGCGCGCGGCTACGCCTCGACCGTCCCGTCCCGTGACGGCCTGATCGGCAAGGTCTCGCTCGACATGCCGTACTACTCGTTCGGCAAGGCGACCGCCACGGGCGCCGCGGTCAAGGAATGATCATGAACGTCGCCTGGAACGATTCGACGCCGATCTACCGCCAGCTGCGCGATCGCGTGGTGGCGATGATCCTGGACGGCGTCCTCAAGCAAGGCGATGCGCTGCCTTCGGTGCGCCAGGTCGCGGCGGATTTCCAGATCAATCCGATCACCGTGTCCAAGGCGTACCAGGAGCTGGTCGACGAGAACCTGGTTGAAAAGAGAAGGGGACTGGGCATGTACGTAACCGACGGAGCGCGCGACGCGCTCCTGCAATCCGAACGCGAGCGCTTCCTGCGCGAGGAATGGCCTGCCCTGCACGCGCGCCTGCAGCGCCTGGGTCTGGACCTGCGCGAGCTGCTCGCCACGACCGGTCGGCGCGAGGCGGAGGACCGGTCATGAGCGCCGTGATCCAGGCCAATGGCCTCAGCAAGCGCTATGGACGGTCGGTCGCGCTCGACGCGGTCGATCTGACGATCGAGCCCGGCCGCATCGTCGGCCTGATCGGCCCCAACGGCGCCGGCAAGACCACCGCGCTCAAGGCGATCCTCGGCCTGACCGAGTTCGACGGCCGGCTCTCGGTACTGGGGCTCGACCCGCGCCGCCAGCGCAGCGAGCTGATGAAGCAGGTGTGCTTCATCGCCGACGTCGCCGTGCTGCCGCGCTGGATCCGCGTCAGCGAGGCGGTCGACTTCGTCGCCGGCGTGCATCCGCGCTTCTCGCGCGAGAAGTGCCAGGCGTTCCTGTCCCACACCAAGATCACGCCGAAGATGCGCGTGCGCGAACTGTCCAAGGGCATGATCGTGCAGCTGCACCTGGCCCTGGTGATGGCGATCGACGCCCGCCTGCTGGTGCTCGACGAGCCGACGCTGGGCCTGGACATCCTGTACCGCAAGGCGTTCTACGAAACCTTGCTCAACGACTACTTCGACGAGAACAAGACGATCATCGTGACCACGCACCAGGTCGAGGAGATCGAGCACATCCTGACCGACCTGGTCTTCATCCGCGACGGCAAGATCGCCCTGGCGGCGACGATGGACGAGGTCGGCGAGCGCTACTGCGAGGTCATGGTCAACCCCGACAAGGCCGATCAGGCCCGCGCGCTCGGCCCGATCAACGAGCGGCAGATCTTCGGCAAGTCGATCTTCCTGTTCGACGGCGTCGACCGCGCCCGCCTGTCGGCGCTCGGCGACCTGCACAAGCCGAGCGTCGCCGATCTGTTCGTCGCCACGATGAAAGGAACCTACGCATGAACACGTTCTCCTGGCTCCTCAAGCGCGAATACTGGGAGCACCGCGGCGGCTTCTTCTGGACGCCGTTCTGGATCAGCGCGACGATCCTGCTGTTCACGCTGCTCGGCATCATCTGGGCCGAGGTCTATGCCAGCCGCATCAACGTCCAGGTCGGCGTGTCGCTGGAATCGATCACGCAGATGGTCAGCAGCGGCCAGATCGCGCAGGCCGGACGCGCGCTCGACGCGGCCTACGTGTCGTTCGCTATCGTGCCGTGCATCGCGCTGTTCTTCGTGCTGTTCTTCTACCTGCTCGGCGCGCTCTACGACGACCGCCGCGACCGCAGCGTGCTGTTCTGGAAGTCGCTGCCGGTCGGCGACACCGCCACGGTGCTGTCCAAGGCGGTCTCGGCGATGTTCGTGGCGCCGCTGATCGCGCTGCTGGTCTCGACGATCGCGTTCGCGCTGTTCCTGGTCGTGATCGGCACCTGGGCCGCCCTGCACGGCATCAATCCGCTGCCGCTGCTGGCCGCATCGCATCCGTTCTCGTTGTTCGGCCGCATGCTGCTGACGATTCCGGCCGACGCGGCCTGGGCACTGCCGACGATCGGCTGGCTGCTGTTCTGGTCGGCGTTCGTGCGCAGCAAGCCGTTCCTGTGGGCGGTGATCCTGCCGGTGCTGATCTTCGTCGCCAACACCTGGGTCGGTGCGCTGGGCCTGCCGAACATCGACCGCTCGGTGCTGGCCAACGACGTGCTGGCGCGGCTGCTGTTCGGCATCGTGCCCGGCTCCTGGCTCGGCGACGGCGCGTTCAGCTGGCTAGGCCGCAACGCGGCGATGCTGCAGAGCGGATCGGTGCTCGACAGCCTCTCCCCGGCCACGGTCTATGCACGGTTCGCGACCGCGCCGATGTGGATCGGCATCCTCGCCGGCGCGGCGATGATCGGCGCGGCGATCTGGATGCGCGGCCGCCGCATCGAAACGGCCAGCTGAGCGCGGACTCGACGGTCCGCAGCGACACGGCGGATCTTCGCTCATCAAAAAAGGCGGCACCGCGAGGTGCCGCCTTTTTGGCGTCACGGGCCCGGCATCAGCGGAACCCGGAACGCAGCACCTGATACCTGTTGCCGCCTTCCTTGACGATGCCGGGCTGCTCGAGGTCGAGCTGGCCTTCCAGCCAGTAGCGGTCGAGCGCGCCGCCCTCGCGGCGAATCACCACGGCCGCCCCGTTGCGCGTGTAGACGGTATCGCCGGCCTTCAGATCGCCCGGCTTGATGCGCGAGCGGATCCGCCGGTTGTCGTTGTACGAACGCTCGAGGAAGCTGCGCTCCTCGGCGACGTCGGACGGCTCGGCGAAGCGATCGAAGACCGGCGGCTCCAGCGGCACTTCCTCGGCGGCCGGCGGCGCTGCGACCGGAGCGGCCGCCGGCGGCGGCGTCTGGGCCGGCGGAACCGGTGCCGGCACGGGCGTCTGGGCAGGTGCCGGTTCGGGTGCGGCGCTCCGGGCCGGTTCGGCCGGAGCCGGCGGCGGTGGCGGCGGCGGCGCGGGTCGGGCCGCCGGCGGCGGAGTCGGCGCCGCAGCCGGCGCGCGCTCGGCGGCCGGGCGGGCCGGCGGCGCTTCGGCGCGCGGCGGCGGCTCGGGCGTGGCGGCCTCGACGCGGATCACGACGTTCTCGTAGAAGCCGTCGCGCAGCACGACATTGAGGCGGCTGCCGCCGCCGGCGCGCAGCTTGGCGGCGATCGAGCCGTGCCAGTACTGCGGCGCGGTGACGACGACGCGCTGACCCGACGCGGCCGCCTCGCGGCCGATGCCGGCCAGGCGCGCATCGGCGGCGCCGGACGTCAGGTCCTCGCCCTTGATATCCGCGCTCTGCTGCGCGGCGACACTGCCGGCGGCCAACGCGACCGCCAGCACGAGACCTCTGATTTTCATCACACCCCCTGCATCATCGAAAGAGTTCCGCGCGATCATCCCCGGCACGGCCGGCGAAGGCCTGTGCCGGACGCCACGAACCGTCCGATGGCCGGGCACGCCGTTGCCGCGTGACGCGCTCGCGCGAGCGCACCGCGCATGCCCACGATGCGCGTCGTGGTTCGGCAAGAGCGCGTGCGGCATTTACCGAACCGCGCGCGTCGATAACGTGCGCGAGCGCACGTTATCGACAATCGATGCGGATCAGCCGCCGGCCGAGCCGCCGTGGATGCCGCCCTTGGTCAGCGCGGTCGGGTCGAGCAGCTGCTCGAGCTCCTTGCGCGACAGGCCGGTCGTCTCGAGCGCCACGTCGATGATCGGACGTCCTTCCTTGTAGGCCTGCTTGGCGGTCGCCGCGCCCTTGTCGTAGCCGATCACCGAATTGAGCGCGGTCACCAGGATCGGGTTCTTCGCGAGCGCTTCCTTGATGTTGTCCTCACGCACCTTGAAACCGGCGATCGCCTTGTCGGCCAGCGCGACCACGGCGTTGGCGAGGATTTCGATCGACTGCAGCAGGTTGTAGGCGATCACCGGCAGCTGCACGTTGAGCTGGAAGTTGCCGCTCTGGCCGCCGATCGTGATCGTCAGGTCGTTGCCGATGACCTGTGCGGCGACCATCGCCATCGCCTCCGGGATCACCGGATTGACCTTGCCCGGCATGATCGACGACCCCGGCTGCAGCGCCGGCAGCTCGATCTCGCCGAGGCCGGCCAGCGGGCCGGAATTCATCCAGCGCAGATCGTTGGCGATCTTGGTCAGCGCGACCGCGAGGGTCTTGAGCTGGCCGGACAGCTCGACCGCCGCGTCCTGCGAGCCGATGCCCTCGAAGTAGTTGTCGGCAGCCTCGAACCTGACCTTGGTGAGCTTGGTCAGCTCGGCCGCGACGCGCGGGCCGAGCTCGGCGTCGGCGTTGATGCCGGTGCCGACCGCGGTCCCGCCCTGCGGCAGACGGCGCACGCGCTTGAGCGTGTCGGTGATGCGCTCGATGTTGGAGCGGATCTGCGCCGACCAGGCGCCGAGCTCCTGGCCGAACGTCACCGGCATCGCGTCCATCAGATGCGTGCGGCCGGTCTTGGCGACCTTGCGCAGCTCCTTGGCGCGCTTGTCGAGCACGGCCTTCAGATGCGCCAGCGCCGGCAGCAGCTTCTCGCTGGTCGTCAGCACCGCGCTGACCTGGATCGCCGTCGGGATCACGTCGTTGGACGACTGGCCGTTGTTGACGTCGTCGTTCGGATGCACCTTGCTGCCGGCCAGTGCCGCGACGTGCGCGATGACCTCGTTGGCGTTCATGTTGCTCGACGTGCCCGAACCGGTCTGGAACACGTCGATCGGGAAATGCTGGTCGAACTCGCCCCTGGCCACGCGCTCGGCGGCCTTGCGGATCGCGCGCGCATGGGTCTTCTTGAGGTGCCCGAGGTCGGCGTTGGCCTGGGCGGCGGCGGACTTGATCAGCCCGAGGGCGCGGATGAACTCGCGCGGCATCGTCAGCCCGGAAATCGGGAAGTTCTGCACGGCGCGCTGGGTCTGCGCGCCGTAGAGCGCGTCGGCGGGGACCTTCAGCTCGCCCATGCTGTCGCGCTCGATCCGGTACTGGCTCATCGTCGGTGTCCTGCGGTTTCGGTGGGAAAGGGAAAACGGCGATTATAGCCGTCCATACCGGTTTCGAGACCGCCGGCCCGGTGCGCGCTGCCCGCGATGCTAGAATCGGCGCGTCTTTCCCGATCCGTCGGTCCATGCTGGGGAACCTGCTTTACCTTCTCGCCGCGCTGCTGCTGGTCTTGTTGAACGGCTTCTTCGTCGCGGCCGAATTCGCTCTGGTCAAGCTGCGCCACACCCAAGCCGCCGGTCTGGCGGCGCGCCACGGCTGGCGCGGCCGCGTGCTGCTGAACGTCCACGAGCGCCTCGACGCATACCTGTCGGCCTGCCAGCTCGGCATCACGCTGTCGTCGCTGGGCCTGGGCTGGATCGGCGAGCCGGCGTTCGCGAGCCTGCTCGAGCCGCTGTTCTCGCGCTTCGAGGTCAGTCCGGAGACGTCGCACATCATCGCGTTCGTGATCGCGTTCACCGTGATCTCGTATCTGCACATCGTGCTCGGCGAGCTGGCGCCCAAATCGATGGCGATCCGCCGGCCCGAACGCATGTCGCTGTGGACGGCCGCGCCGCTGTATGCGTTCTACTGGCTGATGTACCCGGCGATCTGGCTGCTCAACGCCAGCGCCAACCGGATCCTGCGCAGCGCCGGCCTCGATGCGCACAACGAGGAGCAGCAGTACAGCAGCGACGAGCTCAAACTGATCCTGCACGCCAAGCGCGCCGCGCGCAGCGGCCGGCCGGTCGGTGAGGAGTTCGTGATGATGAGTCACGCGCTCGAACTGCCCGAGCTGGTCGCCGGCGACCTGATGCGCACGCGCGATCAGCTGGCCTATCTGCACCAGGGCATGTCGCTGGAGGAAGTGCTGGCCTCGTTCCGGACCGCGCGCTACAGCCGCTATCCGTGGTTCGACGAGGAAGAAGAGACCGTGCTCGGCATCCTGCACGTCAAGGACCTGCTGCAGGCGGTGACCGAGAACGACGGGCAGGTGCACGACATCCCGGCGCTGCTGCGTCCGGCGGTGACGGTACCGCTCGAGTCGCCGGTACTCGACATCCTCAAGCGCTTCCGCACCGGCCATACCCACATCGCGCTGTGCGCCGAGGAATCGGGCCGCATCGTCGGCTTCTTCACGATGGAAGACGTCATCGAGGTCATCGTCGGCGACATCGAGGACGAGCACCGCCGCGCCGGTCCGGGCGCCGTGCAGAAGGCGGCCGACGGCTCCTTCTCGATCTCCGGCGGCCTGCCGATCTTCCGGCTCGAGCGCATGCTCGAACGCGACATCCCGGCGCCGGCCCACATCAACTCCGTGGGCGGCCTGATCATCGACCGGCTCGAGCGCCTGCCCACCGAGGGCGAGACGCTCGGCTTCGACGACTTCGACCTGATCGTGCGAAAGATGCAGGGCGCGCGCATCAAGACCATCACCGTGCAGCCCAAGACGACAACGGAAACCACCCCATGAGCGACACCGCCGCCCTCTTCGCCCTGTCGCCGCTCGACGGCCGCTACGCCGCCAAGGCCGAGCCGCTGCGCCCGATCTTCAGCGAGTTCGGGCTGATGCACCGGCGCGTCCGCGTCGAACTGGAATGGCTGCTCGCGCTGTCGCAGGAACCTGCGATCGCCGAGGTCGCGCCGCTGCCGGACGACGCGCGCGCGCGTCTGCTGGCGATCGGCGAGCATTTCTCGGCCGCCGACGGCGAGCGCATCAAGGCGATCGAGCGCGAGACCAATCACGACGTCAAGGCCGTCGAATACCTGATCAAGGAGAAGATCGGCGACGATCCGACGCTCGGCGCGGCCAAGGAATTCGTGCATTTCGCGTGCACCAGCGAGGACATCAACAATCTGGCCTACGCGCTGATGCTGCGCGACGCGCGCGACGGCGTGCTGATTCCGGCGCTGGACCGGCTGACCGCCCTGCTGCGCGGGCTCGCGCACGATCTGGCCGCGCAGCCGATGCTCTCGCGCACGCACGGCCAGACCGCCTCGCCGACGACGCTCGGCAAGGAGATCGCCAACGTCGTCGCGCGGCTGGAGCGGCAGCGCCGGCAGCTGGCCGCGGTCGAGCTGACCGGCAAGATCAACGGCGCGGTCGGCAACTACAACGCGCATCTGGTCGCCTATCCCGACGTGGACTGGCCGGCGTTCGCGCAGCGCTTCGTCGAGGGTCTCGGGCTGGTCTTCAACCCGTACACGACCCAGATCGAACCGCACGACTGCGTCGCCGAGATCGGCGACGCGATCCGCCGCATCAATACGATCCTGATCGACTTCGCGCGCGACGTCTGGGGCTACATCTCGCTCGGCTACTTCCGCCAGGCGCTCAAGGCCGGCGAGGTCGGGTCCTCGACGATGCCGCACAAGGTCAACCCGATCGACTTCGAGAACGCCGAAGGCAACCTCGGCGTCGCCAATGCCTTGTTCGAGCACTTCGGCGCGAAGCTGCCGATCAGCCGCTGGCAGCGCGACCTGACCGACTCGACCGTGCTGCGCGCGCTCGGCACCGCGTTCGGCCACACGCTGATCGCGCTCGATGCGCTGGTCAAGGGCGTCGGCAAGCTCAAGGTCGATCCGGCACGCCTGGATGCGGACCTCGACGCCAGCTGGGAGGTGCTCGGCGAGGCCGTGCAGACCGTGATGCGGCGCTACGGCCTGCCCAATCCGTACGAGCAGCTCAAGGCGCTGACGCGCGGCCAGGGCATCGGCCGCGACGCGCTGCGCCGCTTCGTCGACGGCCTGGACCTGCCCGAGGATGCCAAGGCCCGGTTGCGCGAGCTGACACCGGCCACGTATCGCGGCCTGGCCGAGACGCTGGCACGCGCGGTCTGACCGCGCGTTGCGGACGATCCGACTGGATCAACCCATTGGGGGCCGCCGCTGCCGGTGCGATCCGGCGGCCGCCGGCTTCAGCGCTTCTTCTTGGCCCTGACGTACAGGACCAGGCTGTGCTCTTCGAGGATGTAGCCGTAGCGGTCGGCGATCTCGTGCTGGAGCCGCTCGATCTCCTCGCTCGTGAATTCGATGACCTTGCCGGTATCGACGTCGACCATGTGGTCGTGGTGCTTGCCGCGGTCGAGCTCGTAGACCGCCTGCCCGCCCTCGAAGTTGTGCTTGAGCACCAGGCCGGCCGCCTCGAACTGGGTCAGGACGCGATAGATCGTCGCCAGACCGATGTCCTCGTCGCTCTCGAGCAGCTTGCGGTAGATGTCCTCGGCACTGAAGTGCTTGCCGTCCCCGTCTTCGAGGATGGACAGAATCCGCATGCGCGGGTGCGTCACCTTCAATCCCGCTCGGCGCAGGTCGGTGGTTTCCATGGTCGTCCTCCGGTGTACTGGCCGGCTGCCGGAATGCTGCTGAGCAGGAGGCGGGCCAAGGTGTGTTAACGGGCGCTAGTGTATCATCCGGCCGCTTTGTTCACTGTCGGGTAGCCCGCGCATGCGCATCATCCTCGTCGCCGTCCTCTGTCTGGCCGCCCTGAGCGGCTGTGGCTTGATCTACAAGCTCGACGTGCAGCAGGGCAATCTGTTCGACAAGGAAACCGTCGATTCGCTCAAGACCGGCATGACCAAGCGTCAGGTGCTGCTGGTCATGGGCTCGCCGTCGGTGATCAGCCCGTTCGACCAGGATCGCTGGGATTACGTGTCCTCGATCCGCCGCGGCCGCGGCAAGATGGAGAGCAAGGACCTGACGCTGTATTTCGAGAACGACGCGCTGGTCAAGGTCGAGGGCGACTACTTCCCCGAGGACGCCGACCAGCTGATCAAGGACGCGCGCAAGTTCAAGCGCCAGTACCCCGACGACAAGCGTCCGAAGGAAGAGCGCCCGAGCCAGGGCGGCGGCGACCAGCGTCAAGGCTGAGCGCGGCGCGCCTTCTCGACGCGCCGCCGGCGCGCGTCCTTCGGATCGACCTGGAGCGGCCGGTAGATCTCGATGCGATCGCCGTCGCCGAGCACCGTGTCGGGCCGCGCCGGCTTCGACCAGATGCCGACGTTCAGCGAACGCCAGGCGATCCGGCAGGCCGCATCGACACCGCTCGCGTCGAGCGCTTCGGCCACCGTGGTGCCGGGCGCGACCTCGCGCCGGAGCAGGAACTGACAGTCCGGATCGAGATAGGCGATCTCCACGCTTAGCATCGGCTCAGCCGTAGACATCGCGCGCGACGCGGCAGAAATCGTCGACCATGCGGTCGGCCAGACCCTGGAAGCCCAGGCGCAGCGCGGCACCGGCCAGACGGCTGGCGAACTCGAAATCGAGCGTCAGCGCGACCTTCGATCCGGCCTCGCCGAGCGCCTGGAACGTCCAGACGCCTTCGAGCGTCTTGAACGGCCCGTCGACGAAACGCATCTGGATGCGGTCCGGCGGCAGATTGCGATTGCGCGTCGTGAACGACTGGACGATGCCGGCCAGGCGCAGATCGAGCCGCGCGGTGATACCGGCCTCGTCGCGCTCGAGCACCTGCGCAGCCGAGCACCAGCGAAACCGGCTCGGGTATGCTTCCACGTCGTTGACGAGGTCGAACATCTGCCGGGGCGTGTAGCGGACCAGTGCGCTGCGGCTGATGTGGGTCACACGAAAGCTCCGGAAAAACCAATTTCAACACGCACGGGACGGAACACCGGCACCGGCGACCAGCGGCAGTGTAACCAAGATGGCCAAACAGAAAGACACCGAAAAGGGCGGCGGCACGATCGCGCTGAACAAGCGCGCGCGCCACGACTATCACATCGACGAGCGCTACGAGGCCGGCATCGCGCTGCAGGGCTGGGAGCTCAAGAGCCTGCGCGCCGGCCGGCTCAACTTCGGCGATGCCTACGCGATCGTGCGCAACGGCGAGATCTTCCTGTTCGGCGCGTCGATCGTGCCGCTGATCTCCGCGTCCACTCACGTCGTCGCCGAGGACCGGCGGACGCGCAAGCTGCTGCTGCATCGCGCCGAGATCGACAAGCTGATCGGCGCCGTCGAGCGCAAGGGCTACACGATCGTCCCGACCGGCGGTGTACTGGAAGAAGAACAAGGTCAAGGTCGAGATCGGCCTGGCGCGCGGCAAGCAGGACCACGACAAGCGCAACGCCGAGAAGGAACGCGACTGGAATCGCGAGAAGCAGCGCACGATGCGCGCGCACAACAAGGCCGCCTGAACGCGGCGTCGCCGGCAGCACCGTCTTCGACACGCGTATCGCATGACGCCGCGCCAAGCCCGGCGGCGAGGTGGTCACACCCAGCGGCGGCGGCGAGCTCCGCCACTGCCGCCCAGCCGATGTCGAGTTCGACCGATGCCCGCGGAGCGGCGCCTCGCGATCAGCCCACGCATGCCGCATCCGGCGCCCGGCCGGCCGAATCGCGGCGAGCCGCTTGAGATGACAGCCGCCACCCTCATCTGATGCAGCGTGCTAGGATGCACGACCCCGGGGGTGTCCTGGCTTCGACGGGGGTAGTGAGATAGCTTGGTGCATGCCGAGGGGGCCGCTTTCCTCGTTAATCCAGCTGCAAACTTATAGTTGCCAACGACGACAACTACGCTCTCGCCGCTTAAGGCGTAAGCCCCGAACCCACTTGTGCCTGTGCTCGTGGATGTAGGGTCACTATCACGGGATCGCCCTCGCCTGCCGCCTGCCGGTCCGAGGGTCAAATCAAGCAGGCTGGTCGCCCGGCGCGCTTCGCACATCGTGCTGCCGGCTGACGAGACTCAACGGTGAGCTAAGCATGTAGAACTGGGCGTCAAGCGCCTTCGGACGGGGGTTCGACTCCCCCCACCTCCACCAATCACGAAAACCCCAGCCGGTCCCGGCTGGGGTTTTTTGTTGCCCGATCGGGCTGGTTCCCGCGTGACGTCGGGTGTTCTGCGGGCGTCTGCGAATTGCGCCGGCCGCCTGAAGCGGCTGTTCCCGACCCCTCACGCCGCTGACCGGCTCGCGGCCAGGGACTGCCGTGGCGGGTTGCAGCGGGCCGAGAACCCGCTTGCGCCCGCCGCTCGTGAGCGGCCAGCCGCCGGATCGGACAGCGCAACAGGCTGCGGTCGGGCGTCATCCGATGGTCGCCTACGATCTCGGATGCCGGCGAGGTCGGATCGAATCATCCGGCTCCAGACCCGCCGTCTGCCGGCGCTTGCGGCGGCGATCCAGCGGCGTAGACTCGGGCGACTGGACGGCGAGACAGGCAGTGATGCGAGCTGATGTCCTTCGATGCGTGCGCGGCTGCATCGCCTTGACCGTGTCGGCGCTCGCCTTCCATCCCGGCAATGCCGATGCCGACATCTACGCCTGTGCCGGGGACTCGATCCGGGTCTTCGCGTCGTCCGCGCTCGGTGACGATCCGCCGCTGCGCGTCATATCCGGACCCGCGACCGGCATTTCGAGTGCTACGGCGTCGCGCTGGACGTCCTGCATGGCGAGATCTGGGTCGCCCACGGCGCGGTCAGCGTGTTCCGTTCCACGGCCAACGGCAATGTGGCGCCGCTGCGCCGTATCGACACCACGGCGGGATTCGCCGGTTCGGTCGCCGTCGACGTCGCCGCAGGCGAGGTCATCGTCAGCACGACGGGCGGCTTGCTGCTGACGTTTCCGCGCACGGCCAGCGGCAACGCCACCCCGAGCCGGACGCTGCAGATCGGCCAGTCCGTCGCTGTCGCATCCGCGATCTTCGTCGATCGCATCCACGAGGAAATCCTCGTGACGCCATACCCTGCCGGCAACGAGTTCTTCGCATTCGCGCGTCTGCAGACCGGTCCGGCCGCGCCGCTGCGGCCGCCGATCGCAATGCCGATGAGCGCACTGCGCGCCTTGTTCGTGGACCGCGACACCGATGTGGTCTACGTCTCCGGCTCGTCGGGCATCATGGCCGTGCAGCGCACCGGCGGCCCGTTCAGCCAGATGATCCCGTCCTCCGGCCTGAACGCCCCGTGGGGCATGACGCTGACGCCGGACAGGCTGCTGCTGGCCGACCAGAGCGCCGATCCCAGCGCTCCGGACCCCATCCATATCCACTCCCCCGCTGGACAGGGCTTCATAGGAACGATCCGGAACGGCGCGCCTCCCGGTCGCCAGCTGTTCGGAATCACCGCAACCGCGGCGCGCCATTGCGCGGCAGGCAATACGGTCGACGACTGTCTGTTCCGCGACGGGGTCGAAGGGGGCTGACGGCCGATCGGCAGCATTGCGCACAGGCAGGCGCGAGCGACGAGGAGCGGCGGCCTGGTGCGCCAACCGTGTCTGATGCGCCGCGGCCCTGGCCGCAGCGTGGCCGGACCTGTCCACTGCACGTCACCGCGACGAGTCCGCAGATCGCACCCATCCGTTGCGCCGCATCTTGACGCTGGCCGGCCGCGCAGGCAGCGTGCACGGCCATGGCCCTCTGATGCGCCGCAAGGGATCTGATCGTCGGCGTCCACTGCCCGTGATCGCTTTGACCACTCCCGATCCCACCGTGACCGCGGATGACACGACCGCGCTGATCCAGCGCTGGCAGAACGGCGACGCCGCCGCGTTCGACCAGCTGCTGTCGCTGATCTACGCCGATCTGCGCGCGATCGCGCGACGGCAGCTGCGCGGCGAGCGCGCGACCACGCTGCAGCCGACCGCACTGGTCAACGACGTGCTGTTGCGCATGATCGAGCGCGGCGCCGCGCCGATCACCGACGGCACGCATTTCTTCAAGGTCGCCGCGCGCGCGATGCGGCATTTCCTGGTCGATCGCGCGCGCCGCGCGAGCACCGAGAAGCACGGCGGCCAGCTCGAGCGTCTGGAGCTGCTCGAGGTCATGGAGCTGCCGATGTCGGCCGATACCGACGTGCAGCGCCTGGACGCGGCCCTGGTCGACCTCGAGGCGATCGAGCCGGCGCTGGCGCGGATCGTCGAGCTGCGCTATTTCGTCGGGCTGACCGTGCGCGAGGTGGCCGGCGTGCTCGGCGTCGACGAGAGCACCGTCTATCGCGACTGGGCGCTGGCGCGCGTCTGGCTGCGCGAACATCTGGCGACCTGATGGACGAGGCGGCACTGCAGCGCAAGCGGCGCGAGCGCGCCGCGTTCCATGCGCTGCATGCGCTGGCGCTCGACGAGCGCGAACGGCGGCTGGCCGATCTGGCGCAGGAAGACGCGGCGCTGGCCGATGCGGTCCGCGCGACGCTGGCCGCGGCCGATGCCGATGCGGCCGCGGATGCGACGCTCGGCGGCGGACGCCTCGATCACGCCAGCCCCGATGCAGCCGACGGCAGCATCGTCAGCGGCCGCTTCCGGCTGGTGCGCCTGCTCGGCGTCGGCGGCATGGGCGAGGTCCATCTGGCCGAGCGCATCGACGGCGTCGAGCAGCGCGTCGCGCTGAAGATCGTCCGCAGCGACCTGCCGATTCCGCATGCGCGCGCGCTGCGCGAGCGCCAGATCCTGGCGCGGCTCAATCATCCGCACATCGCCGGCCTGGTCGACGCCGGCATCGGCGAGGCCGGCCAGCCCTGGTTCGCGATGGAATACGTCGAGGGCGAGCGCATTACCGACTGGTGCGACCGCCGCTGCCTGGACCTGCGTGCACGCGCGCTGCTGATGGCGCGCGTCTGCGCCGCGGTGCAGTTCGCGCACCGCAACCTGGTGCTGCATCGCGACCTCAAACCGTCCAACGTCCTGGTCGACGCCGACGGCCATCCGAAGCTGCTCGATTTCGGCATCGCCAAGCTGCTCGACGCCACCGACGAGCAGGACACGCGCACGCTGGCGATGACGCCGGCCTATGCCGCGCCCGAGCAGCTGCGCGGCGAGGCGGCGACGACCTCCAGCGACATCTACCAGCTCGGCCTGATGCTCTACGAGCTCGGCTGCGGCGTCGCGGTGCGCCAGGCGCGCACGCTGCTGCCGGCCTCCGGCGCGACGACCTCGCTGCCGCGCCAGGACCGCGTGCTGGCGACGCTGGCGGTCAGCGACCGCTCGCGCCTGGAGGAAATCGCGCGGCATCGCCGCAGCGCGCCGGACCGGCTGCGGCGGCAGCTCGGCGCGGACTTCTCGCGGATCGTCGCCAAGGCCTGCGACGAGGACCCGCGTTCGCGCTATGCCACCGCGCAGGCGCTGGCCGACGATCTGGAGCGCTGGGCGCAGGGCATGCCGGTCAGCGCGCATCACGGCTCGTTCGCGTACCGGCTCGCCAAGCTGGTGCGGCGCCATGCGCTGGCGGCATCGCTGGTCGCGCTGCTGAGCCTGGGCCTGGTCGCGACCACGCTGATCGCACTGGACCGCACGGTCCATGAGCGCGAGCAGCGGCAGCAGGCCGAGCGCGAGCGCGAATCGGCCCAGGCGCAGCACCGCGTCGCCGAACAGCAGCGCCGCCACGCCGAGACCCTGGTCAGATTCTTGAACGACGTCTTCCGCGAAGGCGACCCCAACCGCTCGCAGGGCGCGGCCCTGAGCGCGGCGGAGCTGCTGGGCCGCGCCAGCGCCAAGCTGGACCGGCGCACCGACCTCAGCGACGCCACGCGCGCCGTGCTGCTGACCGAGATCGCCGACGTGTTCAACAACCTCGGTCAGGTGCCGCAGGCGCTGGAGGCCGCGCAGCACGCCCATGCGCTGCTGCTGCCGCAGCGCGAGCAGGTGCCGATCGAATACCTGCAAAGCGTCGCCACGCTGGCGCACATCCGCATCCAGAACGCGCAGCACCGCGAGGCCGCGCAGATCATCGAGGCCGCGCTGCCGCTGGCGCGTCGGACCAGCGGCGGCCAGCACCGCTGGCATCCGTATCTGCGCGCGATCCGCGCCTATTCGCTGCTGTTCCTGGCGCGCGGCCTGGAAGCCGAAGCCGAGGCCGCTGCCGCGATCGCCGAGTTCGACGCCGCCGGCGACCGCAGCAGCCAGGACCTGCTCGAGACGCTCGGCACGGCCGCCGCGATCCTCGACCAGCACGGCGATCCGGCGCGCTCGGCGGCGATCCACCGACGCGCGATGGCGGTCGTCGAGGCCAACCCCGATCTCGAGCAGACCAGCGTGCTGCGCACGATCACCAACAAGGGCACCCACGAGCTCGATTCCGGCCAGACCGCCGCGGCGATCGCGACGTTCACGGCGCTGCTGCCGCGCTTCGAGGCGATGCTCGGTCCGGCCGACCTCGGCACCCTGATCGTGCGCAGCCGGCTGGCGCTGGCCTATCTCGCGGTCGGCGATCCCGAACAGGCGCGCGACCAGCTCGCCGCGATCGATGCGGCGATGCCGCCGGACCTGAAACCGGTGCCGATCGTGCAGCGCGCGGTCGAGACCGCGCGCGCGCGCTATCTGATCGCGACCGGCCGTTTCGCCGAGGCGGAAGCTCGCATGCGCGAGCTGCTGTCGACGCTGCAGGCCACCGAGCAATCCAAGAACGCGCGCGCCGGTGTCAGCCGCGTGCTGGCCGAGGCGCTGCTGCAGCAGGGCCGCGCGCAGGAGGCCGCCGACCCGCTGCGCGCGGCGCTGGCCGAGTTCGGCGTGCCCGGCAACGTCAGCAAGCCCTCGGCGACCGCGGCCGCCGAGGACAGTCTCGGCCGCGCCTGTCTGCTGCTCGGCGACGCCGCCGCGATCACGCACCTGGAGCGCGCGGTCGCATTGTCCGATGCGAGCCAGGGCCCGGATACGCTGCGCGCCCGGCGCAGCGCGATCCATCTGGACTGGGCGCGCGGCGTGCTGCAGCGCGATGCGCAGGCACCGGCGCGGCTGGCCCGGCAGCGCGACGCGCTGGTCCGCCTGCTCGGCGGCGAGGCGTTCGCGCAGGTCTGGCAGCTCGATCTGCTGACCGACCGGCTCGCCCGCGAGCTCGGGCAGCCCGGCATCGAGCCGTCGCGGCGGCGCGAGGCGCAGGCCGGTCTGGCGCGCGTCACCGGCCTCGATCCGGCCCCGGACTTCGTCGGACTGACCGAGTTCTGAGGCGCCCTCCGCCGGCGTCGCACATCCTTGCGAGGTTTCGCCGCGAAATCTCGCTACGTCCAGTGAGAGCCCCTTCGGGTGGCTCGATCCCGCCTTCCGTGCTACGAGAACCGGAGAACCTGGAATGAAGAAGTCCCTCGGTGGAGCAGTGCTGTGCCTGCTGCTACCCGCTGCAAGCATCGTCCCGGCCGCTGCGGCAGCGGACGCCCGGCCGGTCGTCCCGGCCTCGGCCGCTGCGGTCGCGCCGGCGTCGCGCCTCGATCCGGCGCGCGCGCCCTGGGCCGCCGCGGTCGCGCTGCCGCGTCCGGCGTCGCGGCCGCAGACGCCGGCCGGCACGGCCTCGCGCACCGAAGTCCAGGTGCTGACCGGCGACGGCTACGCCGGCGTGTTTCCGTTCCAGAACATCGGCAACCGCTTCGGCTGGGCGATGACGCGCGCCGGATCCTCGCTGTTCGTCGGCGCGATCGGCGACGGCGACTACAGCGATCCGGCCGATCCGTACAACCTCGTGCCGCCTACGCTGCGCGGCAAGGGCTCGGTCTATGTGTTCGAGAAGTCCGGCGGCACCTGGCACAAGACCCAGAAGCTGGTCGGCACCGGCGGACTCGATACGGACTTCTTCGGCAGCGCGATCGCGGTCTCCGGCGACACGCTGATGATCGGCGCCACCTACGCGACGATCGACGGCGTCTACGGCCAGGGCGCGGTCTACGTGTTCAAGCGCAACCAGGGCGTCTGGCAGCAGACCCAGAAGCTGACCGCCGACGACGGCATGCTGCTCAGCGAGTTCGGCTGGTCGGTCGCGATCGAGAACGGCGTCGCCGTGATCGGCGCGCCGATCGGCCTGCGCGAGGACGGCAGCCTGGAACCCGGCGCCGCCTACGTCTTCGTCGAGAACAACGGCATCTGGCAGCAGACGCAGAAGCTGGTCGCGTCCAATGGCGTGCAGGGCGACCAGTTCGGCAACTCGGTCGGACTCAGCGGCGGCACGGTCCTGGTCGGCGCGCCGATCACGCAGATCGGCGTCGGCAGCGTCTACGTATTCCAGCCGTCCAACGGCAGCTGGACCCAGACCCAGCGCGTGACCGGCTGCTATCAGCCCGGGCAGAAGACCAACTTCGGTACCTCGATGGCCGTCGACGGCAACCGCGTCCTGGTCGGCGCGCCCGGCGGCGGCACGGACGCCAATCCGCTGCCCGGCGCGGCCTGCCTGATGACCGAGTCGAACGGGCACTGGTCGATCACGCATACGCTGTCGGCCGTCGGCGGCAGCCCCGACGAAACCTTCGGCGTGCAGGTCGCGTTGAAGGACGGCGTCGCCGCCGTGTCGGCGCCGCTCGTCAAATGGAACGTGACCAATCCGCTGGTCTCGCAAGGTTCGCTGTACGTGTTCGAGGCCTCCGGTAACGGCTGGACCCAGGTCGAGGAGATCGCGCGCCATCAGCCGCCGCTGGCGGGCGACGGCTACTACTCCGACAGCCTCGGCGACGGCGGCGTCGTGATCGACGGCAGCGCGATCCTGGCCGCCACCACGATCGCCGGCGTCTACGGCGTTGGCAGTGTCGCCGTCTACGACCGGCCGGCCGTCGCGGCGGCGGCGCCCTCGGCGCTGACGCTGTCGGTCGGTGCCGGCGCCAGCGCCTGGCGCACCGTCACGATGGGCAATGCCGGCGCGCATCCGCTGTCCTACGAGGTCGTCGACGGCACCGTGCTGAGCCAGATTTCCAGCGATGTGCCGTCCGACGATCCGGTCGACCTGTGCTATCTGATCCCGACCGACAATCCGCAGCAGCTCGTCGGCACCGCCGACAATGCCTGGTTCCGGCGCTTCTACTTCGACGAGCATCCGCAGGTCGGCGGCAGCGCGACGATCGACGGCGTGACGGTCGGCATCCAGCGTTCGCCGGTCGGCATGCCGGTGTCGATCAAGCTCTACTCGATGCCGAGCACAGTACCGGTCGACACGATCGACGGCGAGCAGCTGACGCTGATCGGCCAGACCACGATCGCCGCCGACGGCAATCCGACGCCGGCGCTGCGCATCCCGGTCAGCGGCACGATCAGCGATACCGCGACCGAGGATCTGGTCGTCGAGTACGGCGTGCCGTGGACCGAAGCCACGCCGCCGTTCCTGCCCGCGCTCAACTCGCATCCGCAGTCGCACAACGCATTCAAGCACTCCACCTGCTTCGCCGGTTTCTCGCATGCCGGCCGCTGGAACCATGTCGTGATCACGCCGCACCTCGACGCCGCCGCATCGGGCCTGCAGTGCGCGAGCGCGGCCACGACGCCGTGGCTGACCGTCGCGCAGGGCCAGGGCAATGTGATGTCCGGATCGACGCAGCCGATCGCGATCGGCGTCGACGCCTCGGCGCTCGCGCCGGGTCACTACACGGCGCAGCTCTGCGTCGAGGCCAAGAGCCCGCTGCGCTCGATGATCACGATCCCGATCGACCTGACCGTGACCGAGCCGCTGCCCGATGCGATCTTCCGCTACGACTTCGAGGCGCCGGCGCGCTGAGTCATCGCAAGACCCATGCGGCCCGCCCGGTGGCGGGCCGCATGGGGTTGCACATAGGACTTATCCGGCCGCGTGCGCAATGCCGCGGCCGGTATGCGATCGGTAGCCGTGTGCATCGCGCACACGAGCGTGGATCGCCCTTCGCAGTAGCGTCCCGGCGCGATATGCCGCCACGCGAACATCTGCTCGCACTTCCACCCTCCGCTCGTAAAAGACGACGCGCGCGACCATCATCCGACGAACGCCGATGCGCGCTCGCGCGGACGACGCCCCCTTCTCATCGGCCTCGAGCAGACCCGTCAACCGGCCGCTCGGCTAAGCTCCCGCCTGCCGGCTCGGGTTGTATCCTGACGCCGCGTTGACACGACAACCGAGGGGAATCCGTCATGACCATCGAATCGCTTCCGATCGAACTACGTATGCTCGCCTGGTCCGTCGTGCTGGGCCTGGTCCAGTTGTTCGCCGCCGCCGCCCTGATGACCCGCCAGCGGGGCATGCAATGGAACGCCGGCGCCCGCGATGGCGTCCCGACACCGCTGACCGGCGTTGCCGGGCGGCTCGAACGCGCCCAGCGCAACTTCCTGGAGACGTTCCCGTTCTTCGCGGCCGCCGCGCTCGCGGTGGCACTGACCGGGCGCAGCGGCGCGATGACCGCCCTCGGCGCGCAACTGTACTTCTGGGCACGCGTGGCCTACGTGCCGATCTACGCGGCGGGCATTCCTTACGTTCGTTCGCTGGTGTGGGCCGCTTCGGTGGCCGGTTTGCTGCTGGTGCTGCGCGGGTTGTTCTAGGCGAAGAACCTCGTGCGCTCGACTGATCGCACGACTGCTTACCACTGCTCACCACGGCATGCGTACTCGCACTCCGTCGCGCGAAAAGATCAAACTCCGATACGAACAACTGAATGAACCGCGACCAGCTCAAACAACTTGAAAACGACCTCTGGTCAGCAGCCGACAAGCTCCGCGCCAACTCCGACCTCAAGGCCAGCGAATACAGCACCCCGGTGCTGGGCCTGATCTTCCTGAAGTTCGCCGACAACAAGTACCGCCAGCACGAAGCGGCCATCGAGCAGGAATATCAGAAACTCAAGGGCACCCGCCGGGAGCGCAAAAAGCTAGACATCGCCATCGGGAAATGCGGCTTCTACCTGAAGCCCCAAGCCCGCTACGACTACCTGCTGAATTTGCCCGAGAAGGAAGACATCGCCAAGGCCATTCGCGCCGCGATGGCCAGCATCGAGCTGACCAAGGACGAGCTGCTGGGCGTGCTGCCGCAGGAGGAGTACGACCGCTTCACCCGCAGCCCCAAGAATCGGCACATCCCCAAGGATCTGCTCAAGCTGTTCTCCGACATCCCGGTGGACGCTACCGGGGACGTGTTCGGCCAGATCTACGAATACTTCCTCGCCAACTTCGCGCTCAGCGAGGGTCAGGGCGGCGGCGAGTTCTTCACGCCGCGCTCCGTCGTCAAGTTGATGACCGAGATCATCGAGCCCCATGGCGGCACAGTCTTTGATCCTGCCTGTGGCTCCGGCGGCATGTTCGTGCAGTCGGCCGAGTTCATCCACCAGCACCAGGCCGACAAGGCGGCGGACCTGGACGTGTTCGTCTGCGGCACCGAGAAGACGCTGGAGACGGTGAAGCTCGCCAAGATGAACCTCGCCGTGAACAACCTGCGCGGCGACATCAAGCAGGCCAACACCTACTACGAAGATCCCTTCAACGCCTTCGGCGCGTTCGACTATGTGATGGCCAACCCGCCGTTCAACGTGAACGACGTGACGCTGGACGCTGTGGAGAAGGACCGCCGCTTCAACACCTACGGCGTGCCCCGCAACAAGACCAAGGCCAAGGCGGCGGCAGGCAAGGACGGCAAGGAGAAAGCCGTCGAGACGGTGCCCAACGGCAACTACCTCTGGATCAACCTCTTCGCCACGTCGCTCAAGCCCGGGGGCCGCGCCGCGCTGGTGATGGCCAACTCGGCCAGCGATGCCCGCCACTCCGAGGCCGACATCCGCCGCACGCTCATCGAGCAGAACCTCATCTACGGCATGCTCACGCTGCCGTCCAATCTGTTCTACACCGTCACCCTGCCGGCCACGCTGTGGTTCTTCGACAAGGGCAAGACCGATGAGCGAGTGTTGTTCATCGACGCCCGCAACATCTTCACCCAGGTGGACCGCGCCCACCGCGAGCTGAGCGACGAGCAGATCCAGAACATCGCCCTCATCCCCCGCCTGCACAAGGGCCGCCGCCAGGAGTTCGTGGACCAGGTGGACCGCTACCTGCACCAAGGCATGGCCCAGCTCAAGGACGCCGCCGAGCACCTGCCGGGCCTGAGCGAACGCCTGCTGGCCGTGCTGGCTGAAGAGGCGGCAGAAGATGCCCAAACCAGCCAGGCCGCGCGCGACGCTATTGCCTCGCTGCAGGCCCAGTGGGGCCAGCTCGCTGCGCTGGCGCAGGCCCAAGACCAGCACGAACGCACTCGCGGCCAAAAGCACAGCGTGGAAGACCGCAACACCGCCCAGCACACGCTGCGCACCCAGTTCACGCCCTTCTTTACCGGCCTGCACGCGGCCGTGAAGGCGCTGGACAAGGCCATCCGCGAGATGGACAAGCGCAAGGCCGAAGCCGCCAAGGCTGACGGCAAGCGTGCCACCGCCAACCGCCAGACCAAGGGCGTGAAGGCGGCGGTGCAGGCGCTTCACGACGAGCTGAAGTCCGCCGAGCTGTACTACCAGCATGTGAGCTGGCTGCAGGAGCGCTTCCCCAAGGCCACCTATGAAGACGTCACCGGCCTCTGCAAGCTGGCCTGCCGCGAGGAGATTGCCGAGCAGGATTGGTCGCTGAACCCGGGGCGGTATGTGGGTGTGGTCATTGAGGAGGACGGGAAGACGGAGGAGGAGTTCCTGGCAGACCTCACCGAGGCGGGTGATGAGCTCGCGGAGCTTCAGAGCGAGGCGCATGTGCTCGAAGCCGTCATCGCCCGGAATCTCGCAGCGCTAACGGGGCAGTGAACGTGAAGCTGTTTCCCGATCACTGGAAGACGGATTCCGTCAGTGAGCTCTGCACCGATGTCGTGGACTGCGTGAACAAGACGGCGCCTGTCGTTGATGGTCCGACTGAGTACAAGATGATTCGCACAACCAACGTCAAGGCGGGGCGAATCAATCTGGACGACTGCCGGTACGTTGACGAGGCCACGTTCGTCAAATGGACTCGACGTATCCAGCCGAAGCGCAATGACATCGTCTTGACGCGCGAAGCACCTCTTGGCGAAGTGGGCCTGCTACGTAGCGATGAGCCCGTCTTCCTCGGCCAGCGTACGATGCTCTATCGAGCCAACCCAGAGAAGCTGGATCAGCGCTTCCTGTACTACTCGATGCTGGGACCGCTCGTTCAGGGCCAGATCAGGTCGCAGGGCTCGGGCGCCACCGTCGAACACCTGAGGGTGCCCGACGCCGAGTCATTCCTGGTCGCCTATCCGCCGCTGGATGAGCAGCGTCGTATCGCCGCGCTGCTGTCGGCCTACGACGACCTGATCGCTAACAACCAGCGCCGCATCGCCTTGCTGGAGTCCATGGCCGAAGAGATCTATCGCGAGTGGTTTGCGCGGATGCGGTTTCCTGGCTATGAAACGGCTGAGCACGAGCGAGGAATACCGTCGGGCTGGCAGGCATCAACGGCCGCTGTGATGGTTCACGTTCAAGGTGGGGGAACGCCGAGCACGGAGGTCGGCCAGTACTGGGGTGGTGAGATCCCTTTCTTCTCTCCGAAGGACTCCCACGACGGTGCGTACTGCTTGCAGACCGAACAGAGCATCACCGAACTGGGTCTGGAGAACTGCGCCTCGAGGCTCTTCCCCAAGGACACAATCTTCATCACCGCACGGGGCACGGTCGGCAACTTGGTCTTAGCCGGTCAGCCGATGGCCATGAACCAGTCCTGCTACGCGCTAGTCCCGAAGATCGACAAGAAGCCGTATTTCGTGTTTGCTGGACTCAGGTGCGCAGTCAACGTGATCAAGGGGATCTCCAACTCTGGCGTCTTCGACAACGTGGTCATGGACACCTTCAAGATCATTCCGCTGATCGACCCTGGCGACGCTCTTCGTGACAGGTACAACGAAGTGGCTGGTCCCATTTATGAGCAGTCGCTCATGCTTCGCCGGGCCAACTCTCACCTCTGTGCTACCCGCGATGCCCTGCTCCCCCGCCTGATCTCCGGCAAACTCCGCGTCGAGGCGTTAGACATTCAGTTTCCGCCCAGCATGCAGCAGCCGCCCACAGAGGCCGCGCAGCGCGGTGAGGCGATAGCCCGTTAGCAGGTCTTCTTCTCCACAAGCAGCAACACCAGGGAGGTGCCGTGGCCGCCGCGAAGAATTTCATCAGCGAAGACGACATCGAGCAGGCCCTGCTGCAGCGGCTGCAGCACCTGTGCGGCTTCGATGCGCTGAACTGCTTCACGGCCCAGCCCGATGACCTGAACGATGGCTCCGGCCGCGCCGACAAGCGCGAGGTGATCCTGGCCGACCGGCTGCGCGCCGCGCTGGAGCGGCTGAACCCGCAGGCCCCGGCCCATGCGGTGGACCAGGCCCTGGCCCAACTGGTGCAGCCGCGCACGGCGATGAGCCTGGTGGCGGCCAACCAGGAGATGGACGCGCTGATCCGCGATGGCGTTCCGGTGACCTACAAGCCCGAGACCGGGCCGCAAGCGGGACAGACCGTGACCGAGCGGCTGAAGGTGATCGACTTCGATGCCGCCGACCCGCGCACCGGCCGCAACCACTACCTGGCCGTGACCCAGCTCTGGGTGCGCGGCGAGCATGGCTACCGCCGGCCCGACGTGCTGCTGTACGTGAACGGCCTGCCGCTCGTGTTCATTGAGCTGAAGAACAGCAACGTGAAGCTGCGCGCAGCCCTTGACGACAACCTCACCACCTACAAGGCCGAGATCCCGCAGCTCTTCACCGCCAATGCGCTGTGCCTGCTGAGCAATGGCATCGAGACCCGGCTGGGCAGCCTCACGGCGCAATGGGAACACTTCTTCACCTGGCTGCGGGTGGACGACGAAAAGGAAAAGCTGGACCGCCCGGCCATTGCCGCCCAGGGCCTGAGTGTGGAGCGCGTGGTGCTGGGCCTGCTGACGCCCGAACGGCTGCTGGATTACATGGAGAACTTCTGCGTGTTCTACCGCGAGACGCAGAAGGTCATCGCGCAGAACCACCAGTTCATCGGCGTGAACAACGCCTTCGAGCAATTCAAGCGCCGCCGCGAGCTGGGCGGCAGGCTGGGCGTGTTCTGGCACACCCAGGGCTCCGGCAAGAGCTTCTCGATGGTGTTCTACACGCGCAAGATCTTCCGCAAGCTCACCGGCAACTTCACCTTCGTGGTGGTGACCGACCGTGACGACCTGGACGGGCAGATCTACCGCAACTTCCTGCACACCGGTGTGGTGACGCCCAAGGACGATGTGCGGCCCAAGGGCAGCGCCCAACTGCGTGAGATGCTGGGCAAGAACAAGCGCTTGGTGTTCACGTTGATCCAGAAGTTCCGGTTCGAGAAGGGCAAGGACTACCCGCTGCTGTCCGACCGGGACGACGTCGTCGTCATCGTGGACGAGGCGCACCGCACCCAGTACGCGGGCCTGGCCGAGAACATGCGCGCCGGCCTGCCTAACGCGAACTTCCTGGCCTTCACCGGCACGCCGCTGCTGGGCCAGGAGCGCAAGACCAATGCCTGGTTCGGCAACTACGTGTCCGAGTACAACTTCCAGCAGAGCGTGGAAGACGGCGCCACGGTGCCGCTGTTCTACGAGAAGCGCGTGCCGGAGGTGCTGATCCAGAACGACGACCTGAGCGACGAGTTCGCCGCGATCCTGGAAGACGAAAACCTCGACGGCGACGCGCAGGAGAAGCTGGAGAAGCGCTTTGCGCAGGAGATGGAGGTCGTCAAACGCGAGGACCGGCTGGACACGATTGCGCGCGACATCGTCTATCACTTTCCCCGCCGCGGCTACCTCGGTAAGGGCATCGTCATTTCGGTGGACAAGTTCACCGCCGTGACGATGTTCGACAAGGTGCAGGCGCTGTGGAAGGCGGAGATCAAGGCACTGAACGGGCGCATCATCTCCACGCAGAACGACGTGGAGCGCCAGCGCCTGAAGCAGCTCAAGGCCTGGATGGGCGCGGTGCAGATGGCGGTAATCGTCAGCGAGGAGGCAGGCGAGGAAGAGAAGTTCGCCAAGAAGGGCCTGGACATTAAGCCGCACCGCCAGCGCATGAACGCGCTGGACGAGCACGGCCATGACATCGAGTTCAACTTCAAGGACCCCGAGCACCCGCTGCAGCTGGTGTTCGTCTGCGCGATGTGGTTGACGGGCTTTGACGCCCCTACGGTCAGCACGCTCTACCTCGACAAGCCCATGCAGGGCCACACGCTGATGCAGACCATCGCACGGGCCAACCGGGTGAGTGGCCACGAGATCCTGGGCGTGGAGAAGCGCCACGGCGAGATCGTGGACTACTACAACGTGTTCCGCCGCATGAAGAAGGCGCTGAAGGACTACGCCGCCGGTCCCGGAGACGACGAACTGCCGGTACGGGACAAGAGCCATCTGTTCACGCTGCTGGACGAAGCCATCGAGCAAGGCCTGGACTACTGCCAGAGCCAGGGCCTGCCGCTGCACGAGGCGCTGGACCGCGGCGACGTGTTCACCAAGCTGGGCCAGTTCACAGGCTTTGCCGACGCACTGCTGGCAAGCGACGAGCAACGCAAGTCCTTCAACGTCTACGAGAGCACGATCTCCTCGCTGTATGAGGCCTGCAAACCCGAAGTGCTGGAGCACAGGAAGGGCCGCGTGGTGTCGGCCTTCCAGTACCTGCGCGGTATTATGGACAGCATCGTCGAGCAGGCCGACATCGACAGCGCGGTGCAGCGCATCGAGGCATTGCTGGACGCCAGCGTGGTGGTGGACAACGCCGAGGCTTTCTCGGCCAAGGAGTTCGAGGCGCAGTATCAGATCGTGCAGCGCGGTAAGGCCTGGGACCTGAGTAAGGTCAACGTCGAGAAGTTGCGCGAGGAGTTCAAGAATGCGCCTTTCAAGAACATCGAGATCGCCGACCTCCAAGCCTTCCTGCAGCGCAAGCTGTCCGACATGCTGGCGCAGAACAGTACGCGAACGGACTTCCTGCAGCGCCTGCAGAAAGTGATCGACGCCTACAACTCGGGCGCCACATCCACCGAGAACTACTACGACGAGCTGACGGCCTACGCCCAGGAACTGAAGGAAGAGGCCGAACGACACATCCGCGAGGGCCTGACCGAGGACGAGCTGGAGCTCTTCGATCTGCTCAGGAAAGACACGCTCACCCAGGACGAGACCCAGCGAGTCAAGCTAGCGGCGAGGCATCTGCTCAAGCGCCTGGTGGAGGAACAGCCCAAGGTGTTGGTGCAGAACTGGCACCAGAGCGCGCAGACGCAGAAGCAGGTGCGGGCCGAGATCGAGCGCGTGCTGGATGCGGATCTGCCGGAAAGCTATGACCAGACCACCTTCAAGCAGAAGTGCGACAACGTGTACAACCTCGCCGTGGAATACGCGCTGCGCGGTAAGAAGTGGGCAGCGTGAGCGTGGATTGGCGGTGGTTCGCAAGTAGAGTATTTGCACGACCTTGAGCCTTTTGGAAATTTAGTGTGTGAGAGGATTGGGAAATCTTCAGTCACTGAGATCAGGCGTCCACCGAATTGCAGCGCGAATTGCATCTTGGTCGCTGGCATACAACCGGGCGACGTTTCCCGTTTCCCGTGATGCGCTGGTGCGAGCGAGATGACCTCGGTTGCAGTCTGACCACCTGAAAAATGACCCTTGTTGGGTTCGGCTCGGTAGACCAAGTCGCGCGGAGAGCAGCATATCCGGCTGTTCGTACGTTTTCACCGACCATTCTCATAGGGCATCCGCTTCAGCTCCCCTCCCTATACTCCAGATCCATGCCTGCCCCGCGCGATCTGGTCGAACTGCGTCCCGAAGGTCTGTACTGTCCCGCCGGCGATTTCCATATCGACCCGTGGCGGCCGGTGCCGCGGGCGGTCATCACGCACGGGCACGGCGATCATGCGCGGGTCGGCATGGGCGAGTACCACTGCAGCGTGGGGTCGCTGCCGATCTTGCGCTGGCGGCTCGGTGAGCAGCGCTACCACCTGCACGAGCACGGTCCGCCGTTCGAGCTCGGCGGCGCGCGCGTCTCGCTGCATCCGGCCGGGCACGTGCTCGGCTCGGTGCAGGTAAGGATCGAGGCCGGCGGCGAGGTCTGGGTCGCCTCGGGCGACTACAAGCGCCAGCCCGACCCGACCTGCGCGCCGTTCGAGCCGGTGCGCTGCGATGTGTTCATCACCGAGGCGACGTTCGGGCTGCCGGTGTACCGCTGGCCCGATACGCGCGAGGTGGTCCGCGACATCGTCGACTGGCGTGAACGCTGCGCGGCGCGCGGCGAGGCGGCGGTGCTGTTCTGTTATGCGCTCGGCAAGGCGCAGCGGCTGCTGGCCGAACTGGCCGCAGTGACCGACCGGCCGGCGCTGCTGCACGGCGCGATCGCGGCCGGCGTCCAGGTCTACCGCGATGCCGGCATCGCGATGCTCGCGACGCGTGCGGTAGCCGATGAGGAGAAAGGCCGCGATTTCGCCGGTGAGCTGATCCTGGCGCCGCCGTCGGCGGCCGGCAGCACGTGGATGCGGCGCTTCCGCGGCGCGCAGACCGGTTTCGCATCGGGCTGGATGCGCCTGCGCGGTAACCGCCGCCGCCGCAATTACGACCGCGGCTTCGTCGTGTCGGACCATGCCGACTGGCCCGATCTGATGCGCACGGTGCGCGAGACCGGCGCGCGCCGCGTCATCGCCACGCATGGCAGCACCGATGCGATCGTGCGTGCCTTGAACGAATGCGGCATTGCCGCCGAGGCGTTTCGCACGAGCTTCGGAGACGAGGACGCATGAGCGCCCTGCCCGTCCGACCGAGGGTCGCGCGATGAAGCGCTTCGCGGCGCTGTACCGCGAGCTCGACCGCAGTACCGGCACGGCCGACAAGCGCGCGGCGCTGGTCGCCTATTTCCGCGAGGCGCCGGTCGAGGACGCGGCCTGGGCGCTGTGGCTGCTGTCGGGCGGCAAGCTGGCGGCGTCGCGCGCGCGCATCGCCAACAGCCGCGAGCTGCGCGCCTGGATCGTCGCCGAGAGCGGCCAGTCGGAGTGGCTGGTCGAGGACTGCTACGACCACGTCGGCGACCTGGCCGAGACGCTGGCGCTGCTGCTCGACGATCCACCGGCCGAAGACGCCGACCGGCCGCTGCATGTGTGGATCGAGCGTGAGCTGCTGCCGCTGGCCGGTGCCGACGAGGCGCTGCGCCGCGACGCCGTGGTGCGCGCCTGGCGCACGCTCGGCTTCGATCAGCGCTTGCTGTTCAATAAGCTGTTGACCGGCGCGTTGCGCGTCGGCGTCTCGCAGCGACTGGTGCAGCAGGCGCTGGCCGAGATGAGCGGCATCGACATCGCGCGCATCGCGCAGCGCATGCTCGGCGCGTGGACGCCGTCGCCGCGCTTCATGCGCGATCTGCTGACGGTCGAGGAACTGCCCGGTGACCGGCAGCAGCCGTATCCGTTCTTCCTGGCCTCGCCGCTGGAGCCGGCGGACGGCGCCGAGGCCGCCGCGCGGCTCGGCGAGGTCGGCGACTGGCTGCTCGAGTGGAAGTGGGACGGCATCCGCCTGCAACTGATCCGTCGCGGCGGCGAGGTCGCCTTGTGGTCGCGCGGCGAGGAGCGCCTGGACGGACGCTTCCCGGAGATCGAGGCCGCAGCGGGCGCGCTCGCGCGCGACTGCGTGATCGACGGCGAGCTGCTGGCCTGGGGCGACGGCGACGATCGGCCGCTGCCGTTCACCGCCTTGCAGAAGCGCATCCAGCGGCGCAAGCCCGGCTTCAAGCTGCTCGCCGAGGCACCGGCGCGCGTGCTGGCCTACGACCTGCTCGAACTGGATGGCGCGGACCTGCGCGCATGGCCGCTGCAGCAGCGGCGCGAGTCGCTGGCGGCACTCGTGCATGAGCTGGCCGATACGCGCATCGCGCTGTCGCCGCTGGTCGAGGCGCGCGATTGGACGGAGGCGGCGCGCAGTCGCGAAGACGCGCGCGAGCGCGGCGTCGAGGGCCTGATGCTGAAGCGGCGCGATTCGGTCTATCAGGTCGGCCGCCGCCGCGGCGACTGGTGGAAATGGAAGATCGAGCCGCTGACGATCGACGCGGTGCTGCTGTACGCGCAATCCGGCCACGGCCGCCGCAGCACGCTGTTCACCGACTACACGTTCGGGCTCTGGGACGGCGAGGCCCTGGTACCGGTCGCCAAGGCGTACTCGGGCCTGGACGATCGCGAGATCCTCGAGCTGGACCGCTGGATCCGCGCACATACGCTGGAGCGCTTCGGACCGGTGCGCTCGGTGCCGGCCCTGCACGTGTTCGAGCTCGGCTTCGAGGCGGTCAACCGCAGCAGCCGGCACAAGTCCGGCATCGCGGTGCGCTTCCCGCGCATCCTGCGCTGGCGTCGCGACAAGCCGGCGGCGGAGGCCGACCGGCTCGACGCATTGAAGGCGCTGGCGCGGTGACGCGCCGCGGCGCCGCCGCCGATGCCGCGCTGACCGCGTGGTTCGCGACGCGCGGCTGGACGCCGGCGCCGTTCCAGCGCGAGGTGTGGCGGCGCTATCGCGACGGCGAATCGGGTCTGCTGCATACGCCGACCGGCAGCGGCAAGACGCTGGCGGTGGCCGGCGGTCCGCTGCTCGATGCGCTGGCGCGCATGACGTCGGCACCACCACCAAGCGGCACGCGCAGGAAGCCGGCGCGCGTGCCGCAACTGGAACTGCTCTGGATCACGCCGCTGCGTGCCCTGGCGGCCGATACGCTGCGCGCCTTGCGCGAGGCCGCCGATGGCATCGGCCTGGACTGGCAAATCGGCCTGCGCACCGGCGACGCCAGCGCGCGCGACAAGCGGCTGGCGCGCGCCGGCCGGCTCGACGCGCTGGTCATCACGCCCGAGTCGCTGGCGCTGCTGCTGTCGTATCCGGATACCGCACCGCGCCTGTCGCAGCTGCGCTGCGTGGTCGTCGACGAGTGGCACGAGCTGCTCGGCAACAAGCGCGGCGTGCTGCTGCAGCTCGGCCTGGCGCGGCTGCGCGCGCTGAATCCGGCGCTGCGCATCTGGGGCCTGTCGGCGACGCTCGGCAATCTCGACGAGGCGCGCGACGTGCTGCTGCCGCACGCGCCCGACGCGGCGATCGTGGCCGGAGCGAAACCGCGCGATTTCACGCTGGAGAGCGTGCTGCCGGAGGCCGGCGAGCGCTTCGCCTGGGCCGGCCATCTGGGCCTGGCGCAGCTGCCGCGCGTGCTGCAGCGCCTGGGCGCCGAGCGCACCAGCCTGCTGTTCGCCAATACGCGCGCGCAGGCCGAGCTGTGGTATCGCGCGCTGGCCGCGGTATGGCCCGAAGCGCCGCAGACGCTGGCGCTGCATCACGGCTCGCTGGACCCGAAGCTGCGTGCGGCCGCCGAGCAGGGCCTGCGCGAGGGCAGCGTGCGCTGCGTGGTCGCCACGTCGAGCCTGGACCTCGGCGTGGATTTTCCGGCGGTCGACCAGGTGCTGCAGATCGGCAGCCCGAAGGGCGTGGCGCGCCTGCTGCAGCGCGCCGGGCGCGCCCGACACCGGCCCGGCGAGGCCGGCCACGTGGTCTGCGTGCCGACGCATGCGCTGGAGCTGGTCGAGTACGCGGCCGCGCGCGAGGCGGTCGCGCGCGGCGAGATCGAGGCGCGGCGGCCGCCGCTGCTGAGCCTGGACGTGCTCGCCCAGCACTGCGTCACGCTGGCGCTCGGCGGCGGCTTCGACGCCGACGCGCTCTATGCCGAGGTGCGCGGCACGCATGCGTTCCGCACGCTCGATCCGATCGTGTGGCGCGCGACCCTGGACTTCATCGTGCAGGGCGGCCGCGCCTTGTCGAACTACCCCGATTTCCGCCGCGTGGTGCGCGGCGAGGACGGCCGCTATCGCGTCGAGGACCGGCGCATCGCGCTGCGCCATCGCCTGTCGATCGGCACGATCACCGGCGACGGCGCGGTCCAGGTCAAGTTCCTGCGCGGCGGCGGCCTCGGCTCGGTCGAGGAGAGCTTCGTCGGGCGGCTGCGCCGCGGCGACCGGTTCCAGTTCGCCGGCCGACTGCTCGAGCTGGTCCGGCTCGAGGACATGACCGCATACGTGCGGCTGGCCCGCGCCGGCGAGGGCGCGGTGCCGAAGTGGATGGGCGGGCGCATGGCGATGTCGGGCGAGCTCGGCCGTGAGGTCGAGCGGGTCTTCGCCGGCGATCGCACGGCGCCGGAGATGCGCGCGATCGCGCGCCTGCTCGATCTGCAGGCGCGGCTGTCGGCGCTGCCGGGGCCGGGCCGGCTGCTGGTCGAGTCGATCCGCGCGCGCCGCGGCCAGCACCTGTTCGTCTATCCGTTCGCCGGCCGCCTCGTGCACGAGGGGCTGGCCGCGCTGCTGTCGCTGCGCTGGGGACGGATCGCGGCCAACAGCTTCACGTTCTCGGCCAACGACTACGGCCTGCTGCTGACGCCGGCGCAGGACGCGGCGGTCGATGCGGCGCTGCTGCGGACACTGCTGTCGCCGGAGCACCTGATCGACGATCTGCGCGAAAGCCTCAACCTGGCCGAACTGGCACGGCGCCAGTTCCGCGAGATCGCGCGCGTGGCCGGCCTGCTGCCGCCGTCGCTGCCCGGCCGCGCGCCACGCTCGCTGCGCCAGCTGCAGGCGTCCAGCGGCCTGCTGTTCGACGTGCTGCGGCGGTTCGATCCGGATCATCTGCTGCTCGAACAGGCCGAGCGCGAGGTGTTCTCGGCACAGCTCGAGGTCGCGCGATTGCGCGACACGCTGCACGACTGCGCGGCGCGCACGCTGGACCTGCGCACGCCGGCCGGCTTCACGCCGCTGTCGTTTCCGCTGTGGGCCGACACGATGCGCGGCCGGCTCAGCACCGAGGACTGGCGCGATCGCGTGCGCCGCGCGGCCGCGCAGCTGGAGCGCCGCCATGAGCGATGAGCTGTCGATCGAGCTGGCCGGCGAGCCGGTGCGGCTCCATGCCGAGCGCGCGCTGTTCTGGCCGCGCGCGGCCACGCTGATCGTCGCGGACCTGCATCTGGGCAAGGCCGATCATTTCCGGCGTGCCGGCATCGCGCTGCCGCGCGGCGGCACGTCGCTCGACCTGGAGCGGCTCGACGCGCTGATCGCGCGCTCGGCGGCGACGCGCCTGCTCGTGCTCGGCGATCTCGTGCACGGGGCGCTGGCGGACGCGCCGTGGCGCGCGGCCTGGGCGGCCTGGCGGCAGCGCCAGGCCAGCCTGCGCGTCGAGCTGGTCGCCGGCAACCACGACCGGCGCCTGCGCCGCGATGCGTCGGCGCGCGACGCGCTGGCACTGCACCTGCACCAGGACTGCCTCGCCGAGGCGCCGTTCGTGTTCGCGCACGAGATGCGCGACGTCACCGCCGGTGCGGCCGGCTACGTACTGTCGGGTCATCTGCATCCGGTCGTGCGCCTGCCCGGCCTGCCGAGACTGCCGGCATTCCGCTTCGGCCGATCCGGCGGCGTGCTGCCGGCGTTCACGGCGTTCGCGGGCGGCCTGGCGATCGAGCCGCAAGCCGGCGAACGTGTGTTCGTCTGCGCGCCCGGCGCGCTGGTCGAGGTGCCCGGCCCAGCGGACTGACCCGGGCCCGCTCTTCGATCCGGGCAATCTGCGATGCCTCGGCCCGCCTTGCGCGCACGACGTCAACCGTTGAACGCAACGGCTGCAACGCAGCGGAAGCCGGAGCGGCATCTTTCGACGCAAACGAGATTGGCCGCCAGCCAACTCCCGCAGTTGGACGGAGAACCAGAAAGCACTCGGCAGCGCCGCGGCCGTGCCGAGCATGCAGACGCGCGGCCGCGACACGCTCAGCCGATCTGGCCTTCGGTGTCCCCGCGACGCGAGCGCGGACGGTCAGGGTCCGGAAGTTTTGCGGTAGCATCGCGGCGCCACGGCGCATGCCGATCGCGGTGTCCGGAACGCGCCCTTGAACGCTCCCACGCTCCTGCTCGTCCAGCTGACGACGATCCTGATCGCCGCGCGTCTGTGCGGCTTCGTGCTCAGGCGGATCGGCCAGCCGGCCGTGATCGGCGAGATGGCGGCGGGCCTGCTGCTCGGACCGATCGTGTTCGGCGCCTGGCTGCCGGACCTGCATGCGCTGGTGTTCGCGACGTCCTCCCTGCCGGCGCTGTCGGGGCTCGGCACGGTCGGCGTCGCGTTGTTCATGTTCCTGGTCGGTCTGGAGCTGCGCGCGCCGGACGGCACGCGCGCGCAGGTGCGCTCGGCGGTCCTGGTCGGCGGACTCGGCATCGCGGTGCCGCTGCTGTTCGGCCTCGCGGTCTCGCCGTACCTGCATCCGCGCTACGCGCCGGACGGCGTACCGTTCTGGCCGTTCGCGCTGTTCGTGGCCGCCGCGATGTCGGTGACCGCATTTCCGGTGCTGGCGCGGATCCTGCGTGACCGCGGCCTGACGCGGTCGGTGCCGGGCCGGCTCGCGCTGAGCGCGGCGGTCATCGACGACGGCTGCGTCTGGATCCTGCTGGCGTTCGTGCTGGCGCTGAGCCGCGGCGGCAGCGCGGACGGTGTCCTGGTGACCGTGCTCGGCGCGGCGGCGCTGGTCGCGGTGGTCTTCGTGCTGCTCAAGCCGCTGTATGCGCGCCTGCTGCGACCGCGTATCGGCCACGGCGAGCTGCCGGCCGCCGCGTTCGCGTGGATCCTCATCGGCTGCGTCGCCTGCGCGGCGTTCGCCGAATGGATCGGGCTGCACGCGGTGTTCGGCGCATTCCTGTTCGGCATCGCGCAGCCGCGCGACGACCGCCTGCTCGACGCGCTGACCACGCGCATCGAGCCGGTCGCCGTGCTGTTCCTGATGCCGGTCGTGTTCGCGCTGGCCGGCCAGCACACGACGCTCGGCGCCTTCGTCGGCGCCGGCCTCGGCGCGGCGGCGCTGGTGCTGGCCGTGGCGATCGTCGGCAAGATCGCCGGCTGCGCGACCGGCGCACGGCTGAGCGGCCACGGCTGGCGCGACAGCCTCGCGGTCGGATCGCTGATGAACGCGCGCGGCCTGATGGAGCTGATCGTGATCAAGATCGGCTACGAGGCCGGCCTGATCGGGCCGGAACTGTTCACGATGCTGTTCGTGATGACGCTGCTGACGACGTTCATGGCCTCGCCGCTGGTCAGCGTATTTCACCGGCGCGGCGCGGCGCTGCCGGACGGGCGCGAGACGCACTCGTGATCGCGCAACCGGCCAGTCGCATCCACCTCGAAGCCGAGCCTGTTACGCCTCGGATAGCCGCGCCTAACGCGACGGGAACACGGCGCAGGCGATCCATTGGCCAGGCGCTGCGAATCGGCGATCCAGCGAAGGGTTTATCACGAAGCCGGTGCAGCCGTCGTGCTCGGCGGACGCAGGTAGCCCACCTCGGCGATCACCGCCTGCACGTCGGGCCGGGCGATCACCGCTTTGCTGCGCTTGTCGCGCGCGGCCCTGCTCGGCGGCTTCTCCACAGCCTTGGAAGGCTGCACTTCGATCAGCGCGTCCGAACGCCACTCGGGATTGCGCAGCCGCTCGATCAGCACTGCGGCTGCCTCGTCGACACGACCCGCATGCGTCAGGGCCAGCTGATAGGTTGCGATGGCGTCTTCGCGGTGATCGCGCATGAAGGCCAGATGCCGCTCCACTGCGGAAGCGTCCTCACGCTGTACCGCCACCATCAGGTACAGCATCTCCAGTCGCATGCGACCGTACGGACTCGTTTCGCCGAGATCCTCGACTGCCTCGAGCGCTTTGTCGGCCTCACCGAGATCGGCGTAGTACCAACCCAGATTGAGCGCCTGACTGACGTTCATGCCGCCTTCTTCCGGTCGCTTTGCCGCCCGGCGTAGCTGGACGATCGCCTCCTCCCATCGGTCCAGCCCCCACAGCGCCTCGGCACGCTGATCGAGTACCCACGGATACTCGTCGTCGAAATCGACGTAGTACCTCGCCCCCTCGGCTTCCGTAACGAGCGCGATCACTGCATCGACGTCGGCCAGTGCAGCGGCGTCGCGACCGTCGTCGAGCAGCCGTCGCTGCAACATCACCCGATGACTCAGCCGAGTCGGTTCCGATTCGACGAGAGCACGTATCCGCTCGATGTCGGCCTCCACGGCAGCGCGAAGCTGGAATCGCTCCGCTGAGTCGACGACGCGATCAAACCTCCGATCGACGTGCATGGCGAGAATCGAACTCGGCGATCCGATCTTGCGTGCCACGGCACGGGCGCGCGCCACGTGATCCTGCTCGAGCGCCAGACGCACCAGCGACAACCAGAGCGCGTCGGGCGGTTCGCCGCCGACGGTGAAACCGGTATCGAACAATGCGTCCAGCAGCTCGCGGCGCTCATTGGCCGCGGCAGCCTGCTGCTCCAGTCGTGTCGCGAGCCGTTGAATGGCACGCTCGTCGAGCTCGCGCATGATCGCCGGCCAGCGCCGCACGAGCATCGTGATGCAGCGTGCCGCATCGGCATCGTCCCCCAGGGCCGCCGAAGCCTTCAGCCGCGCATACCAGACACCGCCCTCGGCCTGCGGATAGCCGCTGGCACGGACCAGCAGCGGATGTGCATGCGCCGGATCGCCGAGATCGCGGGCCAGGCCGCCGGCCAGCGACAGCACTTCGTACTGCTGATTCTCGTCGAGCGCATCGAAGCCCGGCGACTCGACGATCGCCTGGAAGCTGCGCCGGGCCGCCGCGAACTCGCGCTCGCGCAACTGCGCGAACGCCACTTGCAGCGCGGTTCGCGCGGACTGCGTCGTGGCACCCGCTTCTGCGCCGGCCGGCGCGGGCGGCGGCTCGATCACCGGCTGGGCCACACCCGTGGAAGCCTGCGTCCAGGCCAGCACACCCGCGACGAGAAGACCCCTGATCCGCATCGACCGCTCCTCCGGTTTCGCTGACCGGAACGATCGCCCGGCCGCCGCGACGACCGTACACGGCCGGACCCGCAATCGCCAGCGGCGGCGCCGATCGACGTGTCCGGCTTGGCCTCGAGCCGCTATCGAGAGCGGACGCCGATGCAGCGTTCGATCGGTTGAGTCAGGCCTTCATCGCACCCGGCCGCCACCGCACACTCACCGTCGACGCGCTCAGGACGCCGGCGGCGCCGCAGGCCCGCACAGGTCGAAGCCCGGCTCGACGCCGACCGCGGCGAGCATCGCCGCGACCCGGCCGTTGGCATAGGACTCGTCGGCCGGCCGCGTCAGCGCGAGGATCGCATCGGCCTCCGCGCCCCAGACGCACGCGAACGCACCGGGATCCGGATGTGCCGCGACGAGCTGCGGCAGCCGGCGCTCGAGCGCATCGAGGGCGGCGACGAGATCGGCGGCGGGCACGGGCGTGTTCACGGCGCCGATCATGCACGCGGCTGCTTGACGGCGGCCGAACCGTCGCGCGCTCCGTGTTGCGACGCGAGTCGCTTCGATCGCCGGCGGCAGCCGCGACCGTCCGGATCAGCTCCTCGGCGCGGCGATGAAACGCAGGCCCACGCCGGGTTCGGTCGCGATGTAGCGCGGCGCGGTCGCGTCGTCGCCCAGTTTCTGGCGCAGCTTGCCGACCAGGATGCGCAGGTAGTGCGTATCGTCCTGGTGGTCCGGGCCCCACAGCTCGCGCAGCAGCTGCGGCTGCGTGACGACGCGGCCGGGATGCTGCAGCAGCAGCGCGAGCAGCGCAAACTCGCGGCGACTCAGCACGACGAGCCTTCCGTCCAGCCTGACCTGGCGACGGCCCAGATCCACGTGCAGACGGCCGTCGTCGAACAGCGGCATCGCCGCCTCGCTGGCGGCGATGCGCGCACGCAGCAGGCTGCGGATGCGCGCCATCAGCTCCTGCACGCCGAACGGCTTGGTCACGTAGTCGTTGGCGCCGCCGTCGAGCGCGGCGACCTTCTCGGCCTCGCCGTCGCGCACGGTCAGCATGATCACCGGCACCTGCGACCACTGCCGCAGCTCGCGCAGCACGCCGTGGCCGTCCAGGTCCGGCAGGCCAATGTCGAGCACGACCAGGTCGGCGCCGTGCGCGGCCAGTTCGGCCAGTCCGGCGCGGCCGCTGCCGGCCAGCGCCACCGCATAGCCCTGCGCACGCAGGCTGATGTCGAGGAAGCGCCGGATCTGCGGCTCGTCGTCGATCACCAGGATGCGGGCGGGCGGTGCGGAAGCGGACGGTGGGTCGGTATCGCTCAAGCCGGTGCCTGCGGCGCGGGGGTCAGCAGCGGCAGGGTAATCCGGATCAGCGTGCCGCGGCCATCCGGACCCGGCAGCGCCTGCACGCTGCCGCCGTGCGCACCGACCATGCCGCGGCAGATCGCCAGACCCAGCCCGGTGCCGGGCCCGCCGCGGTCGCCGCGCTCGACGCTGTAGAACATGTCGAAGATGCGGTCGCGCTCGTCCTGCGGGATGCCGGGGCCGCGGTCGCGCACGTCGATGCGCAGCGCGCCGTCGGCCAGCCTGGCGTCCACCTCCACCGCCTGCTCCGGCGGCGAGAACCGCGCGGCGTTCTCGAGCACATTGAACACGGCCTGCTCGATCAGCGCCGGATGCACCCAGACCGGCGGTACGTCCGGCGCCACCGTGGTCTGCACGCGCACCTGCGGCTGATAGCGCTGCAGGCGGCCGACCGCCGAGCCGAGCAGCTCGTCGACGCCGATCCAGTCGCGGTTGAGCTGCAGCCCGCTGTGGCCGAGCCGCGTCATGTCGAGCAGGTTCTGGATGTAGCGGTCGAGCCGCTCGCCCTCGTGCTGGATCGTCTCGAGCAGGCTGCGCCGGTCCTCGGCGCCGATCGCGTCCCAGTACGAGGACAGGCTGCTGGCCGATCCGATCATCGCCGCCAGCGGCGAGCGCAGGTCGTGCGATACCGACGACAGCAGCGCCGAGCGCAGGCGCTCGGTCTCGCCGCTGACGCGTGCGTCTTCCAGCTCGGCAACCAGGCGCGTGCGCAGCACGGCCTGCGCGACGTCCTCGGCCATCGCCTCGGCCAGCCGCCGCTGTTCCGGCAGCAGCCGCGGCGCGTTGGCGTCCCAGCGCAGGCCGAGCACGCCGAGCGCACCGCGGTCGCCGCGCAGCGGCAGGAACGCGTAGGCCGCGCCGGCCAGCGTATCGGTGTCGCGGCCGGTCGCCTGGCCGTGCTGCAGCGCCCAGTCGGCGGCGGCGCGATCGATCTCCGACAACGGCAGCGCCGGCGGCTCCTCGTGATCGTCCACGCGCAGCCAGACCTCGGCCGTCAGCGCGCGCGCCAGCGCCTTGCGGCCGGCCGCCAGCACCTGCCCGAGGTCGGCCGCGCCGGCCAGCTCGCGCCCGAGCGCCTGCAGCGCGGTGGCCTGCGCATTGGCCGCGCGCAGCGCGACCACCTGCATGCGCAGGCGCGAGGCCAGGCGGCCGGCGACCAGCGCCGCGACCAGGAACAGCACGACCGTGACCACGCCCTGGCGCGCGCCGATGTTCAGCGTGAAGCGCGGCTCGATGAAGAAGTAGTTGTACGCGAGGAAGCCGAGCACCGCGGCGACCACGGCGGCGCTCATGCGCGTGCGCGCCGCGACCAGCACGACCGCGACGATGAACACCATCGACAGGTCTTCCAGACCCAGCCAGCGCTCGGCCACCCAGGCGACGCCGGCCGCCAGCAGCGAGGCCAGTGCGGCGAAGCCGACGTCGCCGGGCGACCACCAGCGGTGCGGGCCGGCCGCGGCGCGCCGGGCGCGGGCGCGCGCCTCGGGCGTGCTGATGATGACCAGCTCGTAGTGCGCGCCGCGCTGCAGGATCTGCTGCGTCAGCGTGCGATTGAACATGCGCGCGACCGGCCGCTCGCGCGTGCGCCCCAGCACCACGGTCGAGGCGCCGTTCTGCGCGGCGTGGTCGAGCAGCGCGTCGGCGATGCGCGCGCCGTGCAGGATCTCGGTGTCCGCGCCGAGCCTGCGCGCCAGCGCGAACGCCTGGTCGATCTCGCGCTGGCGCGTCGCGTCGACCGCATCAGCCGCCTGCACCGTCACCACGCTCCACGGCGCGTCGCGGCGCTCGGCGATGCGCCGTCCCACGCGCACCAGGTACTCCGACTGGCCCAGGCCGTCGATCGCGACCAGCACGCGCCGCCGCAGCCGCAGGCCGGGCAGTCCGCGCGCGGCCTGGTCCTCGCGCAGATCGCTGTCGACGCGATCGGCCGCGGTCTGCATCGCCAGCTCGCGCAGCGCGATCAGGTTCGACGGCGAGAAGAACGCCTGCAGCGCCTGCGCCGCCTGCTCGGGCAGGTAGACCTTGCCCTGATGCAGGCGCTCGATCAGCTCGCGCGGCGGCAGGTCGACCAGCACGATGTCGCGCAGGCGGTCGAACACGACGTCGGGCACGGTCTCGCCGACGCGCACGCCGGTGATGCGATGGACGACGTCGTTGAGGCTTTCCAGGTGCTGGATGTTGATCGTCGTGTGGACGTCGATGCCGGCGTCGAGCAGCTCGATCACGTCCTGCCAGCGGCGCTCGTGGCGGCTGCCCGGCGCGTTGCGATGCGCCAGCTCGTCGACCAGCGCGATCTGCGGCCGCCGCGCCAGCAGCGCATCCAGATCCATCTCGTCGAGCCAGCGGCCCTGATGGGCGACGCGCCGGCGCGGCACGATCTCCAGGCCTTCGGTCAGTGCCGCGGTCTCGCCGCGACCGTGCGTCTCGACGAGGCCGACGACCACGTCGCGGCCCTGCCGGCGCAGCTCGCGCGCGCGCGAGGCATCGTATAGGTCTTGCCGACGCCGGGCGCGGCGCCGAGGAAGATCGTCAGCCGGCCGCCGCGCTCGCGCTGCAGGTGGTCGATCAGGGCATCGGCCTGGCGCTCGCGCGGGACGGTCATGGCGCTATTGTGCGCCTGCTGCCGGCCGGCGTGCCTGCGCGTCGAGCGCCAGGTTCAGCGCCAGCACGTTGATGCGCGGCGCCCCCAGCATCCCCCCTGCGGCGCCTCGAGCTGCGCGGCGACCAGGCGCTCGACCTCGGCGACCGGCCATCCTCGCGCCCGCGCGACGCGCGCGATCTGGATCCGCACCGCGGCCGGCGACAGGTGCGGGTCGATGCCGCTGCCCGAGGCGGTGAGCAGGTCGCCGGGCACGTCCGCGGGTGTCACGCCTTCGCGCGCCGCGACGGCGGCGCGCGCCGCGTCGATGCGTGCGCGCAGGTCCGGGTTCGTGCGTGCCTGGTTGCTGCCGCTCAGCGCCATCGCGTCGTAGTTCGCGGCCGAGGGACGCGGCCGGAAATAGCGATCGTCGGCGAACGGCTGCGCGACCAGGGCCGAGCCGATCACGCGGCCGTCGCGCTCGAGCAGGCTGCCGGCCGCCTGCACCGGAAACAGCAGGCGGCCGGCGCCGGTCGCGAGCAGCGAGTACGACAGGCCGAAGCCGAGCAGCGTGATCAGTGCCAGCGCCAGCGAGGCGCGCCAGAGATTCGGGTTCGCAGCGGAGGTGTTCATGGGCATCCTCAGGCGCCGCTGACGGCGGTCAGCAGCAGGTCGATCAGCTTGATCGCGACGAACGGCAGCAGCACGCCGCCGACGCCGTAGACCAGCATGTTCCGGCGCAGCAGCGCGGTGGCGCCGGCCGGGCGGAAGCGCACGCCGCGCAGCGCCAGCGGGATCAGCAGCGGAATGATGATCGCGTTGAAGATCAGCGCCGCGAGCACGGCATGGGTGGGACTGGACAGCTGCATGACGTTCAGCGCGCCCATCGAGGGAATGGCGGCCGCGAACAGCGCCGGCAGGATCGCGAAGTACTTCGAGACGTCGTTGGCGAGCGAGAACGTCGTCAGCGCACCGCGCGTGATCAGCTGCTGCTTGCCGATCTCGACCACGTCCAGCAGCTTGGCCGGATCGGAATCGAGGTCGACCATGTTGCCGGCCTCCTTGGCGGCCTGCGTGCCGGAGTTCATCGCCAGGCCGAGGTCGGCCTGCGCCAGCGCGGGCGCGTCGTTGGTGCCGTCGCCGACCATCGCGACCAGGCGGCCGCCGGCCTGTTCCTGGCGGATCCGCGCCAGCTTGTCCTCGGGCCGCGCCTCGGCGATGTAGTCGTCGACACCGGCCTCGGCGGCGATCGCGGCGGCGGTCAGCGGGTTGTCGCCGGTGATCATGACGGTGCGGATGCCCATCGCGCGCATCTGCGCGAACTTGTGCTTGATGCCGTGCTTGACCACGTCGGACAGCTCCACCACGCCGAGCACATGGCCGCCGTCGCTGACGACCAGCGGCGTCGCGCCGCTGCGCGCGACCTGCTCGACCCGCGCGGCGAGTTCGACCGGCGCCGCGCCGCCGAGCGCCTGCACGTGCCGAACGATCGCGTCGGCGGCGCCCTTGCGGATCCGGCGCGGCGTCGCGCCCGAATCGGCGCCGAGATCGACGCCGGACATGCGCGTCTGCGCGCTGAATGCGACGAACCGCGCCTGCTGCGGTTCCACCGGCTGCGCACCCTGCTCGCGTGCCAGGCGCACGATCGACTTGCCTTCCGGCGTCGGATCGGCCAGCGACGCCAGCATCGCCGCATCGCGCAGCAGTTCGCGATCGATGCCGGCCAGCGGATGGAAGCGCGTGGCCTGGCGGTCGCCGTGGGTGATCGTGCCGGTCTTGTCGAGCAGCAGCACGTCGACGTCGCCGGCCACCTCCACCGCCTTGCCGGACTTGGCCAGCACGTTGGCGGCCAGCGCGCGGTTCATGCCGGCGATGCCGATCGCCGGCAGCAGGCCGCCGATCGTGGTCGGGATCAGACAGACCAGCAGCGCGATCAGCAGCAGCGGATCGAGCTTCGCTCCGACGAAGCCGGCGATGAACGGCAGCGTCGCGACGACGATCACGAACGTCAGCGTCATCGTCAGCAGCAGCAGGCCGAGCGCGACCTCGTTCGGCGTCTTCTGCCGGTTGGCGCCCTCGACCAGCGCGATCATGCGGTCGAGGAAGCTGTGGCCGGGCTCGGCGGTGATCCGGATCACGATCTCGTCGGACAGCACCTGGGTGCCGCCGATCACGCCGCTGCGGTCGGTGCCGGCTTCGCGCAGCACCGGCGCCGATTCGCCGGTGACGGCCGACTCGTTGATCGTGGCCAGACCGCGCACGATCTCGCCGTCGGCCGGGACCTGCTCGCCGGCCGAGACGACGACATGATCGCCGGGCTTCAGGTCGGTCGCGGGCACGCGGTGCTCGGTACCGCCGTGCGCGGACTCGACGCGGCGCGCGACCAGGTCCTTGCGCGCACGGCGCAGCGAGGCGGCCTGGCCGCGGCCGCGCGCGCCTCGGCGACGGCCTCGGCGAAGTTCGCGAACAGCACGGTCACCAGCAGCAGCACGGTCACCGCCCAGCCGATGCCGGGTGCCGCCTTGCCGGCCAGCGTCAGGCCGGCGGTCAGCAGCGTGCCGAGCCAGACCACGGCCATGACCGGATTCTTGAACGCATGCTGCGGGGCCAGCTTGGCGAATGCGCCGACGACGGCGGCGCGGAAGCCGGCGCGGTCGAGCAGGGCCGGCGCGCGGCCGGCATGGCGCGGAGAAGCGAGGGTAGCGGTCATGTCGAGGGTCTCAGAGCGCGCGCAGGGCGAGGTGATCGGCGATCGGGCCGAGCACCAGCACCGGCATGAATTGCAGCAGGGTCAGGATCAGCACCAGGGCGATCAGCGTCAGCGCGAAGGTCGGGGTTTCGACCTGCAGCGTGCCGGGACCTTCCGGCGCGACGCGCTTGCGCGCGAGCGAGGCGGCGATCGCCAGCGGCACGATCAATGCCGGATAGCGGCCGAGCAGCAGGACCAGGGTCGTGCTGAGGTTCCACCAGGGCGTCGCGTCGCCGAGGCCTTCGAAGCCCGAGCCGTTGTTCGCATAGGCCGAGGTGTACTCGTAGAACACCTGGCTGATGCCGTGGAACGACGGATTGGAGGTGCCGGCGATCGACGGCAGCGCCAGCGTGATCGCGGTGAAGACCAGCAGCACCAGCGGCTGCAGCAGCACCAGCGCGGCCAGCAGCTTCACCTCGCGCGCCTCGATCTTGCGGCCGAACAGCTCCGGCGTGCGGCCGGTCATCAGGCCTGCGACGAACACGCCGAGCAGCAGATAGACCAGGAACTGCTGCAGGCCGCAGCCGATGCCGCCCCAGATCGCGTTGATCAGCATGTCGGCGATCGTGACCAGTCCGGTCAGCGGCGCCATCGAGTCGTGCATCGCATCGACCGAGCCGTTGGAGGTCTGCGTCGTCACCGCCGCCCACAGCGCCGACGGCGCGGCGCCGAAGCGCACTTCCTTGCCTTCCATCAGCGCGACGTCGCCGGACGTGCCGGACAGGCTTTCCGACCACAGCGCCGCGCCCGCCGAGGCCAGCGACATCGTCAGCATCGTGCCGAAGACCAGGGCCGTCAGCCGGCGGCGTCCGGTGAACGCGCCGACCATGAACGTGATCGCGACCGGGATCAGGACGATCGCGAGCATCTCGAGCAGGTTCGACAGCGGCGTCGGATTCTCGAGCGGCACCGCGCTATTGGGGCCGTACCAGCCGCCGCCGTTGCTGCCGAGCTGCTTGACCGCGACCATCGGCGCGACCGGACCGACCGGTATCTTCTGCGCCGGCATTCCGGCCGCGGCATCGATCGGCACCGCGACCGGGCCGCCCTGCAGCGTCGACGGCACGCCCTGCCAGGTCAGCGCCAGGGACGCCACGAGGCACAGCGGCAGCAGCACGCGCACGGTCGGCCGGATCACGTCGGCCCAGTAGTTGCCGACGTCGGCTTCGCCGCCGGGTGCGGCGGCGCCGGCCGCGACACGTCCGCCGAACAGGCCGCGCAGCGTGGCGGCGAGCAGCGCCAGTCCCATCATCGGCGTCACCACCTGCAGACCGACGATGCCGGTCATCTGCGCCAGATGCGACAGCTGCGCCTGGCCCGAGTAGTGCTGCTGGTTGGTATTGGTCAGGAACGAGACCATCGTGTGCAGCGCCAGATCCCAGCGCAGGTTCGGCGCGTCGTTCGGGTTGAGCGGCAGCCAGGCCTGCGTCATGAAGACGATCCAGGTCAGCGCGCCGACGAGCAGATTGCTGGCGAGAAATGCGGCCGCATAGGCCTTCCAGCCCATGCCCTGCGCCGGATCGATGCCGAGCAGGCGGTACAGCGGACGCTCGACCGCGCCGAACAGCCGGTCGCCGCGCATCGGCGCGCCGCGCATCACCGCGGCCAGGTAGCGCCCGAGCGGCCAGCCCAGTGCGATCGCGAGCGCGAAGACGAGGAAGCATTCAGTCATGGCGGACGTCCGTCGCGGCGCGCACGCGCCGGGTGATCAGCAGGAACAGGAGGCCGGACCCGGCGAGCACGCCCGCCGAGGCCAGCAGCAGATGGAGAAGCGAGGTCATCGCGGCACCCTCAGAACGCGGCCTGCAGCGCCACCTCGACGCGCGATCCGGCCAGGCCCGGGAACAGCGTCTTGGCGGCGTCGTCGGTGGCGTGCGCGGTCAGGCGCAGTTCGAACGGTGCGTGGAACGCCCAGATCGCGCCGAGCTGTGCATGCGCGTAGCCGTCGCGATCGGCCCCGTCGAGCCGGTAGTAGCCGGCCGCGGCCTCGAGGCGGAGCTGATCGCTCAGCGGCCACTTCGCACCGAGCTGCGCATAGACGCCGGCGTCGCCGCTGGCGAGCGCATCGTCGGCATAGCCGACCTGGACCCAGACCCGCTGCTTCCAGGTCAGCACGCCGATCGCCTCGGTCCAGTCGAGATCGACGTTCGCGGACGGGTAGCGGTAGTGCGTCAGATTGACGTCGAGCGCCCAGTCCGCGGACAGCGCGCCGCTCCAGCCGAGCATGAGGTCGAGCTCGCTGCTGGCGCCGATCTCCGGCGCCGACTCGACGGTCGAGCCCCAGACGGCGCCATACCAGCCGCCCTCTCCGGCCGCCTTGAAGCCGGCCTGCGCGGCCGCATCGCCGCGGCTCTGCGTGATGCCGCGCCAGACGTAGTCGCTGGTCAACGCGGCCGATCCGCTGAAATCGATCGCCTCGGCGACAGAAGCAGCGGTCAGCAGCGCGGTGGCCGCGATCGGGGAGATCATGCATGCAGGCTTGAAGCGGAGCGGGAACGAACGGAAGGACATCGCGGCGATCCTGGCGGAAGGGGCTCCGCCGATCGCGAAAGTCTGGTCGCTGCATGCGTAAAGCCGCCATGCACAACGGCGCCGCGGCCGTCAATTCCGCGTAAAAAACGCCCGCCGGTCGCGATCGGGCATCGAGCGCGCATCGCCGCCACGACGCGCAGCGATCGGAGCCGCCGCTCACCCGGCGGCTATGCGCTCGCTGCCATTCGGCGCCGCCGGGTGCCGGCGGGGCCTTCGCGGCCTGCCGCGTTCGGCACGGCGAGGTTCATCGCGGTCGGCAGGGCATCGATATCGCCGAGGCGAACCTTCGGTGCGCGCGGTTCGTCGCCGCGAGGCGCCGTTCGCACCGCGCAGACCGCGGCCGGTCCGGCCGCGCATCCGTTCGGCGGCGGCAGCGCCGATAGTGGCCGTGCCGGCGCCGTCGCGCCGGTGCCGCGTATCGCGGCCGATCCGGGGAACCCTTCCGCCATGGTCCGAATCAAGCGCATCGTCCGTTTCCTGCTGCTCGCGGTGATCGCCGGCGTCGCCGCCCTGGCATTGGCGATCCGCTACGACGCGCCCTGCCCTGCGCCGTCGGCCGACGCCGGGGGCCGGACACGATGCGCGCGGTGGTCCATGCCTGCTACGGCACCAGCGAGGTGCTCCGGCTGGCCCGGATCGGCAAGCCGGTGCCGGCCGATGACGAGGTGCTGGTGCGCGTGCATGCCGCGGCGCTGAACCCGCTCGACGTGCACGAGATGACCGGCCGACCGTACGTGATGCGGCTGTCTTCCGGGTTCGGCCGGCCCGCCGACATGCGCGCCGGCGTCGATTTCGCCGGCACCGTCGAGGCGGTCGGCCGCACCGTCACGCGCTGGTCGGTCGGCCAGCACGTGTTCGGCGCGCGCAGCGGCGCACTGGCCGACTACGTCGTGGTGCGCGAGCAGCGCCTGATCGCGGCCAAGCCGGCTCAGCTGAGCTTCGAGGAAGCCGCCGCGCTGCCGATCGCCGCGACGACCGCGCTGCAGGGTCTGCGCGACGCCGGCGGCCTGCGCGCCGGCCACCAGGTGCTGATCAACGGTGCGTCGGGCGGCGTCGGCAGCTTCGCGGTGCAGATCGCCAAGGCGCTCGGCGCCGAGGTGACCGGCGTGTGCAGCACGCGCAACGTCGCGCTGGTGCGCACGCTCGGCGCCGACCACGTGATCGACTACACGCAGAACGACTTCACCGAGCGGCCCGAGCGCTACGATCCTGATCCTCGACAACGTCGGCAACCATTCGCTGCGCGACACGCGGCACGCGCTGAAGCCGGGCGGCACCCTGGTGCTGATCGGCGGCCCCAAGCGCGACCCCTGGCTCGGTCCGCTCGGCCGGTCGCTGCTGGCGGTGCTGAGCGCGCCGTTCGTCGAGGCGAACGTGACGACGATGCTGGCCAGGCTCGATCCGGACGATCTGCAGACGCTGGCCGCGATGGCCGGTGCCGGCACGCTCAAGCCGGTCATCGACCGCAGCTACCGGCTCGACGAGGTGGCTGCCGCGATCGACTACGTCGCGCAGGGCCACGCGCGCGGCAAGGTCGTCGTCACGCTGGACTAGCGGCCGCGCGGGCACGCCGATCCGCGTGGCGGTTGCCGTCGCGCCTGCGATCGACGACGCTGCCCGCATGAGCCGACCCGATGCGCCCGCCCTGCTCGCGTTCGGCCACGTGCTGCGCACGCATCCGTGGATCGGACCGTTGCTCGCGCGCTGGTCGGCGCTGGAACTGCCCGATGCCTGGCTGTCCGGCAGCGCGCTCGCGCAGGCCTGGTGGAATCATCGCTTCGGGTTCGCGGTGACGCACGGCATCGCCGATCTGGACCTGATCTACTTCGACGGCGCCGACCTGTCGGCGGCCGCCGAGGCGGCGCAGGCGAGCCGGATCGGCGCGTGCTTCGGCGCGCTCCCGGTCGCGCTGGACGTCAAGAACCAGGCGCGCGTGCATCAGTGGTATGCGCAGCGGTTCGGCCGCGCGATCGCGCCGTACCGCTCGGCGCGCGAGGCGATCGCGACGTTTCCGACGACCGCGGCGGCGATCGGCGTGCAGGCACCGGGGGCGCGGCTGCGCATCCTCGCGCCGCACGGCATCGACGACCTGCTGCGGCCACGGGTCCGCGCCAACCGCGTGCGAGTGAGCGCGGCGCTGTACCGGCGCAAGACCGCTCGCTGGCGCGCGCTGTGGCCGCAGCTGACGATCCTGCCGTGGGCCGAAGGCCGCGGCGAGCCGGAAGCCGGGCCTGCCGCATCGGCTCACTCGAACGGATCGACGAACAGATAGTCGCTCTGATACAGCAGCTGGACCGCACCGGCATCGGCCGCGTCGTCCTCGTCGTACAGATAGGCACCGATCGCCAGATCGCCGCGGGCGTCGTCGTTGAAATCGCCCGACGCCAGCGTCGATCCGAACTGCTCGTTCGGATGCGGCCCGGCGATGCGCAGCGGCGCCTTCGGCAGGATCGGCCGGATCGTCGCCAGATCGAGCGAGCTCTCGCCGAGCTCCGGCAGGACCAGCCACACCGCGCCGGCGGCATCGACGCCGTCGACGTCGGTGAACGGCGCGCCGATCGCCAGACTGCGTCCGAGACAGGTGATGAAGACGCACGCATAGGCCAGACGCGCGCTCAGCAGTACATTGCCGAAACGCGCACCGGACGAGTCGATGCCGGGACGGGCCGGCGGCGTCAGGCGCTGGTTGCGCGCCGCATCGAGCCCGGTGGACGAGCCGTAGATCACATGGACCGCACCGCCGCCGGCGGTCGTCGGCGCGCCGATCGCCAGGTCATCGGGGCTGACGATCAGGCTGTCGAAGTCGCCGGCCGCCAGCGCGCTGCCGAAACCACCGGTGGTCGCGCAATTGCCGTCGATGCCGAGCACGCCCGGTCGCCAGATTCGCGTCGCACTGGTGATCACGCCGGCCGCCGAGCCGGCGAGCACGACCACGCCGCCGCCGCGATCGGTCCCGTTCGGACAGGTCGCGTTCGGCACGCCGACGACGAGCTCGTCATAGCCGTCGTCGTCGAAATCGCCGGCCGCCACGGCCCAGCCGTAGCGGTCGTCTTCGCGCGGCGAGAACGTCAGGCCGTCGTTGCTGCGATCGAACAGGCGCGCGCCCGGCGCGGCGAGCCCGGCTGCGGTGCCGTAGACGACCATGACCGCGCCGGCGTTGCTCTGGCCGGCGACGACCTGGCCGCGCAGGCCGATCGCCAGATCGTCGTAGCCGTCGTCGTCGAAGTCGCCGCTGGCCAGCGCATTGCCGAGGTGCGCCTGCGCGACCGGGCTGCCGGGAAACGTGCCGCCGGCGCGGATCGTCAGCTGCACCGACCAGGTGCCGTTGACCGCGCGGTCGAGCACGTAGACCGTGCCGGCGCCGGCGGCGCCGCCGACGCTGACGAACGGATGACCCACCGCGATCTCGTCGCGGCCGTCGCCGTCGAAATCGCCGCTGGCCAGCACGCCGGACTGGAACGGCGTCGTGACCGTCGAAGGCAGGAACGGGATCACCGGGCCGGTCATCGGCAGCGTCCACGCGGTGCCGAGCGCGACGCGCAGGCGCGTGCTGCCGCTCTCGGCGATCGCCAGGTCGTCGATGCCGTCGTCGTCGAAATCGCCGCCGACGATGCGCGGCCGAAGTTGCCGTCGGCCGGATCCGCATACGGATTGCGCAGCAGCAGGTTGCCGAATGCGCCGACCTGATCGGCCGCCGCCGCCGGACCGGCCAGCATCGCTGCGGCGAGCCACGGCCAACTGTGCCGCAGCCGGGCGGCAGGCATGATCGTCGCGATCGACATCGGGCGCTCCTATGGAGAGGGGATGCCGTATCCACGGGAAACGCCGCGCGCACGGGCCACGCTGCGCGGCTGCGGCGCGATCAGCCGGTCCGCTCGCCCCATTGCACGCGTCTCATGTAGGCCTCGAGCGTCTCGGGCATGGCCGCATACCGCTCGATCCACACCGGCAGCTGGCTGCCGATCAGACGGCCTCAGGTCTGCGCGTCGGATTCGTCGAGGTAGTACAGCGCGCTATCGGGCCAGGCCGGCCGCAGACCGAGGTCGATGAAGGACTGCATCGTGCGCAGGCTGACGTCGCGCTGCTCGCGCCAGATGTCGGGCTCGAACTCGGTCTGCGCCGCGACGTGATCGCGCACACGCGCCTGCTGCGCGAGAAACGCCGCGATCATCGCCTCGTCGGCGTACTGGTACCACGACACCGTCGCGTCGTCGTGATCGCCGCCCCGATCCGGCGCCGTGATCGACGGCCGGAACTCGCCGGGCTGATATGGAATCGCCGAGGCCTTGGGGTTGACCTGGAACCAGAACTCCAACGTGACGCCCGGCAGCGCACAGTCATATCTGGACGGCTTGCCGCGTCTGCGCCGGAACGCGGCCGGCAGCCCGGCTGCGGCGAGGCCGGCATCGAAGGCGCAATAGAACCGATCGGACCCGATCATCGGACCTCTCCATGCGGACGCCGCGCAGCATAGCCGAGCGCGGCGTCGTGCCTGCGGGTATGCCGCCGATCGACGACGAGCGAGCGTCCGTCGCAGCGCCGGCCGGCGCGCCGCGACACGACGATGCGATGCGCAGCGATGCGCGCGAGGTGGGTGCCGTCGCGCAGACACGCGCGCCGCGACGCGCGTCAGCGTGATGCGCGATGCGCCGTATGCGCGATCGCACGCACGTCAACTTGTGTGTCGTGCCGTGCACGATATGCGCAAGCGTGATGGAGCCGTCACATCAGGCCGTACGGCATCACTACGATGCGCACCGCCGTCGCCACGCAGCGACGCGTCAGTCGCATCTGCCGTATCGAGGTATCACCGCGTGAAGTTTGCGGTCACGACCACCAAGCTGTTCTACGAAAGCGTCGAGGAAATCGAGCGTCTCTCCTGCCTGGGCTTCCATTTCCAGCCGGCGCTGCCGTACGCGCCCGACGACGACATGCCGGTGCCGATGCGCATCGGCGGACGTCCGACGATCCAGGTGACCGCGATGGCGGCCTTGATCGCGCTGGCCCGCGATCACGGCGGCCGCCTCACGCTCGATGCGCAGGAGCGCGAGATCATGCTGTTGAACGGCGGTTGATCGGGCGGCGGCCGGGCACGCGCCCGGACCGGGCATCCGCACCGTCACGGTGCCGGCATTCCGTCGCGGCGCCGCGATCAGCCGCTACCGACTCATGCCGCGCGGCGACGGATCAGTCGAAGCCGTCGGCGAAGATCGTCTCGCCGCCGCAGCTCAGCGGATAGCGGCCCGGCGTGCCGAGGTCGCCGGTGCTCGCCGCGACCGAGCCGAACGCGTCGCCGAGCGCCGACAGCTGCCAGGCGGCGACGTCGTTGGCGCCTATCGCGCCGCACGGCGGCTGGCCGCTCGCATTCTGCGTGCGGATCGTGCCGGGATAGGTCTCGTCGCCGTAGTACAAGCGGTCGACCAGCGCGCCGCTCGCATCGTAGAGATGAATCTGGTCGTTGCGGCCGAGATTGTTGCCGCCGGCGACGCCGAGCTCGCCGAGGATCGCGATCTCGGGCCCGAGTCCCCAGGCGCTGCGGAACGCCTCGGCCGCGCTGTCGGTCACGATCACCGAGGCGCCCGGCGCGACCGTACCGAGACTGCTCAGATCGAACGCACCCGGCACCGCGTTGCTGTCGTCGATGCTCCAGCCGGTCAGGTCGACCGGCGTGCTGCCGAGGTTCGTGAACTCGATGAACTCGCCGCTGGCACCGGCGTACATCCATTCGGTGATGCGCAGGCCGGCGGTGGCGCCGACGACGTACTCGATGTAGTGGGCGTCGCGTTCGGTCAGCTCCGGCAGATAGCTCACCGACGCGTACGTGTTCGACGCGGTCGCCGCGACGTACCAGGCGACGCGCTGTCCGGCGATACCGGTCACCGGCAGCACGACACCGTAGACGCCGTCGCCGGCCGCACCGTCGCCCGAGGCGCCGTCATCGTGCATCGCGACGCGGGCATAGGTGCCGGTCGGACTCGGCCGATAGAACAGCTCGACGCCGGATACCGGCGCGCCGGCCGGCGTGACCGTCGCGGTCACGTAGACGGTCTGACCGGGCGACGGCAGCACGGCCGAGGCCTGCGCGGCACCGATCGCCGGCCCGCCGGCGGCGAGCTCGGCATTCGCGCCGAGCGTCGCGGCGCGCTGCGCGACGAACGGCTGCAGTCCGACCAGATTGCCGCCGGCCGGACCGGAATACGGCAGCGTCACGTTGCCGGTGAAGTTGTTCTGGAACAGCGTGTACGAATAGAGCTTCTTCGGATCGGCCTGCACGGCCGCGTCGATCAGCGCGCGATGCGCGGCGAACACCGGACCGAGCGTCTCCCAGTTCATGTCGCGCAGCACCGTGCGGTAGTGGCTCATGTAGCGCTGGCGCAGCTCCGGCACCGACAGCAGGCGGCTCAGCACCGGCTTGTTGGCGGCGTTGAAGTTGTAGGTGGGCGACCAGTTCGCGGTGAACGACTCGTTCGCGTCGCGCTGCATCAGATGCATGCGGCCGTCGATCGGATCGCGATAGGTCATGAAGTCGCAGCCCTTGTTGACGTAGCTGTCGTCGTCGGTCAGCGCGTTCTCGAGCACGACCGACCAGATCGACGGATCGACCGCGAACACGGCGTCGATCGTCGACCAGTTCGACAGCGCACCGTTGGACAGCGCATTGGCGACCGCGATCAGCGGTGCGTACGGATCGGCCAGGCCGCCGTCGTCGTCGATCTCGTAGGCGCCGTAGCCGGACGCGTTCGGTCCGTTGTAGGCCAGGCCCGGGCCGTTCGGGTTGTTCGAGCAGGTGATCCGCAGGCCGTCGTCATCGGCGAAGTAGTCGCGCAGCATGCGCTTGTTCGGCTGCTGCACGTTGATGTAGACGCCCCAGTTCTGGCCGTTCAGCGTGACGGTGACGTGGTTGGCGCGCGGATTGGGAATGAACTGCGCGACGTAGTTGTTGTAGACGACCTCGCGCGTGAAGGTCGGGTCGTGGAAGCCGTTGTTGAGATTGAGCGTCTGATAGCCGAACAGCGCCTGATCCGGATCGACCTGGTCGAGCTTGAGCTTCAGCGAGAACTTCTCCGAGCCGGCCGGCAGCGCGGTGTAGGAGGTATTGCCGCGGATGCGCACGCCGACGTTCGGATAGGTGACGCCTTCAACCTCCAGATCGGCCAGGATGTAGGTATCGGAGTCGTAATTGGCGCGCAGCAGGCTCAGCCAGTTCGCGTCGTGGAACGTCAGCGCCAGATTGCGCAGCACCGTGGTGTCGTAGAGATCCTGCGCGCGTGCGCCGCCGGCCAGCGCGATCCAGCCGAGCAGCGCGACCAGCACGCAGCACAATCGGTACCACGGTGTCGCGACCGCGACCGCCCTGCGCGTGAACCGGATCGAGGTCTGCATCGCGCCGCTCCTGCCGAATGGGGACGCCTGAACCTAGCAGGCGATCTTGCAGAACCGGTGCAGATCGGCGGCCACCGGCAGCCGCCTGCTCAGCTCAGCCAGGCCTGCAGATTGTCGATCGCCTGCTCGCGCGCGAACGGGCGGTCGCCCGACGGCGCGTAGACGGTGCCGTGGTAGTCGACGATCAGGTCGCCGAGCTCGCCTTCGACGTCGTCGGTCTCCTCGATCACGATCTCGAGCGTCTCCAGTGCCTCGTCGACATCGGCCGCCGGGATCGGCAGCTGCAGCAGCGCGACCCAGCCGGTGCTGCCGGCCGCCTGCGCCTCGCCGCGCGCCTGTGCCTCGATCGCGGCCAGGCGTGCGGCATAGCGCGCCTGCGCCGGTCCCTGCGCGCTGAACACCGCGACCGAATCGCCCGGCTGCTGCAGGTCCTTGCCGTTCGCGTCCTCGTGGCTCGATACGACGACGAAGGTCATGGCGAACGCTCCCGCTGGAAAGAAGCCGCCAGCCTAACCGGATCGCGCGCGCTTGCCGAGCGCGGCGATGGCGATCGACACCGTTGCGAACGACATCACTCGCGCGTGGAGGCATCGCGCGCCGCACCGGCACCTCGCTGCGACGGCACGGCGCCTGGCCTACAATGCCGCCCCCTCGAACACGACCTTACCGATGCCGCACGCGCCCAACGCTCCGATCGCCGCCGGCCGGCCGCGCTCGTGCGCGACTGCCTGTCCGCGCGACGGCGGTGCCGGTCCGGCATGAGCGCCGCCGGCCTCGACGCGATCGTGCTCGGCGCCGGCGCCGCCGGCCTGATGTGCGCGATCGCGGCCGGCCGCCACGGCCGTCGCGTGCTGGTGCTCGATCACGCCAACAAGCCCGGCAAGAAGATCCTGATGTCGGGCGGCGGACGCTGCAACTTCACCAATACCGGCACCTCGCCGGCGCAGTACCTCGGCGCCAACCCGCATTTCTGCAAGTCGGCGCTGGCGCGCTACACGCCGCAGGACTTCATCGACCTGGTCGACCGCCACGGCATCGCCTGGCACGAGAAGGAGCTGGGCCAGCTGTTCTGCGACGATTCGTCCAAGCAGATCGTGCGCATGCTGCTCGACGAATGCGAGGCGGCCGGCGTGCGCGTGCAGGTCGCCTGCCCGATCGAGCGCGTGCAGCACCACGGCGGGCACTTCCGCGTCGACACGGCGCAGGGACCGTATCGCGCACCGGTCCTGGTCGTGGCGACCGGCGGCCTGTCGATCCCGAGCATGGGCGCATCGGGCTTGGGCTATGCGCTGGCGCGGCAGTTCGGTCATGCGCTGCGCGCGACGCGCGCCGGCCTGGTGCCGCTGACGCTGAGCGGCGCGCACCAGGAGCGCCTGGCCGATCTGGCCGGCGTCGCGCTGCCGGTCCAGGCGCGCTGCAACGGCGCGGCGTTCCGCAACCAGCTGCTGATCACGCACCGCGGCGTCAGCGGTCCGGCGATCCTGCAGATCTCCTCGTACTGGCAGCCAGGCGACGATCTGCGCTTGGACCTGCTGCCCGACCGCGATGCCGGCCGCTGGCTGCTCGAGGCACGGCGCGAGCGGCCGGCGGCCGAGCTCAGGACCGTGCTGGCCGAGGTGATGCCGCGCCGGTTCGCGCAGCGACTGTGCGAGGTCTGGCTGCCGAACCGGCCGATGCGGCAGTACGGCGACGCGCAGCTGCGCGAGATCGCCGCCGTGCTCGGCGCCTGGCCGCTGATCGCGAGCGGCACCGAGGGCTACCGCACCGCCGAGGTCACACTCGGCGGCGTCGACACCGACCAGCTGTCGTCGAGCACGATGCAGTCGCGCCTGGTCGAGGGCCTGTACTTCATCGGCGAGGTCGTCGACGTCACCGGCTGGCTCGGCGGCTACAACTTCCAGTGGGCCTGGGCGTCGGGCCACGCGGCCGGGGAAGCGATCGCGGCACGCGCGCACTGAACCGGCCAGGCGCCGGCTGCGACGTGCACCCGGAAGAGGGTCGCGCACCGGCGCCGGCGGCCCGGCGTCCGGCGCGGCACCGGCCTGCCGGCCGCTGCCGCGGCGAAGGCGCCGGGGACGCGGCCTGGAACGACCGGAGCCGATACACCGTTCGATTCACGCGCGCCCGCGGACGGCAGGCTCCGCGCCACACGACGGCGCCGGCTGCGCGGAACGGCCCGCAGCGCCTCGCCGCCGGCCGCGTCGTGCCGTCGCGACTCGGCGGCAGCGTCCGGTCTCGCCGCAGACCCGGCATCGGCATCGCCGCCCTCGACGCGGCCGGACGCCGGTGCGCCGCCGCAGACGCAGCCGGCTATTCCTCGAAGTTGTCGCAGAACAGCGCCTCGGCGATCAGCCGGTAGGCCAGCAGGCGCCGCTCGCCGCTCTGGCTGTTGCGCACGGCACTGCCGACCAGCACGCCGCCGCCATCGGCGAACGCGCGCACCACGCTGTCGACGCTCGGCGTCGCGCCGCCGACGTGGTCGGTGTGGTCGATCGTCACGCGGCCGTTCTGACCGAAGCAGCGATCGCGCGCCAGACCCGGAGTGAGCCGCAGCAGCGCATCGTCGGCGCTGCCGGTCGCGTGGCCGACCTCGAGGAACGGCGCGCCGGCGCCGGTATGCGCATGTGCCTGTCGACCGGCGTAGCCGTCCACCGCGACCATGATCGGTTCGGGCGCCGAGACCGTGTAGGTGCGCGGCGCGCGGGTCAGCGTCGCGACCGCGTAGCTGCCGTCGCCGATCGGCGTGAACAGGCCCGGCGACAGCAGCACGTCGTCGAAGAACACCTGATCGGCGCGCGCGGCCGGCACCACGAGGGTGATGCGCTGGTCGGTCACCAGGCCGAACGGCGGTGCCGGCACCACCACGTGCTGACGTGCGGACCATTGCCGCGTCGACGGCAGCAGCACCAGATTCGGATCGCCGTAGCAGTCCGGCAGACCGTGCACCGCGCAGCTCGGTGCGAGCTTCGCCGCGGCCGCCGGCCGGCTCGTCGTCACGACGGCCGGCGCACTGCGCAGCACGTCGTAGGTCGCGCCGGCATCGAGCGTCGCCACCGCCACGCCGTCGAGCCAGACGCGGGTGTCGCCCTCGTGCGCGAGCACGCGCAGATGCTCGCCGCCCGGCAGCAGCGGGCTCGGCGTGAAGACGAAGCGCGTGCCCCAGCCGTCGACCGGCTGCTGCTGTTCGGTGGCGAGGTCGCAGAATTCCAAGCCGGCCGGCACCTGCGCGCAGGTGTGCCCGCCGAGCACCGCGATCGGCTTGTCGCCGACGATGTGGGTGCCGGTCAGATCCTGGCCGTCGCCGTTGATCCACAGATGGTAGGTCTGGCCGCGCTGCAGCGTGACCGCGTAGGGCACGCCGGCGGCATGGCCGGCGACGGCGACCGCCGGCGTGATCCAGACCGTGGTCGCGTTCTCCACCGCCGTGAGCACCAGCTGGCTGCCGGGGCCGAGGCCGTCGCCCCAGGCCATCAGCCGGTATTCGCGGCCGAGGCGGTCGGTCGGTGTCGCGACGAAGCTGTCGAGCGAAAAGCGGCGGCCGTTCATCGCGACGACGCTGACCGGCGCCTGCGCGACGACATGGATCGCCAGCGGCAGCGGCAGATCGTCGTCGGCCGGGTTCTGCAGCGCGATCGGCAAGCTGATCTCGGTGGCGGCATCGGCCACCGTCGCGAACGGAATCGCGATGCCGAGCGCGGCATTGCTGATCGTACCGGTCGTCGCCAGGTCGCTGCTGATCATCACCTTGATGAACTGGTCCTCCGGAACGGTATCGGCCGTGCGCGGAAAGCCGATCCAGAAGTCGGTGCCGGTGTCGGTGATCGCGTCGGGCTGGCCGGTGACCTCGCGCGCGGCGATCAGCGCACGGCCCTGCCCGTCCAGTTCGAGCGAGGCCAGCGTCGCATTCGCGCCGAGCGTGCCGTCGACGTCCTCGACGCGCCGGCCGTCGCTGCCGACGACGCCGTCCGGCGTTCCGTCCGGCAGCACGCCGGCGAGCAGCGCGACCGTCATCGGAGGATCGGTCAGCGTGGCATCGCCGAGCGCGAGCAGCCGCCCGTCCGGACGCAGCACCAGATCGCGGGCGCGGTCGGCGTCGTCGGCGCCGAGATCGAACGCGAACGTGCGTATGCCGTTGCCGTTGAACGAGGCATCGAGCCCGCCGCCGGGCTCGAACTGCACCAGGCCCAGTTCGTGGTCCAGGGCATTCCCGCTCGAGAGCAGGAACTGCCCGAGCACGGCGATGCGCCGGTCCGTCCGCACGACGAGCGCCTCGTAGTGCTGGCTCGCGATGCCCGGCAGCGGCAGCGGCGCCGGCACCAGGCCGGTTCCGCCGCCGAAGCCGGCGTCCGGCGCGCCGTCGGCGGTCAGGCGCGCGACGAACGGACGCTCGGATACATCCGGTGCCGTGCAATTGCCGACCACGGCGATCATGCCGTCCGGCGCGATCGCGGCGTCGGTGACGCGGCAGACCTCGTCGGCGGCGGCCAGCACGCGCAGCGTGCGGCAGCCGTCGCCGTCGAAGCTGCCGTCGAAATTGCCGGCGGCCGCCAGGCGGCAGACGATCGCCGGATAGGCGCCGGTCTCGCCGGGCACGGCACGCAGGCCGCCGAAGACGATCGGCTTGCCGTCGGGCTGCAGCACCGCGCCGTCGAGCACCAGCGCCTCGGTCTGCGCGATCAGCCCGGCCGGCAGCACCGTGCGGCGGCGGCCGTCGCCGCCGGGCCCGAAGCCGCCGTCGGGCTGGCCGGCGCTGTCCATGCGCCCGATGAACAGGGCGGCCGGATCGTCCGGCGCCTCGCCGAACAGCCACAGACGGCCCTGCGGGCTGCGCGCGAACGCGCGCAGCTGGACCTGATCGGTTTCGACGAAGCCGAACGAGCGGCGGCCGGCGTCGCCGAAGGCGGGATCGAGTCCGCCGTCGGCGGCGAAGGCGGATGCCGATGCGCAGCAGGCGATCAGCACGAGGGACGACAGACGCATGGGCGGGCTCCATAGGGATTCCCTCCCACATACGGCGCCGGACCCGGCCAGGGATCACGGCCCGGTTCGCCGCGCGCGGCCGGGACCGGATCGGACCGGATCGGACCGGCCCGGCGCGACGGCCCGTGCCGCCCGGGCCATCGCGGCGCGGCGCGGGCGCCGCCTCGGACCGCTGCGCGTGTCGAAGCCGGCGCGCCGCGCGGGCGACGCCTCAGTCGAAACCGTCGGCGAACAGGCCGTCGCGGTCGAACGTCAGCACGGCGCCGTGCAGCGCGTAGTCGGCGTCCATGCCGTTCAGCAGCACATGGCGGCCGTCGGCCGATACCGAATTGGCGACCAGTTCCCAGCCGTCGCCGCCGAACGCGTAGCCCGACGCGGCGATGCGCTCGATCAGGCATTCGGCGCCGCCGCCGCGCGTCCAGCGGAACGGCTTGTTGACGACGACGATGCCGAACGGCGTCTGGACCTGCTCGGTATAGGTGCCCACGATCACGCTGCCGTCGGCGCTGATCGCCATCGCGTAGTACGGCGCCATCGCACCGGCCGGCAGGCCCGAGGTGTCGAGATAGACCGCCCCTTCGGACTCGGTCCAGTACCAGGCGCGGCCGCGGTCCGGGTGCGGGTCGGGCTTGCCGCCGTAGCCGCCGCCGACCAGCACCGTGCAGTCGGCATTGCAGGCGACGACCTGGCCGAGCGTGTGGCCGCCGGCGTCCTCGAGCAGCTCGATCGTGCCGTCGACCCAGCGCGCGCCGTAGAGATAGCGGGTCGGCCAGCCCCATTCGTCGGTGCCGAGCACCGAGACGTGGCCGGCCGCGACGCGGCCGTCGTCGGCGACGGCCCAGGCCTCGCCGCCATCCATGCCGGCCGGCACCGGCAGCATCCGCTGGCCGCGATCGGCATCCCACTGCCACGGCTTGAACGGCAGGTCCGGATCGCCGCCGTAGCCGACGACCTGGCTGCCGTCGCGGCTGAGGCCCATCGCCAGCGAGCTGATCTGGTCCATGCCGGACAGGATCGTCCAGCCGAAGATGCCTTCGTAGACGCGCGGGTTGGAGACCAGCAGCTTGCCGTCCTCGCGCATGTAGTTGGCGACGACCGTGCTGCCGTCGGGATTGGCCAGCGGTGTGATGTTGACGAGGGCGAACGTCGGACCGCCGCCGAGGTCCTCGGCGGCCGCGGCGTCGGGCAGCCAGCGCAGCGTATTGCCCGACACCATGTCGGCGCCGTAGACGGTGCCGTCGGCGGTGACCCGCGACGGCTGCGGCGCACCGAAGCCGGCGTACGGCAGCTCGCGCAGACGCATCGGTGCCTCGGCGGCGACCGGGCCGGCCGCGCCGAGGGCGAGTGCGCACAGCACGATGGCGACGGCGGATCGGGACCTGGGGATCGGCGATCGGAACATGGCGAAGGTTTTCCTCGGGCGAGGCCGGCCCGGCGGACCGGCGAGGCCATGACGATCGCGTGACCGCCGCCGCCGGCGCATTCGCATCGCGCTCCAAACCCAGCCGAAAACCATGCCTGACACGTCGATGTCATGCGTTCGCACGACCGGCGTGCCGATTGGACCGGCCCGGCGCCGCCGCGGCGGTACGATCGCGACCGCTTCGGTCACTGCACGCGGCAACCGCACTGATCTACGGATTTGTCCGCACGTTGTCGCCCACTTCGAAGAAGAAGCGCGCAGACCGGCGATGGCACGGCACGCTCGGCGCAGCGTCGCCGGCGCGCGCAGCACTGCTGTTTCGTCCACGGATCGTCCACGGCGCGCATGCGGCGCTCCGAAACCGGATCGGCCTGCCTACACTCCGGGCCGTTCGTCCCGCTCCGCGCCGTTCGCGGATCGATGGCGAACCGCAACCGCATCGCCGGCGAATGCGGCGGGCCGCCCCGGCCGCCATAGTTCGCCGGCTCCGACGCAACGAACCGGCCGCCGCGCCGGCCCGCACGATCCGCTCGCCGATGACCTGACGACCTCCCGATCCTCGCCGCCGCGCTCCCCTGGCGCCGTGGCGTCCGCACGACAGCGCACGACGGCCCGGCGCGCCTGCGCCGATCCGCCGGGGACGTCCTCGCGGCCACGGCCGCGTGACCGCCTCGGCCCCGGCCGGTGCGGCTGCCCGCCGTCGCGCCCGATCGGTACACGACTTTTCTGCAACCCCAAGGACCTGACATGACTCCACGCCCCCTGCCCTCCACCGGACGCCGGCTCGCACTGGCCGCCTCCGCCCTGCTCGCGGTGCTCGCCGGCCCGGCGCTCGCGACCAAGGCCGGCTACGTCGAAGCGCGCCGCGGCGATGCGCCGGCGATGGCGACGATCGCCGGAAGCCCGCTGACCGTTCTGATCGGCGCCGAGCACTCGTTCCAGATCGTCAACGACCAGGTGCCCGGCTCCGGCCAGATCTTCCCGTCGCAGACCACCGGCCTGGCCGACATGGGCTGGATGGTCCGCGCCGGCGGCACGCTGTACACGCCGGACTTCGGCAGCCATCCGGCCGGCACGGCGACCTCGAGCCTCGGCGCCGTCACGCCGTATGCCGCCGGCGCGATCAGCGGCCCGGCCGGCACCGGCTCGGAGGCCGATCCGTTCGTCGTGACCGTCGAGGCCGCGCTCGGCGGCTCGGGCCTGACCAGCCGCCAGGAAGTGCGCTACGTCAACGGCAAGAACTTCTTCACGAAGCGCTTCACGCTGACCAATGGCGGCGCGGCCGCGCAGACCGTGCAGATCTACCTCGGCGGCGACATCTATCTGGCCGCCAGCGACAGCGGCATCCCGTATCGCGAGGCCGCCTCGGGCAGCCCGGGCGGCAGCGACTGCGGCTCGCCGGCCAGCTACTACATCCTCTACATCCCGCAGACGCCGGCCGACCGCTACACCGGCAACGGCTACAGCAACGTCTGGTCGCAGATCGGCAGCGGCGACCTCGACGGCGCGCTCGCCAGTGCCAGCTGCATGGACAACGGCGCCGCGCTGCAGTGGAACCGCACGCTGGCGGCCGGTGCCAGCGTGACGATCCTGGCCGCGACCTCGTTCGGCGAAATCCCGTCGATCGCGCAGTTCGACGTCAGCAGCGTCACCCCGGCCAGCGGCGCGCAGGGCGCGACCGTGCCGGTCACGATCCGCGGCATCGGTTTCGCCGACGGCATGTCGGTCGCGTTCGGCAGCGGCATCAGCGTGGCCGACCTCGACGTCGTCGACGCCGCCACCGCCACCGCGACGCTGACGATCGCCGCCGACGCGACGGTCGGTCCGCGCGACGTCACCGGCACCAACGCCGGCGGCACGCTGACCGCGACGCTGCGCAACGGCTTCCAGGTCACCGGCAGCGGCGGCCCGCCGACCGATCCGTTCACGCTGACGCGGGTCACCCCGGCGGCCGCCCTGGTCGGCGCGACGCTGCAGGTCACACTGCAGGGCACCGGCTTCGCGAGCGGCATGGCGGTCGCGTTCGGCGACGGCATCACGGTGTCCAACCTCACCGCGACCGGCGCGACGACCGCGACCGCGACGCTGGCGATCGCGCCCGGCGCGACGCCCGGCCCGCGCACGGTGACCGGCACCAATGCGGCCGGCGACCAGAACGCGAGCCTGCCGAACGGCTTCACGGTGCTGGCCGGCAGCGGCGAACCGCCGGCCGCGCAGGCGGTGCCGTCGCTGGGCCTGTCGGGCCTGATGCTGCTGATGCTCGGTCTGGCCGCTGCGGCCTGGACGATCTTCCGGCGCTGAAACACCCCGGCACGGCGCCGCTGACGGCGCCGCGCCGCGCTCGAACGGGGAGCGGCCGCGCCGCTCCCTTTTTTCGTCTAGGATCATCGCGCACGCGCTTTTTCAGCCACTTGCAGCGAATCTTCAGCACAGCTTCCGGCACTTCATTCGGCGCACGGCTCTACTGCGGACTCCTCGTCCCTGCTCCGGAGTTCCGATGCGCCTGCACCTCACCGTCCTCCTCGCGGCCCTGCTGCCGACCGCGGCCGCCGCGGCCGGCTATACCGTGCCGGAACGCACCGACGACGGCTGGACCGTCGCCGACGCGCGGTCGGCCGGCTGGGATACGGCCGCGTTCGCGACCGCCGAGCGCCACATCGCCGACGGCACCTGGAAAGGCGTCACCAGCCTGGTCGTCGCGCATCGCGGCGCCCTAGTCTACGAACGCTATTTCAACGACGGCGCGCGCGACCGCCTCAACGACACGCGCTCGCTGACCAAGAGCCTGACCGCGCTGCTGGTCGGCGCCGCGATCGACCGCGGCCTGATCCCCGATGCGCAGGCACGCGTCGCGCCCTACTTCGCCGACCGCCGGCCGTTCGGGCATCCGGACCCGCGCAAGGACGCGATCACCTTGGAGGACCTGCTGACGATGAGCTCGCTGCTCGAATGCAACGACGAGAATCAGTTCTCCAGCGGCCACGAGGAGCGCATGTACGTCGGCGAGGACTGGATCGGCTTCGCGCTGGGCCTGCCGATCAAGGGTTTCGCGCCGTGGGAGACCAAGCCGGCCGACAGTCCGCACGGCCGCGCGTTCTCGTACTGCACGGCCGGCTCGTTCCTGCTCGGCGCGCTGGTCGAGCGCGCGACGCGCCAGCCGCTGCCGGCGTTCTCGCGCGAGGCGATCGAGCAGCCGCTCGGCATCGCCGCGGTGCAGTGGAATCTCGCGCCCGACGGCACCGCGATGGGCGGCGGCGGCACCCGCCTGCGCAGCCGCGACCTGGCCAAGCTCGGCGAGCTGCTGCGCGCCGACGGCCAATGGCACGGCAAGCCGGTGATCTCCAAGGCCTGGGTGCGCGCGATGCTGACCGTACGCGCGCAGGCGCGTGACGACGCCGACTACGGCTACCAGATCTGGCGCTTCCGCTTTCCGTACGGCGGCAAGGAGCAGCCGGCCTGGGCGATGTCCGGCAACGGCGGCAACTACGTGTTCGTGGTGCCGGAGCTCGATCTGGTCGCGGTGATCACCAGCAGCGCCTACAACCAGCGTTTCGCGCACCCGCAGTCGCAGGGCATCTTCCGCGACGTCGTGCTGGCCGCGCTGCCGCCGGCGCGCTGACGCACACCGGGCCGGCAGCGCCCGGACCGGCCGCTGCCGCCTCGATCAGCCGGCCGCTGCCGCTATGTGACTCGGGGCAGCCGGCGGCGGATCGCTGCGTTGCGGTCGCTCCGCTGCCGGATCGCCGTTTCTCGGCGCGGCGCGCTCACGGCCCGCGCAGCGGCAGCGCCGACAGCAGGTCCGGTGGCAGCCAGTCCGCCGCCAGCACGCGCGCGCGCTCGGCCGCGACGTGGCGGCCGACCGCGTCGATCGCGGCTGCGAATCGCGCCTCGCCGGCCAACGGCCGCAGCAGCGGCGAGTTCTGCAGATAGGCCCGGTCGCTGAAGCCCGCTGCAATCGCGGCCTCCAGCGCGTCGAGCGCGGCGGCATGGTCGCCGGCGGCGAGCTGCAGCACGACGATCTCCAGCTGCGTCTCGGGCCAGCGGTCACCGGCGGCGATCTCGGCGCGGACCGAGGCGAGGCGCGCCTCGCGCCAGGCCGGATCGATGCGGCCGCCGGCATGGACCTGCGCGAGCAGGCCCGGCCAGCCGGCATGCGGACGCAGCGCGGCGGCGCGCTGGAACGCGGCTGCTGCGCGCCCGGCCTCGCCGCGCAGCAGCGCGAGCTCGCCGGCCAGCACGTACAGATCCGGATGCAGCGGGCGCCGCAACGCCTCGTCGACCGCCGCCTGCGCCTCGGCATAGCGGCCCTGCAGGAACAGGCTGCGCGGATAGGCGACGTTCGCGAACACGTTGTCCGGATAGAGCCGGAACGCACGCGCATAGCGGGCCTCGGCGACCGCGGTGAAGCCGAGCAGTTCGAGATTGCGCGCGATCTGGATCTCGAGGAAGCGCAGCCGCGCGGCCTCGCCGCCGACCGTCAGATTGGCCTCGAGCGCGTCGGCGAGCCGCCCCTTGACCGCGAGCAGATGCGCGGCCGAGGCCAGGCTCGCGGCGCGGCCGCGCGGGTCGAGCGCGTACGCGCGCTGGTAGCCGGCCAGCGCCGCGTCGATACGGCAGCGGCAGTCCTCGGCATAGGCCAGCGCGTTCACGGCGGCCGCATCGTGTGCGTCGCGCGCGATCGCCGCGCGCGCCAGTGCCTCGGCGCGGCCGGCCGGATCGGGTGCGCCGTTGTAGAGGCACACGCGCGCGCTCAGCGCGAGACTGAGGCCGACCTGCGCTTGCGTGCTGCCGGGCTCGCGCGCGAGCACGTCCTCGTACAGCGCGATCGCGCGCTCGTTGTTGTCGTGCTGGCCGATGCCGGCGTAGTGATGCGCGCGCGCCAGCGCGTCGTCGGGCGGCGCCGCTGGCCGCTCGCGCGTGGCGAGCCACGCGGCCAGCGCGGCGCCGATCATGACCAGCGCGCCGGCGGCGGCGAGCTGCCGAGTACGGCGTCGCCGCGGCGGCTGCGCCGGCAGCGTCACCGGGTCCGGCATCGCTGCCGCAGCGGCCGCCGGCAGCGGCTCGGGCGCGCGGCACAGCTGATAGCCGACGCCGCGCACCGAGCGCAGGTAGCGCGGCTGGCGGCCGTCGTCGCCGAGCGCCTGGCGCAGCAGCTTGACGCGCTGGGTGACGGTGTCCTCGCCGACCACGGCCGGCGCCCAGACGCCCTCGATCAGCGCGTCGAAGCCGACGACGCGATCGCCCTGCCCGAGCAGGAACGCGAGCAGCCGGAAACTCAGTCCGGCCACGTCGAGCGGCACGCCGTCGCGCTCGACGCGCTGGCGGTCGAGATCGACGAGGAGATCGTCGAGCCGGTAGCGCCGCACGCCGGCTGCAGGTTGCGTCATCGAGCGGATCGTCGGTTGCGGGAGGCGCGGTCATCGCGATGCGGCGACCGCGCCGGCGATTGTAAGCGCAGGCGCCGGGCCGCATCCGCGCCGGGCGGGCGCCGCGGCATGCGATGCCGATGCTCGGTGCCGATCGCAGCGCACGCCGGCGCGGCTCGGACGACCGCCGCGGCGCGGCCGGCACCGCTCCGGGACGCCGACATCGGGCAGGAGGCACGCGCCTCCTGCCCGATCGGCCGCTACTTCGCCGGCGCGAGCAGCACGCCCCACATGAAGTCGAACTGCACCGAGCCGTCGAGCACCGCTGCGATCGGCTGCCCGGTCGGGTTGTACGGCAGCATCGCGGTGGCCGCCGCGCCACCTTGCCGTCCTTGCCGAACGAGGCGTAGGCATGACAGGCGATGCACGAGGACGCCGCGACCGTGCCGTTGCCGACGATGCGCTCGATCACCGAGTTGCCGAGCACGTACGGCGTGCCGTCCGGCGCGGCGTAGTCGACCTGGGTCGACTTCAGGCAGTAGTGCCGCCAGACCGGCGAGAGTCCCGCCTGCGCCATCAGGCCGGTCAGTGCCGGCGTCTTCGCGCAGGCACCGTACTGCGTGTTGATCGCGCGGCGGTCCGGCGGCACCGCGGCGACCTGCGCGCCGAACGTGTCGAAGCAGCCGATGTCGTCGCAGCGGCCCGGATTGAGCTCGTGCTCGAAGGTGCCCCAGACCCAGTTGGCGTTCTGCCGGCTGCTGACGTGCAGCGAGACCACCGCGTACTCGACGCCGCCGGACATCGCCGTGTAGTACATCGAGCGGACCCGCTCGATGCTGCCGAGCGACGGGATCCAGCGCAGCAGCGTCGTCACCGGCACCCAGTCGCCCTTGACCGACAGCGACTCTGCCGGCATCACGACCTTGAAGCCGCGTGCATACGCGGCCGCCAGTCCCGCCTGCGTATGCAGCCGGTTGGCGACGATGTAGTCGAACTGCGGCCGGTTGCGCCGGGTCTCCTCGGCGACGCAGGCGACCGGCGTGCCGCCGACCGGGAAACCGCCGACCGCGGCATTGCCGGGCGGCACGCAGGCGACGTCGACCGCGGCGCTGCCGTGGACGGTCTTCTCGGCGCGCAGCACGCTGGCCTGGAGCTTCTTCGGCGCACCCGGCTCGGGCCAGCGCGGCGTCGAGGCGAACGTGTCGGCGTCCGACGCCCAGGTCTCGAACACCACCGGCGCGGCCTTGCCCTTCTCGGCCGGCGCCGCGAACTGCGTGAACAGCTGCCAGACGAACGCATCGGAATTCTCGGTCCTGCCGTCGACCGCACCGGCCCGCGCCGGCACCGCGACGACGACGCTCTGCGCCGTCGCACCGGCTGCCCAGAACAGCAGGCCCATCATCGTGAACGTCTTCATGCATCGATGCATCGCACACCTCCTCTGTGAGGGGACCTGGCGGTCCCGCTTTCGCATCACCGCCGACCGCGACCGCGCCCGGCGTCTCCTCGCGGCCGGCGCATGCGCCGGCCGCGTCGGTCCGATGTCCAGAGCGGGACCTGTCCTGTCCGGCCCTGCGATCGACGCCGCCGCGGCGGCGCGACCGTTCCTCGCTGCGATGCCGCTGCGCGTTCGCGTCGCGCTCAGCGCTGCTGCATCGCCTTGAACTGCGTCCGCGTCGCCTGCGGCACGACGTCGACTTCGCGCGCGCGTTCGAACGCGGCACGCTGACCGGCCGCGAGCTGGCAGTTGCGCGACAGCGTCGCGGCGCCGTCGGCGCTGCGCGCGGTCACGTCCTGCACGTGGACGACGACCGCCAGCGTATCGCCGAGCGGTTCGAGCGCGACACAGACCCGGTCGATCGTGGTCTCGCTGCGATGGATCGCGCCGTCGACCATGACCGCCAGATGCGTGCGGTCGAGCCAGACCGCCGAGCGCACGCCGTCGACGCCGCGCGCGCGGCGCGCGCCGACTCGCGATCGATCGGCCGCCGCGCGTCGGGCAGGCGCGCGCTGCGCATGACGTCGGTCGCGATCGCGTCGATGTGCTGCGCGGCGATGTCGGGCCGGCCGGCCGCCGCGGCCAGCTGCGCCGCGGTGCGATGGCCGACCAGGGCCAGCGGATCGAGCGGCTGGCCGGCCTGCTGCGGACGCCGCTCGACGGCGGCTGCGGACGGCGGCACCGGATCGGGCCCGCTGCGCGTCGCGGCGCCGGCGTCGATCGACGCGACGCGCCCCTGCGCCGAGCCGGTCATGCTGCGTGCCAGCGCCACGACGATCGCGATGCCGGCGGTCAGCACCAGCAGCGCGCGCAGCAGCGCCCACAGCGGCGCGGACCGCGACGCGCGCGGCCGCGCGCGCGGCCGACAGCCGGCGTCGGCGGCGAGCCGCAGCACCGGCGGCGCCTGGGCGGCGACCGGTTCCGGTCCGAGCATGTCGCGCACGGCGGCGCCGTCGATCAGCTCGATGCGGCCGCTCCTGCGCGCCGCCTCGATCGCGGCGGCCGTGAACTCGCCGCTGGTCACCAGGATCGCGTCGTCGGCGCCTTCGGTCAGCACGATGCCGAGCAGCTCGTGCACGGCGTTGTGCGGCACCTGGTAGGCGTTCCAGCGTTTGCACTGGACCAGACGGCAGGTCGTGTCGCGGTACAGACGAAGATCGATGCCGCCGTCGTAGCGACGCCCGGTCGCCTCCGCGCCGACGTGCTCGACACGGTAGCCCGCACCGCGGTAGTACGCAGCGAGCAGCGCCTCGAAGCGGGTCGGGTCGACCTGTGTCAGGGCGTCGTCCCAGAGCCTGCGGTTGCGTCGATACCCCATGCGATCGACCGTCGTTGATGTCCCGTCGCGCTATCGACGTCCAGGTGAGCCAAGCAACAATGGGGCCAGCCCGGCCGGTCGGCCGCTGAGCGCGCCCGCACGCGCAGCCGCCCGCCTGCCGGACGGTCCGGACTCGAGGCCTGTCACAAGCTGACACCACCGGACAGGTCCGGTCGAATACGCCGGCGTATCGCGCTCGCCGCAGGCGCTCGCGGCCGTCGACGCCTGCCTCGGCGGCGGCTCAGCGCTCGGGCAGCGCCGGGATCGCCAGGCTGCGCACGGCATCGCCGCTGGCGCCGGTGCGCAGCGTCGGTGCCAGATGGCCGACGTCGCCGACCGCGATCACCTTGTAGCGCCCGTCCGCCTCGACGCGGATCCGCGTGAGACTGGCGTGGCCGACCGACATCTCGAGCCAGGCCGTGCCGTCGACGCCGAGCGCGCGCGTGACCAGATAGCGGATCACGTTGCCGTGGCAGACCAGCAGCCGCCTCCGGTCGCTGCCGTCGGCCGGCTTGAAATAGCGCGCGAAGATGCGATCGAGCTGCGCCTTGCAGGCCGCCAGCGCCTCGGGCGTCTCTTCGGCCGTGACCTCGGTCCGCCGCGTCGGCGGCGTGCACTCGCGCAGATCCTCGACGACCGCAAAGCGCGCGTCCGGCATCTCCAGTCCGATCGAAGCGGCGGTGTCGCGCGCGCGCTGCATCGGGCTGACCAGCACCGTGTCGAACGGCGCCTCGCCGCGCAGCCGCGCGCCGGCCAGCCGCGCCTGCGCGACGCCGATCGGCGACAGGCCCGGACCGAGCCGCGCATCGGCCTTCGGATCGGCGTCATAGTGACCGTGCCGGACCAGGACGATCTCGGCCAGGGCCGGCGGCGCCTCGGCACGCGCGATGACGGGCGCCGCGACAGCGGACGCGAACAGCACGACGAGCATCGGGAGGAGGCGCATCGCGCGAGTATCGCGCAGCCGGGCCGACGTTGCAGCCGCTCGGCTCAGAACACCGACAGGCCGGTCATCCGCGTGAAGCGGTGCAGAGCGTAGGCGCCGAGCAGCGAGTTGCCCTTGTCGTCGAGCGCCGGCGACCACACGCACAGGCCCATTAGGCCCGGCACCACCGCGACGATGCCGCCGCCGACGCCGCTCTTGGCCGGCAGGCCGACGTAGAACGCGAACTCGCCGGCCGCATCGTAGGTGCCGCAGGTCAGCATGACCGCATTGATCCGCGTCGCGAACTCCGCGCTGGTGACCGGATCGTCCGAGGACGGGCAGCGCCCGCGATCGGCGAGGAACAGCACGCTGCGCGCGAGGTCGACGCAATCCATGCGCAGCGCGCAATGGAACGAGTACAGCGCCAGCACGCGGTCGACGTCGTTGACGAGATTGCCGAAGCTGCGGATGAAATGCGCCAGCGCGCGATTGCGATGGCTGTCGCGGCGCGTCCGGTCGTCCACCGCGCTGTCGCGTCCGATCTGCGGGTTGCCGCCGCGCGCGCGCATGAAGTCGAGCACGACCCGTTCCGGATCGCGCAGATGCGATACGAGCACGTCGGCGACGACCAGCGCGCCGGCATTGATGAACGGGTTGCGCGGAATGCCGTTCTCGTACTCGAGCTGGATCAGCGAATTGAACGGATTGCCGGACGGCTCGCGGCCGACCCGCTCCCACAGCGCGTCGCCGACCGCTTCGAGCGCAAGGGTCAGCGTGTGCACCTTCGATACGCTCTGAATCGAGAAGGGCTCGCGCGCCGAGCCGACCGTGTGCATTCCGCCGTCGAGCGTGACCACGGCCATGCCGAAGCGCTCGGCCGGAACCGGCGGACAGAGCCGGATCGTCGTCGGCGACGCGGCCGCCGCAGCCGAAGCGTTCGCGGACTTCGCCGTGGATCGTGGCGAGGACCCGCGGCAGATCGAGGGTGTCGACATCCGGGACGCATCGCCGCTGGCCGGTCATGGGCGCTCGCTGGGTTTCGGGGCGCGCGCAGTGTGCCGGCCGATCGATAAACGCCCGCTAAGCCGGCTGGCGCCGCGCGCGCACCGCCAGCACGCCGTCGAGTGCGGGCTGCGCGCGCGAAAGCCGGCCCGCTCGAGCCGGCGGATCACCTCGCGCGGCAGGTCGCGGCCGCTGGTCAGACGATTGGGCATGCCGGTGTAGTGGAACAGGCGGCCGCCCGGCCGCAGCACGCGCGCGAGCTGGTCGTAGAACGCCTGCGCATAGAGCTCGCCGGCGATGCCGAAGCGCGGCGGATCGTGCAGGATCGCGTCGACCGACGCATCGCCGATCGAGCCGATCGCCGCGGCGACGTCGCCGTGACGCAGCTGCAGCCGGCCGGCGTGCTCGGGCGCTTCCGGATCGGGCGACCACGGATCGAGCGTGCGCAGCCAGAGCACGTCGGCATTCTTCTCGAACGAGACGATCGCGGCTGCGCCCGCCTCGAGGCAGGCCGCAGCGAAATAGCCCAGCCCCCGCAGGTGTCGAGGATGCGCTTGCCGCGCGGCTCGATCAGCGCGACCTTGCGCCGCGCGTCCTCGAACGGCGAAACCTGCGCGGTCGGCAGCATCTTGATGCCGTCGATCTCGAATGTCGGCGCGCCCCAGTCGGTCGGCACCAGCTTGATCAGCGATCCGCCGTAGCGCGCGGCCGGCACGAAGTCGGCGCCGTCCCAGACGTAGATCGTGCGCGGCTTGAGCGCTTCCGGATACGGGTACTCGATCTCGCGCCACGCCCAATGCTCCGGTTCGATCCGCGCCGGCTGCTGCGAGCGGCCGAGATCGAACGAGCCCTCGCACGACGCTGCGCCGGCATCGCGTGCGGCATGCAGCGCCTCGGCCAGCGGACGCGTCAGCAGAGGTCCAACGTAGTGCGGCACGGGTCGAAACTCCGACGGCGGGACCACCGCTTCGCGGCGGCCCCTGCATTGAACGGAAGCGGCATCGTAACCCGTGCCGGCATGCGCGGCGTCGCGACCGGCGCCTCGATCGAGGGGCGCCGATCAGGGCTGTTCGTGCGCGCGCAGCCGTTCGATCAGCGCGAGCGCGTCGGCCGACGCGTGGCCGAGCGCGGTATTGTCGAAGATGCACCAGCGTTCGCCGGTGCGTGCCGACACGCGCATCAGCCGGCGAGCGAGTGCGTCGAGCGCGTCAGGCCGGTACGCGTCGTAATAGATCCGCGGCGAGCCGTGCAGGCGCAGATACTCGACGCTGCGATCGGCGGCCGGCAGCGCCGCGCGCGGCACGCGCGCCGGATCGGCACCGACGCGCGCGATGCGGTGCCGGCGCAGCAGCGCCGTCGCGGGCGCATCGAACCACGAGCCATGACGCGGCTCGCAGGCCACCGGTCCGGCATGGCGCGCACGCAGCGCGCCGAAGAACCGGTCGGCGAGCGCCGCATCGAAGCGCAGGCTCGGCGGCAGCTGCAGCAGCAGCGCGCCGAGTCGGTCACCGAGTTCGGCGACCGCGTCGAGGAACGGCACCAGCGCCTCGTCGGCCGGCGCGCGCAGACGCTGCTCGTGGCTGATCGTGCGCGGCATCTTGACCGAGAAGCGGAACTGCGCCGGCACCGACTCGGCCCAGCGCCGGTACGTCTGCGGCCGGTGCGGGCGATAGAACGAGGAATTGATCTCGACCGCATCGAAGACCTGGGCGTAGCGCGCCAGATGCGTGCCCGGGCCCGGGAAGCGATCGGCCTGCGCAGCCGGGATCGACCAGCCGGCACAGCCGATGCGTAGTGCCGGCCGCCGGGCCGGCGCTGGCGACACCATCGTCGAGTCCTCGCAGCGACGCCGCAGTGGCGTCGGAGCGGGGATCCTACGCGGCGCAGCCGAAACCGCCGGCAACGGCGCCGCGGCTCTCAGTCGAAGCCGTCGGCGAAGACCAGGTCGACGCCGCGGCGGACGTTCAGCACGAAGCCCTCGTCGGTGCGGCCGACGACCTCGACCTGCATCGCGTCGTCAGGCGCGGTCCAGCTCTCGCCGGCCACGAACATCGAACCGGCGTTGTTCGCGACGTCGGCCGGCGGCTCGTCGGCATCGACGCTCCAGGCCGGCTCGACGCGTGTGCCGTCGACTTCGGTGATGATGACCGCGTCGCCGGCCAGCCCGCCTTCGTACAGCGGCGTCCGCACGCGGGCCTCGATCAGGTAGTGGCGCGAGGCCGGCGCGCCCGGAATCGTCACCTTGATCATCTGCACGTTCGACGAGTCGGCCAGGCTCGCCCGGTCGAGCACGATGCCTTCGTGGACGCCGATCGAGTCGATCACGAGCTGCCGCTCGGGATCGACCCAGCCCAGATGGTCGCGCGACCAGATGCCGATGTGCTGCGGCTGCCAGCCGAACGTCGCATCGAACGTCACGTTGTACCAGGCACCGCTCATGACATCCCACGGATTGTCGTACGGGTCGCCGTCGCGGTCGGAGTTGTTCGCGTGCGGCAGGCCGAAGCCGTGGCCCATCTCGTGCGCGAGCGGCGCCTGGTTCGCGTAGCCCCACGGCGGCTCCCAGGTCACGTACCAGCTGCGCGCCGGACCGTCCAGCGCGGCCCACAGGCTGCCGCCCCAGGCGCAGCAGTCCAGGTCGGCGTTGTACATCGTGTTGATGCCGACGAAGTTCGAGAAGTCGACCGTGGCGTCGGCGACGCCGGTGCAGTCCTGGAACAGCGCGAGCAGATCGGCCGATTCGCCGTCGGGGATGTAATGGCTGCGCGGATGCGGCAGCGTGAACCAGCCGTAGACCGCGCTGCCGGCGATGTCGACCTTGCCGTAGGACACCGTCTGCCAGTAGTGATCGAGCCGACCTTCGGCATCGGACATCAGCGTCTCGAAGTAAGCCGGCGGATGGGGCTCGACCGCTACGTCGGCGAAGCGGCACAGCAGCGTCGCCCAGGGCCGGGAGCCGGTCACGCCGCCGGCCGGCAGCACAGGGCCGTGCGGCACGATCGTCTCGGCGCGCAGCCTGCCGTCCCGGAGGCCGTCGTCGGCGACCGAGACCGTCACCGGCCGGCCGATCTGGCCGAACAGGTCGCCGGAGGCGCGCAGCGCACTGTCCGCGTCGATCGCGTGGCGCCGGCCGTCGGCGTCGACCACGGTGACCTCGAAACGCGCGGCCTGCGCGCTGCCGGGCGGCGGATCGCCCCAGCGCATCTCCAGCGTGCCGCTGACCGGTGCGGCCGCGATCGGCACTGCAGCGGCAAACCCGGCCGCCAGGATGACCGCTCTGATCATTCGTTCGTCCCCTTTTTCTCGTAACGGGCCGCGCCGGTCGTGGCGAGCACGGATGCGCGAGCGGACCCCGATGTCCGCTGCTCCGCCGCAGCACACGCGACCATACGCGACCTGCGACGCCGCCGCGTACGCCATCGGTCACGGGCTGGACGTTGCAGCCGGTTCGATCAGGCCGCGTCCGGGTCGGCCTGCGCCGCCGCGCCGGGGCGGAGCGCCGCCGATCGGACGTCGACGCCTCGCTGGTGCACCGCCTCGGCGAGCAGCGCCTCGTAGACCGCGGTGCGCCGGTGCACCACGACCAGGTGCCAGCCCGCCAGATAGACCAGCAGCAGCGCCCAGATCAGCAGTGCCTGGACCAGGTTCACCTCGGCCAAGCGCCCCCAGTCGCCCCAGCGCCAGTCGCGGAACTGCAGATACAGCACGCCGATCACCGGCAGGATGCCGAGGCGCTCGAGCCCGCCCGTGAACAGCGCCAGGCCCTGCTGCATCGACTGCCGCCGCACGCGCAGATAGCGCAGCCTCGCTTCGAGCGGTGCGGCCGGGTAGCGCCGCAGCGCCGCGACGAGCCGGCGGTAATGGACGAAATCGGCGTCGAGCTCGCGCGCGAAGCTCCGGGTGGGGTGACGGAACGAGCGCCAGTGCCGACGCAGGGACAGCCAGCCCGAAACCGCCAGTGTCGTCAGCTCGATCACGACGCAGGCGAATACGAGCCAGACGCCCGGCCGTCCCGGCACGAGCAGGCCGATCGAGACGGCCAGAGCGGCCGCGCCAGGCCTGCCAGGAACGAGCCGCGCTCCCAGCGACCGGCCTTTTCGCCCGGGGCTGCCGGCACCGACCGCAGCATCGCCTCGATCCGCTCGAAACCGAGCCGCTGCTTGCCGGTTGCCGCCTGCCCTGCTTCGCCGTCCATCGCCGCCCCGCTCCCTTGCGCCGGTCGCCGCCACGATACGCAAGCCGGCGCCGATTGCCAGTAGCCGGAGACGCGCGGCAAAAAAAACGGGCGGCACCGGGGCCGCCCGCAAGCACAGCGGAGCACCGGCGCGCGGCCGGCTCCCGATCGGGCCGGTGGGGTTACCGGCGGCCGATCGCCCACGCGGCGCCGAACACGCCGAGCATCAGCAGCAGCAGGCTCGCCGGACTCAGCGCCGGCACCGCCTGCGCGACCGGCGGCTCGCCGGTCGATCCGGCGATCACGAGGAAGCCGGCCGGCAGCGCCGCGCTGACCTTGCCGCCGAGCGAGGCGACGACGTCACGCGGTCCGGGGACGGCCGTGGCGGCGATCGCCAGCGTCAGCGTCGCCGTGGTCGGGCCGGTGACGACCAGGTTGGAGACGGTCACGCCGGCGCCGAGCGTCACCGTCATGCCCGGCTGGAAACCGGTGCCCTGCAAGGTCGCCTGCAGCGTGGTGCCGACGACGCCGCTGGCCGGCACGATCCGCGTCAGCGTGAACGGATCGGGCTCGCCGGCGCCGGTGACCTGGAAGCCCTGCGCCAGGGTCGCGGTCAGGTTGCCACCGGCCGCGATGCCGACGACGTCGCGGAAGCCGGTCGGCGCGTCGGCGGCGATCGTCAGCGTCGCGGTCGCGGTGCCGGCGTCGACGACCGTCAGCGCGTCGACGGCGATGCCGTTGCCGAACGAGACCGTCATCCCGTTCGCGAAGCCGATGCCGCGGATCGTCACCGGCACGATCGCGCCCTGCGCGCCGGCGGCCGGCGTCACGCTGGTGATGTCGAACTGCGCGATCGACGGGATCTCGCCGAACGAGGTCGTCGCCAGGATCGTCACGCTGCTGCCGGCCGCGAGCGTGCGGTTCCACTGCAGCGCGGCGCCGTTGTCGATGCAGTCCGGCGGCGCCAGGACGCCGTCGAGATCACCGCTGCCGATCTGCGACCAGACGCTGCTGTAGCCGGTGCCGGTGTAGCGGTCGGCCGGCGTCTGCGGGATGTACAGGATGTAGTAGCCGTCGTTGTTGCCGCGCGGACCGCCGCAATCGCGGCCGCCGGGGCTCTGCGAGGCCGGTTCCAGGTACGGAATGCCGCTGTCGCTGGCGGCCAGGTAGATGTCGCCGCCGAGATAGATCGACACGTTCTGCGGCTCGGCGCCGGCATTGGTCAGCGTGAAGCGCTTGCTGAAGTAGTTGCGCCCGTTGACGTAGCGCACCTCCTGCCGGCTCTGCAGGCCGCTGCCCGCGAGCGGCGCGGCGACCACGACCACGTACGGATCGGCCTCGCTGCCGCTGCCCGACACCGCGCTGACGCTGCCGGCGCCGTACGGCGTCACCGTGCCGAGACCGCCGGTCGCCGTGCCGGCCTCGTGGTTCTGGAAGTCCGGCCCGTACAGCACGCCGCCGGCGCGCACGATCCAGCCCATGTCGGCCAGTCCGGTCCCCTGCGACGGATAGAGCTGGCCGGTACCGGGCACCTGGTCGTTGAGGATCTGGAACGAATGGTCGGCACCGGCGAGGATCGTCAGCGGACTGCCGGCCACGGTCGCATGGGCCGGCTCGCTGCCGCCGCGCGAAGGCAGATGGCCGGCCTTCTCGGCCGCCGCCGGGCCGGCCAGGGCCGCGATCAGAAGGGGGATGCCCAGCAACGCCTTCAGGCGCGACCGGTGGGAACGCTCGGAACTGGATGACATCGGATTCGTCCTCGGGATGGTGGAAACGTCGTTGCGGCCGCCTTGGCCGCGCACGCGTCCTCCCCCCATACGTAAAACAGGGGGCAAAAGCGGAAATCCGGCCGGCGGCGGCGGTACCGCCCGATCAAACCCGGTTCGGCGCCCGGTTCCGCCAGGCTGTCGATCCGGCATGCTGCGGTTCGTCGCGATACCCGAACGGTACCGATCCGGTGCCGCCCGATGTCAGGAGTGTCCATGTCGCTCGAGCTGTTCGCCCATCCGTTTTCTTCCTACTGCCAGAAGGTGCTGATCGCACTCGACGAGAACGCCGTGCCGTTCCGCCTGCGCCTGCTCGATCCGTCCGACCCGTCCGGTCCGGACGTGCTGGCCGAGTTCGCCGCCCTGTGGCCGATCCGGCGCTTTCCGCTGCTGCGCGACGGGAGCCGCACGCTGCCCGAGTCCAGCGTGATCATCGAGTACCTGCAGCTGCACCATCCCGGGCCGCAGCGGCTGATTCCCGACGATCCGGAAGCGGCCCTGGCCGTGCGGATGCTCGACCGCTTCTTCGACCATTACGTCTCGACGCCGCAGCAGAAGATCGTGTTCGACGCGATGCGCGAACCCGCTGCGCGCGACCCGCTCGGCGTCGCCGACGCCCGGGCGATGCTCGACACCGCCTACGCGTGGCTCGACGCGCATCTGGCCGACGGCCGGTCCTGGGCCGCCGGCGATGCGTTCACGATGGCCGACTGCGGCGCGGCGCCGTTCCTGTTCTACGCCGACTGGACGCATGCGATCGACGCGCGTTTCACGCGTGTGCACGCCTATCGTGCGCGCCTGCTGGCGCGTCCCTCGGTCGTGCGCGTGGTCGACGCGGCACGGCCGTACCGCTCGTACTTCCCGCTCGGCGCACCCGATCGCGACTAGCGCGGAGCCGACCGCGCTGCGCACGCTGCCGGCGACCTATGCCGCGTGTTCGGCGCAGCTCAACACCACCTACACGACCTCCAGCACCGCCTTCGGCGAGGCCGTCGTCGAATGCACGCTGCAGGCGCCGACCGCGGGCTTCATCGTCGCGATCGGGTCCGGCTCGCTGGGCCTGCTCGACCAGGCCTACGAGGTGAACGCCCCGATCACCGTCGACGCCGCCGAGGGCAGCAGCGTCGATCGCCGGGTCAACGTGTATCCGAATGCGAGCGACGGCACCGACAAGTCGATCGCGCTCAGCCAGATCGTGCAGGTCGCGGCCGGCCCGCGCCGGATCAGCTTGAAGGCGCGCCGCTACAGCGGCGGCGAGGTGCTGATCTTCGATCCGACGCTGGCGGCGATCTTCGTACCCGCCGCGGCCGCGCAGACGGTCTGCGGCAGCGCCGCCGGCCCCACGTTCAGAACCCAGAGCAGCACGCTGGCCAGCGCGGTCTCATGCCAGATCAGCGTGGCCGAGGACAGCATCGCATTCGTGCACGGCACCACCTCGATGGCCTATTCGCTGGCGCCGAGCGAGGCGCGCGTGCGGCTCGGTGTCTACGACACCTGGTCGGCCGCGAGCGACCGCTGGATCAACGTCTACACCGACGACCAGGACGGCACCGATGAATCGATGGCGACGCAGTTCGCGTTCCCGGTGGCCGCGGGCACGCATACCTTCGATCTCTACGCGGCTCGCTACGACGGCGGCGGCGAGGTGACGATGTACGACCCGGTGCTGACCGTGGCCGCGGTGCCGGCCGCGGCGGCGGCGATCTCTCGGAGCAGTCGAGCCTGGCCTATACCAACGCCCCCGACACGCCGACGCCGATACGCGCCTGTTCGCTGTCGACCGCGACGCCGGCGCATGCCCTGGTCTTCGGCTCGGCGTCGATCGGCCGCTCCGACCCGCCCGCGGGCGCTCCCTACGAAGGCAGGTTCCGGCTCACCACCGGCGGCCAATCCCTGTCGAATACCGAGCGCTGGATCGACATCGACGACGATGCCGGCGACGGCACCGACCGCAGCCTGTCGGTGCAATGGGGCAGCGAGCTCGACCCCGGCGCGTACGCCTTCGGCCTGCAGGGTGCCCGCTTCGCGGCAGCGGCGAGGTTCGCGCCTACAACGCCGCGATCCACGTGCTGATGCTGCCGAGCGACCGCGTGTTCCACGCCGATGTCGAGCAGCCCTGATCGCGCTGCTCAGTGTGCCGCCGGCGCATCGCCGAGCGCGTCACGTTCGGCCCGCGTCAGCTCGCGCACGTGGCGGATCGGCCGGCCGGCCGCGTCGAAGAACGGTGCAGGCGGCTCGCCGCGCAGCCGCGCCGCAGTCATGCCGGTGACGATGCGCAGGCCGCCGATCACGAACCGCCAGCGCGTCGGCGCGACCTCGCCGGTGGCGCTGCCGGCATGGATCACCAGCGTGCCGCGTGGCCCGAAGCTCTCGTCCATCGCCGCGGACGGCGCGTCGAACGCAGCGCCGAACAGGCCCACGTAGGGCGTCTGCGCCTGCCGCGGCGTGTTGGCGATCGGCGCACGACAGCAGGCGGCGTACCAGCGCAACAGTCCGCGTGGCCCGAGCGAGACGCAGGCCAGCGCTTCGAGTCCCGCGATCAGCCGCAGGCCGGTGGGCGCGATCGGCACGACGTCGGTGCCGCCGTGCGCATCGAGCAGGTCGGAACCGCCGAGGAAGCGCGCGTAGGCGCGACAGTCGCGGCAATAGCAGGTGGCGCGTGTGTACGCGCGCTCGGTCCGCGCCGCGCCGCGCACCTGGCCGCATCGGCATCTGACGGTCATGTCCATTCGTACGCTCCCTGTTGGCTGCTGCCCCACCGAGCGGCGCCCGCGCTGCAGGCGTCCGCGCGCCCGATGGTACACCGACGCCATACGCTGCCGTCCGGTCCGGCGTCACGGTCCGCCGGGTCAGCGGGGGCGCCGCCCGGCCTGCGAGGTCAGGCCCGGATCGGCGCCGGCCCCGGCACGCGAAGCCGGGCGCCGGCTCGACGCCGGGCCGGCTGCGGACGACGCCTGCCCGTGAGCCGTTCGGCGAAGGCGTCCGGCCGGCGGTCGAGTCGGGCGCCGGACTCGACCGGCACCACCTGCACCGCCCGATCGCCCCAGGCGCGCCGGCACGCCGTTCATACCGCGGCAGCGGTGCGTCGCCAGGCCGCGCGGCGCCAGACCGGTCTGGGCCTTGAACGCGCGCGAGAATGCCGCCTCGCTGCCGTAGCCGATCCCGGCCGGAATCGCCTTGAGCGGCGTGCCGCGGCGTATCGCCTGCTGGGCGAGGCCGATGCGCCATTCAGCCAGGTACTGCGCCGGCGTGCGTCCCATCGCGTCGCGGAACGCGGCCGCGAAGACGCTGCGCGACATCCTCGCCTCGGCCGCCATGCGTTCGAGCGTCCACGGCTCGGCCGGCGCCGCGTGCACGGCCGCCAGCGCATGGCGCAGGCGTGGATGGCCGAGGCCGGCGAGCAGGCCGGCCGGCATCCGCCCGCTTTCCATCAGCTGGCGCAGCAGCTGGATCAGCACGACCTCGAACAGGCGGTTGACCAGCGCATGGCGACCGCAGCGCTCGGCGAAGGCTTCTTCGAACAACAGCGCCAGCACCGGCCCGGCACCGCCGATCCGGTCCAGCGGCATCGCGACGAAGTCCGGCAGCGCGGCGCGCAAAGGATGTGCGTGGCCGCCGTCGAAGCGCAGGTTCGCGCAGGCCAGGTCGGCGCCGCGCTCCGCGTCGGTCACGAACCGGTGCGCGAGCGGACGCGGATACAGCAGCAGGCTCGGCTCGGTGACGTGCACCACGTCCTTGCCGTGCAACACCTCGACCGGACCGCGCCGCACCAGATGCAGCTGGCCGCGGTCGCCGCCGCCGTCGAGCGCGTGGATGCCGCACAGCGCGCCGGCATGGAAGACCTCGGCGCTGACCGGATAGCGCTCGAGCAGGACGGCCAGTCGATCGACCATTGCATACGCCTGATCAAGTTTTCAGGACTATACAGCACTTGGCGTTGCGGATAAGCGCGGATAGTGCGCTCACCGGCCGCAGCGGCCGTCATCCCTCCAGACCGAAAAGGAACCGCCATGTCGCTCGATACGATCCTCTACACCGCCACTGCCACCGCCACCGGCGGCCGCGAGGGCCAGGCCACCTCGTCCGACGGCGCGCTCGACGTCAGGCTGTCGACGCCGCGCGCGCTCGGCGGCGCCGGCGGCAGCGGCACCAATCCGGAGCAGCTGTTCGCGGCCGGCTATTCGGCCTGCTTCCTCGGTGCGCTGAAGTTCGTCGCCGGCAAGCAGAAGATCGCGCTGCCGGCCGATACCACGGTGACCGGCGAGGTCGGCATCGGTCCGCTGCCGAACGGATTCGGCATCGCGGCCGCGCTGACGATCCGCGTGCCCGGGCTGCCGCGCGACCAGGTCGAGTCCCTGGTCGAGCAGGCGCACATCGTCTGTCCGTACTCGAATGCGACGCGCGGCAACATCGACGTCACGCTGACGGTCGCGTAAGTGCATCGGCGGCGGCGATCCGCGCCGCCGCCGCAGCGAGACCGCGCCACAGTTTTTTTCGCGCATCACCACCGTTCGCGCATCGCCGTCGCGACGTCGAGCGGCAGCGTCCGCCGCGCTCAGTGCGCCAGCGCGAAATCGATCGCAGCGGCGACCGCCGCGACCTGGGCGGCATTGCACTGCTCGGGCGTCGCGCGCGGGCTGTCCGGATAGACCTCGGTGGTCGTCGTGTACGGCGCGTCGGTGATGCCGGCGCACAGGCCGAGCTCGCGCACCGGATACAGGATCACGCCCGGCGCGACGACCGGCGACCCGATGATCGCGCCGTCGCGGTCGGCCGGCGCGATATGGGTGACCGCCGAGACTGCGGCGATGATCGCCTGCTGGAACGCCGGCTGCGGCCGCTCGCTGTCGCCGACCAGGTAGAAGCCGTCGGGAATCTCACCCGGCTCGTAGGTCTTGCCGTCGCGCGCGGCCAGGGCCGGCCGGAACTCCGATTCGTCGCTGTCGGTGGTCTCGTGCAGGTCGACGTGCACCAGCACGCGCTCGCGCCACGGCGCGACCAGATCGATCAGTGCCGCCGACTCGCCGGCCGGACTGCCGGCGCGAAACGACCGGTTCGGATCGATCGCCAGCGGATTCCAGCGGTGGATCCGCTCGTAGGCCCAGGGGCTCACGCACGGCGCGACCAGCAGATTGACGCGTCCGGCGTAGTCGCCGGCACGCTGCTCGAGAAACGCCAGCGCGCCGTGCACGCCGCTGGTCTCGTAACCGTGCACGCCGCCGGTGACCAGCACGACCGGACGCGCGTCGTGCCAGTCGCGGCTGCGCAGCGCGCGCAGCGGATAGACCTCCGGCGCGTAGTCGAGCCGGCCGTACTCGACCACGTCGAAATGCGCGCGCAGGCGCTCGATCGCGGCGAGAACATCATCGGCGTAGCTGCGCCGGCGCGTCTGCTGCGCGCGCCAGGCGGCCTTCTCGGCCGGGCCCCAGGGCTGGCCGGCGGTGCCGATTGGATAGAACGAAAGAGGTGACATCGGACTGGCTGCTCGGATCGGGGGACGGTTGCCGCCGCGCTCGCGAACGCGACCGGCGGCGGGTCGCGCATTGTCGCGCACCGCGCCGCCCGGATGCGCGCGCCCGGCCGGGTCGCCCCGCTATCGGCGCACGGCTTCGACGCCTGCCATGCCGCAGCTGCCGGACTCGCGCAGCGCCGGCCACGCGACCGGGCCGGCCAATCCGTGGAAAGATGAATGAGAGCCGGTGTTTTTCTGGGGGGCCGGTCACGCTTGCCGTCGATGGCCGCTGCTAGCGTCGGCTCGGTCATTCTCGACAGCGGGGAGCTCTCGACACCGACTTTCCATCGCACGCCTGCGGGCGGCGCGATGGCAGCGCCGTCCGCGCGCGTAACACCCCCAAGCCAGGAAAAGGAGGATATGGATCATGTTCGCTCGACCTTCGCCCAGCCCCACCACGTTCCGGCCGCGTGCCGTCTGGTTCGTCACGCTGCTGACGACCGGCATCGCCGCCTCGACCGCCTTCGCGCAACCGGCCGCGTTGAAGCCCGACGCGCTGCCGATCGCCGAAACCGTCTCGATCACCGCATTGCCGCGCCCTTCCGATCAGGGGCACAACGCGCGCCTCGACGTGCGCTACGAGAAGGGCCAGCGACTGCCCGAGCGGATCGAGCTGCAGGTCCAGGACCGGCCGGTCTATCTGCAGCGCGACCCGCGCGATCCGGACGCCTATGCCGGCACGATACCGTTCGACTTCGATCGATTCGTCGCCGAGCAGGCGCGCCGCAAGAGCCTCGCCGCGCAGGGCAAGGCGCCGGTCTTCCATGGTCGCGAGATCGTCGACCACCGGCCGGTGGCCTTTCTCGATCCGGCCACGCTGACGCGGCAGATCGGTGCCGGCACACCGATCCGCATCCCGAAGGACGTCGTCACCGGCACGGCCGGCTTGCTCAGCGCGGAGCGCTCGCTGATGGTCGTCCATCCGCTGGTCGTGGAGGATCCGACGCGCACCTTCGATGCCTGCACGAACGCCGGCAATCCGACCGGCGTGTGGACGTTCGCGCATCTGATGTCGGAGATGGCCAACCAGCCGCTGACCGGCATCGATCCGGCCGACTTCGTCGAGGACTGGCTCAAGAGCTGGGTCAATACGGCCTTCGTCAACTCGTTCGAGATCACCGAGCGCGATCTGATCATCAACTCCGTGATCAATCCGTGGCCGCGTGACGGCTCGGGCCGGCTCAAGCTCGAGCAGTCGCCGATGCGTCTGCTGGCGATCGTCAACCGCGTGGATCTGCGCAAGAACGCCGTCTACGGCGGCGGCAGCGCCGGCGAGGGACGCTTCGTGTTCGGCATCATGCGGCGCCTTCCCGGCGGCGGCTGCGCACTGATGCGCTCGACCGTGATCCTCGAATACGGCGTACCGATCCGCGGCTGCACCGCGGTGCAGGACTACGGCACGCAATGGCATGCGCTGGACGGCCTGCCGCTCGGCTCGCCGGCCTACAACGCCGCGCTCGAGGACATCACCGTGCAGTTCACGAAGGCCAATGCGGCGCCGGGCAAGCCCAACGGCAGCGCGATCAACCAGATCCGCACCAACGAGAACGCGCTCGATCCGCTGTGGGAGCTGCGCGAATTCGGTCTGGACGGATCGAGTCATCTGCTGGTGCTGAAGTCGACCGAGATGACGCCGCACCGCCCGACCTACAACCCGTTCCCGGCGCCGCACACCACGACGCTGCTGGCCGACTTCATCAACACCAACGAAGCGGCGATCCTCGCCGGCACCTACACGGTACCGGATACGTTCCTCGGCCAGCCGTTCCTGACCGGCTCGTCGTTGAATCCGAGCACGTCGCCGAGCTTCGTCTGGAAGCATCCGGGCGTCAGCAACAACGAGGCGCGCCATCTGTTCTCGCTCAATACCTGCGATTCGTGCCACGGCGGCGAGACCGGCACGACGACGTTCCTGCACGTCGAGCCGCGCAGCATGGGCTCTCAGGCGGGTCTGTCGCGCTTCCTGACCGGCAGTCCGGGCTCGGTCGCGAGCCCCGGCACGTTCACGATGCCCGACCCGGTCTCCGGCGTGCCGCGCACGTTCGGCGACCTGCTGCACCGCGAAGCCGACCTCGACGCGCTGGTCAGCATGAGCTGTCCGTCCGGCGGCCTGGTCGGCGGGCTGTTCGCGACGGTGTCGGCGGCCAAGACGCACTAGCGCACGGCATTCGGCGACAGGAACACGATCGCGCGTGTCCACGGACGGATCGCATCGGAACCCATCGCGTCCGCGATGGGTTCCGATCGTCGGCTGCGCGGTGCCACCGCCCGTCGCAAGCGCTGCGCCGCGCCCTTCGCCCGCTCGCGCACCGGTCCAGGCCCGTGTTCCGACGCCGCGACCGTGAGGCGGCCTCGTCGATACGACGGCGCGGCGCAATGGCGCGGTCCTGTACCGATCATTCGACAGCGGCGATATTCGTGTCGATTCGAACCGATGGCCCGCAGGTGCGGAAATTGGATGGCCGCGCCCGATCGGGCCTTTATTCGGCGCGCTATTCCATTTCAATTGCCGATACGGTCAAATGGCGCGCCCGAATCCATTTTGCACACTAGTTCACAATTATTCTGTGATTCGGCTGTTAGCTTCGATCGGACCAGGGGACACGCAATACGGGGAAAACCATCAGGAAGCGCCTTGTCGCCGAGCCTTATCGGGCCGGTGTCGGACGCGCTGTCGCGCTCGCAAAAACCCATTCAGCCAGGAAGAGGAGGAAGAGATGCGCATGCTCAAAAAACCCTTGCCCAGCCACACCAGCCGCCGCGCCGCACTCGTGCTCGCCGCAATGCTGTTGACCGGCATCGCCGGCCAGTCGGCGATCGCGCAGGATCCCAAGCCCGATGCAATGGTCGCGTTTCCGCCGACCGAGAAGATCACGCTGACCGCGCTGCCGCGCGTCACGCCCGAAGGCAATACCGCGCGAATCGAGGTTCGCTACGAGAAAGGCCATGAGCTGCCGTCGGCGATTCCGCTGCGTCTGGCCGGTGGCTCGATCGCGCTGCGCCAGGATCCGCGAAATCCCGACGTCTTCTTCGCCGAAGTGCCGTTCGATTTCGACGCCTTCGTCGCCGAACAGGCCCGCCGCAAGGAACAGGCGTTCGAACTCGACAAGCAGCCGGTCTTCCGCGGCCGCGAGATCGTCGACCACCGGCCGGTCGCCTTCATCGATCCGGACCGGCTGGTCCGCCTGATCCGCGAAGGCGCGCCGATCGACGTGCCCGAGGACGTCACCGACGGCGTCGCCGCACTGGTCAGCACCCCGCATTCGCTGATGGTCGTGCATCCGCGCGTCGTCGAGGACCGGGAGCGCACGTTCGACGCCTGCTCCGGCAAGGGCAATCCGACCGGCGTGTGGACGTTCAACCGCCTGATGACCGACATGGCCAACCAGCCGCTGACCGGCATCCATCCGGCCGAGTTCGTCGAGCGCTGGCTCAAGAGCTGGCTCGACACGCAGAACGTCAACACGTTCGACATCGACAAGCGGCCGGAGATGTTCGATCAGGTCCTGAAGTTCTGGCCGCGCGACTCCAAGGGCCGCCTGGACCTCAAGCAGTCGCCGATGCGCCTGCTGGCGATCGTCAACCGTCTGGACCTGCGCAAGAACCTCGTCTACGGCGGCGGAAGCGCCGGTGAAGGCCGCTTCGTGTTCGGCGTCATGCGCCGCCACGAGGACGGCAGCTGCGACGTCATGCCGTTCACGGTGATCCTCGAATACGGGGTGCCGCTGAACAAGTGCGAGGACGTGCGTACCTACGCGAAGAAGTGGAAGGACCTGGACTCGCTGCTGCTCGGTTCGAGCGCGTACAACGCCGCGCTGCAGAACCTCACCGACGTGTTCGCCACCGCCAACGCCGCCCCGGACAAGCCCAACGGCAGCGCGATCAACCAGGTGCGCACCAACGAGAACGCGCTCGATCCGCTGTGGGAGCTGCGCGAGTTCCATCTCGGCGCCACGCCGGGCCAGCTGGAGACCGCGTCCACCGAGCTCACGCCGCATCGGGCGACCTACAATCCCACGCCGCTGCCGCACACCACGACGCTGCTGGCCGACTTCATCAATCTCAACGAAGCGGACATCCTGGCCAATACCTATGACGTGCCGGACCTCTTCATGGGCCAGCCGTTCCTGACCGGCGCCGCGCTCAATCCGGACACCTCGGCGAGCTCGGTCTGGGATCATCCGCTGGTGACCAACAACGACGCGCGCCACATGATGTCGCTGAACACCTGCGACTCGTGCCACGGCGGCGAGACGCAGACCAAGTTCCTGCACGTCGAGCCGCGCAACATGGGCTTCCAGGCCGCGCTGTCGCGCTTCCTGGTCGGCGACCCGGGCTCGGTGACGGCGCCCGGCACGTTCACGATGCCCGATCCGGTGTCCGGCGTGCCGCGCACGTTCGGCGACCTGCTGCACCGTCAGGCCGATCTCGATGCGCTGGTCGGCTCCAGCTGCGACGCGGGCGGACTGGCCGAGGCGCTGTCGAGCCCGGTCGCGGCACCGCGCACGCACTGACGATCGTTCCACGCCGTACCCCGCGAGCCCGGCGCAATGCCGGGCTCGCTTTTTCCGGACCGCTCGTGAGCGACCGGTGTCCGGCTTCGACCGACGAGTGCCGCATACGACGACGTCGATGCGCGTCGCAGCGATGAACCCTCACCTGCGATCGTGTCGCGCGACGGCGTCGTTGACCGCCGGCGCCTCGACGGCCACCCACCCGCTCGGTGAACGCCAGCCCTCCGCTGCGACCGAAGGTTGCGGCGACATTCACGCCCGCTCGCCTAGAACGGCGTTCCGCGCGTCGCACGACGCATCCGACGGAGATTCCCCATGGCGACACCGCAGGAACTCGAAGCCAAGCTCTGGAAGGCGCTCAAATCCGATCGCACGCTGATGCTCGGCGTCGACGGCGTCGAGGACGGACACTCGCGCCCGATGACCGCCCTGGTCGAGGAAGAATCCGGACCGATCTGGTTCTTCACCGGCCTGCCCAATGCCGTGGCCGAGTACGCCAAGCGCGAGAACAGCCGCGCGATCGCCGCGTTCAGCTCGAAGGGCCACGACCTGTTCGCGAGCATCCACGGCAGGCTGAGTCTCTCGCACGATCGCGACGTGATCGACCGGCTGTGGAACCCGTTCATTGCGGCCTGGTTCGAAGGGAAGAACGATCCCAAGCTGGTCCTGCTGCGCTTCGATCCGGAACGCGCCGAAGTCTGGCTCAACGAGTCGAGCCTGTTGGCCGGCGTGAAGATGATGTTCGGCGTCGACCCGAAACGCGACGCGCAGGACAAGGTCGCGACGGTCGATCTGCGCTGATCCGCGAACGATGAGTCCGAAACGATGAGTCCGGCGGGACCGCGCGATGCGGTCCCGCCTTCGTATACGTATGGCGCGGGTGCAGCAGAATCCAGCAGCGCGCATTCGCGCCGACGCATGGGTGGCCAAAGGGCAGAAGCGCCGGCCTTGCTGCTCTCGCGCTTACAGAGGCTTCCATTTCCGGACGGTCCATCACAGCCGCCCAAGACCGATTGGGTCTCCGGCGCTGCGAGACGAATCTCGAGCTGCGTGGCCGCTCATTCTCTTGGAAGTCCGCAGTCGTTCCTCGCTCGCGAGACTTGATTTCGACGTTCTGCTGCGTGACGCTGTGGCTGCCCAGGGGCATGGAGATATACGGCATGAAAAACACGCGCACGTTCGCGCGACACTGGCGTGGTCTGCTGGCGGTCTCGGTGCTGATGCCCGCGATCGGATCAGCCGCCACGTTCCAGGTCACGCGTCTGGACGATCCGGTTCCCGACGCCTGCCTGCCGGCCGACTGCTCTCTGCGCGAAGCGGTCCTCGCCGCCAATGCGCTGCCGGGCCGCGACATCGTTCGCCTCGGGGCCGGCATCCATCGGCTCGAGCAAGTCGGTGTCGACGAGGATGCCGGACTGACCGGCGACCTCGACATCACCGACGATCTGGACGTGATCGGCGAGGGTTCCGAGCTGAGTGCGATCGATCCGAACCGGCTCGACTACGCCTTGGACGTCGCTCGTGGTATCGCAGTGAGCGTGCGTGGCCTCGGCCTGGTTCGCTCCGGAGACGTCACCGGCCCACATCATGGAGGCGGTGTTCGCAGCGGCAGTTTCGGCGGAGGCGATGCCGCCGCGACGCGTCTCGCGCTCGAGGATGTCCTGATCGACGTTTACCTCGGATCGCTGAATGCAGGGCTGTCGGCGCGAGGTCATTTGAACGCGAAGCGCGTGACCTTCACGCGCGCACTGGAGCCCAGCTGGGCGATGGGCTTCAATGGCAGCGAGCTGCTGTTGGACGACGTGCACTTTCAGGGGAACAGTTTGGGCCTGACCTATGCGCTGACCGAAGGCGGTCAGGCGAGGATTACCCGCTCGCGGTTCGAGAACAACGGAACCTCGGGACTCTGCACGACACTGATGATTTCCGGAGCGGGCACTACGCTGATCGAAGACGTCACGTTCAAGAATAATTTCGCGTTCAGCGTCGCTCCGTTTTGCATATTGAGCAGCGCTCGCGTGATCGCGCGCAACTCGGTTTTCGGAGGCTACACGTCGGGGGCGATGATCGCTCTGGACTTCGGCGGCAATGGCCCCTCTCGGCTGGACTTGTACAACGTGACGATCGTCGCGCCCCGGCAGGCACTCTCGCTCTACAAGGCAGGCTCCGAGGCGAACCTGCACCATACGACCATTACGACGTCGCCCATCTACTCGGTCGAGCTGAGGGCCGGGACAATCCTGCGTTCTACCAATAGCGTGATCGCCGGTGGCTGCGGCTTGATGGGAACCCCAATCGTCGAAACGCAGGGCGTCAATTTCGAAGCGCCGAATCGAACCTGCTTTCCGACGGGCCAGGAGAACTACGCGTATGGTTCTGCAGCCGTCTTCGGGCTCGATACCCTGCAGGAGAATGGAGGTCCGACGGCGACGATGCTGCCGCCGGCATCCGGACCGCTGACGACTCTGGCGAGCGGTGGCAGCGCATTCTGTCCGCCTACCGACCAGCGGGGCTACGTGCGGCCGCGCCCTGCACGATCGGTGCTGCCGATCCGCTGGCGATCGATGACGCGCTGCTGCTCGACGGTTTCGACTACTGACAACGACCGGTGGTCGCGAACCCCGGCCCAGGTACGTACCGCAGCTCAGATGCTGTGGTCACGCACGTACCAGCGCGCGGAAGCAGGCGATCGGTGCTGGCTCGCAATCGTTGCGTGGCGCTATCGTCGATCGCGCGGAACACGAGGCGTGTCGCGACCATGCGCCCGTGCTACGAGTCGCTGGGCTGTAGAGAAAGCGTGCCGGATGCGAATGCGCGTCGGCGCGCACGCCGCTATCACATGCGCTCGCCCGGCAGCCGGCTGGCCTGGCGCACCCAGTCGACGAACTGGATCTCGTCGATCGGCTGGTCCTGGCGGATGTCGAGATAGCGCGTTTCGGCGCTCTTGGACGGACCCGGCGGCGGCGGGCGCAGGCGCGCGCCGCGAAAGAACGCCACCTTGACGTAGTGCGTATAGCAGTGGATGCCGAGGAACCAGCCCTGCCCTTCGACGCCGTACAGCGGCGAGTTCCATTTGACGGCCTTGGTGACGCCGGGCACGGCACGCACGATCAGCGTGTCGAGTTGCCGGCCGACCGCACGTTTCCAGTCCGGCATCGCGTCGATGTATGCCTGGACCGGCGCATCGCCGTAGCCCTTGGCGATCTGCGGATTGCCACCGGCGAGCAGGGCCGGCCCGGCAGGCGCCGAATCGATCAGTGACGGTCCCGACGCCGGTGTGCGCGCGACGGCCGGGCCGGCCCCGGCTTTGGGCATTGCGGTGCTCCGGGCGGCGGCCTTCTTCGCGCGGCGGTCGGCCGTCCGCGGCCGTGGCGCCGTCGGCGCCGCGTCGGAGTCCTTCGACGATGAACTGTGCCGGGCGGCCTTGCCTGCCTTGGCCTTCCCGACGTTCAAGTCCACGGCCGCGCGCAGCAGCGCCTTGAACGCCGCTGCGTCGATGGTGTCGCCTTCATGCAGATCGATCGCGCGCCGCGTGCCGCCGTCGAGGCTGGCGTTGAAGAGCCCCGCCGGATCATCCAGCGCCGCGCCTTTCGCGAACGTCAGCTTGACCGCGGTCTTGTAGGTCTCGCCGGTGCACAGGATGCCCGCATGCGACCACACCGGCACGCCGCGCCACTTCACTTCCTCGACGACCGCCGGATCGGCCTCGTGCACGAGCGCGCGGACGCGCGCGAGCATCGCGCCGCGCCAGTCCTCGAGCGCCGCGATACGCGCGTCGATCTGCTGCGAGGCGGTGCCGGCCGCGGCATCGCCGCCGTCTGCGGAACGATTGCCGGCTGTCGGAGCGGAGCTCGCCGATGTCTTCTTCATGAGAATCCTCGCGCGGATCGGGCCTGTGCTACCGCGGACGGCGACAGCGCAGGCGGGCTGCCGATGGTTCAACGGCAAGAACGAATGCGCAAGACGCGACGCGGCAGTGCGCCGGGCGCACGTGGCGCCCCGGCGCCGGGACCGTCGGCCCCGCTCAGGCGCGACGCAGCCGCCGCTCGAACAGCGCCAGCGTGCGCTTCCAGGCTTCCTTCGCGGCCGCCTCGTCGTAGCGCGGTGTGGTGTCGTTGTGGAAGCCGTGCTGCGTGCCGGCCGGCTGGTACAGCGCATAGGTCACGCCGGCCCGATCGAGCGCGGCCTGATACGGCGGCCAGCTCGCGTTGACGCGCGGATCCTCGCCGGCCAGTACCACGAGCAGCTCGGCCTTGATCTTCGGCACGCTCTCCACGGCCGGCGCCGCGCCGTAGAACGGTGCTGCCGCCGCGACGTACGGCAGCTCGGTCGCGAGGAAATTGGTCATCGCGCCGCCGTAGCAGAAGCCGACCACGCCGAGCCGGCCGCTGCCGCCGTCGATGCCGCGCAGGAATGCCGCCGCGGCGAGGAAGTCCTCGCGCGTCTTGGCCTGGTCGAGCTTCGGAAACAGCTCGCGCGCCTTGTCCTCGTCGCCCGGATAGCCACCGAGCGGATACAGCGCATCGGGCGCGAACGCGATGTAATTCTCCAGCGCCAGGCGCCGCGTCACGTCCTCGATGTGCGGATTGAGCCCGCGGTTCTCGTGGATCACCAGCACGACCGGCAACGGGCCCTGCACCTTGGCCGGCCGCGCGAGATAACCGCGCGCCTTGCCGTAGCCGTCGGGCGACTCGAACTGCCGATAGCTCGTCGAGAGCCGCGCATCGTCCGGCGCGACCTGCTGCGCGGCCGCGAAGCGCGGACTCAGCGCCGCGAGCAGACCGGCGCGGTCGTCGCGCCGGTCGCGAAGCGTGCGGCTCCGGCCAGAAAGCCGCGACGGTCGATCAGCCCGTGCACGTACTGGTCGAACAGCGCCAGCACCTGCGGATCGAAATCGGCGGCGGTCGGTTTGCGCGGCAGCGTCATGGCGGACCTCGGGAGGCGGCGGAGGGAGGCGTGCCACCTTAGCGCAAGTCCTGCCCGGCATCGCGGCCGCCGCACTATCCGGACGCGGCCATGCGCCGCGATCGATCTTCGATCGCGCCTGCCTGCGAGACGATGCGTCGCATCCACGGCACTCGGATGCGGGCGGAGGTCATTCGGCGCCCTGAGCCGCGTGCGGGCCAACGCCGCCGCACGGCCGACGCGGCGCGGAACCGGTCGCCCCGTCAGCGTGCCGGCTCCAGCCGATGCCCGGCCACGCCGAGGTCGCGCTCCGGATCGAACGAGGCGTCGTTGGTCATGAACTGGCGGCCGTCGCCGAGCTGCCAGGCGTGCGCGTAGTGGATCGGCAGGTCGACCGCGTGGCCGGACGCCGGGTCGCGCCAGGGCTGCACCTCCTGGATCGCGTCGATCGTCGCGGCGTGGATGCGCGCATCGGTGGCGCCGGTGTCGGCGACGATCTGCTGGTTGATCCGGCCGATGTCGGCGATCGTATCCATGCGGATCCGGTGCCGCGCCGCCATGCCGGCCAGCGAGATCTCGTTCATGCGCCGCGCATGCCACTGCTGGATCGACGCGACCTGGCGCTGGTTGACGCGCTCGACGTGCTGCGCCGACCAGGCCGTCATGCGCTCGGCCCAGGCCTGCTCGTAGCGTCCGGAGCGGCGCATGCGCTCGAGCAGCGCCTCGTCGAGCAGGCCGTCCGGCGCGCGCAGCGCGATGCCGGTCTCCGACCAGGCCGCGACCGTGCCCTGCAGCTCGGAGAACGTCACGCTGGCGACGATCGACTCGCGCATCTCCTGCCCCTGCAGACGATAGCCGATCAGCAGTTCACCCGATTCGTGGCGCAGGCGCGTCGGCGACGGCTGGCCGTTCTGCCGCGCCGCGCCGCCTGCTGCGCGACCAGGTCGGGGCGGTCGCGATAGCCGAGCACGCGCGCGTCGGGTCGCGCACTGCGCGTCAGCTGCTCGAGGTAGTCGCGTACCGTGGCCATCGGCGCGGCCGGGCACGGATTGAGCGGCACGATGCCGCCCGGTGCCGATTGCACCTGCCAGGACAGCTTCGGCAGCAGCGAGACCTCGTACAGACCGTCGGGCGAGGCCGCGCTCCAGTCGAATGCATGCGTATTGCCGATGCATTCCACCTCGCGCCGCCAGTCGACGCCGCCGCGCGCGATCCAGCCGGCCGGCACCTCGATCGTCAGCGCCGGCAGCGGCTCGCCGAAGCCGGCCGTATCGACGACCTGCACGCGCTCGAGCCGGCCGACCGACGGTCGCGAGGCCTGCGCGCGGCGCTGCGTCTCGCGATCGATCGACGCGCGATCGAAGAACAGCCCCTTGGCATGCGTCTGCACGACGCGCGCGGCGGCCGGCCCCGTGGCGTCGCGACCGGTATCGCCGGACCCCGCGTCCGTTGCCGCGGCGGGTCGGGCCGGCGCCGCGGCATCGCCGCCGGCCTGCGAACAGGCGGCCAGCGCGAAGGCGAGCGATGCCGAAGTGAATGCGTGGATCGACCTGCGCAGGTACATGGTTCGAGGGCTCCCGGCCGGATATCGGCGCGTTCCGACCGTATGCGCAGAGCGGCGCCGAAACGGCTCGCGCCGCAAGGCCGGGAGATCGGCGGCGCGCCGACGCGGCCGCTGTCGCATGCGCGGGCCCGCATCAGCGACTTACACCAGCGCCCGCCGATCGCGTCTAATCCGCGCATGAGGCCTCCACCCCGACGACCATCCGCCGCGCGCAGCGCTGCCGTGCGTCCGACGTTGCATCCGCGCAACCGCCATCCGGGTCGCTACGACTTCGCGCGCCTGACGCGCGCCTGCCCGGCGCTGAAGGCGTTCCTGATCCGCACGCCGGACGGCGCTACCAGCATCGACTTCGGCGATGCCGCCGCCGTGCGCACGCTGAACCGCGCGCTGCTCGCAGCCGATTACGGCATCGCACACTGGACGCTGCCCGACGGCTATCTGTGCCCGCCGATTCCCGGCCGCGCCGACTATCTGCACGGACTGGCCGACCTGCTCGCCGGGAGCGAGGGCGGCGAGGTGCCGCGCGGGCCGGCGATCCGCGTGCTCGACATCGGTGTCGGCGCCAGCTGCATCTATCCGCTGCTCGGCCATGCCGAGTACGGCTGGCACTTCGTCGGCAGCGAGATCGACGCGACGGCGCTGCAGGCGGCACGCGCGATCGTGCAGGCCAACGGCCTCGGCGCGGCGATCGCGCTGCGGCAGCAGCCGGCGCGCGACCGGCTGTTCGCCGGTGTGGTGCGCGCGGGCGAGCGCTTCGACCTGACGATGTGCAATCCGCCGTTCCATGCCTCGGCCGCCCAAGCCGCTGCCGGCAGCCGCCGCAAGTGGCGCAACCTCGACCGCGCGCCGGCGCGCGGCACCCGGCAGCCCGCACTTAACTTCGGCGGCCGCGCCACCGAACTGTGGTGCCCGGGCGGCGAGGCCGCGTTCGTCGGCCGCATGATCGAGGAGAGCGCCGAATACCGGACCCGGGTGCGCTGGTTCAGCAGTCTGGTCGCGAAGTCCGAGCATCGCGCGGCGCTGCACCGGCGACTGCGTCAGGCCGGCGCGCAGGACGTACGCGAGGTGCCGATGGCCCAGGGCAGCAAGCAGAGCCGATTCATCGCCTGGACGTTCCTGGACACCGCGCAGCACGAGGCGTGGCGCACTCGCTGAAGCCCGCGCATGCCGGACCGCGCAATCGGTACCGGTGTGCGCGCGGCTCCCGACCAGACGCAGCGAGCCGTATGCGCCGACCGGCGCGCCGCGCCGGCGCGCGTCACAGCGCGTCGATGTCGCCGAGCAGGCGGATCAGCCGGCGCGCCCGCTTGTCGGGGCGCTGCTGCGGCGGCTGATAGCCGGCGCGCGCGGCACGCAGGTCGGCCAGACGCGCCTCGCGCGCCTGGCGCGATGCGTCCGATTCGGTATACAGCAGGCGTGCGCCGGCGGCCGGCCCGCGCGTATCGGACAGGCCCGCCACGCCGATCTCGAAAATCTCCTCGCCGCGCACGATGCGCAGTGCGTCGCCGATCCGGACGCTGCGCGAGGGCTTGGCGCGCTGGCCGCCGACCTCGATCTTGCCGGTCTCGATCGCCTGCTTGGCGAGGCTGCGCGTCTTGAAGAAGCGCGCGGCCCATAGCCACAGGTCCAGACGCACCGCGGCCGCGTCGTTTCGGGATTCGGAGGACGTCATCGATCGGAGGCAGCGGTGCCGCCCGGTCCTGGAATCGGGCGGCGCCTGGACGGCAGACAGGCGATGGGGGAGGCGCGACATGGTCCGCCGCGCGACGGCCGCGGTCAATCTCCGATCGCATCGACGTTCAGTTGCGCGGCCGGCGGCATGTGACGCTGATGGCCAAGGGCGACCGGGAGACGCCCAGTCCCTGCCCTGCATGCCTGCGAAGCGCGGCCCAGGTGGATCGACGCCGGCCATCGCGCACGCGATGCCTGGCCGGCTCGGCCACCGCGAAGCCGGTGCGATCCGGTCGCCGGACGGCCCGGCCGATCCGCGTCGGCACCGGCGGCGACCTCGAAGTCCCCGCCCGATGACGCGCCGCACACGCGTGGTGCCGCCCCGATCGGGACCGCTCGTGGAGCGCCGGATGCACCGCCGCTCCGCGGCGCAGCGCGCTCGTCACGGGGCTCAGCCATGCCGGTGCTCGGTGCGCACGCGCTATGCTGCGTGCGGCGCGGCCCGGCTCGGCGCGCCGCGAGGAGGATCGGATGCGCCTGCTGATGTGCTCGATTGCCGTGCTCTGTGCCACCGGCCATGCATTCGCGGCTTCCTTCCACATCGACCCGGTCGCCGGCAGCAATGCGAGCGGCGACGGCAGCGCCGAGCGTCCGTGGCGTTCGCTCCGCCACGTATTCGACGCCGGCCTGATCGAGACGCGCAACTGGCCGACCTATCCGTACCAGACCGGCATGCCGCTCGTGACCGTCAACGCAGGCGCGCCGGTCCGCGCCGGCGACACGATCTGGTTGCATGCGGGCGACCACGGTGACCTGGCGATCGAGCATGCGTACAACACCGCGCCGATCACGCTCGCCGCGGCGCCCGGCGAAACGCCGCGGGTCCGCACGCTGCTGATTCGATCGGCGCAGCACTGGACCGTCCGCGGCCTTGCGATCAGCCCGTCTTTCGGCGGCCAGTACGAGACGACGACGATCGTCGAGGCGGTCGACCACAACTGGTTCGGCCCGACCTGGGACGTCGAGCTGGCCGACCTGGACGTCCATTCGGTCGACGATGCCTCATCGTGGGGTCCGGCCGAATGGGTCGGCCTGGCCTCCAGCGGCGTCGAGATCGGCGGCGACCGCGTGCGTCTGTCCGACAGCCGCATCCGCAACGTGCGCTTCGGCATCGTCGTCACCGGCCAGGACGCCGGCGTGCGGCGCAACATCGTCGACGGCTTCTCCGCCGACGGCATCCGCGCCTCGGGGATCGCGGCGTCTACGAATACAACCGCATCCAGAACAATCTGATCGGCGATGCGTTCGACGGCAACCACGACGACGGCTTTCAGAGCTGGTCGGTCGGACCCGGCGGCGTCGGCCGCGGCGAGGTCGTCGGCGTGGTCCTGCGCGGCAACGTGTTCGTCAACGCGACCGATCCGACTAATCCGCTGCGCAGCACGATGCAGGGCATCGGCTGCTTCGATGGCTTCTTCACCGACTGGATCGTCGAGAACAACATCGTCGTGACCGACCACTGGCACGGCATCAGCTTCTACGGCATGCGCAACTCGCGGATCGTCAACAACACGGTGATCGACCTCGCGAACGGAACGCCGGGTCCGCCGTGGATCATGGTGCACGCCCACAAGGACGAGCGCCCGAGCGAGAACGTGCTGGTACGCAACAACCTCGCCGCGGACTACTCGCTGGAGGGCAATGCGCTGACCACCGACCACAATCTCCAGTTCACTAGCGCCGCCGCGCTGTTCGTCGCGCCGCCGTTCTCGCTGCAGTTGCGCGCCGGTGCCGCCGCGATCGACGCCGGCAGCGCCGAGCTCGCGCCCTCGCACGATGCAAGCGGCGTACCGCGTCCGCAGGGCGCCGGCTTCGACCTCGGCGCCTACGAGCACCGCGGCGATCCGATCTTCGCCGGCGCTTTCGATCCCCAGGCAACGCGTCCGCACCGGCTGCGTGCGAACGCGCGCTAGGTGACACCGGGCCGGAGACCGCCGGCCATGCGCTCGATCGGGCGCCGACCCGCATGGCCTCGCGTACCCAGGCGGCCTGTCACGGATCGCGCCCGGTATCGATCGCGCAAGCCGCGATCGCAGGCCGGGCCGCTCGTCACCGACCGCCGGACGCGTCGGACGCGGACGCCCGCCCTGTGGTTGATCGACGCCGACGACCCAGGCTCGCCCCGTCCGCATGTCGCGCTTCTGCGCCCGGCGCATGGCCGCACCCGCATCGCGGCGGCGTGCCGGCGCCACGCGCCCCCGGGCGCGGTCCGGGCCGCTCACAAGGCGCCTCGGCCCGGCCCGCCCTGCGAGACCGTTCAGCCTTCTGCGTCTTCTGTTGTCGATGATGGTCGATCCGGCGCATCTTCGTTCGTCGATCCGACATCAGGCTCACGCGGCCGCATCCCGGTCGCGCGACTCCCACGGCCGCCCACGGCTCTTACCGCTCCAGGAGAACCCCATGATTCCCAAGAACACCATCTGCCTCTGGTACGACGGCACCGCGCTCGAAGCGGCCACGTTCTACGCCGAGACGTTTCCCGACAGCGCGGTCAAGGCGATCCATCGCGCGCCCGGCGATTTCCCGTCCGGCCAGCAGGGCGACGTGCTGACGGTCGAGTTCACCGTGCTCGGCATTCCGTGCATCGGCCTCAACGGCGGCCCGGCGTTCAAGCACAGCGAGGCGTTCTCGTTCCAGGTCGCGACCGACGACCAGGCCGAGACCGACCGGCTGTGGAACGCGATCGTCGGCAACGGCGGCCAGGAAAGCGCCTGCGGCTGGTGCAAGGACAAGTGGGGCCTGTCCTGGCAGATCACGCCGCGCGTGCTGACCCAGGCCTACACCAGCGGCGATCCGGCGGCCGCCAAGCGCGCCTTCGAGGCGATGATGACGATGCGCAAGATCGACATCGCCGCGATCGAAGCGGCGCTGCGCGGCTGATATCGCGCGGACCGGAGACGACCATGACACCGATCCTGACCGCCTTCGAACGCTCGCCCGATCGCGGCAGGGGCCTGGCGCGCGACATGCGCGTGCGCTGGGCACTGGAAGAGGTCGGCGTGGCCTACGCTGTCCGGCTGCTCTCGTTCGAGGCGATGAAGCAGCCCGCGCATCGGGCGCTGCACCCGTTCGGCCAGATCCCGACCTACCAGGACGGAGACCTCGTGCTGTTCGAGTCCGGCGCGATCGTGCTGCATCTGGCCGAGCATCATCCCGGCCTGCTGCCGGTCGACGCCGCCGCGCGCGCCCGCGCGATCGCCTGGCTGTTCGCCGCACTCAATACGGTCGAGCCGCCGATCGTCGAACGCGGCATGGCGCTGCTGTTCGAGCGCGACCAGCCCTGGTACGCCGAGCGCATGCCGATGCTCGAGCAGCGCGTCGATACGCGGCTGGCGCAGCTGTCGGCACGGCTCGGCGATGCCGACTGGCTCGACGGCGCCTTCAGCGCCGGCGATCTGATGATGGTGTCGGTGCTGCTGCGGCTGGGCCGGCCGGGGCCGCTCGACGCCTATCCGAACCTGTCCGCGTACGTCGCACGCGGCGAGGCCAGGCCCGCCTACCGGCGTGCGTTCGCCGAGCAGCTGGCGGTGTTCACCGCCAGCCAGGCGCCGAACGGCATGTGACACGCCCTCAGCATGGCCGGCTCCGGCTCAGGTCATGCCCTTGCGGCGAGCCGGGGCGGTTGCGGTTGCCAGCCTGCGCCGCTGGAAGCATTCCCCCTCGGGTGGACAGCGCCGCGTTAGGGATGCCCGATCAGATTGACCGACGTCGGCTGTTGCCCCGCGTGGTGGCGTGCTGATCGAACGGCAACGGGCGCGAAATCGCGCCGGAGCGCAACGCACGGCCGGCCCAGCCGCGTGCAACACGCGGCCTTGGCGATTGTTCTGCCGGTACGGCAGGCCGAGCGGCGGCCGGATCCCGCTCCCGGCAGATCGGAACGACACCGGGCGCGTTCTCTTGCACGGCCGCTGCGCGTTCGGCTTTGGACGACGGCCGGGAACAGTTCGCATCTGTCCCGTGGCGTATCCGGCTTCACTCCGTCCGCTGAAACACCAGGCCCTGCACCCTGCCCCCGAAGCTGACCGCCAAGGTGTCGGGCTTCGCGTCGAGACGCAGCGGGCCGGTGACCAGTCCACCGTCGGCGTCGAGCTCGAGCCCGCCCCAATCCTCGACGATCGGCGCGGCGGCCAGCGGCGACCGTATCGTGACCTGGACGCCGTCGCCCTCGGCACGGATCGTGTAGTCGATCCGCGTCTCCGGCGAGCGCCAATGGCCGACCAGCGCCGCGATCGCCTCGCTCGAGGCTGGCGGCGTCTCCTTGCGCGGCAAGCGCGCGGCCGACGCCTGCGGCTCGGGCGCTGCGCGGTTCGACAGACGCTCGACGATCGTATCGGGGTTCACGTCGCTGCGATTGCACAGCACGATCGCGCCGACCGGCACGTCGGCGCGTCGCAGGTACTGCGCGCGGAATCCTTCGGAACCGCCGTCATGGCTCAGCCACAGCACACCGTCGCGCCGCTCCAGTCCGACGCCGGCGCCGTACGGTGTGCCGAACTCCGGCAGCACGGCCGTCTCGCCGTTCGACAGCCGACCGGGTTCGAAGAACATCGCCTTGACCGCCGGCGACCAGACGCCCTCGCCGCTGCGAAATGCCGCATCGAAGCGGACCAGATCGCGAACCGTCGTTACCAGTCCGCCCGAGCCCGGCAGGCTGGGCTGGTCGTCGGCGATGCGGAAGCCGCCCGAGCGCAGCGGCCGGTAGCCGTGCGCGATCGGCGTGCGCGCATCGAATCCGGTGTCACGCATGCCCATCGGTGCGAAGAGCTCCTCGTGCGTGAACGCCGCGAGCGACCGGCCCGACACGCGCTCGACGAGCTGCGCCAGCATCAGATAATGGCCGTTGGAGTAGCGCGCCTGGCTGCCGGGCGCAAAATTGTTCGAGTCCAGGCCGCGCATCATCGCGAGCACCGCGTCCGGCGCGACCTCGGCCATGCGCTCGATGCCGGCCAGTGCCATCAGCGAGGTGTGGTCGCGCACGCCGGCGGTCTGATTCAGCAGCTGACGCACCGTCGCGCCCTGCAGGGCACCGGCCAGATCGGGCAGCCAGCGTTCGGCCGGCTCGTCGAGCCCGACGCGCCCCTGATCGACCAGTCTCAGGACCGCCAGCGCCGTGAACTGCTTGGATGCCGAGGCGATCAGGAAACGCGTGTCGCGGGTGATCGGCACGCCTGCCTCGAGGTCCGCATAGCCGGCCGCGTCGAAGGACGCGCCTGCCGTTCCCAGCGTCGCGACCGCACAACCGGGCTGGCGGCCTTCGCGCAATGCCGCGAGCGGACTGCGATGGGCGCAGCCGGCCGCCAGTACCGAGGCGAGGCATGTCACGACGAACAGCTCGATCCGCATTGCGTTCATATGGACCTCCGGACCCGGCGAATGCTAGCGTCCGGCTCCGGCTGAGCGCCTGTAGATTTCGGAACCGGTATCCACGTGTCCGCCCTGCCCCTCTCGTTGCGGATGGATTGGCGGCCGGCCGCGCCCGATCTGCGCCGATTCGTCACCGCGTTCGCGGAACGCCGCGATGCGGCCGCATGCGTATCGATGCGCGAGCTGCCGGTACCGGTACCGCTGCTGCAGATCATGCTCGACTCGGACTTCTGTCTGGCCGGCGCGCACGGCTACGAGGAAACGCCGAGAGCGGCCTTGTGGGGCCCGACATCGACCGCCGCCCGGTCGCGGACGTGCCGTCCGCTGCATGTCTTCGTGGCCGCGCTGACCGTACGCGGCGCGGTCGTTCTGGGCCGATCTGCAGCGGGCTGCCTGGCGGACTGCCGGACGCCGCTGGATGCGCTGTTGTCCGCCGCGTCGCGCCGGCTGTACGCCCGCGTCGAGGATGCGTCCAGTTTCGAAGGCCGGGTCGCCGCGACCGAACACTGGCTGCGCGAGACGTTCCGCGATGCGGCCCGGGCCGACCCGGCGATCACGACGATCGAGGCGATGCTCGATCATCGCCTCCACGGCCCGGTGTCCGGCATCGCGCACGCAGCCGGCATTTCCGAGCGCGCACTGCACAAGCGCTGCGATCGTCTGATCGGACTGTCGCCGAAACGGCTGCTGCGGATCGCGCGTCTGCAGCGCGTGCTGGCCGCCGTGCATCCTTCGCCGTGGCTGAGGCGCGCCAGCCCGGACCAGGTCCGGCTCGAGTTCACCGATGACGCGCATCTGGTCCGCGATTTCAAGAGCCTGACCGGCCTGACGCCGTCGGCGTATCGCCACGCCAAACTCGCCAGCGGCGACCGGCTGGTGCACACGCTGATCGACGCTGAGGTCTCCTCCGGGTCCTGATCGGGCCGCCGATGCGCATCGGTCGCGCCGAGCGGATCGCCGCGATCGCTAGCCCTGCGGTATGCCTCTCATGTCGGGCAGCTGATGCGCGATGCCCTTGTGGCAGTCGATGCAGGTCTTCTCGCCGGTGCCCAGATACAGCTGATGGATCTGCGCGGCCCGCGGGGCCTGGCGCGTGAGATCCATCGAGTCGTACTGATGGCAGTTCCTGCATTCGAGCGAGTCGTTGGCCTTCAGACGCGCCCACTCGTGCTTGGCGAGCTCGAGCCGCTTGTCGAGGAACTTCTCGCGCGTGTCGATCGATCCGAAGATCTTGCCCCACACTTCCTTGGAGGCCTGCATCTTGCGCGCGATCTTGTCGGTCCAGTCGTGCGGCACATGGCAGTCCGAGCAGATCGCCCGCACGCCCGACCGATTGTTGTAGTGGATCGTCGTCTTGAGCTCGGCGAACACGTTGCTCTTCATCTCGTGGCAGCTGGTGCAGAACGCCTCGGTATTGGTCGCCTCCATCGCGGTGTTGAATCCGCCCCAGAACACGATGCCCGCGATGAAGCCGCCGAGCGTCAGGAAGCCCAGGCTGAAATGCAGGCTCGGCCGCCACAGCGTGGTCCAGAACGGCGCGATCCAGCCGCGCATGCGTCCGGTCATCGTACGAAGCCGCCTGCCGATCATCGGACGCCTCCTTCCGGAATCGTCGTGTTGAGACCCTCGTACCGGTTCGCGATCAGCGGCTGCGCGTCGGTCTGGACGACATGGCACTGCACGCAGAAATAGCGGCGCGGCGAGATCTCCTCGAGGATCGTGCCGTCGCGCGTCGCGTAATGCGCCGGACTGACCGGCGGCGCAAGGAAGGTCTGCGCATTGGATCGGGTGTGGCAGAGCATGCAGCGATTGGTGTTGCGCGTGAGCTGGTAGTTGTCGATCGAATGCGGAATCGTCGGCGGCTGCATCTCGTAGTTCACCGGGCGGATGCGGTCGAAGTTCTCGACACGCGCCATTGCCGGCGGTGTCGCATCCGCATCGATCGGCACGCCGCGCCGCATCGGGTCGATCTGCCCGGGCGCGCTGACCAGGACCGGCGCGCTCGGCGCCCGGTGCGGCGCCTCCTCGTGCTTGGCCCCGCATCCGGCCAGCGCCGCCGAGGCGAGCAGCACGATCATTGCGACCGCTTTCATGCCATCACCACCTTGACCGCGCACTTCTTGAAGTCGGTCTGCTTGGAGATCGGACAGGTCGCGTCCAGCGTGGCCTTGTTGATGAGCTGGGCGGCATCGAACCAGGGCACGAACACCACGCCGGCCGGCATCCGGTTGCGGCCGCGCGTCTCGACCCGGCTGCGTATCTCGCCGCGCCGCGAGACGATCCGCACCTCGTCGCCGCGCTTGAGTCCGCGCGTCCTGGCGTCGTCTGGATTCATGAAGACCACCGCCGACGGAAACGCCTTGTAGAGTTCGGGCACGCGCATCGTCATCGAGCCGGAATGCCAGTGCTCGAGCACCCGTCCGGTCGACAGCCATAGGTCGAACTCGGCGTCCGGAGACTCCGCGGGCGGCTCGTACGGCAGCGCCCAGATCACCGCCCGCCCGTCCCGGTTGCCGTAGAACTGCCAGCCGCTGCCCTTCTTCACGTACGGATCGGTGCCTTCGTGGTAGCGCCAGCGCGTTTCCTTGCCGTCCACCACCGGCCAGCGGATGCCGCGCGCCGCATGGTAGGCGTCGAACGGCGCGAGGTCGTGGCCGTGGCCGCGCCGAACTCGGCGTATTCCTCGAACAGGCCCTTCTGCACGTAGAAGCCGAACGCGGCCGCCTCGTCGTTGGCGTAGCCGGCCTCGACCTGGTCCGGCGCAAACCGGTCCACCTTGCCGTTGCGGTACAGCACGTCGAACAGCGTCTTGTCGCGGTACTCGGGATGGGCGTCGAGCAGCTCGGCCGGCCAGCACTCCTCGGTCGTGAAGCGCTTGGAGAACTCCATCAGCTGCCACAGGTCCGACCGCGCCTGGCCCGGCGCCTTGACCAGCTGATGCCAGAACTGGGTGCGGCGTTCGGCATTGCCGTATGCGCCTTCCTTCTCGACCCACATCGCGGTAGGCAGGATCAGATCGGCCGCCTGCGCGGTGACGGTCGGATACGGATCGGAGACGACGATGAAGTTCTCGGGGTTGCGATAGCCCGGATAGCCCTCGTTGCCGAGGTTCGCCGCGGCCTGCATGTTGTTGTTCGCCATCACCCAGTAGGCATTGAGCTGGCCGTCCTTGAGCATGCGGTTCTGCTCGACGATGTGGTAACCCACCTTGTCGACGATCAGCCCGGGCGGGAGCCTCCAGATCGATTCGGCGTGCTTGCGATGCTCCGGATCGGTCACGACCAGGTCGGCCGGCAGGCGATGCGCGAACGTGCCCACCTCGCGTGCGGTGCCGCAGGCGGACGGCTGGCCGGTCAGCGAGAACGGACTGTTGCCGGGCGTGGCGATCTTTCCGGTCAACAGATGGATGTTGTAGACCATGTTGTTGGCCCAGGTGCCGCGCGTGTGCTGGTTGAAGCCCATCGTCCACAGCGACATCACCTTGACCGCCGGATCGGCGTAGAGCTCGGCCAGGTGCTCGAGCCAGCCAGGCTCGACGCCGCTCAGCGCGGCCACGTGCTCGAGCGTGTAGGGTTCGACGAAGGCCTTGAACGCCTCGAAATCGATATCGGTGCTGCCGGTCGGGTCCTTGGCATGGGCCGCTGCGAGTTCGAGCGGATGGTCGGGACGCAGGCCGTAGCCGATGTCGTCGTTGCCGCGCTTGAAGCGGACGTGCTCGCCGACGAAGTCCTCGTTGACGCGGCCGCTCTGGATGATGTGGTTGGCGATGTAGTTGAGGATCGCCAGGTCGGTCTGCGGCTTGAAGATGATCGGAATGTCGGCGAGGTCGAAGCTGCGGTGTTCGAACGTCGACAGCACGGCGACCTTGACGTGATCGTGCGAGAGCCGCCGGTCGGTGACGCGCGTCCACAGGATCGGATGCATCTCGGCCATGTTCGAGCCCCAGAGCACGAACGCGTCGGCCGCCTCGAAGTCGTCGTAGCAGCCCATCGGCTCGTCCATGCCGAAGGTGCGCATGAAACCGGTCACCGCCGAGGCCATGCAGTGACGCGCATTGGGATCGATGTGATTGGAGCGGAACCCCGCCTTCATCAGTTTGTTGGCGGCGTAGCCTTCCCAGACGGTCCACTGGCCCGAGCCGGCCATGCCGATGCCGGCGCCGCCCTTGGTCCGCAGCACACGCTTGAACTGCGCGGCCATGACGTCGAACGCCTCGTCCCAGCTCACCGGCTCGAACTGGCCGTGCTTGGCGTAGCGCCCGTCCTTCTTGCGCAGCAGCGGCGTGGTCAGGCGGTCGGTCCCGTACATGATCTTGGACAGGAAGTAGCCCTTGACGCAGTTGAGTCCGCGGTTGACCTCGGCCTCGGGATCGCCGTGCGTGGCGACCACGCGGTTGCCCTGCACGGCGACCTGGACGCCGCAGCCGGTCCCGCAGAAGCGGCACGGTGCCTTCGACCACTTGACCTCCGGTGGCGGCTGCGCGGCGGCGGCGCCCGCGAAGCGGATCGGCACCGCCATGCTCGCGGCGGACGCCGCCGCGCCCACCGCACTGGCCCGGATGAAATCCCGACGTGTCGTCATCGCTGATCGTCCTCGTTGGCAGCGGGCTGGAGGATGTCGTCGAGCGCGGCGCGCGCCTCGGCGTGGTGATAGACGAGACTGGCGCTGATGACACCCCGCGTCGCCTGGATCGCCTCGATGCAGGCGAGCATGTCGCGCGTTCCTTCGCCTTCGTGCAGCACGATGCAGCGCCCGGCCTCGCGCGTGGCGACCTCGGCACCGGGCATCGCGGCGACAAGCCGGTCTATCGAGGCGACCGCATCCGGACGATGACGGACGATGATGCTCGCGATGTGGATCTCGTCATCCATCGCGCGCCTCCTGCGCGGACAAGGCGATCGCGGCAACCGGACAAACGCCGATGCAGGCTCCACAGCCGGTGCAGCGCGATGCGTCCAGCTCCGCGCGTGCGCCGCCGAGCGCGGGCCGGAAACGAATCGCGGCCTCGCCGCAGGCATCGCGGCAACTGAAGCAGGTCACGCCGTTGAGCGTCAGACACGAGGAGGCGACCTCGGCCCGAATCGTCCACGGACCGGCCGCGTCGCCCGCGAGCGCGCCCGATTCGCAGGCATCGACACATCGGCGGCAGAACACGCAGGCGCCGAGGCTCGGATCGAACACCGGATGGCCCGCCTCGCCGCGGCGCAGCACCTGTTCGGGACAGGCGGCCACGCAGGCATCGCAGCCCGTGCAAGCGTCGACGAAGTCCGTTTCGGCGAGCGCCCACGGCGGGCGCAGCGGACGCGCGGCGGACCGGCCGCCGCGAAGAAAGGCGCGTCGTGACGGCGAGAAAGGCGCGTGCCGGCTCATACGCCCGGCGGCCCGGCGATCACCTGCCACATCCAGACCAGGAAGCCGTACGCCGCGACCACACCGACCGCGAGCACCGGAAACAACACGACCGTGATGAACAGGAAGAGCTGAAGCTCCCTGCGCTTCGAGCCGGAATCGACGATACCTGGCTTCATGAGATCCATCCTGATCCGCCTGACCGACCCTAGCGCGATATCGAGGCGATCAAAGCGACACGGTTCACACCCTATCGGTGCCGGTAAACCCGGCTCGGAGCCTCGATGCACGATGCATCGCAACAATCGGCGCGCCTGTCCGCGCGCGTTCGCCGTGGCGATCGGTCGCCGTCCGGATCGGTCCGGGATGCGCCGCGAGCGCGACAGTCGTCGGCGCGGCGGCGAACCGGCCGGTATCACCGCCGCCGGACATCGAGCGGCGCCACGCGCGGCGCCGCGAAGCGAACATCCACGACGAAACGCAGCGCAACATGACCGACAGGCAGGCCCTTTTCGTTCAGGCGCAGCAAGCTGCTGTCGGGCGATGCGGCCACTTCGCGTGCGCGCATCGCCGATGGCGCCGCCTTTCGGCGACGCGCCGTCGCCGCGAGGCATTCTCGGTCGGCCAGCGTGACGCTGCCTTCGGCTTGGGCTAACGTGACCGCCGGTCGCCAAAGGGGTATCGCCCGCATGATCCGGACTCGCATGTGGTTGGCGGTGCTGGCGGTCCTCTGCGCGCTCGGCCTGTATGCGTTGCGCCCGCGGCCGGCTGTCGTGCCCGCCGCTGCACCGGCCGAGCCGGCAAGCCGAGCGGAGACGGCCGCCGCGCCTGACGCGTCGGCCGAGTCCGCGGTTCGATCGCCGGACAGGCGCAACCCGCCGGCCGCCGCGCCGCAGCCGGTGCACGAAGCGCAGCCGTCGGTGCCGCCGGTCCCGACACTGCCGCCCGATCACCTGGAAACGGAGACGCCGCTGCTGGCGGAGATCGATGGCCACCGGGGATTGGACGGCGCCGCCGTCTCGGCGCTGATCAGAGGCGACCGGTTTTCGGACTTCATGGATCGGCTGCAGCGCGAAGCGGCCACGTCTGCGCTGGCGCTGGACCTCACCGAGCTCTACGCGCAATCGGCCGAGCAGGCCCGTGCCGGCAACGACGACGGCGAACTGGCGATTCGCCTCGTCTGCGGACTCACCGTCTGCGCCGTCTCGGCAGCGGCGCCCTCCAAGGACGTGTTCGACACCTGGTTCCAGGCCTTCATCGGCAATCCGGAGGTCCCGCCGTACGGCGCGGGCCGCTACGACATGCTCACCGCCGCCGGCACCGTCGAGCATCGGATCGTCTTCTCGAGCGATCGCGATCGCCAGCACGTGATCATGCCGCGCACGAGACCGGCAACCCCCTGACGGCGACGCTCGCAGCGGCCCGGTGCACGATGGCCGCGCGTGCCGTCACCGGCACCCGAATCACGCCAGATCGCACGCCCCGTAGCGATCGCTAACGCGCGCTATGCGCCCGTCTGCGCGCACCACCTGCGGCAGAGGACGCGCCCGCAGAGTAGCGGAGCGCCGGCGGGTCCGTCAGCTCCGAGGCGTGTGGCGACCGCGCGGCGCAGCCGGCGACGGCGCGACCTGCCGGTCCGGAGACGCCGCCGCTCGCGAGCGCGTCCAGACATCGGCGCGCGGCGCTGCGGACGCGACGCGTGGCGCGCCGCGCAGACGCAAGGTCAGGCCCTTGAGGAAGTTGCGCAGCATCTGATCGCCACAGGGCCGGTAGTTGCGGTGTCCGGGCTGGCGGAACAGCGCGGAGAGCTCCGGCTTGGACACGGCGAAGCCCGCCGCGGCGAACACCTCGTGCATGTCGGCGTCGGTCAGTTCGAAGGCGATGCGCAGCTTCTTGAGCACGAGGTTGTTGCTGATGCGCGCTTCGATCGGGCGCGCCGGCTGGTTCTCGTTCCGTCCGCGACGATGCACGATCAAGCCGTCGAGGAAGCGCGCGAGCACGGCGTCGCTGCACGGCTGGTGGCCGGGCTCGTCTTCCTTCAGCAGCCATGCGCGGACCTCGTCCTTGTCGAGAACGAAAGCGGGATCGGCCAGTTGAACGATGTCGATCACCTTGGGCTCGCTGAGGTCGAGCATGAAACGGACACTGCGCAGGACATCGTTGAGGATCATGGATTCAGCATGCAGCCAAGACAGGGCCCGCAGTGTACCCGCGAGGTGCCTGCGATCGCGGCCCCTTCGATTGCGGCATCGGCGCCCCAGGGTACTCTGGGGTGCTACCGCGCAACAGGACACGCCATCATGCCCGCACGCGCCAAGCTCCGCATCGCCACGTTCAACGTCAACGGCATCGGCACGCGCCTGGGCCATCTGCTGGCGTGGCTCGAGCGCGAGCAGCCGGACATCGTCGCGCTGCAGGAGCTCAAGGCCGACGACGCGGCGTTTCCGGCCGCCGACATCGAAGCGGCCGGCTACGGCGCGTCGTGGATCGGCCAGCGCAGCTGGAACGGAGTGGCGATCCTCGGCCGCGGCGTCGAGCCGGTCGAAAGCCGCCGCGGCCTGCCCGGCGATCCCGGCGACACGCAGAGCCGCTATCTCGAAGCGGCCGTGCACGGCGTGCTGGTCGGCGCGCTGTACCTGCCCAACGGCAATCCGCAGCCGGGGCCGAAGTTCGACTACAAGCTGGCCTGGATGGCGCGCCTGGCCCGGCACGCCGCGAGCCTGGTCGATCTGCCGCATCCGGTCGCGCTGATCGGCGACTACAACGTGATCCCGACCGACGCGGACGTCTACGACCCGAAGGCCTGGCGCAAGGACGCCTTGTTCCAGCCCGAGGTGCGCGAGGCTTTCGCGCGCCTGCTCGAACAGGGCTGGACCGACGGCCTGCGCGAGGCGCACGGCCCCAGCACGATCTACACGTTCTGGGACTACTTCCGGCAGCACGCCGAACGCGACCGCGGCCTGCGCATCGACCATCTGCTGCTGAACCGGGCGGCCGCCAAAGGCCTGCACCGTGCCGGCGTCGACCGCTGGGTGCGCCTGCAGCAGAAGGCCAGCGACCATGCGCCGACCTGGGTCGAGATCGCCAGGCCCCGATCCCCGCGCTGAGTCGCGATCCGCGCGCTCCGCCGGATCGCCCGGCATCGGTCCGGTCGTGATGCGCCTGCGCTGACATCGTGTCACCGGTCGGCCGCGCTTTCGCGTAGAGATCAGTCGGGTCTGTGCGGCCGATCGCGCAGGCAGGTGACGAATCGCATCCCGACGAGCCCACACATGGTCTTTGATCTTCGAATCGAAATCGACGACGCGACCGGCGCGCTCGTACTCGCGCTGGCGACCGTCGAACGGCGCGGCTACACGATCCGCGCCGTGCAGGCCTGGCGGGCCGATCCGGCATCGCCGATGCGCGTGCGGATCGGCGTGGAGTCCTCGCGACCGATCGAGCCGCTGCTGCGCCATCTGCGCAACCTGTGCGACTGCATCGAAGCGGAGATCGACACGAATGCCGACGGCGCGATGCGACCGGCGCATGGCGACGGCGGCGACTGATGCCCGCAGCGTGGCCCGGCGGCCGGTCGCCGCCGAATCACGAGAACGTCGTCAGCCAGGCATAGCGGGTCGGCGCGGCGCCGCCCGCCGCCTGAAGCGCCTGGCGCGCATGCGCGCGTCGCCCGGCCACGCCGTCCGGCATGGCGCGCTCGGCGAGCATCCTGCCGATCAGCAGATCGAGTTGCCAGACCTGCGGCCGTTCGGCACTGCCGAGGGCGGCCGCCAGCTCACCGCGCATCGCCTCCAGCCGGTCCAGGGCCCCCGGATCGCGTGCGACGGCCCATTCGATCCAGGCCTGGTGCGCGCGGCTGCGCAACGTGGCCGGCGCGGCCGGCCCGAGACTGTCGGAGAACTGGCGCACCGCCGCGGCGACGTGACGGCGCGCGCCGGCCGTATCGCCGTCGGCCAGGGCGCAGCGCGCCAGGCCGTCCTCGATCTCGCCGAGCTCGGCACTGGGCCCGACGCCGACACGCCCGGTGGTCTCCTCGAGCGCGATGCGCAGATCGCTGCGCGCGCCGTCGACATCCGCGCGCTGCAGGCGCAGCTCGCCGAGCATCCAGCGCGCACGCGCGACCAGCCTGGTCGGCCCGCTCTGCCGACGCAGCGCATCGACTCGGCTCGACAGCTCGCCCAGGTCCGGCGCGGTGTCGCCCGCATACAGCGCGATCTTGAACCGCGTCATCTCGATCAGCGCGCGCTGGTCGGGATTGAACACCTCCAGGCGGCCGACCGCGTCGCGCACCTCGGCCGACAGCGCGGCGGCACCGGCGTAGCGCCCGACCCAGGCCTCGCACTGCGCGATCTGGTTGGTCGCGACCAGGGTGCTCTGATGCAGCGGGCCCAGCGTCGAGCGCATGCCGGCCGCGATCTGCCGCAGGAGTTCGATCTGACCGGCGCAGTCGCCGAGCGAGACGCGCGCGACCGCGACGTGGAAGCGCCGATTGAGCGCACGCTCCTGGCTGTCCTGGCCGCCGGCGGCGAACACGGCGCCGGCTCGCTCGAGCAATGGAATCGCCGCGCGCGCATCGCCGCCGTTGAGGCGCAGGAAGCCGGCCAGCTCCAGCGCCGGCGCGAGCTCGGCGGCTTGCGTGTCGGGCGAGCGCTCGTACCAGGCCAGGGCGCGGTCGACGTCGTGCAGGGCCGCCTGCTGCTCGCCGAGCCCGCTGCGCGCCCGCGCGCGCATCAGCCAGGTCGCGGCGGCGAAGCCATCCTCGTGCTGCGCGGCGACCGGCGCCACCTCGTCGGTCAGCGCGACGATGTCGGCGTGGCGGCCGAGCCGCTCGCTGGCGACGAAGTAGGCGTTGACCGCGGCGAAGTACGCACCGCGCTGCGCGCCGGCGCCGGCACGCAGCAGGTCGATCGCGACGCGTGCGTAGCGCGCCGCGTCCTCGTGCATGCCGAAGCCGGCGAAGGTCTGCGCGAGCTCGGTCAGCAGCAGGCCGCGCGTCGCCTCGTCCAGGTCGGTGCGCGCGTTCAACTTGGCCGCGGCCGCGGTCAGCAGGTCGCGCGCGCGCACGTCGGCCGCCTGGTTGTTCTGCGGATCGCCGCTGCGGAACACCTCGCGCAGGAACGCGATCGTCGTCGCCGCGTGATTGCGCTCCTGCTCGACGATCCGCCGCTGCCGCGCCTCGGACGCGGCGCGGTCGATCGCGTACAGGCTGGTCGCGACGAGGCCGGCGACCAGGACCGCGATCGTCGCGGTCGCGATCGGGTGGCGGCGGATCCGCTTGAGCATGCGGTAGCCGAGCGAGCCGTCGTGCGCGAGCACCGGCAATCCGTCGGCCCAGCGCAGCAGATCGTCGGCCAGTGCGCGTGCCGAGTCGTAGCGGTCGCGCGGCTCGGGCCGCGTCGCCTTGGCGATGATCCGCCGCAGATCGCGCGGCAGCCGCCGCACCGCTGCGGCGCCCGCGCGATGCCCGGCCGTCGCGCCGTCCGGTCGCGTGGCCTGTGCGGGCGGCTGCCCCGGCTCGGCGTCGCCGAGCAGGTCCTGCGCGATCAGCCCGAGCTGGTAGACGTCGCTGAGCGTCGTCGCGATCTCGCCGCGCAGCTGCTCGGGCGAGGCGTAGCCGGGCGTCAGCGGCACCAGCACGGTCTCGTTCGCATTGGCCTCGTCGAGCAGCTTGCCGATCCCGAAATCGAGCAGCACCGGCTCGCCGTGCGCGTCGACCATGATGTTGTCGGGCTTCAGATCGCGGTGCAGCACCATCGCGCTGTGCGCGAAGTGGACGGCCCCGCAGACCTTCGCGAGCAGGCGGATGCGATCGGCGAGCGCCGGCAGATGGCGGCGGCAATGATCGAGGATGTCGACGCCGTCGACGTAGTCCATCGCGAACCACGGCTCGCCCGCTCCGGTCACGCCGGCATCGACGAAGCCGGCGATGTTCGGATGCGACAGCCGCGCCAGGATCCTGACCTCGCGGCGCGAACGGCGCGTGGTCAGCGCGGCGACGTGACGGACGAACTTCAGTGCGACCGGCCGGTCGACCTCGTCGCAGCGCTCGGCGAGGAATACCTCGCCCATGCCGCCGGCACCGAGCGCGCGCACCAGCCGGAACCGCCCGGCGACGATCTCGCCGGGCGCATGCCGGTGCGCCGCGTCGTCGTCCTCGAGCGCATCGCCCTCCAGCGCGATGCCGACCAGGCGACGCACCTCGGCCTCCAGCCGGGCGTCCTCCTGCGCGAGCAGATCGAACCGGCTCTGGCGCGCTTCCGGAGCGAGCTCGAGCAGGCGATGGAACTCCTCGCGCAGGCGGCGCCGCCAGCGCGTGCGCTCGGCGTTCACGGCTCGAGCCGTTCGCGCAGCCAGATCTTGGCCAGCGCCCAGTCGCGGTAGACCGTGCGCTTGTCGAGCTGGAGGATCGAGGCCACCGCCGGCACGCTGAGCCCGGCGAAGAAGCGCAGCTCGACGATCGCGGCCAGGCGCGTGTCGACCTCGGCCAGCGCGTCCAGCGCCGCGTCGACGGTCAGCGTCGTCTCACTCGAGGACAGCTCCGGGCAGTTGAGCGCCTCCTCGAAATCGACGCGGGTCCAGCCGACGCCGCGCTTGTCGGTGCCGCTGCGGCGCGCGCGGTCGACCAGCAGCTGGCGCATGATGCGCGAGGCCAGGCCGAAGAAATGCGCCGCATCGTCCAGGCGAACCGGCTCCCTGGCCTCGACCAGGCGCAGGAAGACGTCGTGGACCAGGGCCGTGGGCTGCAGCGTGTCCTGTCCGCGCCAGCGCCCCATGATCCGCGCGGCCATGCCGCGCAGATCGGCATAGACCAGCGGCAGCAGCTCGTCGAGCGCGGACGGATCTCCGTCGCGCGCCCGCGCGAGCAGATCGTCCATCGCACGCGCAACAGCAGGATCGACCTCGTGAGCGGACATGGCGTCCCAATCGCCGGCCTCGGCGGGACGCAGTATGCCACCCGTGCGCGGCGGTGCCGCGCCGATCGGGATCGCAAGCGCAGCACTCACGGCGAGACGGGCGGCGGCACGCCGCCGCCCGTTGCTGCGTGCCCGGCCGGATGCGCGGTCGAGACGGCCGCCCGCGAACCGATTCACTGGACCGTCAGCGCCACCGGCACGGCCATCCGACGCGAGGTCGGATCGTTGTTGGCGATGCACAGCGTCGCCTGGTAGGCGCCCGGCGCCAGTCCGGCGGCGTCGATCAGCACCTGGACCGTGCTCGGGTCGTCGCCCTCCGGATCCGGCGCGGTGCTGCCGCTCGGCACGGCGTACGACAGCCACGGCACGCTGGCCGGCGTCGCGCAGCGGTTGCCGTCGCGCGCGGCGATCGCGAAGGTCTCGATGAACGTGCCGGCCGGCGCGATGCCGAGCGGCGTCGTCGTGCCGTCGATCGGGTCGACACGGTAGAGATGCATCGGCGATGCCTCGTTGTTGACCAGATAGAAGGCGGCCAGATAGAGCCCGCCGCTGGCCTGGTCGAAGACCAGATCGGCACCGGGCCAGTACGCGTCGATGTCGACGTCGATCGCGGCGATCGGCAGCGCCTGCGCAGTGGTCTTGTCGATCGCGTAGAGCATGCCGTCGGGCAGGCCGATGGCGTACATCAGGCCGTTGCGGTCGATCGCGATGTTGCCGATGCAGTCGGTGCCGGTATCCGAGGTGCCGACGTAGACGCCGGTCGGCGCCAGCGGATTGGAGAATTCCATGCTGAACAGCGTGCCGCCGCAGCGCGTGCCGTCGGCCGACAAGGTCGAGGCGCTCAGGAAGCTGCGCTGCGTCACCGGATCCCACTGCAGCGCCCGCATCGAGCTGCGCGGCAGCAGACCCGGCGGCACGTTGTGCAGCACCGGTGTGTAGGTATTGGTGGTCTCGGCGCCGCTGAGCAGATCGAACCAGTGGAACGTGCCGGAGAACGTACGCAACGTGCCGAAGTCGTTCGACGGGAAGTCGGCGCTGACGTACGTGGAGGAGGACGTGACCGGCATGTCGAGGAAAGCCGACACGCCGCCGCCCGGATGCGCCGGATCGAAGCTGCCGATGCGCCGATTGCGCGTGCCGTCGCCGTTGTCGACCAGCGCGATCGCGACGCCCGGCACCGTATCCGAACCGCCCTCCGTCGCCTGCCGGTCGCGGCGGCGGCTCATGCGCCGGATCGGCGCGTCGCCGGCCGCCAGCGCGGTCGGTGCCGGCACCGCCGGCATGTGCGCGCTCGCGGCCGCTTCGCCGAGCCGCCATTCCAGCGTGCGGTTGCCGCGATTGATGATCTGCAGCGGCACGCTGCCGGCGCTGCCGGACGGCAGCGTCGCGGCCAGACCCTGCGCGGCCGACGGCAGCGTCGAGATCGCCGGACGGCCGACGTTGATCGTCACCGGCGGCGCCGTGGCCGTGAACAGCGTGCTGAACTGCGGCGTCCACACGATCGACAGGCCGTCGTGCAGCGACGGCGTCGCGTACGAGAACTGGCTGGCGCGGAACCGGTCGAACTGCAGGCCGATCGTCGCCGAGGCGCCGCGATCGATCGCGGCATTGCCGGCGCCGAACGAGGTGGTGCGGTAGTTGAATTCGATCGCGCCGTCGCGCTCGCGGAACACCGCCTGGAACGTCAGCTCGTTGCCGCTCGGATCGAGCACGCCCTCGTGTCCCATGCGGTGCCACTGCACGACGAACTTGCGGGCCGGCGCCTGGCCGAGCGTCGCGTAGAGCACACGACCGATGCCGTCCGCCGCATACAACGCGTCCCAGTACGGCGCGACGAACGGCGGATACGCGGCCACCGTCGAGGTCGCCAGCGGATCGTTGAAGCCGTCCATGAAGCAGGTGTCCTGGTTGAAGCTGATCGCGCCCTTGGCCGTGATGCAGGCGGTCGTGACGAGGCCGTCGTACAGATCGTCGGAGAAGCGGAACGCGAACGGCATCGGCACGTAGGTGCCGACCTGCAACGCGCCCAGGTCGGTACCGATCGCCGAGATGTCGACGAACTGCGCCGGCGGCGCGCCCGCTTCCATGCCGTCGGCGAAGATCCGGTCGGCCGGCCCGGATGCATCCTGCACGGTCCAGTCGAACGTGCTGCGCGCGTGCTCGGCGCGCCAGGTCAGCCGGCGCGTCTGCGACTGCGTGCCGACCGTGAACGGCACGATCAGCGGCAGCGGGAAATCCCAGCCGGCCGGCACGAAGAACGAGCTCATCGGCGCGACCAGGCCGAGCGAGGCGTCGCTGAACTCGTGGAAGTAGAGGTCCTCGCTGCTGCCGTTGTGCATGAACGCGCAGAGCACGGCCTGGTCGCCGGGCGTCAGGTCGACGCTGGTCGAGCCCTGCAGGCACGGCGTGAACAGATCGGCCGGATCGGTCACGCGGCCGACCACCGCGGTCAGCGCGGTCGCGCCCCCGCGGGCACCGCGCCGGCGGCGTGCGCGCCCGGTGTGGCGGCCGTCGCCGCGAGTGTCGCGATCAGCGCGCCCGTGACGCGGCCGCCGGCTGTGATTCGTATCGTTTGCATCGTGCCCTCCCGGTGGATCCGGCTCATCGTCGTTTTCGTGGCAGCGGCCGCCGGTCGAGAAGCCGTGCTCCTGATCGATACGCGAAGCTCTGGGCAAACGGTGACACGATCGTTTCGACGACCGGCACGCTGCCGCCGGCGGCTGCCGCCGATCGCGGCTCCACCGGCGCCGGCCCTGCGTCAAGTCGTTGAAACGCATGGAAAGCGCGGCACGGGCCGCGACCGCCGACGCACCTCGGCGATCGCGCCGGAGAACGTCGCCGGCCGGCCAGCGTGATGCGGCAGCCCGGTGCCGCGGCCGGCCGGACGCCGTCGCGTTCGCACCTGCCGGCTCGTTCCGGCCCGGCCGCCTAGGCGCGCCGCCGCTACCGAAGTTTTCGCGTGGGCTCGTCCGCGCCGAACGCCGGCGACGGTATAGTGCGCCGGCATGGCGGGACCGTACCCGGCCACGAATACGCAGGAGTCGTCATGGGTCTGATACAGGCAGCGGTAGGGGCGATCGGCGGCACGCTGGCCGACCAGTGGAAGGACTTCTACACGGTGCCGGCCGGCCTGCCGGCGACCGCGGCGCTGTTCGCGGCCGTGCCGCAGGGCACCAATGCCGGCCGCGGCTCGAACACCAAGGGTTCCTCGAACATCATCACCAACGGCTCGAAGATCGTCGTGCCCGAAGGCTACGGTCTGCTGCTGATGCAGGACGGCGCGCTGACCGGCTTCGTCGCCGAGCCGGGCGGCTACGAATGGCGCTCGGACGACATCAACTCGAAGTCGATCTTCGCCGGCGACGGCATCGTCAGCCCGCTGATCTGGCAGAGCTGGGAGCGCTTCAAGTTCGGCGGCCAGCCCGGCTCGCAGCAGGCGGCGTTCTTCGTCTCGTTGAAAGAGCTGCCGGACAACCGCTTCGGCACCCAGTCGGAGATCTACTGGGACGACGGCTTCCTCAATACGCAGGTCGGCGCGGTCACGCGCGGCTCCTACACGCTGAAGATCGTCGACCCGATCCTGTTCGTGAAGAACTACGTGCCGGCCGCCTACCTGCAGACCGGCCAGGTCTTCGACTTCACCGATCTCGACAACGCCGCGGCCAGCCAGTTGTTCAACGAGGTCGTCAGCTCGCTCGCACCGGCCTTCAGCCTGTACAGCAACGATCCCGGCAAGGGCAATCGCATCACCAAGCTGCAGCAGGACTCGCTCGGCTTCGCGCGGAGCCTGTCCGACGCGGTCGAGCAGGCCTACCAGTGGAAGTCCGACCGCGGTCTGGCGATCGTCAAGACCGCGATCGTCTCGATCGAGTACGACGCGAACACGCGCGAGCTGCTCAAGACCGTGCAGCGCGCCGACGCGCTGTCCGGTTCGCGCGGCAACTCGAACCTGCAGGCCAGCGTCGCCCAGGGCATCCAGTCCGCCGGCGAGAACGGCGGCGCGGCCGGCCTGGTCGGCGTCGGCATGGCCTCCGGCATGCTCGGCGGCATCGGCAATCTGCAGCAGCCGGCCGCGCCGGCCGCCGACGATCCGGTCGGCCGGCTCAAGAAGGCCAAGGAGATGCTCGACCTCGGCCTGATCACGCAGGCCGACTACGACGCGCTGAAGGCCAAGGCGCTGGGTCTCTGACGCCACCGGACACACCGCGACCATGTCCGATCCCAAGACGCCGCCGCCGGCTCCGCCGGTGAGCGGCCCCGGTTCGCCGCAGGACGTACCGCCGCTGCCCGGCAGCCAGCCGATCGACCCCGCGACGCTGCCCAAACCGATCCGCGACGAGCTCGAGGCGCCCGATCCGGCCGCGATCGACACCGCCTCGGCCGAGCTCAAGGACGGCATCAACCGCTGCCCGAAGTGCGGCAGCACCGAGATCCGTCACAAGCCCGGCACCGACCTGCTGGTCTGCCTGTACTGCCGCAACGAGTGGGACGGCGCGCGCGTCGAGGAGGCGTTCGGCCTCGGCGAAGGTCTGCGCGACCTGCGCGGCACGGTCATCGCGTCCGGCGCGCGCGACATCGCGGCCGATGCCGCCAGCCTGATGAGCTTCAAGTGCACCGCCTGCGGCGCCGAGGTCACGGTCAACACCGAAAGCACGATGACCGCGCGCTGCCACTGGTGCCGGCACGTGTTCGGCGTCAACGAGCAGATCGCCAACGGTGCCGTGCCCGACGCGGTGCTGCCGTTCCACATCAGGAAGGACGACGCCGTCGCGCGGATCCGCCAGTTCGTCGACAAGCGGCGCATGTTCGCGCTGAAGGCGTTCAAGGAGCAGTTCACGCCCGAGAACGTCGTCGGCGTCTACCTGCCGTACATGATCGTCGACGGCAATGCGAGCGCCGACGTCGCCGGCAAGGGCGAGATCAAGACGCGCGAATACACGCGCGGCAGCGGCAACGACAAGAAGACCTACTACGACGCCGACATCTACCAGATCGAGCGTCACGTCGACTTCACGGTCGACGACCTCCCGCTCGAGTCCTCGACCGATCGCGGCAACCTCGACACGCGCGTCAACACCAACAACATCATCAACACGATCCTGCCGTTCGACACCAAGAACGCCGTGAAGTGGAACGCCTCGTATCTGGTCGGCTTCACGTCCGAGAAGCGCAACCGCGACGTCGAACATCTGCGGCCGCGCCTGGAAGACCAGCTGCTGTCGATCGCACGCGCCCAGGTCGAATCCTCGACCGGCCGCTACGACCGCGGCGTGCGCTGGGAGCAGGAGCAGCTCCAGGTGCACGGCACGCGCTGGGTGTCGATGTACCTGCCGGTCTGGCTCTATTCGTACCACCAGCCCGGCCGCAACGGCGGGCTGCTGCACTACATCGCCGTCAACGGGCGCACCGGCGAGACGATGGGCAGCGTGCCGGTGCAGCAATGGAAGCTGCTGGCGGCGGCGCTGACGGTCGGCACCTTCATCGAAGGCATCGTGCTCTGGATACTGGCGGCCTCATCATGAGCGACGAAGGCGGACTCTGGCTGCTGGCCCTCGGCCCCACCGGCGCGACCGCGCTGTACTGGGCGCTGTACCGCTACTACCGCAACACCGACAAGTCGCACGCGTTCGAGCGCGAAACCACCGTCGAGGCGCAACCGGTGACCGGCTCGGACCGCAAGGTCGACGAGATCAAGGGCACGCGCGCCTCGCGCATCAGCGGCGAGAACGGGGGGCGTATCGGACGCGCGTGCAGCAGGTGCGGAGCGATTCCGGGTGAGCGACCCGATGGGACCGACCCTCGAAGATGCTGTGAATCGAATGCGCAGTTCGCTTCGCGGACACGACATGCGAACCGCTGCATCGGTGTCGAATCCGACCGTGGCCTGCCGGATCGGTCCTGTCATGACCGCCGGACGCCCACGCGATCACGTCTGCCACCGGGCTTGCGCATGAGCGCCGCCGACTCGTCCAGCGCGATCGAGGGAACCCAGCTCGACGCACGCGCCCGCCTGCGCCGCTCGGTATCGAACACGCTCAAGGGATCGGCCGGCAATCTGGTCGAGTGGTACGACGTCTACGTCTACTCGGTGTTCGCCAGCTACTTCGAGTCGCAGTTCTTCAGTCCCGAGGACAAGAACGCCACCTTGTTCATCTGGGCGATCTTCGCGATGACGTTCCTGATGCGGCCGATCGGCGCCTGGTTCTTCGGCCGCTTCGCCGATCGCCACGGCCGGCGCCTCGCCTTGACCGTGTCGGTCACGATCATGGCGACCTGCTCGTTCGCGATCGCGATCACGCCGACCGTCGCGACGATCGGCGTCGCGGCGCCGATCGTGCTGCTGCTGGCGCGCCTCGTCCAGGGCTTCGCGACCGGCGGCGAGTACGGCGCCAGCGCCACCTACATGTCCGAGGCCGCCCTGCCCGGCCGCCGCGGCTTCCTGTCCTCGTTCCACTACGTCACCCTGGTCGGCGGCCACGTGCTCGCGCAGACCACGCTGCTGGTCATGCTGACCTGCCTGGATGCCGGACAGATCGCGCAATGGGGCTGGCGCCTCGCGTTCGCGATCGGCGGCATCGCCGCGATCGTCGTGTTCTGGATGCGGCGCACGATGGACGAATCGCTCGGGTCCGACGCGATCGAGGCCGCGCGCAGCGGCCGCGCCCGTACCTCGGGCTCGATGCGCGAGCTGCTCGTCCACCAGTGGCGCCCGCTGCTGCTGTGCTTCCTGATCACGGCCGGCGGCACGCTGGCGTTCTATACCTATTCGGTGATCGGCCCGAAGATGATCCAGAGCCTGTTCGCCGGCGGCGACGCGATGACCGGTGTCGTCATCAACCTGATCGCACTGACGTTCCTCATGCTGCTGCAGCCGGTCGGCGGCTGGCTGTCCGACGGCATCGGCCGCAAGCGTCTGCTGGTGTTCTTCGGCATCGGCGGCGTGCTCTACACCGGCTTCATGGTGCTGGTGCTGCCGCAGCAGACGCACTGGCTGCCGGCGTTCGTGATGCTCGCGGTCGCCTTCGTGATCTTGACCGGCTATACCTCGATCAACGCGGTCGTGAAGGCCGAGCTGTTCCCGACCCACGTCCGCGCGCTCGGCGTCGGACTCGGCTATGCGCTGGCGAACTCCGCGTTCGGCGGCACCGCGCCGCTGCTGTACCAGGCCGCCCTGCGCACCGGTCACGTCATCGAGTTCGCCATCTACGTCACCCTGGTCATCGCGGTATCGCTGTTCGTTTACGTGTTCTTCCTCGAGAACAAGGGCGCGAACTGGCTCGACGATGCGGAAAAGATGAGTAGTCGTCGCGGCCCCTGAAGCGGACAATCAACGCAAATCGAGCTCGATACGCGCCACGCGTTCGTCAATGCCCAACATTCGGGCGGATCTGTCCTGCCTCGCTTCAATCACCGACTGCCGATAGTTCTCAAGAGCGCGCAGGCTGGCGATCGTGTAAGCGTGCAAATCCTTGATCTGCTGAGAAAGTTCAGCCGATTTTGACCTCGCCAGCGCCGGCTTGATTCGATCGAGCAGCAAGATCTGAGCTTCCGAAGCACAAGCGTTGAGGCCCCTGACCTCCGCCTCTCCAGGCTTGGCATCGATGTCGAATACATCGTCCGCATACTCTCGGCAGCCGGAGTAGACGGCGCTCGCGAGTGACACATAGACGCGGTCGTACCACGCTCTTCGTTGTCTTCGATAACCCCCTGCCACCGCGTCGCGCGGAGCGCTGCCATGAGCTTCAGCTTCAGAGCGAGCGCTTCCGCTTCTTTGCGCTGCTGCTCGACCAAAGCCTCCGCTTCCCGCTTCTTCTGCTCGGCCAGTTCCGCTTCACGCGCTGCGTTGTCTCGCTCGACCCGCTCGGCGAACGTCGTACTAAGACTGTCTTCCACAGACAGCTCCATATAGCCTTCAAAGCTGGTCGACCGACATCCCGAGAACTTCGGCTGCACGTCGCAGAAGCGACGAACTTGTACGGGCGGATCACCGCGCCAAGCTTCCGACTCGGCAACTGGACGAGGGCAGCGCTTGGTGGCGCCTTGCTCCCATACGCCGTATCCGACGGTTATCCAATACTCGCCTTCATAGCGGTTCGGCAAGCTCGCACAAAGAACGTAGCCGCAGACGTCGCGTCGAAAACCACCTCGATCCAGGCACGCCGCCTCGGGTCGTGTAACGCGGATGTTCGCCCACTCCGACTCCGTCGGCGCGCCACCTACCAGCCTCACGACCACGTCCGGATACGAGGGCGGCGGCCCGAAGCCATAGTTGCCCGGAGGTTTGGCATGAACCGGCGGAATCACGAGAATCAGCGCGAACATCCACAACACCAGGCCTCTGATCCCTCTCGCCACGATACCTACTCCCCTGGACAACATACATCATGAATTCACGCAGAAACGACGGCCATCTCTCGACGTACTCGCACTGAAGCCTACCCTTCGTCGATCGGCATGATGATACGTGCAGGTCGGCCGATGCCTTCGAGCAGATAGAGCAGACCGCCACCATCGATGAGCTCCAGTGGCTTGTCGTCGGCAAACTTGTACGCATCGCTGCCATAGCTGCTCGTGGTGACGATGATCCCTTTCTTGGCCCCCTCGTTGAGCAGGGTCCCGTAAAGATCACGGATGGCCGACACGCCGACGGTGCCACGATATCGCTTGGCCTGGATCACCACCTTGCCGCCGAGAACCGGCCGAGTATCGAATGCGATCGCGTCAACACCACCGTCGCGGCTCGAGCGGGTCAGTTTCGTTTCCAGACCCATTTCGGTGAAGAGGTTGCCCACCAGCGCCTCGAACTCGGATGGACTGAGATCCATGAGATTCGGCCGAGCATCGAGTTGACCGAGAATGTCGGTCCCTTCTATGAAGCGTGGATCAACCATATCGAACTCGATCACAGGACGTATGGCCCTGGCCTCCTCGGGCTGCGCCGATACCTGGGCCCCCAGATTCTTCAGACATGCCTGAGCATCGACTCGTGCGAGGTTTATAGCTTGGAAGGTCTCCTTGGAGACGCGCACTGAAATCAGATAAGGACGGACGTCGTTCCCGGTCGTCTCATCGACCTTGTTGATGTAGCCGTTGAATACGGCGAGATCGAGGTGACCGCCTTGATCGGCCTCGAACACCTCATGGAGCGTGCGCAAAGCAGTCTGCGCGACGAGTTCCCGATAGATGGCCTTGGTCTCTGCGGGTTTCCGGGTCTTCACATCGACCTCTTTCCGTGCCTTCACATATCGGTACTCCGCGGCAGCAGGCACGATAGCCGGTGTCGGCAGCTCGAAATCGATGACCAGTTGCCGGCTCTCCGCTACGTAGGCAAGACGGAACTGGCTGGGAAAGCCTGGCGGATAGTCTGAGTTGCCGAGCACCATTTCGTTGTAAAGCACGATGCTCTCGACTTCGCCCTCCTTGTACGCACGCTCGAGGTTCGAGACCTCCTCGTCACGCTGGGCGCGCTTCGACGCAAAAGACTCCATCGCAAGGCGATGCCGCTCTCTGACATCCGCGACCTCCACAGAATGAGCACGCTTGCGCTCCAACACATCATTGTCGTAAGCAGCGCGATGCGCAGCGCGAATGGCGCTATTCTTCGCAACAGCTTCATCGTGGGCGCGCACCGCCATCGCATGATCTGTCCGGATCTTGGTCACCTCCTTTTCGTACCGACCTTTCAAGCCGAAAAGCCGCTCGAAGAATGACATCGGCCTGACCTGGGCTTTCAGCAATTCGTCCAGTGAACCGGGCGGCGCAGGATCCTTCAGCGAGGTGTTGGGCTTGTAGTCGGGCAGAGTCAACTTGGGCAAGATCAATGTCGGCCCCGAATCATGTATTCGGAGAGAGTCGAACTCGATTCGATCATCAACTTGAAGCGTGGCGGCCAGAAGACCCTGCAGCGCCTCGACCATTTCCGCGACTTCAATCGTCAGCGCCTCCGCGTTGGCCGCAGCGTCGAGATGGGCGGCCTGTACGGCGTCGCGCGCGCGCTGCTGGTGCGCTTGTATCGCTTGTCGTTGCGCGCGCTCCCGTGCTTTGGCTATTCGAGCATCGTGTGCCGTAGCCGCGCGTATCTCCGCCGCTCTGGCGCGTGCTGCCGCCGCCCGGCATTGCTCAGCGCGCCGCAGTGCAGCAGCAGCTGCACGCTCACGCGCATTGGCTTCCCTGACCGACTGCGCATGTGCCCTGACAAGCGCCCCCACGATCCCCGTTCTGCGTCCCATGTGCCCCCCAGCACTGGCTCGTCCTGCCTCGCATACTAGCAAAAGCCCGGGAGTGGAGCAGTCAAACTGCGCGACCAGATGTGAACGCGGCGAGGAACGAAGCAGCTCAAATTTCGCGAATGATCATCCCGGGCTTTAAATCGAAGCGCGCACAATCCGTCGCCTCAGCGCCCTGCTGCGTAGGCATAGATACACGTCTTCGACCACCGCTGAAGAGCTATCGTCGTCGGCGTTCCGATTCAAACCATTGGAATCGCGCGGGCTGTGCACAGATTGAATGCCAACACCGACTCGCACCACTCACGCCCGGCCGGCGTCGATCGCATCCTGCAGGCGCGGAAGCAGCGGCCGGAACCCGAGCTCGTCGCGGATGCGACGGCCGTCGAGCAGCGCGGCGAATGCCTGGCCACGCTCCGGGGTCGTACCGTCCGGCGGCGGCTGACCCACCGAGGCGAACAGCGTCGCCAGATCGGGCGCTTCGTCGTCCACGACGTTGTAGATGCGATGCGCCGGCAACGGCGCATCGAGCAGCCGGATCACCGCCTGCGCGACGTCGGCGTGATGTCCGATGGACAGACGCTGCGTCGGCGGAAAGGTGCGCATGAACGGCACGACGTCCGCGATGTGCGGATCGCCGTCGCCGTAGACGAACGGGAGGCGCAGGATGCGCACATCCAGGCCCTCGACCGCCAGCAGTATGCGCTCGGCCGCGAGCTTGCTCTGCGGGTAGGCATCGACCGGCTTGCAGGCGTCCTCTTCGCGCGCGATGCGGCCGCCGTTCGGTCCGTAGACCAGGCCCGTGCTCGTGAACACGAACCGCTGCACGCCTGCTTGGCGAGAGGCCTGCGCCAGATGCTGCGTGCCGAGATCGTTCACGGCGTGTGCCTGCTCGGGCGTGGCGCCGCGGAAGAACGCCGCGCAATGCACGACGGCATCCACGCCGCGCACGGCAGCCGAGAGCGAATCGGCCTGCAGCAGATCGCCGGTCACCAGCGTGATGCCGAGTTCGGCGAGGTCGGCGGCACGTGCAGGATCACGCACCAATGCACGCACGGCGTGTCCGTGCTCCAGCAGCCGCCTGGCGAGTCTGCTTCCCACTTTTCCGGTCGCGCCGGTCACGAGTATGTTCATGCGGACCACGATAGCCGTCGCGTGACCGATCGAATTGGAGAAAGCGGACATCGCACATCCGCTTGCGACGCACCGGATCGGGCCACCACAATGACCCCCATGTCCGCGACCTTCGCCCTGCCCGCCGCGATGCCGACCGCCGGCGCTGCCTGTCCGATCATCGCGACGATGGTGAATCATTTCGGGCAGGACCGGCAGCGCGTGGCGATGCCGCACGTGGAGGCGCAGTTGGTCGTCCGCTTCGGCCCTTCGGTGCCGGGGGGTGTCGACGTCCATGCGATGGGGCCGGGCAGGCGCGTGCTGCGCAAGTTCATCCGCGGCGGGCACCGGGCGATACTCGCGCGGCTGCGGCCGGGCACGTATCAGGCGGCGTTGGGTGTGCCGCGGCGAACCTCAGCGGTCGCCCGATTCCGCTCGATGACCTGTGGGGGCACACCAGGACGCAACGCCTGCTGGAACAGCTTGCGGGCGAGCCCGATGCTCGAGCCGCGGCCATGTTGCTGGAGAGGGCCATAGCGGAACGCACCGTCCGTACGACGATCGTCGGCGCCACGCCGCGTTTTCTGCATCAGGCACTGCAAAACCTGCAGACGTCCGGCGTCACGACGGTCGCACGCGAGCTCGGCATCAGCGAGCGCCACCTGCGGCGTGTGCTGCTGCAGGCGCTCGGTGTCGGCCCCAAGACCTACACGCGGCTCAAGCGCTTTGCGCGCGCGGTGCACGCCGCGCAGTCCGGACGCGGGATCCATTGGTCCGCGCTCGCGGCCGATGCCGGCTACTACGACCAGGCGCATCTGATCGCGGACTTCCGATCGATCGCCGGGACGACACCCCAGCTGCTGTTGGCGGAGCTGCGGGACAGCGAACAATCGGCGCGCGACGAAATCGATCAGGTCCGCTTTCCGGTCATGCGCTAGGGCGGCGCCGTATCGTCCACGTCCAGGCAAGCACTGCATCACGTCGACTTGCGCTGCAAGCCGATGACGCCCTCAGCGCGGGGCTTCCCAGGGGACAATGGAAGTACGCTGCAGGCCATCCTGACATCGAGCGGGAGGGTGCGCCGCAACCGCATGCGAAATAGCTATCCGGAAAGTGAATCGCCCCGAGAGCATCCGGACGTATACCGCTCGCCGATGGTCGTCGCCACTCCCCCCATCTGACGACATCGATCGCGTTCATCTTGGGTGTCGTTTCATGGCGCTCTTCAAGGTGAGGGCTGTGCAGCACCGCGGTCCCCGTCCACCGCGACCGCACCGGCTGCGCACACCTGCATCGCTTCGGTCGCAAGGCCGGCACGGACATAGGAGAGCGACCGACATGCTCCGCTCCATCGACACTGCCGCAGCTCCCGCCAGGGCGCTGCCCACCTCATACACGGCCCACGCCGATCTGCGGCATGGGTTGCTGCAGCCGCAGGCGCGGATCTCGCCCAAGTACCTGTACGACGCGCGCGGCTGCGAGCTGTTCGAGCAGATCACGCGACTGCCCGAGTACTACCCCACACGCACCGAGGCGGCGATCCTCGCCGATGCCGGCCCGGCCATGGCGCAGGCGCTGCGCGGGCACGAGGTGCTGATCGAGCTCGGCGCCGGCAACTGCGAGAAGGTGCGCGTGCTGCTTCGCCGCCTGCGGCCGCGCCATTTCGTCGGCGTCGACATCGCCGGCGACTTCCTGCGCCAGGCGGTGCGCCGCCTGGCCGAGGAGTTTCCGGGCCTGGACGCGCGCGCGGTGCAGGCCGACATCACCGAGCCGGTGCGGCTGCCGCGAGATCTGCCGCTGGCCGGGCGGCTGCTGTTCTATCCCGGATCGTCGATCGGCAATTTCGATCCGGCCGATGCGCTGGCGATGCTCAAGCGCATGCACGGACTGCTCGGACCGCACGGCGGACTGCTGATCGGCATCGACTTGCCCAAGCCGCTGCACTGGCTGGAGCCGGCCTATGATGATGCCCAGGGCATCACGGCGCGCTTCAATCTCAACGTGCTGCGCCATGTGAACCGGTTGATCGGCAGCGATTTCGACGAAGACGACTGGGCGCACCTCGCCTTCTTCAACGAAGACCATTCGCGCATCGAGATGCACCTGCGCGCACGCCGCGCACTGACCGTGACCTGGCCCGGAGGCACTCGCAGATTTGCTGCCGGCCAGACCATCCATACCGAGAACAGCTACAAGTACGCGCTGCCGCGCTTTCAGAACATGCTGACCGAGGCCGGCTTCACGCCCGGCGAGGTCTGGACCGACCCGCAGCACTGGTTTGCGATGGTGCATGCCCATGCCTGACTTGCTTCAGCGCTTCGACGCCGTCCGCCAGCGCACGCTGCGACTGGCCGCGCCGCTGTCGGCCGAGGATGCCTGTGTGCAGTCGATGCCCGACGCCAGCCCGGCCAAATGGCATCTGGCGCATACCACCTGGTTCTTCGAGACGTTCCTGCTGGCGCACGAGCCACCGTTCGATCCGGACTTCCGCGTGCTGTTCAACTCGTACTATCAGCAGGTCGGCGAGCGCCATCCGCGCGCGCAGCGCGGCCTGCTGACGCGGCCGTCGCTGGCGCGCGTGCTCGACTACCGCGCGGCCGTCGACGCACGCATGCAGGCTCTGCTGACGCGCGAGCTGCGGGCGCCGCTGACCGAACGCGTCGAACTGGGCCTGCAGCACGAACAGCAGCACCAGGAGCTGCTGCTCACCGACATCAAGCATCTGCTGTCGTGCCATCCGCTGTGGCCCGCGTACGAAGCGCCGAATGCGGCGCCCGAGCCCGCACCGGAAACAGAGCTGCGCTGGCTACCGGTACCGCGAGGCGTGCACGAGATCGGCCATGCCGGCGAGGGTTTCGCGTTCGACAACGAGCGGCCCCGCCACGCGGTATTTCTGCCCGGCAGCGAGATCGCCAGCCGGCCGGTCAACAGCCGCGAGTTCCTGTCTTTCGTCGAGGCCGGCGGCTACAGCCAGCCGCAGTGGTGGCTCGCCGAAGGCTGGGACTGGCGCTGCGCGCAGCGGCTCGAGCACCCGTGGTACTGGCGGCGTTCGGACGCGGGCTGGCAGGAGTTCACGCTGTACGGCGCGCTGCCGCTGCTGGGCAGCCGGCCCGTGTGCCATCTGTCCTACTACGAGGCCGACGCCTACGCGCGCTGGGCCGGTGCGCGGCTGCCGACCGAGGCCGAATGGGAGCACGCCTGGACCGATGCGATGGCGCGGCTGCCAGCACGCGAAACCTTGCACCCGGCCGCGCCGGCGGACGAAGGCCTCGGGCAAGTCTGGGAATGGACGCAATCGGCCTATGCGCCCTACCCCGGCTTCCGCGTCGCCGACGGCGCGATCGGCGAGTACAACGGCAAGTTCATGGTCAACCAGTACGTGCTGCGCGGCGGCTCGTGCCTGACCCCGCCCGGTCACGCGCGCGCGACGTACCGCAACTTCTTTCCGGCGTCGGCGCGCTGGCAGATGACGGGGTTGCGCTTGGCACGCTAGCAAGAGGGGCACCGCAGACGGAACGGCCGAGGCATTCCTTCCGTCCTCCAACTTCTAGCGCCGCTATCGAATCGTGCATTCAAGGGCGAGACCCGACGCACGGTCCGCCGATCCGATCTGCCCTCACCCGAATATCACGACACATCGTCAAGTGCGGCCACGGCAACGCGCCCGGGGCAACCCACGACAGGCGGGCCGCGCAAAGCTCGTGCGCGCCCGAAGAAACCGACATCCGGAAGCTCCGGGCCTGCCGCTCTCCTCTGTTCGATCCGGCCACTGCCTACTTCCGGAATGTTAGAGTCTCGGCGAGACGGCATACACACGACGGATGCGCGCCTTCGGCAGGCTCGACTCCGGTCCACGCTGGGGGAGCGATGACGCGTTCGTTGATCAGTATTATTTCTTTGACTATCGGCATCGCCCTCCTGGTGGTGGTGTCGATCCTCGGGTACGACCGCTGGCGCATCGAGCGTCTGGCCGAAACGGCACGCCAGGAAGCGGAGCAACGTCGTGCCAAGGACGAAGCGCAGCGCAGCGACCACAATGCGCGCATCGCAGCCCTGCGTGCCGCCGACAAGGTCGCCGATCCGCTCAAACGCTGCCTCGAGTTTCCCGATGTGCCTCCTTTGCACTGGAGTCCGGCGTTCATCGCCGAACGCTGCCGCCTGACGGCTCTCGACATCATCACCGTCGAGCAGATCGACGCCATGCTCGCCGCGGGCGACAACGCAGGCGTCGACGCCACGTTTCAGGACTACGCCATGCAGGACGCATCGGATCCGAAGCGACGCGGCATCCTGTTCCGGGCGTACGAGCAGCGCTTCGAGAGCAGCAATCCAGTCATCGGAGGCGTCATCGAGCGTTGGGTGAAGGCCTCGCCACACAGCGCGTACGCGCTCGCGGCTCGCGGCGTATTCCGCGTTCGTACCGCCGCCGAGGCCCGCGGAAGCCGGCGCACCGTCGATACGCCGCAGGAAAACTTCGAGACGATGAAGCGGCTCATGGCGGATGCCGAAAGCGACCTGAGAGCGTCGCTTGCGATCAAGTCCGACTTCATCGTGCCGGCAACCTACCTGATTCCCGCAGCCGCTCGGCTCCGTGGCAGCCGCGAGGAGATCGCGGAGCTGGGGCGCAAGGCGATTGCGATCGCTCCAGACGAGTACCGTGCCTACATCTTCTGGTCGAAGGAAGCCTCCCCCATGTGGGGCGGTTCGAGCGAGGAACTGGCGGAAATTGCCAACGCCGCCAAGGCGCGAGAAGACGGCAACCCGCTGATGGCGCTCGTCGCGGCGCGTGTGCGCTACTTCAATGCGCTCTCCCCCAGAGGCCGACTGTCCCTCGACGACTACATCGAGATTCTCGCTGTCGCGCCCGACAATTTTGCGCTGGACAACATGGGATATCTGCCGCTTTCGCCTGCCGACGCGCCGCTCATGACGCCGCTGGTGCGCTTCGAGCCAACCGTCGAGAACTACATGCTCGCCGCATCCGCCCTGAAGAAGGCCGGTCAATCCGAGTGGTCCCATGAGTACGCGGTCCGCGCCGCCGACCTGGGTTCGCCCACGACGCCGAATCTCGAGTCATATGCGGAGGCACTGACGGCGACGAGCCAGTTCGAGGCCGCGGTGGCCTTGAACCAGAAGATGATCGAGGTCAATCCGCGCAATCTCGACGCAATGACGGCGCTGATTGTTCTCTATGAGGATCATCTCAAGCGCCACGATGATGCCGTCGCGATGGCGCATCGCATGCTCGAGGCTTATCCCGACTCGAGCACGGCCTGGGTGATGCTGGCCTACACTCAGAAGCGAACCGACACTGCCGAGTATTGCAAGTCCATGAACCGCGCCTACCCCACCGAGCCCCGATACCGTTGGGACTTCGAGAACATCTGCGCGCCAAAAGAGGATGACCGATCGTCGTCGCGATCGAATGGGGGCCAGCGCGGCCAGCATTCTGGCGGCAAGTGAGCGAACGATCGTACGGGATCGCCTCCGAACGGGAGGCGCCTCCCGGACGGCCATGGGGCCAGATCGAGCCGATTTCTGACGCAAGAATCGGCGATCAGCACTGACGGTTGGAGCCGGTCAGCGGCGAGACTGGCCGCATGGCCCGGCTACCTCGGTTCGATCTGCCCAACATCGCCCAGCACGTCGTGCAGCGCGGCAACAATCGCCTGCCCTGCTTCCTGGACGACTGCGACCGCCGACGATACCTGCTTCTGCTGCGCGAATCGTTGCTGGCCACCGAGGTCGCCCTGCACGCCTACGTCCTCATGGACAACCACGTCCACCTGCTCGTTACCCCGACCGAGATCGGCGCGGTAGCCCGGATGATGCAAAAACTCGGACGCCAGTACGTCGGGCAGTTCAATGCCCGCCATCGCCGTACCGGGACACTGTGGGAGGGACGCTACAAGTCCTGCCTGGTCGGAGGCGACCGCTACGTGCTGAACTGCTCCCGATACATCGACCTCAACCCGGTTCGGGCACGCCTGACCGATGCCCCGGAAGACTACGCCTGGTCCAGCTGCGCGCACCTGTGCGGCCAGCACGACGATCCGCTGCTCTCGCCGCACCCTGCCTATGTGAGGCTCGGCGCCACGAGCACCGATCGCGCGGCGGCCTATCGATCGCTACTCCGCGAAGCGCTCCCGGACGAGGACCTGCAAGAGATCCGCGACTACCTACAGCAACAGCGCGCATGGGGACGCGATGACTTCCGCGCCATGGTCGAAGCCAAGACCCAGCGCTTCGCCGGCTTCCGGCCCGCTCATCGACCCCGCAGCGATACGGCGACTCGGTAAGTAAACCTGGCCCGTTATCCGACAACATAGCGAGATCAGGGGATGGACCTGTTAATTGGACCGGACAAGATCCCGCGCATCTTCTAGAGCATAGTGTCAGCGGACGAATGGGCCGGGTCCGGCCCTCATATCCGGGGCCTCCAACGCGAAAGCGCAGTCAAAGTATTTCTCCGCCTCGCTCCACGATGCGTTTTCCTTCCACAAGGTCAGGAAGGCACGGCTGGCATCCACGACGCTCGGGCTGACCTGCAGCGTTTGCAAGCCCAACGCATTGAAGGTGTCTTCGCGGTCGTGCAGGCTACCAACTTGTCCGGCATAGCTGTAGAACTGACTGATCCTACCCGGCTGTGCGAACCGTGGAATAGCTTGGCACATGGCACCGCTCTCGGAATTCCGACCAGCATGGGCCTGGGAAAAGCTGTCCTGGAGCATGTGCAGCAGCACTCCCATTGCAACTTTGTCGAGGTCTTTGCGGACCTCGACGATACCGGTGGCGAACAGATTCGTGGCCGTCATGTCGCCGGGGAAATAAATCTCTAGTTGGTCGACGCCGAGATTTCGTATGAAGCGATCCGTTGGAATATCTCTCGTCGCCACACCCCACAGGAACTGTGCCCACATCCGCATCCGACGCTGTGTATCCGCCGCCGTTTCGCCGTCATACGCAGCCATGGAATGAAAAAAACTGCAAGTCACCGAAATGTGACCGGTACAAGAGATACTCTCCCGGACCGAAAGCCGGCTCTCCGGGCTTGCTAGACATGCGCCGTTTGGCGGCCTTTTCGGCATCGGAGAAAAGGTCCTTCCAGCACTTGGGCTGGGCTGTTGAGCGCAACGTGACCTTGGAGTCGCAGCTTGCAATACGAGGCGGCGATGCGCGATTCAGTGCGAACGGCGGATCGTCGGGCCAGCGCACACCGTAAAGAAGCACTTGATTGACTCGTATGGCTTCATCGGTTAGGCACTGCTTTTCCATGCCTACTGCAACCACGCAGTCGAGGGCGTTGAGGGTGATGGCCTCATGGACCGGACTCTTTATCATGGGAAGCGCACTGGAGACGAACCATTGACCTAAGCTATCGATGACTCGGTTACCACCGAGACCCGAGAGTTTGCGGTCAACGTCGCTAATGCGAGGCAAGACTTGAAAACCCAGCGCGATGGAAGGCAGCAGCGCTACCATCATCATGATGGATGCCACGTAGCGCATCCGACGGGTCTTTTCCATGATCACGATCCTCCGCCACTTAGTTCAGTGGAATACCCAGTTGGGTTGAGCGACATGATATCGCTCATCAATATGACTGTGTGGCCGGTGGCCCGGCTAATGCAGAAACTCGGACGCGAATACTTCGGGCAGTTCAATGCCCGCCACCGCCGCACCGGGACGCTGTGGGAGGGACGCTACAAGTCCTGCCTGGTGGGGGGCCACCGCTATGTGCTGAATTGCTCCCGATACATCGACCTCAACCCGGTTCGGGCACGGTTGACCGATGTTCCGGAACAGTACGCCTGGTCGAGCTGCGCGCACCTGTGCGGCCAGCGCGGTGATCCGCTGCTCTCGCTCCACCCTGCCTATGTGAGGCTCGGCGCCACGGGCACCGATCGCGCGGCGGCCTATCGATCGCTACTCCGCGAAGCGCTGCCGGGCGAGGACCTGCAAGCCATCCGCGACTACCTGCAGCAGCAGCGCGCATGGGGACGCGATGACTTCCGCGCCATGGTCGAAGCCAAGACCCAGCGCTTCGCCGGCTTCCGGCCCGCTCATCGACCCCGCAGCGATACGGCGACTCGGTAAATAAACCTGGCCCGTTATCCGCAAGCCATCCGCGACTACCTGCAGCAACAGCGCGCATGGGGCCGCGATGACTTCTGCGCCATGGTCGAAGCCAAGACCCAGCGCTTCGCCGGCATCCGGCCCGCTCATCGACCCTGCAGCGATACGCCGACACGGTAAGTGAACCTGACCCCGTTATCTATCCGGAGTGCAGCGACCGACTCGAAGCCTGCCGCAATCACGCGATATGCAGAAGCATCTTCCATGCAACCTAATACTCGTTATTAGAAAGTAAAACCGACCCGATTTTCTGCGCAGGCACCCGTAAGTGAACCCGACCCCGTTATCAACCGACCCGGTAAGTAAACCTGACCCCGTTATCCAGCTGCGCGCACCTGTGCGGCCAGCGCGGTGATCCGCTGCTCTCGCCCCACCCTGCCTATGCGAAGCTCGGCGCCACGGGCACCGATCGCGCGGCGGCCTATCGATCGCTACTGCGCGAGGCGCTGCCGGGCGAGGACCTGCAAGCCATCCGCGACTACCTGCAGCAACAGCGCGCATGGGGCCGCGATGACTTCCGCGCCATGGTCCAAGCCAAGACCCAGCGCTTCGCCGGCATCCGGCCCGCCCATCGCCCCCGTGGCGATACGCCGACCCGGTAAGTAAACCTGACCCCGCTATCGGTGCATGGGGACGCGATGACTTCCGCGCCATGGTCGAAGCCAAGACCCAGCGCTTCGCCGGCATCCGGCCCGCTCATCGCCCCCGCAGCAATACGGCACACGATAAGTGAACCTGACCCCGTTATCTAACGCCTGAGTTAAGCCGCGCCGCGAAGCGGCGTCGGCTTGGACGAATTGTTAGGCATCAGCTATGGGAGTTTGGCTGACGCGTGTGATGAAGTACCGCTTTGTCCGATTCTGGCTAGCGGTCTTGAGAGCGACTACCTTAAAGTAGAGATAGTGTTCGCGCCGCAAATTACTCTCGTGAAGCGACCAAGTAATAAGTGAGCGTTCGTGTGCAGTAAGGTCTTCGCTGAGATGAAATGATATGACTCTGCCTTCTGAACGATCGTAGAGCTTCCCCCAGCGGCTAAGCGTGTTGTACCGCGTGACATTGCCGAGCACAGGCTCAGCCAACGTCTCGTTATGGGGGCGCAGACTGAGGCCGGTCTCGCGATCAAACGTGGCAAGAACCTCCCCTCTTGGCCGTGTCACGCTGAGCCGCATTTTAGGCGATTGCATGAGAGGGCGATGCACGTCCAAGAGAGCGCTTTCCAGAACCGCAGGTAACTCACCCATGGTTGGCTCAATGCGGTCTTGCAAAGAAGGCCTAATGGGAGTGTCGTCAAGACGGCCGATTGCTTCATTGAACGCGTATTTTAGAAAGTCGTAAAAGATTCCAGAGGTAATTACGCCGCCAACATAGATGGTTGCCTCGTAAATGAAGCTGCCGCTGCGCGGTGCTTGGATGTAAAACTCCGCTCCCTCTGCCGCATCTGCTCGGGTTCGGATCTCTCCATTCACAAGCGCGTTGGTGGTGATGGTTATGGCCCGTGCAATGCCTTCAAGCGACTTGGCGCCATCGTATAGATCAAGCCGATTGTCATCAGCTGTCCCATACTCGTAAACGAATTTAACTTTGAACTCCGGCATAGCTCCCCCTGATGCCTAACGCCTGAGTTAAGCCGCGCCGCGAAGTGAAGTCGGCTTGAACGAATTGTTAGCCGTCATTGCCCTGAGGCACGACAGGCAGATCAGGCGGCGGAAAGTTTGTGACATACATTGGTAGATGGCGCTGACCCTCAAGAAGCTCTTTGACGCCACGACGGATGGCCCCTTGCTCGTCCTCAAGTGTGCCGAAACCTCGTGGGTAGTATGCCGAGTTCTTGATTGTTGTCTTGTCGAATGAATAGTCGAGGACAATGGCCATTTTTTGTAACAGCTCAACAAGCAGATCCACACGGCGAACGTTCCACTGATCGGGAGCCATCTGATCGTTACCAAGCAAGTCCAAGTAGACTTTCCATGCTTCAATCACCTCCCTGTCCTTTTTTGTTTGTGCCTTGAACTCGAGGTCGATGCGGTTCAGAGCCTCGACGTGATGCGGAGAAAGTGAAGATGCACGAGTCGCCATTAGGGTCTTAAAGATCCAGAGCTGACGCTCCCGAGCCTCTTTCTTATTGTCCAAGTAGCGCGTGACCTGTACTGCAATAAGTGGGCTCAGCAGTACAGCTAGCACCATCAACCAATCGTTCAAGTTCACGGTATTCTCCCCTATGACGGCTAACGCCTGAATTAAGCCGCGCCGCGAAGCGGCGTCGGCTTGAATGAATTGTCAGGCCTCACTGCTGCCATATGCTTGATATGTACGCGATCTCGGCGTCAACAATTGGGAGCGAAGCCGGGGTATGAGGACCATTTGAAAAAATCTTTGAGCGTCGCACGTCAAGTACTGAAAAATTGTCTGTTGGAGCTGCTTTTGACCGAAGTTGATGCTCCAGAAGATCAATTATTAGCTCGGTCTTGAACGTAGTGAGAGCGTCAGTCTTTAGATACATTTTGATGATGTGTCTCTCGCCATTTATGACTAAGCCAAGCTCGGGGTTCAAGATGATGTCAAAGCCGCCGGCAGAGTAAAGGCCGCGTGGCGGATTGAACCAAGCAAGATCTTTACGCCCCCACCATTTCTTGTAGGCGTTGAGGATTTCAGGATAGCTCTTGATCTTCTTTGGATCAGTCAAAGACTTCATGACATCGGAAACGGCGGCTTTGCCACCATTATTTCGATGGTTTTCAATCATATGTTCTCTGAGCGCCTTATAAAAATCGAAAGCGGGCTCGTATTCGGGTCTCTCCTTGACTTGCCGTACTTTAGTGGCTTTGGGTCGACCGGCTTTTGACACAACATCAACGAAGTCTGTCAGCGAGATCTGCGGCATTGCCTGACTCCTGTTGTGAGGCCTAACGCCTATTGGACTCCATTTCCGGAGCATTGCGCCGATTGTTCAGCCGGGGACAACGATGCGTTAAGGCGTTTTCCTACACGGCCAGGCGACTTTCCTCGCTCGTTGCCTGGTCGCGGGTGGACCGAGAACAGGGTCAGGCCCCACTTTTCACGGAGAGACCACGGCTGAACAGGGTCAAAATCTCTTGTTTGACGAGCGTGCAGGCGTATCGAACGCGAGCAGTCGTGTGCCATTGCGATTACAGGTCGCTGAGCCGCTTGCGAGCTACCGGTCAGGCGTGCAACGCGACCACGCACGATATGGCCGGCCGCGGCATAGGAACTGGTGAATTGCCCGCCCTGCTGGAGGCGAGACTCTTCAGCCGCGGAATAGGCGGGCTGACGTCGGCAGGCTGCGGCGCGGATGCCGACAGCACCGATCAGCGCGAGAAGAAAACGGTTCCACGGTGCTTCCCGGCACCGGCGTCCAGCCGAGGAATCCATCCCGAATCTTCGCCCCCTGAAGCGTCGATCGGTGGAGTAAGCAACAAAAAGGCCCGCCGTTCAAGTTGCGTCGCAACCGAGGTGAACGGTCTACGGGCCGCCTCCGTCAGCCTGCCGACGTCATCACACAGCTCAAGCCACGCCGGCGACGAAGATCCACGGGTACATCAGCTCGCGTCATTGCTGCGAATTTTTCGAACGATGAGCCGACGAACAGTCCCGCCGCGGCTCCAAGCTCTCTGCGTCGCGGAGTGCCAACCGCTCCGGCGACAGAGCTCCGCTGAGGTACGCCAGCTCGATCATCTCCTCGAAGAAGTCGATCTTCGCGCGCGTGCTCAGCTTCACCCAGGCCCGCAACTGCGCGCGCTCAGCATCTTCAAACGAGCAATGAGGCTGGCTCCACTCATCACTCACTGTCGGGCTCCAGCAACATTCTCGTGCCCACGCAGAACTTGCCGGCTTCATGCCGTCTCGTCCTCAAGCCGCTGCCGCGTCCTTGCTCAGCTGCCCCGTCTCCTGCAGCCGCCGACACAACGATTCGGCGCTGAGATCGAACCCGTTCGGCCACGCCAACGCGCCCGCCTCGATGAAGCAACGCGCGAAGAACCTCGGATCTCGCAACGGCAAGGTCATCTCCGTCTGAGCATCCAGGTATCGCGAGAAGTCGTAGACGCCCCAGGCACCATCCGAGAAACGAAGCAGCAGATGGCGGTCGTCTTTGGGTTCGATCGCAACGAGCTTAATCATTGTCGGCTCCAGCAATACGGCTTAGCGGCTTCAGCGCCTGAGCGTTGGACCCATTCTGCGCCAGTTCGTCGCAATGATCGGCATGACTACATATTCCGACGGTACTCACCGCCCACATCGTAAAGCGCATGACTGATCTGCCCCAGACTGTGCGTCTTGACGGCCTCGATCAGCGCGGCGAACACGTTCTTGCGCTCGCGCGCGGTGCGCTGAAGATACGCCAGGCCGTGACCGTCATGCGTCTCGTCCTCGGCGGCCGCATCCTCGATCGAATGGCCATGCTCGGTCTCCCCTTCCGGCGCCAGGCGGTTGCGTGAGGTCTGCCAGGCCTGCACGTTGGCGATCTGCTGGGCCTTTTCCTCGGGCGTGGAGCGGATCAGTTCGATCTCGGTCGCGATCTCGCCGCCGTGTTCCTTCGGCAGGAACGTGTTGACGCCGACCAGCGGCAGGCTGCCGTCGTGCTTCTTGTGCTCGTAGTAGAGGCTTTCTTCCTGGATCTTGCCGCGCTGGTACATCGTGTCCATCGCGCCGAGCACACCGCCGCGCTCGCTGATCGCCTCGAACTCCTTGTAGACGGCCTCCTCGACGAGGTCGGTGAGGTAGTCGACCGCGAAGCTGCCCTGCCAGGGGTTCTCGATGAAGTTGAGGCCGAGCTCCTTGTTGATGATCATCTGGATCGCGACCGCGCGGCGTACGCTTTCCTCGGTCGGCGTCGTGATCGCCTCGTCGTAGGCATTGGTGTGCAGGCTGTTGCAGTTGTCGAACAGCGCGTACAGCGCCTGCAGCGTCGTGCGGATGTCGTTGAACTGGATCTCCTGCGCGTGCAGGGACCGGCCGCTGGTCTGGATGTGGTACTTCATCATCTGGGACCGTTCGTTGGCGCCGTAGCGCTCGCGCATCGCGCGGGCCCAGATGCGGCGGGCGACGCGGCCGATCACCGTGTACTCGGGGTCCATGCCGTTGCTGAAGAAGAACGACAGGTTCGGCGCGAAGTCGTCGATCTGCATGCCGCGCGCGAGGTAGTACTCGACGATCGTGAAACCATTGGACAGCGTGAACGCGAGCTGCGAGATCGGGTTCGCGCCGGCCTCGGCGATGTGGTAGCCGCTGATCGAGACCGAATAGAAATTGCGGACCTTATGGTCGACGAAGTACTGCTGGATGTCGCCCATCATGCGCAGCGCGAACTCGGTGCTGAAGATGCAGGTGTTCTGCGCCTGGTCCTCTTTGAGGATGTCGGCCTGCACGGTGCCGCGCACGGTCGCCAGCGTCTCGGCCTTGATGCGCGCATAGGTCTCGGTGTCGAGCAACTGGTCGCCGGTGATGCCGAGCAGGCCGAGGCCCAAACCGTCGTTGCCAGCCGGCAGATCGCCGTGATAGCACGGGCGCGAGCGGCCTTCGAAGAACGCGTCGATCTTCTTTTGCGCCTCGGTCCAGCGCTCCGGATCGGCCTTGAGGTACTTCTCGACCTGCTGGTCGATCGCGGTGTTCATGAACAACGCGAGGATGATCGGCGCCGGGCCGTTGATCGTCATCGACACCGACGTGGTCGGCGCGCACAGATCGAAGCCGGAGTACAGCTTCTTCATGTCGTCCAGCGTCGGGATGTTGACGCCGGAGTTGCCGATCTTGCCGTAGATGTCGGGCCGCTCGGCCGGGTCCTCGCCGTACAGCGTCACGCTGTCGAACGCGGTCGACAGACGCGCGGCCGGCTGGCCGACCGACAGGTAGTGGAAGCGGCGGTTGGTGCGCTCGGGCGTGCCCTCGCCGGCGAACATGCGGATCGGATCCTCGCCGCTGCGCCGGTACGGATAGACGCCGCCGGTGTACGGATAGCTGCCGGGCAGGTTTTCCTTGCCGAGGAAGATCAGCAGCTCGCCCCAGCTCTTGTAGGTCGGCGCGGCGATCTTCGGGATCTGCTGGTGGCTCAGCGACTCGCGATAGTTCTCGACGCGGATCGTCTTGCCGCGGACCTGGTACTCGTTGACCGGATCGGTGATCGACTTCAGCCGCTGTGGCCACTCGCGCAGGTTCTTGAGGTTCTCGCTGGTCAGCGCCTGCACGGCGTCGTTGTAGCGCTGGCGCAGCGTCGTCAGCGAGCGGTCGCCGGCTTCGGTCAGGTCGTCGGCGTCGTAGAGGCCCAGCGCCTTGGGCAGCTTCGGATCCTCGAGCTCCTGCAGCGCCTGCCAGAACGACTGCGCGCGGTCGGCGGCCTCGGCCTGGCGGTCGATCGCCGCATTGATCGCACGGCCCTGCTCGGCGATCTCGGCCAGATAGCGCACGCGCTGGCCCGGAATCAGCACGGTCGCGCGCGGCTCCTTCAGCGTGGTGTCGAACTTCGGCGTCCAGGCCTCGGCCGGCAGGCCGAGCTTCTCGCGCAGCAGCCGGCACAGGTTTGCGAACATCCAGCTGACGCCGGGGTCGTTGAACTGGCTGGCGATCGTCGGATAGACCGGCACCTCTGCGTCGGGCGTCTGGAACGCGACACGGTTGCGCTTCCACTGCTTGCGAACGTCGCGTAATGCATCCTCGGCGCCGCGCTTGTCGTACTTGTTGAGCACGATCAGCTCGGCGAAGTCGATCATGTCGATCTTCTCGAGCTGGCTGGCCGCGCCGTAGTCGCTGGTCATCACGTACATCGGGAAATCGACGAGGTCGACGATCTCCGAATCGCTCTGGCCGATGCCGGCGGTCTCGACGATGACCAGGTCGTAGCCGAGGCTCTTCAGGAAGCCGATGCAGTCCTTGAGCACGGCATTGGTCGCCACGTTCTGGCGGCGCGTCGCCATCGAGCGCATGTAGACGCGGTGCGAGCGCAGCGAATTCATGCGGATGCGGTCGCCTAGCAGCGCGCCGCCGGTGCGCCGGCGCGTCGGGTCGACCGAGATCACCGCGATGCGCATCTGCGGGAAGCTGGCGAGGAAGCGGTTCAGCAGCTCGTCGGTCACCGAGGACTTGCCGGCGCCGCCGGTGCCGGTGATGCCGACGACCGGCGTCTTGCCGCCGGCGAGCTGCCACTGCTTGCGCAGCCGCGCGAGTTCGGCCTCGGCGATCGTGCCGTCCTCGATCGCCGAGAGCAGGCGGCCGATCGCGATCTCGTCGGAAAGCGAAAGGGGGTCAGAGTCACTTTTTCGGACGCGGCAGACAAGCGAGCGGATTCAGAGAAAAAGTGACTCTGACCCCCTTTCGCCGCCCCTTTCGCAGCGCGCGCGACGACGTCCTCGATCATCTCGACCAGCCCCATCTTCATGCCGTCGTTGGGGTGGTAGATGCGCTCGACGCCGTAGGCCTGCAGCTCGCGGATCTCTTCGGGCGTGATCGTGCCGCCGCCGCCACCGAACACGCGCACGTGGCCGGCGCCGCGCTCGCGCAGCATGTCGACCATGTACTTGAAGTACTCGACGTGGCCGCCCTGGTACGAGGACAGCGCGATCGCGTCGGCATCCTCCTGCAGCGCGGCGCGCACGACGTCCTCGACCGAGCGGTTGTGGCCGAGGTGGATCACCTCGGCGCCCTGCGACTGGATCAGCCGGCGCATGATGTTGATCGCCGCGTCGTGGCCGTCGAACAGACTGGCGGCGGTGACGAAACGCAGCGGCGCTGCGTCGGCGGCGGGCGCGCGGGCGGGAACCTGCGGGGCGGGCGAGCTCATGGCGACTCCGGAAGCGGACGTTTCGAGACCGCCTATTCTAGCCGGGGATGCCGCGGCACCGTGTCGCGGCGCCGTATCGACCCTGCCGCGGGCGGCCGGTATCCTCGCGGACCGACTTCACGGAGCGGCATTCGATGCGCAAGACCCTGATCGTGTTCTCCGCGGCGCTGCTGGCCGCCTGCGCGACCGCGCCGACCGGGCGCACGCAGCTGATGATCGTGTCCGACGCGGAGATGTCGCGGATGGGCGCGGCGGCGTTCGACGAGATCAAGTCGCAGGGCAAGCTCGCCAACGATCCGAAGCGCGAGCGCTACGTGCGCTGCATCGCCGACGCGCTGATCGCCGAGCTGCCCTCGCCGTGGCGCGAGCAGACCTGGGAAGTGGCCCTGATGGCCGACGACAGCGCGAACGCGTTCGCGCTGCCGGGCGGCAAGGTCGGCGTCAACACCGGCCTGCTCAAGGTCGCGACGACGCAGGACCAGGTCGCGGCCGTGGTCGGCCACGAGCTCGGCCACGTCGTCGCCAAGCACGGCGCCGAGCGCATGTCGCAGCAGCTGGCCGCGCAGGGCGCGATGGCGGCCGCGGCGGTCGCCGGCGCGGCCAGCGGCAACGACAATGCGCAGGCGCTGGCCCTGCTCGGCATCGGCGCGACCGTGGGCGTGCTGCTGCCGTATTCGCGGCTGCACGAGAGCGAGGCCGACGAGCTCGGCCAGCGCTACATGGCGCGCGCCGGTTTCGATCCGCGCGCGGCGGCGACGCTGTGGGAGAACATGCAGGCCGATGCCGGCGGCTCGCGTCCGCCGGCGCTGCTGTCGACGCATCCGGATCCGGCGCGCCGCGCCGAGCACCTGGCCGCGCGGGCGCCGTCGCTGCTGCCGGTCTACGAGGCCGCGCGCGCCGACGGCCGCGCGCCGCAGTGCCGACTGTGAGCGCCCCCGAATTCACGTCATGTCACGAGGACCCCGCATGAAACGACTCGCGCTCGCCGCCCTCCTGATCGCGGCTCCCGCGGCCTGGGCCCAGACCGACGCCGGCAAGGCCGGCGCCGCCAAGGACACGCCCAAGGCGGTCAAGCGCAGCGACATCGCACTGGTCAATCCGGATTTCGAGGACGCGATGCAGGACCAGGCGATCCCGGGCTGGCCGGCGATGCAGCACGGCGGTGTGCCGGCCTATGAGACCGTGGCCGACAAGCGCCGGCCGTCCTCCGGCAAGCAGGCGGCGCGGATCACGCGGCTCACGCCGGAGTACTACGGCCTGATCCATCAGCGCGTGCCGGCGCCGCCGGCCGGGACGATCGTCGAGTTCTCGGCTGCCTTGCGCACCGACGAGGTCGGCCCGCTCGGCTGGCGCATCTTCATCCACTTCGAGGACGGCGGTTACGTGATCTCGGACGTCGCGTCCGAGCCGATGACCGGCACGCAGCCGAAATGGCAGCGCGTGACGATCCGCGGCCCGGTGCCGCCGCACGTGCGCGTGGTGTCGGTCGGCGCGGAGCTGCTCGACGGCGGCACCGGCTGGATCGACGACGTGCGCCTGGTTGCGATCGACGACGGCAACGTGCAGCCGGTCCAGGACAAGCCGCATCCGTTCGGGCTGCCGCGCATCAAGCCGAAGGACAAGCCGGCCGAGAAGCCGGCCGATCAGAAGAAGCCGTAGGGCAGATCGGGTGAGGACACCACGCGCTGTCCCACCGCATCGCCGGCCAGGAAGCGCAGCGCCGCGCCGATCACGGCCGGATCGTTGACGATGCGGTGATGGCCCAGGCCAGTCGTCGTCAACAGGCGCGCTCCGGGCCAGTAGCGCGCATAGCGCTCGCCCTCGTCCCACGGCACCTCGCGGTCGGCCAGGTCGTGCACGATCAGCGCCGGCATCGTCAGCGCCGGCGCGGCGCGGTGTGCCTGCAGACTGTCGACGCGGATCGGCGTACGCGCCTGCCAGTCGTCGAACAGGCGCGCGGCCAGATGCCCGGCCAGGCCGATCCGCCGCGCGAAGCGCTCGCCGGCCGCGAACGGATCGGCCGGCGGCGCGATCAGCACGGCGCGCCCGGCGGCGAGGCCGTCGGCCAGCGCGAGCATCGTCGCGGCGCCGCCGAGCGAGTGGCCGATCACGACGGACGGCCGGCCGTACCGCGCGGCGACGCGGCCGAGCACCTCGGCGAACGCCGGCAGGCTCGATCGCGAGCCGTCGCTGCGGCCGTGGCCGGCCTGATCGAACGCGACCACTGCATGGCCGGCCGCGCGCAGCGGCGCGACCCACGGCAGCAGGAACAGGCCGTAACTCGACCAGCCGTGCGCGAGCACGGCGACCGGCTCGGATGCAGGATCGCCCCAGAGATAGGTCGCGATGCGGCCGTCGGCGGTGTCGACCTCGCCGAGCGCGGCACCGGCCGGATCGGCGGCGCAGGCCCGGGCACGCACGGTCGCGAGCGGCGTCGCGAACAGATCGGCGGCGCGCTGCAAGGTCCGGCGCGGCTGCAGCCAGCCGCCGAGCGCGAAACGGGCGCGCAGGCCACGCTCGATCAGCCACTTTTTTAGAACGTCCGTGCTATTTTTCGACGAAACGAGAGCGGGCATGGGCAAAACTCCGGTGGACGCTCAGGAAACGGGGGAACCGAGCAGGCGGTCGAACGCCCGCAGCGACTGCTGCGCGGCCGGTTCGATCTCGAACAGCCGCGCGTCGTGGTGGTAGGCCAGGACCAGACCGAACAGCTCGAAGCCGACCTGCGCGGCGTCGGTATCGGGCGGCAGTTCGCCGGCGTCGATCGTCATCTGCACCGCGCGGCGCAGCTCCGAGCGCCAGCGCGTCTGCAGCGCGACGATGCGCTCGCGCAGGATGCCGGGGCGGCCGTCGTACTCGATCGTCGCGCTGAGGATCGGACAGCCGTCGCGGTTGTCGCGCACCCAGTCGAGCCAGCCGACGAAGATCGCGCGCAGCCGCGCATGGCCGCGCCTGGCGCGCAACGCCGGCACCAGGACCTGGTCGGTGAAGCGCTGCGCGGCGTGGTCGAGCACGGCCAGCTGCAGATCCTCGCGCGAGCCGAAATGCGCGAACACGCCGCTCTTGGACATGCCGGCCACGCGCGCCAGCTCGCCGAGCGAGAGCCCTTCCAGCCCCTGGGCGGCGGCGATCGCATAGGCATGGTCGAGCAATGCATCGCGCGTGGCGACGCCCTTGCGCGTGGCGGCGAGGCGGTTCATGGCGGCCGATAATAGAACGATCGTGCTAATTGTCCAGTGCCTGTGAAACGGGGTCAGAGTCACTTTTTCGGTACGCCTGCTCCTATGCGGAATGTGTGGAAAAGTGACTCTGACCCCATTGGCGACCCATTGGCGGCCCCCCTTCCCCACATGCGCGACCATCGCAGGCTGGCGCCGGACGCGGCCGGACGGCATCATGGCGGTTCGTGTCCGCTGCCCGGTGTCGCCTGCCCATGTCGTCCCCCGCCCGCTTCCGCGCCCTTCGCATCCACAACGACGCCGCCGGCTACCGCGCCGCGCTCGAAGACATGTCCGCCGACGAGCTGACGCCGGGCGAGGTGCTGGTCAAGACCGCGTTCTCGTCGATCAATTACAAGGACGCGCTGGCCGGCACCGGCAAGGGCAAGATCCTGCGCCGCCATCCGCTCAACGGCGGCATCGACGCGGCCGGCTACGTCGCGGCCTCGACCGATCCGGCGTTCCGCGAGGGCGACGCGGTGCTGTGCACCGGCTGCGGCCTGTCCGAGACGCGCGACGGCGGCTACGGCGAGTACGTCAAGCTCGAATCGCAGTGGGCGATCCCGCTGCCGGCCGGGCTGACGCTGCGCGAGTCGATGATCCTCGGCACCGCCGGCTTCACCGCGGCGCTGGCGGTGTTCCAGCTGGTCCGCAACGGCCAGACGCCGGAGATGGGGCCGATCGTCGTGACCGGCGCGACCGGCGGCGTCGGCATGCTCGCGATCGACATCCTGACGCGCGCCGGCTTCGAGGCGCAGGCGATCACCGGCAAGACCGATCAGTTCGACTTCCTGATCGGGCTCGGCGCGACGCAGTGCATCGCGCGCAAGGAGCTGTACTGGGGCCAGCGCCCGCTCGAGGCCGCGCACTGGGGCGGCGCGATCGACAACGTCGGCGGCGACATGCTGTCGGGCCTGACCCGCGTGATCCGTCCGTACGGCGCGATCGCGACCTGCGGCAACGCCGGCGGCGCGGAATTGGCGACCACGGTGATGCCTTTCATCCTGCGCGGCCTGTCGGTGCTCGGCGTCGCGTCGGCCGGCACCGCACGGCCGATCCGCGAGGAGATCTGGCAGCGCCTGGCCGGCGACTGGAAGCCGCAGCACCTGGAAACGATCGCGACCGGCAACGTCACGCTGGACGAGCTCGGCGGCGTGTTCGAGACGATGCTCGGCGGCGATTCGTTCGGCCGCAAGCTGGTCACGATCGGCTGAGCCGGCGACCGGCGGTCGGCGTTTTGGCGCCGTTCCCGCCCTGCGCGGTGCGCCGTGTGGCGGACCGGGAGCGCGCTGTTTAGAATGCCGCGACGTATACCCGGACCCTATCGTGCTGACATGGCGCGCATCCTGATCGTCGATGACTCCCCTTCCCAGCTGGTCGGCCTGAGCCGGCTGGTGGAAAAGCTCGGCCACCAGGTGCTGACCGCCGAGGACGGCGCCGCCGGCGTCGAGGCTGCGCGGCGCGACCTGCCGGACCTGATCCTGATGGACGTGGTCATGCCGAACCTCAACGGCTTCCAGGCCACGCGCACGATCTCGCGCGATCCCAAGACCAGCCACATTCCGGTGATCCTGGTGACCACCAAGGATCAGCAGACCGACCGCATCTGGGGCGCGCGCCAGGGGGCCAAGGCCTACGTGACCAAGCCGGTCAACGAGTCCGAGCTGATCGCCGCGATCAGCACCTCGCTGGCGGCCTGACGGCCGCAGCGTTCCGGCGCGGCACCGCGCCGCGTCGTGCGGCCCACCGCCGCAGTCTTCGGCCTGTCCCGGCGCCATCTGCTGCTGCGAACTGCGCCGAGACCGAGCCTCTCCGCGGCGGGCCGGCGCATCGGCTGCGCCCTGCCCGCCGCGGCTTCGTCATGCCGGCTGCGGCGCCGCCTCGAGCCGGCGCTCGCCGTCCGGGCGGATCTTGAACCAGATCGCGTACATCGCCGGCAGGAACACCAGCGTCAGGATCGTACCGGCGAACGTGCCGCCGATCAGCGTGTAGGCGAGCGTCCCCCAGAACACCGAATGGGTCAGCGGGATGAAGGCGAGGATCGCGGCCAGGGCCGTCAGGATCACCGGACGCGCACGCTGGACCGTGGCTTCGACGACCGCGTCGTACGGACGGAGGCCCTCGCGCTCGTTGTGATGGATCTGGCCGATCAGGATCAGCGTGTTGCGCATCAGGATGCCCGACAGCGCGATCAGGCCGACCAGGGCGTTGATGCCGAATGGCTGCTGGAACACCAGCAGGGTCGGCACGACGCCGATCAGGCCGAGCGGACTGGTCGCGAACACCATGACCATCGCCGCGATCGAACGGACCTGCAGGATGATGATCAGCAGCGTGAGCGCGATCATGATCGGAAACAGCGGCAGCATCGCCGTGGTGGCCTTGGCCGATTCCTCGATCGATCCGGCCATCTCGATCCGGTAACCGGGCGGAAGGCGCTCGATGACCGGCTGCAGCTGTTTCAGGACCGCCGTGGAGACGTCCGGCGGCTGCAGCCCCTCGGCGATGTCGCCGCGCACCGTGATGGTCGGCGTGCGGTCGCGGCGGCGCAGGATCGGATCTTCCATGCGCACCTCGACCGTGCCGACCTGAGACAGCGGAATGCGCTGCCCGGCCGATCCGGCCAGCGTGAATGCGGCGATCTTGGCCGGATCGAGGCGGACCTCGCCGGCCGCGCGGCCGATCACCTGCACCGAACGGATGTCCTCGCGCACTTCGGTCAGCGGCACTCCGCTCAGCAGGAACTGCAGCTGCAGCGCGAGCGAACTGGAGGTCAGTCCCACGGCATTGAGCCGATCCTGATCGAGCGCGAAGTGTAGCGTCGAGACACGCGGTCCCCAGTCGGTGTTGACGGTGCGCATCATCGGGCTGGCGTCCATGACGCGCTTGACCTGTTCGGCGATCACCCGCAGCGTGTCGGGGTCGGGCCCCATGACGCGGTACGCCACCGGAAACGGCGAGGGCGGACCGAACACGATCTGGGTCACGCGCACCTGCGCCTCGGGCGCCAGTCCGTCGGCGATCGCCTCGCGCAGCCTGAACTTGAGGGCTTCGCGTGACGTGTCGTCGTCGGCCAGCACGACGATCTTCGCAAACGACGGATCGGGCAGTTCGGGAGACATCGCCAGGAAGAAGCGCGGCGCGCCCTGGCCGATGTAGGCGGTCACGATCCTGGCTTCCTCCTGCTTGGCCAGCCAGGCCTCGATCTTCGCGGTCGCCGCGCTGGTCCGCTCGATCGAGGTGCCGTACGGCATCTGCAGCTCGACCAGCACTTCCGGCCGATCCGACGTCGGGAAGAACTGCTTCTTGACCGCGCCCATGCCGACGATCGCCAGCGCGAACGCTCCTGCCACCGCGCCGGCAACCAGCCATTTGCCGGCGATGACGCGGCCGAGCAGCTGCCGGAAGCGGTTGTAATGGCGCGTGTCGTAGATGGCTGCGTGGCCGCCTTCGACCTTCCTGATGTCCGGCAGCAGCTTCACGCCCAGATACGGCGTGAACGCGACCGCGACCACCCACGACGCGATCAGCGCGATGCCGACGATCCAGAACATGTTGCCGGTGTATTCCCCTGCCGTGGAGCGCGCGAAGCCGTTGGGCATGAAGCCGATCGCCGTCACCAGCGTGCCGGAGAGCATCGGCGCCGCCGTGTGACTCCACGCGTAGGCCGAGGCGGCGACGCGGCTGTAGCCTTCCTCCATCTTCACCACCATCATCTCGATCGCGATGATGGCGTCGTCCACCAGCAGGCCCAGCGCCAGGATCAGCGAGCCGAGCGTGATGCGGTCGAAGTTCTTGCCGGACGCGGCCATGATCACGAACACCGCCGCCAGCGTCAGCGGCACCGCGGCCGCGACGACGACGCCGACGCGCCAGCCCATGCTGAGGAAGCACACCACCATCACCACCAGCAGGGCGACGAAGAACTTCACCATGAACTCGTCGACGGCCGCGCGGATGTTGACGGCCTGATCGGTCACCCTGCTCAGCGTCATGCCGAGGGGCAGTTGCGCATTGATCTCGGACACTTCCGCTTCGAGCGCCTCGCCCAGATCCAGCCCGTTCCAGTCGTCGCGCATGACGACGCCCAGCAGCAGCGCGGGCTCGCCGTCGTTGCGGACCAGGAACGTCGGCGGATCCTCGTAGCCACGCTCCACGGTCGCCACGTCCGACACGCTCAGCGTGCGCCCCTGCGCAACGACCGGGGCCGTCCGGATCTTCTCGAGATCGTCGAACGCCCCGTCTACGCGCACGAACACCTGCGGCCCGCGCGTTTCGATCGATCCGGCCGGGGTCAGCACGTTCTGGCTGTTCAGTGCGGTGAAGATGTCCTGCGGCGTGACGCCGAGCGTGGCCAGGCGGTCGTGCGAGAACGAGACGAAGATGCGCTCGGGCTGCTCCCCGATGATGTTGACCTTCTTGACGCCCGGCACGTGCAGGAGCCGCTGGCGCAGCGCTTCGGCATCGCGCACCAGCCGTCGCTGCGGCTCTCCCTTGGCCTTGAGCGCGAACAGCGCGAAGGTCACGTCCGCGTATTCGTCGTTGACGATCGGCCCGATCACGCCGGCGGGCAGCTTGCGCGCCTCGTCGCCGAGCTTCTTGCGCGCCTGATAGAACTCCTCCTGCACTTGCGCCGGCGGCGTGGCGTCGAGCAGCGAGATCATCGTGAACGCGAGACCCGGACGCGTGTAGGTTTCCGAGCGGTCGTACCAGCGCAGCTCCTGCAGGCGCTTTTCCAGCGGCTCGGCGACCTGGTCCTGCATGTCCTGCGCGGTCGCTCCGGGCCACACGGTGACGACCGTCATCTGCTTGATCGTGAACGGGGGGTCTTCCGCGCGTCCGAGCTGGAAGAACGCGAGTACACCCGCTGCGGAAATCAGGAGGAGCAGGAAGAGCGTGACGGAACGCTCACTCACCGCGAGCGCCGAGAGATTGAAGCGCCCCTCGCTCATCGACGATCTCCGGCGGGCGATTCGGCCCGACCGATCGGCCTGACGATCTCGCCTTCACGAAGGAGATGGGCGCCGAGCGAGACGACCGGGTCCCCGACTCGAAGACTGCCCTGCACTTGTGCCGCTTCGTCGGACAGCCCGAGCACCTGCACGGATCGCCAGACCGCTTTCGCCGGCTGGCCCTCGACGATCCACACGCCCGGCCCCTGGCCCGGATCGAACAGCGCACCGATCGGAACCTGCAGCGCCACGCCTGCTCGCTGGCCGTCGGCGATGTCGACCGTGACGGTCGCGCCCAGCGGCGCCTGCGCCAGCGCAGCGTCGAGCACATAGCGAGCCTCGTAGGTACGGGTCGTGCGATCGGCCGCATCGGACAGCTGCCGCAGCCGCACCGGCACCGGCACCGCGTCCTGCCGGTCACCGTACAACCTCGCCTGTGCCACCGATCCGATCGCCGGACGCAGCGTCTCGGGCAGATGCACGATCGCCTCGCGCTGCCCTGCCCGCGCCAGGCGCACGACCGGCTGGCCGGCGCTCACGACCTGGCCCGGCTCGGCCAGCGTCTCGACGACCACGCCGTCCGCATCGGCCAGCAGGATCGCGTAGCTCGAGGCGTTCCTCGCCACGTCGGCCTGCGCCTCGGCCGCCCTGAGCTGTGCCCGCGCGGTCTCCGAGGCTGCCTTGATCTGATCGTAGGCCGATGCCGATACGGCACCTTTGGCGACCAGGTCGCGGTAACGCGCTTCGTCGTCGGCCGCCTGCGTGGCCCGCGCCCGCGCCGCGCCACCGCCGCCTGCTGCGCGCGCGCCTGCAGTCCGAGATCGACCGGGTCCATGCGCATCAGCGGCTGGCCGCGCGCGACCGTCTGACCGGTGTCGACGATGCGCTCCAGTAGCTTGCCCGACACGCGGAAACCCAGATCGCTCTGCACGCGCGCGGCGACGACGCCGGTGAACGACCGCGACGTGACGGCGGCGTCCTCCACGGCGTCGACCCGGACCAGGGGAGGCTCGGTACGCGGATCGGCGATTCGGTCCTCGCTGCAGGCCGCCAGAACCAGAGGCAGCAGGCCGATGGCATACGAAGCAAGCTGGCGCCGGCGCATGGGAACCCTTCCTGACGAGAGAGGGTGCCCATTCTATTCATGTGACCATTTCAGTCAATAGTCACAACCGCAAACTTATGGCGTCAGGCTGCGCAGGATCAGGCTCGACAGCTGCGCCGCCGCCTCGGCGGCGTGCTCGAGGTTGTGCTGAAGCAGCAGTGGATTGATGTACGGACGCATGACCAGGTAGATCGCGCCGGCGGTCTCGTCCAGCGGCGTCTTGCGCTCGAACTCGCCCGTCTCGCGGCCGTCGCGCACGATCTGCACGATCACGCTCTTGACGTGCTCCTCGTAGCCGCGGGCCGACGGCCAGGCCTCGCCGGCCGAGGTCGTCGCAATGTCGTAGAGCTTGCGATCCTGGAAGAACAGCTGACTGCCGGCTTCGACCAGGGTCTTGAACATGCGGCGCAGCTGTTCCGAGGCGGACGGCGCGCCAGCCACGGCCTCGTCGATCGCGAGCCTGATCGTGCTCAACCGATTGGAGCAGATGACCTCGCCGATCGCCTGCTTGGAGTCGAAGAACTTGTAGATGTAGGCCTTGGAGAACCCGATCGCCTTGGCCAGGTCCGAAACGGTGGTCTTCTCGTAGCCGTAATGACCGAAGAACTCGGTCGCCGCCTCGACGATCTGGTTGCGGACTTCATGGTCCGAGGGGCCCCGAGTCTGGGGCGCGGGCGTACGTGTCTTGGTCATGTCGGCAGCTTAGCGCGCTCGATCGGGGCCAACAACTTATGACTTCTTCATTATTCAGTCACCGCATATCGCGAACGCGTCATCGCGACTTCCGCACGATGGCCGCGGCGGTGGAAACGACCGCGCTGGCCCCTGCTCCGGACCGATGCGGGGGACCGCACAACGCGCATTCGTGCGATGCAAGGCGGCTGTTGCAGCTGGCGCACTGCGGCCACGACGATTCTTCACACGCCTGCCCCGGCAAGGACAGGAATGCCGCCGGCGATGCACGCAAAGAAAAGCCGCCTGCGTGAGCAGACGGCTGGGGAGCGTGGACTTCGGATAATCGAGAACGCGTCAGCGCGCGGCACCCGCGCGCAGCGCGGCGATGCGCTCCTCGATCGGCGGATGGCTCGAGAACAGCTTGCGCAGGTCGCCGCCGGAGATGCCGAAGGCCTGGATCGCCTTGGGCAGCGTGTTCTCGCCGTGGTTGCCGGCCAGGCGCGCCAGCGCGTTGATCATCTTCTCGCGGCCGGCCAGCGTGGCGCCGCCGGCATCGGCGCGGAACTCGCGCCAGCGCGAGAACGCCATGACGATGATCGAGGCCAGCACGCCGAGCACCAGCTGCAGCACCAGCACGATCAGGAAGTACGCAGGGCCGGTGCCCTCGCGATTGCCGCTGATCGCGCGGTCGACGACCGCGCCGATGACGCGCGCCAGGAAGATCACGAAGGTGTTCACGACGCCCTGGATCAGGCCCATCGTGACCATGTCGCCGTTGGCGACGTGGCTGACCTCGTGCGCGAGCACGGCCTCGACCTCGTCCTTGTTCATCTGCTGCAGCAGGCCGGTGCTGACTGCGACCAGCGCGCTGTTGCGGTTCATGCCGGTCGCGAAGGCGTTCATTTCGGGTGCGTCGTAGATCGCGACCTCGGGCATGCCGATGCCGGCGGCGTCGGCCTGCTTGCGCACGGTCGCGACCAGCCAGGCCTCGGTCGGGTTGCGCGGATTGTCGATCACGTGCGCACCGGTCTGCGTCTTGGCGATCCACTTGGACATCGCCAGCGAGATGAAGGAGCCGCCGAAGCCGATCACGCCCGACAGGATCAGGATGCCCTGAAGGTTGATGCCTCCATTGCGGTACGTGTAGGTGTCGATGCCGAACAGCTTGACGATGATCGTCAAGAGCAGCATCACCGCCAGGTTGGTCGCAATGAAGAGAAGGATTCTGCGCATGATGTCCTCGTGTAGGGGCTGGGGCGCGTCGAGCTGCGGACCTGAGGATAAACTGTCCGCATTTCAAGCCGCGAGCGGCTTCGATCCCCATCTGGAGCCGCGAGCGGCTTGGACTGCGGATCGAAGCATTTGGTTCACCGCCGCGCGACCCGCTCCGGAACCTTCAGCACGCGATGAGTAACCGCGGACGTTTCGCCCCCTCGCCGACCGGCACGCTGCATTTCGGCTCGCTGGTGGCCGCGCTCGGCAGCTGGCTGCGCGCGCGATCGACCGGCGGCGAATGGTTCGTCCGGATCGAGGACATCGACCCACCGCGCGAGGTGCCCGGCGCCGCCGAAGCGATCGTGCGGCAGCTGATCGCGTTCGGCCTGATGCCGGACGGACCGGTGATCCGTCAGAGCGCGGACCGCGCCCGCCACGCGGCCGCGCGCGACCGTCTGCTCGCGGCCGGCCTGGCCTACCGCTGCGCCTGCAGCCGCACCGACCTGGCGCCGTACGGCAGCCGCCATCCGGCGCGCTGCATCGCGCCGCCGCCGGCCGCGGACCGGCCGGCCGCGGTGCGTCTGCGCGTGCCCTCCGGCATCGTGGGATTCGACGACGCCGTGCAGGGGCCGATCGAACAGGACGTCGCCGCCGAGGTCGGCGACTTCGTGATCTGGCGCAACGACGGCTGGCCGGCCTACCAGTTGGCCGTGGTCGTCGACGATGCCGCGCAGGGCGTGACCGAGGTGGTCCGCGGCGCCGATCTGCTCGACTCGACGCCGCGCCAGTACCTGCTGCAGCGCATGCTGTGCCTGCCCCATCCGCGCTGGATGCATCTGCCGCTGGCGCTCGACGCCGCCGGCCGCAAGCTCGGCAAGCGCGACCAGGCGCATCCGGTCGACCCGGCCGATCCGCTGCCGGCGCTGCGCGCGGCCCTGGGGTTCCTCGGTCAGGCGGTGCCGGACGGCGACGATCTCCACGGCCTGCTCGCCGCCGCCGTGCGCGCGTTCGACCCGGCGCGAATCCCGCGCGGTACGCAGCCGGCGCCGGGACGTGACGCAACGCAGCGGGAAGTTTCATGAACCGGCCGGCACAATCGCCGCACGACGCGCGCGCGCGGCCTTGCGATCCCGGGACCGGCGCAGATCCACCCCGGATCGCGCGCGGCGCCCGCTTTCTCCTTCCGACGACAGGGAATACACCATGACGGCACGCGTAGCACTGGTAACCGGCGGCACCGGCGGCATCGGCACCGCCATCTGCCGCTACCTCGCCCAGCAGGGTCACAAGGTGGCGACCAACTACCGCGACGAGGCCCGCGCGAAGGCCTGGCAGGCCGCGCAGAAAGCCGACGGCTACGATTTCGCGCTGGCCCACGGCGACGTCTCCGACACCGGCTCGGCCGAAGGCATCGCGCGCGAGGTCGAGCGCCAGCTCGGTCCGATCGAGATCCTCGTCAACAATGCCGGCATCACGCGCGACACGACGTTCCACAAGATGAGCGCCGAGCAGTGGCACGACGTCATCAACACCAACCTCAACTCCTGCTTCAACATGACCCGCCCCGTCATCGACGGCATGCGCAACCGCAAGTGGGGCCGCGTGATCCAGATCAGCTCGATCAACGGCCAGAAGGGCCAGTACGGGCAGGCCAACTACGCCGCGGCCAAGGCCGGCATGCACGGCTTCACGATCTCGCTGGCGCAGGAGAACGCCAAGTTCGGCATCACGGTCAACACGGTCTCGCCCGGCTACGTCGGCACCGACATGGTCATGGCGGTGCCCGAAGAGGTCCGCGCCAAGATCGTCGCGCAGATCCCGGTGGGCCGCCTCGGCGAGCCGTCCGAGATCGCCTATGCGGTCGGCTTCCTCGCCGCCGAGCAGGCGGCCTGGATCACCGGCACCAACCTGGCGATCAACGGCGGCCACTACATGGGCTGGTAGGCGCGACCCCCACCGCGCGCATGGTGCGCAAACCGGGGCCATACCTGCCGGTTTGCGTGCAGCAAAGACGAGTCGACACGAACGCCGCGCCCCTGCGCGGCGTTCGCGCATCGGCGCCGGACGATACCGGCGGGTATGGCTAAGTCACGGATTTGAAATCCCTTTGTGTACTGCACGGTTTGCTCGTGCTGCGCAACAATCGGCCCTGGTGCGGCGCGGCGCGTTCTGGTAGCTTCGCCGCATGGCACAAATCCGAATCATCAAGAAGTACCCGAACCGCCGGCTCTACGACACCGAAATCTCCAGCTACATCACGCTGGAAGAAGTGCGTCAGCTGGTCACCGACGGTGAACAATTCGAGGTCCGCGACGCCAAGTCCGGCGAGGACCTGACCCGCTCCGTGCTGCTGCAGATCATCTCCGAGCACGAGGAACACGGGCAGCCGATGTTCACGACCAACCTGCTCTCCCAGGTGATCCGCTTCTACGGGGATTCGCTGCAGGGATTCATGGGCAGCTACCTTGAGAAGAGCCTCCAGGTCTTCCTCGACCAGCAGCACCAGTTCCGCAGTCAGTTGAACAACATCCTCGGCCAGACGCCGTGGTCGATGTTGAACGACATGACCGAGCGCAACGTGGACCTGTGGAAGTCGCTGCAGCAGGGCTTCCTGACCGCCGCGGCCAACTCGGTTCAGCGCGCCGGCCCGCCCGGCACGCCACCGCCGCCCGGTACCAAGCCCAAACCCGACAGCAAGCCGTAACGGCTGCGCGTCACCGAAGCCGCGGCGCTGAGCGTCGCGGCTTTTTTCTTGTTCATGCTGCGCCACGGCAGCTGTCGCGGCGCAGCACCGTCCGACGAATGAGCCGTTTTCACAAGGGGGAATCGACCATGCAACAGCGCGTCGCCATCGTCACCGGTGGTATCGGCGGTCTCGGCACCGAGATCTGCAAGACCCTGGCCCGCTCCGGCCGCCAGGTCATCGCGGCCGACCTCGCCGCGCGCAGCGAGCGCGTCGCCGCTTTCAACGAGGAAGTGGCCGCCTTCGACGGACGCATCGCCTTCGCGCCGCTCGACGTGTCGGACCATGCCGCCTGCCGCGCGCTGGTCGAGCAGGTCGAGGCCGATCACGGTTCGGTCGACATCCTCGTCAACGCCGCCGGCATCACGCGCGACGGCACGCTGCGCAAGATGGACCAGGCGCAGTGGAACGACGTGCTGCGCATCAACCTCGACGGCGTATTCAACCTGTGCCGCCACGCGGTCGAGGGCATGACGCGACGCGGCCACGGCCGTATCGTCAACATCTCTTCGGTCAACGGCCAGACCGGCCAGTTCGGCCAGACCAATTACGCCGCCGCCAAGGCCGGCATGCACGGCTTCACGATGGCGCTGGCGCGCGAAGTCGCCGCCAAGGGCGTCACCGTCAACAGCGTCTCGCCGGGCTACTGCGCGACCGCCCTGGTCATGTCGATCCCCGGCGAGATCCGCGAGCGCATCGTCGCCGACATCCCGGTCGGCCGCCTAGGCGAACCCTGGGAGATCGCGCGCGTGGTCGATTTCCTCGCGGCCGACGAGTCGGGGTTCATCACCGGGGCGAATGTGCCGGTGAATGGCGGGTATTTCATGAGTTTTTGAGGAGGCGTCCCGCCACTGACTCACTTATCAGATAAGTCGACATCGCCGGCTCGCTCATGCGAACAACCCCCAATGAAATACTCGAGCGGTGCTCCGCGCTAAGCGCTCAACTTTCGGCGCCCCTCTGTAGCGAGAGCTTGTCTCGGCGCGCAGACACTAAAGCAAAGGAACGGAGATCCTGTTAGCGGAGCAGAGCTGAAGAAAATCATAGAGCGACATACACCAGTCTGTCGGGCGACTTATGCTTGCACCACGCGAATTGAGATTCGCCTTCAAAGATCGGTCTCTCCGCATAAGTTCGATCACTCGACTAACCGCCCCAAACCAGTTGAGTCTATCAACTAGCGGAAGCCCGAACTTCTCCAGAGCGTCTGACGAAGCCTTATATACTGGATAAATCCGAATATTGCTTTTAAGCCTAATCATGCGCACAGGACTGGATGAATCCCAAACATCATCGAAACTTATGAGTTTTGCATTCCTTTTAGCACTGTAAGCCAGAAGTAGCGCATCCTGCGGCATGTCAGGCCATTCCTCATAATAGTCCAGACGCTCAGTAAAAATGCCCGCTTCTGACGATAGGCTTTTCGCCTCTTCCTCATCAAATGTGGCGCCCCCGTCGGTAACGACCACGTACACGGGCGCACCCTCGTATGAGTCGATCATTAATTCGTAACTACCGGCGCTAAGCGCCAGAGAAGCAGCTCGCCTCCTTACGCTCTTCCAAGCGCTTTCGGCACGCCTAAGAACGCTTTCACTCCATCGCTCCGCCTTCCGCCACCGCTCATCGAACCAAGCGGCTGACGCCGACAGACACTTCGAATCTCTCAACTCAACACAGGCTTCATGCCAGCCGAAAATTTCATGAGCTTGAAATCCAAGGCCATTAGCAGATGCATTTGCTGATCCGAGGATGAGCCTTGATTCTGAGATAAGCACTTTTGCATGCAACCTAGGCTCATTCCTGACCTCTACATTTCGGCGCTTGCTAAGCTTGCGGAGTTCAGCAGGATTACAAGCTCCAGAGTCGGCATTCAGAAGTATGCGAGAGCCGCGCGGAGCATCATCTATCCTCAGAAATTCACACGCCCCTCTGCCCCAAAACGCAACTGCGATCGAAAGCCTGGAACTATTCAGTATTAAATCCCGCATAGCGGAACTGATGTCATCCGGCTGCGTCATCAACATGGCACGACTCCCTTCACAATGTCTCGCCACAGAATCGACGTTGATCACGCCTCGAACTGAGCAAGGCGGGACGGACTACCCTATAGCCATATCAACCCCCGGCCATCGAAACCACCGGCAGGGTAATGTATATCGAAGTGCCCCCTCGGGCGGGCAATCGATCCGAATCTCGCCGCCAGCCTCCAGCACGATGTCGCGCACGACCGGCAGGCCCAGGCCGGTGCCGACGCCCTTGGGCTTGGTCGTGAAGAAGTGCTCGAATGCGCGTGCGCGGACCGATGCGGGCATGCCGGGGCCGTCGTCGCTGAGTGTCAGGACCATCGCCCTGCCCGTGTCGTCCGGCGCGACATCGATCCGGAACGTGCCTTCGTCGACGATCGCGTCCCTGGCGTTGCCGGCGATGTTGAGCACCATCAGCTCGAAATTGCCCTTGTCCATGTGGATCGGCAGCGGGACGGCCGGCGTTCGCAGGCCCAGACGGATCTCCGGCCCGAGCAGCTGGCGCAGCATCGGCTGCAGGTCCTGCAGTGCGGCGCCGGCTTCGAAGGTCTCGGCCTGGACCACGTCCAGGCGGCTGAAGCTCAGCAGCTTGCGGCTGATCGCCAGGGCGCGGCGCGCGGCCAGCTCGACGCCTTCGAGCGCCGAAATCAACGCGGGCTCACCGCCGGTCGCGGCCAGCCGCTCGCGCCGCTGCGCATAACCGAGGATCACGGTCAGCACGTTGCCGAAGTCGTGCGCGAGACCACTGGCGAGCCGCCCGGCGACGTCGAGCTTCTGCGAATGGATCAGCTGCTCGCGCGTGCGCTCGCGTTCGGCGGCCTCCTGTTCCAGACGCGCATAGGCCTGCTCGAGCGCGCGGCCTCGCTGCTCGGACTCCTCGAGGCTGTCGCGCAGCGCGGCGACGGTCCGATCGAGCACGAGGGCGACGATCAGCCAGACGCCGGCGATCGAAACGGTCTTGCCGATCGCCGTCGCCGGCTTGATCGGATCCGCACCGACGATGCTCAGCGCCATGCAGACCAGCAGCATCGCCGCCAGCGCCGCCAGCACGCGCCACAGCGCTTGCCGCCCCATGACCAGACCGGCCAGCGACAGCAGCACCAGCGGGATCGGGTCGAGCCCGACGCGGGTCAGCCCGATGCCGGCGTAGGCGAGGCCGACGCAGACGCAGGCAACGGACAGAAACAGCGCGACGCCGCGGCGGAAATGTCCCGTGCGGATCAGCCAGAGCGCGGTCCACGCGGACGCCACTAGCAGGAAATCGGTGGCGAGGTCGGCCACCAGTGGCACGGTGTCGGGCGGCGGAAACTGCCCGGTCGCGATCGCATACAGAAAAAGCGCCTTGTTGATCGGCACGAAGACGCCGAAGAACAGCAGCAGCACCTGCAGGAACGGCGCATTGCGCCGATCGACCGGATCGGACACCGGGGCGCTGCGCAGCCAACCACGGAACGGATTCATCGGGCGACCTGAGTCGGGCTGTGACGGCTCCTGCATCGTTTCGCTCACAGCTGTGAATAGGCACGACTATATCGACAACGACGATCGATGCCGCTCTGGTTGGGACCGCCGACCGCGCGTTGAGACGTCACACCCGCGCCCACGCACGCAGCGCGTAGCGTATCGAGCCGATCCAGACCTGACACGGCGATATGCGTAGCCCCTGCGCGAATCGGGCGGAACTATCCGACCGGCACGTCATGCCGCGGCCGCACCCCGATCGCATGTTGACCGACGCGGGTTGCCGCGTACAGCGCACTGGTCCGACGAGCCCCTTTTGCCGCGTGTCGGAGTGTTTGCGCAGCTAGTCGATCGACTCGCCGGACACCGAGCGGCTCGTCAGGGCCAGCGCAATGCCTGCCAGAGAAAAAGAAACCAGAATGGCCGGCCACGCCATGAGCACGAAAATAATTGCGCCACTGAAGCTGATGGGGATGACCAGAAGCATCGCACTGCCCAGACTGCCGGAAGGACCCTCCCAAAGGTGCCATACGCCCACAGTGGCCGAACCTGCACTCACGGCCAAAAACAGGACGAGCAATGGGCAGGTGATCAACTCGAAGCCGGGGCGCTCACCTTCGACCGGAAGATACCAGGAACCCAACCAGTAGCCGATGAGAGCCGCAGCCAACACCGCGACCACGCTAGCCGCAAGGAAGGAAGAGTCTTCGATCCCGCCATGGAAGAGAAAGAACGCGACCGAGGAAGCCATCGCAATGGCGTAGCAACCACCGCTCATCGTCCTCAATCTTTTCACGATCGCCCCATGCAGATACTGATCGCACCTGATCGCGGATCGGCATCACGAACCGGGAACGACATCTGCGCTTGACGGATGAGTACGGAGAGTAGCGAGCAGCCCGAAACCCGCTACCAGACCAGATCGGCCGGCACGTCGTCTTCGGCCGGCGCGTTCGGATCGCACAGCAGCACAAGCGATTCCTCGTCGATCGCCTGCGCGGCCAGCGCGATCTCGCGCTCGACCAGTAGGTAGCGGCCGTTGTGCTGGACCACCGCGAGTTCGCCGGCGTTGAGGCGCGGCAGCTGATCGGCGGTCACGTAGACGCGGCGGATCTTGCTGCCGTGCGGGAAATGGCGCGCGACATCGGCATCGACCGCGTTGAGCGCCTTGCCGGCGAACAGCGTGCCGAGCTTCTGCCTGCGCTCCTTCTTGAGGCGGGCGCGCTCGGCGGCCTCGCGCTCGATGCGCTGGCGCTCCTCGTTCTCGGCGCGCTGGCGCAGCGCATAGGCCTTGGCCAGATCGATCTCCTCCTGGCTCTTGCCGCCGCCTTTCTGCGCCTGACCGTGAGGAGCACCGCTCCGGGCGTTGCCGCCGTGCGGGCCGCCCTTGCCGCCGCCCTTGCCGGGCGGCCGCTGCTGCGGGCCGGACGGACGGCCGGACCTGCCTTGCGGCTTGTTCTCGGGGACGGGCTTCTTGACCAGACCGGCTTTCAGCAGCTGATCGCGCAGGGATTCGGACATGGCGGTTCAGTAGTGCGGAGGCGGAGGTTCGTCGCGGATGTCGTGGGACAGCGCCAGTCGCACGCCGAGCAGCTCGCCGCGCAGCCGTTCGAGCTCGGCCGAGAGCTGCTGCACGCGGCGGTCCTGGTCGGCGACGACGCCGTTGAGCGCATTGACGGTATCGTCGATGAAGGCGAGCCGGACCTCCAGCTCGGTCAGGCGCTCCTCGATGCTGGCGCTCACCGGCCGGGCTCCGGCAGCGTCTCGATCAGGTGGCGGCCGTGACGCGGGCCGACCACGCCCTTGGCTTCTTCGGCGGCGAGCGCCAGATCGGCCAGCGCCATCTCGCGGACCAGCTCGTCGAACGAGGTGCGCGGCGTCCAGCCGAGCTTCTCGCGCGCCAGCGCGGCGTCGCCGAGCAGGGTGCCGACCTCGGCCGGTCGCTGGTACTGCGGATGCACGCGCACCACGACCTGGCCCGGCACCAGCGCGCAATCGGGCGCGCGGACGCCGTCGACGATGCCCTGCTCGTCGTCGCCGCTGCCGCGAAAGACGATCTCCACGCCCATCGCGCGCGCGGCACGCACGACGAAGTCGCGCACCGAGTGCTGCACGCCGGTCGCGATCACGTAGTCGCGGGGCTCGTCCTGCTGCAGGATCAGCCACTGCGCCTCGACGTAGTCGCGCGCATGACCCCAGTCACGCCGCGCGTCGAGGTTGCCCAGGTGCAGCGTCTTCTGCAGGCCGTGCACGATGCGCGCGAGCGCACGGGTGATCTTGCGCGTCACGAAGGTCTCGCCGCGGATCGGCGACTCGTGATTGAACAGGATGCCGTTGCAGCCGTAGATACCGTAGGCCTCGCGATAGTTGACGGTGATCCAGTACGCATAGAGCTTGGCGACGCCGTACGGCGAGCGCGGATGGAACGGCGTGGTCTCGCGCTGCGGCGTCTCGCGGACCAGGCCGTACAGCTCGGACGTGGAGGCCTGGTAGATGCGGCAGCGCCCGGTGAGGCCGAGCGTGCGCATCGCCTCGAGCAGGCGCAGCGTGCCCAGGCCGTCGGCGTTGGCGGTGTACTCGGGTTCCTCGAACGAGACCGCGACATGGCTCTGCGCGGCGAGGTTGTAGATCTCGTCGGGCTCGACCTGTTGCACGATCCGCAGCAGGCTCAGCGAGTCGGTCATGTCGCCGTAGTGCAGCGTCAGCGCCGGACCGGACTCGTCGAGCTCGTGATGGAGATGGTCGATGCGCTCGGTGTTGAACGAGGACGCGCGGCGCTTGACGCCGTGCACCTCGTAGCCCTTGGCCAGCAGCAGCTCGGCCAGGTACGCGCCATCCTGGCCGGTGACACCGGTGATCAGGGCTCGTTTCTTCATCGGCTCCCACGCTGTCGGCCGGGCGCGACGGTGCGCCGGGCGGCCCCATCAGATTGGCCGGGCGAGAGCGTTTCCGCTCCAGCCCGCATCGCACCAGCGCGGCAGCACCGCACCGTCCGTTCCTCCGACCGGCGGCTTCGGACCGCCGACCCGCGAGCGATCCGTTCCTCGATCGCGCCGGCGGACGGCCTGGGCGGCCCGCCGGAAAGGGCGGTGATGGTAAACGGCGGCGGCGCCGAGGTACAGGCTTGGCGGCGGCGCCGGATCCGGCGCCACCGTATTCTCACTCGAACGAAGACGCGAAGATCGGGTCGCCCGGCAGCAGGCCGAGCGGCCCCGGATAGGCATAGCCGGGAAACACCGTGCCGAGCTCGGTGCTGCCGAGGTGGCCGGTCGCGACCTCGGCCAGCACCTGGCGGAAGTCGGTCGTCGTCATGACGTCCTCGTTCTGGAACAGCTGGCCGTCCTGCAGGCCGCCGAACGTGCCGTAGAGCTGGCCACCGCGGACGCGGCCGCCGAGCACCAGCATCGGATTGGCGCTGCCGTGGTCGGTGCCCTTGTTGGCGTTCTCGCGCACGCGCCGGCCGAACTCGCTGTGCACGACCACGACCATGCGTCCGGCCATGCCGGCGCCGGCGAGGTCGGTGTAGAACGCATGCAGCGTCTGCGACAGGCCGGCGACCCGGTTGGCGTACTGGTTCTGGTTGAGGTCGCCCTGGCTGCCGTCGCCCTGGTTCTCGTGGGTGTCCCAGCCGCCGTAGTCGAGCGTGGCGACCTGCAGGCCGAGTCCGCGCTTGGCGATGTTCGCGATCAGCTTGGCCTGGCTGCCGAGCGTGGCGGCGACGCCGGTACTCGGGTAGTTGGCGCCCGGCGACGGCGTGTAGTTGGCGATGTTCAGCGTGTCGACCAGTTCGACCGTCTCGATCGCGCCGGTGCCGGCGAGGTCGAGGTCGCCGCTGCCCTGGTAGAGGTAGCGCATCGTCATCATCGTCGAGAGCTTGTAGCGCGGGACGCCGTCGACGTTGCCGTTGTTCGCGTTGGGGTGGTAGCTGTTCGGATCGTCCAGCACCATCGTGTCGCGGCGGCCGAGCAGGCTCGCCGGCGCGCTGCTGCCGGCGCTGAACGCCGGGATCACCGCGCCGTCGGGCACCTGGCCGCTGCCGCCCAGGTGACGCGCCAGCCAGCCGCTGCCGATCGACGAGCTGCCGGGCGTGCCGTGCTCCATGTAGTCCTGCGCGTCGAAATGCGAGCGCGTGATCTGGCCGATCGGAAAGCCGGTGCCATGCACGATCGCGAGCTTGCCCTGGCCGTAGAGCTCGTGCAGGCCGGTCGCGGCGAAGTTTAGGCCGAAGTTGGTCGATCCGAGCGGCAAAGCGGCCGTCGTGCCGGTCGTGCGCAAGTGGATGTTCGGGCGGCGCTGCTCATACGGCGCGCGGTCGGGACCGGCGATCGGGCAGACCAGGTTGAGCCCGTCGATGCCGCCGCGCAGGTAGACGTAGACCAGGAAGCGCTCGCCGCTCCAGGCGGCGCGTGCCGGGTTGGCGTGCAGGCCGAGCTTGAGTCCGCCGAGCGCGGTCAGGCACAGCGTGGAGCCCTTGAGGAAGGCGCGTCGCGTCAGATTGCCCATGTCGTCGCTCCTCAGCGGACCATGAACTGCGGACTGAACAGCGCGCAGTCGACCATGCCGCGCAGGCGGCTGTGCCAGTAGTTGGGACCCGAATCGGTGCCGATGCCGGCGGTATTGCCGGCCGGCCCGTTGCCGATGCCGACGTCAGGGCCGAAGTAGGTCACGGTGTCGGTGTTGCGACACATGAAGGACGCGACCTGGTAATGCAGCTCGGTGCCGCGCCAGCCGGTCGTGCCGTTCGGCGCCCAGTCGAATGCGCGGGCCAGCCAGAAGTTGGTGAGGTTGTTCGGCGTGTGGTCGGCCGGCGCGGCGCTGAACTCGCCGAGCGTCAGCGACAGCACCGGCGCCAGCGGCGTCTGGTCGGCGCCGAGGTTCTGGTCGAGCACCCAGTCGACGGTGCGCCAGGCATGCACGTAGGCGCCGCCGCCCATCCAGTACGAGGTGTGGTCGGGAAAGCCGTCCGGCGCGCGCCAGTCGAACGGCCGGTGGCCGCTGCGGCGGAAGCGGTCCATGAAGCCGTCGCTGGCGCTGTCGTTGCGGCGCACGGTGAAGTCGACGTTGACAGCGCGCAGCGCCGAGACCACGGCCTCGAACGGCTTCTTGGTCTTGTTGCCGAAGTTGCCCAGATCGCGGAACGAGCCCGGTCCGCCGTCGTGCAGCAGCACCACGCGCAGGGTCTTCTTGATCTGGTCGGGCGCGGCGCGGTTGTTCCAGAATTCCAGCGCCGCGGCCGCGACGACCGACTCGGGCGGATCGTCGCCGAGGAAGCGCCTGGCAAGCTTGAGCGCGATGTGGCGCGCGGTGCCGGGATGGAAGGCGAGCCGGTCGAGAAAGCGCTGGTGCTCGGCCGCGTACGGCGTATTGGCGCGGCGAACTCGCCGAGCACGGTCTTCTGGCCGATGTCGTGCTGGTCGGTGACCAGGTACGGCAGGCCGGTGTTCGGGTTGGAGCCGCCGCCGCGATAGAACGTCCAGCCGGTGAACGAGCGCGCCAGCTCGTAGACGTCGGCGTCGACGTAGCCGACCGGCCAGCCGGCGCCGGGCTGGCCGGCGGGGATCAGCGGCACCTGGTTCTGCTGCAGGTCGGGACCCAGATAGTTGATCGAGCCCAGCGTGTGCAGCTCGATGATCTCGCGCGCGTAGTTCTCGTTGAAGCTCGGCGCGCGGTTGATGTAGTTGTCGAGGAAATACAGCATCGCCGGCGCTTCGAAGGTCTTCTGCAGCATCGTGCGGAAGTTGCCGAGCGCGTTCTTGCGGATCACGTCGCGGTCCCACGACACGAAGGTCGGCGCGGCGTAGCGGTCGTAGCCGTAGACGTTGAAGTGGTTGTGCCAGAAATCGGCGAGCTGCTCGAACAGGCCCCAGCGCGAGTAGAACGCGCGCACGAACACCGCGCGCTCGACCTCGCGGATCGGCCAGTCGCGCGTGTACGGCTGCCCGGACAGCGAGCCGTTGACCTCGTGGTCGAGCCAGAGCTGGTCGAAGCTCTTGTCGAGCGTGACGAAGTTCTCGTGCGCCAGGCGCGCGGCGACGTCCGGATCGGTGACGTGGCCGCCGCCGTCGAGCGTCGGACTGAGCTGCTGGTCGACGAAGGCGGTCAGGCGCGCGTCGTCGGTGGCGCCGAGCGCATTGAACTGCTGCACGCTGAAGGCCGTGCCGCGGCGCGGCCCGAAGCCGAGCCGGCCGAGCACGTAGGCCGCGAACGGCGGCGTCACCAGCGCGCTGGAGAGGCTGGCGCCGCGCGGGCCGCCCTCACCGACGTCGCCGGCCAGAAAACTGCGCCGCGAGACACCCTCGCGGCTCAAACGCTGCCCATCCATATCCGCCACCCCGATGCGTCGCCCGGCGACAGAGTAAACGGCCTGCAGCGGTCGAAACGTGACGGCCGGCGCTGATTGGCGCCGGCAAGGCGCGGTTTTCGCGGCGTTTTCTCAGTCCGGACGGCGCACGCTGCGGCGCGGCCGATGCCGTAGTAGGCCAGGCCCGCGGCCTCGACCATCGCCGGATCGAAGATGTTGCGGCCGTCGAACACCACCGGCGTCTTCAGCGTGCGCGCGATGCGCTCGAAATCCGGGCTGCGGAACGTCTTCCATTCGGTGACCACGACCAGCGCATCGGCACCGTCGAGTGCAGCATAGGCGTCCGGACACAGCGCCAGATCGTCACGCTCGCCGTAGAGCCGGCGTGTCTCGGCGGCGGCTTCCGGGTCGTAGGCGCGCACGCGCGCGCCGGCGGCCCACAGCTGCTCGATCAGCGTACGGCTCGGCGCCTCGCGCATGTCGTCGGTGTTCGGCTTGAACGCCAGCCCCCAGACCGCGATCGTGCGGCCGGCCAGCTCGCCGAAATGGCGGCCGAGCAGCGCGAACAGGCGCCGCTTCTGCGCGTCGTTGACGGCCTCGACCGCGGCCAGCAGGCGCGGCTCGGCACCGTGGCTGCGCGCGGTGTGCTCGAGCGCCTTGACGTCCTTCGGGAAGCACGAGCCGCCGTAGCCGGCGCCCGGATAGATGAAGTGATAGCCGATGCGCGGGTCCGACCCGATCCCCAGGCGCACCTGCTCGACATCGGCGCCGACCTGCTCGGCGATCGCGGCGATCTCGTTCATGAAGCTGATCTTGGTCGCCAGCATCGCGTTGGCCGCGTACTTGGTCAGCTCGGCCGAGCGCACGTCCATGACGACGATGCGGTCGTGATTGCGGTTGAACGGCGCATACAGCGTGCGCAGACGCGCGACCGCGGCCGCGCTGTCGGAGCCGACGATGATGCGGTCGGGCCGCATGCAGTCCTGGACCGCGTCGCCTTCCTTGAGGAATTCCGGATTGGAGACGACGTCGAACGCGATCGACGCACCGCGCCCGGCCAGCGCCGCGGCGATCGTCGCGCGGACGCGGTCGGCGGTGCCGACCGGTACGGTCGACTTGTTGACGACGACGACCGGTTCGGCGAGCTCGGCGCCGATCGTGCGCGCGACCGCCAGCACGTGCGAGAGGTCGGCGCTGCCGTCCTCGTCGGGCGGCGTGCCGACCGCGATGAAGATCAGCTGCGCGCCGGCGATGCCGGTCGCGGCCGAGGTCGTGAAGCGCAGGCGGCCGGCGGCGTGATTGTCGCGCACCAGCACGTCCAGACCCGGCTCGAAGATCGGCACCTCGCCGGCGTCGAGCCGCGCGACCTTGGCCGCGTCGACGTCGACGCAGGTCACCTCGTTGCCGACCTCGGCTAGGCAGGCGCCGGTGACCAGACCCACGTAACCGGTGCCGAAAATCGTGACGCGCATGCCCTACTCCCGTTTCGATGACGGCCGCCACCGCATCGTGCGGGAGCGGAAACGACGAGGGCGCGCCGGTTCTCGGCACGCCCTCGGCGCGGATACCGCTGGTGCGGTGCTTACTTCTTGGCCGGCTCGGCCGCTGCGGCGTTCTCGATCGAGATCAGCTTGACGTCGAAGATCAGCGTCGCGTTCGGACCGATGTTCGGCGGCGCGTTCTCGCCGTAGGCGAGGTCGGCCGGGATGAACAGCTTGTACTCGGCGCCCTCGCCCATCAGCTGCAGGCCCTCGGTCCAGCCCTTGATCACGCCGTTGAGCGGGAACGTGGCCGGGGTGCCGCGGTCGATCGAGCTGTCGAACTTGGTGCCGTCGATCTTGGTGCCGGTGTAGTCGACCTTGACCGTGTCGGTGGCCTTGGGCTTCTTGGCGCTGCCTTCCTTGACGACCTGGTACTGCAGACCGCTGGCGGTGGTCTTGACGCCCGGCTTGGACTTGTTGGCGGCCAGGAAGGCCTCGCCCTCGGACTTGTTCTTCTCGGCGGCGGCCTTCTGCTCGGCCAGATGCTTGGTCTGCAGCTTCTGCTGGAACTCCTGGCCGACCTTGTTGGCCTCCTCGTCGGTCAGCAGCGTCTTGCCGCCGCCGACCGAGTCCTGCATCGCCTTGTAGACGGTGGCGAGGTCGATGTCGTCCTTGATCTGGCCGAGGCTACGGCCGATCTGCATGCCGACCATGTAGCTGACCTTGTCCTTCTCGGTCTTGAGCGAGGCATCGGCGGCGAACGCGGCGCCTGCGCCGAACGCCGACAGCACGGCCACGGCGAGCAGGGACTTGCGGGTGAAACGGGTCATCGAATGCTCCTGGAATAGGGGGGTAATGGCCGGCCTTCGATTACTCGCGGACACCGAGAAGACCGCAACGGCCGCTGCGCCGGGCCGCGTATTGTCCCTGCGGCCGGGTTTCTTGGCAAACCGCCGGTTAAACTGCCGGCCATGTTGCGCTTTGACCATCTGAGCCTGCGCCGGGGTTCCCGGCTGCTGCTGAACGACACGACCTTTTTCATTCATGCCGGCTGGCGCGTCGGCCTGACCGGCCGCAACGGCACCGGCAAATCGAGCCTGCTCGCGCTGATCGGCGGCGAGCTGACGCCCGATGGCGGCGATTTCTCGCGGCCGCGCGAGTGGACGCTGGCCCATGTGCGCCAGGAGACGCCGGCGCTGGCGCGCAGCGCGCTCGACTACGCGCTCGACGGCGACGCCGAGTTCCGCCGGCTCGAGGCCGAGCTCGCCGCGCCGAGGCCGCCCACGACGCGCTGGCGCAGGGCCGCCTGCACGAGCGCATGCAGGCGATCGGCGGCTATGCGGCCAAGGCGCGCGCAGCCGAACTGCTGAACGGCCTGGGCTTCGCGCCCGGCGACGAGGCACGGCCGGTCTCGGCGTTCTCGGGCGGCTGGCGGATGCGCCTGAACCTGGCCCAGGCGCTGATGTGCCGCTCGGACCTGCTGCTGCTCGACGAACCGACCAACCATCTGGATCTGGACGCCGTGCTCTGGCTCGAGGACTGGCTGCGCCGCTATCCGGGCACGCTGATCGTGGTCTCGCACGACCGCGAGTTCCTCGACGCGGTGGTCACCCACGTGCTGCATCTGGCCGACGGCACGGCCGAAATCTTCAGCGGCGACGTCAGCCATTTCGAGCGCAAGCGCGCCGAGCGCCTGATCCAGCAGCAGGCGCTGGCCGAGCGCCAGCAGCGCCAGCGCGCGCACATGCAATCGTTCGTCGACCGCTTCAAGGCCAAGGCGTCCAAGGCGCGCCAGGCGCAGAGCCGGCTCAAGGCACTGGAACGGATGGCCCTGGTCGCGCCGGTGCGCGTGGAATCGGGCATCACGTTCTCGTTCGCCGAGCCGGCCGCCCTGCCGGCACCGCTGCTGGTTCTCGACCAGGCCGCCGTCGGCTACGCCGGGCGGCACATCGTCGAGCAGATCGGCTGGACGCTGCGCGCCGGCGACCGCATCGGCCTGCTCGGCGCCAACGGCGCCGGCAAGTCGACCCTGGTCAAGCTGATCGCCGGCACGCTGGCGCCGCTGGCCGGCGAACGGCGCGAGGGCAAGGGCCTGGTCGTCGGTTACTTCGCGCAGCACCAGCTCGAGCAGCTCGACCCGCAGGCGACGCCGGTGGCGCACCTGCTGCGGCTGCAGGCCGATCTCGGCGAGCAGGCCGCACGCGACTTCCTCGGCGGCTTCGGCTTCTCGGGCGAGCGCGCGCTGTCGGAGGTCGGCGGCTTCTCGGGCGGCGAGAAGGCGCGCCTCGCGCTCGCCCTGGTCGTGTTCCGCAAGCCGAACCTGCTGCTGCTCGACGAGCCGACCAACCATCTGGACGCCGACACGCGCGAGGCCCTGGCCGAGGCGCTGCAGGACTTCGCCGGCGCGATCGTGCTGGTCGCGCACGACCGTGCGCTGCTGCGCGCGACCTGCGATGAGTACCGGCTGGTCCGCGACGGCCGCGCCGGCGTGTTCGACGGCGACCTCGACGACTACGCGGCCCTGGTGCTGCGCAAGACGCCGCCGCCCGGCAGCGAGGCGGCCGCGGCCGGTGCGTCGCGCCGCGACGATCGCCGCGAGCGCGCCGAGCAGCGCGCGAAGCTGGCGCCGCTGCGGCGCGAAGCCGAGCGCATCGAGAAGCGGCTGGCCGCGCTCGAACGCGAGCGCATCGAGGTCGAGACCGCGCTGGCCGATCCGGCGCTGTACGACGGCGCCCAGGCCGGCCGCATCGCCGAGCTGACCGCGCAGCGCGGCCGCATCGGCGCCGAGATCGCGACGCTCGAGGACGCCTGGCTGGCCGGCCAGGCCGCGCTGGAGGAGGCGGCGGCGAGCGCCTGAGCGGCAACGGCAGCCGCGCGATCGGGCGCGGCGCGGGGTCTTCCGCGTGGGGGTTCGGTGCGGCGATGTCCTGGCCGGCGGCGCTTTTGCGCTTGGCAAGCGGTCGATCCCTGCGGAGATGCCGCCCATGCCCCACCGTTCACGCCTGCTGTTCGCCGCCGCCCTGCTCGCACCGGCCGCGGCGACCGGCGCCACCTTCACCGTCACCAACACCGCCAACGGCGGCGCCGGCTCGCTGCGCCAGGCGATCCTCGACGCCAACGCGGCGGCCGGCGCCGACACGATCGCGTTCGCGATTCCAGGGGCCGGCCCTCACAGCATCGCGATCACCTCCAGCCTGCCCGGCATCACCGGCCCGGTCACGATCGACGGCTACACCCAGCCCGGCGCGGCGCCCAATACGCTGGTCGTCGGCACCAACGCGCAGATCCGCGTCGAGATCCGCGGCACCGGCGATTTCAGCGCGAGCGGCCTGATCCTGCTGGTCGGCGCCGTCGACAGCACGATCCGCGGCCTGTCGATCAACCGTTTCGGCGGCAGCCAGATCACCCTGCTGGCCGACCGCCCGACCGTTACCGGCAACTTCATCGGCATCGCCCCGGACGGCACGACGGTCTATCCGAGCGCCCCGGGCACGCGCGTGGGCCTGAGCGTGAGCGGCGACTTCGCGCAGATCGGCGGCACCGCGCGCGCGCAGCGCAATCTGGTTTCCGGCAACAGCCACGCCGGCATCTACGTCGGCGGCAGCGGCGCCTCGGTGCAGGGCAATCTGGTCGGCACCGACCGCACCGGCGCGGCCGCGCGCGGCAACAGCTGCGGCATCTCGATCGGCACCACCGGCGTTGGCGCCGAGGTCACCCGCAACACGACCATCGGCGGTGACGATGCGCCCAACACGACGCCCGGCAACGTCGTGTCCGGCAATACGCGCTGCGGCATCGAGATCGTCTCGGGCAGCGACCACCGCCTGGTACGTAACCTGATCGGACTGGCAGCGTTCCCGCTGGCGACGGTGCCCAACGGCGGGCCGGGCATCGTGGTGCGCGGCGGCGAGCGCGTCCTGATCGGCAGCGGCTTTCCGGGCGAGGTCAGCAACGGCATCGCCGGCAATGCCGGCCCCGGCATCCTCGTGACCGGGCCCGGCGACAGCAGCGCGACGCAGCGCGTGTCGATCCTCGGCAATGCAATCTTCGGCAACGAGGGTCTGGCGATCGATCTGGCCGTCGGCAACGCCGAAGGCCCCACGCCGAACGATCCGCTCGACGCCGACGAAGGGCCCAACGGCCTGCAGAACGCGCCGCTGCTGACCGGTGTCGACCTCGGCGACGGGCGCCTGCGCGGACGGCTCGACGCGCAGCCGAACACGACCTACTACATCGACTTCTACACGATCACCGCCTGCGGGCCGGACGCGCATCCGGGCAGCTCGAGCTATCTGAGCTATCTGACGGTCGTCACCGGAGCGGACGGCACGGCGACCTTCCAGGGCGGGTTCGCGGATCTGCCGGAGGAGGGATTCGCCACGGCGACGGCGACGCTGCAGGTCAGCGTCGGCAGCGGCCCGACCTCCGAATACTCGCCGTGCCTGCGCCTGGGCGATCGCCTGTTCGCCGACGACTTCGAGTCCTGATCGCGCACAATGGCGGCCGACCGACCCTGAGCGGAGGCCGCCATGTCCCGACTGCCGTCCCTACTGTCAAGCGCGCTCGCCGTCGCGGCGGCCGTGGCGCTGAATCCGCTGCCGGCAACCGCCGCATCGAGCGCTGCCGGCGAACCGGCGCGCGCGGCGGCGCAGAAGAAGCCGGCCCGATCCGTCACGGCCATGTCCGGCAGCGCGGCGCACGCGGCGACCGACGGACACGACGGCGCCTCGCCGACGCGCGGCGAGGCGGCGGCGGCCGCGGGTTCGGCGGCCGAGCCCGATCCGGCAGCGCTGAAGCCGGGCCAGTATCTGTGGCATCCGGAGATCGCCCCGGCCGGCCCGCTGGTCCTGGTGGTCAGCCTCGACGAGCAGCGCGCCTACGCCTATCGCAACGGCATCGCGATCGGCGTGTCGACGATCAGTTCCGGCAAGCCCGGCAAGGACACGCCGACCGGCGTGTTCACGATCCTGCAGAAGAGCAAGGATCACCGCTCCAATCTCTACAACGCCGCACCGATGCCGTACATGCAGCGGCTGACCTGGGACGGCATCGCGCTGCACGGCGGCAGCCTGCCCGGCTATCCGGCCTCGCACGGCTGCGTGCGACTGCCCAAGGCGTTCGCCGAGAAGCTGTTCGCGGTCACGCAGCGCGGCGACACCGTGGTCGTCGCCGACGGCAAGGCCTCGGCCGCCGCCGTGGTGCATCCGGCGATGCTGGCGCCGGTGGCGGTCGGCGGCGCGCCGACCGGTCCGGCCGAGGCCGCCGTCGGCGCGGAGGAGGCCGGGAACGCGACCGGGACCGACTGGTCCTGGGACGATGCGTCCGCGCCGGACGGTCCGCTGAGCGTGCTGGTCAGCCTGCGCGAGCGCCGCGTGTTCGTGCTGCGCAATGGCGCCGGCATCGGCGAGGCCCGGCTCGGCGCCGATCCGGACATCGCGCTGCACGGCTCGGTGCTGCTGGTGATGGGCGATCGCACCGAGGACGCGCCGAGCGTGCTCGATCCGGAACGGCCGCGCCACCAGTGGACGATCTACCCGATCCTCGGCGACGACGCGGCCTCGATCGCACTGCTGCAGCTGCGCCTGCAGCAGGCGCGCCCGCTCGACCTGCCGCCGCCGTTCGCGCGGCGCCTGTACGCCGCGCTGGCGCCGGGCGCGACCGTGCTGCTGACCGACCTGCCGGCGGTGCGCGCGACGCCGACCGGCCAGGCGCTGCAGCCGGTGCTCGAGTCCGATCCGCCGCCGCCCGCACCGGCACCCTGAACCACGCTCCAGCTGGACTTCGCGGCGCCGATGTGGATAGATCGGCGCCTCGTTCCGCTGCGAGCCGCCGATCCGGCGGCGTGCCGAATGCTGCTTCTTCTCCGCTGCGCGGCGCTGGCCGCGCTCTGTGCCACCGCCGTGTCCGTCTTCGGGGCCGGCCTCGCCCAGGCCGCCGTGCCGGCGCCGTCGCTGACCGATACGCTGGCCGCCGCCGCGCCGGCACTGGACCGGCAGGTGCTCGCCCTGGCGACCCGCGCGCTGGCCTGCGCCGGCCGCCAGACCGGTGCCGCGCCGCGCACGCTCGGCGTGATCGACTATTCGCAGCCTTCGACGCGACCGCGGCTGTGGGTGTTCGACCTCGACGCGCAGCGGCTGCTGTTCGAGGAATGGGTCGCGCACGGCCGCAACACCGGCCAGGACCGCGCGAGGCAGTTCTCGAACGAGGCCGGCAGCTACATGTCGAGCCTCGGCGGCTTCGTGACCGAAGAGCCCTATGTCGGCCACAACGGCTATTCGCTGCGGATGCGCGGCCTGGAACCGGGTTTCAACGACCGCGCCCGCGAGCGCGCGATCGTGATCCACGGCGCGCCGTACGTGAGCCAGGACCTGATCCGCAGCCAGGGCCGGCTCGGCCGCAGCCTCGGCTGTCCGGCGGTGCGGCCGGCGATCGCGCGCGCATTGATCGACACGATCCGCGACGGCGCTTTCGTGTTCGCGTACTACCCCGACCCGGCCTGGCTGGCCGGCTCGCGCCTGCTCGCGCCCGACTGCGGCGAAGCCGACGGCCGGCTCGCCGCGCAGGAATCCGCGTCGCCGTCGGTCACGCGGCCTGCGGCGCGCCCGTCGGCACCGCGCTGACGGCCGCTGCGCTCAGGCGCGCCAGATCAGACTCGCGAAGCGGCCGGTCTGCGCCTGGCGCCGATACGAATAGAAACGCGGATCGGCATGGGTGTCGAAGTCGCCGCCGTGGACGCGTGACACGCCGGCCGCCTGCAGCCGCCGTCGCGCCAACGCCGCCAGATCGCAGCGCCAGTGTCCCGGGCGCGTCGGCGTGAACGCGGCGTCGGCGCCGGAATCGGCACCGACGAACGCGGCGCGGACCTCGGCGCCGACCTCGTAGGACGCCGCGCCGATCGCCGGACCGATCCATGCGAGCAGGCGCGCCGGCTCGCCGAGCGCCGCGAGTGCGGCCTCGACGACGCCGGCGGCCAGCCCGCGCCAGCCGGCGTGGACGGTGGCGACCGCGGCGCCGTCGTCGCGACACAGCAGGACCGGCAGGCAATCGGCGGTCAGCACCGCGAGCACGACGCCGCTCCGCCGCGTCAGCGCGGCATCGGCCTCGCGCGGCGTGTGCTGCGCGGCTGCAGGCGCATCGAACATCGCGACCGCGGTGCCGTGCACCTGGCGCAGCCAGTGCGGCGGCGCCGGCAGCCCCAGCACGTCGACTAGGCTGGCGCGGTTGGCCGCGACCGCCTCGGCCGCGTCGCCGCAGCGGTCGCCCAGATTGCAGCGATCGAACGGCGCGGCCGAGCGGCCCGGCAGATCGCGCGTCGTGACGATCGCGTGCACACCCGGCGGCGCCGGCCAGTCCGGCCGCAGCGCGCCCGCGGCCGCCTCAGTCATCGAGGCCGGCTTCGGCCGTGTCGGCGCGCAGCGCGGCGATCAGCCGCTCCAAGTCGGCCGGGCGCTCGGCCTTGACGGTGACGGTCTGGCCGCTGGCCGGATGCACGAATGCCAGCTGCTCGGCGTGCAGCGCCTGACGGCGGAAACCGCGCAGCGCCTCGACCAGCTCCGGCGTGGCGCCTTTCGGGAACTTCAGGCCGTTGCCGTAGGTGGCGTCGCCGACCAGCGGATGGCGGATGTGCGCCATGTGCACGCGGATCTGGTGGGTGCGGCCGGTCTCCAGGCGGCATTCGATGCGCGTCATCGCGCGGTAGCGCTCGCGCACGCGGTAGTGCGTGACCGCCTCGCGGCCGTCCTCGCGCACGGCCTGTTTGATGCGGTCGCGCGGGTGGCGGTCGATCGGCGCGTCGACGGTGCCGCCGGCGATCATCGGCCCGTAGACGACGGCCTCGTACTGGCGGTGCACGTCGCGCTCGGACAGCTGCGCGACCAGGGCGGTATGCGCGCGCAGCGTGCGCGCGACGACCATCAGACCGGAGGTGTCCTTGTCGAGCCGGTGCACGATGCCGCCGCGCGGGATCGCCGCCAGCGCCGGATCGTGATGCAGCAGCGCGTTCTGCAGCGTGCCGGCCGGATTGCCGGCGCCCGGATGCACGACCAGGCCCGCCGGCTTGTTGACGACGAGGATGTCGGCGTCCTCGTAGCGGATGTCCAGATCGATCGGCTCGGCCTCGGCGTCGATCTCGCGCTCGAGCCTGGCCTGCAGCACGACGGTCTCGCCGCCGACGACGATCTGGCGCGGCACCGCCGGCTCGCCGTCGACGCGCACCGCGCCCTCCTTGATCCAGCCGGTCAGACGCGAGCGCGAGTAGTCGGGCAGCAGTTCGGCCAGGGCCTGGTCCAGGCGGCGGCCGGCCAGCGCCTCGGGGATGCGTACGTTCAGCGTCGATTCGGTGTCGTTCATGGTCCTTCGCGAGTTTCCGACCGTCGGGACGTTCGGGTTATGATCGGCCGTCAATCATCGCAAACCCCCACCCGCGCATGCCAATCCTTCCGTCCTTCCGCGTCGCCCGGCGCGTCCTCCTGCTGCTCGTGCTGGCCGTGGCGATGGCCGGCTGCAAGACCTTCGGCAAGCGCGGCAACGAGCTGGAGACGCTGCCGGTCGAGCAACTCTACCAGCGCGGCGTGACGGCGATCGACGCCGCCAACTACGGCCAGGCGGCCGAGACGTTCTCGCGGCTGATCGGACGCTTCCCGTTCGGCGCGTACTCCGAGCAGTCGCAGATCAACCTGGCCTACGCGCAGTACAAGGGCTACAAGAACGACGACGCGTACTCGACGATCAACCGCTTCATCCGCACCTATCCCACGCACAAGAACATCGACTACGCGTACTACCTGCGCGGCCTGATCAACTTCGACCGCCAGACCGACTTCCTGAGCCGCATGGTCGGCCTCGACACGACGCGGCGCGACCAGGCGTTCCTGAACCAGTCGTTCGAGGACTTCTCCGAGCTGCTCAAGCGCTATCCGCAGAGCCGCTACGCGCCCGACGGCCGCCAGCGCCTGATCTACCTGCGCGATTCGATGGCCAAGGCCGAGATCAACATCGCGCTGTTCTACCTGCGCAAGGGCGCCTACGTCGCCGCGGCGAACCGCGCCAAGTACGTGGTCGAAACCTATCCGCAGACCGTCCAGGTCGGCGACGGACTGGCGATCATGGTCGACTCGTACCGCGCACTCGGCCAGGACCAGCTCGCGGCCGATGCCGAGCGCGTGCTCAAGCTGAACTATCCCGAGCACGCCTCGTTCGCCGGCAAGTGGCCGCAGTACCACTCCAACTGGTGGAAGCTGCTGCCGGTCGTCAAGCGCGGCTGAGGCCGCGCCCGGACCTCCCGTCTCCAGTTCGGCGCGACGACGCGGATCGCGTCGTCGTAGTGGTAGGTCTGCTCGCTGTGGGTCTTCTTGCCGAGCGCCTGACCGTCGGTGACCGCCTGCACGATCCGCCCGTCCGCGCCGACCAGGATGCGGCTGTGCGAGGTCACCGAGATGCCCATCATCGTCATCGCCACGTCGAAGCTGTAGGCGTGCGCCGGCTTGCCGCCGAATGCGGCCGCACCCTCGTCGACGACATTGGACAGGCCCTTCTGCATCTGCTCGACGGTCTCGGGCACCAGCTGGCGGACGATCGCGCTGGCGTCGAACGGCGGCTTCATCCAGCCGCCGTCGCCGTTGCGCATCCAGGTGCCTTCCGGCAGCACGATCATCTCCATCTGGTCGGTCTTCAGGTGCACGCGCTGGCTGGTGTCGTAGCGCACGGTCGAGCGCGCCTGCTGGCCGCCGGTGCTGGTGACCGTCTCCACGCGCACGCGCGCGTCCATCGTCGCGCGATGCGCGGCGAGCACGGCATCGCGCGCGTCGGCGCGGACCGGCGCGGCAACCGTGACGGCGGCCAGGGCCAGGAACGACAACGCACAGCGGATCGTCGGACTCATCGGGCAACGCTCCTGCGGGAGATGGGGCGCATTGTGCGCGACGCCGCCGCGGCACGGAACCCTCGGTCCGGCCCGATACCCGCCTTCGCCGAGGCGGGCTACAATGCCGCTTTTCCGACCACCCCGACGCGGCACCGCCCGCCCCGAATCCCACCCCAGCCGTCCGCCGCCCGCCCCGTGCCGCAGCGCTAGCGCCCGCACGATCGCGAGGCCGGACCGTCACGCCCGGAGTCCTTGATGATTTTCGAAACGATCGCCCGCACCGGCCACGAGGAAGTGGTGTTCTGCCACAACCCGGACGTGGGCCTGAAGGCCATCATCGCGGTCCACAACACCGTGCTCGGCCCCGCGCTCGGCGGCCTGCGCATGTGGCCGTACAAGAGCGAGCAGGAAGCGGTCAACGACGTGCTGCGGCTGTCGCGCGGCATGACCTACAAGAACGCGGTCGCCGGCCTCAATCTCGGCGGCGGCAAGGCCGTCATCATCGGCGATCCGTCCAAGGACAAGTCCGAGGCGCTGTTCCGCGCGTTCGGCCGCTTCGTCAATTCGCTCAACGGCCGCTACATCACCGCCGAGGACGTCGGCATCGACGTCAACGACATGGAATGGGTGTTCCGAGAGACGCAGTTCGTGACCGGCGTGCACCAGGTCCACGGCGGCTCGGGCGACCCGTCGCCGTTCACCGCCTACGGCACGCTGCAGGGCCTGCTCGCCTCGCTGAACGCCAAGTTCGGCAGTGAGGAGGTCGGCCGCCACGTCTACGCCGTGCAGGGCGTCGGCCACGTCGGCCTGGAGTTCGTCAAGCTGCTGCGCGAGCACGACGCCAAGGTGTTCGTGACCGACATCAACCGTGACGCCGTGCAGCGCTGCGTCGACGAGTTCGGCTGCGAGGCGGTCGGCATCGACGAGATCTACGACGTCGACGCCGACGTGTTCAGCCCCTGCGCGCTCGGCGGCACGATCAACGAGCAGACGCTGCCGCGGCTCAAGTGCAAGGTCATCTGCGGCGCCGCCAACAACCAGCTGGCGACCGACGCGATCGGCGAGGAAGTGGAGCGCCGCGGCATGCTCTACGCGCCGGACTACGCGGTCAACGCCGGCGGCGTCATGAACATCTCGCTGGAGATCGACGGTTACAACCGCGAGCGCGCGATGCGCATGATGCGCACGATCTATCACAACCTCACGCGCATCTTCCAGATCGCCGGACAGGACGGCATCCCGACGTTCCGTGCCGCCGACCGCATGGCCGAGGAGCGCATCCAGACGATCGGCAAGCTGCGCCTGCCGCACATGGGCAACCACGCGCCGCGCTTCGAAGGGCGCATGCGCGGTCAGTGAGGTCCGGCGCAGCCGGACCTCGCGTCCGGCTGCGCTCGCTGCCATCGCACGCGCAGGCCGGCCAGGTCCGGCCTGCGCGTCGCACGGCGACGGCCGGCGGTCGATCGCCTCCGCATCCCGCTCTCCATCGGACGAACGCCGCGACGCGCTTGCCGCGTGCGGCGCGGCGCGTTCGCGCCGGCGGCCGGGCAGCGTCGCGCGCGCAGCATCGAAATCCCTGGCGCGCACCTGCGCACCGCCCGCCGGCCGGACGGGCCGCGCCTCCGACGCATCTTCCCGAAGCCGCCAGCGTGCCGCAGCGCACCAGCCCGCGGCGCATCGACCCGGGCGGCGGAGCGCCGGTGCGTCGCGTGCCTCGCCGACGCGGTGCGCGCGATCGGGACGGGGCGGCTGCGTGGTCGCACCTGCTCCGAATGTGGCAGAGTGCGCGCTTCGTCGCGACGGACCGCCGGTCGCCGTCGCATGCGTCTGCCCTTTGATCCCAACGGAGCCGTCCGCCATGCGCCCTTTCCAACTCGGTGAAGATCTCGACCTGCTGCGCGAGACCGTGCACGCCTTCGCCGAGAAGGAGATCGCGCCGCGCGCCGACCGCATCGACCAGGAGAACCAGTTTCCGGCCGACCTGTGGCGCAAGTTCGGCGAGCTCGGCCTGCTCGGCGTCACCGTGCCGGGCGAGTACGGCGGCACGGAGCTCGGCTATCTCGCGCACGTCGTCGCGCTGGAGGAAATCTCGCGCGCGTCCGGCTCGGTCGGCCTGTCCTACGGCGCGCACTCGAACCTGTGCGTGCAGAATCTCAACCACAACGGCAGCGAGGCGCAGCGCCGCAAGTACCTGCCGAAGCTGTGCAGCGGCGAGTGGGTAGGCGCGCTGGCGATGAGCGAGCCCGGCGCCGGCTCGGACGTGGTCGGCTCGATGACCTGCCGCGCCGAGCAGCGCGGCGAAGTCTGGATCGCCAACGGCAGCAAGATGTGGATCACCAACGGCCCCGACGCCGACGTGCTGCTGGTCTACATGCGCACCGCGCCGAAGCCGGCCGGTTCGCGCTGCATGACCGCCTTCATCGTCGAGAAGGGCATGAAGGGCTTTTCGACCGCGCAGAAGCTCGACAAGCTCGGCATGCGTGGTTCCAACACCTGCGAGCTGGTGTTCGAGGACTGCGAGATCCCCGACGAGAACCGCGTCGGCGAGGTCAACGAAGGCGTGCGCGTGCTGATGAGCGGCCTGGACACCGAGCGCCTGGTGCTGTCCGGCGGCCCGATCGGCCTGATGCAGGCCGCGCTCGACATCGCGCTGCCGTACGTGCGCGAGCGCAAGCAGTTCAACGCGCCGATCGGCACGTTCGGCATCATGCAGGGCAAGATCGCCGACATGTACACCGCGCTGCAGTCCTCGCGCGCATTCGCCTACCAGGTGGCCGCCGACTTCGACCGCGGCGTCAAGTCGCGCATCGATCCGGCCGCCTGCCTGCTCAATGCCTCGCGCAATGCGGTCAGCGTCGCGCTCGAGGCGATCCAGGCGCTCGGCGGCAACGGCTACATCAACGAGTTCCCGACCGGCCGCCTGCTGCGCGACGCCAAGCTCTACGAGATCGGCGCCGGCACCAACGAGATCCGCCGCATGCTGATCGGCCGCGAGCTGTTCCACGGCAAGAGCTGAGCGCGGACCGCCGCACAGACCTGCCCGGCGCGCACACCGGCCGCGCCGAAGTGCGGCGCTGGAGGAGGGCCGGCCCCTGCCCCATCTGGCCTCCGACCGCGTCCGCCGAGCCGATGGCTGCGGCCGGCGCCGCCTCGTCCATGCCCGGCCGCGGTCCGGCGGCCTGCTAGAATGCGCGCCCGGCCGGCGTCCCACGTCCGGCCTGCCCGTACCAGGAGTAGATCCCATGTCTGATGTCTTCATCGTCGGCGCCAAGCGCACCGCCATCGGTTCCATGCTCGGCCAGTTCACCGGCGTGCCGACGCCGACCCTGGGCGCCACCGCGATCCGCGCCGCGCTCGAGCAGTCCGGCGTCGCCGCCGACCAGGTCTCCGAGGTCATCATGGGCTGCGTGCTGCCGGCCAATCTCGGCCAGGCGCCGGCCCGCCAGGCCGCGCTGGCCGCCGGCCTGCCGGCTGCCACCGGCTGCACGACGATCAACAAGGTCTGCGGCTCGGGCATGAAGGCGGTGATGCTCGCGCACGACCTGATCAAGGCCGGCTCGGCCGGCATCGTCGTCGCCGGCGGCATGGAGTCGATGACCAATGCGCCGCACATGGTCGGCGCGCGCGGCGGCCTGCGCTACGGCGATGCCAAGCTGGTCGACCACATGGCCTGGGACGGCCTGACCAACCCGTACGACGGTCAGTCGATGGGCGTGTTCGCCGAGGCGACCGCCGACAAGTACGGTTTCACGCGCGAGGAGCAGGACGCCTACGCGATCGAATCGGTCAAGCGCGCGCAGGCGGCGATCGCCGGCGGCGCATTCGCCGACGAGATCGTTCCGGTCAAGGTCGCCACGCGCAAGGGCGAGGTCGCGGTCGACACCGACGAGCAGCCCGGCAAATCCGACGTGGCCAAGATTCCGACGCTCAAGCCGGCGTTCCGCAAGGACGGCACGGTGACCGCGGCGAGTTCCTCGAGCATCTCCGACGGCGCCGCGGCGCTGATCGTGGCCAGCGCCGACGCGGCGCAGGCGGCCGGCGCCACGCCGCTGGCGCGCATCGTCGGCCATGCGACCTGGTCGCAGCAGCCGGAGTGGTTCACGACCGCGCCGATCGGCGCGATCAAGAAGCTGCTCGACCAGACCGGCTGGAGCGTCGAGCAGGTCGACCTGTTCGAGGTCAACGAAGCGTTCGCGGTGGTCGCGATGGCGCCGATCCGCGAGTTCGGCATCCCGCACGAGAAGCTCAACGTCAACGGCGGCGCCTGCGCGCTCGGCCATCCGATCGGCGCGTCCGGTGCGCGTCTGATCGTCACGCTGCTGCACGCGCTGCGCGCGCGCGGCGGCAAGCGCGGTATCGCCTCGCTGTGCATCGGCGGCGGCGAAGCGACCGCGATCGCGATCGAACTGGTGTGAAGACCTGTTGTAAGCGCGATGCCGGCCCGGCCGGCGTCGCGTGCGGCAAGTCCCGTTGCATCCATCATCCGAGGGAGGATTCGATCATGACGCTGTCCAAGCTGTTGTCCGTTTCGTTGTTGATGCTGTCGCTCGCCGCCTGCGGCGACGATGCCCAGAAGCAGGCCCAGCAGGCCGCCGAGGACGCCAAGAAGGCCGCCCAGGAAGCCGCGCAGGCGACCAAGGAAGCCGCCGACAAGGCCGCCGTCGCGACGCGCGAGGCCGCCGCCTCTGCCGGTGCCGCCGTGTCCGACGCCGCCGACAAGGCCGGCGAGAAGGCCGACAGCGCCTGGGACAAGGCCAAGGACGCGGCAGCTGCAGCCGCCGACGCCACCAAGGAAGCGGCCGACCATGCCGCCGACGCGACCAAGGAGGCCGCATCGGCCACCGGCCAGACCGTGAAGGAAGGCGCCAAGGAAGCCTGGGACGCGACCAAGGCCGCCGGACGCGAGGTCAAGGCCGGCGCCAAGGAAGTCGGCCACGACATCAAGGACACCGCCAAGGACGCCAAGGATGCCGCCTCCGACGCCGTCAAGAAGGACGGCCACGACTGATCGGCACGGCGCAGCCGCCGGTCCGGCGACGGCCGCGGCCCGCGCCACCCTGCGATCACCTGCGACGGCCCGGCCTTGCCGGGCCGTTCGCGTTCATGGCCTCGCGATGCGCACCGCGCCGTTGGCACCACCGGGCGGCTGTGCTTTCATGCGCTCCACTTCACGCACGGGTCCCGCCATGCCGGCCATCAAGAGCCAGATCGACACGCGCAGCGAGGACTTCCTCGCCAACGCCGCGCAGATGCGCGGCCTGGTCGAGGACCTGGAAGCGACCACCGCGCGCGCCGCGCTCGGCGGCGGCGAAGCCGCCCGCGCCAAGCACACCGCGCGCGGCAAGCTGCTGCCGCGCGAGCGTATCCGTGCCCTGCTCGATCCGGGTTCGCCGTTCCTCGAGCTCTCGGCGCTGGCCGGCCACGGCCTGTACGAGGATGCCGCGCCCGGCGCCGGCCTGGTCACCGGCATCGGCCGCGTGCACGGGCAGGAAGTGCTGGTCGTCGCCAACGACGCGACCGTCAAGGGCGGCACCTACTTCCCGATGACGGTCAAGAAGCATCTGCGCGCGCAGGAGATCGCGCTCGAGAACCGGCTGCCCTGCGTCTATCTGGTCGATTCGGGCGGCGCGTTCCTGCCGCTGCAGGACGAGGTGTTCCCCGACCGCGAGCATTTCGGTCGCATCTTCTACAACCAGGCACGCATGAGCAGCCTCGGCATCGCGCAGATCGCCGTCGTGATGGGCTCGTGCACGGCCGGCGGCGCCTACGTGCCGGCGATGAGCGACGAGACCGTGATCGTGCGCGAGCAGGGCACGATCTTCCTCGGCGGTCCGCCGCTGGTGAAGGCGGCCACCGGCGAGATCGTCGACGCCGAGTCGCTCGGCGGCGCCGACGTGCATACGCGCGGTCTCCGGCGTCGCCGACCACTACGCCGAGAACGACGCGCATGCACTGGCGATCACGCGCGACATCCTGCGCCACCTCAACCGCGTCAAGCGCGTGCCGGCGGCGCTGGCCGCGCCGGTCGAGCCGCTGTACGCGTCCGACGAGCTCTACGGCGTCGTCCCGCGCGACGTGCGCATCCCGTTCGACATCCGCGAGATCATCGCGCGCGTCGTCGACGGCTCGGTGCTCGACGAGTTCAAGGCGCGCTACGGCAAGACCCTGGTCACCGGCTTCGCTCACATCCACGGCTATCCGGTCGGCATCGTCGCCAACAACGGCATCCTGTTCGCCGAGTGCGCGCTCAAGGGCGCCCACTTCATCGAGCTGTGCAACCAGCGCGACATCCCGCTGGTGTTCCTGCAGAACATCACCGGCTTCATGGTCGGGCGCAAGTACGAGAACGCCGGCATCGCCAAGGACGGCGCGAAGATGGTCACCGCGGTGGCCTGCTCGCACGTGCCCAAGTTCACCGTCGTCACCGGCGGCAGCTTCGGCGCCGGCAACTACGCGATGTGCGGCCGCGCCTACGGCGCGCGCGCTTCCTGTGGATGTGGCCGAACGCGCGCATCAGCGTGATGGGCGGCGAGCAGGCCGCCTCGGTGCTGGCGACGGTGCGCCGCGACGGCCTGGAAGCGGCCGGCAAGACCTGGCCGCAGCAGGAAGAGGACGCGTTCAAGGCGCCGATCCGCGCCCAGTACGAGCGTCAGGGTCATCCGTACTACGCCAGCGCACGCCTCTGGGACGACGGCATCATCGACCCGGCCGATACGCGCCGCGTGCTCGGTCTGGCGCTGTCGGCCGCGTTCAACGCGCCGATCGAGCGCGGCCGCTTCGGCGTGTTCCGGATGTAGATCGCGGGCGGTACGTTGCGGCGGCCGCGCCGCCGTCTGCGGCTACGCGCGCCGGCATCGCGCAGGCCCGGTCCGCATCGCGGACGCACCGGGCATCTGAGCGCGTGAGCGACCGCCGCGCCTGCGCAGCGCCGGCCGACATCGCTCAGTCACCGGGACGTCACGGCAGCTTCATGCGCGCGACCTAGGCTGCCGCGCATCGCCAACGCGACGCAGCGCGCGTCGCGGCGCCTTGCTGAGGATGCGCCCTTGTCCGCTCTCCGTCGTCTGCTGCCGGGCTTGCTCCTGGCCGCGCTGCCCGTGCTCGTCCACGCTCACGGCGAAGCCGTGTCGATTCCCAGTGTCGCCGCGCGCGACGTGCCGCGTGCGCTGGCCGTGCGCGGCGAACTCGGCGCGCCGCCGCGCGGCGTCGTCGAGCTCAAGTTCGGCGAGATCTTCCGCACGCCGGTCGGCCCGCTCGGACTGGAACCGAGCGAGAAGCTCGCCACGCTCGACGGCAAGCGCGTGCGCATGGTCGGCTACGTCGTGCCGCTGTATCCGCCGGCCGAGGATCGCTTCCTGCTGTCGCCGCTGGCCGTCGACATCGGCCACGAGGACGAAAGCCTCGCCGACAACATCCCGCCGTCGGCGGTGATGGTCCATCTGTCCGAACCGGCCGGCGCGACGATCCCGCGCATTCCGGGCCTGGTCCGGCTGACCGGCACGCTCAGCGTCGGCAGCCGCGAGGACGCGGCCAGCGGACGGGTGTCTTCGGTGCAGCTGACGCTCGATGCGCCGGTCACGCGCGCGGTGCGCCGCGTCAGCCGCGAAGCGGCGCGCAGCGCCGAGACGCCGCGTCATCGCCATTGACGAAACCGGTCGCCACGGCGCGCGACCGCCTGCCCTCTTCCCACCCAGGAGTAGCCCCATGTCCTTCGTGTCACGATCCGGTCGCGGCCTGCCGCTGTTGGCCGCCACGATCCTCGGCGTTCTCGCCGGCGACGCGTTCGCCGCGCGCATCTCGCGGCTGACGCCGCCGAGCGAGCTGTTCGCAAGCGGCGAGGAAAGCCCGGTCATCGCGCGCTTCCTGCCCGGCCAGCGCTTCGATCTGCAGATGACGATCGAGCCCGATCCGGGCCGCACGATCGTCTCGTTCGACTTCATCGTCGACGACCAGAGCACGCTGCGCCCGTTCTGGGTCGACGGCGAACTGATCCACGATCCGCGCGCGACGCTGACCAGCACGGTCACCGAGACCGGTCCGGCCGCGACCTGCATCGCCGCGTCGGGCCGCACGACCGGCGCTTCGGGCTGCAAGCTGGTCGCCGGCCTGCCCGGCAACGCGACCGTGATCTCGCGCCGCGCCTACTCCAACAGCCGCGCCGGCGTGCACACGCTGCGCGCGATCGCGCGCCAGGACGACGGCAGCACGATCAGCGCGACCGGCAACTTCGAGATCGTCGGCATCGACGCCGAGTCGGGCCAGGTCGCCAAGAACATCGTGATCTTCCTCGGCGACGGCATGGGCGCCGCGCACCGCACCGCCGCCCGCATCATTTCGCGCGGCTATGCGCAGGGCAAGGCCAAGGGCCTGCTCGCGATGGACACGTTCCCGAACACCGGCATGGTCATGACCGCGTCGCTGAACTCGATCGTCACCGACTCGGCGCCGGGCATGCAGAACTACGTGACCGGCAACAAGGCCAACAACAACGAGGAAGGCGTCTGGCCGGACGACACGCGCGACGCGTTCGACAATCCGCGCTACGAGTACCTGTCCGAATATCTGCACAACCTGCAGGGCAAGTCGCTCGGCGTGGTGACGACCGCCGACGTGTTCGACGCGACGCCGGCCTCGATGGCGATCCACACCTCGGCGCGCGGCAACGGCACCGGCATCGTCGACCAGTTCTTCGACGATCGCGACCAGACCGGCCTGACCGTGCTGCTCGGCGGCGGCCGCAAGTGGTTCCTGCCGAACCCGTCCGACAGCACCAGCCCGCAGCCGGTCAACGGCTCGCAGCGCCGCAAGTCCAACGACTACGTGCTCGGCGACGACATCGTCAACGGCTGGGGCGTCGCGCGCGGCGTGCTCGATCCGGAGCGTGACCTGATCGCCGAGTTCCGCGACGCCGGCTTCCGCTACGCCGCCGACAAGACCGGCCTGGATGCGGCGTTCGGCGCCGGCACACCGGACAAGCTGCTCGGCCTGTTCTCGTACTCGAACATGAACGTCGCCTACGACAAGATCGCCGGCCGCCGCGGCGACAGCACCGTGGTCGACGCGTTCGGCTTCCCGGACCAGCCGATGCTCGACGAGATGACCGATGCCGCGCTGAAGGTGCTGTCGAAGAACCCGAACGGCTTCGTCGCGCTGATCGAAGGCTCCTCGATCGACAAGCAGGCGCATCTGATGGACACCGACCGCTGGACGCTCGAGGTCATCGAGCTCGACCGCGCGATCGCGGTCGCCAAGCGCTTCGCCGAGCGCAATCCCGACACCCTGGTCCTGGTCACGGCCGACCACGAATGCTCGGGCGCCGCGATCATCGGCGCGGCCACGGTCAGCGCGGCCACGCTCGAGGCCGATCCGGACGCCGGCAAGGGCGTGGTCGGCACCTACGAGGCGGCCAGGTTCCCGAAGTACACGATGGCCGAGGACGGCTATCCGCAGACCACGCACATCGACGGCAAGATGCTGATCGGCTACGGCGCCAACGCCGACCGCTACGAAACCTGGCTGCCGAACCGCTTCCCGACGCGCGACACGCAGCAGCCGTTCCCGCCGTCGCAGTCGCCGGCCAACCCGAGCGTCCGTAACGAAAGCAGCGGCTACCTGATCACCGGCCAGGTGCCCGGCGACCAGGCCACGCACACCGCGACCGACATCCCGCTGTCGGCGTACGGTCGCGGCGCGCATCACTTCAATGGCGTGTTCGACAACACCGACGTGTTCTTCAAGATCGGCCAGATCGCGATCGGCGGCGCCGACTGATCGAACCCGATCGCGGCACCGGACGACCGGTCCGCCTCCCGTCTCGCAGCAGGACACGGACGTCCGACCAGTACACGACGCCGGGGCCTTCGGGCTCCGGCGTTTTTCATTCTTCGCCTGGCGGTCAGTTCGACTTCGACAGCGGCAGCAATAGCGAAAGCCGGAGCGCGAGCCGAGGCAGAGCTCGAACGGCAAAGACCGTCGATGCGCCGGTCACTCGATCAGCACGATTTCCTCGGCCGAGGTCGGATGGATCGCGATCGTCGCGTCGAAGTCGGCCTTGCGCGCGCCCATCTTCACGGCGACGGCGAATCCCTGCAGCAGCTCGTCGGCACCGAGGCCGAGTACGTGCAGGCCGACGATGCGCTCGTCCTCGCCGACGCAGACCAGCTTGATGAAGCTGCGTGCCTCGCCGCCGGCCAGCGCGGTCAGCATCGGCCGGAACGCCGTGCTGTAGACCTTCACGGCCGCGTCGCCGTGGCGCTCGCGCGCGGCGGCCTCGGTCAGGCCGACCGAGCCGAGCGGCGGATGCGAGAAGATCACGCTCGGCACGTCGTCGGCGTCGAGCCTGCATTCGGGCCGCCCCCCGAACAGACGATCGGCCAGGGCGCGGCCGGCCGCGATCGCGACCGGCGTCAGCGCCGGCGCGGTGGTGACGTCGCCGACCGCATGGATGCCCGGCACGCCGGTGCGCTGGCGGTCGTCGACGACGATGCGACCCTGGGCGTCGCAGGCGACGCCGGCGGCGGTCAGATCGAGCGAGCGCGTGTCGGGGCGGCGGCCGATCGCCCAGATCAGCGTGTCCGTGCGCAGCTCGCGGCCGTCGGCGGCCACGATGCGCGCCTCGCCTTCCTGCATCGACGCGCCGACCGTATCGAAGCCGGCTTCGATGGCGATGCCGTCGGCCTGGTAGAGGCCGGCCAGCCGGCGCGCGATCTCCTCGTCGAACGACCCGAGCAGGCGATTGCCGCGGATCAGCAGGTGGACCTCGGAACCGAGGGCATGCAGCACGCCGGCGAGTTCGACGGCGACGTAGCCGTTGCCGACGATCGCGACACGGCGCGGCTGCTGGCGCAGCGCGAAGAAGCCGTCCGAATCGATACCGACGCCGTCCGCGAACGCAGGCCGCTGCGGCCGCGATCCGGTCGCGACGACGATCTGCGGTGCTTCCAGCGTCCGGTCGCCGGCGGCGATGCGGCCGGCGTCGACGAAGCGGCCGGCGGCCGCGACCCAGTCGATGCCGAGCGCGTCGATGCGCTCGCGATAGCCGGCATGGATCGCGTCGATGTAGCGCTGGCGATGCGCGACGAAGGCGGCCCAGTCGAAACCGACCGCGCAGCGCTCGAAACCGAGCCGGGCCGCGATGCGGCCGGTCTCGGCGAGATTGACGCCAGCCACATCGCCTTCTTCGGCACGCAGCCGACGTTGACGCAGGTACCGCCGAGCACGCCCGGCTCGACCAGAGCCACGCGTGCGCCGTAGCGCGCCGCGCGTATCGCCGTGGCGAGGCCGCCGGAGCCGGCGCCGAGCACGATCAGATCATGGGTGGACATACGCGGGTTCGCCGGTCGCTCCTCGATCGGCAAGGGTCGGGGATGTCCATCGCATGTGCAAGCGGAGCGCAACCGGGGGCGACGCGCACCGCGGCTCGGCGCTGATCGGCCCGGCCGCGCGTTCGAGACGAACCACGACGATGCGACGTGATCGAGCGGACGTCAGGATCGCTCGGAGCGTCGGCGGTGCGGCGATCACGCGGCGCGAACGGGCTCGCATGCGGGATCGGGGCCTGCGCCGGAACGACGCGGCGCCGATCGCGGCCGAGCCGCGCGCCGAAGTCGGACGCGCCATCGGCGATCGTGCCGAGACCGGCACCACACTCCGGCTCGGCCGCGCCGGGCATGTTGCTCGATGCCGCCGGCGAGCGGCCGGCGCCTTCGGATGGTTCCGCCCGGGCTCGCGCCGCGGGTCGCCCGCTATCGTCGGTCCGCCGTCAGGCGTCGGCGCGTGCGCGCTCGACGCCGGCCAGGATCTCGCGGCGCGCTTCCTCGGCGCCGACCCAGCCCTCGACCTTGACCCACTTGCCCTTCTCGAGATCCTTGTAGTGCTCGAAGAAGTGGCCGATCCGCTCGAGCCAGTGGCCCGAGACCTGGTCGATGGTGTCGACGTGGGCATAGCCGGCGAAGACCTTCGACACCGGCACGGCGATCAGCTTCTCGTCGCCGCCGGCCTCGTCGGTCATCTTCAGCATGCCGACCGGCTTGCAGCGGATCACCGAGCCCGGCACCAGCGGCAGCGGCAGGATCACCAGCACGTCGAGCGGGTCGCCGTCGCCGCCAAGCGTGCCCGGGATGTAGCCGTAGTTGCACGGATAGCGCATCGGCGTGGACAGCACGCGATCGACGAAGATCGCGCCGGTGGACTTGTCGACCTCGTACTTGACCGGCTCGGAATCCTTCGGGATTTCGATGACCACGTTGATTTCGTTCGGTACGTCGCGACCGGCCGGGACCAGTTCGAGCGCCATGCGGGACTCTCCTCGTGCTGCGTTTCGTCGATGCGCCGCCGTCGTCGGCGGGCGCGCAAGGATACGGCAAACCCTGCTGCGCCGCAGCATATGCCTGCCTTGATTTGGACGGCCAAGCGTGTCGCGTTGCCGCATGCCGCGACGTGCGTCAGGTCGCCTCGGCGTCGGCCAGCAGCAGCACGTCCTCACCGTCGACGCGGATCGGCGCGGCGACCAGGCCACCGCCGCCGGGGCCGGCGCGGCAGCGCCCGTCCTCGACCGCGAACGTCGCGCCGTGGGCCGCGCAGACCAGCAGACCGTCCTTGACCAGGAACCGGCCCGGCGACCAGTCGAGCGCACGGCCGGCATGCGGGCATTCGTTGTAATACGCGAACACCGCGCGGCCGCGGCGCAGCACGATCAGGTCGAAGAACGACGCATCGGGCCGCGTCGCCGCACCGATCGCGCCGCCGTCGGGAACGTCGTCGATCGCGCAGAGGCGGCGGGGCGGTGGGGTCGGCATGGGAGCGTCCGGGAATGCGCAATCGGCGCGGCCGCGCGCGCCGGAACGCGCCGACCGGGACGGCCGGCACTTGCGCGGGCCGCCGGGTGTCCCAAAATCGCCAGGAACGCCTGCTCGGCAGGCGCGTCCATTCTGTCACAGGCGATCGGCACGATGTTCTACTGGAAACTCCCGCGCATGCACAATCCGCTGCTGCGCATCCTGGCGATGGCGGCGGGCCTGGTGATCATGGCGGCGCTGCTGACGCTGGGCCTGGCGGTGATCGCGGTGCTGGCGGTCGGCGCGGTGATCATGCTCGGGGTCAATGCGTTCCGATCGCGCCCGGTCACCCGGCCGGCACGCCCGGCGGCCGCCAAGCCCGGCGTGATCGAGGGCGAGTTCCGCGTGCTGCACGAGCCCGCCCGCAAGTCCTGAGCGGCTCGCGGGCGTCGGACATCGGCCGATCGCCCGCGCCCTACCCGACGTCCTCTCGTTCGAGGACGGTCTCCGCGACCCGTCCGCGAGCCTGTGCCACCCCCGGCCGGCATCGGGCCGGGCCGGCGCTCCGCTCGCCGCTCGCGTGCCATGGCGCGTTTGCGCACGAAACGTCGTGTTCTGACAATGTGATCAGGTTCACGACATCCGCCGATCGGGAAATGCTAGCCGACCACGCTCCCGATCGCGCAGCAACGGCGCGGGAAAGGTATCATTCGGCGGATATGGCACGCGATTCGCTTGGCACCGAGCCCGGCCCCCTACCGGTGCTCGCAGATGCATATCGACAATCCGCGATTCTCGCAGTCCGCCGGCGTTCCGGCCGGGCACGATGCCGCGCACGCCGGATCCGGCAAAGGACGCTGGATGCTGCGCTTCCTGCGTGACCAGGCCAATCGCTGGCTGATCGCGCTCGCGACCGGCGAAGGCCTGCTGCTGGCGCTGTCGCTGTGGCTGGCGGTCCGGATCCGCTACTGGTACGACCACGAGTGGCTCAGCGAGTATTCGGGCGGCTTCCTGCTGCGCTCGCTGGTGTTCGGCGCGGTGATCGTGCTGGCGATGGCGGCGCTCGGCCTGTACCAGCCGCGCATGCGCGAGCGCCTGTTCGGCGTGCTCGCGCGCCAGGCGATCGGCTTCCTGCTCGGCGGCATCGGCCTGGCCCTGCTCTACTACGTGGTGCCGCATCTGTATATCGGCCGCGGCGTCGCCGGCATCGGCATGCTGATCGGCTTCGTCGCGGTCGCCACGTATCGCGCGGCGTTCATGCGCCTGATCGACGTGGAGGCGCTCAAGCGCCGCGTGCTGGTGCTCGGCAGCGGCCGGCGCGCCTCGATGATCTCCTCGCGGATGCGCCGCCGCGTCGACCGGCGCGGCTTTGCGGTCGTCGGCTTCCTGCCGATGGAAGGCGAGACGCCGAGCGTGCCGGCCGACACCCTGCTGCGGCCCGGCACGCCGCTGTCGGACTTCGTGCAGCAGCGCCAGATCGCCGAGATCGTCGTCGGCTCGGACGATCGCCGCGGCTCGCTGCCGATGGCCGAGCTGCTGGAGTGCAAGCAGAACGGCGTCATGATCACCGACCTGCCGACCTTCTTCGAGCGCGAGCTCGGCAAGGTCCAGCTCGACCTGGTCGATCCGTCCTGGCTGGTGTTCTCCGACGGCTTCAACGCCTCGCCGCTGCGCCGCTTCTCCAAGCGCGTGTTCGACGTGGTCGCGGCGCTGCTGGTACTGGTTCCGATGTCGCCGTTCATGCTGCTGACGGCGCTGGCGATCCGCATCGAATCGGGCTGGCGCGCGCCGGTGCTGTACCGCCAGGAACGCGTCGGCGAGCGCGGCCAGGTGTTCTCGCTGGCCAAGTTCCGCAGCATGCGTCCGGACGCCGAGAAGAACGGCGTGGCGGTCTGGGCCGCCAAGAACGACGATCGCGTCACCCGCGTCGGCCGCTTCATACGCAAGACGCGCCTGGACGAGCTGCCGCAGCTGTGGAACATCCTGCGCGGCGACATGAGCCTGATCGGGCCGCGGCCCGAGCGTCCGCAGTTCGTCGACGAGCTGGCCAAGAAGATCCGCTACTACCAGCTGCGACATTGCGTGAAGCCCGGCCTGGCCGGCTGGGCGCAGCTGAACTTTCCGTACGGCGCGACCGAAGAGGACGCCGCCGAGAAGCTCAAGTACGACCTGTTCTACGTCAAGAATCACAACCTCCTGCTCGACGCGGCGATCCTGCTGCAGACGCTGGAGGTGGTGCTGTTCGGCCGCGGGGCGCGCTGAGCCCCGCACGAGAAGGAAACCCGTTCCGGCCGCGGCTCACTGCGATCGGCGACGGCTCGATTCGATTTCATCGCAAGGGGTAGTCCATGAACATCCTACCGATGCCCGGGCGGTCCGGCGGACCCGCGGCGCGGCCACGTGCGCGATCGGGTGCCGGCGGCGTGCTGCGCCTGGCCGGCGCGACCGGTCTGGCGCTCGCCGCCGCGCTGGCGCTGGCCGCCGACGACGCCGGCCATGCCGCGCCGATCGGCGCCGACACCTACCAGGTGACGCGCCACGCGATCGCCGGCGGCGGTACCTCGCGCGCGCTCAGCGCCTGCTTCGACCTGGCCGGCACGATCGGTCAGCCGGTCGGCGGCACCTCGAGCGGCGGCGACTTCACCGTGACGTCGGGCTTCTGGACCGGCGTGCGTCTCGACGATTCCATCCTACGCACCAGTTTCGAGGACTGCGATCCATGAAGATCTTCCGGCATTTCCTGATCGGCCTGCTGCTGCTCGTCGCCGGCTCGGCCGCGCCCAGGTCGCCCAGCTCCCCGACTTCACGTACCAGGGCCTGCTGATGCGCGAAGGCCAGCCGGCCAACGGGCCCTACGATCTGGCGTTCGCGCTGTACGACGCGCAGACCGGCGGCCAGCAGGTCGGCACGACGCAGTCCGAACCGCAGTTCCCGGTCGCCGACGGCGTCTTCACGGTCAGCCTCGCGTTCCCGGGTGCGTTCACCGGCACCCAGCTGTGGCTGGAGGTGCGCGTCAACGGCCAGCCGCTGCTGCCGCGCCAGGCCGTCGCGACGACGCCGGTTGCGCAATATGCGCTGAGCGGCAATCCCGGCCCGGCCGGTCCGCAGGGCCCGCAGGGTCCGGCGGGTCCCGCCGGCCCGACCGGTGCCACCGGCGCGCAGGGTCCGCAGGGTCCACAAGGCCCGACCGGGCCGGCTGGCGCCACCGGTGCGACCGGTGCCGCGGGCGCGCAAGGGCCGGCCGGTCCGGCAGGTCCTGCCGGCGCGCAGGGTCCGCAAGGTCCGGTCGGTGCGACCGGTGCGACGGGCGCCACCGGCGATGCCGGTCCGCAGGGTCCGGCCGGTCCGGCCGGCGCGCAAGGTCCCGCCGGCCCCATCGGTCCGACCGGCGCCACCGGCGAGCAGGGCCCCGCAGGCCCCGCCGGTCCGGCCGGTGGCAGCTTCGCCGATGCGCCGGCCGACGGCACGCTCTACGCACGCCGCAACAACGCCTGGGCCGCCGTGACCGGCGGCAGCGGCGCGCCGAGCTTGTACGACGCGATCCTGGCCGACGCACCGACGCTGTACTACCCGCTCGATGAGGCCGCCGGCAGCACCTCGTTCGCCGACCACGGCCCGGGCCATCACGATGCGACGATCTCCGGTGCCGCGATCACGATCGCGCCGGGCTGGAGCCGGCTGATGCCGACCAGCGACGCCAACCACGTGCGCCTCGGCGAAGGCAACGGCAAGGCGATCGCCAGCGGCAATCCGACCGGCACGCCGACGCCGAGCGGCTCGCTGACGGTCGAAGCGGTCGTCAGCGTGCACACGCTCGGCTCGGGCCATCAGCCGATCCTCTATATCGGCGATGCCGGTGTCGATCCGTTCCTGAGCTTCGGCGTGATCGGTCTGCAGCCGCGCATCCAGGTCGGCGCCGGCACGCGCGTGGACCTGTCCGGTCTCAATGCCGGCCGCACCTATCACCTGGCCGCCGTGCTCGACGCGACGACCGCGCAGGTGCGCATCTACATCAACGGCCATCTGCTGCAGGTGCAGACCCTGTTCGGTTATGCCGGCACGCTGACCGCGCCGAGCATCTACGTCGCGTCCGAGCCGAACGCCGACCGCCCGTTCGTCTACTCGACGCTCGGCCACGTCGCGCTGTTCTACGGCCAGGCGCTGTCGGTGGACCGGATCGCCGCGCATGCCAAGGCGGCCGGTCTGTACGGCTACTGATCGCAGATCGAGGCGGGCCGAACGGCCCGCCTCCAGGCGCACCGCCGCGCCGTACCGCAATTCTCGCCTGCGCCGATCGGCGGCTGGGCACGGCGATGCGCACGGGGGCTGTGGCGCCTTTCACGAATGCCGGCGCGGCCGCCGTCAGCGCGCGCGTCCAAGCAGCCGGGCGGCCTGCCGCCGCGCCGCCAGCGGCAGCAACGCCAGCGCCTGCCGGCGCAGCCGCGGATCGTCGCTGGCCCGCCAGGCACGCCGCGCGTAGTTCCAGGCCTCGCCCCAGCGCCCCGCAAAGAGCATGCCGCGTGCACTGCGCAGGTAGGCCGCGGCGAGCGCGCGCCCGCGGATGTCGGACGGGACGCGATCGCCGGCCGCCTCAGCCGCACGCTCGATGACGGCCGCATAATCCTGATAGGTCTGCGCCAGCGCCGACAGGCCGTCGTGGCCACGCATCGCGGTCGCCAGCACGGCGTCGACGACGCCGATCTTCCAGTCACGCGCGACGCGCAGATGGAAATCCAGATCCTCGGCCGTGCGCAGCGACTCGTCGAAGCCGCCGGTCCGCTCGAACACCTCGCGCCGGAACAGCGCCGAGACCGGCGCCAGCGCCGGTTCCAGCAGCGCCCACTTCAGCACCCAGCCGTCCTCGGGCGTCAGCCGCCGCCGCTCGAGGCGATCGACCGGACGCCGGTCGGCATCGGTGCGCGCGACGTCGCAGAGCACCATGCCGAAATCCGGATGCGCCTGGAGCCACGCCACCTGGCGCGCGGTCTTCTCGGGCAGCCATTCGTCGTCGCTGTCGAGCAGTGCCAGATAGCGTCCGCGCGCCAGCGCGAGGCCGCGATTGCGCGCCGCCGACACGCCGGCATTGGCCTGCCGCACGTAGATGATGCGATCGCCGAACGCGCCGCGCAGCGCGGCCTCGGTGCCGTCGCTCGAGCCGTCGTCGACGACGATGATCTCCTCGACCGGCAAGGTCTGCGCGAGCACCGTGCCGACCGCGTGCACGACGAGTTCGCGCCGGTTGTATGTCGGTATGATGGCCGAAACCACCGGGCCCGTTTCCATGCTGTCCGACCTTGCCAAGAAGTGGCTCTATGGTAGCGGCCTGCTCGGCCTCTACCACCACCTGCGCAATCGCCGCACGCTGACGGTGATCATGTTCCACCGCGTGCTCGAGCGGACCGATCCGCGCTGGCGCTCGTGCGATCCGGACTACACGCTCGAGGCCGACCTGCTCGACGCCTGCATCGCGTTCTTCCGCCGCCACTACCGCATCGTCTCGGTCGAGGATGTGCTGGCCGCGCGGCGCGGCGGCAGGCCGCTGCCGCCGCACGCGCTGCTGATCACGTTCGACGACGGCTGGTCCGACAATCACGACTACGCATTGCCGCGGCTCGCACGTGCCGGCGTGCCGGGCCTGTTGTTCGTCGTCGCCGACGTGATCGGCCGGCGGCTGGCGTTCTATCAGGAGCGCATCGTCGGCGGCTGGCGACTCGGCCGTCTGCGCGTCGCCGATCTCGCCGCGGCCGCCGGCTGTCCGGCCGGCGACGAGAGCATCGACAGCCTGCGCCGCGTGATCGCGGCGATCGAGCGGCTCGACGAGGCCGGGCGCGCACGCGTGCTCGCCCCGTTCGCCGACGCGCTCGACGATGGCCTGCGTCACATGGTCAGCGCCGATGAGGTCGCCGCGCTCGAACGCGGCGGCATCGCGATCGGCACGCACGGCAAGACGCATACGCCGATGCCGCGCGCGGCCGACCTCGACGCCGAACTCGGCGGCGCACGCCACGAGGTGGCCGCCCATCTCGACGGCGGCCGCGCGCCGGCGACGATGTCGTTTCCGCACGGCCGCTACGACGCGGCGATCGCCGAACGCGCGCGCGCGGCCGGCTTCGAGCTGGTCTTCACGAGCGATCCGACGATCAATCCGTCCGGCGAGCGCCCCGGCTGGCTGCTCGGCCGCCTCGGCTTCGAACAGTCCGGCATCGTCGACCATGCCGGCCGCTTCCGCCCCGACAAGCTCGCGCTGCATCTGTTCCGGCGGCCGATCCGCACGCTCGCGGCGGGCTGACGAAGCACACGGCAGCGGGCTCCGTCGGCTCGTCGCGCGACGGCCGGCGGGCTGACGCCGCACACGACGCTGCGGTGGCGCAACTGGCCCGGCAGCTCCGCAGCGCGGCCTCCGTCGAATCGGGCGCGAACCGGACTCGATCTGCCAACCGCTCGATGCGGCGCACATGGGGTCCGGCGCGACGATGCCGATGCGAGCGCCGCAGGCCATCATGCTGCTTGCCTCGCGTCGCGATCGCCACGCGCTTGGCCGCAAGCGACCCTTTGCTGCCGCGTGGCGCCCGCTCACATCATCGACGGCGCGTGGAGACCGTGCGTGAAGGCCGTGCGTGAAGGCCGTGCGTGAAGGCCGTGCGTGAAGGCCGTGCGTGAAGGCCGTGCGTGAAGGCCGTGCGTGAAGGCCGTGCGTGAAGGCCGTGCGTGAAGGCCGTGCGGCGCGCGCCGGCAGGCGCGCGCCGCACCGGGACTCAGCGCCGGCGCGTGATCTGCACCGCCGCCGCCATCGTCAGCAGCAGCGCCGTCAGCAGCCGCATCCAGTACGCGTCGACCGGCACCGCGACCGGCTCGGCGGCCGGTGCCGCATTGACGACCGTGGTGGCCGACGAGGCGTTGTTGGCCGGTGTCGGATCGGCGGTCTGCGCCACCACCGAGGCCGTATTGACGATCGGCCCACCCGCATGGTCGGCCGGCACGCGGAACTGCGCGGTCACGGTGACGCTCGCGTTCGCGGCCAGCGTGCCGAGCGCGCACGGGAAGCCGCTCGCGCACGGCGCACTCGCCGTCACGAAGCTCAGCCCCTGCGGCGTCTGATCGTCGAGCACGACCTCGCTCGCGGCGTCCGGACCGCTGTTGCGGACCACCAGCGCGTAGGCGATCAGCTGGCCGGCCGTCACGGTCGCCGGGCCGGTCTTGACGAGTGACAGATCCGCACTGAGGCGGCCGATCGTCGTCGTCGCGGCGGCGGTATTGTCGGCCGGGTTCGGATCGGGCGTGGCGGCCGCGACCGTCGCGGTGTTGACGACGCGGTCGCCGGCGTAGTCGGCCGGCACCGCGAACCTGACCTCGATCGCGGCCGAGCCGCCGGCGCCGAGCGTGCCGAGCGCGCACGGGAAGCCGCCCTCGCACGGCGCGCTGGCCGACACGAAGCTCAGGCCGGCCGGCGTCGGATCGTCGACGACGATGCCTTGCGCCGCGGACGGTCCGGCATTGCCGATCGTCAGCGTGTAGAGCAGCGTCTGGCCGACGCTGGCCGAGGCCGGGCCGGTCTTGACGATCGAGAGGTCGGCGCTGGCGCCGATCGGCGTCGTCGCGGTGCTGGCGTTGTCGCCGACGTTCGGATCGGCCGTGGCCGAGGCGACGCTGGCCGTGTTGAGGATCGGGTCCGGCCCCTGATAGTCGGCCGGCACCGCGAACACCGCCTCGATCGAGCGGGTGCCGTCGGCGGCCATCGTGCCGAGCGCGCACGGGAAGCCGGCCTGGCACGGCGCGCTGGCCGATACGAAGACCAGCCCGGGCGGCGTCGCGTCGCTGAGGACCACGTCGAGCGCTTCGGACGGACCGGCGTTGGCGACGTCGATCGTGTAGACCAGCGGCTGGCCCGGCGTCGCGGCGGCCGGACCGTGCTTGATCACGAACAGATCGGCCGCTGCGCCGACCGGCGTGTTGACCGTATCGCGGTCATTGGCCGGGTTCGGATCGAACGTCGTCGCGGTCACCGACGCGACGTTGACGATCTGCGTGCCGGTGAAATCGGCGCCGACCGCGAAGTTCACGGTCACCGTGACCTCGCCGCCCGCCGCCAGCGCGCCGATCGCACACGGAAAGCCGCTCGCGCACGGTGCGCTGGCCGAGACGAACATCAGGCCGGCCGGCGTCGGATCGTCGAGCATGATGCCTTGCGCGACCGACGGTCCGGCATTGGCGACGGTCAGCGTGTAGCTGATCGGCTTGCCCGCGGTTGCCGACACCGGACCGGTCTTGTCGACCGAGACGTCGGCGCTCGGGCCGGCGACCACGGTCGCGCTCGCGCTGTCGTTGCCGGCATTGGTATCGGTCTGGTCGCTGGCGGTGCGCGTGGCCGTGTTGACCCACTTGCCGTCCTGCGCGGCGGTCGCGCGAACCGTCAGCGTCGCGGTCGCCGTGGCGCCCGCGATGTCGAGCGCGCCGACGATCCATTCGCCGGTCGCCGGATCGTAGCTGCCCTGCGAAGCCACCGCATCGACGAAGCCGAGGCCCGTCGGCAGCAGATCGGTCACGACGACGCCGGTCGCGGCGCTCGGTCCGTTGTTGCTGACCGTCACCGTGAACGTCACCGTGTCGCCGACCGTCGGCGCCGCCTCGTCGACGACCTTGACGACCTGGATGTCGGCGGCCTGGCCGTTGACGACGACGCCGGACTGGTCATTCGCCGGGTTCGGGTCGTGCTCGACCTGCGCGGTCTTGATCGCCAGATTGGTCACCGCGTCGGTCGTCTGCACCAGCGCGATGATCGTCAGCGTCTGCGTCGTGCCGCTCGCGATCGGGCCGACCTGCCACAGTCCGGTCACCGCATCGTAGCTGCCCTGGGTCGCCGTCGCCGTCTGGAAGCCGAGGCCCGCCGGCAGCAGGTCGGTCACCGCGACGCCGCTCGCATCGTTCGGACCGGCGTTGTGCGCGGTGATCGTGAACGTCACCGCGGCGCCGAGATTCGGCGTCGCATCGTCGACGGTCTTGTTGATCTGCACGTCGGCCGAGGGCTGGCCGTTGATCGCGGCGACCGCGCTGTTGTTGGCCGGGTTCGGATCGGTCTGGTCGGCCGCGGTGCGTGTCGCGGTGTTGACGATCTCGCCCGGCGCCGTGACGGTCGCGGTGATCGACAGCGTCGTATCGCTGCCGGACGTCAGCGCGCCGACCGTCCACGCACCGGTCGCGGCGTCGTAGCTGCCCTGCGCGGCGCTCGCCGAGACGAAGCTCAGACCGGCCGGCATCGCGTCGGTCACGACGATGCCGGTCGCGTCGCTCGGGCCGAGGTTGCTCGCCGTGATCGTGAACACGACCGGCTCGCCGACGTTCGGCGTGTCGACGTCGACGATCTTCGCGATCGCGATATCGGCGCTCGCCAGCGCCGGCGTCGTCACGGTCGAGCTGTTGCTGCCCGGATCCGGGTCAGCCGTCGACGAGGACACCGTCGCGGTATTGACGATCGCGCCGGCATGGCCGGCCGGCACCGCGAACGTCACGGTCACGGTCGGGTCGGCGCCGGGGGCCAGGGTCCCGAGTGCACACGGGAAGCCGCTCGCGCACGGCGCCGTGGCCGAGACGAACGTCAGACCGGCCGGGGTCGGATCGTCGAGGATCACGCCTGCTGCGTTGGACGGACCGTCGTTGCTGACGCTCAGCGTATAGCTGACGTTCTCGCCCGGCGTCGCCGAGGCCGGACCGGTCTTGACGACGGTCAGGTCCGCACTGGAGCCCACCGGCGTGGTCGCGGTGCTGCTGTTGTTCGACGGATCCGGATCGGTCGTCGTCGAGGACGCGGTCGCGGTATTGGCGATCGCGCCGCTGTGGTCGGCCGGCACCGCGAACGTCACCGTGACCATCGAGCTCGCACCCGAGGCCAGCGTACCGATCGCGCACGGGAAGCCGCCGGCGCACGGCGCGCTCGCCGAGACGAACGTCAGGCCCGACGGCGTCGGGTCGTCCAGGCTCACGCCCTGCGCATCGGACGGACCGTCGTTGCTCAGCGTCAGCGTGTAGCTGACGTCCTCGCCGGCGGTCGTCGAGGCCGGCCCGGTCTTGACCAGGTGCAGATCGGCGCTGGCGCTCACCGGCGTCGTCGCCGTGCTGCTGTTGTTGGCCGGATTCGGATCGGCCGTCGCCGAGCCGGCGGTCGCCGTATTGGCGATCGACCCGCTCTGGCCGGCCGACACCGCGAACGTCACCGTGACCGCCGTGCTCGCACCGGAGGCCAGCGTACCGATCGCGCACGGGAAACCGCCGGCGCACGGCGCGCTCGCCGAGACGAACGTCAGGCCGGCCGGTGCCGGATCGTCCAGCGACACGCCCTGCGCATCGGACGGACCGTCGTTGCTCAGCGTCAGCGTGTAGCTGACGTTCTCGCCGGCGGTCGCCGCGGCCGGGCCGGTCTTGACCAGACGCAGGTCCGCACTGGCGTTGACCGGCGTCGTCACGCTGGCGCTGTTGCTGCCCGGATCCGGATCGGCCGTCGACGCCGACACCGTCGCGGTGTTGACGATCGCACCGCTGTGGCTGGCCGGCACCGCGAACGTCACCGTGACCGTCGTGCTCGCGCCGGCCGCCAGCGTGCCGAGCGCACACGGGAAGCCGCTCGCGCACGGTGCGGCCGCCGAGACGAACGTCAGGCCGGCCGGGGTCGGATCGTTCAACGACACGCCCTGGGCGTCGGACGGACCGTCGTTGGTCACGCTGAGCGTGTAGGCGACGGTCTGCCCCGGCGTCGCCGACGCCGGACCGGTCTTGATCACGCGCAGATCGGCGCTGGCGACGACCGGCGTCGTCACGCTCGAGCTGTTGCTGCCCGGATCCGGATCGGTCGTCGACGAGGACACCGTCGCGGTGTTGACGATCGATCCGCTGTGACCGGCCGGCACCGCGAACGTCACGGTCACCGTCGTGCTCGCGCCCGCAGCCAGCGTACCGATCGCGCACGGGAAGCCGCCCGCGCACGGTGCACTGGCCGAGACGAACGTCAGGCCGGCCGGCGTCGGGTCGTTCAACGCCACGGCCTGCGCGTCGGACGGACCGTCGTTGGTCACGGCGAGCGTATAGGTGACGTTCTGGCCCGGCGTCGCCGCGGCCGGGCCGGTCTTGACCAGGCGCAGATCGGCGCTGGTCGTGACCGGCGTCGTCACGGTCGAGCTGTCGTCGCCCGGCACCGGATCCAGCGTCGAGGACGACACGGTCGCCGTATTGACGATCGAGCCGCCGTGACCGGCCGGCACCGCGAACGTCGCCGTGACCGTCGTCGTCGCGCCCGCTGCCAGCGTACCGATCGTGCACGGGAAGCCGCTCGCGCACGGCGCGCTGGCCGACACGAACGTCAGGCCGGCCGGCGTCGGATCGTCGATCGCGACGTCCTGCGCGGCCGAGGGACCGGCATTGGTCACGGCCAGCGTATAGATGACGTTCTGGCCGGCCGTCGCCGACGCGGGCCCGGTCTTGACGATCGAGAGGTTCGCGTTCGGCGAGGCGACCACGGTCGCACTCGCGCTGTCGTTGCCGGCGTTGGTATCGGTCTGGTCGCTGGCGGTGCGCGTGGCCGTGTTGACCCAGGTGCCGTCCTGCGCGACGGTCGCGCTGACCGTCAGCGTCGCGGTCGCCGACGGACCTGCGATGCCGAGGGCGCCGATCGTCCATTCGCCGGTCGTCGGCACGTAGACGCCCTGCGAGGCCGCTGCTCCGACGACACTCAGGCCGCCCGGCAGCAGGTCGTTCACGACGACGCCGGTCGCGGCGCTCGGTCCGTTGTTGCTGACCGTCACCGTGAACGTCACCGTGTCACCGACCGTCGGTGCCGCCTCGTCGACGACCTTGACGACCTGGATGTCGGCGGCCTGACCGTTGACGACGACACCGGACTGATCGTTGGCCGGATTCGGGTCGTGCTCGAGCTGGGCGGTCTTGATCGCCAGATTGGTCACCACGCCGGTCGTCTGCACCAGCGCGGTGATCGTCAGCGTCTGCGTCGAGCCGGCGACGATCGTGCCGATCGTCCAGTAGCCGTTGGACGGGTCGTAGCTGCCCTGCGACGGCATCGCCGACTGGAAGCCGAGACCGGCCGGCAGCAGATCGGTCACGACGACGCCGCTTGCGTCGTTCGGACCGGCGTTATGCGCGGTGATCGTGAACGTCACCGGCGTGCCGAGGTTCGGCGTCGCATTGCTGACGGTCTTGTTGATCTGCACGTCGGCCGAAGGCTGGCCGTTGATCGCGGCGACCGCGCTGTTGTTGGCCGGGTTCGGATCGGTCTGGTCGGCGCGGTGCGCGTCGCGGTGTTGACGATCTCGCCGGGCGCCGTGACGGTCGCGGTGATCGTCAGCGTCGTATCGCTGCCGGACGTCAGCGCGCCGACCGTCCACGCACCGGTTGCGGCATCGTAGCTGCCCTGCGCCGCATTCGCCGAGACGAAGCTCAGACCGGCCGGCATCGCGTCGGTCACCACGATGCCGGTCGCATCACTCGGGCCGAGGTTGGCCGCCGTGATCGCGAACACGACCGGCTCGCCGACGTTCGGCGTGTCGACGTCGACGATCTTCGCGATCCCGATATCGGCGCTCGCCAGCGCCGGCGTCGTCACGGTCGAGCTGTTGCTGCCCGGATCCGGGTCAGCCGTCGACGCGGACACCGTCGCGGTATTGACGATCGCGCCGCTGTGATTGGCCGGAATCGCAAACGTCACCGTGACCGTCGTACTCGCGCCCGGCGCCAGCGTACCGAGTGCGCACGGGAAGCCGCTCACGCACGGCGCCGTGGCCGAGACGAACGTCAGACCGGCCGGCGTCGGATCGTCGAGGACCACGCCCGCGGCGTTGGACGGACCGTCGTTGCTGACGCTCAGCGTGTAGCTGACGTTCTCACCCGATGTCGCCGCGGCCGGCCCGGTCTTGACCAGGCGCAGATCGGCACTCGCCGAGACCGGTGTCGTCACGGTCGAACTGTTGCTGCCCGGATCGGGATCGGTCGTCGTCGAGGACGCGGTCGCAGTGTTGACGATCGCGCCGCTGTGATTGGCCGGCACCGCGAACGTCACGGTCACGGTCGTCGTCGCGCCCGATGCCAGCGTGCCGATCGTGCACGGGAAGCCGCTCGCGCAGGGCGCGCTCGCCGAGACGAACGTCAGGCCCGATGGCGTCGGGTCGTTCAGGCTCACACCCTGCGCGTCGGACGGGCCGTCGTTGGTCAGGCTCAGCGTGTAGCTGACGTTCTGACCCGGCGTCGCCGAGGCCGGACCGGTCTTGACCAGACGCAGATCGGCGCTGGCCGAGACCGGCGTCGTGACGGTGGAACTGTTGCTGCCCGGATCGGGATCGGTCGTCGACGAGGAGGCCGTCGCGGTATTGACGATCGCGCCGCTGTGATCGGCCGGCACCGCGAACGTCACCGTGACGGTCGTGTTTGCGCCCGCAGCCAGCGTGCCGATCGTGCACGGGAAGCCGCCCGCGCACGGTGCAGTCGCCGAGACGAACGTCAAACCGGCGGGCGTCGGATCGTTCAGCGTGACGGCTTGCGCATTCGAAGGACCGTTGTTGGTCAACGCCAGCGTGTAGCTGACGTTCTGACCCGGCGTCGCCGAGGCCGGACCGGTCTTGACCAGACGCAGATCGGCACTGGCCGCGATCGGCGTCGTCACGCTCGAGCTGTTGCTGCCCGGATCGGGATCGACCGTCGCTGCCGAGACCGTGGCCGTGTTGACGATCGCACCGCTGTGGCTGGCCGGGATCGCGAACGTCACGTTGACCGAGATGCTGGCACCCGGCGCGAGAGCGCCGATCGCGCACGGAAAACCGCCGGCGCACGGCGCGCTCGCCGAGACGAAGCTGAGACCTGCTGGCGTCAGGTCGCTCAGCATCACGCCGAGCGCCGTCGACGGACCGGCGTTGGAGACGGCCAGTGCATAGGTGACCGACTGGCCCGGCGTCGCCGAGGCCGGACCGGTCTTGACGACACTGAGGTCGGCACTGGTCGAGACGCCGGTCGTGGCGGTGCTGCTGTTGTTGCTCGTGTCCGGATCGGCCGTCGTCGCCGCGACGCTCGCGGTGTTGACGATCTGCGCGCCGAGATGACCCGGCGGCACTGCGTAGACGACCGTGATCGACGTGCTGGCGCCCGCGGCGATCGCGCCGAGCGAACACGGAAAGCCGCCGCTGCACGGCGCGCTCGCCGAGACGAACGTCAGCCCCGACGGCGTCGGGTCGTCCAGGCTCACGCCTTGCGCATTGGACGGACCGGCGTTGCCGACGGCGATCGTATAGCTCACGGTGTTGCCGGCCAGCACGCCGGCCGGTCCGGTCTTGAGCACCGACAGGTCCGCCTGCACGGCGACGGTCGAGGTGTTCGTCGCGCACTGCTCGCTGGTCGAGCTCGCGCAGTTCGGCAGAGGGTCCGGGTCGCCGCCGCCGGCGACGCCGACGCGGTTGGTCAGCGAGCCGGAGGCCGACGCCGGAATCGCCACGTTGAGGCGAACCGCGGCCGAGGCGCCGGCCGCGAGCGCTGCGGTCGGCGTGAAGGTGCAGGTCAGCGTGCCGGATGCGGGCAGGCCCGGACAGCTGACCGTGCCGTCGCTGCTCGACGCGGCGACCACGGTGACGCCGGACGGCAGGATCTCGTCGATCGTGATCGACGCATGGGTCGGCAGGCCGCCGCTGTTCTGGATGCCGATGCGGTAGTACGCGTCGCCGGCGGCGCCGGTCTGTCCGGCGGTCAGCGTGCCGACCACGGTCTTGCCGGCGGTCAGCTGCGGCTGGGTGATCGTGAGGGTCTCGTCACCGACCAGGTTGACCAGGTTGTTGGTGCTGGTGATGTTGCTGCTGGTGTTGTGATAAGTGCCGAACGCGCTGCCGGTCACGTCGACCGCGACCTGGCAGTTCAGCGTCGTGCTCGACGATGCCGCACCATTGATGCTGGCACCGGTGACCTGGATCGTGCCGCCGCCGGCGGCCGCGGTCACGCTCATGCCGGACGGCAGGGTCGTGCCGAGCGTGGCGCCGCTCGGGCAGCTGGTGCGGATGTTCGGCGTCGGCGCGACGACCACGCCGCTCGGCAGCGTGTCGAGGAAGTTGATACCGGCGACGCTGCCGGTGGTGCGGTTGGTCAGCACGAACGTCAGCGTCGAGACGCCGTTCGGCGCGATCGCGGCAGGGCTGAACTGCTTGGTCAGGTCGACCGCATTGGGCGCGAACGTGACGCGGTACTCGGCCGTGAACGTCGATGCGCCTGCCGGCACGTTCCACTGCGCCGCCATGCCGTTGTCGGTCGCGGCGTTGGCGTCGACCAGATTGCTGAGGTTGCCGGCATTCGCGTCGGCCGACACGCTCGTGCACGAGGAGGTGGCGTTGTTCGTGCCGTTGCAGATCAGGTTCTGCGGCCACGAATAGTTGCCGGTGAAGTAGTGATTCCAGATCGGCGTACCGGACGAGGCCTCGTGCCAGAGCGCTTCGATCTGCGCCCCTTGGTGACGCCGACGAAATCGGGCACGCCGCTCGTATTGCTCGGCGAGGTGCGCGTGAAGCCCGGACCGTTGTCGCCGCCCTGCAGATAGGTGTCGATGTTCTGGTAGAAGCGCACGTCGGCGCCGCTGGCCGGCAGGCCGGTCAGCGTGACGCGGCGCGTGAACCAGGCCTGCGGCCGGATGTAGCTGTCGAGGATCGTGACCGTGATGCCGGTATCGGCCGCGTTGGACGGACGCAGCACGGTCGTCACCTGCCACGGCGAGGCAGCCGTGCCGGCGCCGCTCTGCGCGCTCTGCGACACCTGCGTGAAGGTCAGGAACGGACTGGCGTTGGCATTGTTGGAATTGTTGTAGACGCGCACCGCGCCGGTGCCGCGATCGACGCGCAGATACACGCTGTTGAACAGGCTGCCCGACATCGGCGTCGCGCCGGTGTTGTAGACCTGATCGAGGTTGGCGATGCGCGCCTGGAACTGGCTGTTGCTGCCCCAGGTCAGTCGCAAGCCGTCACTGCCATTGGCGGCGGTGCCGCCGGCGGAGTTGATGACGACCTGGCTGGTCGCGCCGGAGGCCAGAACCCCGCCCGCGAAGACAGCCAGAACGAAGCTCGCGACGGCCACCGCGGCCGCGCGCACTGCACGTGAACGAAATTTCATGGCTGCCCCCCAAAGCGAGCCTTGTGGATCGGTGAAGTCGGCACGCGCCTCAGTTCGAGTACGGTGTACGACGAACCGGTCACCTCACGTCGACGCCTCGTTCATCTTGCCTTCGACGGCAGAAACTGTGACGAACAGCGCAACTACGTAAAACAGTGACAGATTTTTGTGCTTACTAATTCACAAAATCATACCGTGCGTCGCCGACGCCGAACAAGCCAGCCACGCGAGGTAACTGCCGGGACGCACGACGCTGCACGCGATCGAAACGGCGTGGCCGTCCTCGCCGCATCGAGTGACGTGCGGCGCCTCGTCACTGCGACGAGGCATCCGGTCCGCCAACGACAGGCGTCTTTGCACGGCCCATGCCAGCGCGTCCGGACACGTGCAAAGCCGTGCCCGTATACTTTCCGAATCCCTCGCCGGAACGGCGCGGCCGGCCGCCGTCCCGACCACTGGCGAGCCATCGCCGCGACCGGATGCGGCGCGAGGGACCGCCATCGCCAGGAGCGCAAGATGAACCCCGGCCTCCGCTTCGCCTGCGTCTCGGGAGCACCGCATGCCGCAACCGCTTGAGGTGCATCTGCAGGCCGGCTTCACCGGTCAGACCGTGCGGGTCGACCTCGATGGCCGCAGCCTCGCCGCCGTCGAGGCACGCACGCCGCTGCAACTGGGTCTGGCGCACCGGCTGGCCGTGCAGGCCGACCCCGGCCAGACGCTGACGATCAGCGTGCCGGCGCGATCGTTGGTGTGCCGCTATACGATCGGCGCCGGTGACGAGGTGGTCACCGTCAATCTGACCGATGCCGGCCTCGTCGTCGGACCTGCGCGCGAGCGCCCGGTGTATTTCTGACGCCGGACGCCAGGGACGCACTCACCGCAACCATAAGGAATCACGCGATGTCGAACCGCTCCGTCCCCGCTTCGATCGGCCAGCCGTCCAAGGACCAGGTCCCGTCAATCGGCCAGAGCGCCGATACCGATCCTTTCGGGGCCGCGCCGGATGCTGCCGGTTCGGGCCTGGGTCCGGCCCGGAACCTGCTGCTGAGCGGGCGCTACGTCTTCAAGCCGGCCAACCCGAAGGACGATCTGCTGGTGACCGTGCGTGTCGACGTCGACCGCTTCTTTCCGCAGCGCTGCCTGTCGGTCACGGTCTGGCGGCAGATCGCGCGGACCACCGCGCACGTCGTCGCGCGCGTGACCTCCGACCAGGTGCTCGGCCGCCACGTCCGCACGATCACCGCGACGGTCTTCTACCGCGACGGCGAGGCGCAGATGATGCCGGGCGACCGCATCGTGTTTCAGGCCTCCGGCGCCGACATCCAGCAGGGCTATCAGGAGTTCGCGCTGACGCTGGCGATCGCCGGTGCGCCCGAGCGGCGCTATCCGCTGGTATTGGAGTCGCCGTATTTCGATCCGGTCGATCTCGAGGTCGACCACGTCGAGAACACCGGCGAGCCGGCGCTGACCTACCACACCCATGCGCATCCGAATCGGCCGGCCAACCTGCCGACCGAAACGCTGTCGCTGGCGACGATCTATCAGCGCGCCGGATTCGCGACGACGATGTCGCCGAACAGCCAGGTGATTCCGCTCTCGGCCGCCGGCGTCAACGGCACCTGGTCCACTGCCGAGCTGCACGATGCGATGGCGACCTACTGGTCGCTCTACGCGAACCGGCCGCAATGGGCCATGTGGATGCTCTATGCGGCGCGGCACGATCTGGGCCGCAACGTCGGCGGCCTGATGTTCGACGACATGGGCGCCAACCAGCGCCGCGGCGCGGCGATGTTCTCGGAGAGCTTCCTGTTCGACGCGCCGGCCGGCGATCCCGCTCCGAAAGCGTGGCGGCAGCGCATGCTGTTCTTCATCATGACGCACGAGATCGGCCATACCTTCAACCTGGCCCACTCGTTCCAGAAGGCGGTCGGCACCGGTCAGGGCGCGCCCGGCGATCCGTGGATCCCGCTGCAGAACGAGCCGGAAGCGCGCAGCTTCATGAATTATCCGTCGCTGGTCTCGGGCGGGCAGCAAGCGTTCTTCTCGGACTTCCGCTTCCGCTTCAGCGATGACGAGCTGCTGTTCATGCGCCACGCACCGCGGCGCTTCGTGCAGATGGGCAACAACCGCTGGTTCGTCGATCACGGCTTCGTCGCGCCCGAACTGATCGGCCTGCAGCCGGGTTGGCGCCTGGACATCCGTCCGAATCGCGAGTTGAACGTCTATCGGTTCCTCGAACCGGTCACGCTGGAGTTCAAGCTGACCAACGTCTCCGAAGCGCCGGCCGCTTACGACGCCGACGCGCTGATCGACGGCCACCATCTGACTGTCTTCATCCGGCGCGAGGGTTCGCAGACCGTGCAGTGGCGCCCGATGGCGACGCTGTGCATGGAGGAACGGCAGGAGACGCTGGCACCCGGCGCCTCGATCTACGGCACGCAGATGGTCAGCGCCTGCGCGTCCGGCTGGCTGATCGACCAGCCCGGCTTCTATCAGATCCAGGCCGTGCTCGACGTCGGGCTCTACAACGTCGTCTCGAACGTGCTGCGCATCTACGTCGCGCCGTCGCGATCGTTCGAGGAGGACCGGCTCGCGCTCGACTACTTCAGCGAGGACGTCGGCCGCGCGCTGGTGTTCGGCGCGACGCCCGGTCTGGCGCGTGCCGCGGCCACGCTCGAGGAGCTGGTGCAGCGCTGTCCCGACCACGCCGCCGCGATGCATGCCGCCGTCGCGCTCGCGACGCCGAAGCTGCGCGACCGCAAGCGCCTGGTCGCGGCGGAGGATGGACGCGGTCTGGCGATCCGCTGCGATCGCGCGGCGCCGGAGGCCGCCGCCGAGCAGATCGCGCCGCTGCTGCGATCGGCACCGGAGGCCGCCGACACGCTCGGCCACATCGCGTACTTCGACACGCTCGACCGCGTCGCTGCGGCGCTGGTCGATGCCGGCGACGCGACGAAGGCGCGCGCGGTGCTGCTGACCTCGGTCGCGACGATGAAGCAGCGCGAAGTGCTGCCGTCGGTGATCCGCGGCGCCGAGCAGAAGCTCGACGCGGTCGACGCACGGAAGAAGTGACGGGACGCGGACGCGAAGTCCGCCCGAACGGTGCGCCGATCGGGCGGACGATCGCCGGAATCGATCGCGTGCCCGAATCGATTCCGGCGCGAACGTGGCGCGCGGCGGTGGGAAACGATGCGACGATGCCGGCCCGCTCGAGGACAACGACCGGGCGAGCGCGAGACGACGCGTGGCTCGGCTCGAACTCGAGCGAGCGGCCCGCGCGATCGCCGCTGCGCCATCGATCGGTACACGCACGAGCGCGCGCCCACATCAAGCGACGCGGATGCTGCGGGATCGGAAGCGTTCGGTTCGCGGCTGCCGGCGAAGGCACGGCGAGAGAATCCGAACAAGAAATGGTGGCCGGGGACGGAATCGAACCGCCGACACGGGGATTTTCAATCCCCGAAGAACTGATCGCTCATGTCCGCAGAGGTTCATGTCGAGGGCGAACTTCCTTGTAATCCCTTGTTTATCTGTTCGAACTGATCCACCCTTGTCCGTGCAAGCCCGCCAACAAACGGGCACCGAACGGGCACCAGAATGGCCGCGGGGACAAAACAGGGGATTCTGACCGCGCGTGGCATCGCATCGATGAAGGCCGGCGAATGGGCGGCCGATCCGGCATCGCGAGGCTCCGGCCGGCTGCAGGCCAGAAAGCTCGCCAACGGCGAACTCGCCTTCTACTACCGCTACGCGGGCCCGGGTGGCGAACGGGTGCGCCTGCCGCTTGGAATCGGCCTTTCGCTCGCAGAAGCGAGAACGCGCGCGGCTGAGCTCTCCCGGCGCTACCAGAACGGCGAACGCGACCTGCGCCACGCCCTGCTGACCGAGCAGCGGGAAGCGGAGCGCGAACGCCTGAACGCCAGTGCCGCGGAGGCAGCGGAGGCGGCTCGCGCGCGCGCCACCTTGGGTGCGCTGCTGGATGCCTACGTCGCCGAGCTGCGTCGCGCCGGCAAGAGCAGCGCGCGCAGTGTGGAGCGATGCCTGCGCCTGCACGTCGAGACAGCTTGGCCGAAGCTCTGGACGACACCAGCCTCCGATGTGAGCGACGACGACCTCCTGGCTGTCGTAGCGCGCCTGGCCGAGCAGGACAAGCTGCGCGAAGCCGCCAAGCTCCGCGCTTACCTGCGTGCCGCCTATGCCGCAGCGGTGCGGGCCCGGCAGAACGCCCGCGCTCTGCCAGCCCTGCGCGACCTGAAGATCGCTCACAACCCTGCCCGCGACCTGGCGCCGATCGAGGGAGCCGCCGAAGCACGCGAACGCGCACTATCCGTGGCGGAACTGCGCGGATACTGGAAGCGCATTCGGGTGCTGCCCGATCCAGACGGCGCCCTTCTCCGCTTCCATCTGCTGACCGGCGGCCAGCGCGTCGAGCAGCTCGCCCGACTCACGACCGAAGACATCGATCAGGACGCACATACCGTGCGCCTACGCGACGGCAAGGGCCGACGGCGTCTACCGCGCCTGCACGACGTGCCGCTTCTTCCCGAAGCGCAGGCAGCGCTGCAGGCGATGCAGGGCGGCTCCATGGGCCCGTTCCTTTTCACGGTGACCGGCGGCGCGTCCGGCGCGGTCTACGCCACGGTGCAGCACCGGCTACGGTCGATCGTCGAAGCGATGATGGAGGCCGGTGAGCTGGAGAAAGGACCGTTCACGGTCGGCGACTTGCGCCGCACGGTCGAAACTCGCCTTGCCGCCGCTGGCGTCAGCCTTGATGTTCGCGCGCAACTGCAGTCGCACGGACTGGGCGGCATCCAGGCCCGTCACTACGACCGCCACGACTACCTGATGGAGAAGCGTGCCGCTCTGGAGGCGCTGCACCGTGTCGCCACTGGATCGACCGCCAGCGTGACACCGATCAAGCGCCGCGCGAAGAAATAACAAGGATGATATATTCATGGCATGGCGACTGACCTACTACAACGCCAAGGTGGCCAAGATCGTGGCGGACTGGCCTCCTGGCATCCGAGCCGACTTTCTCCACATCGCCCAAATGATGCTGGACCACGGCCCTGACATCGGCATGCCGCACACACGCGCCATGGGCGCCGGCCTGTTCGAGGTTCGCGCGAAGGGGCGCGAAGGAATCGGCCGCGCCTTCTACTGCACCGTCGCGGGGCGCCGCATCGTCATTCTGCACGCCATCATCAAGAAGACCGAGAAGACGCCCGCGGCCGCACTCGAGACCGCTCGCGCACGACTGAAGGAACTCACGCGATGACCGAAGAACGCTACGCGCCCGTCGACCTCGACGTGGCTGCAACACGCAAGCGCTGGATGAAGGATCCTGCCTTCGCCGAAGCCTACCTCGCACTGGCGGACGAATACGCCGCACTCGCCGAGCTGCTGCAGGCACGCCGACAGGCAGGCTTGACGCAAGCCGACGTCGCCGCGCGCATGGGCGTCGCTCAAGCATCCGTTGCACGGCTGGAATCGAGCGCCGGCAGCCGAAAGCACGCGCCATCGTTGGCCACGCTGCGCCGGTACGCCGCTGCGCTGAACTGCGAACTTCGCATCACCCTGGCACCGATCACCTCGAAAGCGCCGAGGCATCGCCAGGCAGCGAAAAAACCGACCGGCAATCGCCGGGGAAAGAGCATTCCGGCAAAGGCCGGATGAAGCGGCGCGGCCGGGTGCTGGTACCACTCGGCCGCGCCTACCACCACCGTTCCACAGGAGAACGATCATGGCAACGCAAGATGATACAGAGTTGGTTCTGGCCCACGGCGAGCACGGCCTGGAGTGGGCGCCGCGCTCCGAAGTCGTCGAGGTTCAGACGCTCCCGCTGGGGCCAAGCAACGAGATCGTCCCGGCGACCCTCCGGAGCATGAATCAGTACAAGGGAGGCGGCGCGCCGACTCGCCTGCTTCGGGTGGAAAAGCCCACAAAGCGCAACGGGCGCCGCTTCGCTCTGATCCGCTTCGAGTGCACGCCGTTCGTGCGATACGACCTCGGGGACGGCCCAGTCTACGGCACCGAACATTCGTGCTACGTCCGTCATGAGCGGGATGCGGCCGATCCGCTGTTCGACTCGCTGTCCTCGCGAGAGCGCGCACGAATCGTGCGGGCGAGCCGGGTGGAGACGCGAGCATGATTCGTCTCAACTTTTCTCACGACGCATCTGGGTCCGTGGTCAATATCGAGGACGCGCGAAGGGCGAAAGCCGCTCTTGCCATCGGATCGACGAGTCGCACTCCCATCGAGTTGGATCCTGCTTTCCGCGCCTGGTGCGCCCGGCAGAACCAGCGCGCAGTCGAGCTTGGGCAGCCGCTACCTCTGTATCGCGAACTCGTCGAGCAATACCGAGCTGAGCATCTCGGCAGAGTTTGAAACTGGCAGCCGAATCAGACTGGAGATGAGATGGCTACGAGGCGGAAACCAAAGAAGGGCTCGGTGCGATCCGGGCCCTCCTTTCTGGAGATAATCAGGCTCTCTTTTGAGCGCCCAGCGGGATACAAGGACGTTTACGCCGTGGTGAGCGCATACGACGCTGGCAAGCCGTTGCCGTCGGAGCCACTCGATCGACTCGTAAACGCGATGCGCGCTTTTCTCTCGGACGGAACCACAGACGCAAACCTTCAAGAGTTTGCCAAGCTGGCCGGGCTCCGAGGCAAACAAGGACGTCGAAAGCCTACTGCCAGGGAAGCTGAGCGGCGAGAGCAGATGGTGTTGGAGGTGTTCCTGGAAGAACGGCGGCTGGTTGGAGAGGGAGTGAACTCGAAGGCTGCTCGAGCGGAGGCGACAAGACTGGTGGCAAGGCGTCGGCACAGCAGCCTTCGAGCATTACAGGAGAACATCCGCCTGTTCAGCGAATCAGCGCGCCAACTGATTGCGATGCTGGACTACGCCGAGCGGTTTCGCGCAGAGCAGGCGGGCATCGCTGAGCGATTCGTTGCAGAGCAGGAAGCGGTCATGCGGCAGATGGCGACCGCGCTCAAGACGCGCGCCGGCCGCGCCGACAAATCCTAGCTTCTTTCCGCGCGTCACTTTCTACGAATAATCGGAATCCGTCCGGTGATGATCGGACGGGTACGCCGCGCCCCGCACGTACCCAGCTTCACGAGGGTACGACATGTCTACCGCTTCTCCCACTCCGCTGGCGCACACCATCCCCAGCGCCGCTCGCATGCTCGGTATAGGACGCACCTCGCTATACGAACTGATGCAGCGTGGCGAACTCAAGACCATCCGCATCGGCACGCGGCGATTGGTTCCTGATTCGGAACTGCATCGCTACGTGGCCTCCCTCATGAAGGAGGCGGCATGACCCGTCCGAATGGCGACAGCCAGGAGGGCATATCGGATGCAGCCTGAGCCCTCGAAACGACAGAGCCCGCGCGAGGCGGGCTCGGAAATCGCTTGCGTCTTGGCGGACGCAGCGAGTCTACCATCCGAACCTATCCCCTTGAACTGGTGCTGTCGCGTCTCGATCGTGTGCGCAAGTGCGGGCGAGGATTCATTGCTCGCTGCCCTGCGCACGAGGACAGATCGGCAAGCCTGAGCGTCGCGGCGGGCGACGACGGCCGATGCCTCCTGCACTGCTTCGCGATGTGCTCCGCCGCGGATGTCGTCGCGGCGATCGGCCTGCAGCTCGCGGAGCTTTACCCCGAGAGGATCACGCCGCAGACGCCGGAGGGGCGGCGCGAGCTGCGGCAGTTCGCCCAGATCGCGAACTGGCGCGCAGCTCTGAACGTCTTGAGCGTCGAGGTACTGGTCGTCGAAAGCGCGAGCCAGCATCTGATCGACGCAGGGCCGCTCGACGAGATGGACCACGAGCGCCTGATCCTCGCCGCTCATCGCGTCGCAGACGCCAGGGCGGTGCTCGATGGCCGCTGACTGGAAACGACTGGATGAGCAGTACTCACGTGACCTCGGCACGTTGGCACAGGTCCAGAATCTGCGCGCACATGATGCGTCGCAAGTCGTCGAGATCGTCCAAGCCGCAGCACTGAGGCCCGAGCCGATCCGGTGGCTTTGGCCTGGCTGGCTCGCGTGCGGCAAGCTACACGTGCTCGCTGGCGCACCTGGAACAGGCAAGACCACGATCGCGATGGATGTTGCTGCCTGCGTGTCGTCGGGGCGCTCATTGCCTTCTGGATGGCGGCCACGGCGCGGTACTGTGCTGATCTGGTCAGGCGAGGATGATCCTGCGGATACGTTGGTCCCACGCTTGATCGCCGCTGGCGCCGATCTGGCCAGCGTGCGGTTTGTCGGTGACGTGCGTGAGAACGACGATCGCTATCCGTTCGATCCGGCCCGCGATGTGCCCAAATTGGCGCGGCTGTCGCGGGCATGGACGACGTGGCGCTGTTGATCGTTGATCCGCTCGTGTCCGCCGTGTCAGGCGACTCGCACAAGAACGCGGAGGTTCGCCGTGGCCTTGCACCACTCGTCGATCTGGCTGTGAAGACCGGCGCGGCGTTGCTCGGCATCACGCACTACAGCAAGGGCACGCAGGGTCGCGATCCACTGGAGCGCGTCTCCGGCTCGCTCGCGTTTGGCGCGCTTGCGCGAATCGTGCTCGGCACCGTGAAGCAAGAAGCCGAGGAGGGACAGCCGCAGCGGATGATGCTCGCGCGTGCCAAGTCCAATATCGGTCCGGATGGCGGTGGGTTTACCTACGAGATCGAACAGACCGAGTTGTCGGGCGGTATCACGACCAGTCGCATAGCGTGGAAGTGGGCGGTCGATGGCACCGCGCGAAATCTGCTGGCGGAGATCGAACAGAATGATGAGGGCGGCGATGGCGCAGCCTCATTTCTCCGCAGCCTGCTAGATCACGGATCGCGCGCCGCCAAGGAAATCTATCGCGAGGCTGAAGCTGCCGGCTTCAGCCGTGACCAGATGAAGCGCGCCAAGCGGAAGCTGCGCGTCGTGGCGGTGAAAGCCGGAATGGACGCAGGCTGGGTATGGCGACTCTCCGAAGAAGCCTCGAACGCAGCACACGCGCTCCCTTCGCTCTCTTCGAGCAAATGTGCGCTCCCTTCGGCTAACAACCCCGCTCCCTTCCAAGAGAGCGCTCCCTTCGAAGGGTGCATTGAAGGGAGCGAAGGGAGGGGGGAGAGAAGTGACGGCACCCCCTTCGCCTGGCGCCACGCGATCGGCGGCGTGCCCCAAGGTGAGTGCGGCCGACTTCGAGGAGGTCGATCTATGACTTCGACTGCCGAGGCTCTGATCGAGTCGCTCGCTCGTCGTGGTGTCCGGTTATCGCGTCATGGCGATCGGCTCCATGTCGAGGCGCCCCGCGCACCGTAACCGCGGCGCTCCGAGAAACGCTGCTCGCCCGCAAGCCGGAGCTGCTGGCTGCTCTGACCGCGGAGAATGCCACTGCGACGCGCCGAGCCATCTTGCACTTCCGCCTGAGCGGGCACGCACCGAACGCGTGGGCGACTGCCCTCGGACGCCCCGGCGAGCCGCTCGAGCGCCTGCAGGCCGAGTTGGGCACGCGATTCGGTGATCGGCTGCTGGAGACGCGCGCATGAGCCGCTGCCCGACATGCGGCGCCTGGACCGAGGTCGAGGCCGAGCACGACGAAGCCGCCGAGCTGCTGGCCGCCTACCGTCGACACTGCGCCGATCACGGCCATCACGTCCTGCCGGGCGACCGAGTGCCGGAGCACGTCGCGGCGGAGCTGCTCGGGCGAGCGCCGGGCACGCTGCGCAACTGGGCCGGTGCCGATCGCCCGCTGCGGTTCTCGCAGGTTCGCCGGCGCAGAACCTATCGTCTGGACGACATCGCCGCGTTTGCGCTACAGCGCCCCGTCGATTGATGCACGAACCTGCACGAATCCGCATGGCGTCGTCGCGAGCGAGCCTCGACCATGAGCGCTCACCTGATGGAGGAAGCCACATGAATCACCCTGTCGTCTCCAGTGCTCCGAAAGGGCGCCAGTTCATCCGCGCGCTGATCGTGCGCGGTGTGGGCGCCGCGATCGATCCGGACGCAGCCGAGACATTCGCGCGCGGTCGCTGGGGCGCCGGTCTCGCGGACCGTATTGCCAAGGCCGCCGTGCCGGCGCTGACCAGCGCGGACGTCGGCAACCCGGCAGCCACGGAGTTCTTCGACCGTGTTCGGGAGCTGTCGATTCCGGGGCGCCTGTCCGGTCTGCGGTTGGTGCCCTTCGGCGTGCGCATGCTGGCGATGACCGCTGGATCGCGCGGCTACTGGGTCGGCCAGGCCAAGCCCAAGCCGCTGAGCAAGCCCGCCGTGATGGGCGCAACGCTGGCCAGCCGCAAGGTCGCGGCGATCGTTCCGGTGACGCGTGAGGCGCTGTTCGCAGCCGGCCCCGTGGCTGAGGCGGCGCTGCAACGGGATCTGGAGCGCGCGGTTGCCGAGGCCCTCGACGTCGCATTCATCGACTCGACCAATGCCGGCATCGCCGACGAGATGCCCGCCTCGATCACGAACGGTGTGGCGCCGATTCCGTCGACGGGCGATCCGAGCCAGGACATCGCCGCGCTGATCGCCGGCTTTGCGGGCGACCTGGCATCGGCCTACTTCATCACCGATCCCCAGACGGCAGCGCGTATTGCACTCGCGCGCGACGGAGGTGGCTCCTTCGCGTTCCCGGATGCCGGCCCGCGTGGCGGCACCATCCTCGGCATCCCGTTGCTCACCAGTCGCGGATCGCCGCAGGACTCGGCCGGCGGACAGATCGCCCTGGTCGATGCCTCAGGCGTCGCACTGGCGATGGAGAGCCTCGACATCGAGGTTTCCGAGCACGCCACGCTGCTGATGGCGGACGATCCGGACGAAGGCGCCGCCGCGCAAGTCTCGCTCTGGCAGACGAACACGGTCGCGTTCCGTGCCGAAGTGCTGGCGAACTGGGACGTGCAGCGCGCCGGCGCCGTGGCGGTCGTGACTGGCGCCAGCTACGGGAGCGCATCGTGACGCTGGCCGAGATCGCGAAAGGCGTGGCCGACGTCGTACGCGAGCACGTGAGCAGAGCATTCGGCCCGCTGGCGATCCGCATCGGGTCGCTGGAACGCCGCCTGGACGCACTGGAGCGCGAGGCCGGCGAGCAGCGCACCACCGCCAAGCGAGTTGGCCGCTGGACCGGAGATCGCTGGGAGGAGCGGCATGGAGCGTGAGCAACTGATGCGAGAGCTGGCGGCCCTGATCGGCCGCCATGCAGCTTGGCTGTCGCGCGAGGACTTCGAGGACGCCTGCATCGCGGTGGCAAACGGCTACTTCGACGCCGTGCCGAACGATCGGATCACCGAAGCATTCAGGGCCGAGCTGGCCGCGGGCTGATCCGTGGCGCTGGTGTTCCGGCCGCCAAACGCCGGGGGGCAGTAAAGAAATCGAAGGTCGAAGGCCCAGGACACCGGCCGCCATCAGCCGCGTGCAAGAAACCAGTTCGGGAAAGGAAATCTCTCCGACATCCACACGGTCCACATTGAGAAGTTGAGCAAGCGATGCCCCGCGGGATCGGCGCGCAACGGAGCGATGATCGATCAGATCGGCTGCGCCTCGCACACCCGCGAGCGACCTAATCAGGCTGATCCGTGTCTTGTGGTGGCGGCGTCATCCGACCGACCTCGTCGGTGATTCGAATGGCAGCGCCGTCTTGATTGAGGCGTTCGGCCATTTGCCGCAAGCGCTCTTGCCCGACCCTGGCAGCGTCGTCACGATTCCCAATCTCAAGGGCGACGACGGAGGATATGAGCGACAGTTCCGCTGCGAACAGCAGCGCTAGAACTACGTCATCCTCGGAGTACTGAGGACCGATGTTCTCCGGACCAATGCGCCTTACGAGCTGCTCCGCTCCCCCATGCGTGAATCCGTTCAGCATGTGCCACAGGCCTCTGTCTCGGTCCAGCACGATGCTCATGAAGCCATCGTGATTCAGTCCTCCGACACGTTCTACCCTCGCGACCCAATCGCGCATGTGTCCGGCGAGAGCATCACCCGAAAGGTGGCGCTTCAGTTCTTGCTCGCTCGAGGAATAGAGAATCAACCACGATCGCACGAGCGCCTCGAACATAGGGCGCAGCAGCGCGAGCGCAGAGCCGACCATCGACTGCCCGCCAGGAGTGGCGGTCAGCAGAAAGAGAACGGAGCGCGCATGCTCGTGAAGAAGATCCGTCGCTGCCAGACCAAGCCGATGCCGATCATCTCCGGGAACCGGCATTTGGTCAGTCGCAACATCTATCCATCGAAGATGTTCGAACAGCATCCGGGCTGCCTCATCTCGCGTGATCATCTGCCCTCCCTTGCACCACAGGTGGATGTGGTGACGTACGCAGCTGTGGACGAGCACAGCGCCCGGATTCCGCTGTCGCCCAGACACGCTGCGCTACAGCGCTTCAAGAATCAAGCAGCGACGAACGGGCACCATAGGGGCACCAGCCTGACAGGCCGCACAAACAAAAACGGCCTGCATCGCTGCAAGCCGTTGAAGGAAATGGTGGCCGGGGACGGAATCGAACCGCCGACACGGGGATTTTCAATCCCCTGCTCTACCAACTGAGCTACCCGGCCACGCCGGCACGCGAAGTCCTCGTGCCTCCCCTGCGGCGGACGGAGCGCGATGCGCGCCCGGGGTCCGGCGGGGCGCGCAATCCTACAAGGTTCCTCGGGGCCTGTGAACACCCCCGCGCGAAAAACCTCGTTCCAGACGGCGCGCGCGCTTGCTACGCTCGATGTCCGACCTTCATCAGGAACCTCCCTTGGCCGACTGGATCGACCACGACGAACCGCTGCGCGAACTGGCCGCGTCCCTGCCGCCGCTGATCGGCCTGGACACCGAGTTCATGCGCGTCGACACGTTCTACCCGAAACTCGCGCTGGTCCAGCTTGCGCACGGCACGCAGACCGCCCTGATCGATCCGCTGGCGGCCGACGTCGCCCTGCTCGGCGATGCCCTGTCGGCAGCCGACCGCGTCTGCGTGATGCACAGTGCCAGCGAAGACCTCGAGGCGCTGTCGGCGCCGGTCCCGCGCGGACTCGGCCAGCTGTTCGATACGCAGATCGCCGCGGCGTTCGCCGGGCTGGGGCCCGGTCTGGGCTACCAGAAGCTGGTGTTCGAATTGACCGGCGTGCAGCTGCCGAAGGCCGAGACGCGCTCGGACTGGCTGCGCCGCCCGCTGTCGCCCGAGCAGCTCGAGTACGCGACCCAGGACGTCACGCATCTGGCCGATCTGCATCGGCAGCTGTCCGAGCGCCTGTCCTCGCGCGGCTACGAGGGCTGGCACCGCGAGGACTGCCGCCGCATGGTCGAACGCGCCGGCCGGCGCGAGCCCGATCCGCAGCCGCAGACGGCACTGCGCGGCGCCGCCGGCTGGCCGGTCGAGAAACAGGCGCTGCTGCGCCGCGCATTGATCTGGCGCGACGTCACTGCACGTGCGATCGACCGGCCGCGCTCGTGGCTGCTCGACGATCCGCGCGCACTCGAACTCGCCCAGCATCCGCCGACCGGCGGCGAGGACCTGTTCCAGCGGACCAAGGGCCTGCGTGCGCTGCGCAGCGCACAGCGGGCCGAGCTGCTCGAGGTGCTGACGCGCCCGCTGGAGCCGGCCGAGCTGGAGATCGAGCCGATCCCGGCGCTGCCGACGCCGGCCGACAAGCGCGCGATCGCGGCGATGAAGGCCTTCGTCAATGCGACCGCGGAGCGACTGGACCTGCCCGAGGGCCTGCTCTGCGCGAGACGCCACCTCGAATCGCTGCTCGCCAGCGGACGCTGGCCGGCCGCGCTGGAGGGCTGGCGGCGCGAGGTGCTGTATGCGGGCCTGATGGAGCGTCTGGCCGACCGTACGCCCTGACACGGCGCGCGTCCGCGCGCGCTTCGATCGCGGCCGACCGCTGCCGCAGCGGCCCCGAGGAGCCAAGCCGATGAACGAGATCGCCGAGCGATTCCTGACGCACCGGGTCGAGAACCAGCCGCCGCCGATGCCGCCTTACGATGCCTGGCTGACCGACCGGCCGCTGCGTGACGCACTGACGCGCGAAGGCGGCGGCTGGGCCGAGGACCGGCTGGCCGCGTTCGGTCCGGTCGTCGGCGGCGAGCTGATGGCGCTCGGCGTCGCGGCGAACGAGAACAAGCCGCGCTTCGTGCCGTACGACCGCTACGGCCACCGCATCGACGCGGTGAGGTTCGATCCGGCCTATCACGCGATCCTGTCGCTCGGCATCCGCCACGAGGTGCCGAGCTTCGCGTGGCGCAACGCCGGCCGGCGCGGCGCGCACGTCGCGCGCGCCGCGCTGGCGTATCTGCACAACCAGCCCGAACAGGGCAACAACTGCCCGCTGACGATGACCTACGCATCGGTCGCCGCGCTGCGGCGGCAAGGCGGTCTGGCCGACGCGTGGATCGAGCGGATTCTCTCGACCGAGTACGACCCGCGCGACCTGCCGGCCTGGGACAAGACCGGCAACACGATCGGCATGGGCATGACCGAGAAGCAGGGCGGATCGGACGTGCGCGCCAACACGACGCGCGCGACGCCGCTCGCGGCGGCCGGACCGGGCCGGCTGTATGCGCTGGTCGGCCACAAATGGTTCTTCTCGGCACCGATGTGCGACGGCTTCCTGGTGCTGGCGCAGGCCGACGCGGGTCTGTCGTGCTTCCTGCTGCCGCGGTTCGCGCCGGACGGCAGCCGCAATGCGATCCGCCTGCAGCGGCTCAAGGACAAGCTCGGCGACTGGAGCAATGCCAGCTCCGAGGTCGAGTTCCAGGGCGCGCTGGCCTGGCTGATCGGCGAGGAAGGCGCGGCGTCGCGACGATCCTGGAGATGGTCGCGCTGACGCGGCTCGACTGCGCGATCGGCTCGGCCGCGATCATGCGCCAGGCCCTGGTGCAGGCGCTGCACCACACGATGCATCGCCGCGCGTTCGGCAAGCGGCTGGTCGAGCAGGCGCTGATGCGCAACGTACTGGCCGATCTGGCGCTCGAATCGGAGGCGTCGATGGCGCTGGTGCTGCGCATCGCGCGCGCGGTCGACGAGGCGCAGCACGATCCGGCGGCCGCGCCGCTGGCGCGGCTGATCACGGCGATCGGCAAGTACCTCGTCTGCAAGCGCTGCGCGCCGTTCGTCAACGAGGCGCAGGAATGCCTCGGCGGCGCCGGCTACGTCGAGGAGTCGATGCTGCCGCGGCTGTACCGGCAGGCGCCGCTCAATTCGATCTGGGAAGGCAGCGGCAACGTGCAGTGTCTGGACGTGCTGCGCACGCTCGATCGCGAGCCGGCCAGCCTCGAGGCATTCCTGGCCGAGATCGACCGGGCCGCGCCGCTGCACCGGCTGCTGCGCGAGGAGCGGCGGCGCCTCGGCGATCTGCTGGCGTCCGCACCGGCCGAGCGCGAAGCGATCGCTCGCGTGCTGGTGGAACGGATGGCGGTTGCGCTGCAGGCGGCCGTGCTGTTGCGCGGCGCGCCCGAGGCCGTCGCGGACACGTACTGCCGCGCGCGGCTCGGTGGAGGCGACTTGCGCTGTTTCGGAACATTGCCGGCCGATGCGCCGTTCGGCGCCTTGATCGACCGCGCCTGGCCCGACGCGGTCGCCTGAAATCCGAGGAAGCGCCCGATCGGCGGGCGGCCCCAGAGCCGGACTCAGTCGGCCGGCGTCACGCTGACGCGCACACGCATGCGCTCGCCGGGGTCGTAGTCCAGGCGCGACATGAACACGTCGCCGCGATAGCGGTACTGCACGTCGTAGCCGGCGATGCGCCGCTCCTCGACCGTCTCGTGAACCGTGCGGCAGCGCGTTTCGGTGTCGGTGTAGTAGCGGTCGTTGCGGCCGCCGATATTGTTGCCGATCGCGCCGCCGGCGACCGCGCCGGCCACGGTGGCGGCTTTGCGGCCGTCACCCTTGCCGACCGTGTTGCCGAGCACGCCGCCGACGATCGCGCCGATCACGGTGCCGCCGGTGCGGTTGCCGGTATCGCGCCGCTCGACCTCGGCCTCATAGCACTCCTCGCGCGGCCGTGCATTGCGGACCTGCTCGTAGATCGGGTCGACGCGCAGCACGTCGGCCCAGACGAACTTGACGTTGTCGTCGTAGCCTTCGCCGCGGCCGACCTCGTACGGCGGCGCCTCCTGGGCGCTGGCCTGCGACGGCCCGAACGTCCCGCCCAGGGCGACCGCCAGACCGCATAGCGCGAACATCTTCATCTACATCTCCGAAATCGGGGCGGGACGCGGCCTGCACGATCTGCGTCGCGCGAAGCCTTTCCCAAGGTGCGGAAAATTAGAGCAGCCGATCGCTGAATCATCGCCCAAGATACTGCCCGCCCAAGGGTTTTTACAATTCCAAACAAGTCGCCCGGGGTGAACTGTTATGATGCGGCGAAGCAACACGACAGCCTCCGAATGAGTCTACGCCTGCACAATTCCCTGACCCGCCGGACCGAGGAATTCATTCCCCTGGACCCGGCCCGGGTCACGATGTACGTCTGCGGACCGACCGTCTACAACTACATTCACATCGGCAATGCCCGGCCCGCCGTCGTGTTCGACCTGCTGGCACGGCTGCTGCGCCGGCGCTACCCGCATGTGGTCTACGCGCGCAACATCACCGACGTCGACGACAAGATCAATGCGGCAGCGCAAGAAGCCGGCGTGCCGATCGGCCAGATCACCGAGCGCTATGCCCAGGCCTACCACGAGGACCTGGCCCGGCTCGGCGTCGCCGCACCGGACGTGGTGCCGCACGCGACCGCGCACATTGCGCAGATCGTGTCGATGTGCGAGCGCCTGATCGCCAGCGGCCATGCCTACGCCGCCGAAGGCCATGTGCTGTTCGACGTCGCGAGCTTTCCCGAGTACGGCCGGCTGTCCGGTCGGTCGATCGAGGACATGATCGCCGGCGCACGCGTCGAGGTGGCGCCGTACAAGCGCAATCCGGCCGATTTCGTGCTCTGGAAGCCGTCCACGCCCGACCTGCCCGGCTGGGACAGTCCGTGGGGCCGCGGCCGTCCGGGCTGGCACATCGAATGCTCGGCGATGGCCGAGGCGCACCTCGGCGAGACCATCGACATCCACGCCGGCGGCAACGATCTGATGTTTCCGCACCACGAGAACGAGATCGCGCAGAGCACCTGCGCGCACGGCGGCCGGACCTTCGCGCGCTATTGGCTGCACAACGGCATGCTGAGCCTGGAAGGCCGCAAGATGTCCAAGTCGCTCGGCAATGTGATGGTGCTGCACGAGCTGCTGCAGCGCCATCCGGCCGAATCGCTGCGGCTGGTGCTGCTCAAGGCGCATTACCGGCAGCCGCTGGACTGGTCCGACGCGGCGATCGCCCAGGCCGGCCGTACGCTCGACGGCTGGTACGGCGTCCTGCGCGATCTGGCCGATGTCGCGGTCGACACGCCGCGCGTGCCGCCCGAGGTCGAGGCGGCGCTCTGCGACGATCTCAACACGCCGGCCGCGTTCGCGGTGCTGGCCGGACTGGCCGACGCCGCGCGCAAGGCCGCCACGCCGGATGCGCGTCGCGCCGCGAAGGCCGACCTGCTCGGCGCCGGCGCCCTGCTCGGCGTGCTGCAGCAGGATCCCGAGGCCTGGTTCCGGCAGACGGTCGGCGGGCAGCCGGTCGACACGGTCTGGATCGAGGACCTGCTCGAGCAGCGCCGCGCGGCACGCGCCGCGCGGGACTTCGCAACCTCGGACCGGATCCGCGACGAGCTCGCGGCACGCGGCATCGCGATCGAGGACGGTGCCGGCGGCACGCGCTGGAAAGTGGCCAAGAGCGATGACTGTGTCGCCTGAGGCCGCGCCCGAGCCGACCGCCGAGGCCGCCCAGCAGGCGATCGCCGAGGAATTCGCGTTCTTCGGCGACTGGACCGAGCGCTACCAGTACCTGATCGACCTCGGCCGCAAGCTGCCGCCGTTTCCCGACGCGCTCAAGACCGAAGAGCATCGCGTCCAGGGCTGCCAGTCGCAGGTCTGGCTGATCGCCGAGGGCGATGCGGAGCAGCTGCGCTTCCGCGCGATCAGCGATTCGGCGATCGTCTCCGGACTGATCGCGCTGCTGCTGCGCGTCTATTCGGCGCGTCCGGCCGCCGAGATCCTCGCGACCGAGCCGCGCTTCATCGAGTCGATCGGCCTCGCCAAGCATCTGTCGCCGACGCGTTCGAACGGGCTGGCCGCGATGCTGGCGATGATCAAGCGCCACGCCGCGGCAGCCTGAGACGCCGGCCGGCGTCATTCGCCGGCCGTGTCCTCGTTGCGCGCCAGGCCGGTGTGTCGTACGTCCTTGCCGCGCACCAGATAAAGCACGTACTCGCAGAGGTTCTTGCAGCGGTCGCCGATCCGCTCGAGCGCACGCGCGGCCCAGAGCCGCTCGAGCTCCTCGGGAATCGCGTCGGGCACGGCACGCATGCGCGCCGTCAGCAGCGCCAGCAGCTCGCGGTAGCGCGCGTCGATGCGGCGGTCACGCCGGATCACGTCCAGCGCCAGCCGCTCGTCGAGCCGCGCGAATGCATCGAGCGCGCCGCGCAGCATGTCGCGCGCGTGCGATCCGAGCGCGGCCAGCGCAGCGGTCGGCTCCTCGCCGTGGCTGTCCTCGCCGATCAGGCCCTCGGCGATGCGCTCGATGCGCTTGGCCTCGTCGCCGATCCGTTCGATGTCGCCGAGCATCTTCATGACCGTCAGTACGAGGCGCAGGTCCGATGCGGCCGGCTGGCGACGCGCGAGGATCTGCGTGCACTGGCTGTCGATCTCGATCTCGGCCGCGTTGATGCGGTCCTCGCGCGCGGTGACCTCGACGCCGAGCCGGGCGTCGCCGTCGGTCAGTACGCGCAGCGCGACCGCGAGCTGCTCCTCGACCAGGCCGCCCATCGCCAGCACCTTGCGGCGGACGTCTTCCAGTTCCTGGCTGAACTGACGCGAGATGTGCGCACTGAGATGGACGTGTTCGGTGGACGTCGGCATCGTGAAGGCTCCAGCTGGGTGTTCGAGCGGGATCGGCCCGCCCTCGTTCGATCGTGCGATCCGAGGCTCGCAGATGCGTCTGCGGGTCGTCGGCCGCTCGCGTCGGCCACGGGCGCGCCGTCATCGCGTCACGCCCGCTCGCCGCACCGGCCGCGGCCGGCACCGGTCAACCGTAGCGGCCGGTGACGTAGTCCTCGGTCTCGCGGCGCAGCGGGTTGGTGAACAGCGTATCGGTATCGTTGACCTCGATCAGCCGCCCGTCGCTGATGAACGCGGCATAGTCCGCCACGCGCGCGGCCTGCTGCAGATTGTGCGTGGCCAGCACGATCGCGCAGCGGCGGCCGAGCCGGCGCAGCAGGTCCTCCAGATGCAGCGAGGACTGCGGATCGAGCGCGGCCGCCGGCTCGTCCATCAGCAGCACCTGCGGCTGCAGCGCCAGCGCGCGCGCGATCGCGAGCCGCTGCTGCTGCCCCGGCGTCAGCGCGAACGCCGGCGCGTCGAGACGATCGGCCACCTCGTCCCAGAGCGCGACCGCGCGCAACGCGTCCTCGACCGGCGCGTCGAGCGCGGCGCGGCGCAGCCCGAGCAGACGCAGGCCGTAGGCGACGTTCTCGTAGATCGACAGCGGGAACGGATCCGGTTTCGGGAACACCATGCCGACACGCCGCCGCACCTCGTGCACCGGCACGGCCGCGCGCAGCAGATCGGCGCCCTCGAGCAGCACCTCGCCGTCGATCCGGCAGCCGTGGACTTCCTCGTTGAGGCGGTTCAGACAGCGCAGCAGGCTGGTCTTGCCGCTGCCGCTGGGACCGATCACGGCCAGGATCCGCTCGGCCGGCACGGCCAGGTCGATCGCATGCAGGATCTGCCGCTGCTCGAACCACAGCGACAGCGAACGGGTGCGCAGGGCGATCGCGACGTCGTCGAACAGCTGCGCGGCGATCGTGGTGGTCGAATCGAAATCGGGCGTGGCCATCGTGGGGATCAGATCGGAAGCGCGCGATCGCGCAGGCGCCTGCCGACCAGGCCGGCGGCGGCGTTGAGCACCAGCACCAACGCGACCAGCAGCAGCGCGGCCGAATAGGCGCGCGGCACGCCGACCAGCGCGTCTGGGCTGATCAGCGCCTGGTCGTAGACCGCGAAACCGAGGTGCGTGAACTGCCGAGACGGATGCAGATACGGAAACGCCGCGTCGATCGGCGAGGCCGGCGCGTACTTGACGACGCCGACCAGCATCAGCGGCGCGACCGCGCCGACCGCGCGCGCGACCGCGAGTATCCAGGCGCTCAGCACAGCCGGCCGCGCCTGCGGCAGCAGCAGCCGGCGCAACGTCTCGCCGCGCGTCGCGCCGAGTGCGAGCGACCCCAGCCGCTGCGTATCGGGGATCCGCGCCAGACCCTGTTCGACCGTCGCGACGACGACCGGCAGCGTCAGCACCGCCAGCGTCAGCGCGGCCCAGAGCAGACCGCCGGTGCCGAAGGTCGGCACCGGCAGGCGGTCGGCATGGAGCCAGCGGTCGAGGCCGCCACCGATGCCGTGCACGAACAGGCCGAGTCCGAGCACGCCGTAGACGATCGACGGCACGCCGGCGAGGCTGCCGACCGCGCCGCGCACGAGGGCACCGATGCGGCCGTGACCGGCGTAGACGTGCAGATGCACCGCGGCGGCGACGCCGATCGGCATCACGATCAGGCTCATCAGCAGCACCAGCGTCAGCGTCCCGGCCAGTGCCGGCAGCAGGCCCTGACCGTGATCGCCGGGCCGGTCGCCGCCGAACGCGTATGCGCGCAGGCGTTCGCCGAAGAACGCGAGCTTGCCGGCGAACGTCAGCGCATTGCGCCGCTCGGCCGTGACGAGGCCTGCTTCGTGCGCGTCGGCGTCGCCGAGGCGATAGCTGTGGCGACCGTCGGCGTGCACGCGCGCGCACCGCGTCGGGCGGCTGCCGCTCGGCGAGAATCTCCGCCTCGCGCAATCGCACGTAGCCGTCGCCGGGCCGCGCCTGCTCGTCGCTGCGCACGACCAGGGCATCGTCCCGGCGCAGCACGAGCTCGCCGAGCACGCTGCGGCCGTCGCGCAATGTGTATTCGATCACCGGCTGCGGCCAGAACGGCGCCAGACCGCCGCGCACCAGCAGCAGCACAATGCCGCCGGCCAACGCCAGACACAGGGCGAGACCGGCCGCCGACGCGCCGATCGCGACGTCCTCGCCGATGCGTCCGCGCCGGAGCGCCGCGCCGCGCATCGTCACGCCGAGCGCGCCCGCAGCCGCGCGCGCGGCCAGATTGCACGCGAAACTCAGCACGAACAGCAGCAGCGTCGCGATCAGCAGCGTGCGCCAGAGCGCGCCGCCGCGTTCGGCGCCCGGCAGCGACAGCGCGAGCTCGGCGCTGAGGCTGCGCAGCCCGTCGCGCGGATCGGCGCTGGCGACCGGCGTGTTGCCGCTGGCCATCAGCACGATCATCGTCTCGCCGGCACAGCGGCCGAGCGCCAGCAGGGCCGCAGCCGCCAGCCCGGGCGCGGCGGCCGGCAGCACCAGCGAGCGCAACGTCTGCCAGCGCGACGCGCCGAGCGCGACCGCGGCATCGACGTGGCGGTCCCAGGCGCGCTGCAAGGCATCGGCGCTGACGGTACAGATCAGCGGCAGCGCCGCCACGCCGAGCGCGAGCCCGACCAGTACACCGTTCCACGGAGTGACGGCCTCGATCGCGCCGGCCCACGGATCCCGGACGATCACGCCGATGCCGGCCGCGAGGCCGACCGCGAGCGCGACAAACGGCCGCCGCGCCGGATGGGCGCGCAGCGCCGGTCCGAACACTGCCAGGCTCGCGACCACGGCCGCCGGCACCACCGCGGCGAGTACCAGCAGGGTGGCGATCCGCGCCTGCAGCCACGGCGCGAGCCAGGTCAGCGCGATCAGGCCGAGGACGACGGTCGGAATCGCTGCGAGCAGATCGAGCACCGGACGCCAGCGTCCGCGCTGTGACGGCGTCGAGAAGCAGACCAGATGGACCGCTGCGGCAAGCCCGACCGGAAACGCCAGCAGCACCGCGAGCACGCTGGCCTTCAGCGTGCCGATCAGCAGGACCGCGAGGCGCTCGCCGGAACCGTCCGGCAGGGCGGCCGATGGCAGCAGCTCGACCAGCAGGAAGACCGGTATCGCCAGCATCGAGGCGAGCACCGCACCGGCGCCGATCGCGGCCAGCGCGCGCCCGGCGCGCTCGCGCCGGCGCCGCGACGCGCGGCGCTGCTGCACCAGCGCGGCGACGTCGAGAGCGGAGGGGGCACGCAACGGGACGGACATCGACGCACGCTAGGCGCTGCAGATGACAGGAACGTGACATCGTGAAGCCTGCGTCACCGCCGTGCAACAAAAACGCAACGCCGGCGCAAGGACCAGCTGCGAGCCTGCCGATGGCTACCCTTGGGCCCGACCCGATGCACGTCGCACTCGTCACCGAAACCTGGCCGCCCGAGATCAACGGCGTGGCGCTCACCGTCCAGTCGCTGGCCGCCGGCCTGAGCGGCCTGGGCCATCGCGTCGAGGTGGTCCGGCCGCGCCAGTCGGACGAGGAAGCCGCCGAAGGCCCGGCCGGCGTCGAGCACGTGCTGGTCCGCGGCGCGGCGCTGCCGCGCTATCCGGGCCTGCGCTTCGGCCTGCCGGCGCGCCATACGCTGCTGCGCCGCTGGCGCCTGGAGCGTCCGGATGCGATCTACGTCGCGACCGAGGGACCGCTCGGCGTCAGCGCGATGACGATCGCGCACCGGCTCGGCGTGCCGGCCTGTACCGGCTTCCACACGCGCTTCGACGATTTCGTCCGCCATTACGGGCTGGGCTTCCTGACGCCGGCGGTCTTCGCCTGGCTGCGCCGTTTCCACAATCGCGCCGCCGCCACCCTGGTGCCGACCGAAGAGCTGGCGCGCTATCTGCGCCGGCACCGGTTCCGCAACGTACGGCTGCTGCATCGCGCGGTCGATACGCAGCTGTTCCACCCGGCGCGACGCGACGCGGCGCTGCGCGCGCAGTGGGGGCTGGACGGCGACCAGCTCGCGGTGCTGCACGTCGGACGCGTGGCGCCGGAGAAGAATCTCGATCTGCTGGTGCGCGCATTCCGCCGGATCCAGGCCTGCCGGCCCGATGCGCGCCTGGTCCTGGTCGGCGACGGGCCGGCCCGCACGGCGCTCGCGCAGCAGCATCCGGACATCGTGTTCAGCGGCCTGCATCGCGGCGAGTCGCTGGCGCGCCATTACGCCAGCGGCGACCTGTTCCTGTTTCCGAGCATCACCGAGACCTTCGGCAACGTCACGCTGGAGGCGATGGCCAGCGGCCTGGCCGTGGTCGCCTACGACTACGGCGCCGCGCGCGAGCGCATCGCCGACGGCCAGACCGGCCGGCGCGTGCCGTTCGACGACGCCGACGCGTTCGTGGAGGCCTCGCTCGCACTGGCGGTCGACGATCCGGCCCGCTCGGCGATGGGCCGCGCGGCGCGCGGTTCGGTCGAGGGCCTCGATCCGGCCTCGGTCACGCTGCGCTTCGTCGAACTCCTGTCCGATCTGTCGCTGAGGGCCGCCTGATGAGCGCACTGGACCTGTTCCAGCGTCTGGAGGCGCGCAGCGGCGAATGGCGTCTGTGCCAGCGCGTGAACCGCTGGGGCGGCCGGCGCGCAGCCCTGGTCTTCTTCGGTGCGGTCAGCCGGCTCGGCGACGGCGTGTTCTGGTACGTGCTGATCGGCGTGCTGCTGCTGAGCGGCACCGCGCGCGGCGCGGCGGCCGCGCTGAACATGGCCCTGGTCGGTGTCGTCGCGCTGCTGCTGTATCGCGGCCTGAAGCGCTGGACGCGGCGGCCGCGCCCGTTCCGCACGCACGGCGGCATCGTCGCGCACGTCGCACCGCTCGACGAATTCAGCTTTCCGTCCGGCCATACGCTGCACGCGGTCAGCTTCACGACCGTGGCGATCGCCTACGTGCCGTGGCTCGCGCTGCTGCTGATTCCGTTCGCGCTGCTGGTCGGCGCCTCGCGCGTCGTGCTCGGTCTGCACTACCCGAGCGACGTCATCGCCGCGACGCTGATCGGCATCGCGCTCGGCACCGTCTCGCTGCCGGTAGCCGGCCTGTTCGTGCCGGCCTATTGAGCGGCGGGCCGATCGCGGCTCGCCCGGCGCGACCCGCGCGAAGGCCGACCGCTCAGTTCGCCTCGAAGCCGTCGGCGAAGACCGGATCGGCGACGCGCGCTACGTGGAGATTGTCGATGCGCAGGTCGAAGTCGGCGAAGCCGTAGAACATGCCCGGCTCGAGCGTCGTGAACGCCACCGACTCGACCTGGGCCAGTACATCGGCGAACGTGACCCCGTCGGGCAGGCGCGGCTCGAACGTGACCGGATCCTCGGCGCCGGAGCCGCCCCAGCCGGCCGGCAGCGCGGCCGCGTTCGGATCGAAGGTCACCGTATAGCGCGCCCAGTCCTGGCCGCTCTCGAGCAGGGCCAGCGGATACCACACCGAGGTCCACGGATAGCCGTTCTGCGCGAGGCTGTAGCTGCGCAGGTCCAGCACCAGCGTGCGCGGCACCGGCGTGCCGAGCATCGCGATCGACTCGACCCTGACGTCGATGCCGATCGTGACCGACGTGGCGCCGCCGTAGTCGCCGAGGAAGGCGGCGTGCGCATCGGTCGAGAACGTGATGCCGAAGTTGTTGAAGACGGTATGCGCATGCGCGCCGGGATGGCCGCCGGTGGGCTCGATCGCGGTCGCACCGCCGCTGCCCTGGGGGCCGGACCAGCCGGCCCAGCCCTCGTCGAACGTCACCGTCGCGGTCTGTGCGGCCGCCAGCGGCGCCAGCAGCAGCCCGAGCACGCCCAGCCCCTCTTCGATCGCCGCATGACCGCCGCCTCCATCGCATGGGGCCCGCTCGATCGGCCCGGTGCGGACAGGACGCCGCCTGCTGCGGCATCGTCGCAGAACACGATGCCGCCGCCCGCTGCGCGAGCGGACGGCGGCACCGGAACCGAACGGACGACGCCGGTCAGTCCTGGTCGAAGCCGTCGGCGAACACGACCTCGGACGGGGCGATCGGGCGCATCAGGAACGCGCGGCCGAAGATGCCGTCGTGGATGCCGATGCCGACGATCTCGCCGCGGTTGTTGATGCCGAGCGGATGGGCCAGTTCGGCCCACGTGGCCTGCACGACCGGGTCGGCGATCAGCGCCTTGAGGTCGTACTTCTGGCCGCCGATCCACAGCCAGCCGCGGTTCGGCGTCTCCGACCAGCCGAGGTAGTCGTCGCGGCCGACGACCCAGTCGTGGTCGTTGATCGCGTTGGCGACGCCGGGACCGTAGTCGGGCACCGGGATCACGCCGAGGTCGACGATCGAGCCGTCGGCATTCCAGAGCACCGTGCGCGCCTGCCAGTCGTTGGTGATCGAGTAGCCGACGACCTTGCCGTGGATGTTGATGTCGCGGATCTCGGACAGGCGGCCGAGCGTGTCGAGATAGCGCCTCTGTCCACTGGCGCTGTCGTAGACCCAGCCGCCGGTACCGCCCGGCGTGGTGCCCCAGCCGGCGACTTCGCCCTTCTCGTTGATCGCTTCGGCCGCGCCGGGACCGATCGAGACCATGCCGTCCTTCTGCGTCCAGATGAAGGCGCCGGCGCCCTCGCCGACGACCTGTCCGGCCGAGTTGACGTCCCAGGCCCAGGACGCCAATTCCGAGCCGGGCGCCAGGTCGACCATGCCGGTCTCTTCGGACCAGAAGAACGCGTGCGCGACGGTGCCCGGGCCGTTCGGAAACGGCGCCATCGAATAGCCGGCCAGATAGCCGTTGTCGCTGATGCCGCGCGCGACGCCGAAGTCGTACTCGAATGCCGGATTGAGCGTGCCGAGATAGCGCATCTGGCCGTCCTGCCAGAGGAACGCCAGCTCGATGAAGTCCTTGTTCATCGCGACGCCGGCCACGGCGCCGGACTCGTTGATCGCATGCGCATTGGCCAGCTCGCCGCCGAACGTGCCCAGATCGACGATCTCGTAGCGCGGCGGCTGCGCCGGCGGCGCTTCGCCGACGGCCACACGGATGTTGTCGATGCGCAGGTCGAAGTCGGTGGCGTCGTAGGACTGGTACGGCTCCTGCGCGCTCAGCGTCACCTCGTTGACGCCGGCCATGACGTCGGCGAACGTCACGCCCGCCGGCAGCACCGGTCCGCCGGTGACCGGATCGTCGGCGCCGGTGCCGCCCCAGCCGGCCGGCAGCTGCGTCGCGCGCGGATCGAAGCTGACGCTGTAAGCGGTCCACGGCTGGCCGTCGGCGAGCGTCGTCAGCCGGTAGAACACCGAAGCGTTCAACGTGAAATTGCGGAAATGCACGATCAGCGGCCGCTCGGCGGGCTGGCCCGCGGTACGGATCGACTCGACCCGTACGTCCACGCCGAACGTCAGCGAGGCGTGCAGGGTGTGGTCGCCGAGGAACGGCGAGTCGCCGGGGCCGACGATGTCGTCGACGTAGTAGTCCAACCCGAACGACTCGGCGGCCACGGTATGCGCATGCGCGCCGGGATGGCCGCCCTCGGCCTCGATCGTGCTCGCGCTGGCCGGCCACGGCGGATTCCAGCCGGCCCAGCCCTCGTCGAACGTCACCACCGCGGTCTGGGCCGCTGCGGCCACCGACCAGAGGCCGGCCACGGCCACCATTCCCAGCACCTTCTGCTTGAGCTGCATCGCGACTCCCCGTTGCTGTGTGGATCGAGCCCGCTGCGACGGGCAGCGGCCCGCGGCGGAATGAAAAGCGCCAGGGACCGACTATCGCCGGCGCGGCCGCAGACGGCATTCGGAAGCTCGACCGGAAACGCTCGCGGAGTCCTCGGAAAACACTCGAAAAGTTTTATCGGCAGTGCAATCAGGTGCTTGGATGGCCCGCAATCGCTGCGCCGCGGCGCGGCTTGCCGACAGGGAGCGGACGCGACCCCGGTCAGGGCCCGGCGGGCGCCGCTCGCCGCTCGCCCGGCAGTGCACGCTCGCCGGCCAGCGCGAGCGCGCGATCGGTCGCCTGGCGTGCCGCCGCGGTCCGGCCGAGCGCCTGGTAGAGACGGGTCTGCGCCCAGGCGACGCGGAAGTCGCGTGCGCCCCAGGCGGCGATGCGGCCGGCGATCGTGCCGGCGCGCTCGGGATCGCCGCCGTCGATCAGTGCCAGCACGTACGGCTGCGCGATCGCGACCAGGTCCTCGGGCACGCCGAGCCGCTGAATCCGCTCCAGCGCGGCCGCGAAATGCAGCAGGGCCTGCTCGCGCGCGCCCTCGCGCCAGGCCTGCTCGGCCTTGACCTGCTCGGCCCAGGCCAGCCGCCAGTCGTCCGGCTGCGCCTGGAGCCAGGCGACCAGGCGGGCGGTCTCGGTCGCGGCCTGCGCGACCTCGCCGGCGCGGCGCAGCGCGCGCAGGCGCACGACCCAGGTCAACGGATAGAGGCGGCGGTCATTGCTGTACTGCTCGAGCGCCGGCGCCAGCGCCGCTTCGGCCAGCCGGGCGACCACCGCATCGGACTGGCCGCGGCTGGCCGCGACCTCGGCGCCGACCGCCAGCGCGACCGCGCGCGTGCCGGCGTCCTGCTCGCGATCGGCGCGCCGGTCCAGATCGGCGAGCAGTGCGTCGGCCTCGCCGAGCCGGCCGCGCGCGGCCAGCACCTGGGCGCGCACCGCGACGACCTGCCAGCGCAGGCGCTCGTTGGCGACCGCGCGCTCGACCGGCCAGCAGCGATCGATCGCGCTCTGCGCCTGCTCGAGGTCGAGCAGCTGCAGGTAGGCCCGGGCGAGCATGATGCGGCTGTAGATCAGTTCCTCCTGCGCGCCGAGCTGCGCGAAACGCCGCTCGACGTCGAGCAGGCGCGGCACCGCGTCGCCGGGCCGGTAGCGCAGCAGATCCATCGAGGCCAGGTTCGCGTCCACATGGGCGACGCCGAGCAGGTTGCCGGCGCCCTCGAACTGCGTGCGCGCCTGGCCGAAGCGGCCGGTCGCCTCCTCGATCCGGCCTTCCATCTCGGCGGCCAGGCCGAGCCCGAGATGGGCCAGGCCGAGCGCGGAATCGTCGTGGCCCGGCAGAATGCGGGCCGCCTCGCGATACAGCGCCTGCGCCTGGGCCGCATCGTCACGGCGCACGTGGATCGCGGCCAGCGTATTGAGGAGGCGTCCACGCAGCGAGGGTGCCGCCGCCTCGGACACGCGGTCGAGCAGCTGCGACAGGCGCCGCTCGGCCTGTCCGTAGTCGCCGGCGCGCAGTTCGATGTTGGCGAGCATCCAGCCGATCTCCGGATCGTCGCGCTGTTCGGCCGGCGCCTGTTCGATCAGCTGCGCCGCGAGCGCATTCTGGCCGGACAGCGAGGCGGCGTTGACGCGCCGCGCGAGTTCCTCGAGCGCGCGCTCGGGCTGCTCGACGCTGAGCGGCGGCGCATGACCGAGCTTGATCAGCAGCGAGTCGACCGCGCCGCGCGCCGCGCTCAGCACGTCACCCGATTCGGCGGCGGCGACCAGATCCTGGTCGCGCACGTGCGCCAGCAGACGCACGCGCCAGACCGGACCGTCCTGCTCGACCGCCGGCTCGATGCGCCAGGCACCGGACGGCACCAGGTCCGAGGCGGATACCCGCGCCTGCTCGCCCTGGCCGCGCAGCAGGCCGACGACGTTGTCGCTCGGCATCGTCGGCACGCCGGCGCTGCGCAGCCGCGTCGCGACCAGATCCATCACGCCGAGCCGCAGCCAGGCCCAGTCGGCCGGCGCACCGACCGACGCCGGCCAGACCACGGCCAGCGCGCCGTCGCTGCGCGCCGGCGGCACCGCGCCGGACGCCGCGGGCGAAGCGGGCGGCGGCTGTCCGCCGCCGGGGCCGAATCGCCACGCCAGCGCGAGCACGCCGATCAGGACCGATGCGAGGAGTGCCAGAGCCGGTATCGGCGAGCGTCGTACCGATGCGCGGACGGGCGCCACGCCGACCGGCGCCGCCGTGCGCTCCTCGGCCGCGACCGGCGGCTCCGTCGCTGCCGCCGGCAAGGCCGACGGCTCCGGTGTCGTCTCGGCGACGAACCGGTAGCCGAAGCGCGGCACGGTGCGCACGAACTGCTGCTCGCGGCCGGTATCGCCGAGCGCGCTGCGCACGCGCACGATCGCCTGGCCGAGCTGGGTGTCGGTCACGTCGGTGCGGCCCCAGATCGCGGCGATCAGCTCGTCGCGGCCGATCGCGCGGTCGCGATGCTCGACCAGATAGGCCAGGCACTCGAACGCGCTGCTCGGCAACACCACGCGTTCGGCGCCGGCCCACAGCTCGCGAGCCGCGGCGTCGAGGCGGAACGTGCCGAATCGGTAGACGGGGCGGGTCATCGAACCAGAGGAGCGGACGCGGTCGGCCAGTGTAGACGAGCGCGGCGCCGCGACGGTCGCCGCGCATCGCCGGCCGCGCCGGTCCGCGCTCAGAGCGATTCGACGCTGGCGCGCTCGACCGCGGGACGCTGCTGCGCCGGCCAGTCCGCGGCGATGCCGACCTGGCCGCGCCGGCGCAAGGCCTCGAGCGCGTCCGGATCGATCTCGGCCACCGCCCAGCCGTCGCGCGCGCCGGCGCGCGCCTGCACGCCGTCGTCGGGAAACCCGCGATCGACCGGCCCGTAGATCGCCGCGCGTCCGGTATTGGTGTCGAGTGCCGGGCTCCACGCCGCCTCGCCGGCGGTCACCGCGCAGGCGACGAAGAGCTGGTTCTCCATCGCGCGTGCCTGGCAGCCGTAGCGCACGCGATGCGCGCCGGCCTCGGTGTCGGTGCAGCTGGGCACCAGCAGCAGACGCGCGCCGGCTTCGGCCTGCGCGCGCGCGTACAGCGGAAACTCGATGTCGTAGCAGATCGCGATGCCGAGCCGGCCGAACGGCGTGTCGAACACCTTCAGGCGATCGCCCGGCTCGATGATCCCGGTGTCCTTCTCGAAGCCGGTCAGCGTCAGCTTGTCCTGGAACACGCTGCGACCGTCCGGCGCGATCAGATAGGAGCGGTTGCGGTAGCGCCCGTCGCCGGCATCGAGCAGGAAGCTGCCGGCGACCAGATGCAGGTCGTGGCGGCGCGCGAGCGTGCGCATCGCGTCGAGGTAGTCCTCGTGCAGCGGCTGCAGCGCGCGCAGCGAGGCGGCGAAATCGCCGCGCACGCTCGGCTCGAATGCCGCGGCGGCCTCGAGCGCGAGATACTCGGGCAGGATCGCGATCTGCGCGCGCTGCCCGGCCGCGACGGCGACCTCGGCGGCGACCCGGTCGACGAAGTCCGCAAAGCGCGCCGGCGCGCCGATCGCATACTGCGCGCAGGCGATCCGCACGCTCATGCCGCCGGCTCCAGCGCACGCAGCCAGAACGCCAGCTGCTGGACCGTCGGCGCGGCGGCGCCGATCTCCTTCCACTCGATCGCGCAGCGCATGTCCGGCTGCTGCACGTAGCCGCGCTTGGTCCAGAACGCGTCGTTGGGCCGGTAGCCGGCCGGACGGCGCGGATCGTCGGCCGCGCGCACGACCGCGCAGAACGCGGTCGTGTCGAAACGCCCCAGGCGCCGCGCATAGGCTTCACGCTCGTCGAAGAAGCGGTGGCCCAGGCCCTGGCCGCGATACTCGGGCAGCAGCACCGACTCGCCGAAATAGAACACGCGTCCCAGGTCGATGCCGCGCTCGACGAACGGCTGCTGGAACGCCGCGGTCTCGTCGGTCAGCGCAATGCCGGTCGAGGCGCCGACCACGCGATCGCCGTCGAACGCGAGCACGAACAGGCTCTCGGGCGAACGCGAGTAGGTCTGCAGATAACCGGCCTCGTAGCCGACGTCACCGTCGTACAGATACGGAAACGCGCGGAACACCGCGATGCGCAGGCGCGCGACGTCGTCCAGATGCGGACCGATCGTCGCGCCGGTGAAGGTTCGTACGTGCGTCATGGACTCGAGCGTCCTCCGATTGCCGACGATGCGGCGCCGCGGCGCGGGCACAGGATCCGGTACCGCCGGCGACCGCTGGATTGTAGCCAGCCGCGCCGCGCCTGCCGTGGGCACGATGCCGCAGCCCGCGACGCGCGCGCCCGGACAGACGCGCCGGCGCGCCCGATCAGATGCGTCCCGGCCGGCCGCTTCTCAACGGCGAGACGGCACCTGGCGACCCGACCGCGGCCGCGGTTCGGATCACACCGACGGCGCCGGTGGATCGCCAGTGGCGGCGATGCCGCCCGATCGGGCGGCGCCGGCCTGTCGCTATTTCGTGCCGGCGGTCGCGGCGATCCAGCCGTCGATCACGCGCTCGAGCAGACCGAGCGGCAGCGAGCCGTGCGTCAGCACCTGATTGTGGAACGCGCGCAGGTCGAAGCGATCGCCGAGACGCTGCCTGGCGCGCTCGCGCAGTTCGAGGATCTTCAGCATGCCGGCCTTGTACGCGAGCGCCTGGCCCGGCATCACGAAATAGCGCTCGATCTCGGTGACGACGTCGCTCTCGGCCATGCCGGTGTTCTCGAGCATGTAGGCGATCGCCCGCTCGCGCGTCCAGCGCTGGTGGTGGATGCCGCTGTCGACGACCAGACGCACCGCGCGCAGCATCTCGTCGCGCAGGCGGCCGAGATTGTCGAGCGGCGCCTGCTCGAAGCCCATCTCCCAGGCCAGACGCTCGGCATAGAGCGCCCAGCCCTCGGTGTACGCGGTGAACGAGAGGATGCGCCGGAAGAACGGCACGCCCTTCAGCTCCTGCGCGATCGCGATCTGGAAGTGATGGCCGGGGATGCCTTCGTGGTAGGCCAGCGTGCGCATCGCGAAACGCGGCGTCGCGCCCGGATCGCGCATGTTCGCGTAGAACAGACCCGGCCGCGAGCCGTCGAACGAGCCGGGCTGATAGTACGCGCCCGCCTTGCCTTCCTGCGCATAGGCCGGCACCGCACGCACCTCGACGCCCAGCTTGGGCCGCACGTCGAACGCCGCGCCGATGCCGGCGTCGATCTCGTCGAGCAGGCGCTGGTACTCGGCCAGCATCGCGGTCCGGCCGTCGTCGGTGTTCGGATAGCGCTGATCCGGATGCCGGGCCAGCTGCTGCACGCGCACGCCGACGCTGCCCTCGGTCAGGCCCTGGCCCTGCAGGATCGGCTCCATCTCCGCGGCGATGCGTGCGACCTCGCTCAGGCCCAGCGCATGCACCTGGGCCGGCGTCATGTCGGTCGTGGTCTGCAGGCGCACGCGCCAGGCGTAGTAGGCCTCGCCGTCGGGCAGGCTCCAGACGCCGTCGTTGGCCTGGGTCTTGGCCGCCAGCGCCGAGAAGTAGGCGATCAGCTTCTCGTAGGCCGGATAGATGCTGTGCTCGATCGTATGGGCGACGTCGGCGAGCAGGGCATCGCGCATCGGCGGCTCGATCGCGCCGGCCGGCAGCTTGTCGAGCTTCTGGACGAACGTCGTGTACAGCGGATTGTCCTGCGGCGCCGGTGCGATGAAGCTGTGCATCTGACCGAGCACCTTGTCGATCGCGAAGCGCGGCGGGATCAGATGCTGGGTCTCGCGCATCTGCAGACGCTCGAGCACCTGGTCGAACTTGCGCGGGAACAGACGCAGACGCGCGAGGTAGTTGCGTGCGTCGCGCAGGTCCGAGACCTGGTGCGTGGACGTCATGAAATCGGGCAGGTCCGTGTGCACGCCGCTCATCTGGGTCACCAGAAAGGCGTGATCGCGGAAACGGCCGACGCCTTCCTCGGCGATGTCCAGGTAATAGTCCAGGACGTCGTAGGACAGCCTCGCATCGGCATCGAACGAGGTCGGATCGTAGCGCCGCAGCGTCTCGCGGCTGCGCCGCAGCAGGTCGAGCTGCTCGGCCTCGTGCGCGAGCGAGGCGTCGTCGAGCTTGTCGCCCGAGAAATCGAGCCAGCGCGGCAGTACGCGCATGCTGCTCAGCATCTCGGGACTGTTCAGCGCGAACTGCGCGAACGTGCGCGCGTAGAACCAGTCGATCCGTGCCGGCTTGAAATACCACACGTGCACGAACAGGGCGCCGGCCAGCAGCACCACGACCAGCAGCAGTCCCCCCACCCAACGCAGCAATCGCCTCATCGCCGGCACGCCCCCTGGAAAGCTCCATTCTGACCGGTTTGCGGGCGCCGGCGCGAGTCCGCCGCGCCTCCCGTTCTACAATCGCCAGCCCCGATATCGAGCGTCCGCCCTGAACTACCGTCACGCCTATCACGCCGGCAACTTCGCCGACGTGCTCAAACATGCGGTGCTGGTCGCGCTGGTCCGCGCCTTGCAGACCAAGGCCGCGCCGCTGTGCTACCTCGACACGCACGCCGGCCGCGGCCGCTACGAGCTGCGCGGCGAGCAGGCGCTCAAGACGCTCGAGTACCGCGACGGCATCGAACGCCTGCTCGGCGCGGCCGGCCTGCCGCCTGCGCTGGCCGACTACCGCGCGCAGGTCGCGGCCTGCAATGCGGACGCGACGGCGATCGAGATCTATCCGGGCTCGCCGCTGCTGGTCCGGCAGCTGCTGCGCGCGGACGACCGGGCGATCCTCTGCGAGCTTCACGAGGAGGAAGCCGCCGCGCTCAAGGCGCTGTTCCGCGACGATGCGCGGATCGCCGTGCACCGCCGCGACGGCTATGCCGCGCTCGGCGCGCTGCTGCCGCCGACGCCGCGGCGCGGCCTGGTGCTGATCGATCCGCCGTTCGAGGAGCAGGCCGGCGAGTTCGCGGTGATCGAGGCCGCACTGCAGACGGCGCTGTCGCGCTGGCCCGGCGGCGTCTACGCGATCTGGTATCCGATCAAGCGCGGCGCCGACGTCGTGCCGTTCCACCGCTGGCTGGCCGCCTGCGGCTGCGAGCGCGTGCTCGCCGCCGAACTCCTGCTGCGTCCGGCCGATTCGCCGCTGCGTCTCAACGGCAGCGGCATCGCGATCGTCAATCCGCCGTGGCAGATCGAGCGCGCGCTCGCGCCGGCGCTGGACGCGCTGGCGCGGCTGCTCGGCGATCCGGGCGTGGCTCGCGCCGAGCTGAACTGGCTGGCCGGTCCCTGACGCGGACACGGCGGCGCCGCACTACAATGCCGGCAGTCTTCCACCGGCGTTTCGCCATGCCCACCCGCCGTCTACCGCGTCCGCAGCACTGCGCCTGGCTGCTCGCCACCCTGCTCGCGAGCGGCTGCGCGACGCCGGTCTTCAAGAACGTCGCCAACCGCATCGAGGCCACGCCGGCCGACGTGCAGCTGGCGCCGGAACGCTATACCGATGCCGAAGTGGTCTGGGCCGGCCGCATCATTGCGGTCGACAACCGCGAGACCACGACCGAGGTCGAGCTGGTCGGCTATCCGATGGACCGCGCGCAGCGGCCGCTGCCCGAGGCCCGCACCGAGGGCCGCTTCATCCTGGTCCTGCCGGGCTACGTCGAGGCCTACGACTATCCGTCGGGCCGCTACGTCACGGTCCACGGCCGGCTGATCGGATCGCGCGTCAAGCCGATCCAGGAACGCGACTACGTGTTTCCGCTGGTGCGCGCCGAAGCGGCCCACCTGTGGCCGTCCGGCTTCCAGTTCGACCGTCCGTCGATCAGCATCGGCGTCGGGGTCGGCATCCGCTGACTGCCCGCGGCGCCCGATCGCCCGACGTCGCGCGGCGCATCGAATTCGGCAGCGGACGCGCGCCGGCGGCGCACGAGAATGATCGGCTCGATCGAAGCGGCCGGCAGCGCCGCGCTCAGGCTTCCTGCGCGGCCAGCGTCGCCTGCATGCGCTTGGACAGGCCGGCGCGTACCAGATCGTAAGACCGGCGCACGTGCGCTTCGAGCGTCCGGCTCGAGAACCGCTCCGGCTCGGCGACGCTGATCCAGAACGCACGCGCCATGTACGGCGCCGGCATCATGCCGGGCTGGTCGCTGAGCTCGAGGAAACGCTCGGTGTCGACCTTGAACGAGACGCGGCCGCGCTCGTTGCCGAGCGTGCAGTAGACGACGAACATCTTGCCGCCGACGCTCCAGACCAGATCGACCTCCCATTTGATCGAGCGCGTCGCGCCCGGAAGCGTCGCGCAGAGCGCGTCGAGTTGCTCGATCGTCAGGGCGGTGGCGGCGGGCTTCTTCATCGCGTCTTCCGGCAGGTGCGCGCGGCGGCGGCAGCGTGAACATTCATGCAACGGTTCATGTTGCACTGCAAAATATACGCATCGCGGTCGACAGTGGCCGCCGGCTGTCGCAGTGTAACCAAATCGATGAACGACTATGTCTCCCCGATCCGGCCACCGGCGGCGCGCCCTGCGCCGGCGATGCGGCCGCGTGCCGGCGAGCCGTTCACGACGCGCGACGGCCGTGACGCCCTGATCCGGCCGATCGATCCGTCCGACGTCGACGCGCTGCGCCGCGCGTTCGCGCGGCTGACGCCCGACCAGGTCCATCAGCGCGTCTTCCATGCGATGAACGAGCTGCCCGAGCGCGTCGCGCGCTGGATGTGCAACGTCGATCCCGACCAGACCTACGCGATCGTCGCGACCGATCCGGACGGCGCCGAGATCCGCGGCGAGGCGCGCATCCACTGCGACTACGCCGCGGCCGCCGCCGAGTTCGCGATCGCGATCGACCCGGCATGGACCAGCGTCGGCCTCGGCCAGGCGCTGATGACGCGGCTGATCGACGAGGCGCGGCGGCGCGGCATGGCCGAGATCTGGGGCGACGTGCTGGCCGACAACGGCGCGATGATCGACCTGGTCACGCGGCTCGGCTTTCAGCGCCAGCGGCGCGCCGACGATGCGACCGTCGTGCGCGCCTGGCGCGCGCTGGAGTGAAGGCAAGCGCTTCGAAACATATTGCAACACAGCATGTTTCGGCCCGGATTTTTGCGTCATACTCGGCCGGCCTACGATAGATCGATTGAGGTACAGGTCACGGAAGATCCATCCGGTGCCTCCGGCGAAGACGGTCGAGACTCGCGTCGACCGCCCCTTCCATTGGCACGCGGCGTGCAGCAGCAATGGAGGCTCACCCCTCGCATCGGGTGACCCCCACCCCTGATCGAGGTCATCGCATGTCGAATGTAATCCCCTATACATTCAATGACTTGTCTCGTCACGACGAGCACGAGCTGAAGATTCGCGCCTGGGAGGCCGTCATGGCCTCGGGCTTCCGCTGTGTCGAGCATCAGCGCATCGAGGCCGAAATCCGTCGGCGCGCGTCCAAACCCGACACCAGCGCGCGGCCGACGCCGTGGCGCTGACCGGGACCCCGCCGACGGCCTACGCGGCCGTGCCGCGCATCGGCGTCCGCATCGGCTGATCGCCGAACCCGGCCGGCGCCGGCGCCGCGCCTGCTAGACTCCGGTTCTTTTTCGCGCTGGCAGGCGACCTGCCGGCGCTGCCGTCGTTCAGCACGCCCGATGACCTCGCCGATCGCCCCCGCCCTGCTTCCGACCACCCCCAAGCAACGCCGCTACTGGATCACGCCACCCGGCTCGGCGCTGTCCTGGCTGCTCGCGCAGACCGCGCGGCGCCATGCCGGCCTGGTCATCGCGGTGACGCGCGACACCCAGTCGGCGCACGCGCTGGAGACCGAGGTTGCCGCGTTCGCCGGCGACGACGTGCCGGTGCTGCAGTTTCCGGACTGGGAGACGCTGCCGTACGACCTGTTCGCTCCGCATCCGGACATCGTCTCGCAGCGCATCGCGACGCTGTACCGGCTGCCGCAGCTCGAGCGCGGCGTGCTGGTCGTGCCGATCGCGACGCTGATGCAGCGGCTGGCGCCGCGCAGCTACATCGGCGGCACCGGCCTGGTGCTCGAGCGCGGCCAGCGCCTGGACCTCGGCGACGAACGCCGGCGCCTGGAGGCGGCCGGCTACCGCAACGTGCCGCAGGTGCTCGAGCCGGGCGACTTCGCGGTGCGCGGCGCGCTGCTCGACGTGTTTCCGATGGGCAGCGCCAGCCCGTACCGCATCGAGCTGTTCGACGAGGAGATCGAGTCGATCCGCACGTTCGACCCGGACACGCAGCGCTCCGAGCTCAAGGTCGAGCACGTGCGCCTGCTGCCGGGCCGCGAGTTCCCGCTGACCGAGGAATCGGCCAAGGCGTTCCGCGCGGTGCTGCGCGAGCGCTTCCCGATCGATCCGCGGCGCTGCCCGCTGTATCAGGACATCCGCGAGGGCGGCGCGCCGGCCGGCATCGAGTACTACCTGCCGCTGTTCTTCGAGCAGACCCAGACGCTGTTCGACTACCTCGCGCCGCAGGCCCTGTTCGTGCTCGACGCGCAGGCGCTCGACGCCGCCGAGCCGTTCTTCGCGCAGGCCGGCGACCGCTACGAGCAGCGCGCGCACGACGTCGAGCGCCCGGTGCTGCCGCCGATCGAGCTGTACCTGTCGCCGGACCAGCTGCGCGAGCGGCTGAACCAGCAGCTGCGCATCGAGCTGGTCGCGCGCGGCAGCAACGAGCACGCGCTCGACACCGGCACGCAGCCGGTGCCGAGCCTGCCGCTGCACGCCTCGCCCGAGATCGGCGCGAGCGAACTCAAGCAGTTCCTGTCGGCCTATCCCGGGCGCGTGCTGATCACGGCCGATTCGGCCGGCCGCCGCGAGACGCTGATCGAACAGCTCGACGCAGCCGGGCTCAAGCCCGGCACGGTCGCGTCGTGGGCGGACTTCGCCGGCGGCGCCGGTGGCGATGCGCGCCTGACGATCACGGTCGCGCCGCTCGAACGCGGATTCGCGACGTCCTCGCCGCCGTTCGCGGTGCTGACCGAGCGCGAGCTGCTCGGCGAGCGTGCGCAGCAGGCACGCCGCCGCAAGCGTGCCGCGCGCGATCCCGAGGCGGTCATCCGCGACCTGTCCGAGCTCGCGATCGGCGCCCCGATCGTCCACGTCGACCACGGCGTCGGCCGCTACCAGGGCCTGATCAAGCTCGACATCGGCGGCGAAGGCGGCGAGTTCCTCGCGATCGAATACGCCAAGGGCGACAAGCTCTACGTGCCGGTCGCGCAACTGCAGCTGGTCAGCCGCTACTCGGGCACACCGCCGGAGCTGGCGCCGCTGCACTCGCTCGGCGGCGACGCCTGGGAGCGCGCCAAGAAGCGCGCCGCCGAGAAGGTGCGCGACGTCGCCGCCGAACTGCTGGCGATCTACGCGCAGCGCGAGGCCCGCGTCGGCAACGCGCTGCCGGTCGACCGCGCGCTCTACGAGCAGTTCGCGGCCGCGTTCCAGTTCGAGGAGACGCCCGACCAGCTGCAGGCGATCGAGGCCGTCATCGCCGATCTGGCGGCCGGCCGCGCGATGGACCGCGTCGTCTGCGGCGATGTCGGCTTCGGCAAAACCGAGGTCGCGCTGCGCGCCGCGTTCGTCGCGGCGACCGCCGGCAAGCAGGTCGCGATCCTCGCGCCGACCACGCTGCTCGCGCAGCAGCACTACCAGAACTTCCGCGACCGCCTCGCCGACTGGCCGATCCGTGTCGACGTGCTGTCGCGCTTCAAGTCGAAGAAGGAGACCGAGGCGGCGCTGGCCAGGCTCGCCGACGGCCAGATCGACATCATGATCGGCACGCACAAGCTGCTGCAGCCCGACGTCAAGTTCAAGGATCTGGGCCTGGTGATCGTCGACGAGGAGCAGCGCTTCGGCGTGCGCCAGAAGGAACAGCTCAAGAAGCTGCGCGCCGAGGTGGACCTGCTGACGCTGACCGCCACGCCGATCCCGCGCACGCTCAACATGGCGATGGCCGGCCTGCGCGACCTGTCGATCATCGCGACGCCGCCGGCGCACCGCCTGGCCGTCAAGACCTTCATCGGCAGCTGGGACCCGGCGCTGATCCGCGAGGCGTTCCAGCGCGAGCTGCAGCGCGGCGGCCAGGTCTACTTCCTGCACAACGAGGTCGACACGATCGAGAAGACCGCGCGCGAGCTCGAGACCCTGGTGCCGGACGCGCGCGTGCGCATCGCGCACGGCCAGATGGCCGAGCGCGAGCTCGAGCAGGCGATGCTCGACTTCTACCGCCAGCGCTACAACGTGCTGGTCTGCACGACGATCATCGAATCGGGGATCGACGTGCCGACCGCCAACACGATCGTCATCAACCGCGCCGATCGTTTCGGACTGGCCCAGCTGCACCAGCTGCGCGGCCGCGTCGGCCGTTCGCATCACCGCGCCTACGCCTACCTGATCGTGCCCGACCACCGCTCGATCACCGCCGATGCCGAGAAGCGCCTGGAGGCGCTGGCCTCGCTCGAGGAACTGGGCGCCGGCTTCACGCTGGCCACGCACGACCTGGAGATCCGCGGCGCCGGCGAGCTGCTCGGCGAGGACCAGTCCGGCCAGATCGAGGAGGTCGGCTTCTCGCTGTACCGCGACATGCTCGACCGCGCGGTCAAGGCGCTCAAGTCCGGAAAGGTGCCCGATTTCGACCTGACCAGCGAGCACGAGGCCGAGATCGACCTGCACGTGCCGGCGCTGATCCCCGACGACTACCTGCCCGACGTCAACGCGCGGCTGACGCTGTACAAGCGCATCGCCAGCGCGACCGACGAGGACCAGCTGCGCGAGCTGCAGGTCGAGATGATCGATCGCTTCGGCCTGCTGCCCGAGCCGGTCAAGCATCTGTTCGCGGTGACCTCGATCAAGCTGGCCGCGACGCCGCTCGGCGTGCGCAAGCTCGATCTGGGCGCCAACGGCGGCCGCATTCTGTTCACGGCCAAGCCCAACGTCGATCCGATGACCGTGATCGGGCTGATCCAGTCGCAGCCGCGCGTGTTCGCGCTGGACGGCCAGGACAAGCTGCGGATCAAGCTGGAGCTGCCCGGCGCCGCCGAGCGCGTGCGCACCGCCAACGAGCTGCTGGCGATGCTGCGCGGAAAGCCGTCGCGGTGAGCCTGGCCGCCGCGCCGCTGCATCCGCGTGCGGCCGAGCTGATCGCACGGCTCGCGCTCGAGCCGCACGTCGAGGGCGGACGCTTCCGCCGCCTGTACGCCTCGGGCCAACCCTCGGCGCTGCCGGGGCGTCCGGCCGTGACCTCGATCCACTACCTGCTGACGGCGGGCGAGCGCAGCCGCTGGCATCAGGTCGACGCCGACGAGATCTGGCATTTCCTCGAGGGCGAACCGCTCGAGCTGCTGTGTTTCGACGCGCAATGCGGGCGCATCGAGCGGCGGCGCCTCGGCCCGGCATCGGCCGGTCAGGCGCCGGTGATCGTGATCGAGGCCGGCCGCTGGCAGGCCGCGCGTCCGCTCGGCGCGTATGCGCTGACCGGCTGCACGGTCGCGCCGGGTTTCGACTACGGCGGCTATCGCCTGCTCGATGATGCGCCCGCGGTCGCCGAGCGGCTGCGCGCGCTGGCGCCGGACCTGATCGACCCGGCCTGATCCTCGACGCTCGAGGCGAACCTGCCGCGGCTCGCAGATCTCTTTGCGACGGCGAGCGTGCGGCGGTGGCGCCAGATCAGCTGAAGTACGGATTCTGCCCGGTCGCGTGATCGGTCGCGTCGCGCACGCCGCTGATCTCCGGCACGCGCTGGCGCAGCGTCTGCTCGATGCCGTTGCGCAAGGTCGTGTCGACCATGCCGCAGCCGTGGCAGCCGCCGCCGAACTGCAGCACCGCGATGCCCTCGCCGGTCAGCTCGCGCAGGCTGACGCGGCCGCCGTGCGAGGCCAGCTGCGGATTGATCTCGGTCTCGATGACGTGGCGCACCCGCTCCACGACGCTGGCGTCGGCCGCCAGCGGCGCGCCGCGCAGCGCCGGCGCGCGGATCGTCAGCTGGCCGCCGGTCGCGTCGCGCACGAAGTCGACCTCGGCGCCGTCGAGGAACGGCACGCTGGTGCCTTCGACGTACAGCGAGAAGCCGCTGCACTCCACTTCCCATTCGTCGCCGTGCAGGTCGGCCGGCTCGCAGAACTCGAGCTGGCAGTCGCCCTGCGGCGTACCGGGATGGACCGCGCGCAGGCGGATGCCGAGGTCGGTGATCTCCTGCTGCTCGATCAGACGACGGAAGTGATCCTGGGCGGTTTCGGATAGGACGATCATGGGTGCGGAGTCTAGCAGTCGTCGAAGGGCGCCCGTGGCGGGCGAGGTGTGCCGCGTGCCGGCGCATCGACGGCGCGAGCGGCGCGTTGGAGGCCCGTCGGTGATCGCATCGCCGCCGCAATGGCAGGCGGTGTGCGCAGCCGAGCGCCTATACTCGCGTGTTCAGCCGACCCGATGGAGACCACCGTGACCCTGACCGAGCTTCAGTCCCAGTCCTGCCGGCCGCGCAAGGGCAAGGAACACGCCCTGGACAGTGCGGCCATCGACGCACATCTCAAGCTGTTGCCGGGCTGGAGCCGCGGCGAGGACGGCGAGTCGATCGTCAAGACGTTCCGCTTCGAAGACTTCCACCGCACGATGGCCTTCGTCAACGCGCTGGCCTGGATCGCCCATGCACAGGACCATCATCCGGACCTCGAAGTGGGCTATGCGCGCGTGCTCGTGCGCTTTTCGACGCACGACGTCGGCGGCCTCTCGCTGAACGACTTCATCTGCGCCGCGCGCACCGAAGCCCTGTTCAGCTGAGCCGGTCGAGCACCTCGCGCAGCGCGTCGGGCAGCGGCGCCGAGAACCCGTAGCTGCGCTCGCCGATCGAGAACTCGAAGCGCGCCGCATGCAGGAACAACCGGCGCAGGCCGGCCTCGCGCATGCGCCGGTTGAACTCGCGCGAGCCGTACTTCTCGTCGCCGGCCAGCGGATGGCCGATGTGCGCGCAGTGGACGCGGATCTGGTGGGTGCGGCCGGTCTCCAGCGCGATCTGCGTGAACGTCGCGTCCGCGTACTGCTCGACCTGGCGCAGGTGCGAGCGCGACGGCTTGCCGTCCGGGTCGACCCGGACCATGCGCTCGCCGCCCTGCAGCACCGACTTGCGCAGCGGCGCGTCGACGGTCAGCCGCGCCTGCGGCAGGCGCCCCTCGAGCAGAGCCAGATAATGCTTGCTGACGCGCCCCTCGCGGATCTCGGTCTGCAGCGCGGTCAGCGCCGAGCGCCGCCGCGCGAGCACCAGCACGCCGCTGGTGTCGCGGTCGAGCCGGTGCACCAGCTCCAGCGTGTCGCGCGGGCGCGCCGCGCGCAGCAGCTCGATCGCGCCGAAACTGACGCCGCTGCCGCCGTGGCTGGCGACGCCGGACGGCTTGTCGATGACCAGAAAGTCGCGATCCTCGTGGATGATCGTCGCCTCGACGCGTTCAGCCTGCTCGGGCGGCGGTGCCGCGGTGTCGCGCTCGGCGGTCCGGACCGGCGGCAGCCGCACCTCGTCCCCGGCCACCAGACGCTGGTCCGGCTTGGCGCGCTTGCCGTTCACGCGCACCTGTCCGGTCCGCAAAAGCCGATAGATCAGGCTCTTGGGCACCCCCTTCAGGCGGGTCGCGAGGAAGTTGTCGAGGCGCTGCCCCTCCCGATCGGCCGGCACGGCCACCTTCTGTACGCCCGGAACCGGGATTGCCTCGGGCGAATCGGCCGAAGTGCGCGTCATTATTGGAGATTTCCCGGGTCCACTGTTAGTATGCTGCGGCGCATTGCGCCAGTTCCGAGCCCCCATTTCGTGTCGGGGAGCCCGGCAACCTCGGGGCGCACGCGACCGTGGCGACCCGTCGGGCACCGCCCTCCGGCTCCGTAGGAGCGTTGGGCGGGAAGCGCGGGCATCGTAGCGGTTCGAGTCGGAGATTGCCCGTTGCCGGAACGGCGGCGGGGGTCCCGGATGTGCGGCAACCCCATGACCGCCGGCGCGTGGAAGCGCGGGCACTGAACGAACAAGACGGCGCTCCTGAGGCCGATGCCCGCGAAATGCGGGTGACGCAGCGCGAACGATTCCAGCGCGCCGCGCGGCAGCAGTCGAGCGCTTGTGAAAGGAACCTACAATGAAGCGCATGTTGATCAACGCAACTCAGCGTGAAGAGTTGCGCGTGGCCATCGTCGACGGCCAGAACCTGTACGACCTCGACATCGAGATCCCGTCCCGCGAGCAGAAGAAGTCCAACATCTACAAGGGGCGCATCACCCGGGTCGAGCCGTCCCTGGAAGCGTGTTTCGTCGAGTACGGCGGTGAACGCCACGGCTTCCTCCCGCTGAAGGAAATCTCCCGCCAGTACTTCTCGCCCGGCGCCGACCACAACAAGGCCGGCATCCGCGAGCTGCTCAAGGAAGGCCAGGAGCTGCTGGTCCAGGTCGACAAGGAAGAGCGCGGCAACAAGGGTGCGGCGCTGACGACGTTCATCAGCCTGGCCGGCCGCTACATGGTGCTGATGCCGAACAATCCGCGCGCCGGCGGCGTGTCGCGCCGGATCGAGGGCGACGACCGCCAGGCGCTCAAGGAAGCGCTCGACCACCTGAACGTGCCCGAGGAAATGGGCCTGATCGTGCGGACCGCCGGCATGGGCCGCGACGCCGAAGAACTGCAGTGGGACCTGGACTACCTGCTGCAGCTGTGGAAGGCGATCTCCGAGGCCGCGACCACGCGCCACGCGCCGTTCCTGATCTACCAGGAGTCGCGCCTGATCATCCGCGCGCTGCGCGACTACCTGCGCAACGACATCGGCGAGATCCTGATCGACAGCGAGGACCTCTACAACGACGCGCGTGAGTTCGTGCAGCAGGTCATGCCGAACAACCTGCGCAAGCTCAAGCTGTACAAGGACACCGTTCCGCTGTTCTCGCGCTTCCAGATCGAGACCCAGATCGAGAACGCGTTCGAGCGCCAGGTGCGCCTGCCCTCCGGCGGCTCGATCGTGATCGACCAGACCGAGGCACTGACCGCGATCGACATCAACTCGGCGCGCTCGACCAAGGGCGGCGACATCGAGGAGACCGCGTTCAACACCAACTGCGAGGCCGCGGTCGAGATCGCGCGCCAGCTGCGCATCCGCGACGCCGGCGGCCTGATCGTGATCGATTTCATCGACATGGACAGCCCCAAGCACCAGCGCGAGGTCGAGGAGAAGCTGCGCGACGCGCTCAAGCTCGACCGCGCGCGCGTCCAGCTCGGCCGCATCTCCAAGTTCGGCCTGCTCGAGATGTCGCGCCAGCGGCTGCGCCCGAGCCTCGGCGAGTCGACCCAGATCGTCTGCCCGCGCTGCGACGGCCACGGCCGCATCCGCAGCGTCGAGTCGCTGTCGCTCTCGGCGCTGCGCCTGGTCGAGGAGCATGCGATGAAGGACAGCACCGGCCAGGTGCTGGTGCAGGCGCCGTCCGACGTCGCCAACTTCCTGCTCAACGAGAAGCGCAAGCAGCTGACCGAGATCGAGCTGCGCCAGGACGTGGCGGTCATCGTCGTCGCCGACGAGAAGCTCGAGACCCCGCATCTGGAAATCCAGCGCCTCCGTGCCGCCGACATCGGCGAAGACAGCGTCAAGCCGAGCTACCAGCGCCTGACGCCGGTCCAGCCGACCGAGCTGCCGCAGATGGCGCGTCCCAGCGTCGAACCCGAGCAGCCGGCCGTCACGCGCGTGGTCCCGGCCCAGCCGGCGCCGCTGCGCGAGGAGGCCGAGGCCGAGGCCGACGTCGAACCGACGGCCGCCCCGGTCGCGGCGCCGGCCGCCGCACGCCCCGCCCCCGCCGGCGGTCTGCTGTCGCGCCTGATCGGCTGGTTCCGCACGGCACCGGCCGCGCCGGAAGCACCGGCGACCAGGCCGGCGGCCAAGCCCGCTTCGGTTTCGAACAAGCCTGCGCAGCGCAGCGACCGTGATCGTCCGAAACCGGGCGGACGCGACAGCCGCGATGGCCGTGGCGAAGGTCGCGGAGCCGGTTCGAGCCGCGGCGGCCAGGGCCAGGGCAACGGCGCCTCGCGTGATCGCAACGAGCGCGGCAGCCGTTCCGGCGCGCCGCAGTCGGGCCGTCCGAACGAGCGCGGCCCGTCCAAGCGTCCCGACAGCCGTCCGGCCGCCGCCTCCGGCGAGCCGCGCGCCAATGCGCCCGCCAAGCCGGTCGCAGCGACGCCGACCACGGCTGCCGGCACCGGCGCCGCGGCGACCGTCGCCGCCGTGTCGAATCCGGCCGCCGGCACGCCGTCGAGCGACGCCGCCAAGCCCGCATCGATCGTATCGGCACCGAACGAGAAGCTGACGACGACCGTCGACGCGACCGTCACCAGCGCTGACGCCCCGAGCGCCGATGCCGCATCCGGCGAAGGCAAGACCGGCGAAGGCCGTTCGCGCCGTCGCGGCCGCCGCGGTGGCCGTCGCAACCGCAAGGGCGCCGACGGCACGCTGCCGCCGAACGACAGCAGCACCGCCGACGACTTCGACGACGAGGATGCCGATCGCGGCACGCCGGCCACCCCAGCGGCGCGGCGCGCGCCCGCGGCGCGTCCCGAGTCGACGCCGGCCGCCGTGCCCGCCGCGGCGATCCAGGCCGATGCCACCGGCTCGTTCGGTGGCGGCGACAAGGCACCTGCTGAGAAGGCGCCGGCCGACAAGGCTCCGGTCGCGGCCTCGGCTCCGGCCTCCGCTTCGACCGGCAGCCCCGCACCGGCTTCGTCCCCTGCCCCGGCGGCTTCGTCTCCGGCTTCTTCTCCAGCCTCCTCGCCGATCCCGACGCCGGCATCGAGCCCGACTGTGAGCCCGGCTGCGAGCGCGACGGTGACCTCGACGCCGTCGCCCGCGTCGTCGGCACCGACTGCATCGCCGGCCGCCGCGCCTGCGCCGACCCCGTCACCGGTCGCGACGCCGGCTCCGAGCCAGGCTCCGGCCGCGAGTACGCCGGCACCGACGCAGCCGGCACCGATCCGCACGCCCGCAGCGAGCACCGATGCAGCACCGCCCGCCGCGCCGAAGCCGGCCGCGACCGCTACGCCGGCACCGGTGTCGACTCCGGCTCCGGCCGCGACGCCGAAACCGGCTCCGACCGCTACGCCGGCACCGGCCGCCGCGTCGAATCCGGCGTCCGCTTCTGCTCCGGTTTCGACCCCGGCCCCGATCGCGACGCCGAGCCCGGCACAGCCGGCCGCGTCGGCCCCGACGCGTGCGCCGGCACCGCCTGTCGCTTCGGCTCCTGCGCCGGTGCCGACGCCGACTCCGGTCGCCGCACCGGCTGCGGCACCGACGTCGAGCCAGACTCCGGCCTCGGCCAGCGCAGCGTCGGCTTCGACGCCGAAACCGACGCCGGCTCCGACCGCCTCGGCACCTGCAGCGATCCCGACGCCCACGCCGGCCGCCGCCCGTCCGCAAGCCGCGGCTTCGACGCCGGCCTCGAGCCCGGCCGACGTCTCGGCCTCGCAGACCGAGCTGCCGCTGTCGCGCCCGGCCGCCAGCCGCAGCGATTCGTCCGACGCGGCGAACGCAGCGCCCAAGCGCGAAGAAAAGCCCGACTGAGGCCCCCGCCTGCGCCCCAGGCCCCGACGCGATCGTCGGGGCCTGACGGCACTGCGGGCACATCGCGGCGCGGCGTGACCACCGCGGCCCGCCGTCACGGTGTAACGACAGGGATTCCGCTCAGGGAGCGGTCAACGGGCGGTCGATCAACCCGTGCTGGCCGGCCAGATGCGCCAGCGCGACCGTGTTGTCGATGTGCAACTTGTCGAACAGGCGGTACTTGTAGGTCGCCACGGTCTTGGCGCTCAGATTCATGACCTGCGCGATCTCGCGCATCTCGCGCCCCTGCGCGAGCATCATCGCGACCTCCAGCTCACGCGCCGTCAGCGTCTCGAACGGCGACCCGCCGCCGTGGCCGTCCAGCGCACTCAGCGCCAGCTGCTCGGCGACATGCTGGGCCAGATAACGCCGGCCGTCGGCGACCACGCGGATCGCGCGCAACAGCTCCTCGGCCGCGCAGCCCTTGGTCAGATAGCCGCCCGCGCCAGCTTTCGAGCAGGCGCCGCGGAAACGGCGAATCACTGACCATCGACAGGATGATGATGCGCGTCGGCAGCTTCGCGCGCTGCACGCGCTCGGTCAGCTCCACACCGCTCAGGCCCGGCATGTGCACATCGACCAGGGCGACATCGGGTTTCTCGCGACGGATCAGCGCGAGTCCGTTCTCGCCGTCGGCCGCCTCTCCGACCACGGTGATGTCCGGCTGCGCGGCCAGGATCATCCTGAAACCGGTGCGGACCAGTTCGTGATCGTCGATCAAGACTGTTCGGATCATGTGCCCTCCCCTGTACCGACGCGTTCAGTTTCCGCCCGAGCTTTCCGGCTGACAACCCCGAGAACGCAAGAGAATCGTCACAAGCGCGCGTTTGGTGACCGATCGCACGCTTTTGGCCCAGCATGTAGACTGTCGCGCCTTCGCGGGAGGACGCGCCAGTTTGCGAGCTGCGAAGTCGTCGGAGTGCTATGCGTCGTCGAAGACTACAGTCTCCGCCGGCCGTGCGGCGCTCTGAGCAAGCAGCAGATTGACCGAGAAATGGGAACGAGGGGCACGATGCCCCGAGTCAAACTGGCGTCGCCGGTCTTCAAGGGAATGGATGCGTCTGGAACAACGGAGAGATGGCCGAGCGGTTTAAGGCACCGGTCTTGCTCGCGCAGGCAGGGATGCCGGAGCGAACATCGGCCAAAGGCCGATGGCCCGAAGGGCGAGGGACCGGAAGTCCCGAGTCAAACCGGCGACGCCGGGCTACATCGCAATGGATGCGTCTGAATAATGGAGAGATGGCCGAGCGGTTTAAGGCACCGGTCTTGCTCGCGTAGGCAGGATGCCGGAGCGAACATCGGCCAACGGCCGATGGCCCGAAGGGCGAGGGGCACGATGCCCTGAGTCAAACCGGCGTTCGCCGGGTTACATCGCAATGGATGCGTCTGAATAACGGAGAGATGGCCGAGCGGTTTAAGGCACCGGTCTTGCTCGCGTAGGCAGGACGCCGGAGCGAACATCGGCCGCAGGCCGATGGCCCGTAGGGCGAGGGGCACGATGCCCCGAGTCAAACCGGCGTTCGCCGGGCTACATCGCAATGGATGCGTCTGAATGACGGAGAGATGGCCGAGCGGTTTAAGGCACCGGTCTTGCTCGCGTAGGCAGGACGCCGGAGCGAACATCGGCCGCAGGCCGATGGCCCGTAGGGCGAGGGGCACGATGCCCCGAGTCAAACCGGCGTTCGCCGGGTTACATCGCAATGGATGCGTCTGAATGACGGAGAGATGGCCGAGCGGTTTAAGGCACCGGTCTTGAAAACCGGCGAAGGTTCACCCCTTCCGTGGGTTCGAATCCCACTCTCTCCGCCAACCTCGGCCGTGCACGCGACGCCAGCGCACGCAGCCCTGGTTCTGAATGCCATCACATATTCGACACGAACCACACGACGAAAGCGGCCACGCCCGCAAGCATCGTCGTGAGCGCAATGCGTACCCAGAGCGGGTCGTTCTGCGCGCGCTCTCCGGGCCACGGCATCGTCAGCGCGCATAACGGTGCAACGAAGGCGGCGGCCGCTCCGGCTACCCGAACCCAGTCCAGCGTGATCCAGCGCTGCGCCAGCACGATCGACTGAGCATTCGTGATCGTGTCCTTGGCCGAGTGGATCGCGTGGTAGTAGAGCGCGGCGTTCATCGGCCAGAACGCGACCACGGTCAGGACGAGCAGGAGCAGAATGCCGACCGACGGCAGGCACAGCATCCAGCGATAACGCCAAGGGGTACGCCATCCGGCCGCCAACGCACCGAAGCCGGCGACCAGCATGGCTGCCGAGAACGGAATGAAGAACACGCCGGTATCGACGGGCCAGGCCTTGCCGTACGGCATCATTGCCAGCGATGCGGGCGGATCGGCACTCCATGCACCCGCCAGAACGAGCAGGTCGAACAATTTCGCGCCGAGCAGCGGCCCGCCGACCAGCACCGCAAGCCAAAGAAACGCGCGTGTCACTTTTTGCCTGCTCATCGCCGCCCGTCATGCCCGCTCAATGCGGTGCCTCGGCCCACCAGCGCCGCAGATCGGCCAGCCCGACGAAGCGCTCAGCAGCGGCATCGGACGCCTCGTCGAGGTGTTCGCCGGTCACGACCAGGCTCGGCAGCACACGCAGCGCCCCCTCGAAATCCTCACCGCGCGTGTAGTCGTTGAACGTCACCACGGTCGGAATGCCGGCGGCGCGTGCGGCCAGCAGGCCCGCGCGCGAATCCTCGATCGCGAGGCACTCCGCGGCGGGCAGGCCCAGCCGCTCGAGCACGTGGTGATAGATGCCCGGATCGGGCTTCTTGCGCGCGCTGTTCTCGGCGGTGCCGATCGCCGCGAACGCTTCGAGCAGGTCGGCATAGCCGGCGTGCTCGAACAATGCGAGCACATTGGCGCGCGTCGTCGTGGTCGCGATCGCCAGCGCGATGCCGGCGTCGCGCGCTTCCTCGAGCAGCCGGACCACGCCGGGCCGCCAGGCGATCGCGCCCTGCTCGACCAGCTCGAGGTAATGGGAGGTCTTGCGGCGGTGCAGCTGCTCGGCGAGCGCCTCGCGCTCGTCGAGCGGCCAAGTCGGCAGGGCGTCGGCCATGTAGTGCAGCAGCCGCTCGCGGCCGCCGGCGACCTGCAGCAAGTGGCCGTAGACGTTCTCGTCCCAGCGCCAGGCCAGCCCTGCGTCGTCGAACGCGCGGTTGAACGCGACGCGATGGCCGTCACGCTCGGTGTCGGCCAGCGTGCCGTCGACGTCGAAGATCAATGCGCGCAGCGAGTCAGGCATCGCCTCGGTCCGTGGGCGCGGCGCGGCCCGGGTCGACAGCATGCCATAGCGCCCCGCCCGCTCGATCGCGGACGGGGCCGGGTGTCAGCCCTTCGGTTCGCCGCGGTACTTGCGCTGGTACTGCTGGTACAGGCGCGACTGCTTGTTGGCCAGGTCGACCTCGCGGCCGGCCACCCAGGCGCGCTCGACGACCGCGCGGATGTCGAGGATGTCGCCGTCGGCGACGAACAGCGTCGCGTCCTTGCCTGCCTCGAGCGAGCCGAGCCGGTCGGCCACGCCGAGGATCTGCGCCGGGGCCAGCGTGATCGCACGCAGCGCGGCCTCGGCGCCGAGACCGTGCGCGGCGTAGCTCGCGGCCTGGTACGGCAGGTTGCGCTCGTTCATCGCCGACATCGCGTCGCCGTCGTTGGCGATCGCCAGCGTCACGCCGGCGGCGGCGAGCCGGCCGGCCGCCGCGAACACCGTGTCGTAGCCTTCCCAGCGGCGCATCGGCAGGTTGTGCGAGGAGCCGAGGATCACCGGCACGTCCTGGGCCTTGATCGCGGCGGCCATGCGCCAGGCGTCGGCACCGCCGACGATCACGATGCGCAGCTTCTCGCGCGCCGCGAACGCCAGCGCCTCGCGGATCTGCACGGCGTCGTTGGCGAGCACCAGCAGCGGCATGCGGCCTTCGAGCACCGGCAACAGGGCCTCGTCGCGCAGGTCGGCGACGCTGACCGCGCCGGCCTGCCGGGCGGCCTGGTAGGCACGCGCGTCGCGCAGCGCGCGATCGAGCGCGTCGCGCTTCTTCTGCACGCCTTCGCGTACGCGCTGCTTGCGGTCCTCGGGCAGCCAGTCCGGCACGCGCGCGGACGGCCAGGCCACGACCATGCCGACCGAGGCGGCGACCGTCATCTGCTCGTAGGTCCAGCCGTCGGCCTGCATCAGCGCAGCCTGTCCGGCGATCACGCCGTCGCTGCCGGCGCGCGGCATGATCAGCGCGCTGAGCACGCCATTGGCGCGCGCGACCGGCCACAGCTCGGTGTCCGGATTGACGGCCACCTCGGCGCGTACTTCCGGCGTGCTGGCGCCGGCCTCGCTGTAGTCGTTGGTCGCGCGGACCGCCGAGACCTCGGTCAGGCCGAGGATGCTGTTGGCCGCGATCAGGCCCGGATAGATGCGCTTGCCGGCCAGATCGATCCGCGTGGCGCCGGCCGGCGCCGCGACGTCGCGGCCGAGCGCGGCGATCTTGCCGTCGCGGATCAGCAGCTGTCCGGCCGGAATCACGCCGTGGCTGACCGTGTAGAGGTCCGCGCCGGTCAGCAGCACGGGCGCCGTGGCGGGCGCATCGGCGGCGACGGCCGGCGACAGAACGGCCGCCAGCGCGAAGGAAGCCAGTAGCCGTTTCATCAGTGCGCCTCCAGGCCGGAGCAGAGGTGGATCGATTCGCCGTCGTGGTAGATCGGGCGGAGCCGGTCGAGGCCGAAGCCGTCGTCGTGATCGTGATCGTGGCCGACCGGCTTGGGCGCCGGCGCGGCTGCGTCGTCCTTCTTCGCCGACTTGTCGCCCTTCTTGGCCAGCGCCTTGACGCGCTCGGGCAGGATCTGCGCGATCAGGCGTGCGCGCTCGCCGTCGATGCGCGCCTGCTCGGCGCGATCCTCGGTACGGTCGAAGTACTTGCGGCCGTCGATCCAGGTCTGCTCGGCATAAGCCAGCGTCGACAGCGGGCTGTCGCTCCAGATCACGAAGTCGGCGTCCTTGCCGCGCTCGAGCGAACCGACGCGATCGTCGATGCGCAGCTGCCGCGCCGGATTGCGCGTGACCAGATCGAGCGCGGCGGTCTCGGACAGGCCGCCGTACCTGACCGCCTTGGCGGCCTCGGTGTTGAGGCGGCGCGCCATCTCGGCGTCGTCGGAATTGAACGAGACGACGACGTTCTGCGCGGTCATCAACGCGCCGTTGTACGGGATCGCGTCGACCACTTCCATCTTGTAGGCCCACCAGTCGCTGAAGGTGGACGCGCCGGCGCCGAGATCGGCGAGCGCGTCGGCGACCTTGTAGCCTTCGAGGATGTGCTGGAACACCGGCACGAACTCAAGGCGCTGCGCGATCCGCACGAACGCCAGGATCTCGTCCTGCCGGTAGCTGTGGATGTGCACGATGCGCGTGCCGGCCAGCACCTCGGCCAGCGCTTCCAGGCGCAGGTCGCGCCGCACCGGCGCGGCGCCCTTCTCGGCGCGGCGCGCCGCGTAGTCGCGCGCGGCCAGGAACTGGTCGAGCATGATCTCCGGCACGCCCATGCGCGTCTGCGGATAGCGCGACGTGAACTCAGAGCCCCAGTTGGACTGCTTGACGTTCTCGCCGAGCGCGAACTTGATCGTCGGCGTGACGCCGTCGAAACGCAGCCCCTGCGCGTCGGCGCCCCAGCGCAGCTTGATCACCTGGGCCTGGCCGCCGATCGGATTGGCCGAGCCGTGCAGCAGCTGCGCCGCGGTGACGCCGCCGCCGAGCTGGCGGTAGACCGTGATGTCGGTCGGATCGAGCACGTCGCCGACGCGCACCTCGCTGGTCACCGCATGCGAGCCTTCGTTGACGCCGCGCGCGATCGCGATGTGCGAGTGCGCGTCGATGATGCCGGGCGAGACGTGCTTGCCGCGCCCGTCGATCTCGACGGTGCCGCGCGGCACGGCCAGACCGGTGCCGATCGCCGCGATGCGGCCGTTCTCGACCAGCAGGTCGGCGCCGTCGAGGCGGCCCTGCGGCCCTTGCGTCCAGATCGTCGCGTTGCGCACGACCACGGCCGCGGGCTGCGCCGGCAGACCGCTGCGGCCGAATTCGCCGGCCGGATAGCGCAGCGGAAAGGCCGGCAGCGCCGGGCGTGCCTCGGCCTTGGCGGCGGCCGGCGCCGCCGGCCGCGTGCGCTGGCCGCTGACCACCGCCTCGGCGCCGCCCGGCAGCGGCACCCGGCCCTGCAGGCGGTCGCCGTCGACGGTCGCGACCATCGAGACGCGTTCCTCGCTGCGGCCGAACAGGCTGCCCGGCGGATACAGCAGCAGCTGGCGCTGGCTGATCGTCGCCGGCATCGAGACACCGCCGGCAGTGACCGCCGGCTCGGCCGCTTCGCCGGCGATCTCCAGCTGCGCGGGCCCGTTGGCGCCGCGCCAGGTCAGCGTCCAGCTGCCGCGCACGTCGGCCGGCCCGGGGCCGACCTCGTAGCGGCGGCCGCCGATCCAGGTCTCGTGGATGCGCGCCTTGTCCGAGCGGAACAGGTCGGCGTCGGCGACGATGAAATCGGCGCGCTTGCCGCGCTCGAGCGTACCGACGCGATCGTCGACGCCGAGCATCGCGGCCGGGCGGCTGGTCAGCGCGGCCAGTGCGACCGACTCGTCCAGGCCCTTCTCGACCGCCTTGCGCAGCGCCGGCCAGAACTCGTCGGGCTTCTTGAGCGCGCCGGCCGTCAGCGCGAAGTCGACGCCGGCCTCGGCCAGCACGCGCGCGTTGTACGGCGCCCAGGCCCAGTGCTCGAGCTCGCCGAGCGAGACGTCGAGCGCCAGGTCCGGATCCTCGATCGCCGGCGCCTCGACCGTCTTCAGCGGCACGATCACCGGCACGCCGGCGCTCTTCAGCCCAGCAGCCATGCGGTACTCGTGGCCGTTGCCAGCGAGGATCGGGCGCAGCGAGAACTCCTTGGCGATCGCCAGCGCGCGCTGGTAGTCGAGCTCGTCCTCGGTCGCGAAGATCACCGGCTGGCGGCCGGCCAGCGCCGGCGCCAGCGCGTCGAGCGCGTCGTTGGCCTCGATCCGCTCGGCCTGGCGATGCTTGTCCTGCCAGCCCAGGCGCTGCTGCTGCCACTGCGCGTCGAGAAAGGTCTGGCGGATCAGCGCGATCGCGCCCATCAGCGAGGTCGGGTAGTCGTCCGAACCGCGTGCCTGCTCGAACGCGAGCTGCAGCGCCGCCTGCGGCGCGATCAGCAGCTCGTTGAGCCGACCGCCGTCGGCGGCGTTGACCAGGGCGGCCTGGCCGCGGAACACGCCCTGCTTCGGCGTCGACAGCACGCTCGTGAAGCCGTTGCCGCGCAGCGCGCCGGCACGTGCCGCGTCGGGCTTGAGCGTCTCGGCGACGCGCAGTTCGGGCGTGACGCGGCGATTCCAGTGGCCGGCACCGGCACTGGCTTCGGCGCGGCCGGCGTACGGCCCATGCCCTCGCCGCGTGCGGCCGGTGCAGGTGCCGGCTGACCGTAGTCGCTGCCGGCATCGATGAATCCGGCGAACACGCTGCGGCCGCCGAGGTCGGTGACGGCGGCGTCGGCCGGTACCGCGACCTTGCTGCCGGCGGCGACGATCATGCCGTCACGGATCAGCAGCGTGCCGTCCTCGACGACGCTGCCGGGCTTGATGACCAGACGCGCATGCGTCAGCGCCACCGTGCGCGGCGTGCGGTCGGCGATGCCGGCGACCGGCGAGGTGCCGACCTGCGCGCCGGCGTGGGCCGCGAGCAGACTCAGCAGCAGCGAAGACACGGTCAGGCGCAACGCGCCGATCCGCGCCGATACGACTTCTCTCATCAGGCGATCCCCCACTGGCCGACACGCCATGATAGACGGGTCCGGGGGCGCGCCTAGCGACAAAGGTCATACACGCGGCAAAAGCTACGGCGTCCTGCGCCGGCGGTGCCGCGCGTCGCGGCGCGACGGTCAGAGCGAGGTGTTGGCGCCGACCGCACCGCGCTTGTGCACGATCAGCATCGCCATCTCCAGCGCCTGCTCGTAGTTGAGCCGCGGATCCACGGTCGACTTGTACGCGCGTGCGAGGTCGGCCTCGGCCAGCGAGCGCGCACCGCCCAGGCATTCGGTGACGTTCTCGCCGGTGAGCTCCAGGTGCACGCCGCCGAGCCGCGTGCCGGCCGCGGCATGGATGTCGAAGGCCTTGTCGAGCTCACCGCGGATGTTCTCGAAGCGGCGCGTCTTGTAGCCGTTGACGAGCGACTCGGTATTGCCGTGCATCGGGTCGCAGCACCACAGCACCTTGCGGCCGGCCGCGCGGACCGCGGCCAGCAGCGGCGGCAAGGCGGTCTCGATCCGGTCCACGCCCATGCGATGGATCAGCGTCAAACGGCCGGCCTCGTTGGCCGGATCGAGCACGTCGATCAGCCGCAGCAGCTGGTCCGGCGTGACCGACGGGCCGACCTTGACCGCGATCGGATTGCGGATGCCGCGGAAGTATTCGGTGTGCGCACCGTCGATCGCCGCGGTGCGCATGCCGATCCACGGATAGTGCGTCGACAGGTTGAACCAGCCCCACTGCCGCGGCACCTGGCGCGTCAGCGCCTCCTCGTAATGCAGCAGCAGGGCTTCATGCGAGGTGAAAAAGTCCACGCGCTGGAAATCGCTGACCGGGCGGCCGGCCAGCGTCTCCATGAAACGCAGCGAGTCGCCGATCGACTCGACCATGCGCCGATAGTCCTGCTGCAGCGGCGAATGCTCGACCCAGGCCAGATCCCAGTACTCGGGGTGGTGCAGATCGGCGAAGCCGCCGTCGATCAGCGCCCGGACGAAGTTCATCGTCATCGCCGAATGGGCATGGCCGCGGATCAGGCGGAGCGGATCGGGCACGCGCGTCTGCGCGTCGAACGCCGGTCCATTGACCAGATCGCCGCGATAGCTCGGCAGCGTGACACCGTCACGCGTCTCGGTATCGGCCGAGCGCGGCTTGGCGTACTGGCCGGCGAAGCGCCCGACGCGCACGACCGGCAGCTGCAGCCCGTGCACGAGCACCAGGCTCATCTGCAGCATGACCTTGAGCCGGTTGGAGATCAGCGGCGAAGTGCAGTCGTCGAAGGTCTCGGCGCAGTCGCCGCCCTGCAGCAGGAACCGGCGTCCCTCCGCAGCCTCGGCCAGCAGCTGACGCAGCGCGAGGATCTCCCACGAGGTCACCAGCGGCGGCAGCTGCGCGAGCCGCCCGAGCGCCTCCTGGAGCGCCACCGGATCCGGATAGACGGGCTGCTGCACCGCCGGACGCGTGCGCCACGAGGCCGGCGACCAGTCGGCAGCCTCACGGACGGGCGAGATCGAGCGTTCTGGAATCATGGCGGCGGGTCCTGCGGTTTTTGCGCCGCAACATCATGCCACAGCCGGCGGCGCGCGGGACGGCCGCCGGCCGGGTATCGCGTGCCGCGGACTCAGCGCGCCGGCTGCGGGCGCCGCCAGCCGGCGTACAGCGCGCCGGCGCCGAGCAGCACGTACCAGATCAGCGTCCAGCCCGGCATCGTGATGCCGAGGAAGCGCCAGCGCACGTCGCCGCAGTCGCCGGAGCCGGTGAACGCCTTGCGGATCGCGTCGTGCAGCGGGAACGCGTCGAGCATGTAGGCCAGGCCCGGGCCGCAGCCGGCCAGCAGCGGGTCGGGCGGGTTCATCTGGATCCACAGATGGCGCGCGGCGATACCGACGCCGATCAGCGCCGCGATCGCGACCAGGACCGCATAGACGCGCCGGCCGCGCCCGGTCGGACCATGCACGGCCCCGGCGATGAACAGCAGCGCCATCGCGATGAACGCCAGACGCTGGAAGATGCACATCGGGCAAGGGTCCTCGCCCATCACGAACTGCTCGTAGTACGCATACGCCAGCAGCGCGATGCACGCGAACGCGCCGAACGCGAACTGCGCGCGGAACGGCCAGCGGAACGGATTGAGGTTCATCGTCGATCTCCTCCCAAAACTGAATCTGTGCAGACCGCCGCCGGGCGGCCGCGTTCCCGGCCGCGTCGAGGTCACGTCGAAAAAAGAAAGGCCCCGGTCGGGATCACCAACCGGGGCCTGGATCTGTCACGGTGACGCGGACCCGCTTACTCGGCGGCGTCGCCGTCCTGGGTCGGGCGCGGACGGTCGAGCAGCTCGACGTAGGCGAGCGGCGCGTTGTCGCCGGCGCGGAAACCGCACTTGAGAATGCGCAGATAGCCGCCCTTGCGCTCACGGAAGCGCGGACCGAGCTCGACGAACAGCTTGCCGACGGCCTGCTTGTCGCGCAGACGCGCGAACGCCAGGCGGCGGTTGGCGACGCCGTCGACCTTGGCCAGCGTGATCAGCGGCTCGGCGACGCGGCGCAGTTCCTTGGCCTTGGGCAGCGTGGTACGGATCAGCTCGTGCTTGAACAGCGACGCGGCCATGTTGCGGAACATCGCTTCGCGGTGGCTGCTGGTGCGGCTGAACTTGCGGCCGGCTTTCTGGTGGCGCATGGGAAATTCCTCGATGTCTATTGTTATGAGAAACCGGCGCCTATGTCCGGATTCCCGCGGTGACCCGCTGTTAGTCAGCCCTCCAAGAACGGGCTGTTATTTGAAAGTGCGGCCATGGATGGCCGCTTCTGGACTTCGACGAAGACGCTTGCGCATCCTCTCGCGGCAAACCGGCCGCAGCAGCGATCAAGGACGATCGCAAAAATACACCGCGGCCATGGCGACAAGATCGCGCATGGCCGCAAAAACCATCAACCCAGCTGCATGCCGTGCACGAGGCCCGACGGCGGCCAGTTGTCGAGCTTCATGCCGAGCGACAGGCCGCGCTGACCGAGCACGTCCTTGATCTCGGTGAGCGACTTCTTGCCGAGGTTCGGCGTCTTGAGCAGCTCCACTTCGGTGCGCTGGACCAGGTCACCGATGTAGTAGATGCTCTCGGCCTTGAGGCAGTTGGCCGAACGCACGGTCAGCTCGAGATCGTCGATCGGACGCAGCAGCACCGGATCGACGCCGCCCTTGTCGGTCTTCGCGCTGTCGCTCTCGCGACGCGTGAAGTCGCCGAACACCGAGATCTGATCCTGCAGGATCTCGGCGGCCTTGCGGACCGCTTCCTCGGCGTCGATCGCACCGTTGGTCTCGACGTCGAGCACGAGCTTGTCGAGGTCGGTACGCTGCTCCAGACGCGCACTGTCGACCTGATAGGCGACGCGGCGGACCGGGCAGAACGAGGCGTCGATCTGCAGACGGCCGATCGGGCGCGCTTCCTCGTCCGGCAGGCGGCGGGCGGTGGCCGGCTGATAGCCGGTGCCGCGCGCGACCTTCAGGCGCATGTTGAGCGCGATGTCCTTGGTCAGATGGCAGATCACGTGATCGGGATTGACGATCTCGACCGAGTGGTCGACCGTGATGTCGCCCGCCGTGACGACGCCGCGGCCCTTCTTGGACAGCGTCAGCGTGGTCTCGTCGTTGCCGTGCATGCGGATGCCGACGTCCTTGAGGTTCAACAGCACCTCGATGACGTCCTCCTGCATCCCCTCGAGCGTGGTGTACTCGTGGAGTACACCGTCGATCTCGGCCTCGACGATCGCGCTGCCGGGAATCGACGACAGCAGGACGCGACGCAGCGCGTTGCCGAGCGTATGGCCGAAGCCACGCTCCATCGGCTCGACGACGACCTTGGCGCGGTTGGCGCCGATGCGCTCGACGTTGATGCCACGCGGACGCAGCACGTTTGTGGATGTTCCTGCCATGAACAGGGGCTCCGAATTACTTAGAATAAAGCTCGATGATCAGACTCTCGTTGATATCCGAGGGCAGATCGGAACGCTCCGGCAGCGACTTGAACACGCCGCTGGCCTTCTTGGCATCCACTTCGATCCAGCCGGGAACGAGGTCCATTTCCTGGGCGACGGTCAGGGCTTCCTGGACGCGCAGCTGCCGCGGGCGCGCTCGGTCAGGGCCACTTCGTCACCGCTCTTGACCTGGTAGGAAGGCAGATTGACCTTCTTGCCGTTGACCAGCACGGACGCGTGCGACACCAGCTGGCGGGCCTGGGCGCGCGTGACCGCGAAACCCATGCGGAAGATGACGTTGTCCAGGCGCGACTCGAGCATACGCAGCAGGTTCTCGCCGGTATTGCCCTTCTGGTTCGACGCCTTGTGGTAGTAGCTGCGGAACTGACGCTCCAGCAGACCGTAGATCCGCTTGACCTTCTGCTTCTCGCGCAGCTGCACGCCGTAGTCCGACAGACGACCGCGCTTGGCGACCGGTCCGTGCTGGCCGGGCTTCTGCTCGAGCTTGCACTTGGAGTCGATCGCGCGCGCCGGACTCTTGAGGCTGAGGTCAGCGCCCTCGCGGCGAGCGAGCTTGCAGGTCGGTCCGATATATCGAGCCATTTTAGATTCTCTTTCCGAAAAGGCCGGCCAACGACGGCCGGTTCTTGATTCTCGCGATCGGCGACGATCGCAAAAAGGTTAGACCCGGCGCTTCTTCGGCGGACGGCAACCGTTGTGCGGGATCGGGGTCACATCAACGATGTTGGTGACCTTGAAACCGATGTTGTTCAGAGAACGCACGGTGGACTCGCGGCCCGGGCCGGGGCCCTTGATGCGGACTTCGACGGTCTTCACGCCGTACTCCGCCGCAGCGCGGCCGGCCTTCTCGGCCGCGACCTGCGCGGCGAACGGCGTCGACTTGCGCGATCCACGGAAACCCGCGCCGCCAGCGGTGGCCCAGGAGAGCGCATTGCCCTGACGGTCGGTGATCGTGATGACGGTGTTGTTGAACGAAGCCTGCACGTGCGCGACGGCATCCGTCACGACCCGCTTGATCTTCTTCTTCGGCTTGGCAACCGGCTTATTCATTGGCTGATCCGGACTCGATTACTTCTTGATCGGGCGACGCGGACCCTTGCGGGTACGCGCATTGGTGCGGGTGCGCTGGCCGCGCAGCGGCAGGCCGCGACGATGGCGCAGGCCGCGGTAGCAACCCAGGTCGATCAGGCGCTTGATCGACATGCCGACCTCGCGGCGCAGATCGCCTTCGACGGTATAGCGGGCCACTTCGTGACGCAGTTTCTCGATCTCCGACTCGACCAGATCCTTGATCTTGGCGGTCGGATCGACGCCTGCGTCGACGCAGACCTTCTTGGACCGGGTACGGCCAATACCATAGATGCTCTGCAGCGCGATCCCGACATGTTTTTGGACCGGCAGATTGACACCCGCTATGCGCGCCATTGGAACTCTCTCCGAAAAATGCGCCGCGCACTCGGCGCGGCGAACTGGCTATTCTAACGTAACAAACTCGTTTCTGGAAGGGCATGCCGGAGCAGCCCCGCCTGGCCGGCTCAGCGCCCGCGCAGGTTCGCCTTCTTGAGCAGGCTGTCGTACTGGTGCGAGACCAGATGCGCCTGGATCTGGGCGATGAAATCCATGACCACGACCACGACGATCAGCAGCGAGGTTCCACCGAAGTAGAACGGCACGTGCCAGGCGTTGCGCATGATGTCCGGGATCAGGCAGACCGCGACCAGATACAGCGCGCCGGCGCCGGTCAGGCGGGTCAGCACGCCGTCCACGTAGTCGGCGGTCGCCTTGCCGGGACGGATGCCCGGAATCAGCGCGCCGGAACGCTTCAGGTTGTCGGCCGTCTCCTGCGAGTTGAACACCAGCGCGGTGTAGAAGAACGCGAAGACGATGATCAGGACCGCCATCACCAGCATGTGCAGCGGCTCGCCCGGGCCCAGCGCCGAGGTCAGCGTCTGCAGCCAGCGGATGTCGCTCGAACTGCTGAACCACGCCGCCGCCGTCGCCGGGAACAGGATCAGCGACGAGGCGAAGATCGCCGGGATCACGCCCGCCATGTTGACCTTCAGCGGCAGATGCGAGGTCTGATTCTGATAGGCCCGGCCGGCACCGCCCTGACGGCGTGCATAGTTGACCGTGATGCGCCGCTGACCCCGCTCGACGAAGACGACGAACGCCGTCACCGCGAGCACGACGCACAGCACCGCCAGCACCTTCAGATAGTTCAGCTCGCCGCTCTGCGCCATGCCGAGCGTATGCACGACTGCCGCCGGCAGGCCGGCGACGATGCCGGCGAAGATCAGCAGCGAGATGCCGTTACCGACGCCGCGCTCGGTGATCTGCTCGCCCAGCCACATCAGGAACAGCGTGCCGGCGGTGAGGCCGACGACCGTCGTGAACACGAAACCCGGACCCGGCGTGTAGACCACGCCCGGCTGCTGCTGCAGCATCGAGGCGACGCCGAACGACTGGAACAGCGCCAAACCGACGGTACCCATGCGCGTGTACGTGGTCAGCTTGCGCCGCCCGGACTCGCCTTCCTTGCGCAACTGCTGCAGCGACGGCACGACCGCCGCCATCATCTGCACGACGATCGACGCGGAGATGTACGGGATCACACCGAGCGCGAACAGCGAGAAGCGCTCCAGGGCGCCGCCCGAGAACATGTTGAACATGTCCAGCAGGCCGCCGGCCTGGTCGACGAGCCGCGTCATCGCCTCGGGGTTCACGCCGGGAACCGGAATGAACGACCCGAAACGGAACACGATCATCGCGCCGAGCACGAACAGCAGGCGCTGCTTCAGCTCGGTCAGCTTGCCGAGCGAAGCCAGTGCACCGGATTGCGAAGCGGCCACGTTTTACTCCACGCTGCCGCCGGCAGCCTCGATCGCAGCCTTGGCGCCCGCCGTGACCGCCACGCCCTTGAGCTTGACTGCACGGGTGATCTCGCCCTTCTTGACGATCTTCGCGCGCTCGGCGCGCTTCTCGACCAGACCGGCATCGCGCAGCGCGGCGAAGTCGATCACGTCGACCTTCAGCGCGTCGAGCTTGTACAGCAGCACTTCGCTGACCTCGTGGGCCTTCTGCGAGCGGAAGCCGATCTTCGGCAGGCGGCGCTGCAGCGGCATCTGGCCGCCTTCGAAGCCCGGCTTGACCTTGCCCTTGCCGGCGCGAGCGTACTGACCCTTGTGACCGCGGCCGGCCGTCTTGCCGAGGCCCGAACCGATGCCGCGGCCGACCCGGACGCGCGCCTTGCGGGCGCCGGCGGCGGGCTTGAGAGTATTGAGATGCATGTGATGTTCCTCGTGATCCTGGCCGGCGCTTACGCGCCCTCTTCGACCTTGACCAGGTAGGACACCTGGTTGATCAGTCCGCGCACCGAAGGCGAATCCTTGAGCTCGCGCACGTCATTGAGCTTGCGCAGGCCCAGCGCCCGGACGCTGATCCGGTGGCGCTCCTGGCAGCTGTTGACGCTCTTGACCAGGCGCACGCGAATCGTCTTTGCGTTGTCACTCATTGCCGAGCACCTCTTCGACGGACTTGCCGCGCTTGGCCGCGATGCGCTTGGGCGAAACCATCGCCTGCAGGCCGTTGATCGTCGCGCGGACCAGGTTGATCGGATTGCGCGAGCCGACGGCCTTGGCCAGGACGTTCTTGACGCCGACGACCTCGAGCACCGCACGCATCGCACCGCCGGCGATCACGCCGGTACCTTCCGAGGCCGGCTGCATGTAGACGCGCGCCGCACCGTGGTTGGCCTTGACGGCATGGAACAGCGTGCCGTTGTTGAGCTCGACGCGGATCATTCCCTTGCGGGCGCGCTCCATCGCCTTCTGGATGGCCACCGGCACTTCGCGCGCCTTGCCGTAGCCGAAGCCGACGCGGCCGTCGCCGTCGCCGACGACGGTCAGCGCGGTGAAGCTCATCTGACGGCCGCCCTTGACGGTCTTGGCGACGCGGTTGACGGCGATCAGCTTCTCGAGAAAACCGTCGCCGCTGTCACGATCATTGGTTGACATGATTCACCTTTGCCCTGCCACCCGCATGGCGGTGTGGACTTCTGCTTGCGGACGAGCCGCTTGGAGTTGTTGTAAGCCCGGGCGGATCTCGCCGCACCGGGAAGCCGCCCTCACGGGCGAAGGATCAGAACTTCAGACCGGCTTCGCGTGCCGCGTCGGCGAGCGCCGCGATACGGCCGTGATACTTGAAGCCGGAACGGTCGAAAGCAACCGTGTCGACGCCGGCCTGCAGTGCGCGCTCGGCGACCGCCTTGCCGACGGCTGCGGCGGCCGTCTTGTTCTTCGTGCCGGTCAGACCCTCGGCGATCGACTTCTGCAGCGTCGAGGCTGCCGCGATGACCTTGGCGCCGTCGGCGGTCACGATCTGCGCGTACAGATGCTGACCGGTGCGGTGGACGCTCAGGCGGGCCACGTCGAGCTTGCGGATGTGCAAGCGGGTCGACTTGGCGCGGCGCAACCTGGAAATGTTCTTCTTCATCGTTGGTCTCTCTCGGAAGCTGAAGTGCCGATCAGGCCTTCTTGGCTTCCTTCAGGGTGATCTGCTCGCCGGAGTAACGCACGCCCTTGCCCTTGTAGGGCTCCGGCGGACGGAACGCGCGAATCTTGGCCGCGACCTGACCGACGCTCTGCTTGTCGGCGCCCTTGATCAGGATCTCGGTCTGCGACGGCACCTCGATGGTGACGCCTTCCGGAGCCTTGAACAGGATCGGGTGCGAAAAGCCCAGCGACAGGTTGAGGTCCTTGCCCTGCAGCGCCGCGCGGTAGCCGACGCCGACCAGCTCCAGCTTGCGCTGGAAGCCTTCACTGACGCCGATGACCATGCTGTTGACCAGCGCGCGCGCGGTACCGGCCAGCTTGATGTCGTCCTGCTCGCGAGCGGAGAACTGCACCACGCCGTCCTCGATGGTCGCATCGACGCCCGCGGGCACCGCGAACGTCAGGGTGCCCTTCGGACCCTTGACCGTGATCGTTCCGGACTCGATCTTGCAATCCACGCCCTTGGGAAGCGAGATCGGCTTCTTGGCAACACGTGACATATCTGCTTCTCCCAGATCAGGCGACGAGGCCGATCACTTCGCCGCCGAGACCCTTCTTGCGGGCTTCGGCGTCGGTCATGATGCCCGACGAGGTCGACACGATCGTGATGCCGAGGCCGCCGAGCACCTTCGGCAGGTCGCTCTTGCCGCGGTAGACGCGCAGGCCCGAGCGGCTGACGCGCTCGATGCGCTCGATGACCGGCTTGCCTTCGTAGTACTTCAGCGCGATCTCGAGGACCGGCTTGCCTTCGGGCGAGACCACCTGAACGTCGGTCAGATAGCCCTCTTCCTTCAACACATTGGCGATCGCCTGCTTCACGCGCGAGGACGGCATCACCACGGTACGCTTGCCCGTGGCCTGCGCGTTGCGGATGCGCGTGAACATGTCGGCGATGGGATCAGTCATGCTCATAATCTATGAATCCTGTATTGCAGCACCGATATCCGGGATGGGTTACCAACTGGCCTTGCGCAGTCCCGGCACATCGCCGCGCATGGTGGCTTCACGAAGCTTGTTGCGGGCCAGGCCGAACTTGCGGTAGACGGCGCGCGGACGACCCGACAGGACGCAGCGCGTACGCTGACGCGAGGCGCTCGAATCGCGCGGCAGCTTCTGCAGCTTGGTCGCCGCGGCGATCTTCTCGTCGTACGAGGCGGTCGCGCTCGCCACGATCGCCTTGAGCTCGGCGCGCTTGGTCGCATGACGCTTGGTCAGCTTCGTGCGCTTGATCTCGCGGTTAACCATCGACTTCTTGGCCATGATTCTTCTCGTGTCTCAATCAGTTGCGGAAAGGAAAACCGAAGGCTTCCAGCAGAGCCTTGGCTTCCTCGTCCGTGGCGGCGGTCGTGGTGACCGCGATGTCCATGCCGCGCAGCGCGTCGATCTGGTCGAAATCGATCTCCGGGAAGATGATCTGTTCCTTGACGCCCATGTTGTAGTTGCCGCGACCGTCGAACGACCGGCCCGAGATGCCGCGGAAGTCGCGCACGCGCGGCAGCGAGATGCTGATCAGACGGTCGATGAACTCGAACATCTGCGCACGGCGCAGCGTCACCTTGCAGCCGATCGGCCAGTTGTCGCGGATCTTGAACGACGCGATGGACTTCTTGGACAAGGTCACGACCGGCTTCTGACCGGCGATCTTGGCCATGTCGGCGACGGCGTTCTCGAGGACCTTCTTGTTGCCGACCGCTTCGCCGACGCCCATGTTGAGCGTGACCTTGGTCAGACGCGGAACCTGCATGACGTTCTTGTAGCCGAACTTTTCGATCAGCTTGGGAACGACCTGTTCCTTGTACATTTTTTCGAGGCGTGTCATGACAGGCTGCCTTAGATGTCGACCACTTCGCCGCTCGGGCGGAACACCCGAACCTTGCGGCCGTCTTCGAGGCTCTTGAAGCCGACGCGCGAGCCCTTGCCGGTGGCGGGGTTGAACAGTTGAACGTTGGAGATGTCGATCGAAGCCTCGCGCTCGACGATGCCGCCAGGCTGGTTGGCCTGCGGATTCGGCTTGGTGTGGCGCTTGATCAGATTGATGTTCTGCACGAAGACGCGATCCCCCGCCACGCGGAGCACCTCGCCTCGCTGACCCTTGTTCTTGCCGGTGATCACGAGGACCTGATCACCCTTGCGAATGCGGTTCATGGCAATGATCCTGTTACAGCACTTCAGGAGCGAGCGAGACGATCTTCATGAACCGCTCGCTGCGCAGCTCACGCGTCACCGGCCCGAAGATACGGGTGCCGATCGGCTCCAGCTTGTTGTTGAGCAGAACGGCGGCGTTACCGTCGAAGCGGATCAGCGATCCGTCGGCCCGGCGCACGCCCTTGCGGGTACGCACGACCACGGCGTCGTAAACCTCGCCCTTCTTGACCTTGCCGCGCGGAATCGCTTCACGCACGGAAACCTTGATGATGTCGCCGATGCTGGCGTAGCGGCGCTTGCTGCCACCCAGCACCTTGATGCAAAACAGCTCGCGAGCGCCGCTGTTGTCCGCTGCATCCAGCGTGGTCTGCATCTGGATCATGTTGTTTGCTCCTTCAGCTGATCAGCGCTTACTGCGCAGCGCGCGTGACGACTTCGACGACGCGCCAGTTCTTGGTCTTCGACAGCGGGCGGCATTCGCTGATGCGCACGACGTCGCCCTCGCGGCACTCGCCGCTCTCATCATGAGCGTGGACCTTGGTGGACCGGCGCACGATCTTGCCGTACAGCGCGTGCTGCACCTGGCGCTCGAGCAGGACGGTCACGGTCTTCTGCATCTTGTTGCTGACGACACGACCTTCGAGGGTGCGCAGCGCTTTCTGGTTATCACTCATTGCGGCCGGTCCTTACTTCTGAGCGCCGAGCAGGGTCTTGACCTGCGCGATTTCACGACGGACGCGACCGATCTGGTGCGTCTGGGTCAGCTGGCCGGAACCCTTCTGCATGCGCAGATTGAACTGTTCGCGGCGCAGTTCGACGAGATGCTCGCCCAGTTCCTGCGCGGACTTCTTGCGGAGTTCGTTGAATTCCATCACAGCACCGTTCGGGTAACGAATTGGGTCTGGACCGACAGCTTCGCGGCGGCCAGGCGGAAGGCCTCGCGGGCTTCCGCCTCGCCGATACCCTCGATTTCGTACAGCATGCGGCCGGGCTGGATCGGCGCGACCCAGTACTCGACGTTGCCCTTGCCGTTACCCATACGCACTTCGATCGGCTTCTTGGTGATCGGCTTGTCGGGGAACACGCGGATCCACAGCTTGCCGCCGCGCTTGACGTAGCGGGTGATGCAGCGACGGGCGGCCTCGATCTGGCGCGCGGTCAGCTGGCCGTGCGTGATGGCCTTGAGGCCGAACTCGCCGAAGCTGACCTTGGTCGCGACGTAGGTCAGACCGCTGTTGCGGCCCTTGTGGACCTTACGATACTTGGTACGTTTCGGTTGCAGCATGATCAGGCTCCTGCAGCGGCGGCGGGCTTGGCCGACCGGCGCGGCGCGCGCTCTTCACTGGCTTCGGCCTTGGCTTCCTGGGTCGCCGCGGCGAGATCGAAGACCTCACCCTTGTAGACCCACACCTTCACGCCGATGATGCCGTAGGTGGTCTTCGCCTCGGCGAAGCCGTAGTCGATGTCGGCACGCAGCGTGTGCAGCGGCACGCGACCCTCGCGGTACCACTCCGAACGCGCGATCTCGGCGCCGTTGAGGCGGCCGGCGACGTTGACCTTGATGCCGAGCGCGCCGAGGCGCATCGCGTTCTGCACGCTGCGCTTCATCGCGCGGCGGAACATGATGCGGCGCTCGAGCTGCTGGGCGATCGACTCGGCGACCAGCTGCGCGTCGAGCTCGGGCTTGCGCACCTCGGTCACGTTGATGTGCGCCGGAACGCCCATCAGCTTGGAGACTTCCTTGCGCAGCTTCTCGATGTCCTCGCCCTTCTTGCCGATGACGACACCCGGACGAGCCGTGTGGATCGTCACGCGCGCATTCTTGGCCGGACGCTCGATCTGGATGCGCGAGACGCCGGCCTGGGCCAGCTTCTTGCGCAGCAGCTCGCGCACCTTCAGATCGGCGGCGAGGTACTCGGCGTACTCGCGCTTGTTGGCGAACCACTTCGAATTCCAATCCTTGGCGATGCCAAGGCGGATGCCGGTGGGATGTACTTTATGACCCATCGTTGCCGTCCTTCGAAACTTATTCGCCCACAACCACGGTGATGTGGCTGGTGCGCTTGAAAATTTGGGTACCGCGACCCTTGGCCCGGGCGTGCATCCGCTTGAGGATCGGACCCTCGTCGACGAAGATGCGCGAGACCTTGAGCTCGTCGACGTCGGCGCCGAGATTGTTCTCGGCGTTGGAAGTCGCCGAGAACAGGACCTTGTAGACCAGGTGAGCGGCCTTCTTGTCGCTGAACTTCAGCAGAGTCAGAGCGCGATCCACCGGCAGGCCACGCACCTGGTCGGCGACGAGCCGGACCTTTTGCGGGGAGATGCGCGCGGTGCGCAGAACAGCCTTCGCTTCCACGGTGCTTCTCCTTACTTCTTGCCGTCGGCTTTCTTGTCGCCACCGTGCCCCTTGAAGGTGCGCGTGACGGCAAACTCGCCGAGCTTGTGTCCGACCATGTTCTCGTTCACGAGGACCGGAACATGGAGACGACCGTTGTGCACCGCCAGGGTCAGGCCGACCATGTCCGGCACGATCATCGAACGGCGCGACCAGGTCTTGATCGGGCGCTTGTTATTGGCGGCAGCGGCGGCCTCCACCTTCTTGAGCAGGTGGTGGTCGACGAACGGGCCTTTCTTCAGTGAACGTGGCATGGCGTGTACCTATCAACCCCGACGATCGCGCACGATGAACTGCTGCGTGCGCTTGTTCTTGCGTGTCTTGTAGCCCTTGGCCGGCGTACCCCATGGGGAGACCGGATGCGGGTTGCCCTGTCCTGCGCGACCCTCACCACCACCGTGCGGATGGTCGACCGGGTTCATCGCCGCGCCGCGAACGGTCGGCTTGATGCCGCGCCAGCGCTTCGCGCCGGCCTTGCCGAGCTTCTCGAGGTTGTGCTCGGAGTTGCCGACTTCGCCGATCGTCGCACGGCACTCGGCCGGCACCTTGCGCATCTCGCCCGAACGCAGGCGCAGCGTGGCATGGCCCTGCTCGCGCGCGACCAGCTGCGCCGAGGCGCCGGCACTGCGCGCGATCTGCGCACCCTTGCCGGGCTTCATCTCGATGCAGTGCACCGTCGTACCGACCGGGATGTTGCGCAGCGGCAGCGTGTTGCCGGCCTTGATCGGCGCGTCGCGGCCGGCCATCAGCTGGTCGCCGACCTGCACGCCCTTGGGCGCGATGATGTAGCGGCGCTCACCGTCGACGTAGCACAGCAGCGCGATGTGCGCGGTGCGGTTCGGATCGTACTCGATCCGCTCGACACGGCAGGCGATGCCTTCCTTGTCGCGCTTGAAGTCGATGATGCGGTAGTTCTGCTTGGAACCGCCGCCCTTGTGACGCGTCGTGATGCGGCCGTAGTGGTTGCGGCCGCCGGTCTTGGACTGCGACTCGGTCAGCGGCGCGTACGGCGCACCCTTGTGGAGACCCGGGGTCACCACGCGAACGGCTGCGCGACGGCCAGCCGAGGTAGGCTTGAGTGTGATCAGTGCCATGGATTATTCCGCCCTCAGGCCTTGGCCATCACGTCGATCGTCTGGCCTTCGCGCAGACGGACGTATGCTTTGCGCCGGTTGCCGCGCGTACCCAGCCGCGACCGGAACGCCTTGGTCTTGCCCTTGATGGTGACGACGTTGACCGCCTCGACCTGGACGTCGAACAGCTGTTCGACGGCCGCCTTGACGTCGGCCTTGGTCGCCGCCTGGGCGATCTCGAAAACATACTGATTGGCTTCCTGCAGCCGCGCGGTCTTTTCGGAGACCAGCGGCGCGCGCAGAACGCCGAGCAAACGCTCGTTCATGCCAGCCACTCCTCGATCTTCTTCACCGAGTCAACGGTCAGCAGCACCTGCTTGGCGCCGACCAGGCTGACCGGATCCAGTCCCGCCACGTCGACGACGTGGACGTAGGGGATGTTGCGTGCCGCCAGATACAGCGCCTCGGGCGCGTTCTCGGCGACCAGGACCGTGCGGCCCGTCGCCTCGAAGCTGGCCAGCTTGGCGACCAGATCGCGCGTCTTGGGCTGCTCGATGCCGAACGACTCGACGACCTTGAGGCGGTCCTGACGGACCAGCTCGGACAGGATCGACGCGACGGCACCGCGGAACATCTTGCGGTTGACCTTCTGCGCGAAGCTGCGCGGACGCGCCGCGAACGTGACGCCGCCGCCGACGAAGATCGGTGCGCGGTAGTCGCCGTGACGGGCACCGCCGCCCTTCTGCTTCTTGAACTTCTTGGTCGTGCCGGACACGTCCGAACGCGACAGCTGGGCCTTGCTTCCGGCACGGCCGGCGTTGCGGTAGGCGACGACGACCTGGTGGACCAGGTCCTCGCGGAATTCCTTGCCGAACACCGCCTCGGAAACCGCGAGAGGCTTGGCGCCGATGACATTCAGTTCCATGGCGTCCTCCTCACTTTGCCTTGACGGCAGGACGAATGATGACGTGGCCGCCGGGCGCGCCGGGAACCGCACCCTTGATCGCGATCACATGACGCTCGCTGTCGATCTTGACGACCTCGAGGTTGATCGACGAACGGCGCACGTTACCCATGTGTCCGGACATCTTCTTGCCGGGGAACACGCGGCCCGGCGTCTGGCGCTGGCCGATCGAGCCCGGCGAGCGATGCGACAGCGAGTTACCGTGGGTGGCGTCGCCCATCGTGAAATGGTGGCGCTTGATCGTGCCCTGGAAGCCCTTGCCCTTGCTGACGCCGGCCACGTCGACCTTCTGGCCGACCTGGAACACCTCGTCAGCCTTGATCTCGCCGCCGACATCGAACTTCGCCAGGTCGTCGGCCTCGACGCGGAACTCCCAGAGTCCGCGACCCGCCTCGACCTTGGCCTTGGCGTAATGCCCGGCCAGCGGCTTGTTGATCAGCGCCGCGCGCTTGCTGCCCGCGGTGACCTGGACGGCGTTGTAGCCGTCGGTTTCGATCGTCTTGACCTGGGTCACCCGGTTCGGCGTCGCTTCGATCAGCGTCACCGGCACCGAACGGCCGTCTTCGGTGAAGACTCGGCTCATGCCGCACTTGCGGCCTACCAATCCGATACTCATCGTCGTGTCCTATCGCCGTGCTCAGTGCAGCTTGATCTGGACGTCCACACCGGCCGCCAGGTCGAGCTTCATCAATGCGTCCACGGTCTTGTCGTTGGGGTCAACGATATCCAGCACGCGCTTGTGCACGCGGGTCTCGTACTGGTCACGCGCATCCTTGTCCGCATGCGGCGAAACCAGAATGGTGTAACGCTCAATCTTGGTCGGCAGCGGTATCGGGCCGCGCACTTGCGCGCCGGTGCGCTTTGCCGTCTCGACGATCTCGCTGGCCGAACGATCGATCAGGCGATGATCGAAGGCCTTGAGTCGGATGCGAATCTTCTGGTCCGCCATTGCCGTATTCCTGTTGAAAAGAGCCGGAACGCGACTCGAGGTCGCTCCCGAGAAAAATCAGGCAGGCCGGTTTCCCGGCCTGCCAGACAGAAAAGTATAGTACGCGCCACCGGCCCCGTCAACGAACGACGGAGCCCGACTTGACGACGCCCATCCTTAGTCTGGCGAACACGAGGCACGTCCTGCACCTCTTTTCGCGGTAGTCGGCGCCCCGTACTTGGGCGCCTCATCAGCCCGGACGCCAGGAGCGTCCGAGCCGGCTATTCTAACGGCATCGCTGGCGATGCCGCAAGCGTTTTACTCGAAGATCTTCGCGACGACGCCGGCGCCGACGGTGCGGCCGCCCTCGCGGATCGCGAAGCGCAGACCTTCGTCCATCGCGATCGGCGCGATCAGCGTCACCACCATCTTGATGTTGTCGCCCGGCATGACCATCTCCACGCCTTCCGGCAGCTCCACCGAGCCGGTCACGTCCGTCGTGCGGAAGTAGAACTGCGGGCGGTAGCCCTTGAAGAACGGCGTGTGACGGCCGCCCTCTTCCTTCGACAGCACGTACACCTCGGCCTCGAACTTCGTGTGCGGCGTGATCGAACCCGGCTTGGCCAGCACCTGGCCGCGCTCCACGTCGTCGCGCTTCGTGCCGCGCAGCAGCAGACCCGCGTTGTCGCCCGCCTGACCCTGGTCGAGCAGCTTGCGGAACATCTCGATGCCCGTCACCGTCGTCTTGACCGTCGGGCGGATGCCCACGATCTCCACTTCGTCGCCCACCTTGATCACGCCGCGCTCGATGCGGCCCGTCACCACCGTGCCGCGACCCGAGATCGAGAACACGTCTTCCACCGGCATCAGGAACGCCTTGTCGACGTCGCGCTGCGGCTCCGGAATCCACGTGTCCAGCGCGTCCACCAGCTTCAGGATCGCCGGCACGCCGATCTCCGACTGATCGCCTTCCAGCGCCTTGAGCGCCGAACCCTTCACGATCGGCGTGTCGTCGCCCGGGAAGTCGTACTTGCTCAGCAGCTCGCGCACTTCCATCTCGACCAGCTCGAGCAGCTCGGCGTCGTCGACCATGTCCGCCTTGTTCAGGAACACCACCACGTACGGCACGCCGACCTGACGGGCCAGCAGGATGTGCTCGCGCGTCTGCGGCATCGGACCGTCAGCGGCCGAGCACACCAGAATCGCACCGTCCATCTGCGCCGCACCCGTGATCATGTTCTTCACGTAGTCGGCATGGCCCGGGCAGTCCACGTGCGCGTAGTGACGCGTCGGCGACTCGTATTCCACGTGCGCCGTCGAGATCGTGATGCCGCGCGCCTTCTCTTCCGGCGCCGCGTCGATCTGGTCGTACGCCTTGAACTCGCCGCCGAAACGCTCAGCGCCCACCTTCGTCAGCGCCGCCGTCAGCGTCGTCTTACCGTGGTCAACGTGACCGATCGTGCCCACGTTCACGTGCGGCTTCGTCCGCTCGAATTTACCCTTGGCCATGGCTTTGCAACCTCAAAACAGATGTGGAAAAGTGCGGCCTCGGACGGCCGATTCTTTGGATCGACACGATCGGAACGACCGCCTCGATCAACCCTTCTTGATCACCGCTTCGGCGATGCTGTTGGGCGCCTCGGCGTAGTGATCGAATTCCATCGTGAACGTGGCGCGCCCCTGCGTCTGCGAACGCAGACTGGTCGCGTAGCCGAACATCTCGCCGAGCGGAACCATCGCATTGATGACCTTGCCGGACGGCGTGTCGTCCGACCCCTGCAGGATGCCGCGACGACGGCTCAGATCGCCCATCACGTCGCCCATGTAGTCCTCGGGCGTCACGACCTCGACCTTCATGATCGGCTCGAGCAGGACCGGATCGGCCTTGTTGAAGCCTTCCTTGAACGCCATCGAGCCGGCGATCTTGAACGCCATCTCGTTGGAGTCGACCTCGTGGTACGAACCGTCGACCAGCTTGACCTTCAGATCGACGACCGGGAAGCCGGCCAGCGGGCCGCTGGTGATCGCGTCGCGGATGCCCTTGTCGACGGCCGGCACGTACTCCTTCGGCACCGAACCGCCGACGGTGAGATTCTCGAACGCATAGCCGGCGCCGCGCTCCTGCGGCTCCATCTCGATGATGACGTGGCCGTACTGGCCCTTGCCGCCGGACTGCCGGACGAACTTGCCTTCCTGCTTGACCGCCTTGCGGATCGCCTCGCGATAGGCCACCTGCGGCTTGCCGACGTTGGCCTCGACGTTGAACTCGCGCTTCATGCGGTCGACGATGATCTCCAGATGCAGCTCGCCCATGCCGGCGATGATCGTCTGGCCCGATTCCTCGTCGGTGCGCACGCGGAAGGACGGATCCTCCTGCGCGAGCCGGCCGAGCGCGATGCCCATCTTCTCTTGGTCGGACTTGGTCTTCGGCTCCACGGCCATCGCGATGACCGGCTCCGGGAAGACCATCCGCTCGAGCGTGATGACCTTGTCCTGCGCGCACAGCGTGTCGCCGGTCGTGACGTCCTTGAGACCGACCGCGGCGGCGATGTCGCCGGCGCGCACTTCCTTGAGCTCGTGACGCTCGTTGGCGTGCATCTGCAGGATGCGGCCGATGCGCTCCTTCTTGGACTTGACCGGATTGAACACGGTATCGCCCGAGGCGAGCACGCCCGAGTAGACACGGAAGAACGTCAGCGAGCCGACGAACGGATCGGTCATGATCTTGAACGCGAGCGCCGAGAACGGCTCGGCATCGCCGGCACCGCGGCTGTCTTCCTTCTCGTCCTCGTCGACGCCCTTCACCGGCGGACGATCGGACGGCGCCGGCAGGTAGCGCACGACCGCGTCGAGCATCGCCTGCACGCCCTTGTTCTTGAATGCGGTACCGCAGAAGACTGGGATGATCGAAGTCGACAGCGTACCGGCGCGGATGCCGGCGTGGATCTCGTCCTCGCTCAGGCCGCCATCCTCGAGGTACTTGTCCATCAGCTCTTCCGAGGTCTCGGCGGCCGATTCGACGAGATAGGCATGGGCCTTCTCGCAGATCTCCTTGAGATCGGCGGGAATCTCGCGATACTCGAACTTCATGCCCTGGGACTCGCCGTCCCAGTAGATGGCCTTCATCTTGACGAGGTCGATCACGCCCTCGAACTGGTCCTCGGCACCGATCGGCACCTGCATCGGTACCGGGTTTGCACCGAGGCGCGCCTTGAGCTGGCCGACGACCTTGTCGAAGTCGGCGCCGGTGCGGTCCATCTTGTTGACGAACGCCAGACGCGGCACGCCGTACTTGTTGGCCTGGCGCCAGACCGTCTCGGACTGCGGCTGCACGCCGCCGACCGCACAGAGCACGAACACCGCACCATCGAGCACGCGCAGCGAACGCTCGACTTCGATCGTGAAGTCGACGTGGCCGGGCGTGTCGATGATGTTGAAGCGATACTGCGGAAACGAGTGGTCCATGCCCTGCCAGAAGCAGGTGGTGGCCGCCGACGTGATCGTGATACCGCGCTCCTGCTCCTGCTCCATCCAGTCCATCGTCGCGGCACCCTCGTGCACCTCGCCAATCTTGTGATTGACGCCGGTGTAATACAGGATGCGCTCGGTGGTGGTGGTCTTGCCGGCATCGATGTGCGCCATGATGCCGAAGTTGCGGTAGCGCTCGATGGGGGTCGTACGAGCCACAGGACTTCCTCGGAAACTCTTACTTACCAGCGATAGTGCGAGAACGCCTTGTTGGCTTCCGCCATGCGATGGGTTTCCTCGCGCTTCTTGACCGCGCCGCCGCGGCTCTCGGCCGCCTCGAGCAGTTCGGCTGCGAGCTTGCGCGGCATCGAGTTCTCGCCGCGCTTGCGCGCCGCCTCGATGACCCAGCGCATCGCCAGCGCCATGCGGCGCGCCGAGCGCACTTCGACCGGCACCTGGTAGGTCGCACCGCCGACGCGGCGGGACTTGACCTCGACCGCCGGAGCGACGTTGCCCAGGGCCTTCTCGACGACGCCGACCGGCTCGGCGTGCTTCTCGCCGATGTGGTCGAGCGCACCGTAGACGATCTTCTCGGCCACGGACTTCTTGCCGCTCTTCATCACCATGTTGATGAAGCGCGCGATGACGTCGCTGCCGTGCTTGGGGTCGGGCAGCGTGGCCCGGACCGGAGTAGAACCTTTACGCGACATGATTCTGACCTAGTGGTATCAGGATTTCGGGCGCTTGGCGCCGTACTTGGAACGGCTCTGGCGACGCTTGGTCACGCCGGCGGCGTCGAGCGAGCCACGCACGGTGTGGTAGCGCACGCCCGGCAGGTCCTTGACGCGGCCGCCGCGGATCAGCACCACCGAGTGCTCCTGCAGGTTGTGGCCTTCGCCACCGATGTAGCTGATCACTTCTTCCTGGTTGGTCAGGCGGACCTTGGCTACCTTGCGCAGCGCGGAGTTCGGCTTCTTCGGCGTCGTCG